>NZ_LIPT01000036.1 GCF_001418225.1 Pannonibacter indicus | reverse complement strand
CAGCGATTTTACGCCTTGGGAATCCCAAAAATCACTCTTCTGCCAAAGTAGTGCTAAGCCATGTGACGGTCGGCAGGAAGACCCCGCTCGCGCTGGCGCATTTCGGTTTCGGCAAGGATGGAAAGCTGCTTGCCGACAGCGCGCTGCCCGTCAATCTGACTGCCGATTGGCTGGAACAGTAAGAGAACGCCGGGAAGCCGTTCCCGCCCTACGCCCGGCTGCTGCCGCTCCGTGGCAAGGCCGGGGCCGACAGCCGTTACTCCTGGACCATCGACTTTTCTGCGCGCCGCGCGAAAGCCCGCAAGGAAATGCAGCCCATCCTGGCGCAGGCGGGCGAAACCAAGGCCGAGGTGATCGACCTCAAGGGGGAGTTCAAGCGCCTGAAGAAGCTGAAGACTTCACATGCCGAAGTGGCTGCGCTCACCGGAGAAATCAGCGAAAAGGAAAAGGCGGCGCGAGAACTGGAGGCTCAGGCGGCTGCCATTGACGCTGCTGTCTTCGACCTAGCGGCGGTCAATCCAGGCACCGTTGCAAAGTTTGATGACCGGTCGCCAGCGGAGATCATCCAGAGCATCCACGATCAGGGCCGCACCGTCGCCGAAGCGCTCGCCCGGGTTGCGGCTTTGGCCGGTGAGGACGAAGCCAATGTGCCGAGCGCGAGAGCCGCGCTGCGATGACACCACGCAAGTCGGAGGGGGGCGATACGCGTTCCATTCTCTTCCCGCTTAGATTGCCGAACCTATGCGGACCAAGCCGGAGATTTTCCTGAGTTTTATCAGGGGGGGGGCAGCTTTACCAGAACGGCGGCGGTTAACAGGTCCGGAGAATATAGGCCCTGAGAGACCACTTCGGGGCCACCAGTCAGCAGGGGCAGTGCTCAGCCCCACCCGCATAACCCACGAAAACAACGGAAAAATCCGGCCGCAGGCGGATGGGGAGAACACTTTCGAGGGGGCAAATGGCGGAGGGGGCTGATCGGCCCCCACGGACGGGTCCAATTTGATTGTTAGTGCAATGATGGTCGTGGCGCCAGCGCGGGCGGCATTGCTGGTTGGGGTTGCAGGG
>NZ_LIPT01000035.1 GCF_001418225.1 Pannonibacter indicus | reverse complement strand
TTTTTTTTTGGGCTAACGCATTGTCCAACTTCTCGTTTTCAGCCTCTAGCCCTGCCTGCAACTCGCGCAGCCGCACCAGGTCGTTTTCGATCCTGTCCAGTTCGGCTTGCGCCTTCTGTGCCCGGGCCTCGTAGGTTTCGGCACGCTTGCGGGCCTTCTCTGCTTTCTGGCCCTCTGCCAAGGCTTCGCTTTTGGCCTTGGACAGCCGGGTGAGATTGGTTTGCAGCTTCGACCGAATGTCCGCCAGTTCCGCTTCCTTGGCCGCGATCTCTGCGGGAAGGTCGCTGTGAAGCTGGGCTACAGAGCGATTGACCACCTCTGCCGGTGAGGCTCCGGCCTTGAGGCGGTCTAGCTTTGAGTGCCCCCGCTCGATGCCGGCCGCGTGACGGCCCATCACCTCGGCGGTGATGGTCTGGATGTCGCGCAGGGTTGCGCGCTTGGCCGTCTCGCTGATCGGGTGCCCGGTCAGGTCATAGGCCGGAAGCTGAAAGTGTGCGTGGGGCGCGCTTTCGTCCGCATGAACCACAAGGCCGGTCAACGTGCTGTTGAGGCGGGCGGCAATCGCTTGGGCTGTTTCGAGGTAAGCCGCGTCCTGTTGCTCCGGCGTCAGGCGGTCGAAGATCCGCTGCGCCTCGATGCCGAAGGTGATGATGCCTGCAACACCGACCGAGGCACTGGATTTCATCGCCAGCTGCATTGTGCGCTGACTGCGCCGCTCTTCGCAGATTGCCCGCAGCTTCGTGCCGGTCAGCGGCTCGACCAAGACACGGTTCAGGCTGGAGCGGTCAGCATCGACGTAAGACGGCTGGGGTCCGATGCGCAGATCATGGGCGCGCTGCCCGCCAATCGCAGTGGCGTTTCGCATCGCTATCCGTGCCTGTGCAGCCCTTGGGTTTCCGCCAGATTCGGGCCTTAAAATCTCTGCCATTTCCCGCCATCCTCTAACCTACTAGAAATGGCTGAGCCATTCCGTAGGCAAAGGGAAGATGCCACAGCATCCCCCCTTTTGAAACCCCCCTCGCCTTCCGCTGGACCGAAAGAGGCTGTGCCCCTTTGGAAACCTCCTTCTCCGGCCCGTCTAGGGCTCGCGCCCTGGACGAACCTGTGCGCTCCGTTGGAGCTTGCCAGACCGGCGCGGATGGCCCGCCCTGCGCCCGCCCTACAGCGCTTTGTGGGGAGCGCGGGCGGTCTTCGGGCTCAGGCACAGGAAGACGGCCACTCCGGGCAGGGCGAGAGCTGGGCAAGTGGTGCGGAGCGCGGTTTGACGGACAGCCCCCCC
>NZ_LIPT01000034.1 GCF_001418225.1 Pannonibacter indicus | reverse complement strand
AGACTACACGCCGGAGGGTATGAGACTACACGCCGGAGGGTTACGACTAGGGCCGGGAGGGTAATAGACTACAGTTGACGGACTACAAATGTAGTTATAATTGTAGTCTATGAGAAAGATTACCGTCCCCACCAGCGCCGTAACGCTTCGTTCCGACCAGCCGCTTACCCCGGCCATGGTGTCCACCGTCTGGGAGATAGCAAGCGCGCTGGATGAACAGCACACACCGGCATCAGTTCCGAACTCGGTTTGGCTTGAAGTCCCCACTGTTCGGCTGCGCGGTGAGGGGGGGCGCTCGGATAACGTCTGGCTACGTGAATGCCTGGACCGGCTCATGGGCGTCAAACTGTCCGGAGAGTACCGGGGAGACCCTTGGGGCGCTGTTGTCCTGGCTGAATGGCACATCACGGAAGGCGGTAGTCTGGCCCGCCTGCTGATCCCGCCCGCGGGCGTCCACGCGCTGCGGTCTCCGGCCAATTTCACGAAGATTGAGGCCCACGCGGCGCACCGTCTCACCGGCCACGGGCGGCAGCTCTACGCGATCCTGAGCGACAAGAAACGGCTCGGTCGTCCCTACTGGACCTTCACGCTGGATGAGCTGCGGGCGCTCATGGGAGTTGAGGGGAGCAGGGCTTACGACAGGTGGAACAATTTCAGGGCTCGCGTGATTGATCCGGCCCTTGAAGCCATCAACGATTACGGGACAGTGAGCGTCACCATGACGCCGGAGAAACGGGGCCGGTCGGTCCATGCTGTTCGGTTCGACTGGCGCTGGAAGGACCCGCACGACGCGGCGGAAACTCTGACAGAGAACGACAAGCACAGCGTCCAGCGACGGAAGCCGCAGACGACAACTGACGCCCCACCCATCATTGAGGACCAGCCGGAACCGGAATCCGCTCTGGTCTGGTGGTCCAGCCTGCGAGAGGACGAGCAACGGCACTGGATCGAGCGAACCGGCGGCCCTGTGAAGCAGGTGAGCGGCTACACCATAACCCGCAAGGAAGCGGATATAGCTCGGGCTGCTCATCAGATTTTCCTGACCTCGCAACATTGAGGGCGAACCGCCCCTCCCTGGCCTAGAGCCGGACTTACCCGCTCGCCAACGGTGAACATGCCGTCTAACGTGAGGCGCAACATGTTATATTACACGTTAGGATCTGAAACCCCATGAAACTGAGCGCAAATGAAGCCGCAAAGCGGACCGGGAAGAGTGTTCCGACCATCACGCGAGCTATAAAAACCGGCAGAATATCTGCTGAAAAAAACGATGCAGGCGGCTACATGATCGATCCTGCCGAACTCTTCCGGGTTTTCCCGGCTGTAACGCGCAACAGGGGTGCTTCACCTAAAACGTTAGACTTTGAAACCCCTGATTCAGCCCTTGAAACCCTCCTCCTGCAGGAGAAGGTGAACAGCCTGGAGGCCGCTCTAGCCAATGCCACGGCAGAACGTGACGAATGGCGCGACCAGGCTAAGCGTCTGGCCATGGCCCTGCCTGCGCCAGGCGCAGAGCCACAGAAGAAACAACCGCAGAGCTTCTGGGCATGGCTGACAGGACGGCGGTAAGGGCCAAGCGCGCATTTGGAGGGGGGGG
>NZ_LIPT01000033.1 GCF_001418225.1 Pannonibacter indicus | reverse complement strand
ACCGCCAAAACACCTCAACGCGGGGTGGAGCAGCCCGGTAGCTCGTCAGGCTCATAACCTGAAGGCCGCAGGTTCAAATCCTGCCCCCGCAACCATCTTGGCCTGCACAGCGTGCAGCCCTTGGAAATCAACGGTTTCAGAGGCAATCGTCAGGGCTTCGACCTGCTCGATTTCGGAAATCTGCTTCCTGTTCAGCTCTTCCCGTGGTTTCAGTTTAATCCCTTTGCCGCCTTGGGCGATTTGCAGGATACCTGCTAGATCGCCGTGCAGGTCAGCGACAAGGGCGCTCTTATCCCCGTTCGGTGTGAGGATAATCTTGTCGATCAGGCCACGCAGAATCTTTGCCGATTCATCGCGGTGATCGGGGTCGTTCAAGGACGCGATAAGCTCGCGCACAGCAGTAGCGTAGCGCTCACCCATACGTGGATGGATGAAGGCCGGAACCTCTTCTTTCTGATTCAGGCTGGCAGTTAGGGCATCCTTCTTAGCGGAGAGATCGTTTATCTCATCCTTGATAAGCAGCGGATCAATGCCATTTTTGATGGCTTCGACCAGCTTGCGAATAGCCTTTTCCGTCTTCTCAAGCTCCTTCTGATTCTTCACGATATCCGCGTTGGCGGTCATGCGCAGACGGTTCATTTCCGCGACATACTCGTCGCAGAACAGTTTGGTCAGTTCGGGATTCATCAGCTTGTCCCGAAGTGCGCTTAGGACGCGCTCTTCCAGCACGTTCTGGCTGATCGTGATCCGGTTGTCGCATGTCCCTTTATTGCGTGCCGTCGAGCAGCCGTAGCGTTCCTTGGCGACGATCGACATGCCGCCACCACAGCAGCCGCATTTGAGCAGGAAGGACAGCAGCTTCGGAGGACGCTGTTTTTCCTGATAGGTCAATTTCCGATCCAGCTCGCCCTGATACTCCTTCACGGCATCCCATAGGGCTTGGTCGATGATGCGCAGGTCCGGCACTTCAGCCACGACCCACTTGTCTTGTGGGTTCGGCTTCGCCACGCGCTTGCCCGTTTCGGGGTTCTTCACATAGCGTTGCTTGTTCCAGATTTGCCGTCCGATATAGAGTTCGTTGTTCAGGATGCCCGTACCGCGCTGACGGTTGCCATAGATCGTCGTTGCGCCCCATGCTTTGCCTGATGGGCAAGGGACGCCTTCCCTGTTCAGTTCGAAGGCGATCTTCTTCGGCGATTTGCCCTTCACATAGTCGCGGAAAATCCGCTCGACGATCGCAGCTTCGTCTGTGTTGATTTCTCGGTCGCCGGGGATAAGGTTGCCAGCGGAATCGTACTTGCGGACGTTGTTGTAACCATAGGCCTTGCCGCCCGCACATTTTCCGGCGAGAGCGCGGCCTTCAAGCCCGCGATGGGTCTTGCGGCGCAGCTCGCTGATGTACATTTCGCTCATCATGCCGCCGATACCGACATGCATCTGGGTAATGTGGCCTTCGCTGACCGTATGGATGGCCTGTTCGGCATAGGTCAGGTGCTTGTAGAGGCGCGCCATGTCTTCCATGTCGCGGCTCAAGCGGTCCTGCGCTTCGGCCACTATGATGTCGAACTGGGCGGAGCGCGCATCGGCCATCAAGGCCTGTGATCCACCCCCATTGAACGGGTCCACCTTGAAGTATGGTTTTGACCCTGAAGGAGGACCACAATGGCAAACAAGCGACACAAGCCCGACGAG
>NZ_LIPT01000032.1 GCF_001418225.1 Pannonibacter indicus | reverse complement strand
CCTGCAACCCCAACCAGCAATGCCGCCCGCGCTGGCGCCACGACCATCATTGCACTAACAATCAAATTGGACCCGTCCGTGGGGGCCGATCACTTGCCTCCTCTGGCGGCGCTCCGCGTTTTTGAGGCCGCCGCCCGCCATTGCAACTTCACCCGGGCCGCCGAAGAGCTGGGGATGACACAGGCCGCCGTCAGCTATCAGATCAAGCTGCTGGAGGAGCGTTCCGGCGGGCCGCTGTTCCTGAGGAAGGCCCGTCAGGTGGAGCTGACGGAACTGGGCCGCCGTCTCGCCGGGCCGGTGACGGAGGCTTTCGATCTCATCCGGGGGGCGTTTTCCAGCGTTCGGCAGGAAGCGCAGGGCGTGCTGGTGATCAATTGCGGTGCAACCTTTGCCGCCCGCTGGCTGGCCCAGCGGATCGGCACCTTTCAGCTTCAGCACCCGGAACTTGCCGTCCGGTTCGACGTGTCTAACCATCAGGTGGATTTTGCCCGCGAAGCTGTGGATGTGACCATCCGTGCGGGGCTTGGCAACTGGCCGGGACTGGCGGCGCATCTGATCAAGCCCGCACCTTTCACCCCCATGCTCAGCCCGCGCCTTGCCGCCTCCATTGGCGGTGTCCGGGAACCGGCAGATCTCCTGAAGCTGAAGATCATCGACCCGAGCGATCCCTGGTGGCAGGTCTGGTTCAAGGCTGCCGGGTATGATGCGGTGGCACTCGATGCCCGTTCGCGCTCGCAGATGGGGGCGCAGGTGCTGGAGGCGCAGGCGGCGGTGGCCGGGCAGGGGGTGGCCATTCTCACGCCCGATTTCTACCGGGAAGAACTGGAGCGGGGCCTGCTGGTGCAGCCTTTTGATCTCGTGGTCAGCAATGGCGAGGGCTATTGGCTGGTCTATCCGGAAGGCCGGAGGAACAATCGCAAGATCCGCGCCTTCCGGGAGTGGATCGTCAAGGTCGCGGGGGAAGCGTGACCGGAACGGCTTCTCCGGTCACGCTTTGGGTTATCAATGACTGCGGGTGGCCCCGCCATCCACGCGGATCAGCGAGCCGGTGACATAGGACGCCCGCTCCGAGGCGAGGAAAGCCACCATGGCGGCAAACTCGTCCGGGCGGCCGTAGCGGCCAACCGGAATGGCTTCCGCCGAGGCGCGCGCCACCTCTTCCACGGGCTGGCCGGTGCGCTTGGCAGCCGCCGCATCCAGTTCCTCCAGCCGCGCCGTCAGAATGCGGCCCGGCAGCACCACGTTGACGGTCACCCCGTCCCGGGCAACTTCGGCAGCCAGCGTCTTCGACCAGCCGGTGACGGCAGCGCGGATGCCATTGGAAAGAGCCAGATTGGCGATCGGCTGTTCCACGCCGGAGGAGGCAATGGTGATAACGCGGCCCCAGCCCTTCTTCTGCATCTGCGGCACCAGCCGGCCCGACAGATGAAAGAGGTTGGCAGCCATTGCCTCGAAGTGCTGGATCCACAGGCTGCGGTCCATGGTCAGGGCCGGGCCGGGAGGAGGGCCGCCGATATTATTGACGAGAATATCCACCCCGCCTTCCGCCAGCAGCTTGTCCAGCGCCGCGTCAATGGCGGAGAGATCGGTGAGGTCCAGTTTCAGCGGCGTGACCTGCGCGCCGGGAATTGCACCGGCCCAGGCTTCGATGGCCTCGCTGGTGCGGGCCGCGGCGATCACATGCGCGCCTTCCCGGGCGAGTTCCTCGGCAATCGCCCGGCCAAGGCCGCGGCTTGCACCCAATACGAGGGCGCGCTTGCCCTTCAGTCCAAGATCCATCAGTTCAACTCCTTCAGACGCTTCTCAAGGCGGGCCATCAGCCGGTCCACTTCCGCACGGGACAGGGGATCGAGCGGCGCGCCGGGTTTGCGCAGTGCAGGGCTTGCCAGAATGCCGCGCCGGTACATGATGTATTTGCGGATGGCGAGACCGGCGCCGGGCTGCTGTTCCATCCGGGCCAGCGGCAGGTAGGCATCGAACAGATCCCGCGCCCGCTCCATATCGCCCTTGCGGTGGTTTTCAACGACGCCCGTCATCATCTCGGGATAGGCAAAGCCGGTCATGGCGCCATCCGCACCCCGCTCCATCTCCTCCGGCAGGAAGACACCGCCATTACCGCACAGGATGGAGATGCGCCGGTTCAGCGTGCCCTCCTTGCGCAGGGCGGTGATCTTGGCCAGCCCCGGCCAGTCCTCATGCTTCAGGCAGACGGCGGTGGGCAGGATATTGAAGATGCGGGCGAGCGCCGGAACGGAGATCTGCACACCCGTCACGAGCGGGAAGTCCTGCAGCACGAAGGGGGTATCTCCGAGGAACTCGGCCACCTGCATATAATAGTTGACGATTTGGTCGTCGGTGCGCAGGGAGCCGGGAGGGGCAACCATGACACCGGCCGCGCCCATATCCATGACGCGGGCGGTCAGGTCCTGCATCTGCGCAAAGCCGGGGGCCGAGGCGCCAACCACGATGGGCACCTTTCCATCTACCCGCTTCAATATATGGCGCACGATGGCGGCGGACTCGTCCGAAGTCAGCTTCGGCGCCTCGCCCATGATGCCCAGCAGCGTCAGTCCGGTGGCGCCTGCATTGAGATAATGATCGACCATGCGGTCGCAGCTGTTGAAGTCGATGTCACCCGTTTCGGTGAACGGCGTAGCGGCGATCACATAGACCCCGCTCGCCGCTTCTGTCAGTCGTGTCATTGGTGTTTCCCGTGATGCTGGCCGTCGTCCGGCCGGTGGAAAGGCAGACTGCATTTTTCAGCTGCAGCTGTCAGCAGAAACCGGCGGCGGGGGCCTCGGGGCAGGGCTTAACAGAAGGTTTATGCAGCAGGATCAGGAGGTTCTGCCGGGCGCGGGCTGGCCGCAAAGTTTTTTGAAAGAGCCTGTTGAAAACTGTCATGCCCCTTGCAGCCGCAGAATTCTGCGGGGTTGAGGGGTGGGTGCGGGGAGGTTGTCCACATGCCGCCGTCAAAAATTCATCCGCCTCGCAAAAAATCGTCACGAAAGCGATTGACCGGTCCGGTGGGTCTGCGTATAAGCCTGTTCATCGACGGCGGCAACGTCGCTGGCGGCGGGAACGCTGTTCCCGAGACTTCCCGGCAGGGTGGCTTTTGTGGCTGAAT
>NZ_LIPT01000031.1:0-2500 GCF_001418225.1 Pannonibacter indicus | reverse complement strand
TTCTCCGCGAAATCTATTTAGGTAGAGCGTCAGACGAATACTCCTGGGGGTAGAGCACTGGATGGGCTATGGGGACTTACCGTCTTACTGATCCTAACCAAACTCCGAATACCAGGAAGTACTATCTGGCAGACACACAGTGGGTGCTAACGTCCATTGTGGAGAGGGCAACAACCCTGACCGCCAGTTAAGGCCCCCAAATCATGGCTAAGTGGGAAAGGATGTAGAACTCCCAAAACAACCAGGATGTTGGCTTAGAAGCAGCCATCATTTAAAGAAAGCGTAACAGCTCACTGGTCTAAACAAGGGGTTCCGCGCCGAAAATGTAACGGGGCTCAAGCCATGTGCCGAAACTGCGGGTGCACGTAAGTGCGCGGTAGCGGAGCGTTCCGTAGGCTGATGAAGGCAGACCCGTGAGGGCTGCTGGAGGTATCGGAAGTGCGAATGCTGACATGAGTAACGACAAAGCGGGTGAGAGACCCGCTCGCCGAAAGTCCAAGGGTTCCTGCTCAACGTTAATCGGAGCAGGGTTAGCCGGCCCCTAAGGCGAGGCCGAAAGGCGTAGCCGATGGGAATGCAGTTAATATTCTGCAGCCTGCGGGTGGTGACGGATGCCGTGTATCGTATCCCCTTACTGGATTGGGGATGCGGTGAAGGTGTCCCAGGAAATAGCCCCCGCATTACAGACCGTACCCTAAACCGACACAGGTGGACAGGTAGAGCATACCAAGGCGCTTGAGAGAACTATGCTGAAGGAACTCGGCAAATTGCTCCCGTAAGTTCGCGAGAAGGGAGCCTTCTGATCGGGCAACCGGTCAGGAGGGGCACAGACCAGGGGGTGGCGACTGTTTATCAAAAACACAGGGCTCTGCGAAGCCGTAAGGCGACGTATAGGGTCTGACGCCTGCCCGGTGCCGGAAGGTTAAGAGGAGGTGTGCAAGCTCCGAATTGAAGCCCCGGTAAACGGCGGCCGTAACTATAACGGTCCTAAGGTAGCGAAATTCCTTGTCGGGTAAGTTCCGACCTGCACGAATGGCGTAACGACTTCCCCGCTGTCTCCAGCATAGGCTCAGTGAAATTGAATTCCCCGTGAAGATGCGGGGTTCCTGCGGTCAGACGGAAAGACCCCGTGCACCTTTACTACAGCTTCACACTGGTATTCGTGTCGACATGTGTAGGATAGGTGGTAGACGTCGAAGCGAGGGCGCCAGCTCTCGTGGAGTCATCCTTGAAATACCACCCTTGTCGTCATGGATATCTAACCGCGGTGTAACAGCATCCGGGACCGTGTGTGGCGGGTAGTTTGACTGGGGCGGTCGCCTCCCAAATGGTAACGGAGGCGCGCGAAGGTGGGCTCAGAGCGGTCGGAAATCGCTCGTCGAGTGCAATGGCATAAGCCTGCCTGACTGCGAGACTGACAAGTCGAGCAGAGACGAAAGTCGGCCATAGTGATCCGGTGGTCCCTCGTGGAAGGGCCATCGCTCAACGGATAAAAGGTACGCCGGGGATAACAGGCTGATGACCCCCAAGAGTCCATATCGACGGGGTTGTTTGGCACCTCGATGTCGACTCATCGCATCCTGGGGCTGGAGCAGGTCCCAAGGGTATGGCTGTTCGCCATTTAAAGCGGTACGTGAGTTGGGTTCAGAACGTCGCGAGACAGTTCGGTCCCTATCTGCCGTGGGTGTAGGAGAATTGAGAGGATCTGTCCCTAGTACGAGAGGACCGGGATGGACGAACCTCTGGTGGACCTGTTGTGGCGCCAGCCGCAGTGCAGGGTAGCTATGTTCGGAATAGATAACCGCTGAAGGCATCTAAGCGGGAAACTAACCTCAAAACAAGTTCTCCCTGAAGAGCCGTGGTAGACCACCACGTCGATAGGAGGCATGTGGAAGCACGGCAACGTGTGAAGCTGAGCCTTACTAATAGCTCGTCCGGCTTGATCACTCTCATTAATCAATGTCCATTCCATATAAATGTTCTCACCGGCGGGCGCGCAAGACCGCTGTCCTGCGAACCACGCGCGGCATAAGCCGCGGCAGCACTTGGCCTTGCGGACCTCAGGTCCGTAACTCCTTGCCGGCTCACGGGCGTAGCCCTCCGCGAGGGCGGCCTAACGGCCGTCGCGCGTCGCGCTTGCGAACCACAGGTTCGTAACATCCCGCGCGTATCTCAAACTAAGAAACACATCGATCAGCAACAGCTGAAAAGACCAGTTCCTCTCATCTGCGTTTCGCCGGCCTGGTGGCCCCAGCGGGGGGCCAACACCCGATCCCATCCCGAACTCGGCCGTGAAACCCCCCAGCGCCAATGGTACTTTGTCTCAAGACACGGGAGAGTAGGTCGCTGCCAGGCCTGCAAAACGCAGATAAAATCAAACTCTTCAACAAACCGCGGCAAAAAAAACCGCCAAAACACCTCAACGCGGGGTGGAGCAGCCCGGTAGCTCGTCAGGCTCATAACCTGAAGGCCGCAGGTTCAAATCCTGCCCCCGCAACCA
>NZ_LIPT01000030.1 GCF_001418225.1 Pannonibacter indicus | reverse complement strand
GGCCCTGCAACCCCAACCAGCAATGCCGCCCGCGCTGGCGCCACGACCATCATTGCACTAACAATCAAATTGGACCCGTCCGTGGGGGCCGATCAATTCAGATAATATTCCGTCTCTCGCTTGACCTGAGGTTCTTTGGCAGTGTTGTCGAGTGTGCGGCTCAGATCCCGCGTCACCAACTGATACTGGAACAATGTGCTGATCATCGGCGCAGCCCCTCCGGAGAACTTGTGTCCGATCGCATCCTTCAGATGCGCCCGGACAGATCGGCAACAGGAATCGGCACGCAGGGCGCACCTCTTGCGGCCAGTCTTGCCGCCAAGGCTTGCGCCGGGCTGACTGACCGCGCCGCAACCTCGCCTTGCAGCTGCATCATGGTTAATCCCGGCCCGCCCGAGCCCGGCAAAATTCAACAGCCTCGGGCAAGCCTCGTCTCCTAGCGTGAGGGCATCGACATCCCACACGCACCAAGCAGGAGCTGGCTCGTGACAATCATGCTGGGTCTCATCATCGCAATGGCTTCACTCCTTGGCGGGTTCTACGCCATGGGGGGAAAGGTGCTGGTTCTCTGGCAGCCCTTCGAAGTGCTGATCATCGTTGGCGTTGCGATCGGCACATTCTTCGTTGCCAACCCGATGAAGACGATCAAGGACACCATGCGCGCCGTGCAGGAAGCGGTGCTGAACTCGGTGCCGAAGAAGCGCGACTACCTCGACATTCTGGCTCTTCTCTATGCCTTGATGCGCGAGCTGCGCTCCAAGGGCCGCAACGAGGTGGAACCGCACATCGAAAACCCGCAGGAATCCGAAATTTTCCGCGCATTTCCGACCGTCTACCGCAACAGGAACCTTACCACCTTCGTGTGTGACTACTTCCGCCTGATCATTGTCGGCAATGCCCGCGCCCATGAGATCGAGGCGCTGATGGACGAAGAGCTGCAGACGGTTCACCGCGACCAGATGAAGCCCTATTACGCCCTGTCCGCCGTGGCCGAAGCCTTTCCGGCAATCGGTATCGTCGCGGCGGTGCTCGGCGTGATCAAGGCCATGGGCGCCATCGACCAGTCACCCCAGATCCTGGGCGCCCTGATCGGTGCCGCACTTGTCGGCACGTTTCTCGGCATTTTCCTCTCCTATGCACTGGTGGCGCCTGTCGCCCACAAGGTGAAGGGCGTGCGTGAGGCACGGCTGCGTCCTTATGTGATCGTCAAGCAGTCTCTGCTGGCCTTCATGAATGGCGCGCCTCCGCAGATCGCGCTTGAGCATGGCCGCAAGACCATCTCGGCCTCCGACCGCCCCTCCATCGATGAAGTCGAAAACGAAACCATGAACTCTGGCGGCGTGGGCGAAAGCGCCGCAGAAATGAAGGGAGCGGCGTAAGTCATGCTTGATCACGCTGCCAACTCGTTCCATTCGGAACGCGCCCAGATCACCGACCGGCTGCTGGATGCCGCAGGCATCTCCGTCGACCGGCTGCCGATGCTGCCGGTGCTCTTCGACCGCATGGCCCGCGTCTTTGCCGATGCGATGCGCCAGAAGTCGGCCTCCCCGTCCTACATTTCCGTTTCCGATATCGGCAACGAGCGTATCGGCGATGTTCTGGATGTTTATGAATCCAACGCCCTGGTCGCCGTGCTCTATTCCCCGGAATGGGACACGCGCCTGCTGATCGGGTTCGACCGGGACTTCATCTTCACGATGATCGACGTGCTGTTCGGCGCCGATGGCACCGAGCCGCCGATCGATGAGGAGCGCACCTTCTCCTCCATCGAGACGCGCATTGCCCGCACGGTCTTTGAAGTGGCTGCCAATGCGCTGCAGGAATCCTTCAGCCCGATCGCCGAGACGACGCTGAAAATCGAGCGCGTCGAAAGCCGCATGGACTTTGCCATCATCGGCCGCCGCAACAATCCGGCCGTTGTCGCACGCCTGTTGCTCCAGGCCATCGGCCGCGGCGGCGAGATCTTCGTCGTCATGCCGCACTCCACCCTCAACCCGCTGCGCCAGCGCCTGTCGCAGGTTCTGTCGGGCGAAATGGCAGGGCGTGACAAGCAGTGGACCCAGCATTTCCAGGCCGAGATCCAGCGCACGGAAGTGAAGCTGCAGGCGGTGCTGGAGGAGCGGGAGCTGACGCTGGGCGAAATCGCCAATCTCAAGATAGGCCAGATCATCGAGCTGCAGGCTACCCCCCGCAGCCCGGTGAAGCTGGAATGCAACCAGCAGCCCATCTTCAACTGCCGTCTTGGCCAGCTGGATGGCTCCTACACTCTTCAGGTCGAAGACCTGATCCATCTGGAAAAGGACATCGTTGATGATCTCCTATCTCGTTGATGCGGTTCTGCTGATCGCTCTGGCGATCACGAGCTTCAAGATGGTCACCATGTACCGGGAACTGCGGCGGCTGGGATCCTACCATGAAGACTACCAGCGGATCTTTGACCAGACAGCGCTTGCGCTTGATGGCATCGAGGTGTCGGTGAAGGAGCTCAATGTCCGCGGGGCGCAGGTACTCAACGCACTTGGCGCGAGGATGGATGACGCAAGGGAGCTGATTGCCGAGATCGACGCCCTCACCCGGGAGGCCAAGCGCCAGCAGGCGGTGCTCAAATCCGAGCTGAAGCAGCTGTCGACCGAAGTCGCGATGCGCGCCAAGGCCGGCCATATGGCGCCTCCTGCCAGCGACATGGTATCCACGGTTGTCGAGACGGCTCTGCGCAACGCCGCATCGCCGGCGAGCGAACCACACGCCCCCGCCGCGCCAACGGAAATGAAGGTTCACCGTCTGGATGACCTGGCCACCGGCCCGTTCCGATCCGTATCCATCCACCGCAAGGATGATCTGACATGAGCAGCAATGATATGAACGAGACCCCTTCCGCCAAGGCCGCAGGAGCGGCTGAATTCGCCAAGGTTGAAACCGGCGGATCCAAGAGCGCAAAGCTGACCAGCTCCGACCTGATGGGCGACGAGCGCAACCTCGACACGATCCTGGGTATTCCGGTCAATATTCAGGTCGTGCTGGGCTCGGCCACGATGCTGGTCGCCAATCTGCTGAAGCTTGGCCGCGGAGCTGTCATTCCGCTCAACCACCGTGTCGGGGAGCCGGTTGATATCGTGGTCAACGGCCGCGTGGTTGCCCGTGGCGAAGTGGTCGTCGTCGAAGACGACAACTCCCGCTTCGGCGTTTCGCTGACCGAAATCATCAGCGCCCAGAACAGCCTGCTCGACGCCTGACACCAGCCCGTGCGGCGCATGAGCAATTTCAGGGCATGACGCGCAAGCGTCTCAGATGCCTTGACATGACTTAAGCTGCAGGAGAGACTGCAAAATGAATGCGAGCACATCTGCCGAAACCCTCATGCCGACGCGCACCCTGAAGGGCACGCAGAAAGTCGCGGCGCTTCTGCTGGCGCTTGGCAAGCCCAGTTCGCGCCGTCTCCTGCAGCATTTCGATCAGGAAGAAATCCGGATGATCACCGTTGCCGCAGCGCAGCTCGGCACGGTGGCGGCGGAAGAACTCGATCAGCTCGCCGAAGACTTCATCTCGCAATTCTCCAACGGCACCACTTTATATGGCACGCCGAACGAGGTGGAAAAGATGCTGGAGGGTGTGCTTCCCGAGGAGCAGCTCTCCGACATCATGTCCGACGTGCTGGGCAATTCGAACCGCTCGATCTGGGACAGGATTGCCACCGTTTCGGAGACCGTGCTCGCCAACTATCTGATGAAGGAACACCCCCAGACTGCGGCCCTGATCCTTTCCAAGATCAGGCCGGCTGCCGCTGCAAAGGTACTGAGCCAGCTGCCGCCGGATCTGCGCAACCAGCTCATGCGCAGAATGCTGTCGATCAAGGCCATCGTCCAGGAGATCATGCGCGACGTGGAAAAGACACTGCATGAAGATTTCATGCTCAATCTTTCGGGCACGATGGAAGCCGATTCCTATGCGCGCATGGCGGACATCCTCAACAAGATGGACCGTGACCACATGGAAGATGCGCTGTCGAGCCTGACGGATGCACGGCCGAAGTCGGCGGAACTGCTGAAGGGGCTGCTCTTCACCTTCGACGACATCATCAACCTGAACGCCCGCACGCGCATGGCCATCTTCGACCAGATCCCGACGGACAGGATTGTTCTGGCGCTGAAGGGAACCGACCGCGCCTTCCGCGAGGTTATCCTGTCTTCGATGACATCGCGCACGCGCAAGATCGTCGAACACGAACTGGCCGGCGGCGAACCGGCCGGACAGCGTGAAGTGCTTCAGGCGCGCTCGTCCATCACGGATCTTGCCCTGGAGATGGCTGGCCGCGGAGAGATCGACCTCAATCCGAAGCAGGAAGACAGCGCCGTCTTCCGGTAAGCCCGGCACACGCTCCCCGGCAGAAGCCGGGGCAATGGCCCCCTTCCGCATGGCGGGGCAGAAGACTGGCTAACCGGTGGACGCGTAAATGTTAGATCAGGACGACAAGGACTCCAAAACAGAGGAACCGACAGAGAAGAAAATCAGGGATGCGATCGACAAGGGAAACATACCTGTTTCCAAGGAGGCTTCGATCCTCTCCGCCTTTCTGGCTGTTTTGCTGATTGGAAGCTTCGTCATTTCACCGGGTGTCCAGCGCCTCAGCGCCGGGCTCTCGGGTTTCATCGACAATGCGGGGGGATACGGCATTGGAAATGGATCGGATGCAATCCAGCTCACCCATGCCCTCAGCCTGGATCTGGGGCTGTTCCTCGCGCCCATCGTGGCGATGCTCATGGTTGCTGGCCTTGCGGCATCGTTCTTCCAGAACACGCCGAAGGTGGTGTTCACCCGCATCAAGCCGGAGTTGTCGCGCCTTTCGCTCGCAAAGGGCTGGAGCCGCCTCTTCGGCATGCAGGGGCTTGTCGAATTCGGCAAGTCGGTTTTCAAATTCACAGCCATCAGCCTGGTCGCGTTCCTGCTGCTCCGCTCGAACGCCAATGCGCTGGTGAATGCCATGTTCACCGACCCGTCCGCCCTGCCGGAAACCGTTCTCCACCTGTCGATGAAGCTGCTTTCGGGCATCTGTATCGCAACGATCCTCCTTGTAGCTCTCGATCTTCTGTGGGCCCGCATGCACTGGCGGAAGAACCTGCGCATGAGCAGGCAGGAGTTGAAGGACGAGTTCAAGCAGGCCGAAGGCGATCCGCTGGTGAAGGCCCGCCAGCGCTCGCTTGCCCGTGACCGCGCACGCAACCGCATGATGGCGGCCGTGCCCAAGGCGACACTTGTGATCGCCAATCCGACTCACTTCGCCGTGGCCTTGCGCTACGAGCGTGATGAAACGGCTGCTCCGATTGTGGTGGCCAAGGGGCAAGACCTGATCGCGCTCAAGATTCGGCAAATCGCAGAGGAAAACAACATTCCCGTCGTAGAGAACCGCGAGCTGGCCCGTTCACTTTATGCCAGTACCGAATTGGAAAGAATGATTCCGCCGCAATTCTATAGAATGGTTGCGGAAATCATCTGTTACGTGTATTCGCGCAAGACAGTGAAGGTCGTGTGATGCACGAGAGTTTTGAGGGCTTCAACATGAGCATGGGATCCTTCAGCCAGATGCCGCGGATTCCGGGCTCGGTGCGCTTGCGGGAAGAAGCTCTTGCACAGGCCGTTTCTGACGTTGCCGAAGAGTTGCGCCTGATTGACGTCACCGACTTCATCGCCTTTGTGCGTACGGAGAAGCACGCCAATATCTCTGATCTTGTGAAGTCCTCGACCGAACTCTTCTTCAAGAACGAGACGCTGCGCTACGGCCTCGGCGCCCATGTCGAGGCCGATTGGGACACGACGCCCGATGTCCGGCTGGACCTTGAATTCCGTAACAACGGGGTCTGGATCTATTTCAGCCTGACACTGAACGCACGCGGATCAAGCGTCGAGATCCACCACATCGAATTTGCCGACCCGTCGGAAGATCCGGAAGAGAACACCCGGCGTCTCATCGAGGCGCTGGCGGATGCACGCCTGAAGCCGCTGCCTTAATAGGGACGGCAGACACGGTGCGGAAGCATCTCGCTCTGTGCTTGCTCAGGCGCCCCGCGGACCAGCCATGATCAGTGCGCTGCCAGCCAGGATGACAATCGCCCCGGCAATATCCCACCGGTCGGGCCTCGCCGCCTCCACAAGCCAGAGCCACAGGATCGAACTCACCACATAGATCCCGCCATAAGCGGCAAAGGTGCGGCCGGCGGCCGGACTGTCCACCCGCGCCAGCAGGAAAGCAAAGAGCGCAAGCGCAAGCGCGCCCGGCAACAGCCACCAGGCGGATTTGTCCAGCCGCCACCAGGCCCAGACGGCAAAGCATCCGGCGATTTCGGCCAGGGCGGCACCAAGGAAAAGAAGGGCTGTCTGCATCTGATATCCGGGGGGTTGTACGGCAGGATAGATGCGCAGGACGCGGATTGCCAGCAGTTTCAATTGCCGCCCGTCCAGCGCAAGCTATGGTACAGCAAGGCAGATGGATCAGCAGAAAGAAAAAGTACGGGGGGCGAAAGGCGCGGGCTCACGGTCCGGCAGCATTGCAGCCCTCACGGATGCCTGGACAGCTCCGGCGCCACCCTCAATGCGACAGGACGTCGGACTTCGTGAAGTAATTGAATTCTTCCACCAGGATCTCCTGCACGAGCTTGTTGCCAAGCCGTGTGTTCACCGCATCCCGGACCCTGCTCTTGAGGCCTTCGATATCATAGCGCTCAAGCCTGCGGAAATTCAGCTTCTCATCGGTGTAGAGAAGACGGAAGGCCTCATCGATGATGAAGGGCTGCGGTTTCACCGGGCTCTTGCGCAATGCATCGCCATCGGCCGTGAACACAAGCTGCACCACCACATATCCCTGCAGCGCGCCATTCTCGATGATGGGCACGTTGATGGCCCGCAATTGCTCGTAGTCAATACCGACCATGAGGCGCTCGTCCCTGGCTGCCCCATTGCCGTCCTGGGTCATCCAGTAGACAGCGGCATAGGAGGCGCCAAGCGTCGTCAGGCAAACCCACAGGCCGGCAAAGAGGAGCCGCATCATGGGCGGATCCTCGCGTGATCCAGGGAGTAGGTGCCGTCAGAATCCGCTTCAAGCATCGCCTGGGAAATCATCCCGGCAATCTCGCGAACCGCATCCAGATGCAGCGAAAGCACCTGCATGTTGGCTTCCAGCGCCGCACGCAGACGTCTCAATTCGGTCGCGACGGCCACGTCACGCGCACCATCAATGCCAGGCGCAAGCAGTGTCCGGCTGGCGCGGGCGAGCTCCAGCAGAGCCTGGCCCTTGCGGAACTCAAAGGCGCGAAGATCTGCCGTGCCCTGTTCGCGCAAGGCTTCCGTTTCGGCCTCAACCACCGTATGCGCCTTGATGATGGCCATGATCAATGTGTCATTCACATAGACCGGCAGCGGTTCAGGCGAAATAATCTCTGCGTTTTCCTCATCAGACATGTCAGGCTGCAGCTCCATCAGGCGGTTTCCCGCTTGCCGAGGGTCTTGGCGATAAGCTCTGCAATACCGATACCGCCACGTGCGGCCATCTGATTACCGATCTGCTCAGCCAGCATGGATTTCCAGATGCCTCCGGCCGTGCCGGAGCCAAATACACTTTCCGCGTCTTCAGGCAGAATTCCCTCCACCATCTGCTGCATCATCAGCGCCTCAAACTTCTGGGCCGGCGACAGCGCACGCGTGTTCAGGGCCGTGTCGTTCAGCATTGCCACGCGCGCTGAACCGGTCGAGCCGATGGCAGGCGTGAAGCCGTCGACGGGCCACTGCGAATTATCCAGCCCGCGCCCGCCCGAAAGGCCGGCGGCCGCCATGGCATCCTCGAACAGGCCGCTGTCACCAGACGCGGCATAGCCAATGCTCTCAAGCTTGGCTGCCGCGGCCCGGATCTGCTGCGGATCCGCGGCGCGGGCGACATCGAGGACGATGTCGGAAACGGGAGAAATCGCCATGGCAAAGGTCCTCGTTACGCCTTCATTGCCTTGGAGACTAGATCATCCAGCTTGTGGGAGGCTTGCGTTGCCCCGCCCACATGACGCTCAAGAATCTCGGCAAGGCTCAGATGCTCGTCCGTCTGGCGTTCAAGCTTGGCCACGGTTTCAAGGCGGCGCTCGGTGACCTTCAGCATCCGGCCCTGGCGGGCCATTTCCGTTTCAACCTTCTCCCGGGCAGCAGTAAGCTGCGCCTGCTCCTCGGCGATGGTCTTCAGGCGCTGCGAGGCATTGCGGATGAAACGGTCGTGCATCGCGAGGTCGCCCTCGGACAGGGCGCGCAGCACGCGGTCCTGCTTTTCGGCAAGCTGCTCGTCCTGACGGTCGAGATTGACCAGCATCCAGGCTGACAATTGATGGATCTGGCGCTGCAGCTTGAGAATGCGCCCGATTTCCTTGCTGTTCTTCGACATTGTTGCCTCAACCGAATCTGAGCCAGGTGGCATAGCCATCCAGAAAAAGCATGATCGCCTCACCCAGGATGACAAAGAGAAAGTACATGCCGCCCGCAATGAGGAACGGGGTGGCAATGAAGTAGACCGGGATCTGCGGCGTCAGCTTGTTCAGAAGCCCGAGGGCAAAATTGATGACGACGGCGTAGATCACGAAAGGGCTGCCGATGCGCAGGGCAAGCCAGAATGCCTCGGACAGCCGGTCGGTCAGCTGTGCCAGCCCGGCCGCCGGGTCGATGGGGGCACCGGCCGGCAGGGCGTTGTAACTTTGCGCCAGCGCCCGGAAGAGTTCCCAGTGCTGGTTGGTGATGAAGATCATCGCGGTGGCTGTCAGCGTCATCAGGCTGGCCAGCGGCGGCAGGGACTCGTTGCCCTCGATGGCCATGCCCGGCATGTTCGACAGGCCGATGGACATGGCAATGAATGTGCCGATCATCTCCAGCCCGGCGATGAAGCAGCGCCCCATGATGCCGATCAGCAACCCCGTGAACAGTTCGCTGACGATGAAGCGCCCCACCGTCTTGAGATCTGCGGCCGGCATCGCCGCCTGAATCACGGGCGCCAGCATCGGCGCAAGCGCCAGCGAAGCCGAAACCGCCACAAAGAGCCGCACCTTCACCGGCACGCGGTCGCTGCCGAAGCCTGGCACCACCATCAGGCAGGCGCCAATCCGGCAGAACAGCATGAAGGTGGCCAGCAGCGCCTCGACGCCGAACTGGGACAAGACCACCCCGGCCATGATCAGGACACGCTGCCAATAGTTTCCACATCCACCCCTCGCGCGATTTCAAGATGTGAGAGTACCGGCAGGGTCGGGAACATGCGTTCCACGATCATGCGTGATCGGCCCCCACGGACGGGTCCAATTTGATTGTTAGTGCAATGATGGTCGTGGCGCCAGCGCGGGCGGCAT
>NZ_LIPT01000029.1 GCF_001418225.1 Pannonibacter indicus | reverse complement strand
GTCGGGCTTGTGTCGCTTGTTTGCCATTGTGGTCCTCCTTCAGGGTCAAAACCATACTTCAAGGTGGACCCGTTCAATGGGGGTGGATCAATCTTCATCCAGAACCTGATCGCCGGTTGGCAGGCCATTGCGCCGATCAGCTACAGCCAGTTCGAGACTTACCTGAACGACGGCAAGATCGCGTCCGTCGCGGTCGGGGCCGACACCATCACCGGCAGCTTCACCGAGCCCGTGGACGGCAAGAGCCAGTTCGTCACCACGGTCGTGGATCCCGCGATCCTCGAGCGGATCGGCCGCTCCGGCGTCGAGATCACCGGCGTTCCGCAGAACACACTGTTCGGCACGATCCTGTCCTGGGTGGCGCCGGCACTGGTCTTTTTCGGGGTCTGGATGCTCCTGTTCCGCAGGTTCGCAGACAGGCAGGGTTTCGGCGGCTTCATGCAGGTCGGCCGCAGCAAGGCCAAGGTTTACATGGAGAAGGAAACCGGCGTCAGTTTCGCCGATGTCGCGGGCGTGGACGAGGCCAAGGCCGAGCTCGAGGAGGTCGTGGCCTTCCTGAAGAACCCGGCCGAATACGGCCGCCTCGGCGCGCGCATTCCCAAGGGCATCCTGCTCGTCGGCCCGCCGGGCACGGGCAAGACGCTGCTCGCACGCGCCGTGGCGGGCGAGGCCGGCGTGACCTTCTTCTCGATCTCGGGGTCGGAGTTCGTCGAGATGTTCGTGGGCGTGGGCGCGGCGCGGGTGCGCGACCTCTTCGAGCAGGCCCGCAAGGCCGCGCCCTGCATCATCTTCATCGACGAACTCGACGCGCTGGGGCGCGCGCGGTCCTCGGGCCAGATCGCCGGCGGACACGACGAGCGTGAGCAGACGCTGAACCAGCTTCTGACCGAACTCGACGGCTTCGATCCTTCGGTCGGCATCGTGCTTCTGGCCGCGACGAACCGCCCCGAGATCCTCGATCCCGCGCTCCTTCGGGCGGGACGCTTCGACCGGCAGGTTCTGGTGGACCGGCCCGACAAGAAGGGGCGCATTCAGATCCTCGGCGTGCACATGAAGAAGGTGCGGCTCGCCCCCGATGTCGACGCCGAAAAGGTCTCGGCACTGACCCCGGGCTTCTCCGGGGCCGACCTCGCCAATCTGGTGAACGAAGCCGCCCTGCTGGCCACGCGGCGGAAGGCCGAGGCCGTGACGATGGACGATTTCAACAATGCCGTCGAACGCATCGTCGCGGGACTGGAGAAGAAGAACCGCGTGCTGAACCCGCGCGAGCGCGAGATCGTGGCCCATCACGAGATGGGGCATGCGCTGGTGGCGATGGCCCTGCCGGGGACGGACCCGGTGCACAAGGTCTCGATCATCCCGCGCGGCGTGGGCGCGCTGGGCTACACGATCCAGCGGCCGACCGAGGACCGCTTCCTGATGACGCGCGAGGAACTCGAGACCAAGATCGCCGTGCTTCTGGGCGGGCGCGCGGCCGAGAAGATCATCTACGATCACCTCTCGACCGGGGCTGCCGACGATCTGGTCAAGGCGACCGATATCGCCCGGGCGATGGTGGCGCGCTACGGCATGGACCCCGATCTGGGGCATGTGAGTTACGACAGCGACCGCCCCGGCTTCCTCGGCACCGGCGATCAGGCGTCCTGGCTCAACCGCCGCTACAGCGAGGCCACCGCCGAGCGGATAGATGCGAAGGTGCGTGAGGTCTTGGACGGCGTCTTCGGCCGGACAGTGGCGCTGCTTGGGGCGAACCGGGCGCTTCTCGAACAGTCTGCACGCGAGCTTCTGCAGAAGGAAACGCTGGACGAGGCCGATCTGACCGGGATCGCCGCCCGCGTCGCCGGCCGTGAGACGGCATTTGATCCAGAACAAGGGACACCGGTTGCGGCACGCTAAAGTGTCGCAATCCCGAAATAAGGCAAGGTAGGAGTCACAAGATGGCGAACGGAACCTGCGATATCTGCGGCCGGCCGGCGACCGCGCGCGTGCGCGCCTCGGTCAATGGCCGGATTCAGAACATGGAGCTTTGCGATCAGCACTACCGCGAGATGGTGCGCCGTTCGGGCCGCAGCGCCTCGCCGCTGGAATCGCTGTTCGGGCGGCATTCGCTGTTCGACGAATTCTTCGGCGACAGCGGTTTCGGCGGCCTGTTCGGCGACAGCCCGCTGCGGAGCATTGCATCGGGTCCGGCAAGCGCTGGCGATGACGATGTGGTGGATGCCACTTTCGGGGACGAGACCCCCAGCCGCAACGCACGGCGCGGCGCCGGCCGCAGCATCGCCGACCGGCTGAGCGAACAGGGCAACAAGCTCTTGCAGGAGGCGGCGCAGACGGCCGGCGAGTTCGGCCGCAGCGAGGTGGATACCGAACACCTCCTGCTGGCCCTGACCGGCTCGGAAGTGGTCAGGACGGTCCTCGGCCAGTTCAAGGTGGATGTGGAGGATCTGCGCCGCCAGATCGAGAAGGATGCCAGACGCGGCGATGCCAAGGCATCGGGTGAGATCGGCGTCAGTCCGCGCCTGAAAGATGCGCTGAACCGCGCCTTCATCGCCTCCAACGAACTCGGCCATTCCTATGTCGGCCCCGAGCACCTGCTGATCGGCTTGGCCGAGGAAGGCGAGGGCCTTGCCGCCGCGATCCTGCGCAAATACGGGCTAACGCCCCAGGCCCTGCGCCAGCAGGTGACCAAGGTCGTGGGCAAGGGCGCCGAGGAAGGCCGTGTCGAGGCGCCCTCGAGCACGCCCGATCTCGACCAGTTCAGCCGCGATCTGACCAAACTCGCACGCGAGGGCAAGCTCGACCCGGTCATCGGCCGCGCCCGCGAGATCGAGACGACGATCGAGGTTCTGGCCCGGCGCAAGAAGAACAACCCGGTGCTGATCGGCGAGCCGGGCGTGGGCAAGACCGCAATCGTCGAGGGGCTGGCGCAGCGGATCGTCGCAGGCGAGGTGCCCGAGGCGCTGCGCGACAAGCGCCTCGTCGAACTCAACATCAACTCGATGGTCGCCGGATCGAAGTATCGCGGCGAATTCGAGGAGCGGGTGCAGAAGATCCTCAAGGAGATTACCGAGGAAAAGGACAACCTCATCCTCTTCATCGACGAGATCCACACCATCGTCGGGGCGGGCCAGGGCGGAGGTGAAGGCGGGCTCGACATCGCCAACACCTTCAAGCCGGCGCTGGCGCGGGGCGAGCTGAACCTGATCGGGGCCACTACGCTCAACGAATACCAGAAGCACATCGAGAAGGACGCCGCCCTCGAACGCCGCTTCCAGCCGGTCTATGTGGCCGAACCGACAGTGGCGCAGACCATCATGATCCTGCGCGGGCTGCGCGATACGCTGGAGGCGCACCACAAGGTGACGATCACCGACGAGGCCATCGTCGCAGCGGCCGAGCTTTCGGACCGCTATATCACCGGCCGCTTCATGCCCGACAAGGCGATCGACCTGATTGACCAGGCCGCGGCGCGCGTGAAGATCAGCGCCACCGCGCGTCCCATCGACGTGCAGGAGCTCGAGGCCGAGGTCGCCCAGATCCGGCGCGAGCAGGACTATGCCGCCGCCCGCAAGCAGTTCGACCGCGCGGCCGAACTCAAGAAGGAACTCGAGGCCAAGCAGAAGGATCTGGACGAGCTGCTCGAAATCTGGAAGCGCGACCAGGCTTCGGCGACGGCCGAGGTGCGCGCCGATCATGTGGCGCAGATCGTCTCGAAGATCACCGGCGTTCCGGTCACCGAACTGACCACCGAGGAGAAGGACAAGCTTCTGAAGCTGGAAGACAAGCTGCATGAGCGCGTCATCGGCCAGGATGAGGCCATCCGGGCCGTGGCCGATGCGGTGCGGCTGGCGCGTGCGGGCCTGCGCGAGGGACGCGGACCTACGGCGACATTCCTCTTCCTCGGGCCCACGGGCGTGGGCAAGACGGAACTGGCCAAGACGCTCGCCGAAGTGATCTTCGGCGATCAGGACGCGATGATCCGCATCGACATGTCGGAATACGGCGAGCGCCATGCGGTCGCCCGGCTGGTGGGCGCGCCTCCGGGCTATGTCGGCTACGAGGAAGGCGGGCAACTGACCGAAAAGGTACGCCGCCGGCCCTATGCGGTCGTGCTGCTCGACGAGATCGAGAAGGCGCACCCGGATGTCTACAACATCCTGTTGCAGGTGTTCGACGATGGCCGGCTGACCGACGGCAAGGGCCGCGTGGTGGACTTCACCAACACCATCATCATCGCCACCTCGAACCTCGGTTCGGACATCATCCAGCGCAACCTCAAGAAACGCGGCACCAGCGAGTTCGACGAGGCCAAGCAGAAGGCCGAGTTGATGGACGTTCTGCGCGGGCATTTCCGGCCCGAGTTCATCAACCGGATCGACGAGATCATCGTCTTCCATTCGCTGAACCAGACCGAGATCCGCCAGATCGTCGAACTGCAACTGAACCGGGTGAAGCGGACGGCGCTGACTCAGGGCGTGAACCTCGATTTCGACGTGAGCGTCGTGGACCATTTCGGTGCGGTGGGCTTCCGGCCGGAATTCGGGGCGCGCGAATTGCGCCGGCTGATCCGGTCGGAACTCGAGACCGAGCTTGCCCGCGAAATGCTTTCTGGCCGCATCGGCGATGGCGACAGCGTGCGCGTCGCCTGGTCGCCTGAGATGCAGAAGATCGTCTTCGAGAAGTTCGCGAAGGACGCCGGCGACGACAGCCCGGCTGATCAGGCCGGAGCGGCTGAAGGTAGTGCCGAGAAGCCGGCGCATTCGGGCGTGGCCGGCTCGGAGGCACCGCAGGGCGCAGCGGACGAAAAGGCGGCGGACTGAGCCAGACACAAAAGGCCGGGCGCGACGTAAACTCGCGCCCGGCCTTCCACGAAAGGCACGAAATCCATGAAAATCCTGAAGGCATTCCGAAACCTAGACAGTCATGGCCGGCACCGCGCCCCTGAAGTGATCGAGGAGGAGGCCCGTCAGCTCGCGCCGCATCTGAAGCGTTTCAGAGATGATCTCGTGCGGCTCGAGGCGACCGTCTCGCAGACGAAGGGCAAGATGCGCATCCATGTCAGCCTGCGCCTGCAACTGCCCTCGGGGGTGATCGCGGCGCAGGAAGACGGGTTCGAGGTCGAGCCCGTGCTGCGTAAAGCCTTTGCCGACCTGCGCCACAGGGTCGACCGGCATATGGCGCGCCTCAAGCATGAACCGGAGTGGAAACGCCCGGCCCGCCGCCGCCGCATCGGCATGCTCCTGCCGCCAGCCCGCGATACGGCTGAAGCTGACCGGCGGGCGATGTATTTCGACCTGATCGAGGAGCATCTCGACCGGGTCTATGACGCCGTCCGGCGCGAACTGACCTATCTTCAGGCTAGCGGGTCGGTGCCGCCGGGCAGGCTCGGGGTTGGCGATCTGGCCGATGCGACGGTCCTGAAGGGGCTCGAACGGTTCGAGACGCGGCCCGCAGAATTCTCGGCCGGCGACTGGCTCATTCGGCTGGCCCACGAGACCATCGAGGCAGAGGCCCGCGCGGCCCGCCGGGCCCTGCCCGAGGACGCCGCCTCGCTTGATGCTGAGCCGGAGAAGCCCGAAGAAGATCCGACCGAGGCGGATCAGGAATTGTCCGAGTTCCACCAGCCCGACGAGATGTTGCGGCTCGAGGATCTCGTCGCCGACGAGGCCGGGGCCGATCCCGCAAGCGAAGCCGAGCGGCATGAAGCGGCGCGGGCGCTCCATCGGGCGATGGCCCAGCTTCCGTCGCTCTGGCGCCGCGTGCTGGAGCGGATCCACCTTGCCGACGAGACGCCGGCCGAGGCCGCCGCGGCGCTCGGCCTGGATGCGGCCGAGTCCGACCGGATCGCGCAGGCCGCGATGGCGTTTCTGCGCGCGAAACTGATCGAGGCCGGCTTCTCTGGTGAAACCGTCGAAACCGCGAAGCTGGAACAGGAAATCGCCCGCACGGCGCACCTGCCCCAGCCGATCCTCGAACGGCAGCGGATCGTCATCGCCCTGCGGGGCGAGGCCGAACCTCTGGCGCGACCGGCGCAATCCGCGGCAGCAGAACAACCTCGGAGCATGGAGGGATCGTGAAAATGCGCGGCCATAACCGCCCACCGTTTCCGCCGAAAATTCCCGGAACCGATCTGCCATCCTGGGACGTGCCGACGGCAATCATCTACCGTCCGGCCCGTTCCGCGATGACATCGGCGCCGCGGCCCAGCTACTGGGTTCTCGAATTCGAGCCGTCTCGTCCGCCGCAGATCGAGCCGCTGATGGGGTGGACTGCAAGCGACGATCCCTATCGCCCAATCCGGCTGAAATTCCCCGATCGTGACAGCGCCGTGGACTTCGCCGAGCGGCAGGACTGGCGATACGTCGTGCGCGAGGACGCCGTGCGGGCACGGATGGCGAACCGGTGGACGGGAGAATCGCACCATCGGCTGCACAGGGGGGCCGATGCCCCGGGCGCCTTCCGCATCCCGTTCCGCACCGATCGCGGCAGCGCCGATCACCGCGTCTCGCGCGCTGTTGCGCAGGAAGGCGCGACCGGCCTGTCCGCCAACAACGGCGAGACGTTCGACCCGGTCCTCGAAGCCGCGCTCGAAACCTTCCCGGCCTCCGATCCCCCGGCCTGGACGGGGGTGACAGTCGCAGGGAAAAAACCGTGACGACGGGCAGCCGCAGGCGCGCGGAGGCGTGGCATGTTCCCCTGGGCTGACACCGTCGCGCGCAGATACCCGCCGATCGTCGTCTGGACGGTCGTCGGGATCAGCGTCCTCGCGTTTCTCTATCAGGTCGGCCTGCCGCCACGCGTGCTCGACCGGTTCCTGTTCGACTTCGCGCTGGTGCCGTCGCGCTTCTTCGGCCGGCTCCGCCTGATCGCGCCGTCCGACTGGACACCGTTCCTGACCAACATCTTCCTTCATGCGGGCTGGCTTCACCTCATCCTCAACATGTGGACGCTCTGGATCTTCGGCCCGGCCGTGGAAGACCGGCTCGGGCCGGTGCGGTTCACGCTGTTCTATATCTTCTGCGGCGTGGCTGCTGGGCTCGCCCATGCCTTGGCCAACCCCGACTCGGTCGTGCCCGCGCTCGGCGCGTCCGGCGCCATCGCGGGGGTGATCGGCTGCTATGCCCGGATGTTCCCGGCGGCCCGGCTGGTCGTGATCGTGCCGATCCTGTTCATCCCGCTGTTCTTCGAGGTCAGTGCGCTCGCGTTCGCCATGATCTGGTTTGCCATGCAGGTCATCCCCGGCCTGATATCGCTCGGCGACACGGCAAGCGGCGGGATCGCCTGGTGGGCGCATATCGGCGGCTTCGTCGCGGGATGGCTTGCCACACCGCTTCTGCGCAGGCCCGCCGGCACCTATCGCCGATACTACCGCGACGAAGGGATCTACGGCTTCCTGCCGGATGGCCGAAGAAGGGGAGGAGGAAGTCCATGGATCTGATGCAACTGCTGTGGCTGTTCTTCATCGCCTCGGCGCTGCAGCCGGCCTTGCAGAGGAAGTATCTCGAGGCGATGCGCGCGCGGAAGATCGCCCAGATCGAGAGGATGCGCGGAAGCCGGGTGATCCTGATGATCCACCGGCAGGAGACGATGAACCTCCTGGGTTTTCCGCTGGTGCGCTACATCGACGTGAACGATTCCGAGGAGGTTCTGCGCGCCATCCAGCTGACCGACGCCGAAATGCCGCTCGATATCGTGCTGCATACGCCCGGGGGGCTCGTCCTCGCCGCCACGCAGATCGCCCGCGCCATCCAGGGGCACAAGGGTAAGGTCACGGTTTTCGTGCCACACTACGCCATGTCGGGGGGAACACTGATCGCTCTGGCCGCAGACGAGATCGTGATGTGCAGCCACTCCGTCCTTGGCCCGGTCGATCCGCAACTCGGCCAGATGCCCGCGGCGTCGCTCATCAGGGTCCTGGAGCAGAAACCGGTCGCGGAGATCGACGACCAGACGCTGATCATGGCCGATGTCGGGCGCAAGGCGATCGCTCAGGTCGAGGCGGCGGCGCGACGGCTCTTGTCCGGCAAGATGGACGCGGAAAGGGCAGCGGCGGTGGCGGCGCAGCTGGCCACAGGCACCTGGACCCATGACTATCCGATCTCCGCCGAAGAGGCGCGCCAGATGGGACTGCCGGTGCGGACCGAAATGCCCGAGGAAATCCTCGAGCTGATGACCCTCTACCCGCAGCCCGTGCGCCGCCAGGGCGGCGGCGTCGAATACCTGCCCGGCCCCCGCCACCGGGAGACCCGCGGGGCCTCGGCCCCGCGCTGAGCGGCACCGGTCTGCCACCCTCTCCGAAACGACAGCGAAGGAAGAACAGAATGCCCACCGTTGCTTGCCCCAAATGCAGTTCAGTGAACCGGGTTCCGCAGGAGCGCCTGACGGACAACCCCAACTGCGGCCGCTGCGGCGCCGCCCTGTTCGAGGGCCGGCCGGCCGTGCTTACCGCGGCCAATTTCGACCGGCACGCCAATGCCGAATTGCCCCTGCTCGTCGATTTCTGGGCGGAGTGGTGCGGACCGTGCAAGGTCATGGCGCCGCAGTTCGAGGCGGCGGCGCGTTCGCTCGAGCCGCATGTCCGCCTCGGCAAACTGGATACCGAAGCCGAACATGAGACCGCCGGGCGCCACGGCATCCGCAGCATTCCGACCATGATCCTTTTCAGGGGCGGACGGGAGGTCGCGCGAACGAGCGGGGCGATGACTTCAGCGCAGATCGTGCAATGGGTGCGCGCGCAGGTATGATCGTGCAGCCGCTCCATCCACACGGCCGTGCGAGACAACGGCCATGCATGGCCTGACCGGCTTGATCGAGAGCGCCGCGGCGCTCGTTCTTGCGGCCTATGTGCTGCTGATGCTCTGCGCGCGCGCGGGGATGCCCGGCATCGTCGGATATATTCTCGCCGGCGCGCTGATCGGCCCGGCAGGCATCGGCCTGGTGGCTGAAAGCGATGGGCTCGCCACCATCGGCGAGGTCGGTGTCATCCTGCTTTTGTTCGCGCTCGGGCTCGAATTTTCCTTCGGGAAACTCGCCTCGCTCCGTCGGCATGTGTTCGGGATCGGGGCAGCCCAGGTCACGCTGACCACTGTCGCGATTGCCCTTCCCGCAGCCTTCCTGCTGGAACTCGCCCCCGTTCCGGCGATCCTGCTGGGCGGGGCGGTTGCCATGTCGTCCACGGCGATGTGCCTCAAGGTTCTAGCGGGAGCGAATGCGCTGGGTTCTCCGGCAGGCCGGATGGCGATCTCGATCCTGCTGTTTCAGGATCTGGCCGCGGTCGGGCTGCTGCTCATGCACGACTCGGCGACCGGCACGGCCGATGGGCACGGGGCCGCAACCATGATCGGCGGCGCGGCGGCACTTGTGGCAGTTCTCTTTGTCGCGCGTGGACCGCTGCAGGCCCTGGCCAGATGGACGGCCAGGCAGCGGGACTCCGAACTGGCGCAGCTTCTGGCTCTGGCGATTGCTCTCGGTTCGTCGATTGCCGCGACAAAGGTCGGTCTGTCGCCTGCACTCGCCGCCTTCGCCGCCGGCATGATCATCGGCGAAGGCGATGCGCGTCACGTCGTCGAAAGGGAGATCCGGCCGTTCCGCGATCTGTTCGTGGGTATCTTTTTCATCGGCATCGGGGTGCAATTGCCCCTCGGGCTCATCCCCGAAGCCTGGCCTGCCGTGCTGATCTGGCTGGTGATCCTGATGATCGGCAAGGCGCTGATCGTGGGTCTTCTCGGGACGCTGTTCGGCGAAGAAGCGGCAGTCATCCGCAGGACCGGCATGATACTGGGGCATGGAGGCGAATTCGGCCTCATGCTGATCTCGGTATCCATGTCCTCCGGGCTCATCTCCGGCATGGTTGCTGGTCCCCTTCTCCTTGCCATCGGGTTCAGCATGCCGGTCGGGAGCATCCTTGTCCGCCGGGCCGCGCGGTCTGACGCCGGAGTTGACTGAAGGCCAAGGGCGCAGCCCTGCCGGCCGGAAGCCCGACGCAAGGTTCGTATGGCTCAAAAATCCGTCTCCAGATAGACCCCGGCGCAGTCATTGGCGAGCGCGGCGGCGGTCGCGCCGGTGTTCAGGAACAGCCGCGGCGACAGGACCTGCGTCGCCGCGGGCAGGCCGGCGGTGATTTCCTGCCCGAAGACCGCGCCGGACACTTCATCCGGCAATTCAGCCTTTGTGTTCAGCGGTGGACACGTCCCAGCAGGACTGTGTGCCTATCTTCATGCTCTAATCGAGACCAAGGGCATTCGGAGAAACTAGCACGACTTTGGCAGATTATTCTTTGGCGGGTCGCTGGGGCGGCATCCGCAGTGCGGGCATGGTTTGTCCGGCGGCCTGCTCAGACGGTCAAGGATGGCTTGCCTAATGGCTGGCAGGCTCGGTTTCGGTGGTGGTCCCGAGATTCTTTTTTCCCCCACTTCGACTTTGCTCAGTACATGCCTTGGCCTGCTTGAGGCGAAGGGATTGGAGGAAGGCGAGCGCGATCATGGACATCAGCGCGTGTCGGTGCAGGCCTTTCCATGATCGCCCCTCGAAGTGGTCCAGGCCGAGTTCTTCCTTGAGTTGCTGGTGAGCCTGCTCGCAAACCCAGCGGGCCTTGATGGCGCCGGCGAGTTGCTTGATCGGCGTGTTGGCAGGCAGGTTGGAGAGGTAGTACTTGCGCTCGCCGGCCGATCGATGTTCCCCGGCGAGCCAGACTTCTTCGCCCGGCAGATGCTGGGCACCCATGTCGTGGATACGCTGCTGCGGTCCGTCCGCGACCCTCACGCGAACTGCGGCAAAGCGGGCCGCAAGCTTGCCCTTGGTGCCACGCCGCCAACTGACCTGGCGCCATTTCGCCGCCTCCAGCATGGCTTGTGCCGATACCGAGGTGATGTCGGGTATCGCGTTCTTTCTCGGGCGTCCGCGAGCGGCAACGGGAAAGACCATGCTGACATCGGCAGGGTAGACCTTCTGCTTGAACGGGATACCCACAGCCCAGGCAAGGCCGCGCTCGCTCAGGCCCTGCCGGAAGGATGCCGGGAGGCCATATCCCGCATCGGCCAGGACACAGCCGAAGCGAACGCCTGCGGCACGGACCCTGTCGATCTCGGCCAGTGCGATCTCCGGCTTGGTCCGGTACGCTCGCAGCCCCTCTGGAACCCCGGCGCGATCAAGGCGGGCCGCATCACTCGTCCAGCTTTCCGGCAGAAAAAGGCGCAGGCCCACCATCACCGGCACCTCGCGCGAGGCCAGCGTGACCGACACAAGCGTCTGGCAGTTGGCGTTTTTGCCGAGCGTCGAGGCATACTGCGGCGCCACGCCAACCGAATGCCGCCCTTTCTTGGGCAGAGCCGTATCGTCGATGATCAGCCAGGCATCGTCGCCACCAACCAGTCGGTCCGCCTCGGCAAGCAACGCCGCCTCAAGCGGTGCTTCGTCCCAGACCCCGCTGCCGGCAAAGTGATGAAGCCGGTCGTAGCTGACATCGTCGTCCCGTGCAGCCATGGGCTGAACACTCTTGCGATCACCCGGCCCGATCAGCCCCGAAATGTAGGCCGGGCACATCCGGCGCCGCGTCTTGTTCCGTAGCGCGGCGGCAAACGGCGCAAGCCATGCCTCCAGTTCGTTCCGCCAACCCGTTTCCATCACCAGCCTCCTTGAAAGCTGGCTCCCTATGAA
>NZ_LIPT01000028.1 GCF_001418225.1 Pannonibacter indicus | reverse complement strand
TCAGAAGTTTCCCCGCGCAGCCTCCGTCAGGATCAGCTTGTCCAGCGTCAGATCCGCCACCGCCTTGCGAAGCCGTTCGTTCTCCTTCTGGAGATCCTTCAACTGCCGAAGCTGGTCACGGCTCATGCCGCCATATTGCTTACGCCACCGGTAGAACGTCAGCTCGGAAACGCCGATCTGGCGAACGGCATCCGCCATCGCCATGCCTTGGCCGCGCAAAACCTCAACCTGCCGAAGCTTCGTGACGATCTCGTCGGGCTTGTGTCGCTTGTTTGCCATTGTGGTCCTCCTTCAGGGTCAAAACCATACTTCAAGGTGGACCCGTTCAATGGGGGTGGATCAGGCTGGCTGCCGTCTGCCCCGCAGCTGAAGCAGAACCCGCTGGAGGTGGGCCGTGCTGCCAAGGCGGAGGGCATGGAAGCAAAGGACTATGTGGCGCGGGGCCTCAAGGATGGCTCGCTGCAAATGTCCTGCGAGGACCCGGATGCCCCGGAAAACTGGCCGCGCAACCTCTTCGTCTGGCGATCCAACCTGCTGGGCTCCAGCGGCAAGGGGCATGAATATTTCCTCAAACACCTTCTGGGCACCGATCACGGCGTGCTCGGTAAGGATCTGGGCGAGGAAGGGGGCGTCAAGCCGGTGGAAGCCGTCTGGCACGGCGAGGCGCCAAAGGGCAAGCTCGACCTTCTCGTCTGCATCGACTTCCGCATGTCGACGACGGCGGTCTATTCCGACATCGTGCTGCCGACGGCCTCCTGGTACGAGAAGGACGATCTGAACACCTCGGACATGCATCCCTTCATCCATCCGCTGCAGGCAGCGGTGGATCCGGCCTATGAAAGCCGTTCCGACTGGGAAATCTTCAAGTCCATCGCGAAGAAGTTCCAGGAGGTCGCGCCGGAGGTTCTTGGCAAGGAAACCGATGTGGTGGCCCTGCCGCTGCTGCATGACACGGCGGCGGAACTTGCCCAGACCGATGTGCGGGACTGGAAGAAGGGCGAATGTGATCTCATCCCCGGCAGGACGGCTCCGGCCTATATCGCCGTGGAACGTGACTACACCGCCATCTACGACCGCTTCACTGCCCTTGGCCCCCTTATGGAAAAGGCGGGCAACGGCGGCAAGGGCATTGCCTGGGATACCAGGCACGAGGTGCATCACCTCAAGGCGCTGAACGGCGAGCACCGGGACGGCACGGCCAAGGGCCTTGCCCGCATCGACACCGCCATCGACGCATGCGAAGTGATCCTGATGCTGGCGCCGGAGACCAATGGCGAAGTGGCTGTGAAGGCCTGGGAAGCCCTGTCCAAGGCCACTGGCCGCGAGCATGCGCATCTGGCGGCGAAGAAGGAAGACGAGAAGATCCGCTTCCGCGACATCGCCGCCCAGCCGCGCAAGATCATCTCCTCGCCCACCTGGTCGGGCATCGAGAGCGAGGAGGTCTGCTACAACGCCGGCTATACCAACGTGCATGAGCTGATCCCCTGGCGCACGCTGACCGGCCGTCAGCAGCTCTATCAGGATCACCTGTGGATGCGCGCCTTCGGTGAGGGCTTCTGCCAGTACCGGCCGCCGGTGGACCTGAAGACCATCACTCCGGAGGTGAATGACAGCGCCCGCGATGGCCGCCCGCATATCGTGCTGAACTTCATCACGCCGCATCAGAAGTGGGGCATCCACTCCACCTATTCCGACAACCTGCTGATGCTGACGCTGAACCGCGGCGGCCCGGTGGTCTGGCTGTCGGAGCGCGATGCGAAGAAGGCGGGCATCGCCGACAATGACTGGGTCGAGGTCTACAACTCCAACGGGGCACTGACGGCCCGGGCGGTCGTCTCCCAGCGCATGAAGGACGGCACGCTCTTCATGTATCACGCCCAGGAGAAGATCGTGAACACGCCGGGCTCGGAGAAGACCGGCCTGCGCGGCGGCATCCATAACTCGGTCACCCGGGCCACGCTCAAGCCCACCCACATGATCGGCGGCTACGCCCAGCAGAGCTACGGCTTCAATTATTACGGCACCGTCGGCTCGAACCGGGACGAGTTCGTCATCGTCCGCAAGATGAACAAGGTCGACTGGCTTGACGAACCCGCCAGCGCAACTGCCATCCACAAGGAGGCTGCGGAATGAAAATTCGCGCTCAAATCGGCATGGTGCTGAACCTCGACAAGTGCATCGGGTGCCACACCTGTTCCGTCACCTGCAAGAACGTCTGGACCACCCGCGACGGCGTTGAATACGCCTGGTTCAACAACGTGGAAACCAAGCCCGGCACCGGTTATCCGGCCGACTGGGAAAACCAGAAGCGCTGGAACGGCGGCTGGACCCGCAGCCGCTCCGGCAAGCTGCAGCCCAAGCAGGGGGCGAAGTGGCGCATCCTCGCCAATATCTTCGCCAACCCGGACCTGCCGGAGATCGATGACTATTACGAGCCCTTCGATTTCGACTACGACCACCTGAAGTCCGCGCCGGAAATGAAGGCCTTCCCCACCGCCCGCCCGCGCTCGAAGATCACCGGCGAGCGGATGGAGAAGATCGAGAAGGGGCCGAACTGGGAGGAAATCCTCGGCGGTGAATTCTCCAAGCGCAGCAAGGACTACAATTTCGAGGGCGTGCAGAAGGAGATCTACGGCGAGTACGAGAACACCTTCATGATGTATCTGCCGCGCCTGTGCGAGCATTGCCTCAATCCGGCCTGCGCGGCGTCCTGCCCCTCGGGCGCGATCTACAAGCGCGAGGAAGACGGCATCGTCCTGATCGATCAGGAAAAGTGCCGCGGCTGGCGCATGTGCGTCTCCGGCTGTCCCTACAAGAAGGTCTATTACAACTGGTCCACCGGCAAGTCGGAGAAGTGCCCCTGTGCTATCCGCGCATCGAAAGCGGCAATCCGACCATCTGCTCGGAAACCTGCGTCGGCCGCATCCGCTACATCGGCGTGATGCTGTATGACGCGGACCGCATCCTCGAAGCAGCTTCCGTGGAGAACGAGCAGGATCTCTACGATGCCCAGCTCGGCGTCTTCCTTGATCCCAATGACCCTGCGGTGATCGCCGAAGCACGCAAGGCCGGCATTCCGGAGGACTGGATCAAGGCTGCGCAGGAAAGCCCGGTTTGGAAGATGGCGATGGACTGGAAGGTGGCCTTCCCGCTCCACCCGGAATACCGCACCCTGCCGATGGTCTGGTACATCCCGCCGCTCTCTCCGATCCAGAACGCCGCTCAGGCTGGCAAGATCGGCAAGGATGGCGAAATGCCGGACGTGCGCTCCCTGCGCATCCCCGTGCGCTACCTCGCCAACATGCTGACGGCGGGCGACGAGGCGCCGGTGGTGCAGGCGCTGGAGCGGATGCTGGCCATGCGCGCCTATATGCGGGCCAAGACCATCGACGGCATCATCGATGAGGGCATCGCGGAAAAGGTGGGCCTCTCCGCCGCCATGATCGAGAAAATGTACAAGATCATGGCCATCGCCGACTACGAGGACCGTTTCGTCATCCCCACCACCCACCGCGAACAGGTGGAAGAGGCCTATGACCTCAAGGGCGGCTGTGGCTTCACCGATGGCAACGGCTGCTCCACGGGCATCTCGAAGACCTCGCTCTTCGGCGCGTCCAAGCGCCCCTTGCGCATGCCGGAGGAGGTGCAATGATGGACCGTTCCCTGAAAGCCCTCTCGCTCCTCCTGACCTATCCTTCCACGGAGCTTCAGGCCGCAATGCCGGAGATTACAGCGTTACTGGTGGCAGACAGCCGCCTCACCGCCCTTGTCCGGCGCCAGCTCGCCGCCCTGTGCGGCGGACTGGCAGAGGGTGACATCTATGACCTGCAGGAGACCTATGTCGGGCTCTTCGACCGCAGCCGCAGCCTGTCGCTGAACCTGTTCGAGCATGTGCACGGCGAAAGCCGCGACCGGGGCAGCGCCATGGTGGATCTGCTGGAGACCTACCGGGCTGGCGGCTTCGAGCCGGTGACGGGCGAACTGCCCGATCACCTGCCGGTTCTGCTGGAGTTCCTGGCGGCCCAGCCTGCTGCGGAAGCACGCGCCATCCTTACCGATGCCGCTCCGGTCCTGGCGGTGCTGCAGCGCCGCCTGTCGGGCCGCGAAAGCCCCTATGCAGCCGTTTTTGCCGCGCTTGAGGCCCTGTCCGGCACGGCCGCGGCAGCCGAAACCGTCGAGGCGCTGATGGCGGCGCCCGAGGATGACCCGCAGGATCTCGCAACCCTTGATGCGGTCTGGGAGGAAACGCAGGTCACCTTCGGCCCGGACCCCAATGCAGGCTGTCCGCAGGTCCGCGACATGCTCTCCCGTATGGATCAACCGGCCCGGCCCGCAGAGGCTGGCGCTGCCGGATGATGGAGGCTCACATGCACAATTTTGTCTTCGGCATCTTTCCCTATATCGCCCTGTCGGTGCTCGCCATTGGCTCTATCGCCCGCTATGAGCGCGATCCCTTTACCTGGAAAAGCTCGTCCAGCCAGCTTCTGCGCCGCAGGCAGCTGGTCATCGGTTCGGTGCTGTTCCATGTGGGCGTGCTGGTCATCTTCTTCGGCCATCTCTTTGGCCTGCTGACGCCGATCTGGATCTTTGATGCGCTCGGCATCAGCCACGGCGCCAAGCAGATCCTGGCCGTGGTGGCCGGTGGTGTGGCTGGTGTCATGGCGCTTGCAGGTGGCCTGATGCTGCTGCACCGGCGGCTGATGGACCCGCGCATCGCCGCCAATTCCAGCTTCGCCGACACGGGCATCCTGATCCTGCTCATGGCCCAGCTGCTGCTGGGACTTGGCACCATCTTCGTCTCGCTGCAGCATCTGGACGGGCACGAGATGACGAAGTTCATGGCCTGGGCACAGGGCATCTTCACCTTCGAGGCGAATGCTGCGGCGCATATTTCGGATGTGACCTGGATCTTCAAGCTGCATCTGGCACTGGGGCTGACCATCTTCCTGCTCTTCCCCTTCACCCGTCTGGTGCACATGCTGTCCGCGCCGGTGCGCTATCTGTGGCGGCCGGGCTATCAGGTGGTGCGCTCGCGCCGCCAGTCCGCCCATGTGCCGGGAGAATGACCATGGCCAGCGTTGCCGCCCCCGTCATCACGGTCAACGGAACCGTCATTCCCACCATCCGCATTGCGGCTGAAGCGCAGAACCATCCGGCCGCCTCAGGGCGTCCGGGAGATGCCTGGCGCGCCGCCGCAAGGGCGCTCGCCATCCGCCAGCTGCTGCTGGACGAAGCCCTGCGGCGCGGCGTTGCCGCCGAGCCGGAAGATCTTGGCGGCGCCCGCCGCGAAACGGAGGAAGAGGCCCGCATCCGTAGCCTTCTCGACGTAGCGCTGGATGTGGCCCCGCCATCCGAAGCCGAAGTGATGGCCGAATGGCAGGCGCATCCGGAGCGCTACCGCTCGCCGGATCTCTGGGATGCCTCGCATATCCTGTGTGCCGCCGCTCCCTCTGATGCCAAGGCACGGGCGGCGGCGGAAGAACGGGCCGGGCAGATCCTTGCCCGGCTGGAGCGCGAACCGGAGGCCTTCGCTGTGCTGGCGCGGAGCGAAAGCGACTGCGGCTCGCGTGAGGCGGGCGGCGCCCTGGGTCAGATCGCCACCGGCCAGATGGTGCCGGAATTCGAGGCCGCGCTGGCAGCTGTGCCGGAGGGCGGTCTGTCGCGGGAGCCGGTGGCGAGCCGTTTCGGCTTTCACATCATCAAGGTCCATGCCCATGCACCGGGCCAGCCTCTGCCCTTTTCCACGGTCCGGCCTGTCATCGCAGAAGCGCTGGAGCGGGCGGCCTGGGCGCGGGCCTCGCGCGATCTCGTTGCGCAGCTTGTCAGCGCGGCGCGGATCGAAGGCATTGCCATGGAGGAAAGCTGATGGGCCAGTCCGAACCCCTCCCGCCTGCCGGCAGTCAGGGGAATGGCTGCGGCTGCTGCGGCGGGTCAGCCCACCCTCCGGCCGTGGCGCTTGAGGCGCTGATGGCGCGCAACCGGGTCTGGTCGGCCCAGCGGCAGGCGGCAGAGCCGGGCTACTTTGCCCGCCTCGCCAGCCATCAGGCGCCCGAGTTCTTCTGGATCGGCTGTTCCGACAGCCGCGTTCCGGCCAATGTGGTGGCGGGGCTTGATCCGGGCGAGGTTTTCGTCCACCGCAACGTTGCCAATGTGGTTCATTCCTCCGACATGAATCTCCTGAGCACACTGGAATTTGCCGTGGAAGCCCTGTCGATCCGCCAGATCATCATCTGCGGCCACTATGGCTGCGGCGGCGTGCGGGCGGCGACAGAGGATCTGCCGCACGGGCTGGCTGACCACTGGCTGGAACCGGTCCGGCGGCTGGAGCGGTTGCATGCGCTGGACCTTGCCTGCGAGCCGGACCTTGCCGCCCGGCGCGACCGGCTGGCGGAATATAACGTCATCGAAGGCGTGCGCCGCGTTGCCGAAACGCCGATCCTGCAGCGGGCCTGGGCCCGGGGCGAGGATATCGCCATCCATGGCCTGATCTATGATCTGTCGGACGGGCTCTTGCGCGATCTTCACTGCTCCATGGCCCGCCCGCAGCAGGTTCCCTTGCAGTCCGCCGCACAGGAGGTGTCGTCATGAGGGAGGCCGTGATGGATTTTCCGCTCGCCTATATCCTCGCAGAGGAAGCCGGGTCCGTTGACCCGGTCCTGCTGGAAGCCTCTGTCCGCCTCAAGGCGGCGGGGGTGAGGCTTGCTGGAACAGTGGCCCTGCCCTCCGCTGTAGAGGCTGGCCATCCGTGCGAAACCGACCTGCTGGTGCTGCCCGATGGGCCGCAGATCTGCATCTCGCAGAAGTTGGGCCGCCATTCGCGGGGCTGCCGGCTGGACCCGGCAGCGCTTGAGGAGGTGGTGATGCAGGTGCAGCTCTCCTGTGCCGAAGAGCCAGCCGGGGCCTTCCTGCTTAACAAGTTCGGCAGGCAGGAGGGCGAGGGCAGGGGCTTCCGCGATCTCATCGCCGGGCATCTGGCAGCCGCGTGCCCGGTCGTCACCGGCGTCAATGGTCTCAACCTGCCAGCCTTTGAGGCCTTCGCCGACGGCCTTGCCACGCGTCTGCCCTGCGACGTTGAGGCCGTGGTGGAGTGGGTTCTTTCGGCCTCTCGCGAGGCGCAGCTCAGCGGGGCCGTTGCAGAACCAGCCTGAGGCTAAAGGCATTCAGCACAGAATACCGGTCAGGCAGATGATCCGCGTGTGAAAACAGGGCGGTGCCGCAGGCGGGCCTCGTCAGCTCAGACTGACGAGGCCCGCCTGCGGCACGGCCGCCAGCGCGGTATCAATCTCCTGCCGCGTCATCAGGCAGAAGGCAGTGGAAAGCGCGTCGGCCAGAGCTGCGGTTGGGGCAGTGACGCTGACCTGTGTCCAGCCCTGCCGGGCGGGCAGGCCGCTGCGCGGGTCAAGAATATGTCCCGTGGTGCCTGCCTGATCGAAGGTGGTGCCCAGCGGTGCGGATGTGGCGAGGGCACGGTCCCGCAGCTTGTGCGATCCCCGCCCGCCTGCCAGCGTTACGTCCCAATCCCCGCCGCGGGGTTGTCCGCCAAGCGCACGGATTTCGCCGGTGTCGATCAGAATGTCCGTCAGGCCTTCAGCGCTCAGCCATGCCGCGATCCGGTCGGCGATATAGCCCTGGGCGATGCCGTTGAGGGTGAGGCCCGCGCCCTTGCGTGTCAGGCGTATGGCATCTGCCTCCAGCTCCACCAGCGGCCAGCCGGTGAGGGCAAGGCGCTGCGCCAATTCGTCTGCATCCGGTGCTCTGCCTTCAACCGAGGCCTGCGCATAGGCGGCCCAGAGCGGCTGCACCGTGGGGTCGAAGGCACCGTCCGTCGCCCGCCATACCGCACCAGCAATGCTCAGGCATTCCAGCAGCTCCGGCGCGGGGTTCCTCAGGACGCCGTCGCGGTTGAGGCGGGAAAGGGCGCTGCCGGACCTGTAGAGGCTGAAGATGTTCTCCAGCCGGTTCAGTTCCGCTTCGATACCCGCGAACAGGCTGTCTGCCTGCGGATGGGCCAGCGTGATGCGGGCGGCGCTGCCAAGCGCCGTGCCGCGCCAGGTGCTGACCGGCATGGGCGAGGCTGCGGCCAGCGCCGGATGTGCCGCAAGGGTGGCGGCAGAAAAGGCGCAGGCGGAGATGGTGAGAAAGCGGCGGCGTGACAGGGCGGTCATGATCCCGTCTCCTTCAGTTCAGCGTTGCATTTTCCGGCGGCTGGAAGTTGCCGTCCGCGTCCGTCGCAAATTCCACCGGCGCCAGAATTTCTTCGTCCGGGATATCCTTGAGCGTTACCAGCTGACCGCCATGCCCGGCCGCAAAGGCTTGGGCCTTCTCGCGGCTGGCAAAGGGCACCAGTTCCGGCGCGCCCATGCCGCCCTGCACCGTGGCGCCGGCGACATAGATGGCGGCATCAGCGGCTATCCAGTTGTCCGCGCCCGGCTCGTCCCAGCTTTCGGCCTTGCCCATGTCGCTTACATAGATGGCGGTGATGATGCCACTCTGCTCGGGCATGCGCTGATAGGCGATGGCATCGCGGACCTGACTGAAGAACAGCGGCTTGCCGTCCATGCCCGCCAGATGCACCTGCGCCTTGGGTCCGGGATGCTCCAGCAGATTCATCTGGCAATAATGGCCGAGCGAGGCGGCCGTCATCGCCACCGGCTCCGGCCGCTGGGTGGTGGCTTCCGGCTGGCAGGCCGCCAGAAGCAGGGCGAGCGGCAGGAGGGCAAACTGCAGGCGCGGGCGGGAACATGTCTGGCGGGAACATGTCTGGCGGGTCATGGGGTGATCCTCCGGAAGGCGGCGATGGCCGCGGCAAAGGCGGCCAAGGCCCAGAGTACGAGGGAGAGAAGCGGCTGGGCCGGGGGAATGGCGTCCGCTGCACCGCTGATGCCGGAGGCGGCGGCGGTGGCCTCGGATGCTGCGAGGTTGAACAGCCGGAAGGCATCGGCGGGGTTTGCCAGCAGCGCCAGCGGGAAGATGCGGGTGGTGAAATAGCCGCCGCCATCTGCGGCAACACCGGCCAGCAGTGCCAGATCGTAGAGCACGATCATGACGAGCCACAGGGCGATGACCAGAGAGGCCGCCGTGCCAGGCCGCCGGGCCAGTGCTGACACCGTGTAACCGGCGCCGAGGAACACCGCGCCCAGCAGCAGCGATGTCCAGGTCAGCCGCCACAGGGCGGGAAGGCCTCGCACGGCGTCCGCTCCGCCGGAAAAGGCCATGGCAGCGGCGATGCCGTAGCCCGCAACGACGGCGAGCGCGAGGATGACGAGATGGGCGGCGAACTTGCCTGCCACCAGCTGCCAGCGCTTGACCGGATAGGCGAGCACCAGGGCCAGCGTGCCACGCTCCACCTCTCCGGCAATGGCATCAAAGGACATGAGCAGGGCGATCAGCGGCACCAGATAGACGCCGAGCGAGGTGAGGCTGGCGACGGTGACGCTGAGCCTGTCCGCGCCCAGCTCTCCCATCGGGGCGGAGCCTGCCGCCGAGAGAACGGCGGCAAAGAGCACCATGATGGCCATGGCGACCGCGACCCAGCGGTTGCGCAGGGCGATGCGGAATTCCGCCGAAGCGGTGGCGGGAAGGCGGCTCATCCTTCGCTCCTCTTGCTGAAATGGGTGTAGATGTCCTCAAGGCTGGGCGGGATGATCTCCACATCCTCGATGAGGGAGCCAAGCTCCGTCACGGCCCGCAGCACGGCGAGCTTGCGCTCCGGCGCGCAGGAAAGATCGAGCCGCGCGCTGCCGGTCGCTGCTGCGGCGGCCATCTCCCCCTCTGCCAGCCTTTCAGCCAGCGCAGCCGTGACCGCGTCCCGCTGACCGGGCGCAAGGGTGAGATGGAAGCGCACCGGCAGGCGGGCGGAGAGCCGCAGGGCCGACAGCGTGTCATGGGCCATCAGCCGCCCTTGCGAGAGGATGGCGATCCGGTCCGTCCGCGCTTCGACTTCGGTCAGGGCGTGGGAGGAGTGGAGGATGGCCGTGCCTTCCCGTGCCAGTTCGTCCAGGATGGCGTAGAACTCCTGCCGTGACAGCGGGTCAAGTCCGCTGGTCGGCTCGTCCAGCACCATCAGCTGCGGCCGCCCGATCAGCGCCTGTGCGAGGCCGACACGCTGGCGCATGCCCTTGGAATAGGTGCCGATGCGCCGGTTCATCGCCTGCGCCAGCCCCACCCGCTCCAGCAGGGCAGGGGCCTTGGCGGCCGGCTCGCCGCGCAGGCGCAGATAGAGGCTGATCTGCTCGCGCCCGGTCAGCGCCGGATGAAAGGCGGCGTTCTCCGGCAGATAGGCCGTCACCTCCCGCGCCTCCTGACTGCCGGGGCGGTGGCCATTGACCGTCACCGTGCCGCTGTCTGCAGGCAGCAGCCCGAGCACGATCTTCATCAGGGTCGATTTGCCCGCGCCATTGTGGCCGATCAGGGCCACTCGCTCGCCCCGCGCCACGCCAAGACCGGCGGCGGCAAGGGCGGTCAAGGACCCGAAGGTCTTAGTGAGCTGCGAGATCTTCAGGATCGTCATCGGCTTGCTGTCTCTGGCTTGCGGCTTCAAGCGCGCGCTGTTCGAGCGCGGCGTTTTCTGCGCTCACGGGAATGGAAAAGGGCCGGGTCAGCGGCGCACTGTCGGTGACACCGCCGGGCAGGATGGCGGGGAAGGATTCCTGACTCCAGCGCACCAGCTGCACCGCCGGGGAGCCGAGCAGCAGCTTGGCGGCCGGCTGGGACCAAAGGATGTGATCCATCAGGTCATTGGGGCGGAACACGCTGTCGGCGATGCCGTCGCCGTTGAGGTCAAAGGCAGTGTGGTCGGACCAGTAGTTGCCCCGGCCCGCCTCGCTCCATTCCACATGCCGCGTGCCGACATATTTCACCTGATTGCGGTTGCCGATGAAGGCATTGCCGGTGATGACGTTGCGCTCCGATCCGGCGGTGAAGTGGATGCCTGTCTCGCAGCCCTCGAAGCGGTTGCCGGAAATGCGGTTCTTGTGGGCGTTGTAGATGAAGGTGCATTTCTCCGCCCGTCCGCCGCGCACCAGATTGCCGGAGACCACCGCATTGTTGGCATAGTTCAGCATCAGCCCGTGGCGCCGGTCGGCCAGCGACTGGTTGTCCGTCACCGTGATCCTGTTGGAGAACATCAGCGCAAAGCCGAGCGTGTTGCCGATGGAGACATTGCCCGAGATTTCGCTGTTGTTGGTGTACATGTAATGGACCGCAAAGCGCAGATCCCGCATGCGGTTGTTGCGGAAGATGTTCTGCTTCGAGGCATTGGCGAAGATGCCGTCCCGCCCCCAGCGGATGTCATTGCCTTCCACGATGGTGCCCGGAGCGTTCCACACATAGATGCCGTTGCCCCGGTCATTGACACGGCCGCTCTGCCGTCCGTCGATACGGTTGCCGGTGACAAGGCTGTCCGCCGCGCCATGCAGGGTGATGCCGTGCAGATTGCCCGTCAGATGATTGTTCGCGATCCGGGCGTTGCTGGCGGTTCCGGCCACGAAAATGCCGCTGCTGATTGCCGTGGCATCGTCGCCCGAGCCGCTGATGGCAAGGCCTTTGACCGTCACATCCGGGCCCGTGATGGTGACCGTGTTGCCGGTGCCGTCGCCGGTCAGGCGGGCGCCTGGCTTGCCTTGCAGCGTCAGGGGGAAGTTCAGCGTGACTGGGCCGGGATGGTCTCCCGGCTCCAGCACGAGGATATCGCCGGGGCTTGCCCTGGCAATTGCCTGCGCCAGCGCGCCCGGCACGGGAGCAACCTGCCGCGTTTCCGCTGCCGCCGGAAGGGCAGCAGCGAGACAGAACGCCAGCAGGAGGAGTACCGGGACGCGCTGCATCTCAAGCCTCCTTCGGTTCGACGAACATGCGGCCGCGCATTTCCATGTGCAGCGCATGGCAGAACCACTGGCAGTAGTACCAGTAGACACCCGGCTTGGCGGCGGTGAAGGTCACCGATGCGGTCGCCTGCGGCGCCACTTCCATGGCGATACCGTGGTCCCCCAGGCAGAAACCGTGGGTCAGATCCTCGATGTCGTCCATGTTGGTCACATAGACGGTCACCTCATCGCCTTCCTTCACGGTGAAGCTTTCCAGGCTGAAGGCCGGGGCAACCGAGTGCATGTAGACGCGCACCTTGTTGCCGTCGCGGATCACGTCGGCGGCGTAGTCGATGTCCACGCCATCGGCCTCGGCCTGCTTGCGGGCATCGGCAAAGAACGGATCGTTGCGGTCCCACACATGCACCGGGTTCACCACGGAGCGGTGCACGACGATGGAGTCATGCGGTTCGGCGAAGGTCGGCCCGTCATGAATGAGCGTCAGCTTGCCGCCGTCGATGGCAAAGAGCTGCTCGTTCTCCGGCTTCAGCGGGCCGACATTGATGTAGCGGTCCTTGGAGAACTTGTTCATCGAGATGTAGTATTTGCCGTCCGCCTCCAGCGTTTCGCCCATGGAGGTGGAGTTGTGGCCCGGCTGGTAGTGCACATCCGTCTTGGAGATGATCGGATCGACCTTCTCGCCCGCAAAGGCGCGCACAGCCTTTTCGATGTTCCAGAACACGACCTGGCTGTCGAGGAAGAGCGTCGTATAGGCGTTGCCCTTGCCGTCGAAGGCGGTGTGAAGCGGCCCGAGGCCCAGTTCCGGCTCGGCCACCACCGCCGAGCGCGGATCGGCATCCGTCTCGAACAGGGCGTCCAGCTTGCGCACATCGATCACCGTCACGGTCGGAGACAGCTTGCCGCCGATGCACAGGTGGATCTTGTCCGGGGCCATGTTGCAGCCATGCGGATTGTTCGGGATCGGGATGTAGCGGGTGTACTTCTTGTTCTTGCCCTTGCGGCCGTCGATGACCTTGACGCCGTTCAGCTCGGTATAGTCACCGGCAGCGATGCCCTTTTCGATCTCGGCCAGATTGAACACCACCACATGATCACGGTCGGAGGCGGTCATTTCCGCCAGAGTGGTGCCCATTTCGGAGTTGTAGGAGGTCGAGAAGGCGTATTTGCCGTCATAATCGGCATCGGTGTTGTCGAGATTGCCGGTCACCATCACTTGCCAGGCGATGGTCATGTCGTCCGCATTGATGGCGGTGTAGAAGTTCACGTACTGGGACGGATCATCGAGGATCTTGCCATCGTTGATCATCGGGCCTTCGTCTTCGCCATTGCAGAAGACATAGTTGGTGCGCGGCCATTTCTGCGGGCGCAGGCCGTGGATGGCCTTGGCATTGGGGATTTCGATGATCTTGTCGGCCCGCATCACGTCGCAGCGCACGCGGGCAACGCGGGTGTTGGCCTTGTCGTTCATGAACAGGAAGCGGCCGTCATACTTGCCCTCGGTGAAGGACATGTGGACGTGGTGCAGATCGCCGTTGTCGTGGATCTTCTTGCCGTTGGCGGCGAGGAACTTCTTCGTCTTCTCGCTCATGTTCTCGGTCAGGACCTTGAGCGACTCGTTCGTCTGGCCCCAGCCGGTGGCCGAGCAGCGGTTGAACACCGGCACGCGGATCAGCTCGCGCATGGACGGAATGCCCAGAATGCGCAGCTCGCCCGTCTGGCCGGAGGACCAGAAGCCGTAATATTCGTCGAGCTCACCCGGCGCGACATGGCCGGAGGCCGCGCCGCAGCTTTGCGTGCTGCCGGAGGCGGCTGCCGCTTCGCCGGTGCTGGTCATCAGCGCGCCGGTGCCGCCGGCCGTCAGGGCAATGCCCCCCACCGCCACCGATCCAAGGGCCGCGCCGCCTGCGGCGGTGGTGATCCACCCCCATTGAACGGGTCCACCTTGAAGTATGGTTTTGACCCTGAAGGAGGACCACAATGGCAAACAAGCGACACAAGCCCGACGAGATCGTCACGAAGCTTCGGCAGGTTGAGGTTTTGCGCGGCCAAGGCATGGCGATGGCGGATGCCGTTCGCCAGATCGGCGTTTCCGAGCTGACGTT
>NZ_LIPT01000027.1 GCF_001418225.1 Pannonibacter indicus | reverse complement strand
GCCGCAGTCAGCGTCGTCTTGCCGTGGTCAACGTGGCCGATCGTGCCAATGTTCACGTGCGGCTTCGTGCGCTCAAACTTTTCCTTCGCCATCGGATTACTCCGCTTTCTCTAGTTCTTTAATGTCGGTCGGTGGTTCAGGCGTACTTCGCCTGAACCTGGTCAGCAACGGCCTGCGGCACCTGCTCGTAATGGTCGAACACCATCGAGTACTGCGCACGCCCCTGCGACATGGACCGCAGGTTGTTCACATAGCCAAACATGTTGGCGAGCGGGACCATCGCGGTGATAGCAGTCACAACACCACGGTCTTCCGTGCCGTTGATCTGGCCGCGGCGGGAGTTCAGGTCGCCGATCACGTCGCCCATATAATCAGCCGGGGTAACGACCTCGACCTTCATGATGGGCTCGAGCAGCTTCGGACCAGCCTTGGCGATGGCTTCACGGAAGCCGGCGCGTGCAGCGATTTCGAAGGCCAGAACCGAGGAGTCAACATCATGGTAGGCACCATCGACGAGGATGGCCTTGATGTCGACCATCGGGAAGCCGGCGAGCGGACCCGAAGACATCACACTTTCGATACCCTTAGTCACGCCGGGGATGTATTCCTTCGGAACAGCACCACCAACGATCTGGCTCTCGAAGGCATAGCCAGCACCCACTTCGTTCGGCTCAATGACGAGCTTGACGCGGGCAAACTGGCCGGTACCACCGGTCTGCTTCTTGTGGGTATAGTCCACTTCAGCGCGGCGGGTGATCGTTTCACGGTAGGCCACCTGCGGAGCGCCGATGTTTGCTTCCACCTTGAACTCGCGGCGCATGCGGTCGACGATGATGTCGAGGTGAAGTTCACCCATGCCGGCGATGATGGTCTGACCGCTTTCCTCGTCGGTCTTGACGCGGAAAGACGGATCTTCGGCTGCCAGGCGGTTGAGCGCGAGGCCCATCTTTTCCTGGTCGCCCTTGGTCTTCGGCTCGACGGCGATCTCGATCACCGGCTCGGGGAATTCCATGCGCTCCAGAATGACCGGCTTGGCAGGATCGCAGAGCGTGTCACCCGTGGTGGTGTCCTTCAGACCGGCGATGGCAACGATGTCGCCTGCATAGGCAACGTCGATGTCTTCACGGCTGTTGGCATGCATCTGCATCATGCGGCCGACACGTTCCTTCTTGTCCTTCACGGTGTTCTGCAGGGACGTGCCCTTGTTCAGAACGCCCGAGTAGATGCGGCAGAAGGTGAGCGAACCGACGAACGGGTCGTTCATGATCTTGAATGCCAGCATGGACAGGGGCTCTTCATCGCTCGACTTGCGGAGGACTTCCCCCTCGGTCTTCGGATCGATGCCCTTGATGGCCGGAACGTCGAGCGGGCACGGCAGGTAGTCCACCACACCGTCGAGCAGCGGCTGAACGCCCTTGTTCTTGAAGGCCGAGCCGGCAAAGATCGGAACGAATTCGCCCTTGATGGTGCCCTTGCGGATCAGCGCCTTCAGCGTGTCATTGTCCGGCTCGTTGCCTTCCAGATACGCTTCCATGGCAGCTTCATCGACTTCGACAGCCGTTTCGATCATGGCATCACGGAATTCCTGGGCCTTGTCAGCCAGGTCAGCCGGGATCTCCACTTCGTCCCAGGCCGCGCCCAGGGTTTCGTCGCGCCAGATCAGCGCCTTCATCTTGATCAGATCGACAACGCCGGCAAACTCGTTCTCGGCGCCGACCGGGATCTGCAGGCACAGAGGCTTGGCACCCAGACGGTTCTTGACCATCTCGACGCAGCGGTAGAAGTCCGCACCGAGCTTATCCATCTTGTTGACGAAGATCATGCGCGGCACGCGGTACTTGTCCGCCTGACGCCACACGGTTTCAGTCTGGGGCTCAACGCCAGCATTGGCGTCGAGAAGGGCAACGGCACCGTCCAGCACGCGCAGGGAACGCTCCACCTCAATGGTGAAGTCCACGTGACCCGGGGTGTCGATGATGTTCAGGCGCTTTTCATTCCAGAAAGCGGTGGTCGCGGCGGACGTGATCGTGATGCCGCGTTCCTGTTCCTGCTCCATCCAGTCCATGGTGGCAGCGCCATCATGGACTTCACCGATCTTGTGGCTCTTGCCTGTGTAGTACAGGATGCGCTCGGTGGTCGTGGTCTTGCCGGCATCGATGTGAGCCATGATACCGAAGTTGCGGTAGTCCTCGATTTTGTGCGTGCGAGACATGACGTCAGCCCTTTTCCAGGATTACCAGCGGTAGTGAGAGAAGGCGCGGTTCGCATCCGCCATGCGGTGCGTGTCTTCGCGCTTCTTCACTGCGGAACCACGGTTGTTCGCGGCGTCGAGCATTTCTCCCGACAGGCGGTCCACCATGGTGGTTTCGTTACGGTTGCGGGCTGCAGCGATCAGCCAGCGGATCGCCAATGCCTGACGGCGGTCCGCGCGGACTTCCACCGGAACCTGGTAGGTCGCGCCACCGACGCGGCGGGAGCGGACTTCTACCTGCGGCATGACGTTTTCAAGAGCCGCATGGAACACCTCGACGGGGTTCTCACGGGTCTTCTTCTCGATGATGTCGAAGGCACCGTAAACGATGCGCTCGGCCACGGACTTCTTGCCGTGATACATGATCGAGTTCATGAACTTGGTAACGACGACATCTCCGAACTTGGGATCCGGAATGATCTCGCGCTTTTCTGCGCTGTGACGACGGGACATGCCGCGCGCTCCTTACTTCGGCCGCTTGGCGCCGTACTTCGACCGGCGCTGCTTACGGTTCTTGACGCCCTGGGTGTCGAGCACGCCACGGATGATGTGGTAGCGAACGCCCGGCAAATCCTTGACGCGGCCACCGCGGATCATCACCACGGAGTGCTCCTGAAGGTTATGACCTTCACCCGGGATGTAACCGATGACTTCGAAGCCATTCGTCAGGCGCACCTTGGCAACCTTACGAAGTGCCGAGTTCGGCTTCTTCGGCGTCGTGGTGTATACGCGGGTGCAAACACCACGCTTCTGCGGGCAGGCCTCCATGGCCGGCACCTTGTTCCGCTTCGGCGGGTCTTTCCGCGGCTTGCGGATCAGCTGGTTGATGGTCGGCATTCTGTGCCCTTTACCTCTGCCATCCAAAAATTCGTACGCTACCCTGCTTTTCACTGAATACGTGACAAACGTAATCGCGCCTCAGCCATGTTCGCACATGGGAGGCGCTGCGAAAACCAGAGGACCACGAGGTTAATCGCGGTCGTGCAATCGACGCTTATTCGCCTTTTTGAACCCGGCAGCGTTTAAGTATTCAGGTTCCTTGCGTAGACCGCTGGAACACATCAGGACTTACCGCCTGCCCTTGGGATGGGCGGACACTACTCACGGCGCCCCCTGCCGTCAAGGGAAATCTCGGATTTCTGCCGGATTGCCCTGTCCTGCCCCGCCTTTGCCACGCCACGGCCTGAATCCGAGCATTTCCGCATTTTTTTGTAATGAAAATGCGCGCGGGATTGTAATTAAATTATACCGGCCTGGCATCCTGCAAGGCCGGGTCCTATGCCGGTTAACCGTGCCTTGCGAATCCTTCAGAGCTGTTCTGCACCCTGCTGAGCCGCAGAAACCCCGAATCCCCGGCGGTTTTCCCGAAAACCGGGACTCACGGCACGGAGAGCCAGTTATTTGCCCGTTAAGGAATCAAAACAAGGGAATCAAACCACTCTGCCCTGCCCCGGTGCCGCTTGCGGGACCAATCAGGCCACTGCCGCCCGGCAGGGCTGCCAAACCTTCCTGCGGGAACGGTAAACACGGTGCAAACCCGTTCCCTCAAATGCACAGGGACGGCAGCTGGCCTGTTTCCCTCTGCCGTCCCCGCTCTTCTGACTGTGGCGCCGGGTCAATCGCGGAAGGTGATCACCGCCACATTCCCGGAAAGGGCATCCTGATAAGCGCCCTCATATGTCGGGTCATCCGGTTCACCTTCCAGCACACCGATCTGATCGAGCTCGGCCTCGGCAAAGCCCTCGCCTGCCAAAGCCTCCAGCGTCTTGCGCACGGCGCTGTCATCATCAGGAGCAGTCAGCATCACATGGATCGGCACGGCAGCTTCCGGGCCATCGTCCTCGTTGTCCCAGACCCGTCCGATCACCAGGAAGACCGTAGGCTCCAGCGGAGCATCATCGTCATTGCCAGCCATAACGGCCTCCTTCTGCATAAACGAAAGGCCGCACGGATGGCGGCCTCTCTGATTGATGTAGCTGGTCCGCTTATTCAGCGGCGCCAGACAGATCCTCGAGCAGGCCCTCTGCGGCGCTGTCGCCCGAACGCTTGCGGCGCTCGTCAAGGATCAGATCGTCACGATGGGTGGCAATCTGACGGATACGCTTCATCACGCCGCCCGTACCGGCCGGGATCAGACGGCCGACGATGACGTTCTCCTTGAGGCCGACCAGCGGGTCGATCTTGCCGTTGACAGCGGCGTCGGTGAGGACGCGCGTTGTCTCCTGGAAGGAGGCTGCCGAGAAGAACGACCGGGTCTGCAGGCTCGCCTTGGTGATACCCAGGAGAACCGGCACGCCCTTGGCCGGGGTCTTGGCGTCGTCGATCGCACGCTGGTTCGCCTCGTCGAAGTCGAGCTGGTCGACCTGCTCACCCGCGAAGAACTCGGTCTCGCCCGGATCGGTGATTTCGACCTTTTGCAGCATCTGGCGAACGATCACCTCGATGTGCTTGTCGTTAATCACCACGCCCTGCAACCGGTAAACTTCCTGGATCTCGTTGACGAGGTAGGCCGCGAGCGCTTCCACGCCCTTGACTGCCAGGATGTCGTGCGGTGCCGGGTTGCCGTCGAGGATGTACTCGCCCTTCTCGATGACGTCGCCTTCCTGCAAATGGAAGTGCTTGCCCTTCGGGATCAAGTACTCGACCGGCTCCAGTGTCTCGTCATGCGGCTCCACAATGATGCGGCGCTTGTTCTTGTAATCGCGGCCGAAGCGGATGGTACCGCTGATTTCCGCGATGATGGCGTGGTCCTTCGGACGGCGCGCCTCGAACAGTTCCGCCACGCGGGGCAGACCACCGGTGATGTCCTTCGTCTTGGCGCTTTCCAGCGGGATACGTGCGAGCACGTCACCAGCCTTCACCCGGTTGCCCGGCTGCACCGACAGAATGGCGTCCACCGAAAGCAGCAGGCGGGCGTCGCCACCACGGGCCAGCTTGCAGATCGAGCCATTGGCGTCCTTGACGACAACCGCCGGCTTGAGATCCTGGCCGCGGTGAGACGTGCGCCAGTCGATGACGACACGCTTGGTGATACCGGTCGCTTCGTCGGTGGTTTCCTGCACCGAAGCGCCGTCCACCAGGTCTTCGAAGTCGACCACGCCATCCACTTCCGACAGCATCGGGCGGGTGTAGGGGTCCCACTCGGCGATACGCTGGCCGCGCTTGACCGCATCACCATCGTCCACCAGCAGCTTGGCGCCGTAGGTGACGCGATGGACAGCGCGCTCGTTGCCGTCACTGTCAACCACTATGAGCGACATGTTGCGCGCCATGGCGATCAGGTTGCCATCGCTGTCGCGGGTGGCGGCGCGGTTGCGGATCTTGATCGTGCCATCGACGTTGGATTCGATGAACGAGCTGTCCACCACCTGTGCCGTGCCACCGATGTGGAACGTGCGCATGGTCAGCTGGGTACCCGGCTCACCGATCGACTGAGCGGCGATGACACCGACAGCTTCACCGATGTTGACCGGCGTACCACGGGCAAGGTCACGGCCGTAGCAGGTGCCGCAGACGCCCGTGACAGTCTGACAGGTCAGAACCGAACGGATCTTGATCTGCTGAACCTTGGCAGCCTCGATCAGCTCCACGTCCTTTTCGTCGATCATGCGTCCCTTCGGTACGATGATCTCGCCGGTTGCGTGATTGTAGACGTCTTCTGCCGCCGTACGGCCGAGAACGCGCTGGCCAAGGCTTGCAATGACCTGACCGGCGTCCACGATCGCCTGAACGGTGATGCCGTTCTCGGATCCGCAGTCGACTTCAAGGATGATCGAGTCCTGAGCCACGTCCACGAGGCGGCGGGTCAGGTAACCCGAGTTCGCCGTCTTGAGCGCGGTGTCAGCCAGACCCTTACGGGCGCCGTGGGTGGAGTTGAAGTACTCCAGAACCGACAGGCCTTCCTTGAAGTTCGAGATGATCGGGTTTTCGATGATCTCGCCCGACGGCTTGGCCATGAGGCCGCGCATGCCGGCAAGCTGCTTCATCTGGGCCGGAGAACCACGGGCACCCGAGTGGGACATCATGTAAACCGAGTTCATCGGCTTCTGACGGCCCGTCTCCTGATCGATCTGAACCGCCTGAATGCGCTTCATCATCTCATCAGCGATGCGGTCGGTGCACTTGGCCCAGGCGTCAACCACCTTGTTGTACTTCTCGCCCTGAGTGATCAGGCCGTCGTTGTACTGCTGCTCGTATTCTGCAACCATCGCGGCCGTCTCGGCCACCAGCTTCTGCTTGGTGTCCGGGATCACCATGTCATCCTTGCCGAACGAGATGCCAGCGCTGCACGCATTGCGGAACCCGAGCTGCATGATGCGGTCACAGAAAATGACCGTCTCCTTCTGACCGCAGGCGCGGTAGACGGTGTCGATCATGCGCGAGACTTCCTTCTTCGTCATCAGCCTGTTGCAGGTGTCGAAGGGAACCTCGTGATGCTTCGGCAGCAGTTCGGCAATCATCATGCGGCCCGGCGTCGTCTCGAAGATGCCGGAGGTCGGGTTGCCGTCAGCGTCGATCGAGCGGAAGCGTCCGCGGATCTTCGTGTGCAGCGTGATGACCTTGTTGGCCAGCGCGTGCTGGATCTCGCCCATGTTGCCGAAGGCCATGCCTTCGCCCGGCTCGTTCTCTGCCATGATCGACAGATAATAGAGACCCAGAACGATATCCTGAGACGGAACGATGATCGGGCCGCCGTTGGCCGGATGCAGAATGTTGTTGGTCGACATCATCAGCGTACGGGCTTCCAGCTGGGCTTCCAGCGAAAGCGGCACGTGCACGGCCATCTGGTCACCGTCGAAGTCGGCGTTGAAAGCCGAGCAGACGAGCGGGTGCAACTGGATGGCCTTGCCTTCGATCAGTGTCGGTTCGAACGCCTGGATGCCGAGACGGTGCAACGTCGGCGCACGGTTCAGAAGAACCGGGTGCTCACGGATCACCTCGTCGAGGATATCCCAGACTTCCGGACGCTCCTTCTCCACCAGCTTCTTGGCCTGCTTGACGGTCGAGGAGAAGCCCTTCGCGTCGAGGCGCGAATAGATGAAGGGCTTGAACAGCTCGAGAGCCATCTTCTTCGGCAGGCCGCACTGGTGAAGCTTCAGCTCCGGACCCACGGTGATCACCGAACGGCCGGAATAGTCGACGCGCTTGCCCAGCAGGTTCTGGCGGAAGCGGCCCTGCTTGCCCTTGAGCATGTCGGACAGCGACTTCAGCGGACGCTTGTTGGCACCGGTGATGACGCGGCCGCGGCGGCCGTTGTCGAACAGGGCGTCAACGGACTCCTGCAGCATGCGCTTTTCGTTGCGGATGATGATATCCGGCGCACGCAGTTCGATCAGGCGCTTCAGGCGGTTGTTGCGGTTGATCACGCGGCGGTACAGATCGTTCAGATCCGACGTCGCGAAACGGCCGCCGTCCAGCGGAACCAGCGGGCGCAGATCCGGCGGGATCACCGGAATCACGGTCATGATCATCCATTCCGGACGGTTGCCCGACTCGGTGAAGGCTTCGATGACCTTGAGGCGCTTGGCCAGCTTCTTCGGCTTCAGCTCGGTGGTCGCTTCGGCGATCTCGACGCGCAGCTTCTCGCTTTCGCGCACCAGATCAAGCGACATCAGCATTTCGCGGATGGCTTCCGCGCCGATCATCGCCGTGAACGCGTCCTCGCCATACTCGTCCTGGGCGCTGATATACTCTTCCTCACTCAGCAGCTGGTTCTGCTTGAGCGGGGTCAGGCCCGGCTCAAGAACAACATAGTTCTCGAAATAGAGCACGCGCTCCAGGTCCTTCAGCGTCATGTCCAGCAGAAGGCCGATGCGGGAGGGCAGCGACTTCAGGAACCAGATATGCGCAACCGGGGCAGCCAGCTCGATGTGGCCCATGCGCTCACGGCGTACGCGGCTCAGCGTCACTTCGACGCCGCACTTCTCACAGATGACGCCCTTGTACTTCATACGCTTGTACTTGCCGCACAAGCACTCGTAATCCTTGATCGGGCCAAAGATACGGGCGCAGAACAGACCATCACGTTCAGGCTTGAACGTGCGGTAGTTGATCGTCTCCGGCTTCTTGATCTCACCATAGGACCAAGACATGATCCGCTCGGGGCTGGCGAGAGAAATCCGGATCTGGTCGAAGGTCTGCGCAGGAGCCTGCTGGTTGAACAGGTTCATGACCTCATGATTCATGGGCTCTCTCCTTCGATGCACGGATGGGGAGCGGGCCGTGCCCACTCCCCTTTTCCTGCACTGTACGTCCTGTTTCAGTCTTTTTCATGCCCGCAGATCACTCTGCCGCGTCTGCCGCGGGCTCATCGGTAAATGCGGGAAGACCGGACTGCTGAAGTTCCACGTTGAGACCCAGCGACCGCATTTCCTTCACGAGAACGTTGAAGCTCTCCGGAATACCGGCCTCGAACGTGTCATCACCACGGACAATTGCCTCGTAGACCTTCGTGCGGCCCGCAACGTCATCCGACTTCACGGTCAGCATTTCCTGCAGCGTGTAGGCAGCGCCATATGCTTCAAGGGCCCACACCTCCATTTCACCGAAGCGCTGGCCGCCGAACTGCGCCTTGCCACCCAGCGGCTGCTGGGTCACGAGCGAGTAAGGTCCAATCGAACGGGCGTGGATCTTGTCGTCCACGAGGTGGTGCAGCTTGAGCATATAGATGTAACCCACGGTGACCTTGCGGTCGAAGGCTTCACCTGTACGCCCGTCGTAGAGTGTCGACTGGCCACTGGCGTCAAGGCCGGCTGCGTTGAGCATCTCCACGATGTCCGGCTCATGCGCACCGTCGAAGACCGGCGTTGCAATCGAAACGCCCTTCTTCAGCTGTTCGGCAAGACGCAGGAGACTCTCGTCATCGTAATGCTTGACCGCATCACCCTTGATGTTGTCGCCGTAGAGTTCGTGGATCTCGCTCTTCAGAGCCTGGATCTCACCCGTCTTGCGGTACTCATCATAGAGTTCGCCGATCTTGCGGCCCATGCCTGCGCAGGCCCAGCCAAGGTGGGTCTCGAGGATCTGGCCCACGTTCATGCGCGACGGCACGCCCAGCGGATTGAGAACGATGTCGACATGGGTGCCGTCCGCCAGGAACGGCATGTCCTCGTTCGGGTTGATCTTGGAGACCACGCCCTTGTTGCCGTGACGGCCGGCCATCTTGTCGCCCGGCTGGATCTTGCGCTTCACAGCGACGAAGACCTTGACCATCTTCATGACGCCAGGGGGCAGCTCGTCACCGCGCTGCAGCTTCTCCACCTTGTCGATGAAACGCTGCTCGAGGCGCTTGCGGCTTTCATCGTACTGGCCGCGCAGGGCTTCCACTTCGCTCATGAACTTTTCATCGTCCATTGCAAACTGCCACCACTGCGAACGCGGGTATTCGCCAAGGACATCACCGGTCAGGCTGGTGTCCTTCTTGAAGCCCTTAGGGCCGGCAATGGCGGTCTTGCCCAGCAGCATCTCGGCCAGGCGGCCATAGACGTTGCGGTCAAGGATTGCCTGCTCGTCGTCGCGGTCCTTGGCCAGGCGCTCGATTTCCTCGCGCTCGATGGCCATCGCACGCTCGTCCTTCTCGACGCCGTGACGGTTGAACACGCGCACTTCCACGACCGTACCGGCAACGCCGGGCGGCAGACGCAGGGAGGTGTCGCGGACATCCGAAGCCTTTTCGCCGAAGATGGCACGCAGAAGCTTTTCTTCCGGCGTCATCGGGCTCTCGCCTTTCGGCGTGATCTTGCCGACGAGAATGTCACCCGGCTTCACTTCGGCGCCGATGTAGACGATGCCGGCTTCGTCGAGGTTCTTCAGCGCTTCTTCCGAGACGTTCGGAATATCGCGCGTGATCTCTTCCGGGCCGAGCTTGGTGTCACGGGCGGCGACTTCAAACTCTTCCAGATGGATCGAGGTGAAGACGTCATCGGACACGATGCGTTCGGACAGGAGGATGGAGTCCTCGAAGTTGTAGCCGTTCCACGGCATGAACGCGACGAGTACGTTGCGGCCGAGTGCCAGATCGCCCAGATCCGTCGACGGGCCGTCAGCGATGATGTCACCCTTGGAAATGACGTCACCGACGCGGACCAGCGGACGCTGGTTGATACAGGTGTTCTGGTTGGAACGCTGGAACTTCATCAGGCGGTAGATATCGACGCCCGACTTGGACGGATCGAGATCTTCCGTGGCGCGGATAACGATACGGGTCGCATCCACCTGATCGACAACACCACCGCGGCGGGCAGCGATGGCAGCGCCGGAGTCACGGGCCACGATCGGCTCCATGCCGGTGCCGACGAAGGGCGCTTCGGCGCGCACCAGCGGCACGGCCTGACGCTGCATGTTCGAGCCCATGAGCGCGCGGTTGGCGTCGTCGTTTTCCAGGAACGGAATGAGCGCGGCAGCGACCGAAACCAGCTGCTTCGGCGAAACGTCCATCAGGTCCACGCGGTCGGACGGAACGAGCATGTTTTCACCGGCATGACGGCAGGTGACCAGCTCTTCCACCAGACGGTTGTTCTCATCGAGGACAGCGTTGGACTGGGCGACGTAGTGTTTGGCTTCTTCCATGGCCGAGAGATAGACGACCTCGTCGGAGACGACGCCATCACGCACCTTGCGGTACGGACTCTCGATAAAGCCGTACTTGTTCACACGGGCGAAGGTCGCCAGCGAATTGATCAGACCGATGTTCGGGCCTTCCGGCGTCTCGATCGGGCAGATACGGCCGTAGTGGGTCGGATGCACGTCGCGAACTTCGAAGCCAGCGCGCTCACGCGTCAGACCACCCGGTCCAAGAGCCGACAGGCGGCGCTTGTGCGTCACTTCGGACAGCGGATTGGTCTGGTCCATGAACTGGCTGAGCTGCGAGGAGCCGAAGAACTCACGCACGGCAGCGGCTGCCGGCTTGGCGTTGATCAGGTCCTGCGGCATGACCGTGTCGATGTCGACAGAGCTCATGCGCTCCTTGATCGCACGTTCCATGCGCAGCAGGCCGACGCGGTACTGGTTCTCCATGAGTTCGCCGACCGAACGCACACGGCGGTTGCCGAGGTTGTCGATGTCGTCGATCTCGCCCTTGCCGTCGCGCAGGTCGAGCAGCAGCCGGATCACGGCCAGGATGTCTTCCTTGCGCAGGGTGCGCACGGTGTCAGGGCAGGTCAGGTCAAGACGCATGTTCATCTTGACGCGGCCGACCGCAGACAGGTCGTAACGCTCGGCGTCGAAGAACAGCGACTGGAACATCGCTTCAGCGGATTCCAGGGTGGGCGGCTCGCCAGGGCGCATCACGCGGTAGATGTCGAACAGCGCATCTTCACGGCTCTCGTTCTTGTCCGCAGCAAGCGTGTTGCGGACATAGGCGCCGGTGTTGATGTGGTCGATATCGAGAACGGACAGCTCCTCGTAGCCGCGCTGGATCAGCTCGTCGAGCAGCTTCGCGTTGATCTCGTCGCCCGCTTCAGCGTAGATCTCGCCGGTCACGAAGTCGACGACGTCCTCGGCCAGATACTGGCCGTGCAGGTCTTCGTCGGTCACCTTCAGGGCCTTGACGCCCTTTTCGGTGAGCTGCTTGATCATGCGTGCCGTGATCTTGCGGCCGGCTTCGATCACAACTTCGCCGGTGTCGGCGTCGATCAGATCATAGGACGCCTTGTTGCCCTTGAGGCGGTCGCCGTCGAACGGCATGCGCCAGGACCCCTTGTCCGCGCGCGAATATTGGATGCGCTGGTAGAAGGTGTTCAGGATCTCTTCGCCGTCGAGGCCGAGGGCCATCAGCAGAGAGGTGACCGGAATCTTGCGGCGGCGGTCGATACGCGCATAGACGATGTCCTTGGCGTCGAACTCGATGTCGAGCCAGGAACCGCGGTAGGGAATCACGCGGGCAGCAAACAGCAGCTTGCCGCTGGAATGGGTCTTGCCCTTGTCATGATCGAAGAACACGCCCGGAGAGCGGTGCATCTGGGACACGATGACGCGCTCGGTGCCGTTCACGACGAACGTACCGTTCTCGGTCATGAAGGGGATGTCCCCCATGTAGACGTCCTGCTCCTTGATGTCCTTGACGGACTTGGCCCCGGTGTCTTCATCGACATCGAACACGATCAGGCGCAGGGTCACCTTCAGCGGGGCAGCATAGGTCATGCTGCGCTGACGGCACTCCTCGACGTCGTACTTGGGCTGCTCGAATTCGAACTTGACGAATTCAAGCAGAGCGGTTCCGGCAAAGTCGGAAATCGGGAAAACAGAGTTGAAGACCGCCTGGAGGCCTTCATCGGGACGGCCGCCCTTGGGCTCCTCAACCTGCAGGAACTGGTCGTAGGATGCCTTCTGAACCTCGATGAGGTTGGGCATTTCCGTTACATCGCGGATCGATCCGAAGAATTTCCGGACACGTTTGCGACCGTTGAACGTTAGGGTCATTGTCGCTCCTCGTTCGTATCGCCTTGGGTGACGGCTGTCCGCAACGCCCCTTGTCCAATCGGGCAGCTTCGCCCGGGCGCTTCGGATAACCGTCCCCTATTCGGGACTAATGCCCCGGAAACGGGTTATACCCGCCGGGGCCAGGAAACGGTCCCGGTTGCCCGGGACCGCCTTGGATCTTTCGATCCTATTACTTGAGCTCGACCTTGGCGCCAGCCTCTTCGAGCTTCTTCTTGAGGTCTTCGGCTTCAGCCTTGGAGACCTGCTCCTTGACAACCTTCGGAGCGCCTTCGACGAGCTCCTTGGCTTCCTTCAGGCCGAGGCCGGTGATGGCGCGGACTTCCTTGATCACGTTGATCTTCTTGTCGCCAGCGTCAGCGAGAACGACGTCGAATTCGGTCTGCTCTTCAACAGCAGCAGCCGGAGCAGCCGCAACGGCAGCAACAGCCACCGGAGCTGCGGCGGACACGCCCCACTTCTCTTCGAGCATCTTGGACAGCTCAGCAGCTTCCATGACGGTCAGGGCGGACAGATCTTCAACGAGCTTTTCGAGGTTAGCCATTTCTTATGTACCTTACGTTCGAACCAAATGCTTGGTTACAGACAGTGTATTGCTTAGGGGGCGCCTTATGCGGCCTCGTCCTTCTTGGCATACGCGCCGAAAACGCGGGCGAGCTGCCCGGCCGGTGCGTTGACAACCTGGGCAATGCGGGATGCCGGGGTCTGGATCATGCCCACCAGCTTTGCGCGCAGCTCTTCGAGCGACGGCATCGTGGCGAGAGACTTGACGCCTTCCGCATTCAGGTTGGTCTTGCCGAGAGCACCGCCGAGGATGACGAACTTGTCCGTCGTCTTGGCGAATTCCACCATGGCCTTGGGAGCCGCGACCGGATCTTCCGAATAGGCGATCAGGGTCGGGCCCGTGAAGAGGCCATTGATGTGCTCAAGGTCAGTGCCTTGAAGGGCAAGCTTTACAAGACGGTTCTTTGCAACCTTTACGGTTCCGCCGGCGTCACGCACTTTCAACCGCAGCGCGGTCATCTGTGCAACCGAGAGACCCGCATAGTGCGCGACGACCACAACCGAAGTGCTACGCAGCTCTTCGTTGAGGGCGGTCACGAACTCGTGCTTTTCCGCTCTTTCCACTTGCCTACTCCATTTGATGGCGTTTCCGCCACCGGTTTGCCTTTGCCGCCAGCTTGGCGGTGCGGGGAAGCCCCGTACCGCGTCACAGGCGACGCTCAGGGTTTCCTGTCCCCTCACCTCGCTTGGAGCGCGGCAAGGCATCTGGTTCGAACCGTTTCAGCCCCCGGCAAGCCGGAAACAAACTGGTTCTCACCCATCTATGCAGGCCCATTCGGCTTAGACCGGTTTCCCGGCACCTGCAGTCTCGGACAGGGATGATCCGGTACGGGACCGGACCAGTGCCTCCCGGCAGAACCGGGAGGAACCTCTTGGATGCGGCGCGGACCGGAGCTTCAACTCCTGACCGGTCACGCCGCTGCGGCCAGCGCGAAACCCGGCAGTAAGCCCTGCCGGGTCTGCAGCATCAGCCGTTGATCGAAGCCAGGTCGACCTTGACGCCCGGGCCCATCGTGGACGACAGGGCAACACGGCGCATGTACTGGCCCTTGGAACCGCTCGGCTTGGCCTTCTGGACGGCATCCACGAGAGCGCGGATGTTCTCGACCAGGGCGTCCTGGGTGAAGGAGACCTTGCCAACGCCGGCGTGGATGATACCAGCCTTCTCGACGCGGAACTGCACGGCGCCGCCCTTGGCGTCACGCACGGCCGAAGCCACGTCCGGGGTCACGGTGCCGACCTTGGGGTTCGGCATCAGGCCGCGCGGGCCAAGCACCTTACCAAGACGGCCGACCAGCGGCATCATGTCCGGGGTTGCAATGCAGCGGTCGAAGTCGATCTTGCCGCCCTGCACTTCGTTGACCAGCTCTTCGGCGCCAACGATGTCTGCGCCGGCAGCCTTGGCTTCCTCAGCCTTGTCGCCACGGGCGAACACGGCGACGCGGACGGTCTTGCCGGTGCCGTTCGGCAGCACGCAGACGCCGCGGACCATCTGGTCAGCGTGACGCGGGTCAACGCCAAGGTTGATCGCAACTTCGACGGTTTCGTCGAACTTCACCTTGGCGCGGTCCTTGATCAGGGCCAGGGCTTCGCCGAGGGCGTAGGTCTTGTTTCTGTCGATGCCTTCACGAGCAGCACGGATACGCTTGCCAATCTTCGCCATGATCTTACTCCGTGACCTCGAGGCCCATCGAACGGGCAGAACCCTCAACCATGCGCATCGCCGCTTCCACGTCGTTCGCGTTGAGGTCCTTCATCTTGGCGGTGGCGATTTCACGCACCTGCGCCTTGTTCACCTTGCCAACCGTGCCGCGGCCCGGGGTCTTGGAACCGGACTTCAGACCAGCAGCCTTCTTCAGGAAGAAGCTGACCGGAGCGGTCTTGATCTGGAAGGTGAAGGACTTGTCGGAGAAATAGGTGATCACGACCGGGCACGGAGCGCCCTTCTCGATATCCTGGGTCTGCGCGTTGAACGCCTTGCAGAATTCCATGATGTTGAGACCGCGCTGACCCAGCGCGGGACCGATCGGGGGCGACGGCGTTGCGGAGCCGGCTGCCACCTGCAGCTTGATATAACCTTCGATTTTCTTCGCCATTATACTCTCCTAGCGAGTAAGCCGGATAAACCGGCATTCAGGAGCGGGTGGTCTGGCTTGACACGCCCGGCGTAGGCGCGCCTTACCTGCCACCCTCTTCTGCGCGGACGCCATGATGGCCTCCATGCAGCTTTGGCCGCCCGTGGGCGGCCAGCTTGATCAGACCTTGTCGACCTGACCAAATTCCAGCTCGACCGGCGTCGGGCGGCCAAAGATCGACACGGCAACCTTGAGGCGCGCGCGCTCTTCGTCCACTTCCTCGACGAGGCCGGAGAAGGAGGCAAACGGGCCGTCCGACACGCGGACCTGCTCGCCAACCTCGAAACTGACCGACGGCTTCGGCCGGTCGACACCTTCCTGAACCTGGCTCAGGATGCGGCGCGCCTCGGCTTCCGAAATCGGAACGGGCTTCTGCTCGGAACCGAGGAAGCCACTGACCTTGGGGGTGTTCTTGATCAGATGGAACGCCTCGTCGGTCATCTCCATCTTCACCAGAACGTAGCCCGGGAAGAATTTGCGTTCGGCATCGACCTTGCGCCCGCGGCGCACTTCGACGACCTTTTCCATCGGAACGAGGATTTCCTCGAACAGGTCAGAAAGCCCCTTCTGGGCAGCTTTCTCGCGGATGGACTCGGCTACCTTCTTCTCGAAATTGGAGTAGGCATGCACAATGTACCAGCGCTTGGCCATGACCTCAGTTCCGTTTCCTGTCTCGTGAAACCTTGCAGGCGTCAACCGCCCACGCCGAGGAGCAAGCCAATGCCCCAGCTCATCAGCTGATCCGCCAGAAGAAAGAAGATGGAGGCAAGCACCACCATCACAAACACCATGACAGTCGTCACGGCCGTTTCCTTGCGGGTCGGCCAGGTCACCTTGGCAGCTTCGGAGCGAACCTGCTGGATAAACGTAAAGGGATTACTCTTGGCCATTCCGGTTCCGGTCTCGTCACGACGAGCGGGCGCGCAGAATCATCCGCGCGCCCCGCCCGAGTGGTCCTCAATAAGGCCTCGGCGGCCAATATTCAAGAACAAAATGGCAGGGGCAGCAGGGCTCGAACCCGCGACCTGCGGTTTTGGAGACCGCCGCTCTACCAACTGAGCTATACCCCTGCACGGACGGGACCTGAAGTTCCGTCCAAACCTGTTCTTATCTCCGGTTCAGGCAACCCGCAAGGGGTTGTTCAAGTCCGGAAAGGAAGGCGCCGGATGAGCCGGCGCCCGCCATCATCACTCGATGATCGATGCCACCACGCCGGCGCCGACGGTACGGCCACCTTCGCGGATAGCGAAGCGCAGGCCGTCTTCCATGGCGATCGGAACGATCAGCGTCACGACGACCGAGAT
>NZ_LIPT01000026.1 GCF_001418225.1 Pannonibacter indicus | reverse complement strand
ACCGCCTACATCGCTCCCGGCAGTCCATGGGAGAACGGCTACATCGAGAGCTTCAACGCGCGCCTGCGCGACGAACTCCTCGACGGCGAGATCTTCTACACGCTCAAAGAGGCCAGGATCATCGTGGAAAGCTGGCGTCGGCATTACAACACCGTGCGTCCGCATGGATCGCTCGGCTACAAGCCGCCGGCGCCGGAGGTCTTCATCCCGGCATTCGCGCGGGCGGCCCTGCAACCCCAACCAGCAATGCCGCCCGCGCTGGCGCCACGACCATCATTGCACTAACAATCAAATTGGACCCGTCCGTGGGGGCCGATCAGTCTTCATCCCGGCATTCGCGCGGGCGGCCCTGCAACCCCAACCAGCGATGCCGCCCGCGCTGGCGCCACGACCATCATTGCACTAACAATCAAATTGGACCCGTCCGTGGGGGCCGATCATCCGGCCACCTTGATGACACCGGTCACCCTGCCTCCACGCCCGATGACCGGGTTGTAGGATGCCAGGATCCACACATCGCGGCCGTCCTTGGCAATGCGCCGGAACTCCCCGGACGACCATTTGCCAGCCGCCAGATTCCGCCAGAACTCCTTGTAAGCCGGCGTGTTCACCTCCTTAGCGGGGACGAACAGGCTGTGGTGCTTCCCGATGATCTCAGCCAGCGTATATCCCATGGCATCCAGAAAATTCTGGTTTGCCGTAACGATCCGCCCCTCGGTGTCAAACTCGATAATGGCTTGCGAACGCCCGATTGCGTCGAGTTTGGATTTGGAAAGCGAGATATGCGTAAGCATCGAAAGCACCTCTGACAGCGGACTCATACCCACGAGACGCAGAACGGCTGCGTGCGGCTAGCCATTCAAATCCCACTAAAAACTTAACAAAGTCCTGAACGGCAAATACACCCACTCAGCACAGCTACGTAAAATTAAAAAATAACACAAAACAGAGATCCAAAGCCCAACCCCGCACGTAAGAAAGACCTAAGAAGGAGGAACATGAATGAAATTCATGATTGATTTATTTTCAGCTAGAAATTTGAAGTCATTTTCTCTAGCGATTTTCGCCGTGATAATTTCGGCAATATCATGGACGAATCTTGCAAGATCAAGTCAACGCCTCGTCCTTGAAGATTACTTCCGGGGCACCACGACCGCCCGGGGAGTGTTCGAAAGCAAGATTGCAGGCGTACGGCGCGAGTTCACCGTCAAGCTCACCGGCACATGGGATCCCAGGACGTTCACCCTCCGCCTGCGCGAGGATTTCGTCTACGATGACGGCGAGAAGGACACCAAGATCTGGTTTTTCCAGAAAGTCGCAGACGACCGCTACATTGGCCAGCGCTCCGATGTGCTGACCCCGGTCAACATCGGTTATCAGGGCGACAGCATCGTCTTCACCTATCCGGTCGAAGTGCCCTTGAAGGACGGCAGTGTCGCTCTGCGCTTCTATGACACGCTCACCCAGACCGGCCCTCGCACCGTCCGCAACACGGCCACCGTCATGAAATATGGTATCACCGTGGGAACTGTTGACCTGACTTTCACGAAATAAGGCTGATCTACAGCAACTGTTCACATATAATGAACATCAGTCGAGACTTGGGCCGGCTAATCAGATCGCGGATCACCACCTATGTTCACTCCAGAAGGAGGGCGCAGCACCGCCGCGCCAGATCAGGAGATAGAAAATGATCACGCAGATCAAAGGCCTGCACCATGTCACGTCGATTGCTGACGATGCTGTGGCGAACAATGCGTTCTTCACCCGCGTGCTCGGCCTGCGCCGCGTGAAGAAGACTGTCAACTTTGACGCACCCGATGTCTATCACCTCTACTATGGTGACGAAACCGGTTCGGCTGGAACGGTGATGACCTATTTCCCCTTCCCCGGCGCCCGTCAGGGACGCCCGGGCACGGGGGAGGTTGGCACCACGCTCTTCTCGGTCCCGAAAGGCTCGCTCGGCTTCTGGCAGACGCGGCTTGCCGGCGCTGGGGCGGCCGGACTGGTCGAAGACACGGCCTTCGGCCAGAAGCGCCTGCATTTCTTCGGCCCCGACAACGATGCATTCGCGCTTGTTGAAGTCGATGGCGATGCCCGCGCACCCTGGACTGCCGGTGGCGTCGCGGAGGACGCGGCTATCCGCGGCTTCCACTCCACCAGCCTGCGCCTTCGCGATGATGGTGCAACGGCGGAACTGCTCGGCTTCATGGGTTATGAACTGGCAGACTCCGCTGAGGGCGTGAAGCGTTTCGCGCTGCCCGGCGGCAATGGCGCCCATGTCATCGACGTGGAAACCATGCCCTCGATTGCTCCGGCCGTGTCTGGTGCCGGTTCCGTCCACCACATCGCTTTTGCCGTGGAGGACAGAGCAGCCCAGCTCGAGGTCCGCAAGGCTCTCATGGACACGGGCTATCAGGTCACCCCGGTGATCGACCGCGACTACTTCTATGCAATCTATTTCCGCACGCCCGGCGGCGTGCTGTTCGAGATCGCAACCAATGAACCGGGCTTCAACCGGGATGAGGACACGGCCCATCTGGGCCAAGCACTCAAGCTTCCCACCCAGCATGCCCACCTGCGCCCTTATCTGGAAAAGCAGCTGGTTTCACTGGAAGGCTGACATGATCACAGCGTCCTGCACCACATACGAGCGCCCTGCCCCCGGCGGGGCGCCAGCTCCCCTCGTCCTCGCCTTTCATGGCACGGGCGGGGATGAGCACCAGTTTGCGGGGCTTTCAGCGGAGCTTTTCCCGCAGGCTACGCTCCTCAACCCCAGGGGCGATGTCTCCGAAGGCGGCGCGCTGCGCTTCTTCCGCCGCACTGGCGAAGGCCTCTATGACATGGCCGACCTTGCGGCCCGCACGGACCGGATGGCAGCCTTCCTCACGGATCAGACGGCGCGTCTCGCTCCCTCAAAGGTCTTCGCCTATGGCTATTCCAACGGCGCCAACATTCTGGCCAGCGTTGCCTTTCAACGGCCGGATCTCTTCAGCGCCATTGCGCTGCTGCATCCGCTCATTCCCTTCACACCGAAGGAAAATGCGGGCCTCTCCGGCCTGCCGGTCCTGATCACCGCCGGGCGGCGCGACCCGATCTGCCCCGCGCCTCTCACACAGACGCTGGCGGACTGGTTCACGGGTCAGAAAGCGGATGTGGAACTGTTCTGGCACGACGGCGGCCACGAATTGCGCCAGGGCGAGATACAGGCACTTGCGGCTTTCGCCAGCGCTCATCTCTGATCAAGAAACGCACGCCGGACGGCTCCGCAAGGGGCTGTCCGGTGGCGCCTTTCAGGCCTCTCGCGAAGGCTTTTCCATCGCCTCTTCCGGCCATTCCTCCGGCCAGCTGACCACGTGGTTCTCGTAGTCCTCGATCTCGATCCCCGCTTCCGTCACCGTGCGTCCTGAAACCGAAACCCCTGCCAGATGCACCGTCTCCGGCGAGCCCGAGATCAGCGGATGCCACCAGGCCAGATCCTCCCCGTCCCGCACCAGGCGGTAGGCACAGGTTGGCGGCAGCCATGTCAGCGTCCGCACTTCAGCTGGCGTCAGCTGGATGCAATCGGGCACGGTATCGGTCCGGTTCGCATAGTCGCGGCAACGGCACGTGGTGCCATCCAGCAGCTCGCACGCCACATCCGTCCACACGATTGCCCCCGTGTCCCAGTCCTCCAGCTTGTTCAGGCAGCAGCGGGCACAGCCATCACACAGCGATTCCCATTCGGTCTGCGTCATTTCCTCCAGTGTTTTTGTCTTCCAGAAGGGCGCATTTCCGGGGTTTTCCGCTTCGGTCATTGATTTCATGTTCGCTTTCGGCTTCCCTTGCGGGACAGGGTATGTCACTCGATAGTTTCCTTATCACCATCTGCAGGGCACAGGTAGCTTGCGGTGACGTCGGACCAGCACAACGGCAACGGAAGCCCGCCGGAGTACGGCAGCAAACCGGATATGGACAGCCCTTCTGAGGCTGCAGCGGCGGATGCTGGCCAGCAGGATGCGGTGCGCGCTGAAACTCACGCGCCGTCCGAGGCTGAAGTCCATTCCGTGCCATCACCTCCTGAGGAAAAACCCCGCCAGCCGTTTGCCACCCGTCCGCGCCGGTCGCTGCCGGCCCTTCTCATGTCAATTGACGCCTGGCTGGATACGGCCCTGTGGCGCAGCTGGCAGGCCATCACGGACGGCTGGGATGCTTATTCCCGGTTCCTGCGCCGCTTCCGCGCCCGCGGCCTTTGGCGTGGGCTGGCAGAGCTTGGCTCGGATGGCTTCACCTTCGGCCTTCTCGGCTTCATCATCCTGCTCACCTTTGCCCAGCCCGCCTTTGAGGCAACGCGTGTGGCGGACTGGCGCACGACAGATGACTTCGCCGTCACCTTCCTCGACCGTTTCGGCAAGGAAGTCGGCCGGCGCGGCATCGTTCTCAATGACACGGTGCCTCTCGATGAGATCCCCGACATCCTGATCAAGGCAACCCTTGCAACCGAAGACCGCCGTTTCTTCGAGCATTTCGGCATCGACGTTTTGGGCACCGCCCGCGCCATGGTGGAGAACCTGCGCGCCCGCACCGTTGTGCAGGGCGGTTCATCTCTCACTCAGCAGCTGGCCAAGAACCTCTTCCTCTCCAACGAGCGCACGCTGGAGCGCAAGATCAAGGAAGCTTTCCTCGCCCTCTGGCTGGAAGCCAATCTCTCCAAGCGCGAGATCCTGAAACTCTATCTGGACCGCGCCTATATGGGCGGCGGCGTTTTCGGCGTCACGGCGGCGTCTGAATTCTATTTCCGCAAGAACGTCCGGGAACTGACGCTGGCTGAAGCTGCCATGCTGGCAGGCCTTTACAAGGCCCCCACAAAATACGCCCCGCATATCAACCTTCCCGCCGCCCGTGCCCGCGCCAACGAGGTGCTGAGCAACATGGTGCAGGCCGGCTTCATGACGGAAGGCCAGGTCATTGGCGCGCGGCGCAATCCGGCCGTCGCGGTTGACCGCTCCCGTGAGCAGGCCCCCGATTTCTACCTCGACTGGGCCTTCAACGAGGTCAAGCGTCTCGCCCGCCGCTATCCCGCCCTCGCCCGCGACCGTATCGTCACCGTCCGGACCACACTCGACCCCGCTCTTCAGCGGGAAGCCGAGCAGTCCATCGACGCCATCATGCGTCAGTTCTCGGAAGAGCGGCGTGCCCGCGAAGCGGCCATCGTCGCCCTGGTGCCGGATGGCGCGGTGCGCGCCATGGTTGGCGGCCGCGATTATGGTGCCAGCCAGTTCAACCGGGCCGTTGACGCGCTGCGTCAGCCAGGATCGGCCTTCAAGCCCTTCGTCTACATGACGGCCTTCATGAACGGCTATTCGAAGGACAGTATCGTTCCCGATGCCCCCGTTTCCATCGGCAACTGGAGCCCGCGCAATTACTCGCGCGGCTATGCCGGTGCAATCACCTTGAAAGAAGCCCTCACCCGCTCGATCAACACGGTCCCCGTCCGCCTGTCCATTGCCCTCGGCCGTCCGAAGATCATCGAGATGTCCTATCTCATGGGCATCAGCCACGAACTGCAGAACTCCACCTCTCTGGCGCTCGGCTCTTCGGATGTCTCGGTCATCGACATGGCCGCAGCCTATTCCGTCTTCGCCAATGGCGGCTACAAGGCAACGCCCTATACCATTCTGGAGGTTCGCAGCTCCAGCGGCACTGTCATCTATGACCGCGCCCAAAACGAGCCTGAGCCCCAGCGTATCCTGCCGGAAGAGAAGGTCTTCGAGATGAACGACATTCTCGTCAATGTGGTGGAGCGCGGCACTGGAAGGCGCGCCCTGCTGGACGGGGTCGTGGCAGCAGGCAAGACCGGCACCACCTCGGCCTACCGCGACGCCTGGTTCGTGGGTTACACAGGCAACTTCACCGCCGCCGTCTGGGTGGGCAATGACGATTTCACCGGCACAAACAATGTCACCGGCGGCACGCTTCCGGCCATGATCTGGCAGCGTTTCATGGCCTATGCGCATGAGGGCATCGAAATCCAGCCCATTCCCGGCGTTGATGCGGCCAAGGTCAAGCCTGCCAGGCAGCTGGCTGCAAGACCGGAAGTGGCCAGCACCGGCAGCCAGCCCCGTATTCTCAACAGCCGCTCGCTGGCGGTCATCACGCAGATTGGCGACGCACTCGCGGCCATAGGCCAGACGGCCAGCGCGGCCGGCGTGGACAGCAGCGGGGCGGCCCAGCCATGAACGCCCACTTTGACTCAGGCCCGGATCTCGACTGGAAACAGGTGGAAACACCTGCCGTCCTGTCACGCCGCAAGCCGCATCCGCTGTGGCGGGCCTTCACCATCACGCTGCTGTTTGCCGGTGCGCTCATCATCGGCGTCGGCTCTGCTTATCTGGCCCTCAGCCGTGAGGATCTTTTCCAAAGCGTGCGCATCGGTGTCTGGGGCGCTCATCCGCTGGCCGGAACACCGGAGGCCGATCCCTATTCCGCAGCCATTTTTGCACGGCTGGGCCGTGTTCCCCTGGCCTCCGGCGAGGGTGTGGCCTTCATCGCCAAGGAAACCTCCGCCGGGCGCCCGCTCCGCCCCGGCTGCACCTATCTGATTTCGGGCCTGACTCCATCCGCACGCCTGTGGACGCTGACCTCCGCTGATGGAGAGGCACGTCTCGTCCCGGTACCGATGGACCGGCTTTATCTCGACAGCAACCAGATCCTGCGCAAACCGGACGGATCCTTCGACATCACCGCCTCCGCCCGGCCGGCGCCCGGAAACTGGCTGCCGACAGGCAAAGGCGAGGGCCTTTCCTTCATCCTGCGCCTCTATGATGCGCCCATTACCACGGGCTCCTCACTTGCAGGCCTGACCATGCCCGCGATCAGCGAGGTCTCCTGCCCATGAGCCGCGCCATCACCGGATCTCTGCGGTTGCCCCGTCTCTTGAGCCGTGCATCCGGACACGTCCGGGCCGCTCTGCCCCGGTTCTCGCTCTGGCTGCTCGCGATGCTGCTGATCGCCGGCATCATTCATATCTTCGTGGTTCTGACTGTTCCCGGCCACGTGCGCGCCAAGGCATTTGCCGAGTTGCGTCACCTCGGTCCGGACCGCATCTTCCACGTCCTGCCCCCCATTACCGGCGGGGAAGAACTCGCCCCCATGCTGGACCCGGCCATGCGCCATGCCGTCTGCTGGTTCCGCCTGGAGGATGGTCCCCTGACACTTGCGGCCAACGTGGACTCGCCCTTCTGGTCCATGGCGCTGTTCAACGGGCGTGGAGAGGTGGTCTACAGCCTCAACAACCGCACCTCCGGCTCAGGCGCCCTCGCCATGCTGGTCCTGACATCAAGCCAGCTGTCGATCCTGCGTGAGAACCCGCCGGAAAACCTGGATGAGATGATCGTCATCGAGACCGATCAGAACGAGGGCTTCGCTCTCTTGCGTGCCTTCGTGCCGGATGCCGCCGCAGACCCGGTCCTTGCGGATGAACTGAGTGCCGCCAGATGTGCGGATATCTTCACGCCGGATACATAAACCAGCCTGAGACGCACCGGGCCTGAGCAAATTCAAGACGTGATGCGTCTCAGCATCGAAAGCCTTGGCATCACTTCTGAACCGGCGGACGCTCCAGCCCCCAGTTGTTATAGATACGCGACCGCTTCAGATCGTCTGGGGTATCGAACCGGTTTTCCGCCGCACAGCCTTTTTCCGTCAAACGCACCACGTCTTCCAGTTCCTTGATCGCCCGGTTCGTGTCCCAGAGCCGGGATCCGGACGGGGTCTCGATCTCGAAATGGTCCGTTGCCGTCTGATAGGCCTGAATGCGGAAGCGCAGCGCCTGCGCCACCCAGCCGATATATGCCCGGTTCTCCCAGACGCGGGCATTGGCCCCTTCGAAGGTATCCTGCGTCAGTATATCCCGGCGCGACACCGCAGCCAGCCTCTCCCGGTCGGCGGCCTCCACGCGCGCTGCCACCTCGCAGAACGGCGGCACCAGCTTGGTGTCGCCGCGGGCATCCGCGGCAATCCGGTCAAACCGCGCCTCGCTGGAGTTGAACTTTTCGGATCCGAGGAACACCGAATAGAGCGTCACCGGAACCTTACCCTCCTTTTCCGGCAGCACTCGCGTGCGGGCCAGTTCCACCTTGGTGCCACCGATCCAGTCCTTCGCCCAGGGCGGCCGGATCAGCCCCCAGCCAAGATCCCGCAGCAGCTTTTCATCGTCCGTGAGAATAAACTCCGACACCGGCTCACCGCGCACCCGCGCCGCCAGCTTACCTGCTTCGGGCATGATCGTGTCATGTATGACGGAGGGCTCCGCCCTGCCGAAATCTCCCGTCGGCCGGCTGCATCCTGCAACCAGCACAGCACAGCACAGCAGCGGCATAACGGCAGACCGCGAGGGGCCGCGCTTCGTCCGGATGGGCCGGATCGCAACACAGGCCGGCCGGGCACTGTTTGCCCTGGTAATGGTCATGCTGGCGTTCCCTGGCCATGGGCGCGGCAGGCACGCCTTGTGCGTCACTCCGCCTCGGGCGCAGCCTGTCCGGCTGGTGCTCCGATGGTCCCGATTCGGGCGGCAAGATCAAGCGCTTCCCGTTCGATACGCGCTCCGGGGAACAGAACGACCACGTCTTCCTGTGAAACAGGCCCCTGCCCGTCCGCTGCTTTACGCTGCGGCCGCCTTGGCGCCATGCGGAAATCAAGCACGTATCCCATCGCTCCCTCCTTCGGCAGCAGCTCCGGCAAAAGGCGCGGGCTGTTTCAGGACTGTGGACACTTATGCTGGTTTTCAGAGTAACGCCCCTGCAGGGTTAACAGGCCGCTAACGCTTTATGTCTAATTTTAGCCACTGGACTGGGGGTAGCCTGTCCGTCCTTGTATTGAGTATCTGGCTGTAGCGGCGCGTATCATGTCATCAGTTCCGCCTGGTCGCGGTCCCAACTTCCTGAGCGGCACTCCGGATCTCACCCGGCGCGAACGCTTGCTGCTGGCGGCCACCGAGCTGTTTGTGGCCCGCGAACGGCATGACCGGCAGGAGATCCGCGCCTTTGGCGAGCTGGCCATCAATCTCTACGAAGGAACCGATGTGGCAGACCGCCGCCGCATCGCCTGCCTCGCCGCACGCGCCAGCGATATTCCGGCCGAGTTTCTGGATCTTCTCGCCCGCGATGAAGACGCGCTCGTCGCCTATCCGATTGTTGTACATGCGGCCATGATCAGCACAAAGGCGCAGCTTCTCATTGCCGAGCGCGGACCGGAGAGCCTGCGCCGGGCCTTGATCCGCCGTGAAGATCTCGCCCTTGCCGCCCAGACCGTGCTCGCCCGAACTGCGGATGCTCAATCGCTTCAACTGCTTCTGCCCCGCATTGATCTTGCAAACCGTCCAGAAATCCTCGCAGCGCTCAGCGAGCGCGCCGATGTCATGGCCGTGATCGGGCCAGATCTGGCCGCCCGCGCCCTGCTGCCAACGCCGCTTCTGCTCGCCAACTTCCCGTTCCTGGATCACGCAAACCGCCTGCTGGCCATTGGCGCTGCGGAACTGCGCGCCCTTGGCAACCTGACCCGGCAGGGCGGCAAGCGCCCGCCCCGTCCGGCTTTCAAGCCCGCCTTGCTGCAGCGGCTGCGCGAGACTGCCCTGTCCGGCGGCCACGAGGCTTTTGCAGAAGGTATTGCCTATGCGCTGGGGCTTGATGCCGGACTTGCCTTGCATCTGGCCGCAGACGAACAGGGGGAAGCCCTGACGGTCTGCCTGAAGGTACTCGGCTTTGACAGCGAGAGCGCAACCGCAATGCTGGTGCGCCTTGGCGGCGTCACACTGGATCTTGCACGCCTGCGCAAGCTTCAGCACCTGTTCGAGAACATGTCCCTTGATGCGGCCGATTGCCTGTTGTCAAGCTGGCGCCACAGGGGCGAAATCATCGAAAGAGAGCTTCAGCAGGCCGCAGCAGCCCGCCTGCAGCAGGCCGGAGGTGCCCGCGCCGGCCAGCGGCCGCAGGACATTGCCCGCCCCGGCGAACGCCCGCTGCCAACCCACAGGCCCGCACCACGCGCCGTTCCGTCGACCCGCCGCATCACCAGCGTCTGACCGGGGCAGAGGAGTCATCGCCCCTGTTCTCCCCCCTGCTTCACCGGCCAGCGGTCAGCTTCCTATAGTGGCCGGGCGTCATTCCCGTCTGCTTGTGGAAGGCCCGCGTCATGTGGCTCTGGTTGGCAAAGCCGCAGGCAGCCGAAATCCCTGCCGCCGTTTCCCCTGCCCTCAGCAGCTGCCTGGCCAGATTGATCCGCTGCATCATCACCCATTCGCTGGGCGCCATGCCGCGCGCCAGCTTGAACATGCGGTGGAAATGAAACACGGAAAGGCCCGTCAGCACGGCCATATCCTCCAGATGGATCACGCCGTCCATATGGGCCCGCACCCAGTCATCCACCCGCCGCAGCTGATGCGGGCTGAGTCCGCCTTTCAGCAGCGGTGCACCACGCGTGAGATGCGCCACCATCACGGCAAAGGCTTCATCTGCCTTCAGGGCATCTTCGGCCATGGCAGCCTCGGCCATCTGGAACAACGGCACAGCGATGGAAGGCGCCGCCACAAAGGTTTCATCCCTCAGCTCCAGCCGCCGCGCGTCGCAGTCATGCACCTCGGCGAAGGCCGCACGCAGCGCCTTGTCGCTGACATAGAGATGCACGAAGCGGAAGGGCTCGGTGATCTTCCAGTCCGATGCCTCCCCCTCCGGCATCACGCAGACTGCCCCCTGCCAGCCCGGCAAGGCGCCCTTGTCAAGCCGTGATGTGCCGGTTCCGCCCTGAAGATAGAGGCTGAACGTATGCCGCTCCGGCGCTTCATAGGACACTTCGTCGTCATGGTTTTCCCAGACCGTCACAGAGCGTTCAGCCCCCATGCCGAGATGGGCGGCCGCAAAGGCGGTGGCAGACTGGCTGAGAACATCGTGAACGGTCGGGCGCATGGCCACTTTCTACATCATTGACGGCCTCCAAGGCAGAGGCTGGACGGAGAATACCGCAAGATCGTGCAAGCCTTGCATTCAAGAGACAGCGTAACACCGGCAGGCAAGGAGCCTGCCCATGACCAACATTCTGCTTTTCGCTTCCACTGTCCTGCTCTGGGGTACCACCTGGATCGCCATTGCCTTCCAGATTGAGGCTGCGCCCGTCCCGGTCTTCGTCTCCATCTTCCACCGCTTTGCGCTGGCCGCCCTCGTCATGGTCGCAGGGCTGGCGCTCATGGGCCGCCTGCGCCGCCCCCGTGTCTGGCGTTTTGTCTTGGCGCAGGCGCTTTGCCTGTTCTGCTGCAACTTCATCGCGCTTTACACGGCCACAACGCTCATCCCCTCCGGCCTTGTTTCGGTGATCTTCTCGCTGGCCTCGCTCTTCAACGCGGTGAATGCGCGGATTTTCTTCGGCGACAGGATCACGCCGCGCACCCTGGTTGCTGCGGCCCTCGGGGCCTGCGGGCTGCTGCTGCTGTTCTGGCACGACCTGACGGTGGACTTCGACATCTCCGTGCTGAAAGGTATCGGCTGGGCGGCGCTCGGCACCTGCTTCTTTTCGCTCGGCAACATGGCCTCGCGGCGCAACACGGCAGAAGGCGTTCCGCCGGTTACGGCCAATGCCTGGGGCATGAGCTTTGGCGCCATTGCCTTGCTGGCGATCATCTACGCCACCGGCAACACCCTGGTGACCCCGCCCTCTTCGGCCTATTGGCTCGCCGCCGGATACCTCGCCGTTTTCGGCTCTGTGGCAGGTTTCACGGCCTATCTGATGCTTGTTGCACGCATCGGCTCGGCCAAGGCAGGCTACGCCACGGTGCTGTTTCCGGTCATCGCCCTTGCCGCCTCCAGCCTGTTTGAAGGCTATCAGTGGACGCCCGAAGCCATCGCCGGTCTTGCGCTGACCGGTCTGGGCAATCTGGTGATGTTCACGAAGGTCAGCTTCCGTCCGGCAAGAGCCGTGGCGTGACGGCGGCGGGCGTTTGTCTCTCTCCCCCCAGCCTTGCGGTCAGGCGCCCGTATCCACCACCTGCAACAGATCCGTGCCGCCCTTGCTTTCGATTTCGACGACCCAGAAATCCGGGTCCATCCGCTTTTCGCTCTCAAGCCGCGCCTGCGCGTCCTCACGCGTGCCTTGGGAGATCAGCAGTTCGAACGCCCGGTCATCGGCCGCCGTATCCATGAAGGCCTGCGGCGCGGGACCGTAGAGGTCGACCGTGCCGTCCATCCGGTCCACCAGCACGAAAACAACCCCGGCCTCCTCCGCGCCCTTGCGGGTGGTCGCGGCAAAGCTCCCGGCTGTGAAGACCTGCCGCACCAGCGCGCTGACGAAAAATCTGGATGTAAGCCGCGGCATGCGCATTTCCTTCCTGCGGGCCAGCCCGCAAGGCAGGCCCGGTTATCCCTCGAACGGAATCCCTGTGAATTCTTCGAGCTCACGAATGAGCGAGGGCGACACCTTTCCGGTGATGGCAAGCCCCCTGTCCAGCTCGAAGCGCTGAATCGCGTTGGCGGTGTTGTCGCTCATCATGCCGTCTGCCCGCAAGGGGCCATAGCCAAGTTCCGAGAGAAGCCGCTGCACCTTGGCAAGCTGCCCGCCGCCATTCTCCGCAACCTGTGTCCCTCTGCCCACCTCCTGGGGAGGCACAGGCACTGTGCCTGTTGCGGTGGGAAGCGGCACATGACGCACCGGCTGCGACTGTTCGACAAGGGCCGCAATCGTTGCCGGAGGCTGAGCAGCAGCCACAGCCGGTGCCGGGCTCGCCGCAGCTGCGCTGTTGCGATGTGCCGGGCTGGCGAAAGGTGAGGGTCTGGGCAAGGGCACCGCCCCGCCGCCGCTGGCGGCCCGCTCCGCCAACCCTTCGGTCTCCATCAGCAGACGGGCAAGCAGGGCGCTGTTCACCTCGCCGCTTTCCGGCAAACCCGTCAGGATCTCGTAGCGGCGGATGGACCGTTCCGTCGCAGGGCCCACCATGCCGTCCAGCAGCCCCTCATACAGGCCGATGCGGCGCAATTCGGTCTGCACGTCCAGAACCAGCGTCGAAACCGCCTGCGGCATCACCGTGCGGTTTTCCTGGGGCACCACTTCGCTGTGCCGCTCACGCGTCACGACCAGCGGCGCCGGATGACGGCCTGGCTGAAGTCCAACCGCATTGGCAATGATCAGGCACCCGGTCAGCGCCATGACGATGGAACCGCCGGCCGCGACGGGATTGTCCATCGCAGCCGTGCCCATGCGGGCAACCAGCCCCTCGCGGGGCGGCGGTTCAGGGTCAACTCGCTTGCGTGCCATGCGCTCCAGTCCGCTCTCCGCTTTCCGGCCTCAGGCCACCGTTCGCACCGGCAGCTGACCTGACTTGCGCGGTGAAGTTGTTTTTGCCCATGCCGCAGAGGGCGGCAGAAGAACCGTCATACTTGTCCCATTGCCCCGTGTCGCATCAACACGGAAGCTGCCCCCGTGCAGCTCGGCAAGACCCCTCACCAGGGCAAAACCGATTTCCGCGCCCGGCAACGGCTCCGGCTGCCCGCGCCGCGAGGCCGCGCCTGCATCCGGCAGCATTCCCGTCGCCGTGACGCGGAATTCCGCGCCATTGCCAAGATGCCGGGCCAGAAGCTCGACCCGCCCTCCCGCTTGTGCCGACTTCACGGCATTGGACAGCAGATTGATCACGATCTGGCGGCAAGCCGCCTCGTCCGCCGGAAAACTTCCCAGCGCCGGATCGATTTCGCTGACCAGCGCAGCATTGCGCAACCGCGCCTCATCCGCAGCCACCCGCACACAGTCCTGCAGGCAGGCAACCAGATCCGCCTCAGCCCGGCTTCTGGGCTTGAGAGAAAGGGCCGGCTTTTGCTGCCCGGATATCATCCCGTCCACCACGTCCAGCAGATGGGTGCTGGATGCATGGATCAGGTCAGCATATTCGCGCCTGCGGACAGCATCGCTCAGGCTGTCTGGCCGTTCCCGCAACACCTCGGAAAAACCGGCAATCGCGGTCAGCGGCGCACGCAATTCATGCCCGGCTTCAGCAACTGTCCGCGACACATTCTCTTCGGCAGATCCTGCATTGCTGTGGCCTGCCGCTTCCCGCAGCACCGCAAGCACACGGCCGGACCTGTCTCTTGCATCGGCACGCGAAGCCGGACGGCATTCGATCAGAACGCTGCGGTAATCGGCGGTTCCAGCCTCACCCGGACGGTTCCGGCCTTGCCGCAGCCGCACCTCAAGGCTCATGGAACAGCGGTCCCGCTCCACATCCGACACCGTCTTCAGGAAGGCTGGCCGGTCTGCCACATGCAGCCGCTGGAACAGCCCTTCCCGCTGGACTTGCCGCGCGCTGGCGCCAAGCAATGCCTCACAGGATCCGCCGATGGAAATCACGTCACCGCCTTCACCCAGCAGTGCGACCATGCCGCTGGCCTCGTCATTGACCATCTTCAGGCGGCTTTCCAGATGGCGGAACAGGCCCTCGCCGCGCTTCTGTTCGCGCGCAAGCTTGACGCCCATCATCATGGCATAGGCCAGCGCGCCGCCGGAGGAGACGGCCAGCGCCGCTTCCGGGCTGCCTGCCAGCGCATAGACTGGCGCAATGGCTCCCAGCAGAGCGAGCAGCCCCACTTCGGCTATGCAGAGAGCTGTCACGTAGAGAATCGCGCGCCGGTCGGCGGTCAAGGCTGCCTCAACGGGCGCCAGGATCAGCCAGATCAGGGCAAAGGACGCAATGCCGCCCGTTATGGCCGCAATGCCGCCAATGAACAGCGCAAAGACTGCCGCAGAGGCGGCCTGTGCCACCGTCAGATTGCCTGTGCGCGACAGGAACAGTGCCAGCGGCCACTGAGCCAGTGCCCAGCCGAGAATCAGCGTCAAGGGCAGCGAGGCCGGCCCGGCGGCAGCGAGATGCAGCGGAAACAGAAGCAGAGCGGCCGAGCCTGTCACCAGATTGGCCGTGATAAAGGCCTTGTGGCGCGGCGCGCGCAGCTCATCGCCTTCGACGGACGGATGGACCAACCCCTCGACAAAACGGGCTATGGGCTGGCCATAGATGGTTAGGAACCTGGATACGCTACGCAACACACTCACCACGGGACCGGTAAGCCCGGTACCTCCAGTTTCTCGTTACCCGATTTTTCGCCCGGATCACTTAAGGAACGTTGAAGGCGGATCGAAACTCCTCAAAAGCCCGGACAAAAAAACACCAGTTCCGCGCAGCCCCTTGGCTCAATCCCGTTCAAATTTGAATCAAGTTTGCCGAAAAATATATTCAACATTCTGTTTTCTTTGAAGAAAATCACCTCCCGGAGAGAAACGCCGCTTTTGGATGTGCCGGCTAATGTCGCGCCATAACAAAACCGCCAGCCCATGGCACGGAGACTGGCGGAACCGGAAAACTGAAGGGTAGCGCAATGTTCTTCCTCGTCAGGAAAGCCTTCTGGCTTGTCTTGGTGCTGGCGATGGTGCCGTTCTTCGCCGGCAAGGAGCAGGCAGGCGGCTTCAACGTCGACCCTGTGGCGGCTTTCATGGCCGCTCAGGCAACCGTAAGTGATCTGACAGGCTTCTGCGGCCGCAATCCGCAGGCCTGCGAAACCGGCGGCGAGGCCCTTGCGGCCATCGGCGCCAATGCCCGCGACGGCGCAAAGCTGGTCTACCAGTATTTCGACGGCGCAGAGGCAGGAAGTAGAACAGACGATACGGCGCTGGCAGCGCGCCCTGCCCCCGGTGACGTCACTGGCTCCATTCCAGCCCCGGATGGCACATCCGGCGGTGAACTCAGCATACCGTCGTGGCATCTGCCTGCGCCGGAGATTGCACAGCAGAATTCCTCCGTTCCGGAGGCCTCCTTTGGGCCGGTGCCACGGCCCAATCCCAGGTCAGTCCCCCGGGTCTGACCGACCCTGCCGCGGCACCGGGCCTGTCATTCCGGACCGCGGTGGTTTGCGCCCGCATGACCGGACCGGTCCCCCGTCCTGACCCGGGGCCGGACTGGAGAGACGGAAAAACTCGGTGGCCATGCCGCCGCGCCGCAAGTGGATTGCTGCCCCTTCCACTTGCGGCGTCTTTTTTCCCGCCGCAATGCCGGGCACCCTTGCCTGACGGGCCCCAACGTCTATATCTGCGCACCTGACGTGCTCCAGAAAGCGGAACCCCGGCACATGACCGCCAGTCTTGACGAAATCCTCGAGAACTTTGAATTCATCGATGACTGGGAAGACCGCTACAAGTATGTCATCGAACTGGGCCGCGCCCTGCCCGCCTTTCCAGATGACCAGCGCACCGAAGACAACAAGGTGCGCGGCTGCGTCTCCCAGGTCTGGCTCGTCACCCAGATCACGCATGGCGAGGATGGCAGTGCCATTCTAACCTTCCTCGGCGACAGCGACGCTCTGATCGTGCAGGGTCTTGTCGCCATTGTGCTTGCCGTTTTCTCGGGCCGTTCCGCCAAAGACATTCTTGCGACCGATGTGGACGCGATCTTTGCCCGCATCGGTCTCAAGGATCACCTCACACCGCAGCGCTCCAACGGTCTGAAGTCCATGGTCCAGCGCATCAAGGACGACGCGGCCTCGGCTCTGGCTGCGGCGTGACCGCCGGGCCCTCGCATTTCCGGCGCGCTTTCCTCGCTTCCGTCATGCCATAGTGGGACGCCAGAGCAGATAGGCCGATCCCCAGCACCACCTTTGCCGAGCGGACCGGCCAGCCCCGTTCCCGCTCGACTGTCTCCAGCCCCTTGAGCAGGCAGCAGACATCCACAAGCACGCCGCCAAGCCCGCGGCCAACGGCATCCAGAGCCCGCTCCACCCGCAGCCGCGCCGCCATCACATTGTCGCTCATGTCCGGTCCGGCCGCGCCACGGCCGGTATGGCGCCCGGCTCCGGCTTCCGTGCGCCAGCCGCCAGACAGGTTCGGCATCATCGCCGCAAATGTATAGTCTTCCCGCAGGCGTTCACCTGCCTCAAACTGGGCTGCCGTCAGCATCGCCTTGCCTTGGCCGTCTTTTCGCCGCGCCAGCCAGGCAAGAGGACTTTCCGCCAGATTGACCGTCACCCGGATCGGGCTGCCAGCCCCTGTTTGCAGCATCACCGGTTCGCGGACCTGATGCTGCAGCTGAAAGCCGTCGCTGCCGCCGCTCAACATCCTGCGTACATGCTGATCCACCCCCATTGAACGGGTCCACCTTGAAGTATGGTTTTGACCCTGAAGGAGGACCACAATGGCAAACAAGCGACACAAGCCCGACGAGATCGTCACGAAGCTTCGGCAGGTTGAGGTTTTGCGCGGCCAAGGCATGGCGATGGCGGATGCCGTTCGCCAGATCGGCGTTTCCGAGCTGACGTTCTACCGGTGGCGTAAGCAATATGGCGGCATGAGCCGTGACCAGCTTCGGCAGTTGAAGGATCTCCAGAAGGAGAACGAACGGCTTCGCAAGGCGGTGGCGGATCTGACGCTGGACAAGCTGATCCTGACGGAGGCTGCGCGGGGAAACTTCTGAGCCCCTCGCGTCGCCGTG
>NZ_LIPT01000025.1 GCF_001418225.1 Pannonibacter indicus | reverse complement strand
TCAGCTCGGAAACGCCGATCTGGCGAACGGCATCCGCCATCGCCATGCCTTGGCCGCGCAAAACCTCAACCTGCCGAAGCTTCGTGACGATCTCGTCGGGCTTGTGTCGCTTGTTTGCCATTGTGGTCCTCCTTCAGGGTCAAAACCATACTTCAAGGTGGACCCGTTCAATGGGGGTGGATCAGAATATTATCTGAATAATATCGAGAACATCAAAACGATTGATGATTTTCTGAAGGATACGCGTATCTTCAAGTATGCAATGAAGGCGTTTGGCCTTGAAGATATGGACTATGCCAAGGCCTTCATGAAGAAGGCGCTTGAGGAGGGCGTTGACGACAAGGCGGCCTTTGCCAACAAGCTGTCGGACAAGCGCTACGCCGAATTCGTGAAGACTTTCAACTTCGCCCGGTATGGCGATACGGCGACGTCCTTCGAGCGTGTCAAGAAGCCTGTCGTTGACAGCTATGTCCGCCAGACGCTCGAGGTGAATTCGGGCACCCAGAACGAGGCCATCCGCCTTGCACTCTATTTTGAGCGCAAGGCGGACAGCATTACAGGCCCCTTTGATATCCTGGCAGACAGGGCCCTTGCGAAGGTGGTCTATACATCGCTCGGCCTGCCGGAAAACTTTGCCATGGCGAACATCGACAAGCAGGCTGCCTTCCTGAAGCAGCGCCTGAACTTCGATGAGTTCAAGGATCCCGCAAAGCTCGACACTTTCCTGCGCCGCTTTGCCACCATGTGGGACTTCCAGAACGGCACCCCTGCAACCTCTTCAATTGCGACCCTCATCATGGCCGGGCCCGGATCGTCGGCTGCCATCGGTGAGAACCTTCTCTCCCAGATCCAGTCGCTCAGGCTCGGAGGACGTTGATCCATGCAGTCCGCACTTTATGTCGCCCTGTCGGCTCAGGTTGCTCTTTCCAACAGGCTGGAGACGGTCGCCCGGAACCTTGCCAACATGAACACGGCTGGCTACCGGGCGGATGAGGTGAAGTTCGCCGAAGTCCTGTCCAAGGCTGGGGCTGATCCGGTGAGCTTTGCCACGGCTGGTGAAACCTATATCTCCCGGCAGGCGGGCGGGGTGAGCAAGACCGACAATCCACTGGATCTGGCCGTCGATGGCGATGGCTGGTTTGCTATCCGCGCCGGAGCCACGGTTGCCTACACCCGTGACGGGCGCATGAAGATCGATGTGGACGGCGTTCTGCGCACGCTGAATGGCCATGACCTGCTGGATGCCGGCGGCCTGCCGATCCAGCTAGATCTCAATCAGGGTATGCCGCGCATCGGGCCGGATGGAACAGTGACGCAGGGCGAGGATATCGCCGGTGCTATCGGCCTGTTCCGCATTCCCGAAGATGCAAAGCTCCGCCGCTTCGAAAACTCCGGCGTCATCCCGGATCAGCCCGCAGAGCCGGTGCAGGCCTTTGATACGGCAAGCATCGTGCAAGGCTATACGGAAAGCTCCAACATCAATCCGATCCGTGAAATGACCAAGCTGATCATGCTGACCCGGGCCTTCGACAGCGCGACGAAGATGATCGACACCAGCAATGACACCCAGTCGCAGGCCGTGCGCGATCTGGGAGCGGTCTCGTGACGCCGCTGGGCGCTGTGCCGCCGGTCAAGCCGCAAGTGACCGCCGGCAGCGTCAATTCACCCCGTCTGACTGCGGATGCCTCAACCGGTGAAGACGGCAACGGCCTGGGGTTTCGCGATATCGTTGATATCATCAATCCTTTCCAGCATCTGCCGCTCATCGGTGAGATCTACCGGAATGTGACGGGGGACCAGATCTCCGGCGGGGCCCGCCATGCGGGTCACGCGCTTTATGGGCTGGCCCTCGGCGGTCCGCTTGGCATGGCCGGCATGCTTGGTTACGCCATGGCCGGTTCTGCCGTGGAAGGCGCCCTGCAAACGCCGGGCACAACGGAGAACACGGAAGCGGCTGTTGCGCGGGCTCCGGCTGAATTGGCCATTCCTTCAGCCAAGCCGCAAGTTCATGAGCTGGCTAATGACTCCGCTCCTGCGTCTTCACAAGGCACCGGAACAGATGATCCGCTGGGCATGCGCGTGGCCCGCTCGCGCGATGAGGCTGCGGCCGCACCGGTGAACCTCACGCGCTGGCTCACGGATCAGGCAAGCGTCGCAGTGCCTCTGGCCAAACCGTCGTCCGGCTCCGGGATGCCGGAGGCGCGGCCTCAGGATCAACCGGCCGCGCTGGATGCGGTTATCCAGCACCCGGCGAACCGTTTGCCGCTCGATGTGCTGGAAACCTTGCGCAACCGTCATAAGGATCTGATCCGCGATGCCCGCGCTTGACCGGCTGGCGCTTGCCGTTTCTGCAGCTTCCAAGGAAGTTGATCCGGTCCGCATTGGCGGCCGGGTCATTCAGGTGACACCTGGTGTCATTCGCGTCACCGGGCTGTCGCGTTCCGTCTGCATCGGTGATCTTGTGTCACTCGAAGGCAAGGGCGGCGAGCGGCGCGGCGAGATCATCCGCCTCGATGAGGATGATGTCTATGTGAAGCCCTACGGCAATCTGGCAGATATCGGCATCGGCGCCCGCGCCTGGCGCAAGGGCGCATTGACGGTGCATCCGCATCAGGCCTGGAAAGGCCGTGTGGTCAATGCGCTGGGGCAGGCGGCCGATGGCAAGGGACCCTTGCGCGCCAGCGCCGCAGCAATGTCCCTCGACAACGAGCCGCCGCAGATGCTGGAGCGCGCCCGCGCCCGCAAGCCGGTGCGCACGGGCGTCAAGGTCATTGACCTGTTTACGCCGCTTTGCGTTGGCCAGCGTATCGGCATCTTCGCAGGGTCCGGCGTCGGCAAGTCCACGTTGCTGGCCATGCTGGCGGGGTCGGGCGATTTCGACACCGTGGTCGTCGGCCTTGTGGGCGAGCGTGGACGCGAGGTGCGCGAGTTTGTCGAAGACGTGCTGGGCGATGCGCTGGAGCGGTCCGTTGTGGTCGTGGCGACCGGTGACGAGAGCGCCATGATGCGGCGTCTTGCCCCGCGCACGGCGATGAGTGTGGCCGAATATTTTCGGGGCCTCGGCCAGTCTGTGCTGCTGATCATCGATTCCGCGACGCGATTTGCACATGCGGCCCGCGATGTGGCGATGGCCGCCGGCGAACCGCCGGTCGCCCGCGGCTATACGCCAAGCGTTTTCTCCGACCTGACCCGCCTGCTGGAGCGGGCTGGCCCCGGGGCCGAAGGGGAGGGAGCGATTACCGGCGTCTTCTCGGTGCTGGTCGATGGCGACGATCACAATGATCCGGTGGCCGACACGATGCGCGGTGTGCTGGACGGGCATATCGTTCTCGACCGTGCAATCGCTGACGCCGGCCGCTATCCGGCAGTCAATATCCTGTCGTCTGTCTCCCGCCTGTCCCAGCATGCCTGGACACCGGAAGAGCGTGAGCTGATCATGCGGCTGAAAGCCATGATCTCGCGCTACGAAGACACCCGCGACCTGCGGTTGATGGGGGGATATCAGGCCGGCAGTGATCCCGCGCTCGACAAGGCCGTGCAACTGGTTCCGCGGATCTATGAGTTCCTGAGGCAGGACGCACGGGGCCTGCCATCGCCCGATCCATTCGGTGATCTGGCAAGAGCACTCTCTTCATAGAAGAAAATGACGCAACGGAAGAATAGGGTGGGCATGCCTCTTGCGTTGCTCAGGTTGTGTCATTATAATTTCACATGCGTTCCCTGATGTGAGGGCGCGTGAAGGTGCGAATCACAATATCTGATTGATTTGAAGTTTATCGATTTTTCCGCTTTGGTGCCGCAGTTTGGCATTTATATAAAATATTCAACCGCGATGTTACGGATTATACGCCAAAGTCACAACCTTTTCCGGCTGTAACTGCACGATACATTTGACGTAGGCGCTTCTACCCACTAACAGTTGGTTGCAAGGCTGTGTTGGGGAAAACACTATGTTCGTGATTGTCGACTCGCGGGAGATCGTAACGGCAGGTTATGCCGCCGGTTTCGAGCGTGAAGGTTTCGCCTGTATGGCACTGACCCCGGCTGAATTGCCGGACTGGATCAAGACAGCTTCCGAGGATGATCTCGCTTCGCTTGAGGCGTTTTTGCTAGGTGAATGCGAGGAGCGTCCTGATTTCCCGAGGTTGATCCGGTCCTATTGCGATCAAGCTCCCATTCTGGCTCTGGATGAGCGTCCGAGTCTCGACCAGACGCTGGAGCTTTTTGCCTGCGGCGTTGATGATGTGCTGCGCAAGCCCATCCACGTGCGTGAGATTCTCGCCCGTGTCGGCGCTATCCGCCGCCGGACGATGAGCGAGGCGGACAATCTCGAAGTCGGGCGCATCAAGGTTTTCTTTGACGGGCGGGATGCTATCGTCGGTGGAGAAGTGTTCGAGCTGCCGCGCCGCGAGCGCCGCATTCTTGAATATCTTGCCCGTAACCATGGCCGCCGTGTTACCAAGACCCAGATCTACAATGCGGTTTACGGCCTCATGAATGAGGAAGTAGACGAGTGCGTTGTCGAAAGCCACGTCTCCAAGCTCCGCAAGAAGCTCAAGGCGCGGCTCGGTTATGACCCGGTCGAATCCAAGCGCTACATCGGTTACATGCTGAAGGCTCAGCCTCAGGAAGCTGCTGCCCGTCCTGCGCAGGATGCCCGCCGCAGCGTTTCTGCGCCGATGGAACGCGTCTGAACTTTTCTTCTTTTCCCTTTCCTGGCTTGAGGGCTGCGGGTTGCTGACGGCAATCTGCAGTCCGCAGCTTGTGCGGGCCTGAACAGTTTTGTGCCTGCTGGCAAGTTGTCCCCAGCTGCTGGCGAACTCCGGGAAACCCCTTTAATTTCAGCTGCCACAACAGGGGGTGTTCCCGCATGTCTTCAATCCTGATCATTCAGGCCGGCACTCCGCCCGCGGATCTGCGCATGCAATGGGGCGAGCAGGGCGACTGGTTCCGCTCTGCGCTGGAAGGGCTGGGGCTGGATGTGTCCGTGGTGCGGCCGCATCTGGGTGAAGCGCTGCCGGAACCTGCTGAGGTGCGGAGTGCCGCCATCACCGGCTCCTGGTCCATGGTGAGCGGCCGAGAGGACTGGAGCGAGCGCACGGCAGACTGGATCCGCAGCGCCATGGCCGAAGACCTGCCGCTCTTCGGCGTCTGCTACGGACATCAGCTCATGGCCCATGCGCTGGGCGGCCGGGTGGATTATCATCCCGGCGGGCCGGAGGTCGGGCAGCTGCCGGTGACGCTCTCGGCCGCAGGACTTGCCGATACGGCCCTTGCCGGTGTGCCGCAGCAGTTCGATGTTTTCCTCACCCATGAGCAGAGCGTGCTGGAGCTGCCGGCCGGTGCAGAAGTGCTCGCACGTTCCGCCCATGATCCGCATCAGATCCTGCGCTATGGCCGCAATGCGCTGTCGGTGCAGTTCCATCCGGAGTTCTTCCCGGACCTGATGCGCAGCTGCATCGAGCGCCGCCGTTCGTCCTTCGAGGCGAAGGGAGCCGATGTCGAGGGACTGCTTGCGTCCGTGTCGGAGACGCCGGTGTCCCGGCAAATGCTGCGCCAGTTCTGCGCCGCCGCTGCCGGGAGAGTTTGACGGACTGGCGGACGCTTCAGGCGTGCACGTAATGCACGCCGGTGAACTGCCGCCGCAGGGCAGCTGTTTCCGCTGCCAGCGTTTCCGGTTTTCCGCCCGTCAGGGCTGCGGCGATCAATCTTGCGAGGTCCGGGGCGGTGGCAGGCGTCACGCCCCGGCGCACCAGTTCCGGCGTGCCGAAGCGCAGGCCGTTCATGTCCCCCTCGACCGGTGCAACCGGAAGCCCGATGCCGCTGGCAAGGAAGCCTGCCTTGCGCAGGGTTTTGGACGCCGCTTGTCCGCCGCCGAAGCTGGCTGCCTCCAGCGCGAACTGGTGGCTCTGTGTCATGCCGCGCGAAGTTTCAAAGACGGGCAGTCCTTCCGCCTTCAAGGCTGTGGCCAGTGCCAGAGACAGATCCGCCATGGCGCGGGTATAGGCGGGGCCGAAGTCGCGCCAGTCCAGCATGGTCAGCGCCAGCGCAGCGGATTTTCCGGCATCGAAATTGGCGGTCATGCCGGGGAAGGCGATGTGGTCCAGCCGCTCGGCTATCTGCGCGTCGCGGGTGACGATCAGGCCCCCGGCCGGACCGCCGAGGCTCTTGTAGGTGCTCATGGTCATCAGATGCGCGCCTTCGTCCAGCGGATTGGCCCAGACGCCGCCGGCAATCATTCCGCACTGATGCGCGGCATCGAATAGCACATGCGCCTCCACCTCATCGGCAATCGTGCGGATTTCCCTCACCGGATGGGGGAAAAGATTGAGGCTGCCGCCGATGGTGATCAGCCTCGGGCGCAGCTCCAGAGCGAGTTTGCGCAGGCCATCCAGATCCACCGTGTAGCCATCGGCCAGCACCGGCGCGGCATGGGTGATGAGGCCATAGAGCCCGGCGCAGCCGGCCGCGTGATGGGTGACATGGCCGCCGATAGAGCCGGGCGGGGCGATGATCACGTCGCCCGGCCTCGTCAGTGCCATGAAGCCATAGAGATTGGCCATGGCGCCGGAAGCGACGCGGATCTCCGCATGGGTGGCCTTGAAGACTTCGGCGGAGAGCTCGGCTGCAATAACCTCAATCTCCTCAATTGCCTCAAGCCCCATTTCATATTTGTCACCGGGGTATCCAAGGGAGGGCCGTCCGCCGAGGCCGCGGGCCTGGGCGGCTTCCGCGCGCGGGTTCATCACGTTGGTGGCCGGGTTGAGATTGAAGCATTCCTCGTCGTGGATGGCGAGGTTGCGGCGGATCAAAGCCTCGATCCGTTCTGCCGTTCCGGTGGAAGTCCCCCCGGCCGTGGCGGCTGCGATTTCCAGGACGCGGGTTTCACAAGGCTCGGGAACCCAGGGGCGGCGGACAAGGCTGGTCATGCTGATATCCTGTGAAGGAGCTTCGGTAACCCGAGGCTAGGGCGTCTTGCCGCTTGACGGCAACTCAGATCAAGGAAAATCTAGGCTTAGAAAAATTGAGGCTTAGCATGGCTGTCGCGCCGCCAAAACCACGGGATCTGCCGCTCAATGCCCTGCGTGCCTTCGAGGCGGCGGCGCGGCTTGGCTCCTTTGTTGCAGCCGCACAGGAGCTGGGCGTGACGCCGGGTGCGGTGACCGCCCATGTGAAGGCGCTGGAAAAGACGCTGGGGGCGGGCCTGTTCGAGCGCTCGCCGCGCGGGGTGAAGCTCACGCGGCTGGGAGAGCGGGTCAGCCCTGCCTTCACGTCGGCCTTTGACGCGCTGGCGGATGCGTCCCGCATTCTTCAGGCGGAAGCTGCGCCCCGGCAGGTGCATATCGCCACCTTACCATCGCTGGCCCAGCTCTGGCTCTCTCCGCGCCTGCCGGCCTTGCGCGCGGCGGCGCCCGAAATCTCGATCTCCATCACCGCCATGGAGCAGCCGCCCAATCTCAAGCGCGCCCCCTATGATCTGTGCCTCTTCTATGGCGGGGAGGCTGGCGGCTGGCTGGCGCGGGACGTGATTTTCCCTGTCTGTGCGCCTGCTCTTGCCGCGAGACTGGAGGGAGTGGACAGCCTGGCCGGAGTGCCCTGCCTGCAGGATGCCAGCTGGGCGGATGACTGGACCCTTTGGGCCTCCGTCCACGCGCCGCATGTGCCCTTGCGGGCTGGTCCGGTCTTTTCCCTTTATGCCCTGGCGCTGGAGGAGGCCATCAACGGCGCGGGGGTTCTGATCGGGCATGAGGCGCTGGTGGCGCGGCAACTGGCAGCAGGCACGCTGGTTGCGCCTTTTGCTGGAAGGGTTACTCTCCCGCGCGGGCTGCGGCTCTGGTCCGCCCGCCGCCCGGCACCGCGCAGCCCTGCCGCCCGGGTGCGGGACTGGCTTCTCTCCAGTGTTTGAGCCCGTCCAGCCATGCGCATTTACCTCTAAAAACCGCTATGAGAATAAACTGTTCACTGCTATAACAATCTCGATCCGCATGGATCGGGAGGGAGGACCCGATGCGTGAAGCAGTGAATGGAACGGATGTCATCCGCGTTGAGGAGCGCGAGGACATTGCTGTTCTGACATTCAACCGGCCCGAAAAGCGCAATGCCATGAGCGATGCTCTGGTGGATGCGCTGGACCGGTTCTTTTCAGCTCCGCCCGCCCATATCCGGGCCGTGGTGCTGACCGGCTCAGGCGGCCATTTCTGCTCCGGACTTGATCTGGCCGAGCACAAGGCGCGCTCCGGCGTGGACACGGTCTATCATTCCCGCAACTGGCACCGGGTCTCCGATCTCATCGAATATGGCCGTCTGCCGGTCATCTCGGCGATGACGGGCGCCGTGATTGGTGGCGGACTGGAGATTGCCGCCTCGACCCATGTGCGCATTGCCGAGCCTTCGGTGCGGTTCCAGCTGCCGGAGGGCCGCCGCGGCATCTTCGTTGGCGGGGGCGCCACGGTGCGCGTTGGCCGCCTGATCGGAGCCGACCGCATGCGGGAGATGATGCTCACCGGCCGCAGTTATGGCGCCGAAGAGGGGCTTTCCCTCGGCCTTGCCCATTATGTGGTGGGCGAGGGGGAGGCGCTGGACAAGGCGCTGGAAATCGCCGCCCGCGTAGCCGCCAATGCGCCGTTCTCCAACTATCTGATGATTCAGGCTCTTGGCCGTATCGATGATATGTCGAGGGGCGATGGCCTGTTCGTGGAGAGCCTTGCGGCGGCCATGTCGGTCACGACGCCGGATGCGCAGGAAGGCCTGAAGGCCTTTCTTGAAAAGAGGCCCCCCAGCTTCCGCTGAGGGTTCTGGAGGAGGAATGCACCGCAGCCGGGGTCCGGATGTGGTGAAACGGGAGGAAAGACATGAAGAAGCGTGGACTTGTTGCATTGATGGCCGCCGGGCTCATGGCCCTTTCGGCCCTGCCGTCTGCGGCACAGGAAGTTACCCTGCGCCTGCATCAGTTTCTGGCGCCTGTCGCGCCGGTTCCCTCGAAAATCCTGAAACCCTGGGGCGAGGAAATCACCCAGAAATCTGGCGGACGGATCAAGATCGAGCATTTTGACGCCATGTCTTTGGGCGGGCGTCCGCCGGAGTTGATCGACCAGGCACGCGATGGCGTCGTGGACATGATCATGACCATCGTCGGCTACACGCCGGGCCGTTTTCCGCGGACCGAAGTGTTCGAGCTGCCGTTCATGATGACCGATCCGGTCGCCACGTCGCTCGCTTTCTGGAACATGGTCGAGACCGACTTCCAGCAGAACGAATATCAGGATGTGAAGGTCCTTGGTGCATGGGTCCATGGCCCCGGCGTCATTCACTCCGTTGATCCGATCGCCAAGCTGGAAGACATGAAGGGCAAGACGATGCGCGGCCCGACCCGCGTCATCAACGATCTCCTGTCGGAGCTGGGCGCAACTCCGGTCGGCCTGCCGCTGCCGGGCATTCCCGAAGCCCTGTCGAAAGGTGTGATAAACGGCACGGTCATCCCATGGGAAGTTACTTCGTCGATCCGCCTGACCGAACTGGTCAAGAACCACACGGAATTCGGGGGTAAGGAAGCGCTCTACACGGCAACCATCGTTCTGGCAATGAACAAGGACAAGTACGAGTCCCTGCCTGCCGACCTGAGGGCAATCATTGACGCCGAGTCCGGGCCGAAGCTCTCTGCCTTTGCTGCAAAGGTCATGCATGAGTATGACACGCCGGCCCGCGAGCTTGCCGTCAAGGCCGGCAACAACATCATCACGCTCGATGAGGCGGAAGTGGCCCGCTGGAAAGAAGCGTCCCAGCCGGTGGTGGACCGCTGGGTTGCCGATATGCAGACCAAGGGCATCGACGGTCAGGCTCTCATCGATCAGGCCAAGAAGCTGATCGAGGAAAATACAGCCAAGTAACCCTGTTGGACCGGGCGGTGTCCGCCCGGTCCTTCCCGCCAGCAGGATGACGCACCGTGTATTCTCTCTATTTCAGAACCGCTGACTGGGTTGCGCGCGCGATGGCCTATCTGGGTGGTGGCGTCCTCATCGTCCTGACAGTGCTAGCCTGTGTCTCGATCATCGGCCGTATCCTGATCCCTTTCGGCCTGCAGCCGATCCGGGGCGACTATGAGTGGATCGAGATGGGTGTCGGCTTTGCCATTTTCGCCTTTCTGCCCTGGTGCCACCTCATGAGGGGCCATGCCAGCGTCGATCTGCTGCAGCCCGTCTATCCGGCCGTCATGAACCGGGTGCTTGATGTGCTCATCGACCTGGCGATGCTGGGGGCGGCGCTGGTGATCACCTGGCGCCTCTGGCTCGGCATGCATGACAAGATGCGTTATGCCGAGACCACCTTCATTCTGCAGTTTCCTGTCTGGCAGGCCTATGCGGCCGGTGTCGCCGGATGTGCAGCCTTCATTTATGTCGCCGTGTTCTGTGTTCTGCGCTCTGTCCGGGTGCTGACGGGCAGGACAGGGGGAGAAGCGGCAAATGTCTAATTTTGAGCTGGGGCTCTGGTCCTTTCCGGTTTTGCTGGTCCTGATCTTTCTGCGCTTTCCAATCGCCCTTGCCATGCTGGCGGTTGGGCTGGGCGGTGCCTGGATGGTGACGGGCAGCAACATGATGATGTTGAACCAGCTGAAGAACCTGACTTTCGGCACCTTCTCGAACTATTCGCTGTCGATCGTGCCGCTGTTCCTGCTGATGGGCCAGTTCGCGACCCTGTCCGGAATGTCGTCATCGCTCTTCGCTGCCGCCGCCTCCTTCCTGGGGCACCGGCGCGGCGGCGTCGCCATGTCGGCAATTGGCGCTTCGGCAGGCTTCGGCTCCATCTGCGGATCATCGCTCGCCACCGCTGCGACGATGGCTCAGGTCGCGCTGCCGGAACTGCGCCGCTATGGCTATCCCGGTTCCCTTTCCACCGGCGCGCTGGCGGCCGGCGGCACCCTGGGCATTCTCATCCCGCCGTCGGTGATCCTCGTCATCTATGCCATTCTGACCGAGCAGAACATTGCCAAACTGTTTGTCGCGGCGATGATGCCGGGCATTCTGGCCGCCACCGGCTACATCATTGCGATCGCCATCTGGGTCCGTGTGTCGCCTAATTCCGCCACCGTGCAGGAGCGCGTGCCGTGGTCCGGGCGTCTTGCTGCGCTGGTGAGCGTCTGGCCGGTGCTGACCATCTTCCTCGTGGTTGTCGGCGGCATCTATCTAGGCTTCTTTACCCCGACAGAGGCGGCTGCGGTTGGTGCTGCCGGTACTGGCATTGCAGCCGTCGCATCCGGCGGCATGAGCTGGCAGAAACTGCGCAAGGCCATTCTGTCCACGGCATCCTCCACTGCGATGATCTTCCTCATCGTTCTGGGCGCGGCGGTCTATAATGGCTTTCTCGCGCTCACCCAGCTGCCGCAGCTTTCGGCGCAGTGGGTCGGCAGTCAGGGTTTCTCGCCCTGGTTTGTGCTCGGCATCGTTCTGCTGATGTATCTGGTCTTCGGCTGCATCATGGATTCTCTGTCCATGGTTCTGCTGACGGTCCCGATCATCTATCCGGTGATGGCTGGCCTTGATTTCGGCATGTCGCCCGATGACTTCGGCCTGTGGTTCGGCATTCTGGTGCTGATCGTCGTCGAGGTTGGCCTGATCACACCACCGGTGGGGATGAATCTCTTCATCATCAACGGGCTCGCCAAGGATATCCCGATTGGCGATACCTTCCGCGGTGCCATGCCATTCGTGGTGACCGATCTCGTGCGCACCGTCATTCTCGTGCTGTTCCCGCCCATCACGCTGGCGCTGGTCTGGCTCATTTATTGACGGGCTAGGGCATACCGGACTTGCAAAGACGAACGGCGCGGAGTTGATCCGCGCCGTTCGTGTTTATCTGCCATGGAGCCGGCAAGAAGCCGTCAGCCGCCCTCGACGGAGCGGCGCACGCGCATCAGCAGCTCCAGCAGCTTGGCCCGCTCTTCCGGGGAAAGGACGGAGAAAATCCGCTCCTCATGGCCGAAGACGGCGGTCAGCGCCCGCTCGTAGACCGCCCGGCCTTCTTCTGTCGGGTGGAGCGCATAGGCGCGCCGGTCGCCCTCCACCGGCATGCGGTTCAAGAGGCCGCGCCTTTCCATGTCATCTATGATGGACACGAGGCCTGACCGCTCGATGCCCAGTTGCCGGGCGACTTCGCTTTGGGTGATGCCCGCAGATTCCACGCTCATGGACAACACGGAGAACATCCGCGGGGAAATGTCGTCATCCGTCAGCACCTGGCGGAAGTCATTCTGAACGAGAATATAAACCCGCTTCAGATTGTAGCCGATCAGCTGGTCAAGCTTTTCCATTGGCTCGGCTGTGACGGCAGCTGTTTCTGCCCCGCCGTTGCTGTTCTCCCCGTCTCCTGCCATGGTGCGGGTTTCCTCCGGTTCCCGGGCTGCTGCATCCCTTGCGTCTTGCAAGAAAAAGCACCGCCTGCTTAAGTTGTTTATGAGGTTAACAATATGCACTTCGCCGGAGGAAAGTCCATGCCCCAGCCCGCCAGCGCGCCCGTTGTCCTGCCGGTTCCGCAACTCGTTCATGTCTGCAATCTGGAGGTCGAACTTGCCCCCATCACGGAGATGGGCGCAGGGCGTGCGGGCCGGCGGCGGATCATACCCATCATTGGCGGAAAGGTGACGGGCCCGCGCCTCAGCGGCCGTATCCTGAACCTTGGTGCCGACTGGCAGACGATCTTCACTGATGGCCTTGCCGTACTGGACACGCGCTATGCGATGGAGACGGACGATGGTGCGGTGATCGAGATCATCAACTACGGCTTCCGCCATGGTCCGGCGGAGGTGCTGGCTGCCGTCGCACGGGGGGAAAGCGTGCCGCCGGGATCCTGTTACATGCGCACGCAGGCAAGGCTGGAAACGGGGGACACGCGCTATGGATGGGTCAACCGCACCCTGTTCGTGGGCACCGGCGCCCGCCCATGCCCGGGCTGTCACCGTATCTCTCTACGCCCTCGAATAGGCTGCAGGCCTGCCTCCGCGGGGGCTGGTATCAGAAGCCGCCAGCCTTGCGTTTGACGGTAGCCACCCTGTCAGCCTCGAAGGCAACCTGCCTGAACATCTTCAACAGGCTCTGGTCGATCTTGCGGCCCATGTCGACCAGAATGCCATAGGCCTGACGGGGGCTGAGGGCGGGCTTGTAGGCCCGTTTCTCGGTGAGGGCCGCATAGATGTCGCAGATGGTCAGCATCCGCACGCTGGGGCTGATTTCGTCGCCTTTGAGCCCGTCCGGATAGCCGCTGCCGTCGAGATATTCATAGTGGTGGGCGGCAATGTCGACCACTTCGTCAGAAATGCCTGGCTGACCTGTGAGCAGTTCGCGCGACTTGACCGGGTGCATCTTGATGGAGGCAAACTCCTCATCCGTCAGCTTGCCGGGCTTGTCGAGGATGGAGAGAGGGATGAAGACCTTGCCGACGTCATGCAGCAGCGCCGCAGTGCCGAGCCGCGCCCTTTCATCCGCCGTCATGCCCATCACACCGGCAAAGGCCAGCGCATAACCCGTCACCAGCATGGAATGGCAATAGGTGTGGCTGTGATGCATCTGCACGGCGGCCGTCCAGGCGTCCAGCCCCTCCACACGGAAGGACGACAGGGTCAGGTCGACGGCCCGGCCGATCTGTGCAGCCGGAAAGGGTTCATCCGAAATGGCGGAGGTGATGCAATCACCGAGCGCCCGGCTTACAGCCTGCACAGACTTGCGCGTTGCCGGCGGCACATCTGCCGGAATGACGGGCATGCTGTAGGAGCCGAGCAGGCGTTCCACCTCCTGCAGCACGGCCCTCACCGGGCGGATACGGGACCATATGAGCGTGGTGCCAAGCGCATTCGCCTGCACTTGATCCCGGCGGTTGTTGGGCCGCACCAGCGCGATGCTCGTGACATTGCGCGTCTCGGACAGCGCCATGCGAACCGTCTCCATGTCGGCTTCGTCCGCTTCGGCAAGATCAATCAGGACCAGATCGGCAGCGAAAAGGCCGGCACGGTGCGCATCCCCGTGCTCAAACAGCTCGGCTGGATAAAACTGGCCGAGCTTGTGCAGGATGAGAGGGCAATGATCGAGGTTTTTAACGAGCATGACTATCCTGAACACGGCCCGTTTCTCCCAAAATTTAGCAATCTTGATGTATATGGTGACCTCTAAGTTTCAGTAAATTCACTTGAAGAATCCAAGTTATTTCCCAAGGTTCCTGCTTCTCGGGCAGCTTGCATTCTGTACAGGGCGAGGTGTTCCGGCACGGGCCTGCCTGTCCCAATGCCGGTGATGCTGGCGGCGGCGGCACGGTCCCGCATGACGCCAAGTTTCAACAGGTGTTGATGCAGGTGCGCAGGATTGGCCACTTTGCAGGGCTAAGGCTGCAAACGGCAGATTTCATGGAAAAAATGCGTTTGCCTAGGCCGGAAGCTTCATGCTGTATCGTCGGGGCCGCGCAGGGCGTCGCTCAACCGGGACCGGTTCTCCTCTGCGCGGCCTTGTCCTTGAGAAGCGTGCGGCGGCGGGAGTGTAATGCTCCGGAAGCGGCAGGACCCCGGCCTCACAGTTTTGCTGCATCGGTTTGCCATGACATTCAGCCAGTTTCAGCTCCAGTTCCTTTCCCGGTTCAGGATGACCTTTTTCATTGAAGGTGCCAGGGACCGGAGCAGGCAGGCGTGGTCATGAAAGCGCATCTGCGGTCCATCACCGCCGGCCTTACGGCGGGTCTCGACAATCTGGGCACGGGCGTCGCCTTTGCGGCGCTGCTCTTTGCCGGGCCGCTGGCGGCCGGGCTTGGCATGGGGGTGGCGGTGCTGCTGCTCAGCGGCGTCATCCTGTCGGTCCATATCGCGCTGCGCAGTCCCTATGTGGGCAATGTGGCCTTGGTGCAGGAAACCGGCATCGCCATTCTCTCCGCCTCCATGGCGGGCATTCTTGCGGGCATGGAAGGGCAGGAGACGGACCGGCAGATTGCGACGATCCTTGCCATTCTGGGCGCCAGCACCATGGTGACCGGGGTGATGTTCCTGCTGTTCGGCCGGCTGCGGCTCGGTACGCTGGTGCGGTTTCTGCCCTATCCGGTCATTGCCGGGTTTCTCTCGGGCACCGGCTGGCTGCTGATCGAGGGGGCGCTCGTCATGGTGACGGGGGAGCACAGCCTTGCCGCCATCGCATCAGGTTTCGCGGCGGATCTGTCTGCCAGTGTGAAAGACCCCATATTCCTCGGCGCCCTGCTGCCCGCTGTGCTGATGGCGCTGGTGCTTTCGGTCAGCCTTGTCCGCCTGCCGCATCCGCTGACCATGCCGCTGGCTCTGGCCGGCGCCATTGCCGCATTCTATGCGGTGCTGGCCGCAGCCGGCATCTCGGCGGATCAGGCTCGTGCCTGGACATGGCTGCCGGATATTCCGGCCGATGCCATGGTCAGCCTGCCCTCACCACTCTGGATCGTGGGGCAGGCGGACTGGGCGGCCGTCGTTCAGGCTATCCCGGTCATGTTCGGCATCGCCATCCTCAACATCATTGGACTGCTGCTCAACACCAGCGGGCTGGAGGCGGCTTTCGGCCGGGAAGTGGATGCCAATGCGGAGCTGCGCGAGAGCGGCGTTGCCAATCTTCTCGCCGGGTGTTTCGGCGGCGCGCCGGGCTATACCGGCCTCAGCCTCACCTTGCTCGCCGCTAAAATGCAGGCGGCAACCCGGCTGACAGGCATTTCTGCCGGGGTGATCCTGCTCATCAGCCTTTCCTTTGCCGGGACGCTCGCTGCCGCCATGCCCGGGTTCCTCGCCGCGGGGCTGATGATGTTTCTGGGCGCGGAACTGATTTACCACTGGGCCTTCGCTGCCCGCCGCAAGCTGCCGCAGGGCGAATGGCTGATTGTTCTGGCCATTCTCGCCTCCATTGCCGTGCTGGGCTTCCTCTATGGCCTGATGCTGGGGCTGGCCTTCTCGGTGGTCATGTTCGTTTACAATTATGCCCGCCTGCCGGTGGTGCGCACGGCTGCCGATGGCCGCCAGCTGCGCAGCGGTGTGGACCGTTCGGCAGAAGCCGTGCGCGCGCTCGACCGGCAAGGGGAGCAGATCCATGTGCTGCGCCTGCAGGGCTACCTCTTCTTCGGCACGATGGAGCAGGTTGTGGCCCGCGTGCGCAAGCGGGCTGGTCAGGCCTCCGGCACGCCGCTGCGGTTTCTCATCATCGATCTCAGCGGCATGAGCGGCATGGACTCCGCCGCGGCTGCCGGTTTTGCCAAGATCCACGGTATGACGGAGCGGGCAGGCGTGCGCCTGATCTTCAGCGCGATGCCGCAGAGCGTTGCCGCAGCGCTGGCCCGTTCCGGTCTGAATACGGGAGCCGGAGCAGGAGACAGCGCGCATTGTGTCACCTGTGCCGCCGATCTCGATCATGCACTGGAACTGTGCGAGGACGCGCTGCTGGTGGAGGAAAAGCTGCTCCCTGCCGGGGCGGAGATATCCCATCACCTGGAATCGATCCTGGGACCGCATCCGCGCCTTGCCGATCTTGCAGGCGCCATGGAGCGGCTGGAGCTGGAGCCGGGCACGGCGCTGATCCGGGCGGGCGACCCGGCCGATGACTTTTTCCTTGTCGGAGAAGGCCGCGTGCGTGTGGAAATGACGCTTCCCGATGGCCGAAGCCTGCGCCTGCGCACCATGACGGCCGGCGCGGTGGTGGGGGAGGTCGGCCACTGCCTCAACGGTAAGCGCACTGCCGATGTGGTGGTGGAAAGCCCCGCCACCGTTTACCGTCTTTGCCGGGCAGATCTTGAGAAGCTGGAGCACACCGACAGCGAGCTCGCCCTCCTCTTCCACCGCCTGCTTGCCGTCACCCTTGCCGAAAAGCTGGTGCTTGCCAACAAGATGGTGCAGTTGGCGCATGGGTGACCATGCAGGCCGGGCACTGGACGGACCTGTAGGGCGTAGCGTTTTTGCCAGCCATCCTGTCCTCCATCGGAGAGGTCCCGGTCATCCTTGCCGGCCGCTGTTCAATGCAGCAACCTTCGCTGTCCGGGCCAGTCTTTCATACGTCATCTTCCAGCGGAATTTCGCGGCCACGCATGCTGCGGATCCGGGCAGACAAGGCAGCTTCCACATGCGCACGCATGGCCGCCTCAGCGCCCGCGCCATCGCGGACCTCAAGGGCGGCCAGCACCGCCGCATGTTCGGCCACGGCCAGCGCAGCGCGCTCCGGATCTGACAGGGTGCTGGGGCCGAGAATGAGCAGGGTCTTCTGCAGGGCACTGATCGACTTCAGCAGAAACCGGTTGCGTGCCGCATCGAACAGGGTGCGGTGAAACTGCCGGTTCAGCTCGCGGGCCTGCGGGCCAGCAGGCGCGGCCGCCAGCTCGTTGTTGAGGGCGGCGAGTTCCGCCAGCTCGATGCTTGAGGCCGCGCGTGCGGCGAGCCGTGCCGCCGTGCCTTCCAGCACCGCCCGCATTTCATAAAGCTCGACCACTTCCGCATGATCCAGCGTGCGGATCGAGGCGCCCTGCCGGGGCAGGTGAACGACGAGGCCGTCCGCTTCCAGCTGCCGGATGGCCTCGCGGACGGGCGTGCGGCTGATGCCCAGCCGCTCGGCCAGCTCGGTCTCGCGAAGGCGCATGCCGGGGGCCAGGCCGCCATCGCGGATGTCTTCCAGCAAGCGGCGGTAGGCCGCCTGGCCCTGCGGGATTTCGCTGTCTTCAGCCATCGGGTGAACTCGCTTGTATCTTTTGGTATCCGACTGTATACATTTGGATGCAAGAAAGCGCAAGGAGGCAGATGTGCCGGCGGATCTGACAAGAAGCATGACAAAAAGGATGATGACGCTCGCCATTGCGGGGCTGGGTGTGGCGGTGTTCTATGTGCTCGGTCTGCCGCTGCCTTTTCTCTTTGGCCCGATGGCCGCATGCCTGCTGGCGGCCCTGTCCGGTGCACCGCTGAAGGGCATGGGCACGGTCTCTGTTCTGGCACGGACGGTCCTGGGCGTTGCCGTGGGGGCCTCCATCACACCGGAGGTGGTCGGACGCATTCCCCAGATGGCCGGCAGCGTTGCCCTGGTTCCGGTATATGTGGCGGTGATCGGGGCTGTCGGCGTGCCCTTCTTCCGGCGCCTCGGCTATGATCCGGTGACGGCCTGGTACGCGGCGATGCCCGGCGGCCTGCAGGACATGGTGATTTTCGGTCAAGAGGCCGGGGCGAATGTCCGGGCGCTGGCCCTCATTCATGCCACCCGCGTTCTGGTCATTGTCACCCTGGCACCCATCATTCTGACCACCCTTTATGGGGCCAGTCTCTCGGGCGCCGTCGGCGCTCCGATGCGGGATCTGCCGGTGATCGAGCTTCTGCTGATGGCTGCGGCAGCTGTGATTGGGTGGAAAGGCGGGGAGCGGATCGGGCTGTTCGGCGCGTCGATCCTGGGGCCGATGATCGTGACCGCAGTCCTGTCGTTGAGCGGTCTCATTCACAGCCGCCCGCCCGCGGAAGTCATTCTCGGTGCGCAGCTGTTCATCGGCATGGGGATTGGTGTTCAGTACATGGGGGTGACGCTGCGCGAGCTGCGCAGCTTCATCCTGTCCGGCCTTGCTTTCGTCGTGCTGCTGGCCGGGCTTGCGGCCATCTTCACCGAAATTGTCACGCTCTCAGGCCTGGCTCAGCCGGTGGAAGGCTTCCTCGCCTTTGCACCGGGCGGACAGGCGGAGATGACGGTGCTGTCGATTGTCGCCGGTGCTGATCTTGGCTTCGTCATCCTGCACCATCTGACCCGCATCGTCATCGTGATCCTGGGCGCGCCGGTTGCGGCGCGCCTCTTTGGGGTCAAAGCACCTCCGGATTGACCAGGTGCACCGGCTTGCCGGCGGCAAAGGCATTGACCTGATCGAACACGTCGGCAAACTGCAGGTCAAACTCCTCCTCCGTGACAAAGCCGATGTGCGGCGTTGCGATCACGCGCGGATGTGACAGCACCGGGTCGCCGGCATCGGTCAGCGGCTCTTCGTCGAATACATCCAGCGCCGCAAGTCCGGGACGGCCCGCGTCCAGTGCGGCCCGCAGGGCGCCGGGGGCGATCAGCCCGGCCCGTGCGGTGTTCACCAGAATGGAGCGGGGCTGCATCAGGGCAAGGTCTGCGGCCGTGATGATGCCCTTTGTGTCCGGCGTCAGGCCAGCGTCTCGCGGTCCTGAGGCAGGTCTTCCCGCCGGAAATAGGGGCCGCGCGAGGTGCCGCCAAGGCAAAAATGGAAGGGAATGGCTGTCTGCGCCATCTTGATCTCCTGAAGCCTTGGCAATTTTGGAGATATCAAGCCTGTCGGAAATGGTGTGAGTGAAGCTCGAATCGACTATGGGCCGGGAGACCGCCTCTATTTCGTACGACAGGGCGATGTTGTTGTGGTGATGCTCTGTGGAGGCGACAAAGGTAACCAGAAACGGGACATCTCCGCAGCCAAAGCAATGACAAAGGAGCTATAGAATGCCACTGGAAACAAAGCATCTTCTTACGACAGAAGAACTGACCTGCCACTGAACTGTCATCCAAATGATCTGCTCTTCCGTGAACCGCTTCCGCTTCATCTGTCCGTCCTTCAATCGAGGGCCGGACTCTAATCTCAGATGGAGGAAAAACTCAGTGGCAGATCCACAGGGATTGCTGCCAGACGGCGGCATACATCCAGCCATCGCGCTTGGTCACCTCCAGAAGACTGGCGCCAAGCTGAGATGAC
>NZ_LIPT01000024.1 GCF_001418225.1 Pannonibacter indicus | reverse complement strand
GTAACATCCCGCGCGTATCTCAAACTAAGAAACACATCGATCAGCAACAGCTGAAAAGACCAGTTCCTCTCATCTGCGTTTCGCCGGCCTGGTGGCCCCAGCGGGGGGCCAACACCCGATCCCATCCCGAACTCGGCCGTGAAACCCCCCAGCGCCAATGGTACTTTGTCTCAAGACACGGGAGAGTAGGTCGCTGCCAGGCCTGCAAAACGCAGATAAAATCAAACTCTTCAACAAACCGCGGCAAAAAAAACCGCCAAAACACCTCAACGCGGGGTGGAGCAGCCCGGTAGCTCGTCAGGCTCATAACCTGAAGGCCGCAGGTTCAAATCCTGCCCCCGCAACCAAAAATATGGCGCTAAGTCAAAGACTTAGCGACATTTTGCTTTTGAGGCCCGTGTCGCAAGAGAACGCAACACGAACCCAAAAGATTCCAAACACTTACGGCCATTCCCGATTCTTCCGTACGACACGGATGCGACACGGGCGACGGCGATGTTCGCTTTGTGTTCGCGGGCGTGCGCTGTCCTGCGAATGGCTTCACTGTGTCAGCAGAAACGAGTTGCTATCCGTGCGCTGTGGAGCGTCATTGGGCGGGATGAATGGATGAATGACGGAGCCCGTCCATGAGAACCGAGTGCACCAACGACATGGCCCTCGACGCCTTCATCACCCGCAAGGCCGAGATCGACGCCATGCTGGCGCGGCTCGCCGCGCTCTCCGACGAGCATTTCGGCTACGCGCCCGATGAGATCAACTGGGGCCACGTCGGAACTCTCGCGCACTACGCCGAGCTCCTGAAGCGCATCACCGACGCAGCCTTCCAAGAGGGCGAGCGAGCAGTCTGATCAGACTCCTTTCGAGGATGCGATGCGGACGACGGAGACGCGGCTGCCGCCGGCGGCCGCGATCTTGCGGTCGAGGTCGGCGAGCGCGACCGCCATCTCGCCGTCTGTGGCGTAGGTCACGCGCTTGCCGTCGTATTCGACGGTGCGCACGCCTCGATAGCGGGCAGCCATCAGGGCCTCGCGCCAGGCCGTGAGCTGGGCGAGATCCGTCATCACGCGCCCGGGTTCATGAACCAGCCGCGGTGGTCGACGAAGCCGGCCCCGAAATCGAGAATCACCCGGATCTCCACACCGTCCGCGTCCCAGCCGGAGCGGCTCTCGACCTGCGGCCCTTCGTTTCCGGACAGGTAGGCGTATTCGAGTCCGTCGATCTCGCCCGGATCGGCGGTGACGTACCAGCGCGTCGCGCTCGTGAGACGCGGCTCGACCACCAGCGACAGCGATCCCGAGAACGGGTTCACGTCCGTCGCCTTGGCAGGCGCCACGGTCGCCAGCCACTTCTCGGCATCCGTCTCAAGGGCGGGCGGCACCAGCAGGTTCTTCGGCGTCACCCGGATCGTGCGGTCCTCGATGCCCTTCTGAGTGCGCAGCGCCAGCCGCGCCGCCGAGAGCGTCGTGTCCGAGATCGCCGCGCCGGAGCCCGCCTTGTTGCCGTGGTCAGCATGGAACAGCGTCTTGTTGTCCGAGAGCTTCGGTCCGTTGCCGGTGTTGGCCTCGAGCAGATCAACGAGGATGCGCGCTTCCGTTTCCGCCGCGCCCTGGCCCATGCGCCGGGCTAGGTCCGCGAAGGCGCCGAGGTCGTCGTTCACCAGCACCTGCCGGGTGATGCCGATCTTGCGTGCCCAGGTCTCGACCTTGTAGGCCTCGCGCGCTTCGGCCATCGTCCCGGCCTTGATCTCGCCGTGCTCATTCAGCTTTTCCAGCAGTGGCGCTTCGCCCAGCATGATCTTGTTCACCGCGCGGAAGTCACGCGTCGTGGTCTGTCGTCCGAGGCGGCGGACGCCGGCGGGTGCCGCCTGATAGGCGTCGCGCAGGACGCGACCGACCGTGTCCCCGAGGATGATGGGGAAGTCCGAAGTGGTGTGCAGCGCGCGGGTGACGATGCTCGCGGGCGAAAGCGCCATGGTGGACTCGCCCCGCAGTGTCAGCAGTTCCTTCGCCATGTCCACGGGCGTCGCGTAGGCGTAACGCCGGGCGGGCTCGGATAGCTCGTGGCGCGGGTTGATGCGGGCATAGAGCGCCTCGCCCATCTGGCGGGCGCGCAAGGCCGGTTCGTCCTGGCTCTCGCCCATCTCGACGCGGACCTGTTCGGTTCGAACCGCGGGAGCGCTGCGCTTGGCCAGTGCCTCGAAGGCGGCACGGCGGGCGGTGTCGGCGTCCGCCTCGGCGTCGATCTGTCCATCCACCCAGCTCTGATCGAGCCCGGCGATCCGGGCAATGGATCGGATCTCGGCATTGACGGCGGCGCGGGTCTGCATCTCCGTCGCTGGCGGCGTCTCGGCCGCCCCGGTGTCGGTATCGGTCATGTCGTTCTCCATGCGAATTTTGGCGCCGGGATCGGCGGGTGTCGGCACCAGGGAAATCTCGTGTGGGGTCCAACGCACGGCGGTCAGCACCCGCGCGCCGTTCTCGGTCGTCTCGGCCCACTCCTCGACCGCGTAGCCGACCGAGACATGGCGCAGGATGCCGGCTAGCACGTCTTGCCAGATCGGCTCCACCTCCGGCCTGCGTGAGAACTGGATGAGGGCTGTGCCGCGCCTGCCGTCGACCGCAGCCTTGCGCACGCTGCCGAGTACGTCCCGCACGGCGGACTGGCGGTGCGCGTCGAGCACGGAGCCGCCCTCGAGGCGCGACAGGTCCACGGCCTCGGCATCGAGGCTGAGGCGCTCGATGTATTCGCCCGCCATGTCGCGGCGGCGCACCGGCGCGCCGGTCGACCAGATCACCTCGACGGTGCGAGCGTCGCGGTCGGCGGTCGCGGGCGCGAGATCGGCGCGGCGGGTCAGGAGTGTGATTGTCTCAGGCATTGGCCGTCTCCGTCGTGATGCGCTTGGCGCGGGAGAAATCGAGGCCAAGCGCCGTAGCGCGCTCTTGGTCCGCAGCGATCTCTGCATCGACCTGCTCGGCGTCGTAGCCGCGCTCGGAGATGGCCTGGGTGCGGCTCTTGAGGCCCGCCTCGATGGCGAGGATCTCGGCTTCGACATCCTTCTTGGGATCGACATAGTCGAACTTCGGCGGCAGCCACTCGCAGCCGAGATAGGCTGCCGGATCGCGGTCGAAGTCACGTGCCGGGAGATCGCCCGACAGCACAGCCAACCGCACGAAGCGCTCCCACACCGGCCGACAGAACAGGTGGACGACCACATTGTGCTGCAGCTGCTCGACGCGGCGGCGGAACTCGATGAGCCCGGCGCGGATTGAGGAATAGGTGACGCCCTCCAAGTCTCCGGACACCAGCTCGTAGGGAAGTCCCAGGCCGGCAGCGACAGCGCGGAGATGGTTCTTCACGAACGGCGCGTAGGCGTCGTGCTCGGTCGGGTTGGAGAAGCGGATGTCAGCGCCGGGCGGCAACGGGATCAGGCTTCCCGGCTCCATGCCAACCTGCAGCACGCCGGCATTGCTCGTGCCCGAGAGCCCGCCAACGGTGCCGTCGGGATCGGTTATGAAGCCGGTGAACAGTGCCGCGACCTTGGCCTTCACCAGCGCGGCATCCTCGAACTGATCGAGCTCGTGCAGCCGCAGCAGCACCGGCGCGAGCCAGGTGATGCCGCGCAACTGGCCGGCTGCGAGCGGCTTGAACAGGTGGATGCAATCGACGGCGGGAACGCGCACGGGGTCCATGCGGAGCGGACCGAAGGGGTCGCCAAGTCGGGAGGAGCGGACCCAGTAGGCGACGCGACGGCCGGCCGAGTCGAACTCGATGCCGGCACGGATGCGCGCCCCGCCGCCGATCTCGCGATGCAGGTCCGATGACACCTGCTCGCGATCCAGAAGCTCGAGGTGGAGGGGAATGATGCTGGCCTCGCTGGCCACGCGCAGCCGGGCGAAACTTTCGCCGCTCTCGACCATGGCGCGCACGGCCATCGCCTGCAGCCCGTAGAAATCCGCGAGCCCGTCCGGGGCGGCGTGATCGGTCCAGCGCAGCCAGAGCGCCTGTAGCTGCTCGCGCACAGAGCGGTCGGGATGCGTCGACTGCGGCTTGATCCCGGCGCCGACGACATTGCCGACCAAGCTGTCCACCGCCGCCGCGACCCACGGGTTGTTGCGGGCATACCAGCCGGCGCGCCGTGCCGCCGTGGTCGCGCCCGCCAGGATCGCGGCGTTCAGGCCATCGACGGTCTTGGCGCTCTCCCAGCGACTGCCGCCGCCCGCCGCGTCGAAGGCGCGCGTCTTGCCGATCCCGAAAAGGCGTTGGACGAAGTTCCGCATGCCGCCGATTCTCGCGCGGCGGCAAGCCTCAAGCTATTGGGAATGTTTGGGAATGATCAGCCGCCATTGGCGGAAAATGTGATCATTGTAAACTGAGCGGTGACGGGTTACACTAACCCATGATCGTAAGCTTCCGGCACAAGGGCCTCAAGCTTCTCTACGAGAGGGCCGAGAGGCGACGGGTGTCAGCGGACTACGCCGATAAGGTCGAGCGTATTCTGGCACGTCTCGACGAGGCGACGGAGCCGGGGAACATGGACCTGCCGGGGTTCTGGCTGCATCCGTTGAAGGGCGATCTGGCTGGGTTCTGGTCGGTCAGCGTTTCAGGCAACTGGCGCATCGTGTTTCGTTTTGACGGTGCCAACGCCTGTGATGTCGATCTGGTCGACTACCATTAGGAGTATGTGACATGCCGATGAAGAAGCCGCCGCATCCGGGTTTGTCGGTGCGGCATGACTGTCTGGAGCCGTTCGGTCTCAGCGTGACGGAGGCGGCCAAGAGGCTCGGAGTCAGCCGCAAGCAGCTTTCGGACGTGCTCAACGGCCATTCCGGCATATCGCCGGAGATGGCGATCCGGCTTGACAAGGCTTTCGGTGGTGGCGCCGATACGTGGTTCCGGCTTCAGGCGGCCTACGATCTGGCTCAAGCCATGAAGAGAGCGAACGACATCAAGGTCGAGCGCATCACCCGCGCCGCGTGAACTAGGAGGCGTTGTGGCGCTTACGGAAGCCGACACCTGTCGAAAGTTCGTTGTTCCCAAGCTGCAGGCGGCAGGCTGGGACGACCTTCCGCATGCCATCAATGAACAGCGCACGTTTACGGATGGGCGCATCGTCTTCGTGGGCGGTAAGGCACGGCGGGGTCGCCAGAAGCGCGCCGACTACATTCTGCGGTACAGCCCGGACTTCCCGCTTGCTGTGGTTGAGGCGAAATCGCGGTATAATCATCCAGCCGAAGGCCTGCAGCAGGCCAAGGAATACGCCGAGATTCTAGGCTTGAAGTTCGCCTATGCGACCAATGGCGCCGAGATCGTCGAATTCGATTATACCACCGGCGTCGAGCGCCAGATCACTGATTTCCCGACGCCGGCTGAGCTTTGGCGCCGACTTCGGGCTGCGGAGGGCATCTCAGACGATGACGTCGCCGAAAAGCTGCTGACGCCCACCTATCCGGATCGCGCCAAGCCGCTACGCTATTATCAGGAGATCGCGGTCAACCGAGCCGTTCAGGCCGTCCTGCAGGGGCGCCACCGTGTCCTGCTCACCTTGTGTACTGGCGCTGGCAAGACCGCGGTCGCGTTTCAGATCGCCTGGAAGCTCTGGTCTGCGCGTTGGAGTGCCAAGGGCAGCAATCGGAAGCCGAAGATCCTTTTCCTGGCCGACCGCAACGTTCTCGTCGACGACCCGATGGCGAAAGACTTCAGCCCGTTCGGCGATGCCCGCCAGAAGATCGCCGGCGGCGTCGCGGTCAAGAGCCGCGATATGTATTTCGCCATCTACCAATCCATTGCGCGCGATGAGAACCGGCCTGGGCTCTATCGCGAATATCCACGGGACTTCTTCGATCTAATCATCGTCGATGAGTGCCATCGCGGCAGCGCCCGCGACGACAGCAACTGGCGCGAGATTCTGGAATGGTTCGAGCCTGCGACGCAGATCGGCATGACGGCAACGCCCCGCCGCGAGGACAATGTCGACACCTACAACTACTTTGGCGATCCGATCTACGAGTACAGCCTCGCACAGGGCATTGCCGACGGGTTCCTGGCTCCCTATCGCGTTCACCGGATCATCACCGACTATGATGCGGCGGGTTGGCGCCCGACGAAGGGCGAACTCGACCGTTACGGTCGGGAGATCCCGGACAGCGAATACGGCACACGCGATTTCGAGCGCGTCGTGGCCCTTCGCGCCCGAACGCAGGCCATCGCGAGGCACCTCGCCGATTTCATGCGGGAGACGGATCGCTTCGCCAAGACCATCGTGTTTTGTGTCGATCAGGAACACGCGCTGGAGATGCGCCATGTTCTGGCTACCGTCAACGCCGATCTCGTCAAGGACTACCCAGACTATGTCTGCCGGGTGACTGCCGACGAAGGCGATATCGGCAGCGCCCATCGCGCGAAGTTCCAGGATGTGGAGACCAAGACTCCGGTCATTCTCACGACCTCGCAGCTGCTGACCACTGGTGTCGATGCGCCCACTTGCAAGAATGTGGTGCTCGCCCGTATCGTCGGCTCAATGCCAGAGTTCAAGCAGATCATCGGGCGCGGAACCCGGCTCCGGCCGGATTACGGGAAGCTCGCGTTCAACATCATCGACTATACTGGCACCGCTACTGAGAAGTTCGCCGATCCTGCTTTCGACGGTGAGCCCGTGCGCGAGCAGGAGGAGGTGATCGACGCCGAAGGTGCGGTTATCGAAGAGCACGAAACCGAGGAGCCGATACCGGATCCGGTCGATATGCCGGATCTTCCAGACTATCCCGTCGATATTGATGACGAGCCGGATACAGGTCCGAGGAAGTTCTACGTCGATGGTGGCGAGGTCGAGATCATCCGCCACATGGTCTACGAGCTGGATGCGGACGGAAAGCAACTCGCCTGCCGCCAGCTTACGGACTACACCGGGGACAAGGTCCGCACCCTGTACCCCAATGCTTCCGAACTTCGTGCGGACTGGCTCGATCCGCAGCGCCGGGCGGAGATCGTCGAGCGGCTGGAGGACAAGGGCATCGATCTCGAAACGCTCGGCGTGGCGGTCGGCAAGCCGGAAGCCGATCCGTTCGATCTGCTGTGCCACTTGGCCTACAACGCCCCCCTGCGCACCCGCCGCGAACGCGCGGACCGGGTGAAGTGGGATCAGTTCGCCTTTTTCGAACGATTCGGACCGCAGGCGCGCGAGGTACTCGACGCGCTGCTGGAAAAGTACGCCGAGCACGGCAGCGCCCAGTTCAAGTTGCCCGACATCCTCGAAGTACCGCCATTCAACGAGTGGGGCAATGTCGTCGAGATTGCGTCACGCTTCGGCGGTAGCAAGGAGCTGCGCGGCGCCGTCACCGAGCTCCAGCGTCTGCTCTACACAGCATGAATTCAGGAGAATTTGTTTTGGCAAGAACCGCCCGAAAGAAGGCAGCCGCGAAGCCGCAGACAACCGCGCAGCGTCTCGACAGCATCATCAAGTCGGCGCGCAAGATCATGCGCAAGGACAAGGGTCTGAACGGCGATCTCGACCGTCTGCCCATGCTCACCTGGATCATGTTCCTGAAGTTCCTCGACGACATGGAACGGATCGAGGAAGAGCGTGCCGAACTCGCCGGCGCCGATTACCGTCCGATCATCGAGCCGCCCTACCGCTGGCGCGATTGGGCGGCGCAGGCCGATGGCATCACAGGCCCCGATCTTCTCTCGTTCCTTACCGCCGAGCAGGCCGAACGGCCCGACGGAACGCTCGGCCCCGGCCTCTTCGCCTATCTGCGCAACCTTCGCGGCGACAACGGTCGCCGCGAACGGCGCGACGTGATCGCCACTGTCTTCCAGGGGTTCACTAACCGCATGGAGAGCGGCTATCTGCTGCGCGACGTCGTCAATCTGATCGACGGCATCCACTTCGACTCCTCAGAAGAGATCCACACGCTGGGCCGCCTCTACGAGACATTGCTGCGCGAGATGCGCGATGCCGCAGGCGATTCCGGTGAGTTTTATACGCCGCGTCCGGTCGTGCGCTTCATGGTGGAGGTCACGGATCCGCAGCTTGGCGAAACCGTGCTCGATCCCGCCTGCGGCACTGGCGGCTTCCTGTCGGAGGCCTTCCAGCATCTGGAGCGCCAAGCCGATACCGTCGAGAAACGTCAGATCCTGCAGGAGAACAGCATCTTCGGCGGCGAGGCGAAGTCGCTGCCGTTTCTGCTTTCCCAGCTCAACCTCCTCCTTCATGGTCTTCATGCGCCGCGGATCGATCCGGGCAACGCGCTACGCTTCCGGCTGGCCGAGATCGGCGAGAATCAGCGGGTCAACGTCATCCTCACCAATCCGCCCTTCGGCGGCGAGGAGGAAACCGGCATCCTCAACAACTTCCCCGAGGATCGGCGCACGGCCGAGACAGCGCTCCTGTTCCTGCAACTCATCATGCGCCGCCTGAAACGCGGCGGGCGCGGCCGCGCCGCTGTCGTCGTGCCGAATGGTACGCTGTTCGGCGACGGGCTGTCGGCGCGGATCAAGGCGGACCTGCTGGAGCACTTCAACCTGCATACCGTCGTCCGCCTGCCCGAGGGCGTCTTCGCGCCCTACACGGACATCCCGACGAATCTGATCTTTTTTGACACCACCGGGCCGACGCGCGAGATCTGGTACTACGAGCAGCCGCGCCCCGAGGGGCGGAAGAAGTATTCCAAGACCGCGCCACTGACTTACGAAGAGTTCGCCGATTGCCTCGCTTGGTGGAAGAACCGTGAGGAGAATGAGCGCGCCTGGAAGGTGGAGGCCGAAGGGCTGATCCAGCGCGACGATCAGGGTCGGGTGATCGCCTGCAATCTCGACATCAAGAACCCGCATTCGGGCGAGGTCGAGGACCACCGCAAACCGCAGGAGATCGTCGAGGCGATCATCGAGCGTGAACGCACGATCCTGTCCCTGATGGACGAGATCAAGGCAGAGCTGGCGGAGATTCAGAAATGACCGGCCGGGCTTTGCGCCTTGGGGACTTCCTCTCCCGGTCCGAGGAATGGGTGAAACCTGAGCCGGACGTCACGTACAAGCAAGTCACCGCTCGCCTCTGGGGGAAAGGGCTGGTTCTTCGTGGCGAGGTGGCCGGCTCGGAGATTGCCGCGTCTCGTCAGCTGCGCACCCGCTCGGGGCAGTTTCTCGTCTCGCGGATTGATGCACGACATGGCGCTTTCGGGATCGTGCCGGAAGACCTGGATGGAGCGTTGGTGAGCAACGATTTCCCATGCTTCGACATCGATTCAGACCTCGTGATCCCGCATTATTTCGAATGGTACTCGCGGACCCAGACGTTCATCGATCTGTGCCGCCGATCGAGTGAAGGCTCGACCAATCGCGTACGGCTCAAAGAGGATGAGTTCCTCCAGATGAAAATCGAGGTGCCTCCCCTCGACGAGCAGCTGCGGATCGTGGCGCGGCTGGACCGCGTTGCGGCGATGGTCGAGGCGCGACGGAGGGAAGTCGCCGCTGCCGACGTCGAAATGCAGGCGCTGTTGTCGAAAGCCTTCGCCCGCGCCATCGATGGGGCTCCGCGCCGCCCGATGGCCGAAGTCGCGCCCCTCGTCCGCCGACCGGTCGAGATCGATCCGACAGCCTCTTATTCCGAGCTCGGCGTCCGCTCCTTCGGGCGAGGAACATTCCACAAGCCCGATCTTCCTGGCATGAAGGTAGGCACCAAAAGGCTATTTCGCATCGAGCAAGGCGATCTGCTGTTCAACATAGTGTTTGCTTGGGAAGGCGCCGTCGCGATTGCGCAGGCAGAGGATTCTGGCCGGGTCGGCTCTCACCGCTTCCTGACGTGCGTCCCGGATCCGGAGATCGCAACGGCGGAATTTCTCCTGTTCTACTTCTTGTCGAGGGACGGTCTGGAGCGGCTTGGAGAAGCGTCTCCCGGTGGCGCAGGGCGAAACCGAACGCTTGGCTGAAGAAGCTTGAAGCCATCCAAGTCCCCGTGCCGCCCCTCGAAACCCAGCGCTGGTTCGACCGACTGCAGGCCAAAGCGCGACAAATTCGGAATATTCGCGCCGGCACGGCTCAGGATATCGACGCGCTCATTCCCGCCATGCTGCACGAAGTCTTCAACGGCAAGGCACAGGCCGCATGAGTGAGGGCGGCGGCAATCAGCCCGACCTTCTGTCTGATCTCTCGGATCTCGATTTCGTTCGGTACCTGCTGGCCGAGATGCACGACGACCTTACAGGGAAGGTTTCCCGCTTCCGCATGCTGACCGATTTCGGATGCGAGATGGGGCCTAACGGCACGATGATCTTCGGCGGGCAGGCCGCCTACCACGCTTGGGTGGAGGCACGCTCCTCCTTCGTGCACGGCAATTTCGCCGCGACCATTCTTCTGTGTCAGGGGCTGGTTGAGCATCTGCTGGCGGCCTACCTGCACGCCGGCCTGATGATGGACGACATTCCGGAACGAATTTCATTCCGGGAAACACTGCGCCGATGCAGGGAGCGGGGCGTGATTTCCGATCAGGACATCGCCGACCTGCAGAAGCTGATGGACCTGCGGAACCCGCTTTCCCATTTCCGACATGTACACGACGAGAGCAATCTGGATCGCCGCGCCTTCGACACCGGTCAGCACGCCATGGACCTGATGCGCCACGATGCGGTCTTCGCTATCGGTCTCGCTGTGCGCATGCTGGCCAAGCCCGCCTTTCGGCTCGGGTGATCGCTACCCCATCCACGCCGACCGGATAACCGGCGCGCTGGCGGGCTTCGCCACCGGCGCCTCGCCCTTGCGTCCGGCCGCCGCGACGGCGTCGGCTTCCTCGTTCAGCCTCAGCCCCATGCTGATCAGCCCGTGCAGGGCGGCGTGGGCGTAGACGAATGTGTCCAACGCCTCGTTGCGTTCGCCGTCGCGCTTGGGCTGCCAGGATCGGATGGGGCGGCCGCGCTCGAAGCGGGTGACGACGCGCTCGGCGGTCAGCTGGCGGAAATACTCTGCATCGAGGCGGCGGGGGAAGTGGATCGCCCCAGGGCCGGGCTCGGTCAGCCGCAGGCGGGCGTAGACCGCGTCCTTCACCGCGTCCACGCCGACGATGAAGAGCGGGATCTTGCCCTTGTTGGTGCGCGTCGGGCGGCGCGGCCAGACAGGGATGCCGGGCCCGCCGCGGCCCTTGATCGCCCAGATGCGGCGGGCGAGGCGAGTGCGGCAGAACTCGTAGGCCATCTTGGTGTGATGGCCGCCGGTGTCGATGGCGGCAGCGCGCACCGGCAGGTCGAGCCCCGCGGGATGCGGGAAGGTTGCCTGCAGCACCATGTCGAGATCGGACCAGAGGCGCGGCCCGGACGGGTCGCCCCAGAGCACGCGGTAGTCGATGACCCATACCTCCTCGTCGCGGCCCCAGCCGAGGATCTGCACCTCGATCCGGTCGCCCTGCACGTCTACGCCCGCAGTTAGCACGGCGACACCAGCGGGCAGCGCCTCGCCCCAGTCCTCGCGCCGGGCCATGAGCGGGTCGGCCGGCACGGTGTCGCCCGCCTGGTCCTCCCAGGACTCGCCCAGCTTGGTGTTGACCCAGACCTGGAGCCGGGCGGGATCCTTGCGGACGCGGCCGTGCTCGGCCGCGATCTCGGCCCATGTCTCCCAAGGCGAGTAGAGCGCGGAGAGGTGGAAGCCCGCGGTGCGGCCGTCGCCCTCAGAGGTCGCGCGCCACTCGCCGGCGGCCAGCAGGCGGGGCTTGTCGTGCTCGAAGTGCATGCCGCCGCAGGCCTCGCAGACGAGATACGCCTCGTCGCGCCGCCCCTCGGGCCAACGGATGCGCGCCCAGGTGATCGGGGCCATGTCGCCGCAATGCAGGCAGGGGACGTGGTAGTAGCGCCGGTCGCTCTGCTCGAAGGCGGCTTCGATGCGGGAATGGCCCTTCAGCGTGGGTGTCGAGACCATGTAGATCTTGCGCCGCCCGCGGAAGGTCGCGGTGCGCTGGATCGCGAGATCGACGGGATCGCCCTCGCCATCGGCGTCGCCGGGATAGCCGTCCACCTCGTCGAGGAACAGGTAGCGCACCGGCGTGGAGCGAAGGCCCACCGCGCTGTTCGCGCCGGTCATCACAAGCTGGCCGCCCGGGAAGGACTTGCGGAACAGGCTGTTGCCGGCGTCGCGGGAGCGGGGTGCGGCGACCAGTTCGCGCAGGGCGGGCGTGGCCTCGATCAGCGGGTCGATGCGGACGGTGGTATTCCGGCGCACCATGTCGAGCGAGGGCATGACCAGCATGGCGATGCCGGGGGCGTTCTGGATGATGTAGCCAAGCCAGTTCAGCCCGGCCTCCGATCCGCCGGTCTGTGCCCCTTTCATCAGCACGACGCGTTCATAGGGGCTGGACGTGGACAGCGCATCCATCACCTCGCGCAGATAGGGCGTGCGGTCCGTGCGCCAGCGGCCGGGCTCGGCCGAGGTGGGCGGCAGGATGCGATGCCGGTCAGCCCACTCGGATACAGGGATCGGTGGTTCGGGGCGGATGCCGCGCCGCCAGGCGAGATCAATGTCAGGAACCATCACCGAAGCTCCCCAAGGGCATGTCGGCCAGATGTTCGAGATGCTCGCGCATCATCCGGTCGAGGGCGGTGAAGGTGGCGCGAGGATCCGCGCCGAGCTCGGCGGCCAGGAGCGGCGCGGTGCGCTGGACCCAGGCCAGATGCGCGTCGCGTTCGGCACGGGCGCGCGCGAAGACTGTACGCCGCGCCTCCTCGGCGTCGATCAGCTGGCCGCGCTCCTTGTCGTAGGCGAGGCGGGCGCGCTGGACCTGCACCAGCATCAGCATGCGCCGCACCTCGGCGACCGAGGGCGTGGTGGCGCCGGCGGAGGCTGTGCCGCCCTTGCCGCGCCGGGAGGGATCGAGATTGCGCTCCATCCAGGCGAGCCCGGCCTCCACGTCGATGCGGCCATCGGGGCGCACCGGCAGACCCTCGGCCACCAGCTGGGAGATGCGGCCCTTGGTAAGGCCGACGCGGGCGGCGAACTCGGTCTTGGTCTCGGCGCGGTCGAGTTTAGGCATGATGCGCCCTCGCGCTGGCGACGCATCGCGCTATTGCCCGCGGCATACGGATCGGCCCGACAGGAACCAAGCCGTTGCCGGATCGCGCCGAAGATTCCCGTCTCGTCCGGTGGGGTTGGTGCCGCGAGGCCGCTTCCGAAACCTTCGTAACCTTCCTCCCATATCCGACGTACGCGCGTGCGCGCGTGCGGGCGATACGTCCGATAAGGACGGATCGTTTCGAAGGTTTCGGAACGAGGTTTTCCAAGGCGTTGCGGTCAGGCGTCATTGAAGTCGGTCCCGGTGGCGGCGCGCACGGTGAGGCGGATGCCCCGGAAGGCCTTCCGGCGGCTCACCGGATGGCGCTCGCGGGCGAAGTGGCGGGCTTCGAGGTTCTGGCTGAAGCGGCGCACGGTGCCGGCGTACTCGCCGGTGGTGGCGCACCAGTCGCGCCAGGAGGCGAAGAGGTCCTGCACCTCCTCGATGGCGAACAGGTCGCCGGTAGCGCAGCGCTCGTCGAGGAAACGGCCGATGGCGTCCTCGTCGGCGAGATATTCCTCGGTGGCGTCGAGCACGGCCGGCGGCGGGGCGAGGCCGATGCGCTGCCATTCGAGGCAGCCCTCGATGGCCCAGGCGAGGATGCCGGGCCATTCGGCGACCAGCTTCTCGGGCAGGTTCTGATCGCGCTCGGCTTTGGGGATGGTGACGGTGAAGGGCACGAGATTGAAGCGCCGGCGCACCGCCTCGTCGACATTGCGCAAGCTCGGCTTGTGGTTGCCGGCGATGATCAGCTTGAAGGCCGGCTCGAAGGTGAAGAAGTCTTGGCGCATGAAGCGGGCGGAGATGGCGTCGCCGCCGGTCAGCGCCTTGATACGGGATTCCGCCCAGCGCTGGCCCTCCTCGGTCTCCTGGGCGATGACGGCGCGGGCGCCGCGAAGCATGGCGAGGTCGGTCGGGTGGCGCTCCGACTTTGAGGCGACGAAGGTCTCCATGGAGGCGATGCAGGAATAGTCGCCGAGGATCTTGTGCCAGGTGTTGAGGAAGACGCCCTTGCCGTTGCCGCCGGTGCCGTAGAGGAAGAACAGCGCATGATCGCGGATCGAGCCGGTGAGCGAGTAGCCCAGCATCCGGCGCGCAAAACCGATGAGGTCGGCATCGCCTTCGAACACCCGGTCGAGGAAGGCCAGCCAGAGCGGGCAGCCACCGCCGGGCGCGACGGCGGTGATCTTGGTGATGAGATCGTCGCGCTCGTGCGGTCGCAGCTTGCCGGTGCGGAGATCGACCGTGCCACCCGGCGTGTTGAGCAGCCAGGGGTCGGCATCCCAATCCTCGGTGCGGGTGGCATGACGGCGATCGGCGCGGGCGAGCCCGACGATGGCGTTGACGGTCTTGGCGCTGGCGACGGTGGAGGCGAGCTTGGCGTTGCCGCCGCCCTCGCAGATCTCGGCCGAGGCGGCGCGCGCCACGGCGCGGGCAAGGTCGTAGACCTCCAGCGTCTCGTCGGTGCGCCAGCGCTGCCCGTCCCAGCGCAGCCAGCGGCCCCAGAGATGGACGTAGCGCATGTCGTCGGCGTGGGCGGCGGTGAAGCGAAGCGCCAGCGACTCGTCGGCATATTCGATGGGCCGGTCGACGGCCTCGGCCGGCGCGTTGGCGGGCCGACCGCGTTTCATCATCTCGTCGAGCAGGTCGTGGACGTCAGCCATCGCCGCGCGCCTCCTCCCGGCGCGCGCGGTCGCGGCGCGCGATGCTGGCGACAGTGGCGACCACCTCGTCCTCGGGCAGCGGCGGATTGCAGCGGGTGGCGTTGAAGGCCAGCATCAGGTCGAGGCAGACATGCGGGTCGATGCGGCGGCCGAGCAGCAGGCCCGACAGTTTGGCGATGGAGGCGTTGCGCTCGCCGTTGACGGCGCCCTCGCGGGTCAGCGCCCGCCATTCCGTCGCCTTGCGCGCCTTGTCCGCCGTGCGGGATCCCAGGATGCGGTTCAGCAGCCAGTCGGGTGCGTCGGCGAGCGCCACGTCCTCGGGATGGTGGTCGACCGAGATGGCGTAGGGGCGACCGCAGATGTGGTGCGAGGGCGGGGCGACGATGGCGCCACCGTCGCCGCGCACGTCGATGCCGGGACCGAGGACGCCGGCGCTGTTGGGGACGGTGCGCCCCGGATGGCGGAACAGGATGTGCTCGCCGCCGCCTCCGGTCAGGAAACGCCAGGTGGCGGGCAGGGGACCGTGCTCGGCTTCGAGCGCCGCCAGTGCCTCGTCGCCGTCGTGGCGCGGGTCGATGTCCAGGACGAAGATGCCGCTGGCCGCCCCGGTGGCGATGGCGATGTTGAAGGCGGTGCTGGCGAACCAGCGTTCGACGGTCTCGGGATCGGTGCTCGCGTCCTTGACGCCGTTTCTCACCAGGCGGCCGAAGGGATGCTTGGCCGGCTGGCCGCAATCCTCGCGCGCGCAGGAACATTGCCTCCGGCCGTCCCGCTCGTAGGGGAAGTGCACTGGCAGCACGGCGAAGCCGAGGGCCAGATAGAGCCGGGCATGGGCGAGCACATCATCGGCCATGGGGTCATACCTCGTCCATCTCCCAGCCGGCGAAGCTGTCGCGCCGTCGCTCGGCGGGCGTCGCCAGACAGGCGACGAGGCGTTCCCGGCCGGCATAGACCCGGTCGGCCAAACGACGCGGATCCCGCGCGCGCGGTGTCGTCTCCTGCAGATGGCAGTCGAGCTCGCTGCGCAGCCGGTCGAGGGCGGCGATGGACAGCTTTGCCTCGCGGTAATGCGGACTGCCGGCGATGGAGTGACGCAGCAGGTACATCAGCGCCTCGCGGCACTCCCGGATCCGGTTGCCGAGTATGACGTGATCGTCGGTGCCGATGAACAGCGGAGCGATCTCGCTCATCGGATACCCTCCTGGCGCTCGATCCACTCGATCAGCGTGGATTTGCGGGCGCAGATGACATTGCCGATGCGGAATACAGGCATGCGCACCTTGGCGTCCGAGGCGTAGTAGTAGACCTTGCGACGGTGCTTCGTGCTGCCGAACACGAAGGTGGCGATGGCGTCGGCGCCGCGCAGCAGGTCGTCGGCTATTGTCGGGCAAAGCTCTCCCATCGCGGGCTGAACCCGCATCTCCTCGTTCATCATGTCGAACTCCTCGCGGGCGATCAGCTGGCGCCGGCCGCCTTCAGCACCCGCTTCACCACCTCGCTGAGATTGACCACCGCCATGGAGCGCACCTTCGGATCGGTGGCGATGCCGGCCAGGTCGCGGGCGCGCACGATCCGGCCATGCGTCGCCGGATTGGCGGGGTCGTAGTAGAGCGCGCCGTTGCCGCCCGCCATCTTGTCCGGCCCCTGGCTCACCACCAGAAGCGCGTCGTCGTCGGTGAAGGCGTAGACGCTGTGCACGTGCATCGAGGCGACGCTCGGCGTCAGGCCGATGCGCACCAGCTCGGCGAGCGTGCCCAGCACGACCGCATCCTCGACGGTGAAGGCCCGCGCCTTGCCGCTTTCGGCTGGGTTCTTGGGTTTGAAGTGCCCGCGCGAGATCCACTGGTCGATCTGGGTGCGGCTCAGATCGGTGGCCTCGGCGAGCTGCTGGATGGTTAGGGTCGGGGTCATGTCGAATACCTTTGACGTTGTGTCAGATGTATGGATATATGACTGCTGACGCACTGTCAATGGTATTCGTGCGCCGGCCCGAAACAGACCTTGCCTGTGCGCCAAAATCGAGCGTCATGAACGACTTGGAGGTGGAATGGCGACGATCCGAAAAAGAACACTGCCCTCGGGTCTGGTGCGCTGGCAGGTCGATTTTACGGACCAGGCCGGCAAGCGCCGCTCGAAGCTGTTCCCGCGCCGGAAGGACGCCGACGTCTATCTTGTCAAGGTCCGCTCGCTGGTCGCCAACAACACCTATCTGGCCGACAGCGAGAGCATCACCGTGGCCGATGCCGCGAAGGCGTGGCTCGACCATTGCGAGATGCGCTGCAAGACGGGGCGGCGGATGGAGCGCACCACGCTTCGCGGCTACAGCGACTATGTCCGACTGCACATCACGGATGCGAAGGTCGGGATCGGGGACAAGCTGATCGTCCAGCTGACCCGCCGTCATGTGAACGAGTTCCGTGACCGGCTGTTGCTGAACGGCCGGTCCGAACATCTCACGCGACGCGCGTTGTCGGTCCTCAAGCTCATCCTCGACCATGCCATCGACAACGGCCAGCTCTTCACCAACGCCGCGCAAGGCGTGCGGGTGATCAAGTCGAGCCGGATCGACTACAAGGCGCCGGTGCCCTCGAAGGAGACGATCCGCGCGCTGATCGAGGCTGCCGACGAGGATTTCAAGCCGCATTTGATTGTCTCGGCCCTGACCGGCCTGCGTGCTTCGGAGCTGCGCGGGCTGCGCTGGCAGGACGTGGATTTCGAGAAGGGCTTCATCCACGTGCGCCAGCGCGCCGATGCCTACAACCAGATGGGCGAGCCGAAATCGCGCGCGGGCTATCGCGACATCCCCGCCGGGCCAATGGTGCTGAACGCGCTGCGCCGCTGGAAACTGCGCTGCCCGAAAAGCGACCTCGGTCTGGTATTCCCCGCCCCGCGCGGCGGCGTCCTCCAGCACACCAGAACGCAGGACCGTTTCCGCAAGCTGCAGGCGAAGGTCGGCGTGAAGCTGCGCTGGCACGACCTGCGTCATTTCGCGGTGTCGCTCTGGATCGAGCAGGGCTTCTCGATCAAGGAGGTGATGACCTTCGCGGGCCATTCCTCGATCCAGATGACCATGGAGCGCTACGGCCACCTGTTCCCGTCGCCCGATCACCAGAAATCGATGGCTCTTGTGGAGCAGCGCGTGCTTGGATAACTGTTAGAAAAAAACGACAGGAATTCCAATGAGCTGCCTTCCCTCGCACGGTCGCGTGAATTGCGTGCGCTGCTTCGCGCCCGCGACGGCCTCCGATTTCGACAAGACTAGACGCGAGTCACCAGACCGCACGTGGCGGATTACTTCGAACCCGCTCGCGTGGGGCAGCGTGGAGCCCGAGATTGTCGTGCTTGGGTTCTCGAAGGGGCCGACGCAAGCCGGCGCATTGGCGAGTTCACCTCACGATGAGATTGCCTACAAAGGATCGCGCACGGCCGTGGGCAAGATCCTCTCCCACATCGGCGTCGTCCCAACGCCAACGAATGGTGACTACAAGGGAATGGTCGATCGCCTCATCTCCGACAGGAATGGCCGGTTTCATTTCGGTTCGCTCGTTCGATGCACTGTCGAGCGCTATGACGAGAAGGCTCAAGCCTGGAAAGGCTCGGGTGGCGGCATGCTCGACAAGTTCATGGCCACGCCTTTCGGGAACGAGGTGGCGATGAACTGTGCTTCGCAGTTCCTCGGCGCGTTGCCGTCACGGACCCGGCTTGTCGTCATGTTCGGTTTGGGCACGAAGCTCAACTATGTCCGGGCCGCGCGAAAGCTGGTTGAGGCAGCGCGCCCGGGAAAGTGGAGGACAGTGAACGAGGTGGCCTATTCCGATGGAGACATCACCTTCGTGCATGTCGAGCATTTTGCGTCGCAAGGAGCCCTGATTCCCAACTGGCTCGGCATGAACAATCATGACCGTGCTGCACTGGGGCGAAAGGCGCGAGAAGCGGTTCAGGCGGCTCTGGCTTCGTAGTTCCCATTCGTTCCCAATGCGTTGCGTCTGCTCCGTGCGACACGTGGATGACGTTGCGAGTCCAAAGTCGTTCTAAGGGTTTGATTTGTCAAAATTATTCAGACTCCCTCAGGTGGCCTCATAACCTGAAGGCCGCAGGTTCAAATCCTGCCCCCGCAACCAAAAATCTTTTCGTTTCCAAACGCTTAAACGCCTCCCTCCGGGGCGGCGCTTGCGTTTCCAGCACCCATGGAAGCACTGTGGAAGCAAGAGGGGCCGAAGTCCTTCATATCGCTTCGAAAAGTGTGCTGCCGTGATGGCCGGGCGCTTCCGGCACGCTTTCGCGCGCCAAGCAATCCATGACGAGCTGCCGAAGGGCCTCTCTATGGTCTCGCTGTTTGCCGGCGAGGTCTTGCGTGGCGACGGTAAGTGTCTCGTCCGCCCCCCTTGCCGCGATGGAGTACCGCCGGCGGATCGGATCTGGCGGCAGGTCGCCATGATGGGGATATAGCAGTACGACGTTCGGGCAGTCGTAGAGCCTGCCATATGCCATCAGCTGGTAGACGTCCGCCTGGCTGACCCCCTGCTTTGGATCGTCGATCCGTGGCGTCATGCGCTTCCACTTCGTGTCGATGATCAGCGCGATCTTCTCGCCCTGCCGGAGGATGAGGTCCGGCCTTGTGCGGAAGCGGCCGGTCTCGCCCTCGTAGAGACAATCCCGATGGCCGCCTTGCGACGACACACGGAAGCCCGTGCCGGCCAGAGCACGCGACAGGGTCCGTTCGATGTATGCTTCGAACAAGGCGTTCATCTCGAAGAGTAGGGCGTGACCATCGATGGTCCCCGCGCTCGTCTGCTGGTGCCGGTCCGATAGAAAGAGGCGCGCGAGGGACAGGAGATCCCGCCAACGACGATTGGTGCGGTCCAGGACGATCCGGTCCCAGCGGAGGGCGGTCGGAGGGACGTCGGCTACGTCGGCGTACACGAAGCTCAGTTCGCGCAGCGCGCGCTGGTTATCCGGTGAACCGGACAGGCGCGACAGCTTGCTGACCGCCGCCCGCATGACCTGATTCAGGGCTATGTCCGGCGACAGAGCATCGAAGCGGCACGCCAGCTTTTGTGGCGAGACCGCGAGCGTCGAGAACTGCCGTGTCACGTCCAGGCGTCCCCGAAGCGCAGGCAGGTCATCTTCGTGTTCGAGGTAGTGGCGCGGCATCCCCTGCCGGACCGCGTCGGTCAGCTTCGCACAGAACAGACGGATCAGAAGTTCGAGCACGGTCTCGCGCTGCCAGCCGAGCTGCGTCATTGCGCCGGCTTCAATTGGCAGATCGTAGGCTACAGCAAGCATGTGGATGAGGCGCTGCCTGAGTACCGCATCCGACATCCCGCTCTCGCCGCCCCCCTCGATCTTTGGGAGAATCTCCAGTTGGCAGCCGGGGGTGGCTATGACGCCGACGACGCCACGTGCGCGGAGTCCCTTTCGCCCGTGTTCCAGAACACCCTCACCCCCGCGCCCGGAGAAGGTCGATGCTCTCGCAACCGCGGCAAGCCGGTCACCTTGCGTCCCTGGGATCTCGGTGTCGCCGGGCCCGTAGGCGATGCGCTCCCACTCGCGGATCGTGCGGCGGATCATTTCCCGACCAACTTGCTGTAGTCGAAGCCCTCATCGACGGATCGGACCTGCCAGCGAAACCGGGCGACAGCATCGCCTTCCTCGAGGCCCGGAGGCGGTTTCAGGATCGCTCGCTTGAGAAAACCACCGGTGATCGAACCCTCGCCCGGTTCCAGGTTGATCGGCCCCCACGGACGGGTCCAATTTGATTGTTAGTGCAATGATGGTCGTGGCGCCAGCGCGGGCGGCATTGCTGGTTGGGGTTGCAGGGCCGCCCGCGCGAATGCCGGGATGAAGACCTCCGGCGCCGGCGGCTTGTAGCCGAGCGATCCATGCGGACGCACGGTGTTGTAATGCCGACGCCAGCTTTCCACGATGATCCTGGCCTCTTTGAGCGTGTAGAAGATCTCGCCGTCGAGGAGTTCGTCGCGCAGGCGCGCGTTGAAGCTCTCGATGTAGCCGTTCTCCCATGGACTGCCGGGAGCGATGTAGGCGGTCTTCGCCCCGACTGCGGTG
>NZ_LIPT01000023.1 GCF_001418225.1 Pannonibacter indicus | reverse complement strand
AGAAGTTTCCCCGCGCAGCCTCCGTCAGGATCAGCTTGTCCAGCGTCAGATCCGCCACCGCCTTGCGAAGCCGTTCGTTCTCCTTCTGGAGATCCTTCAACTGCCGAAGCTGGTCACGGCTCATGCCGCCATATTGCTTACGCCACCGGTAGAACGTCAGCTCGGAAACGCCGATCTGGCGAACGGCATCCGCCATCGCCATGCCTTGGCCGCGCAAAACCTCAACCTGCCGAAGCTTCGTGACGATCTCGTCGGGCTTGTGTCGCTTGTTTGCCATTGTGGTCCTCCTTCAGGGTCAAAACCATACTTCAAGGTGGACCCGTTCAATGGGGGTGGATCAGGGGCTCTGTGTGACTGGCTGGACAAATTGTGTCGCGTTTCGTGACAGGCTCCGCCGCTCGATCTGTTACCGGGGGTGGCTGACATGAGCGTCACTGCTTATAAAACGGCGATCATCATTGATGACTTGCCCATTGAAGGAGGGGAGATCCCATGGAAGTTCGCGCCGCAGTCGCCTTGCAGGCCGGTAAGCCGCTGGAAGTCATGACCGTCAATCTGGAAGGTCCGCGCGCCTTCGAGGTTCTGGTCGAAATCAAGGCCACCGGCATCTGCCACACCGATGATTTCACCCTGTCGGGCGCTGATCCGGAAGGCATCTTCCCGGCGATTCTGGGCCATGAGGGCGCCGGTGTCGTGGTGGAAGTGGGCAAGGGCGTCACCAGCCTGAAGCCGGGCGACCATGTGATTCCGCTCTACACGCCCGAGTGCCGCGAGTGCCCGTCCTGCCTGTCGCGCAAGACCAACCTGTGCACCGCCATCCGCGCTACACAAGGGCAGGGCCTGATGCCGGACGGCACCTCGCGCTTTTCCATCGGCAAGGACAAGATCCATCACTACATGGGCTGCTCCACCTTCGCCAACTACACGGTTCTGCCGGAGATCGCGCTCGCCAAGGTCAATCCGGACGCGCCCTTCGACAAGATCTGCTACATTGGCTGCGGCGTCACCACCGGCATCGGCGCGGTGATCCACACGGCCAAGGTGGAAATGGGGGCCACAGCGGTTGTCTTCGGCCTCGGCGGCATCGGCCTCAACGTCATTCAGGGCCTGCGCCTTGCCGGTGCGGACATGATCATCGGCGTCGACATCAACAACTCCAAGAAGGAATGGGGCGAGCGCTTCGGCATGACCCATTTCGTCAACCCGCTGGAAATCGGCGAGGACATCGTTGCCTATATCGTCAATCTGACGAAGCGCGGTGCCGACACCATCGGCGGAGCGGATTACACCTTCGACTGCACGGGCAACACCAAGGTGATGCGCCAGGCGCTGGAATGCTCGCACCGCGGCTGGGGCAAGTCGGTCGTCATTGGCGTCGCCGGTGCCGGTCAGGAAATCTCCACCCGCCCGTTCCAGCTCGTCACCGGCCGCACCTGGATGGGCACCGCCTTCGGCGGCGCGCGCGGGCGCACGGACGTGCCGAAGATCGTTGACTGGTACATGGACGGCAAGATCGAGATCGACCCGATGATCACCCATCTGCTGCCGCTGGAAGACATCAACAAGGGCTTCGACATGATGCACTCGGGCGAGTCCATCCGCTCCGTCGTGGTCTATTGAGGGGCGGGTGATGAAGACCGTTTCCGAAAGCCGCATGTACGGCGGCGTGCAGGGCGTCTACACCCATGACAGCAATGTCTGCAGCGTGCCGATGACCTTCGCCGTCTACCTGCCGCCGCAGGCCAAGGCGGGGCGCGTGCCCTGCCTGTGGTATCTGTCGGGCCTGACCTGCACTCACGAGAACGCCATGACCAAAGCCGGACTGCAGGCCCATGCGGCCGAATTCGGGCTGGCGATCGTCTTCCCCGACACCAGCCCGCGCGGCGAGGGTGTCGCCAATGACGAGGCCTATGATCTGGGGCAGGGCGCGGGCTTTTATGTCAACGCCACGCAGGCGCCATGGGCACCGCATTTCCGCATGGAAGATTATGTGGTGCGCGAGTTGCGCGATCTCGTGGCCGCGTCCTTCCCCGTGACGGACAGCCACGGCATCACCGGCCATTCCATGGGCGGCCACGGCGCGCTGACGCTCGCCATGCGCCACCCCGGCCACTATGCCTCGCTTTCGGCCTTCGCCCCGATTGCCCACCCGTCCGCCTCGGACTGGGGCCGCAAGCAGCTGGGGGCATATCTCGGCCCGGACGAAAGCCTGTGGCGCGGCCATGATGCGGTGCATCTTCTGGCGGACAAGGGCTGGTCTTCGGATCTTCTGGTCGATCAGGGCCTGTCCGACCAGTTCCTGGACCTGCTGAAGCCCGAAGCCCTCGCTGAAGCGCTGGGCCGTACCCGCACGCCCTCCACCATGCGTCTGCAGGCGGGTTATGACCATTCCTACAACTTCGTCGCCACCTTTGGCCGCGATCACGTGGAATGGCATGCGGCACGGCTGAAGTGACGCCGCACAGCTTCACAGGATGAGCAAAGGGCGGGGCCGGGCACGGCTCCGCCCTTTGCCGTTGGTGCCTTCCGCTCCCCCATCCGCCGCAACCCGGAAAGCGAGCGGAATGCAAAAATATTCCTGTCCGGACAATAGCTTGCCGGTCTGTTTTCGGGTCGTCCCGGCTTCTCCTGCCGCCTAGCTTGCCGGTGTTTTCAACCGGAGAGCAGATCCATGCAACTGAAAGACAAGGTCATCATCATCACCGGCGCCAGCAGCGGCATCGGCGAAGCGGCAGCGCGGATGTTTGCGGCACGCGGCGCAAGGCTCGTCATTGGCGCCAGACGCAAGGACAGGCTGGAAGCGCTGGCAGCTGAGATCAGCGCGGGTGGCGGTGCAGCCGTCGCCGTCTCAGGGGATGTGGCTGAGGCGGAACATGCGCAGGCGCTGGTGGATGCCGCGCTCGGCCAGTTCGGCCGCCTTGACGGGGCCTTCAACAATGCCGGCATGGTGGGGGACATGGTGCCTCTGCCGCAGATGAGCCCGGCCAACTGGCACCGGGTCCTGGAGGTGAACCTCACCAGCGCCTTCCATCTGGCACGGGCGCAGATCCCGGCTATGCTGGCCGATGGCGGGCAGGGCGCCATCGTCTTCACCTCCACCTTCGTCGGCCATGCGGCGGGCCTGCCGGGCATGGCGGCCTATGCCGCCGCAAAGGCGGGGCTCATTGGCCTGACGCAGGTTCTGGCCGCCGAACATGGCGCGGCGGGGCTCCGGGTCAACGCGCTGCTGCCGGGCGGCACCCGCACGGACATGGCGCCGCAGGATCAGGCCTCGCTGGACTGGGTGGCCGGGCTGCATGCCCTGAAACGCCTCGCCCTGCCGGAAGAAATCGCGGCTGCTGCCGCCTTCCTCCTCAGTGACGATGCCTCCTTCGTCACCGGCACGGCGATGACTGTGGACGGCGGCAATTCCATCTCCAAGACCTGAGGGAAGCTCCCGGTGTGCCAAACGCACCGGGAGGCTGATCTTCAGCGCGGCCGCACGAAGGCCGCGCTGAGCAGCACGGCGAGCCAGCCGCAGATCATCAGCGTGCCACCCGTGGGTGCGGACATGGCAAACAGCCGTTCAGCCGTGAGCGCCCGGCTGACCAGATCGCCGCTGAACAGCGCCACGCCTGCCAGCAGCAGTACGAAGGCCACGGGCAGCAGCGGCACCCGCCGCAGCTGCGCCAGCGCGCCGAGGCCCGGAAACGCCGGGGCGTGGAACAGCAGCATGCCGGAGGCCACGCTCATCAGCCCGGTTGCATCCATATGTGTGCCAAGCGCCGCCAGCGCGACGCCTGCCGCCCCGCAAAGCCCGCCAGCCACCATCCCCGCCCGGAACAGTGGATGCGTGGCCTGTGACGCCGCATTGTCAGAGGGAGAGCCTTGAGACGAAACCTGCATCCTGAACCACCATCAGCCAAACCCGGCACCACACGGCGCCCTCGGGGGGAGTATCTGTCCGGGCAAATCTACCGGTGGGAGGGGGCAGTGTCGATGTGCGGGGGAATGGCAAAGGGACGCAGGGGGTGGGGAGTGCGCAGATCATGATGCATTATTCTGCATCATGTTTGTTTTTTGATGCAGAAATAAACATCGATGAGATACGAAACCCAAGAGATCGCGGACCTCTTACGCAAGGCCAGAGAAGCCAAACTGCCACGCAAGCTTGCCCTCGACACTGCCGAGGAAACCGTCGCGCTCTTCACGGAGCGATGGGAGGCCGAAAAGACCAACCTTCCCATGCATAAAGATGTTGCCGAGGCCATCGGCAAGCATCTTGAGACATTGCCGATTGTCACCGGCAAAGAGTGAGAGGATGCAGCCTAAACACCTGGCACCCCAGCCCGGTTCCCCGGGCCGGGGCATGACTTCCCTCTAACCCCTCACGCCGCCTTCAACCCGCGCTTCTCCAGCAGCGCATCAATATCCGGGCCGCGGCCGCGGAAGGATTTGTAGGCTTCTTCGGGGTCCTGGCGGCCGCCGGCGGAGTAGATGAAGTCGTGGAGGCGGGTGGCGGTGGCGGGGTCGAAGATGTTGCCGGTTTCCTCGAAGGCGCCGAAGGCGTCTGCGTCCATCACCTCTGACCACATATAGCTGTAGTAGCCGGAGGAATAGCCTTCGCCTGAAAAGGCGTGAGAGAAATGCGGGATGCGGTGGCGCATGATGATTTCTTCCGGCATGCCGATTTCCGCCAGCGCCCTCTTTTCATAGGCCGTGACATCAATGCCCGCCGGGTCCGCGATCTCGTGGATATTGAGGTCGAGGAGGGCGCAGGCGGTGTATTCCACCGTGGCAAAGCCCTGATTGAAGTTGCGTGCGCCCAGCACCTTGTCGAGCAGCGCCTTGGGCATGGGCTCGCCGGTCTTGTAATGCACGGCAAAGCGGGACAGCACCTCCGGCTGGCTCAGCCAGTGCTCGTAAAGCTGCGAGGGCAGTTCCACGAAGTCTCGCGCCACGGACGTTCCGGAAATGGACGGGTAGGTGACATTGGACAGCAGGCCATGCAGCCCGTGGCCGAATTCGTGGAAGAGAGTGCGGGCGTCGTCAAAGGTCAGCAGGGCAGCCTCGCCATCGGCGCCCTTCGAGAAGTTCATGACATTGACAATGATAGGAGTGACTTCACCCTTCGCCCGGTGCTGCGGACGGAAGGCGCTCATCCAGGCGCCGGAGCGCTTGGAGGGGCGGGCGAAATAATCGCCGAGGAAGAGGCCCACATGCTTGCCGTCGCGGGCGCGCACCTCGAAGACGCGCACATCCGGGTGATAGACCGGCAGGCCCTTATGCTCCTTGAAGGTGAGGCCGAACAGGCGTGTGGCGGTGTCGAAGGCGGCTTCGATCATCTTGTCGAGCTGCAGATAGGGCTTCAGCTCCGCCTCATCGATGTCATGGTCGCGCTTGCGCACCTTTTCGGAATAATAGCGCCAGTCCCACGGGGCGATGGGGGCGTTGTTGCCCTCAGCACGGGCTGCTTCCGCCAGCTTGTCGCGCTCGGTGCGGGCCTGCGCCACGGCAGGCGCCCACACGCGGGTCAGAAGGGCGCGCACGGCCTCCGGCGTCTTGGCCATGCAGTCGTCCAGCTTGTAGGCGGCATAATGCGGATAGCCGAGCAGCTGCGCCTTTTCGGCGCGCAGGGCCAGCGTGCGTGCCACGATTTCGCGGTTGTCGGTCTCCCCGCCGGTCTCGCCGCGTGCGGCCCAGGCCTTGAAGGCTTCCTCGCGCTTTTCCCGGTTGGTGGAGAATTGCAGGAACGGCTCGATGGAGGAGCGTGAAAGGGTGATTACGTGCTTGCCCTCCAGCCCCCGGTCGCGGGCGGCGGCAGCGGCTGCGGCAAGCAGGAAATCGGGCAGGCCGGCGCGGTCTTCCTCCGTCTCCAGCACCAGCTGATAGCTGGATTCATCCTTCAGCACGTTCTGGGCAAAGCGGGTGCCGAGGGTCGCCAGCTCCTGGCCGATTTCGGCCATGCGCGCCTTCCCGGCCTCGTCCAGCCCCGCCCCCGAGCGGGTGAAACCGAGCTTGTAGCGCTCCAGCACCCGCAGTTGCTCGCCAGTCAGGCCGAGGCTGTCGCGCCGCTCCCAAAGGTCAAACACGCGGGCGGCCAGCTTCGGGTTCAGCATGGTGTCGGAGCTGTGCTTGGCGAGTTTCGGCGCCATGTCACGCTCGATGTCCTGAAGTTCGGCATTGGTGTGCGCGCCAGTCAGGTTGAAGAAGGTGCGGGCAACGCGGGACAGGTCCTCGCCAGCCGTTTCAAGGGCAATGATCGTATTGGAAAAGCTTGGTGCTTCTGCCTGATTTGCGATGGCGTTGATTTCCTTGCGGGCGCTCTGCATGGCCGTTTCAAAGGCCTCGCGGAAATGCGCCGGGGTGATGTCAGCAAAGGGCGGCAGGCCGAAGGGGGTGGACCAGACGGTGAGGAGCGGGTTTCCGGACATGAGATTTTCCAATGGTTGGCGGCAGGCGTTCTGCCTTCATATGGGGCAAGAGTTTCCAGATGCCAAATGCGGGCGGTTTCGGAGGGGGGGGGCTTATGTTTCGTAACCCTCTCCATCGTCACCCCGGACGGGAGCGGAGCGGAGATCCGGGGCCGGTGAGCCAAGGTATACCGGCTTTGGCGCTGGGGCGGCGCAAGCTGCGCCCGGGCTCACCGGTCCCGGCTCGCGCTGCGCTTGGCCGGGATGACGATGGAGAGGGTGGGCGTGAGTTGCCAGCTCCTCACCACATGCTCGTGCGGGCGCGTTCCGGCCATTCCTTGTCATAGGCCGCGCCGCCTACGGTGCCGTCCGAAAGGCTGGCGAGGATCTGGCCCGGCGTCGGCAGGGTGCTGGAGTCCACATGGGCGGAGGCGTCCCACAATCCGGCTCGCATGATGGCGCGGGCGCACTGGAAATAGATGGTTTCGATGGAAATGACGAGAACGGAGCGCGGCCGCTTTCCCTCCATTTCCAGCCGGGTCAGCAGATCCTCATCGATGCTGACAACAGCGCGGCCATTGACGCGCAGGGCATTGCCATGGCCGGGAATGAGGAACATCAGCGCCACGCGCGGATCGCGCACCACATTGCGCAAGGAATCGATCCGGTTGTTGCCGCGCCGGTCGGGCATCAACAGCGTGGTGTCATTCTCGATGATGACGCAGGAGCCTTTGTCGCCACGCGGCGAACAGTCCAGCCCCTCCGGCCCGCTGGTGGCCAGTGCGCAGAAGGGCGCGGCCTCGATCAGGCGGCGGTATTCCGGCGTGATGCGCGGGCTTTCCTTCACGGTAGAAGCGGGACCCGCAGTGCCATAGAGTTTTTCCAGATCGTCAATGCTGGTGATGATGCTCATCGTGCCGGTGTCCCTAATGCCTTTGTTGCGCTAGAGCTAATCCTGATCCGCCCCGGCCTGCCAGTGTTTTGACGCGGCAGGGCGCAATTTTTCAATGCGGGGAAAGCCGTTGCAGACCATGGAACATGCCGCCGCACATGTGCCGCCGCTGGGCATCATCATGCTGGATACCGCCTTCGAACGCCCGCCGGGCGATGTGGGCAATGCGGCGAGCTGGCCGTTTCCGGTGCTGTACCAGACCGTCAGCGGCGCCACGGCGCGCAAGGTTGTCGGCGGGGATGATGCGGATCTGATGGATGCCTTCGTGGCCGCCGGAGAGGCCTTGCAAGGGCAGGGCGCCGTGGCGCTCATCACCTCCTGCGGCTTTCTGGCGGCGCGCCAGCCGGTGCTGGCCTCCCGTCTGTCCCTGCCGCTGGCCACCTCCAGCCTGTTGCAGATCCCGGTGATTGCAAGCCTCCTGCCCAAGGGGCGCACGGTGGGGGTGATCACCTATGACGGGGCCTCTCTCGGTCCGGCGCATTTTGCAGGCGTGGGTGCGGATCCGGCAACGCCGGTCGCGGGCCTGCCGCAGGGCGGGGCGTTTCGCGCTTTGATCGAGGGCGGGGCGGCCTATGATGCACCTGTACTTCAGGCGGAGCTGGAGGCGGTGGCAGAGCGGCTGATTGGGGAGCATTCCTCAACCGGCGCGCTCTTGCTGGAATGCACCAACCTGCCGCCGTTCTCGTCAGCCCTGCGCCAGCGCTTCGGCCTGCCGGTCTTCGACATCCTAACCCTCGGCCGCTGGCTGCATCAGGCGGCTTGCGCGCAGATCTGAGGTACTGAACCAGCTGCCGCCTTGGTTCAGACCTTTCTCCTGTCTCCGGAGCCTGCCGTTACCGTTCGCCGTTGTGGGGGGAGGCGTGCGCGCCGGGGCGCGCGGTCAAACCATCTCCAGATTTTCCGCAAGAATGATGGGCATTTGCACAGTCTTTGGGCGTGCCATTTGCTTAGCTTTGCCGCTTGACAGACGGCCGCATCGTCCAACAGGATGAACCAATCTCGAAAATGGTTCACAAATGGTCCAGACTGTGCCGCATCCTGACAATGCCAATTACGCGCTGGAGAAACTGCGCGACATGCTGCGCGAAGGCGACTTCGGTGCGGATGGAAAGCTGCCGACCGAGCGGGCGCTTTCGGCAAAGCTCGGCCTCGGGCGGCGCGCCATCCGCCGTGCTCTCGAAGTGCTGGAGGCGGAAGGGGAAATCTGGCGCCGGCAGGGCGCGGGCACTTTTGCGGGGCAGCGGCCGGGCGGCCTTGCGCAAGGGGTTGATGCGATTGTTGCGGGAACCGACTTCATGGAAATCATGGAGGTGCGCCTGCGGATCGAGCCGCAACTGGCGCAGCTGGCGGCACTGCGGGCCAAGCCTGCGGAGCTGGCGCGCATGCGTGATCTTGCACGGCGCATCAAGGAGAGTGATGACGCCGATGCCCGCGAATTGTGGGATGGCGCCCTGCACCGGCAGATCGCCCAGAGTGCGCGCAACGGGCTGTTCCTCACTATCTTCGATGTGATCAACCAGGTCCGGCAGGATGAGGCCTGGCAGAACATCCGCGAGCGGGCCCGGACAGGTTCCGGCATCAGCATGGCCTATGCACAGCACGAGGACATCATCGCGGCGATTGCCGCGCGTGACCCGGCGGGGGCGGGAGAGGCGATGCGCCAGCACCTCCTGATGCTGCAGGAGCGCCTCATCCGCGCGACATCGCTTGATCATGAGACGCCTGCGCCAGACGCGGCTGACGAGGCACTCGCCTCCTGACACTTCGCCGGGCGGAAACCGCCCGAAGCAGAAATCACCGGGCGGAAACCGCCCGGATGACGGGACAAGCCGGCGCAGACAAGCCGGTCCCTTGTAAGCCAACAGAACCAATGGAACAGAGGAGAATGGCATGACCCGACTTTTGCGCCTGACGACCGCACTCGCCTTTGGGGCGCTTTCGGCGTTGCCCGTTTCCGCCGCCGAGCTGAAGATCGGCCTGCAGGATGATGCCGATGTGCTCGATCCTGCGCAGTCGCGCACGTTTGTCGGCCGTATCGTCTACACCGCCATGTGCGACAAGCTGGTTGATGTGTCGCCGGATCTGAAGATCATTCCGCAGCTGGCAACGGAATGGGCCTGGTCTGAGGACGGCATGGCCCTGACGATGAAGCTGCGCGAAGGGGTGAAGTTCCATGACGGCACGGACATGGATGCCGCGGCTGTGGTGGCCACCATCGAGCGCAACATGACGCTGCCCGAGTCCCGCCGCAAGAGCGAGCTGTCCTCGGTCGAGAAGGTCGAGGCGACAGGCCCGCTTGAGGTCGTGTTTACGCTGAAGAAGCCTGACGTGACGCTCCTGGCCCAGCTTTCGGACCGGGCCGGTATGATCGTCTCTCCGGCAGCGGCTGAAAAGCTTGGGGCCAACTTCGGCTCCAGTCCGGTTTGCGCAGGGCCGTTCAAGTTTGTCGAGCGCATCCAGCAGGACCGGATCGTGCTGGAGAAGTTCCAGGACTACTGGAACAAGGACAATGTCTTCATCGACAAGGTCACCTATCTGCCGATCCCGGATTCCACCGTCCGGCTCGCCAACCTGCAGTCGGGTGATCTCGACATGATCGAGCGTCTTGCCCCCACCGATGCTGCGGCGGTGAAGGCGAATGCGAAGCTCACCTATGCGGATGTGGTCAACATCGGCTACATGGCGCTTTATGTGAACATCGCCAATGGTCCGCGGGCCGACAATCCTTTCGGCAAGGACAAGCGCCTGCGTCAGGCGTTCTCGCTGGCCATTGACCGCGACGCCCTGAACCAGATCGTCTATGAAGGCACGGCCGTTGGCGGCAACCAGCCATTCCCGCCGAACAGCCCGTGGTTCAATGCCGCGCTTCCCGTGCCTGCCCGCGACGTGGAAAAGGCCAAGGAACTGATGCAGGAGGCCGGATACGACCGCGTGCCCATCGAGCTGCAGGTCGCCAACAATCCGGTTGCCCAGCAGATGATGCAGGTGGTGCAGTCGATGGTGGCGGAGGCGGGCTTTGATGTCAGCCTGAAGTCGACCGAGTTTGCCACGCTGCTCGACGAGCAGACGCGCGGAAACTACCAGCTGTCGCGTTCGGACTGGTCGGGCCGTGTCGATCCGGATGGCAACATTCACCAGTTCATCACCTGCAACGGCGGCATCAACGACACCAAGTACTGCAATCCGGAAGTCGACCGTCTTCTGAACGAGGCGCGCGCCTCGACGGACGAGGCCGTGCGCAAGGAAAAGTATGATGCGGCGAGCGTGATCCTCAACGACGATTTGCCCATCATCTATCTCGGGCACCAGTCCTGGATCTGGGCAATGCAGAAGAATGTCACCGGCTTCGTCGCCTCGCCGGACGGCATGATCCGCCTTGTCGGCCTGAAAAAGGAAGACTGACGGACCGCCCCCTTGCAGGGCTGGTTCCTGTTGGTCCCCGGCGCTGCGGAGCCTCCTCCGCAGCGCTCTCCATCCTACCTGTGCCGTGAAGGATGGCATCCATGCCTGTCTATATTGCGAAACGTCTGCTGGTCGCGATTCCGACCCTGCTGATCATTTCCATCTTCGTCTTCTCGCTGCAGAAGCTTCTGCCGGGTGATCCCGTCCTTGTGATGGCCGGTGAGGAGCGTGATCCTGCGGTTCTGGAAATGCTGCGGGAGAAATACCGCCTCAATGATCCGCTGCCGGTCCAGTATCTGACCTGGCTTGGCGGCGTCATGACCGGCGATCTCGGGGTGTCCCTGCGCACCAATCAGCCGGTGACCGAACTCATCGCTCAGAAGCTGCCGGTCACCATTCAGCTCGCCGTCATGTCGATGATCTTTGCCTTCCTGATCGGCGTGCCGATGGGCATCCTGGCGGCGGTGAAGAAGAACACGGCCATCGACTATATCGCCAGTATCATTGCCCTTTCGGGCCTGTCGGTGCCGAACTTCTGGCTCGGCATCATGCTGATCCTGCTGGTGTCGGTGAATCTCGGCTGGCTGCCGGCCTCGGGCTTTGAATCGATCTTCGTGGACCCCGTCCGCTCGCTGCAGACGATGATCATGCCGGCCTTCGTGCTGGGCACCGCGCTGGCGGCAACGCTGATGCGGCATACCCGCTCGGCCATGCTCGCCGTCCTGTCGCAGGATTACATCCGCACGGCGCGGGCCAAGGGGCTGTCACCGCGCGAAGTGGTGCTGTCGCATTCCTTCCGCAATGCGCTGCTGCCCGTCGTCACGCTGAGCGCGCTGCTGTTCGGCGAACTGCTGGCCGGCGCTGTTCTGACGGAACAGATCTTCACCATTCCGGGCTTCGGCAAGCTGATCGTAGATGCCGTCTTCAACCGTGACTATGCGGTGGTGCAGAGCGTCGTCATGTGCACGGCTGTTGGCTTCATCGCGATGAATCTTGTTGCCGATGTTCTCTACGTCCTTCTCAATCCACGGCTGAGGGCAAGCCTATGACCGCGATCGAACAGCCCTGCGTGGCGGCAAGGCCCGGGGGCAGCCGCTCCTGGAAGAAGCTGCGCTCCAGCCGCAGCGCGCTGGCCGGGCTCATCATTATCTCCTTCTTTTCCGCTCTGGCCATTCTTGCACCGCTGCTGCCCATCGCCGATCCGGTGGCCACCAGCTGGTCGGCGATCCGCAAGGCCCCTTCGGCGGCCCATTGGCTCGGCACGGATGATCTGGGCCGGGATATCCTGTCGCGCATGATCTGGGGGGCAAGGGCCTCGCTGATGGCTGGTGTCTTCTCGGTGCTGATTGCCGTCGGCATCGGGGTGCCTCTCGGCATTCTGGCCGGCTATTTCGGCGGCTGGGTGGATCTCGTCATCTCGCGTGTCACCGAAGCGCTGCTGGCGCTGCCGTTCCTGATCATGGCCATCGCCCTTGCCGCCTTCCTCAGCCCGAGCCTCACCAATGCGATGATTGCGATTGGTCTGTCGGCCATGCCCATTTTCGTCCGGCTGACACAAGGGCAGGTGCTGGCGGTGAAGCAGGAAGACTATGTGGAAGGGGCCCGGTCTGTCGGCCTTGGCCACATGGACATCATGCTCCGCTACATCCTGCCCAATGTCACAGCGCCGATCATCGTTCAGGCGACGCTGACCGTTGCCACCGCCATCATCGCCGAGGCGAGCCTTTCGTTCCTTGGCCTCGGGCAGCAGCCTCCTGCGGCCAGCTGGGGCTCCATGTTGAATGTGGCGAAGAATTTCCTCTCGCAGGCGCCCTGGATGGCCATGTGGCCGGGTGCCGCGATCTTCCTTGTGGTGATCGGCTTCAACCTCCTGGGCGACGGCCTGCGCGATGCGCTGGACCCGCGCGAACACTGATTTGCAGAAGAAGGCAGAGACATTGACTGAGTTCACCACACGGCCGGAAATCCTCGGCACCTTCGGTGTTGTCACCTCGACCCACTGGATCGCCTCTGCGGTCGGCATGAGCATTCTGGAAAAGGGTGGCAACGCCTTTGATGCGGCGGTTGCAGCAGGCTTTGTCCTGCAGATCGTCGAGCCGCATCTGTGCGGGCCCGGCGGCGACATGCCAGCGCTCATTTATTCAAAAAAGACGGACAAGGTGGAGGTGATCTGCGCGCAAGGGCCAGCCCCGGCAGGTGCCACCATTGAGCACTACACCAGCGAAGGGCTGAAGCTGATCCCCGGTGACGGGCTGCTGTCCACAGTCATTCCCGGTGCCTTTGATGGCTGGATGCTGATGCTGCGCGACTATGGCACCCTGTCCCTGCGCGAGGTACTGGAGCCTGCCATCTATTACGCCGAGCACGGTCATCCGGTGCTGCCGCGTGTCTCGGCGACCATCAAGGGGCTGGGTGATTTCTTCGAGAAGGAATGGCCGACCTCCTACGGGACCTGGCTGCCCGGTGGCGCGGCGCCCGAGCCCCATGCCAACTTCCGCAATCCGGTTCTGGCGGAAACATGGAAGCGCATCATTGCGGAGGCGGAAGCAAAGACGGGCCGCGAGGAGCAGGTGGAGGCCGCACGTGATGCCTTCTACCGGGGCTTCGTCGCTGAGGCCATTGACCGTTATCTCAAGACCGCCGAGGTGATGGATGCAAGCGGCCAGAAGCACAAGGGCGTGCTGACGGCTGACGACATGGCGAACTGGAGCGCCACCATCGAGGCGCCGCAGACCTTCGACTACCACGACTGGACCGTCGCCAAGACGCAGGCCTGGGGGCAGGGGCCGGTGCTGCTGCAGTCGCTGGCGCTGCTCAAGGGCTTTGACATTGCCGCGATGGACCCGGCCGGTCCCGATTTCGTCCACCATGTGGTCGAGGCGATGAAACTTGCCTATGCCGACCGCGAGGTCTATTACGGCGATCCGAAATTCGGGGAGATCCCGACCGGGCACCTGCTGTCGGAAGGCTATAACAGCGGGCGGCGCAAGCTGATCGGGCCTGAGGCCTCGTTCGACCTGCGCCCCGGAACCGTGCCCGGCTACGAACAGCAGCGCGATGCGGCCATGGCCATGCTGGCCGAGTTCTCCGGCCGGGGCGCGGTCTATGAGCCGACCATGGCGCATCTGACCGAGAAGAAGGGCGATACGGTCCACATCGACGTGATCGACCGCTGGGGCAACATGGTGGCGGTGACCCCCTCCGGCGGCTGGCTGCAGTCCTCGCCGGTGGTTCCGGGGCTTGGTTTTGCGCTCAATTCGCGCGCGCAGATGTTCTGGCTGAAGGAAGGGCTGCCCACCTCCCTTGCCCCCGGAAAGCGCCCGCGCACGACCCTGACGCCATCCATTGCGCTCTATCAGGGGCGGCCGGCGCTGGCCTTCGGAACGCCCGGCGGCGACCAGCAGGATCAGTGGCAGCTGCCATTCTTCCTGCGCTATGCCCATCACACGAAGAACCTGCAGGCGGCCATTGATGCGCCGCTGTTCCACTCCACCCATTTCCCAGGCTCCTTCTATCCGCGCACGTCCGAGCCCGGCCACATCATGGTGGAGGAGAGCTTCGGTGAGGCGGCAATTGCAGAGCTGCGCCGGCGCGGGCATCAGGTGACCGTTGCTGACAGCTGGTCGGTCGGTCGCCTGACGGCTGCGCGCCGCGATGCCGATGGCCTGCTGCGGGCGGCGGCAACGCCACGCCTGATGCAGGCCTATGCGGTGGGGCGCTGAGCCATGACCTGGTCCATCGTTGCCCGAGATCCTGAAACCGGCCACCTCGGCATTGCCGTTGCCAGCCGCTTCTTTGCGGTTGGTTCCGCCGTCCCCTACATGCGCGGCGGCGTGGGCGCTGTTGCCACGCAGGCCTTCGTCAGCCCGCTTTACGGGACCGATGGTCTGGCGATGCTTGGCGAAGGCAAGAGCCCGCAGGAAATCATCGGGGTTCTGACGGAACGCGATGACGGCGCCGAACAGCGCCAGATGCATCTGATCGACGCTCAGGGCCGCAATGCGGTCTTCACCGGCAAGAAATGCGTCGATTGGGCCGGGCATCTCATCGGCGACAACGTATCCGTGGCTGGCAACATGCTCGCCGGTCCGCAGGTGCTGGAGCGGACGCTTGCCGCCTACAGGGACCTGTCAGCCGCTCCCTTTGCCGAGCGGCTGCTGGGTGCAATGGAGGCAGGGGAAGCAGCGGGCGGCGACAAGCGCGGCAAGCAGTCTGCTGCGCTCGTGATCTGCCGGGATCAGGATTACGCCTGGCTCAGCATCCGCGCCGATGACCACGCTGAACCGCTGCGGGAACTCTGGCGGCTCTACCGGGTGGCGCAGGAGCGTTACCTGCATGTGGCCGAGACCATGCCGACGCGGGAAAACCCGCATGGCCTTACCGACCGGACAGAAATCGACCGGAAAATCGCAAGCCTCGAAGCCGAACGGCAGGCGGCCGGACTTGCTTCTTCCTCCTTCGCGACGCCGTGGACACCGTCATGACCAATCCTGACCTGACTAGCCAGCCCGTTCTCTCCGTCCGCAACCTGACCACCGCCTTCCTGACGGATGACGGCTGGAGGCCGGTGGTACGCAATGTGTCCTTCGATGTCTCGGCCGGGGAGACGCTGGCCATCGTCGGGGAGAGCGGATCGGGCAAGAGCGTCACTTCCCTGTCGGTCATGCGGCTGCTGGCGCCGAAGTCCAGCCGGATCGAAGGGGAGGTGGTGCTGAATGGCCGCAACCTTCTTGACCTGTCCGAGAAGGCGATGCGGGGACTGCGCGGCAACGAGGTCTCAATGATCTTTCAGGAGCCGATGACCTCGCTCAATCCGATCTTCACCATCGGCCGCCAGATCTCCGAGGTGCTGACGCGGCACAAGGGCATGACCAAGTCCGCAGCCCGTGCCGAGACGATCCGCATGCTGGAGCGCGTGCGCATCCCCAATGCCGCCAGCCGTTTCGATGAATATCCGCACCAGTTTTCCGGCGGCATGCGCCAGCGTGTAATGATCGCCATGGCGCTTGCCTCCCGTCCGAAGCTGCTGATTGCGGATGAGCCGACGACTGCGCTCGACGTGACGATCCAGGGGCAGATCCTCGATCTGATCAAGGAGCTGCAGGACGAGGAGGGCATGGCCGTTCTCTTCATCACCCATGACATGGGCGTAGTGGCCGAGATTGCCGACCGCACCGTGGTGATGTTCCGGGGCGATGCGGTGGAGACCGGTCCGACTGCGGATATATTCCATCGCGGCCAGCATCCCTACACCCGTGCGCTTCTGTCCGCCGTGCCGAGGCTCGGTTCCATGGAAGGCGAGGCGGCGCCCCTGCGGTTCCCGGTTGTGGACACGGCCACCGGCGTCATCACCGCTCCGCCTGCTCCCGCAGCGCTTCCCGTGCACAGCCAGCCCGTGCTGCAGGTGAGAAACCTCGTCACCCGCTTCCCGGTGCGCTCGGGCCTCTTCAACCGGCAGACCGGCGCCGTGCATGCGGTGGAGAATATTTCCTTTGATCTGCGGCAGGGGGAGACGCTTGCCCTTGTCGGTGAGTCAGGCTGCGGCAAGTCTACCACGGGCCGTTCGGTCATGCGGCTGATCGAACCATCGTCCGGGGATATCCAGCTTGATGGCTTCGACGTCCGGAAACTGGACGCCGTGGAACTGCAGCGGATGCGCAAGAGCGTGCAGATGATCTTTCAGGACCCGTTCTCCAGCCTCAATCCGCGCATGACGGTGGGTCAGGCGGTTGCCGAGCCTTTCCTGAAGCACAAGCTTGGCGGCGTTCGGGAAGCGGCTGAAAAGACGGATTATCTGCTGGAGCGGGTGGGGCTTTCGCCATCCATGAAGAACCGCTATCCGCATGAGTTCTCGGGCGGCCAGCGCCAGCGTATCGCCATTGCAAGGGCGCTGTCGCTCGACCCGAAGGTGATCGTTGCGGACGAAAGCGTGTCGGCCCTCGATGTGTCGATCAAGGCGCAGGTCTGCAACCTGCTGATGGATCTGCAGGAAAGCCTGGATCTGGCCTTCCTCTTCATCAGCCATGACATGGCCGTCGTGGAGCGTGTCAGCCACCGCGTGGCGGTGATGTATCTCGGCGAGATCGTCGAGATTGGTCCGCGCGCTGCCGTTTTTGAGAACCCGCAGCATCCCTACACGAAGAAGCTGATGGCGGCCGTGCCGGTGCCCGATCCGGCGCGCCGGGGCATTCGCCGCGGCATTGCCGCCGATGAGCTGCAAAGCCCAGTGCGCGCCAATGGCTACCAGCCGCCGGTGCGGGAGTACCGGGAGGTTTCAGACGGCCATCTGGTGCAGGTGGCTTGATCAGTCGACGATGAAGAGTTTTGCTCCGGAGCTCGTGGAGGAGCGGTGCGGCTCGGCGCCATCGGCCACCTGATAGCTCATGCCCGGCTTCAGCAGGAAGGCGCGGCCATCCTCCAGCTCGGTCAGCAGTTCGCCCTCAAGGCACAGGAGGATATGGCCCTTGTTGCACCAGTGGTCGGCGAGATAGCCGGGTGTGTATTCCACCATGCGTACGCGAATGGCACCGAAGTGGCGCGTGCGCCAGAAGGCGGCGCCGGTCTCGCCCTTGTGTTCCGTCCGCTCCACGGTATCCCAGTCCGTGGTGCCGAAGGGAATATCGTTCATATGCATGGTACTGCCCTTGTCATTCTGGACGTGTCAGCGCGCCCGGTAGGCCCGCAGCATCGAATAGCTGTAAAGCGCCAGCGCTGACCAGATCAGCACGAAGGCGGATAGCTTCACCGGGTTCATCGGCTCACGGAACACGAAGACGGCGATGAGGAAGATGATCGTCGGCGTGATGTATTGCATCACGGCAATGGTCGAAAGCCGCAGCAGCTTGGCTGCGTTGGCGTAGATCATCAGTGGAATGGCCGTGGCGATCCCGGCCGAGGCGAGAAGCCAGGTGTCCAACCGGGTGCCATGGGTGAAGTGGCCGGTGCCGGAGCTTTCCAGCCAGAGGACGAAGGGCACGGCGGGAATGCTCAGCAGCGCCACCTCCAGGAAAAAGCCCTGATTGGGCCCCACCGGCAGCGTCTTGCGCAGGAAGGCATAGAAGCCCCAGCTGACAGTCAGTGTCAGAGAAATCCATGGCAGCCGCCCCGCATCCCATGTCAGGATGCCGACGGCCACGGCGACAAGTGCAATCGCGGCGATCTGCGTATATGACAGCTTTTCCTTGAGGATGATGGCGCCCAGCAAAATGCTGAAAAGCGGGTTGATGAAATAGCCGAGCGCCCCTTCAATGGCCTGCCCGGAGCCGACCGCATAGACATAGGTGCACCAGTTGACGGTGATGAGGCTGGCGGTGAGTGCGGCCATGCCCATGGTGCGGGGGGAGCGCACGGCGGCTTTCAGATCTCCGATGCGCCGCGTTGCCAGCAGGATCAGCGCGGCGCAGGGGACGGACCAGACCACCCGGTGGGCCAGCACCTCGAAAGGCGAGATATGCCCAAGTGCCTTCAGATAGACCGGCAGCAGGCCCCAGAGGCCGTAAGCGGTGAGGGCATAGGCAAAACCCTTGGGGGTGTCGCCGGTCTGCTGCGGTACGGGGGGCGTATCCATCGCCATGGGGCCTGACCTTGTCTTGTTGGGCTCCTTCCATAGGACGGAACCATTCCGGGTTCCAATTCATTCCACTTGTGTCTGCATCAATCATGTTCATGGCTGACGGAGGACACCATCTTGCTGCCGGTTTTCCGTGCTTTGCTGAAGTGGCATGGTGTAAGATCAAATGCGTGGGCCATTGACGGTTCGAGAGGTTTCGCGGATGCGTAAGATTGCTTTTTCGATCGCCCTTGCCCTTGGGCTGCTTGGCGCTGGCGCTGCCAACGCCTGGACAGCGCAGGCAACGGCTGACCTGAACATGCGCTCCGGGCCCGGCACAGGCTATGCCCCGCTGCTGGTCATTCCCCGCGGCGCTGTGGTCGAGGCAGGAGCCTGCAGCAGCTGGTGTCAGGTGTTCTATGCCGGCTACCGCGGCTTCGTGAGTGCCCGTTATCTGGCGCCCGCGGGCGGTGGATACTATCAGCCCGTGCCGCCGCCGGTGGTCGTCGTGCCGCCGCCCTACTACCGTCCGGCACCGCCCCCACACTACCGTCCGCCGCATTACCGGCCGCCGTATTACCGGCCGGGGCGGTATGATGACCGGCCGCCGCACCGCGACCGCGATTGGCAGGACCGCGACCGTCCGCACCGGGACCGGCGGGGCGATGCGTGTATCGGCATCACCTGTCCGGACTGAAAACAGGCCTGCCGGCGGAACAGTCCACCACGGCGTGTGGCAAATACCCTGTGACAGCTTCCAGCCTGCGGCAATCCTTGCCGCAGGCTGAAGTGTTCCTTGCCAGCCGTGGCAGCAGCTGTGGCGAACGGTGTCCGGAAACACCCAAAAGAAACCACATAAGCTGTGATTTCTGCCACAGTTCCGGACGTATTCTTCTCTAGACCATGTATCTGCAAATGGAGATTCGTCATGCCTGTTTCCCGGCTGGGACGGCATGTGAAAGGAGCATTGGAATGGCACTCAAGACAAAGGCCCCCTCAAACAGCCGCTCGCTTGCGCTGCACAGCGCGGCGCGAGGGCTGGCGCTGGGTCTGGGGCTGTCCCTTCTCGGCAGCGTTTCTGCCCTCGCCGCGGATCCGGTCGCCATGGTGCTGGACCGCTCCGAAGGTGTTCAGGCGTCTGCCTTTACCGAACTTTTCCCCGGTGATGCCGTGGCGCTGGGCAGCGAAGGCTATGTCGATCTGCTCGACTACACCTCCTGCCGCGAGGTCCGGGTGACGGGCGGAACGGTGACGGCCGTCAGCTCGGGGCTCGAAGTGGCCGAAGGCCAGGAAACGGAACTGCGTCCGGGCAACTGCCTGCAGCAGCAGACAACCAACGCCGGTACCGACGCCAGCAAGGGGCTTGCCACGACCCTGCGCAGCGTGCGTCCGGAAAACAAGGTGGCTGCGTCCCTGATGCTGCGCTTCGGCGATGATCTCAAGGAGCGTTATGACAGCGTCATGATCTCCGTCGATGGCGGTGAGCCGAAGGAATACAAGCTTGACGACACCGCCCTGCCGGAAATGCCGCTGACGACGCCGGAAGATGCGGCTGCGGCCATGGCGGGCGGCACAGTGCGCAACTCCGTACCGGTTGAGCTGATGTTCAAGCCGAAGGAAGGCGCAGGGGACGCTGAAGTGCGTCAGTTTACGCTCGACCCCTCGGGCGTTGGCCGCGATACTGCTGTTGTCGTGGTGAAATGAACTGAGCCGGGTGATCCTCGTTCAATGACCGGGTCCGGGCGGGCACAGACCGCCGCAACAGAACGTATCAGGCTGAAGGCCGCGATGGTGCTCATCGCGGCCGCGCTTGGTATTGTGTCCGGCTTTGCCTCGATCCATGCGATCTGGGAAGGCTGGATGACGGACCGGCTGCTGCAATTGCGCGCGGCTGCCGAACCCCTTCCGCAGGACCGGTTTCCGGTGGCTGTCGTCGGCCTTGATCAGGCGGCGCTGACGTCCAAACGGCTTGAAGCGATCCCGCGCGTGTTCATGTCCCAGGCCTTCGCGGAGGCGGGGGCCGGATTGTTCGAGGCGGGGGCAAAAGCCATCGGCCTCGATTTCGTTTTCGCCTTCAGCGCCGATTCCTTTGCCGATCCGCAGACAGGTGAGGCGCGGCTGCGCGGCTATGACCGCCAGTTCCTGCAATTCCTCTATCAGAACCGGGGCCGTGTCGTCGTCGCGCGCACCTCGACCGGGGTGCCGCACCGGTCCATTTCGGCAACGGCCGGCAATGAGGGGGTGCGCTCCACCGAGATCTTCACCAGCAATGACGGAGTGGTGCGCCGCCACAGACCGGCGGTGCCACTGGAGAACTCGCCTGCCTTTGTGGATGCCATGCTCTCGCTGATGGGCGCTAATATCGCTGAGCCCTACATGCCGCTTCCCGGCGCCCGGCTGGCCTCGACCGTGCCTTACCTGTCGCTGGTCGATGTTCTGGACATGATGGACAGCGAAGAGGGCAGGGCGAAGCTGCATGAATTTGCCGATGGCCGCGCCATTCTCTTCGGCAGCACATTGCCGAATGAGGACGAGCATCTGTACCTCGACCGCTATCTGCCGCGGGAAGGCGTCCCGGGCGCAATCGAGGGCGCGATGGGCCGCCCGCCGGTGCGAAGCGCGACGTCGGGCGTCTTCATTCTGGCCGATCTGATCGGCGCACCGCTGACCGGCCGCTTTGCCACGGATGCGCCTTTTGCAGCCGTTGCGGGGCTGATCATCGTCTTTTCCCTTGCCGGTGCACTCGCCGGGTTGAACCTGCCGCTGCCGAGTCTGCCTTTCGTGGCAGCCGGGCTCATCGGCGGCGGCCTTGCCATTGCCTTTGCGGCATTGATGGGCGGCAGTGTCCTGCCCGCTGGTGCCGCGCCCTTTGCAGGTTTCATCGCGCTGATGGTGGCCGGCGTGGCGCAAGTTGCCGTGCTCAAGCGCCGCGAGCGTGAGCTGGTGCGCCTCTTCGGCCATTATCTGTCGCCGCAGGTGATCAAGACCATGGCCGAGCAGGAGCGCCTGTCGGATCTGGGCGGCGAAACCCGCCGCGTGGTTGTTGCCTTCATCGATATCGTCGGCTTCACCCGTATGTCGGAACAGCTGCCCGACCGTGAGGTGGTGAAGGTGGTGAACACCTGTTTCGATGCCATCGGCGGTGAGATCACGCGCTTCGAAGGCTATATCGACAAATATATCGGCGACGCCGTGATGGCGATCTGGAACGCGCCGAATGACGTTGAGGCGCCCGAGCAGCACGCGGTGGATTGCGCCCTTGCGGTGGTTGCCATGCTGCCGGAGTTGCGCCGCCGCACCGGGCAGGCCGGGCTGGATCTGCGCATCGCGATCAACGCAGGCCCCGCACTGGTGGGCGATATCGGCGGTGAGACGCGCCGTTCCTTCACCGTCATGGGCACCACCGTCAATACCGCCAGCCGCATCGAAACCATTGCCAAGGAAGCCGCAGTGCGCCTTGCCTTCAGTGGCTCGGTGGCGGAAGGCCTCAATGCCCCTGCGCTGCTGCCGCTGTGGAAGGGCACCTTGCGCGGCCTGTCCGTCGAGACGGAAGTGCTGACCCTTGATGACGCTGCGCTCTTCATGGAAGAAAGCGGGCCGCGCCTGCTTCTGAGCGATGAAGACCCGGACCTGCCGGAAACCGGTATCCGCAGTGCAGCCATCTGAGGCCATCATGCAGGGTGCCCGGCAGTCTGGGTGAGGCTTGCATTTCTTCAATTCCCTGTTATCTATCGCGCAGCGGGCCGGGCCCCTCTGGCGATGCGCACTGAACTCCAAGAGCAGGCGCCTCGTGATGTCGGACCGCATCAAGTGCGCTTGATGCCATGCCCGGACTGCCGCCTCGCGGACAATCACGTGTCATGACACGGCGCCGTCACGCGAGTGAGGCAAATCTTGGATATCCTGTTTCTGCTGTTTCTCGACAAGCCGCTGTGGATGTGGCTGGTCTTCCTGTCTCTGGTCATTGCGCTGCTGGTGTTCGACCTTGGTGTCCTGCACAAGAACGACCACGAGATCGGTGTTGCCGAGAGTCTCAAGCTTTCGGCCATGTACATCATTCTCGGCCTCGCCTTCTCCGGCTTCATCTTCTGGCAGATGGGCGGGGAGGCGACTGCGCAGTATCTGACCGCCTTCGTGGTGGAAAAGACGCTGGCGATGGACAACATCTTCGTCATTGCGCTTATTTTCAGCTTCTTCGCCATTCCGCGCCAGTATCAGCACCGGGTGCTGTTCTGGGGTATTCTGGGCGTGATCCTGCTGCGCGGCATCATGATCGGCCTCGGCGCCACCATCGTCGAGCAATATCACTGGGTGCTGTATCTCTTCGCCGCATTCCTGATCTTTACCGGCATCAAGATGCTGTTTGCTGGCGATGAGGAACACAAGATCGAAGAAAACGCGCTGATCCGTTTCCTGAAGCGGCGGCTGCCGGTGACGGATGAGATCCACGGTCACAGTTTCATTGTGAAGCAGAAGGATCCGGAGACGGGGCGCCTGAAGCGTTTCGTCACGCCGCTGCTGCTGGCGCTGATCGTGATCGAGATCGCCGATGTGGTGTTTGCAGTGGATTCGGTTCCGGCCGTCTTCACCATCACCACCGACCCTTACGTGGTCTACACCTCCAACATCTTCGCCATCCTCGGCCTGCGTGCGCTTTACTTCGCGCTGGCTGCCATCCTGCACCGCTTTGCCTATCTCAAATATGCGCTGTCGGTGCTGCTGGTCTTCATCGGCTCGAAGATCTTCATTGCCAAGTTCATGGGCTGGCAGAAGTTCCCGCCGGAATGGTCGCTCGGGATCACCTTCGCGATCCTGGGCGCTGGAACTTTCTTCTCGCTCTGGAAGACAGGCAGCGCAGAGAGCCGCTGAGGCGCAAATTCGCCCTTCCCGATACAGCAAAATCCCCCGGCAGCCCGTTCTGCCGGGGAATTTCTTGTTTATGGCAAGCCCTTGCGCAGATGGATGGTGCGATATCCGATCCACCCCAAATGTGCCGTTGCTCCTTTTGCATCTCCGGTTCTAGATGACTGTGAGGGCGGATGAATGGTTCGCACAGGGAGACCCGGTCTTGAATGCCCCCGTAAGCTTGGACCCAGCCCCAAGGCAGGATTTTGCCGCATCACAGGTGGCAATCGAACTGCTGGAAGGGGATGCAGGAGCCTTTGCCGTCTATGGCTTTCCGAGGCTTGCCCGGCATCTTTCGCCCGTGCAGGACGTCTGGCTTGCAGTGGGGCTGAGGGTCGCAGGGCTGCCTGCCGGTCTTGCTCTTGGCATGGTGCAGGGCGAGAGGGCGTGGCTATTGTCCTTGATGGTCGCGGCTCCCTTGCGGGGGCAGGGCTACGGACGCCAGTTGGCGCAGGCCTTTGCCGCAGGCGCGGCAGGGCGTGGCGCAGCATCGGTTCAGGCAGACTTTTCCTCCCGGCTCACGCATCGCGGCGCTTTGGCCCGCTGTCTCGCTGCTGCCGGATTTTCTGAACCGGAACTTCTGACGCTGGTCACCACGGGTGAAGCAGGGGCGATGCTGGAGGCGGTCAATCAGTGGCCCAGCATGATGCGGCGTCTGCGAAATCCGGATAGCGCCAGTTTCGAACCATGGCGCCCTCTGGACGCGGCCGATCTTGAGGCGGTTGCGGCACTTTCACGGGAACCCGGCTTTGTGCAGGGTATGGAGCCTGAGGCTGATCCTGAAACCTTTGATCCGGCTTGTTCCATTGCCGTGCGCCGGAATGGCCAGTTGATTGGATGGGTGCTGGCCGAGGCGCTGCCGGTGATCACGCTGGAGGCCTACCGGGGCCGGAAGGGTGTGTACTACCGCTCGGCCTATCTGACGCAGCCGCTTTGGCATACGGGGCTGATGGTCGGTGCGTACCGTGCGGCTTTTGAAGAACAGGTCAACACTCACGGGCCGCAATCGATTGCCGCGTTTCACACGAGTATTCCGCGCATGGCGGCCATGGTCCGCCGCCGGTTCGGGCCGATTGCGCTGCAGGTGGACGAGCACTGGCGCACGGAGCAGGTTCTTTAACATGAAGCTTGGCAAGCGGCGCAGGGATATGGCCGTGTTGTCTTCAAACGGAGAAGATGAAATGGAAAATATTGATCTGAATGCGCTTTTTGGCGTTGATACCGTTGAAAAGGTGCGTGCGCGGCTCAATGAGGATGCTGCCTTTCTGGCCGAAGCCAAAGTGGATCTGAATGCTGCCGTAAAGACGCATTACGGTATTGAGCTGCCTGTGCCGATGGGCGTTGTCGAAAGTGCCGGCGGCTGGACTGCCTGCATCCTCGCCGACGATGCTCTGGCTGATAGCGAACTTGATCTGGTCGCGGGCGGTATGCTGGTTCCCAGTTACAAGTTTACGACCCCCAAACACACTCCGGAAAACAGCGTTACAATTGGCCGTTAGGGCACTGCAGCTTGCCCGGCGAGCCGGCACAATGCAGTTCACTCAACAGTGAATGGGCGATGAGACATGAAAATTGACCTTAAGGCACTCTTTGGCGCCGATGCTGTCGAGGGTGTGATCCGGCGGCTCGACTCCGAGCCAGCGTTTCTGGCGGAAGCCCGTGCAGACCTGAACGCTGCAGTGATGGCACACTACGGCGTGCAGCTGCCTCTGCCGCTGGCCCTTACTGAGGGGGCAGACGGCTGGACTGTCGAGGTTCTGCGAGATGATGCTCTGGCCGACAGTGAGCTGGATCTTGTGGCAGGCGGGTCAAGTCATCAGAAACTACATCTCGCCATCAAATCAGATGGTGACCGCAGGCATGTCTGAACTCCCGAGCCGCACCACGGCATCGGCTTGAGCCAGAATGGCGGGATTGTGGGTCACGATCAGAACCCCGGTCCCGTCTTTCCGCAGGGCTTCAAGCAGCCTTGAAATCTGGTCCGCATCGAGGCCGGTGACCGTCTCGTCCAGGATCAGGAAGTCAGGTTCGCGAGCCACGGCCCTGGCAATCAGCAGACGCTGCACAAGGTTCTGCGAAACCATTCCTTCAGCCACCAGCGTCTGTACGCCCATGGGCAGCGTGGCAATTTCATCCTCCAGTCCGGTGACGCGAAGGGCGCGGGCGATGGCCTCGTTCCGGAGCGGTGCCATGCCCAGGATGGCGGCGCGGATCGTGTCGAGGCTGATGCTTTCATCCTGAAAGACGCAGCCGATCCGGCGCCTGTAGCTTTCCGGGTCGAGCTGGCCGAGTGGCTGGCCGTCCACCAGAATGCGCCCGCGTTCCGGGCTCTGGAAGCCCAGAAGCAGCTGGATCAACGTGGACTTGCCGCAGCCGGATGGCCCGGTGAGGGCGGCAATCGCGCCGCGCCGCAGGGTGAGGCTGACATTCTCCAGCACCTTTTCCGGCGCCCCGTGATAGCGGAAGCTCAGGTCTTCGCAGCGGATTGCTTCAATGGGTGCAATGGCGCCTGGCAAGGCAGCTCCGGCCGTGCAGTCCTCCAGCCAGTTCAGCCCTTGCAGATTGTGCGGCAGAAGCGGGCGGCTTGCCTGCAGGGCGGCGGCGGCCAGTGTGGCTGCGGCGATTGCCCCTCCGGCGAGGGCCTGGGAGGCTTCCGGGCCTGCGGCAAGCCAGGCCGCAAGTCCCGCAGTTCCCGTCAGCAGCACTTCGAGGGCAGAGCGGCACGCGCCGAGCCGCAGGTGCCGCCGGTGCAGGAGCCGGACCTCTGTTTCGAACTTTCCGGTCTTCTGCAAAAGCCACTCCGCTTCCCCCATCAGCCGCAACTGCGGCAGGGCGGCTGCGGCAAGGCTTGAGGTTTGCTGCAGCTCTGCCGAGGGATGTTTCACGGCGGCTTCAAGGTGCAGCTCCTGCCGCATCAGCCAGTGCCGGAGGGCAAGTCCGGGCAGTATCACGGCAGCCGCTGCGGCAAGGGGGACAAGGCCATTGGCACCCAGCAGGCCGAGCGCGGGAAGCGCAAGGCCGAGCCCGGAAAGCCGCCCGCCCTTGCGCAGGCTGGCTTTGCGGGCCCTTATGACTGTGTCCGACAGATCGTCCGCAACAGATGCCGCCGAGGGCTGGTTCAGCTGGACTGGCGTGGCCCGTGCCAGCCGTTGCCAGATGGCGGAGGCGCTGGCCAAATCCGCGAGCCCAAGGCGGCGCAGATCCGCCGTCTGCCGCAGAGCCGCTGCAAGTGCCCCGCCCGCAGCCATCAGGGCAAGCCCGGCGCCTGCGGAGAGCGGAGAGGGGGCGAGGATCAGGGCTGCGGCAGGGGCGTTGAAAGCCAGTCCCGCCAGCAGCGCAGCGCATGCTTCCTGCCACAGTGGAACGGCGCGCCCCAGCGGCGCAACAAGCGCGAGGGCTTGCGGCATCACATCGCCGGGGACTGGCGCGCGGCTTCTGCGGCCATTGGCCTGCACCAGCACCGGCGTGCCGTTGCGGGTGTCGATCACCTTCGCTTGGCCACTGTCCTGCGCAAAGACGATGATCAACCCGGTATCCAGCAGGGGCCATTGCTGCCTGCCGTCTGGTGAGGGCATCAGCCGGACACGGCGCAGAAGCAATCCTTCATCCAGTGCGACACGGCGCAGGTCCTTTTCGCTGGCATGGTCCGCCTGTGCGGCAAGGCGGGCAAGGCGCTGTGCGGTGTCAGGCATCGCGGTCTCCCAGCGTGAGGGTGTGAGTGACCGTGCCCGCCGTCAGCGCTCTTGCGCCGCTGAGGACGAGTGCCATGCCGGAGGCGGTCAGCCGCTGGCGCAGGCGCTCTTCCAGATCCGTTTCCAGCGCATCCAGGGTCTCGTCCAGCACCAGAACCTGCGGGCGGCGCAGGAGGCAGCGGGCGATCATCTGGCGGCGCAATTGCCCGCCACTGAGGCCGGGGCGTGCAGGCGTGAGCATCAGCGCAAGGCCGCCGCGCGGGGCCAGCACCGGCCACAGCTCCACCGTTTCGAGCACGGCAATCAGTGTTGCATCAGCCAGGCCGCTTTGGCCGAGCCGCAGATTGTCCGCCACGGTGCCTGCGAAAGGCGGCAGAGGCCGGTCTTCATGCAGAACGAGGCCAGGCCATTGTGCTGCCACCGTGCTGATGGGCGCGCCGTTCAGCGATATGTCTGCGCCCGGCATCAGCTCAAGTCCGGCGATGGCGCGCAGCAGACGCGACTTGCCGCTGCCTGCAGGTCCGGTCACGGCCAGCGTTTCACCGGGCCTGAGGACAACTGTTTCTGTGTCAAGGCGCAGTGTCAGTTCGGCGGAGGACGGACGCGGCAACACTCCGGCGGTCTGCGGGCGTGTACTGTCCGTCAGGTCGCGCAAGGTGGCGGCCAGGGCGTGCAACTGCGTCAGCGCCGGGGCAAGCCCGATCAGCTTTCCGGCCTGCCGGTGCAGGGTGGCGGCGAGAAGCGACAGCCCCAGAACGCTGCCGGCCGGGGCACCTGCAAGACCGTGCAGGGCGGCGGCCCCGAGTGAGGTCAAAAACAGAAGCGCCAGAAAGGCGTTGAGCCTTGCCGTTTTGCCGCCCGACTGCTGCGCCTGATCGAGGCTGACCGCATGGGAGCCGGCAAGGCGCAGCGCCAGCTCATCACTGCGCCCGCCGCAAAGCCATGTTTCGATTCCGGCAAGCATCGCTGGCGGTGGAACGGCAGGCGGCGTTTGAGCCAGCTCTTCCAGCGAGCCTTCCATCCGCGACAGCAGCGTGCCCCGGCGGTTTGTCATGGCGAGGGTCAGCAGCGCTGCTCCAAGGCCGCAGAGGCTAACGGCGAGCCCTGAAAGGCCGAAACCGGTGACGGCGGCGAGGGCGAGAAGCAGAAGGCCCGGGGCATCGGCCATGCGCGAGACCCGGCAGCCTGCCGCTTCGGCAACTGCAGGCAATGTCATCAGATTGGCCGTCTGGCCGGGTGTGCGGCGGGCAAACCAGTCCAGGTCCTGCGTGGCCATGAAGGCGCGCGTCTGCCGCTCCACCACATGGGCTAGGGCGCGCGCCGCCGACTGTCCCGCCCGGTGGCGGGCAAGAGCCGCCGCGCCGCCGGCGAGCCCGGCAGCGGAGAGCAGCAGCAGCGGCGTTGCGCTCTGCGGCAGGGCTGGGCCGTGATGTGCGAGCAGAAAGGCCGCCAGCGTCACAACGCCCTGAAGCGCCAGGGCGGCGAGCGCAGCCAGAGCAAGGCCCTTCCGCATGGGACGGAGCATGGCGGCGAGCGGATGCTGCTCCGGCCTCTCAGCCGAAGCGATGCGCAGCGGCTGCACCGTCAGGATGATGCCGGTGTAATCTTCGGCAAATTCGTGGAGCGGCAGCACCAAAGGGCCGCAGCCGGGGTCATTGATGCGCACATGGCTGTCCGTCACCGCCTCGATCACGACGAAATGAATGAAGCGGCTGTGGGCGATCACCGGCAGCGGCTGGCGGCGCAGTTCTTCCAGCGTCCGCCGGTAGGCCGCCGCATGATAACCGTTCTGCTTCGCCAGCGTGATCAGCTGGCGGGCGGTGAGACCGAGCCGTGTCGAGCCCGCCTGCTGGCGCAGGTCCTCCAGCGTTACCGGCGCGCCGTGATGGGCGAGCATGATCGCCAGCGCCGCGATCCCGCATTCGGAAGTCTCGCCCTGCCGGATATCCGGCGTGCGGAAAAACCGGTTTTGACGGTTTTTCTGGCGGTCTTTCTGGCGGTTTCGCAATCGGGGCAGAAGGGGCAGCATGGCAAGGCCGGACAGTCTGCAGCGCGGCGGCTGGTGGGCTTTCGGGTCAAGGTCCGGGCAAGGGGTTTGAACCTGCTTCGTCCCTGGAGAGTGATGGAGGACTTGGCGGCCGCACGCAAGCCTTGCGCCGGGGCTGGCGGCCTGCAATCTGTCTCAATCTGCCCCGGCAGCATCAATCGGCGGTGAGGAAACGGTGCGTGACGCAAAAGCCTGACAAGACAGCAGCTCCAACGCCGGAACAGGCCGCCCCCATGGCCCCGAAGGGGGCAGGGCTCTTCAGCGCTCCCGCGCTCGCCCGCCTTTCGGCGACGGAAGATCTCGACCGTCCGGCCCGGCTTTGGGTTCTGCCGCGCGCAAGGCTCTTGCTTGCCGTTGCTTTCGTGACTGTTGCAGGCGGCCTGTTCCTGCTTTCGCGCTGATCTTTGCCGTGAGGGCTGGGGCGAGGCATGCGGAATGCTACCAGTTTGACCGGACTACAGTTTTCGTCGTGGTTTCGCCGGGCCTGTGAGCCCTTGCGAGTTTGCGCGCCGCGCCGTCCTCCCCACGGCAGTGTGCAGCCTGAAAGAGCCTCGGAGCCGGACTTTCCCTGACCACTTGCCCGAGGGCAGGCCTGTGCAAGCCATTGTGTGCGGCCTGATCCCGAACCTGATTTCTGCCTTGCCGCATCATCCTGCCGGCTGGCGGCAACTACGTGGCAAACTGTCATGGAAGTGCCAAGCCGCCGCAACAATCCGGGTGCAGGATGCATGCGCAGGCTACGCGGAGGCGAAATGTGTTTTCGCTGCAAGGTCACAAGGCACTTGTCGTTGGAATTGCGAATGAAAACTTCATTGCCTACGGATGCGCCAAGGCGCTGAGGAGCCAGGGCGCCGATCTGGCGGTCACATGGCTGAACAGCAAGGCGGAGCCCCATGTGCGGCCGCTGGCGGAGGAACTGGGGGCGGAAATCGTCGCGCCGCTCGACGTCGCCCAGCCCGGCCAGCTTGAGGGCCTGTTTCAGGACATAGCCGAGCGCTGGGGGCGGCTGGACACGCTTGTCCATTCCATTGCCTTTGCCCCGCGTGAGGATCTGCATGGCCGGGTCATCGACTGTTCGTCCGGCGGGTTCCCGCCGGCCATGGACGTGTCGGTTCATTCCTTTCTGCGGATGATCCGTCTGGCTGAGCCACTGATGCCGGAAGGCGGCTGCTGCCTGTCCGTCAGCTTCTTCGGTTCGTCCCGCGTCGTGCGCCATTACAACATGATGGGCCTGGTGAAGGCCGCTCTGGAAAGCGCGGTGCGCTATGCCACAGCCGAACTCGGCCCGCAGGGAATCCGCGTTCACGCCCTTTCGCCCGGACCTCTGAAGACCCGCGCGGCCAGCGGCATCGGCCATTTCGACGAGCTTCTGAGCCTTGCCTCCGAGCGGGCGCCCACGCATCAGCTTGCCACCATCGAGGATGTGGGGGCCATGGCCGCCTTCCTCGCTTCCCCCGCAGCCCGCAACCTGACCGGTGATGTCCATGACATCGACGGCGGTTTTTCGATCACCGCTTGAGGAGGCGCCGCCATGGCCAATGTGTTTGATCTGTTTGATCCTTTCCTCCAGCCGCAGGTCCCGTGTGATCGGCCCCCACGGACGGGTCCAATTTGATTGTTAGTGCAATGATGGTCGTGGCGCCAGCGCGGGCGGCATTGCTGGTTGGGGTTGCAGGGCCGCCCGCGCGAATGCCGGGATGAAGACCTCCGGCGCCGGCGGCTTGTAGCCGAGCGATCCATGCGGACGCACGGTGTTGTAATGCCGACGCCAGCTTTCCACGATGATCCTGGCCTCTTTGAGCGTGTAGAAGATCTCGCCGTCGAGGAGTTCGTCGCGCAGGCGCGCGTTGAAGCTCTCGATGTAGCCGTTCTCCCATGGACTGCCGGGAGCGATGTAGGCGGTCTTCGCCCCGACTGCGGTGATCCAGTCCTGC
>NZ_LIPT01000022.1 GCF_001418225.1 Pannonibacter indicus | reverse complement strand
TCAGAAGTTTCCCCGCGCAGCCTCCGTCAGGATCAGCTTGTCCAGCGTCAGATCCGCCACCGCCTTGCGAAGCCGTTCGTTCTCCTTCTGGAGATCCTTCAACTGCCGAAGCTGGTCACGGCTCATGCCGCCATATTGCTTACGCCACCGGTAGAACGTCAGCTCGGAAACGCCGATCTGGCGAACGGCATCCGCCATCGCCATGCCTTGGCCGCGCAAAACCTCAACCTGCCGAAGCTTCGTGACGATCTCGTCGGGCTTGTGTCGCTTGTTTGCCATTGTGGTCCTCCTTCAGGGTCAAAACCATACTTCAAGGTGGACCCGTTCAATGGGGGTGGATCAATGATTGCCGGCACTCAGATGCAGGACCGCAAGGTCCTTGCGCTCGGCCTTTCCATCGAGGCGGCGCTTGCCGCCATCACCGCCTAACCGATAGATACCCGCATGACCGCAACCAGCCTTCTCACCAGCCCCTTCGATGTCCGGCAGGCCGCCCGCACGGGTGCCTTGTGCGGGCCGACTGCCAATCTGGCACCGGGCTTCATTCAGGCCAATCTCGCTATCCTGCCGCAGGATCTGGCCTATGACTTCCTCTTGTTCTGCCAGCGCAATCCGAAGCCTTGCCCGCTGGTCGGCGTGTCGGAAACCGGCGATCCGATGATCCCGGCCCTTGGCCGCAATCTCGACATCCGCACCGACCTGCCGCGCTACCGCGTCTGGCAGAAGGGGGAGCTGGTGGCCGAGCCGCAGAGCGTTGAGGACTGGTGGCGCGATGATCTGGTGTCCTTCCTGATCGGTTGCTCCTTCTCGTTCGAAGAGGCGCTTCTGGCGGCTGGCATCGGCATCCGCCATATCGAGGAAGGCTGCAACGTGCCGATGTTCCGCACCAGCATCGAGACGGTTCCCGCCGGGCGCTTCTCCGGCCCCGTGGTTGTCTCCATGCGGCCGATGAGCCCGAAGGACGCGGTGCGGGCGGTGGAAATCACCTCACGCCTGCCTGCAGCCCATGGCTCCCCGATCCATATCGGCGATCCGGCACAGATCGGCATTGCCGATCTCTCCCGTCCCGACTACGGCGATGCGGTGAGCGTGCGGGCAGGCGAGGTGCCGGTGTTCTGGGCCTGCGGGGTGACGCCGCAGGCGGCGATTGCCCGTGTGAAGCCGGAGTTCTGCATCACCCATGCGCCGGGCCACATGCTGGTGACCGACATTCCCAACGCCTCGCTGATGTGAGGCTGGCCTTTGCGGCGCCCGTCATGCCATCCTGAGGGCTGCTTCGGCAGCACATGAGGGCAGGGCGCAATGCAGCTTCAGGCGATCATCTATTTCAACGAACTGGTGCGCTGCCGGTCCATCCGGCAGGCCGCCCAGAACCTGGGTGTGACGCCAACCGCGATCAGCCGCCAGCTCGACAATCTCGAATATCATTTCGGCGTCCAGCTGGTGGAGCGCGGCGCGCGCGGCATCGAGCTGACGGCGGCGGGCGAAGTGGTGGCGGCCCGGCTGAAGACCGCGATCCGCGCCTTCGATCAGGCCAATCAGGCGATTGATGACCTGCGCGGCTTGCGCCGGGGCGAGGTCAGCGTGCACGTGAATGGCGCCACCGGCGGCGCCATTCTGGCGGCAGCGCTGGCAGCCTTCTCGAAGGAATTCCCGGCGATCCGCGTCACCGTGCAGGAGACCTCAGCACGCGAGGCCATGAGCGCGATCGTGCGCGGTGATACGGACATGGCACTGACCCTGTTCTCGCCGGACGATCCGCGTGTGACGGCGCGTGTCCGTGTGCCGGTGCGCCATGCGGCCATTCTTGCGCCCGATCATCCGGCCGCGGTTCTGAAAAGCCTTGATCTGGATGTGCTCACCACCCATGCGCTGGCCGTGCCGGATACATCCTACAGTGCCCGCGCGGCGCTTGAGGCACGGCTGCGGGCCGCAGGGCATGATCCGCTTTCCGTCAGTTTCACCACGGCTTCGCTGACTGTGCAGAAGGAACTTGCCCGGCTGGGGGCTGCGATCCTGATTCTGCCGGAGATTGCGGTGATCCGCGATCTGGAACTCGGCAGCCTGGTTGCCCGCCCGCTCGCCGCAGATGCTGCCATCGACACGGCACTTCAGCTCAGCCTTTCGCCGGAACGCCAGCTCAGTTTCGCCGCCAGCCGCTTTGCAGCGTCGCTGGAACGGCTGCTGCGCGCAAGGTTCGGCTCTTCTCCGGACTCCAGTGCAACGGTTTACGCAACACGGAGCACTCAAGTTCTTCGTTGAGTGTGCGCTGCAAAGTCGTGCAGCCTGAGGCCATGACATGCGGAAGACGGCATGTGAGCGCACAGGAGGCAGGCATGGCGATGGTGGATGCGGACGAGCGGGTGCGCCCGGAAGACGAGGTTCTCTCCCTTCCGGCCCGCAGCGTGCTCTCGGCCTTCAAGGCGGGCAGTCTCTCGCCGGCCGAATATATGGCGGCGCTAATCGCAAGAATTGAAGATCGTGAGCCAAGGGTTTGCGCTCTTTATGATTTCCGTCCCGATGAAGCGATGAAGGCGGCGCGGGCATCCGAAGCCCGCTGGGTCCGGGGCGCGCCCATCGGCCCGCTGGATGGCATGCCCGTCAGCATCAAGGACAACCTCGCCATGAAGGGCGATCCGGTGACGACTGGCACCGCTGCTGCCGACATGACGCCCGCAGCCGAAGACGCGCCGCTGACGGCGCGCCTGCGCGAAGATGGTGCGATCTTCTACGCCAAGACCACGTGCCCTGACTTCGGCATGCTGAGTTCCGGCCTCTCCAGCCTGCACCGCCTTGCCCGTAACCCCTGGGATCTGACGCAGAACCCCGGCGGCTCCAGCGCGGGCGCGGCAGCGGCAGGGGCGGCAGGCTATGGCCCGCTGCATATCGGCACCGACATCGGCGGCTCCATCCGCCTGCCGGCCGGCTGGACCGGGCTCATCGGCTACAAGCCGTCTCAGGGCCGTGTGCCCGTCTATCCCTATTATCCGGGACGCTGCGCCGGGCCGATGACGCCAACGGTAGATGACACGCTGCTGCTGATGGCCTCGATCAGCCGCCCGGACTGGCGCGATGCCACGTCGCTGCCACCGGAAAATCTGGACTGGAACGTGCCGCCCGCTTCCGTGCGCGGCATGAAGATCGGGCTCGTGCTGGATGCAGGCTGCGGCCTGCCGGTGGATGGGGAGATCCGCACCGCCGTGCTCGCCGCCGCCCACCGTTTCGAGGATGCGGGGGCTGAGATCATCCCGGTGCAGGGTATCCTGACCCGGCAGATGCTGGACGGGCTGGATGACTTCTGGCGCGCGCGCTTCTGGGCGCTGATGGAAACCTATACGCCGGAGCGCCGGGCAAAGATCCTGCCCTTCATTCTGGACTGGGCGGCAGGCGCCAAGGACCTGCCCGCCACACGGGTAGCAACCGGCTTTGACCAGATGCTGGCGATCCGGCAAGCCACGGCGCAGGTGTTTCAGGGGCTTGATCTCATCATCTCGCCGGTCAACCCGGTGGTCAGCTTCCCGGCGGAATGGGCCGGGCCGACCAACGATCCCTCGCTGCCTTTCGAACATATTGCCTTCACCGTGCCCTGGAACATGGGCGACAATCCGGCCTGTTCGATCAACTGCGGCTTCTCGGTTTCGGGCATGCCCATCGGCCTGCAGATCATCGGTCCGCGCTTTGCTGATCTCAGGGTTCTGTCCGTTGCCCGCGTCTTTGAAAGCTGGACCGGGGGCATCAGCTCCTGGCCGAAACCGTGAGGGCAGGGGTGGCCGGAACCTCAGCCCCGGCTGATGGTCTGCGCCGCCTGGATCACCAGCGGCGCAACCTGACGGGCAAAGTCCTCCGGCTCCCATTCGGCGAGAGAGCCCGCCACGTGGATGGCGGCCACCGGGCGCCCGGAGGCGCCAAGAATGGCCGCGCCGATAGCGATTTCGCCGGTCAGGATCTGCTCCAGCGCCAGCGCATAGCCGTTGCGCCGGGTTTCGGCCACGCGCTCCATCAGGACCGCCGGATCGGTGATCGTCTGCGGCGTCACCGGCACGCGGTTGGAGCGGGCAATCAGCTCCTCGCACTCGGCTTCGGGCAGGCGGGCGAGAATGGCCCAGCCGCCGGAGGTGCAGAACAGCGGCACGCTGTGGCCGACCATGGTCGAGGACAGGATCTCCCGCTTGCTCTGCAGGCGGCTGGCATAAACGAGGCGCAAGCCGTCCCACAGGCTGAGATCGACACGCTCGCGCACCTGCCGCCGCAGTTCCAGCAAGACGGGCGTTGCCTTGACCACCACGGGGTTGAGCCGCAGGAAATCCAGCGAATGATCAAGGATGCGCAGGCCCGGCACATAGCCGGTGTCGTCGGGGTCACGGGTGACGTAGCCCAGATGCCTCAGCGTGAACACCAGCCGCTGCACGGCGCTGCGGGTAAGGCCGGTCTGATCCGCAAGGTCCTGCAGCGACATCGGCTTTTCGCTCTGATGGAATGCGGACAGCACCTGCATGGCCCGGCCAACCGACTGGATGAACAGCGGATCTTCCCATGTCTCATCCTGGCGGACTGGCGGGCCGAAGATCGAACGCAAAAATTTTGGGCTCATGAGGCACCGGATTGCATGTGTTTTGACATTGACCTCAGTGGTTAACTGGGTCAGCATAATCAATACAAGTGTATTGCACAGCGATATAGCTAGGCAAGCCGTGAAATTTCCTGATTGGGTGCAAGGAGAGACGACGGATGACAAGGCGTGTGGCAGTTGCCGGTTTCCTGCACGAAACCAATACCTTCGCTCCCTCCCGTGCGACGCTGGCTCACTTCGCCGAAGGCGGCGGGCACATGCCGATTTCACGGGGCCAGGAAATTCTTGACCGCTGCCCCGGCATCAACATCGGCGTTGCCGGAGCGGTGGATTACGCCCGTGAGGCCGGGTGGGAGCTGGTGCCGCTGCTGTGGACCGTGGCCATTCCATCTGCCCATGTCGAGAAAGCCGCTTTCGAGGCCATCCTCGGTGAGTTGTGCGAGCGGCTTGCCGCCGCCGGGCCGCTCGACGGGCTCTATATCGATCTTCATGGCGCCATGGTCTGCGAGCATCTGGATGACGGGGAAGGGGAGATCCTCGCCCGCCTGCGCAAGGTGGCCGGCCCGGATCTGCCCATCGCTGCGAGCCTTGACCTGCACGGCAATGTCACTGCCCGCATGGTGGAGGAGAGTGACATTCTCGTCGCCTACCGAACCTATCCGCATGTGGACATGGCCGAAACCGGCCGGCGCACGGCGGTGCAGCTTGACCGGCTGATGCAATCGGGCAAGCGCCTTGCCAAGGCCTTCCGCCAGCTGCCTTTCCTCATTCCCATCCCCTGGCAATGCACCGGACTGGAGCCGGCCAGAAGCCTCTATGCCCGCGTGGCTGATCTGGAAGGCGGGACAGTCACCAGCACATCCTTTCTGACCGGCTTTCCGGCTGCCGACTTTGAGGATTGCGCCCCCTCCGTCATCACCTATGCGGAAGACCAGGCTGCGGCCGATGCGGCGGCGGATGCGCTGGTGGCGGATATTCTGGCGGCAGAGCCTGCGTTCCAGGGCAGGGCCTATGAGCCGGAGGAAGCCATTGCCGAAGCACTGCGGATTGCAGTCTCCGCTTCCCGGCCCGTCGTCATTGCAGATACGCAGGACAATCCCGGCGCGGGCGGGGATTCCAACACCGCCGGAATGCTGGCGGCGCTGGTGCGCGCAGGTGTTTCGCGCGCCGCGCTCGGCCTGATGGTCGATCCGGAGGCCGCAGAAGCTGCGCATGCGGCAGGCGAGGGGGCGGAGGTGACGCTGACCCTCGGCGGGCGCTCCGGTGTCGCGGGCGATGCCCCCTTCACCGGCACCTTCAAGGTGGAGCGCCTGTCAGACGGCAGCTTCATGGCCGCTGGCCCGTTCTTCGGCCACACACACATGGATCTGGGTCTTTCGGCCTGTGTCTCCATCGGCGGCGTGCGTGTGGTGCTGGCCAGCCGCAAGGTGCAGATGGCGGACCTCGCCATGTACCGTTTCGTTGGCATTGAACCGACGCAGGAATCCATTCTCGTCAACAAGAGTTCGGTGCATTTCCGTGCCGATTTCGAGCCGGTGGCCGAGACCATTCTCGTCGCCCGCTCGCCGGGGCCGATGGCACTTTACGCCAGCGATCTGCCCTTCCGCAACCTGAAGCCTGGCATCCGGCTGACGCCCTGCGGACCTGCCTTCATGGCCAATGAAACAGCTGCAACGACAGCAAACATCTAAAGTGAAATGAAGTTCGCTCCACAGGCTTGCGGGAGCGGATGGGAGGAGAAGCAGAGCAGATCACAACCGGCCGGAAAACAGGCCGGGCATGAACGAAGCATCATCACAACCAACCAGACGGGGTTCACGAACATGCTGAGTGTTGAAACTGGGGCCGCAAGCAGATTGAAGGCTGAGAGCCGGCCGTGCCGCCTGACGGGCCTTGGCCGTCTTGCTGCCGGTCTTGTTGCCGGAACGCTGCTGGCCGGCAGCGCCATGGCGCAGGAAAAGGTGATCACCGCCGTGATGCATTCCGGCCTGCGTGTCACCGATCCGGTCATTACCACCGCCCATATCGTGCGCAATCATGCCTATATGATCTACGATGTGCTCATCGCCGTAGACGAGAACTTCACGCCCAGGCCGCAGATGGCGGACTGGACCATCTCCGATGACAAGCTGACCTACACCTTCACCTTGCGCGACGGACTGAAATTCCACGATGGCGCCCCGGTGACGGCGGAAGATGCGGTGGCCTCGCTGAAGCGCTGGGGCCAGAAGGATTCCGGCGGCCAGCTCATCTTCGACGTGACCGACAGCCTGACGGCAGCCGATGACAAGACGCTCGTCTGGCAGCTGAAGGAGCCCTATGCACCGCTGATCGAGACTCTGGCGAAGATGTCGGCCCTGCCGCCCTTCATCATGCCGGCCAGTGTTGCGGCCACTCCGGTATCGGAATCCATCAAAAGCTTCATCGGCTCCGGCCCGTTCCGCTTCGTGGAATCCGAGTTCCAGCCCGGCGTCAGCGTCACTTACGAGAAGTTCGCCGATTATGTGCCGCGCGACGAGCCGTCCAGCTGGATGGCTGGCGGTAAGAAAGTCTACGTGGACAAGGTGAAATGGGTCACCATGCCCGATGCCCAGACGGCGGTGAATGCGCTGTCCTCCGGCGAAATCGACTATATGGAGCAGGTGCCGGTCGACCTTCTGCCTCTGCTTGAGGGGAATGAGGATGTGGTGTCGGAGCTGCGCGATCCGCTCGGTTACCAGACCATGGGCCGCATGAACTTCCTTTATCCGCCCTTCGATAATGTGAAGGTGCGCAAGGCGGCCATGATGGCGATCAGTCAGGAGCAGGTGCTGGCGACGCTGATCGGCAATCCGGATTACTACAAGATCTGTGGTGCGCTGTTCGGCTGCGGCACGCCGCTGGCCGACGAAACCGGGGCGGAAAGCCTCATCAGCGGCGGCAACATCGAAGAGGCGAAAAAGCTTCTGGCCGAGTCCGGTTATGACGGCACGCCCGTGGTGCTGATGCAGCCGACCGACGTGCCGGCCATTTCCGCCCAGCCTGTGGTGGCAGCTCAGGCACTGCGCGATGCGGGCTTCACCGTCGATCTGCAGCCGATGGACTGGCAGACCCTGGTTACCCGCCGCGCCAGCCAGTCCAAGCCGTCCGAAGGCGGCTGGAACCTGTTCTTCACCAACTGGGCCGTGCCGGAAATCGCCTCGCCGCTGATCAACCCCATGCTCAATGGCCGCGGAAGCGCTGCCTGGTTCGGCTGGCCGACGGACGAAAAGCTCGAAGCCTTGCGCAAGGAGTTCATCGCGGCCGGTTCCGCAGAAGAGCAGGTGGAAGTGGCCAAGAAGATCCAGGCTCATGCCATGGACGTGGTGAACTACATCCCGCTCGGCCAGTACCTCACCCCGCAGGGGCGCTCGGTCAAGCTGGTGGACATGATCCCCTCGCCGGTTCCGGTGTTCTGGAACATGAAGAAGGAAGACTGATCCTCCCGCCGTCTGAACGGCTGCCGGGACCGCCCATCGCGGCCCCGGTGCAACGGGAGCGGCGGGCCTGCCTTGAAAAGGGCAGGGCCTCCGCCGCTCACACCGCCTGAAGGGAGCATCCGCCGATGATCGGTTACATCTTCCGGCGCATCCTGGCCGTCATTCCGGTCGTGCTGTGTGTCGCCATCTTTGTTTTTCTGCTGCTGCGCCTGACGCCGGGCGATCCGGCAGCCATCCTGGCCGGTGATGCGGCAACGCCCGAGCAGCTGGAGAAGATCCGCACCTCGCTTGGCCTCAACGAACCGCTGCTGACCCAGTTCATCACCTGGGCCGGGCACCTTGCGGAGGGTGATCTCGGTATTTCGCTCATTTCCAATGTTCCGGTGACCGATCTCATCGCACAGCGAATCTGGCCGACGATCAACATCGCCGTCATGACCATCATTCTGGCCGTGCTCATCGCCGTGCCCATGGGTGTGCTGGCCGCCTGGCGGCACCGCACCTGGACGGATTATGCGGTGATGGCCTTTTCGGTGCTGGGCTTCTCCATCCCGGTTTTCGTCATCGGCTATCTCTTCATCCAGGTCTTTTCCCTGCAGCTGCGCTGGCTGCCGGTGCAGGGCTATACGGCGCCCTCGCAGGACTTCGGCAAGTTCCTCACCCGTGCCATCCTGCCCTGCCTGACGCTGGCGACGATCTACATCGCCCTCATCGCCCGCATGACGCGGGCCAGCATGCTGGAGGTGCTGGGCGAGGATTACATCCGCACCGCGCGGGCCAAGGGGCTGAAGGAAAAGGCGGTGCTGTTCCGCCACGCCCTGCGCAATGCCTCGGTGCCGATCCTGACCATCATCGGCACCGGCTTTGCGCTGCTCATCTCCGGCGTGGTGGTGACGGAAAGCGTCTTCAACATCCCCGGCATCGGCCGGCTCACTGTCGATGCGATCCTTGCCCGTGACTATCCGGTCATCCAGGCGATGATCCTGCTGACAAGTGCCATCTACGTCTTCATCAACCTGATGATCGACGTTGCCTACAGCCTTCTTGACCCGAGGATCCGGTATTGATGTCAGCTTCTTCCGACCCCGTATCCCGGCTGCAGCCGGTCCTGCGCCTGTTGTCCTTTCCGGTGAGGGTGCGCAAGCTTGGTGGCGGGCCGATGGTTGCGGCCATTGTGCTGGCCATCATCGCCATCGCAGTGCTGCTGGCACCGCTCTACATTCCCCATGATCCGATGGCGCTCAATGCGCTGAACCGGCTCAAAGGCCCTTCGGAGAGCAACCTGCTGGGCACCGATGCCTATGGCCGGGATCTCTTCTCCCGCGTCATGATGGGCGGGCGCGTGTCGCTGTTCATCGGCGTTGGGGCGGCGGTAACGAGCGTGCTCATCGGCCTTGCCATTGGCCTAGTCTCCGGCTTCTTCCGGCTGGCGGACGCGATCATCATGCGGATCATGGACAGCCTGATGGCCATTCCGTCGATCCTGCTGGCGATTGCGCTGGTTGCCCTCAACGGCCCGAGCCTGTGGTCGGTGATTGCCGCCATCACCATCCCGGAAATCCCTCGCGTGGTGCGGCTGGTGCGCTCCGTGGTGCTGTCCGTGCGCGAGGAGCCCTATGTGGAGGCGGCGGTGGCGCTGGGGTCTTCCATGCCGAAGATCCTCTGGCAGCATCTGATGCCCAACACGCTGGCGCCACTGACCGTGCAGGCCACCTATATCTGCGCCTCGGCCATCCTGACGGAAGCGATCCTCTCCTTCCTTGGCGCGGGCGTCAGCACGGAAATTCCCACCTGGGGCAACATCATGGCGGAGGGGCGGATGCATTTCCAGCTCAAGCCCTCGCTGATCTTCTGGCCGGGGCTGATGCTGTCCCTGTGCATCCTGTCCATCAACCTGCTTGGCGACACGGCCCGTGATCTGCTCGATCCACGCCTGCGCAAGAGGGAGGGCTGAGTCTGTGATCTTCAAGTCCAGATCCTTCGATGGCGCTCCGGCGGTTCTCACCATCGACAACCTCACCGTCCGCATTCCGACAGCTGCGCCGGACTTCCGTCCGATCCTCGACCGTGTGTCCCTGACCATCCGGGCGGGCGAAACGGTCTGCCTTGTGGGGGAAAGCGGCTCGGGCAAATCCGTCACGTCGCTTGCCACCATGGGGCTTCTGCCGAAGAACGCGCTGGAGGTGACGGGCGGGCGCATCCTGCTTGGCGAAACCGACCTTCTGAAACTCTCGCCGCAGCAGATGCGCGGCATGCGCGCCCGTAATCTCTCCATGGTTTTCCAGGAGCCGATGACCGCGCTCAACCCGGTAATGCGGGTGGGCCAGCAGATCGGGGAAGTGCTCGACACCCACACGAAGCTGCCGGCCGGTGAAAAGCGCAAGCGCGTGCTTGCCATCATGGAACAGGTGCATCTGCCGGATGTGGAGCGGATCTACCGGTCCTACCCGCACCAGCTCTCCGGCGGCCAGCGCCAGCGCATCATGATTGCCATGGCGCTGATCCTGGAGCCGCAACTTCTCATCGCCGACGAGCCGACCACGGCGCTGGATGTGACCACCCAGAAGCAGATCCTGTCGCTGATCGCGGAACTGCAGGAAAAACATGGCACGGCCGTTCTCTTCATTACTCATGACATGGGGGTGGTGGCGGAGATCGCCGACACGGTGCAGGTGATGAAGCATGGGGAGATGGTGGAGAATGCGCCCGTCGCCGAGCTTCTGCGCAATCCTCAGAACGACTACACCCGCCGCCTGCTGAAGGCCGTGCCCAGTCTGACACCGCGCCCGCCGCGGGCTGCGGTGGAGGACAAGCCGCCGGCGCTGGAGGTCTCGAACCTTGCCAAGGTCTATGGCACCTCCGGCTGGCTGCTCAACCGGGAGCCTACCCTGGCGGCGCAGGATGTGGCCTTCTCCATCGCGCCGGGCCGCACCCTCGGCATTGTCGGGGAAAGCGGCTCGGGCAAGTCCACCGTGGCGCGCTGCGTCATGCGGCTGATTGATCCCTCCGGCGGCGGCATCAAGGTGGCCGGGCTTGAGATCGCCAGCATGCCGCGCGCAAAGCTGCGCCCGCACCGCAAGCACATCCAGATCGTGTTTCAGGACCCGTTCCGCTCGCTCAATCCGCGCTGGACGGTAGGGCGCTCGCTGATCGAGGGGCCGCTGAACCTCGGTCAGAACAAGGACGCGGCCATGGCCCGCGCCCGCGAGCTGATGGCGCTTGTCGGCCTGCCTGCGGACGCGGTGGAGCGTTATCCGCATCAGTTCTCCGGCGGTCAGCGCCAGCGCATCGCCATCGCCCGGGCCATCGCCATGGAGCCGGATGTTCTGGTGGCCGATGAAGCTGTCTCGGCGCTGGATGTGTCGGTGCAGGATCAGGTGCTGAAGCTTCTGGAGGATCTGCAGGCCAAGCTCGGCATCGCCATCCTGTTCATCACCCATGACCTGCGTGTGGCGGCGCAGATCTGTGATGATGTGCTGGTGATGCAAAAAGGCAGGGTGGTGGAGCATGGGCCTGCGGGCGAGGTGCTGGCCCATCCGAAACATCCCTACACCCGTTCCCTCATCAAGGCGGCACCTGGCCGCAACTGGGACTTTGCCAACTTCCGTGAGCTGACGCTGGCCTCCTGAGGCATTGGCGCCAGCAGCAGCCGGGGCACCCGCAGCCGCCCCGGCTGCTTCTTCCCTTTCCGTTTCATTTCATCTGTCAGAGGACTGACCCATGCCCGTCATCGAGAAAATCGCCGGTTATGCCAAGGAGCTGACGGCGCTGCGCCATGACTTCCACGCCCACCCGGAAATCGGCTTCGAGGAGCAACGCACGTCCGGCATTGTCGCCAGCCTGCTGGAGGAGTGGGGCCTTGAGGTGCACCGGGGCATCGGCCAGACCGGCGTCGTCGGCGTGCTGAAAGGGGCAAAGGGGGAGGGCCGGACCATTGGCCTGCGCGCCGACATGGATGCCCTGCCCATGGACGAGCACACAAATCTGCCGTTCCGCTCCACCCATCCGGGCAAGTTCCACGGCTGCGGTCATGATGGCCACACCACCATGCTGCTGGGTGCGGCGCGCTATCTCTCCGAGACGCGGGATTTTGCCGGAACCGTGGTCTTCATCTTCCAGCCGGCCGAAGAGGGGCTGGGCGGTGCAAGGGCCATGCTGGCGGACGGTTTGTTCGACCGGTTCCCTTGCGATGAAGTCTATGGCATGCACAACAACCCGCTGGCCCAGCCGAACCGGGTGGCCGTGCGCCCCGGCGTTGCCATGGCCGGTTCCACCTTCTTCGACATCACCATTCAGGGGCGCGGCAGCCACGGCGCGGCACCGCATCACGCTAAGGACCCGATCATCGTCGCCACCTCGCTGGTGCAGAACCTGCAGAGCATCGTCAGCCGCAATGTGGAGCCGGTGCAGCCGGCGGTGCTGTCGGTGACGCAGATCCACTCCGGCACGGCCTATAACGTCATTCCCGATCACGCGGTCATCTCTGGCACGATCCGTTATTTCGACGATGGCGTGCGCGATCTCATTCATGAGCGGATCGAGACCTTCTGCGCCGGTTATTCCACCAGCTTCGGCGTCACCATCACGCCGGAACTGCGGCCCGTGTTCTCGGTGCTGCGCAACGATCCGTCCCTGAGCGCGGCCTATCTGGAAGCGGCAGCGGAAATCGTCGGCGGCGATCTCGTCACCGATCAGGTGGATCTGGTGCCGGCGAGCGAGGATTTCGCCGACATGCTGCTGGCCGTGCCGGGGGCTTACTGCACCGTCGGCCACAGCGGCGGCGTGCCGGTGCACAATCCTGGCTTCGTGCTGGATGACGCCATCCTGCCGGTCGGCGCCAGCATCTATGCCCGCATTGCCGAACGGCGGCTGGCGGCCTGATCTGGCGGCCTGATCTCAACTTCATCCCTTCACGCAGAACCGCCGGGAGCAGGCCATGCGCTTCACGGACTTACCTTTCGACAGCAATGAAATGATCAAGGGCCTGCGCCCCTGGGTGGAATGCGAAAGCCCCACCCATGACGCAGCAGCGCTCAACCGGATGATGGATCTTGCCGCCTATGAGCTGGCAGCGCTTGGTGCGGATATCGAGCGCATTCCGGGGCGGATGGGCTTTGGCGGCTCGCTGCGCGCCCGCCTGCCGCATCCGGACAAGGGCAAGCCCGGCATTCTCGTCAGCGGCCATATGGATACGGTGCATCCCGTCGGCACGCTGGAAAAACTGCCGTTCCGCATTGAGGGCAATCGTGCTTACGGGCCGGGCATTCAGGATATGAAGGGCGGCAATTACGTGGCTGTTGAGGCGCTGCGCCAGATCATCCGCGCCGGGCTCACCACGCCGCTGCCGGTGACGGTGCTCTTCACCCCCGATGAGGAAGTGGGCACGCCTTCAACGCGTGATCTCATCGAGATGGAGGCCCTGCGCAGCCGCTATGTGCTGGTGCCGGAACCGGCGCGGGAGGATGGCGGCTGCGTCACGGGCCGTTACGCCATTGCCCGCTTCAATCTGCGCACTATTGGCCGCCCCAGCCATGCGGGCTGGGCGCTGAAGGACGGTCGCTCGGCGATTGCCGCCATGGCCCGCAAGGTGCTGGAAATCGAGGCGATGACGGGCGAGGACTGCACCTTCAGCGTCGGCATCGTCCGGGGCGGGGAGTGGGTCAACTGCGTCTCGTCCCTGTGCGAGGGGCAGGTTCTGTCCATGGCCAAGCGGCAGGCGGACCTTGATGCGGGCGTGGAGCGGATGCTGGCGCTGAATGATGACAGCGGCGAGGTGATCATCGAGGTGACACGCGGCGTCACCCGTCCCGTGTGGGAGCCGGATGCAGGCACGCTGGCGCTTTATGAAATCGGCAGGGAACTGGCAGCAGAAGTGGGCTTCGAGATGAGCCATGCCAGTGCGGGCGGCGGGTCGGATGGCAACTTCACCGGCGCTCTTGGCATCCCGACGCTGGATTCCATCGGCGTGCGCGGCGCCGGGCTGCATACGCTCAACGAGCATATCCTGATCGACAGCCTCGCCGAGCGTGCCAAGCTCTGCGCCGGCCTGTTCCTGCGGCTGTCCTGAGAGCGGCAAGGTCGGGCAAGCCCTTGCCTCACTCCAGCGGCTTTCCCTCATGGATGCGGGAGATGAGTGCGGAGGCCTGGCGGGTGCAGCCGCTGTCGAGCAGCCAGCCGAGCACGGCACCGGGATAGGCATCTTCCAGATCCTGCGGCAGCACCTTGAGGCCGAACTTGCGCAAGCTGGAGCCTGCCGAAAGTGCCAGCGCGCCTTCGGTCACGGGGAATGTGGCAGGGGCGGTGAATGTGTGGCTGCCCGCCGGCCAGTTGAGGTCTGACGCCTTGCCTGCCTCATTGCGCAGGGTAACGGTCAGGGCCTCTGCCGCGTCCCGCCGCCAGAACGTCAGTTCATCCTTGCGGGTGCAGCGTTCGCCGGAGCTGTCGATGCTGACGAGCCAGATGCCCGGCTGCTCCGGCAGGCTGCTGTCCGTCTTGCGCGAGGCGCCGAGCACTTCCGATGTCTGGCCGCCAGCGCCAAGGAACTTGCGCACCGCGTCCCAGCCGCTGAAGGGGCGCTCCACCGGCGGGGCGGCATCCAGCTTGCCGTCGAAGGGGCCGTCGATCCGTTTCATTTCACCGGACTGGAAAAGAACGGTGATCTTTGCGCCATCAGGCAGTTTCAGGCTGGAGCCCTCGGCAAGACGGTCACCCGGCTGCAGGCTGGCGGGGCCGCTGGCGGCAACCACAATCATGTCGGCCAGCGCTGGCGCTGCGGTTGCTCCGCTCAACAGGGCCGCGATCATCATCTGCCGGAACATGCCGAACCTCATCCTGCTCTCTATCCAACCGGGCGCAGGTTATTTGCCGCCCAGAACGATCTGTGTACCCGTTTCACCTTGCCCGAGGCGCGCCAGATGCAGGCGCGAGGGGCCATCATCACCGCGCAGGCGCAGCACCGTTTCAAATCCCTGCCGCGCCGCTTCAGCATCGCCTTGCTTCAAGCACCGGAAGGCTGCCGTATAGGGTGCCATCCAGTCCGACCTCGCTTCTGCATCACTCAGAGGCTCGACGCAGGGCAGAGGTTCCGCGCGGCCCTTCACCACCAGATCGCCGATGGGCCTGTATATCATGCCCGGCGCGTGGGCAGCGGCAGCGGCACTGACGCAGATGCGCGTGCCCAGATATTTGTTGGCGCCCTCCAGCCGGGCGGCGGTGTTCACCGTGTCACCGATGCTTGTATAATCGAAAAACCGGCTACCGCCAAAATTACCGACCACAGCCTCACCCCGGTGCAGGCCGATGCGGGTGACACCGAGCGGAATGCCCTCCGCCGCCATCTCCTTGCGGAAGCCCTCGCAGAAGGCATCCACCGCCAGCGCCAGTTTCACGGCCTTCAGGCTCTGCTCCGGGTCTTCCTCCGGTGCGCCGAAGAAGCCGACCACCGCATCGCCGATCAGCTTGTCGATGGTGGCGCCGTGGCTGACGAAAAGGTCGCACATGCGGTCCAGATAGCGGTTGAGGATCGCGGCCACCTGATCCGCCGTCAGCTGCTCCGACAGGGTGGTGAAGCCTTCCAGATCCGTGAACACATAGGTGACCGTGCGCTTTTCCCCGCCAAGGGCGAGGCTGAGCCGCCCCGAAGTCAGCCGCTGCACCACCTGCGGACTGACATAGCGGGAGAAGGCGGTGTTGAGAAACGCCCGCTCCGACCGGTCGATGCGCCAGCGGAACAGGGCAAGCAGCAGCGCGGCGGCAATCGCGGCGGCTGGCGGGGTGAGCACCGGCAGCTGCAGGATCTGCAAGCGCAACAGCAGCGCAGACACGGCAAGACAGGCAAATGCGGCAAGGCCGAGCACGAGGAAGAAGCGGCCCGGCTTCTGCGTCAGGGTGAAGCCGGTGACGGTGGCGGCCGCCGCAAGAGCAGCCAGTATGAGGCCGGTTTCCAGCGGCAGGGCAGGCAGGCTGCGGCCTTCCAGCACCTGCGCCAGAATATGGGCGTGGATGGCGATGCCCGGCACCGTGCCGCCTTCGGTGCCGGCAAGGGACACCATCGGCGCCGGATGCTGGTCGAGATGCGGCAGGTCCGTGCCGATCAGCACATATTTTCCGGCAAGCCACTCATCCGGCAGCATAGTGGCAGTATGTGCCGGATATTGCGGAAAGGCGGTGAGGCCGGGGCCTTGCGGCGCCTGATAGAGAATGCGCCCGCGCGGCGGCGGCGTTCCGGCTGCTTCGGTGGCCAGTGCTGCCGTGAAGGTCGTGATGGGCGCGCCGTCCCGGTCCTGCGGAAAGGGCAGATGCCGCACGATGCCATCTGAATCATCGCGCTGCAGAACGATGGAGCCATGGCCGCGCCCGCTGACCGAATTTCCGAGATAAAGCCGCTGCTGCGGCGTCAGGTCGTTGAGGTCGCTGGCAACAGCCAGGATCACCGGGCTTGACGCTTCATCGATGGCGGCGAGCAGATCGGCATCCTTCACCGGGTCGCTTGGGCCGTCGAACAGAATGTCGATGCCGATGGCCTTGGGGCCGGCGGCGCTGATGCGGCGGATCAGGGCCGCGAGAAAGCCCCGGTCGATGGGCGAGCGGTAGGGAAAGGCGGCCAGCGTTTCCTCGGTGATGGTGAGGATGGCGATATCCTCGCGCCGCTCCGCTGCCGTGCCGCCACCGGCAAACAGGATCACATCGCCAAGGCGCGGCTCCAGCCTTGTGGCGGCGGGCAACACCATGAGCAGTGCAAGACAGGCAGCCAGAACCGGCGCCAGCCTGCGCTGCAATGGGCCCGCAAGCGCGGGTTTGCTGGCGCGGCCCATGGTCATCTGGGCGCGTCGAAGCGGCGCACGTCCGAGCGGGTGCCGTCCCTGTAGGTCAGTTGCACGGTGATATAGGACGTGCTGCGCGGCACCTGCAGATAGACATCCGATCCCGGCCCGGAGCGGGGCACGGCATGGGGATTGTCCGGGTCACAGGGGCCGGTGTCGAAGGCCGTGTCCGGTTCGTCCTTGTTGATGCCGTAGCGCACGCCGGACAGCGCGCAGCGGTAGCTGATCAGATGGGTGAAATAGGCCAGCTGCTCCCGCCCGCCGCCGAAGGAGATCCAGCTGTTCCAGAAGCGCTCCAGAATGTCCTTCTGCCCGGCAATCAGCGCCGTGTCCGGATCGAAATGCAGCGTATAGGGCCCCTGCGTTTCGCCGCGCAGATTGGTATATTGCACCTCGATCTCCATGGCAGCCGCCGAGCCCGGCAGCTCGAAGCCGGGATAGGGCAGGGGCTGGCCGGTGGCCGGGTCCATCGCCCCGCTCATGACGCCGGTGGAGCGGAACTCCCCGCCCGGCAGGCGCACGAAGATTTCCCGCGCCTTGTCGGCAATGGAGAGCGTCATCAGCCAGCCCTGATTGCTGCGGGTGGCGGACAGCTGCAGAGGATTGGCCATGGCCGCATCGCTCATGGCCGAAAGCGCGGCAAGGCGGCTGCGGGCATCTTCCAGCCAGCTTGCAGCCATCTGCTGGTCGATGAAATAGCGCAGCACCTTGCCTTGATCTGCCGCTTCAACGAAGCGGGTCAGCAGTTCCTTTTCCCTCGCCTTGTCGGCAAGCGATTGCTGCCCGAGGCGGCTTTGTGAATAGTCGAGGCTGAGTTCATAGAGCGCCGGGCCGAAGTCCGGATAGGCCTCGATGAAGCTGCCCAGCCGGCGCACCCGTTCGTCCCGTTCCTCCAGCAGGATCGCAGCAAACAGCGTTGCCGGATCGCGGCGCCCGGCAGAGAGCGAACGGTAGACCTCCCGCGCTCCGGCGCGCCCCTCCTGCACCTTCAGCACCGCCTGAAAGCGCAGGTGCGGATCGATCTGCGGTTCGCCGAAGGCGAAATATTTCAGATAGTCCTGCCTTGCGCCCGGATAGTCGCCCTTGAATTCGCGCAGGCGGGCGTTGGCGTAGAATTCATGCGGGCGCTGCGGATTTTCCACCAGCAGCGAGCGGCTTTGCAGGGCGGCGAAAAGCTGCTCGATCTGCCCGGTGTCCGCCGCAGGCAGGCTGGCAAGGCGCATGCGGGCCAGCTCGGCAAAGGCACCAGCGGGAAAGCGCTCCAGATAGGCTTCATAATCAGCAGCGGTGCGGCTGTCCTTCACCCCGTTCCAGAACACCAGTTCCTGCTGCAGCGCCTCGGCGGTGGCCGCAGGCGCAGGAGTAGCGCCCGCTGCATCCGCGCTGTCTGCGGTGGGCATCAGGATGATGTCGGTGGTGAGCGAAGAGTGGTCCCACGGCACCTGTGCCCCGTCTGTTGCCGTCACCACATCCTGCCGCACGCGCTTGAACACGGTTTCGATGCTGGCGCCGGGCACCAGCAGCTCCCGGGCAATCGCCGCCGAATAGGGGCTGTTGAGCCCCTGGCCATCTGCTGCCGTGCTGCCGGGAGCCGTTGCAAAGGAAATGAAACTGCCGCGCGGCGTGCCTGTCAGCAGCGTCAGCCCGCCCGCGCTGCCGCCTGCAGAGCGGGTCAGCGCCGTGTTGCGGCAGGCATCGAGGATGATGATGTTCGGCCCGTCATGGGCCTCTTCCACCGCCGCCAGCACCCAGTCCACCGGCAGCGCCTCGAACTCCGCATCCACTTCCTCGCGCAGGTCCGCGCCGAGCGGGGCCAGATAATTTCGCCCGCCGGCGGCAAAGCCGTGGCCGGAGTAATAGACCGCAGCCAGCGTGCCGGAGGGCGCGGCCTTGAGCTTTGCCGTGAAGTCGCGCACCGCCGCCTTCATGGCACGCAGATCCGCATCCATCACCAGCGTCACCTCAAAGCCTGCGGCCTTGAGGCTGCCGGAAATCAGCGCCGCATCATTGGCCGGGTTTTTCAGGACGGGCAGGGCAGGGCTGTCATAGGCGGCATTGCCGATCACCAGCGCGAGGCGGCTGGCCGTGTCTTGCGCACGTGCCGGAGCCACCGCACCCAGCAGCATGAGGCAGAGAACCAGAACGGCCATCATCATCGCAGGCACCAGTCTGGCGGGCTCTGCCATCGTCTTCCGCGACCCGCTGTCAGCTTGTCTCATCGTCTGTCCTGCCCGGAATGATGCCCGAAATGGCGCCCGTGTTGCTGCCTTCTGGATAATCCGCCGGGAGCAGCAAAGGCAACCTGCGGGCAATGATCTTACAGCAACCTGTCTTGCAAGGTGTGCTGCCTGTCACGGACTGCCGCCCTCATGCTCCGCCTTGCATGGATTCAGCTGGTTCCCGGTAGAGGTCAGATGGCGTCAGGTTTTTGTGCCGTCTAAGAAAGCAATCGAAGATACGCAAAGCCATCAATCCTGCTTATCCCTGTGATCAGTCCTGGTTACATACGGATGAAAACGCTGATTAAATTTGCTAAAGTCATCAAAAGGTCAGCAAGGCTTCGTCAATCTGTCATATGGAGACTTGCATATGCGCCCCTGAACAGGGAGCGCAGGATGCCGCCGCAAGCAGTCGAACTTTCCGGAATCCGCAAGACCTTTGGCAGCGAAAGCGTGCTCAAGGGCATCGATCTGTCCATCCGTCCGGGTGAATTTCTCTCGCTGGTCGGCTCCTCCGGCTGTGGCAAGTCCACGCTGCTTCGGGTCATCGCCGGGCTGGAGACGCCGGATCAGGGAAAGGTGAACATCGGCGGCGCGGATGTGACCGGCATGGACCCGAGCGACCGGAACCTTGCCATGGTGTTCCAGTCCTACGCGCTTTACCCGCACATGAGCGTCCGCCAGAACATTGCCACCCCCTTGCGCATGCGCCGTCTGCCCGCTTCCGCGCGCCTGCCGCTGGTGGGCCGCCTGATGGCGCCGAAGGCGCGGCTTGCCGAAATCTCCGCCGCTGTCGAAGACGCCGCCGGAACTCTGCAGATCGGCCACCTGCTGGACCGCAGGCCCGCCCAGCTTTCCGGCGGCCAGCGCCAGCGTGTGGCGCTTGCCCGGGCGCTGGTGCGCTCTCCTTCGGCCTTCCTGATGGATGAGCCGCTGTCGAACCTCGACGCCAAACTGCGCGCCCACATGCGCGAGGAACTGGCGGCCCTGCACCGGCGGCTGGGCGCGACCTTCATCTATGTCACCCATGACCAGATCGAAGCCATGACCATGTCGGACCGCATCGCGCTGATGTCGGAAGGGCGGATCGAGCAGCTGGGCACGCCGGACGAGCTCTACCGCCGCCCGGCGACGCTGACCGTCGCCCGATTCATCGGCATGCCGGCGATCAACCTTCTGCCGGCCGAAATCACGGCCGAAGGCCGCGTGCATGCGCTGGGGCAGGATCTGGGCCTGCAGGTGGCCGCACAAGGGGCGGAAACCGCCACCATCGGCCTGCGCCCCGAAGACCTGGTGCCTGTGGATCAGGAACCTGCATCCGAGGGTCTTTCCGTCCGCGTGCTGCGGGCCGAGATGCATGGCGCCGACCGCTATGTCAGCTGCGCGCTTGCTGGCCACGATGATCTTGTCCTGACCTTCCGCCAGTCCGCCGCCGTGCCGCTGGCCGTCTCTGCGGAAGGCATGCTGAATCTCGCTTTCGCGCCGGAGCGGCTGCATGTCTTCGGTGCCGATGGCCAGCGCCGGGAAACCGCAACGCAGGGGAGGGCGGCCGCATGAGCGTCACCAGCCTCGGCCTTGAGACCGGCGATGCCGCGCCCGTGCCGCGCCGCCGTACCCGCCGTGAACGGCAGATGATGATGCGCGGGCTGATGTTTGCCGCCCCTGCCAGCCTGCTGCTGCTCGGTATCTACATTCTGCCGGTGATCATTCTTGCCGGATTTTCCGTCACGGATTACCGGCTGGGTGCGCTGTCACTTCATTTCATTGGCCTTGATAATTTCGCACAGGCCGTCTCCGATCCGGTGTTCATGCGAGCGCTGCGCAACACCGCGCTTTATGCGGCGCTGGTTATCCCCTTCGGAGTCGGGCTGGGACTTGGCGCGGCGCTGCTGGTCAATGCCCGAAAGCGCAGCCGCAGCTTCTGGGAAGTCGCCTATTTTCTGCCCGTCACGGCAACACTCGTCGCTATGGCCACCGTCTGGCAGTTCCTGCTGCACCCTTCCATCGGCCCGGTGAATGCGGCGATCAAGTGGCTGGGCTTTTCGCCCGTATCCTTCCTCTCCGATCCGGCGCTCTTGATCCCGTCCATGGCGATCATCGGCATCTGGCAGGTGCTGGGCTTCAACATGGTGCTGTTTCTGGCCGGTCTCACGGCCATTCCGCAGGACCTTTACGAGGCCGCAAGGCTGGACGGCGCCCGCTCGCCGCTGGACCGGTTCCTCACCGTTACCTGGCCGATGCTGGGGCCGACGACACTTTTCGTCGTCGTCACCACCTCCATCTCCGCCTTCAAGGTGTTCGAGACGGTGGCCGTGCTGACCAAGGGGCGCTTCGGCTCCGAAACGCTGCTCTTCGCGCTCTATCTGGAAGGCTTTGAATATTCCAACACCGGCTATGCTGCCGCGCTGACTCTGATCTTCCTTGCAATCGTGCTGGTGCTGTCCATCGGGCAGACGGTGCACATGGACCGGAAGGTGCATTACTGATGGCCGCTCTCCGCCGCTTTGCCCCGCATCTGGTTCTGGCCCTTGGAGCGGCCTTCATGCTGCTGCCGTTCTACTGGATGCTGCTGACCTCCATCCGCCCGCCTGCGGAGATCTTCAACGTCTCGCTCTGGCCGTTTCCGGACCAGTTCGACGGGGCGGAGAACTACTCCCGCGCCGCCAGACAGGTGCCCATGGCGCGTTTCATGCTGAACGGCGCCATCGTCTGCGGCGGCATCCTGATCGTGCAGATCCTGACGGCCGTGCCTGCGGCCTATGCGCTGGCCAAGCTCCGCTTCCCCGGCCGCCGCCTGCTGCTCGGCCTCGTCATCGCCGCGCTCTGCGTGCCCATTCAGGCGCTGGCCCTGCCGCTCTTCGTCGGCCTCGCCTGGACGAAGATGCTCAACACCTACTTTGCGATGATGCTGCCGTTCTTTCTGTCGGTCTTTGCCATCTTCCTCTTCCACCAGTCCTTCCGCAGCTACCCGGACGAAATCATCGAGGCCGCCCGCATGGATGGCTTTTCGGAGATGGAAATCTGCTGGGGTCTGGTGCTGCGCGGCTCGCTGCCCTCGCTTGCCGCCTTCTCGGTCTTTTCCATCGTCGCCCACTGGAACGACCTCTACTGGCCGATGATCGTCGTCACGGACGTCAATCTCGCCCCGCCGCCGCTCGGCATGCTGTTCTTCGCCGATGCGGAGACGGGCGCCAACTACGGCGCGCTGATGGCCGGTGCCACCCTCATCACCGCACCCATGGTGCTGTGCTTCCTCCTTGCCCGACGCCATTTCATCGCGGGCATCACCATGACCGGTGTCAAATGACCCGGCCGTTCTCCTCCTCCCAACCGCATCCGGAGACTTTCATGAAGATCACCCGCCGCACCGCCCTCGGCGGTCTTGCCCTCGGCCTTGCCATGGCCGGGCTTGGCAAGCCTGCCCTTGCCAACGAGATCACGCTCGACGTGCTCTACAACCTGCCGGGCTTCACCAAGTTCCATCAGCCGCTGGCCGATGAGTTCATGAAGAACAACCCGGACATCAAGATCAACTTCCTTGCCCCCGCCGCCGGCTACAACGAAGGCCAGCAGCAGGTGCTGCGCGCCGCCGTGACGGGCAACCTGCCGGATGTCTATTTCTCCGGTTATAACCTGACGGCAGAACTCGTCCACACGCTGGCCCCGCGCAACCAGATCACCGACTTGACGCCCTTCATCGAGGCCGAAGGCGGCCAGGCCTTCCTCGACGCCAACTACAGCCCGAAGATGGCCGCCCTTGGCCAGATCGACGGCAAGCAGTATGGCCTGCCGGTCAACGCCTCCTCGCCGATCATGTATATCAACGCTGATCTGGTGAAGAAGGCGGGCGGCGACCCGGACAAGATGCCCACCACCTTCGAGGGCCTGATCGAGCTGGCCGCCAAGATCCATGCCCTTGACCCCAAGATTGCCGGCATGGGCTATGACATCAACGGCTGGCCGGATGACTGGCTGTGGCAGGCGCTGATCTTCCAGCAGGGCGGCCGTCTGGTGGATGCGGAAACGAAGACCGTTGCCTTCGACAACGAAATTGGCCTCAACGCCCTGAAGCTGACCCGCCGTTTCGTCACCGAAGGCGGCCAGAACCTTCTGGACTGGGACCAGTCGCGCCAGCAGTTCGGTGCAGGTCTCACCGGCTTCATCTTCTCCACGCCCGCCCACGTCCAGACCATCGAAGGCCTGGTGGGTGACCGCTTCGAACTGAAGACCGCCACCTTCCCGCTGGACAACAAGGACACCGGCGGCGTGCCGACGGGTGGCAACTCCGCCGTGATCCTGACGCAGGACAAGGCCAAACAGGATGCGGCCTGGAAGTACCTGAAGTGGATCACCGGCCCGCAGGCGCAGGACACCATCGTGCGCATCACCGGCTATCTGCCGACCAACAAGCTGGCCACCGGTCCGGAGTATCTGGCGCCCTTCTATGCCGAGAAGCCGAACGTGAAGACCGCCTCCCTGCAGGCCGACCGCTCCATGCCCTGGGCCGGCTATCCGGGCGGCGATTCCGTCCGCATCTGGCGCACCCAGCGCGACATCATCGGCGCCGTCATGCGCGGCGAGCTGACGCCGGAAGACGGCCTGAAGCAGATGGTTGAACAGACCAACGCCTTGATGAAGTGATCTGAACTCCCGGCGGGCTTCAGCCGCCGGGATACCCTCAAGCCCGCAAGGGCTTGGGCGAGGTTGATGACAAACCTTCGGCCTCTCCACCGCCACCCTCATCCCGGACGCGCCTTGCGCGATCCGGGACCGGTGAGCCGGGGTGGATGCCGCCTGTTCCGGCAGCAAAGCCGCCCGCTCATGAGTGCATCGCCCCGGTTCTGCCCCGCGCAGCACCCGGAAGACGGCAGCCCCCCTTGCATTCCTCTCAGGACCGTTTCCATGAAAATCATCCAGCTCACCGACACCCACCTGATGCCCCCCGGCGCGGTGGTGAACGGGGTTGACCCGGAGCGCCAGCTGCGCCTTGCCGTCGAGGACATTCTCGCCCGCCATGGCGACACGGACCTCATGGTCATCACCGGTGACCTGTGCAACCACGGCGATCCGGAAGCCTATGCGCTGTTGCGCGAGATCCTGGCGCCCGTACCCTTCGAGCTGCGCCTTCTGATCGGCAACCACGACCGCCGGCCGGAATTTCGCGCCGCCTTCCCGGAGCATCCGGTGGACGGGCAGGGCTTCGTCCAGTCCTTCCTGGATACGGACCATGGCCGGCTGCTGTTTCTGGACACACATGAAGCCGGCATGATCGGCGGGCTTTACGGTTCGGACCGCATGGCCTTTCTCGATGAGGCGCTGGCCGGGGCAGGGGATGCGCCCGTCACCGTCTTCATCCATCACCCGCCGTTTGACTGCGGCATCGGCCATTTCGAGAATATCGGCCTGCATGATGATGGCGTCCTGATGCAGCGCCTCGGTGCCCATGCGGGCGGCGTGCGCCACATCGTCTTCGGCCACATCCACATCCCCATGGCGGGCACGGCGGCCAGCGGCATCGCCTACAGCTCCGGCCAGGCCACCGGCCACCGCTTCATCACCGATCTGGACGACCCATGCCCCTGGTGGACCGGCGGCAACCCCACCTACCGCATCCTCCTCCTCGACGAGCACGGCCTGCGCGCCTACACCGCCGAGACATCACAAGTGCCGACAAGCCGCGCGGCGCGGTGCGAGGGGCCGTGAGGGGGGCTAGGGCAGCCGGATGGATCCGTCCGGCTGCATGTCGGGAGGTGGCAGTCCATCGCGTTCAAACATTGCATGCATGGAACCTGCGATGGCATCACCGGCCTGCCTGGTTGAACCATCGCTCAGCAAGCGCTGAAGCTCGCTGATATCGGACTGCGTATCACCCATCGGCCACAACGCGGCGGCGGCCAGACGGCGTTTCCGGTTCATGAGACTTTGGAGAAGACAGTCGAAGGTCTGTTCCCGGTATTCCGGATGTATGGCCATTGGCAGATGAACTGAAACGGGCCGCGTTTGACCAAGACGGTGCACGCGATCATTGCATTGTTCCTCAACCGCAGGATTCCACCATCTTGACAGATGAATTACATGCGTGGCGGCGGTCAGCGTAAGGCCGGTACCCGCTGCCTTGGGGCCAAGGACAAGAAGATCAAAGCCTCCATCCACCTCAAGGTGACGCTGAAAGCGGTTGACGATGGCCTGCCTTTTCTGGATTGGCGTGTCACCATTTATAAGGTCAATATGCTTCAGGCCGAATTCAGTCTTGACAAGTTCAACAAACCTATACTGCATCTGACGATGCTCAATGAATACGAGAGCTCTTTCGCGTTTCTCCGCAATGGAGCGCAAAATGCTCATCACGGCGCTAAGGCGTGCGGACTCCGTAATAAAGGTTGTATTGTCGGTCACCGCACCCATGTTGGGGTGAACTGAAACACTCCGGATGTGGTGCAGCATCTTGAGTTGTGCTCCCAATCCACCACTTGCGAGTTTCAGCTTGGCATCATCATATGCGGTTGCCTGTACGGTTGGCATTAGGCGGGGGTGAAGGCGTCTGGTCTTCTCCGGAAGATCCCTCGCCACCATGTCCTTGATGCGCCGGATCGCAAGTGCGGGCTTTCCCCCTGAAGGTTCGAAGGTTCTCTGATAGAGTTCCCGCATGCTTTCAGGAGTCGGGTCAGCGTACTGTTCTCTGAAGTCCTTGAGAGTTCCCAATGCTCCGGGAGCAATTCTGTCCATGATGGCCCAAAGGTCGACTGTGGTGTTTTCGATTGGTGTACCCGTCAAGCCAATACAGAAATCGGTATTTACGGAGCGTGCGGCCTTTGCCCGCAGGCTGAACGGGTTTTTCAAGGCCTGGATCTCGTCAAACACCGTTGCTGCAAACCTGATGCGTCCCAATGAGTGCTGGTAGTTGGTCAGGGTAGTATATGTTGTCAGCACCCAGTACCGGTGCGCACGGTTGTCCTCAATGGCTTCGTGCAGGGCACTCAGGTCCAGCTTCGCAATGCCGTCGTCCGTGTCTTTTCCCGAATAGCCTGATTTCTTCTGGCTGGAAATTCCGCTGCCGAAGAGCCGGATGACATGACCAAGGCCAGGCTCCTGCATGTGGTTGCGAACTTCCATCTGCCAGTTTTCCAGCAGAGAGGTTGGCGCCACGATCAGTAGCGGCCCTCTGGGCATGGCCTGTGATTGTGTCATGTTGTCCTTTAGCCAGGCGAGGAATGTGATGGTCTGCAGGGTCTTGCCGAGGCCCTGTTCATCAGCATTGAGGACCCCGGGCAATCCTGCGCGCCATGCTTCAGCTTGCCATTCGAAACTTGCTCTCTGATGCTCCTTCAACGGGGTCAGGATTGCCGGAGGTACTGTGGACGAAATGACGGATTGCCTCGGCTTCAAGCCAGTTTGCCATTTCAGGTCCTCAAAATTGTCCTTTGTGTCAAGCACCAGAGGGGCGCCCTTGGAAGGCGGGAGTTGCTCCAAATCTTCACTGCCCGCCAATTCCTTTTCAGCAATCTTGCCATTCAGCAGCGCAACCGTTTCCGGACGGGCGGGCAGCTCGATAGCATCAAAGTTTACATGTTTCTCACCTGTGGCAATCCCTTCGATGACCTGATCCCGCAGACTGGTCAGTTCCTTGTGCCCAAGTGGAGCTATGGCCTCCTTGAGTATTTGGACAAACTCTTCAGGTAGCCAAGTCGTGCCGCTGCCGGTTATCTCCTGATCCGGCTTCTGATATGCAATGATCCCCGTGACACGTTCCGAGAACTCTGCTGTCTCGATGAAGAGCGGGCCAGCCGCAGCCTCAATGGCCTCTTGCTGCCCTGAATCCGATAAACCATCCAGTTTACCGCTTTCACGCAATTGACGCTCAATTGCCTCGCTGATCAGACGTTGGGGATTCTGGATGAAAGCACGTCTCTCCGAAAGGTCGGCCTTCTGCATGCGCGCCATCACGTCGAGGGCAGGTGCTGCCGCCCTGTCGATGACAAGATAGTTGCCCGGAGAAAGACGGTAGGCTGCAAGCGCTCCCCGGCTGCGAACCTGGGATTGGAAGCGCTGGAGTTCCTGACCCGCGAGTTCGCTCTGATCCTCGCTGACAGATCCCGCTTCAAGTTCGCCATCGTCTCCCCGGATCCGTTGTCTGGAGAACGGAACCACTTCAAAGTCGTCAGTTCCGGAAGTTGAGATGGAAAAACTGTCCGCCAGCCGTACTTCAAGCCCCGACAGAAAGTCCGTCATTGACGATCGTGCGGATACCTCGCCATGGGCCATGGAGACGCCAGGTTCCAGTGCCTGCCGGAATCTGGCCAGCGCTTCCCAGTCGTGCGCATCGCCCAGACCCGGTTGAAAGCCGTCTGCCACATCCAGCGCTTCCATCATCCAGAGCGGGATACGGTAGTGTTGCCCGCCCATGGACAGGATCGAGCCGGATCGATTCGGGAAGACACGCTGTCCCTGACGAAACCATTCGTACCGAAGCTTGAACCCAGACGAACCGAGAAGTCCTTCCGCGTCGGTCCGCAGAAGCAGATCCGTGAGGCGGGGAAGGCCGAGGACGGCAGCCGTCGAACTGTCCAGGCTGGCAACAAGCCGGTGTGGCAAGCGGATTTCGTTGCTTGAAACAGAAAGTTCAAGCCGGAGCGTGGCGGCTAGCGCCCTGAGATCGGCAAGCGCAAAGGCCAGATCCAGCTCTTCCGGCTTCAGCGCCTGCAGGTCTGGAGTATTGCCTTTGCCGCGCAACCGCGCCAGAAGGCCGGCTGCTTCGGGTTCGGCACTCACCACGACTTCGCGGTCATCAAACGAGTATTTGAACTTCACGGACCTTGCCTCAGATGTTGCGGAGCACCCAGTCTTCCCAGCCGCTGTGGTGAGATTTTGCATTTGCTCCCGGTGTCAGGCGGATTTCTTCGCAATCGTAACTTGGCTGATAGAGTTTGGGGCTGCGAGCATCTGAACTCTGGAAGATGTGAACCTTGTAACTGTGCGACCCTTCCACCACGATCCTGCGGCCAATCTGAAGAATCAGCAGAGACGTATTGTTGCGCCCGCCACCTGCTATTTGACGGCCATATCCCGGTTTCCCTTCCACGTGATTGCCTGCAATGCGCCTGCGTGCTTCCTCGGCACCCTTTTCGCTGAAAGCGACCCAGGCGGCATCAATCTGACCGGCGCGAAAGAGGCCGAGCCAGAATTTCCGCCGTGGCTCCCACATGGGGCTGTCCTCAACGGCTGAAACCACGTCGAGGAAGAAGCGGATGTTCTCTCCGGTCAGCCAACGGAAAAGGACGGCCATGAGATTGTCCGGCACGCCACTCCATGCTCCGCCCTTGTTGAGGCGTGGGTCCCCGTAAAGGAGAACCAGACTTTGCGTCAGATAGCTCCGGTCATCTTCTGCCGGGCTGCTGTTTGTCCAGTGCTCAAGCAGGGCCGTTATGGCTTCGCTTGCGCCCAAGATCTTCGCTTCCTGCCGGTCGGGCTTCAACCAGCCGATCATGCGTTCCATACCGTTGCGAGTCTGAAGCTCGGACTTGACCTTCTTCACATAGGCAAGATGTGCATGGGCCATCAGCCCGGTGTCATGCGGCTTGTGAAATCCCAGTTCCTTGAGGCCAATCCAGGGGCTCGTCATCGGGCGCATGAGAGTGCTGATGTGCTCGTGCGCGTTATCAGGGTCGAGCACACGAGGTTCCGTCATCAGCAGCCTGTACCAGCGGGCGCCGATCCTGCCTCCGGCTGACGTGAGTGCTTCAGCAAGCCTGCGTGTATGAGCCGCTCCTGGCTCATAACTCGTCATGTAGACCGAGAACATGGCGCTCAGGAAACCCGGCCGTGTCGAGGCTTTGATTTCGTCGAAATAGAAGTTCCGCAGCGGCTCCAGATCCGGACGGCTCCTGCGTTCCATATCGAAAAGCGCTCGGGCTGCAGAGGTTACCAGAAAGAGCTTCGTTCCCTCCCAGTTGCCGGTCTCTACGCGGGCCCGCATCTCCTGCACCAGCTTTTCCCTGTCCTTCTCCGGCGGGTCTCCAGCTCCATCAGGCCATCTTTCGATGATGCGGCTCGTCGTGGAAACCAGTCGGTTCAGGGCAGGCAGCGCTGCGGTTGCCAGACGCAGGGGCCGGGAGAGCTTTTGTTCGAGGCTCATGGGTTGCCTCCGTTGCGGCTGCCCGCTTCAAGAGACTTGCGTATCCGGCCGATCTCCTCGGAACGGCTTGGCGTGTACATGATGATGCGAAGATCGACACGGCGGTTCGTATCACGGCCTGCTTTGGTGGAATTGTCAGCTACGGGCCGCATCTGGCCATAGCCGGCAACAGATAGCACCGGTTGCCCGCGCAGGTTCTGGAAATCCATCAGGCCCGGAACGCTTTCCGTCATTACGGTGAAGGTCGAGTTTGCCCGGTTCGTTGAAAGCGTCAGGTTGCTGTTGGAATTGCCTGTGCTGTCCGTGTGCCCTTCGATCTGAAGAGCCTCTATGACAACACCGCCCGGATTGCAGGTGCTGGTCCAGCGGGTGCTTGGGCCGAGGGTATAACACGGCAGAAGCTCGCCAAGGCGCCGCGCAACGCTGGTGACGATGGGGCGCCGGTTGGGGCGCAGCTCGGAGGAATTCGTATCGAAGAGGCCGTCACCCTGAAACCGGAGTGCATCCGATTGCTCGCTGACCTCGACCTTCAGGTCGGGAAAGTCCATCTTCACCTGTTCGCGCAGGCGCTCGAGAATGCGGCGCCTCTCAAGCGCAGCGTCGGCGAGATAGGCTTCAAGCGGGTTCTTGACTTCGAAATTCTTTCGCAGGCGCTCCAGTTCCGCTTTCATTTCGGCGATTTCCTGCGTCTGGGCTTCTACAGTCTCCTCGAGTTCGCGGATCCTTGCGTCTTTTTGCTCAATCTGCTGACGAAGATCTTCAGCCGTGCGTTCTGCCGCCTGCCGAAGCTCCCGCTCCGCAACAAGCTCGGAGCGGGGGACTTTATCCGTGTTGCTGTACTGGCTGGCAAAGAAGGCGAGCAGCAGGATGACGATGAAGAGAAAGCTCACCGTCATGTCCGTCATGGACACAAAGGCGCTTTCCTCTTCCTCTTCCTGGTGAGTGCGGCGGGACGAGGCGCGCATCAGCCCCTCCGCGACTGCGGCGAGAAGTCTTCCATCTGGGCAACGATGTTGCTCATCGTATCCAGCGCAGGATTGAGACGTTCCTGAAGTTCCCTGACATGGCCGAACATGCCGTCAACCGCCGCCTGCACCTGCGAAGTGTAGATGTCGAACGCCTTGCCAAGGCTCTCGTCCATGCTGTCCAGCCGGTCACCCTGCTTGCGCAGGTTGTCTAGGGCTATGTTGATTGCGGCCAGCTTTGCGTCGATGGCCGAGGCCTGCGCCTGCACAATGCCATTGACCGCTGCCATGGTTGAAGCTGCGGATTGGGCTGTTGTTTCTGCCGATTTTGCAATCGTACCGGCAGCCCGCTGGGTGCTGTCGGTGAGCTGCCGGATGGATGCTTCCATCCGTTCCGAAATGGCCTGTACCGGAGCCGCTGCTACCATCAGGTCCTTTGCCGCCGAACGGAAACCGGTCGCCGCAGCAGTGGACGCCTCGGCGCCATCGCGCACGCCTTCAGCAAAGCGGCGCAGGTCGGCCGAGCCTTGCTGCAGCTTGCCGGTGACATCGGAGAGGTGCCCGGCGATGGTGGTAATGGGTGTCAGGATATCATCTGCGGCCTTTGCCGAAACTTCGGCGGCCACCCGGGCAATTTCGCTGCTGGTGCGGGAGAAGGCATCTGCCACGCCCTGGCCTGCAGAGCCGATGAAGGCACTGGCCTCGCTGCTTGCGGCCTGCATCCGTGCCTGTGCTGCCTCGCTGCCGCTCTTTGCTGCGGCTTCTATCTCATCACGGAAGGCTGTTGCGGATTTGCGGAGATCCTCAGCGGCTGCCGACATGGCGCGGGCGCCTTCTCCGGTGTTGTCGCGGATGCCTTCCAGCGTCTGGTTCATCACCCGCAGAAGCTTTTCTGTGCCCTCGGACAGCGCGCTGCCGGCCGTCTCGGCAGAGCTGGCCATGGCCGAACGCAACTCCTCTACAGCCAGAGCTACGCGCTGGACCGCCGTCTCCATTTCCGCGCCCATCCTGCCAGAACTCATGTCCATCCGGTCGCTCAGCAGGCTGATCTTGTCGCCTGCGTCCGAAATGCGCTGCGCGGCTTCGGTCAGTGCCAGGCCCACCTTGTCGGTCAGCTGGCTGGAGAGGCCTGTGACCATGTCGCCAACACCCTCGACCCCCATCTGCCCAACCCGCTCCACCAGCGGTGCCATGGCGGTGTTGATGGAATTCGAGATGGCAAAAGGCAGTTCTTCCCGCAAGGGGCGGCCAAGTTCTGAAACCAGTTCCATACCGATCAGACGGAAATGCTCTTTCTGCTCCCGCGTAGCGCGCAGTTGCTCGGCTGCCAAATACTCAAGGCTGATGTAGGTCTGATCGGCCCCCACGGACGGGTCCAATTTGATTGTTAGTGCAATGATGGTCGTGGCGCCAGCGCGGGCGGCATTGCTGGTTGGGGTTGCAGGGC
>NZ_LIPT01000021.1 GCF_001418225.1 Pannonibacter indicus | reverse complement strand
GGCCCTGCAACCCCAACCAGCAATGCCGCCCGCGCTGGCGCCACGACCATCATTGCACTAACAATCAAATTGGACCCGTCCGTGGGGGCCGATCATGCGCTGGTGGTGCGCTCGGACAAGATCGCCCTCGTTGAAGACCTGTTCATGCTGCTGCCGCCGCATATCGAGGCGCTGATCAGTGCGGCACGGGCAGGCGATGCTGAAGCGGCTGCGCAGCTGGCTGATGTGCGTCAGCTGTCCTCGCTTGTGGTCTACGGCATCATTCTGGCCATGCTGCTTGGCCTGCCGGCGCTTGCCTTTGCCATCGGGCGCTCCGTATCCGGCCCGCTGACTCGGCTGCAGACATCCATGGAGCGTCTTGCCAGCGGCCAGACGGATGTGGAGCTGCCGCAGAGCAATTCCCGCGATGAGATTGCAGCCATGGTGCGCACGGTCCGGGTATTCCGTGACAATGCGGCCGAGCGTATCCGCCTCGAAGCTGCGCAGGCCGAGGAGAATGCGGCACGTGATGAGCGTGTGCGCCGGCTGGAAGCCATCATCGGCACCTTCGAGCAGACCGTTCAGCGCGCGCTCGACAGTCTTGATGCCGCATCAAAGGATCTCGGCCAGGCTTCGTCCGCTGTGGAACATGCCTCCGATGAGGTGGCGGCACAGGCCGGCAATGCCGGCCAGAGCGTGCGCGTCGCCGCCCAGAATGTGACGTCTGCGGCAGGGGCAACGGAAGAACTGGCAGCCTCCATCAAGGAAATTGCCAATCAGGCTGACCGGTCGACGAAGGTCGCCAAGCAGGCTGTGGCCGGGGCAGAATCCACCTTCTCCACCATGCAGGCGCTTTCGAGCGCGGCGGACCGGATCGGCGCCGTGATGAGCCTGATCCGCGACATTGCCAACCAGACCAACCTCCTCGCCCTCAATGCCACCATCGAAGCGGCCCGCGCCGGAGAGGCGGGCAAGGGGTTTGCGGTGGTCGCCGCAGAAGTGAAACAGCTTGCCAACCAGACATCAAAGGCAACCGAGGATATCGCCGCGCAGGTTGAGGCGATCCAGAATGCATCCGCTGGAGCCGTGACGGCCATCTCGGAAGTGCGGGACATCATTTCCGACATGGACAATCTGGCTGTTGCCATCGCTGCTGCCGTCGAGCAGCAGGAAGCAGCCGTCAGCGGCATCGCGGCGAATGTTGCCGATGCGTCCAGCCGGTCGGAAGAAGGAGCCGAGCGTATGTCTGCCGTTGTCAGTGCCACGCAGCACGCACGTTCCAGCGGAGACGAGGTTGACCGCTTGTCGCAGCTTCTGTCCGAGCAGGCCGGTGTTCTGCGCAAGGAAATCCGCAGCTTCCTTGAAGGTGTGCGCGCGGCTTGACCTGAGTGTCCCGGACAATGCGGCCGGATTGATTGCACCAGAGTGATGGGGCCTGAGCCGGTCTTTTCAACATGGGTGGGATCTCCCGCCCATGTTTTCCTTTTTGCGGACAAATCCTTCCATGTGAACCTTGTGTGATGCATGTCCGGCAAGGGCCTTTGCCTTGCCCGGCTTTTCCCGCTATCGATAGGCCCCAAAGAATATATCGGGCCGCGGGCCGGGAGTTGTCATGCAGGAGAGTATCGTCATCATCGGTGCGGGCCAGGCTGGCGCGCAGGTGGCGCAGTCCCTTCGCCAGGGCGGATTTGCAGGTGCCATCCATCTTCTGGGTGACGAGCCGCATCCCCCGTATCAGCGGCCGCCGCTGTCCAAGAAATTCCTTTCCGGTGAGACCGATGCCGAAGGCTTGTGGCTGCGCCCGGCGGCCTTCTATGAAACGCAGGGCATAGGCCTGCGGACCGGCGTCCAGGCGACCGCCATCGACCGCACAGGCAAGACCGTGGTTCTGTCAAGCGGTGAGGAGCTGGCCTACAGCAAGCTGATCATTGCCACCGGCACCCGCGCCCGTTCCGTGCCGCTGCCGGGCAGCAATCTGCCGGGTGTTCTGAGCCTGCGCTCGATTGCCGATGTGGACCATATCCGCAAGGCGCTCTCCGCCCATTCCCGGCTGGCTGTCATCGGTGCCGGCTATATCGGCCTTGAAGTTGCCGCTGTCGCCCGTGCCATGGGCAAGGCGGTGACGGTGATCGAAGCTCAGGACCGGGTGCTGAAGCGCGTCGTGTCACCTGTTATCTCAGCCTTCTACGAAGGTCTTCACCGGGAGCATGGCGTCGATCTGCGCCTCAATGCAGGCGTTGCCGGGATCGAGGGCGGCGCGGCGGTGACAGGGGTGCGGCTGGCCGATGGCAGCCATGTCGAGGCGGATCTGGTGCTGATTGCCGTTGGTGCCATGCCGAACACGGAGCTGGCGGCAGCGGCAGGGCTGGATGTGGATGGCGGCATTCTCGTGGATGCTTCCGGCCGCACCAGCGATCCGGACGTCTATGCCTGCGGCGACTGCACCCGCTTCCGCTCCGCCCGCTATGGCCGCGATGTGCGGCTGGAAAGCGTGCAGAACGCTATTGATCAGGCCAAGGCGGTGGCACAGGCCATTCTGGGCCAGCCGGTGGACTATGATCCGCTGCCCTGGTTCTGGTCGGATCAGTATCACGTCAAGCTGCAGATCGCGGGCCTGTCCGAAGGCTATGACCAGGCCATCACGGTGGGCGAGCCTGCGGAAGCAAAGTTCTACGTCGCCTATCTGAAGGATGGCCGCCTCATTGCCGTGGACAGCATCAACGCGCCCCGCTCGCACATGATGGCCCGCCGGACCATCGGAGAAGCCTGGCGTGAAGATCTTCTGCCCCCTGCTTGAGGGGCCATCTGTTTGTCCCGCCAGCGGGCGTCAGCGCCCGCCGGTGATCTCCGCGATGAGGCGGATGACGTCGCGGGGCTGCTCCAGATGCGGCATGTGGCCGGTATCGGCGAGGCGGTGCACGGCGATGCTGTCCGGCAGGCCCGCGCTCTGGCTGACGGGCAGCACGCCGTCCTCAAGGCCCCAGATCACCTGAACCGGCAGGGGCAGCGCGGCGACATCTCCAAGCGGCAGGGTCTTCTGCCCGTCACCGTCAAGGATCTCTTCCACGATCTCCTGCAGCGCTTCGACAGCGCCCGGGCGTGACCTTGCTTCCGAGGCGTGGCGCGCGAGCTGGCGGGGCAGGCGGAAGGAGGGAGCGAAGAACTCCGGCAGCAGGCCGGCAAGCTCCTCTTCCTCCGCCGCCGAGGCGTAGCGGCGCAGCAGATCCGCATTGATCTGCGGGCCGAAACCGCCTGGGCCGATCAGCGTCAGGCTGGCGATGCGCTCCGGCATGCGCAGGGCGATGAGCGCGGCAACGGCGCCGCCCATGGAGTGGCCCGCCAGATGCACCTTTCCCAGTTCCAGCGCGTCCAGCGACTGGCTGACAGCCTTGGCCGAAACTCCGGCATTGCCGATACGCGGCCAGCCCACCGCCATGCCGTGGCCCGGCAGGTCGAAGGCGATGCTGCGCAGGCGGGTGGAAAGGCCCGTCTGGATGTTCAGCCAGCCCTGCCGGTCGCCGCCAAAGCCGTGCAGCAGCACCAGGGGTGTACCGGCTTGATCCGCACCCTGTTCGGCATAGGGCAGATGGGCGGGGACATCGGGCTTCAGGCTGATGGACATGGCGGCTTTCCGGAAATTGGGGCGTTGCCTCTAGATAACGTCCTGGTTCCGCTCTGCCTAGCCGCCCGAATGGCGGGCGGCAATGGCCGCTCAAAGGGATGGACTTCACGGCTGCTGCCGGATTAAATCGATTGAAAGATGCTTCTCATTGCTCTCCGGCTGGTCTAGAAGCGGCAAACCTCTTTGTTTCAGGGTGATTTTCAGATGACAAGCGCGGTGGATATCGTTTGCCTTGGCGAGCCCATGGTTGAGCTGAACCAGCATGAGGCGGGTGGTGCCTATCATCCCGGTTTTGGCGGCGATGTGTCCAATGCCGCCGTGGCTGCGGCCCGTCAGGGTGCCCGTGTGGCGCTGGCGACGGCTCTGGGCACCGATGTGTTCGGCGACAGCCTGCGCGCCATGTGGAAAGCCGAAAGCGTGGACGATAGCGAGGTCAAGGCCAACCCGGATGCGCCGACCGGCATCTATTTCGTCACCCACGGCGCCGATGGCCACCGCTTCTCCTACCGCCGGGCAGGCTCTGCCGCCAGCCTCTACCAGCCGCGCGACCTGCCGAAGGACATGCTGGCCAAGACCCGCGTGCTGCATTTCTCCGCCATAAGCCAGGCGATTTCGGCGTCTGCTTGCGACGCCTGCTTTGCTGCCGTCGAGCAGGTGCGTGCTGCCGGCGGCCTGATCTCTTACGACACCAACCTGCGCCTTGCTTTGTGGCCGCTGGCCCGCGCCCGTGCCGTCATCCGCTCGACCATCGGCATGGCGGATATCATCCTGCCGGGCCTTGATGACGCCCGCCAGATCTGCCACGCACAGGATGCTGATGGCATCGCCGGTGAACTGCTGGGTCTTGGGGCCAAGGTGGTTGCGCTGACCATGGGCGGCGATGGCGTGCTGATTGCCACGGCAGAGCGCCGCGAGACGCTGGCGGCCCACAAGGTGAAGGCTGTGGATGCGACGGGCGCAGGCGATGCCTTCGACGGCGCGTTCCTGGCCGAATATCTGCGCAGCGGCGATGCCTTTGCGGCTGCGGCCCATGCCAATGCGGCGGCAGCGCTCTCCGTTACCGGCTATGGCGCGGTTGCGCCGCTGCCGCGCCGGGCGGATGTGGAAGCATTTCTGGCCGGAAAAGCAGGCTGAGGCTTTCCGCCTGGACATGTAACGGTTTCTTCACCGCGAAAACGCTAGAAATACTGGAGTTTCAGCCCGTCATCGTGCGGGCACTCCCGTTGCGTTCCTGTGTTTGATCCAACCGAAACCTTCCAGCGAGCCTTTCCATGCACCGTCTGTCCCGTCTGACCTTCATGGCTGCTGTTGCCGGCATTGCCTTGAGCGTCTTTTCTGCCGTGCCTGCATCTGCCTATGACAGCACCCATTACGATCCGGTCACGCGCCAGTGGCTGGAAATGAAGCTGACCCCAGAAGTGGCGGCGAAGATCGCCCGCCGGGAATACAAGCGCAAGATGGTGGATTACCGCGGCCCGGAGGCGCCCGGCACGATCATCGTCGACACCGCGGAGCGCCGCCTTTACCACGTGCTGGGGAATGGCAAGGCCATGCGCTACGGCATCGGCGTCGGCCGGGACGGCTTCACCTGGAAGGGCGAGGAAAAGATCACCCGCAAGGCCGAGTGGCCGGGCTGGACGCCGCCGCCGGAAATGATCGCCCGCGAGCGCAAGAAAGGCCGCAAGCTGCCCGCCTTCATGGCAGGCGGCCCGCAGAACCCGATGGGTGCCCGCGCGCTCTATCTGGGCAACACGGTCTACCGCATCCACGGGACCAACGAGGACTGGAGCATCGGCCAGGCCGTCTCCTCCGGCTGCTTCCGCATGTGGAACGATGACGTGGAACACCTCTACAGCGAGGTTTCCGTGGGCGCCAAGGTGGTGATCCGCTGAGGCGCTGATACGGCTCTGGAGATGAAGACAAGGCCGCGCCGGGTATCTAGCGCGGCTTTGCTGCTTCAGAGAAAAGCGCAATAATGTCACATAGTTTCGTCATGCCATGGTTTTGACCATGGCATCCACTCCGTGTCCTTTCCGCGCGTTCGGGGCATCTCCCTGCACCCATGTCTGGCTTCTCTCCTTGCCGGGCCGAAACGGCATGGATGCCATGATCAGGTCATGGCAGGACGGAGAGAAGGAGATGGCCGGAGCGAACAACAGGTGGTCTTACCCGCCGGCAACCTCGCCGGGCCGGACGATCAGCCAGTTCAGGCGCAGCGGCGGCCACTTGGCCGGGGCGGCGTAGGGGATATCGGCAAAGCCGTCGCGCAGGCGGCCCGGATAGAGCGCGGCCAGCGAGCCTGTGGGCGTTTCGCTGTCACCGGTCCAGATCACCAGAACGCCGGTCTTCTTCACGTCCTCCAGGCTGATCCACGGGGCGATGGCGGGGATGTGATCGGTGAAGAGATGCGGCCTGTCCGCAGAGAACAGGGTGACATGGGCTGCCGGCCACATGTCGCCGGCCACATAGCTGAGCGGCGTGCCGGTTGCTTCGCGCCAGGCCGCTTCAGCTTGTGCCGCTACTTCCGCTCCGGGAAAGTGAATGCGCGTCGGCTTTTTCTTGATCAGCGGCTCCACCAGCGCCTGCCCGGCGGCAACGCTGAGGAAGATCACCTGCACTGCAGCAGCTGCGGCCAGCGCGCGGCGGAGGGACCAGTTGCCGTTCCGGATTGAGGCAAAGCGCACCAGCAGCAGCCCTGCCAGGGTGAACATGGATGCGCCCCACATCTGCTTGAAGGCATTACCGGTGATGCCGGAGACCAGCATCACGACAAGGGCGGGCAGCAGGGTGAACCACAGCAGGAACCGCAGATCCGCCGAACCGGTGCGGGGCGGCTCACCCCGTGGTGCCGTGCCGCGCAGGCCCGCCAGACCGAGCCCGGCGAAAATGGGGATCAGCACCGGTGCCATGCTGCCAAACTGGCCGAGCAGGAAATTGACCGGGTTGAGAATGTGGTCTGCGATGCTTTCCGCCGGAACGCTGCGGCTCGCGGCATAGGTGAAGGTCAGAAAGTCTGTTTCCTTCAGCCACCAGACATGCGGGACAAAAAGCGCCAGCGCCAGCACCATGGCCAGATAGGGGCCGGGCGTTGCAAGGCAGCGGCGCGCATCGCGGAAGGTCAGTGCATAGAGGCCGATGCAGCCGATGAGAAGGCCGGTAAAATATTTGGCATAGAGCCCGAGCGCGGCGGTGAGACCGAGCAGCAGCCAGTCAGCCAGCCGGCCACGGGCAAGGCTCCGGTGGAAGAAGAGCAGCATGCCGGCCCAGACGGGGATCTGCAGGATGTTCGGATTGAACTCCGGCGCGGGCAGGGTGAAGTAGAAGGCGCAGCTGGTGGCCGCAATGGCCCAGAACCGCTGCCCTGGCGCAAGGCCCATGTCCCGGCCCAGCAGCCAGATCGCCAGATAAGTGAGGGCGTAGCAGATCTGGCTCAGCCAGTAGGCGCCGAAGGCATGGCCGCCGGTCAGATGATAGCTTGCCTCCAGCAGCCAGGCCTGCAGCGGCGGGTGCTTGGTGTAGCCAAGCGCCAGATCCCGGCCCCAGGCAAAGCCCTCCACCACATCCAGCGGCGGATTGGGAAACAGCACACTCGGCACCAGGGCCCAGAGCAGGCAGATGGCAAGGCAGTAGAGAAGGGTTGCGCGGGCGGCTGACATCATCGGTCGTCCGGTCATCGGGAATTGGAGCTGGATGGTTCGGCAAAGGCCCAGAGCCGGGCGCCGAGGAAGGTGAGCGGCGGAACCACGAAGATCGCGATGATGATGCTGACAGCGTCGGGCACCGGCGCGAACTTCAGCAAAGCCGCCAGCGCGCCATTGTTCAGCAGGAAACCAGCTGCAGCCAGCACAAAGAAACGGCCCATCCGCTTTCCGGTTTCTACGTCTTCTTCCGAGCGGAAGCTCCAGACATTGTGTCCTGTGAAGGACACGATGAAGGCCACCAGAAAACCGCCGATGTTGGAAAACATCGGTGGAAGATGCGCCCACTCCAGCAGGCCGACGGCCACTCCGGCATGAACAACCGCAGCCGACAGGCCGACAATGCCAAAGCGGATGATGGTGCCAAATTCCCGCAGAAGCTTCTGCTGCCTTTCACTGGAAATCATGTGCGGTCCCCGCCGGAGGTGAACTCATCCGTCGCGGTCTGCGCCGTAACTGCAGGAGGAGGAGCTTCGATGATGTCCTGCACCAGATAGACGGGCCGCTGCTTCGCCTCGACGAAGAGGCGCCCGATGTACTCGCCAATGATGCCGATCGACAGAAGCTGCAAGCCGGAGAAGAACAGGATGCTGACCATCAGTGACGCATAGCCTGGCACATCAACGCCAAAAAGCAGCACGCGGGTGACAAGCAACATGGCATAGGCAAAAGCGATGGCTGCGATCAGGCCGCCGCTGTAGAGCCACATCCTCAGCGGTACGGTGGTGAAGCTGGCAAGACCATCCAGCGCAAAGTTCCAGAGTTTCCAGTAGTTCCACTTGCCTTCCCCGGCCCGCCGGGGCGGGCGCTCGTACGGAATGAAGGTGGAGGTATGGCCAACCCAGGCAAAAAGGCCCTTCATGAAGCGGTTGCGCTCCGGCAGATTCTTCAGTGATTGCACGACACTGCGGTCGATCAGGCGGAAGTCGCCTGCATTGGCGGGCATGTGGATGTTCGTCAGCCGGTCGAAGATCCGGTAGAACATGCTGGCCGTGCTGCGCTTCATCAGCGTGTCCTGCGAGCGGTCCACCCTGAGGCCGTAGATCACGTCATGGCCTTGCTTCCAGAGTTCCAGCATTTCGGGGATGAGGCCGGGCGGATCCTGCAAGTCAGCATCGAGGATGACGAGAATGTCACCCTTGGCGTGGTCAAGACCTGCGGTGAGGGCAGCTTCCTTGCCGAAATTCCGTGACAGGCCCACCAGCCGTCCCGGCAGGCCATCTGCCAGATGCTGGGCTATGATGCGGGCCGTTTCGTCCTTGCTGCCGTCATCGATGAAGACGAACTCGCTGTCTGCGTTGAGTCCGGCGAGGGCTGCCTGAGTTTCGGTGAGGAAAATATCCAGCACTTCGGCTTCGTTGTAGACGGGCACAACGATGGACAAGAGCGGGCGGGAGGGGCGCCGGGCGGCACGCCGCTCCAGATAGACGGACTGGCTGGCCGCTGAGGGCGGGAGGTCCATGGTGAAGGCATCCCACATTCGGATTCTGGACGGGTCACGCGCTGGCCGGCCCGTCAGGAAAAATGCCCCCGGCCGGGCCGGAGGCATCTGCTTCTTGTCAGCTCAACACGCCGTGGCAGTGCTTGTACTTCTTTCCCGAGCCGCAGGGGCAGACCTCGTTGCGGCCGACCTTGCCCCAGGTTGCGGGATCATTCGGGTCGCGGGCAACGCCGGTTGCCATAAAACTGCTCGCCGGCAGATCATCGGCCATCTCATCCTCTCCCGTTAGCGGGTTGAGGTGATGGGGATGCATCTCACGCGGCTCTTCCGGCATCTGCGGGGCCTGCTGGGTCACCAGTTCCACCCGCATCAGCTGGGAGGTGGTGATCTGGCGCAGCTGGGTCAGCATGGTTTCGAACAGGTTGAAGGCTTCGGTCTTGTATTCCTGCAGCGGGTCACGCTGGGCATAGCCGCGGAAGCCGATGACCGAACGCAGATGATCGAGGTTCGCCAGATGCTCGCGCCAGAGATTGTCCAGTGTCTGCAGCAGGATCGCCTTCTCCACCTGGCGCATGATCTGCTGGCCGAAACGGCTGCGCTTGTCTTCCATGACGGCGTCGGCTGCCTTCATGAGGCGCTCGCGCACTTCCTCGTCGGCAATGCCCTCTTCCTTGGCCCAGTCGACGATCGGCAGGTCAAGGTTGAGGAGGGTCTGCACCTCCTTCGCAAGGCCTTCCGTATCCCACTGTTCCGGATAGGCCCGCTCGGGGATGTGGCGCGAAACGAGGTCATCAATCACTTCGTGGCGCATGTCGGTGACGGTTTGGCCGAGGTCTTCACCATCCATCAGATCGAGGCGCTGTTCGAATACCACCTTGCGCTGGTCGTTCATTACGTCATCGAACTTCAGCAGGTTCTTTCGGATGTCGAAGTTGCGCGCTTCCACTTTTTGCTGGGCCTTGGCCAGCGCCCGGTTGATCCACGGGTGGATGATGGCTTCACCGTCCTTCAGGCCCAGCTTCTGCAGCATGGAGTCCATGCGTTCGGAGCCGAAGATGCGCATGAGATCATCCTGAAGCGACAGGAAGAATTTCGAATGGCCGGGATCGCCCTGGCGGCCCGAGCGGCCGCGCAGCTGGTTGTCGATGCGCCGGCTTTCGTGGCGCTCGGTGCCGATGACGTAAAGGCCCCCGGCAGCCAGTGCTCTCTGCTTCAGCACTTCGATTTCTGCACGGATCGCGGCCACGCGCGCATCACGCTCGGGACCGGCTTCCATATCTGCCAGTTCACGCTCGATGCGCATGTCCGGGTTGCCGCCAAGCTGGATGTCGGTGCCGCGGCCGGCCATGTTGGTGGCGATGGTGACGGCACCGGGCAGGCCGGCCTGGGAGATGATGAAGGCTTCCTGTTCGTGGTAGCGGGCGTTCAGCACCGCGAAGATCTTGTCTTCCTTGCCACCCTGATCGCCGTTCTGCAGCGGAGCAAAGGCGTTGGGATCGGTCACATCCACCTGCCGGTAGCCGTGCTTGCGCAGGCGTTCGGCCAGCATTTCCGATTTTTCGATCGAGGTGGTGCCGACCAGAACCGGCTGCTGGCGGGACTTGCAGTCGTCGATCAGCGCCACGATGGCGTTGAACTTCTCGTCTGCGGTCCGGTAGACCTCGTCGTCGTCATCGACTCGCTTGACCGGCATGTTGGTCGGGATCTCGACCACTTCCAGCCCGTAGATGTCCTGGAACTCGTCCGCTTCGGTCGCAGCCGTCCCGGTCATGCCGGCCAGCTTGTCATACATGCGGAAGTAGTTCTGGAAGGTGATCGAGGCGAGGGTCTGGTTTTCCGGCTGAATGCGGACCTTTTCCTTCGCTTCCAGCGCCTGATGCAGGCCTTCCGAATAGCGGCGGCCCGGCATCATGCGCCCGGTGAATTCGTCGATGATCACCACTTCGCCGTTGCGGACAATGTAGTCCTTGTCGCGCTGGAACAGTTTGTGAGCCTTCAGGGCCTGCTGCAGGTGATGCACGGCGCTGACGTTTTCCACGTCATAGAGCGACTCGCTGCGCAGCAGGTTGGCGGCCCTCAGCAACTGCTCCAGCTTTTCGTTGCCGCTTTCGGTGAAGGTGGCCGAGCGCTGCTTCTCGTCGATCTCGTAGTCTTCCGGCGTCAGGGCGGGAATGAAGGCATCGACCGTGTTGTAGAAATCGGAACGGTCCTCGAGCGGGCCGGAGATGATCAGCGGCGTACGCGCCTCGTCGATGAGGATCGAGTCCACTTCATCGACGATGGCGAAGTTGTGGCCGCGCTGAACCATCGAAGCGCGCTCGTACTTCATGTTGTCGCGCAGATAGTCGAAGCCGAATTCGTTGTTGGTGCCGTAGGTCACGTCGGCTGCATAGGCGGCGCGGCGCTCTTCGTCGGACAGGCCGTGCACGATGACGCCGGTGCTGAGGCCAAGGAAGCCATAGACCTTGCCCATCATCTGGGCGTCGCGCCGGGCCAGATAGTCGTTCACAGTGACCACGTGAACGCCCTTGCCTGCAAGAGCGTTGAGGTAGACTGGAGCGGTGGCGACCAGCGTCTTGCCTTCACCAGTGCGCATCTCGGAGATCTGTCCGGAGTTGAGGACAAGGCCGCCGATCAACTGGACGTCATAGTGCCGCTGCCCGATGGCGCGGCGGGCTGCCTCGCGCACGGTGGCGAAGGCAGGGGCCAGAATGTCGTCCAGCGTGGCGCCTTTGGCCAGCTGCTCGCGGAAGGTCTGGGTGCGCGCGCGCAGCGCGTCGTCAGACAATGCCTGTACTTCGGCTTCGAGAGCATTGATGGCCGCAACCTTCGCCTTCATGGCCTTGATCTTGCGGTCGCTCGGGGAGCCAAAAATCTTACGTGCTAATGCGCCAAGGCCGGCCATGTGGCGGTCCTTCCAAGTGGCGGGCGGCATCAGGTGCAAGGCCCCTGTCGCCGGCCCTCAAAAAAATCTCATTTCCGGTACACGGTCCGCCTGCCTGCCCGCGTGCGGGCTGCAAAGCTGCCGTTCCATGGATGCCCCGCCCTTGAAGGTGGCGCGGGACGTTCGACAGATAAGAGGGGGTAGGATGCTTGTCAACGCCGCCGCTTTCAGCAAGGTTGCGGCAGCTTGCGCTCATGCGGCGCAGAGCTGTTCAAATTCTGACCCTAAGGACTCCACATGTTCCGTTCTTTCATGAGCCGCCCCCTGCGCCCGGTCCTGATCGCCGCAACGGCGCTCAGCCTCGGTGCCACGGCCCTGTCTGCGGCCGAGCCGGGTGACGTTGTTGCCAAGGTCGGCAGCACGGAAATCACCGAAGCCGATATCGCCTTTGCCGCCCGTGACCTTGGCCCGCAGCTGCAGCGCTTCCCGCCGGCCCAGTGGCGCCAGATTCTCACGGACGTGATGATCGACATGACGCTTCTGTCCGATGCGGCGAAGAAGGAAGGCCTTGAAAAGGACGGGGACTTCCAGCGCCAGATCCGCTTCATGACTACGCAGGCCCTGCGCAATGCCTATGTGGCGCAGAAGCTGGATGCGGCCATCAGCGAGGATGACGTCAAGGCGGCTTATGACAAGGAGTTCAAGGACTTCCAGGGCGAAGAAGAAGTCCGCGCCCGCCATATCCTCGTCTCCTCCAAGGAAGAAGCCGAAAAGCTGATCAAGGAGCTGGACGGCGGCGCCGACTTTGCCGAGCTGGCCAAGGCCAATTCCAGCGACGGTTCGGCCGCCAATGGCGGTGACCTCGACTATTTCTCCAAGGGCCGCATGGTGCCGGAGTTCGAGGCGGCCGCCTTTGCCCTGCAGCCGGGCGAATACACCAAGGAGCCGGTTGAGAGCCAGTTCGGCTGGCACATCATCAAATCCGAAGACAGGCGCATCCAGAGTGCTCCGTCGCTGGAAGAGGTTTCCGATGGCCTGCGCCAGATGCTGATGCGTGAGCGTTATGCAACGCTGATCGAAGAGCTGAAGGCCGCAAATCCGGTGGAAATCATCAAGCAGGATGCTGCTGCCGATGCCCCGGCTGGCGAGGCTGCAAAGCCTGCTGCGCAGTAAGACGGACGGTTCGGAAGGCAAAGCGCTTCCAGTCTGACAGGGATCCCCCGGTACCCCGCCGGGGGATTTCCTGTTTCAGGGGGTGTCATGGGTCTTGCGCACCCCCCTTCCATCGGGCAAGGCTGCGGCTCATTGCATTTGAGTGCCAGAGGCCGTCATGTCGACAGAAATTTCCCCGCTTGCCCCCAAGTCCTACCCTGAGATGCCCGTCATCGAAGGCGTGCGTTTTGCCACGGCGGCTGCCGGCATCAAGTACAAGGGCCGCACGGATGTGCTCCTTGTGCTGATGGATGAGGGCACGGAAGTGGCCGGTGTCTTCACCCGCTCGCTCTGCCCCTCCGCCCCGGTGGACTGGTGCCGCGCCAATCTGCCCTCCGGCAAGGCCCGGGCGCTGCTGGTCAACTCCGGCAATGCCAATGCCTTCACCGGCAAGAAGGGCAAGGCAGCAGTCGAGCTTTCGGCGGACATCGTCAGCAAGGCGGCCGGCTGCGCCCAGGGCGAGGTTTATCTCGCCTCCACCGGCGTTATCGGCGAACCGCTGCCTGCGGAAAAGTTCTCCGGAGTTGTTGACGGCCTTGTGGCCGATGCCGTTGCCGGTTCCTGGCTCGATTCGGCCAAGGCGATCATGACCACCGACACCTATCCGAAGGTATCCACCCGCACGGTGGATCTGGGCGGTGTGCCGGTGACGCTGAACGGCATTGCCAAGGGGGCGGGCATGATCGCCCCGGACATGGCGACCATGCTGTCCTTCCTCTTCACCGATGCTCCGATTGCAGCTCCCGTGCTGCAGGAGCTGATTTCCGGCGCCGTCGGCGGCAGCTTCAATGCCATCACCGTGGACAGCGATACCTCCACCTCCGACACGGCCCTGCTGTTTGCCACCGGCAAGGCGGCCGAACGCGGTGCTGTGCGCGTCACCGAGGCCTCCGATCCGCGTCTGGAGCCTTTCCGTCAGGCGCTGGGTGAGGTAATGCTGGATCTGGCCCACCAGATCGTCCGCGACGGTGAAGGCGCCCGCAAGTTCGTGGAAGTGCGCGTCGAGGGTGCCTCTTCCGATGCGTCGGCCAAGCGCATTGCCCTGTCCATCGCCAACTCGCCGCTGGTGAAGACCGCCATTGCCGGTGAGGATGCCAACTGGGGCCGTGTCGTCATGGCTGTCGGCAAGGCCGGAGAGCCGGCGGACCGTGACCGTCTGGCCATCTGGTTCGGCGATGTGCGTGTGGCCGTCAATGGCGAACGGGATCCGGATTACTCGGAGGCGGCCGCTTCTGCCGTGATGGAGCGGGAGCATATCGTCATCCGCGTAGAGATTGGTCTGGGCGAGGGCTCCGCCACCGTGTGGACTTGCGATCTGACCAAGGCCTATGTCGAGATCAACGGCGATTACCGCAGCTGAACCGTCAAACTTTCTTCGGGGCGGGCCCTGAGATTTTTTAAGAGCCCGCTCAAAACTGTCTAAAATTGGAACATGCCATGCGGATGGTTCTTGTCGTTGCCTGTGCTCTCATTGACGCGGACGGGCGTATCCTGATCGCGCAGCGGCCCGAGGGGAAGTCCATGGCAGGGTTCTGGGAATTCCCCGGAGGCAAGGTGGAAGCTGGAGAAAGGCTGGAAGCCTGCCTGATCCGCGAGCTTTCCGAGGAACTTGGAATCAGCGTTAAGGAAGAGTGCCTAGCCCCTCTGACCTTCGCCAGCCACGCTTATGAAGATTTTCACCTCCTCATGCCATTGTATGTCTGTCGGCGATGGCAAGGAACTCCCGCAGCCCAGGAAGGGCAGACCCTGAAATGGGTCCGGGCAGGCAAGCTCAGGGAATTTCCCATGCCACCGGCCGATGAGCCGCTGATCCCCCATCTGATAGGGCTGGTCGGCGCCTGATGTAGACCGACAGGCAAACAGCCGCGTATCTGGCTGGTTAGGAGTTGCAATGCGACTGGACGAAAATCCGGCAGGCATGTTTGGTGCCCCCGCCAGGAAGCGCGTTCAGATCGGCCTTGATCTGGCGGCCCGTTTCCGGGACGACGTGAAAGGTGCAACGGCCGTGGAATACGGCCTGATGGTGGCCTTCATCTCCGCAGCGATCATGGCGACCCTCCTGTCCATTGGCCAGGATATCGGTACCGCCTTCTCCATCATCAGCACGGCCCTGCGCGGGGGCTGATCAGGCCCCGCTTTTATCTTCCGGCACTTTCAGCGCATCGGCCAGCCGTCTCTTGGCGGAACCCGGCTTCAGTGGCTTCTGCTGGCTTTCATGCGGCGCCCAGCCTGACAGATATATCACCTGAAATGTTGCGCGGATGCGTCCGTCCGGATCGCTGTAATCTGCTGCATAGAGTTCTGCCGCCTTCAGGAACACGGCCCGTGACAGCGGCTTGCGGCTGCGCTCGTTCAGTGCCGATGTGGCGCCCATCATCTTCAGATCCCGCATCAGCGCGAAGATATTGTCGTAGCGCACCGTCAGCTTGTCCGTGTCCGTGACCGGCAGGGCAAAGCCTGCGCGCTGCAGCAGGGCACCAAGGTCCCGCGTGTCGGCAAAGGGCACCACGCGGGGGGCGGCGCCGCCGGTCACTTCCAGCTCCGCCCGCATCAGGCAGTCGCGCAACTCGCTCAAGGTATCCCCGCCCAGCAGCGCCCCCAGAAACAGCCCGTCCGGCCGCAAGGCCCGGCGGATCTGGATCAGCGCGCCCGGCAGGTCGTTGACAAGCTGGAGGCTGAGCGCCGAGACGATCAGCCCCACGGAGGCATCCCTCAAGGGCAGCAGCGCGTCATCGCAGACAAAATCCGGCGCGTGCAGGGCAGGGTCGGCCATGAACAGGTCACCACGCAGCACCGTCTCCGCCTTGCCGCTCTGGTGCAGGATTTCAGCAATCCGCCCGGTGTGGCCGCCCAGATCCACCGCCGTGCCGAATTCGCGCGTCACCGCCGCAATTCTGTCCGCCAGATCTTCGGCGACAGCGGCCAGCAGGAAGTCGGCACCTTCCGCGCGGCGCTCAAGGGCACGGCTGCGCCGCAGGGCGAAGAGGGAACGGTCGATGAGGTCGATGCGGGTCATGTGGGTGTCTTCCGGGTGCCGGGCATGCTGCCTTATAGGCCCAGCCTTCCGCTTTCGTCAAAAGCTGCTAGGGTGACGTGAGCCACGGGTTGCAAGAGGCGGCAGATGCTTCAGGAACCGGATGCAGGTCTTCACAGCCTTGACTGGCGCCGCTGCTCCCTCGGCGGATTGCGCCGGATCTGGCGTGCCGGGCTCGATTTTCTGCTGCCGCCGCGCTGCCTCACCTGCGATGCCCCTTCTGCAGAGCCCGATGCAGTCTGCCCCTCCTGCTGGGGGCTGATGCCCTTCATCGAGGCGCCCTGGTGCACCCGTTATGGCACGCCGCTCCCGTTTGATCTCGGGCCTGAGGGGCTGAGCGCCCGTGCCATCGCCTCGCCGCCCCTCTTCAACCGGGCCCGTGCAGCCACTCTCTATGGCGGCCCGGCGCGGGACTTGGTGCTGGCGCTCAAATTCGGCGGGCGGCGCGAGGTGGCAGCCCCCATGGGGCGGTTGATGGCAGCTGCCGGGCGTGAGTTGTTCCAGCCTGACACGCTGGTTCTGCCCGTGCCTCTCCACCGCACGCGCCTTTGGCAGCGGCGGTTCAATCAGGCAGCCTTGCTGGGGCAGGAGGTGGCGCGCATCAAGGGAGTGGGCTTTGAACCACTGATGCTGGAGCGGAGGCGCCGTACCCGCCAGCAGGTGGGCCTGCATGCGGATGAGCGCAGCCGCAATGTGCGCGGCGCCTTTGCGCTCCGGCCGGAGGCGGCCATGAAGATCAGCGGGTGGCCGGTGGTGCTGGTGGATGATGTTCTGACAACGGGATCAACCGTGGAGGCCTGCACGCGGGTGCTGCTGCGGGCCGGCGCGCGGCAGGTGGACGTGCTGACCTTCGCCATCGCCGATCCCTCGCTCACGGCCGAGTGAGTGGCTCACCTTGGGTTCCAGCCATTTTCAGGGCTTGTCCGGCGCAAGTTCCGGCAGATATAAGCCGGTAAGCGCAGTTGGACTGTCTGTGAGCATTCTTGACAGGCTGATGCCCCTCCATCGTCATCCCTGCCTTGAGCCGGGACTGGTGAGCCGGGGCATATGCTGTTTCAGGGAGCTGCAGCCGGAAGGCCTTGGCTCTCCGGTCCCCGGATCTCCGCTTCGCTGCGTCCGGATGACGATTGGGAGGGCTGTCAGTGGCCTGAGGGGCGGTGACCTGTCCATAAGGAGTTGAAACGTGGTTGAAGTCATCATCTACACCCGGCAGATGTGCGGCTACTGTTCTGCGGCCAAGCGCCTTCTGGACAGTAAGGGCGTTGTCTATACCGAACATGACGCCAGTTTTGATCCGGGTCTCAGGGCCGAGATGATTGCCAAGGCCAATGGCCGCAGCACCTTCCCGCAGATTTTCATCGGCGGGGTGCATGTGGGCGGCTGTGACGACCTGCATGATCTGGACCGGGCGGGCAAGCTCGATCCCATGCTCGCCGCCTGATCCGGAGCTTGTGACACATGGCCATCTTCACCGCCGCCTGCGTGCAGCTTCGCTCCAGCCGGGACGTTGCTGCCAATAGTGCCGCTGCCGAAGCTCTGATCCGCGAGGCGGCAGCAGCGGGGGCGGACTATGTGCAAACGCCGGAGATGACCAATCTGCTGGATCGCAGCCGCGAGGATCTGATGGCCAAGATCCGGGTGGAGGGGGAAGATCCTTCGCTTGCCGGATTCCGGGCGCTGGCTGCAGAGCTTGGCATCTGGCTCCATATTGGTTCACTCGCCATTCTGCTGGAGCCGGGCAAGGCGGCAAACCGCGGCTTTCTCATTGGTCCCGATGGGAGCCTGAAGGCGAGATACGACAAGATCCACATGTTCGACGTGGATCTGCCCAACGGCGAAAGCTGGCGGGAGTCTGCCACCTACCGGCCCGGTTGCGAGAGCCTTGTGGCGGATCTGCCCTTTGCACGGCTCGGCATGGCTGTGTGCTATGACGTGCGCTTTCCGGCCCTGTTCCGGGCGCAGGCGCGCGCCGGGGCCGAGGTGCTGACCATGCCGGCCGCCTTCACCCGCCAGACCGGCGAAGCGCATTGGCATGTGCTGCAGCGGGCGCGGGCGATCGAGAATGGCGCCTTCGTCATCTCCAGCGCTCAGGGCGGCAAGCATGAGGACGGGCGCGAGACCTATGGCCACAGCCTGATCGTCAATCCCTGGGGCGCGGTGATCGCGGAACTTGACCATGATGAACCGGGCTTTGTGACCGCCCGTATCGACACAGAAGAAACGCAGAAGGCGCGTCAGCGCATTCCCGCCATCGCGAATGAGCGGGATTTCACCCTGACGCAGACCGGCAAGGAGATTGAAGCGTGATCCGTTACACGCTCCGCTGCGACAATGCCCATGAGTTCGAGGGCTGGTTCCGCAATTCCGGAGATTTCGAGCGCCAGACGGCGCAAGGACTGATGAGCTGCCCGGCCTGCGGGTCTGACGACGTCACCAAGGCTTTGATGGCGCCTGCCGTCAGCACCTCGGAGCGGCGGGAGAGCCTTGCGCCTGTCAGCGGCGCAGAAGCTGCTGCGCCCGTCGAGGCGCCTGCCGCTCCGGCAGGCGCGGGAGCAACCTCGGCGATGATTGCTTCGGATTCGCGGCATGCCGAGCTTCTGCAGAAACTCCGGGAACTGCGCCAGCAGATCGTCTCGAATGCCGATTATGTGGGCCAGTCATTTGCCGATGAGGCCCGCAAGATGCACTATGGCGAGGCGGATCATCGCAGCATTTACGGCGAGACCAGCCCGGATGATGCCCAGGCCCTGCTGGAAGAGGGCATCAGCATACTGCCGCTGCCGGTGCTGCCGGAAGACCGCAACTAATTGCTGCCTTCGCTCAGTCCATGCCAGCAGCCGGGTCAGCTTGAACGGCTGGCCCGGCTGTTGTTGGATGGAGCCTGATCAGGCGCTGGCAGCCGGTTTTGCGCGCGGGGCGGCCTTGCGGGCTGCCGTTTCGCCGCTGCCGTTGCTGTTGGCCGGTTCCATGGCCTTGGAGGCCGCTTCCATGGTCTGCTGGGCCATGTCTTCGACCACCTCTGCCGCCGTATCGACGACCAGATCCCCAGCCTTCGAGGTCTCGGCGAAGCTGGTCTGCAACAGCTCCAGCGTCTTCTGCGCCTGGGCTTCGTAGTCGTGCCACATGTCACGGAAAAAGCCCTGCAGAGTCTTGGCGGTTTCTGCCGGTTCCTTGCAGGCCACGAGCGAGCGGAAGCAGGCGAGATCTGCCTTGAGCCGCTGATTCACGAAGTCCATGTGGCCGGCGAAAGCCTTCTCGCTGCCTTCCAGAATCTGACGGCTGGCGGTCTCCAGGGCGCTGAGCGCGTGTTCGCCCAGCTTGTCAGAGCGTTCGGCCCATGACCAGTTAGTGGCCCAATTTCTGGATGCCACATTCATCCACGGTGCAGTGAGCCCCATGGTGCCGTTTCCGGCGGTGTCATGTTCAATACGGTTTTTTGTCATGTCGACCTCCCACAGATGTCGATTGCGCGTCTTCAGAAGGATAGACGCCTGACTTGCCGCTGCTTGCGGTCTGTCAGGCCGTAGCCTGCATGCTGCTGGCAATTACCGCGGGTGAGGCCTTAGCATGCACACGTGCCGCTAGGTTAGCAAGGGAATGTGACAGCCGTTTTGATCTGCCTCATAAGAAAATACCCAGTCTGCGGCGGTAATGCGGCATGGGGCCCCAAATCTTGCGGCAGTGTGACGCGGCCGGCCTGACCTCTCAGGCACGCATCCAGGCCTGCAGCTCTGCGGTGACGGCGCCGGGGGCCTCGAGCGTGGAAAGGTGCCCGGCCCCGGCAATCAGGCTGAGGCGGCTGCCGGGGATGGCCTCGTGGATTTCACGGGCGATCGCGGGCGGCGTCAGCGTGTCGCCTTCCCCTGCCAGCACCAGCGTGGGGCAGGTGATCCGGCCGAGGAAAGGGCGGGAGTCTATCCGGGCCATGATGGCGGTCTGCTGGCGCACGAAAGCTTCAGGCCCCGTGTCTTCCGCCATTTCCACCACCACGGCCTTCAGCGTTTCATCCTCGGCGCGCGAGGCATCCACCAGCCCCGGATAAAGCAGATGCGGCACCTTGGCGAATTTGCCGGACTGGGCCATCTGCATCAGCACGCGGCGGCGCTCGCCCTGCTCGGGCATGTCGGGCCGGGCGCTGGTGTCCAGCAGGGCCAGGCGCGTCACCTTTTCCGGTGCCTTGCGCATGATCTCCATGGCGATGTAGCCGCCCATGGAAAGCCCGGCGAGGGCAAAGCGCTCAGGTGCTGCTGCCAGAATGCCCTCCGCGATGGCGCTGACACTGTCCGCTTCCCGGTGATCGCCGATGAGGATCGGCCGGTCCGAGAAGGCGGTGATCTGTCCGGCAAACAGCAGCTCGGTGCAGAGCAGGCCCGGAATGAAGACGACAGCCTCGGTCATGCGTGCGTATCCCTTTGTTCCTGAAACGTAAGGCTTTCTCGTGCCGGAAAAAATCCTGCTTGGGAAGACTGTTTCGGAGACAGGCAGGGTGTCAGTGCAGCATCAGGCCAATGCCCTGCGCAGCATCGATCATGACCGGATAAAGCGATGCGAGAAGCAGCAGCGCCATGGCGATGTTGAAGACCTGCAGCCGCTTCGGGTTCGACAGGAAACCGCGCAGCAGCGTGCCTGCCGCCGCCCAAGCGAGAGAGCTGGGGCCGCCAGTGAGGCTGTAGAGCAGGGTGATGATCAGCACGTTGGTGAAGAAACCGTCTGCTGGTGTGTAGGCAGCGATGGCGCCGATGGCCATGATCCAGGCCTTGGGATTGATCCACTGGAAGGCGGCCGCCTGCAGGAATGTGAAAGGCTTCGGCTTGGCGCCCGCGGTTTGCGGCGCGCCGGAGCGGGCGATCTTCCAGGCGAGCCAGGCCATGTAAAGCGCACCGGCATATTTCAGCACGTCATGGAGAGCCGGCCACAGTTCGAAGAGTGCGCCTATGCCCAGCCCGCAGGACAGCACCAGAATCGAGAAACCGATATTGATGCCCAGAATATGCGGCAGGGAGGCCCTGAGGCCGAAGTTCACACCCGAGGCCAGCAGCATGGTGTTGTTCGGCCCTGGCGTGATGGAGGAGACGAAGGCGTAGAGAACAAAGGCGGCGATCAGGTCCGGCGTCATGACAGGCTGTGCTCGGGCAAGTGGTTGAATGGCCTGCAAAATAGAAGCGTGACGCTTTTGGTGAAAACAAAATAGCGTCATGTGACACTATTCCGTTTTCCTGATCTTGCCGTTTCTCTGTCCCGGGTGGCTGCTTCAGCGGCTGGCGAGCAGCATGTAGTTTACGTCCATGTCGCGCGAGCGGTTCCAGCTGTCGGTGAGCGGGTTGAAGGTGACGCCGCAGCGGTCGGTCACCGTGAGGCCTGCGGCCGTCACCGGGCGCTCGATTTCCTCAGGGCGGACCAGCTTTTCGTATGAGTGGGTGCCTTTCGGCAGCCAGCGCAGCACATATTCGGCACCGACGATGGCCAGCGCATAGGCCTTGAGGGTGCGGTTGATGGTGGCCACGAACATCAGCCCGCCAGGGCGGACCATGCGTGACACTTCGGCGAGGAACAGCGGCACATCGGCGACGTGTTCCACCACTTCCATGTTCAGCACCACGTCAAAGGTCTCGCCCGCTGCCGCCAGTTCTTCGGCGGTCGAGGCGCGGTAATCGATGGCAAGGCCGGACTGGGCTGCGTGGAGCTTCGCAATCTCGATATTGACCGTCGAGGGGTCGGCGCCCACCACTTCGGCGCCAAGGCGGGCCATGGGCTCGCTCAAGAGCCCGCCGCCGCAGCCGATGTCGAGGAAGCGCAGGCCCTTGAAGGCGTCACTGGCCTTGGGGTCGCGGCCGAAGCGGGCGCAGACCTGCTCCTTGATATAGGCAAGGCGCACCGGATTGAACTTGTGCAGCGGCTTGAACTTGCCGGCCGGGTCCCACCATTCGGCGGCCATGGCGGAAAAACGGGCCACTTCCCGCTCATCGACGGTGCTGCCGGTTGCGGCCTGGTCCCTCGTGGTCTCGGTGTTCATGACTGTCCTTCCCGGATGAGGTCTTGCGCGGGGCTTGCGCTCTGAGGTGTGACCTTTCGCGTCAGGGCCGCTTTGTCAAGGCTCCCTGTTGCAGATGCGGCGTTGTGGCTGTATGGATTGCGGCCGATCCGCCGGGCGCGCTCGCGCCCATATGGCTCTCGACGGGAAGACAAAAACCACGATGGCCCGACTGGTTATGAAGTTCGGCGGCACGTCCGTCGCGAATATCGAACGCATTCGCAATGTTGCCCGCCATGTGAAACGGGAAGTTGACGCCGGCCATGAAGTTGCCGTCGTCGTATCGGCCATGGCCGGGCAGACCAATCAGCTGGTCGCCTGGTGCCGTGAAGCCGCTCCCATGCATGACGCGCGCGAATATGATGCCGTTGTCGCCTCCGGCGAGCAGGTCACTTCGGGGCTTCTGGCCATCGTGCTGCAGGAAATGGGCGTCAATGCCCGGTCCTGGCAGGGCTGGCAGATCCCGATCCGGACCGATGGTTCGCATGGCGCGGCCCGCATTACGGGCATTGACGGCGCCTTCATGGTGGAGCGGCTGAAGCAGGGCCAGGTGGCCGTGGTGGCCGGTTTCCAGGGCATTGCCCCGGACAACCGCATCTCTACGCTCGGCCGTGGCGGCTCCGACACTTCGGCCGTGGCCATTGCCGCCGCCATTCAGGCCGACCGCTGCGACATCTACACGGACGTGGACGGGGTCTACACCACCGATCCGCGCATCGTGCCGAAAGCCCGGCGCCTTGACCGCGTCGCCTTCGAGGAAATGCTCGAAATGGCTTCGCTCGGCGCCAAGGTGCTGCAGGTGCGCTCGGTCGAAATGGCCATGGTGCATGGCGTGCGCACCTTCGTGCGTTCAAGCTTTGACGATCCCGATGCCCCGCAGGAGGGCAAGGACGGTCTTCCCCCCGGAACTCTCATCTGCGACGAGGACGAACTCGTGGAACAGCAAGTCGTGACCGGCATCGCCTTTGCCAAGGACGAAGCCCAGATCTCCATCCGCAACGTGCCCGACAAGCCGGGTGTTGCCGGTGCCGTGTTCGGCCCGCTGGCCGACGCCAACATCAACGTGGACATGATCGTCCAGAATATCTCGCCGGACGGCAAGACGACGGACATCACCTTCACGGTGCCCGAATCAGAATACGACCGGGCCATGAAGACGCTGGAAGCCAAGCGCGCCGATCTCGGTTTCGGTGCTCTGGAAGGCGCCCGCGATGTGGTGAAGGTGTCGGTGATCGGCATCGGTATGCGCTCGCACGCAGGCGTTGCAGCCCAGTGTTTCCGTGGCCTCGCGGAGAAGGGCATCAACATTCGTGCGATCACCACTTCCGAGATCAAGATCTCGGTACTGATCGATTCTGCCTACACGGAACTTGCGGTCCGGACTCTCCATTCGCTATACGGTTTGGACGGGTAATAACCAGCCTGGGCCGGGCAGATGCGATGACCGTGTCTGCCGTGCCCGCGCCGACAGGAACGGAGCTGACCCATGCGCAGCAACCTGGCCGGTCCGCGCCTGTTGCTCCGCAGGCTTCGCGAAGTCATGGCGGAGCCGATCAACGCGCAGGAGCGGCTCGACAAGATCGTGGTCCTGATCGCGGCGAATGTGGTCGCCGAGGTCTGCTCCGTCTATATTCTGCGTGCTGATGGCGTTCTGGAGCTTTATGCCACCGAAGGCCTCAACCGCGAAGCCGTACACCAGGCGTCCCTGCGCGTCGGGCAGGGGCTCGTCGGCCTGATCGCCGCCGAAGCGCGGCCGCTCAATCTTCCCAATGCGCGGGCGCATCCCGCCTTCGCCTATCTGCCGGAAACCGGTGAAGAGGCCTATAACTCCTTCCTGGGTGTGCCGATCCTGCGCGCCGGGCGCACGCTCGGCGTTCTGGTGGTGCAGAACAAGTCGCACCGTACCTATTACGAGGATGAGGTCGAGGCGCTGCAGACCACTGCGATGGTCATCGCGGAAATGGTTGCAGCCGGTGAGCTGGAAGCCATCGCCAAGCCCGGCACGGGGCTGGATCTCTCCCGTCCCTTCCGCTTTTCGGCCGTCGGGCTGGCCGAGGGTGTGGGGCTCGGCCACGTGGTTCTGCATGAGCCGCGCGTCGTCGTCACCAACCTCATTGCCGAGGACACCGATCACGAGACGAGCCGCCTCGAGGGGGCGATCGACCGGTTGCGCCTGTCCATCGACAGCCTGCTGGCCTCTGGTGACTTTGCCCAATCGGGCGAGCACAGGGATGTGCTCGAAGCCTATCGCATGTTCGCCTATGACCGGGGCTGGATCCGCAAGATCGAAGAGGCGATCCGCAACGGCCTGACGGCAGAAGCCGCCGTGGAAAAGGTGCAGAGCGACATGCGCGCGCGCATGCTGCGCCAGACGGACCCTTATCTGCGCGAGCGCCTGCATGATCTCGACGATCTGGCGCACCGGCTGATCCGCGAACTCATGGGCCGCCAGCACAGCGGCGGCGCCGGCAGCCTGCCGCAGGATGCCATCATCGTTGCCCGCAACATGGGGGCCGCCGAACTTCTCGACTATGACCGCGACCGGATTCGCGGCGTGGTGCTGGAGGAGGGCGGTCCGACCAGCCACGTCACCATCGTGGCAAGGGCTCTCGGCATTCCAGCTGTCGGCCAGGTGCAGGATATCGTCAGCCTTGCTGATGCGGGCGATGCCATCATCGTCGATGGCGGCACCGGAGAGGTGCATCTGCGCCCCGCTTCGGACGTGCAGGATGCCTATGCGGAAAAGGTGCGCTTCCGCGCCCGCCGTCAGGCCCAGTTCCGCCGGCTGCGCAACAAGCCCTCCGTCACCAAGGACGGGGTGGAAATCGCGCTGCAGATGAATGCGGGCCTTCTGGTCGATCTGCCGCATCTGACCGAATCGGGGGCGGTGGGCGTTGGCCTGTTCCGCACCGAACTGCAGTTCATGGTGGCTTCGTCCTTCCCGCGCCTGTCCGATCAGCAGGCCCAGTACGCGCAGGTGCTGGATGCGGCGGATGGCAAGCCCGTGACCTTCCGCTCGCTCGATATCGGCGGCGACAAGGTGCTGCCCTATCTGCGCTCGATCCAGGAAGAAAACCCGGCCATGGGCTGGCGCGCCCTGCGCCTCGGCCTTGACCGGCCAGGCCTGCTGCGCACGCAGGTGCGTGCACTGCTGCGCGCAGCCGCAGGCCGCGAGCTGAAGCTCATGTTCCCGATGGTTTCGGAAGTCTCCGAATTCCATCGGGCGAAGGAACTGGTGGAGCGCGAGCTGAAACACGCCCGCCGCCACGGCCATGACGTGCCCGATTCCATCCGCCTCGGCGTGATGATCGAGGTGCCCTCGCTGCTGTTCCAGCTGGACGAACTGTTCCAGGCGGTGGATTTTGCCTCCATTGGCTCCAACGACCTGTTCCAGTTCTTCTGTGCCGTCGACCGGGGGAACACGCGCGTTGCCGACCGCTATGACACGCTCGGCCCCGGCTTCCTGCGGGCGCTGAAGCAGATCGTGGATGTGGCCGGGCGCCACCATGTGCCGGTGACGCTCTGCGGGGAAATCGCCGGCAAGCCACTGGAAGCCATGGCCCTGATCGGGATCGGTTACCGGTCTCTGTCCATGTCGCCGGCCTCGCTGGGACCGGTGAAGGCGATGCTGCGCAGCCTGGATGCGGGCCGCCTGTCGGCACGCCTGCTGCCGCGCCTTGATCATGGGCACCCGGATCACGAGATCCGTGCCTTCCTGCAGCGCTTTGCCGAAGAGCAGGACGTGGCGCTCTAGCGCTGCGCCTGCCGTTCATCCCGTTTACTGCCGGGAGTCTCCTTTCTCCCGTGGCTCTGGAGACATGCGCTCATGCTGGCGCAAGCAAAACTCGACACACTGCTGAACCGCTTTGCAGAACTCGAACACCGCATGTCCTGCGGTCCGGATGCCGGGGAATACGTGCGGCTGTCGCGTGAGTATGCCGAGCTGGAGCCGCTGGTGCGCGCCGTGCAGGCCTTGCGCAAGGCGGAAGAAGATCTGGCCGGGGCCGAGGCGCTGATCGCCGAGGCGGGCGGCGACCACGAGATGCGGGACCTCGCCGAGCTGGAGCGTGATGAACTGACGCAGAAGGTGGAGGAACTGACGCAGGCTGTGCGCATCGGCCTTCTGCCCAAGGACAGCGCCGACAAGAATGACGCCATTCTGGAAGTGCGGGCCGGAACGGGCGGCGATGAAGCGGCGCTTTTTGCTGGTGACCTGTTCCGCATGTACCAGCGCTATGCCGCGCTGCAGGGCTGGAAGGTAGAAGTATTGTCGGCCAGCGAAGGCGAGGCGGGCGGCTTCAAGGAAGTGATCGCGTCTGTCACGGGCGAGAATGTTTTTGCCCGGCTCAAGTTCGAATCAGGCGTGCACCGGGTGCAGCGCGTGCCTGAAACCGAATCGGGCGGGCGCATCCATACCTCTGCCGCCACGGTTGCCGTGCTGCCGCAGGCCGAAGAGGTGGATGTGGACATTCAGGAATCGGACCTGAAGATCGACACCTACCGGGCCTCGGGCGCAGGCGGCCAGCACGTCAACACCACCGATTCGGCTGTGCGCATCACCCATCTGCCCACCGGTATCGTCGTGGCGGTGCAAGACGAACGCTCCCAGCACAAGAACCGGGCAAGAGCCCTGCAGCTGCTGCGGGCCCGCATTTATGATGCGCAGCGCGACAAGGCAGCGAACGAGCGCTCCGAGGCGCGGCGCCTGCAGGTGGGCTCCGGCGACCGGTCGGAGCGCATCCGAACCTATAATTTCCCGCAAGGCCGTGTCACCGATCACCGCATTGGCCTGACGCTCTACAAGCTGGAGCAGGTGCTGGCGGGCGAAGCGCTGAGCGAACTGGTGGAAGCGCTGACCGTGGATCATCAGGCAACGCTGATGGCGGCCGAGGAGGGCTGATTCCATGTCAGGAGCAGGGGAGGAGCCAGCTCTCGGGGGGCTTTACCGCGCGCTGCGCGACAGATTCCGCAAGGCGGGCCTTGCCTCGCCGGAGCTGGATGCCCGGTTGCTGGTGGCCGCTGCCGCCGGCCTGTCTCCCGGTGATGTGGTGCTGCGCGCTGATGATCCGGTGAATGAGACCGTGGCTGCGCTGGCCCGCCACTACGCGCAGCGGCGCGAGGCGCGGGAGCCTGTCGGCCGCATTCTTGGCGGGCGGCAGTTCTTCGGCCTGGATCTGGCCCTCTCACCGGACACCCTGGAGCCGCGTCCTGACACGGAAATTCTGGTGGAGGCGATACTGGCGCGGGCGGGCGGCCTCATCAATCCGCTGATTGCCGATATCGGCACGGGGACGGGCGCCATCATTCTGGCCCTGCTCAATGAACTGCCGCAGGCACGCGGTCTTGCCATTGATCTGTCACGCGGTGCGCTGGAGACGGCGCGGGCCAATGCAAAGCGCCACGGGCTGGAAGACAGGCTTTGCTTCGCGCAGGCAAGTTATGCGGAAAGTCTTGCGCCTGTCTTCGACTGGGTCGTCAGCAATCCGCCCTATATCGCCTCGGATGTGATTGCCGGGCTCGATGAAGATGTGCGCAAGCATGACCCGGTCCTGGCGCTTGATGGCGGGCCTGACGGGCTTGTTGCTTACCGTGCAATCGTGCCGCAAGCGCTGGCAGCGCTGCGGCCCGGCGGGCGGCTCGGCTTCGAGATTGGCTTCGACCAGGGTGGGGCCGTTCGCGGCCTGATGGCTGAGGCCGGATTTCAGGATCTTGAAATCATTCAGGATCTCGGCGGAAATGACCGTGTGGTGACGGGCATCAAGCCGGCATCGGGTTGACTGCGGACATCCTTGAAAAAAGGCTTGGAAATCTGACGCGAACCGGCTAGTTTCACTTTGCCGAAGCCGGGATAACGCGGTCGGGGCGAGTTTCTCGCCATATCGGCGATCCAGCCCACGCAGGGATTATGGGCCGAACGATCGCAACGCGTTTTGGAAACCGAACATTTTCTGATTAATCGGACTGTCGGTCTGTCGCAGAATATGACGATTGCGTTGCCCTTCGCCGGGTGAGGCTGTCGTGGCGGTTCATTGTTCACAGCCGGTCATGCTCCCTTCACTGGAGCCGGGTAAAGCCGGAACCCCAGCGCAGGGAATACAGACGCGCTTTTGATTGGCCGGCCTTGCCGGCCGCCGTTCCTTAAGAGTTAACGGCAGGATGAGACCAGGAAATCAAAACAAGCAGCGTATGCGGAACAACCGGGGCCGTAAGGGACCCAATCCGCTGACCCGGACGTTTGAATCGAACGGCCCGGACGTGAAGATCAGGGGTACGGCTCTGCACATCGCAGAGAAGTACCAGCAGCTGGCCCGCGACGCACAGGCAGCCGGTGACCGGATCATGTCGGAAAACTATTTCCAGCATGCCGAGCACTATTACCGCATCGTTGCGGCGGCTCAGCCCAACATGGCGGTAAGCGGCGGTCTGCGGTTCGACAATGGCTATGACGACGAGGATGGCGAGGATCAGGGTGCCGACGGCGCCGAGATCAACGAGCGTTCCGACCGTCAGGACCAGCCGGAGCGGCCCGAACGTTTTGAGCGTCCCGAGCGTGCTGAGCGCCCTGAACGGTCTGAACGCCCCGAACGGTCCGAACGCATGGAGCGGCAGGACCGTCCCGCGCGCCAGGACAGGGGCGATCGTCAGGAGCGTGGTGAGCGCCCCGAACGCGGTGACCGTCCGATGCGTCAGGAGCGTTCCGAGCGTAACAACCGGCAGGACCGGCATGAGCGCCGCGACCGCGAAGACCGCCAGGAACGCGCACCGCGCCCGGTTGAATATGTTGCGGCCGACGAGCCGCAGCCCTTCATCGAGCACATGCCGGTTCCGGGCCTGAACGGGGGGCATATCAGCCGTCCGGTTCACGATGGGGCGGTTCCGACGGAAGCTGCGGTTTATTCCGGAGCCGAAGGTGAAGACGGTGAGGATGGCCGCCCGCGCCGCCGCCTGCGCGGTACCCGTGGCCGTGGCCAGCGCCGTGAGGGCGAGGAAGCTCCGGCTGAAGAGGCCACCGCGGCGCCTGCCCCGGCTCCGGCCGAGGCTGCTGCTCCGGCCGAGGTTGCCGCTCCGGCGGAAGCCGGTGAGGAGCCTAAGCCGCGCGCCCGGCGCACGCCGCGTCCGCGCCGTACCAAGGATGTGGAAGAAACCACTTCCAGCGGCGCCTGATCAGGCCGCAGGGTACAGAAAGATACGAAAGGGCGCTCCGGTCTCCGGGGCGCCCTTTGTCTTTTCGCCTGCCGGCCCATCCTCTCTTTTCGCCTGCCGGGGCGGGTGAGCCCCGCGAAAGCCCCGGGGATCAGGATCCTTCCGGAGTTGCCGGACACCCCCTTTTGTTGTCAGTTTGCAACACTATATGAACCATGCCATCCGGGTGATGGCGCGGGTGCCCGCTGGGGCAGCTTGCGGCCGCAGGGCCGGGGCTGCCTGCGAATGGGGCCCGCAGTCCAGCACGCCGGCCATGCTACGGGTGGTCAGGCGGAAAGGAGTTTGCGAATGAATATGGAAAAATACACCGAACGGGCGCGCGGCTTCATCCAGTCTGCGCAGACCTTTGCGCTGGGGCAGGGGCATCAGCAGTTCCTGCCCGAACATCTGCTCAAGGTGCTGATTGACGATCCGGAAGGCATGGCCGCAGGTCTGATCGACCGCGCGGGCGGCTCGTCCCAGGATGTCCGCATCGCCGTCGAGCAGGCAGTTTCCCGTCTGCCGAAAGTCTCCGGCGGCTCGGGGCAGCTCTATCTGTCTCCCGCCATGGCGCGCTTCTTCGAGCAGGCCGAGAAGGTGGCCGGCAAGGCGGGCGACAGCTTCGTCACCGTCGAGCGCATGCTGCTGGCTCTGGCCATGGACAATGACAGCGAGGCCGGCAAGCTGCTGGCCAAGGCGGGCGTGTCCCCGGCCAACCTCAACCAGGCGATCAATGCTTTGCGCAAGGGCCGCACGGCCACCTCTGCCAGTGCCGAAAGCCAGTATGATGCGCTGAAGAAATATGCCCGTGACCTGACACAGGCCGCCCGTGACGGCAAGCTTGATCCGGTGATCGGCCGCGACGAGGAAATCCGCCGCACCATTCAGGTTCTCTCCCGCCGCACCAAGAACAATCCGGTTCTGATTGGTGAGCCGGGCGTCGGCAAGACGGCCATTGCCGAGGGCCTTGCCCTGCGCATCGTCAACGGCGATGTGCCGGAAAGCCTGAAGGACAAGCAGCTTCTCGCCCTCGACATGGGGTCGCTGATTGCCGGCGCCAAATACCGCGGCGAGTTCGAGGAGCGCCTCAAGGCAGTTCTCTCCGAAGTCGAGACGGCGGCAGGCGGCATCATTCTGTTCATTGACGAAATGCACACGCTGGTCGGCGCAGGCAAGGCGGACGGGGCGATGGACGCCTCCAACCTGCTGAAGCCAGCCCTTGCCCGTGGCGAGCTGCATTGCGTTGGCGCGACCACGCTCGACGAGTACCGCAAGCACGTGGAAAAGGACGCGGCATTGGCCCGCCGGTTCCAGCCGGTTTTCGTCAGCGAGCCGACGGTGGAGGACACTATCTCCATCCTGCGCGGCATCAAGGAGAAATACGAGCTGCATCACGGTGTGCGGATCACCGATTCGGCCATCGTCTCCGCCGCGACCCTGTCGAACCGCTACATCACCGACCGGTTCCTGCCGGACAAGGCCATCGACCTGATGGACGAGGCGGCCAGCCGCCTCAGGATGCAGGTGGATTCCAAGCCCGAGGAGCTTGACGAGCTCGACCGGCGTATCATCCAGCTCAAGATCGAACGTGAGGCGCTGAAGAAGGAGAGCGATCCGGCAGCGCAGGACCGTCTGGTCCGGCTCGAGAAGGAGCTGACGTCGCTTGAGGAAGAATCCGATGCGCTGACCCAGCGCTGGCAGGGTGAGAAGGACAAGCTGAACCTTGAGCAGAAGCTGAAGGAACAGCTGGACGGCGCCCGCAGCGAGCTGGAAAAGGCACAGCGGCAGGGCAATCTTGCCCGGGCCGGTGAGCTGGCCTATGGCGTCATTCCGGAACTGGAGCGCAAGCTGGCCGATATGGCCGGTGCCAGTGCCAAGGAAGCGATGCTGGATGAGGCGGTGACCTCCAGCCACATCGCGCAGGTCGTCTCCAAGTGGACGGGCATTCCGGTCGACAAGATGCTGGAAGGCGAGCGTGACAAGCTCTTGCGCATGGAAGACGTGCTGGCGGGCCGGGTGATCGGCCAGGCCGAGGCGATCCATGCGGTTTCCACGGCCGTCCGCCGCGCCCGCGCCGGGTTGCAGGATCCGAACCGGCCGATCGGCTCGTTCATGTTCCTCGGACCCACGGGCGTGGGCAAGACGGAGCTGACCAAGGCGCTGGCTTCCTTCCTCTTCGATGACGACACGGCGATGGTCCGCCTCGACATGTCAGAATACATGGAGAAGCACTCGGTCTCCCGCCTCATCGGCGCGCCTCCGGGCTATGTCGGCTATGAGGAGGGCGGGGCCCTGACGGAGGCGGTGCGCCGCCGCCCCTATCAGGTCGTGCTCTTCGACGAGATCGAGAAGGCCCATACGGATGTGTTCAACGTGCTTCTGCAGGTGCTTGATGACGGCCGCCTGACCGATGGTCAGGGCCGCACTGTGGACTTCCGCAACACGCTGATCATTATGACCTCGAATCTGGGCGCCGAATATCTGCTCAACCAGCCGGAGGGCGAGGATACGGATAAGGTGCGCGATGAGGTGATGGGTGTGGTTCGCAGCCATTTCCGGCCCGAATTCCTCAACCGTCTGGACGAGATTGTCCTCTTCCACCGGTTGCAGCGCAACCAGATGGCTTCCATCGTTTCGATCCAGCTGGAGCGGCTGCGGGCCTTGCTTGCCGACCGCAAGATCACGCTGGATCTGGATGACAGTGCCATCGGCTGGCTGTCGCAGAAGGGCTATGATGCCGCCTATGGCGCCCGGCCGCTGAAACGGGTGATCCAGAAGGATGTGCAGGATCCGCTGGCCGAGAAAATTCTCTCCGGCACGGTGAAGGACGGCGACCACGTGGCGGTCAGCGCCGGAACGGACCGGCTGATCTTCACCACGGGTCCGGCGTCTGGCGAATCTGCGGCCGCATGACATCAGCTCGCGGAAGCTTGGCATGATGCGCGGCCAGCCATGAAAAAGGACCCGCCGGATCGCTCCGGCGGGTCCTTGTGTCTTGACTGTCCGGCTGTGTGAGGCTGTTGCGTCAGCGGACCGCCTCCGATGCAGAAGCCGAAGCAAAGCGCGAGGGTTTCTGCCCGCGATCCAGCAGGGCGTCAATACGGGTGCGCTCCTGCTCGAAACTCGCCAGCATGTCGCCATCCAGCACCCGGCCGCGCGGCAGGCGGATGCGCATCGGATCGACGAAGTTGTTGTTCACCAGCACCTCATAGTGAAGGTGCGGTCCGGTGGAGAGGCCGGTGGAGCCCACATAGCCGATGATCTGGCCCTGGGTGACGCGGCCGCCTTCCTTGATGCCGGGGCCGAAGTCGTTCATGTGATTGTAGGTGGTGACGTAACCATTGGCGTGGCGCAGTTCCACCCGCTTGCCATAGCCGGATTCCCAGCCGGCCTTGATGATCGTGCCGTTGCCGGAGGCCATGATCGGCGTGCCGCGCGGGGCGGACCAGTCAACGCCCGTGTGCATCTTGCCAAAGCCGTAAACCGGATGCTGGCGCATGCCGAAGCCCGAGCGGAAGGTGCCGCCGGAGAGCGGCTTGCGCATCAGGAATTTCTTCGCGCTGCGGCCTTCCTCGTCATAGTAGTCAACCGAACCGTCGTCCGGGGCACGGAAGCGGTACAGCCGCCGCTCGGCGGAGCCGGTGTGCAGCGAGGCATAAAGGATCTCGCCGTTCCCGCCAGTCTCGTCATCGCCGCCGCCATAGAACACTTCCAGCGAGTCGCCCGGCTGGACGCGGCTGTTGAAATCCACATCGTAGGAGAAGGCGCCGATCAGTTCCTTGATCAGGTCTTCCGGGATCTGCTGCTCAAGCGCGGTCTGATAGACACTTTCATAGAGCGACACCGATGGGCCGCCGGTGCTGCCGCTGAAGGCGCTGCGGTCAGCCTCGGCAAAGGCGTCCAGCAGGTCTCCGGCCGGCTCATTGGCGGTCACATAGATGCCGTTGTCGGAGCGGGCGACGGTCGCCTTGTGCCGGTTCTCGCTATAGATGCTGACCCGCTCCACGCGCGTGATTGTTGGATCCGCAGGATCGGCGCCAAGCGCCAGACGCAGCCTGTCGCCCGGCGCCAGGTCCACAATGCCTGCGCCAAAGCGGAAGGCCGCCAGAATGGCCTCGGCCTCCGGATCAGATGCCTGATTGTCGAGGAGAATGTCCTTGAAGGCCATGTCCTGCTCGACCGGAATGATCCGCTCGTCAAAGCCGGCCACCGGGGCTGTGCCCGCCTGCTTGGAAACGAAGGAGACGTTTTCCTGGGTGATCCGGACGGACAGCCGGGCAAAGTCGGGCTGGCGGGCGAGGTTGAAGTCGAAACGGTCCGGGTCAACGATGGTCCGCGAGGCGATCTGGATGCCGCTTTCGCTCAGAAACCGGGCTGAAACCCGGACCTGCCGCTCCACTTCCGTCTCCGAAGGTGTGAGGGCCGTGTCGATCAGCGGGCTGTTGACCGGAAAGTCACTCTGGGCCAGCGTGAATTCACCTTCCGATTTGGCGGAATAGACCGCATCGCTGACCGTCCGCTCATCCAGCGGCTTCTGATCGGCGAACATCTGCAGCGGATTGAAGGCCGGGATGCGGCCCTCCACATCGGTGAGGCGCCGGGTCATCAGGCTGGTGTTCACAAAGGTATATGGTCTGGCCTTGATGTGTTCCTGATCACCGCTGCGCGTCACGACATTCAACGGAATGATGCGCTTGCTGGTGAACTGGGCTGCGGCCTTGCTGATCCGGTCGCCTTTCGTCCCGGCGCCAGCGGTGTTCAGAATTTCGGGAGCGGGCGTGTGGGCAGTCGCGGCGGCAACGCGGTATTGCCCATCGAGGGCCGCTACCAATGCTCCGCCCATCAGCACAATAGATGTGACGCCCGTCAGAACAGTCCCGGTCAGCCAGCGCAGGCTCACCTTGCGGCGGTCCGGCAAGGCGTTCCGCTCGTCATAGACAACGAGCGGCGGCATGGTGCCAAGTTCAACCGCTGGAAGAGCGTGAGACTGAAAAGGGCCCAGATGCATCAGTTGCCTTGTCTGTTCATGTCGTCCCGCCCCGCATTGTCCTTGCAAGGCCACGCATTGCACGGAAACCTCCGCCGGCCGGAACCATCCGGAGCCTGACGGAAAATGCAGCCTGCCGCCGCAAAGGTCAACGGCGCAGGCGCTTTGCCATATCACTGTTGCGCCCGTACCTGAGGGTGAAGCGGTCGATAAGCACGGTTTCAGGCATGAATATGGCTGGCCCATATCATAGATGGGGGACAGAGCCAGTGTGAAGGCGCCTTTCCCGCGTCTCCTGTGGCGGGATGGCGGGGCTGGCAGGCGGACGGGAGTATCTTTTTCAGGTGGCCCATTTTTTTTAAGCCGGCTTGTGGGGAAAAGGGGCGCAAATCACAGGCGCAGCCCGCTTGAACCTGAGCGTTTCTGCGGGGTTCCTGCCTTGTGAATCTTTTTTGACAATCTGTGTTGACTCCTCTGAGGGGTCTGGCTATAAACCGCTCCATCGACGGCGGCGCTACGGAAACACGGCGCCAAACGCTGTCGGGTCAGCCGAAAACGACTGAGCTGTGAGGAGCTCGCAAGAGCGAACGGTTTAGTTGTCTGCGGTTCCCGGAAACGGGGTGAACGCTTCTGCGTTCTGTTCTTTGACAATCAGGTATTTGAAGGAAGGGAAACGCGGCCGGCGTTGACTTTGTGCTTCGGCGGATCTGGTGACAGATTTGCCAAGAGGCAAGAGTTACGGACAGGTACGTTTCTTTTTCGGAAAAAGAAGCAAGGAAGACACATTTTGGCCGAGAGGCCTTGATGGTCTCTGTCGAGTTCTGTGTCCTGAGAAGGGTGCAGGAACTTTGAGTGCTTTATGCAGCGATTGAGAATTGGTGCCTGAGATTGAACTTTTGTTTAACCTGAGAGTTTGATCCTGGCTCAGAACGAACGCTGGCGGCAGGCTTAACACATGCAAGTCGAACGCCCTGGTAACGGGGAGTGGCAGAC
>NZ_LIPT01000020.1 GCF_001418225.1 Pannonibacter indicus | reverse complement strand
CAGAAGTTTCCCCGCGCAGCCTCCGTCAGGATCAGCTTGTCCAGCGTCAGATCCGCCACCGCCTTGCGAAGCCGTTCGTTCTCCTTCTGGAGATCCTTCAACTGCCGAAGCTGGTCACGGCTCATGCCGCCATATTGCTTACGCCACCGGTAGAACGTCAGCTCGGAAACGCCGATCTGGCGAACGGCATCCGCCATCGCCATGCCTTGGCCGCGCAAAACCTCAACCTGCCGAAGCTTCGTGACGATCTCGTCGGGCTTGTGTCGCTTGTTTGCCATTGTGGTCCTCCTTCAGGGTCAAAACCATACTTCAAGGTGGACCCGTTCAATGGGGGTGGATCAAGCTTTGATTGGATCGGAACAATGCATCAAACGTATGGTGCGGGCAACTTCAACCGGGACATGAACCGAAATGACGCTCCACGGCAGCGCAGGAAACCTGATTTTCCGTCTTGTTCTCAAGCTTCTGTCCGCCTCTTCCACACAGGAAGCCGCCACATCCGCACGACTGGAAGACCAGCACAGGGTCTGGGTTCCCCGCAAGGATGCCTTGCCGGAGCACCTGCAGCAAGACATAGGCCTGACTGATGGCAAAAACGGGCGGCGCGGCAGGTGAGCAGGCCGACGTTATCCAAATTGGGCTCACCTGATTTTGATAGGCCAAACCAAACAACCTGCATCAGGTCTCCAAAGAGCAGGATATTGGAAAGGGTGAGACCTGGAAAACGGGAAGGCAGCTAGTCCCTGACAGGTCCCGGCACGGAGGCCGGGACAGCGTGGGGGGATGTTCTGGCAGAGCTTTATAACTGCGTCCGTTGGTTTCCAAACCAGTCACATTCTCCGCGCCGTCCCGGCCTCCGTGCCGGGACCTGTTAGAGAGGCTTACAGTTCAAACTTTGCAAGACTGCTGTCCCGCACGCAGTCAAACGGAAAGCCTGCCTCCCTCCAACACCATTCCAATCACCAAAAAGGCCGTGCAGACCCACCTCTGCACGGCCTTTTTTTTCTGAGGGTGCCAAGGGCTTGATGTCAGCCGTTGCCGCCGTTCAGGATTTCCAGAAGGTGCTGGAAACGGAGCCCGGCCATGGAAACCCCGTCCAGCACCATGTCGTCCAGCTCGTCCTCGGCCTGGCCGCCGCCGCCCTTGCCGCGCAGGGTCGTGGTGCGCAGGCGGTCGGCCAGAAACACGGCCAGCGCCTTGTAGAAGCGGGCGGCAAAGGCTGCATTCTCCTCCAGCCGCTGCTCGATGCTGCGCTTCTCAAGTGCCAGAACACGGGTGTCGCGGGCGGCCACGACGGTGGCCGAGGGCGGCGCCTTGTCGACGAATGACATTTCGCCGAGGATTTCGCCGCTCGACAGGCTGGCGACGGTGCCGACACCGGTCACCTGCACATCCACCTGCCCGTCCAGCACGATGAAGAGATCGGCCGTGGCGCGGCCTTCCTGAATGAGCACGGCGCCCGCAGCCACGGTCCGGCGCTCGCCGGTCTGGGCCATCCAGGCGATGTCCGCGTCATCCAGCTGACCCAGTATGTAAAGAACCTTGCGCATGAAAATCCGTCCTCAGTTCAAACCAGCTGGCGGCGGGCATGCGCCGCAAAATGTCCATTGAGTGCCATGAGTTCGGCGTAGCTTCCGGTCTCCACCACCCGGCCCTTGTCCAGCATGATGATGCGGCCGGCGCTTTCGATGGTGCTGAGCCGGTGGGCGATGACGAGCCTTGTCACCGGCAGCCGCTGCAGGGTTTCGGTGACGATGGCCTGCGTGCGGTTGTCGAGGGCGCTTGTCGCCTCATCGAGGAACAGCACCGCCGGCTTGCTGATCAGCGCCCGCGCCAGAAGAATGCGCTGCCGCTGGCCGCCCGACAGCGTGCCGCCGCCGTCCAGCATCACCGTGTGCAGGCCCATGGGCATCTGCTCGATGTCCTTGTCGAGGCCGACCATCTTCGCCGCCTCCAGCGAGGCATCCATGCCGAGGCCGCTCTCTCCGGAGATGTTGTCATGGATGCTGCCGGCCATGATGCGGCCATGCTGCAGCACCACGCCGATCTGGCGGCGCACCTGCGCCAGATCCAGCCGGCTGAGGGAATGGCCATCAAAGAAGATGTCGCCCAGCTCCGGCCGGTCGAAGCCGAGCAGCAGCCGCAGGAGCGTAGACTTGCCGGAGCCCGATGCCCCGACGATGGCAACGAACTCGCCCTTGCCGATGCGCACGCTCAGCTCGTTGAGCGCCAGCGGGGCTTTCTCCGAATAACGGAAGGAGACATTGCGGATGTCGATGGCGCCAGACAGTTTCACCGGGCGGCTTTCCGGCGGCGGAGCATCCGGCACGGCCTCGATGATCGGCCCGGCACGCTCGATCAGCGGCACCGCAGAAAGCGACTGGATCAGCGCCCCGGCCAGCGCCGAAATGCCGCCAAGCACCTGGGCAAAGGCCGTCGAGACGGTGATGAAATCGGCCAGCGAGAAGCCTTTGCCAGCATCGCCGCCGCTCGCTGCCTTCTCCATGTCCGCCTTCAGGAAATAGAGGATCATGGCATAGAGCACGATGGTGGCGAGTTGCGGCAGGAGGGCATCGGCTGCGCCCTGCAGATTGGTCCAGCGCCCGGCCCTCACCGAGTGGCGCATGTTCTGCGCGAAAAGGCCCGACCAGCGGCCAAAGCCCATCGCCTCGCTGGCGGAGGCCTTGAGCTTGGTGATGCCCATCAGCATCTGCACCACGAGGCTCTCGATCCGCCCCTTCAGCGCCATGCGCTGGCGCTCGTGAATGAGCGCGCGGTAGCTGATCGCCACGTTGATAAGCCCGATGAACACCGCCAGAAGAAGCACGATCAGCGCCAGCCTTTTGTCCACCGTGAGGATCGGCACGAGGCTGATGATGGAGAACACGCTGCTCGCCGCCGCGCTCGTAAAGCTGGAGGTGATCACCTCGCGTGCGGCCTGAATGCCGAGCACACGGTCGGAAATGTCGCCCACCGCATAGCGGCGGAAGAAGGCGGGCGGCAGCCGCAGCAGACGCAGCAGCATCGCCGGTTGCAGCCGGCTTTCAAAGCCCAGTTCGGAGCGCAGCATGGTCAGGCCCTTGCCCGCATCAAACACCGCCCGGGCCAGCGCTGCGGCCAGCAAACCGCCGATGATCACCCAGGTGAGGTTGAGATTGGCATAGGGGATCGCGTCGCTGACAAGGAAGCGCGAGCCATAGGGCACCAGCGTTGCCAGAATGGCGGCGGCCAGCATCAGCAGCACCAGCCGCACCCGGTCCACCGCAAGGCTGGCGAAGCCGAAGGCAAAGAGGTCACGGAAGCGCAGGGATCTGGCGGGCAGCGCCGGATAGATCTGCACGGCATCGGCCGCAAGGCCGGTGGTGCCGCTGCCTTCCGCGCCGTCGCTGGCAATCGGCGTCACACGCGGGCCGTCATGCACATGCCAGCGCCCCTTGCGGAACAGCAGCGCCACGGGGCGGCGCTCTTCCCCCATGAAGCCGATCAGCGGCAGGCCGGGCAGCAGCGTCCAGCCGGGCCGCAGCAGCACCGTGCGCCGGGTCATCTGGTGGCGCGAGACGATGATGTCGAGGCGGCTGCGCCCCTCCTCAAGCCCGCCCGGCGTCTCGAAGGCCTCCAGCTTCGGCGCAACCTTCAAGGCGCCAAAGATGCGCAACAGGCTGGAGCGCAGCGGATCAGGATCTTCGGCGGCGGCCGGAGTAACGGCCGCCTCGATTGCGTGCCCGGCAGCAGCAGAGGCGAGTTCGGAAAGAGCCTGCGTCTTGCGCGCTTCGCCCAGCTTGCGCCTTTCGCTGCGCCAGTCGTGCTGGCTGCGCAAGGCTTCGCGTTCGGCAAGGCTGTTGGCCAGCGCCAGCAGCAGCACGGCGTCGCAGCGTTCAACGCCGTCTGCGGCGTCATCAGGCACCGGCGGCAGGTCCGCAGTCTGGGCCAGAACCTCCTGCCAGCGCTGCACCGCTTCTGCGGCCACCGGCTCGCCGGGGGCACAGAGGCGCAAGGCACTGTCCGCACCGCCAACGCCAACAAGGGCCAGGCTGCGGCCATCGCTCAGCGCAGCAGCGGCGATGCCACGCGCAAGCGCCCCTTCTTCCAGCCGGAACAGGAACAGGCGGCGGCCTTCCAGCGGCGCGCCGAAGACGGCGAACACGTCGAGATAGCCGCGCTCGATGAGGATCCACTGTGCCGGGTCATCAAGCACATGCGGATGGGCACTGCCGGAGGGCAGGTAAGCGCCAGAGGTCAGAGCGGGATGGGAGCCTTGCGTCATGTCCGCCTCACTGCGCCCCCGTCTGGATGAGATCCGCATAGGCACCATTGGCGGCCATCAGGCTGTCATGGGTGCCGCGCTCGACGATTTCGCCCCGCTCCATCACGATGATCTCCGAGCAATCGCGCACGGTGCTGAGCCGGTGGGCGATGATGATGCAGGTGCAGCCGCGGCGGCGCAGGTTGTCATCGATGGCCTTTTCCGTCTGCGGATCGAGGGCAGCGGTGGCTTCATCCAGCACCAGAATGGCCGGGTCGCCGACAAGGGCACGGGCCAGTTCCAGCCGCTGGCGCTGGCCGCCGGAGAAGTTGCGCCCGCCCTCTTCGACATGGGCATCGAGTTCACCGGGGCGCGACACGATGTCATCGAGGACCGCCGCGTCTTCCAGCGCCCGGGTGATGGCATCATCCGGCACATCCGGGTTCCAGAGCGTCAGGTTTTCGCGCACGGTGCCTTCAAAGAGGAAGATGTCCTGATCCACATAGGCAATGTTGGCTGCACGCTGAAACTGGTCCATTTGGGAAAGCGGCACGCCATCAAGGCGGATTTCCCCTTCCCAGGGCGCCACAAGCCCGCAGATCAGCCGCCCCAGCGTGGACTTGCCGCAGCCCGAGCGGCCGACAAGGGCGATGCGCTCCCCCGGACGGGCGGACAGAGAAATGCGCTCGAACAGCGGCTCATCCAGCGGATTGTAGCCATAGCGGATGGCATCCACTTCCAGCGCGCCGCTCATCAGCCGGGAGGCGCCACCGGCCGGGCTCTGCGTCAGCGGATCGGGCTGGTTGCGCATGGCATCATCGACACGGTTGAGATCGGCCCGGATGTTGGCAAGCTTCGGCGACAGGGCCACGAGGCTGACGAGCGGCGCGGAGAAGCTGGCGGCCAGAAGCTGGAAGGCCACGAGATCGCCCAGCGTCATCGCGCCCTGCATCACGCGGAAGGCGCCAGCCCCCAGAATGGCCACATCCACCAGGCCGGTGAGCAGCGCCGGGGCCAGCGAGGTGATCAGCGCCCGCGAGCCCGATTCCTGCACCGCATTGAGCAGCCTTGCATGAATGCCGGCCCAGCGCCCGAAGGAGGAGGTTTCAAGGCCCGAGGCCTTGATGGTCTCAATGTTGTAGATCAGGCCAACCGTAGTGCCGCCAAGTTTACCATGCTCCACGGCAAGGCGGATGGAGGATTGCTTCAACCGCTCCTGCACCACGCGCAGCACCACGAGATTCGGAAGGCTGAGCGCAATGGTCAGCGCACCCAGCACCGGATCGTAGCTGACCAATACCACGGCAAAGAAGACGAGCGTGCCCCAGTTCAGCACCGCATTGGCCATGTCGGCGGAGATGACCTCCGCCACCCGCTCGCTCGCCTCGACGCGGGACGCAATCTCACCGGCACTGCGCTGGGAGAAGAAGGACATGGGCAGATGCAGCACCCGCCAGACGAAGGCGCCCGCGCCGGAAATCGTCAGCTTGGTGCGCAATCTCAGGATCAGCGAGGATCTGAGCCATGTGAGGCCAGTCTTGATCAGGGCCGTCAGACCCAGCGCAATCAGCAGCGGGCGCGTCAGATGCTCCTGCTGTTGCATCAGGATGCCATCGACGAAGATCTTGGCGAAGACCGGCAGCACCACACCGGGGATGACGAGCGCAAGGCTCAGAAGTCCGATCAGCCACAGCGCCCCATGGGACGACGAGACACGCGCGCGGAAGGCGGACAGCAGCCCCTCGGGCTTGCGCGTCTTGCGGAAGGCATCCGTCTTCTCGAAGGTCAGGACCACACCGGTGAAGGCTTCGCTCAGCTCCTCACGGGTGATGACACGCGGCCCCAGCGCCGGATCGTTGATATAGGCATGGGTCTCCGTCATGCCCTCGAAAACCACGTAGTGGTTGAAGTTCCAGTGCAGGATGGCGGGCCAGGGCAGATCGGTCAGCGCCTCCGGCTCCTTGCGGAAGCCCTTGGCGGTGAAGCCATATTGCCGGGCAGCTTTCAGCAGGCTGCTGGCCTTGGAGCCATCGCGCGAAACGCCGCAGGCAACGCGCAGCTGCTCCAGCGGAATCCAGGCACCATGGTGAGCCAGGATCATGGCAAGGCTGGCCGCACCGCATTCCACCGCCTCCATCTGCAGGATGGACGGCGTGGCCTTGCGGCGGCGCTTTGCGGGTTTGGGGGGCGTATCCGTGCTCATGCGGCCGCTCACCCTGCCAGCCCCGAGACCTTGCGCAGCCAGGGAATGACGTAGCTGATCGGGCGCCGCCAGGCGACAGTCACTTCCGCTTCCGCCATCGAGCCGCTGCTGAACTGCTGCTCAGGCCCGGAACCGCCGCTCCAGGCGAATCCGCTCGGCGTATTGGCGTCCGGTGTCAGCAGCACCCGCGCGGCAAAGGGCGCGCCCTTGGACGAGAAACTCTGCACCAGCTGGTCATTGCGCAGGATGGCCTGCATCGCCTGTGCCGTGGTGGGGAAGTCGGAGACCGCTGCCACCGTGCCTTCCATCATGCCATATTCCTCGCGCCGCACCGTGGAGGGTGCAATCTGCACCGGCATGCCGGAGACCACGCGCTTGCCATCATTGGGCGGAAGGTACAGCAGAAGCTCCAGCCCGGCCGCCCCGCTCTCGATGCTCAGCAGCGCCTGCCCCGGCGCGATGCGGGTGCCGGGCACGGCCTTCCATTCCACCACGCGGCCACTTGCCGGGCTGGTGATGGTTTCCTGCTGGCGCAGCTGGATTTCCAGCTCGGCCTTCTGCCGTTCTGCATCTGCCAGCCGCTCCTCGGAGGAGCGGATGTCCCGGTCGTTGGAATTGCGCTGCACGATGGCGTCGCTTTCCACCTGCGAGATCTGGCTGCGCGCTTCGAGCTCGCTCTGCCGCGCCTCGGCCAGCGCCCTGCGGGTTTCCAGCAATTGCTGCCAGGTGATGAGCCGCCGGTCGAACAGCGCCGTATCGCGCTTTTCCTGCTCGTCCAGCACCCGCACCCGCTCCTGCGCATCGCTGACACGCATGGTCAGGGCGTTGACGCGGGCGGCCTGCGTCTGATCGGCGGCACGGGTGCGCTCCGCCACCTGCCCCTTCAGTTCCTCCAGAAGCGCCTTGCGCTCCGCAATCACCGCGTTGATGTTGTCGAGCTGCTGGCGCAGGGCGGGCTGGATCACCCGCGCCACCACCTGCCCCTGCTGCACGCCGCCGCCGACCTCCACCAGAATATCCGTCAGCGTGCCATCGCCCGTTGCCACCGCATCGACAACACGTCCGCCCGTGGCGATCAGAATGCCGGAGCCTTTCACCCGTTCGGGCACACGCCCCAGAATGGACCAGCCAATCGCCAGCGCAATGAGGGCAAACAGCGTCAGCATGGCCAGAAGATCACGCGGGCGCGTCAGCGAGATCAGCTGGTCCAGCTGCTCGGGAGAAGAAAGCCGGTCGAGCGCGGCCTGCCGGAACAGACGGTTTGCCGGATTGGGCGCGCCTTCCTGCGGCGCCGGGCTCGGTTGCGATGACATGGCCCCTGCCTTCTCTTACTGCGCCGCAGCCGCACTTGCGGCGGCTACGGTCTTCGTTCCGCTTGCGGACGGCGTTTCCTTCGGCTGCATCAGCAGCCTTGCATCTTCCGGCGACCATCCCCCGCCCAGCGCCCGGTAAAGCGCGATTGCGGCCTGGAAGCGCGCAAGGCGCAGCTGTTCCAGACTGTCAGAGGCGGAGAAATATTCCCGCTGGGTGTTCAGCACCGTCGTCATGTCCACTTGCCCCGCCTCCAGCTGCTCCTGTGTCAGCTCATAGGCCCGGCGCGCCGCATCCACGGCCTTTCCGGCAATTGCCAGCTCCTCCCCGCTCGTGTTCAGCGCCACCAGCGCCTTCTCCACATCGGACAGGGAGGAGAGAACCGCCTGTTCGTAGGTGGCAATCAACTCCTCCCGCCGGGCCTCGGCCCCCTTCATCTGCGCCGCCAGCCGGGGCGCATCGAAAAGTGGCTGGGTCAGTTGGCTGGTGAAGTTGGCAACGCCGGAAGCGGGAGAGATCAGCGTGCTCGTGGTCAAGCTCTCGAAGCCGCGCTGCAGCGAGAAACTGAGGCTGGGCAGCATCGCCGCCCGGGCAGCACCCACATCCTGCGAGGCAGCCAGAATCTGCGCTTCGGCCTGACGCACGTCCGGCCGGCGGCTCAGCACATCCGAGGGCAGCCCGGCGGTCAGAGGCGGCAGCTTCAGGCCCTTCAGCCCGCCCTTGCCAAGGCGGACCTCCCCCGGTCGGGTGCCCACGAGCAGCGCCAGCGACAATTCCGCCTGCGACGCCGACCTTCTGAGGCTGACGATCGCGGCCTCCTGCTGGCGCACCACGGTTTCCTGCTGAGCCAGCGTCACCTGTGTGGCAGAACCTGCCTCCACCCGCTCGCGGATGCTGTCCATCACCTTGCGGGCAAGCGTGAGGTTCTGCCGCGCAATCGCCAGCCGGTCACGCAGGGAGAGCACCGTCACATAGGTCTGCGCCGTTTCCGCCGTCACAGCCAAGCGTGTTGCGGCAAGCGCGAAGACACCCGCCTCCTCACGGCGGGCGGCGGCGGAGTAGAGCGCGGCATTCTTGCCCCAGAAGTCCAGTTCCCAGGAAGCAGACAGGCCCGCACGGCGCAGCTGCTGCTGCGGCAGGCGTCCACTTTCCAGCCCCGCCGCCGTGGCGGATGACCGGTAGGCCGTTGCCGTTCCGCTGAGCGCTCCCGACGGCAGCAGCCCCGTTCCGGCCTGCAGCGCACCCCATTCTGCCTGACGGACGCGGGCAATCGCAGCTGCGATATCCTTGCTCCCCTCTTCGGCACGGGAAACGAACGCGGCAAGCTCCGGCGAGCCAAAGGCCGCCCAGAACGCAGGCGCGGCAACCGGTGCACGCATCAGCGCCTGACTGCGCGGGTCCTGATGGATATAGGCGGACGGCATCGCTGGATAAAAATCATCGGACGGCACAAGCGGATTGCCCACCAGCGCGCAGCCGGACAGCAGAGCACCCAGAAGCCCCACAGCCCCTGCGCGCCTCACCCCGGCAAGCGGGAGCGAAATCCCCTTATGCATCACTCCAAGCCGCCCGACACGCCACATACCAGCCCCACATTCCCCAAACACGTAACACCCGGCGGCGGAGCAACCCCGAAAGCACCCAAAAAACGCCAGCCGCATCCAGCATCAAAGAGCAGGCACTGGCAATCCCGGCGGCGTTCAACACACATCGAAAACAAGCAGGAAAAACTATTAAAGTCGGCAAAAAATCATCTGAAAATTGAACAAAAACAAATAAAAAATACTTAGATACAAAAGAATATCAAAGATCACAAGAATAGATATATATGAAATAAAATCGAATAAGCCATAGATCAACGGCCATTGATATTCCACTACTTCAGCACATCAAATTACGTGGTATCAATATCGGACAGAGTACGTGCGATCGTCGAAGCCTTTGCCAAGCGCAAGGTGCTGATCAGCGGAAGCCGGTCTGGAGATCACCTGATGAATGCTGCAGCCCCTCTCAAGCACCTTGTTCCGGGCACGATCCGTGCCGCGGCTGGATGCCTGTGGGAGGGCACGGAGCCTCAGAACGCTGCAGCTCTTGAGATCCTCAACGCCGGGCAGCAGGTCATCACGCCCCCCGTCCGCGACGCCGTTATCCAGAACCTCGTGTCCCTCTTCCGCGGTGACTATCTGCTGGCACGGCTGATGCTGGAGGAAGGCCGCTTCATGGTGTTTCAGGCCATCCTGTGCCTGAGCGCCGCCCAGAACCCGGAAGACCGGGACAGCTGGCTGACACTCGGGCGCCTTCAGGCGCGCCTCTCCTCGTCGGGCCTGACAAGCCGCAACCGGATCGAAGCGCTGGTGGCCATTTTCGAGCGCTATGGCTTCATCGAGCGGCGCAAGGCTGAAGAGGATCTGCGGATCAGCATCCTGATGCCGACAGCCCGCATGTGGTCCGCCGATGCGCTTTTCACTGAAATGCACCTGTCTCCCCTGTGCCGGGAGCAGGGCCAGGAAGAAACGTCTGCTGGAGCCAGCCAGCTTCTGGCACGTCTCAGCCATAGTGGCGAGGCAAATGGCAGCCTGCACCAGCATGCCGACCCGATGGCACCGGCCTGGTCGGAGCGCAGCATCGCCCCGGCAACGGCAGGCCACCGCAACTGGCGCCGCAGCTTTGCCCCCCTGCTGCAGGATTACTTCGGCATGCGGATGCAGCACCGGTCCATTTCGGCGCTGGCAGAGCGGGACGGCGGCTACCTTACACTTTTGATGCTGCTGCATGAGGCTGCCCAGACCGGCAGCAGCCGCATCCAGATGGGTTATGAATCCATCTCCGAGCATGCCGGCATTTCCAGAACCCACGCCCGCCTGCTGATGGAACAGGCCGAAACGCTGGGCCTCGTTCAGCTGCACGCACGCGGCGGCCGCGACATCGAAGTCCGGCAGAGCGCCTGGGACGCGATGGACATCTGGCTGACCGGCAACTTTGCTTACCTGCTCGCCACTGTCTGATTCCAGACATAGAAAGGGCGCCAGCCAGACGGCCGGCGCCTGAGTTTGCTGACAACCCTTCAGCCTCTCCATCGTCCTCCTCGGCCTTGTGCCGAGGATCTACACAAATCAATGATTTGCAGATGGCCGGGACAAGCCCGGCCATAACGAAGGAGAAGAAAGCTTCCGTCAGTTGCTGGACGCAGGACGGATCTTGACGATGGTGCCGCGCTGTCCGCCGCGCGGGTCCGGGCAGGGGTTGCCCTCGGAGCCGCCGGCTGCATAGTCAAGCATTTCATCCGGAAGCTCGTCCTGCGCGATGGCGCGCGGCAGCACCAGAACCACTTCGCCCGGCACTTCTTCCAGCACACGGATCTTGAAACCGGGGATCGGATCGACGCCGATCAGCTGCTTCAGCGCCGCGCGCGGGTCCTGCAGCAACAGCTTGCGGAAGGCCTCGTCGGACTGCGCCTGCTCGATCAGCGCGCGCTCGATATGCTGACGGGCCTGCGTCATGGGATCGGGAACGTGGGACATTTTCACTCCGCCTTTGCGTTGGAAAGACAATCAGGGGCCTGCCGTTGCGGCGGGCCAAGCAGTCATCCTGCATGCCGGGCTTCAGGGCCCTCGGAAGGCGCCCAGAGTGCAGAAATCATCTGATCGCTGTTATAGGCGCGGCGGATGGCACAGAGACGGATTGGACCTCAAAAGTGCCAAAACAAACCGCCGCGCCTGCGCTAGTAAGAGGGCAGACAAACCGGGCTGCCGCGGGGCGGCCGGTCTATGGCGGCAGGCCCGAATGGACACCATGACAGCACAGGATCTGGAGACGCATGTGCCGCAGATCCGCGAAACCAGACCCGAAGAAGCACCGGCCCTTGCCGCGCTGACCGCAGGCGCGCTGCAGTGGATGCTTGCCGCACCCGTGGAGGACATGCGTGTGCTGCGCCTTGCCGCCTTCATCGGCGATGAGCCCGCCGGACTGATCCTCTCCTGTGCTGGCGAAGGCGGCCTGCAGGAGCTCACCTCCATCATGGTGGCACCACAGTGGCGTGGCCGGGGCATCGCCATGATGCTGCTGGCCCGGCTGAGCCAGATCCTGCGCAAGGGCGGGCGGCGCGGCATCTATGCCCGCTGGTCCAGCCGCCTGCCGCGCGCAGCCGAATTTGCCCGGCTGCTGGCCTCCTCCGGATGGGGCCAGCCCGAAGTCTCGCGCCGCCGCATGTCCTGGCGCATTCGTGACTGGCCCAAAGGCTTTCCCTCGCGCGACCGTATCCTCACGCGGCTGGAGGCCAAGGGGCTGCGCTGCACCCGCCTCGACGCTCTGGATGACGCCGGACGCCGGCAGCTTGTGCAGGAGGGGCAGGACCTGATTGCGCAGGGACGCGCCCCGGAATGGTCCAATCCCGCATACTGGGCGCAAAGCGAAGGGGCAGGCCTGAGCCAGATCCTGTTTGATGGAACGGGCGCGGTGCAGGGCTGGCTTGTGTGCGTGCAGCAATCCGCCTTCCAGCGCTGGTATATTCCGCAGGGCTGGGTCGTGCCCGAGCGGATCCAGCAGGGCTGGCTTCTGGGCGGCATTGCCCGGCTGGTGCAGGTGCTGGAGAAAGAGGCCGGGCCCGACACCCTCCTCATCTGCCAACCGCCCGCCGATGTGCCCGGCGGCATGGAGCAGATGCTCTACAAGCACTTCGGCAGCCACACAGCTTCCACCGATTATCTCTTCGAGAGCGAATACATATTCAGCGCAGACTGAATGCTCCGGAGCCCGTACAACACCACTGTGAGCACGTGCATGTCCCCGACACCAGCCAGGCCCCCATCGATGCATCTGACGGAGCCGATTGAGATCAGACCTTGCAGGCCGGACGACCTGCCCCGCTTCGCGCCGCTGACGGCGCAGGGCCTTTCGCCGGCGCTGCGTGACGGGATCACCGGCGCGGAGCAGGACCGCTACTGCCATCTCGGCCTGTGGCTGGGCGACATTCCCGCAGGACTGCTACTGTCCCGGCGCAGCAGCATGGTGCCCGGCGAGCAGGAGCTTCTGTCCGTGATGGTGCTGCCGCTTCTGCGCCGCCGGCATCTGGCGCTCCGCCTGCTGGAAGCCTTTGCCGCAAGAATGAAGGCGGAAGGGCGCACGCAGCTCGCCACCCAATGGTCCGAACGGCTGCCGCAGGGCGAGGCCTTCGCCGGTCTGCTGACCGCCTCCGGCTGGCAGCCTGCGGCCAAGGCGCGGCTGCGCATGGCCTTTCACGTAGGCGAAAGGCACGATGCCCTGCCGCAGCACGGGTTGCTGATGCAGCAGCTTCAGCGCCGGGGCCTCGTTCTGAAATCTCTGGCCAGTCTGGACGCTCGCGAGGAGGCAGGCCTTTCCGCCGCCACGGCCCGGCTCACCGCCCTGCACGCCCCGCCCGCCTGGGCCGATCCGCAGCTGTGGCAGGAGGGGCTGGACCGGGAAGTTTCGCAAGTCCTGCTCGATACCGCCGGAGAGCCTTTGGGCTGGCTTCTGGCGCAACATCATTCGGCGCCCGGGCGCTGGACATTGCCCTGCGGCTGGCTGTCGCCGTCCGTCCACTGGCATGTTGCTCTGATTGCCGGGATGGGTGAGCTTCTGGCCCGGCTGGAAGAGATACGCGGCCCCCAGTCCAGCCTCATCCTGCAGCCCACCACAACGGAAGGCGCCAAGGTCTGCCGCCTTCTCGACCGCCGCTTCCGCCCCTATGCCATGTGGGCCGACAGCATCCTGGAAAGCCACAAGCCTCTGCTCGATTGAGCGGGCGGGTCTCAACGCAGCACGGAACTCTGCAAGGAGGCCCGTCTTCCCTCAGTCCACCTTGTGCTGCGAGGGCATCAGCGCATAGCCGACACCGCGGATGGTGACGATCGGCGCGTCTTTTCCTTCATGCTGCATCTTCTTGCGCAGGCGCGCGATGAGATTATCCACCGTATGGCCGCTGATATCGCGCGGGTCGCGGTTGGAAATCACATCCAGCAGAAAATCACGGCTCAGCGGCTGCATCTGGCGGGAGGCCAGCGCCACGAGAATATTGAACTCACCGGCCGTCAGCTCCACCAGCTGACCGTTGGGGCGGAACAATTCGCGGCGCACCACGTCCAGGATCCACCCGTCAAAGGTGATCACCGGCTCGCGCGAGCGGCGCAGCACGCTGCGGATGCGGGCCAGCAGCGTGCGCAGGTTGATCGGCTTGGTGACATAGTCATCCCCGCCCGCATCGAGCCCGGCCAGAACATCATCATCGGAATCCCGCCCCGTGACGAAGATGAGACCGAACCGCTCGCCGAGGCGCAGCTGCCGCGCCAGTTCGATGCCGTCCTCGTCTGGCAGATTGACATCGAGCAGGATGATATCCGGCTGCAAACCCTGCAACCGGGCCCGCAGATCTGCACCGCTGCGCGCAGCGATCACCGTCATGCCATTATCCTTGAGGAAGCCGGAAATCATCTCTAGGCTTTCGGGGGCATCTTCAACGACAAGGACTGTTGCGGTCATCAGCGTGCTGTCTTCCCGGGCGCTTCAGTTGCCTTGGCGCCTGTATTCGTTTCAAGCTCTGCAATCGCCGCACTAAGTGCAGTTGAAAGCTTCTCAATAGCGCCGTTACTTGGCGCGGTTCTTTCTGTCAACAAGAGCCCGGCAGCATGCTGAAGGCCAGTGTAACCCATGTTGGCCGCACTGCCCTTCACGCGGTGAGCAACACGCTGCAGTTTCACGCTATCACCATCCGCCTTACGCAAAGCTTGAAGCTGCTCCTTCAAGTTCTCAAGGAACAGGATTTTGAGCTGCGCAAGCCGGTCAGGCCCCAGAAGCTGGGCTGGGGCTGTGACCATATGTTCCGCCTCCCCGGACACCACAGGGCCGCTCAGCATCTGCCCCAGGTCTTCAGCCAGATTCTGCACGCGCTTGCCTTCCGCACGGCCGCAATCGAAGACCGCGTCGGCCCCAAGCCGCTGCAGTTCATCCAGCGCCGCAGGCCCGCAAGCGCAGATAACCAGCTGCATGCCGCCTTCACAAAGCTTCTGCGCCGCCGCCACATCGCCCATGCGGCATGGGAAGAGGATCATCACAGGAAACGGCCGGACAGCCAGGATATGCTGGGCTGCCTTGATGTCCGGGAGCGGAAACACGCGGTAACCAAGGCCCGTGAGGCCCTCGGGCAGGCCGGGGGGAACGTCACCTGCAATCAGAATATCGGCACCCGGCAGGATGTTGAGCGGCCGCATGGGCCGCCGCTCCGCCAAGGAGCGCTCCTGCGCCTGTCTGCGGCTGGCGGCCCGGTGCAGCGTATCGTTCAGAATCTCCGGCCGCACTGGCTTTTCCAGGTGCCCGTCCATGCCCGCCTCCTGCGACCGCTGGCGGTCCTCCGGAAGCGCATTGGCCGTCAGCGCGATGATGGGCAGATGGCGGAAGGCCCCGCCCAGCGCCCGGATGGCGCGGCAGGTTTCATATCCGTCCATGCCCGGCATCTGCAGGTCCATCAGCACCACATCAAAGGGCCGTGCCTGCACCAGCTTCAGTGCCTCCTCGCCGCTGTCTGCCACAGTGCAGGCATGCCCCTCGCGTTCCAGCAACCCGCTGGCGACCAGCTGGTTCACCGGATTGTCCTCCACCAGAAGGATCGCCAGGCTGTGCAGCGGCACCAGCCCGGCATGAGTGCCGGCACCCAGCTCTGCTGCCGCTGCCTCCAGCGCTCCTTCAGGCGCCCGTGCCATGGGCAGATTGAGCTGAAAACAGCTGCCCTCTCCCTTGATACTGGTCACTGAGATGCTGCCGCCCAGGGCCTCGGCCAGCCGGCGGCAGATGACAAGGCCCAGCCCCGAGCCGCCATAGCGGCGGCGGATCGAAGCATCGGCCTGCGAGAAGGGCTGGAACAGGCGAGGCATCTCTTCCTCCGAAATGCCGATGCCCGTATCCCGGACGGAAAAGCGCAGCGGCAGAATCCCGCAGCCCGCCTGTGTTCCGCCGGACAGCTGCCCCTGCAGGTCCACCGTAATGGTGACAAAGCCCTGCTCCGTGAACTTCACCGCATTGCCGGCCAGATTGAGCAGGATCTGGCGCAGCCTTGCCGGATCCCCCATCACCTTGCGCGGCACATCGGGATGGAAATCCAGACGGACGGAAAGCCCCTTCTCCTGCGCCTTGGAACTGACCAGCGTCACCACATCCTTGAGGATCTGATGCAGGTCCAGCGGCACATTTTCATGTTCCGCCGTTCCCGTCTCCAGTTTGGACAGGTCCAGCACGTCATCCAGAATGGTGGCCAGAGCCTCGGCGGATTGCTGCAGGATTTCCAGCCGCGTGCGGGCGACCGGCGGCAACTCTTCGGCCTGCGCCAGCCGCACCATGCCAAGCACGCCATTGAGAGGCGTGCGGATCTCATGGCTCATGACTGCAAGGAAGTCAGCCTTTGCACGGGCACCGGCCTCCGCCGCGTCCTTGGCCTGGCGCAGCTCCTCATTGATCTGCCGCTCCCGCTCGATATGCAGAAACTCCTCGCGGCGCATCCTGTTCAGCTGCACTCTGGCCACGCTGCCCGCCACGTAAGCCACCGTGATCACCAGGACGATGGAGGCCAGATCCAGCGGCGTTTCAGGCTGCGGCCGCAACACGCCCCAGAACAGCAGGCTGACCAGCGGCGCATAGGCGCTGGTCAGTGCCACAACCCGGAAGCGCCCAGGCAGATACATTGCCATGGACATGGCGATCAGCGGCAGCAGCAGACCGCCATGGCGGGTCAGCGCCGGATGGTCGAAAATCAGCGCATTGAGAAAGAAGAACGGCAGGATATGCGCATAGGTCAGCACAACGATCCGGTGATGGTTTTCCGCCTTGACCAGAAAGTAGAGCACCACGACACAGAGCACGCCCAGAACCGCCCGGATGCCAAGAAAGAGCAGCAGGCGCGGCTCCTCAAGCATCATGATATCCATCGGCGCGAAGGCCAGACTGGCTATCGTTGTTGCCCCGACGCAGAGTTTGGCCGTCCCCAGCGTCTCGCGGAGAGACGCCGTGCAATAGGCGTCTTCCTGCTCACGGTTCCGGAATTCACCGGTCCATCTGAACAGCCGTGATGCAGGAAGGCCGTGGGCGGGTTGCGTACTCATCGAATCGAGCCTGCGCAGGTCTTTGGTTTCCCAAAGACATACCGCCTTATTCGCCCTCGTGCGACGTCAACCCGAAAAACGCCGGAAGTTCAGCCACCTGCCGCCAGTTTCAGCACATCCGCTTCGCTCACCTCCGTCAGCGGCATGTGCAGACGGTGCACTTCGATGGGATGCCCCTCGCGCAACAGGCCAATGACCGTTTCCACATCCGGACAGCCCTCATCGCGGCAGCTCAGCTCAGACAAGGAAATGGCCACGCCCTCCTCAAGGGCAAAGGCCGTGCGGACCCAGCCCTTGATCTCGGCGATCTTCTGCGGAATACCGCGCGAACGCGGCTTGAGCGGATTGATGAATGCCGTCATGTGTCAGGCGTCCCGTGTTGGTTTGGGCCCCAGCCCGATTGCATTGCGCAGTCGCTCCATGGCCGAGGGACGGCCGACGAGCACCGCTTCAAACAACTCACGGACGGGCTTTTCCTCCAGCTCATCCGTGATGAAGACGAGCCGCCCGCGGCGGTCTTCGCTCGGCCAGGCCTCCAGCCGCACGGCCGGAAACACCGCATGCTGCACCGCATGGATGACCAGCGGCTTGTCCGGCGCATCTTCCAGCGCGATCAGCCCCTTGACGCGCAGGAGGCGCGGCCCGGCTGCCTTGACCAGCACATCCATGAAGCGCCTGTAATTGGCCTCGGCAAAGGGGGTATCGGAGGTCAGCACGAAGCTGTTCACCCGCGCGGCGTGGCGGGAAAGGCCGCTCTTGCCATGCGCATGGCCGCCTTCGGCGCTGACCGCCTGATCCATGGCGAGCCACCCCAGCACATCCTCGCCAAGGCTGGCCGGCTGATAGTTGCGCGGCACGAACAGGCTGCCGGGATCAACACCCTCCCCGTGCCGGTCGATGAGTTCAGCCGCAGGGTTCAGCTGCCGCAGGCCTTCTGCCAGCAGAGCGATATCGTGTTTGCTCGCCGGATCCTGCGCCAGATCCGTCTTGGTCAGCACGATCCGGTCGGCAAAGGCCACCTGCTTGGCCGCTTCGAAATGGTTCTCCAGCGTGATTTCGCCGGTGATGATGTCTACCGTGGTGACGACACCTGCGAGCACGAAGTGCCGCGCCACCACATGATCACGCAGCCCCATGGCAGGCATGGCCCCGGCCACCAGCTGGTTGACCAGCGGTGCGGGATCGGCAAGGCCGGTGGTTTCGATGATGACGCGGGAGAACGGGCCGACATCACCGCTCTCCACCGCTTCATACAGCTCATAAAGGGTTGCGCGCACATCGGCCCCGGCGGTGCAGCACAGGCAGCCGGTGGAGGTGCGCATCAGCTCACCCCGGCCCACCCGGACCAGATCATGGTCAATCGGCACCTCGCCGAATTCGTTGATGATGACCGCCGTGTCCTGCCCGTTCTCCCGGGTCAGCAACTCCTGCAAGAGCGTGGATTTGCCTGAGCCCAGAAAGCCGGTGAGGACGATGACGGGGATTTTCTGCGTGATCTTTGGCATTCCGTCCCCAATTCCTCGCACCGGCGGCTGCACTTTATCCTGTCCTGCCTTGAGGCAATCGGCCAAGAACCCGGTTAGAGATAAGCATCTGGAACGTGCTGGCAAGCGCGCGCGACGGCGTTACATTATTACATGCGTTCCAGCGCTGCAAGACGGTCAGGCGCTTGACAACAAGGAAGCGCAGGAATTTAGTTCGTCAGCCTGACGAACTAAAAAGCACCTAATATGTCACCACTCCCGCAACATCCGGCCACGCATCACGCCGTGTTCCGGCAGCTTCTCTCGGATGGCCCCATGTCCCGGGCTGAACTGGCGCGCCGCTGCGGCTTGTCGAAACAGACGCTGACGCTCATCTGCCGGGCGCTGGAGACCGCAGGCCTCATCTGCCAGACCGGCGAGACCGAAGGTCATATCGGGCGGCGCGCCTGCGTTTTCGCGCCCATTGCGGACGCAGCCTGCTGCGCCGTGGTGGATCTGGGCGGCACCAAGGTGGCGGTTGCGCTCTCAACCCTCGCCGGCAAGCTTCTGCCCGGCATGACGGAGCCAACGGATGGGCGGGGCGGCCAGCACGTCATCACCCAGATCGCCCGCCTGTGCCGGGAAGCGGCTGCGGCTGCAGGGCTTGACTGGAGCCGGGTGCGCCATGCCGTGATCGGTGTGCCCGGCGCACCGGACCTCACGACCGGCCGGGTGATGATGGCCCCCAACATTCCGGCCTTCGATACATTCGACGTGCGTACCGCCTTTGCCGAAGCGCTTGGGTGCAGCGTGCAACTGGAAAATGACGTGAACCTCTCCGCCGAAGGCGAGCGGTGGGCATTGTCCGCCGCCGCTCCTGTTCTGGACATGGCCTATGTCTCCATCGGTACCGGCATCGGCTGCGGCCTCATCTGCGATGGCCGTCTCTTGCGCGGCGCCGCGCATGCGGCCGGAGAAATCGCCTTCCTGCCCTTCGGCGCTGATCCGTTCGACCCGCACTCGCGGGACTGCGGTGCGCTGGAGCAGGAAGCAGGCTCGCACGGCATGCGCCGCCGCTACCATGCGCTGAGCGGTGAAGACATCACCGTGCCGGAGATTTTCGCCCGGGCAGAACAAGGCGATGCCGCCGCCGAAGCCGTTCTGGACGAAACGGCCCGGCTGGCCGCCCGCGCCATCGCCGCCCTTGCCGCCATCACCAACCCCGCCCTTGTGGTGCTGGGCGGCTCGATCGGCGCAAGGCCGGATTTCATCGCCCGCGTCAGCATGCTTCTGCCGCTGTGTCATCCGGCTCCGCCGGAAATCCGCCGCTCGCAGCTCGGCGGCGTCGCCCCGCTGACAGGCGCCGCAAGGCTGGGCCTTCCCCGGCTGATCGAGACAGCCCTCGGCGGCTGAGCAACGCACCTCGTTCCACAGGCACCCTCCCCCGGATGGTCTCGGTATAAACACGGTTGCTCTTGCGCCGTTTCCCCCGCTACGTTTGCTGCCGGTAAGGCTCACGGGAGGAGACCTTGTGCCCGTGTGGCCATGAGCCAGAAGGCAGTTTCGGCCCCAGCCGCGCTGCATGCCGGACGAAAAGACCGGAACCAAAAGGGAGGCATATTCATGAACCTGATCAAGCGTTCGCTTGGCGCTGCTGCCATCGCTGCCACCGCCATGGGCGTTGCCATGGCCCCGGCCAAGGCCGAATTCATCAACGTGCTCACGGGCGGCACATCCGGCGTCTACTATCCGCTGGGCGTTGCCCTGTCGAAAATCTATGGCGACAAGATCGAAGGCGCCCGCCCGCAGGTGCAGGCCACCAAGGCCTCGGTCGAAAACCTCAATCTGCTGCAGCAGGGCAAGGGCGAGATCGGCTTTGCCCTCGGTGATTCCGTCAAGCTCGCCTGGGAAGGCGATGCCGAGGCCGGTTTCAAGGCGCCCCTGACCAAGCTGCGCGGCATTGCCGCCATCTATCCGAACTACATCCAGATCGTTGCCTCCAAGGACAGCGGCATCACCGATCTGGCCGGTCTGAAGGGCAAGAGCCTGTCCGTAGGTGCAGCCAAGTCCGGCACCGAGCTGAACGCCCGCGCCATCTTTGCCGCCGCAGGCATGGGCTACTCGGATCTGTCCAAGACAGAATACCTGCCCTTCGCCGAGTCCGTGGAACTGATGAAGAACCGCCAGCTCGACGCCACCCTGCAGTCCGCAGGCCTTGGCGTTGCCTCGCTGAAGGACCTTGCCACCTCGGTTCCGGTCAACATGGTGGCCGTCCCGGAAGACGTGGTCGCAAAACTGGGTGCCCCCTATATCGCCGCCACCATTCCGGCAGGCACCTATGACGGCCAGAGCGCCGATGTGCCGACGGTCGCGGTCGTCAACTTCCTCATCACCCATGAGGATGTCCCGGAAGAGACCGCCTACCAGATGACCAAGCAGCTGTTCGAAAATCTGCCGGAAATGGTCGCTGCCCATGCGGCTGCCAAGGCCATCAGCCTCGACAAGGCGCTGACCGGCATGCCCGTTCCGCTGCATCCGGGTGCAGAGCGCTTCTACAAGGAAAAGGGCCTGATGTAAGGCCCCGGCTGACGGGGGAGCGCAGCATCTGCGCTCCCTTTCGTTCTTATTGCCCCTTTATCCCGTTGCCTTAACGCCCCTCCGCGAAAGTTCGAGCCGCGCATGAGCACAGCCCCATCACCGCAGACACAGGTTCCCCCCCCTCAGGAAGACCCGCATGGTGCCGGTTTTCAGGAAGGCTTCGAGGGCCGCCTGCTGTTCTGGATCGCCTTTGCCTTTTCCGCCTTCCAGATCGCCACGGCCGCCCATGTGATCGACCTGCCGAGCCAGATCGTGCGCGCTGTCCATGTCGGCTTTCTCGGCCTGCTCACCTTTCCCCTGATCGCCGCCGCCCGGCACGACAAGCTGCCGGTGCGCGTTCTGGCCTGGCTCATGGCTTTTGCGGCAGTGTCCGTCGCGGCCTATCAGTGGTGGGACTATACGGACCTTCTGATCCGTTCCGGTGACCCGCTGCCGCGGGATCTGGTCATGGGTGTCATCGCGCTTGTGACGGTATTTGCCGCCGCCTGGGCCATGATGGGGCTGGCGCTGCCCATCATTGCAGGGCTGTTTCTCGCCTACTGCCTCTTCGGCCAGTATCTGCCCGCGCCGCTGGACCATCGCGGCTATGACTTTGCGCAGGTTGTCGAGCACATGACCTATGGCACGGAAGGCATCTACGGCATTCCGGTCTATGTCAGCTCCAGCTTCATCTTCCTGTTCATCCTCTTCGGCTCCTTCCTGGAGCGGGCCGGGATGATCAAGCTTTTCACCGATGTCAGCCTCGGCCTCGTCGGCCATGCCACGGGCGGGGCCGCCAAGGTGTCGGTCATTTCCTCCGGGCTGATGGGCACGATTTCCGGCTCGGGCGTTGCCAATGTGGTCACCACCGGCCAGTTCACCATTCCCCTGATGAAGCGCTTCGGCTACCGCCCGGCCTTTGCCGGTGGTGTGGAGGCCACCTCCTCCATGGGCGGTCAGATCATGCCGCCGGTCATGGGTGCGGTGGCCTTCATCATGGCCGAAACGCTGGGCGTCGAATATTACGAGGTGGTGCAGGCGGCCCTCATTCCTGCCGTGCTCTATTTCGCCTCTGCCTTCTGGATGGTGCATCTGGAAGCGGGCAAGCGGAACCTGCGCGGCCTGCCGAAGGACGAACTGCCCTCCGCCGTGAAGGCGCTGAAGGAAGGCTGGTTCCTGCTGCTGCCGCTCGGCGTGCTGGTCTATCTCCTCTTCGGCGGCTACACGCCGCTGTTTGCCGGTACCATTGGTCTGGGACTGACCGTCCTGCTGATCCTCGGCGGCTCCGTTGCCCTCGGCCTGCCGCAGGGTGTCATCCGCACGATTTTCTGGATCGGCCTCGGGCTGACGGGGGCTGCCTTCTTCTCCCTCGGCATCAAGGTGCTGCTGATCGCGATCTCGGCGCTCATTCTCCTCAACATCTTCACCAAGGGCGGGCGCAACACGCTGGCCCTGTGCCGCGACAGCCTTGGAGAAGGCGCCCGCACCGCCCTGCCCGTCGGCGTCGCCTGTGCCCTCGTCGGCATCATCATCGGCACCATGACGCTGACGGGTGCAGCCACCACCTTCGGCCAGTTCATTGTCAGCGTCGGCCAGAACAGCCTGTTCCTCTCGCTGCTTCTGACGATGATCACCTGCATCGTGCTGGGCATGGGTATCCCGACCATCCCGAACTACATCATCACCTCGTCCATCGCAGGCCCTGCCCTGCTGGAACTCGGCGTGCCGCTGATCGTCAGCCACATGTTCGTGTTCTATTTCGGCATCCTCGCCGACCTCACCCCGCCCGTGGCGCTCGCCTGCTTTGCCGCAAGCCCCATTGCCAAGGAAAGCGGGCTGAAGATCTCCTTCGAGGCGGTGAAGGTGGCGGCAGCCGGGTTCGTCATCCCCTTCATGGCCGTCTATACCCCGGCCCTGATGCTGCAGGATGGCGGGGCGCTGGCAGAAAGCATCGGCTATGTCCCGGCGGTGGTCTACATCGTCCTCAAGGTCGCCATCGCCATCAGCCTGTGGGGCGCAGCCGTCATCGGCTGGCTCGGCGTGCCGCTGCCCCTGTGGATGCGCGCACTTGCCATGGCTTCCGCCTTCACGCTGGTGGCGGCCCTGCCGGTCACGGATGAAGTGGGACTGGGGCTCTTCGCCCTCTTCGCCTTCCTCGTCTGGAGGGCCAACATGGCGGCAGGCAACAAGGCCACCCCGAACGCAGGCGCATGAGCGCCTGCCTTCTGGCCGGAGCGCTGACGCTCAGCCTCTCCGGCCCCTTCACGCTGGAATGGACCCACTCCGTCGAGAAAACGCAGTGGCAGGAAACCTGGGTGGTGACGCAGGACGGCCTCAAACTTCAGGAGGCCCGTGTGCGCGGCTCGGGCGCGGGCATGGAACCGGGCGATGGCGCCCGGCTTCAGGACGGCTGGTGGATCTGGACACCCACCCTGCCACCGCAACCGGAACTCCTGCTCGCCGCCTCCGGCGCCACCGTCTCCGGCTGGACCCTCTGCGCAGACGGCACCTGCCACGTGATCGGGGCAGATGCGTCGGAACCGGTCAGAATTGCGCCGTGTGAGTAGGAGCGGCTGCCCCCCTATTCCTCACTTCACCATGTCGCGCTGGTAGATCCAGTCGTGGTCCGGGTGGTTCTTGAAGCGCCACTTGCGCAAGGGGCCGGCCATGACGTTGAGATAATACATCTCGTAGCCATAGGGCGAGCCGCAGGGATGGTGGCCCTTGGGGACCAGAACCACGTCGTGGTTGGAAACGGCCATCGTTTCGTCGAGGGAGCCGTCTTCGGTGAAGACACGCTGGATGCCGAAGCCCTGCGCCGGATTGAGCCGGTGGTAATAGGTCTCTTCCAGATAGGTCATGTCCGGATAGTTGTCCTCGTCATGCCGGTGCGGCGGATAGGACGACCAGTGGCCGGAGGGGGTGAAGACTTCCGTCACCAGCAGGCTGCCGGCCACATCCCGCCCTTCCATGGCGATGTTGTGGATGTAGCGGGTGTTGGTGCCCTGCCCGCGCTGATCGAGCTGGATGCCATCCGGCCCCAGCACCTGCGCTTCATGAGTGCCCTTGCCCGGTGCCGAGCAGACGGCCAGCGTCAGGTCCGTGGTGGCGGTGGCGGACCAGTCCGACTGGTCCGGCACATAGAGACAGGCGGGCGGCAGGCGCTCAAACACGTCCATGCGCAGGCCCATCGCGCCGAAGTCCTTGCCCGATGCGGAAAGACGGGCCTTGCCCTCGACCAGCACAAGAATGACTTCACGTCCGCCGGTCGCTTCGCCAACAGTCTCGCCCGCCTTCAGGCGGTAAAGATCAAATCCCACATAGCCCCAGCCGGCGCTTTCCGGCGTGATGGCGTGGGTCTTGCCGTGGGTGCCTTGCGGCTTTCTCAGAAGCTTGCTCATGCCGTTCCGTCTCCGCCCTGTTGCGGCTTGTAGGTGATGATCAGAGCCCACGCGGCATAGACCGCAATGGCTGTGAAGAACAGCGCCCAGCCCGTGGAGCCGTTCCAGTATTCAAACCCGGCCCAACCAGCCGTGACAACGACAATGGCAATACGCCGCCACAGCGGACCATAGAAGGAATGGGTCGGGTCGATAATCTTCATCAAGGTCTCTTTGCTGCCTGGGATCAGGGGAAAGCGGGTGCGCCGAGGGTAGCAGATGTCCGGGGCCTGTGCTGAAACATATCCCGTCCGGAGCTTCATGCCATGTTTCCCTCGCTCTGCCTTTTGCCGCAGCACCCCTCTCCCCCCTTTTACTGCATGCACACATCGTACCTGAAGCCGAAGGTAACTTCGGTGAAAGTCTGAAGCCTGATCACTCAGGCGGGGCCTCTCCGCTCCCCCTTGGGGGGGGGGGGGGGGGGGGGGGGGCGGAGAGGCCCTGCCATAGATCAAACGCATCACTGCGGGCAATCCCCGGACCTGATATGTAGATCCGCCCCCTCCATCACCTTCCCTTGTCGAGACCAGCCTCGCGGGCAAAGCTGCGCAGGGCGTTGAAGCCCATGCTCTGGTATTCGAAAGGATTGCGCACGCTCGGGTCCTGCTCGGCCTCGATGACGAGCCAGCCTTCGTAGCCCTGTGCCGCTGCGCTCTTCAGCACGGGCAGGAAATCCACGCCGCCTTCCGCATCGCCCGGAACGGTGAAGACACCGCGGCGCACGCCTTCGAGGAAGGAGAGGTTTTCCTCACGCACCTGACGCATGATGTCCGGGCGCACGTTCTTGGCATGGATATGGCGCACCCGTGCCATGTGACGCTCGGCCACGGCTGCCGGATTGCCGCCGCCGAAATAGCAGTGGCCCGTGTCGAACAGCAGCTTGGTGGCCGGTCCCGTGTGCTGCATGAACAGATCGATTTCCGCCTCGCTCTCCACCACCGTGCCCATGTGGTGGTGATAGACCAGCGTGATGCCCTGCTCTGCCGCAAAGGCCGCCAGCGCCTCGACGCCCCGGCCAAAGTCAGCCCACTCGGAGGCGGCCAGCACCGGCTTGTTGTTCACCGGCACGCCGTCATTGCCATGAATGGCATTGGAGGTTTCGCAGGTGATGATCACCTTCGAGCCGACCGCCTTCAGCAGGTCGAGGAAGGGCTGCATCGCGGCCTTCTCGTCCTCGATGGAGTTGGTCAGAAGGTTCAGCGAATGCCAGCCGGAGATATACTTCAGGCCGCGCCCGCCCAGTTCCCTGGCGATGCCTTCCGGCGTCGCGGGCAGCTTGTGCCCCTTCTCGATACCGTCGAAACCGATCTTGGCGGCTTCGTCGAGGCACTGCTCAAGCGGAATATGGGCGCCGAGGGTCTGGTCGTCGTCGTTGGACCAGGCAATGGGGTTGGTGCCGTAGAGGATCATGGTTCAGTTTCTTTCCTGAAGCGAACGTTCGTAGGACTCGCGCGCCGCCCGCACTTCGGCACGGGCGGAAACTTCCGGCACCGCCACATCCCACCAGTGGCCGCCATGGGGCGTGGAGGGGTAGGGATCGGTGTCGATGACCACCACAAACGGGCCGCTCGCCGTCTTCGCTTCGGCAAGAGCTGCCTCAAGTTCGGCGATAGACCCAGCCTTCACCGCCTTCGCCCCCATGGCGCCTGCATGGGCGACGAAGTCGATATGGCTGGGGTTGGTGTGGTTGGTGTGGTCGAGAAGGTTGTTGAACTCGGCCCCACCGGTGCCCATCTGCAGCCGGTTGATGCAGCCGTAGCCCCGGTTGTCAGTGATGACGACGGTGATCTTCTGGCCCAGCATCACGGCGCTGGCGAGTTCGGAATTCATCATCATGTAGCTGCCGTCACCGACCATGCAGATGACATCGCGCTCCGGCTCCGCCATCTTGATGCCCAGCGCCCCGGCGATTTCGTAGCCCATGCAGGAGAAGCCGTATTCCATGTGATAGGACATCGGGCGGCTCGCCTTCCAGAGTTTGTGGAGTTCGCCCGGCATGGTGCCGGCGGCGCACATCACCACCGTATCAGGACCAGCGGCACGCTGCACGGCGCCGATGACCTGCTGATCCGTGGGCAGGCCGTTTGCATCCGCTTCCGGAGCAGCCGTCAGCGGATCGACCTTGGCGAACCAGTCCGCCTTGAGGCTTGCGGCAATGGCCGGGCCCTTGTGGGCACCCAGCTGCGCCGACAGCTCGCCAAGGCAAACGCGGGCATCGCCCTGCAACGGCACTGCGCCATGCTTCATGGCGTCATAGGCCGCAACGTTGATGGAGACGAGCTTGCGCGCCGGATTGCGGAACAGGCCCCAGGAGCCGGTGGTGAAATCCTGAAAGCGCGTGCCAACGCCAATGACGAGATCGGCATCCTTCGCGGTGCTGTTGGCGCTTTCCGATCCGGTAACACCGACGGGCCCAAGGTTGAGCGGATGATCCCACGGCAAGGCCGACTTGCCCGCCTGGCTTTCCACCACCGGAATCTGATGCGCCTCGGCAAAGGCCTTCAGCGCTTCCGTGGCGCCGGAATAATGCACGCCGCCGCCTGCGATCAGCACTGGCTTCTTCGCGGCGCGGATCAGGGCCGCCACTTCGGCCAGTTCCGCCTCGTCCGGGCGCTGGCGGCGCTGGCGCCAGACACGCGGGGCGAAGAACTCTTCCGGCCAGTCATAGGCTTCCGCCTGCACATCCTGACAGAAAGCCAGCGTCACCGGGCCGCAATCGGCCGGATCGGTCATCACCGCCATGGCGCGCGGCAGGGCCGTCAGCAGCTGTTCGGGCCGCATGATGCGGTCGAAATAGCGCGAGACTGGGCGGAAGCAGTCGTTGGCGCTGATGGTGCCGTCGCCGAAATCCTCAATCTGCTGCAGCACCGGGTCCGGCCCGCGATTGGCGAAGACATCGCCCGGCACGAACAGCACCGGCAGGCGGTTGACATGGGCGAGCGCTGCCGCCGTCACCATGTTGGTGGCACCGGGGCCGATGGAAGAAGTCACTGCCATGGCACGGCGGCGGCCAAGCTGCTTGGCATAGGCGATGGCCGCATGGGCCATACCCTGCTCGTTGTGGCCGCGCCACGTGGGCAGCGTATCGCGCACACCGTACAGCGCTTCACCAATGCCGGCCACATTGCCATGGCCGAAGATGGCCCAGACCCCGGCAATGAAGGGCACACCGTCTTCGGTCATCTGGCTGGAAAGCCAGCGCACCATGGCCTGGGCGGCGGTCAGTCTTACCTTGCTCATGCCGCAACTCCCGTTGAACCGCGTGCCGCATCCCAAGTGGCGGACAGGCGGGCGAATTTTCCGGCCATCTGCGCGATGGCCTCAGCATCCGTCATCGTTCCGGCAAGCCAGCCGCGTGCCGCCTCGCTGTAGATGGTGCGCCCCACGGCAAAGCCCTTGACCAGATCATGCTGCGCCGCCGTGGCAAAGCAGGCCGCAAGCTCGTCTTCCGGCGCATCAAGACCCAGCACCACGATGCCGCGCACACGCGGATCATAGGCCTTGATCATGTCACAGGTGCGCTTCCAGGCGGCATCCGAGCGCATTGGCTCCAGCTTCCACCAGTCCGGATAGATCCCGAGCTTGTAGAAACGTTCGATGATGCGGGCGGTCGTGTCATCATCCACCGGGCCAACCTTGGAAGGGATGACCTCGAGCAGGAATTCCAGCCGGTTGCGGCGGGCAGCAGCAAACAGGCGCTGGATCACGGCTTCCTGCTCGGCCCACATCCCCGCGTCATCCTCCGGGTGGCAGAAACAGAGCACCTTGACCACATGCTCCAGCGGCCATTCGGTGAGCCCGCCATAATCCGGCCCCAACTCCGGCTCCAGCGTCAGCGGACGCGAGCCGGGCCACTCGACCGGACGGCCAATCCACAGCCCCTTGCCGGCCGCTTGATACAGCGCATCGCGGCCCAGGCGGCTGTCACACAGAAGACCGTACCCGGTCTTGCCGGCGGCCACTTCTTCCACGGCAGCAAGGCAGAGCTTCTTGAAGGCGCCGATCTTCTCCGGCGTTGCCCCCGGCAGCTCTTCCATCTGGCGGCGGTGGTCGAAGGCAAAGACATGCATCGACGGCCAGTCATAGGAGCGGTTGGTAGACCAGTGCACCTGTTCCAGTTCCGCATCCTTGCGCAGCGCAGGCGTGACGACACCGCGCTTCAGGAAGAACTGCAGCTCCTCCCACGACGGATAGGCCGGCGTGCAGCCGTGGCGCGACACGGCAAAGGCACCGCAGGCATTGGCATAGGTCAGCGCACGCGGCCAGGTCTCACCGTCGAGCCAGCCCTTCAGCAGACCCGCCATGAAGCCGTCGCCCGCGCCCAGCACGTTGAACACCTCGATGGGGAAGCCAGGCCCCGCCTCGCCTTCATCCAGCGTATCGGGAATGGCCCCGGCAAAGGCAGCTGCGCCCATGGGGCCGCGCTTGCAGATCAGCGTGGCCCCCGTCAGCGCCCGCACAGCACGAAGCGCCTCGATGGTGTTGGTGGAGCCGCCTGCAATATGGAACTCTTCTTCCGTGCCGACGATCAGGTCGAACAGCGGCAGGTGCTGCTGCAGGCGGGCCGTCACCTTGGCCGAAGCGATGAAGCGGTTTTCGCCATCGCCATGGCCGGACAGGCCCCAGAGGTTGGGGCGGTAATCAATGTCGAGCGCCGTCTGGCCGCCGCTTTCGCGGGCAAGGCGCAGGGCCTTCAGAACGGCAGCTTCAGTGCGCGGATGGGACAGGTGCGTGCCTGTGGCCACAATAGCCCTTGCGCTGGCGATGAAGGCGGGGTCGATGTCGTCCTCGCAGATCGCCATGTCCGCGCAGTTCTCACGGTAGAAAATCAGCGGGAACTGCTTGTCGTCACGGATGCCCAGCAGCACGAGGGCGGTGAGGCGTTCCGGGTCGGTCTTCACGCCCGTCACATCCACGCCCTCGCGCACCAGCTGTTCGCGGATGAAGCGGCCCATGTGCTCATCCCCCACGCGGGTGATGAGGCCAGCCTTGAGGCCAAGCCGCGCGGAACCGGCGGCAATGTTGGTTGGCGAGCCTCCGATATATTTCTGGAAGCTGCCCATATCCTCGAGACGGCCACCCACCTGGGAGCCATAGAGATCGACCGAGGACCGGCCGATGGTGATGAGATCGAGGGTCTTGCTCATCCGCGTTGGTCCTTCAGCCCGTGATTTCCGAGAGGCGCACGGCCCGCCCTTCCGCAACCGACTTCAACGCCGCTTCCGCCAGAGCCAGTGCCTTCAGCCCGTCCTCGCCCGTGGTCGGCGGCACGGTTTTGTCCGTCACGGCCTTGATGAAGGCGGTGATTTCAGCGGCATAGGCTGCCGTGTAGCGGGTCATGAAGAAGTCGAGCAGTGGCGGCTTGTGATAGCCGCTGGCATCAGCCACCTCGATGTTGGCTTCGCGCAGATTCTCAGCAGCCACCATGCCCTTGGCCCCCAGCACCTCGATGCGCTGGTCATAGCCATAGACCGCGCGGCGGGTGTTGGTGATGATCGCCTGACGGCCCGACGCGGTGCGCAGGATGATGTTGACGCTGTCAAAATCCCCGCGCTTGCCGATTTCCGGATCGACCAGAACGGAAGCAGAGGCCATCACCGTTTCCACTTCCTCGCCCAGCAGCCAGCGGGCCACGTCGAAGTCATGGATGGTCATGTCGCGGAAGATGCCGCCCGACCGGGAGATATACTCATACGGAGGGGGCGAAGGATCGCGGGAGGTGATCGTCACCATCTCCACATCGCCAATGCGGCCGCTGTCGATGGTGGCCTTGAGCGCGGCGAAATGCGGATCGAAGCGGCGGTTGAAGCCGACCATCAGCGTGGCGCCGGTTTCCTTCACCGTCTTCAGGCAGTCCTTGACGCGCTGGACGTTCAGATCCACCGGCTTCTCGCAGAAGATGCCCTTGCCGGCGCGGGCAAAGCGCTCGATCAGGTCAGCGTGGGTGTCTGTCGGAGTGCAGATGATGACCGCATCCACATCCTTTGCCGCTTCAATCTCGCCGATGGTGCGGATGGAGCAGCCATGCTCCGCCGCCAGCGACTGAGCCGCCGCAGCGACGGGATCGGCCACGGCAATCAGCGTGGCTCCTTCCGTCGCAGCGATCGCCTTGGCATGGACGCGGCCAATCCGCCCTGCCCCCAATACTGCGAAACGCATTGTCATGTCGGTCTTTCCTAAATTAACCCGCAACACCTTAGATCGTGCCGCCGAGCGAACCCTCTAGTTCAGCCAGTTCCTTGCCCCCTGCCATGAGGTCCTGCAATTCTTCCGGCTTGATTTCCCCGCGTTTTGCGGTGCCCAGCGTCTTGCCGCGGTTCAGCACGGTGAACCGGTCCCCCACCGCCATGGCATGGCGCACATTGTGGGTGATGAAGACGACACCAATCCCGCGCTTGCGCACCTTGTCGATGGTTGCCAGTACGTTGGAGGTCTGACGCACACCGAGCGCGGACGTCGGCTCGTCGAGGATCAGCACCTTCGCGCCGAAATAAACCGCACGGGCGATGGCCACCGTCTGGCGCTCGCCGCCCGAAAGCGTGCCGACCGCCTGTTCCGGCTCGCGCAGGTGAATGCCCATGTTGGCCATTTCCTCCAGAGTCACCCGGTTGGCCTTTTCGAAATCGATGAAGCGGAACGGGCCGAACTTCTTCTCCGGCTCGCGGCCCATCCAGAAATTCCGGGTGACCGACATCAGCGGGATCATCGCCAGATCCTGATAGACCGTGGCAATGCCTGCGCCCATCGCGTCACGCGGGCTGTTGAAGGCCGTAGCCCTGCCATCCACCAGGATCTCGCCCTTGGTCGGCTTGTGCACGCCAGCCATGGTCTTGATGAAGGTGGACTTGCCGGCGCCATTGTCGCCCAGCAGGCAGTGACATTCTCCGGCCTTCACGTCGAAGCTGACGCCTGCCAGCGCGATCACGGGACCGAAATGCTTTTCGATGTTGCGCAGTTCGATGAGCGGGGCGGACATCAGCGTTCTCCCGTGATCATGCGTCGGATGTAGGTGTTGAGGATCACGGCGAGGATCAGGATCGTGCCGAGGAACACCCGGAAGAGCGAGCTTTCAGCGCCCGAGAAGAACAGACCCTGCTGCACCACACCGAAGATGATGGCGCCCAGCGCCGCGCCGATGACCGAGCCATAGCCGCCGGTGAGCAGCGCCCCGCCGATGACCACGCAGATGATCGCCTCGAACTCCTTCAACAGGCCACGGTCTGCCGCCGCCGAGCCGAATTCGATCACCTGGCAGGTGGCAAACACGGTGGCGCAGAAGGCGGTGAACATGAACATCAGTACCTTCACACGGTTGACCGGCACGCCCACATAGCGGGCCGCCTGCGCATCTCCGCCGGAGGCAAAAATCCAGTTGCCGAACTTGGTGCGGGTGAGAAGGATGTGACCGAAGGCGACCAGAACCATCGCCCAGACCACCAGCATCGGCACGCCTTCAACCACTGGCAGCCCGGCCTTGGGACCGGCCACGAACTTGCCAACAAGGCCGAGATCCGCGAACCAGACGAAGAGATCCTTCAGAATGACGCCGCCGAAGAGGAAGGCGAGCCAGTCGTTTGCGGCCAGTTCCTTGACGCCGCCGATGATGGTCTGACGGGTGGTAAGGATCGACAGCCAGATGGTGAGGCCACGCAGAATGTAGAGGAAGGCGAGCGTCACGATGAAGGATGGCAGCCCGGTCTTGATCACCAGCATGCCATTGAGCCAGCCCAGCGACACACAGATAACGAATGCAGCGATGATGGCCAGCCAGATAGGCCAGCCCATCTTGACACTGAGAATGGCGATCACGATGCCGGCAAAGCCGATCATGGAGCCGACGGAAAGATCGAATTCACCGGAGATCATCAGCAGGCAGGCGCCCACGGCGATGATGGCAAACTGGGCGGACACCACGGTCCAGTTCAAGATGCCTTCCGGCGCGAACATGCCGGAGTTGCCCGCGATCAGAAGGAAGAAAAGGAAGACCAGAACGGTGCCGGTGGTCGCACCCAGCTCGGGCCGGATCATGGCACGGCGCAGGGCCGAGACCTGCTTGATGCGCTCGTCCGTCATGAGTTGCCTCGATTTTCAGGAAACGTCAGTTGCAAGGGGCCGGGGCGCTTTCACACCGCCCCGGCCGGGGCTGGAATTTCAGCTCGAGTCAGGCGCTTAGCGGTACTGACCGGCGTATTTCTCAACCAGTTCGATGTTGTCCTTGGTGACAAAGCCGGGGCCCGAGTTGATCGAGTTGCCCGGCACGACGCCATAACGGGCGTAGTTGGTGAGGATGACGACCGGCAGGTAGCCCTGCAGATAGGGCTGCTGGTCGATGGCGAAGGCAATGGTGCCAGCCTTGATGGCATTGGCGATTTCCGGCGACAGATCAAAGGTGCCGAAGAAGATCTGGCCAGCCTTGCCCGACTGCTCCAGCGCCGCCAGAGTCGGATGCGCCGAGGTGGGGCCGAGGGCAAGGATGGCGCCCGTGTCCGGGTTGGTCTGCAGATAGGCCGAGACCTTGTTCTGGATTTCGGACGGATCCTGACCGGCGTCGATCATCTGGTTGCCGAGCTCCACGCCGAGCGCGGCAGCAAAGCCCTGGCAGCGCTCCACGGAGGCCGGGTTGGTGATGTAGTGGTTCACACACAGGAACGACTTGGCACCGGCTGCCTTGGCCTTTTCGCCCGCGCCGAAGCCTGCGTCATATTCCGGCTGGCCCACATGCAGCAGCGCGCCAAGCTTCTTGGACTGCTCGACGGTGCCGGAGTTGATGGTGATGACCGGAATGCCTTTGGCCACAGCGCTGGAAATCGGGCCGGACAGCACGTCATAGTCAGCGATGGTGACGATGATGCCATTCGGGTTGGATGCAGCCGCCTGCTCGACGATGCGGGCCATGTCGGCGAGATCACCGGTCGGCGGGTTGCGGTATTCGACGCTGACCTTCATCTGCTCGCCGGCAACGGCGATGGCATTCTTGATCGTGTTCCACCAGCTGTCACTGTCCGGCGCATGGCTGACCAGGACGAACTTTTCACCTTCGGCAGAAGCCGGAGCAGACAGGCCTGCCACGGCGATGGCCGCAGCGGCGACGGCGGTAAGCGCTTTTCTCATCATAACCTCCCAGAGTGCGGATCCGCCGGCTCCCCCCGGCGGCCACCCGGCCCGGATATGTCCGGACTTCGGGTATGGAATATTTATTCCATTTTTAAGTTTGATGCAACAGTTTTTTTATGGCGCGGCTTTTCGTCCCGCACCAACGGCCACCGCCAGCGTGATGGCAAGCGAGAGCGTCGCCGACAGCGCACGGAAGGCACCGAAGTCAACTTCCGCCACACTCAGCACTGTGGCATCCAGTTTCTGCAGCGGACTCATCACCGTGTCGGTGATGGCGATGACCGGAACCTCCTGGCTGCGGGCAAACTCCGCCAGTTCCACCGTTTCCCCGCTGTAGGGCGAGAAGGTGATGGCCACCAGCGCATCGCCCGGACGGATGGCATGGCGGTGATCCAGCTTGCCCACCCCATCATGCAAAAACGCCGGAACATCCATTTTTTCAAAGGCATATGCGAGATAGGACGCCACCGGGAAGGCACGGCGCAGACCCACGAGATGCACCATTCCAGCCCCGGAAAGGATCTTCACCGCCCTGTCCAGATTACGGCTGTCGACGCTGCTGGCGAGATTTTCCAGCGACATGCGGCCCGCATCGATGAACTCCGCCAGCAAGGCAGAGGGGCTGCCAGCACCGCTTTCCCGCAGGTTTCTGAGCCGTGTCGCGTAGTCCGGCCAGCCCTGCGCATAAGCATCGCGGAACAGGCGCTGCATCTCCGAATAGCCGGAAAAACCGAGGATCTTGCAGAATCGCATCAGCGCCGAGGGCTGCACTCCGGCCGCCAGCGCCATCTCGGCCACCGTCGAAACCGCGATCCGGTCCGTGTTTGCCGCCAGATATTCCGCGCATTGGCGCAGGCGTTTCGGCAGGGTTTCCGCCGCCTCCAGCAGACGGGCATGGAAGGCTTCGATGTTGCGCGGGGCGGAGAGGTGCGACATTGCGGTTTGCCAGTTCGTTGATCCTGCTTGACAAAACAGGATAGCCGCAGGATGACAATAATGGAATAAAAATTCTATTTGATTTCGGGAGGAAATCAATGACCCTGGGGATTGGCCTGATCGGAACAGGCTTCATGGGCAAGGCGCATGCGCTTGCCTGGCGCAATGCCCGTGCCGTCATGGGTGATGTGCAGGACGTGCGGCTGGAGGTGCTGTGCGACACGCCGGAAGACAAGGCCGCCGCCTTCGCCAGCCAGTTCGGCTTTGCCCGTTCCACCGGAGACTGGCAGGCGCTGGTCACTGACCCGAAAGTTGATGTGGTGTCGATCACCACGCCGAACCGTTTCCACAAGGAGATGGCCATCGCCGCTCTTGAAGCGGGCAAGCACGTGTGGTGCGAGAAGCCGATGGGGCTGACGCTGACCGAAGCCGAAGAGATGGCCGAGGCCGCCGCCCGCACCGGCAAGCTGACCATGACCGGCTACAACTACACCCGCAATCCCGCCTACCGTCATGCGCAGAAGCTGGTGAGGCAAGGCCGCATTGGCCGCATCGTGCATGCGCGCGGCGCGGTGGACGAGGATTATCAGGCCGACCCGGACCTGCCCTGGACCTGGCGGGCGAAGCTGGGTGAAGCAGGTCTTGGCGCGCTGGGGGATATCGGCTGCCATCTGATCAGCCTGCTCTGCGGCATCTGCGGCCCCATCGAAAGCCTCATCGCCGACATGCAGACCGTGCATGAAACCCGCCCCCTGCCTGATGGCACCGGCCGGGGGAAGGTGGAAAACGAGGATACGGCTACGGCCATCCTGCGCTTTGCCAATGGCGCACAGGGCTCCTTTGCCGCCTCACGCTCCGCCTGGGGCCGCAAAAACCGCCTCGGCTTCGAGATCCACGGCACCAAGGGCATGATCATCTATGATCAGGAGCGGATGAACGAGCTGCAGCTCTTCGTCAACGAGGGCCCGAAGGCCGAACAGGGCTTCCGCACCATCCTCACTGGGCCGGATCACGATGGTTACGGCGCCTTCTGCCCCGCCCCCGGCCACCAGATCGGCTTCAACGACCTGAAGATCATCGAGGCCGCCGATTTCCTGCGCGCCATCGAAACCGGCACCCGTCCCTGGCCAGATTTCGCAGCGGCACTGGAATTCGAAAAGGTCATCCACGCCATCGCAGAAGCCGCCCGCAGCGGCACGCGGGTGCGTGTCTAAGATCAGCAAGAAGGCCGGAGCAACACCTGCTCCGGCCTTGCTTGGATGCGATCTTTCCGCCCCTCCCCTCTCCGTCGTCTTCCGGCCAAGCGGGGCGCGAGCCGGGATGGCGAAGGAGAGGTTTTTCCTCCAGCGTGGACTGGAACAGCAGATGTTCCGGCCCCTATTTTTCAACGGCTTACAGCTCCGTCCACACCCCGCCCGCAGAGGACGAGCGGATGCAGGCATCGATGAAGCGCAGGCCGGCAAGCCCGTCGCTGAGGCCCGGCAGATGCTCCGGCAGGGCCACCGGTCCGCCGTCGCGTGCCGTGCGGATGGCACCCGCCGCCTCTCGGTAGAGCGTGGCGAAGGCCTCCAGATAGCCTTCCGGATGGCCCGAGGGCACCCGCGTTACGGCTGCGGCCGCCGGCCCCGTGCCTGCCCCGCCGCGTGTAAGGCGGCGGCGCGGCTCGCCGAAGGGGGTGAACCACAGATGGTTCGGATTCTCCTGCTCCCACTCAAGCCCGCCCTTGTCTCCATAGACACGCAGGCGCAGGCCATTCTCGTTGCCCGGTGCAACCTGACTGGCCCAGAGCATGCCGCGCGCCCCGCCGGCAAACCGCAGCAGCACGTTGACATTGTCATCCACCCGGCGGCCCGGAACGAAGGTGCTGAGATCGGCCAGAACTTGCGAAGGGGCAAGCTGCGTCACGAAGGTGGCCAGCTGGAAGGCATGAGTACCGATGTCGCCAATGCAGCCGCCTGCGCCCGAACGGGCCGGATCGGTACGCCAGGCGGCCTGTTTCTGGCCGCTTTCCTCCACCGCCTCGGTCAGCCAGTCCTGCGGATATTCCACCTGAACCAGGCGCAAGGTGCCGAGCTCGCCACTGGCGATCATTTCCCGCGCCTGCCGCACCATGGGATAGGCGGAATAGTTATGCGTGAGCACGAACAGCCGCCCGCTGGCCTCACCCAGCTTCACCAGCTCTTCCGCATCCTCCAGCGTCGAGGTCAGCGGCTTGTCGCAGATCACGTGGATGCCAGCGTTCAGAAAGGCGCGGGCCACAGGGAAATGCAGATGGTTGGGCGTGACGATGGACACCGCCTCGATGCCGTCCGGCCTGGCCGCTTCCGCCGCCGCCATCGCGTCAAAGCTGTCATAACAGCGGGCCGGATCGACGCCCAGCTCAAGGCCGGACTGGCGTGCCCGTTCCGGATCCGAAGAGAAGGCGCCGGCCACGAGGTCAAAGTCACCATCCAGCCTCGCGGCCATGCGGTGGACGGCGCCGATGAAGCCGCCCTGCCCGCCGCCGACCATACCAAGGCGCACGCGGGCGCCTTGCCCCGCATCGCCCCTTGCTTCAATTGCCATGTTCCCGTCCTCCCTCAGCCGGCCGCAGCCGGGGCAAGGCCCAGCATCCGCCGGTTGGCAGCGTCATCCGCACCGCTGGCGGCAAAGTCGTCAAAGGCCTTTTCCGTCACCCGGATGATGTGATCCGCGATGAAGGGCGCCCCTTCGGCCGCGCCGTCTTCCGGGTGCTTGATGCAGCATTCCCATTCCAGCACGGCCCAGCCGTCATAGCCATGGGCCGTGAGGCGGGAGAAGACACCGGCGAAATCCACCTGTCCGTCGCCCAGCGAGCGGAAACGCCCGGCGCGGTTGATCCACGGCTGATAGCCGGAATAGACACCCTGCCGCCCGTCCGGATTGAACTCGGCATCCTTCACATGGAAGGCGCGGATACGCTCGTGATAGATGTCGATGAAGGCCAGATAATCGAGCTGCATCAGCACGAAATGCGAGGGGTCATAGTTGATGCAGCAGCGCGGATGGCCGCCAACGCGCTCCAGGAACATCTCGAAGCTTGCACCATCGAAGATGTCCTCGCCGGGATGAATTTCGTAGCACAGGTCAACGCCCGCCTCGTCATAGGCATCAAGGATCGGCCGCCAGCGCCGGGCCAGTTCATCAAAGGCCGTCTCGATCAAGCCCGCAGGCCGCTGCGGCCAGGGATAGACATAGGGCCAGGCCAGCGCACCGGAGAAGCTGACACTGGCATTGAGGCCGAAATGGCGCGAAGCCTTGGCCGCCTTCAGCATCTGATCCACCGCCCAGGCTTGCCTCGCAGCCGGATTGCCATGCACCGCCGCCGGGGCAAATCCATCAAATGGCGCGTCATAGGCCGGATGAACGGCCACGAGCTGGCCCTGAAGATGCGTTGCAAGCTCGGTGATCTCGACACCCGCTTCCCGGCAGATGCCGGCAACGTCCTCGCAATAACCAGCAGAGTCTGCGGCCTTGTCCAGATCGAACAGGCGGATGTCCCAGGTTGGAATCTGAACCCCGCGATAGCCGAGGCTCGCCGCCCAGGTCACCATGGACCTGAGCGAGTTGAACGGCGCCGTATCCCCGGCGAACTGGGCCAGAAACAGTCCCGGACCCTTCATCGTTTTCATGCGCACCTCCCGAGCGATGACAAAATCCCCTGGTCCGGGCTTCTCCTGCTGCGAGGAGAGGCGCCGGGTCTGGCGTGCTGGAACATGTTTCTGCATTTCATCCGGCAGGGGTAACGCGGATGCAAGCCGTGGATTATCATGCTCCAGACGGCCTACATGGCATATGTAAACCTTTTTACTGTTGATGTAAACATTTACAGACACAGCTTGGCAAGGCATAGGTCAGAGGTTGCATATAGGCTTGCATCAAGGCAGAGACAGGGAACAGCATGCAGAGCAAGACCGCCACGATCGAGGACGTTGCGCGCCTCGCCGGTGTTTCCATCGCCACCGTCAGCCGCGCATTGCACCATCCGGCGAAGGTGGCGGAGGCCACGCGCAAGAAAGTGCTGGCGGCCATCGACAGCACTGGCTTCACCGCAAACGCCATGGCGCAGAGCCTGCGGCTGAAAAGCACGCGCATGATTCTCGTCATCGTGCCTGATATCGGCAACACCTTCTTCGCCAGCATCCTGCGCGGGCTGGAGGCCGTGGCCCAGCAGCGCGGCTATGGTCTGCTCATCGGCAACAGCGAGAATGATCCAGCCATCGAGGAAACCTATGTTTCCTACCTGCGCTCGGGCAAGGTGGACGGGCTGGTGCTGCTTTCGGGCCGCCTGCCCTGGCCCGCGGGCAGCATTCCGGCCAATCCGCCGCCGATGATTTCGGTCTGCGAGGAAATCGAAATGCCCGGGCTGCCCTTCATCGGCATCGACAATCAGGCCGCGGCACGGCTCGCCACGGAACATCTGATCGCCGCCGGCCACCGCCGCATTGCCTATGTGGCAGGCCCGGCGCGCAACATCCTGACGCGCCAGCGGCAGGACGGCTATGCTGCTGCGCTAGCGGCAGCGGGCATTCCGCTCGACCCGGGCCTGCTGCTGCCCGGCGACTTTTCCATCGAAAGCGGTGTCAGGGCCGCAGCCAGCATGGATGGCATGGAGGAGCCCCCGACGGCCTTCTTCTGCGCCAATGATGAAATGGCCATCGGCGTGATTATGGAACTGACCCGGCGCGGCCTGAAGGTGCCGGAAGATGTGGCCGTAATGGGCTTTGACGATATCCAGTTCTCCAGCTGCACCACTCCGCCGCTGACCACCGTGCGCCAGCCCCGCCGCGAAATCGGCGAGGAAGCCATGGGCGTGCTGCTGGACCTGATCGAAACCGGCACCCCGCCCAGCCTTCACCGGCTCCTGCCGGTCGAACTTGTCGTACGCGGCAGCACGGGGATGCCCGCCGGCACAAGGTGAGCGCGCAAGCAGGCAGGCTCATGTAGGGGCCCCAGACCTCCATCCGCGCAGAGGCTGTCTCTGCACGAGGGCGCATCAGGGCAGCACCCGGGAAATCGGCGCTACGTCCTTCCTGCCCCGCAGCCCTCCCGGTTGCCCTCCGAAAATTTACCCTTTTCAAGCGCCGTAAGCCTGTGCTATGAATTTCAATGTAAACGATTACAAAAGATCCAAAGAGGCCATGAAATCGTTTCACTGGGAGGAGACCATATGAAAAAGTTTCGTCATGCCCTTCTGGCCACGGCGATGTGCCTGGTTATGCCCGCGGCCGGTCAGGCCGCCGAGATGAAGGCGGAAGTGCTGCATTGGTGGACATCGGGGGGAGAGTCCGAATCCATCAAGGTTTTTGCAGATTCTTTCAAGGCCAAGGGCGGTGAGTGGATTGATTCCGCCATTGCCGGCGGCCCCAATGCCCGCACTGCCGGCATCAACCGCATTGTCGGCGGCAATCCTCCGACCGTGATGCAGTTCAACACCGGCCTTCAGTTCGATGAGCTGGTCGCAACCGGCATGCTGCGCCCGATGGACGAGGTCGCGGAAGCCAACAAGTGGCGCGACGTGCTGCCGCCGGACATTGTCACCGCGACGACGCGCAATGGCAGTTTCTATGCTGTCCCGGTCAATATCCATGGCCAGAACTGGCTCTGGTACAATCCGGAAGCTCTCGCCAAGGCCGGCGTCGAACCGCCGAAGACCTTCGCCGAAGTCATTGCAGCGGGCCCCAAGCTGCGCGAGGCAGGCATCATCCCCTTCGGGCATGGCGGCCAGAACTGGCAGGACCATCTGCTGTTCGATGCCGTCCTGGTGGCGGAAGCGGGCAAGGACGTGTTCCACAAGGTCTATGCTGACCGCGATACGGAGGCCGCCAAAAGCGAAGGCTTCCGCAAGGCAGCTGAAACCTTCGCCGCCCTGCGCGCACTGACTGACGAAGGCAGCCCGGGCCGCAACTGGAACGACACCACCAGCATGGTGATCACCGGCAAGGCAGCCATGCAGGTCATGGGCGACTGGGCCAAGGGTGAATTCACGGCCGCAGGGCTTACAGCTGGCAAGGACTTCGGCTGCACAGTCATGCCCGGCGGCTATGTCATGGGCGGCGACGTCTTCGTCTTCCCCAAGGTCAGTGACAAGGGCGCCCAGGAAGCACAGGCCGTCATGGCCGCGCTGATGCTGGATCCCGAAACCCAGATCACCTTCAACATGAAAAAAGGCTCGGTTCCGGTGCGGCTGGATGTGGATGTGAGCGGCATGGACAGCTGCGCACAGACCGGCATGGCCGCCCTGAAGGATCCCGAGCAGCAGGTGCCCAGCATCAACTTCATCGCATCACCCGACCTTGTCGGCGCGACCCGCGATGTGGTGACCCAGTTCTGGAGCACCCCGTCCATGACCCCGGATGACTTCATCGCCCGGTTCATTTCCGCGATGCAATCCGCCGGCTGAACCGGCACAGGCTCCCAAGGCTCCCGGCCAGGGCTCCGGCATGTCACCCTGACACTGCCGGAGCCCATCCTCCGGAGCCGTGAACCGGAGCCCATCAAGGGGTACTCGTCATGACCATAGCTCTACCGGCCAGCCGGCCGGAACGGGTGCGCATGCGCAGGCGGCGGAATCTGGCAGCCACGCTGGCCCTCGTTCCCACGGCACTCATCGTTCTGGTGGTCTTTGTGGGCTGCCTGCTCTGGACCATCCGCCTGTCCTTCACCAGTTCCAAGCTTCTGCCTGTGCTGGACTGGGTGGGTCTGCAGCAATATTTCCGCCTCTTCGCCAACGAACGCTTCCTGCTCTCGGTCGAAAACATCGCCGTCTTCGGCCTGCTCTTCATCGCCGGCTGCCTGATCCTCGGCTTTCTGCTGGCGATTTTCATCGACCAGAATGTGCGTGGCGAGGCGGTGTTCCGCACCTGATCCACCCCCATTGAACGGGTCCACCTTGAAGTATGGTTTTGACCCTGAAGGAGGACCACAATGGCAAACAAGCGACACAAGCCCGACGAGATCGTCACGAAGCTTCGGCAGGTTGAGGTTTTGCGCGGCCAAGGCATGGCGATGGCGGATGCCGTTCGCCAGATCGGCGTTTCCGAGCTGACGTTCTACCGGTGGCGTAAGCAATATGGCGGCATGAGCCGTGACCAGCTTCGGCAGTTGAAGGATCTCCAGAAGGAGAACGAACGGCTTCGCAAGGCGGTGGCGGATCTGACGCTGGACAAGCTGATCCTGACGGAGGCTGCGCGGGGAAACTTCTGAGCCCCTC
>NZ_LIPT01000019.1 GCF_001418225.1 Pannonibacter indicus | reverse complement strand
GGGCTCAGAAGTTTCCCCGCGCAGCCTCCGTCAGGATCAGCTTGTCCAGCGTCAGATCCGCCACCGCCTTGCGAAGCCGTTCGTTCTCCTTCTGGAGATCCTTCAACTGCCGAAGCTGGTCACGGCTCATGCCGCCATATTGCTTACGCCACCGGTAGAACGTCAGCTCGGAAACGCCGATCTGGCGAACGGCATCCGCCATCGCCATGCCTTGGCCGCGCAAAACCTCAACCTGCCGAAGCTTCGTGACGATCTCGTCGGGCTTGTGTCGCTTGTTTGCCATTGTGGTCCTCCTTCAGGGTCAAAACCATACTTCAAGGTGGACCCGTTCAATGGGGGTGGATCACCCTTTGTCTTGGCATTGCCTTCCACCAGCGCCACCGGCGGCTCGGCCTTGATCGAGATGGACGGAACGATGATCTCGAATTGATCCGGCCCCAGCTCTGCCAGAGCCAGGAACGCTTCGTTCTCCCAGGCCAGCAGCACGTCGCCAATGCCGCGCTGGACGAAGGTAGTGGTGGAGCCGCGTGCACCGGTGTCAAGCACAGGCACATGGCGCAGAAGCTCGGCCACATAGTCGCGCGTCTTGGCTTCATCGCCGCCATAGGTCTTCTGCGCCCAGCCCCAGGCGGCCAGGAAGTTCCAGCGCGCGCCGCCGGAAGTCTTCGGGTTCGGGGTGATCACCTCGATGCCATCGCGGACCAGATCCGGCCAATCCTTGATCTCCTTCGGATTGCCCTTGCGGACAAGGAAGACGATGGTGGAAACGTAAGGCGCGCTGTTGTTCGGCAGCAGGCTGCGCCAGTTTTCGGGAATCTTGCCGGTGGCCGAGGCGATCTCGTTGATGTCAGCCTCAAGTGCCAGCGTCACAACATCGGCTTCCAGCCCGTCGATAACCGAGCGGGCCTGCTTGCCCGAGCCGCCATGCGACATCTGCACGGTCACGTTGTCTCCCGTCTTCTCCTTCCAGAAGGCGGCGAAGGCGGGATTGAATTCCTTGTAGAGCTCGCGGGTCGGATCGTAGCTGACATTCAGCAGCGTCACGTCTGCGGCAAAGGCCGGGGCTGGCGCCGCAAAGGCGAGCGCGAGGGTAACGGCGGCGGCGGATTTCAGAAACCTGATGCGTGTCATATGGGGAACCTCCCTGCCATCAACGCATTTAATCTCTATCGATTTTGTCGAGTTTAAAAACAAACCGCCACTGCAATAAAGCCGAAATCGTAGAAAATTTATCCAACAAGGCGGGCTGGATTGGATTCCGGCAGCCCCTGACCCTTCAGGCAGTCGGCAATCGTGGTGTTATCGAGGATGGCGCGGTTGGCTTCGGCAACCTTCGCAAAGACCCGGCGGATCTCGCAGGCAGCCTCGTCCCGGCAGGTGTCGCAGCGCCGGTAGGCCGTGCGGCTGAGGCAGGGAAGCGGCGCCAGCGGCCCCTCCACGATGCGCAGGATTTCGCCGAAGGTGATGAGGTCGGGCGACTTGCGCAGCATGTAGCCGCCCGCCTTGCCGCGCCGGCTGACGACCACCCCGCTGTGCTTGAGATCCAGCAGGATCTGCTCAAGGAATTTCTTCGGAATCGCCTGGGTTTCGGCAATATCCGCCGTCAGCTGCACCTCGTCCGTCCCGTTGCGGGCGAGCGCGATGACGGCCTTCAATGCATATTGTGCCTTGAGAGATAACACGTGCGTCTCTGTTCCCCGGTTAGGGCTGCAAGGCAACCGGCCGCCGGACCATCCGGCAGGAGCCACGAAGGGGCTGCCTGCATTGTAGGGCATCCGGCTGCGGAGGGAAACAGGAACACTTTTCTCCCGCACAGCCCTTTCGGGGAATTTGCAATGCTCCGCAGCGCAAGGGCGCAGAATGGAGCCAGCTTGACAGGAGAAGCTTCCTGGCGAATATATCTACTAATTCGATATACATATTGGAGAAGGCGTGTCTCTGGACCTCATCGACCGCAAGATCATCGCCGCATTGCAGGCGGATGCCACCTTGCCGATTGCCCAGCTCGCCGGCCGGGCAGGCCTCTCCCCCACGCTTTGCTGGAAGCGCATCCAGAAGCTGGAGCAGACCGGCATCATCTTTGGGCGCGTCGCGCTCGTCGCGCAGGAGCGGATCGGGCTGGGTCTCACCGTCTTCGTCGAGATCGAAGCAGCGGACCACACGCCGGAATGGCGCGGCAGCTTTGCCCGCATCACCGGCGCCATGCCCGAAGTCATGGAGATCCACCGCATGGCGGGGGACGCCGGCTATCTGCTCAGGGGCGCCGTGGAAGACATGGCCGCCTTCGACGCCTTCTACAAGCGGCTGACGGAAAGCGTGCCGCTGAAGAATGTCACCTCCCGCTTTGCGATGGAGCGGATCAAAGCCACCACCGCCTATCCGGTCGACGTGTCGCGGAGATGAGTTTGCCCGCCGGACGGGACCGGCGGAGAACACCCATGCTCTTCGGAGCACTGCCTTTGGAATTCAAAAGTACAGCGAACCAGTAGATGATCAGCACAATATCAACAGCAGCCATATGGAGATGGCAATGACTGTCACCCCTGATCATTCCGGGCCTTGGCGGCTCCTGCAGCAATCACTGGCAGACCTGGTGGCTGAAGACGGATCCGTCGGCCATCTGGGTGGGCCAGGACGACTGGAGCGCGGCTGATCCCGATCAATGGGACGTGACCATCGTGCGGCATCTGCGCGAGCATCCCGGCGCAAACATCGTGGCGCACAGCCTTGGTGCCACGGCGATTGCCCGGGTGGCGGCACGCTGGCCTTCGGTGGAAATCGGCACCGCCCTGCTGGTCGCCCCTGCTGATGTGGAACGCGGCATCGGCGCCCAGCGCCTCGGCCATTTCGGCCCGCTGCCGCGCGAGCGGTTCGAGTTCAATGCCGCAGTTGTGGCAAGCCGCAACGATCCCTGGATGACCTTCGACCAGGCCGGCCGGCTCGCCGATGACTGGGGCGCACGGCTGATCGATCTCGGGGCTTCAGGCCATATCAATCCGGACGCCGGTTTCGGCCCGTGGCCGGTTGGCAAGACGCTGCTGACCGACCTGTCGCTGATCCCCCGCTATCCCGGCGGCCGCAGCGCAAGCCTGCGCCGCCGCACAGATGACGGACACACCGTCACATCCAACCAGAGGAGGCACGGAACATGACCGGACCACGCATCACGGCCACCAGCCCGGCCAACGGCACCACAACGCGCAAGGACATCATGCGCCTCGCCGCCTGGATTGCCTTCGTTGCGGCCTATGCACTTGTCGTTGCCGTGCTCGCCTCCCCGCGCGGAGCGATGGCGGGCAGCAGCAGCGGGGTACAGACAGCCCCAGCCACCGTTACCGCGCAGGCAGCCGCCCCCCGGACAGATGGCAACCTGCCGCGCACACTGGCGCTGGCCGGTTTTGCAGCTGGTTCCGCCAATGGCCATCAGCACTGAGCCTCACCGGGCAGTGCTGCACCTCTTCGCGCCGCCGGTTCCCCGGCCGCGCAGCCTTCCGCCATGGCGGAAAGCCTTTGGTTCTGGCCAGAAAGAGCAAACCGGTCTATATGGACGATCAACAAAATGGATGAATAGGGTCCATTGTCCTGCGGAGTCCGGTTTCCATGCTGTCCATGAAAGGCAAATACGGGTTGAAGGCCATGTGCCATCTGGCAGGCCTGCCCGAGGGACAGGTTGTCCAGTCGTCGGAAATTGCCGACGCCAATTCGATTTCCAAGAAGTTTCTCGATGCCATTCTGGCGGACCTGCGCCACGCGGGTTTCGTCCATGCCCGCAAGGGGCGCGGCGGCGGCTACTGCCTGACACGCCCGGCGGAAGACATCATGGTGGGGCATGTGCTGCGCGTCCTCGACGGACCGCTCGCCCCGATCCACTGCGCCAGCCGCACCGCCTATCACCGCTGTCACGACTGCCCGGACGAGAACGCCTGTTCCGTGCGGCTGACCATGCTGGATGTCCGCGAGGCAATCGCCTCGGTTCTGGACACCAGATCCATCGCATCCATGCGACAGATGGCCGAGACCGGGGAGAGCGGGAAGATCGCAGCCCTCCACGTGTCCTGATGCGAAGCAGATGCCGCGCCCCGGCCGCCGGAAACCGGGAGAACGCAGCATGACGCATCACATCGCCATCATCGGGGCTGGTGCCAGTGGAAGGCTGCTGGCAGCCAATCTGGGCAGACTGACCGCGGGCCGCATCCGCATCTCGCTGATCGAACAGGCAGACCGCATTGCCCGCGGCATCGCCTACGCGCCCGTTGACCGGGGCCATCTTCTCAACACCCGCGTGCGCAACATGAGCGCCTATGCCGATGCGCCGGATCATTTCGGCGAATAGTTGGCCACTTCTGCGAGGAAAGCTTCATCACGGCTGCCGATCTCGCCGCCTATACGGAAAAGCTGCGCGTCCTCATCGCCATCCGCCCCTGCACCGCATCACCGGCAAGAGCGGCTGCCGCAAGAGCACCCTTCTGCGGCTTCTGACCGGCCTCGGCACCGCGACCGGCGGCAGCATCGCCATTGACGGAAAGGTACCGCAGAAGGGCTCGGACGACATCCGCCTCATGTTTCAGGAGCCGCTGCACCCGCCATGGGAGCGGGTGGCCGGAAACACCGGCCAGTCCGCCGCAACAGGCGCAGCCGCAACGCGCACCGCCGCCCTGCCCCATCCCGTGGCCGAAGCGCTGGAGGCTGTGCAGCTTTCGGACAAGTCCCATGTCTGGCCCTCCACCCTGTCCGGCAGCCAGAAGCAGCGCGCCGCCCTTGCCCGCCCCCTCGTCGGCCACCCGCGCCTGCTCGCCTTCGACGAGCCCCTGGGCGCCCTCGATGCGCTGATACGGCTGGTGATGCAGGAACTGATCCTCAAGGTGAAACAGCAGACCGGCTTCACCGCCATCCTCGTCACCCATGACGTGGCCGAAGCCGTGGCCCCCCGCCGACCGGGTGATCGTGCTCGACGAAGGCCGCATCAAGGCCGAATCCCCCGTCCCCGTCCCCTCCCTCACCCGCGCCCCAAGGCCGGCACCGATGCCGCCCGGATCGAGGCGCAGATCCTGGCGGCGATTTTCGGGTGATGGCGTAAATGAGGACGAAGCCCTTTCCTTCAGCCCGCCCGGACTCCGGCCTCTCTGCAGCGCAGTCCGTGGCGGCGCCGGCGGCAGACGGCAACAGCGTGATGACGCCCCTGGCGCCTTCAGACGCGGTTGCCGTCTTCGTCGAACAGATGCAGATGTTCGGCCGGAAAGCTGACCCGCAGGCCTGCTGCAGGTGTGAGGACGGAGCGGTCAAGGGTGAAGGCCTTGAACGCCTGGCCATGCAAGGCCAGATGCAGGATGATGCCGAAGCCCGTGGGTTCCACCAGATCGACACCGGCCTCCCAGCGCCCCTCGTCAGAGAGGCTGACATGCTCGGGCCGGATGCCAAGCGTCGCCGGTGCGCCATCTGCCAGCCCCCCGCGCTGGGACAGGGGAATGGCTGTTCCATCGGCAAGGCGGAACTCCGCACCGCCACTGCCGGTATGGTACCGCCCTTCAAGAAAATTCATGCCCGGCGACCCGATGAAGCCGGCAACGAAGAGGTTGGCCGGCCGGTCGTAAAGATCGAGCGGCGTTCCGACCTGCTGCACAATGCCGCCATGCATGGCGACGATCCGGTCGGCCAGGGTCATGGCCTCGATCTGGTCGTGGGTGACATAGATCGAGGTGGCGCCCAGGTCCGCGTGCATTTTCTTGATTTCGGCGCGCATCTGTTCGCGCAGGCGGGCATCCAGATTGGACAAGGGTTCATCGAACAGAAAGGCTTTCGGCTTGCGGACAATGGCCCGGCCCATCGCGACCCGCTGGCGCTGCCCCCCGGAAAGCGCCTTCGGCCGCCGTTCCATCAGAGGCTCGAGGCCAAGTTTGCCGGCAGCCTCCCCGATCATTTCAGCGATCAGTTCCTTCGGCGTTTTGCGCAGGCGCAGGCTGTAGCTCATGTTTCCAGCGACGGTCATATGCGGGTAAAGTGCATAGGACTGGAACACCATGGCGATGTCCCGGTCCTTCGGCGGCAGATCATTGACCCGCTTTCCGGCGATATGAATGCCGCCCGAACTGACGTCCTCCAGCCCGGCAATCATGCGCAGAAGCGTGGACTTGCCGCAGCCGGACGGACCGACGAGAACGATGAATTCACCGTCCTGGATGTCGAGATCGACACCGTGCAGAACCTCGACCATGCCGTAGTTTTTCCGGACGTCCCGAATTTCGATTGAGGCCATGAGAACACCTTTCAGCCTTTGACCGCGCCGGCCGTCAGGCCCTGCACGAGATAGCGCTGGATCATCAGGAAGAAGAGGCAGGCCGGGATCAGCGCGAGCACGCCGGCAGCCATCATCTGTCCGAAATCAACGGAGAATTTGGAAACGAAGGTCAGCAGTCCGACCGGGAAAGTCGCTGCGTCCGTGCCGGAGATCAGCATCAGGGCGAACAGGAGTTCACTCCAGGCTGCGGTGAAGACGAAGCCAAGGGTCGCCGCGATCCCCGGCAGGGTGAGCGGCAGGATGATCTGGCGGAACGCCTTGAACTGGGTCGCACCGTCGATCATCGCCGCCTCCTCCAGATCCTTCGGAATACCATCGAAGAACGACTGCATCAGGAAGGTCGCGAAGGGCACGTTGAAGGCGGAGTAAACGATCACCAGCCCGGTCAGGCTGTTGGTCAGGCCGAGCGGCGAGAGGATCTTGAAGATCGGGGCGACCAGCATCACCAGCGGAAACATCTGGGTGATCAGCATCAGGGCGATCAGCCAGTATTTCGCCCGGAACGAAAACCGCGACAGGGCATAGCCGGACAGCGAGGCGATCAGCGTTACCACCAGCGCGGTCGAGCCCGCGACAATCACCGAGTTGCGGAAGAAGGTCGGGAAGGCGCTGTGCCGGAGCACGAAGTCGAAATGCTCGTAGGTCGTCCTCGACGGCCACATCCGCACCCCTTCGCTGTAGAGCAGATCATTGGGTGTAACGGCGACCTTGAGCAGCCAGTACAGCGGAAACAGGGCAAAGACCACATAGCAGAGAATGGCCAGGCGATGGGCCGCGACGAGAGAGAATTTGCGGACATGCATGTTTCAATCCTCCTTCAGAAGCGTCTGGCGGAGGAAGACGATCAGCATCGAATAGACTAGCAACAGGATCAGCAGCACCAGCGCGATGGCTGAGGCATAGCCAAAATCGAGACGCCTGAAAGCCTGGGTGAAAATATAGCTGGCGACGATCTGGGTCCGGTCCGCCGGCCCGCCATTGGTCATCACCACGATCAGATCAGCAAAATTGGCGATCCATACAGTGCGCAGCAGCACGGTAATGGCGATGGCCGGGGCGAGGAAAGGCAGCGTGATGGAGAGGAACCGCTTGATGGGGCCGGCGCCGTCGATGGCCGCAGCCTCATAGAGATCACGCGGAATGGACTGAAGCGCGGCAAGCAGGGTGATGGCAAAGAACGGAATGCCCCACCAGACATTGGCGGTGATCGGCCCCCACATGGCCAGGTGCGGATCGGACAGGATATTGTTCGCCTCACTGCGCAGGCCGAGGGCGAAAAGCCAGTGCGGCAAGGGGCCGATGACCGGGTTGAACAGCCAGGCCCAGTTCAGGCCGGCAAGGAATGTTGGCACCGCCCATGGCAGAAAGACGAGAGCCTGCACGAGACCGCGCCCGCGGAAAGGCTTGTTGAGCAGCAATGCCAGGATCAGCCCGAGGCCGAACTGCAGAAAGACGGAAGCACCGGTCCACCACAGCGTGTTCGAAAGCGCCCGGTAGAAGGCTCTGTCGCGGGCGAGAGTCTGGAAATGCTCCAGCCCGACGAAGCCGCCGGAAAAGGGGTTGAGCAGCTGAATATCACGGAAGGCATAGGAGATGCCGAGAACCAGCGGCACCAACATGACCGCGGCGATCAGGAACAGCGCCGGGGCGCTGTAGAGATAGGGTTCCGCATCAAGGGCAATACGCCGCAGCAAGGGCGGCCTGCCCCGGGACTGAACAAGGCGTGTCATCGTTCTGCGCTTCTCTCGCGTCGGGATGGCGTGAGGCCCTGACGGCGCAGAACGCCGCCAGGGTAAGGCTGACGGGAAAGGGCAGTTATTTCTTGGCGAGAAACTTCTGCTGCGCCTTGGTCATGTATTCGGCCCACTTGGCGGCCAGCTCTTCCGGCGTGATGTCGCCGAGCAGGGCTTCCTGCGATGTCTGGATCGCCAGGGAATCCTTGAAATAGGCGAACTCTTCCAGATAGGTCGGCATGGTGGTCGGGATCGCGTCCGGATCCTCCAGAACCTTGAACCAGCCCTTGAACTGCTCGCTGGCATAGAACGGATCATCGGACGCAGATTTCAGGGCAGGCAGCGCCCCGGTGCGCTTGTTCCAGGTCAGGTTGCCTTCCGGTCCTTCAAGCGTCGCGATCAGCTTCCAGGCGAGATCCTTGTTCTGGCTCTTGGCCATCATCGACCAGCCGGCATAGCCGATGGTCGGGAAGGTCTTGCCCGACGGTCCCTTCGGCATGGTCGTGACGCCGAAATCCTCCGGCTTCATGTGCTCGGCAATGGCAATCAGCGCATCGGGGTCCTGGTCCAGGAACGCGCAGGTGCCACTGTAGAAGCCGGCGACGATCTCGTTGAAGCCCCAGTTGATGGAATCCTTCGGCGCATAGCCATTCTTGTAGAGATCGATCAGCCAGCTGATGCCCTTCTGCCAGCCCTCGCTGTCGAATGTCGACGTGCCGTCTTCATTGAAGAAGGCATTGGACCCGGCCATTGTCGCGCCGAACATCACCCAGCCATTCAGGCCACCCGGACCGCCGCGCAGGCAGTAGCCGTATTTGCCCGGCAGGGCGGAGACCTTGCGGGCGGCTTCGGCAAACTCGTCCATGGTCACGGGCGGTTCGGAAACGCCGGCTTCCGCCAGCAGCTTCTTGTTGTAGAACATGGCCCGCAGATAGAAGCCATAGGGCAGCATATAGGCCGTGTTGCCGATGTCGCGGCCAAGCTCCAGAGCCCGGTCGGACAGATCTGCGGTGACTTCCCAGTCGCTCAGATAGGGCTCCAGGCTCTCCAGCATGCCGTTATTGGCATAGAGCGAGAGCCAGGTGTCCGGCATTTCCATCACATCGGGAATCTCGCCGGCGGAAACCATTGTGGCGAATTTCTGGAACGCCTCGCCCCACGGCAGGGAGATGATCTCGACCTTCTTTCCCGGATTTGCTTCCTCGAATTGCGCGACGATGGATTTCAAGGTCTCCGTCCGGGCCGGGCTGGTAATGACTTCAACCAGCTTCAGCGTCGTATCGGCCAGTGCCGTACCGGACATCATCGAGGCCAGCAGGCCCACTGTCAGCATTCTTTTCATCATTGTACTTCCCCTCTTTTTGAAGACATTGATTTTTATTGGTTTTGGGAGGCAGCAAACGCAGCCTCCAGATCGCGCCACAGGGCCGTGGTTCCCTCCAGGCCCACATGGATGCGCACGGACCGGGGGTCGATGCCGAAGGCCTGTGCCGAATTGGGCTGCGCCTTCTGCTGCAGGACGGCCTCGCCGGGGACGATCAGGCTTTCGTGGCCGCCCCAGCTGACCCCGAGCTGAAACAGCTTCAGGTGATTGCAGAAACCGGCGATGTCCGTGCCCTCGCGCAAAGTGAAAGAGAACAGTCCGGAGGTTCCCTCAAGGCCCGGCGGCAGCCGGTTCGCAAGCGCGGGATGGAACACCTCGCCGACCTTTTCATGGGCTTGCAGACGCCGCGCGATTTCCAGCGCCGAAGCCTCATGCGCCTTCATGCGGACCGGAAGCGTGCGCAGGCCGCGGATGAGCAGCCAGGCATCGAAGGGCGACAGCTTGCCGCCGAGATAAGGCAGAGCTTCGCTGCGGATGCGGCCGATCAGCTCTGCCGAGCCTGCAACAACCCCGGCCACAACGTCGCTGTGCCCGCCCAGATATTTGGAGGCCGAATGCAGCACCAGATCGGTGCCCAGCGCCAGGGGACGCTGAAAGACCGGTGTCGCCCAGCTGTTGTCGATGATCGAGATGACGCCTTCCTTGCGCGCCAGTGCCGCCAGCGCCCCGACATCATGGGCTTCCATGACCCAGCTCACCGGGCTTTCGAGATAAAGGATCCTGGCACCGGGAAGAGCCCTGGCGACCGCATCCTCATCGTGGCCGTCCACATAGGTCACCTCGACACGCATACGCTTCAGGATCGTGCCGAACAGGCGGAAGGCATCGGGATAGACATGCCGCACGGCGACGATCCGGTCTCCCGGCTCAACGAAAGTCAGGATGGAAGAGGCAATGGCGGCCATCCCGCTCGCGAACCCGAGCGCATCCTCGCCGCCCTCAAGCTTTGCCAGCATTTCCTCGAAGAGCCGGACGGTGGGGTTTAGGCCGCGCGAATAAACCGGGCGGACTTTCTCGCCGCGGTAGGTCTCCAGCATTTCCTCATAGCTTGCGAATGTAAAAAGCGACGTCTGCACGATGGGCGGCACCACGGCGCCATAAGCATGGGCCTCATCGTGAGCCGCGATCAGGGAAAAGGGATCCAACGGGCTGGGACCGTCATTCATTTGGACATTTCCTTAATATCTTCCTCGACCACATCGAGAATTTTCAAGGTTTCGCGCCGCGCCGCCTCCGTGTCCTGTGCGGCAATCGCGTTGAACAGGGTGCGGTGATAGGGAAAGGAGCGGCGGGCAAAATCCGCCCGGTTGAAAGGCCGGTCCCAGAAGCGCTCGAAAGCCTCGCGCATCTGCTCCAGAAGCTGCCGGAACAGCGGATTGTGCGTGGCATCATAGATGGACAGGTGAAAGGCCAGGTCCTCCGGACCGGAGGTGCCCTGCTCCAGATGCACCCGCTCCATCTCCATGAGCTTCAGCTCGATGATGGCAAGGTCTTCGCTGGTCCGCTGCCGCGCCGCGACAATGCTGGCTTCCGCTTCGAGGCCGCGCCGGACCTCCAGCGTCTTCAGCAGCACATCGCGCAGGTTCGCCGTGTCCAGCGACAGCGGCATATGGATCGTGGCGGAAGTCACCGGCTTGATCAGATAGGTGCCGCTGCCCTTGCGGGTTTCCAGCACGCCCAGCGCCTGAAAGTGACGGATCACCTCGCGGATGGTCGAGCGGCCGACCGCCAGCGCATCCATCAGCTCCCGCTCGGCCGGCAGCCGGTCACCGGCCTTCAGCCCGGCCTGCGAGACATAAGCTGCCAGCGCTTCCGTCACCTGGCGCACCCGGTCCATGGGCGCCAGCGGCGCGATCACCGGTCTGCTGCTCTCCCCGCTACCCCTCATGCCGCCCCGTCCCCTGCATCTAAATTGGTCTGACATCTTACCAAAACGGCTGCATGAAAGTTTGTCAAGGGGCGTTCAAGCCAAGGCTCCGGACGGCCCGCACCTCCAGCCCCCAAAGGCCCAAGCACCGCAGAGCCTTAACCGGCATCCGCGGGTTCAGGTCCACTTGCAGCAGATATGCCGGCGCCCGCGGCCAATAACCGGCCGGGCGGGCATACGGATCGGGGCGGAGAACTGGCGGCGGTATGCGGATGATGAGGGCTGATGCAGTCTGGTGCGGACGACGGGACTCGAACCCGTAAGCCGTTTGAGGGCGGCGGATTTTAAGTCCGCTGTGGCTACCAGTTTCACCACGTCCGCATGTCAGAGCCGGAGCAAAGGCGGGCCCTTTGATGGGTCCTGTCCGGCAGTCGTCAGGCCCCCGATAAAAGGGCACTGGCCGGTGGCCGGGGAGGCTGTCTCCTGCGCGGGGTATGAGGTAGCGGCAGCCGCGTCAGTCTGCAAGTGCAAATTGGTGCGGACGGGCGGGCCCTTGCCGGGCCGGCGGCAGGCCGTTTCCGGGCCGGCAAGGTCGGTCGCGGTTCTGCGTGCTGGCCGGGCCAAGGGCGGTTTCCGGCTCATCTCCGGCTGCTGAAACGGCCTGCCACTGCCCTTTCCCCCCGCCTCTCCACCCCATGGCAGGAAAATTCTCCTGCGGGGGCTGACACATCTTTCCTTGCAAGCCGGGGCCGCTCATATTAGGCGACAGAACAGACAGGCGAGCCCCATGACAACAGGCAGCATGCCGCCCCGGTCAGGTGCCCCGCGCCAGAGCACCACGGCCTTGCGCGCCAGGGCCCCAAAGTCCCATGCGCAGCGGGTTCTGGACCTTAGGCACAGGGCGGAGACGAATCGGATCAGAACGGAACCTATGGTCACTTATATCGACGCAGCCACCGCCCCGCTCAAGAACACCGGCCAGGTGCGGCTCTATTCGCCGGAAGACTTCAAGGCCATGCACAAGGCCGGCCAGGTGACGGCCGAATGCCTCGACGGCCTTGCGGATCTGGTGAAGCCGGGTGTGACCACCCAGGAGCTGGATGATTTCGTCTACCGCTTCGGCCGCGACAAGGGCGTGCTGCCGGCAACGCTCTATTACCGGGGCTACACCAAGTCGAGCTGCACCTCGATCAACCATGTGGTCTGCCACGGCATCCCCAATGACAAGCCGCTGCGCGAGGGCGATATCGTCAACATCGACGTGACCTTCGTCGTCGATGGCTGGTATGGTGACAGCAGCCGCATGTATCCGGTGGGCGAACTGAAGCGCTCGGCCGAGCGGCTGATCGAAGTAACCTACGAGTCGCTGCTGCTGGGCATCGAGGCCGCCCGCCCCGGCAACACCACGGGCGATATCGGCTATGCCATCCAGACCTTCGTGGAAAAGGAGCGCTGCTCAGTGGTGCGCGATTTCTGCGGCCACGGCGTCGGCCGCCTGTTCCACGACACGCCCAACATCCTGCACTATGGCCGCAAAGGCGAAGGCATCGAGCTGAAGCCGGGCATGATCTTCACCATTGAGCCGATGGTGAACCTCGGCAAGCCGCAGGTGAAGGTGCTGAGCGACGGCTGGACCGCCGTCACCCGCGACCGCTCGCTCTCGGCCCAGTTCGAGCATGCAATCGGCATCACCGACACGGGCTGCGAGATCTTCACGCTCTCGCCCAAGGGCCTGCACCGGCCCGGCTTCGACAAGGCCGCCTGAGCAGGAGAGACTGTCCGGAGCAGCCTGACCTCCCGCATACCTCTCTTCAGCTCTTCAGACCACGGAACGCGGCATGCCGAAGGACGACACGGGCGACAAGACGGTTGAGGCGCAGGGCGGCCTTTCGGAGCGCGCCCCCGCGCCGCATTATACCGGCCACCGGGAGCGGCTGCGCGACCGGTTCCGCCAGCACGGGGCGGATGGCTTTGCCGATTACGAGCTGCTGGAACTGTGCCTGTTTCTCGCCATTCCGCGCGGCGACACCAAGCCGCTGGCGAAAGCCCTGCTGCAGCGTTTCGGCTCCTTCACCAATGTGCTGGCTGCCTCACCGGCCCGCATTCAGGAGGTCAAGGGCGCCGGGGAGAAGGTGGCCGATGCGCTGAAGCTGCTGCAGGCCTGCGCCACCCGCTATGCTAGAGGCGAGATCGTCGACCGCGAACCGCTGTCCTCCTGGTCCAAGGTCGTCACCTATGTGCGCGCCGCCAGCGGCCATGCGGACCGGGAAGAGTTCCGCATCCTGTTCCTCGACAAGAAGAACGGCCTCATCGCCGACGAGGTGCAGCAGCGCGGCACCGTGGACCATACGCCGGTCTATCCGCGCGAGGTGATCCGCCGGGCGCTGGAGCTTTCGGCCACGGCCATCATTCTGGTTCACAATCACCCAAGCGGTGATCCGACGCCCTCACGCGCCGACATCCAGATGACGAAGCAGATCATCGACATCGCCAGGCCTCTGGGCATCGAGGTCCATGATCACATCATCGTGGCGCGCGGCGCGGAAATCAGCTTCCGGGGCCTGCAGCTGATCTGAGGGCTGTCACATTGAGGCCGGACCGGCTCCACGTTCATGCGCCCGGTGCGCGGCTTCGCACAGCCAGCCCCAGAACATCAGATACCAGTCGCGCACGCCGGCGAGGAAGGCAGGCGTCAGCTGCAGCTCCCCCTGTTCGCGGCGCTGCGCCAGCCACCCGGCTGCCTCCGCCTTGTTGATGACATTGCGCACATGGGAATGGGAGATGCCCAGCTGTGCAGCGGCCTGCCGTGCGGCGAAGGGCCGCCAGGGAGCTTGTTCCGGCGCGCCGTAATGGCCCTTCAGCAGGATCAGCGCCAGCCGGTCGCCACAGTCGAACCGGTCGAACCAGGGCCAGGCACCTTCCCCCGCCAGCAATTCCCGGGTCAGGCGCACCATGTCATGGGTCTCGGCCACAAGGCGCAGGCCATAGACGGGATCGGTCTGCAGACGCTGATGAAGGTCCGGCCCCGGCAGCGGCAGCCCGGCCACTTCGGCACAGGCCAGATGGTGGGACAGCCAGGTCTTGAGACCGTTCAGCATCAGCTCCGTTGGCTCCAGCCGCTTTTCGCGCCGGTTGCCGGAGGCCTCAACCGCCCGCACATAACCGGCCAGCTTCAGCAGGCCAATGAAGCTCGCCAGCGTGCGGCTGCGGCCCATCTGCTGCTGCAGGACGGACAGCGTGGCGGCCTCCCCTTCCCCAAGCTGCGCCCGGCAATGAAGGATCGCCAGCAAGCCCGCCGCATGGGACTGCAGGCTCTTGCCGAAGATCTTGTTGATCAGCCGCTCGCCCATGTGCATGGGCAGGATGTTCTCCGCGCAGCGCAAGATTGCGGCCGCATAGGCATCTTCATCCATATGCTGCGGCCAGTTCCCGCGTGTTTGCGCAACCTGATCCATGCGGCCTCCCGTTTCAGCGGCACAATACCAGTTCCAGCTTCCAGGAAAAGATCCCGAATGCATCTGCGGCGGCCCGGCCGTGCCTGAGATTGTTTGAATCTTCAAATGCTTAAACGCCAGAAAATGACGTCACGCAATCATCGCTTCCTGCCGCCATAGCAAAACAGCCGGGGACCTCTCCAACAGGCCCATTCTTCAATGCAGCATTACAATTTGTCTATTCATGAACTGGTCTTAACCAAATCCATCCGCCATTCCTTAAGTCTTTTCCCGGAGATTAATTGTCAGAAGCCGGGAGCAGATCGCATGGATCAAGGCATAGGGACGCAGGGAGGGAAGATAGCAAACACAATCATCATTCCGGTGATTGGCGTCATGCTGCTTGCGGTCCTGTTTGTTTTCGCAATTCTCATCTGGTCTTCGGCCCTGACCGATACTGCCGCAGAAGACAGCGAGCGCAGTCTGATCGAGGGGTCTCTGACGATGCAACTGGATCAGCTGAGCAGCCAGCAGGAAGCTGCCGCGGTCTGGGATGATGCCTATTTCCGGGCAAAGCGCGGCTCGGAAGAAGCCGCGTGGCTGCTGCACCAGATCGCCATTTCACTTGCGAACGTGCATGGCCATACGAAGACGGTGATCCTGAACCGCGATCTGGAGGCCATCGTCGCCTATGATGACGATGGTGCAGCCAACTGGCTTGACGAGACACTGCTCAACGCCCTTAGCGGACCGGTAGCCCGGGTCAGGGCCAGCTACATCGCAAGCTTCAAAAAGACACCCTCCGGCGCCTATCGCTTTCAGCCGGACTACCGGGCCAATCACCGCACCATCTTCGAGAATGGCGTCGTCCTGGCAGGCGGGCGCCCGCATTACTTCAGCGTAACCGCAATCTCTCCGCAAACCCACAACATCGGCGCAGATCGGGATGCGCCAGCCGTGCTTCTGAGTTTCGTCGCCATGACCCCTTCGGTGCTCGGCCGCCTCTCCGGAATGGCGGGGATTTCCGGGATTGAAGCAGGACCTGTTCAAAAGGGCAGAAGAGACCTCGCCTCCATCCTTGTGCTGGACCCTTCGGGCGAGCCGGTAACGCGCCTCAGCTGGCGCTCGTCCCGCCCGGGATCTCTGATGCTCATGCGCATTCTGCCGGTGCTGGTCCTGCTCGTCCTGGCCATTGCCGCCATGACCGCCCTTCTGCTGAACTATGCAAGGCAGTCGACACGCAAGCTCGCCAACAGCGAAGCCCGCGCCATCTACGCCGCCCAACATGACAGCCTGTCCGGCTTGCCGAACCGCGACTATTTCAACCGTATGCTGGTGGAAGCGCTCGCAAATGCTCACGACGAGCGCAATGGTAAAGATCTGACGGCTGTCATCTACATCGATCTCGATCACTTCAAGGACATCAACGACACGCTGGGCCATGCGGCCGGCGATGAAGTCATCAAGGCCGTGACAGCGCGCCTGCGCACCATCGTTCCGCCCACGGGCATGCTGGCGCGTATTTCAGGCGATGAATTCGCCATGATCCTGTCGGGCTGCCGCTCGCGCTCCCTCATCGAATATCAGCTGAGCCATATTCAGGACGAACTGAGCCGCCCGCTGCGGGTTGCCGGAAACGAGTTGTATGTCAGCCTGTCCATGGGAGCAGCCATTGCTCCGCAGGACGGCACCACCGCAGGGGAGCTGCTGCGCAAGGCGGACATCGCACTCTACGATGCCAAGGCCAATGGCCGCCGCCGCTGGTCCTTCTTCGATCCGGCCATGGAAGAGCATGTCCACACCCGCGACAAGATCGCCCGTGACCTGCGCCGTGCCATCGACAATGACCTGCTTTCGGTCGCCTATCAGCCGCAGCTGGACAGCCGCACCGGCCGCGTTGCCGCTGTGGAAACGCTGGTGCGGTGGACCCAGCCGGACCATGGGCCGATCAGCCCGTCCATCTTCGTGCCCATTGCCGAAGAAACGGGCCTGATCAACGATCTGGGGCTCTGGGTGCTGCGCCGTGCCTGCCGGGATGCCCATAACTGGCCGGACATCACCGTTTCGGTCAATATTTCACCGACCCAGTTCCGCCATCCGCGCTTCATCGATCAGGTGATCGAGACCCTCTCCGCCTTTGACGTTGCGCCCTCGCGCCTTGAAATCGAGGTGACGGAGTCCGTCTTCGCCGGCAAGGATGACACCGTGCTGACCGCCATGAAGCGGCTGAAGGAACTGGGCCTCAAGATCGCGCTGGATGACTTCGGCTCGGGCTATTCCAGCCTCAGCTACCTGCGCCGCTTCCCCTTCGACATTCTGAAGATCGACCGGGACTTCATCTCCCCGGTGGATGAGAGCCCGCAGGCGCAGGCGATCGTGCGCACCATCATCGATCTTGGCGCGGCCCTCGGCATGACCGTGGTGGCCGAGGGCATCGAAACCGCACCGCAGGTGCAGTTCCTCACCAGCGCCGGCTGCGAGCGCATGCAGGGCTATTACATGGGCCGCCCTGCCCCGGTCCAAACCGTCTCCGCCCTCATCCAGAGCATCAGCCTTGACCCGGTGATCCTGCGTCCGGCCAACCGCCTCGCTGGGTAAGACCGTGCGGCGCTGAAGCATTTTCAAGGCTTGATGCGTCAGCATCGAATGCCTTGGCATAACAGCCCCCCGGCACGTTCAGTGTCCTGACAGCCCGTCAATGATGGCGCAGTCCGGACAACTGTCGCCCCGGCAGGCCTCAATCATCGCAGTGAGATCGTCGCGCAGGTCCATGAGCTGACGGATCTTGGTTTCCAGTTCCGCCAGATGCGCCTCGGCCACAGCCTTCACACGGGCGCTGCTCCGGTGCGGGTTCTGGCGCAGCTCCAGCAGGCTGCGGCAATCCTCGATCGAAAATCCCAGGCTGCGGGCCCGCTTGAGAAACTGCAGCCGCTCCACATCCGCCGGCGAATAAGCACGGTAGCCGTTGTCCTGCCGCAGCGGGCGCACCAGCCCGATGTCCTCGTAATAGCGCAGTGTCTTGGCCGGAAATCCCGTCAGTTCCGAGACTTCGCCAATGCTGCTGCCGGCCTTTTTCATGTCAGGTCTCCGTTGCAGCCTCGTCCGGCACCACCTTGACCACCAGACGGCGGTCCGCCAGCCGCATGGCCGCGAAGGGCCCCCCCGCAGCACGGATCAGCGCCGCCGGGGCGAGAAGATGACTTCCAGCCTGACCATAACGGGTCTTCAGATAGTCCGCCACCCAGGCCTCCTGACGCTGGGCAAAACGCCGCGCCGCAAGCCCGCCAGCCTCCAGAAACACCCGGTGCGCTTCAATCGCCTCATGCAGTGCCTCAAGGCCGCTGCCATCCTGCGCACTGACCGGCAGCACCGGCACCTGCCAGCCCTCGCGCTCCCGGTCGCTCAGGGACAGAGCACCCTTCACATCCGCCACCGCACGGGCCGCATAGGGGCCCATATCGGCTTTGGTCACGACGATGATGTCGGGCAGCTCCATGACGCCGGCCTTCATGAACTGCAGGCTGTCGCCGGAGCCCGGCTGGATGCATAGAACGAGCGTATCGACCGCAATCGCCACATCCGCTTCCGACTGGCCGATGCCTACGGATTCCACGAGCACCGCCTCGCGCGCCGCCCGCATGACAGCAATGGCCGCCAGTGCATGATCGGAGAGCCCGCCAAGCCGGTCCCGCGCTGCCATGGAGCGGATGAAGATGCCCGCATCCTCAGGGTCTGCCGTCAGCCGTGTCCGGTCGCCCAGCAGCGCCCCGCCCGAGCGGCGGGAAGAAGGGTCCACGGCAATGACACCGGTGGTCTTGCCCGCGCCCCGCAGCGCCTTCAGCAGGCTGTTGGTGAGCGTCGATTTGCCCGCACCCGGCGGGCCGGTCAGACCCAGCACATGGCCCGCCCCCTCCCGGCAGGCCGCATCCAGAAAGGCATCCACCTCCGCCTGCCCGTGGCCGGTCTCGATCCGGGTCAACGCCCGGGCAAGGGCGAGCTTGCCCCCGGCCTTGAGCGCAGCGATGGCCTCACTACCCTTCATGCCTCATGTCCGGCGCAGATAGGACTGCGCTGCCGCAAGCCGGGCAATGGGCACGCGGAAGGGCGAGCAGGACACATAGTCGAGGCCGACGCTTTCGCAGAAGGCGATCGACGCCGGGTCACCGCCGTGCTCGCCGCAAATGCCGAGCTTGATGTCCGGCCGCACCGCCCTGCCCCGTTCGGCTGCGATGGAGATCAGCTCGCCGACACCATCCCTGTCAATGGAAACAAACGGATCCTGCTCGATGATGCCCTTGAGCTGATACGTGCCGAGGAAGGACGCCGCATCATCACGGGAAATGCCGAAGGTGGTCTGCGTCAGGTCATTGGTGCCGAAGGAGAAAAACTCCGCCGTGGCGGCAATGTCGCCAGCGCGCAGGGCAGCGCGCGGCAGTTCCACCATGGTGCCGACCTGATAGGACACGGCAACGCCGGTTTCCTTCGCCACGGCCTCCGCCATGGCGTCGATGCGCCCGCGCACGAGGTCCAGCTCCGCCTTCAGGCCCACGAGCGGCACCATGATCTCCGGCACCACCGGCGCACCGGTCTGCCTGCCTGCCTCGACAGCCGCCTCGAAGATAGCGCGGGCCTGCATCTCAGCGATCTCCGGATAGGAGACCAGCAGGCGGCAGCCGCGATGGCCGAGCATTGGGTTGAACTCTTCGAGGTCCAGCGCCCGTTCGCGCAGCTTCCCCGCGTCAATGCCCATGGCAGCGGCGACTTCCGCAATCTCTTCATCGGACTTCGGCAGGAACTCGTGCAGCGGCGGATCCAGCAGGCGGATCGTCACCGGCAGGCCATGCATAATCTCGAACAGCTGCACGAAGTCATCCCGCTGCATCGGCAAAAGCTTGCCCAGCGCCGCGCGGCGGCCCTCCTCCGTGGAGGCAAGGATCATCTCGCGCACGGCAATGATGCGGTCGCCGTCGAAGAACATGTGTTCGGTGCGGCAAAGGCCGATGCCTTCGGCCCCGAACTGCCGTGCGGCGCGAGCATCCGCCGGCGTTTCGGCATTGGTGCGCACCTTCATGCGCCGCACCTCGTCTGCCCAGCCCATCAGCGTGGCAAAATCGCCGGAGAGCGCAGGCTGCAACATAGCCACCTCGCCCACCAGTACCTGTCCGGTTGCCCCGTCAATGGTGATCACATCGCCCTTGGCAAGCGAACGTCCGCCCGCCGTGAGGGTGCCATTGCGGTAATCGATGCGGAGCGCACCGGCGCCGGAGACGCAGGGCTTGCCCATGCCGCGCGCTACCACCGCCGCGTGGCTTGTCATGCCGCCCCGGCTGGTCAGAATGCCTTCCGCCGCATGCATGCCGTGGATGTCTTCCGGGCTGGTCTCAACGCGCACCAGAATGACCTTGTGGCCGGCAGCCTTGGCCTCTTCTGCCTCTTCCGAGGTAAAGACAATGGCCCCGCTGGCCGCCCCCGGGGATGCCGGAAGACCGGTAACGAGGATGTCGCGCTTTGCCGCCGGGTCGATCGCCGGATGCAGCAGCTGGTCCAGCGCCTGCGGCTCGACGCGCAGCACCGCTTCCTCGCGGCTCAGCAGCCCTTCGTCCGCCATGTCGACGGCAATCTTCAGCGCCGCCTTGGCCGTGCGCTTGCCCGAACGGGTCTGCAGCATCCACAGCTTGCCGCGCTCGATGGTGAATTCCAGATCCTGCATGTCCCGGTAGTGGGCTTCCAGCCGGTCGCAGATGGTCTGGAATTCGGCAAAGGCCTCCGGCATCAGCACCTCCAGGGAGGGCCGTTCGGACCCTGCCTCAAGCCTTGCCTTCTCGGTGATGTCCTGGGGCGTGCGGATGCCGGCCACCACGTCCTCACCCTGTGCATTGACGAGGAACTCGCCATAAAGCGCCTTCTCGCCCGTGGACGGGTTGCGGGTGAAGGCAACGCCCGTGGCGGAGGTTTCACCCATGTTGCCGAAGACCATGGCCTGCACATTCACCGCCGTGCCCCAGTCGGCCGGAATGTCATGCAGGCGGCGGTAGGTCTGGGCGCGGGCGGTCATCCAGGACTCGAACACAGCACCGATCGCCCCCCACAGCTGATCCATCGGATCCTGCGGGAACGGCCGCTCCAGCTCGTCTTCCACCAGCGCCTTGTAGCGCTCGACAATGCTGATCAGTTCTTCGGTGGACAGATCCGTATCCAGCGAGTGCCCGGCCTCATCCTTCACCTCATCGAGGATTTCCTCGAAGGCGTGGTGATCAAGGCCCATCACCACATCGCCATACATCTGGATGAAGCGGCGGTAGCTGTCATAGGCAAAGCGGCGGTCACCTGCGGCCCGCCCGATGGCTTCGACCGTCACATCGTTGAGACCCAGGTTGAGCACCGTGTCCATCATGCCGGGCATGGACACTCTTGCACCGGAGCGGACCGACACCAGCAGCGGGTTCTGCGCATCGCCGAAGCGGCGGCCGGTCAGTTCCCCGGCTGCGGCAAGGGCCATCTCCACCTGCTGCGCCAGATCGTCTGGATAGGTCTTGCCCTTGTCGTAATACCAGGTGCAGACCTCTGTGGTGATGGTAAAGCCAGGCGGCACGGGAAGGCCCAGATTGCTCATTTCGGCAAGATTGGCCCCCTTGCCGCCGAGCAGGGTCTTCAGACCCGCATTTCCTTCCGCAGTTCCATTGCCGAAGCCATACACCCACTTGGTCATGCTGCATCTCCCGTTACGCGTCCCGCTACCGGGCTGCCTCCTCCGGCGGAAAGCTGAACGCTGACCTCGCGCCCGTTATTCCTGCAATGCCGGACCGGAGCGCACAAGGCTTTTTTGCACCGCAACGCAAAGCACCAGTTGAACAGGGCTTGGCAATTGGCCGAAGGTCGAATGCGGCAACACGTCTGACAACCATCAGGCAGGCATCGCGAAGCTTTGTGATAAATGTGATCAGGTGGTACCACCAAAGCCGGGGCTCCGGCTTGCCCCGGCGCCACAAAGCCGCCATCGTATCATGAAGATGTGGGTTCACATGGAATCACGATGGCACATACCATCGGTCCTGAGAGGTAAGATGACGACGTTGACCGACGTTCCGGCGCAGAAGCGCAAGATTTCCGCGAGCCGTTGCAGCCGCCTGCTGCTTGGCGTGGCGCTTCTGATGGTCCCGGTGCAGGTGCAGGCCTCTTCCGGCGAGCCGGTAGCAACACAGCCGCAATATGGCACCCCTCAGGATCTTCCCGTCACCCAGGCAGGCAGCTATCTGGCAGCGCGCCTTGCCGCCCGCTGGAACGATTTTCCCTCGGCTGCCGCCTTTTTTGAAGAGGCGCTCGGCACCGATCCGGAAAACGGCCTCCTGGTGGAACGCGCTTTCATGCTACGCATGGCCAGTGGCGACTTTGAGGACGCACGCATTCTTGCCGAGGACATGCAGGCCCTCAAGATCCGCAACTTCATGGCAAGCCTCCTGAAAAGCCTTGATCTGGCGCGCGGCGGCAGCTTCCGTGAAGCCTCCCAGACGCTCGAAAGCGATGGCGGCGGTCCGCTTTCAGATCTCACCGCCGGCATTTCCAAGGCCTGGTTCGACCTTGGAGCCGGCGACCTGAAAAAGGCTCTTGCAGGTCTTGATGCGCTGAAGGGCCCTGACTGGTTCAATGTGTTCAAGCACAACCATGCCGCCCTGATGGCCCAGCAGGCCGGACGCATGGACATCGCCCTGACGCGGATCAAGCAAGCCTATGAAGCCGACCGCGGAGCGCTGAAGGTTGCCGACACTTATGCCATTCTGCTTGCCTCGGCCGGCAAGAAGAAAGAGGCCATCGCCGTTCTGGACCAGTATGATCAGCTGATCCCCAGCCATCCCATCCTCTCCCAGACCCGCGCCCGGATCGAGAAGGGTGAGAAGTTTGGCCCGGTTGTCGCAGACCCTCTGATGGGAATTGCCGAGCTTCTAAGTGGCCTCGGCTCGGCTATCGGCAATGATGGCGCAGAAGAGCTGGGCGCTGCCCTGCTCAACCTGTCACTGGATCTCAACGGAGATGGCGATTTTGCCGCTCTTGCCCTTGGCGGGCTTTATAACCGGCTGAATGCACCGGACCGGGCCATCACCGCTCTGGAGCGTGTCCCGGAGAGTTCACCGTTGAAGCGGGACGCGGAGATCCAGATCGGTCTCAACTTCAACGCCCTCGAAAAGGTGGATGAGTCCCGCCAGCATCTTCAGGCCCTCATCGACAAGGACCCGGCTGATCTTGAGGCGATCATTGCGCTTGGCAATGTTCTGCGGTCCCGCGAGATGTTTGCAGAGGCCGAGGTGGTCTATACCAAGGGCATCGACACGGTGGACAAGCCTCAGCCGGAGCATTGGGGCCTTTATTACAACCGCGGCATTTGCCGCGAGCGGCTGAAGAAGTGGAACGAGGCGGAGGTGGATCTGCGCACGGCGCTGGAGCTTTACCCGGACCAGCCGCAGGTGCTCAATTATCTGGGTTATTCGCTCGTCGATCAGGGCATGAAGCTCGATGAAGCGATGCAGATGATCCAGACGGCCGTCCGCCTGCGCCCGAGCGACGGCTATATCGTCGACAGCCTGGGCTGGGCCTATTACAGGCTCGGCCGCTACGAGGAAGCGACGCGGGAACTGGAGCGTGCGGTCCAGCTGCGCCCGGCCGATCCGGTGATCAACGACCATCTGGGCGATGCCTACTGGAAGGTGGGGCGCCGTCTCGAGGCACGGTTCCAGTGGAACCATGCCCGTGATCTCAACCCGACTCCGGAAGATCTGGCGAAGATCCTCGACAAGATCGACAACGGCCTGCCCGATACGCCTGCGGCCGTTGAAGCCAGCGCTCCGCCGAAGAACGGCGGCTGATCCGGCCATGAGGGGGAACGGAACATCATCCGGCGCGGACACCGCGCCGGTTTTTTCCTGCCTTGCCAGAGCCAAGATCAATCTGGCCCTGCACATTACGGGGCGGCGGGAAGACGGCTATCACCTGCTGGACAGCTTCACCATCTTCGCTGAAACGGGCGACCAGCTGAGCCTCCGGACCGCGGCAAGCTCTTCCTTCACCGTCTCCGGCCCCTTTGCCGCCGCGCTGGAAGGCGGCGGCCCGGCGGACAGCAATCTCGTATTGCGCGCCATCGCCGCGCTGCAGAACGCGTCCGGCCAGTCTCTGCCACCCTTTGCCGTGCATCTGGAAAAGAACCTGCCGGTCGCCTCCGGTATCGGCGGCGGATCGGCGGATGCGGCTGCCGCCCTGACACTGGTCCTGGAGGCCACAGGCCTCGCGGTGCCTACGGATGCGCTGCAATCCATCGCGCTGGATCTCGGGGCGGACGTGCCTGTTTGCCTCGCCGGGCGGCCGGCCCGCATGTCCGGCATCGGCGAAACCCTTGCTCCGCTGCCCCCCCTGCCCCGCTGCGGCCTGGTGCTGGTCAATCCGGGCATGGCGGTGAGCACGCCTGCCGTGTTCCGCGCGCTTCAACGCCGCAACAATGCGCCCCTGCCCGCACTGCCCGAAGAGTTCACCTGCCGCGAAGATCTCATCCGCTGGCTGGACGGCACCCGCAACGACATGCAGGCCGCAGCCATCGCCCTGTCACCGGTCATTGCGGAAGTGCTGGCTGCGCTGGAAGCTCACCCGGCAGCGGAGTTCTGCCGCATGTCCGGCTCCGGCGCCACCTGCTTTGCCCTCTGCGCGCCGGAGGCAGCGGGCGCACTTGCAGATGACCTGCGCCAGCGGCACCCCGGCTGGTGGATTGCAGCCAGCGAAGTGAGCGCCGGGTAAGCCTCAGCTCACCCGGGCGATGCAGAATTCGACGGCCTCGCGCAGGGCGTCCGTCAGCGGGCCCTGCGGCAGTTCATCAAGGGCGGCCATGGCGCTGGCGCCATACTGGCGGGCGCGGACAATGGTTTCCTCGATGGCGCCGTGACGGCGCATCAGGGCAATGGCTTCCTCAAGATCGCCGTCGCGGATGTTGCCCTCTTCAAGGCAACGCTTCCAGAAGGCGCGCTCACTGTCCGTGCCGCGCTCGAGCGATACGACGACCGGCAGCGTAATCTTGCCCTCACGGAAATCATCGCCAACCTGCTTGCCGAGATCCGCACTGGACCCGCCGTAATCCAGCGCATCATCCACGAGCTGGAAGGCAAGGCCGAGATCCATGCCATAGCGGCGGGCAGCCGCACGCTTGGCCCCCTCGACACCGGCGATCACAGGCCCGACCTCGGCAGCAGCGGCAAAGAGCGCAGCGGTCTTCGCCTCGATCACCTTGAGATACTGCGCCTCATTGGTAGAAATGTCCTTGGCCGCCCCCAGCTGCATCACCTCGCCCTCGGCGATGATGGCAGAGGCTTCGGCGAGAATGCGCAGGGCCTCCAGCGAACCCACGTCCACCATCATCTTGAAGGCCTGGCCGAGCAGATAGTCGCCGACGAGAACGCTGGCCTGGTTGCCCCAGAGCTTGCGCGCCGCCAGCTTGCCCCGGCGCATGTCGCTCTCGTCCACCACATCATCGTGCAGCAGCGTCGCCGTGTGCATGAACTCGACGCTGGCCGCGAGGATGACATGGCCCGTGCCGCGGTAGCCGAACATGTCCGCCATGGCGAGGGTCAGCATTGGCCGCAGACGCTTGCCGCCCGAGTCGATCAGATGCTTGGCAATCTCGGGGATAAGCTCGACATTCGAGCCCGCCTTGGACAGGATCAGATCGTTGACCTGCCCCATGCCGCCTGCCGTCAGATCGACGAGCGGCTGGATTGCGGGCTTGGCTTTCTTCAATTCGGGTGCGGAAGCGGCGACGGCTGCCAAAACACTCTCCCAAGGCTGGTTTTGGCGGACAATAGGTCGCCGAGCGCCCCCCCGCAAGGGATCAATCGTTTGACAAGGCAGTGAACAGTGTTGTTCACCACCGGAAAAGACGCATAAACCATGTGTCTGCACTGCGCTCTATTCAGAGAGGGAAACCGGGATCATGGAAGAACTGCTGAAGACCAATGATCTGGTTCTCATTTCAGCTGTGGGAGCGATGTTTGACGAAGCCGGGATCGCGCATTTTGTCGCGGATGCCAACATGAGCATTCTGGAAGGTTCGCTCGCCATGATTCCCCGGCGAATCCTTGTCCCTGCCGATCAGATCACCGCCGCACGCCGCCTGATGCGCGACGCGGGCCTTGGCCATGAGCTGACGCCGGAAGAAGGGCACTGACATGACGAGCCCCGTCCATTCTGCCTCTGACCTTGCTTCTGAAGCGCTGCCGGAAGGCGTTGCCACCACACGCGATGCCTTTCTGGGCGGGCTTGTCACCGTCGAGCAACCCGCAAAGGGGTTCCACCGTGCGGGCCTTGATGCGGTCTATCTGGCAGCTGCCCTGCCCGATGGCACAAAGGGTCATGTGGTGGATCTGGGCGCAGGTGTTGGCACAGCAGGATTCTGCGCGGCAGCGCGCCTGCCGGATATTCGCGTCACCCTGGTGGAGATCGATCCGCTGGCCGCCCTTCTGGCCCGGCGCGCACTGGCTGATTCCCTCAATGGTGCCTTTGCACCCCGCGTGAGCGTGCTGGAGGCCGATATCACCGCCAAGGGTTCCCAGCGCCATGCGGCGGGCCTCACCCCTTGCATGGCCGATCACGTGATCATGAACCCGCCCTATTATCAGCCCGGCCAGTTCCGGGCCTCGCCCTCGGGCGAGCGGGCCAGCGCCCATGTGCTGGACGAGCGCGGGCTGGAGCCATGGGCGAAGACCGCAACGGATATCCTGCGTGAAGGCGGCACGCTTACCGTCATCTTCCGTGCCGATGGCCTGCAGGAACTGCTGGATGTGTTTCAGGGCCGGTTCGGTGCCATCGACATCATCCCCCTGCGCCCGCGTGCCGATGCTGCCGCCACCCGCATCCTGCTGCGCGCCATCCGCGCCAGCAAGGCGCCGCTGCGGCTGATGCCGGGCTTTGTCCTGCATGAGGGCGATGGCTCGGACTTTCTGCCCGAAGCGCGCGCCGTCATGCGCGACGGCAAGGGGCTCGGGATACAGCCAAGGCCCTGAAACGCCCTGACCGGCAGATTTGGGGTCAAGTTCTCCGTCCGCCGGGAACTCCCGGTAGATCTCGTGACAAGGATGCTTCACCAGCGCCCGGCAGGGATGGCGAAGCAGACCGGAGTTCATGAGAATACCAGGGAGTAGAAGCTCATGTCTGAACTTGATCCGCTTACCCAGGCCCGCCAGCACATCGAGAAGCACCTCATCCTGAGGGCCTCGTCCGATGCCGCCTTCCGCGAGCTGCTGAAGAGCAACCCGCATGCGGCCATCAAGGAGCTGATCGGCAATGACCCGATCCCCTCCTACAAGATCACAGTGGTTGAAGAGGCCCCGGGGGAAGTCGTCCTCGTGCTGCCGCGCTCCATCGGGCAGGACGAATTGCCGGACGATCTGCTGGACTTTGCCTCCGGTGGCACCAGCTTCTCGTCCTTCATTCTCTACGGCCCGCCGTATCCGGATGGCGGCGGCTGCAAGAAGAAGTAACTGCTGACAGTCACCGGAGGGTGTGATGGTCACGCCCTCCCTTTTCAGAGAGCATTCCGGGGACCCATTTACATGCCGGCCCATGATCCGATTGCACAGGCGCGCCAGCACATTGAAAAGGCGCTGATTGAAAAGGCTATCGCTGACAGCGCGTTTCGCGAGGACCTGAAGGCCAATCCGCACGCGGCTCTCAAGGCCCTGCTTGGCACCGACCCTATTCCGGCCATGAAAATCACCGTTGTGGAAGAAGCTCCGGGCGAAGCCGTGCTGGTTCTGCCGCGCAGCATTGCGCAGGACGAGCTGCCGGATGAGCTCTTGGACTTTGCTTCCGGCGGAACGAAGTTCTCTACCTTCCTAGAGTACGGCAAGGACGGCCGGCCGATCGGCGGGTCAATGTGCAAGTAACGCCCTGCGGCGTAGAGCACTCCAAGCCAAGACAGCGACGGCTGAGGACCAGCGGCGGGCAGCTGCCAGCCGCTGGCTCCAGAGACAACCGCGTCAATGAATCAGGAACTCGCCCTTGGCATAGCGCACATCACGCGGGCCGATCAGATCCTGATGAGCCAGACGCACCGTGTGGATGAAGGCCTGAATCTCCCGCTCCCAGAACGCCAGAAACCGGCGCAGTTCCGGAAAGGTCGGGGCCTTGTCTTCTGTCTGCCAGAGAAAACTCTGCAGAAGGGCGGGATGATCCGGCATTCTGTACAGGATTTCAGCCGTCAGCAGCCCGTAGCCTGCCATCTGCTTGCGGAAGTCTTCGCTTGTGCCCATGGAACACCTCATGCCTTGACGAAACCACGGCATAAGTGTCGCGCCAGCGAAGTAAACGCGCAATTAAAAAATGAATCTTCGCTATATTTTTCAATATGTTAGCAGCAGACTTTAGTGAGTGCTGCCAGCGCCGCCTTTGCTCTGAATGCTCTTCAGATAGGCGATGAAGGATGTCACATCCTGCCCTTCCAGCGCCACTTCCGGCATGTCCGGATGGCCTGTGACGATGCCCTCGGCCAGGCTTTCCGCCAGATCCTCGACTGGATAGCGCTGCCCCAGATCCCGGAAGGCCGGAGCATCCGCATTGGGCGAAGCATCATCACGGCCGATGGCGTGGCAAGCCGCACAGGCCTCTTTTGCGATCAGCTTGCCGCGCTCCACCTGCGCCGCCTCTGCAAGTGTACCCTGCGCCAGCACCGCACCAGCGCCCGGTGCAGCGAACAGAATCACTGCCACGGCCGCAGCGCGCAGCCCTCGCCTGAAAAGCATTGTCATGTCCCTCTCCCTCAAGATTTCTGCAAGTCCGCCGCCGCATGCCCCGCAGACCGTCCACCCTCAGCCTTCCTTTTGCGTGCCAGCCCCCCTTCTGCTTCGCAAGTCCGTCAAAACCCTCAGCCTCCGGAGAAATGCTGCTTCAGCATGATCCATTCTGGCCATGAATTGCGGCAAAGGGGCTGTGCCTTGCCGCTGGCGCCTATATGTTAGGGACTAAAGACAAGAGTTCCGGCCTTCAGGCCGGGCCGCACGTTCCGGGAGCCCTTCCGCATGACCACCGCCCGCACGCCCCTTCCCGAAAGCATCGACGGCACGCTCGCGCTGCTGGATCAGGGCGGCTATGTCGCCGGCCGTGATCTGGCAACCGTGCTGCATCTGGCGCTGCGCATGAAGCGGCCGCTGTTTCTGGAAGGCGAGGCCGGCGTCGGCAAGACGGAGATTGCCAAGGTTCTGGCCGCCACGCTGGGCCGCAACCTCATCCGCCTGCAATGTTACGAAGGCCTCGACATCGCCTCGGCCGTCTATGAATGGAACTATGCCGCGCAAATGGTGGAGATCCGCATTGCGGAAGCGGCTGGAGACACGGACCATGCGGACCTCTCCCGCTCCATCTTCAGCGAGCGTTTCCTCATTAAGCGCCCGGTGCTGCAGGCGCTGGAGCCCTCGCTCTCCGGCCCGCCGGTGTTCCTGATCGACGAGCTGGACCGCGCCGACGAGGCCTTCGAGGCCTTCCTGCTGGAGGTGCTGGCCGACAATCAGGTGACCGTGCCGGAACTGGGCACCATCCGGGCGGAGGAGCCGCCTGTGGTGATCATCACCACCAACCGCACCCGCGAAATTCACGACGCTCTCAAACGCCGCTGTCTCTATCACTGGGTCGATTATCCGGACGCAGAGCGGGAGCTGGCCATCGTGCGGCGCAAGGTGCCGGGCGCACCCGAACGGCTGACGGCGGAAATCGTCGCCTTCGTCCAGCGCCTGCGCGCAACGGAAGACCTGTTCAAGCAGCCGGGCGTTGCCGAAACCCTCGACTGGGCAACCGCACTGACCGAACTGAACGAACTGGCATTGGACCCGGACATGGCCAGTGACACGCTTGGCGTCCTGCTGAAGTATCAGGACGATATCGAGCGGGTGCGCGGCTCGAAGCTGCGTCAGATGGTGGAGGAAATCCGCAGCACACTGCCATCCACCGCAGCCGCCATGCCGAACGTCTGAGCCCCGCGCGATGATCACACCCGCCGCCCCGCAAGCAGAACAGGCGTCCAGCCTCGATGGCCGCATGGTGGCAAATATCGTGCATTTCGCCCGCACCCTGCGCAAGGCAGGCCTTCCGGCCGGCCCGGCTTCCATCATCGACGCGGTGCGCGCGGTGGAGGTGAGCGGCATTGCCAGCCGCGAGGACTTCTACTGGACGCTGCACGCCGTCTTCGTTCACAAACGCGAGCAGAGGGTGCTGTTTGACGAGGCTTTCCGCATCTACTGGCAGAGCCGCGGGCTCATCGAGAAGATGCTGGCCATCCTCTCCCCCGTTGCCCCGCCGCGCGGCTCGCCGGAAAAGCCCAAGGCCGGACAGACCCGCGTCTCCCAGGCCTTCAAGGCCGCCCGCGAGCGCGAGCCGCGCGAGGAGCAGCCCGAGGTGGAGGTGGATGCCCGCTTCACCGTATCCGGCCGCGAGCTGCTGCAATCGCGGGACTTTGCCCAGATGACGGCTGACGAGATCGAGACCGCGAAAGCGGCGCTGCGCGCCATGGCGATGCCGAAGGACACGATCCGCCGCCGCCGTCTCGCCCCTGCCGCGCGCGGGCGCATCGACCCGCGCCGCACACTGGGTGCAACCTTGCGCGCAGGCGGAGCCATCATCGATCTGAAGCACCGCAAGCCGCAGGAAAAGCGCCCGCCGCTCATCGCCCTGTGCGATATCTCCGGCTCCATGAGCCAGTATTCCCGCCTGCTCCTGCATTTCATGCATGCACTGACGGAAACCCGGCCCGCCGTGCACACCTTCCTGTTCGGCACGCGCCTCACCAACGTCACCCGGCAGCTGCGGATGAAGGACCCGGACGAAGCTCTGGCGGCCTGTTCCGCCGGAGTGGCCGACTGGTCCGGCGGCACCCGCATTGCCACTGCGCTGCACGAGTTCAACCGCCTCTGGTCCCGCCGCGTGCTGTCGGGCGGGCCAACGGTGCTGCTGATCACCGACGGGCTGGAGCGGGACACGGACGAGGATCTGGCGCGGGAAATCTCCCGCCTGCACCGCTCCTGCCGGCGGCTGATCTGGCTCAATCCGCTGCTGCGGTTTGACGGGTTCGAAGCCAAGGCCAAGGGCATCCGGACCATGCTGCCGCATGTGGACGAGTTCCGCGCCGCGCATTCGCTGGATGCCGTCGCCGATCTCGTGCGCACGCTGTCAGGCGAAAGCGCCGGGCCATCAGCGGCCTCCACCGACCCGCGCCACTGGCTGCGCAAGGCGGACGGCTAATTTACACAGCCTCACGGCAGCGCGATCACAGGGGTGTTTTCACGCACGCGCTGGATCAGGTCGGCGATATGTTCATTGTGCATGCGGATGCAGCCATAGGAGACAGGGCGGCCGATGCTGCCGGGGCGGTTGGTGCCATGGATGGCGAACTCACCGCCGGCCAGCGTCATGGCGGCAACGCCCATCGGGTTGTTGGGCGCACCGCCTTCGATCCGGTCCGGCATGTCCGGAAAATCGCGTTTCACCACCGCTGGCGGAATCCAGGCAGGGCGCAGATAGCGGCCCGTCACATAGGTGCGGCCGGTCCAGGCCTTGCCCTTCTTGCCGACCGCCACCGGATAGGCCAGCGCCTGCCCTTCTCCCAGCACCAGATAAAGCCGCCGCTCGCTGTTGCGGATGACGATCGTGCCCGGAGCAAGCCCCTGCGATGCAAAGGCCACGCGCTCTGCACGGGCCTGCACCGGCGCGGCAAGGGCAAGACCCAGCAGGCCGCCACAGACCGCCAAAAGGGCAAGCGAACGCATGATCACGGCAATAGGGCGCATGATTTCCCCCGGTACATCAGACAAGCGCAGACGTTGGTGAGGCCGGACGCCGCACGGCCTCACCCGGCCAATCTAGCGCAGGTGCCGGTCAGAGGGCATTGCCCGGAGGTGCATTCTGAAAAGAACGTTAACGCGGCAGATCCGAGGGACGGAACCGGCCATCCTGCCAGCGGTACCAGGAAAGGCCCGCGCCTTCCCGGTCCCCGTCGGGCAAGAACGAGACTGTGCTGCTGACGGTGTCAAATCTGCCGGACTGAAGCGCTGCGGCCACGGGCGCAAAGTCGAAGCTGCCAGAGGCGTCCACAGCGGCTGAGAAGAGCTGGACGGCGGCGTAGCCATCCGTGGCATAAGGAGAAGGCACCATGCCCGCAGCCCGCATGCGGCTGGCAATCTCACGGGCAGGACTGTCCGGAACGGCAGCCGGATCGGCCATGAAGGCGACCTCGACACGGCTTGCCGCCTCGCCTGCCGCCGCGCCAAACTCCATCCCCATGGCCGCATCGCCAGCCAGCACGGGCACCTGCATGTCCAAGGCGCTGAGGGCGGCGGCGAGATGGCCAGCATCCCCGGCATAGGAGCCCAGCACCACTACATCCAGCCGCTCCCCCTTGAGCACAGAGGCCAGAGGCTTCAGGTCCCGTACACCCGCATCAAATTCCCGCTCCAGCGCAAGAGAAAGCCCCTTTGCCTGCATCGCAGCCTTCACACGGGCAGCGAAATCCTTGCCATAGGCGCTGCGGTCGGTGACGAGGCCGATGCGCTTGCCGGCAAACTCCCGGGCAAGACGCTCCGCGATGAAAGGCGCGGTGGCATCTTCGCGCGGCCCAAGCCGGAAGAAACCCGGCCCCGGCCGTGCTTCGGTCAGTTGCGGCAGCGCGGAAGCCACCGTGATCTGGATGCGCCCCGCCTCCGCATAGACGGGCGCTGCCGCCAATGTGGCGCTGGAGCACAGGTGCCCGATGACAAGCTGCACGCCCTTGCCGGTGAGCTGATTGGCAACCGCCGTGGCCCGCTCCGGGTCGCAGCGGTCATCGGCTTCCTCCAGCACCAGCTTTTCCCCGCGCAGGCCGCCGCTGGCGTTGATGTCTTCAACCGCCAGCCGCGCCCCGGCCAGGATCTGATCCCCCAATGGCGCAAACTGGCCGGAAAAGGCAGCGGCAACGGCAATGCGAATGTCAGCCTGTGCGGGAGCGGCCAGCACGCCGGTCAGCATACCGGCCATCACCAGTCCCGCAGCAAATGGCGCCAAGCTCTTGAACTGCCGCATGAATCAACGCCTCATCAAATATTGGCTTCCGTTTCTGCCCGCATCCTAGCCAAGGCCGCAAGCGGATGCCACCTTGAACCACGCCACAGGCATGCCCCTTTTCAACCGGCAGCAAAGGCCCCTAAGCTCGGAAGATGTCCCGGGCGGCCAACGGCTGCTGCAACACAATGCAAGCACCGGAAGGAATAAGATCTTGCGCAATCTGATCACGGATGTCCCGGGCCTAAGCGTTGGATCGGCAGAAGATATGACGCTGAAGTCCGGCGTGACGGTGCTGCTGCCGGATGAACCGGCGGTGGCTTCCGTTGCCATTCACGGCGGCGCGCCGGGCACACGTGATACGGCCCTGCTGGAGCCGGACCAGACGGTGGAGAAAGTCGATGCGCTGGTGCTTTCCGGCGGATCGGCTTTCGGACTTGATGCGGGAGCCGGTGTGCAGGCCGGGCTTGCCGCCATGGGCCGCGGCTTTCAGGTCGGCCCCGTGCGCGTGCCGATCGTGCCCGGCGCCATCCTGTTTGACCTGATGAATGGCGGGGACAAGAGCTGGGGAGATTACGCTCCCTACCGCGAGCTTGGCCGCGCCGCCCTTGAGGCAGCGGGGCTGGACTTCGCACTCGGCAGCCATGGCGCCGGATGCGGTGCCACCACCGCAAATCTCAAGGGCGGACTCGGCTCCGCGTCCTCGCGCCTGTCCAGCGGCGCCACCGCCGGCGCGCTGGTGGCCGTCAATGCGCTTGGCCGGGCCACCATGGGCGATGGCCCGCATTTCTGGGCAGCGCCTTTCGAGCGGGGCGATGAATTCGGCGGCCTCGGACTGCCGTCCCCCCTCCCCGCAGACACAGCCGTGCCGCGCACCAAATTCGATGCCCTGCGCGCCGGTGCCAACACGACGATCGCCATTGTGGCTACCGATGCCATCCTGACCAAGGCAGAAGCCAAACGGCTGGCTGTCATGGCGCATGACGGCCTTGCCCGCGCCCTCTGGCCTGCGCACACGCCCATGGACGGAGATCTCGTCTTTGCGCTCTCCACCGGCCGCCACAGGCTGGCAGAGCCATTGGCGGACATGATCGAACTGGGCGCCGCCGCTGCTTCCAGCCTCGCCCGTGCCATTGCCCGCGGCGTCTATCATGCCACCCCGGCCAAGGGCGATACGCTGCCCGCCTGGCGGGAGCTTTACGGCAAGGGAAAATGACGCCCGGGAGGCTGGCCAGGCTCAGGCCACGGCCAGTCCGCACATGATGCCGGAGGTTTCCTCTGCCCCAGCGGGGCGGTGCCAGAGATAGCCCTGACCGAAGCGGCAGTTCATGGAAGCGAGCTTGCGGGCCACGTCCTCGGTCTCGATGCCTTCGGCAGTGGTCTCCAGGCCAAGACCATGGGCCATGGCCAGAATGGTCCGCACCAGGATTTCCTGCTGCGGGTCACTGCAAATGCCGTTCATGAAGGAGCGGTCAATCTTGAGGGCCGTGATCGGGAAGCGGTGCAGATAGCTGAGTGCGGAATAGCCCGTGCCGAAATCATCGATGGCAATGCCGATGCCCATGGCCGCGATCTGCTCCAGCGTCTCATGTACACCGCCGCCCTCGCTCAGCAGCAGGCTTTCGGTGATCTCCAGTTCCAGCCATTCCGGCTGACAGCCGGTGGCGGCAAGGCAGTCGCGCAGCCGGATCAGAAAGTCGCCATTCATCAGCTGGCGCGGCGACACGTTGACTGCGATGACCATGGCCCGCGCAGACGCATGATTGACCTGAACTGCGAACTTGCAGGCCTCGCGCAGCATCATGTTGCCGATAGCAATGATCTGGCCGGTTTCCTCAGCCACCGGAATGAACTCAGCCGGGTTGATGTTGCCAAAACACGGATGAACCCATCGGCACAGCGCCTCCGCACCTGCCGGATAACCAGTGGCCAAATCCATCTTCAATTGAAAGGCAGCTTTGAACTCACCGCGCTTGAGCGCGCCATTCATCATGGTCTCAAGCTTGAACCGCTTCTCGATGGTTTCGCCCATCTGTGTCCTGTAAGCGCGCGCGCAATTGCCGCCGGCCTGCTTCGCATCGTAAAGGGCAAGATCGGCAAAGCGGAACAGCGCCGGAGCACTGGCACTGTCGCCGGGACCGGCGGCCACGCCGGTGCTGACAGACACCTGAAGCACCGCGTCCTCAACCATCATGGGCTGGCGCATGGCCTCAACAAGCCGGTTTGCCTGAACCATTGCCTCGTCAACGCCTGGCAGGTCAGGCAGAACCACGAAGAACTCATCGCCGGCGAGCCGTCCGATGAAGGCGCGCGCACAGACCGCACTCTCGATCCGCCGCGCCGTCTGGATCAGGACCGCATCTCCTGCCGCATGGCCCATGGTGTCGTTGATCGTCTTGAACCGGTCAAGATCCACCACGATCAGGGCACAATGGCTGCCATCTGCCGCTGCGCGGTCCAGTTCGCACTGCAGCCGGTCCTGAAAGGAGGCGCGATTGGCAAGGCCGGTCAGACTGTCGGAGAAGGCCAGTTCCTGCAGCTTTCCGTGCAGCGCGTGGCGCTCCTGCTCATAGGACACGAAGGTTCGCATGGCCGCGGCCATCTGGCCGATTTCGTCGGCGCGTCCGGTGTCCTCAACAGTCACATGTGTGTCGCCGTCCGCCAGCTGCTTCATATTGGCTGTCAATCGCAGCACCGGACCGGTGATACTGCCGACGATGGCATTGACCCAGATCAGCAGGAACACTCCAACCGCCCCGAAAATCAAGGCGAAGCGCAGAAGATGGTTCCAGAAGGAGGTGTTCACGTCGTCCAGATAGACCGCAGAGGAAATGACCCATCCCCACGGGGCAAAATGCTCAGACCACGCGGCCTTAGGCCTGCCGCGGGTGGTGACTCCATCCAGCGTTCTTGCGCCCTTGTAATAGGTGACGCCGCCCCCGTTCAGGCCGTTGCGGATCATATCCCGGGTGTGGCGGGAGCCCCAGGCGCTGGTACCTTCTTCCGCCACTGTATTGCTGACCACCCGGTTTCCGGTCTCATCAAAGACGAAGACGCGCGCACCGCCATTGAAGATCATCGCCCGGATGGCATCGCGTGCCTTGTCCTTGGCAGCATCCTCGCTCAACGTCCCATCCTGCGCCAGCCGGTAGCTTTCTTCCGTAATGGAGCGGGCGGCCTCGACAAGCGCGCGCACCTTTTCCACGTGGCCGCGCTCCAATTCACCCCGCAGGATGACCAGATTGATGGTCACCACGAGAACGATGAAAGCTGCCATGATCCAGACAGGCAGAAGAACCTTGTTCCTGACACTCCACTGGCCGAGGTTCATTTAACAACCCTACGAAAACCTTTGAAAGCACATTGAAGCAAAGGACTTAAACTCAAATTAATACAGGAAAAATCACACAAGGAAAGAATAAATCAATACCAAACCAGAAAATTCACTAATACGAACGTTAGGTCATCCAAAAGAAAACAATCAAGAATTGCAACGTCAAATACCTTATTTAATCTACTGGCTTTCCCATATCCTGCTGAACACCATCCCGATCTAACGTCATAAACCAGCGGTCCAAACGCCGGTGCGCCTTCCAGGAGGCCCGGACGCAACGGCGCATGTGCTGGATCTGCAGCAGACTGCGTTCGATCGTCTCGACATGTTCGCCTGCCAGGCTTGCGCGGGACAGGAGAGAAGCCTTCGTCAACTGGTAAAGTGTCTCGGTTTCAGTCATCGCCGCTTCAACCATGTCGGGCGGGAGCGGGTTCTTCCGGGACGGCTGTCCTGCGGTTAGGGCTTTCAGTGCAGACTGGCGCATGCGCTCCACGTCCTGACGGGCCTCTCCCTCCGGCTCCAGCGCGGCAACAGAGACGGCTGCCGCCGAGAACTGCGCAACCTCCTCCAGATGCTGCACCCCGCGGATGATATCGGGAATGGCCTCGGAGACCGCTTGCGGCATAGCCTCCTTGTTCATGTGCTCGATAAAGCTGCGGATGGCCCGGCCAAGCGCGAGACTGCCGGTCAGGCGTGCGTCAAGCTCGCCGGTGGCCACGCGCGGTTCAGCCAGACAATCGCGTGCGAAGGCATGCGTGATACCGGACAGCCTGTCCGTCTCCAGCAGCAGTCCGCGCAAGGCCAGTTGGGGAACCGGACGCAAGGTCGGGTCGAGAAACTCCGGACGGCCGATCTTCTCCTGCGCATTGACGAAACGGTGCTCCAGCCAGTTCACCAGTTTGCCGGTCATGGGCCAGATCAGGATCAGGCCCATGCAGTTGAAAAGGGTATGAAAGACAGCCAGCACCAGGGCGATATCGGCAGCACCAGAATCGCTTCCTGACACTTCCGCCGCAAGCCATTGAGCCAGCTGCAATAATGGATATAGCAGAACCAATGCAGCGCAGGCCGTCAGGCCGTTGAAGGCAATATGGGCGGCAGCCACCCGGCGGGCAGGCGGCGTTGCCGAGAGGGCTGCAAATCCGGCCGTGGATGTGGTGCCGATATTGGTGCCGATGACGGCGGCAGCCCCGAGGAACACCGGCAGTCCCGCGCCCGCGCTCGACGTCAGCACAAGCGCCATGGCGGCACTCGAAGATTGGGTCAGAAGTGTGAGGCCAATGCCCACGGCCACAAACACGGGAATTCCGAGCAGCGGCGTCTGGGCAAGGCTGGACAAGGCTGCAGGCACGGCCACGTCACCAAAGGCCTGCTGCAAGAAACCGACACCGAGGAAAAAGGCCCCGAAACCGGCCACCGCCTGACCAAGCCCGGAGAGCCGGCCGCGTGAGCCGGCCGCAACCCGGATGATCATCCCCTCCCCCAGCAGCGGCAGGGCCAGACTGACGATATCCAGCTTGAAGCCAAGCGTTGCCACCAGCCAGCCGGTCATGGTGGTGCCGATGTTGGTGCCGAAGATGACCCAGACAGACTGGGCCAGCGACAGGAGGCCGGCGTTGACGAAGCCGATGGTCGCCACCGTCACCGCACTGGACGACTGAACAACCGCCGTCACGGCAATGCCGGCAAGAACGCCCCGCCAGGGTGCGCCGGTGGCGCTGCGCAACAGCCCCTCAAGCGCCTTTCCGGCCGCCAGCTTGAGGCCGTCGGTCATCATCCACATACCGGCGAGAAACAGGCCGGTTCCGCCGAGCAGCAGCGCGATCATGATGAATAACCGCGACGAAAGCAGCCCGCGTGAGCACGCCCCCCGGCCGCAGGGAAGAGCCTTTGATTACGGATGATGACGATCCTCCTGTCATGCTTCTGTATGACGAAGCATGACATTGCCATATCCGGAGATTGGACTCACGTGCAGCCGGAAAGACACCTATGCCGCTGCGTGACAGGGGCAACTGCATCAGATGATCGCGTGCCTCACCCTGGCAGAGACCCATTCGGAGACCACAACGGTCGCCAGGATCACGAGAATGATGAGCATGACCTGAGGCCAGGCGAGAACATTCAGGCTGGCCTGAAGCTGAGCACCGATGCCCCCCGCCCCGACCAGGCCGAGGATCGCACTTTCTCGGATGTTGATGTCCCAGCGGAAGACGGAAATGCCATAAAAAGCCGGCAGGACCTGCGGCACGATCCCGTAATTGAGGATTTGTGCCTGGCTGGCCCCGGTGGCAGTGATAGCCTCGATCTGCGCCTGATCCGTTTCCTCAATCGCTTCATAAAGCAGCTTGCCAATGAAGCCGACCGAGCGGAAGGCGATGGCGAGGATCCCGGCCAGCAGGCCCGGCCCGAGGATGGAGACCAGCAGAAGTGCCCAGATCAGGGAGTTGATGGAGCGGGACGCTACAATGCAGAACAAAGCGAAAGGCCTGAGCAGCAGGCGCGACGGCGTGGTGTTGTGCGCGGCCAGGAAGGCAAGCGGCACGGCAATCAAGATGCCCAGAAGCGTGCCCAGCGTCGCAATATTGATCGTGTCCCAGAGTGGTGCCCACAACTTCTCCATATAGGACCAGCGCGGCGGCAGGGCGCGGCCGATCAGGTCCCCGGCCGCATTGGGCGCATCATAGACAAACAGCCACATGGTGCGCGCTGTCATGGTGTTCCAGCACCAGACAAACAGCGCCACGACGAAAACCCAGAACACCCACAGGGCGAGTCGGGTCTTTGGCGTGCGGTGACGCCAGATCTGCGTGCCGGTCATTTCAGCAGCCTCCGCAGATGGCCGGAGCCATATTCAGCCACCATCACAATGGCGATGATGATGAGCAGGATCGCACCGGCGCTGTCATATTCATAGCGGTTGAGCGCCGTGTTCAGCGTTCCGCCGATCCCCCCTGCGCCGACGATCCCGATCACCGCGCTTTCGCGGAAATTGATATCGAAGCGGTATAGGCTGAGCCCGATGAGGCGCGGCATCACCTGCGGCTGGATCGCGTAATTGATCAGTTGCAACCAGCTTGCACCGGTCGCGCGGATGGCTTCGGCCTGCGCCTCATCGATATCCTCGATGTCCTCGGCGAGAAGCTTGGCGATGAAGCCGATCGTCGCAAAGGTCAGCGTCAGAAAACCGGCAAAAGCGCCGAACCCGAACAGGGCGACGAAGAAGATCGCCACGATGATCTCCTGCAAGGCGCGGCTTGCAGCAATGATGCTGCGGCAGATCGTGTAGATCCAGGCAGGTGAAACATTGCGCGCGGCTCCAATCCCGATGGGAACGGAAATGAGAATGCCCATCACGGTCGAGGTGAGGGTCATCGTCAGGCTTTCCATCAGCCCGGCCGAGATATCGCGCCAGCGGGAGGTGAAATCCGGCTGCAGGAAGCCGCCGATGAACCGCAGGCCGCGCTCCCAGCCTTCGGCAATGCGGGTCCAGTTCACATCGACACTGCCGATGGCAAGCACCAGATAGGCAACTGCCCCAACCGCCAGCAACACGCGCCAGTGGCGCGACGTGATCATCTGGGGCGGGCGCCGCCAGCTCGTGGGATAGCTGGTCATATCACGGGCACCGGACACTAGAGCGCCCCCAGCATTTTTTCGGTTTTCACACGCTCGTCAGCCTCGGCCTGAGCATCCTCGGCCGCGCCCTTGCGCATGGCTGTCCAGTCTTCGGCGCCGTAGATCCGCGTCAGAACCTCTTCTGTCAGACCAGCCGGAGGGCCATCAAACACCACGCGCCCAGCCTGCAGGCCGATGATGCGGTCCGTAAATTGCTGCGCCAGTACCACGTCGTGGATGTTGATGATGGCCGGAAGGCCGCTCTCGCGGCAAATCTCGACGATGAGCCGCATGATCTGGCGGCTCGTCTTGGGGTCTAGGCTCGCCGTCGGCTCATCGATCAGCAGCAGTTCAGGCTCTTGTTCAAGCGCCCGGGCAATGCCGACGCGCTGGCGCTGGCCGCCCGACAGGGCATCGGCACGCTTGTTCACATGGGCAGAAAGGCCGACCCGGTCCAGCAGCCGGAAGGCGCGCTGGATGTCCTCGGGCGGAAAGCGGCGCGTGAAGGAGCGCCAGAAGGGCACGTAGCCCAGCCGTCCCGACAGTACGTTTTCCATCACCGTCAGGCGCTCCACCAGCGCGTATTCCTGAAAGATCATGCCGATCCGCCGCCGCGCCCGGCGCAGATCACCCGCCCCAAGGGCCGTAATATCGAGCCCGTTCAGCAGCACCTTGCCCGAGGTCGGCTGGACCAGCCGGTTGATGCAGCGGATCAAGGTGGACTTTCCAGCCCCTGACGGTCCGATCAACCCGGCAACCTGTCCCTTTGGCAAATCGAAGGAGACATCCGTCAGGGCCTTGTCGCCGGTCTTGTAGGTTTTGGTCAGCGACTGAATGTGCAGCATGGGTGGCCTTCTCAAAACGGACAGGCGGGGTCATCCCCGCCTGTCTTGTGCATTTCAGGAAAGATCAGTTGCAGGTGTACTGAACGCCCATGGCCGCATCGATTTCACGCACCACCGACCAGTATTCCTTGAAGGTGATGGGGATGAACTGTGCTTCACCAGACTTGGAGAATTCCTTTTCCAGCGAAGAGCCGGCCCAGTTGAAGCTGAAGAAGGCTTCGCGGATCTTCTCCTGCAACTCCGGCGTCAGGTTATGCGCCGTGCCGTAACCGGTGGTCGGGAACGTGTCGGACTTGTAGATCGTGACAATCTGCTCGGGCTTGATCACTTCGCGCTGGATCATGCGGGACATGACCGAGTTTGCGATCGCAGCAGCGTCATAGTCCTTGTTCGCCACACCGAGGATCGAGTTGTCATGGGCGCCGGAGAAGGCGGGCGTGAAATCACGGCCAGCTTCCATGCCATATTGCGCCTTCATCAGGGCGGAAGGCGCCTTGAAGCCGGAGTTCGAGGTTTCAGCCGTGAAAGCCATCGTGCGGCCCTTGATGTCTTCCACCTTCTCGATACCCGAACCCGGATAGGTGATGAATTCCATCTCGTAGCCGAAGGAGCCGTCGGCCTTGGCCATCATGGCAAAGGGACGGAAGCCTGCGCAGGCAATCGCCAGCGGGTTGGAGCCGGTGTTGAAGCCTGCGACATGCAGGCGGCCGGCGCGCATTGCCTCGATCTGGGCTGCATTGGACTGTACCGGGAAGAACTGCACCGGCTTGCCGGTGACCGCTTCCATATGCGCCAGGAAATCCGACCAGGCTTCGGCGTAGACTGCCGGATCCTCGACAGGGGTATAGGCGAAGATCAGCTGCGCCGGATCGACAAGCTGTGCAGGGTCAGACGGAATATCTGCAACCATGTCACCATCAGCGTCGGTGTAGCGGGCGTCCAGCTTGAACTCGGCCTGAGCAGCCGTGGCAGCAAGGATCATTGCGGCGGAGAGCAGAAGATGTTTCATGTATCATCCTTTCCTGACGTCTGGCCACCTGTACGTTCGGGGTATTACAGGTTTGTGACACGTACATTTCAGACAGATGACATTGCTTCGGCGCTGGCTTTTCCGGAGCCCAAACTGGCCGAATTCAGGATGGATTTTCAGGATACGCTTACCGGCTTATACCAAGGCTCTGAGATGCTGGTGCATCACGCCTCGAAATGCTCAAATACCGCATGGCTTGACCAAACCCCGATGAGGCAGCTCATCGGGGTTTGGTTATTGCGGATTTATCCGCCATCATCCTCCCCATGACCGAACAGGACAGATGCGGTCACGGAGCCATCCATGCGTCCGGCCGTGCAAAGGTTCGCCGGCTCGGTGCCCAGCACCGAACTCAGACGGATGCACAGGGTTTCGCCCTGGTCGATATTGCCCGTGAACAGCACCACATGTGGCCTCTCGAAGCGCAAAGCTGCAGTCTCTGCCCCTTCCCACTGCCAGAAGGCCCGCACTGCCGCTGCCAGAAACTCGGCAAAATAGAACAGCCCTGCGCCGTGGAACTCTTCAAGCGGGCATGGCTGAAACAGGGGTTCATTCCGGCAGTGCAGCGCCTGGCTCACCAGGAGCCGGTATTACTCAGCCGCCGCTGCAAACTCCGGCGTGTCTCCCTTGAGCCGGCCGAGCAGTTGCTCGCGCTTGGCTTCTGCCTTCTTCAGGTTCTCCTCCTTCACCGGACCATAGCCACGCACCAGATCCGGCACGCGGGCCAGTTCCACCAGCAGGCCGTAGCTGGCCTTGGGCAGCGCCGCGATGATGGTCTGGAGATCTGCTGAATAGCTTGCCACCAGCGCCCGCTCGGCCCGGCGCTCCGCCGTGCGGCCAAAGGGATCGAAGGCGGTGCCACGCAGGCCCTTCAATTTCGACATCAGGCGGAAGGCGGTGAACACCCAGGGGCCGAACCCCATCTTGGCCGGCCGCCCGGTCTTCGGGTCCTTGCCCCGCGACAGCAGCGGCGGGGCTAGCATCACCTTCACCTTCTTCGGGTCCTCGAACTGCGCCTTCAGCTTCCCGGCAAAAGCCGGATCGGCGTAAAGCCGCGCCACCTCATACTCGTCCTTGTAGGCCATGACCTTGTAGAGCATGTCCGCCGCCGTTTCAGTCAGGCGGAAGGTGCCGGGACCGTGCGCTGTATCGGCTGCCCGCACCGCATCGATCAGCTTGCGGAACCGGGCGGCATAGGCGGCATCCTGATAGAGCGTCAGCTCGCGCTCCTGCCGGGCAATGCGCGCGTCCAGCGTTTCCGGCTCCAGCTTGTCCGGCTGCGGCAGGGCGGCGAGGATCTTCTCAGGGGCCGCCGCCAGCACGCGGCCAGCGCGGAAGGCCTTCACATTAGCCTTCACCTGCGCACCATTGAGATGCAGCGCCGTTTCGATGGCTTCCGCGCTCACCGGCAGGGCGCCGCTCTGGAAGGCCATACCCACCAGCATCATGTTGGCATAGATGGCATCGCCCAGCAGCTGCTCGGCAATCGTCGCCGCATCCGCTGCCTTGCACAGGATGGAGGCGGCCTCCAGCGACTTGAGCATCCGCGCCTCGTCGAAGGAAAGCGTCTGCTTCAGCACGAATTCCGCCGTCGGCGCCACGCGGGTGTTGGCAAAGACGCGGGTGGCGGAGCGGTTGGTCAGGGCCAGCTGCTCGGCATTGGTGGCCACCACCATGTCGGAGGCAATCAGCACATCAAGACTGGCGGTGGGAACGCGCGGCCCCTCGATGGAGCGGGCCAGCGAGGCAAAACGCACATGCGAGGTCACCGGCCCGCCCTTCTGCGCCAGCCCCGTCATGTCCAGCGTCGAGGCCTGCTTGCCATCCAGATGCGCAGCCATGGCCAGCACGGCGGAGATCGTCGTCACACCCATGCCGCCGATACCGGCGATAAGCAGGTTCAGCGTCCGCTCCAGACCGGGCAGCTCCACCGGCGGCAGACCGGCCAGAAGGCCGTCCACGTCCACGCCGTGGGTTTCCGCCTTACGCAGCGCCGCGCCCTCGATTTCCACGAAAGAGGGGCAGAACCCCTTCACGCAGGAGAAATCCTTGTTGCAGCTGGACTGGTTGATCTGGCGCTTTTCGCCGTAGCGGGTCTTCACCGGCTCCACCGACAGGCAGTTGGACTGGACCGAGCAATCGCCGCAGCCCTCGCACACCCGGTCGTTGATGAAGAGCCGCAGGTCCGGATCCGGATAGGCGCCCTTCTTGCGGCGGCGGCGCTTTTCGGCGGCGCAGGTCTGATCATAGATGATGACGGTAACGCCATCGACTTTCTGGAACTCGCGCTGCACCTCCATCAGATGGTCCCGGTGCAGCACCTCCACCAGAGGCGCCAGATCCTTGCGGCCAGTATAGGTTTCAGGCCGCTCGCTGACGACGGCAATACGTGCCACACCTTCGGCTTCCAGCTGGCGCGTCATCTGCGGCACTGTCAGCGGGCCGTCATGCGGCTGGCCGCCAGTCATGGCGACCGCGTCGTTGTAGAGGATCTTGTAGGTGATCGGCACCTTGGAGGACACCGCCTGGCGGATCGCCAGAATGCCGGAGTGGAAATAGGTGCCGTCGCCCAGATTGGCAAAGACGTGGGTGTCGCGGGCAAAGTCCTTCTGCCCCACCCACAGCACCCCCTCGCCGCCCATGGCGATCTGCCCGTCAGTGGTACGGCCCGCCTGTTCGGTCATGGCGTGACAGCCGATGCCGGGGAGCGAGCGGGCGCCTTCCGGAACAACGGTGGAAGAGGAATGCGGGCAGCCGGAGCAGAAATAGGGAATGCGCACCGCACGCTCCGCATGCCCCTGCGCCCACATCACCTGATTGTTCATGCGGGCACTCACATCCCGCATCTCATCGGTCACCACATCTTCCGGCAGATAACCGAGCAGCGCCCGGATGATTTCCGAGACCGAAAGCTCCAGCACATCAGACAGCAGCGGCTCACCCTCCGGGGTGCGCTTGCCCCAGATGCGCGGGCGGGCATCAGCCGGCCAATGATAGGAGATTTCCTTGATCTGCGGCTCCAGGAAGGCGCGCTTGTGCTCCACCACCATCAGCTTGTTGAGGCCGCGCGCAAACTCGGCAAGGCCTGAAGGCTCCAGCGGCCAGGCCAGCGCCACCTTGTACACAGCAAGGCCGATTTCCTTCGCACGCTGTTCGTTGATGCCCAGAAGATCCAGCGCCTGCAAGAGGTCACGGTAAGCCTTGCCTGTGGCCACGAGGCCAAGACGGGGGCGGCTGGCACCGAAGGCCACCCGGTCCAGCCGGTTTGCCCGCACATAGGCCTGAGCCGCCGGAAGCCGCACGTCGCGCAGGAGGCGCTCTGTTTCCAGCCGGTTGCCGAGGAGCAGCACACGGTTCAGGTCATGCAGCAGCCAGGGGTCCTGCTCGGGACGGGCGAAATGCAGCCGGCCGGCATCGACGGAAATGGTCGCCGAAGCATCCATCGTATCGGCAAGGCAGATCAGTGCCGACCACAGCCCGGCAAAGCGCGACATTTCGAAGCCATGCAGGCCGAAGTCGAGCACATCCTGAATGTCGGAAGGATTGAGCACCGGAATTTCCGCATGCTCGAAAAAGAATTCACTCTGCGCGGGAAGGATTGAGGACTTGGCCAGATGATCATCGCCCGCCAGCGCCAGCACGCCGCCGTTGCGGTCCACGCCCGAGGCATTGGCCTGTTTCAGAACGTCACCGGCCCGGTCAACGCCCGGCGCCTTGCCGTACCAGATGCCGAAAACGCCGTCGAAATCGGAGCCCTTGCCATGCAGCCGCAGCTTCTGTGAGCCCCAGACGGCCGTCGCGCCCAGTTCCTCGTTGATCCCGGGCTTGAACACCACGTCGTGGGCTGCAATATGCTTGCGGGCACGCGTCAGTTCCGTGTCATAGCCAGCCAGAGGCGAGCCGCGGTAGCCGGAGATGAACCCGCCGGTCTTCAGGCCAGCAAGATGATCAAGCCGCTGCCGGTCGAGGGCAAGGCGCACCAGCGCCTGAATGCCGGTCAGATAGATCCGGCCGCCTGTTGCGGTATATTTGTCGTCCAGCGACACCACGGGCGCGTAAGCGTTCATCGGTTCCCTCCTCCGCCGCCCGACGCCCGCCTTCTACTCCCGGGTGCCAGTGCGGTTTCTCAAACACCAATATCCTCCTTTTCGCGGATGATTTCTGTGCTATTGTGCCGCCAGACAAGCCCTTGGCCGTGATTTTCTTCCCCGACAGGCCCATGACAGAGAATTTTCTTCTTGATCCCTCCGATATCCGCGTCCTGCGTGTTCTCCAGAGGGACGCTTCCCAATCCATCGCCGAGATTGCCCGCGCGGCCGGCATGAGCCAGACGCCCTGCTGGCGCCGTATCAAGAAGCTGAAGGAGATGGGCGTCATCCGGCAGGTGGCCGCCATTGTCGACCGGGAAGCCGTCGGCCTCGGCTTTGTCGCCTATGCCTTCGTCAAGCTGACCGTGCCCAGCCGCGAGAACATGGAGACATTCGACAAGCTGGTGCATCACTGGCAGGAAGTCGTCACCTGCGAGCGCATCACCGGCGCCGTCGACTATCTGATCAAGGTGGTCACCGAGGACATCAAGGCCTATGACAACTTCCTGCGGCTGAAGCTGCTCGACAACACGCTGGTCTCCGACGTGCAGTCCCGCATTGTCGTCAACACGGTCAAGGACACCGTCGCCCTGCCCTTGCGCGAGCGGTAACACCAGCCCTGATGCCGCCTGCCTTCTCCGGATTTGATCAAGCCGGCGCGGCCAGCCGTCAGGCCCAGCAGTCAGGCATTTCCCGCAACGCAATTCGCCCCCCCTTTGACGCCGTCCCTGCACACCGGAACACCTGGCGGGCCAGCAGAAAGCTGGCCACTTTGCCAGACGGACCCAACTCAACCTGCACATGCAGGTCAAACGGCTCACAAAAAAATTGCGACGGCAAGCCCAAGCTTCAGCAAAAATCCGATAGAAACAAAGTTAAATCAATAATAATAATCTATATCAAGAAAAATACAGCAACGGCACTTCACAATAAATCCACTCATTCATCTCCATCAATGTGCGGCAGACGCACACGCCAGCCGTGCGCGCCAGACCGCATGAAACCAAACTGGAGTTCAGGATGAGAAAGCAGCTCAAACCCGCCCGAATCTTCGGCCAAGGACTATCCACCCTCGGCGCCCTCGCCATGCTGGGCGCCGGCAGCACCGCCCTCGTGATCGGCAGCTCGGCTCCGGCACAGGCCTGCAACATGGAGTCCTACATCGGCAGCGTCTGCGCCTTTGCCTTCAACTGGTGCCCGCGGAACTGGCTGCCGGCAGACGGGCGGCAGATTGCGATCAACGGCAATCAGGCGCTCTACAGCCTGATCGGCACCCAGTATGGCGGCTCCGTGCAGAGCGGCCAGTTCGCACTGCCGGACCTGCGCGGCCGGGCGATTCTGAACTACGGCACGGGCCCCGGATTGCCCAATCAGGTCTTCGCCACACAATCCGGCGTGGCGACCACCACCCTCACCGTGGCCAATCTGCCGCCGCATAATCATGGCGCCACATTTACCGGCACTGGCGGCGGACAGCAGACAGTGAATGTCCCGGCCTCCGCCGGCACCCTGGGCGTTTCAGCCAAACTCAATGCGAAAGACACGATCGGCGACGCGGCGCTCCTCCCCAATTCCTATATCGGCAAGGGTGCCGCATCGGGCGGCGGCGGTGCAACCATCTATGTTCCCTCTACCAGCACAGCACCCGACGTGGAACTGAGCGGCCTCGACGTGCAGTTGACAGGCACCGCCGGTAACGGCCCTATCAGCTTCACTTACCAGTCCGGCATTACCGGCGGCGCGGTGACGATCGGTAATACTGGCAATGGCCTCGCCTTCTCCAACCAGTCGCCGTCGCTGGCGATGAGCTATTGCATCATGATCAACGGCCTTTACCCTGACAGGCCGTAACGGAAACTCCCCCATAAATTGTGCGGGCAGCATTGCAAAAGCGTTGCCCGCACACGCGAAGCATGGCAAGAAACTTTAACGGCAGCATCCAGAGATTGCGCGCGCTGCCGCAAGGTACGGCATAGAAGCCAGGGCGGCTTTTGCCGGCGCAGGCTCGCACCGGCGGGACCGGCGCTCCATCCGGAAGCACCGGGTGCAGTGTGTCCGTTGCTGAAGCGTTTCCGGGACTCAGACTTGTCCCGGCCATGGGGGAATGAGCATGCAGGTGACGATGGGCGGCACGCCGGCAGTAAATGGATTCTCGCGTCCGGAGTGGGCTGGGTTCAAGAACGCGCAACTCCGGCCGGGCGGGCCAGCTGAGAGTATCATCACCGCCGAAGGCCGTTTCTCGCCGTTGTCTCTCCTGTCCCGTCTTAGCCTGTTCCTCTGCCTTGCTCTGGCAAGCCTTCTCGTCACCGCCACACGCTCGGAAGCCGCGCTGTCTGCAGCCTGTCAGGCGATCAATTCGGATTGGGGTGGGGCGGGACTAACTCTCACATCAGCAAGCGGCATCCCACAAGTTATTGGACCGTCTTCAAATAACGGAGCCTACAATAATCTATCTGCAGGCGAAAGGATTGATTGGACATTTACAGCAAACGGCACACAAGGCGACGACACTAACTTAGTGACATATTATATTGAAGATTTCTCCGGAGCAGAATATGATTCCGGCACAAATATAATTGGCACGGGAAGCGTCTCTGGTAGCCATACTTTCTCTCCCGGGGCCCAGGATATTTTCATTGAACTCACTGGCCAAGGTGGTTCTGGCGCAACGGGAACACTAACCGTCACGTGTTCGGACCCGACAGCAGTCACCATCACCCTGTCGCCCGCAGCAGGCAGCCTCACAGCCGGACAGGTGAGCACCGCCTACAGCCAGACCTTCACCGCATCCGGCGGGTCAGGGTCCTACACCTATGCCGTCACCAGCGGCGCCCTGCCTGCAGGCCTCAGCCTCAACGCCGGCAACGGCCAGTTGACCGGCACACCCACAACCGCAGGCACCGCGAACTTCACCATCACCGCGACAGATGGAAACAACGACACGGGCAGCGCAGCCTATTCCCTGCTGATCAATGCAGCCCCGGTCACCATCACCCTGTCGCCCGCAGCAGGCAGCCTCACGGCCGGACAGGCCGGCACCGCCTACAGCCAGTCCGTCTCCGCATCCGGCGGCACCGGGCCTTACACCTATGCCGTCACCAGCGGCGCCCTGCCTGCTGGCCTCACGCTCAACACCAACACCGGTGACATCAGCGGCACGCCCACGGC
>NZ_LIPT01000018.1 GCF_001418225.1 Pannonibacter indicus | reverse complement strand
ACGCCGGCGCCGACGGTACGGCCACCTTCGCGGATAGCGAAGCGCAGGCCGTCTTCCATGGCGATCGGAACGATCAGCGTCACGACGACCGAGATGTTGTCGCCCGGCATCACCATTTCCGTGCCTTCCGGCAGTTCAACGATGCCCGTCACGTCCGTCGTGCGGAAGTAGAACTGCGGACGGTAGTTCGTGAAGAACGGCGTATGACGGCCACCTTCTTCCTTCGTCAGGATGTAGGCTTCAGCCTTGAACTTCTTGTGCGGCTTGACCGAACCCGGCTTGCACAGAACCTGACCACGCTCAACGTCCTCACGGCCGATACCACGGATCAGTGCGCCGATGTTGTCGCCTGCCTGGCCCTGGTCCAGAAGCTTGCGGAACATCTCAACGCCGGTCACGGTCGTCTTCTTGGTGTCGCGGATGCCGACGATCTCGACTTCCTCACCCACCTTCACGACGCCGCGCTCAACACGGCCGGTCACCACGGTGCCACGGCCGGAGATCGAGAACACGTCTTCGATCGGCATCAGGAACGGCATGTCGATCGGACGGTCCGGCGTCGGGATATACGCGTCAACGGCGTCCATCAGAGCGCGGATCGCGTCACGGCCAATGGCTGGATCGCGGTTTTCAACGGCCGCCAGAGCCGAGCCCTTCACGATCGGAATCTCGTCGCCCGGGAAGTCATACGAGGACAGCAGCTCGCGCAGCTCCATCTCGACGAGATCCAGAAGCTCTTCATCGTCGACCTGATCGACCTTGTTCATGAACACCACCAGAGCCGGAACGCCGACCTGACGGGCGAGCAGGATGTGCTCGCGGGTCTGCGGCATCGGGCCGTCAGCGGCCGAGCACACCAGGATCGCGCCATCCATCTGCGCCGCACCGGTGATCATGTTCTTCACGTAGTCGGCGTGACCCGGGCAGTCAACGTGAGCGTAGTGACGGTTGGCCGTCTCATACTCAACGTGGGCCGTCGAAATCGTGATGCCGCGCGCCTTTTCTTCCGGCGCTGCGTCGATCTGGTCATAGGCCTTGGCAACCGCGCCGCCGGTCTCAGCCAGCGTCATCGTGATCGCCGCAGTCAGCGTCGTCTTGCCGTGGTCAACGTGGCCGATCGTGCCAATGTTCACGTGCGGCTTCGTGCGCTCAAACTTTTCCTTCGCCATCGGCGTCGCTCTCTATCTGTTACGCAGGTCAGTCGTCAGGTTCGAGGCGGGACGCTTTCCGGCGGCACCGGCAGCCATTTCAGGCGCCGCGGCCAATACGAATTGCTTCCCGTTCTTTCCAGGACCCTGAGCGAGCGAAGCCCGCACCGGTCAATCTGATCGGCACCCAGTGATGGAGCGGGTGAAGGGAATCGAACCCTCGTCATCAGCTTGGAAGGCTGCTGCTCTACCATTGAGCTACACCCGCTGACCCGGACTTCGGGAGACGATGGTGGAGGAGGTTGGATTCGAACCAACGTAGGCTTAGCCAACGGATTTACAGTCCGTCCCCTTTAGCCACTCGGGCACTCCTCCATTCCGTCGAGCCTCTGTCCGAAGCAGTCAGGATGGCTTCACAGACCGCCCCGCCCAACCGGCCGGGGTGTCCTGTGGCGCGTGTTATGCAGATAGGGTTCCCTGCTGTCAACGCCGATTTGGATTTCTTTCAAGAAAATTCGCAGCCAGCCGTTTTTCCGCTTTGCCGGCTCTGCAGATCACCTCCCGCCGCCCTAGGGTTTCTCTGCGCTTCCGGCGGTTTCATGAAGTTTTGCACAGGCTTGGCTGGATATGCGCCGTCTTTGCTGCATTGGGGCGCCAGCCTTCTGCCCGCCTGTGGATGAAGCCTCCGGCCTGTCACTGCCCGAGAATCTGCAACCGCATTTCATCGTGTCCGCCGCCTCCCTCTTCCCCCTCCTGCATATAGAGAGTAGGAGAGCGGCATGAGCGAACATTCTTCCGGCCCGCAGCGCGGGCGCCCCTTCACCAGCAAGGCCCGTCCCGGCAAGGGACAGGGCTTCCTCAAGCCAGCCCCCCGCCGTCCCGGCCTGCCGCCGGAGGGCCCTGTGCTGCTTTATGGCCTTCACACTGTCGAAGCAGCCTTCCGCAACAGGGACCGCCGCCGCATCCGTCTCTATGCAACAGAGAATGCGGTCAACCGTCTTGAGGAGCGGGGCGTCAAGATTGATGTGCCGGTCGACATCCAGATGCCACGCGCCCTCGACCGGATGGTCACCCGCGATGCCGTGCATCAGGGCATGATTCTGGAAGCTGACCCCCTGCCCGCTTACGGCGTGAAGGAACTGAAGGGCGCAAGGCTCGTCCTGGCACTCGATCAGGTGACCGATCCGCATAATGTGGGCGCGATCCTGCGATCTGCCGTGGCGCTTGCCGCCGATGCCGTTGTCACCACCGAGCGCCACGCGCCGGAGGAAGGGTCTGTGCTGGCCAAATCCGCCTCCGGCGCGCTGGACATGATCCGGCACGTGCGCGTGAAGAACCTCGCCAAGTTTCTGGAAGAGATGGGCGAGCAGGGCTTTTTCCGCGTCGCCCTCGACAGCGATGGCCCGGCAACACTGGAAGAAACCACTTTCGGCAGCAAGACCGTACTGGTGCTGGGCTCTGAGGGCAAAGGCGTGCGCCCCGGCGTGCGCGCCGCCTGCGACACCACGGCCCGTCTCGACATGCCGGGCGAGATCCGCTCGCTCAACGTGTCCAATGCCGCCGTTCTGTCGCTCTATCTGGCCCGGAGCAAGATGGGCCTTTGATCGTCTTGCGCGGGAGGCTCTCCCGCGCGAACATTCTGTAGCTGATCCTATGCGGCCTGCTGATTGGCCGCGCTGTGCCTGTGCAGGAGGCCGGCCAGCCGGTCCGCCTCCAGCAGTACCCGGTTTGCCGGGCCGCCCTCGCACAGGATCAGCGCATCGATCAGCGCCGGATGCACTGGGTCGGCCAGCGCGGCACGCACCATGGCCAGCACCCTGCCCTCCTGATCCGACAGGCTGGTGCGGCAGCAGGGGCAGCCCGGATCGCGGAAGCGGAACGTGGTCTGGCGCACGGCGCGGATCGCCCGCATCAGCCGCACCACCGCCACAGCCACCTCTCCGCCGAGCCCTGCCCCAAACCCCGCCTGCGCCGTCAGCAGCGCCTGCTCCCAGGCATGGCTCTGCGGCCGGGCATAGGACAGGCAGATCAGCCGCAGCACCTGCACCACCGTCTGCTCGCCGGGCGAAAGCACACTGACCGCCCCGTCCGGACAGGAAGGGGCCTGCGGGTGCGCGTCTGCGGTCTTGCGGGGCTCGGTGCTCATGGTGCTTTCTGCCTTGTCACGCGTCAGCCTTCACGGCACGCGGCGTTTGTTTCCGGTGAAATGACCCGCCCTCAGGCGCCGGTCACGGCTTCGAAGCCCTCGAAACGCGGCGGACCGGCGTAAAGGTCCTTGTTGGAGCCGGCATTACGATGCGCCTCGCGGAACTGCTCGGACTTGGTCCAGGCCAGAAAATCCTCACGGCTTTCCCAGACTGTGTGGGACGCATAGAGCGTGATGCCTTCGTCCTCATCGGCCGGCCCTTTGAGCAGATGAAAGGTCCTGAAGCCCTTCATCTCGTCGAGGCGCGAATCCCGGCCCTTCCACACGGCCTCGAAAGCCTCTTCCTGACCAGCCTTCACCTTGAAGCGGTTCATTGCCACAAACATGCATCTCTCCCTGCGCAGCCGCCCGGACAGCCTTTTGCGGGCGGCATCAAATACCTGAGTATATAATTCATATTTACAGGCGGGCCACAGGTCAAGCCCCGGCCCTGCGGCCTGCCGCCGCGCAAGACGGTTTCGCCGGTGGAGAACCTGCCTGCCTATTGGCAAGGCGGGCCGGTCATGCTAGATCGTGTGTAATGTTATTACATTATATAAACGCCACTCCAGACCCACACGAGCGAACCATGACCAAACGCCTTCCCGTCACCGTGCTGTCCGGTTTTCTGGGCGCCGGAAAGACCACGCTTCTCAACCACATCCTGTCCAACCGCGAAGGCCTTCGCGTTGCTGTCATTGTCAATGACATGAGTGAGGTGAACATCGACGCTGCCCTCGTGCGCGATGGCGGAGCGAACCTGTCGCGCACCGAGGAAACCCTCGTCGAGATGACCAACGGCTGCATCTGCTGCACCCTGCGCGACGACCTTCTGGTGGAAGTGCGGCGCCTGGCAGAGGCTGGCCGCTTCGACTATCTCCTGATTGAATCGACCGGCATCGCCGAGCCGCTGCCCGTCGCCTCCACCTTCGAGTTCCGCGACGAGAACGGCGAGAGCCTGTCCGACATCGCCCGGCTCGACACCATGGTGACGGTGGTGGATGCGGCGAGCCTGCTCAGCCATTTCGGCTCGCTCAGCCTGCTGGATGATCTGGGCGAGTCCCTTGGCGAGGACGACACCCGCACGCTGATCGACCTTCTGGTGGACCAGATGGAATTTGCCGATGTCATCGTGCTCAACAAGGTGTCGAGCGCAACGCCTGAGGCGCTGGAGGCCGCCCGCAAGATCATCCGCTCGCTCAACAGCGAGGCGCGCGTGATCGAGGTGGACCATGGCCAGGTGCTGCTTTCGGATGTGCTGGGCACCGGACGCTTCGACTTCGAACGCGCCCAAACCCACCCGCTCTGGTACAAGGAGCTGAACGGCTTTTCCGGTCACGTGCCGGAGACGGAGGAATATGGCATCCGCTCCTTCGTCTACCGCGCCCGCCAGCCTTTTGATCCGGAAAAGCTGCAGGCCTTCATCGACCGCAGCTGGCCGGGTGTCGTGCGGGCCAAGGGCTTCTTCTGGCTGGCAACCCGGCCGGATTTCGTCGGCGAGCTGAGCATGGCCGGCGCGCAGGTGCGCACCGAAAAGCGCGGTCTGTGGTGGTCTGCCGTGCCCAAGACCCACTGGCCGGACCATCCGGACTGGCACAAGGCCATGGCACCCTACATGGACGCGGTGTGGGGCGACCGGCGGCAGGAACTGGTCTTCATCGGCACGGACCCGATGGAGGAGGAAGCGCTGCGCCGCGACCTCTCCGCCTGCCTCGTGCCCGCATCGTCCTTTACCCCAGCCAGCTGGCGCAATCTCAAGGACCCCTTCCCCGCCTGGGGCCGCGCGGCAGCCTGACATCATCTCCGGCGGGGCCACCTTCCGCCCCGCCGGGTATTCCTCTTCTTTCCGGCCATTCCTCATCAGTGGAAAAATTGCATCAAGGCGGATGCACATCCGCCAAACCCATGCTAAAAGCCGCGAAAGATGCCGGTATAGCTCAGCAGGTAGAGCACCTGATTTGTAATCAGGGGGTCACGGGTTCGAACCCTGTTGCCGGCACCACCTTCCCACAAAATCTGACGGCCATCTCCGGTGCAGCCAGCGCCGGCATGCTGCTGGCCATTCTTCCATAAAGACGCTTCCGGAAAAGAAAACGGCAGCTCCCGGGGAGCGGGAGCTGCCGCTTTGCACGCAGACTGGCCGGTGCGGAAGTCAGCCGTTGCGGTAGGTGTAGCTGTAACCGTTGATGGCCGGGGCGCCCCCGAGGTGAGCGTAGAGCACCTTGGAACCAGCCGGGATCTTGCCCTTGCGGATGAGGTCGATCATGCCCTGCATGGACTTGCCCTCATAAACTGGGTCGGTGATCATGGCCTCGGTGCGGGCGGCCATGCGGATGGCTTCGTTGGTTTCCGCGCTCGGCACGCCATAGGCCGGATAGGCATAGTCCTCGACGATGACGATTTCGTCCTCGCGCACCGGACGGCCCAGTTCCACCAGATCAGCGGTGCGGTCCACGATTCCGCGCACCTGAGAGCGGGTCTGCTCTGGCGTGCCTGAGGCATCGATGCCGATCACCCGGCCGGCGCGGCCATCGGCAGCGAAGCCGACGATCATGCCGGCCTGGGTGGAGCCGGTGACGACGCAGACGATGATATAGTCGAAGCGGATGCCCATTTCGGCTTCCTGCGCCCGCACTTCCTCGGCAAAGCGCACATAACCAAGGCCGCCATAAGGATGGACGGAGGCGCCGGCCGGAATGCCGTAGGGCTTGCCGCCGGCGTCCTTCACCGACTGCAGCGCGTCTTCCCAGCTCTTGCGGATACCGATATCGAAGCCATCATCGACGATGCGGCTGTCTGCGCCCATCAGGCGGGTGAGAAGGATGTTGCCGACGCGGTCATAGACAGCATCTTCATGCGGCACCCAGCTTTCCTGCACCACCACGCACTTGAGGCCGAGCTTGGCAGCGGTCGCGGCGACCATGCGGGTGTGATTCGACTGCACGCCGCCGATGGAAACGAGCGTATCTGCCCCCGAGGCCAGCACGTCCGGCACGATATATTCCGGCTTGCGCAGCTTGTTACCGCCGAAGGCAAGGCCGGAGTTGCAGTCGTCACGCTTGGCGTAGATCTCCACGGCGCCGCCCAGCTCCGCCGACAGGCGGCCCAGCTTTTCGATCGGGGTCGGGCCGAAAGTCAGGGGGTAACGTTCGAATTTATCCAGTTTCAGCATTGCCTGCTCCACTCTTGAAAGGTGGTGGAACGCTAGCAGGAAGGATATGAAAGGTGCTTGCAATCTTTGGCCTTTAATGATCTTTTGATTGCAGATATAGAGATTTTCTGTAATCAGTATTCCGGATTTTATCTTTCTGATGAAAGAATCTTTCACCCGTGAATCTCTCGACCGGATTGACCGCAAGATCCTGCACCTGTTGCAGCAGGACGGGCGCATGTCGAACGCGGATATTGCCGCAGCGGTCAATGTCAGTCCCGCCACCTGCCACCGGCGCATCCGGCGGCTGTTTGACGAGGGATATGTGCGGGATGTGCGGGCGGTGATCGATCCGCAGAAGGTCAGCCGGGGTGCGCTGGTCATGGTGGGGGTGGAACTGGACCGCTCGACGCCGGAGAGTTTTGCCGCCTTCGAGGAGGCCATCCGCAAGCTGCCTGTCGTGCTCGATTGCCACCTGGTGGCGGGGGACTTCGATTTCTTCCTGAAGATCCGCGTCCGCGACATGGCCGATTTCAACCGCCTGCATGCGGAGCAGCTGATCGCCCTGCCCGGCGTGCGGCAGACGCGGACCTTCTTTGTCATCAAGGAAGTGGTCGACAATGCCCGGCTTGATTTTTGACCCTGCATCAACGCCCGGGGGACTGCCGCATTCCGGCAATCGCGCCTTGCAGCGGCGGGCAATCTGGCGGATGAATGGCGGGCGGCGCGGAGCCGCGGCAGATGCAGCACCCGAGTTCCAGAGCCAATGACCCAGAGAGAAATCCGCCCCGGCCGCATCGCGCTGGTTGCCAGCGACACGGCGGAAGCCCATCAGGCCCTCGTTTCGCTGACGGCGCTTTATGGCAATGCCACACCGGGCGAAGCGGATGTGATCGTCGCTCTCGGCGGCGATGGCCTGATGCTGCAGACGCTGCACCGTTTCATGAATTCCGGCACTCCGATCTATGGCATGAACCGGGGGTCCGTCGGCTTCCTGATGAACGAATATAGGGAAGACGGCCTGCTGGAGCGCTTGACGGCCGCAGATGTGACGACGATCCACCCGCTTTACATGCAGGCGATCGATCAGGCCGGCGTGCAGCACAGCGCCCGCGCCATCAACGAAGTCTCCCTGCTGCGCCAGACCTATCAGGCGGCCAAACTGCGCATTTCCGTTGACGGGCGCGAGAGGCTGGAAGAGCTGATCTGTGACGGCTGCCTGATCGCCACACCGGCCGGCAGCACAGCTTACAATCTGTCCGCCCATGGCCCCATCCTGCCGATTTCGGCCCCGCTGCTGGCGCTGACGCCGATCAGCGCCTTCCGCCCCCGCCGCTGGCGCGGCGCACTGGTGCCCAATCATGCGGTGGTGGAAATAGAAGTGATGGAGAGCGCCAAGCGCCCGGTCAGCGCAGCCGCCGATCACACGGAAATCCGCAATGTGGCCAAGGTGAGCGTGCGCGAGGACAAAAGCTCCGCCTGTCTGATCATGTCCGACGCAGGCCACGGCTGGGACGAGCGAATCTTAAGTGAAATGTTCCGCTATTGACCTTACGCGGGCATCAGCGGAATCTTCCGGTATTGGCGGCAGGGTAAGGACACCGATCATGATCAGCGACGAGGATCTTCAGGGCAGCGACGTGGAGTTCGTCAAGCCGCCAACGGACCTGCGCAAGAAGGTGCGGGTGATGAGCCCGCGCGAGGCGGCCAAGTTCGATCCCATTAAGGCAGCGGAAGCGGCGCTGGAGCGGCTTTCCGTCCAGTTCGATGGCTGGATGCACCGGGAGACCGAGCAGCTGTTTGCCGACTGGCGCACCATTGAGGAGGAGGGGCTGAACGGGACGACCCTCGCTCAACTTTACAACACCGCCCACAATGTGAAGGGACAGGCGCCGACGCTTGGCTATCCGCTGGCTGGAGCCGTCGCCGCCAGTCTCTGCCATCTCATTGAGGCCGTGAGCACACCGGAGCACCTGCCGCTGACACTTCTGCGCCAGCATGTAGACGCGATCCGCGCCATCGTGGCCGAAGAAGCCCGCGACGAGGCGAACCCGACCGGCGCAGCGCTTCTGCATAAATTGCAGGAGGTGACACAGGACTATATCGAACGCACGGTACCTGTTAAGGACTGAGCCTGCTCCACGGAACTTCTGGCCTCACGCAGCGGCCAGAAGTTCCGTGTTCACCAGCAGCCGCGCTTCTTCACGGGCCGCGTCCAGGACCAGCACCCGCATCAAGGCGAAGACATCTTCCACGCCGCCGCTGACAGCCATCTCCTCAAGCCCGGCACTGACCCCTTCCATCACTGCGCGGGTCGTGGCGGGGGGCTGATCCTGCAGGAAGCTGCAGTCTGCCGCCCGGTAGGCCTCCACCATCAGCTGAAACACCGCGACCGTGCGCTGGGGCAGACCCGTGGCCATAAGCAGGGAGCGCAGGGCTCCGGCACGTCCGGTGGCCAGCAGATCCGCCACCCGCGCCTGCGGCTGGCCGCAGAGGGCGGAAAGGCAGGCGGACAGAACCCGCAGCCGGCCCATGCCGGCGGCGCGCAGCATCAGCCGTGCGGTCAGCTGACCGCGCGCGCGCAGATGTTCAACGAGCCCCTCCAGTTCCGCATCCGTGGCACCGGCTGCCAGCACGATGGTTGCGCGCTCGCGGGCCTCTTCAAGATAGGTCTCCGCGCTTTCGGGAAGCGCTTCGCCCGCAAGCACCAGCGCCTGCGCCTTGAGGCCATCGGTCAAGGCCGTCAGCAGGGTGTGGCGGATGGTCAGAGGCAGGCCCGGCCGGGCCAGCAGACGGCTGCGCACGGCAGCATCATCGGCAAAGCGTTCGGCAAGGCGGGAGAGGCTGAAGGAGACGATCACCGCATCGGGGTTGTCGAGCAACACGGCGCAGGCCTCCGGCCCTGCGACTTCTGCCAGTGCGGCAGCGACAGGGGCAGACAGGTTCCGGCGGCGGGCAATGGCGCATTGCACGGTGTCAGAGCCTTCGGCGGCCAGATCGATCAGATCGCAATCGGGCACCAGCGGCGAAAATTCGAGGATGGGGGCGGCAACCAGCGCCGTGTCACGGGCCAGCGCCAGCACCACAGGGCGCGGCGCATCCTCCCGGCGGGCGAACACATCCGCAAGGGCAAAGCGGACTTCAGGCGCCGGATCATCCAGCAGATAGGTCAATGCGGCCTGACAATCGCCCCGCTCTGCCTCGCTCATCGGCGAATGCAGGAAGGCGCGTGCGAGCGCAGCGGTGGCCTCGGCGCGCTCAGCGGGCGCTGCCGTACCGGCCCAGGACAGAAACTGACGAATGATCATGACGCGTGACCCGAACACACAATGCACCTCAACAAGGTGCAAATCACAGTGCCACGCAAAGGCTTAACGTTCGGTTCACCATAAATGAGGCAGAGGCCTGCCGTGGCTCACACCGCCCGCTCAGGCTGGCGGCAGCAGATCGCGCTTCACGCCAAGCGGCGCATAGTTGAGGAAGCCGGTGAGGTCCAGAGGCCCTTCCTGCGTCTGCGCAATCGCCCCTTCCCCGCCCGCAAGCTGGGCCACCACACGGGTGCCGCCGACGGCGCGCGAGAAGACGTGATCGTCCTTTACCCCGGCAAAGGCGGCCAGATAGCTGCCGGACATGGTGGCCTTGCGCGAACCTGCATCATCGCGGAACAGGGCCTCGAAGGGCGCACTGGTTTCCGCAGCCCGGAAGGCGCTGTCCACCCGTGCCCCGACAGGATCGCCCGAGCCCGCCTCTTCGGCAAAGCCGGTGAGGATGCGGCTCTTCGGCAAGTCATCCGTTCCCTGCCCGGTGGCAGATGCCACCATCACGGCGGCTGCCCCATCGTGTTTGCTGACGAGGACATCGTAGACCTGCGCCAGCGTCCGCGGAGATCCCGCGCCGTCATAGAAAATGGCCCGGTTGGCCTTGGCCTGCGCCGGGAACATCTGGGCGGCCGAACTCTCCGGGCTCACCTGGGCGGAATTGATCAGCCGCAAAGCCCCCTGCGCGCCAAGGAAATGGGCGATGTAAAGCTCACCCTGCTTCGGATTCCGGCCAAGGCGGCTGGAGAGAAAATCGGCATTCTTGCGGGTGAATTCGCCGGCCATGCGGGAGGAAATTTCCGGATCCTTGCGCAGATCCAGAATCTCCTGGCGCATATCGGGATCGCTGACCCGGTACTTTCCGGTGGCGGTTCTTTCGATCTGGTCAGCATAGGACTGCAGGCCGTGCCTGCCGCCGCTGTCCTTGACGGTTTCAAGCCAGGTCTGCTCGACAAACTGGAACAGACCGGTCGCACTGGAGGTCTTCGACTGCGCTGCCGGCTGGAAGGACGATTCCCGCGCAGCCGTCTTCAGCAGGTAGTCAAAGGACGTCCCCGTCGTTGTGCTTGCGGTCTGGAAGGCCTGCTCGATCCGCGACGCGATCGAGGTGGAGTCTGCTGCACGCATGAACCCGTCTCCTCGATGTAAAGATTACCACACGGTTAACATCCGACCTGAATGGTTAACAAAAAGTTAACAGGCGTCCGGCGCCTGTTAACGTGTGCCACTTTCAACGGGAAAACAGGTGAAAGCCCTGACAGATATACCGATAAATCACCGGAAGGACCCGGATCGCAAAGCCTGAAGCCGCCGCGATCCGGCAAAAGCGACTCACCCTTTGGGGCGGGTGAGCTCAAAAACGTCGCGGGTGACGTCATAATCCTTGTAACCAAGGCGGGAAAGCAGCTCCAGCCGCGAGGGCACGACGCGGCCATTCTCGATGACGCTGTCATCGATATGAACGCCGGTCACCTGCCCCAGAACCATGTAGTTCTGGACCGCATTGCCATCGAGGTCCTTCAGTTGCTGGATCTGCAGCATCCGGCACTCAAGCGCCGCCTTGGCCCTCTTCACGCGCGGCACCTTGACCAGATTGGAAGGCGCCATCTCGAGGCCCGCCAGATCGAATTCGGACACATCGGGACCAACGGGTGCAGAGGATGCATTCATCTCATCGCGCAGGTCATAGCTGACGATGTTGCAGACGAATTCGCCCGTCGCCTCGATGTTGCGCACGCTGTCCTTCCAGCCGGAGGAGGAGAACATGACGATCGGCGGTGTATCAGCCACGGCGTTGAAGAAGCTGTAGGGGGCGAGATTCGCCATGCCCTCTGCACTCAGCGACGAAATCCAGCCGATGGGCCGCGGTGCGACAAGGGCCTTGAAGGGGTTGAAGACCAGCCCGTGAGCATTGGAAACAGTGTCATAGAACAACGGCTTACTCCCCGGCCCAGTGGGTGACGATGCTGGCAAGCTCCGGGCGCGGACGCTCGAACGGCGCCTGCGTGGGTGTGCCGATGTGGATGAAGCCGGCAAACCGCTCACCCTCGGCTGCGCCCAGATAGCGCGCCGCCTCGTCATCGTAACTGTACCATTCGCTGATCCACTGCGCACCGAAACCGGCTGCCGTGGCTGCCGTGAGAATGTTCATGCAAGCCGCACCGGCCGAGAGCTCCTGTTCCCACACAGGGATCTTCGGATGAACGGCAGCGCGGCTCAAAACGCCGATCACGACTGCCGAGCGGATGAAGCGGTTCAGTTCCTGCGTTCTCTGAGCTTCGGAGAGCGGCCCGTTGCGGCTTTCGGCCAGCGCGGCCAGATGCTCACCGATTCTGCTGCGCGCCTCCCCCGCGTAGACGACAAAGCGCCAGGGCGCGAGCTTGCCGTGATCGGGCACGCGCGCACCAATGGTGAGGATCTTTTCCAAGGTTTCCGCATCCGGGCCCGGCTCGGACAGGGTAATGGCCAGATGCGACCGGCGGGTCAGTAAAAAGTCGGTAACATGTGGATGCGGCTTGGCAAATTCGCTCATCGGAGCCTCTGAAACGGTGGGGTAAAATCCTGGCGAAAGTGGTAAGCTTTTAACCTCACTTGTCAACCGGGCTTGCATGCGACTTGAATTCGCCCGATTTTCCGGGCCATTAACGAAATGGAAACGGATGCGGCAGCCCATGGCTGGTGCTGCCGTTGAACATCCAGTGGCCTTGGCGGGTCTGACAGAAGATCCGCGGCGAGTGGCAGAAGGCCGGCGCAGGAAAAATGATGACGGGAAATAACCGCAGCGCAGGACTGGCACGTGCTTCAAGGCGTGCTCTGACAGCAGCCCTTATGGCTCTTTTCGTGATGCAGACGGCGGCGGCGGCCCAGGAAGCCACAGTTGCGCCTGCGGACCAGCCCCCCCCCTCTCTGGATGCCGGCACGGCTTTCTCGGCTCCGCTCTCCCCTCCCACGCCTCTGGGCAAGCCGCATGGTTCCGGCCCCGCGGAAGGCACTTCGCCGGATCCGTCCGAGTTGCAGGGAGCCACAGCGGCGCCGCCGCTTCTGTCGCCGGAGGACCCGGCCAGCCGCTTCAACGATGCTCTCGTGCCCTATGCCCCGTCAAACACGCTGACCGATGGCACCCAGTCCGGCCTCGAAAAAGGCGCGGTCTATCTGGTTGCCCGGCTGACGGAAGGAACAGCGCAGATCTCCGATGGCCTCATCTGGCGTGTCTATGGCGAAACCCCGAATGCCAGTGGCGAACTGGAACTGGTGGCAACGGCCATGGGCGGGGATGCGGAGTTCCGGCTCGATCCCGGCGCCTATCTCATCCACACCTCCTATGGCTTTGCGGGCGCCACCAACCGGCTTGTCGTCGGCCGCGGCGTCTATTCCAAGACCGTGGTGCTCAATGCGGGGGGCGTAAAGCTGAACGCAGCCCTTGGCCCGGATGATCCGCTGCCGCCAGATGACCTGCGGTTCGACATTCTGGGCATGAATTTCAACGCCATCGGCGAGCGCGAGGTCATCGTGTCCGGCGTGAAGCCGGAGACCATCGTGCGCCTCAATGCGGGCACCTATCATGTGGTCAGCCGCTATGGCGATGTGAACGCCATCGTGCGGGCAGATATCTCCGTGGAAGCGGGCAAGCTGACGTCAGCGACACTTTTCCAGAATGCGGCCAGTGTGACGCTCAAGCTCGTCAACGATCCGGGCGGCGAGGCGATTGCCAATACGGCCTGGACCATCCTCACGCCCGGCGGTGACACGGTGGTGGAAGGCAACGGCGCCTTTCCGTCCTTCATCCTCGCGGCAGGCGAGTATGAGGTGGTCGCCCGGAACAATGGCGTGAACTACAGCCGCAATTTCATGGTCGTCTCCGGTGAGAACGAGGAAGTCGAGGTGCTGGCGCGCACGGAAACTTCCAACGTCAGCCAGCTGCCGCAGAACTGACAGGCGCACTTCGACACATATGAAAAGACCGCCGCAGCTTGCGCCACGGCGGTCTTTTTTCATGTCAGCCCGTACGCTGCAGCGCTCAGCTGCGGGCGCGCTTCAGGTCAGGCGCCACGGCTTCCTCGACAAAGGCAGCAAGTGCCTCGTCAAGGCTCATCGGCGTCTGGTTCTGCGAACCGAGGCGGCGGACGTTGACCGTGCGCTCTTCCGACTCACGCTTGCCGCAAACGAGAATGACCGGCACCTTGGCCAGCGAATGCTCGCGGACCTTGTAGTTGATCTTCTCGTTGCGCAGGTCGAGATCAGCCCGGATGCCTGCCTTGCCCAGCGCCGCATACACCTCGCGGGCATAATCATCCGCATCCGAGGTGATGGTGGCGACAACCACCTGCTTGGGCGCGAGCCACAGCGGGAAGTGACCGGCGAAGTTCTCGATGAGTATGCCGAGGAAGCGCTCCATCGAGCCGCAGATGGCGCGGTGGATCATCACCGGCGTCTTCTTCTCGCCGTCCTTGTCCACGTAGAAGGCACCGAAGCGTTCCGGCAGGTTGAAGTCCACCTGCGTGGTGCCGCACTGCCACTCACGGCCGATAGCATCCTTCAGCGTGTATTCGAACTTCGGACCGTAGAAGGCGCCCTCGCCCGGCAGGATTCCGGTCTTGATGCGTCCGCCGGACTGCTCCTCGATCTGCTTGAGAACGCGGGTCATCACCTCTTCGGCGTGATCCCACAGCTCGTCCGAACCGACGCGCTTTTCCGGGCGGGTGGAGAGCTTGACGACGATCTCATTGAAGCCGAAATCCTCATAGACCGACAGGATCAGGTCGTTAATCTTGAGGCATTCGGCCGCCATCTGCTCTTCGGTGCAGAAGATGTGGGCATCGTCCTGCGTGAAGCCGCGCACGCGCATCAGCCCGTGCATGGCGCCCGAAGGCTCGTAGCGGTGCACCACGCCGAATTCCGCCATGCGCAGCGGCAGGTCGCGATAGCTCTTCAGCCCGTGCTTGAAGATCTGCACGTGACCGGGGCAGTTCATCGGCTTCAGCGCGAAGATGCGCTCGTCCTCTGCTTCCGGATCGGCACACTGCACGGAGAACATGTTCTCCTTGTACCAGCCCCAGTGGCCGGAGGTCTCCCAAAGCGAGGTGTCGAGCACCTGCGGCGCATTCACCTCATCGTAGTCGCCGGCCAGGCGGCGGCGCATGTAGGAGACAAGGCTCTGGAACAGGCTCCATCCCTTGGCATGCCAGAACACGACGCCCGGGCCTTCTTCCTGGAAGTGGAACAGGTCCATCTCGCGGCCGAGCTTGCGGTGGTCACGCTTCTCCGCCTCTTCCAGCATGTGCAGATAGGCCTTCAGATCGGCCTCGTTCGCCCATGCAGTGGCGTAGATGCGGGTCAGCATCTCGTTGTTACTGTCACCGCGCCAGTAGGCACCGGCTACCTTCATCAGCTTGAAGGCGTCGCCGATCTGGCGGGTGGAGGCCATGTGCGGGCCACGGCAGAGGTCCAGCCACTGGCCCTGCTTGTAGATCTTCAGGTCCTGGCCTTCGGGGATCGCATCCACCAGCTCGACCTTGTAGGTCTCGCCCTTGGCGGCAAAGTAGCGCCTGGCTTCCTCGCGGGACCAGATTTCCTTGGTGAAGGCCGCCCCGCGCGCGATGATCTCGCGCATCTTCTTCTCGATGACCGGCAGGTCTTCGGGCGTGAAGGGCCAGTCCTCGCGGGTGTCCGGATGGACGCGCTTGAAGTCGTAGTAGAAGCCGTTCTCGATCACCGGGCCGATGGTGACCTGCGTCCCCGGCCAGAGTTCCTGCACCGCCTCGGCCATCACATGGGCCGCATCGTGGCGGATCAGTTCCAGGGCGCGCGGGTCCTCGCGGGTCACTATCTCGATGCGCGCATCGGCAGTGATGGCATCGGAAAGATCACGCAGCTCGCCATCAAGGATCATCGCCACGGCCTTCTTGGCCAGCGACTTGGAAATGCCCTCGGCAACGGCCGCACCAGTAGTGCCGGCCTCATAGGAGCGCACGGAATTGTCGGGGAAAGTCAGATTGATCATCAGTCATCTCCTGCTCACTCCTGCAGACGAGGCAGGTAAGCTTTTGTGTTTTGCGGCTGGGCCTGAATAAGGGATTTGAACCGGGGCGGCAACCGTTACAGTCCGCCAGCTTCCGGTTGATTACCGCCAGCGCTGGTTTTGCGGAATATGTTTGCCGGACCAGCGGCCATAGCGCCAGGGAAGATACCAGCGGGCGGCAGGGTTCAGCGTTTCCGGCACGGGGTCATAGCCGGAGGCTCCCAGCGGATTGCAGCGCAGGATGCGGGAGAGGCCGAGCCAGCCGCCGCCCCAGAAGCCGAAACGGCGGATGGCCTGACTGGTGTAGTCGGAACAGGTCGGTGCATAGCGGCAGCCGCGCCCCATGACCAGAGACAGCGAGTGGCGGTAGACCCAGATCACCCCTAGAGCCGCATGGGCCGCCGGAGACAGGCGGCGTGGCGGCAGTGGGCATTCTGGTTCACCCCTCATCTCCCCTCTGGCGCTATTCTTGCCGCACTCACCGCACATCAAACAACCTCCAGGCCCTGCCTGCTCAGGCCGCAGGCGCCTTTGCCTCGATCTGGTCGAGCGCGTCCACAACGGCATCAAAAGTCAGCAGGGTGGAGGCATGGCGGGCCTTGTAATCGCGCACCGGCTCCAGAAAGCGGAACTCCGCGAACTTGCCTTCCGGCGGCGGGCCGTTTTCCTTCAGCATGGCCGTGACCGTGCGGCGCAGCTCCCGCAGCTCCTGCGGCGTGCAGCCGATGATGTGCCGGGCCATCAGCGAGGACGCGGCCTGACCGAGGGCACAGGCCTTCACGTCATGGCCGAACTCGCTCACCTTGCCATCGCGCACCACCAGATCGATGATCACGGTCGAGCCGCAGAGCCGGGAATGTGCCTTGGCGCTGGCATCGGGCGAAGCCAGCCGCCCAAGGTGCGGAATATTGCCCGCCAGCTCAAGGATGCGGGTGTTGTAGATGTCGTCAAGCATGCGTGCCATATCCTCATGACAGCGGTCCGGGCCTTGCTGCCGGCACCCGGCCACGGAAGACAGGTGACAGCAAAGACGGAATCGGACCACTGGGCGCTTTGCGGCGCGGGTCTTCTTCCTATATAGAGCAAGACTTGCTTCTGTTCAGCCCCGGCTGAAGCTGCAGGAGCAGGTGTGAGAGGTTTGCGGCAAGTTTCCCCTGCCGTGATCCGGAGCAGTCAAGGCAACGTAAGATTGGCTGTTCATCCACTGTCTCAAGGACCAAACCAATGGACGCCATCTTGAAGCCTGCTGACGAAAAGGCCCCACGCCGCGCACCGCACGAGATTGCGCGTCCGAGCCGCGAGCAAGCCGAGGCCGCTGTCCGTACCCTCCTTGCCTATATCGGCGAGGATCCGGAGCGCGAGGGCCTGCTCGATACGCCCAAGCGCGTCGTGAAATCCTTTGCCGAACTCTACAGCGGCTATGCCGAAGACCCGAAGGCGCATCTGGAGCGCACCTTTGAGGATGTGGGCGGCTATGAGGACATGATCATGGTCCGGGGCATCCCGTTCCATTCCCATTGCGAGCATCACATGCTGCCGTTCATCGGCAAGGCCTATATCGCCTACTACCCGTCCGGCGGTGTGGTCGGCCTTTCAAAGCTCGCCCGTGTCGTCGATATCTATGCCAACCGGCTTCAGACGCAGGAAAACTTGACCTCGCAGATCGTCTCCTCCATTGACGAGCATCTGGCGCCGCGCGGCATCGCGGTGATGCTCGAAGCCGAGCATCAGTGCATGACCATGCGCGGCGTGCAGAAGGCGGGCGTGTCCACGATCACGACCCAGTTCACCGGTGTGTTCCAGGACGATCCGGCCGAACAGGCCCGCTTCATGACCTTCATTCGCGGCGGAGACCGTTAATCTCCGCCCACCCCGGCGGAGAGTAGACGTGAGCAAGACCGGATTTGATCCGCGCGGATCGAAGAGCGACGTTGAGAACGGTCTGTCGTTCCAGCCCAAATTTGACGAAAACGGCCTGATCGCCGCCGTGGTAACAGATGCCACGCGCGGCGATCTGCTTATGGTCGGCTACATGAATGCCGAAAGCCTGCGCCGGACAATTGACACGGGCGAAGCCTGGTACTGGAGCCGCTCGCGGCAGGAGTACTGGAAGAAGGGCGGCACCTCGGGCCAGGTGCAGAAGGTGCGGGAAATCCGCACCGATTGCGATCAGGACGCCATCTGGCTGATCGTGGATGTGGAAGGCAACGGCGCCACCTGCCACACCGGCTACCGCTCCTGCTTCCATCGTGCCCTCACCCGCCATGAGGATGGCTCGGTCTCCCTGCGCCTGATGGAAGACCACAAGGTCTATGATCCTGCCGATGTCTACGGCCACTCCGGCTGCGGGCATAATCACGGATAGATTGCGCAAGGCACGCGCATGGAAGCTGACGCAGGGGCTTTTCCGGCCCCCGCGCAAATCCTTTCTCCGGCGGGCACTTGCCCCGCAAATCCCGTCTTTGACCTTCTGCTCCGGCGCGGGCACACTCAGCGCCGGATCGTGCCTTCCCGTGAAGGCGAACCGCATAATATCCTGGGAGGATGGAATGACTGCAGGAACACCCGGTTTCTCGACGCTGGCCATTCACGCGGGCGCGCAGCCCGATCCGGCCACCGGCGCGCGCGTGACACCGATCTATCAGACGGCCTCTTTCGTCTTCAACGATGTGGACCACGCCGCCTCGCTCTTCGGCCTTCAGGCCTTCGGCAACATCTACACCCGCATCACCAACCCGACGACCGCCGTTCTGGAAGAGCGCGTCGCAGCGCTTGAGGGCGGCACCGCAGCGCTGGCCGTGGCTTCCGGCCATGCGGCCCAGCTTCTCGCCTTCCACACGCTGATGACGCCGGGCGACAGCATCGTTGCCTCCACCAAACTCTATGGCGGCTCGATCAACCAGCTCAACCACTCGTTCAAGAGCTTCGGCTGGAACGTCATCTGGGCCGACCCGTCGGATCTGGCCGCCTTCGAGGCCGCCGTTGATGAGACCACCAAGGCCATCTTCATCGAGAGCCTTGCAAATCCAGGCGGCATCGTCACCGACATTGCAGGCATCTCGGCCATTGCCAAGAAGAAGGGCGTGCCGCTCATCGTCGACAACACGCTGGCGACCCCCTATCTCTGCCGCCCGATCGAGCATGGCGCGGATGTGGTGCTGCATTCGCTGACCAAGTTCATGGGCGGCCACGGCAACTCCATGGGCGGCGTCATCGTCGATGCGGGCACGTTCAACTGGTCGGCGAGCGGCCGCTATCCGATGCTCTCCACGCCGCGCCCGGAATATCAGGGCATGGTGCTGCACGAGACCTTCGGCAATTTCGCCTTCGCCATTGCCTGCCGCGTGCTCGGTCTGCGTGACCTAGGCCCCGCCATCTCGCCCTTCAACGCCTTCATGATCCTGACCGGCATCGAGACCCTGCCGCTGCGCATGCAGCGCCACTGCGACAATGCGCTGAAGGTCGCCGAATTCCTGTCGAACCATCCGAAGGTGGCCTGGGTGTCCTATGCCGCCCTGCCGGGCGATGCGGGCCATGCGCTGCAGCAGAAATACTGCCCGAAGGGCGCAGGCGCCGTGTTCACCTTCGGCGTCAAGGGCGGCTATGACGCGGGCGTTGCCCTTGTGTCGGGCGTGGAGCTGTTCTCGCACCTTGCCAACATCGGCGACACCCGCAGCCTGATCATCCACCCGGCCTCCACCACCCACCGCCAGCTTTCCGACGAGCAGAAGACCCGCGCCGGCGCCGGCCCGGATGTGGTGCGCCTGTCCATCGGCCTTGAGGACGCAAACGACATCATCGCCGACCTCGAACAGGCCCTCGCCAAGCTGCCGGGCTGATCTTTAGGCTGGTTACAGCACAAAGTGAAAACCCCGCCGGATCGCTCCGGCGGGGTTTTTGTTTTTGAAAAGAATCACCTGGGTGGAAAAGGTGCGGAGCTGATTCAGCTGCTTCGCACCCTGATTCAAACAAACTGATTCAACTGCGGACCGGTGCCTCGCCCTTCAGGCGGACGAGATATTCCACCGAAAGGCCCAGCACGATCACTGCCATGGCCTGATGGGTCAGCGCCACGTCAAGCTTCACGTGCAGCAGCAGCGTTGCGATGCCGATTGCGGCTTGCAGAAGCACGGCGCCCGCAAGGACAAATGCGGTTCGCCGCAGCCCCTTGTGGGCATTGGTGCGCAGCGTCATGACCACAAGCGCCGCCACGGCCAGCACCAGCACATAGGCGCCCAGACGGTGCTGGAACTGCACGGTCATGACGTTTTCAAAGAAGTTCCGCCATGCCGGGTCCATGGCAAGCAGGCCCGCCGGAATGATCTGCCCGTCCATCAGCGGCCAGGTGTTGAAGGTGAGGCCCGCATTCAGTCCGGCAACGAGGCCGCCGAGGAAGATCTGCAGGAAGACAAGGCAGATGACAAAGCGCCCGAAGCGGGCGAGCTTCCGTCCATCGTCAGGCGTGGCTTCCGCATGCGGCGCGAGCCTTCGGGCCAGCCAGAAGATATAGGCGAAGATGATACAGGCGAGCGTGAGATGAGTAGCGAGCCGGTACTGGCTCACATCCGTGCGCTCAACGAGGCCGGAGGCAACCATCCACCAGCCTACGGCGCCCTGCAGCCCGCCGAGCGCAAGACCCAGCACCAGCCAGGGCTTCAGCCAGCCCTCGATGCGCCCCGTGGCCCAGAAGAACACCAGCGGCAGCGCAAAGGCCACGCCGATGAAGCGGCCCAGCTGCCTGTGCGCCCATTCCCACCAGAAGATGAACTGGAACTCCTCAAGGCTCATCCCCTTGTTGATGAGCTGATACTGGGGAATCTGCCGGTACTTGTCGAATTCCTCCAGCCATTCCGCTTCGCTGAGCGGCGGGATCATGCCATGAATGGGCTTCCATTCGGTGATCGACAGGCCCGACTCGGTCAGCCGTGTGGCACCGCCGACAACGACCATGGCGAGGATCAGAAGGCAGATGCCATAGAGCCAGATGCGGATCTGGGTGCGGTGGCGTGCGGCCATCTGCGGGGTCTGGGCAAGGGGTGAAACCATCTGTGAGGTGGACATGTCGCCTTCCGGATTTGACCTTTGACCGCTTGGGATATAGGTCCGCCCTAAGGAGAGCAAGCTGCGGCCTGCGGGGTTTTCCTTATTGCGACATTGCGACGCTGCGCGCAATCGCTGCAAGGATCACACAGGGGCAGGCCAGAGGAGAGACCGGTTCATGCCTTCATTGCGGAAATTCATCGGCATGGTGCTGCTGGTGATCTTTGTTGTCGTTTATGCGCTCACCGCCATGGTCATCGGCGACATGACGCTGCAGCAGTCGTCCAACACGGTGCGGATGATCTATTTTGTCATTGCCGGTCTGGTCTGGGTCATTCCGGCAGGCGCGATCATCTGGTGGATGGAGCGCGGCGGGAAAAAGCGCGGCTGACCTGCCGGAACGCCCGGTAGAGGGCAAAGGGGGCGCCGGTCAGATACTCGTCGATCACCTCCGGCCCCTGAAAATGCCCATTGAGCGAGACGCGCGGCAGCAGCATGGGCTGACGCGCGTGAATGGACTTGAGCACGCCCGGAACAGTCGTCACCCCTGCCCTGAGGCCAGCCCCTGCGGCCAGTGCCGCCTCGCGCAGGCCTGCGGTCTCCGCGCCGCCATAGGGATAGGCCATGAAGGCAGGCCGGCGGCCCAGTTCATCCTCGATCCGCTCGATGCCCCGGCGGATATCGCTCTCGGCCTCCGCTTCCGGAAGGCGGGCCAATGCGTGGTGATCATGCGTATGGGCGCCGATGCTCACCAGAGGATCTCGTGCCAGACTGCGCGCTTCATTCCAGCTCAGCATCTCCTCATCGGCCAGTGCCCTGAGATCAAAGCCGTTCAGCGCACAAAGCTCGCGCACCATGGCCCGCTGGCCGGTTTCGTCCAATTCTTCCGTCAGAAGCTGGACAATCGCAGCATAACAGGCCTGCTTCTCCTCCAGCGTGGCGCAGGGAATGAGCGAGGCCTCCCCTCTCGCGGCAAAATGCAGCACGTCCTGAGCGGCAATCATCCGCTCCAGCGCGATCCACCAGAGCTCCGAGGTCCGGTCAAGAAAGCCCGACGTCAGGAACAGGGTGAACGGAACCCCCATCTGCCTGAGCAGCGGATAGGCGACCGTCAGATTGTCCCGGTAACCGTCGTCAAAGCTCAGCACAGCGTAGCGTTCCTGCCCGAAGCAGAGCCTCAGCCGGTCGACGGCCTCTTCCATGGAAACGAACTTGTAGCCGCGGGAGCGGACACGCTCGATCACCTGAGCGAGAAATTCCGGCGTGATTTCAAGATGTCGGTTCGGCTGGAACGGGTCCTGACTGGCCGCACGCACTCGGTGAAGGGTGAAGATCAGGCCACAACCCTGAGTGAATGGCGCCAGCACATGGCCAAGCCTGCTGCGGCGAAGCAGCCAGAACCCCGTATCGAATAACTGCCGCCGCTGGCTCATTCCCGTTGCCGTTCTCCCGGCCGCTTCGGCCTTCTGGCCCTTGGTACACTTTTTTCAGCCTTTGGTGCAATGCTACGGCTCAGGCAACATGACGCAGACAGAAGGCCAATGGGCATGCACCGGTCAGCCGGAACAGCAGCAAGATCCATTGACCGGACGGAGTTTCCCACCTCTCCGGCCGCACCTTTGCCTGTGCCCGCAAATTCTCCGGCCCTGACTGTTGTCCAGAACCTCGGAGAAGCCCGCAGCCGCTGGCTGCAGCTTCAGGCGGCAGGGATCTACAGCCACTATCAGCGTTTCGACTGGCTTGAGGCCTGGCATGTGCATGTGGGCAGCGCTCTGGGCGTCAGGCCCCTGATCATCATCCGCGAAGATGCCTCAGGGCCTGCGATGATCCTTCCGCTGGCTCTCAACAGGCGCGGCGGAGCCACGGTGCTGGAGTGGATGGGCTGGCAGCAGGGCAACCAGAACACAGGCCTGTGGCGGGCCGATGCCTATGCCGCCGCTGATCCGGTTGAGCTGTCCCGCTTGCTGCTGCAGGCGGCAAGGGAGGCCGGTGCCAGTCTGGTTGACCTGCGCAACATTCCCCTCACCTGGGAGGGCCGCCCGCACCCGCTCGCCCACCAGGGCACACCTGCCAAGGATGCCGTCTTCCGTGGCGCGGTGGCGGAGCCTTACGCAACGCTGAGGACGCGCCTGCAGTCCAAGGACAGCCGCAAGAAGGACGCGCGCAAGCAGAAGGCGCTGGAAGCCCTTCCCGGCTTTGCCGTCCGCACGCTGGAGACGGCCGCAGAGATCGAGGCAGGGCTCGACACCCTGATCAGCCAGCGGCAGGAACGCGCCCGGCAGACCGGCATCCCCAGCGGCTTTTCCGCCCCGGGCCAACGGGCCTTTCTGCGCAAGCTGCTGCTGGAAGGGGCGGGCAAATCCTTCCCGGCGCTACAGATCAAGGTGCTGGAGGCAGAAGGCGAGGTTCTTGCGGCCTATCTTTCGGGCCTTTCCGGAAACACATGCTACGCCTATGCCAACAGCATCGGCACCGGCAGCCACGCCCAGTTCAGTCCCGGCATCGTTCTTCTCTCAAGCCTCATTGCGGCGTGCTGCGAAGACCCGGCCATCCGGACACTGGACCTCGGGCTTGGAGACGAGCGCTACAAGCACCCCTGGACCCAGCCAGAGCCGCTCTGCGATCTTGTTCTGGCGGCGGACATGCGCGGGCGCTTGATCAGGCTGGTTCTGGATATCCGGCGCACGCTGGTGCGACGGCTGCGTCAAACCCCTGCTCTGTGGACCGGCGTCCGGGCTGTCCGGCGGTTTGCAGCTGCGCTCCGCCGCCTGACGGGATGAAGGCCTGCGGCCGCATTACATCCCAAAGGGGCGTATCAGGCAGCAGCTTCCCCGGTCCCCTTGCGCCGGCGGATACGCTTCACCCGCACGTCGGCATCCGTCTGCGAGGCGATCAGATCCAGCCGTTCGGCCAGAATGCGCGGCTGAATGTCCGCCGGGACCGTCACCACCACCTCATCGGCAAAGCGAAGCATATGGGCAGCTGCCGCCGTTTCAGTGAATTTGCCGAGATCAACAACGATCCGGTCATAGGTGGCGTCGATGGCGTCCAGCACCAGCGGGAAGCGTTCGTCGACCACATCATCGCTCAGAGCCGGACGGCCCGCCTCGATGATATGCGCGCGTGATCCGGCATCCCGGTAAATCACGGACGAGAAAGAAGCCTTGCCGAAGACCAGATCGGCAAAGCCGGGCGCCGCGCCGGGATCTTCGCTCTCGGGGAAAACCTCGACCAGCAGCGCGCGCTCATCTTCATGGCCCGCCAGATCCCTGACCAGCCGGAAGGCAAAATCGTGAGACAGTTCCGCATCCGTCAGCGCAACAACGGCAACACGGCGCGGCGCTGTTTCGCCGGCTTCATCCTCAGTGGCAGCGTCAGCCCCGCCCATCACGGGCGTTGCGGCAAGGGATGCTGCACTGGCGGCGGCACGCAGGCTGCCAGCAGCCTCAGCCTGACGGGACACCTCGGCTTCAGCCGCTTCGGCCTCACCGCCCTGGCCTTCGTCATCGGGCGGAAAGCGCAACAGCCGCTCATCGGACCCGGTTTCAGCAAAACGGTCTTCGTCTTGCTCTTCTGCGGTCATCCTCTCCTGAACCTCTTCGGCAGGGTCCGTTTCCGGCAACTGGCCTTGACGAAGGTCTTCCGGCTGCAGATCTTCCGGTTCCGCCTCCGGGCCACGCAGGATGACAGGAGCCGTGTAGGCCTCTGCTTCGTTCACAGGCTTCAGCGCGTCACCGGAGAGGAATTCACGCAGGATGACAATCGCACAGCCCAGCAGGAAGGTGGCAAGAGCCGAGATGAATGTGAAAAGGCCGATCTTCGGCGAATAGGGCTCGATGGGCACGCCTGCCCGCGAAATCACGCGGGCATCGGCCGGCAGCGTCTCCGCATTGCGGCCCGTGTCCGCGTTGCGATAGCTCGCCATGAGCGCGTCCAGCTGCACCGCCCGCGCATCAGCTTCGCGCTCCAGCTCACGCAGGCGCACCTGATCGGCGCTGGAGCGCGCAGCCGCAGCCTTCAGCTCCTCAACCCGGCTCTTCAAGGCAGCCGCCTGCTGCTTTGCCACCGCCGCGTCATTTTCCAGTCCGGTCAGGATCTTGCGCGCCTCGGAACGGATCTGCGCGTCATAGTCAGCGAGCTGCGACGTCAGAGCGCGGATCTGCGGGTGACCGGGCAGAAGCGTCGTGGACAGTTCGGCAACCCGCGACTGAATTTCTACCTGACGCTCCCGCAAACGCTGAATCAAGCCTGAATTGAGCACCTCGCTCGCCCCTTCCAGCGAGCCGCCAGTGTCCAGCAGCCTGCGCAGCTGCGCGGCCTTGGCGGCCGCCTCGGCTTCTGCAGCCTGTGCAGAAGACTGCTGGGAGCTGATCTCGGAGAGCTGAAGTTCGTTGAGCGTCCGGTCGCCGGCGCCGGTCAGGAGGTCAGCCTTGGCCCGGAAATCTTCCACGGCCTTGCGTGCGGTCTGCACCTCTTGTGTCATGCGGCGGATCTGCGGCTCCAACGCAGACGCTGCAGCGGCGCGGCTCTCCCGCTTGGCGGCGGACTGCATCTGCAGATACTCGTCCACCACGGCATTGGCGATTTCAGCTGCCAGAACCGCACTCTTGGCGGAATATTCGACCGCGATCACCCGCGAGCCTTCCACCCGGTAGACGTCGAGATTGCGGGCAAAATGGCGGAGCAGGCGCTCTTCGGCCGAAATGCGCGACGGGCTGGGAGACAGGCCGATGCTGATCAGCAGCTGCTGCAAGGTTCCTGCCTGCGTCTCGGCCTTGAACTCCGGCACGGATGCCAGGTTCATCCGCTGCGCAACACGGCGGGCCAGATCCACGGATGTCAGAAGCTGCACCTGGCTGGCAACGCCCTGGCTGTCCAGCAACGCGCGCTCGTCTTCCGCCCCGCGGGCGGCACCGGGAAACAGGGCATCGGCCGTCTCGATCAGAACCCGTGCCTCGCCCTTGAATTTTTCCGGAACGAACTGCAAACCGGCAAAGACAAGCGCCGCCACAATCAGCGTCAGCGGCAGCAGCCAGCGCAAGGACCGGGCAATAGCACGCAGCAGGCCGCCGAGATCCAGCGCCATATCCTGCGGCTGATAGATGTCCTTCGACCCGCCCATGCACCTCACTCCACACTTGTTAGAGTGACAATGACAAAACATGGTAAGTGAACCATTAAACAGCTCTCTTTCCAGTCTAAATGGAAATTAACCTTTATAAATGAAAGTTAATCACCCTGACGGCAGGCTTATTCGTTCACGTGCCATTAACCACGTTTTGCGAATGTGCCTCTGTGTCAGCCTGGAGTAAGTCATGTACGCGCGCCTGTTCGCAGCTTTTGCCATTGCCCTCACCCTTGCCGGGTGCAGCGGCTACAAGCGCCCGCCATCTGCCTTTCACGAAATCCTGACACAGCCCTATAGGCTCGACTCCAGCGACCGCCTGCGCATCATCGTCTTTGGCCAGAATGACCTGTCCAACACCTATGTGGTCGATCAGGCGGGTTATATTTCAATGCCTCTGATCGGGTCCGTTCCCGCCCGCGGCAAGACGCAGCAGGAGCTTGCCAAGGCCATTGAAGCTTCACTGCGCAAGGGTTTCCTGCGCGATCCGAATGTTTCGGTTGAGGTTGACCAGTACCGCCCCATCTTCGTCATGGGCGAAGTGCAGGCCGCCGGCCAATACGCCTATGTTCCCGGAATGACCGTTCAGAACGCCATCGCAACCGCCGGCGGCTTCTCGGCCCGGGCAGAACAGGCCAGCGCGGATCTGACGCGCCAGATCAATGGCGAGATCCTCAATGGCCGCGTTCCCATCACCGATCCCGTACGTCCGGGTGACACAATCCATGTCCGCGAAAGATTATTCTGAGGCGGATGCCGATTAACCTGGAAATCATCCCTTTGGTTTAGTTTGCTTCCTGTCCACACGAGAGTTCCGTAAAGAGAGCCCGTGTGAGGTCAGGGAGTCTCAGATGAATTCGCAGACGCTGCGGATCGTGCATTGCCTCCGGTCTCCGATCGGGGGGACGATCCGGCATATTCATGATCTGGCAAAAGCCCAGGCCGCAGCCGGCCACGAGGTTGGGCTCGTTTGCGATTCCTCCACCGGCTCTGCCTTTGACCTTGCCATTCTCGACAGGCTTCGCCCGCATCTTGCACTCGGTGTCACCCGTTTCGCCATGCGCCGTCACCTCACCCTTCAGGATATCGCTGCAGCAGCCCGTCTTTATGGCAGCGTGCGCGCGCTTGCCCCGGATGTACTGCACGGGCATGGCGCAAAGGGCGGGGCCTATGTGCGGCTGATCGGCTCCCTGCTGCGCGGGCGCAAGCACCGGCCGGTGCGGGTCTATTCGCCCCACGGCGGCAGTCTCCACTACGATCCGAACAGATTCGAAGGGCGGATCTATCACGCCATTGAGCGCCTGCAGAACCGCTTCACCGACGGGTTGCTGTTCGTCGCCGACTACGAAAAGGCCGCCTATGAAAGCAAGATCGGCGCCCTGCGCGTTCCCTCAAGGGTTGTTTACAACGGTCTGCTCCGCGAAGACTTCGAGCCGGTTGCCCAGCAGGCCAATGCCGCAGACTTTGTCTATGTCGGTATGCTCCGCCAGCTCAAGGGCACAGACCTGTTCATAGATGCCATCTACGACCTGACACTGCAGACCGGACGCAGGATCAGCGCCATCATTGCCGGGGAAGGCCCGCAACGAGCCGAATTCGAGGCCAGAGCCGCTCAGCTGGGCCTGGCAGATTGCATCACCTTCACAGGTGCCATGCCAGCGCGCCGCGCCTTTGCCATGGGCCGCTGCGTCGTCGTGCCCTCCCGTGCAGAGGCCATGCCCTATGTGGTTCTGGAGGCTATCGGCGCGGGCATGCCCATCGTCGCGACACGGGTCGGCGGCATTCCCGAGATCTTTGGCGTTCATGCAGACCGCCTCGTCGATTCCGGCAGCAGCAGCCGCCTTGCCAGTGCCATGCGCGCGGTCATGGCCAGTCCGGAGCGGGCCCGCGCCCAGACCGCAGAAGTGCGGCAAAGCATTATGAGCACCTTCACCGCACAGCGTATGGGGGAGCTTGTCATTTCTTTTTATCATCAGTTGCTTGGCATTCCTGCTGTCACCAGCACGGAAGCCACTTCCTCCCTCGCGCAAAGCGCATCGCTTTTGGCGGGATCGAGCAAGCAGGGATCATAATGACGACCGATTCCACGACTCCTCCCTTGTCCCAGGCCGCCGCCGCTCCTCTGGAAGGACCGGCAAGAGTTGCAGATGATGCCGAGAGCCTGCGCAAGCGGCTCGCAGAAGAGCTGCGGCGCTCGGATACCGCCGCAGACGCCAGCCGGGCCGGCAGCACCTCCGGCACCATGCTTTCGCCTGCGGCCGAAGAAATCGCCCGCAGCCTGCGCAGTGACGGCATCTCCCAGCCGGTGCTCGAAGGCTCGGTCCGGTTGCTCGATGTCATCATCGCCGCCGCCACGGGCTTTGCCAGCCTCAGTTTCTCCGGCACGCCCTTCACCGCGCTGACGTTCGGCGCCGTCGCGGCCGCGGTCTTCTTCACCCTTGCCTTCTTTCAGGGCTTTGATGCCTATCAGGTCCGCGTCCTGCGCTCGGGCCTCGCCCAGACCGGACGTATTGCCGGTGGCTGGACGCTGGTCCTGGCAATGTTCGCTATCGCCTTCGTGACGACTGACCTGCCGCGCCATATCGCGCCGCAGGCCGCCGGTCTCTGGTATGCTTCGGGTCTGTTTGGACTGGTTGTCAGCCGCCTCATCCTGTCGCGGCTCGTCAGCGCCTGGATCCGCTCAGGCCGGCTCGAACGGCGAGCGGTCATCGTCGGCGGAGGCCAGGCCGCCGCTGATCTTATCCATGAACTGGAAAGCCAGAGCGGCAATGACATCCGCATCTGCGGCATCTTTGATGACCGCGCCAATGACCGCTCGCCGGAAGTGGTGGCCGGGTATCCGAAGCTGGGCAACATCGATGCACTGGTGGAATTTGGCCGCCGCGCCCGCATCGACATGCTGATCGTCTGTATTCCGCTGCGCGCCGAAAAGCGCGTTCTTGAGCTTCTGCGCAAGCTCTGGGTGCTGCCCATCGACATCCGCCTCTCCGCTCATACGGAGAAGATGCGCTTCCGCAACCGCGCCTCCTCTTTCATTGGGGCGGTACCTTTCGTCGATGTGGTCGAAAAGCCCATCACCGACTGGGACATGGTGGCCAAGCGGGTATTCGATGTGGTGGTGGCAAGCCTTGCCATCATTGCCCTGTCCCCGGTGATGCTGGCGACCGCCATTGCCATCAAGCTCGACAGCCGCGGCCCGGTGCTGTTCCGCCAGAAGCGCTATGGTTTCAACAACGAGATCATCGACGTGCTGAAGTTCCGTTCGATGTTCCATGACATGGCAGACCCGGCCGCAAAGAAGGTGGTGACCAAAGGCGACCCGCGCGTCACCAGGGTGGGCCGCTTCATCCGCCGCTCTTCCATCGATGAACTGCCGCAGCTCTTCAACGTGCTGGCAGGTACCCTCTCCCTCGTCGGCCCGCGTCCGCATGCGGTCAATGCCCACACCAATGACCAGACGTGGGATGAGGTGGTCTACGGCTACTTCGCCCGCCACAAGGTGAAACCGGGTGTCACCGGCTGGGCCCAGATCAACGGCTGGCGCGGCGAGGTGGATACGCCGGAGAAGATCCAGAAGCGTGTCGAGTTCGACCTCTATTACATCGAGAACTGGTCCATCTTCTTCGACATAAAGATCCTCGCCCTGACGCCCATCCGCCTGCTGAACACGGAGAACGCCTATTGAGCACCGGGGCCGCCATGGCGGGGCATCAGGGCAGCGGCCGCAGGCTGCTGATCCCTGTGCCGCGCATCAGCGCGGCGGCCCTGTGGGTGGCCGTGTTCCTCGGCGGCTTTGTGATCGAGGAACCTGCGCCTTACGAGCTGTTCATGGCCGGGCTTCTGGTGCTGTGGCTTCTGTTCGGGCTGCGCCTGCGGCCTGAATTCGGCCCGCTGACCGTGCTTCTCATCCTCTTCATGGCCGGCGGCACCATGGCGGTGCCCTTTGCCCGCGATGTGCCCACCGCAGCCATGTATATGGCCGTCTCCGGCTTTCTCGCTGCAACGGCGATATTCTACGCCGCCGTTGTCAGCGCCGACCCCGGCCGGCTGTTCCTCATCGAGCGGGCCTATGTTACAAGCGCGCTGCTCTGCGCCTCCGTAGGCATTGCCGCCTATTTCCGGCTGTTCCCCGGCAGCGAGATCTTCACGCTTTACGGCCGGGCGCGTGGCACCTTTCAGGACCCCAATGTCTTCGGCCCGTTCCTGGTGCTGCCCACGGTACTGCTGGTCCACCGGCTGCTGACGCGGGGCCTGTTCTCAAGCCCGGCTGCCTTGCTGATTCTGCCCGTGCTGGTGCTGGGCATCTTCCTCAGCTTCTCGCGCGGCGCCTGGGGCCTCCTGGCCCTGTCCGGCATCATCGTCTACCTGCTCAGCCTCATCCATGAGCGCCGCCCCCGGGAACGGCTGCGGCTGGTGCTGGTGGGCGCGGGCGGCCTTGCCGCAGTGCTGCTGCTTCTTGCGGCCGCCCTGTCCATAGACAGCGTCGCCGCCATGTTCAGCGAGCGGGCAAGACTCGTCCAGGACTATGACGGCGCCCGCCTCGGCCGCTTTGCCCGCTACGGCATGGGCTTCGAGATGGTGATGGAACGCCCCTTCGGTCTCGGACCGCTGGAGTTCCGCCACTATTTCCCCGAGGATGAGCACAACGTCTACCTGAAGGCCTTCACCTCCTATGGGTGGCTCGGCGGCGTGGTCTATCCTCTGCTGGTGCTCTGGACCATTGCAGCGATGGTGCCTCTTCTCTTCCGCCACAGACCTTGGACGGGCTTTGCCAACTGCGTTTTTGCGGTGCTCGTGGGCCATGCCTTGATGAGCGTGATCATCGATATCGACCACTGGCGCCACTATTTCCTGCTGCTTGGCCTCGCCTGGGGGCTCATCGCCATCCACAAGCTTGAGCAAAAACAGCGGACTGTGGATTTGAATGCAAGGCAAGTCTTGCGCCGGGCAAAGGAAGCGGATAGAGAGGGCCCTGTCGTCGGGCAGTAGCGCAGCCTGGTAGCGCACTTGACTGGGGGTCAAGGGGTCGTCGGTTCGAATCCGGCCTGCCCGACCACTTAAAGCCGAAAGCTCCACGGAGCATGGCAAGTGGCACCGGCGACATTTTTTTCTGACATGGCGAGATGACGGGTAAGCGCTTCAAAGCGCCAGGCCTCCCATTTTCGTCATGGCATGACTTGATCATGCCATCCATGCCGTGCCCTCTCATCCCGCCCCGGACAAGCGTTTCGCCGCCCTGCTCGACGTGAAAACCGTGCGGATAGGCAAGGGAATTGGTGCCATGATCAAGTCATGGCAGGACGGAGTGCGGGGTTAAAGCTTGAGCAAAAGCGGCGCATGCCCTGCACCGGACTGATCAGTCCGGCGGCGTTCAGCACATCCGGCGCCTTACCGCGCCTGATCCAGCAGGCGCTTGCATTCCAGCAGTTCGAACAATGTCGCCTGAAGCCGGCGCACGTCGTCCTTGGAAAGGCCTGCCTCTTCGGTTCGGTCGGAGAGGAAGCGCCCCATGAAGCGGAAGCCTTTGCCCTGTGCGGCGTGAGCGCGCGGATCATTGTCCGCCAGAAGCCCGCGCGGCAGAACCTCGCTCGGCAGGCCGCCCGTATCACGCGAGGGCTCCGGCTCCTGCATCACCACCTGGGGCTTGCGCTGGGGCGGGGCGGGCACGGCTGCGCCGTTCTCGTCATCCATGTCATCCATGCGCGGAGCTGCCGCCAGCGGGATGGCGTCCTCGCGCCAGATCTGCATCACGAAACGGGGGCCCTGCTCCTTGAGGATGCGCTGGACGCCCTTTATCGTGTAGCCTTCACCGTAAAGAAGATGGCGGATGCCGCGCAGCAGCTCCACGTCATCGGGGCGGTAATAGCGCCGCCCGCCGCCGCGCTTCAGCGGTTTGATCTGGGTGAAGCGGGTCTCCCAGAAGCGCAGCACATGCTGGGGAAGATCGAGATCTTCCGCCACTTCGCTGATGGTCCGGAAGGCGTCCGGGCTTTTTTCAGACATGCTCATGCTGCGTCACCGGTTCGGAAGCTCAGTCGCTGCCGTTGCCTGCCAGCGACTCGTTGATCTTCTGCTTGAGAATGTTGCTGGGCTTGAAAACCATCACCCGGCGCGGCGAAATCGGCACTTCCTCGCCGGTCTTTGGATTGCGCCCGATCCGCTCCCCCTTGGAGCGGACAAGGAATGACCCGAAGGAAGAGAGCTTGACGGATTCGCCCGTCACCAGGCAATCCGAAATCTCAGAAAGCACCCGCTCCACCAGTTCGGAGGATTCCGTGCGGGACAGACCTACCTTCTGGTAGACGGCCTCACAAAGGTCAGCGCGCGTGATGGTCCTGTTACCCATGCCTCCTCCTCGCCTGGAGCGTGATCCGGCTGATTTTGCAGTGGAACTTCTTTTCCGGACGTACGGTATTGCGTCCGCATACGAGGGTCAACCGCAGATATGAGCGCTGTCAGCTTCACGCAAGGTGATGACACAGCTCCGTCAAAACTGCTTACCAGCGCAACAGAACCGAACCCCAGGTGAAACCGCCCCCCATGGCCTCGAGCATGATGAGGTCACCGGACTTCACGCGGCCATCCTTGACAGCAGCATCAAGTGCCAAGGGAATAGACGCGGCAGAGGTGTTGCCGTGAAGATCGACAGTGACGACAACCTTTTCCGGCGCAATATCAAGCTTCTTTGCGCTGGCGTCGATAATGCGCCGGTTGGCCTGATGCGGGATGAACCAGGTGAGATCTTCACCGGTCAGGCCCGTGGCCTTGAAGGCATCCTCGATCACGTCCGTAATCATGCCCACTGCGTGCTTGAAGACTTCCTTGCCTTCCATGCGCAGGTGGCCGACCGTCTGGGTCGTGGAGGGGCCGCCATCCACATAGAGCTTGGACTTGTGCTGGCCGTCCGAGCGCAGATGCGAGGTCAAGATCCCGTGATCGGCCACGGTGCCGGAGGCTTCACGCCCTTCCAGAATCACCGCCCCGGCTCCATCACCGAAGAGCACGCAGGTGGTGCGGTCGTTCCAGTCCAGAATCCGGGAGAAGGTCTCGGCACCGATCACCAGCACGCGCTTTGCCTGACCGCAGCGGATGAACGTATCTGCCGTCGTCAGGGCAAAGACGAAGCCCGAGCACACCGCATGCACATCGAAGGCCACACCGTGGCGCATACCGAGGGCCGCCTGCACCTGCACCGCCGTGGACGGGAAGGTGTTGTCCGGCGTTGCGGTTGCCAGAATGATGGTGTCGATATCCTGCGCCGTGACGCCCGCATGGGCTAGAGCCCGCCCGGCGGCCTTGATCGCCAGATGGGACGTGAACTCGCCCTCGGCGGCGATGTGGCGCTGGCGGATGCCGGTGCGCTGCACGATCCACTCGTCGGTGGTGTCCACCATACGAGCGAGGTCTTCATTGGTGAGGATTTTCTCGGGCAGATAGCTGCCGCAGCCGAGAACGGTCGAACGGATGGTGGTCACTCGTCACCTTCGGAAGTTTCAGCGGACACGGGAAAGCGGCCACGGTGATAGTGGACCAGGTCCTGGGAGATCTTTTGCAGAAGCTCGTTGCGTACCATGTCATTGGCAAGGGCGATGGCACTGGCAAGGCCTTCGGCGTCAGTGCCGCCATGGCTCTTGATCACGACGCCGTTGAGGCCGAGGAACACGCCGCCATTGACCTTGCGCGGGTCAAGCTTTTCGCGCAGCTGGTTGAAGGCGCCACGGGCCAGCAGGTAACCGAGCCTGGAGAACAGCGACCGGTTCATGGCAGCGCGCAGATAGCCTGCAATCTGCTTGGCGGTGCCTTCTGCGGTCTTCAGCGCAATGTTGCCGGCGAATCCTTCGGTCACCACCACATCGACGGTGCCCTTGCCCAGATCATCGCCTTCAACGAAACCGGCATAGGAGAAGGAGCGGAACGGCGCCTCGCGCATGATGCGGCCGGCGGTGCGGACCTCTTCAAGGCCCTTCACCTCTTCCACGCCGATGTTGAGCAGGCCGACGGTCGGCTTTTCAACCCCGAAGAGCGCCCGGGCCATTGCCCCGCCCAGAATGGCGAAATCAATCAGCTGCTGCGCATCGGCGCCGATGGTGGCGCCCACATCCAGCACCACGCTTTCCCCGCGTGCCGTCGGCCAGATGGCGGCGATGGCGGGGCGGTCGATATTGGCCATGGTGCGCAGGCAGAAGGTGGACATGGCCATCAGCGCGCCGGTGTTGCCCGCCGACACGGCCACGTCAGCCTCTCCGTTCTTCACGGCCTCGATGGCGCGCCACATGCTGGAGCGCCAGCGCCCCTGGCGCAGCGCCTGGCTGGGCTTGGCGTCCATGGACACCGCCACTTCGCAGTGGAAGAAGGTGGAGGCATCGCGCAGGCGCGGGTATTTTTCCAGAAGCGGCAGGACAATCTTCTCCTGCCCGAAAATCAGAAACCGGATCCCGGGGTGGCGCAGCAGCGCAATCTCCGCCCCCGGCAGCACCATTTCGGCACCGGCGTCGCCGCCCATGGCATCAAGGGCAATATGAATGGGTTTTGCCATCTGAAGGTTCTTGTCGTCCATTCGCTTGGGAGCGCTCATCAGGGCCAGAGGCCGTGAAAGCATCTCGAGACTGCCACTCTGATGCTGGCAGATCCGCCACAGCAAGCCGGGGTGGCTAAAGGGTCAGTCCGCCATCTTGCAGGTACAGCGCGGCGAACATAACGGTTTTGGGGCGGGAAACAACCGTTTTTGCCCCTCGCCCACTCCCCCTTATGGCTTGTCCTTGTTCTTGAGCTGCTCCAGCACCTTGAAGGGCGAAGGCTTTTCTTCCTCTTCTTCCATTTCGGCAGGAGCCTCGAACTCCAGCTCTGCGCCGGGCGCACGCGGGAAAGGATCGAGCGCCAGTACAAACTGCTCGCACATCAGAGCGCCAAGATCGATGACGCCATCCTCGATGGCATCGGGCGGCTCCGGGGCTTCCAGATCGATTTCGATCTCGCCATCCTCGCCAAGGTCCGGGTTGCGGCGGCGCGGGTCGAGTTCCGCCTCATAGGCGCGCTCGAAGTGATCCTTCACATGCATCGGCAGCGGCACCAGCGTGACGACGCAGCGCTGCGCGCCCTCGGCCTCCAGATCGCCCGTCACAAAGACACCGGCCTTCTTCCACGGCCGCACTTCCAGCGTGGCGGTGAAACGGGTGAGGCTGTCGAGGCCATAGGCTTCGGCAATGCGGGCAAGCGCCTCCGCATCAGCGGTCAGTTCGACGATCTTTGGCGTATTGCCCAGACGCGCCACCTGGAAGCGGTGCGAAAAGGGTGTCGGCACATCAGTCATGATTCGGGGTTCCCTCAAGCGACGGCACGTCGGGCCAGGCGAGTTTGGCGGTCATGATGTCATCCAGCGGCAGGTCCGCCAGTGTCTTGACCGCATCCATCATGTAAAGCGCCAGCTTGTCGCAAGCCGGCGGATTGGCGGCTTCGGTGAAGATATTGCGGCCGATGGCTGCCGCCAGATCCTGGGCATTGCCGCTGTCCAGCGCCTCACCATAGGCGGCGGCACGGCCATAAAAGGCCTCGGCCATCTTGCGTACCTTCTTCGGCACGCGGTTGTCGCTGATGCCCATTTCGCGCAAGGAAGCGTCCATATCGCGGAAGAACAGGTCGAAAACCGCCTGCGACGTGGCAGCTGCCTCCTTGCCTTCCCCCTGCAGACGGCGGAAAAGCAGAACAGCGTGCAGGATCATCATGTCGAACCGGCCATCCACGGTATCAGGCACAGAAAGTGCTGCGTAGAAGGCAGGCTGACGCGCCTGAGCCACGATAGCGCCATAAAGAGCGTATTCGGATGGCCGGGTACGGCGGCGGAAAAGGCCAAATACCATGGAATGCCTCGACTGGTCCCGAGCGGACGGTGTTGCCTTGTGCCCTAACGCAGGTTACTTGCTTTGCCAAGGAACGAATTCAAATACGCACCGGACTGCAAGGCCGGTTCAGACGGGACAGGAACGACGAATGAAGACCAAGGCGCATGTGCTGATGCTTCCCATTCTCCTCGGGCTGACCGTGGGCGGATGCTTCACCCAGACCTACAATCACGGCCATTCCATCTCCCCCGACATGCTGCAGCAGGTGCAGGTGGGGTCGAGCAAGGAGAATGTCGAGCTGGTCCTCGGGTCGCCGTCCACCACGTCCGAGATTGACGGTCTCGCCTATTACTACATTTCCCAGACTGCCGAGACGACCGCCTTCATGAAGCCGAAGATCGTCGAGCAGCGGGTGGTCGCCATCTATTTCGACAAGGATGGCTTTGTGAAGGACATCGCCAACTACGGCATGCAGGACGGCAAGGTCTTTGACTTCATCGGCCGCAAGACCCGCACCGGCGGCTCCGACTACGGCTTCCTGACGCAGATCCTGCGCGGCGCCGCCAACCCGTCCTTGGGCCTCTGAGCCCAAACGGCAAGGTCAAAAGTTGAATCCCCCGGAAGAGCCTTCCGGGGGATTTTTGTTTGGGTGGCGGAAGCCTGATCCTAGTGCGCCAAGACCGCGAGCAGCAGCAGGGCGACGATGTTGGCAATCTTGATCATCGGATTGACCGCCGGACCTGCGGTGTCCTTGTAGGGGTCACCCACGGTATCGCCCGTCACCGCAGCCTTGTGGGCATCGGAGCCCTTGCCGCCGTGATGGCCGTCCTCGATGTATTTTTTCGCGTTGTCCCAGGCCCCGCCGCCGGAGGTCATCGACAGGGCGACGAAAAGCCCGGTAATGATGATGCCCAGCAGCATCGCCCCCACGGCTGCGAAGGCATTGGCCTTGCCCGCAATGGCATTGATGGCAAAGAAGCAGACAATCGGCGAGAGCACCGGCAGTAGCGAAGGAATGACCATTTCTCGGATCGCGGCGCGGGTGAGCATGTCCACCGCCCGGCCATAATCAGGCCGCTCGGTTCCGGCCATGATGCCCGGTTTTTCGCGGAACTGGCGGCGCACCTCCTCCACCACGGCAGAGGCGGCCCGGCCCACCGCGGTCATGGCAATGCCGCCGAAGAGATAGGGCAGCATCCCGCCTAAGAAGAGGCCGACGACAACATAGGGGTTCGACAGGGAGAAATCGAGCGTATCCGCCGTCAGCCCGGCAAAATAGGGATACTGGTCGGAGTTGCTGATGAAGTAGCGCAGATCCTCCGTATAGGCTGCAAAGAGCACCAGCGCGCCGAGCCCGGCCGAGCCGATGGCATAGCCCTTGGTAACCGCCTTGGTGGTGTTGCCCACCGCATCCAGTGCATCCGTCGTCACGCGCACTTCCGCGGGAAGATCGGCCATCTCGGCGATGCCGCCGGCATTGTCCGTCACCGGGCCGAAGGCATCCAGCGCCACGACCATGCCGGCCAGCGCCAGCATCGTGGTCACCGCAATGGCGATGCCGAAGAGGCCTGCCAGCGAATAGGTGACGATGATGCCTGCAATGATGATCAGCGCCGGAACGGCGGTTGCCTCCATGGAAATGGCAAGGCCCTGAATGACGTTTGTGCCATGGCCCGTGACGGATGCCTGGGCGATGGAGCGGACCGGGCGGTAGCCGGTGCCGGTGTAATATTCCGTCACCCAGATGATCAGGCCGGTGACGGCAAGCCCCGCAACTCCGCACAGATAGAGCGACATAGGCGTGAAGGAGAGCCCGCCAGTTGTCGTCAGCACAACATCCATACCGCCGAAGACAAAGGACGTGACGGGGAACAGAATGATGAGCGACAGCACCGCCGTGGCGATGAATCCCTTGTAGAGCGCGCCCATGATCGAGTTGTTGGCTCCCAGTTTGACGAAGAAGGTGCCTGCAATCGAGGTCAGGATGCAGGCGCCGCCGATGGTCATCGGATAGAGCATGGCCGGAGCCGTCGCCGCCGTTCCGGCAAAGAGGATCGCGGCGAGAACCATGGTGGCGACCAGCGTCACCGCATAGGTCTCGAACAGATCTGCCGCCATGCCGGCGCAGTCGCCGACATTGTCACCGACGTTATCGGCAATGGTGGCCGGGTTGCGCGGATCATCTTCCGGGATGCCCGCCTCCACCTTGCCGACAAGATCACCGCCCACATCTGCCCCCTTGGTGAAGATGCCGCCGCCCAGACGGGCGAAGATGGAGATGAGCGAGGCACCGAAGCCGAGCGCCACCAGCGCGTCGATGACGCTTCTGCTGGTCGGGTCATAGCCGAGGACACGGGTCAGGATGACGAAATAGACCGAGACACCCAGCAGTGCGAGGCCTGCCACGAGAAGCCCGGTCACCGCGCCGGACTTGAAGGCAATCTCCAGACCGGCCGCCAGGCTCTGGCTGGAGGCCTGCGCGGTGCGCACATTGGCGCGGACCGACACCATCATACCGATAAAACCGGCAAGACCGGAGAGAATGGCCCCTGCCGCAAAGCCGATGGCGACGGCAAAGCCCAGCAGCCAGGCGCCGAGAATGAAGATGACCGCGCCAGCGATGGCGATGGTTGTATACTGGCGCGTCAGATAGGCCTGCGCACCTTCCTGGATCGCCCCCGCGATCTCCTGCATCCGGGCGCTGCCCGCATCGGATGCCATTACAGACTGGATCGCCCAGCCCCCGTAAGCCAGCCCCAGAAGGCCGCAGGCAATGACGACGACAAGCTCGGTCATGAGTCCTCCCAATGAATGGGCAGCCCGGCAATCCGATCGTTCTATGACAGCATTTTATCTTGACTTCCAACGGGCTGCGACGCGCGCCAGGGCTCCGGCAAGTCCATTCCCATTCCGCAGCAAGGCGCAACAGCGTCACGTTAGCAGAATGAACATGGGGCCGGTCAAGTCCTTGACCTCGTTTATTTTCGCAAGAGGCACGAAAACATGCACCGCAACGCAGCAGGTACTTACCCAGCAAATACCGCAATGCAAAACAGGTTGCGAAAGGGTTGCTTTTACTTTGGACAAATCAAGACAGGGCCGGTTCACGTGTGCCTCTTGCCAGCACGAACATGAGGATCATGCAGACGAGGACAAGCGGGAAGACCAGCAGATTGACCGTCGCCCAGCCGAAGCTGTGCAGCAGCGCGCCGGAAGAGAAGGACGCTAGCGCAACGAAGCCGAAAACGAGGAAATCGTTGAAGGACTGCACCGTCGCCCGCTCGGCGGGGCGGTAGCAGCGCGTCAGCATGCTGGTGGCGCCGACAAAGCCGAAGTTCCAGCCGATGCCCAAGAGGATCAGCGCGCTCCAGAAATGCGCCACTTCAAGCCCCATGAGCGCAATCACGGAACAGCCGCACAGCAGTGCAAGGCCGGTGAGAACGATGGTACGCTCTCCGAAACGGGCAATCAGCGTGCCGGTGAAGAAGCTGGGGCTGAACATGGCCAGCACATGCCACTGGATCGCCAGCGCAGCATCGGTTTCGCTGAGGCCGCACCCTATCATGGCCAACGGTGTTGCCGTCATCACGAGGCTCATCAGCGCATAGGAGCAGATGCCGCAGACGGCGGCGGCGATGAAGGACGGCTGGCGCAGGATGACGCCCAGCGGCCGCGCCTGCACATCCGCCACGGTCTTTGCCCGGACAGGCGGCACCTTGAGGAAGGTGAGGATGACGCCCATCAGCATGAACAGGCCGCCAAGGGCGGCATAGGTTCCCGCAAAGAGCACCGGCGCGAAGAGGTCCTTGGTGAAGATCACCGTCTGCGGCCCGATGATGCCGGAGAAGACGCCGCCTGCCATCACCCAGGAGATCGCCTTGGGGCGGAAGGCATCACTCGCCGTGTCGGCGGCCGCAAAGCGGAACTGCTGGACGAAGGCCGTCACCGTACCCGCCAGAGCGCAGGCCATTGTGAACAGCCAGAAGCTGCCGCTGAGGATCGCCCAGGCCGCCAGCAGCGAAGCGAGAAAGCCCAGAACCGAGCCGCCCAGAAAACCGGTCCGCCGTCCCACCCGCTTCATCACCGCTCCGGCCGGCAGGGTGCCGATGGCCGTTCCAAGGATCATGCAGGAGATGGGCAGTGTCGCAAGGCCTGGGGCTTCCGGCAGAAGCGAGGCCGCAGTCAGTGAGCCGGTGGCGATGACGATGGAGGCCGTCGCCCCGCCGAGAGCCTGTGCTGCGGCAAGAATCGCAGCGTTGCGGCGCGCGATGCGGTCGCCATCGGCAGCGGCGTCCTGCGCAGGTGAAAGGGAGGGCTGAGGTGACATGAACAGGCTCCAGACAGGCTTTTGGCCAAGCTTTGAGGCAGGGTCCGGGCAGAACTGGCTGGCAGGGCTATCTGCGGGGATCAGATGTGGCTTCCCTGCGGGAAGCCGGGTCGGCCTCAAAAATGACGGAAGCCGCCCTGCCCTGCAAGCGTGAAAGGACGACCGCCGTGCGTCAGACAGACAGCAGGCTTGTCAGCAGCAGGCGCTTCCACCCGGCCAATGCAGGTTACCGGCACACCGGAAGCTGCCGCATCAGCCTCAAAGGCCGGCCCTTGCGCCTGCGGCACGCAGACAAACAGCTCATAGTCATCCCCGCCGGTCAGCACGCGGGCGAGAAGCTGCAGATCAGCAGCAAGTGCAGCACGGGCCGCATCCGACAGCGGCACATCGTCCGCTTCGAGGAGCAGATCCACACCCGAATGACGCGCCACATGGCCCGCATCGGCGCAGAGCCCGTCAGAGATATCGAGGCAGGCGGAAGCATGGGACAGAACGGCAGAAGCCAGCGCCACCCGCGGCTGCGGCAGCAGATAGCGGTTCAGCAGAAACTCTGCATGAATTTCAGACAGCCCGAGCTTGCGTGCCAGCTCCGGGTCAAGCCGCAAGGCAAGGCCAAGGGCGGAATCGCCAATGGTGCCGGAGACATAGACGAGATCGCCCGCCTTCGCGCCATTACGGCGAATGGCGCGGCCCTCCGGCACTTCGCCAAGCGCGGTGATGGACAGGACCATGCGCTCGCCGCTGCGGATCGTATCGCCGCCCAGCAGCGGGAATGCAAACTCCGCCTGATCGGCCGCGAGCCCGGCAGCAAAGCCGGTGAGCCACTGCGCGGCCCCGCCAGCGGCCACCTCCCCGCCAAGGCCGAGCCCCAGCAGATAGCCGAGCGGCCTCGCCCCCTTGGCGGCAAGGTCGGAGAGGTTGACGCGCAAGGCCTTGCGCGCCACCAGACCGGCCGGATCATTGGCAAAGAAATGGACATCCGCCGCCAGCATGTCCTTGGTCAGGACCAGCTCATGCCCGTTGGAGGGCTTCAGCACGGCGGCGTCGTCGGTGAGCGCAAGGCTGCCGGGGGCGGTTGCCAGCGGGGCAAAGAAGCGCTCGATCAGGTCGAACTCGCCCAGCCCCGTATATGCCCCCTCAGCGGCCATGTTACTGGCCGTCCTGCGCGTCCTGACCTTCTCCCGCCTCAGCCGCAGGCTCCAGCGGCTCCAGCTCGGCGCTGCGCAGCTGATGGGCCAGACGGTCCAGCACGCCGTTGACGAGACGCGGCTCATCCTCGGCGTAGAAAGCCTTCGCCACATCGATATATTCGGAGATGATCACCTTCGGCGGCACATCGCGGCGGCGCAGCAGCTCATAGCTGCCCGCGCGCAGGATGGCACGCAGCAGGCTGTCGATGCGCTTCAGCGGCCAATCTTCCACCAGCGCGGTGTGGATGAACGGGTCAAGGCGCAGCTGCTCGGCCACAACGCCGCGCACAATGTCCTTGAACCACTGCTCGTCCGCATCGCGGTACTGGTAGCCGTCGACTTCCTTGCCAAGGCGGAAGGCGGTGAACTCGTTGACCACATCGGTCACCGAGGAGCCGCCCACATCCATCTGGTAAAGCGCCTGCACCGCCCCGAGACGGGCGGCACCACGCTTGTTGGCCGGACGGATTTCCGGCCCCTTGTTCTGATCGGCTTCGCCGGTCATGTCAGATCAAACCCCAAGCCTTTCCCGAAGACGGATCATGTCCAGCGCTGCGCGCGAGGCAGCACCGCCCTTGTCCTTGTCGGTCACCCGGGCGCGGACCCAGGCCTGTTCATCATTTTCCACCGTCAGGATGCCGTTGCCGAGGGCAAGGTCGGCATCGACGATGAGATCCATCAGCACGCGGGCCGACTCATTGGCGACAATGTCATAATGGGTCGTCTCACCGCGAATGACACAGCCGAGCACCACGAAGCCGTCATAGAAGGTCCCGTCGTTTTCCATGGAGGTCAGCACCATGGACAGGGCCGCCGGGATTTCCAGCACGCCCGGAACAGCGATCCGGTCATGGGTCGCGCCCGCCTCGTCCAGCGCCTTGGCGGCCCCTTCATAGAGCGCATCGGCGATGTCTTCGTAGAATCGGGCTTCAATGATCAGGAGGTGAGGCGCGGAGCTCATCGGTCGTGTCGCTTTCTGTCTGAGAGGTGCGGTCAGGAACCATGCCTGTCCGATTTTGTCCAGCCTTTTGCGGGGGCGAGCCCCTCAGGCCTGCTCGCGGAATTCGGCAAGGCGCGCGGCATAGCGCGCCATCATGTCGACTTCAAGGTTTACGTTGTCACCCACCTGCCTTTCGGCCCAGGTGGTTACCGCCAGCGTGTGCGGAATGAGGAAGACGGAAAACTCCGTTCCCTCGACCTCGTTTACCGTCAGCGACGTGCCGTCCAGTGCCACCGATCCCTTGCGGGCGATGAAGGGGGCAAAGGCACGCGGCGCGTCAAAGCGGAAATAGACCGTATCCGGATGGTCGCGCCGCTCGACGATGCGGGCAAGCCCGTCCACATGGCCGAGCACCAGATGGCCGCCCAGCTCCGCGCCAAGACTGAGGGAGCGCTCCAGATTGAGCTTCTGCCCCGCCTTCCAGTCCGCAACAGTGGTCAGCCGCAGGGTTTCCGCACCGCTCTCCACCTCGAACCAGTTGCCGGTCTCATCGCGCCCCTTGGACGTCACCGTGTGGCACGGGCCGCCGCAGGCAATGGAGGCGCCGATGTCGATCGTGTCCACGTCATAGACCGTGGCAATGCGGGTGCGCTTGCCGGCAGGAATATCCGTGACGGAGAGAATGGTGCCAAGATCGGTGACAATTCCGGTGAACATCTCAACTCTCCTTGCGGCGGAACCGCAGCAGCCTGTCCGGCCCATAGACGGCCGTATCAACCAGACGGAAATCCGGGTATTCGGCGGTAAAGCCGCCTGCCCCGCCGTCGAACGGCAGGATGCGCCCTGCCCCGAGTTCGGCCACGCCTTGGAAGATCCATGTCTCGTCCACCACACCGGCCTGCAGGAAGGACCGGGCAACGCGCGCGCCGCCTTCCACCATCAGGCGCGTCACGCCCCGGTTGGCCAGCGCCGTCAGTGCGATCTTCGGCTCGATGCCCTCTTCATTGGCGGGCACGCGGATCACCAGCACGCCCGCATCGGCCAGCGCCTGCACCCGTTCGGGATCGGCCTGATTGCCCGTCACCAGCCACACCGGCACGTCGGCGGCAGACTGAACGAGACGGCTCTTCGGTGGCAGCCTTGCTTCCTTGTCCAGCACCACGCGCACGGGGGACCGGTCCTTCATGCCCGGCAGGCGGCAGGTCAGTTCCGGGTCATCGGCCAGGGCCGTGCCGATGCCGACGAGAATGGCGTCGCAGCTGCCCCGAAGGCCATGCACCACATTGCGCGACAGCGGGCCGGTGATCGCCACCTGCCCCTCGCCAACCCGGCCAATGCCGCCATCGGCGGAAAGCGCCAGCTTCAGCACCACATCCGGCCGCTGACTGGTAACGCGCAGCCGGTGCCCGGCATGAAGCAGGCGGCAGAGGTCGTCCTCAACGCCGGTGGAGACGGAAATGCCCGCTTCCTCAAGCATGGCAACCCCGCGCCCGGCCACGCGCGGGCTGGGGTCGAGACAGCCGATCACCACACGGGCAACACCTGCCTCGCGCAGCGCAAGGGCACAAGGCGGTGTGCGGCCGTAGTGGGAACAGGGCTCCAGCGTGACGTAGCAGGTGGCGCCGCGGGCCAGCTCCCCCGCCTGCCGTAGCGCGCTCACTTCTGCGTGAGGCCCGCCGGGGCGGGAGGTGACACCCCGGCCAACGATGACCGGTCCGCCGTCCTCAAACTGAACGATGAGCGCGCCCACCGAAGGATTGGGCCAGACCTGCCCCTGCCCCCTCGCCGCAAGGGCAGCAGCGGCGCGCATCAGGCGGCGGTCAATCCCGGTCACGGCAGCCTTACTGCCGGCGGCGGGCGCAACAGCTTCAGCCTCAGCTTCGCTCACGCATCCTCCTTGGGTTCGTCATTGCCGGGCAAGCCGCCCAGTTCACCGAGAAGGTCGCGGAAGTCGCGCGCCTCGCGGAAGTTCCGGTAGACGGATGCAAAGCGCACATAGGCCACATCATCGATGTTCTTAAGGCCTTCCATCACGTGGGTGCCAATCATCTCGCTGGTGATCTCGCCTTCGCTGGTGCTTTCCAGCTGGCGCACAATGCCGCTCACCATACGCTCGATCCGCTCCGGGTCAACCGGGCGCTTGCGCACAGCGATCTCGACGGAACGCATCAGCTTTTCGCGGTCAAACGGCACGCGGCGGCCGGAGCGCTTGACCACCATCAGCTCGCGCAGCTGCACCCGCTCAAAGGTGGTGAACCGCCCCCCGCAGGTGGAGCAGACACGGCGGCGGCGGATGGCCGTGTTGTCTTCCGTCGGGCGCGAATCCTTAACCTGGGTCTCTTCACCGCCGCAAAAGGGGCACCGCATGTCATCCGTTCCTTATACCAAGGCCCTGAGAGACAGGGCCCTGCCAAGCCTCAAGCACCGCATGGGCGCGAAGAATCTGGTGGCCGTAAGCTCTTCGAATTTAGCTCAGAATGCAAACGATCCGCGCCGGAGGGCGCGGACCGGTTCTTGTATGCGTCAATCAGGCAATCAGGCCGGATAGATCGGGAAGCGGCTGGTGAGTTCGATCACCTTGGCCTTCACCGCAGCCTCCACAGCCGCGTTGCCTTCCTCACTGTTCGCCGCCTTCAGACCGTCGAGAACCTCGGTGATCAGCATGCCGATCTCGCGGAACTCGGCAAGCCCAAAACCGCGCGTCGTGCCGGCCGGAGTGCCAAGGCGCACGCCGGAGGTGACGAATGGCTTTTCCGGGTCAAACGGAATGCCGTTCTTGTTGCAGGTGATGTTGGCGCGGCCAAGGGCGGCCTCCGCCTTCTTGCCGGTTGCATTCTTCGGGCGCAGGTCCACCAGCATCAGATGATTGTCGGTGCCGCCGGAAACAATGTCCAGCCCCTGCTCCTGCAGGGTCTGGGCCAGCATCTTGGCATTGGCCGCAACCGCTGCAGCATAGGCCTTGAACTCCGGACGCAGCGCTTCACCGAAGGCAACAGCCTTGGCGGCAATCACGTGCATCAGCGGGCCGCCCTGAAGACCGGGGAACACGGCCGAGTTGATCTTCTTGGCGATCTCTTCGTCGTTGGTCAGGATCAGGCCGCCGCGCGGGCCGCGCAGGGACTTGTGCGTGGTCGAGGTGCAGACATGGGCATGGGGCACCGGCGAAGGATGCGCGCCGCCAGCCACAAGACCGGCGATGTGAGCCATGTCGACCATCAGATAGGCGCCGACCGCATCGGCGATCTCACGGAACTTCTTCCAGTCCCAGACGCGCGAATAGGCCGTGCCGCCGGCAACGATCAGCTTCGGCTTGTGCTCATGGGCCAGACGCTCGATCTCTTCCATGTCGAGCAGATGGTCGTCCTTGCGCACGCCGTAGGACACGACGTTGAACCACTTGCCGGACATGTTGACCGGGGAGCCGTGGGTCAGGTGGCCGCCGGAATTCAGGTCAAGGCCCATGAACGTATCGCCCGGCTGCAGCAGTGCCAGGAAGACGGCCTGGTTCATCTGGCTGCCGGAGTTCGGCTGCACGTTGGCGAACTTGGCACCGAACAGCTCCTTGGCGCGTTCGATCGCCAGCGTCTCGACAATGTCGACATACTGACAGCCGCCGTAATAGCGCTTGCCCGGATAACCCTCGGCATATTTGTTGGTCAGGACCGAGCCCTGAGCCTCGAGAACGGCCCTGGAGACAATGTTTTCGGAGGCGATAAGCTCGATCTCGTGCTGCTGACGGCCGGCTTCCTTCTGGATGGCGCCGAAGATATCCGGATCGGCATCAGCCAGAGATTGAGTGAAGAAACCGGTGTAGATCGGCTCGCCGGCCAAGGTATCCGACATCGACATGGCTAGGTCCTTTTCAGCGATTCACAAAGGGCCCCTTCGCCCTTTTTATCCGCCCAAGCGCGGGCAAATGACATTGCTCCGGCATTGGCCCCTTCGGGAGCCCTGCACTTAGCATAGGCATTCCGGTGAACCAAGTGGCAGACCGACACAGCGAGCCGCAAATCCGGCATGGATCTGGTCCAGAGTGGAACTGGTGCGGAGTTTCATGCTGTCCAGCCCCCGCGCGGCACCTCCGGCGTGCCACTGTCTTCCGACAAGCGCTTTGCCAGCTTGCGAAGCGCCAGCGCCTGGAGGTCCGACTGCGCCGCATTGACCGGGCCGATCACCGACACTTCAACGCCAGTCGCCGCATCAATCGCCACCACCTTCACCTGACGGCCGATGGGCACGAATTCCAGATAGACTTCACCCTTGGCATGGCCGGACATGCAGGTTTCTCCAGAGACAGAAGAAAAGGCGGTACATGAAAGACACGCCTTGGAGGATCAGATGGGCATGATGGTTGATTGCGCAAGAAAAAAGGGAGCCCGAGCCCCCTTTTCCAGTCTCATCTGATGATCTGGCTCACTGCCCAGGCAGCTGCAGCTCTGCCACGTCGCCATAAAGGCCATCGCGGTTGTAGATGTCTTCACGGAAATGCACCGTGCCGTCTTCGTTGGCCCAGGCCGTGATGTAGGTCAGGTACAACGGCACCTGCGTCTTCAGCTTCACGTCTTCCCGCAGGCCATCGCGGATGGTCTGATCAACGCGGGCGCGGTTCCAGTCCGGCGTGGTTGATTCCAGCATCCAGGACACAAGGTCACGCACGTTCTGCACACGCACACAGCCCGAAGAGTGGAACCGGTTGTCGGTGCCGAACAGGGTCTTCGACGGCGTGTCGTGCAGATACACCTGATGGGTGTTGTGGAAGTTGATGCGGATGGCGCCCAGCGAGTTGATCTCGCCCGGATCCTGCCGGAACTGGTACTTCGTTGCCTCGTCGGAGTTCCAGTCGATCTGCTGCCAGGCCAGTTCGTTGTTCTTCCAGTCGAAGATACGGATCTTGTTCTTGGCCAGATATTCCGGATCCTGCTTCATTTTCGGGATCAGGTCCTTGCGGATGATCGAAACCGGCACGGTCCAGTAGGGGTTGAAATTGACCTCATAGATCTTGGAATTCAGGATCGGTGTCTGACGGTCGATCTTGCCGACGACTGCGGTGTGGCGCGAGCGGACGCGGCCGTTCTGAACGGCCTCGATCTCGGCCGCCGGAATGTTCACCATCACATAACGCGCACCGAGGTCGCCAGACATGGACCGCAGGCGTACAAGGTTGGTTTCCAGCTGGCGCAGACGCACATCGGCCGGAATGTTCAGCGCCGCCAGCGTGGTCTGCCCCAGCGTGCCATCCGGGATGAGGCCGTGGCGCACCTGGAACCGGCGCAGAGCGGAATCGACGTAGGAATCGAAGGTGGTGGAGACACCGGCCTGTTGCTCCAGATCGCCGGATGCGATCAGGCGGCGGCGGAGCGAGGCAACGATATTGTCCTCAGCACCGATGCGCAGCGTCTTGCCCGGCGTGGCGACGTGTTCCCAGCCGCCGCGCTGCACGATCATGGCATACTGGTCGATGGCCGAAGCCACATATTCGGCCGTCTGGGGAGCAAGGGTCGGCGTCGCGGTCTTGATCGACTGCAGGTCCTGCAGCGTGGCATCAAAACGGTCTTCCCATTCTGCGCGCTTGTTATACTGCTGCAGTGCCTCCAGCGGCGACTGCGCCAGCGCCGTTCCGGCGAGAACGCCTGTCAGTGCCCCTGCCAGAGCAGCCGCGCGGGCCAGAGTGGCGGAAACTTTCGTGATCTGATTCCCGTTGCGCAACAACACCAGTCGCTCCCTTTCGCATCGCGTGGAGGTTCACATGGCCAGTTATGATCAGCAGATACTGCAAGGTCTGCCAGCCGGTGAATTCCAGTTAACCACACGGCGGCTTAACAAATTGCAGCCTGGGTCCGGTCGGCCGCCGCATGCCCAAACGGTGGAAGCCCTTGCGCAATCGTCAGCCCCTGCCTGCGCTCATGGCACAGCAGTCATGAGTTTCATTAGTCAGGGGTTTATGGCCGAAACATGTCCAGTAAACACATCTTCGCCAGAAACGCGAAAACTGATGCTGCAAAGCTACACTGCGTTTTCTGCATGAGTGGCAATGATGCGGCGAAGGTCTGGCTCCCGCATAACAGAAAGGCCCGTGCCGGGTGTCCGGCACGGGCCTTTTCATTTCGTGCGGCCTGCAGTCCCTGCGGATCAGAGACGGTAGAGGATCTGGTCGGTCCAGAAACGCTCCAGGCGGCGCAGCGACTTGTTGAGCATGGCGAAGTCACCGGCGTGGATCTCGCCAACCTGCTCGACCGAGAGAATGTGACGCTCATAGAGGTCATTCACGATCTTGGCGACTTCCTGGCCCTTCGGCGTCAGGCTGACACGGACCGAACGGCGGTCCATGCGCGAACGCTGATGATGAATGTAACCGGTCTCCACCAGCTTCTTGAGGTTATAGGAGACGTTGGACCCGAGATAGTAACCGCGGCTGCGCAGCTCGCCGGCCGTCAGCTCGCTGTCGCCGATGTTGAACAGCAGCAGGGCCTGCACGCTGTTCACGTCGGAACGGCCCATGCGGTCGAACTCGTCCTTGATGACGTCAAGAAGACGGCGGTGAAGTCTTTCGACGAGCGTTAGTGCTTCCAGGTACAGCGGCTTGAGTTCCGTGTCCTCTTCTGCCTGAGCAACGGCATCCATAGCTCTGTTGGCTGAGATCATTTGTTTGCGCCTCTATATTTCTACCTGTCATTGGGTGGTTATTTTTTCCACCTTGAGACTGACCATACAGAGGCGCTTCTAAAATCCGCTTAAGAGATACGCTGAATCATCTCTTAAAATTTACCGGAGACTTTTCGTCTGTTTCGATCCATCGAAAGAATTCATTCACCACGAAGGAACCGGACGATCCCCGAGAAGTCCGTGCCCGCATGGCCCGAATTGCAGAAGAGGGCATAGAGGGCTGCAGCCTGCGCACCCAGCGGCGTGGCCGCACCGGAGGACTGCGCCGCCTCTTGGGAAAGCTTGAGATCCTTGAGCATCATCTGCGCCGCGAAGCCCGGCTGGTAATCCCGGTTGGCGGGAGAGGACGGCACGGGACCGGGCACCGGGCAGTAGCTTGTCAGCGACCAGCACTGGCCGGAGGCTGTGGATGAAATGTCGAAAAGCTTCTGGGCGTCGAGGCCAAGCCGCTCGGCAAGGATAAACGCTTCGCTAACCGCGATCATGGAAATGCCGAGTATCATGTTATTACAAATCTTGGCGGCCTGACCGGTGCCCGAGCCACCGGCATGGACGATGGTCTTGCCCATCGCCTCAAGGAAGGGCTTGGCGCGCTCAAAGGCGGCATCCTCGCCGCCGACCATGAAGGTCAGCGTCCCTGCGGCCGCACCGCCAACACCGCCGGAAACCGGGGCATCCACCATGACCATGCCGGCGGAGGCCGCCGCCTGTGCCACGGCACGGGCGCTGTCCACGTCGATGGTGGAACTGTCAATGAGGAGCGTGCCGGGCCGGGCGCTGGCGATAACGCCCTCTTCCCCGGTGTAGACGGCGCGCACATGCTTGCCTGCGGGCAGCATGGAAACGACGGCATCGGCATCGCGCACCGCTTCGGCGACGGATGCGGCCGCCTTGCCGCCTGCGGCCTCCAGCTGGGCCCTGGCCTCCGGCGACAGGTCAAACCCCTTTACCGCATGCCCTGCCCTGACCAGATTGGCCGCCATCGGGCCGCCCATGTTGCCAAGACCGATGAAACCCACTGATGCCATGACGCAACTCCTCCCGGTTCGCAAAGTCTCTTCCGGAACCGTGTCAGGCTTGGGCCATCTGCGGTCCGGCTATTTCTTCCTGTCTTCCTGCTCCACCAGGTAGACCAGCAGCAGATAGATGCCGATGGTCGCCAGATAGAACGTGATCTCGTAAGGCCGCCGTCCGAACATGTCGGAAAAGGCCGTGTGCATGACGATCTGGCTGAAGGCCCGGAACAGCCACATGACCGTGCCCCAGGAAACCGCCAGCCAGAGGCCGATCGCCGCCACCAGATCCAGCACGGCGAAAAAGACGGTGGCCGTCTGCCATTCGATCGGCATCTCCCAGAACCATGCGCCGCGCCAGGGCGCAAAGCCGACGATGCGGGCCCAGTGGATCACCCCGCCCGCGATCAGCAGCAGCGCCATGCAGCGCAGATACCACAGCAGCACGGTGCTCCAGGGCGGGCGGTTCTTGAGGAGATCCTGAAAGCTTGTGATCATGGCCGTCCTTGCGGGAAGGGGCATCAGGCGTTGTCAGCCAGTGCCCGCGCTTCACTCAGGGCAGCGGCAGATCGCCGCCCTCTGGCCTTCCGAAATAAGCCGCCAGCCCCGTCCTGTCCACTTCCGCAAGGCTTGCGGCCTGCCAGCGCGGTGCATTGTCCCGGTCCACCAGCACGGAGCGCACGCCCTCATAAAAGTCCGTGTGCTTCAGGATCTCGCTGACAATGCGGAATTCCATCTGCATGCAACCGTTGAAATCCAGCTCCGCGCCCCGGTTCAGCTGCTCGAAGGTCAGCGCCAGGCTGGTGGGCGACTTGGAGGCCAGCATCCCCAGGCAATTTCGTGCGAAGTCTGAATCACTTGAGGCCAGCGCCTGCCAGATCTGGTCAACGCTGGAGAGACCGAAAACGCGCTCTAGCTCATCCATCACTTCAAGCAGCGGCGCGGGACCTGCCTCCACCGTGTGGCGGGCAAGCGCTGCCTCCACCGGCTCACCGGCGCAGAGCGCGTCCGTCAGCGCCGGAATTGAGGCGGACGCCAGCGCGTGGGTGAGCACGCCGGTCAGCAGCGCATCGGCCTGCTTCAGCCGGGCAGAGGTCAGAGCACAGTAATAGCCGGTGCGGCGCGGCATGCGCGGCAGAAAGTAGCTGCCCCCCACATCCGGGAAAAAGCCGATGCCGGTTTCCGGCATGGCAAAAAGCGTCTTTTCCGTGCCCACCCGGTGCGAGCCATGCACCGACAGGCCGACACCGCCACCCATAACGATGCCGTCGATCAGCGACACCCAGGGCTTGGGGAAATGCTTGATGCGGCTGTTGAGGATATATTCGTCCGCGAAGAAGCTTGTCTGCTCTGGCGCGCCCTTCAGCCCCAGCCTCACACCCATGTCATAGACCTGACGGATATCGCCGCCCGCGCAGAAGGCCTTTTCACCGTTGCCGCGCAGCACGATGCGGGTGATGGCCGGGTTCGTTTCCCAGTCGTCCAGCCGGGCGGCGATGGCTTTGACCATGCCATGGCTGAGCGCATTGAGCGCCTTGGGGCGGTTGAGGGTGATCAGCCCCGCCTGCCCCGCCACCTCGAACAGAACCTCGTCCGCGCTCTCGCTCATGCTCTTCTGCCTCCCCGGCTGCCGCGCCTGCTTTTCTCACCGGCCAATCAGATCACGCGAAATGATGACGCGCATGATTTCGTTGGTGCCTTCCAGAATCTGGTGCACCCGCACATCGCGCAGAAAACGCTCGATGGGATAGTCGCGCAAGTAGCCGTAGCCGCCGTGCAGCTGCAGCGCCTCGTTGACCACCTGAAAGCCCGTGTCCGTTGCAAGGCGCTTGGCCATGGCGGCAAGGCGCGTGGCCCCTTCCGCCTTTTCCTCGACGGCCATGGCCGCCTTGTGCAGCAGCAGACGGGCCGCCTCCAGCTCCGTCGCCATATCGGCCAGCCGGAACTGCAGCGCCTGAAAAGTGGATAGGGAACGGCCGAATTGCTGGCGGTCCTTCATATAGGCGATGCTGCGCTCAAGGCAGGTCTGCGCCGCCCCCAGCGAGCAGGCACCAATGTTCAGCCGCCCGCCATCAAGCCCGGCCATGGCGAGCTTGAAGCCCTCGCCTTCTTCGCCGATGCGGTTCGCCGCCGGAACGCGGCAGTCCTCGAAAATGACCTGCGCCGTCGGCTGGCTCTTCCAGCCGAGCTTCACTTCCTGCGCCCCGAAGCTCAGCCCCGGCGTGCCCTTGTCCACGACGAAGCAGGAGATGCCGCCCGGCCCCTCTCCACCCGTGCGGGCCATGACAATATAAACGTCCGACGCCCCGCCGCCGGAGATGAAGGCCTTGGTACCGTTGAGGACGTAGCTGTTCCCGTCCCGCACCGCCCGTGTTCTAAGGCTTGCCGCGTCCGAGCCAGCGCCCGGCTCCGTCAGGCAGTAGCTGCCGAAACGGCGCATGCTGCACAGATCCGGCAGGTAGCGCTCGCGCAGCTCCTGCGAGCCGAACCGGTCGATCATCCAGCCGGTCATGTTGTGAATGGAGATATAAGCCGCCGTCGAGGTGCAGCCCTTGGCGAGTTCCTCGAAGATCAGCGCTGCATCCAGCCGCGTCAGGCCGGAACCGCCCAGATCCTCGCGCACATAAATACCGGCAAAGCCAAGCTCTGCCGCCTTGCACAGGGCCTCCACCGGGAAGATGGACTTCTCGTCCCACTCACGCGCATGGGGCTCCATCTCGTCGCGGGCAAAGCTGGCGGCCACCTCCTGAAAGGCGCGCTGCTCCTCGTTCAAGGCAAAGTCCATGGGGCTCCTCCCGCCTGCACGGATGGCCGCAGATGGCGGTCCGGGGCGGCGGTTCTCCCCCTGCCTGCCCCTTGCCGCTCTGCAACCCTTGTCCTTCCGGGGTAGCCCGTTTTGACCTTAACGTCAATTTGGTGGCAGATCGTCTCTTTGGCCTATGGCTTGGCGCAGACGGCCTTCGATCATGAGGCAAAGACAATGATGCCGCAGTCCTCCCTATGGCATCACGGAGGCGCTGTTGTTACAGTCCGCGCCCATCACGCATGATCGAAACTCCCGAATTCCAGGACCCGCTCCATGTCCAGCCCGTTCCACAGCGTTTCCCCCGAGCACATTGACGACATTCTCGGCGGCCGCCGCCTGCGCCGCAACCGCCGCACCGACTGGGCACGCCGGCTGGTGCAGGAAAACGCCCTGACCGTGAATGACCTGATCTGGCCGATCTTCCTCGTCGATGGCAGCAACATCCGCCAGCCGGTAGCGTCCATGCCGGGCGTTGAGCGCATGTCGGTGGATGAAGCCGTGCGCGAAGCCGAATATGCGGCGAGCCTGTCCATCCCCGCGCTGGCGCTGTTTCCCTACACTGATCCCGCCCTGCGCGATGAAAACGGGAACGAGGCACTCAATCCGGAGAACCTGATCTGCCGCGCCTGCCGCGCCATCAAGCAGGCGGGCCTCAACATCGGCCTCATCACCGATGTGGCGCTGGACCCCTACACCAGCCACGGCCACGATGGCCTTATGCATGGCGAGCGCATCCTGAATGACGAAACCGTCGACCAGCTCTGCCGCCAGGCCCTGACGCAGGTGGAAGCGGGTGCGGATGTGATTGCCCCTTCCGACATGATGGACGGGCGCATCGGCGCCATCCGCCGGGCGCTGGATGCCAATGGCCACCGGGAAACCCAGATCATGGCCTATGCCGCCAAATATGCCTCCGCCTTCTACGGCCCCTTCCGCGATGCGGTGGGCACGTCCAAGACGCTGATCGGCGACAAACGCACCTATCAGATGGACCCGGCCAACACGGACGAGGCCCTGCGCGAGGTGGAACTGGATATTGCCGAAGGCGCCGACATGGTGATGGTCAAGCCCGGCATGCCCTATCTGGATGTTGTCTGGCGGGTGAAGGACACCTTCCGCATGCCGACCTATGCTTATCAGGTTTCGGGAGAATACGCGATGATCCAGGCCGCTGCCGCCAATGGCTGGCTTGACGGCGAACGCGCCATGCTGGAAAGCCTTCTGGCGTTCAAGCGCGCCGGAGCGGACGGGATTCTCACCTATTTCGCGCCCCGCGTGGCAGAGCTTCTCAAAAGCGGCCTCTGAGAGGCCGCCCATTTTCCGGACGGATCCATGCATAGCCCCTCTGACCGCCAGACCTCTGAAAGACAGGATTCTGGCCCCCTGCCGCTTTCCCTTGCCGATGTGGAAGAGGCGGCGCGTCTGATCCGGGGAGCCGTGCTGCGCACGCCGTTCCTGCCCGCGCCCAAGCTGTCGGCGCTGACCGGTGCCGAGGTCTTTGTCAAATACGAGAACATGCAGGTCACCAACGCCTTCAAGGAGCGCGGGGCGCTGGTGAAGCTGCTGTCGCTGACGGAGGAAGAACGCCAGCGCGGCGTCATCGCCATGTCGGCAGGCAACCATGCACAGGCTGTCGCCTATCACGCCGGCCGGCTCGGCATTCCCTCCACCATCGTCATGCCGGAGACGACGCCTTTCGTGAAGATCACCGCCACGCGCGGCTATGGCGCCGAAGTGGTTCTGGCCGGTGACACGCTGGTGGGGGCAACGGCTGAAGCGCAGCGCCTGTCAGAAGAAAAGGGCTTCGTCTGGGTGCATCCCTTCGATGATCCGCATGTGATCCGCGGCCAGGGCACCATCGCTCTGGAGATGCTGGAAGACGTGCCGGACCTTGAGTGTCTCGTCGTTCCGGTTGGCGGCGGCGGCATGATCTCCGGCATGGCCGTGGCCGCCAAGGGCCTGAAGCCCGGAATCTCCATCGTCGGCGTCGAATCGCGGCTTTATCCGGGCATGTGGAGCGCCGTGCATGACGAAGACCTGCCCTGCGGCGGGCCGACGATCGCAGAGGGCATTGCGGTGAAGGACGTGGGCGCCCTTACGCGCAAGATCGTGCGCGAACTGGCCGATGACATCATTCTGGCCGAGGAAAGCGCCATCGAGCGGGCCATCAACCTGTTCCTGACCCAGCAGAAGACATTGGCGGAAGGCGCAGGGGCTGCCGGCCTTGCCGCGCTGCTGACGGCGCCGGAGCTGTTCCGGGGCAAGAAGGTGGGGCTGGTGCTGTGCGGCGGCAACATCGACCCGCGCCTTGTCTCCTCCATCGTGATCCGCGAACTCTCCCGCGATGGCCGCCTCGTATCAGTGCGCATCGACACGCCGGACCGGCCGGGTGTACTGGGCGAAATCACCTCTCTCATCGGCGGGCGCGGCGGCAATGTGGTGGACGTGTCGCACCACCGCCTGTTCCTCAACGTGCCGGCCAAGGGCGCAACGCTGGATGTGACCTTCGAGACCTTCGACGCCGCCCACGGCCAGGCCATCATCGAAGCCCTGCGCGAACGCGGCTACGCGGTGCGGCAGATGAATGTGGCCGAGGTGATGGCCTGAGGCGGCACGCTGCGCGGTGAAGCGGGCGGGCTTGCGAAAAACCCCGCCCGCAAACTGGAACGGAACAATTGACTGTTCGTCCCGTTCTTCCCACATGAATGGCAGAAACGGAGGCGGCAATGTCCTATCAGGCTGAAATTCTGGAACCCAGGCGCGGCGGCTTTGGCGCCACCGATAATCCTGCACTTTTCAGCGGGCTGCGCAGCAAGCGCATCATGGCCTTCCTGATCGACACGGCCATCATCGCCTTCTTCACCGTGATGGCGGGAATACTCATCTTCTTCCTCGGCATTTTCACGCTGGGCCTTGCCTGGTTCGCCTATGCCTTCCTGTGGCAGGGCGTGGCGCTGACCTACACCGCCATCACGCTGGGCGGCGAGCGCGCTTCAACGCTGGGCATGCGCGCCATGGGCCTCGAAATGCGCCTGTGGCACGGCGGCAAGCCCTATGCCCTGCTTGCAGCGATGCATGCGCTGCTGTTCTGGTTCTCCGTCACCCTGCTGACGCCGCTGGTGCTGCTGGTCAGCCTCGTGTCGGACCGCAAGCGCCTGCTGCACGACATCATCCTTGGCACGGTGGTGGTCAATACGCAGCGCGATTACTGAGTTCAAGCAAGTCTTGGTAAAACTGCCAGATCCCTACCCTCGCGGCAGGGCCTTGAGGGCCAGAAAAGTTCAATACCTTGCCGTTTATCCGATGATTCAATGGTTGACGTTCACGCTTGCCGCGCCATCCTGAGCAGATATCATGATGTGGAACACGAGGCTGACTTCAAGACGTGACCCGGCACCCGATCGACCATCCCCAGTTCTACCTGACGGCCCCTGCGCCGTGCCCGTATCTGCCGGGCCGGCAGGAGCGGAAGGTGTTCACCCATCTGGTCGGTCATCAGGCCCCTGCCCTCAATGACGTGCTGACGCAGGGCGGCTTCCGCCGCAGTCAGAACATCGCCTACCGTCCGGCCTGCGAAGCTTGCCGGGCCTGCGTATCCGTGCGGGTGCGGGTGGCGGACTTCCGGTGGACCAATTCCTTCAAGCGCATCTGGAAGAAGGGCAGCTGGCTGGTTGGCGCCGAGCTGCCGCCCTCCCCCTCCAGCGAACAATATGATCTCTTCCGCACCTATCTTCTGGCCCGCCATGAAAATGGCGGCATGTCTGAAATGAGCGTGCTGGACTATGCAATGATGGTGGAGGACACCCATGTGGACACCATGGTCATCGAATACCGCCGCCGCGGGCCGGACACGTTCCTCACCCGGCGCGGCACCGGGCCGCTGATCGGCGTTGCCCTGACCGACCGCATGGCCGACGGCTTGTCGATGGTCTATTCCTTTTACGATCCCGCCGTTGACAGCCTCAGCATCGGCACGTTCATGATCCTCGAGCATATCGAGCGCGCCCGCAGGCTGGGCCTTCCCTATGTCTATCTCGGTTACTGGGTCGAAGGGTCGCAGAAGATGGCCTACAAGGAGCGCTTCCAGCCGCAGGAGCATCTGGGGCCGGAGGGCTGGTTGCAGCCCGGCCCGTCCGCAAGCCTGTCTAATCGCTGATCAGGCCCGCAGGGAGCTGGTCTCATCCACGTGAGCGCGGATCGAATTAAAGACGCTGCGGAACATCTCCCGCGTCAGCCGTCCGGTGTTGGTGTTGTACCGGGAGCAGTGATAGCTGTCGAAAAGCTTCACCGGCCGTCCTGACAGCTGAATGTCATGCCCTGCCCCATGCACGAAGGGTGATTTTGCACGCGGCAGCGATAGCGCGGTCAGGAACGTGTCATGGGCAATGCGCCCCAGTGCCAGCACCGCGCGGACCGAGGGCATGGCGTCAAGCGTTGCAATCAGGAACGGCCGGCAGGTCTTGATCTCCGGCCCCGTCGGCTTGTTTTCCGGCGGGACGCAGCGCACCGCATTGGTGATCAGGGCATCCACCAGCTCAAGGCTGTCATCTGGACGCGCCTCATAGACGCCCCTGGCAAAGCCGAAGTCGATCATCGTCTCGTAGAGAAGATCGCCGGCATAATCCCCGGTAAACGGCCGCCCTGTCCTGTTGGCACCACGCAAGCCCGGCGCAAGACCAACGATCAGCAGGGACGGTGCCTTATCACCAAAGGACGGCACGGGTGCGTTGAACCAGTCCGGCGACAGACGCCGGTGCTCTTCGCGGAATGCAACGAGACGCGGGCACAGCGGACAATCGCGTGCCGGGTCCAGAGCAACACCAGCCATATGCGGTTCAGGCCTCAGTAGTCGTCGTCTTCGTCGATGTCGCGGTCACGGTCCGATGCACGCGAGGGCCGCTCGGCGGGATCACGGCCAACGCGGTTCGCAAGACTCGCCAGTTCAATGAAGTGGTCGGCCTGGCGGCGCAGATCATCGGCAATCATCGGCGGCTGGGTCTGAAGTGTGGAGACAACGCTTACCTTACGGCCCTTGCGCTGCAAAGCTTCGACCAGCGAGCGGAAATCACCATCCCCCGAGAACAGGACGATGTGATCAACGCTATCGACCAGCTGCATGGCATCGACAGCAAGTTCGATATCCATATTGCCCTTGACCTTGCGGCGGCCACTGGAATCGACAAATTCCTTCACCGGCTTCGTCACAACCTTGTAACCGTTGTAATCGAGCCAATCAATCAGCGGACGAATTGAGGAATATTCCTGATCCTCAATGATCGCAGTGTAGTAATAGGCGCGCAGCAAATAGCCTTTGCTCTGAAACTCCTTCAACAGCATCTTGTAATCGATATCAAAACCAATCGCCTTTGCCGTCGAATACAAGTTCGCCCCATCAATAAACAAAGCAATTTTCTCTCTTGAATCAAACATAAAGTAATTCCTTTCCAGCACCAGCGGGCTTTGGTGTGATCGGCCCCCACGGACGGGTCCAATTTGATTGTTAGTGCAATGATGGTCGTGGCGCCAGCGCGGGCGGCATTGCTGGTTGGGGTTGCAGGGCCGCCCGCGCGAATGCCGGGATGAAGACCTCCGGCGCCGGCGGCTTGTAGCCGAGCGATCCATGCGGACGCACGGTGTTGTAATGCCGACGCCAGCTTTCCACGATGATCCTGGCCTCTTTGAGCGTGTAGAAGATCTCGCCGTCGAGGAGTTCGTCGCGCAGGCGCGCGTTGAAGCTCTCGATGTAGCCGTTCTCCCATGGACTGCCGGGAGCGATGTAGGCGGTCTTCGCCCCGACTGCGGTGATCCAGTCCTGC
>NZ_LIPT01000017.1 GCF_001418225.1 Pannonibacter indicus | reverse complement strand
TTGTCCAGCGTCAGATCCGCCACCGCCTTGCGAAGCCGTTCGTTCTCCTTCTGGAGATCCTTCAACTGCCGAAGCTGGTCACGGCTCATGCCGCCATATTGCTTACGCCACCGGTAGAACGTCAGCTCGGAAACGCCGATCTGGCGAACGGCATCCGCCATCGCCATGCCTTGGCCGCGCAAAACCTCAACCTGCCGAAGCTTCGTGACGATCTCGTCGGGCTTGTGTCGCTTGTTTGCCATTGTGGTCCTCCTTCAGGGTCAAAACCATACTTCAAGGTGGACCCGTTCAATGGGGGTGGATCAGGTCAGCTTGGACTCGATGATGTGGCAGAGCGCATGCAGCTTCTTGTCCACCTTGCCCTGCATCCGCCGGTACAAAACCGTGAGCATGATGGAACACAGAAGGCCAGTCAGCGACATGATGAACTTCGCCGAAGCAACCTTCAGCAGGTCCTGCATGGCGTGTGCTGTGATCTCCGTTTCTGCCGATATTCCATCCAGAGCGGAGATCAGGCCCAGGAAAGTGAAGAACAGGCCCATGCTGACAAAAAGGCCCGGCACGATTCGCCAGGAGCCGGGGCCAAAACCCAGATCATCGGTATTGAGAAAAACCGAGGGCCGCACAGCGTTGCGCAGCACGGTCACTCCATCTTCATCATGGGAAACAAGCGTTTCCCTGTATTCCCCCCAGGCGGTGGCCAGTGGCTTCCTGTAGCTGTCGCCCTCTGCCTCGGTCTGGATCGTTCCACCGATTTCGTCAATCTGGCTGCTGAAGTTGGATCCTTCCTCGCCATCCTGAACGATTTCGCGCATCCATTCGATGGATTCGGCCTGCCGCCATTTTTCGAGCCAGAAACGCGCGGCAAGTGCGGCAAGGGCAACGAAAAACAGCAGTGCAACAAGACCCGGTGTACCGTCCAGCTTCAGCAGACCGGCACAAAAAAGGATCGCGTTCTTGACCGGAACGCCGACAAAATCCACCCAACCCACTGTAAAAAGCCCCTATGCCCAGTTGCAACGCAAGAAAACACCTCGATTCAAACCGTTAACGAAATATGACACGGTTGGGAAGTGCACAATCGCAGGGCGAAGGACGGGTGCTTCCGGCAACGGGCGCGGCGGGTGTTGAAACAGTGGCTCAACCGGTTTGCCAGTAGTCCGCTCCTGTTACTGTGCGGGCAAAATCAGATTCGTGAAAGATGTGCATGTTGAGCGGTGAGATCCGCAGCAAGGCCGATCAGGTGTGGAATGCCTTCTGGCCCGGGGGTATTGCCAATCCGCTGGAGGTGATCGAGCAGATCACCTGCCTCCTGTTCATGCACGGGCTGGATGACCGGCAAACGCTGGCAGAGAACAAGGCGATGGCACTGGGGCGCCTCATGGAGCGGGTCAATTTCCCCGAAGGCGTCTATCGCACGTTGCGCGACGAAGAGACTGGCGCGGTGTAGGAGGAAGTCACCTTTGCCATGTTGCGCTGGTCCCGGTTCCGTCATGACGATCCGGCCCGCATGTTCTTCATCGTTTCGGAACATGTCTTTCCCTTCCTGCGCGAGATGGGCGGGAAGGGCACGGCCCATGCCGGGCACATGAAGGATGCCCGCTTCACCATCCCCACGCCAGGCCTCCTGGCGAAGGTGGTGGACATGCTGGAGGACATTCCGCTGGAAGCCTGCGACACCAAGGGCGACCTCTACGAATACATGCTGGGCAAGATTGCCAGCGCCGGCCGGAACGGCCAGTTCCGCACGCCGCGCCATATCATCAACCTGATGGTGGAATTGACCGCCCCGACACCGCATGACGTGATCTGTGATTCGGTCAGCGGCACCTGCGGCTTTCTAGTGGGGCAGGGGAGTATGTGCGTGACAACCATGCGGCGCTGTTCCGCGACAGCGAAGCGCGGGGGCTTTTCCGTTCCGGCATATTCCATGGCTACGACTTTGACCGCACCATGCTGCGCATCGGCTCCATGAACATGCAGCTGCACGGGGTGGAAGGGGCCGATATACGCTACCGTGACTCGCTCGCCTCCGCCCACGGCGACGATGCGGACAAATTTTCGCTGATCCTTGCCAACCCGCCCTTTGCCGGGTCACTGGATTTCGAGACCACCAGAGCGGATCTTCTGACGATCGTCAACACGAAGAAGACCGAGCTTCTGTTCATGGTCCTGTTCCTGAAGCAGCTGATGCCGGGCGGGCTGCCGTCATCGTGCCGGACAGGGTGTTGTTCGGCTCATCCACCGCGCACAAGGCTATCCGCAGGATGCTGGTGGATGACCACAAGCTGGACGCTGCCGTCAAGCTGCCGTCCGGCGTGTTCAAGCCTTATGCCGGTGTCTCGACTGAACCGCCCCGGGTTTGCCGGAGACCGTTTGGTTTAAGTTATGCGGCCATGACTGGCGCGTCCGGCATGGGGTAGTATCGTTCTTCGGCCTCGGCTGGCGGGATGTTCCCGATAGACTCCAGCAGCCGGCGGTGGTTGAACCAGTCGACCCATTCGAGCGTGGCGAACTCCACGGCTTCGAAGTTGCGCCATGGTCCCCGGCGTTGGATGACCTCGGCCTTGTAACGACCGTTGATCGTTTCTGTGAGAGCATTGTCGTAACTGTCGCCAACGCTTCCGGCAGACGGCTCGATGCCCGCCTCCGCCAGCCGTTCGGAATAGCGAATGGACACATATTGCGAGCCGCGGTCGGAATGATGAACCAGCCCGCCATGTTTGACGGGCCGGCGGTCATGAAGCGCCTGGTCGAGAGCATCGAGGACGAATTCCGCGCGCGCCGTTCGACTGTCCCGCCAGCCAACGATACGGCGGGCGAAGGCATCGATTACAAAGGCCACATAGACGAAGCCCTGCCAGGTCGCCACATAGGTGAAATCGGAAAGCCAGAGCATGGCCGGCGCGGGAGCCTTGAAGTGGCGATTGACGCGGTCGAGCGGGCACGGGGCAGACTTTTCCGATATGGTGGTTTTGATGGGCTTGCCACGAATGATGCCCTGAAGGCCCATCATTCTCATGAGCCGTGCGACGGTGCGGCGAGCAATATCGAAGCCCTCTCGCTGCAACGGCCGCCAGACTTTCCGAACGCCATAGACCTGGAAGTTCTCGTTGAACACCCTGCGTATCTCGACCTTCATGGCCATGTCGCGTCGGGCGCGGGCCGACAGGCGGTCTACATCCCGTGCGTTTGGCAACGACCTCATAATAGGTGGACGGGGCAATCGGCAAAAGCTTGCAGATCGGCTCGCCCCCGAGCACCGAACTATGTTCGTCGATGAAGGAAATCACCGCTTCAGTGGGCGGTCGAGCTCCGCCATCGCAAAATACGCGGAGGCCTTGCGCAAAATCTCATTTGCCTGACGAAGCTCCCGGTTCTCCCGCTCCAGAGCCTTCATCCTCTCGGCCACATCACTCGGCACACCAGCTCGCTTGCCGCTGTCGACCTCTGCTTTCTTCACCCACTCATTGAGCGTATGCGCCGAGCAGCCGATCTTGGCGGCTATCGAGCAAACGGCAGCCCAGCGGGACGGATGTTCGGCTTCATGCTCCGTCACCATTCGAACCGCGCGGGCGCGGACTTCAGGCGAAAATTTGTTCGTCCTCTTGCTTGTCATAGACCCTACTTCCCACGAGTTGGGGTCTCCGGCAAACCCGGGGCGGTTCAGCCCCTTGGAACGGCCTTCAATTCTGACCTCATTCAACAGTTGAACGAGCGGAGCAGACAGCGGTGAAGTCCGCAGCCTTCTATCGACGGCAGCAGACCTCGTTCACATAGGTGTTGCCAACGGTGACAAACGCATCGTCAGGCACAAGCGACCGCTCTTTGAGGCCCCTAAAGCAGTTGCGTAGCCTTATCTACGGGCAGCGTGTCCTGAAGGGCGATGGCATACCATTTGTTCGTCGCCAAGAAAGCAACGAGTGGAAGCTGCGAGGCCTTCACATAGCTCTGTGCTTCTTCGAAGTTGTCGAAGCTCTTCACCTGAATGAACCGGTCACCGAACGGCTTTTGGATGAACTGGTCAACCCGAACCCAATTGTGGTGGAGGTATCCCGTTCGCCCTTTCACCTTGACCCGATACCAGCGCTCACCAACGCCCAAGATCTCGACGGGCTCTCCGTTGCTGATGGCCATGATCTTTGCGGACGATTGGTCCTCGGCTGCACGTAGGAATTCCTTGCCCTTCGGAACTCTCAGGGCCCCGCTGGTGGAGAGGGGGATGGTGAAGCGAGCATCATCCGCTGCGATCCGGTAATCGGGGAGCGCTGCACCTGCCGAGGCCGGCTGGTTGGGTGCGCTTGGACTTTGAGGCTCCGCTGACATCGAGGTCTGAGGTGCGCTCACCCCGCCAGTAGTCACGCGATACTGCGCCATCTCGCTCTTCGACAGATATCGCATGTCGTCCCGCTCATATCGCAAGGATAGCTGTAAGAGCCCGGGGGCCACGCCCATCTCGGTCAAATAGGCGATGGTCTCAGCAGTCTGGTGTTGGATGTAGGAGACGGCGTCATCGACGGAGATCCCGGAAACGCCGGAGAACGAGGACTTGTGGACGCCGATGGAACCGGTTTCGGCGTAGCGCGAAACTCCACCCATGAAGGCCAAAGCACACGCAGAAACACATTCGAGAGATCGGGGTTGAAGCGTGGAAAGACCGAGCGACCGGATCAAGCGCCCAAGTTCGATTGCCTTAGAGGGATTTCCGCCGGGCGAGTTGAATACGACCGTCGAACCTTTGCCGCCCAGCCTTTGAACCGCCTGAACAAATGGCGTCAGATTGTCGGACGGCTCGAACACACCGGATACAAGAATGTAGGATTTCGTCGGATCGATGTCCTCGACCGAAACAGTAATCGCCCAACTCGGCTGACAGGCGGAAATGAGCCCGACAGCACCCAACAACACGCGAACGAAATACACTCGATCCCCAATCTACCTTGGGTTGCAGTGTGCCTAAGCCGCCATTCCTGGGTCAATCCGCGAGTGCAGGTTACGCGTGTGTCGTAAGGCTTAGTTCCCAGCAAAGGTCAGATGCAACAAACAGTCTGCCATGCATCGCAGCGCCAACGCTGTAAGGCCAGCAAATCAGAGACAGATTTTCACACAGCCGAGGTACATTCAGCGGTACCATTTGAGGTACGCGGCGCTTGCTAAACATTTGAATCTGAATGCTGATAGAAGGATGGCTGGGGAACCTGGATTCGAACCAGGACTAACGGAGTCAGAGTCCGTGGGTCTACCGTTAACCTATTCCCCAGTAGACGCCTTGTTGGCGGGCGGCGCCTGGTGGCGCTGCGATGAGGGGGCTTATAGCGGCTTGGGGGCGGGGGATCAACTGGGGAGCGGCAAAAAAATGAAACGGCTGTGCGCCTGTGGATGAATGATCTCAAGCGTTTGGAAAAATGGCGGAATCCGGCCCCCCGGAATCTGTCCTGTTTTTGCGGTGCCATATCCGCCGCCGTGACCGGCCGGTGGCGGTCCGCGCTGCGGATGCTGCGTCCGGGTTTTGCCGGCCGGTTTTGATGGGGCTCAGCTGTCGTTGCGTCTTTCCTGCCTCTTGCGCTTTGCCGCCTTTGCGCTGCGGCAGGCAAGCTGATACACTTTGTCCAACATTATCTTGTTGCGCGCGCTGTCCTCTTGAGGGGCTCCTCCTGGGTGACCGGCGCCGGCGCAGAAGGGCATTCAGGTGGAAGAGCACGGTCAGGAGGCTGCCCCGCTACGGGAGCGGCAGGCTGGTGCGGCTTCGGTTCAGGATGCGCGGTCCGGCAAGGGCCCGCGCAAGAAGCGCCGTTCCAAGGGCAGGGGCGGCGCCCAGAAGCGAATCGAGAACGGGCCAGTTGCGCCCGGACCGCAGGCGGAAACGTCTTCGGGGCCGCGTCCGGCAAAGAAGAAGCACAGGCGCCGTCCGCGCGCCGATCAGCGGCCCAATCGTGCCGAGCGGCGCGCCTGCCTTCAGGGCGGGGATGGTCCTGCCGCCGGTGGCGCAGAGCAAACCGCCAGTGCCAGAGCTGCCGGCCCCAAGGCTTCCAGTCCGCAGGGCGGGCATGGAGGTGCCGGTCATGTCGGGCGGAACGGGCAAACGGGTTCTGGTTCCGGTTCGGGTTCGGGTTCTGGCAACCAGCCGCGGCATGCCCGCGGCGGGCTCCCCGGTTTCAAGGGACGGAGCGCTGGCGCAGCTGCTGGGGCGTCTTCAGGGCCATCTTCAGGTCAGCCTTCCCATCAGCTGCATGACCTGCCGCAGTCTTACGGTTCCGGCACCAGAAACGAGGCAGGCCATCTTGCAGCGGGGCAGGCCGCCCATCCCGGCGCAGAGGCGGACGGGGCAGGCGGGCGTGGCCGCAGGCGGCGGCGCGGGCGCGGCGCTGCGCGCGGCGTGCAATCCGCATCCGCCCATCCGGCCCCGCGCGGGGCTTCAGGGCCTGATAAGGCTGGCGGGGAGCAGGCTGCTCACCCGGCTGCTCACAATGCCGCCCGGCAGGCTGCGGAGCCGGGCTCCCATTCGCGCCCCCGGCCGGGCCATGACCTGCCGCAGGTGCGCCGCTCCGGCTATGAGGCAGGGCGTTCCAGTGAGGCGGACGGCGATCTTTATGCCGCGCTTGACCTTGGCACCAACAACTGCCGCCTGCTGATCGCCAAACCGGATGAACGCGGCTTTCGCGTCGTTGATGCCTATTCGCGCATCGTGCGCCTGGGGGAGGGCGTGGGCGCCAGCCGCCGCCTCAGCGAGGCGGCCATGGAGCGCGCCATCGAGGCGCTGGACAGCTGCCACCGCAAGCTGGCGGAGCGCGGCGTGCGCCGCTCGCGCCTGATTGCGACGGAGGCCTGCCGCGCGGCGGAAAATGGCAAGGAGTTCATCGCCCGCGTGCAGCGGGAAACGGGGCTGGCGCTGGAAATCGTCAACCGGGAAACGGAAGCCCGGCTGGCGGTGGCGGGCTGCGCCTCGCTGGTGGACCGGGATGCGGATGGTGTGCTGCTGTTCGATATCGGCGGCGGCTCGTCGGAGATCGTCTGGCTGGATCTGCGCAACCGGGGCGGGGCGCGCGGCTATGCGCTGACGCGCTTCATCCGCGCCTGGGTGTCGCTGCCGGTCGGGGTCGTCAATCTGGCGGAGCGCCATGGCGGCATGGATGTGAGCCATGAAGTCTTCGAGGCGATGATTGATGATGTCAGCAGCCACCTCGATGGATCGGCGCTTGGCGCCGGGCTCCGCGAGGCGATGGCCTCCAGCAACATGCACATGCTGGGCACCTCCGGCACGGTGACGACGCTGGCGGGCGTGCATTTCGGCCTGCGCCGTTATGACCGGCGCCGTGTGGACGGAGCCTGGCTGGCGGATGAGGATGTGTCGGCCATGGTTGCCAAGCTGCGCGACATGTCCTACCGGGAGCGGGTGGAGAACCCTTGCATCGGTGCAGACAGGGCCGATCTGGTGCTGGCGGGTTGCGCCATTCTGGAAGCCATTCGCCGCCGCTGGACCTGCGCGCGCCTGCGCGTCGCCGACCGGGGCCTGCGCGAGGGCATTCTGACCGAACTGATGGCTGCGGATGGCGTATGGTCCCGCGGCGGACGCGGCCACAAGGGCCAGAAAGGAAAATCATGACAGGCGGCAAACGCGGAGCGGGTGATCGCGGTCTGCATGTGCGGGTGAAGACAGCGGCCAAGCGCAAGGAATCCTCCACGCGATGGCTGGAGCGCCACCTCAATGACCCCTATGTCCGCCGGTCCAAGATCGACGGCTACCGGTCGCGGGCGGCCTACAAGCTGCTGGAAATCGACGAGAAGCTGAACCTGCTGCGGCCGGGCCTGCGCGTTGTGGATCTGGGCGCGGCACCCGGCGGCTGGTGTCAGGTGCTGGCCGATGTGGTCAAGTCCACGCCGGAAGAGCCGCTGGTCGTTGGCATCGATTATCTCGACATGGACCATCTGCCGGGTGTCGTGCTGCTGAAGAAGGATTTTCTTGATGAGGACGCCCCGGACGCGCTGATCGCCGCCCTTGGCGGGCACAAGCCGGATCTGGTGCTGTCGGACATGGCGGCGCCCACCACGGGCCACCGCAAGACCGATCATCTGCGCACCACGCATCTGTTCGAGGTGGCGATTGATTTTGCGCTGACGAATCTGGCACCGGGCGGGGCCTTCCTTGCCAAGGTATTCCGGGGCGGCACGGAGAATCAGCTGCTGACCGGCCTGAAGAAGTCCTTTGAGTCCGTCGCCCACATCAAGCCGCCGGCCAGCCGCAAGGAAAGCCCGGAGCTTTACGTGGTGGCAAAGGGGTTCCGCGGCAATCGCGCCGCCTCCCGCGACCCGCGCCTGATGGAGGGCGAAGGAGACGGCGAGGACTGAGGTCCGGGCAGGGCGGCGGTGTGGCCGGATGGAAGACGGCTTCAATCATCCATTTGTCACAGCTTGTTTGTTTGCCCTTCCCAACCTGTCACCTGCGTGTTATTCACCCGCGCCAACTTCTCCGGCATTGCCGAAGCGCATCCTGCCGCCGCCGCCTTCCCAAGGGCTGGCGGGTTCCGGCATTTCAACTCAAGGGGAATTGGCCATGGCTTCATTTTTCGTTCCGACCACCGGCGTTGATGCGCTGACCTTTGATGACGTCCTGCTGATGCCAGGCCATTCGGAAGTCATGCCGGGCCAGACCGATGTACGCACCCGCATCACCCGCGGGATTGAACTGAACCTGCCGATCCTGTCCTCCGCCATGGACACGGTGACGGAAGCCCGCCTTGCCATCGCCATGGCCCAGGCTGGCGGCATCGGCGTGGTGCACCGCAACCTCACCCTCGACCAGCAGGCCGAGCAGGTGCGCCAGGTGAAGAAGTTCGAATCCGGCATGGTGGTGAACCCGGTCGTCATCGGCCCGGACGCCACTCTCAAGGATGCGCTGGACCTGATGAAGGCCTATGGCATTTCCGGCATTCCGGTGGTGGAAAACGGCGGCAGCGGCGGTCTGGTCACCGGCCGTCTGGTGGGCGTGCTCACCAACCGCGATGTGCGTTTTGCCACCAATCCGGGCCAGAAGGTCTATGAGCTGATGACGCGGGAAAACCTCGTCACCGTGCGCGATACCGTCAGCCAGGAAGAAGCCAAGCGCCTTCTGCACCAGCACCGCATCGAGAAGCTGCTGGTGGTGGACGATGCCTATAACTGCATCGGCCTTGTCACCGTGAAGGACATCGAAAAAGCCCATCTCAACCCCAATGCCACCAAGGACGAGCAGGGCCGCCTGCGCGTTGCCGCCGCCACCAGCGTGGGCGAAGAAGGCATGCAGCGGGCCGAGCGCCTGATCGATGCGGGCGTCGACCTTGTGGTGGTGGACACCGCCCACGGCCATTCGGCCCGCGTGCTGGAAATGGTCAGCAAGGTCAAGGCCCTGTCCAACGGTGTGCAGGTTCTGGCTGGCAACGTAGCCACCCGCGACGGCACCAAGGCGCTGATCGATGCCGGTGCGGATGCGGTGAAGGTCGGCATCGGGCCGGGCTCCATCTGCACCACCCGTATCGTAGCCGGTGTCGGCATGCCGCAGCTGACCGCCATTCTGGAAGCCTGCGACGAAGCCACCAAGCAGGGCGTTCCGGTCATTGCTGATGGCGGCATCAAGTATTCGGGCGATCTGGCCAAAGCGCTGGCCGCTGGCGCTTCGGCGGCCATGATTGGCTCGCTGCTGGCCGGCACCGAGGAAAGCCCGGGCGAGGTCTATCTGCATCAGGGCCGTTCCTACAAGGCTTACCGCGGCATGGGCTCGGTTGGTGCCATGGCGCGCGGCTCGGCCGACCGCTACTTCCAGGCGGAAGTGCGCGACACGCTGAAGCTGGTGCCGGAAGGCATCGAAGGCCAGGTGCCGTATAAGGGCCCGCTCTCCAGCGTGCTGCATCAGCTTGCCGGCGGCCTGCGCGCTGCCATGGGCTATGTTGGCGCCAAGACGATCCCTGAGCTGCAGGAAAAGGCCCGCTTCGTGCGCATCACCGGTGCAGGCCTGCGCGAAAGCCACGCTCATGACGTGACGATCACGCGCGAAAGCCCGAACTACCCGACGAATATCTGAGCATTTGACTGACACCGTCCTGCGCAGGAGCATGACGCCCTGCGCAGGACAACGGAACCGGAGTTGCATGATGAAGGACGGCGGACGCCTTGCAGCGGCGATCGAGGTGCTGGGTGAGGTGGAAAGCCGCCGCCGCCCGGTGCAGGAGGCCCTGAAGGACTGGGGCAATGCGCACCGCTTTGCCGGGTCGGGCGACCGCACCATCATTGGCAATCTGGTGTTTGATGCCCTGCGCCATCAGCTCAGCCTCGGCTGGCAGATGCGTTCGGGAAGCCCGCGTGCGCTGGCGCTGGCAACCTATGCCCGGCTCTGGGGCCAGGGTGTGCCGCGCCTCACCGAGGTGCTGGCCGATGACCGCCATGCCCCCGAAGCCTTGAGCGAAGAGGAAATTGCCTTCCTCTCCACGGACCGGGACGAGCCCGCGCCGGACCATGTGACCGCAGATGTGCCGGAATGGCTGTGGCCGATGTTCACGGATGCCTTTGGCGCGGCAGCTGTTGCCGAAGGGCAGGCGCTGGCCGCCCGTGCGCCGATTGATCTGCGCGTCAACACGCTGAAGGCCACACGGGAAAAGGTGCTCAAGCGCCTTGGCGAAGAGGGGGCGGTGGAAACCGGCCTGTCTCCGCAGGGCCTGCGTATTGCCCCGCGCCCCGGTGCATCCCGCATGCCGCATGTGCAGGCGGAAGAAGGCTACCGCAAGGGCTGGTTCGAGCTGCAGGACGAGGCCAGCCAGCTGGCCGCGCTCATCGCAGCGCCGAAGCCCGGCGAACAGGTGCTGGATCTTTGCGCCGGTGGCGGCGGCAAGACGCTGGCGCTCGCGGCCCTCATGGAAAACCGGGGCCAGATCTACGCTTACGATTCCGACCGGCTGCGCCTTGCGCCCATTCATGAGCGGCTTGCCCGTGCGGGCGCCCGCAATGTGCAGGTGCGTGATCCCAAGTCGTCCTCGCTGGAGGATCTGGAAGGGCAAATGGATCTGGTCTTCGTCGATGCGCCTTGCACCGGCACGGGCGTGTGGCGGCGGCGGCCCGATTCCAAGTGGCGCCTGACCGAAAAGGCCCTTGGCGAACGCATGGAAGATCAGGCCCGCGTGCTGGATACGGCGGCGCGTTTCGTCAAGCCGGGCGGGCGGCTGGTCTATGCCACCTGTTCGCTGCTGCCGCAGGAAAACGGCGGCCAGATCGAGGCCTTTCTGGCGCGTGACAGCCGCTTTTCGCGCGGCTCTGCCGTGGCCTCCTTCGAGGCCGTGCTGCCGGGCAAGGCCTTGCCGGCCCATGCCACGGCTGAGGGGCATCTGGTGCTCACCCCGGCCTCGACCGCGACGGATGGCTTCTTCGTCTCGGTGGTGCGCCGTACGGCTTGAAGCTGACAGGACCCGCCGCGCGGATATTGAGATCTTCGCGGCGGCATCCCTTTGATTACGTATCGTTACAATTGGATACGCGCACGGACAGGTGCCGGTGCTATGGAATCCGGAGCCAAGGGCAGCCGCGATCAGGCGCTGCCCGATAGCCAAAGGTTTCCAGTCATGCGCGATCTTCTTTTCCGATGGGCAACCCCGCTGACGGCCGGGCTGTTCCTCGTCTCCACCATTTCAGGTGTGGCCCTCTTCTTCGGCTGGCAGTCCGGCCTCTTCCACGAAATGCATGAAGTTCTGTCCATGGTGCTGCTGGCGCCTGTGGCCGTTCACCTGTGGCGCAACTGGAAGCCGGTGCTGGGCTATTTCCGCCGTGCCGCCATGCCGCTGGCTCTGGCAGGGAGCCTTGCCGCAGGCGGCTTCTTTGCGGCCGAAGCCTTGAACGGGCCGGGCCGCAGCGGCAATCCGGCCATGGCCATGGTGAAGGCGGTCCAGAGTGCACCGCTGTCGGCTGTCGCTCCGGTTCTGGGCCTCGAGGAGGCTGCGCTGATCGCAAGGCTTGAGGCGGCTGGCATCACAGGCGCTTCCGGTTCGGATACGCTCTCCAGCCTTGCAGCAAGCCGCGGGGAGGCGCCCATGGCCATGCTGGCGAAGGCAGTCACAGCTCCCTGACCGGTATGTGATCTGTGCGCGGCGCATCACGGCAGCCGCGCACCGGCTGGCTCACCACCAGGATGTGCCGTAATTGATGTTCCAGGTAAAGCTTGTGCCGGCGCCTGAGCCGCCCGGCAATGTGGACCATGCAATAGACGCGGGACCGCCGGTCTGCGGGCCCTTCTGGAAGATGAAGAAGCCAGAGCTGCCACTACCCGAATTGTTGATCGTGAGAGTGTAGCCGCCGGATGCGGCTGCCAGCTGTGCGTCGGACAGTTCACCGGGCAGGGGCGGCAGCACGAGCACCACCTCACCGGGCACTTCCTCGATGACACGGAAGGTCAGATCGCCCTTGGGCGCCTGTCCGAAGGCTTCACCTATGGCTTCAGCCGGGTTGCTGACGAGCCTTGCTCGAAACTCAGCATCACTTGCTGCCTTCTCACGCAGCAGGGCTTCACAGGCGAGACGGGCGGGAAGTGGCGTTGTCATGAGTTTGGTCCTTCATCGCCGGATCATCGGGGGAAGAAAGGGAAGCGGATCGAGTAGGGACTGCCATCCCAGCCCATGGCGTTGTTGCCATCGCCGGGGTGCTTCGTGTTTGCTTGGGTGACGGAATCGGTCACCTGCGCATTGACGGCGTAGCCGCCGGCTACGGCCTCCAGATCCTTGCCGGAAAGCTCACCTGCGCCCGCTGGCAGCACCAGCGCCACTTCGCCCGGTTTTTCCTCGATGACACGGATGCTGACGCCCGGCTGCGCAGCGATGCCGAAGGCAGCTTCCAATGCGGTGGCCGGATTGGCCAGTAGCGCGGCGCGGAAGGCGCTGTCCTCCGCTGCCTTGCTCTGGATGGCAGCTTCAAGTTCGATGCGGCTGGTGATGGACGGTTTTGTCATATTCAGGCCTTTGCCAGTTTTGCGTGAAAGCGTGTCAGCGCATGTTGCCAATCACAGGCGACCGGCCGAATACAGCGTTGTTGATATGGCTGACCAACGCTTCAAAGGCTGCCTGGCGTGCCGGAGAATTCAGGAAGGCCATGATTTCGGCCTGTGACGGCATGCCGCCGGAGACCTTGTCGAGATCCTGCGCGGACAGTTCATCGCGAGCTTCAGACGGAATGGCAGGTAAAACCAGAACGACTTCGCCGGGTTTCTCCTCAATGATTCTGATCTGCAGGCCAGGAATACCCTGCGATCCGAAAACCTCTTCAAGCAGCGTATTGGCGTCTGTCAGCAGCATAGTGCGGAAGGCAGGGTCCTCACCGGCCCTCGTGCGAATGGCCGTCTCCAGGGTCTGGCGGGTATCCAGCATCATATCCATCGGTTTCGTCTCCATGCCGTTTACATGTTCAGACAGTAGCGGCCGGAGAGGATACCCGGAGAGATAGACCTTGAAAGTTCCGGTAAGAGGGAGATGGCGAACGTTCAAAGCCATGGGCCGCATGATTGCGTCAGGGCCCAGTTTACAATGCATCGAGCCATCCCTTTCCGTCGTGCCATGACGGAGGTGAAAGAGAGCGCACAAACAGCAAGAAGCCCGCAAGGTGATACCTTGCGGGCTTCTTGAAGGAAGATCATGTCCTGCGCTCTGCCATGTGCGGCCACGGGGATGGCGCGGGCGAGGGCTCCGCCAGTGCGGAGCGGCGCGGATTACTTGATCTTGGTTTCCTTGAATTCGACGTGCTTCTTGGCAACCGGGTCGTACTTCCGCATGGACATCTTCTCGGTCATGGTGCGGGAGTTCTTCTTGGTCACGTAGAAGAAACCGGTGTCAGCGGTGGAAAGCAGCTTGATCTTGATGGTGGTCGCCTTGGCCATAGCCTTCGATCCTGTTCTGGTTAGTCCGGCAAACGCTCAATGCGGCCAGTCTCTGGCGCCCTTTGAGTTCGCTGCGGTGTCACGAAATCAGGGCGCAAACTACTCATAAGCCAGCCAAAGTCAAGCTCTGGCGCGGCCTCCCCGCAAAATTCCCCGGCAATGGCTCAGATCAGCTCCCGGGCGAAGCCGTTTCCACGTGCATAATAGAGCGGAACCGGCGTTTGCGGCGCCAGATCCGGGTCATGCGCAAGCCTTTCGGCAAGGTCAGAGAGTATCTTATGGGTGATGATGGGCAGGTCCGCATCCCGCGTTTCGTCCAGCGTCAGCCAGGCAATGTCCTCCAGTTCCCCTGATGGTCCGGTGCCCTGCGGCAGCCGGTCAGCGATTCCATCGGCAAAGACGGCCAGAAAGCGCGTGTCGAAGCGGCGCGGCCGGCCCGGCGGCGTGATGGCGCGGGCGACCATGCGCACGGGCGAAAGGTCCAGTTCGATGCCCCGTTCGGAGAAGGCCTGAAAATCGCCTTTTGCGGGCCACTGGCGCCCGGTCTTGCGGCCGATGAAGAGGCCGGCCTCTTCGTAGGTTTCGCGTACGGCGGCCACCGCAAGCGCCTTGAGGCGCGAGGGCGTCAGCTTGCCGCCCTTTGGCAGCACCGCGAGCTTGCGCTCCACCTCCGGATGATAGCTGGACGAGACAGCCACACGGGAATCGCCCGGATCGACCCGGCCGCCGGGGAAGACAAACTTGCCCGGCATGAAGGTGTGGCGCTGGTGGCGCTTGCCCATGAGCACGCGTAAGGCGCTGCCGCTGCGGTCGAGGATCAGCAGCGTCGAGGCGTCCTTGGGGCGGATATAGGCGTGGCCCGTGTGCGTCTGGGCTTCCTTGTGGAGGGCGGCAAGGCCTTCGTCATGCATGTCAGGCTCGGCTTCTCAGGGGCTGCGGTGGCTGGCAGCGGGATCGGGTTCGGGCAAGTCCTCGATGGATTCGGGGTCGAAGCCATGCATGTAGAGCGCCCATTGCAGCCCGATCAGAGCACCTTTGACCGGCCGCAGGAAGCCCAGTGAAAGGATGAGGGTCAGCGGCAGCCACAGCGCCATGTGGATCCACACGGCCGGACGCCAGGCAAATTCCACCGCCATCATGGCCGGCACGATGATGTGGCCGACGATGGTGATGGTGAAATAGGGCGGGGCGTCATCGGCGCGCTGGTGATGCAGCTCCTCGCCGCACACAGTGCAGGCCGGGTTCACCGTCAGATAGCCGTTGAAGATCTTCCCCTCTCCGCAGGCCGGGCAGCGGCAGGCAAAGCCGCGCAGGATTGCCTGTCCCACATTGCGTTTCGGCTTTTCACGAACAGGTTCCTCAGGGCCTCCCCCCGTCAGATACTGCAAGCCCATGACTACCTTTTCCCCCTCCGTCCCGGGGTGAAACCGCCCTTGCGGGCAGGTGAACTGCGCCCGCCCGGCCCTGATGAGCCGCCCTTCCGGCGTGCGCCCTTGGCGGTGATGCGCCCCTCGCTCAGCAGCGCAAAGCGCAAGGCTCCGGCAAAGGGGGCAGCTTCCACCAGCTCAACCTCCACCTTGTCACCAAGCTGATGGGTTTCGCCAGTCCTCTCGCCGATCAAAGCATGCGACGCTTCGTCATAGCGGTAATAGTCGTGGCCGATGGTCGAGGCCGGAATGAAGCCATCCGCGCCCGTGTCATCCAGCTTGATGAACATGCCCGACTTGACGACGCCCGCAATGCGGCCCGTGAAGCGGGCGCCGACGCGCTCGCTCATCCAGAGCGCAATCAGCCGGTCGATGGTGTCCCGCTCGGCCAGCATGGCCCGGCGCTCGGCGGCGGAAACTTCCGCACCGATGGCGGCGAGCTTGCCGCCGATTTCCTCCGGCAGGCCATCGGAGCCGAACCCCAGCGCCCGGATCAGTCCGCGGTGCACGATAAGGTCGGCATAGCGGCGGATGGGCGAGGTGAAATGGGCATAGCGGCGCAGGTTGAGGCCGAAGTGGCCGATGTTCTCCGGCGCATATTCGGCCTGGGCCTGCGAACGCAGGATCACTTCGTTGACGAGATGGGCCTGCGGCGTGTCCTTCACCTTGGCCAGAATGCCGTTGAAGGTGGCGGGCCGCAGACCGCCGGAGGAGGGCAGCTTCATGCCGAGGGTGGACAGGAAGTCCTTCAGCGACTGCAGCTTCTCCGGGCTCGACGCATCATGGATGCGGTAGAGCAGGGGCACTTTCCGCTTTTCCAGCGTTTCGGCAGCCGAAACGTTGGCCTGGATCATGCACTCCTCAATCAGCTTGTGCGCATCAAGCCGGTCCGGGATGAAGACATAATCGACCGTGCCATCCGCCTTCAGCTTGATCTTGCGCTCCGGCAGGTCCAGCTCCAGCGGCTCGCGGGCATCGCGGCCACGGGTCAGGCACTCATAGGCCGCCCACAGGGGCTTGAGGATGGGCTCCAGCAGCGGGCCGGTCTTGTCGTCTGTCTGGCCGTCGATGGCTGCCTGCGCCTGTTGATAGGAGAGCTTGGCGGCAGAGCGGATCAGCACCCGGTGGAAGGTGTGGGCGATCTTGCGGCCGGTCTTGTCGAAGACCATGCGCACGGCCATGGACGGGCGGTCAACGCCTTCCTTCAGCGAGCACAGGTCGTTGGAGATGCGCTCCGGCAGCATCGGGATCACCCGGTCGGGGAAATAGACCGAGTTGCCGCGCAGATGCGCTTCCCGGTCCAGCGCCGTGCCGGGCCGCACATAATGGGCGACATCGGCAATGGCGACGAAAACCACGTGACCGCCTTCGTTGGCCGGGTCTTCGTCAGCTTCCGCATAAACCGCGTCGTCATGGTCCTTGGCGTCTGCCGGGTCGATGGTGATGAAGGGAATCTTGCGCCAGTCCTCGCGCTTGCCCAGCGTCACCGGCTGGGCGCGCTCGGCCTCCAGTTCGACGGCAGCGGGGAAAACGTGGGGAATGCCATGGCTTTGCAGCGCGATTTCGGAGACGGCCATCTCCGATTTCAGCGAGCCAAAGCGGCGCACGATCCGGGCCTTGGGCGCGCCATAGCGGCCAATGCGGGTGATTTCGACGCTGACGAGATCACCATCCACCGCCTCCTTCAGGTCGGAGGTGTCGATGTCGAGTTCGCGCTGCTTGCGGTCGATCGGCTCCAGATAGGGCGGCATGTGCCCGGCGCGCTCGCGCAGGATGCCAAGGATGGCGCCCTGCTGGCGCTCCAGCAGCTTCAGAACCCGTGCGGCGTGGGCAGCCTCCGGGCCGGGATCAAGATCGGCAAGGCGCACCAGCGCCCGGTCACCAATGCCCGGCGTTGCGCCACGCGGCGTGTCGCGGCCCGGAAGCACCAGCACTTTCGGCGGGTCGCCTGCCTCTTCGTCCCAGTTCACGGGCTCGCCCAGCAATTCGCCATGGGCATCGCGGGCGTTGAGATAGACCACGAAAACGGGGGGCAGGTCGCCGGGGCGGATCAGGCGCTTCTGCCGCTTTTCGACGACGCCTTCCTCGGCCAGATCCTTGAGGATGCGCTTCAGCTGGATGCGGGCGGCGCCGACAATGCCGAAATGGCGCGCCACTTCCCGCTTGCCCGCCTTACCCGGATTTTCCGCGACAAAGGCGAGGATGTCTTCGCGCGAGGGAAAGGCACCCGGCGTCTTGGCCGGTTTTGCGGCCCTGCCGCCGGGTTTTGCTGCGCTCTTGCGGATGCGGGCGGGGCGCTGATCGGATGCGCCGCCGCCATGGGTGCGTTTCGTGGTCAATTGGCCTCGTCTGCGGCAGTGCTGCCGGCTTTGGATCTGCTCTTGGCAGGCGCTTTCGCGGCTGTTGTCTTTACCGTTGCGGTTTTCGCCCTGGCTGCCGTGGTCTTCTTCGCGGCTGCCTTCTTCGGTGCGGTTTCGCCGTCCTCAGCCTTTTCAGCTTTTTTCGGGGCAGCCTTCTCGGTGGCGGCCTTCTTTGCGGCCGGCTTCTTGGCTGCAGCCTTCTTGCTGGCGCCCTTGGCCGCAATCAGCTCCAGCGCCTGTTCCAGCGTCACCGCCTGCGGATCGGTGCCCTTGGGCAGAGTGGCGTTGACCTTGGCCCAGTTGACGTAAGGCCCGTAACGGCCATCGCGCACGGTGATGGGTCCGCCATCGGGATGCTCGCCCAGTTCCTTCAGCGCGGCAGGAGCCGCCCGGCCACGGGCACCCTTGGCGCGCTTTTCCGCCAGAAGATCGACGGCGCGGTTGATGCCGGCCGAGAACACCTCATCGGCGGAAGAAAGGTTCGCATAGGTGCCATCATGCAGCACGAAGGGGCCGAAGCGCCCGATGCCGGCTGAGATCATCTTGCCGTCTTCCGGATGCGGTCCAATTTCGCGGGGCAGGGACAGAAGCTGCAAGGCCTTGTCCAGCGTGATATCCGCCGCAGACCAGCCACGGGGCAGGGAGGCGCGCTTGGGCTTGGCTTCCTCGCCCAGCTGCACATAAGGGCCAAAGCGGCCGGTGCGCAGGGAGACCTCCAGCCCGGTGGCCGGATCGGTGCCCAGCACCTTCGGGCCATCGGCAGCCGCTTCCCCATCCTCGCCCTCGGTACCGCGGGCCAGCTGGCGGGTGTAGCTGCATTCGGGATAGTTGCTGCAGCCGATGAAGGCGCCGAAGCGGCTGACCTTCAGCGACAGCTGGCCGGTGGCGCAGGACGGGCAGGCACGCGGGTCCTTGCCCTCTTCCTTCACGGGGAAGATATGGGCCGCCAGCAGCTCGTTCAGCGCGTCGATCACCTGGGCAACGCGCAGGTCCTTCGTCTCGTCCACGGCGGCGGAGAAATCGCGCCAGAAGGTGGCCAGCACCTCGCGCCAGGACAGTTCGCCGGCGGAAATCCGGTCAAGCTGCTCTTCAAGGCTCGCGGTGAAGTCAAACTCCACATAGCGGGAGAAGAAGCTTTCCAGGAAGGCCGTAACGATGCGGCCCTTGTCCTGCGGCACCAGCTGCTTCTTGTCGAGATCCACATATTCGCGGTCGCGCAGGGTCTGCAGCGTCGAGGCATAGGTGGAAGGCCGGCCGATGCCCAGCTCTTCCATCTTCTTGACGAGGCTGGCTTCGGTGTAGCGCGGCGGCGGCGTGGTGAAATGCTGGCTGGCATCGATACCCGGCTTGCCGTCAACGGCGGCAAGGCTCAGCGGCGCGCCATCGTCCACGGCCGGCAGGCGGCGGGAATCTTCGTCCTCATCGTCATCGCGGCCTTCCTGATAGAGCGCGAGGAAGCCGTCAAAGCGGACAACGGAGCCGGTTGCGCGCAGGGCGGCATGCTTGCCGGAGCCGCTGGCGCCGATATCGATGGTGGTGCGCTCCAGCACGGCCGACTCCATCTGGCTGGCCATGGTGCGCTTCCAGATCAGCTCGTAAAGCCGGGCCTGATCGGGATCGAGGAAACGGGCCACATCGCGCGGGCGGCGGCCAAGGTCGGTCGGGCGCACGGCTTCGTGCGCTTCCTGGGCGTTCTTGGCCTTGGAGGAATAGAAGCGCGGCTTTTCGGGAACGTATTTGTCGCCGAAGTCGCTGCCGATAACGCGGCGGGCAGCGGCAATAGCTTCGCCCGCGATCTGCACGCCGTCGGTACGCATATAGGTGATGAGACCGGTGGTCTCGCCGCCGAGCGTGATGCCCTCATAAAGCTTCTGTGCCACCTGCATGGTGCGGGACGCTGAGAAGCCGAGCTTGCGCGAGGCTTCCTGCTGCAGCGTCGAGGTGGTGAAGGGCGGCTGCGGATGGCGCTTGGCGGGCTTGGAGACGACGCTCTCCACCCGGTAGCTGGCGCCTTCCAGCATGCGCTTGATGGTCTGCGCCTGCTCTTCGGTCTTGATGTCGAGGCGGCCGAGCTTCTTGCCGTCAAAGCCCACCACGGAAGCGGTGAAGCCATCGCCCTTCGGTGTCTTCAGGCTGGCGAGGATCGACCAGTACTCTTCCTTGACGAAGGTTTCGATCTCCATTTCCCGGTCGCAGATGAGGCGCAGCGCCACGGACTGCACACGTCCGGCAGAGCGCGCGCCCGGCAGCTTGCGCCACAGGACGGGGGAGAGGGTGAAGCCGACGAGATAATCGAGCGCGCGGCGGGCGAGATAGGCATCCACCAGCGGTGTGTCGATCGGCCGCGGGTTCTTCATCGCCTCCAGGATCGACTGCTTGGTGATGGCATTGAACACGACGCGCTCGACCGGAATGTCCTTGAGCACCTTCTTCTTCTGCAGCACATCCAGCACGTGCCAGGAAATCGCCTCGCCTTCGCGATCCGGGTCAGTTGCAAGGATCAGGCGGTCGGCGCCCTTCACGGCGCTGGCGATCTCGTTGAGCCGCTTCTGGGACTTGCTGTCCACCTCCCAGATCATGGCAAAGTCCTCGTCGGGACGGACGGAGCCTTCCTTCGCCGGCAAGTCGCGCACGTGACCATAGGACGCCAGAACGTGATAGTCCGATCCCAGGTATTTGTTGATCGTCTTGGCCTTGGCCGGCGATTCCACAATGACGATGTTCATCACAATCCAGAAGCTGGTGAGCGGGCCGTGACCAGATTGTCCGGCCGTTTCCGCTGCAAATTCTTGTTCCCCCGGCAACGATCAAGGATCGAAAGCCGCCTGTCAAATGACCGTTTGTGAACAGAAGGTCAAGCCACGCTTGTGATTCTGGCTGTTTGAATGGTCATCGGCGTTTGACTGCCAGGCCGTGCTGGCGCAAGACACGTGACATGATGGACCGGTCCTGTGCAAGGCTGCAAGTCCGGCAAAACAATCAGATGGATCTTCTGCTCATGCCCATGCCGAATGAGTATCAGATGGCAAGCCAGCAGTTCGAGTGCTTCCTTGAAGATGCGCGCAACGAGCTGGATCTGACAACCCGCAACCAGACTTACACGGCAGTTCAAGGTGTGTTGCTGGCCTTCCGTGCAAGGCTGGATGTGGGGATGGGCCTCAGCTTTGCCAATGAGCTTCCGGCGGTGCTGCGGGCGATGTTTGTCAAGGATTGGGATCTGACTGCGCCGCTTCTGTCCTTTGCGAGCCTTGAGGAGATGGCCCGTGAGGTGGCGGCGCTGCGCCAGCATCATAACTTCGCTCCGCCCACAGCCATCGAAGACGTGGCCCGCGCCCTGTGGAAGCACGTGGACCGCATGGCCTTCGCCCGCATGCTTTCAACCCTGCCTGAACCGGCAAGTGAGTTTTGGGCGGAGCGGCCACGCGAGGGATGAGGGAGATTACTCCGTCAGGCTGACCCTCTGGCCGGAGTGGCGCTCCAGCCGCCCGGCAAGTTCCAGCTCCAGCAGCATCACATGGACGGCGCGGGCGGAGAGGCGGGTGTCGCGGATGAGTTCGTCGATGCCCACCGGCGTTGGGCCGAGGGCTTCGATGAGACGGGCGCGGGCGCTGTCTTCCGGCAGGTTGCCGTCCGGGCCCTCCCAGGAGGGCTCCTCAAGGTCCAGTTCCGGCGGCAGATCGGGCGCGGCGCGGTTGCCGATGGCTTCCAGAATGTCGGCGGTGGATGTGATCAGCTGCGCGCCCTGACGGATCAGGTGATTGCAGCCCTCGCAGCGCGGATCGAGCGGCGAGCCGGGCACGGCGAGGATTTCCCGGTTCTGTTCCAGAGCGAAACGGGCGGTGTGCAGCGAGCCGGAGCCCTTGGCCGCTTCCACCACGATCACCGCCAGCGACAGGCCGGAGATAATGCGGTTGCGGCGCGGAAAGTCGCGCCCGCGCGGGCTCCAGCCGAAAGGCATTTCGCTGATGGCATTGCCGCCCGCCGCCAGCAGCCGCTCCAGCAGGCTGGCGTGTTCGGGCGGGTAGAGCACATTCACCCCGCCGGCAAACACGGCGACGGTGCCAAGTCTTAGAGAGGCCTCATGCGCGGCAGCATCAATGCCACGGGCGAGGCCGGAGACGATGGTGAAACCGGCCTCCGCCAGTTCTCCGGCAAGCTGTGCTGCAAACTTGCGGCCCGCCAGCGAGGCATTGCGCGCCCCGACGATGGCAAGGGCCCTGGGATTGGCGAGGGTGCTGCCGTTTCCGCGCACGGAGATGAGTGGCGGCGGGCCGTCGATATGACGCAGGTGCGGGGGATAGTCCGCCTCGCCCATGGCCACCAGCCGTGCCCCGGAGCGGGCATGGGCTTCGAGTTCGGCTTCTGCATCGGCCATTGAGCAGATGCGGATGGCGGTTTTGCCGCCCCGGCGGGACAGGTCGGGCAGGGCCTCGATGGCCGCTTCCGCCGAGCCGCAATGGTTGACGAGGCTGCGGAACGTGGCCGGGCCGACGTTTTCCGAGCGGATCAGCCGCAGCCAGGCGAGACGTTGACGGTCGCTCAGGACAATCGTTCTGCCGGGCTGCGGGCCTGTTTTCATGATGGCGTGTCTGACCCTTCAGGTGCTGCGGCCCTGGCCTTGGAACCGATCTTCGATTCCGTGCCGCTCAGAAGCCGGCGGATATTCTCGTGATGCTTGGCCCACAGGAAGGCAGTCAGCAGCGCAAAGACGAGGGCGAGCTGCATCTGACCCAGCAGCACCAGCACGATGGGGCTGATGAGGCTGGCGATGAGGGCCGACAGCGAGGAATAGCGGAAGAGATAGGCAACCAGGATCCAGCTGAGCGCAAAGACGATGCCTGCCTGCCAGCTGATGCCGAGCAGGATGCCCAGATAGGTTGCCACGCCCTTGCCGCCCTTGAAGCCGAGCCAGACCGGGAAAATGTGCCCGAGGAAGGCGGCAAGACCGGCAAGCATCGCGGCGGAGGGGCCGAAGAAATGGCCCGCGATCAGCACCGCCACGGTGCCCTTCAGCGCATCGCCCAGCAGCGTGGCGGCTGCCAGCGACTTGCGGCCCGTGCGCAGAACATTGGTGGTGCCGATGTTGCCCGAGCCGATCTTGCGGATATCGCCGAGGCCCGCCATGCGGGTGATGACGAGGCCAAAGGGGATCGAGCCCAGCAGATAGCCAAGAGCGAGGGAGGCAAAAATCAGATGCGGGGCCAGATCAAAGGTAGGCGCGGTGTCCACGCGTTTATCTCCGGTGGTATTGCGTCAAGCGTAATCGTAGACCTTGCGGCCTGCAACAATGGTTGTGAGCACCCGGCCCGAGAAACGCGCATCTTCGAACGGCGAGTTCTTGGAGCGGGAGCGGATGGCCTTCTTTTCCAGTACCCAGGGCCGGTCCAGGTCGAAGATGATCACGTCCGCCGGTGCGCCAGCCGTGAGGCGGCCAGCGTCAAGGCCCAGCCGGTTGGCCGGGTTCAGCGTCATGGCGCGCAGCAGCGGCAGAAGGCCGATGTCGCCTGCATGATAGATCCGCAGCGCGGCGGCCAGCAGGGTTTCCAGACCGATCGCCCCGTCCTCGGCTTCCGCCCAGGGGTGGCGCTTGGTTTCCACGTCCTGCGGGTCATGGTTGGAGCAGATGATGTCGATCGTGCCATCGGCCACCGCCTGCACCATGGCCATGCGGTCATTCTCATCGCGCAGGGGCGGCGACATCTTGAAGAAGGTCCGGTAGGGGCCGATGTCGTTTTCGTTCTGCGTCAGATGATTGACGGAGACGCCGGCCGTCACGTCCAGCCCCCGGTCCTTGCCGGTCTGGATGGCGGCGGCGCCATCGGAGGTGGAGACGAGATTGGCGTGATAGCGCCCGCGCGACATGCCGACGAGCCTGAGGTCCCGCTCGATCATGATGATCTCGGCCTCGCGCGGCACGCCGGACAGCCCCTTCCACGAGGCATTGAGGCCGGCATTCATGGTGCCGCCTGCCAGATCCGGGTCTTCCGTGTGGTGCACGACCAGTGCGCCGAAGTCCCTTGCATAGGTCATGATCCGGCGCATGATCTGCGCATTGCGGACGGACTTGTGGCCGTCGGTGAAGGCGACGGCACCGGCTTCCTGCAACAGGCCAATTTCGGTCATGTCCTGCCCGGCAAGGCCCTTGGTGAGGGCGGCCATGGGCCGGACATTGACCACCGCCGTGTCGCGGGCGCGGCGCAGGATGAAGTCCACCAGCGCCGGATCATCGATCACCGGATCGGTCTCGGGCATGGTGACGATGGTGGTGATGCCGCCCGCGGCAGCCGCCTCGCTGGCGCTGGCCAGCGTTTCGCGGTGCTCGTGGCCGGGCTCGCCCACCGACACGCACATGTCGATGAGGCCGGGGGCAACGATGGCGCCGTCGCAGTCGATGATCTCGGCACCATAGGGCGCGCCCTGGTTCTGCGCTTCGGGGCCGGCAGCCAGAATAGTGCCATCGGCGATGATCACGCTGCCATCCGCATCAAGGCCGCGCGCCGGGTCGATCACCCGGGCATTCTTGAGAACCAGGGGCTTGGGAGTGTCTTGGGCCACGGGTCAGGCTCCTACTGGTTCGGCAGATGGGCGGCGAGGGCTTCCAGCACGGCCATGCGCACGGCCACGCCCATTTCCACCTGTTCGCGGATGAGGCTCTGCGGCCCGTCGGCCACCGCCGGGTCAATTTCCACGCCCCGGTTCATAGGGCCGGGATGCATGACGAGCGCATCTTCCTTGGCATAAGCCAGCTTTTCCGCATCAAGCCCGTAATAGCGGTAATACTCGCGCACGGACGGAATGAAGGCGCCATTCATGCGCTCGCGCTGCAGGCGCAGCATCATGACGATGTCGGCGCCCTTGAGGCCTTCCTTCATGTCGCGGAACACTTCCACGCCCATCCGGTCGATGCCGCTGGGCAGCAGGGTGGAGGGGGCGACCACGCGCACCCTGGCGCCCAGAGCATTCAGCAGGATGATGTTGGAGCGGGCGACGCGCGAATGCAGGATGTCGCCGCAGATGGCAACCGTCAGCCGGGCGATCTTGCCCTTGTGGCGGCGGATGGTCAGTGCATCCAGCAGCGCCTGCGTCGGATGCTCATGCTGGCCGTCACCGGCGTTGATCACCGAGCAGCCCACCTTGCGCGCCAACAGATGCACCGCGCCTGCCGCATGGTGGCGCACGACGAGGATATCCGGGTGCATGGCGTTCAGTGTCGCGGCGGTGTCGATCAGTGTCTCGCCCTTCTTCACCGAAGAAGCGGAGACCTGCATGTTCATCACATCCGCGCCAAGGCGCTTGCCCGCGATCTCGAAGGACGATTGCGTCCGCGTCGAGGCCTCGAAGAACAGGTTGATCTGGGTGCGTCCACGAAGCACCGGCCGGATCTTTTCAACCTGGCGGGAGACTTCGACAGCCTGATCCGCCCGGTCCAGAAGGCCGAGGATGTCCTGGGGTTGAAGGCCTTCCATGCCCAGCAAATGACGATGGGGGAAAAGGCCTGCTCGATGGTTTTCTTGTGCGCTCATCGAATGAACTGGATAGGGCTTGTTCCGCGAGTCTACAAGCGCGGAATGGCTTTACAGGCGCTCCCCGGCGGCCTGTCCACATGCGGGGGCAATTCTTGACCGTTCAGCCAAAAATCAACAGAGCTGCCGGAATGGTGACGGCGGCGGCCAGTGTCTGCAGCGTGATGATCTCTGCCATCAGTCTGGCGTCGCCACCCATCTGCCGCGCAAGGATGTAGGCGTTGCTGGCGGTCGGCACGGCGCTGGCGATGATCACCACCAGCTGAGGCGTGCCGGTGACGCCGAACAGCAGCGTGAAGCCATAGGCCGCCAGCGGCATCAGCAGCGGGCGCAGGAAGGTGCCGAGCGCAAGGGCAGGGCCGGGGCGGCGCAGGGAGGATAGATCAAGGCTCGCCCCGACGCAGATGATGCCGATGGGCAAGGAGGCGCTGCCGAGAATGGCAAGGGTGGAGTCCACAGCATCCGGCAGGGGCAGGCCGGCAAGGTTCACAAGGATGCCAGCCGCAATGGAAACGATGAAGGGATTGAGCGCCAGATCCTTGCAGATCTTGGACGCTCCCGGCGGATTGCCGCTGGCATAATGCGACAGCACCAGAATGCTCAGCACGTTCAGCAGCGGGATCATGAAGACCATGGCAATGGCCAGCATGGCCAGCCCGTCCTCTCCCACGACACTTCCGGCAATGGCCAGTGCGATCATGGCATTCCAGCGCAAGGTGCCCTGAAAGATCGAGGTGAAACGCGGGCCGGGAATGCCCAATACCCGCTCCAGCGGCAGCCGGATCACCAGCAGCAGCGCCGCCAGAGCCAGAATGGCCCCCGTCAGCGAGAACCCCATGCCGAAGGTTGGCAGCTTCGAGAAGTCGACCGTTGCAATGGTGCGGAACAGCACGGCCGGAAACAGGACGTAATAAGCCAGCCGCTCGACACCGCGCCACTGATCGCCGGTGATGAGCCCCGTCCGCGCCACGCCGTAGCCGCAGGCAATGACCAGGATGACCGGCAGAAGAGCGCTCAGCGTCATCAGCATGGGCGGCGGCCGTCAGTCTGCGTCATCGATGATGGTGAAGGTGCGCCGGGGCTTTTCCTCCTCCTGCTGCAGATAGCCCAGCCGGTCGAGGAAGCCCTGCAGGATGTAGGCGGCGGCCATCTTGTCGACGAGTTCCGCCCGCCGGGCCCGGCTGCGGTCTGCCTCGATCAGCGTGCGGGTGACGGCGGCGGTGGACAGGCGTTCGTCCCAATAGGTGATGGGAAGGGGGGTCTTCTCTGCCAGATTGCGCACGAAGGCGCGGGTCGCCTGCACGCGGGGGCCCCCGCTGCCATCCATGTTGAGCGGCAGGCCCATGACCAGCCCGCCCACGCCCTGCTTTTCACAAATCGCCAGCAGCTTCTGCGCATCCAGCGTGAATTTCTCGCGCCGGATCGTCTCCAGCGGTGTGGCAATGCCACGGCCAATGTCCGACAGCGCCAGACCGATGGTCTTGGTGCCAAGGTCAAGGCCGATCAGCCGGCTGCCGGGAGCAACAGCGGCGATGAAGTCTTCAAGCGGAAGCGTGGGGTCGTTTGCCATGAACTGGCGTGTATCAGGTGCCGTGGTTCAAAGCCAGAGGATGAGGGCTGGTGTGCCGCAACGGCTGCCCACCTGAGATCAGATCTTGAATATCAGGCATAAGTATATGTAAATATTTGTATTTGTATGGAATGAGGGTGCCAGTCCGCTTGACTCAAACAATGAGATATTCATCCGAATTTTCTGAAATCGCTAGGTCATCTGCTTCAGAGCAGCCCTTGCCGCGCTGACGAGATGGCGGCGCAGGGCGCGCTCGGCTTCCTTTGCGTTGCGTTCGATGATGGCATTGACGATGAGGGCATGTTCCTCGTTGGACTTCTTCATCCGCTCGGCGGCCCGCAGCTGCGAACGGCGGAAGGGAGCGAGCTTCAGCCGCAGGCCATGCGCGATCTCGATCAGCTCGTCATTGTGGGTGCCTTCGAAGATGAGTGTGTGGAAACGGGTGTTGCCGTCCTCATAGGCCTCGTGGAGGCAGGTTTCCGCCATCTCCACCATATCGAGATGCAAGGTCTCCAGCGCCGCCCGCTCGCTCATGCTCATGCGCTCGGCAGCAAAGCGCCCGCAGATCGCCTCGATTTCGCCCATGGCCTCGAACAGCTGGTCGATGCGCTCGCGGGTGATGGTGGCAACGATCACGCCGCGATAGGGCACGCGCTCGGCCAGATGGCGGGAGGCAAGGATATGCAGTGCTTCGCGCACCGGCGTGCGGGATACGCCGAAGCGATCGGCCAGGGCAATTTCGTCCAGCCTGCTGCCTGCCTTCAACTCACCGGCAATGATCTCGTTCTCCAGCTGACGGGCAATGACCGCGCTGTGCAACTGCTTCTGCCCGCCCGGGGCGGTGATGCCAGTGTCCTTTGAAGTGTCCTGCGGGGAGTTCTGGGTCATGGGGCCGTTGCTGCATCATCAAGGATAAGTGCCGGAAAGACAGTCAGGCCGGACCTGCCGCCACATGGCGCAAGTGCTCGCACAGCGGAGGTGTTTCGGCAAGCAGGAAGGAGGCGGGGACAGAGTTCCAGGCCCTTGCGCCGCCCTGGTGTGGGTTGCTGTCCGGGCAGGGCAGCTTATATTCCGGCTGATGGCGCGTTGCGGCCTGGCCTTAGCTTGCGAAGGTCTGCCCATGCGCTCCGCCGGTCCCGGTCCCATCCGGGGCCGCCCTCAGTCTGGAGTATTGCAATGAAACTGACCTGGCTTGGACATTCCGCCTTCCGCATCGAGGTGAAGGATGCGGTGATCCTGATCGACCCGTTCTTCACCGGCAATCCGGGCTTTCCTGCCGGTCTGACGGTGGAAGAGGCCAGCGCCGGCGTCACCCATATCCTGCTGACCCATGGCCACGACGATCACGTCGGCGACACGGTGGCGATTGCCAAGGCGAGCGGGGCGCAGGTGACGGCCAATTTCGAGATCTGCATGTGGCTGTCGGGCAAGGGCATCTCGAACATCAACCCGATGAACTCTGGCGGCATGGTCGATGTGGGGCCATTCAAGGCGGGGCTGACGCAGGCGATCCATTCCTCCGCCACCAGTCAGGATGGCGACGGGCTCAAATACATGGGCAATCCGCATGGCATCATCCTGGCAGCGCCCGGCGAGAAGGTGCTCTATCACATGGGCGACACGGATGTTTTCGGTGACATGGCGCTGATCAACGAGCTGCATCAGCCGAAAATCGGCCTCGTGCCGATTGGCGACCGCTTCACCATGGGCGCAAAGGCCGCCGCACTCGCATGCAACCGGTTCTTTGATTTCGAGACCGTCATTCCCTGCCACTATGCCTCGTTCCCGATGGTGGATCAGTCGGCCGAGCGTTTCATTGCCGCGATGGGTGCCAAGGCAGGCACGGTGAAGGCGCCGAAGGCGGGCGAAGCGCTGACGCTCTGATCTTCGCGCTGCCCGTCAGATCGCCGTGCTGACCTTGTGCCCCGGCGCATAGGTCAGCCGCACGGCGGTGACGGGCATGTCGCCGGAGAAGGTGGTGCGCTCCATGACGAAGAGGGCTTCGCCCGGCTTGCAGTGGAGCATGTCGGCGAGGATCGGGCTGGCGCTGGTGGCGGAAAAATCGATGCCGCCGCGCGAGAAGGGGATGTTCTGCACCAGCCATTCATTGGGGCTGATGGCCACGAAATCCTGCACTCCGGCGCCTTCGACCGCCGGGTTGATCCAGCGGTCTTCCTGGCAATAGGGCTTGCCGTCCGCCATATGCAGGGATGTGACATGCAGGCAGGGCGTGCCGGGCTCCAGTGACAGGGCTGCCGCGATGGCTGCGGGCAGGGGCTTTGTGCCGAGGGTCAGCCGCTGATAGGCATAATCCATGCCCTTGGCCTCCACATCCTGCCGGATGACGGGGATCTGGAACGTGGCGCGGCGCACGGGATTGAGCGGCACGCGCGTTCCGGCCTTGCGGCGGCGTTCCAGCATACCGAGGATGGCCAGTTCCCGCAGGGCCCGGTTGACGGTGGCCCGGGCGCAGCCGAATTCGGCCGCAAGCTCCTCCTCATGCGGGATCAGACTGCCCGGCGCCCATTCCCGGTCATGAATGCGCCGCAGCGCCTCCGCCTGAATGGACTGCCAGGTAATCTGTCCGGCTCCAGCACCCGGCCTGTTAGCGTCTGCCTTTGTCATTCCCCATACCCGGTTTTCATATGTCCGGTTTCCCCGGTCAGGCGTCTTTCAGCTTGCGGATGGTCCGCATGTAGGCTTGGCGGATCCTGTCCCGCGCAACGTGACGTCCGCCCTTGACCATATGCCGCCCGGCGGCCCAGACGTCGCTGACGATCCGGTCGTCTCCGGCAAAGATCCAGCTGTCGAGGGCGGTGTCGCCGCTGCGGCCCAGCATGTTGGCATCTTCCGTGTCCAGCGCAAGCAGATCTGCAAGAAAGCCTTGGGAAATCTCACCCGTCTTGCGGCCTGCCGCCTGCGCACCGCCCCGGACCGTCTCCTCGATCAGCACCCGGCCTGTAGACCGTTCCGCCGTAGCGAGGGCGGCACGCGAGCGGTCGCGCAGGCGCTGGGAATAGTCGAGGGTGCGCAGCTCCTCGGTGAGTGAAATGCGGATGTTGCTGTCCGAGCCGATGCCGAAGCGCCCGCCCGCTGCGGCGAAGCGCACGCCGTCAAAGATGCCGTCGCCAAGGCTCGATTCCGTGATGGGGCAGAGGCCTGCGACCGCACCTGTCGCGGCAAGGCCCAGCGTTTCGGCCTCTTCCATCTGGGTGCAGTGGATCAGGCACCAGCGTCCATCGACGGGCTGGTTGGCCAGAAGCCATTCCACCGGCCTTGCGCCGCGATGGGCCTTCACTTCGTCCACCTCGGCCACCTGCTCCGCCAGATGCATGTGCAGCGGCGTATCCGGGCGCAAGGCGGCGGCGCGGGAAAGGTCTTCGGCGGAGACGGCGCGCAGGCTGTGCGGAGCAATGCCGATGCGGGCATCGGCGGGCAGGGCGCCAAGGGCAGCTTCGGCACCTTCCACCAGCCTGGCGAAGCGGTCCATGTCATTGCCGAAGCGGACCTGTCCCGCCCCCAGCGCCCGCCTGTCGCAGCCGCCATACTGGTAGAGAACCGGCAGCAGCGTCAGGCCGATGCCGGATATGGCAGCCGCCGCTGCAATGCGGGCGGACATTTCTGCAAGGTCAGCATAGGGCGCGCCGCCCGGCTGGTGATGGAGATAATGGAATTCGACATTGGTGGCGTAACCTGCCTCCAGCATCTCCATCTGCACGAAGGCGGCAATCGCTTCCACATCCTCCGGCGTCAGCTGGTCGAGAAAGCGGTACATCAGTTGGCGCCAGGTCCAGAAACTGTCCCGCGGATCAGCTCCCCGCCGCTCGGTCAGCCCCGCCATGGCGCGCTGGAAGGCGTGGGAATGCAGGTTGGCCGGGGCTGGCAGCAGCAGGCCAAGGCGCACCGCATTCTGTTCGGGCTGCGTTCCGGCGGCCACATGGCCCACCTTGCCATCAGCGGCAATATGCACAGACACGCCGCTTGCCCAGCCATTGGGCAAAAGCGCCTGTTCTGCCCACAGAACCTGCGCCGCGAAAGACGGGTTTCCGCCACTTGCCGGAGTTTCTCCGTTTTTTGCGCTGCTCATTCTTTCGCCGCCTTTGCTGATTGACAGGGCTATTATGTGCATACATAAATAAACCGAACTTCAGGGGAAACCAAGATGGAACTTCACGGTCCGGCCCTTCTTTCCAACGCAAGGCTTGTCACCCTGCCGGAGACCGGCGGCTATGGCCTTGTCGAGCACGGCGCTGTTGCGATCCGTGATGGCCGTATCGAATGGGTGGGGCCGGAAGCAGATCTTCCGGCAGCTTTCTCCGGTCATGCGCGCCATGATCTTGAGGGGCGTCTGGTGACCCCGGCCTTCATCGACTGCCACACCCATCTCATCCACGGCGGCCATCGGGCGCGGGAATTCGAGATGCGGCTGGAGGGGGCGAGCTATGAAGAGATCGCCCGCGCCGGTGGCGGCATCGTGTCGTCCGTCTCCGCCACCCGCGCTGCCGGCGAGGCGGAGCTTGTGGCCTTAGCCCTGCCGCGCCTTGATGCGCTGCTGGCCGAAGGCGTGGCCGTGGTGGAGATCAAGTCCGGCTATGGCCTCGACATCGAAACCGAATTGAAGATGCTGCGCGCGGCGCGAAGCCTTGCGAGCGAACGCAAGGTGCGGGTGCGCACCACCTATCTTGGCGCCCATGCCTTGCCGCCTGAGTACAAGGGCCGCGAGGAGGCCTATCTCGATGAGGTCTGCCTTCCGGGTCTGCGCCGCGCAGCGTCGGAAGGGCTGGTGGATGCGGTCGATGGCTTCTGCGAGGGCATCGCCTTTTCGGTCGCATCCATGCGCAAGGTCTTCGATGAGGCCCGCCGCCTCGGCCTGCCGGTGAAGCTGCATGCAGAGCAGCTGTCGCATCTGGGCGGCACGAAGCTGGCAGCGGACTATGGCGCGCTCTCTGCCGATCACGTGGAATATGCGACCGATGACGATGCAGCGGCGCTGGCCCGTTCCGGCACGGTGGCAGTGCTGCTGCCCGGTGCCTTCTATGCCATCCGGGAAACGCAGGTGCCGCCGGTTGCTGCCTTCCGTGCCCACGGGGTGCCCATGGCGCTGGCCACGGATTGCAACCCCGGCACGTCGCCGCTGACATCGCTTCTGCTGACCATGAACATGGGCTGCACCTTCTTCCATCTTACCGTGGAAGAGGTGCTGCGCGGTGTTACGGTCAACGCGGCGCGGGCGCTGGGGCTTCCGGATTGCGGGCGCATCGCCCCCGGTCTTCGCGCCGATCTTGCCATCTGGAATGCCGATAGTCCGGCGGAACTCGCCTACCGCTTCGGTTTCAACCCCCTTCATGCCCGTATCTTCGGAGGCTCGGAATGACCCTCGTGCTCACGCCCGGCAAGACCACGCTGGAGCAGCTGGAACAGCTCTGGCGGGAGGAGCTGCCCGCCCGTCTTGCCCCCTCGGCCCGTCCCGCCGTGGAAGCGGCCAGTGCCTTCATTGCAGCCGCCGCCGCTGGCGATGCGGGCGTCTACGGCGTCAACACCGGTTTCGGCAAGCTCGCTTCGGTGAAGATCGCGGCCAAGGATACGGCAACGCTGCAGCGCAATCTCATCCTCTCCCATTGCTGCGGCGTGGGCGAGCCGCTGGACCGGGCCGCCACACGGCTGATGATGGCGCTGAAGCTGCTCAGCCTCGGGCGGGGCGCGTCGGGCGTGCGCTGGGAGGTGATCGCCCTCATCGAGGATATGCTGGACAAGGGCGTGACGCCGGTCGTGCCGTCGCAGGGCTCGGTCGGTGCCTCCGGTGATCTTGCGCCGCTCGCCCACATGACGGCGGCGATGATCGGCGCCGGGGAAGCCATTTACGAAGGCGAGCGCCTGCCGGGCGGCGAGGCGCTGAAGCGGGCAGGGCTGACGCCCGTGGTTCTGGGACCGAAGGAAGGGCTGGCGCTGATCAACGGCACGCAATTCTCCACTGCGCTCGCGCTCATCGGCCTGTTTGGAGCCTGGGCCAATGCGGCCTCATCCATGGTCATTTCGGCCCTGTCCACCGACGCCATCATGGGTTCGACCGCGCCGCTGCAGCCGGAGATCCACACCCTGCGCGGCCATCGCGGCCAGATCGAGGTGGCCGAACGCATGCGGGCGCTGATGGAAGGCTCTGCGATCCGCGAAAGCCACCGGGAAGGCGACACCCGCGTTCAGGACCCGTACTGCATCCGCTGCCAGCCGCAGGTGCTGGGCGCGTCCGTTGACCTCCTGCGCTTTGCCGCAGGCACACTGGAAACCGAAGCCAATGCGGTGACCGACAATCCGCTTGTGCTGGGCGAGGGCCGCATTGTCTCGGGCGGAAACTTCCATGCCGAGCCGGTCGCCTTCGCGGCCGATCAGATCGCGCTGGCAGTGGCCGAGATTGGCGCGATTGCCCAGCGGCGTGTGGCGCTGATGGTGGACCCCACGCTCAGTCACGACCTGCCGCCGTTCCTGACGCCGGAGCCGGGGCTCAACTCGGGCTACATGATCGCCGAAGTGACGACGGCGGCGCTCATGAGCGAGAACAAGCATCTGGCGACCCCGTGCTCGACGGATTCAACGCCGACCTCCGCCAATCAGGAAGACCATGTGTCCATGGCAGCCCATGGCGCAAGGCGGCTGCTGCGGATGAACGGCAATCTCTCGGTCATCCTTGGCGTCGAGGCGCTGTGTGCAGCACAGGGCATCGAATTCCGCGCCCCGCTCAAGACCTCGGCACGGCTTCAGGCCGTCATCGCCATGCTGCGCGGCCATGCGCCTGCGCTGAAGGAAGACCGCTACCTCGCCCCGGATATCGAAGCGGCTGCTGCTCTGGTGCGGGAAGGGGCATTCGTTGCTGCGGCAGAGATCGGGGATTTCCGGCCGTAGGGGGATGTGCTGCCAAGAGGGGGCTTCACTCCCGGTGTCATCCCGGCCTTGAGCCGGGATTCAGTAGCCCCGGCGCTAGTGATGGCGAAGGCAGGGCTTACTGGATCCCCGTCTTCGCGGGGATGACAGCAAGGGGCGGCGCCAGCGCACCCGGACAAGAAAAGATGAACGGAACGAACGGTCGCAGGGAAGGATCGAACTGAGATGACGCAGGATAATCAGGCCGTTCCGGCATCGCCCGTGACGGTGGAACGCGGGGACAGCCCGGTGGTTCTGGGGCTGCCGCATTCGGGCACTTATGTTCCGGCAGACATCCGTGCAAAGCTGAATGCGCGCGGGCTGGTGCTGAGCGATACGGACTGGCACGTGGACCGTCTCTATGCGGGACTTCTGCCGGGCGCAACCACCGTTGCCGCCACCTTTCACCGCTATGTCATCGACGCCAACCGCCCGCCGGATGGGGCAAGCCTCTATCCGGGGCAGAACACTACCGGTCTTGTGCCGCTGACAGACTTTGACGGCGAAAACATCTGGCTGGAAGCCCCTGATGGGGGCGAGATCGAGCGGCGGCGGTTGGCCTATCACGCGCCCTATCATGCGGCGCTGGAGGCAGAGTTGCGGCGCGTTCATGCCCTTCATGGTTTTGCCGTGCTCTATGACTGCCACTCGATCCGCTCCAACATCCCGTTCCTGTTTGAAGGCACGCTGCCGGATTTCAACATCGGCACCGTGGAAGGCAAATCCTGCGCGCCTGCGATGGCAGAGGCTGTCGCCAATATCTGCCGGGAAGCAGAGGGCTACCGCAGCGTGGTCAACGGCCGCTTCAAGGGCGGCTGGACGACGCGCCGCTATGGCCGCCCGGAGGAAGGCTTCCACGCCATCCAGATGGAGCTGGCGCAGTCCACGCATCTCACCACTGAGCTTCCGCCTTACGCCTATGACGAGGCGCGGGCAGGGCGGCTGCGGCCCATCCTGAAAACCATTCTCGAAACCCTTGCTTCAGGCAGCTGGCGCGGCTGAGGCCGCCGTCCTTCCTGTTTATTGCAAGTCCAATGAAATAACATGATCCGGAGAGGAAACATGACCAATCCCCGCCATAACCAGCGTGATATTTTCCCGCCTACCGGCACCACGCTCAATGCCAAGAGCTGGCTGACGGAAGCCCCCTTGCGCATGCTGATGAACAACCTGCACCCGGATGTGGCCGAGAACCCGCATGCACTGGTGGTCTATGGCGGCATTGGCCGGGCGGCGCGCACCTGGGATGATTTTGACCGCATCGTCGCGGCGCTGAAGGCGCTGGAAGACAATGAGACGCTGCTGGTCCAGTCCGGCAAGCCGGTGGGCGTGTTCCGCACCCATGCGGATGCGCCGCGCGTGCTGATTGCCAATTCCAATCTCGTGCCGCACTGGGCCACCTGGGACCATTTCAACGAACTCGACAAGAAGGGCCTGGCCATGTACGGCCAGATGACCGCCGGGTCGTGGATCTACATCGGCACGCAGGGCATCGTGCAGGGCACCTATGAAACCTTCGTGGAGGCCGGACGCCAGCACTATGGCGGCAATCTCAAGGGCAAGTGGATCCTGACCGGCGGCCTCGGCGGCATGGGCGGCGCGCAGCCGCTGGCCGCCGTCATGGCTGGCGCCTGCTGCCTTGCGGTGGAATGCGACGAGACCCGCGCCGACTTCCGCATCCGCACCCGTTATGTGGACGAAAAGACCCATTCTCTGGACGAGGCGCTGGCGATGATCGAGCGCTGGACCAAGGCGGGCGAGGCCAAGTCCGTGGCGCTGATCGGCAATGCGGCGGACGTGTTCCCGGAACTGGTCAAGCGCATGAAGGCGGGCGGCCCGCGCCCGGATATCGTCACCGACCAGACCTCGGCCCATGATCCGGTGCATGGCTATCTGCCTTCCGGCTGGAGCGTTGCCGAATGGCGGGCGAAGCAGGAGAGCGATCCCAAGGCCGTCGAGAAGGCGGCCCGTGCCTCCATGCGGGTGCATGTGGAGGCGATGGTGGACTTCTGGAACGCCGGTGTGCCGACCCTCGACTATGGCAACAACATCCGTCAGGTGGCCAAGGACGAAGGGCTGGAGAATGCCTTTGCCTTCCCCGGCTTCGTGCCTGCCTATATCCGCCCGCTGTTCTGCCGCGGCATCGGGCCGTTCCGCTGGTGTGCGCTGTCGGGCGATCCGGAAGACATCTACAAGACCGACCAGAAAGTAAAGGAACTGATCCCGGACGATGCCCACCTGCACAACTGGCTGGACATGGCGCGTGAGCGCATTGCCTTCCAGGGCCTGCCGGCCCGCATCTGCTGGGTGGGGCTTGGCCAGCGCCACAGGCTCGGCCTTGCCTTCAATGAAATGGTGCGCAACGGCGAGCTGAAGGCGCCCATCGTCATCGGGCGCGATCACCTCGATTCAGGCTCCGTTGCCTCGCCCAACCGCGAGACGGAAGCGATGAAGGACGGTTCGGACGCCGTGTCCGACTGGCCGCTTCTGAACGCTTTGCTCAACACTGCGTCAGGCGCCACCTGGGTGTCGCTGCATCACGGCGGCGGCGTCGGCATGGGCTTCTCGCAGCATTCCGGCATGGTGATCTGCTGCGACGGCAGCGAAGCGGCAGACCGGCGCATCGCCAATGTGCTGTGGAACGACCCGGCCACCGGCGTCATGCGCCACGCGGATGCAGGCTACGAGATCGCCCTCGATTGCGCCCGCGAGAACGGACTTAACCTGCCTGCGATCCTGAAAGATTGAAAAAATCAGAAGCAGGCATTTCATGAGTGGAACCAGCAGGATGGAGAACTGACATGCAAAGACGTGACTTCCTCAAGGCAGCGGGCATCGGTGCGGCGGCAACGGCAACGGGCGCAACCCTTGCCACCCCGGCCATTGCTCAGGGCATCACCAAGTGGCGCATGGTCACCGCATGGCCGAAGAACCTGCCGGGCCCGGGCGTTGCCGCCCAGATGCTGGCAGACCGCATCACCGCCCTGTCGGGCGGGCGGCTGGAAGTGGAGCTTTTCGCCGCCGGCGAAATCGTCCCCGGTCCCGGCGTGTTCGATGCCGTGGCCGAAGGCACGGCGGAGATCTACCACGCGGTTCCGGCCTATTGGGGCTCCAAGTCCAAGGGCATCCTGCTGTTCGGCTCCCAGCCGCTGGGCCTCACCGCCATCGAGCAGATCGGCTGGCTGATGCAGGGCGGCGGTCAGGCGCTCTATGACGAGATGTATGGCCGCTTCGGCCTGAAGCCGTTCCTTTGCGGTAATTCCGGCCCGCAATGGTTCGGCTGGTTCCGCAATGAAATCAAGACGGTGGATGACCTCAAGGGCTTGAAGTACCGCACCACCGGCCTCAACTCGGAAGTCTGCGCCAAGCTGGGCATGGCGGTTGAAGCCATGTCTGGCCCTGCCATGTTCCAGGCGTTGCAATCCGGCGCGCTGGATGCGGGCGAGTTCATCGGCCCCTGGTCCGACAGCGCCCTTGGCCTGCAGCAGGTGGCCAAGAACTACTATGCGCCGGGCGTCGGCGAGCCGGGTTCGGCGGAAGAATGCGCAGTTAACCTCAAGGCCTGGGAAGCCCTGCCGGACGACCTGAAGCAGGCGGTCGCCTATGCGGCCGAAAGCCTCTACAATCCGGTGCTCACCGAGTACAACACAAAGCACGCGATGGCCCTGCGCGAGCTGACAGCCAAGCATGGCGTCACCGTGCGCAAGCTGCCGGACGAGATCGTCATCGCCATGGGCAATGCCATGGGCGAGGTGGTCAAGGAACTGCGCGAAAGCAATGACGAGCTGGTGCGCAAGATCACCGAAAGCTTCCTTGAGTACCGCAAGCTGATGGTCGAATACATGCCCTATGCGGACGCCGGCCAGATGAACGCCCGCGGCCTCGACTACAACTACGGCTGAGCCATCCCCTCCGGCGCGGAGTAAAAGCCGCGCCGGGGTTTGCCTCTGGCTTATCCCGGTTTGCCGCATCGCTGCAAGACCGTGATCCAGTATCCGGGGTGCTCGCGGTGCCGGGGAGAGTGCCGCAGGCTCCGGACGATGTTTATACCGGACAGTCAGTCAGACGCCCGTTCCTCTCCCCCTTGAGGGGGAGATGCTCCCGGCAGGGGGCGGAAGGGGGGAACGGACTGTCTGTTTGTGAGAGAGATTATGCTCTGCCGGAGCGCTGCTACCCCCTCTGTCTGCTGCGCAGACATCTCCCCCTCAAGGGGGAGAGGGGGGCTGCGGCGAAGCGTTAGTCCTTCCCCCTCCTTGCATCCGGTGCGGGCATTGCCCAAACACCGGGGCGATCGGATACCTGCCTGCGCGGGGATGACGGACGAAGGTGAAACGAAAGCAAATATGATCAGGGCGGCAAACGCCCGCAGCAGCAGGGGACAAGAGGGAATGGAACGGCTTGCCAGGGCTCTGGATTGGGTCAGCAGGGCAGTGGGCGCGGTGACGATCTGGTTCGCGCTGGCGATGGTGCTGCTGCAGTTCGTCATTGTGCTGCTGCGCTATGTGTTCGGCTACAGCTCGATCTTCCTCAATGAGGGCGTGCTGTATCTGCATGCCAGCGTCTTCATGCTGGGGGCAGGCTACACGCTGATGGTCAACGGCCATGTGCGGGTGGACATCTATTACGCCCGCATGACGGCGCGCGGGCAGGCGGTGATTGACCTTTTCGGCCATGTGGCGCTGCTGGGCGCCTCGCTCGTCATGCTGCTCGTCTACTCCTGGCCCAGCGTGCAGCGCTCCTGGGCCATTCTGGAAGGGCCGATTTCCGTTGGTGGCATCCCCGCATCCTTCCTGTTGAAGAGCCTTATTCCGGTGTTCTGCGTCCTGCTTCTGCTGCAGGGCCTTGCCGCCTTCCTGCGTGACTGCCTCAAGCTGCGGAGCGCCGCATGATCCCGCTTGATATCCTGATGTTCGCCGCACTGATCGGCTTCATCCTGCTCGGCTATCCGGTTGCCTTCACCATTGCCGGTGTGGCGACGGGCTTTGCCCTGCTCGGCTTTGCACTGGGTGACTTCAACCTGTCGCTGATGGGCGCGCTCGGCCAGCGGTTCTTTGCGGTGCTCACCAATCCGGTGCTGACGGCCATTCCGCTCTTCGTGCTGATGGGCGTGATCCTTGAAAAAAGCCGGATTGCCGAAGACCTTCTGGAAACCATGGGCCGCCTGTTCGGCTCCATGCGCGGCGGGCTGGGCGTCTCCGTGGTGCTGGTCGGCGCGCTGCTGGCCGCCTCCACCGGCATCGTCGGCGCAACGGTGGTGGCCATGGGCATGATTGCCCTGCCGGCCATGCTGCGCAACGGCTACAATCCGCGCCTGTCGGCCGGGCTCATCTGCGCCTCCGGCACGCTCGGCCAGATCATCCCGCCCTCGACGCTGCTGATCATTCTCGCCGATGTCATGTCCTCCGCCTTCCAGCAGGCGCAGTACAAGCAGGGCAAATTCTCCATCGAGACCATTTCCGTCGGCCAGACCTTTGCCGCGGCTCTGCTGCCGGGACTGCTGCTGGTGGTGCTTTATGTGCTCTATGTGCTGCTGCGCGCCTGGCTGGTGCCGGCGGATGCACCGGCCATGAAGGATCTGGACCGCAAGGCCACACGCGGTGAGGTGATGGGCGCGATCCTGCCTGCCGTCATTCTCATCGTCGCGGTGCTGGGCGCCGTGCTCTTCGGCGTTGCCTCGCCCAACGAGGCCGCGTCCGTCGGGGCCATTGGCGCCATTCTGCTCGCCGGCTACAAGCAGGGCGGCCCGAAGCGGCTGATCCTGGGCGGTGCCATTGCGCTTTTCGTGCTGGTGCTGGCAGCCGGATATTATCCGGTGCGCCTGCAGCGTTCGGACGCCGGGGCGCAGGAATACACGGTGGCGGGTGCCTATGCGCTGCTCGCCCTGACCGGCCTTGCCGCCGTTGCCGTGTCGCTGCGCCGGTCCTTTGGCGCCCGCACGCTGATCCCGGCGCTGATCCAGACCATGGTGGTCACCTCGATGATCTTCGCCACCATCCTGATGGCGTCCTTCTTCTCGCTGGTTTTCGTCGGCCTTGGCGGCGAGCACCGGGTGGCCAATATTCTGGCGGCCATGCCGGGAGGGCCTACGGGCGCACTGATCTTTGCCATGGCTTTCATCTTCGTGCTCGGCTTCTTCCTCGATTTCGTGGAAATCGCCGTCATCCTGCTGCCGCTGCTGATCCCGCCGCTGATCCTCATGGGGCATGATCCGGTGTGGCTGGCGGTGCTGATCGCCATCAACCTGCAAAGCTCGTTCCTGACACCACCCTTCGGTTTCTCCCTGTTCTACCTGCGCGGGGCAGCGCCCAAGGAAGTCACCACGGGCATGATCTATCAGGGCGTCGTGCCTTTCATCCTGCTGCAGATCCTCGCCATGGCGCTGATCTGGTTCCTGCCGCAGATCGCCACCTTCCTGCCGAAGGCGATGTTCTGATGGCGGTACACCTCATCCGCTGGGGTATGGCGCGGGCCATGCCCTGGAAGAACGGCGGCGGCATCACGCATGAACTCGCCGTCTTCCCGCAAGCGGCCGGGCTTGACGACTTCGGCTGGCGGCTCTCCATGGCCGAGGTTGCCAGTGATGGCCCGTTCTCGGCTTTCACCGGCATTGACCGGACGCTGGCGCTGGTGGACGGGGCAGGCATCGGCCTCGATTTCGGCGCTGATGGAGAAACGATCCTCAGCACGCCCGGCGCCTTCACCAGCTTTGACGGCGGCGTTGCCGTCACAGGCCGGCTCATCGATGGCCCGGTGCTGGATTTCAACATCATGACCCGCCGCGGGGCTTTCCGTCACTCCATGGAGCGGGTGACGCTTGAGGAGGGCAACGGTCTCGAATGCTCCGGTCCCGGCGCAGAGGAAACCATCGCGCTGGTCTGCGTGTCAGGCCGTGTCACCGTTGCCTTGGCCAAGAGCGGCAGAGAGACGCTTCAGCCGCGCGATTGTCTTGTCATTGCAGATGAAGAAGATACACCGCTGATCCTCGGTGGTGACGGGGCAGTATGTCTGGCGCGGCTTGTGCCCGTGGCGTGACAGTGCGCGGCCTCAGGCCATCTCACCCGAGGCCCACACGCTGCCGTCCCGGACTTCGGTCTCACTTCCGCCGGGAAAGCAGGCAGAGGAGGCCGTCAGCCTTCAATCATTCCACAGCCAGGCCGCGCCACGCACGCCGGAGCTGTCGCCGTGGACGGCCTTGCGGATCGGCACGCCGTAAGTGTCGGAGAAGATATAGGGTGCCATGGCAGGGGGCAGGTCCGTGTAAAGCTCGTCCACATTCGACATGCCGCCGCCGAGCACGAAGACATCCGGGTCCATGAGATTGGCGGACATGGCCATGGCACGGGCGAGGCGGCTGACATAGCGCTCGTAGGACGCGATGGCCTCGGCTTCCCCGGCCCGCTTTGCGGCGATGATTTCGTGGCCCTTCAGGTCCCGGCCCGTTGCCGTGCGGTAGTCGAGGGCAAGGCCGGTTCCGGAGCACCAGCGGTCGATCGTGCCGCGATGGCCGGTCCAGCATTCGGGGCCGGGATATTCGTCTTCCTTCATCCATGGCACGGGGATGGCGCCCCATTCGCCGCCGATACCATTGGCCCCGCGATGGGCCTTGCCATCAATGGCGATCCCTGAACCGCAGCCGGTGCCGATGATGATGGCATGCACGAAATGCGCGCCCGCGCCCGCGCCATCTGTCGCCTCGGAGACCGCAAGGCAGTTGGCGTCATTCTGGATGCGGACCGGACGGCCGAGACGGGCCTCCAGATCCTTGTCCAGCGGCATGCCATTCATCCAGGTGGAATTGGCGTTCTTGACGAGGCCGGTGCCCGGCGAGATGGAGCCGGGAATGCCGAGCCCCAGCGTGCCGGTCAGCCCGGTTGCCTTTTCCGCATGGGCCACCAGCAGGGCCACGGCCTCGATGCAGCCGGCATAGTCGCCGCGCGGTGTCGGCATCCGCTCGCGGTAAAGCTCCATCCCGCTGTCATCCAGCGCGATGATTTCCATCTTGGTGCCGCCCCAGTCAATTCCAAGCCGCATGAGTGCTCCCGTCCGTCATTTTTTGCACTGCAAGGACGCCTCAGGCGCGTTGCAGCGGCATTTCAAAGGCATCGCCCGCATCCGGGTCAAGGTCCCCCAGCTGCTTGCCATAGTTTTTGAACTTCCGGATGTTCCGTTCGATCTCCCCGGCAGACAGCAGCACAGGCTCGCCGCCGGAGAGGGCCGAGAGATACTGGTCGGCCAGTTCCTCCACGCCTTCCGCCAGGGCCAGCGCCTTCGGCAGATCCCGGCCATAGGCGATCTGGCCGTGATTGGCGAGAAGGCAGGCGCGGCGGGGTCCGAGTGCCTGAAGCATGGCTTCTGACAGGGCGCGGGTGCCGAATGTGGCATAGGCCGAGCAGGCAATGTGATCACCGCCCGCAATCGCGATCATGTAATGAAACGGCGGAATGGGGCGGCGCAGGCAGGCGAGCGCCGTTGCCCGCGGCGAGTGGCAATGCACCACGGCGCCGGCGTCCGGGTGGGCGGTGTAGATGTCGAGATGCATCCGCCATTCGGAAGAGGGCAGGACGCTGCCATGATAGCCGCCGTCCATGTCCATGAAGACGATGTCATCCAGCGTCAGGCTCTCATAGGGCCGCCCGGATGGAGTGATGAGAAAGCCGTTCTCGCAGCGGGCACTCACGTTTCCCGATGTGCCGCGCGTCAGGCCGCGCGTGACCAGCGCCCGGGCCGTGCCGATGACCGCCTGCCGGACCGCGGAAGTGCCATTTTCGTGCTGCATGACCGGCCCCCCGAATCCTTTCAGAGCTTTCACTCACAGGCGGCATTTAAGCTGCGCTGTAAGGGGCGGGCAAGCTGCGCCAAGCATTGGCGCGGTAGGGCAGGGACAGAAAACCAGGCAGTGGCCGGCCGGAGGGTGGATGACAGTGCCGGATGAAGTGTCGCATTCAGGCGGCTCCATGGCGCTTTGAGGCTTGCACGTGATTGCCCGTTCCTGATGCTTCCCTGTGCAGGTTGCGAGGGATGCCTGCGCCTGCCTTTTCGTCAGGCAGCGGTTTGGGGCGGAAATCCTCCAGATTTCGAGCGGCGCCGGAATGGCTTGGGCTGCAATGGGGAATTCTGGGAAAAATTTTCCTGCGCAATTGGGTGTGCGCAAATATTGACTTCGATCCTGAATAAAAAACGTTCAAAAAATTCCAAATGCCCCCTTTTGTTATGTTCGATTTTTTGCTTTCCTAGCGTTCGAGATGACGGTTCAAGAGGTCATCGCGACGGGGTTCGCCGGGGCATGGTCCCGGTAATAAATGCGTGAGCGGCATAAAATAAAAATCCGCCCGCATCGCAATTGGGGAACAGATGGCGAAAAAACGAGGGGCGTCAGTCCGTTACGAGAATGTCCAGAAAAGCTATGACGGTGAAAGTCTCGTCGTCAAAAATCTCAATCTGGATATTCCTCCCGGGGAATTTCTCACGATGCTCGGGCCTTCCGGGTCCGGAAAGACAACATGCCTCATGATGCTGGCCGGGTTCGAACCCGCAACGCACGGCGAAATCTTTCTGAACAACAAGCCGATCAACAAGGTGCCGCCGCACAAGCGCGGCATCGGCATGGTGTTTCAGAACTATGCCCTCTTTCCGCATATGACCGTGGCTGAAAACCTGGCCTTTCCGCTGCAGGTGCGCGGCATGGCCAAGGCGGAGCAGGAGGCCAAGGTCAAGCGGGCGCTGGAGATGGTGGAACTGGGCAAGCTCGGCTCCCGCCGCCCGGCCCAGCTGTCCGGCGGCCAGCAGCAGCGTGTGGCCGTGGCCCGCGCTCTCGTCTTCGATCCGGAGCTGGTGCTGATGGATGAGCCGCTGGGCGCGCTCGACAAGCAGCTGCGCGAGCAGATGCAGTATGAAATCAAGCACATCCACGAAAATCTCGGCGTCACCGTGGTCTACGTGACCCACGACCAGACCGAAGCTCTGACCATGTCGGACCGGGTGGCCGTGTTCAATGACGGCATCATCCAGCAGCTGTCGACGCCGGACCTGCTCTACGAGGAGCCGCAGAATTCCTTCGTGGCGCAGTTCATCGGCGAGAACAACAAGCTGAACGGCACCGTGGTCTCGGTGGACAATGGCTCCTGCGAGGTGATGCTGCCTGACGGCACCCGGCTTCTGGCCGACAAGGTGAATGTGGGCGGCACAGGCGATTTCACCACCGTGTCGCTGCGCCCGGAACGCGTCGAACTCGCGCCGGAAAAGCCCATGGACAACATGCTGCAGGGCCGGATCGAGGAGCTGATCTATCTGGGCGACCATATCCGCGTGCGCATGACGGTCTGCGGCAACAGCGAATTCATCGTCAAGGTGCGCAACCGCGCCGACCGGCGCCAGCTTGAAACCGGCAGCACAGTGCCGGTCGGCTGGGCGAAGAAGGATTGCAAGGCACTCGATGCCGTAGCGTAATGGACGGGCAGGCGGAACAGCCTGCGCCTGATTGGCCGGCAACCGGCCCAATGCTCAAAAAAGGGGAGCAGCACTAATGAGACTGGCAAGCACACTTATGGCTTCGGCCTTTGTTCTGTCGGCTGGCGCCGCAAGCGCCACGGATCTGACGATCGTGTCCTGGGGCGGCGCCTATTCGGCGTCGCAGAACAACGCCTATCACAAGCCCTTCATGGAACTGCGTCCGGACGTGAAGATCATCAATGATGAATCGTCCAACGAGGCAGTCGCCAAGCTGCGCGCCATGAGCGAGGCTGGCAACGTCACCTGGGACGTGGTCGACGTGGAAGGCCCGGATAGCCAGCGCCTGTGCGACGAAGGCCTGGCCATGGAGATCGACTTTGACGAATGGCTGGCCGCCGCTCCGGATGGCACGCCTGCTACCGCGGACTTCGGCCCGTCGCTGATCAACAAGTGCTTCATTCCGCAGATCGTGTTCTCCACCACCTTCGGCTACCGCACGGATGTGGCCGCCTGGAACGGCAAGGTGCCCACGAGCCTGTGTGACATCTTCGACACAACCACATTCCCCGGCAAGCGGAGTCTGGAAAAGCGCCCGAAGAAGAACCTCGAATGGGCACTGCTCTGCGACGGCGTTGCCAAGGATGATCTCTATACGGTCCTGTCCACTCCGGAAGGGCTGCAGAAGGCGCTGGCCAAGCTCGACACCATCAAGGGCGATGTTATCTGGTGGTCGGCCGGTGCCGAGACGCCGCAGCGCCTTGCCGACGGCGAAGCGGTGATCGGCTCCACCTACAACGGCCGCCTGTTCTCGGTGATCGAGGAGCAGAAGCAGCCGGTTGCCATGCTGTGGGACTGGCAGGTCTTTGATTTCGACGGCTGGATCATCCCCGCTGAGGTGCCGGAAGACAAGCTGCCGCTGATCAAGGAGTACATCAAGTTCGCCACCGACACCCAGCGTCTGGCGGATCAGGCCAAGTACATCTCCTACGGCCCGGCCCGTGCCTCGTCGCAGCCGCTCGTCGGCAAGCATGCCGAACTCGGCATCGAGATGGCGCCGCACATGCCGACCAACCCGGAAAACCAGAAGAACTATCTGGTCAACAACATCGAGTGGTGGGCCGACAACCAGGATGAGGTGGAAGCCGCGTTCCAGGTTTGGCTGACCAAGTAAGCCTGCTGATGCGCCGGATGGCTGCTATGGTGGCAGCCGTCCGGGACCCTGCATGAGACCGTTTGCCGTGCGGCAGAGGCCGCTGCCCGGCAAACGGATCAGGGTCAGGCCAAAACCGGGGCTGGGCGAGGTGCGCTTCTGCTGCGGCTTTATGGCCAGAACAGATACTCAAGCTGGATTTGCCGACCTTATGACCATAGCCGATGCGCCAGCCGCAGCCGCTTCAGGCGGAGCGGGACCAAGCGGATCACGGACGGGCGAAGCTGCTCCGTCAGGCCCCGTGCTGACCCAGGATGGCCGCCCTCTGAAGGCAAGCCTTGCCAGGGCGCTGCGCCGCGAGAAAATGCGCGCCTTCATCCTGATCGCGCCGCTGCTTTTCTTCATCCTGATAACTTTCGCAGCACCCATCTTCGACATGCTGCTGCGTTCGGTCGACAACAGCATCGTGCCCAACACGCTGCCGCGCACGGTGGTGGCACTTCAGGACTGGGACCCGGCCACCGGTGAACTGCCCGGCGAGCCGGCCTTTGCCGCACTGGCTGAAGACCTGAAGGAAGCGGTTGCTGCCAAAACCCACACCCGGCTTGGCACCCGTCTCAATTACGAGACTTCCGGCATGTCGAGCCTGATGCGCAAGTCTGGCCGGATTGTTGAAGACCTCTCCGGCCCCGGCATCAAGGAACAGATGATCGCTGCCGAAAAGGACTGGGGCCGGCTCGATGTCTGGACCACCTTGAAGCGTTATTCCGGCACCTACACACCGGGCTATTTTCTGGCTGCTGTCGATGCGAAGAAAGGGCCGGAGGGAATCGAGCGCCTGCCGGAGAACGAGCGCATCTACATCATGCTCTTCGGCCGCACGCTGTTGATGAGCATTGCCATCACTCTCATGTGCGTCCTTCTGGGCTATCCGGTGGCCTTCCTGCTGGCGCAGCTGCCGCTGCGCACGTCGAACCTGCTGATGATCCTGGTGCTGCTGCCGTTCTGGACCAGCCTTCTGGTGCGCACCTCCGCCTGGAAGGTTCTGCTGCAGCAGCAGGGCGTCATCAACGATCTTCTGGTCTGGGTGGGATTGATCGGCAATGACGGACGCCTCGTGATGATGAACAATGCCACCGGCACGGTCATCGCCATGACGCATATCCTGCTGCCCTTCATGATCCTGCCGCTCTATTCGGTGATGAAGACCATCTCTCCGTCCTACATGCGGGCGGCACGCTCGCTGGGGGCCAATGACTGGACGGCCTTCTGGCGGGTCTATTTCCCCCAGTCCGTGCCCGGTATCGGGGCAGGGGCGGTGCTCGTCTTCATTCTGGCCATCGGCTACTACATCACGCCGGAACTGGTGGGCGGCACTTCGGGCATCTTCATTTCCAACCGCATCGCTTATCACATCTCCACGTCACTCAACTGGGGTCTGGCCGCTGCGCTCGGTGCCCTGCTGCTGCTGGCCGTGATGGTGCTGTTCTATGTCTATGACAAGATCGTCGGCATCGACAATGTGAAGCTCGGGTAAGGAGAGAAACCATGTCATCCCTTCCTCCTTACGCATCGGCTGGCCAGATCGCGTGGCACTACACGTTCCGCACGATCTGCGCGCTGATCTTCTTCTTCCTGATCTTTCCGATCATCACCATCATTCCTCTCTCGTTCAACGCGGAGAACTTCTTCACCTTCACACCGGCCATGCTGGCGCTGGATCCCGAAGGCTATTCCACCAAGCATTACGTGGATTTCTTCACCAATCCGGACTGGCAGCAGGCGCTGAGGAATTCCTTCATCATCGCACCGGCGGCGACGCTGATTGCAACCGTGCTCGGAACGCTGGCCGCCATCGGCCTGTCGCAGAACCACGTGCCCTTCCGCTCCACCATCATGGCGATCCTGATCTCGCCGATGATCGTGCCGCTGATCATCTCGGCGGCGGGCATGTATTTCTTCTACTCCCGCATCGGCCTTCAGGGCACTTATTGGGGCGTGGTTCTGGCCCATGCGGCGCTCGGCACGCCCTTCGTCATCATCACGGTGACGGCGACGCTGGTCGGCTTTGACCAGAGCCTGGTGCGCGCTTCCGCCAGCATGGGGGCAGGGCCGGTCCGCACCTTCTTCAAGGTGCAGATGCCGCTGATCCTGCCGGGTGTGGTGTCGGGCGCGCTTTTTGCCTTCATCACCTCCTTTGACGAAGTGGTGGTGGTGCTGTTCCTCGGTTCTGCCGGTCAGAAGACGCTGCCCTGGCAGATGTTCACCGGCCTGCGCGAGCAGATTTCGCCCACCATTCTGGCGGTCGCCTCGATCATGGTGCTGCTGTCGGTCATTCTTCTGACCGTGCTGGAACTGTTGCGCCGCCGGTCGGAACGGCTGCGCGGCGTGACACCGGCCTGATGTGGCAGGCGGACCCGGGAGCTGGCGCATTTTGACAAGTGTTTGGCGCGTTGCTCCGCTTGATCAGATGCGCCCGGATCACGCAGACTGAAGCAAATTCAAACGCATGTTCCGCGCAGCGGAGCGGCATGACACCGCTGGAATGATGCTTCCTCCAAGGCCTCTTGAGGCTCTTTGGAGACCCGGGGCGGTACGCCAGTTCCGGGCATTCTTCCAGCACCGAGTTCAGGCCTGGCGGGCCGGCTTCCCATTCGGGGGGCCGGCCCGTTCTGGTTTCAGATCTCCGGTGACTAGGGGCTGGTGATCAGGGGCGGGTGATCAGGGGCGGGTCAAACCGGCCCGCCAAGATGGAGCGATGGATATGGCGGAAGACATGATGCGGCTGCAGGTGATCGAGAACGGCGAAAAGAGCTGGTCGCCGTTTTCAGCAGGAGAGATGCAAGGCCGGCAGGACCGGCTTCGCGCCCGCATGGCGGCACTCGGTGTGGATGCCTGCCTTTTCACCAGCTACCACAACATCTGCTATTTCTCCGGCTTCCTCTATTGCGCCTTCGGCCGGCGCTTCGGTTTCATCGTCGATGATGAGGCCGCAACGGCGGTGGTTCCGGGCATCGATGGCGGCCAGCCCTGGCGGCGGGTGCATGGCACGGCGCTGACCTATACCGACTGGCGCAAGGACAACTATTTCCATGCGGTCTCCGAAATCCTCTTGCGTGGCGGACGCAAGCCGAAGCGGCTTGGCATCGAATTCGACCATGTGCCGCTCGACCTGAAGGCCCTGCTGGAAGCCGCGCTTCCCGGCATCGAACTCGTTGACGTAAGCGATGCGGTGATGCGCATGCGCACCATCAAGAGCGCCGAGGAGCATCTGCTGATCCGCCATGGCACGCGCATCTGCGATATAGGCGGTGCAGCCATCACGGCAGCCGTTGCGGCTGGCGTTGGCGAGCATGAGGTGGCGCTTGCGGGCACGCAGGCCATGGTGCGGGAAATCGCCGCCTCGTTCCCCTTCGTGGAGCTGATGGACACCTGGGTCTGGTTCCAGTCCGGCATCAACACCGATGGCGCGCATAATCCGGTCACCAACCGCAAGATCAAGGCAGGCGACATTCTCAGTCTCAACTGCTTCCCGATGATCTTCGGCTATTACACCGCGCTGGAGCGCACGCTCTTCTGCGAGCATGCCTCGGATGCACATCTGCGTCTTTGGGAGGTGAACTGCGACGTTCACCGGGCCGGGCTGAAGCTGATCCGCCCCGGCGCCCGCTGCTGCGACATTGCCATGGAACTCAATGACATCTACCGTCAGCATGACCTCCTGCAATACCGCAGCTTCGGCTACGGCCATTCCTTCGGCGTACTGTCGCATTACTATGGCCGCGAGGCTGCGGTGGAATTGCGCGAGGATGTGGATACGGTGCTGGAGCCGGGCATGGTCGTCTCCATGGAGCCGATGATCATGATCCCCGAAGGCATGCCGGGCGCGGGCGGTTACCGCGAGCACGACATTCTGATCGTTACGGAATCTGGCGCCGAAAACATCACCGGCTTTCCCTTCGGCCCGGAACACAACATCATCCGGGCGTGAGCACCTGCATCCTGGCGCTCGTTATCAAGGGGAGAAGAACTTCTGTGCCATGCGGCTGGCTCAAGCTTCTCTCCTCCACAGTCAGGCGCATCTGGCCTCACTCCGGTGCTTTCGCCGTCATCTCGCCCGTCGTCAGGATGGCCGCTGCGTCGAGGCGGTGGGCGTCCATGAGGGCGGCGATTTCCTCAATGGCGCTGGCGAGGGACTGCTGGGCCGCGCTGTCCTTGCGGGCGAAGCGGGCTTCAAATTCCTCGTCCAGCAGGGCAGGCGCGCGTTCCAGCAGCGTGCGTCCTTCCTCCGTCAGCCGGGCATGGACGATGCGCCGGTCCATGGCTGAACGCTCCCGCGCCACAAGCCCGCGCTCTTCCAGCCGGTCCAGAATGGTCACCACCGTGGCTGCGCTCAGATCCGCTTGAGCGGACAGCGCTTTCGTCGTCACATCCCCCAGATCCCGGATCGCCTGCAGCACCACAATCTGCGGAATGGTCAGTCCCGCCGTGCGTGCGACCTCGCGCGAGCGCAGGTCAATGGCGCGGACGATGCGGCGCAAGGCCTTGAAAATACGGGTGGCTTCGGCGTTCTGCGGCATGATTTGCCCTGATGATTTGAACTCTAATGATTAGATCCCTATATATTATACACCAATAATAGCAAATGGAGGCTCGGCCCGGATATGTGCGGCTTGTGTGGAGAAGTGGTCTTTGGCGATGGCGACGCGAATGTGCGGCGCGTGGACGCGATGGTGCGCGCGATGGCTGCCCGCGGACCCGATGGCATGGGGGTCACCCAGCAGGGGCGCGTTGCGCTCGGCCACCGGCGGCTGAAGATCATTGATCTCAGCGAGCGCGGCGCCCAGCCGATGCAGGACCGGGACGCCGGCCTGTCGCTGGTCTTCAACGGCTGCATCTACAATCATGCGGAGCTGCGGGCAGAACTGAGCAAACTCGGCCAGCGCTTTGCCTCCACCAGCGATACGGAAGTGATTCTGAAGGCCTGGGCCCAGTGGGGCCGCGATTGCGTGAAGCGGTTCCACGGCATGTTCGCCATCGCCGTGCATGAGCGCGACACGGGCCGGGTGCATCTGGTGCGAGACCGTTTCGGCATCAAGCCGCTGTATCTGGCCGAAAGCAAGGGGCGCCTCGCCTTTGCCTCGACGCTGCCGGCGCTGCTGGCGGGCGGGGGGATCGACACGACGCTCGATCCGGTCGCCATCCACCATTACATGACATGGCATGCGGTTGTGCCTGCGCCGCGCACCGTGCTGAAGGGCGTGCGCAAGCTGCCCGCGGCCACCATCCGCACCTATGATGTGAACGGCAGCTTCTCCGATCATGTCTACTGGAAGCCGGAGTTCGAACGCAGCAATGCGGATGAGACCCGGTCCGCCGGAGAATGGCGCGACATGGTGCTGGACGGCCTGCGCACCGCCGTGCGCCGCCGCATGGTGGCCGACGTGCCGGTGGGCGTGCTCCTGTCGGGCGGGGTGGATTCCAGCCTCATCACCGGCCTTCTGGCCGAAGAGGGGCAGAAGGACCTTGCGACCTTCTCCATCGGCTTCGAAGAGGCCAATGGCGAGAAGGGCGACGAGTTCCATTACTCGGATCTGATTGCCCGCCACTACGGCACAAAACACCACAAGATCTTCGTGCCCTCCGCCGATATGCGCGCCGAGCTGCCCGCCGCCGTGAAGGCCATGTCCGAGCCGATGGTTTCCTATGACAACATCGGCTTCTATCTGCTGTCGCGGGAGGTGTCGAAGCATATCACCGTGGTGCAGTCCGGGCAGGGGGCGGATGAGGTCTTCGGCGGCTATCACTGGTATCCGCCGCTGGCCGGCTCGAACCAGCCGGTGGCCGATTACGCGGATGCCTTCTTCGACCGCACGGATGCCGAACTTCGCCAGCAGGTGAACCCGGAGTATCTGCCGGAGCGCGACGAGAGCCTTGCCTTCGTCGAGCAGCATTTCGCCCAGCCCGGCGCTGCCGACCCGGTGGACAAGGCGCTCAGGCTCGACACCAATATCATGCTGGTGGACGATCCGGTGAAGCGCGTGGACAACCACACCATGGCCTTCGGCCTGGAGGCTCGGGTGCCGTTCCTCGACCATGAGCTGGTGGAGCTTTCGGCCCGCATTCCCGCCCGCCACAAGCTGGCACAGGGCGGCAAGGGCGTCTTGAAAGATGTGGCCCGCAAGGTGATCCCGGCGGATGTGATCGACCGGCCCAAGGGCTACTTCCCGGTGCCGGCGCTGAAATACCTTGAGGGCGAGACGCTGGAGATGGTGCGCGAGGCCCTGCACAGCCCGGCGGCGCGCCAGCGCGGCCTGTTCAACACCCGCTATGCGGACATGCTTCTGGCTGAGCCGAGGGAACATCTGACGAAGCTCAGGGGTTCTGCCCTGTGGCAGGTGGGCCTTCTGGAAATGTGGCTGCAGGAACAGGGAATCTGATCCATGAGCGAACTTGAGCTGAACCGTCCGCGCCGGGCCTATGACCACCGGCTGCTGCGGCTGCGTGAGCATGGGCTGAAGCCGGGCATACGCCTGGATGAGGCTGGTGGTGACCCGGATGCGAGCGTTGATTGCGGCTGGGGGCGGCTGATTTTCGGAGATACCTTCGCCGAGCCGAAGCCGCTGGTGGAGGCGCTGCTCGCCGAAGTGCCGGGGCGGCGGGATATCGCCATCTATGTGCGCGATCCGCATGTGCTGCTGGCGGCTGCCCCGCAAGATCTGTTTCTCGATCCCTCGCACATGTTCCGGCTGGATCTGGCGACCTACCGCACGGCCCGCAACCGCAGGCCCGGCTTCACCATCCGCCGCGCCTCCTCGCGCGCCGATGCTGAGGCCGTGAACCGGCTTTATGCGGAGCGCGGCATGGTGCCTGTGCCGCTCGATTTCTTCTGGTCACAGATGGACGCGCGGACGGTGACTGTGCTTGTCGCCGAGGAAGAGGAAACCGGCGAGATCGCCGGAACCGCCATGGGTGTGGATCATGAGCGGGCAACGGATGGCGCGGCGAGCGGGGCTTCGCTCTGGTGCCTGGCCGTTTCGCCCAAGGCGAAGTTTCCCGGTGTTGGCGAGGCGCTGGTGCGCCGTCTGGCCGAACATTTCAAGGGGCGCGGGCGGCCCTTCATGGACCTCTCCGTGCTGCATGACAATGAGCAGGCCATAAAGCTCTACGAGAAGCTGGGCTTTTCCCGCGTGCCCTATTTCACGGTGAAGAAGAAGAACACGATCAACGAGGCGCTCTATGCCGGGCCTGCTGTGGATGCGGCGCTGAACCCTTATGCGGCGATCATCGTCAACGAGGCGCGGCGGCGGGGCATTCATGCCGATATTCTCGATGCGGAAGGCGGCTTCTTCCGCCTGTCCTATGGCGGTCGGCAGGTGAAGTGCCGGGAGTCGCTGTCCGAATTCACCAGCGCCGTTGCCATGTCGATCTGTGATGACAAGGCCGCCACCCGCCGTGTGGTGGAACAGGCCGGCATCAGCGTTCCGGCGCAGGCGCTGGCCACCGACGAGGAAACCGTCAAGGCTTTCCTTGCTGCCCATGGCAAGGTGGTCGTGAAACCGGCACGCGGCGAGCAGGGCAAGGGCATCGCAATCGGCCTCACCGGCCTTGAGGAAACCATGGCCGCCATTGCCGTGGCCCGCAACACTTGCGCCGATGTGCTGCTGGAGGCCTGCGTCGAGGGCATGGACCTGCGGCTGGTGGTGATCGACTACAAGGTCGTTGCCGCCGCCATCCGCAAGCCGGCGGAAGTCACGGGCGACGGCGCGACGCCGATCCGCGATCTGATCGCCGCCCAGTCCCGCCGCCGGGCTGCGGCAACAGGGGGCGAGTCCCGTATCCCGATGGATGCAGAGACCGAACGCTGTCTGGCGCTGGAAGGCTATGCTCTCGATGATGTTCCGGCGGCGGGCGTCACTGTTCGCGTGCGCCGTACGGCGAATCTGCACACCGGCGGCACCATCCATGACGCGACCGGCGAGACCCACGGCGCGCTGGTCGACGCGGCGGTGCGGGCGGCGAAAGCCATCGAGATCCCGGTGACGGGCATTGACCTGATGGTGAAGAGCCCGCGCGAGCCGGAGTATCATTTCATCGAGGCGAACGAGCGCCCCGGCCTTGCCAACCACGAGCCGCAGCCGACAGCGGAGCGCTTCGTCGATTTCCTGTTTCCGCTGTCCATGCCCCAGCCCGTCCGGGCCGCCTGGCGCGGGGGAGGTGAGCTTTGAGCCTGCCGTCCATTGATGTGGAGGAGCTGGAGCGGGTGCTGGTGGCGCTGCTGAACGTGCCAAGCCCCACCGGCTTCACCGATGAGGTGGCGCGCTGGGTCTGTGCCTATCTGGAAGATCTTGGCATTTCCTATGAAATGACCCGGCGCGGCGCGATCCGTGCCCGGCTTCCGGGCGAGGCGCCGCGCCCGGCCCGGGCCATCGTCTCCCATCTCGACACGCTGGGAGCGCAGGTGAAGGCGCTCAAGCCCAACGGGCGGCTGGAGCTTGTGCCGGTCGGCCACTGGTCGGCGCGTTTTGCCGAAGGCGCGCGGGTGACCATCTTTTCAGGCGCAGGCGCCTACCGCGCCACCATCCTGCCGCTGAAGGCCTCCGGCCACACCTTCAACACGGAAGTGGACACCCAGCCCACCGGCTGGACCCATGTGGAAGCCCGCGTCGATGCGCTGTCCCGCACGGCCACCGATCTTCACCGCCTTGGTATCGAAATCGGCGACATGGTGGCGGTCGATCCGCAGCCGGAGTTTCTGCCCAATGGCTTCATTGTCTCACGGCATCTGGATGACAAGGCGGGCGTCGCCGTCATGCTGGCGGCGCTGAAGGCGCTGGTGAAGGACAGCAGCGTGCCGACGGTGGACACCTATTTCCTCTTCACCATCGCCGAGGAAACCGGCCACGGGGCAGGCGCCGTTCTGACGCCGGACATCGCCTCGCTGGTTGCCATCGATAACGGCACCACGGCGCCGGGGCAGAATTCGGACGAGTTCGGCGTCACCATCGCCATGGCGGACCAGACCGGGCCATTCGACTATCATCTGACCCGCAAACTGGTGGAACTCTGCCGCCAGCATGACATCCGCTACCAGAATGATGTGTTCCGCTACTACCGCTCCGATGCAGCTTCGGCTGTGGAGGCAGGAGCGGACGTGCGCACCGCGCTGGCCACCTTCGGCGTCGATGCCAGCCATGGCTATGAGCGCATCCACATGCATGCGCTGCGCTCGCTGGCGGAACTGGCGGCGGCCTATGTGCTGAGCCCGGTCGAGATCCAGCGCGATGCGGAAGCGTTCTCGAGTGTGAAGGGCTTCACCCGTCAGCCGGTGGAGGAAGCCCCGCAGGTGCTGCGGCCCGACCTCGTGCCGTATCCGCAAGGATAGACCTCACAGCCCCGGCATCGCAGCCTCCGTGCTGCCGGGGCTTTGCGGCTGTGCAGGGGCAATCAGCCCCAGAACCAGCGCTGCCGTGTCCTCGATCAGCCGTTGCTGCGGCGGAGTTGGCGCTCCCGTTTGAAGGCGCAGGAAGCCGGTGAGCAGCTCGATACGGGCGGCAAGGGCGGCCTCAAAGGGCGTGGCAATCAGCATCTGCCGCAGGGCAAGCCGCCATTCATCTTCCAGCCCTGCCGCGAGCTGCGCCATCGGGCAGCCTTGAGCGTTGCGGGGCAGGCGGGCGAGTGCGCGGCCCAGAACCGTTCCGCACAGCCGCTGGCAGGCTTGGCTCAGGAATGCCGCCAGTTCCCCCGCCGTGGTGCGCTGAAACCCGGCCCGCCCGGCACGCAGGTCCGATAGCCCCGCAATTCCATGCTCAATTGCGGCCAGCATCAGCCCGGCCTTGTCCGGCCAGCGCCGGTGCAGCGCCTGCTGGCTAGTTCCCGCCGTCCGCGCAATATCCGCCAGCCTTGCGCCCTCCGGCCCATGGTCTGCAATGGCCTTCAGCGCGGCGTCAAGAATGCGCAGCGTCAGCGCCTCATCCTGATGGCGTCCACGCGGGGAGAGGGAGTTGGTTTGAGGCTGGGTCATGGTGGCTTTGGCACGGCTTTTCAGCCCTCCTCCTCCTCGTGGGGAGGGGTGAGGGGGCAGCGTTTCCGCTTGGCAGAAAAGTCATTGATTACGGGCAGCTGTTCCTCTTGATGTCTCTTCAAGAAAATATCCATCTTTCAGATGGTTGTGAGCTCCCAGCCTCCCACCCCTTACCCTTCCCCGCCAGGGGGAGGGTGCGGAGAGACCTTGCGCTGAAAATCCGCTCATTAATCCGGGCTGCATCTCAATGCGTCTTATTGCGGTATCCCTCCATACCGTAATCCATTCCGCCTCCATCCTCAAGCCCCGGCCACCCTTGCCTTTGGACAAGCACAGCGGAATAAGGGGACATCTGTCTTCATGAGACCATCCGGCACGAGGAAACGCCATGTCTGTCGATATCAATACGGTGAAGCGCGTTGCGCGTCTTGCCCGCCTCAAGGTGAGCGATGCGGATGCCGAGCGCATGACCGGCGAGCTGAATTCCATTCTCCAGTTCGTCGAGCAGCTGGATGAAGTGAACATCGAAGGCGTCGAGCCGCTGACCTCCGTGGTGGCGCAGACGATGAAGAAGCGCGCTGATGGCGTGACCGATGGCGGCTATCCCGCCGACGTGGTCGCCAATGCGCCGGCCAGCGAAGACAACTTCTTCATGGTTCCCAAAGTCGTCGAATAAGCCGGGCAAGGACATCACATCATGACCGATCTGACCAATCAGACTCTTGCCGAAGCCCGCCGCGGCCTGCGCAACAAGGATTTCACCGCCGCCGAGCTGACGGATGCCTTCCTTTCCGCCATCGAGGGCTCTAACAGCGCCATCAACGCTTATGTCGCCGTGACGGCAGACAAGGCCCGCGCCATGGCGAAGGCCTCCGACGAGAAGCTGGCCAAGGGTGAGGGCGGCGCGCTGGAGGGCCTGCCGCTGGGCATCAAGGACCTGTTCGCCACCAAGGGTGAGCATACCCAGGCCTGCTCGCATGTTCTGGACGGCTTCAAGCCCACATATGAATCGACCGTCACGTCCAATCTGTGGGCCGATGGCGCGGTGATGCTGGGCAAGCTGAACATGGACGAATTCGCCATGGGTTCGTCCAACGAAACCTCCTACTACGGCAACGTGGTGAACCCCTGGCGCAAAACCGGCTCCACCCAGGCGCTGGTGCCGGGTGGATCGTCCGGCGGTTCGGCGGCAGCTGTTGCCGCCAGCCTGTGCCTTGGTGCAACGGCGACCGACACGGGTGGCTCCATCCGCCAGCCCGCAGCACTCACCGGCACGGTCGGCATCAAGCCGACCTATGGCCGCTGCTCGCGCTGGGGCATCATTGCCTATGCTTCCTCGCTGGATCAGGCCGGCCCCATCGCCAAGACGGTGGAAGACTGCGCCATCCTGCTGAAGTCCATGGCCTCCGTAGATCCCAAGGACACCACCTCCGTCGATCTGCCTGTGCCCGATTATGAGGCTGCTGTCGGCAAGTCCGTAAAGGGTATGCGCATCGGCATTCCGCGTGAATACCGCGTCGAAGGCATGCCGGCAGAAGTGGAAGCTCTCTGGCAGCAGGGCATCGCCTGGCTGAAGGAAGCTGGGGCTGAGATCGTTGATATTTCGCTGCCGCATACGAAATATGCCCTTCCGGCCTATTACATCGTTGCTCCGGCGGAAGCCTCCTCGAACCTTGCCCGTTATGACGGCGTGCGCTACGGCCTGCGCGTGCCGGGCAAGGACATTGTCGAGATGTACGAGAACACCCGCGCCGCAGGTTTCGGCAAGGAAGTGCAGCGCCGCATCCTCATCGGCACCTATGTGCTGTCGGCCGGCTATTACGACGCCTATTACCTCAAGGCCCAGAAGGTGCGCACCCTGATCAAGCGCGACTTCGATCTGGCCTTTGAAGCGGGCGTCGATGCCATCCTGACCCCGGCAACCCCGGATGCCGCCTTTGCGCCGGGCGAGTTCTCCGATCCGGTCGCCATGTATCTCAACGACATCTTCACGGTGACGGTGAACATGGCTGGCCTGCCGGGCCTCTCCGTGCCTGCAGGCCTGTCCTCCACCGGCCTGCCGCTCGGCCTGCAGCTGATCGGCCGCCCCTTCGGCGAGGAAACCCTGTTCCAGGCTGGTGCGGTAATCGAAAAGGCTGCCGGCCGCTTCATCCCGGACCGCTGGTGGTGACATAAGTCTGGCGCTGTCAGCTTGAGATATCAGACCCGCCGGGGCAGCCCGGCGGGTTTGTTTTTGAACGCCCTTTTCCTCTTTCCTCTCCACCGTCATCCCGGCCAAGCGCAGCGCGAGCCGGGACCGGTGAGCCGGGGTGCCTGTTGCATGTTCGCATTGTTCATAGCCGGCAGGCCTTGGCTCACCGGTCCCGGATCTCCGCTTCGCTGCGTCCGGGAAGACGAAGGAGATGGGATCTCTGCAGTCTGACTAGCCTGATCGTGTAGTGTGCTTTTCTGAAACGGCATGGATGCCACGATCAAGCCGTGGCATGACGAAGTCTCTCCGGGGAGGGACACTCCCTGCAAGCCTCGGGCAAGGTCCGGCTCGTCTAAGCCGTAGAGGCCTGCGCGAAAGCCCTGCGGTGAGTCCCGGCTGTGTTGCCGTCTGTCTTTCACGCCAGCCCCCATGGATGCGTCTCCTCCTCAGGGACGGGGAGCATCTTGAGAGAGACGGCGATGATCGAAGACTATCTGATGCAGGCGCATGGCGCCGTGACGGCCGCCATGCAGACCCGGGGCCGCGGCCATCTGCCGTTGACGCTGGCCTATGTGGATTGGGAAACCGGTGTCCTGACGGCCGGGCTCGATTTCAGCGAAGGTCCGTCCGAGGAGACCTTCGCGCACCTGCGCTACCTCACATGCGGCCTGCCGCTGCGTCTGCAGCCCTTCACGGCACGCCGGCACATGTCCAATCAGAACCGCATCCGCCCGGTCGCGGGTGGGATCCAGATGGTGGTGAACCGGAATATGCAGGTGCTGACCGGAACCGTCTGCGTCGGCTGCAGCTATGATGATGGCTCGATCGCGCCCAAGCACGGGGTCCTCGTCTCCGGGCATGTGGTCAGCAAGACGAATACGACCGTCTACCAGAACAGCAAGGTGTCGCAGGACAACATCGGCAAGGTGCTGGTGATCGCCGACTGGAAGACCGGCAGCTGCGATGCCGCCTTCGTTGCCAGGACTGCGGCTGCCGCCGTCACCAAGGGAGAGATCTGGACGGCGGCCGGGCCCTATTTGCGCGTGACGGCTGCCGCCGGGGATGACGGGATCGTGCCCGGCCTTGATGTGAAAATGCTGGGCATGAACAACGGGGCTCCGCAGGCGGGTCAGGTGGTTGCCACCGGCGTCAGCGTCACCTTCGCCGTGGGCGAATATGACGAGCCGCAGACCCTGACCAATCAGGTTCTGGCGTCCTATGCCTCCGAAGAGGGCGACAGCGGCGGGCCGGTCTATACTCAGGTGGGAACCAATACCAACGCACCTTCTGCGGCATCAATGTCGGTTCCTGCTCCAACACCGATGTAACCGCCAGCACGCCGGCCGTCGGCGCCGGGACCTATGGTATCTTCTCCCCCTGGTCCCGGATTGATGCCGCCTTCGGTGGAAGGCTGAATGTCCTTTCGGCTTGACGGTTTGAATTGAGCACGGTCTTCTGCCTGCCTTTCTGCCGGGATCATTCCTGTCATAGCTGGAGAAGGCCGTGTTTGACGTGGATACCGTTGTCATCGGAGCAGGGGCCGTTGGGCTGGCCGCCGCCCGTGCTTTGGCTGAAAGCGGGCGCGAGGTCCTGGTGCTGGAGCGCCACGGGCTGATCGGTTCGGAGACGAGTTCCCGCAATTCCGAAGTCATCCATGCCGGGATCTACTACCCGGAAGGCAGTCTGAAGGCTGAGCTTTGCGTGGAAGGCAAGGAGCGGCTCTATGCCTATTGTGCCGCGCGCGGCATCGGCCACCGGCGCTGCGGCAAGCTGATCGTTGCAACGTCTGAAGAGCAGGTGGCGGAGCTGGAAAGCATTGCCGCCCGCGCTGCTGCCAATGGCGTTCATGATCTGGCGTTTCTGACGAGGGCTCAGGCGCAGGCGCTGGAACCGGCTCTGGCCTGCGAGGCAGCGCTTCTGTCACCCTCCACCGGCATTCTCGACAGTCACGGCTACATGCAGGCGCTGGAGGGAGACATAACCTCGCTGGGCGGGCAGGTGGTGCTGCACAGCTGTGTGGCCGCCATCCATCACCGCAGCGGCGGCGGCTTCGAGCTGCTGATAGAAGGACCGGAAGGGTACAGGCTTTCCTGCCGCCATCTCGTGGTCAGTGCAGGTCTCTTCGCAATGCGGCTGCTGTCAACGCTGGACGGCTATCCGCTGCGGCCCTTCCACATGGCCAAGGGCAACTATTTCCGCCTGTCCGCCCGCCCGCCGTTCTCGCGTCTGATCTATCCGGTGCCGGAGCCGGGCGGCCTTGGCGTGCATCTGACGCTCGATCTGGCAGGGCAAGGGCGTTTTGGGCCGGATGTGGAATGGACCGGCGAGGAGGATTACAGCGTCGATCCGGCACGTGCAGCCGGATTCTACGCCGCAATCCGCCGCTATTGGCCGCATTTGCCGGATGAAGCTCTGCTGCCTGACTATGCAGGTATTCGCCCCAAGCTGACAGGTGAAGGCGAGGCTTCCGCAGATTTCCTCATCGAAACGGATGCCGGCCACAAAATCGCCGGTCTCGTGAATCTTCTCGGAATCGAATCGCCGGGATTGACGGCTTCATTGGCGATTGGCGCCCGCGTTGCCTTGATTGTTAATGATATGTGAAGGCTGTTTGGTGATCGGCCCCCACGGACGGGTCCAATTTGATTGTTAGTGCAATGATGGTCGTGGCGCCAGCGCGGGCGGCATTGCTGGTTGGGGTTGCAGGGCCGCCCGCGCGAATGCCGGGATGAAGACCTCCGGCGCCGGCGGCTTGTAGCCGAGCGATCCATGCGGACGCACGGTGTTGTAATGCCGACGCCAGCTTTCCACGATGATCCTGGCCTCTTTGAGCGTGTAGAAGATCTCGCCGTCGAGGAGTTCGTCGCGCAGGCGCGCGTTGAAGCTCTCGATGTAGCCGTTCTCCCATGGACTGCCGGGAGCGATGTAGGCGGTCTTCGCCCCGACTGCGGTG
>NZ_LIPT01000016.1:17860-62263 GCF_001418225.1 Pannonibacter indicus | reverse complement strand
ATGCCGCCCGCGCTGGCGCCACGACCATCATTGCACTAACAATCAAATTGGACCCGTCCGTGGGGGCCGATCACCCCCTGTTCCATCAGAATTTTCCGGTCTCTGCGGCCGGTGCGGCGGACATGTCGGATTCTGACCATTGCAGGACTGTCTGAGGTTAGGATGTTGCGCTGCTGCTGGCAAAAGTGAGAGGCCTGTTCTGACGTGAGGCTCCCTTGTGCCCAGCCGTCCGCGTCAGTCACACTGAGACAACAAGCCCTGCCCGGCGGCGGCGCAGCGGCACATCATGACAAGGAGCCTGCCGGCGGCCATGACGCGCTATTCCCTTCTCGAACTGGCGAAAAACGCCTTCAGCGCGCACAAGAACTGGGGCCGCCAATGGCGCTCTCCGGAGCCCAAGGCCGCCTATGACGTCATCATCATCGGCGCCGGCGGCCATGGGCTGGCCACCGCCTATTATCTGGCCAAGGTGCACGGCATCACCAATGTGGCCGTGCTGGATAAGGGCTGGCTCGGCGGCGGCAACACGGGCCGCAACACCACCATCGTGCGTTCCAACTACCTGTGGGAGGAAAGCGCTGCTCTCTACCAGCACGCGCTGAACCTGTGGGACGGGCTGTCGCAGGACCTCAATTACAACGTCATGTATTCCAAGCGCGGCGTGATGATGCTGGCCCATACGGTACATGACGTGCAGGTGTTCAAGCGCCACATCCACGCCAACCGGCTGGCCGGGGTCGAGAACGAATGGATGACGCCGGAAGAGGCGAAGGAATTCTGCCCGCCGCTCAACATCGGAAAAAACATCCGCTATCCGGTGATGGGCGCGGCCCTGCAGCGGGTGGGCGGCACGGCCCGGCATGATGCCGTGGCCTGGGGCTATGCCCGCGCGGCAAGCGCCATGGGGGTCGATATCATCCAGAACTGCGCCGTCACCGGCATCCGCCGGGCGCCTTCCGGCGAGGTCACGGGCGTGGAGACCTCCCGCGGCTTCATCGGGGCAAAGAAGATCGGCTGTGTCGCGGCCGGCAACACCTCCGTCGTCATGGCCATGGCGGGACTGAAGCTGCCGCTGGAATCCAATCCGCTGCAGGCGCTGGTGTCCGAGCCGGTGAAGCCCGCCTTCCCTTGCGTGGTCATGTCCAACACCATCCACGCCTATATCTCCCAGTCCGACAAGGGCGAGCTGGTGATCGGCGCGGGCACGGACCAGTTCGTCTCCTATTCGCAGGCGGGCGGGCTGCACATTACCACGCACACGCTCGATGCCATCTGCGAGTTGTTCCCGATGTTCCGGCGCATGCGCATGCTGCGCAACTGGGGCGGCATCGTCGACAACACGCCGGACCGCTCGCCGATCATCGGGCTAACGCCGGTGCCGGGGCTCTATGTCAACTGCGGCTGGGGCACGGGCGGCTTCAAGGCGACGCCGGGCTCGGGCCATGTGTTTGCCCACACCATTGCAACCGGCACGCCGCACCCCATCAACGCCCCCTTCTCCCTGGACAGGTTCCGCACCGGACGCCTGATCGACGAGGCGGCTGCTGCCGCCGTGGCTCACTGAGGCTTTCTCCATGCTGCTGATTTTCTGCCCCTGTTGCGGCGTCGAACGGCCCGAGACCGAATTCCGCTACGGCGGCGAGGCGCATATCGCCCGCCCGGCCGATCCTTCCGCCCTCAATGACGAGGAATGGGCCCAGTTTCTCTACATGCGCTCCAACACACGCGGGCTCTATGCCGAGCGCTGGCGCCACGCCCATGGCTGTGGGCGCTTCTTCAATGCCGTGCGCGACACGGTGAGCGACAAGTTCATCTGCACCTACAAGACCGGGGAACCGAAGCCTGATCTTGAAGCCCTTGCCCGGGAGGCCGCGAAATGACCAGCCACAGCACGCGCGGCGGCCACATGCGTACCGGCAACGGCGGACGGGTTGACCGCTCCCGCCACCTCAGCTTCACTTTCGATGGAAAGGAAATGACCGGTCTTGCGGGCGATACACTGGCTTCGGCCCTCATCGCCAACGGGGTGCATCTGACCGGCCGCTCCTTCAAGTATCACCGCCCGCGCGGCATAGTGACGGCGGGTTCGGAAGAACCCAATGCGCTGGTGGGCGTCTACCGGCACGGCGACCAGACGCCGAACCTGCGCGCCCCGCAGGTGGAGCTTTACGAAGGCCTTAAGGCCGTCAGCCAGAACCGTTTCCCCTCGCTGGATTTCGACGTGGGGGCGGTCAACAATGTGCTGTCGCCGCTGTTCCCGGCGGGCTTCTACTACAAGACCTTCATGTGGCCGAAGGCGTTCTGGGACCGGGTGTATGAGCCGGTGATCCGCGCTGCCGCTGGTCTCGGCAAGCCGCCAAAGCTGGCTGACCCCGACCGCTACGCCAACACCTATGCGCACTGCGATGTGCTGGTGATTGGTGCTGGCCCCGCAGGCCTTGCCGCCGCTCTTGCCGCCAGCGAAAGCGGCGCGCGGGTGATCCTGTGCGACGAGCAGGCGGAAATGGGCGGCTCGCTGCTGGCAGAATCTGGCGCCACCATCGAAGGCCATGCGGCGGCGGACTGGGCGGCGGCAACGCTCGCCACCCTCGCCGCACGCGGCAACGTTACCCTGCTGCCGCGCACCACGGCTTTCGGCTATTTCGTGCAGAACTTCGTCGCCCTGGCCGAACGCGTCACGGACCATATCGCGCAGCCCGACCCGGCCTTGCCGCGTGAGCGGATGTGGCAGGTGCGCGCGAAGGAAGTCGTCATTGCCGCTGGCGCCCATGAGCGCCCGCTCGTTTTCCCGGAAAACGACCGCCCCGGCATCATGCTGGCCGGCGCAGGGCGGACCTATCTCAACCGTTATGGCGCGAAAGTTGGCCGCAACGTGCTGGTGGCTGCGGCCTGTGACAGCGCCTGGACGGCAGCCTTCGATCTCGCCGCCTCCGGCGTGGATATCGCTGCCATCGCCGACCTGCGCCGCACCCCGCCGGAGCATCTGGTCGCGGAAGCTGCAAGGCTCGGCATTCGGGTCGAGACGGGCTGCACCGTCACCGGTACCTCCGGACACTTGCGCGTCAGCAAGGCCCTGCTGGGCCGGTTGCGCGAGGATGGCAGCGTGGCCGCCGCCGGTGACATCAGTTGCGACGCAATTCTCATGTCCGGCGGCTGGACGCCAGCCGTCAGCCTCTATTCCCAGTCCCGTGGCAAGGTGGTCTGGAATGACGAAATACAGGCCTTCCTGCCAGGGGTGAGCGTCCAGAACGAGCGGTCCGCCGGTAGCTGCCGGGGCGTGAACGGCCTTGCCGCTGTCCTCAATGATGGCTATGCCGCCGGTGAGCAGGCAGCACACAAGGCCGTGGGTGCGCCGTTGAAGGCCCGCAGCATCCGCGCCGATGGGGCGGATGCTGCCACCGGCGGCTTCCTTGGCGCCCTGCCGCATGACCGTGATGCTTCCCGTGTGAAAGCCTTCGTCGATTTCCAGAACGACGTGACCGCCAAGGACGTGGAACTGGCCGTGCGCGAGGGCATGCATTCTATCGAGCACATCAAGCGCTACACCACCACCGGAATGGCGACGGATCAGGGCCGCCTGTCCAACCTCAACGCGCTGGCGATTGCCTCCGGCGCGCTTGGCACGCCCCTGCCGCAAGTGGGCCTCACCACCTTCCGCCTGCCCTACACGCCGACGACTTTCGGTACCTTCGCCGGGTCTTCGCGCGGAGATGCCTTCGATCCCGTCCGCCGCACACCTTCGCACGATTGGGTGGTGAAGCAGGGCGGCGTCTTCGAGGACGTCGGCCAATGGAAGCGCGCCTGGTATTTCCCCAAGGCAGGCGAGGACATGCACGCCGCTGTTGCCCGCGAGTGCCGCACGGCACGCAAGGCAGCTGGCCAGTTCGATGCCTCGACCCTCGGCAAGATCGAGGTGGTGGGCAAGGACGCGGCGGAGTTTCTGGAGCGCTTCTACACCAATCCGTGGAAGGGTCTGAAGCCGGGCCGCTGCCGCTATGCGGTGCTGCTCAACGAGGCCGGATACATCATTGACGACGGCGTGGTGGGCCGGCTTTCGGAGGACCGGTTCCACGTTACCACCACCACGGGCGGTGCGGCGCGGGTCTTTGCCATGATGGAGGACTATCTCCAGACAGAGTGGCCGGATCTCGACGTGTGGATCACCTCCACCACGGAACAGTTCGCCGTCATCGCCGTGCAGGGACCGAAGGCACGGCAGATCATTGTCCCCTTCGTCGAGGGGCTGGATCTTTCGGCTGAAGCCTTCCCGCACATGAGCGTTGCCACCTGCCGCTTTGCCGGGCTGCCCTGCCGCCTGTTCCGCGTCAGCTTCACCGGCGAACTCGGCTTTGAAGTGAATGTCCCCGCCCGCCATGGCGCCAAGGTGTGGGAGATGATCTGGGCCGAAACCGAAAAGCACGGCGGCTGCGTCTATGGCACGGAAACGATGCACGTGCTGCGCGCCGAAAAGGGCTACATCATCGTCGGCCAGGAAACCGACGGCACCGTAACGCCTGCCGATGCGGGCCTTGAGTGGGCCATCGGCAAGAAGAAGTTCGACTTCGTCGGCAAACGTTCGCTGGCACGGCCGGATCTGGTGGCCATGGGCCGCAAGCAAGTTGTGGGCCTGCAGCCGGTTGATCCCAAGCGGATGCTGGAAGAGGGCGCGCAGATCACCGCTGAGGCGAACCCGGCCAAGGGCACGCCTGCATTGGGCCATGTGACCTCGGCTTACTGGAGCGAGGCACTGGGCCGCACCATTGGTCTTGGTGTCGTCAAGGATGGCCGCAGCCGCATGGGCGAAGTTCTGCAGGTGCCGATGCCCTCGGGTGCCATTGCCGTGAAGATCGTAGACCCTGTGATGTATGACCCGGAAGGAACCCGTCTCGATGGCTGAGATCTATACCCCTGCCGCAGGCGAAACCCCGGTTCTGCGTTACGAAGGCCTGAGCGTTTCGCGCTGCGCGCCGCTGGCCCGGCTCTCCTTCCGGGGCCGCGCCCCGGCGCAGGAGGCCATCGCCTCTGTGCTTGGCACTGCCCTGCCCCAGACACCGCTGACGGCAGCTGCCGCCGGCAGCAAGGCGGCCCTGTGGCTTGGCCCCGATGACTGGCTGCTGCTGGCCCCTGAAGCGGAGCTGGACACCTTTCTGGCGGCAGCAGACAGCGCCGTCTCGGGCCTTGCTGCGTCGGTCACGGATATCTCGCACCGGCAGGACGCGGTGCTTGTTTCGGGCGCAAAGGCCGTCTGGCTGCTCAACACCGCTGTCTTCCTTGATCTGAGCCCCGCTGCCTTCCCGGTGGGCACGGTCACACGCACGCTCTACCACAAGGCTGACGTCATCCTGTGGCGGATTGCCGAAGACAGTTTCGTACTGGAATCCTGGCGCAGCTTCCTGCCTTACGTGCTGGAACACATGGAAGATGCAGCTCTGGAACTTGGGGCAAAGGCTGCGGTCTGAAAGAACGCGCAACGCCCGCCTGATGCAGTAACACAAAAGCCCGGAAGCGCCACCGCTTCCGGGCTTTTGTCATGGGGCGGAGAGCCTTCAGCCGAGCAGAAAGGACAGGGCCACAAGCACGCCGGCGCCGAGCAGCCCAGCGCCTGGAACTGTCACGACCCATGCCGCCAGAATCGTCATGAAATGGGCCCGGCGGACGAGGAAGCGGCGCTTCTGCTCTTCGCGGTTCTTGATCGGGCGCAGACGCTTGCCCTTGCCCGCACCATCGGCCATGACGCTCAAACGGGTGCCGAAACGCTGGGTTTCCCATTCACGGAAGAAACCGACGCCGAAGACTCCGCCAACAGCCACATGGGTGGTGCTGACTGGAAGGCCCAGAGCGGAGGCAAGGATCACCGTCACGGCCGTTGCCAGAGCCACGCAATAGGACCGGATCGGATTGAGCTTGGTGATCTGTTGGCCGACAAGGCGGATGAGGCGCGGGCCGAACAGCACCAGCCCCAGCGAGATTCCAATGGCACCGATGAGCATCACCCAGAGCGGGATCTCAACCTGGCTCACCATATGGCCGGAGCGGATAACCCCGGCGATGGCAGCCACCGGGCTCACCGCATTGGCCACATCATTGGCACCATGGGCAAAGGACATGAGTGCAGCCGCGCAGACAAGCGGCAGGGAAAACAGGCGGCGGACAGACTGGTTGCGGTTCGCCATGCCCCGCGCCTGACGGCGCACATAGGGCCGGGCCAGCAGCCAGGACACAACGGCGACCGCAAGTCCGGCAAGCATCGCCCCAGGCAGCCGGAGCCCGGAGGCCGGAAAGGCCTTCATCACCAGATAGGTGGAAAAAACACCCGCCATGGCGCCGATCAGAACCGGCACCCAGACACGGGAGGCAGCGATCTTGTCCGGCTGGTAGATCGTTACATTGCGGACAAAGGCAAGAAAGACAGCAGCCAGAATGCCGCCAAGCACCGGAGATGTAACCCAGCTGACGGCGATGCCCCCCAGCGTCGTCCAGTTGACCGCAGCAATGCCGGCAGCTGCCGCACCTGCCCCGGCCACGGCGCCGACAATGGCCTGCGTAGTGGAGACGGGCGCGCCAATCCAGGTGGCCAGATTGACCCAGACACCGGCAGCCACAAGCGCCGAGAGCATGACCAGCATGAAGGCGTGCGGATTGGCGAGATCCTGCGGATGAATGATGCCGCTGGAGATGGTGTTCACCACCTCACGTCCCGCCAGCAGAGCGCCGAGCGTTTCACAGACCGCCGCGATGGCGAGAGCCGCCCCCAGCGACAGGGCGCGCGCGCCGACCGCCGGCCCCATGTTGTTGGCGACGTCATTGGCGCCGATGTTCAGTGCCATATAGGCGCCGAGCGCGGCAGCGGCGATCAGCATGGAACCGGACATGCCCCCACCAACGAATTGCCAGGCGGCGAGCGCACAGACCATGATGAAGACAAAGGAGAGGCCGGGCGCAACGAGACGGCGCGCAGCCGTTCCGGCTGCATCCTCGATATAACCGATCCGGTCGAGATCCTTGTCGAGGGCAGATTGAGTTTCCGGTTTCTTCAAGGTGCAGCGCCTCGCGGCGTCCCCAGTGACGTCCTTCAAGCGGGTGCAAAAGAGCACCCGCGACAGGTTTTTTTATGGATTGGCGCCGTTATTGCAGATTTTCAGGCGGCTGTAACCCGATCACTCTGAAGCCGCTTCAGAATATCCACCAGACCCGGCTCACTGGCGAGCTTGATCGCCTCGGCAACCGGCAGCCAGCGGCATTCCCGCTCGCCTGCCTCGGGGTAGTCCTCAGCCTGTGCCTGCGCCTCGATCAGAAAGACGAGCACATCGGTGTCGACGCGCAGGCCGCTGTCGAGGCCCTTGGTGGAACGGAAACGGCCATAGGGCTCCTGCGAAACCTTTCCGGTCACGCCCGCCTCTTCAAAGGCCTCGATCATGGCCGTGCGGTGCGAGGGGTGTTCCAGTTCCGGCCAGCCTTTCGGCAGGATCAAGCGCTTGGTGCCGCGTGAGGCGACCAGCAGCACCTCCAGCTGGCCGTTGCGCACACGATGGCACAGAGCCGCGATCTGCAGCCGTGCCGGGCGCAGGAAGAGGCCGCGCAAAAGGCCCCACAGACGCTGTGTGGTAGACTGGGACGTCACTGCCGGGTCCAGATATGAGGCCGCACTGTCCACCATCGGACGTCCTTTCCTCAACCGTGTGAAAGAGGAGGCCTGACAGGGACGAAACACCACCCTTAAAGGCTCAAATGAAAACGCTCGCCCTTAAGAAATGTTCATTCGAACCGGCAAGTCAAGGCATCCTCAGACAGAATGACGTCCATAATGCGACATTCCGTTAAGTCACCTTCGATAATCCGAAAAATTTGCCGGCTAAGTTGCAAAAAGCTCCTTTCCGGCTCACGGCAGACCCGGTTTTCTGCCTCTCGAGCGCCTTGGCGTCAGACGTTCAGATCCTCGCGTTCCACCGTGATTCCCTCCGCGCTCCAGCTGCCCGGCCAGACCTCGGCTCCGCCGGCACGCAACTGGCGCACTGCATCGAGCGGCGGATGGACGATGAGGAAGGGTTCTTCTCCGGCAGTGCCGCCGGTAGGTGCCAGGGTGGCTGCAATGCCGGTGAAACCCAGCTCCGCCTCGCAAGGGGTAAACAGCGTCGCACCGGAGATGTTGGTGTCATTCTGCGTCGTGCCGGTGGAGGCGCCCGTCACACCGCAGACGGCAACACAAGTCATCAGTTCCACCGCCCGCGCCTTGGCACAGTCGAACACCCGGTGATAACCCGACAGCTGCGATGTCATGGAAGGGACCAGCAACAGGTCGATCTTTTCCGGCGCCAGCAGACAGGACAATGCGGGCATTTCCACATCAAGGCAGATCAGCATGGCCATGCGCACGCCCTCCAGCTCGAACACCTTCAACCGCTTGCCGGGCTTGAGCGTCCAGCTCTCCGGATCCTTCTCGAAGGGCGTCAGCGCCAGCTTGTCGTGGGAATGGGCCTCTCCTTCCGGGGTGTAAAGCCAGGCCCGGTTGGTGAAACCGCCGTCCTCGGCGGGCCAGGGAGTTGACCCAGCCAGAAGCGAAAGGCCGTATTTGCGCGGCAGATCCGCCAGGAGCGGGGCAATTTCCTGTGCAACGCCTGCCATGAAGGCCAGTTCGGATGTTGGCGCAAGTCCGTCCGGCTTGAACGAGAGGCAGGCCTCGATGGCATATTCCGGCAGCACCAGAAGCCTTGCACCGCCCTCCTTTGCCCGCTGCATGCGGGCTTCAATGGCGGCCACATACTCCGCCGGTGAGGCCGGTGCGAAGCCGAGATTGAAGGCGCAAAGGGCAATCGGAAAGTCAGTCATGGCCGGTCCATATGCTGTTGCGGGGCAAACTTACCCCTTCTGCATGACCGATTTAAGAGCGCTGGTAAAGAGACGGAAACGTGATCTGCTGGCGTTCAGCCCGGGATGCCCAGCTTGAACAGGCTGAGCAGGGCTGCGACTGCCAGGCATTCCTGCAGGGGCACGGGAATGAAGCTGGACGGCAGCGGCGCAGGATCGGCATCCACTCCAGTGCGGACCTTGGCAAGGCCAGCGAGCGCCCGATCGGCAGAACGGTCAAGTTCCGCAAACACCGCTCTGAGTTCGTCCTGGCTCTTCATCAGATCCCCGCGCTGTATCCTTCAGCCAGATGACTCTACCGCGTGCCTCTTACGGCATGGTTAATGCAACGCGAATAGGGCAGAAAAACGCAAAACCTGCCCCCGCGCGCCCTATGCTGCGCGCAGGTGCCTCACAGCCGGTTCACCTGCGGGTCCGCAACATCCAGAATGCGCAGCTGCACCCGCTGCGCGCCCTGCCAGGTGTCGATGGACAGGCTGCCCGCCACATGCAGCGTCTTGCCCCGCCCGGCCAGCAGCGCCTCGCCAAAGGGCTTTTCCGCCGCCTTGAAGGCGATGCCTTTCAGCGTCTGGCCATCGGCACCGGCCAGCGTTGCCCGCACATGGCCGTTGCCGACCACATCCGCATAGGAAATGCGGTGCGCGGGGAAGGCAAAGACCGGCTCCGGATGGCCAGCACCGAACGGTCCGGCCAGTTCCAGCTTGTTCAGCAGCTCGATCGTTGCCCCGCCCGCCGTCAGCGCCGCATCCACCTTCATCTCGCGGCTGGCGCTGGCGATCTCAACGTCCTCGCGCAGCATCTCGTTGAAGAAGGCGGTCAGCTCCCCTTCCCGCTCGCGCCGCACGGTCAGGCCCGCTGCCATGGCATGGCCGCCGCCTTTTTCCAGCAGACCCTCTTCCACCGCCTTGCGCACGGCCCGGCCAAGATCGACGCCGGGGATCGAACGGCCGGAGCCGGTGCCCTTGCCGCTGGCGTCATAGGCGATGGCGAAGGCCGGACGGCGGTGGCTTTCCTTGAGGCGGGATGCGATCAGTCCGACGATGCCCGGATGCCAGCCATCGGAACCTGTCAGCAGCACCGCCGGGTCTTCCGACTGGATGCGGATGACGGCCTGTGCATCGCCTTCTTCCAGCATCACCGCTTCCATCGCCTGCCGCTCGGCATTCAGCCGGTCCAGCTGTTCGGCAATGGCACGGGCCTGCGCGCTGTCACGAGTGGTCAGAAGGCGCGCACCGAGGGCAGCATCGCCAATGCGCCCGCCAGCATTGATGCGCGGCCCAAGCAGGAAGCCCAGATGATAGGAGGACGGCTTGCCCCCCACCCGCGCCACGTCTGCCAGCGCCGCAAGGCCCGGATTGGAGCGGCCATGCATGGCGATGAGGCCCTTGGTGACATAGGCCCTGTTCAACCCCTTCAGCGGCACCACATCGCAGACCGTGCCAAGGGCAACGAGATCGAGCAGCGCCAGCAGATCCGGCTCCCGGCGTCCGGCAAAGGCGCCGCGCCGCCGCAGTTCGCGGTTCAGGCCGACAAGAAAAAGGAACGTGACGCCAACAGCGGCCAGATGTCCCTGCCCCGACAGGTCATCCTGCCGGTTCGGATTGACCAGCGCGCGCACCTGCGGCAATTCCACGCCGCACTGGTGATGGTCGATCACCACCACATCCAGCCCCAGCCGCGCCGCCGTCTCGAATGCCTCGAAGGAGGTGCTGCCGCAATCGACAGTCACCAGCAGCCGTGCCCCATCGTGATGCAGCGCCTCGATGGCCGGGCCATTGGGGCCGTAGCCCTCGATGATGCGGTCGGGAATATGGATCACCGCTTCCTGCCCCACCTCGGCCAGATAGCGGGAGAGCAGCGCGGAAGACGTGGCGCCATCCACGTCATAATCGCCGAAGATGGCAATGCGGGTGCCGGACTGGACGGCATCAGCCACCCGCGCCACAGCCTCATCCATGTGAACAAGGCTGGAAGGGTCCGGCATCAGCGCCTTGAGAGTCGGGTCCAGAAAGGCTTCCGCCTCCTCCAGCGCCACATCGCGGGCGGCCATGACGCGCGCGATCACATCGGCAAGGCCGAAGCGCTGCGCCATGGCAAGGGCGGTGAGCGACTGCGCCTGTGTCAACCGCTCACGCCAGATCTGTCCGTTTGCAGAACGTGTTACGCCCAGCACGGTGCGCCCGGTTTCCGAAGCGGCACCTGCAATAGGTCCGGCACCTGTCACGCCCTGCCCTCCAGCTCAGCCCAGATGGAACTTTTCGACCTGGGTATGCTGGGCCTTGATGTAACGCACGGTGCCTGTCGAAGAGCGCATGACCACGGTGTGGGTGGTGATGCGTTCGCGGCCGAAGCGCACGCCCTGCAGGAAGTTGCCATCGGTCACGCCGGTGGCGGCAAACAGCACGTCGCCACAAGCCATCTCCTCAAGCTGATACTTGCGCTTGATGTCGGAAATGCCCATGCGGTGGGCGCGTTCCACCTGCTCGTCGCGGGTGATGACGAGACGGCCCTGCATCTGGCCGCCGATGCAGCGCAGCGCGGCAGCCGCCAGCACGCCTTCCGGCGCGCCGCCGATACCGGCGTAGATGTCGATGCCGGTCTCTTCCGGGTCGGTGGTGTGGATGACACCAGCCACGTCACCGTCGCCGATCAGGCGGATCGCAGCGCCGGTGGCGCGGATGTCCTCGATCAGGCGGGCATGACGCGGACGGTCGAGCACGCAAGCGGTGATTTCGGAGATCTTCACGCCCTTGGCCTTGGCAACATTGGCGATATTCTCGGCAATCGGGGCATCAAGGTCGATGATGCCGACCGGATAGCCGGGTCCGATGGCCAGCTTCTCCATGTAGCTGTCCGGCGCATTCAGCAGACCACCAGCCGGGGCCAGCGCGATCACGGCCAGCGAGTTCGGCAGGTTCTTGGCGCAGATGGTGGTGCCTTCCAGCGGGTCGAGGGCGATATCCACCTTCGGGCCCTGCTTGGTGCCGACTTCCTCGCCAATGTAAAGCATCGGCGCTTCGTCGCGCTCGCCCTCTCCGATCACCACCGTGCCGTCGATCGGCAGGTTGTTCAACTCGCGGCGCATGGCGTCCACGGCGGCCTGGTCGGCAGCCATTTCGTCGCCATGGCCACGCAGACGGGCAGCGGCGACAGCGGCACGCTCGGTCACGCGGGCCAGCTCCAGCGTCAGAATGCGATCAAGCGAGCTCGATGCGGCGGCGGCTTCTTTCTTCGGCATTGCAATCCCCTGAACACATGAATGGGATCATCCGCAATGGATGGTCTTAAGACAGTTTCTCGATCCGGATCATCTGCGGCCGGTCGGCCACGACACCCTTGGCCTCGATGGCCTCCAGCGCCTGACGGACCGCCGTTTCGGATGTCTCATACGTGATCAGTATGACAGGTTGAGCCTCATGCACCTCAGTTTCGGCACCATTAAGGCTGCCCGGCGCACGGCGGCGGCGCTGAACGATGGATTCCAGCGAGATATCCGCATCCGCCATGCAGCGCGCGATGGTGGCAAAGGCGCCAGGACGGTCAAACACGGACAGGCGGATGTAATAGCCGCCCTCATGCAGGCGCATGCCCGCACGCTTGTAATCCGTCAGCACGTTACTCGGCGCCCCCAGCGCCGGGGCAATGTCACCGCGGGCGATGTCGGCAATATCCGAGGCAACGGAGGATGCCGTGGCATTGCCGCCCGCACCGGGACCGACCAGCACGACGCCGCCGACAAAGTCGCCATCCACCGCAACGGCATTCAGCACGCCGTCAATACGGGCGATGGCCGAGGTCTTCGGCACCATGGTCGGGTGAACGCGCTGCTCGATGCCGCTTTCGGTCACCTGAGCGACGCCCAGAAGCTTGATCCGGTAACCGAGCTCGTCGGCCGCCTTGATGTCGGCGGTGGTGATGGAGCTGATGCCTTCCAGATAAATGTCGTCGGCGCTGATCTTGCAGCCGAAGGCGAGGCTCGTCAGCAGCGCCAGCTTGTGCGCCGTGTCGTTGCCTTCGATGTCGAAGGTGGGATCCGCTTCCGCATAGCCAAGGCGCTGTGCATCGGCGAGGCACTCGGCAAAGGACAGGCCCTCGCGCTCCATCCGGGTCAGGATGTAATTGCAGGTGCCGTTGAGAATGCCATAGACGCGGGTGACGGAATTGCCAGCCATCGCCTCGCGCAGTGTCTTGACGATGGGAATGCCGCCCGCAACCGCCGCCTCATAGTTGAGCGAGACACCGGCCTTTTCGGCGATCCCGGCCAGTTCCACGCCATGGGCGGCCAGCAGCGCCTTGTTGGCGGTGATCACGTGCTTTCCGGAGGTTAGCGCGGCACGGACGCAGGCTTCGGCCGCACCAGAGGCGCCGCCGATCAGTTCCACCACAACATCCACATCGGCCGAGCGCGCCATTTCGGCCGCATCGTCGAACCAGGTGACACCAGTGAGATCAAGGCCGCGGTCACGGGTCTTGTCCCTTGCGGTCACCGCAGTCAGGACAACGGGACGCCCGCACTTGCGGGCCAATGCATCCCCATTCTTGGACAGGAGACGGATGAGCGAAGCTCCGACCGTTCCCAATCCCGCGACACCAAGTCTCAAAGCTGAAGCCATTGACGATATGTTCCGGTTGATGAGGACCAGCGCCCGCCGCGGGGCGCCAGCCGGTTTAGTCCGGGTGCCGGGCAGCCCCGGCCTGTGAGAGGGTCAGCGCGCCGCGCTGACCGGCACGACGTTGTGCAACGTTTCATCCGCCGTTTCAAGGAAACGGCGCAGATTGCGTGCAGCCTGACGCAGGCGCTTCTCGTTTTCGACGAGGCCGATGCGCACATAGTCATCGCCATATTCACCGAAGCCGATGCCCGGTGCGACGGCGATCTCGGCCTTCTCCAGCAGCAGCTTGGAGAATTCGAGACTGCCGAGCGCACGGAACTTCTCCGGGATCGGCGCCCAGGCGAACATGCTGGCTTCGGGAGCCGGGATGTTCCAGCCGGCCCGGCCGAAGCTTTCCACCAGCACATCGCGGCGGCGCTTGTAGGTGTTGCGCATCTCCACGATGCAGTCTTCCGGCCCGTTGAGCGCAGCCGTCGCCGCCACCTGGATCGGCGTGAAGGCGCCGTAGTCGAGGTAGGACTTGACGCGGGCAAGCGCCGCCAGAAGCCGCTCGTTGCCGACGGCAAAGCCGACGCGCCAGCCCGGCATGGAGAAGGTCTTGGACAGGGAGGTGAACTCCGCCGTCACCTCGATGGCGCCCGGGACCTGCAGCATGGAAGGCGGCGGCGTGTCACCGAAATAGATCTCGGAATAAGCCAGATCCGACAGGATGAAGATGTCGTGCTTGCGCGCAAAGGCCACCACATCCTTGTAGAATTCCAGATCCGCCATATAGGCAGTCGGGTTCGCCGGATAGCACATGATCACGGCAATCGGCTTGGGCACCGAGTGGATGACCGCACGTTCCAGCGCATGGAACACTTCCGGTCCCGGCTCGGCGGGAATCGCGCGGATCGCGGCCCCGGCCATCAGGAAGCCGAAGGTGTGGATCGGGTAGCTGGGGTTGGGGCTCAGCACCACATCGCCCGGCGCGGTGATCGCCTGGGCCATGTTGGCAAAGCCTTCCTTGGAGCCGAGCGTCGCCACCACCTGGGTGTTCGGGTTCAGCTTCACGCCGAATCGGCGCTCGTAATAGGCAGCCTGGGCCTTGCGCAGGCCGGTGATGCCCTTGGAGGCGGAATAACGGTGGGTGCGCGGGTCCTGCACCACTTCGGTCAGCTTCTCGACGATATGCGGGGGCGTCGGCAGATCCGGGTTACCCATGCCAAGGTCGATGATGTCCGCGCCCTGCGCTCGTGCCGCCGCCTTGAGCTTGTTGACCTGCTCGAAGACATAAGGGGGCAGTCTGCGGGTCTTGTGAAACTCTTCCATGGCGCGGGCCTCGCGTTCCTCTGCTGCTAGCCGAACACATCCGGCGGCTGTTTCCCGCCAGATTCGCTGACCACCTGGTCAGACGCAGCAACAGGCGCATGCGGCCTGTTGCTGTGTGGCGCTCTTCTTATCAGCACCACTTCACTTGCGCACGCACCTTCAAGGGCCTGCGCCGTGTTTTTTTGGTGGCTTATCACAGTGTACCCTCGACAGCCCGCCATGCGCAGGCCTCCCCGGAACCTGGCCAAGCCCGTATGGTGCCTGAACCTCTTCAAGGCGTGATGCGTCAGTACCCTGGCGCCTTCCTGACCTACTGCCCTTCAATTTCCTGAAGCGCCGCCTTGCCATGGGCATCGCGCAGGCGCGCCAGCTCGGCCGCGGACGCTGACGTGCCATTGCGTCCCGCCCCGGCGGCCCGTGCCTCCGACAGTTTCTTCAGCCGTTCCAGATTCGCCTCGCGTGCCTGATCGTCCAGAACGCCAGAAACCTCTTCGCCATCCTGCGCAATGGTGGGCGGCAGCGGCGGCAGGGAGGTCTGCGGGCGCTTCCCCGTGATTGGGGCACTCACCATGCTGAAGACAGATGTATCCGGCTCGCTTGCACAGCCGCCCAACAGCACCACCACCCCCAAAGCCGCAATCGCTCTCACCGTCTCAAACCTCCGCAAGGCGCACGGCACCAGGGCCAGCGCGCGAAACATCTGGCCGCTTATAACCCCGCGAACGGCATGCGGTCACTCGCCAATCCGGTGTTTTTCGGATTTCCCGCCAGCATCAGTTGATTATGCTAGAAATCAGCGTTCGCCCTCGCCTCATTCCGTGTCATAAATCAGAACGGCAACATTGATAATGAAGGCGCCAAAGCATCGCAGAACGCCGAAGGCCGGCCGAGCAGAGAAAAGCAGTCCGATAGGGAGGGGAACCCTGACATGGCAGATGACCGCCGGAACGCAGATGAACAGAACAATCCGGTCATGCAGTACATCGTCAAAAATCCGGAAGCCTTTGCGCAGAATCTGGCGAAGATGATGGAGAACGGCGGCAAGGCTTTGGCCGCCTATCTGGAGCCCCGCGAGAAGGGGGAAGCCTCGCCCCAGACCCCGGACGAGCTGACCTCCGTCGTCAAGACGCTGGCGCAGGTCGGCGAATACTGGATGTCCGATCCCCAGCGCGCCATCGACGCCCAGTCGCGGCTGTGGGGCGGTTACATCAATCTGTGGAACTCCTCCCTCAAGCGCATGATGGGCGAGCCTTCGCAGCCCGCCGTCACGCCCCCGCCGCGCGACAAGCGCTTCGAGGACCCGGACTGGAACGAGAACCAGTTCTTCGATTTCCTCAAGCAGCTCTATCTGATCACCAGCAACTGGGCTCAGTCCATGGTGAGCGAAGCCGAGGGGCTGGACGAGCACACGAAGCACAAGGCCGATTTCTACGTCCAGCAGCTGTCAAATGCGCTGTCCCCGTCCAATTTCGTGCTGACCAACCCGGCGCTGCTGAAGGAAACACTGGCCTCCAACGGCGAGAACCTCGCCCGCGGCATGGAGCTTCTGGCCGAAGACATCAAGGCCGGGCACGGCGACATCAAGATCCGCCAGACCGATGCCAGCAAGTTTGCGCTCGGCAAGAACCTTGCCCTCACACCTGGCAAGGTCATTGCCCGCAATGATGTGTGCGAGGTGATCCAGTACGATCCAACCACGGAAACCGTGCTGAAACGCCCGCTGCTGATCGTACCGCCCTGGATCAACAAGTTCTACATTCTCGATCTGACGCCGGAGAAGTCCTTCATCAAATGGGCGGTGGATCAGGGCCACACGGTCTTTGTCATCTCGTGGATCAACCCGGATGAGCATCAGGCGCAGAAGAGCTTCGAGCATTACATGCGCGAAGGCATTCTGAGCACGCTGGACGTGATCGCCAAGACCACGAAGGAAACCAAGGTCAACGCCATCGGCTACTGCGTCGGCGGCACGCTGCTGGCCGTGACGCTGGCCTATATGGCCGCGACCGGTGATGACCGCATCGCTTCGGCCACCTTCTTCACCACGCAGGTGGATTTCACCTATGCCGGCGATCTGAAGGTCTTCGTGGACGAGGAGCAGATCGCCATTCTGGAAAAGCGGATGGCCGAGCGCGGCTATCTGGACGGCTCGAAGATGGCATCCGCCTTCAACATGCTGCGCTCCAACGATCTGATCTGGCCCTACGTGGTCAACAACTACCTGCGCGGCAAGGAGCCCTTCCCCTTCGACCTCTTGTTCTGGAACTCCGATTCCACCCGCATGCCGGCGGCGAACCACTCCTTCTACCTGCGCAACTGCTATCTGGAGAACAACCTCTCCAAGGGCAAGATGGAGATCGGCGGCCAGAAGCTGGACCTGAAGAAGGTCACCATTCCGGTCTATAATCTGGCGACGAAGGAAGACCACATCGCCCCGCCGCGTTCGGTGTTCAAGGGCTCGTCCTGCTTCGGCGGGCCGGTGGACTACATCCTCTCCGGCTCCGGGCACATTGCCGGTGTGATCAACCCTCCGGCCCGCGGCAAATACCAGTACTGGACCGGCGGCAAGCCGGAAGGTACCTATGAGGACTGGCTGAAAACGGCGGAGGAACACCCCGGCTCCTGGTGGCCGCATTGGGATGCCTGGCTGCGCCAGCAGGACGGCAGCACGGTGAAGGCTCGCAAGCCGGGCGCGCACCGGGTGAAAATCCTGGGTGACGCGCCGGGAACTTACGTTAAGATGAAAGCCTGATCCGGAGGACCGGATTGCTGACGCGCAATGGGCGCGGCAGAGACTCAGGGAGCGGTTTCGGGGCACGCCGTCAAGACGATGGAAAACGCGAGGCAATTGAGGCCGCAGGCAGGGAACACCCGCATCCGTCCTGCCGTCATGCCGGCCGGGCAGATCCGCTGGCTCGGCATGAATGCGAAGGTCTGGCAGCGCCACGCCAGCGGCTGGAGCGTATGGACACGTTTTGCCACACTGCCCGTTCTGCTTCTGGCCATCTGGAGCCACACCATCATCGGCATGCCGGGCGCGCTGGCGGCCACCGGCCTTGTGCTGATATGGCTCTGGCTCAATCCCCGCCTGTTCCCGCCGCCCCGCCGGACGGACCGCTGGCACGTGCGCGCCACCTTTGGCGAGCGGATCTGGCTGAACCGCATGTTCGTGCCCATTCCGCAGGACATGTCCCGCACCGCCCTCCTCCTGTCGCTGGTGGCCGGCGCCGGTTTCATTCTGGCGCTGTGGGGCGCTGCGGAAAACATGCTGGCTCTGACGCTTGGCGGCGCGGCCCTCACCTATGCCGGCAAGATGGCCTTCCTGCATCAGATGACAAAGCTGTACGCACGGATGAAGGACAGCCACCCGCTCTACAAGGCCTGGTCCCTGACCCCGCAAAACGACAACAGCAGCCCCTCCGGCCTGTTCAGCCGCAAGCACGGATAAGAGCTGCGCGATCAGGGGCGTTCCGCACGGCATTGCCCCTCACCGCTGCGCCACCCCGGCCTTTTGAGCCCGGACCTACTCGCTCGCAGAGAGATGCCACCCCCTCGGGAGCTGACGCTCATACCAAGGCGCCGGGATGCTGACTCATCACGGCTTGAAATTGCGCAAGCACCGCACGGGCTTGACCAGCTCCCGCTGAGGCAAGCTCATCGAGAGCTGGCATTAGCAGATCTCATGTGCCCGTACTGCCTGCTGCGGCTCACCTCACCACTCAGCAAACGAGTGGTCCCCGGGTCTGCGCCTCGCTCCGCCCGGGGCGGCGCCGGATATGCGGCACGCTGGTGCTTCCATCTGCGCAGCTGCATTCTCCGCCCCGTCCCGGCGTGAACCGCCGCCGCGCCATGGCCTCCCCTCACCCCTGCCGCTTCTTTTCAGCCAGCAGCCCAAGGTAATGCTGGGCAACGCTGGCGCCGGCGATGGAGGTGATGTCGGCGTGGTCATAGGCCGGGGCCACTTCCACCACGTCGCCGCCGATGAAATTGAGCGGCCCGAGGCGGCGCAGGATCATCAGCGCCTCGCGCGAGGTCAGCCCGCCCGCCACCGGCGTGCCTGTGCCGGGCGCAAAGGCCGGGTCCAGGCAGTCGATGTCAAAGGTCATATAGGCCTTGGCATCGCCCACCCGGTCGCGGATCATTTCCACCACGCCATTGACGCCGAGCATCTCGACCTCCTCGCCATAGATAATTTCAAGGCCGCAGGTTTCAGGCGCATGGGTGCGGATGCCGATCTGGATCGACTTGTCCGGATCGATCAGCCCCTCACGCACGGCGCGGCCGGTAATCGTGCCATGGTCGATGCGCCCGCCATCATCCGGCCAGGTGTCCTGATGGGCATCGAACTGCACCAGCGCCAGAGGCCCGTGTTTGGCTACATGCGCCCGCAGCAGCGGCAGCGTGACGAAGTGGTCGCCGCCGATGGAGAAGAGATGCACATCCTGATCCAGAATCTCGCGCGCCTGCGCCTCGATGCAGGCCGGGATTTCGGCGTTGCGGCCATAGTCAAACGAGACATCACCATAATCCACCACGGCCAGCCCCTCGAACGGGTCAGCATGGAACGGATACTGAGGGTCGCCGTCAAAGATCGCCGAAGCGCGGCGCACGCCCTGCGGGCCAAAGCGGGCACCGGGACGGTTGGACACAGAAGCATCGAAGGGAATGCCCAGCACCGCGGCATCCACGCCCGCAAGATCACGGCTGTAACGGCGGCGCATGAAGGACAGCACGCCGCCATATGTAGGCTCATGCGAGCCGCCGGTCACGCTCTTGCCGAACACCGCATTGTCGGTCGGACGGGGACGTTTGAAAGACATGGGAACTCCGGGAAAGTCAGAAATATGAGGCAACACACCCCGCGCCCGCGACCCTAGCCCAGCCATCCGGGAAAACAAGGGCCTTGCCGGGGCATCAAGACATCTTCGTGTGCCGGACAGCCTTCAGGCGCTCCGGCGTTCCGCCGGATCCCGGGGTTCGGCTGTCAGCCGCACGCCGAGCGCCTTCATCACCGCCAGAGTTGTCCGCAATGTCGGATTGCCGCTGGCACTGAACGACCGGTAGAGCTGCTGCCGGGAAAGGCCAGTCTCCGCCGCAATCTGGCTCATGCCCTTGGCCCGCGCCACGACACCCAGCGCATGAGCGATATAGGCGGGATCCCCCGATGCGAAGGCTTCTGCCATGAAAGCAGCAATTGCCTCATCAGTACCAAGGGCTTCTGCTGGATCAAATGTGCTGATCGGGCGAACCATCTCCAGCCTTCCACTCTGCAAGCAGCCGTTTGGCCGCCTTGATATCCCGGTCCTGGGATCCCTTGCCGCCACCGCAAATCAGAAGAATGAACTCATCGCCATTGCGGATGAAATAGATCCTGTAACCGCGGCCATGATGAATGCGCAGCTCGCTGATGCCATCGCCCACGGCACGCACAATCACCGGCATGCCCGAACGAAAGCCGGTCCAGCCGGGAAGCAATTACACCTCGGGCATGCTCATCCTTCAACCGTGACCACCATTTGCGAAATGTCTCAGTTTGCTTCAGGACAAGCATGATGAGATGTAGTCTTTAAACGACAGCAAAGCAATCGCCACCCTTGTGCCGCCCCCTACCCCTCATTAAAAGGGAAGGGTTTGGCGGATGGCTGCCTAATCCGTCCTTGCTTCCGGGCGCGTTCACATGGAGATCAGACCCTTGCCTCAGTCCCTCACAAAGCTGCTGCGCGGCCGTACCGTTTCGTTTCTGCGCCGGCCCATGGGCGCGGGCGATGAGGGGGCGCTGGCGGTGCATGAAGATGGCGGGCTCTTGATCGAGAACGGGCTGATCACCGCTGCGGGTGATTTCGCCGCTGTGGCCGCCAGGGCGCCCGAGGGGACGCCCGTCACCGACCACCGCCCGCATCTGATCCTGCCGGGCTTCATCGACACGCATCTGCATTTCCCGCAGGCGCAGGTGATCGCCTCCTGGGCGGACCAGCTGCTGGACTGGCTGAACGACTACACGTTCCCCGCCGAACAGCGCTTTGCCGACAAGGCCCATGGTGCGCGCATCGCCAGCACCTTCTATGACACGCTCATCGCCCATGGCACCACCACGGCGGTGGCCTATTGCTCCAGCCACCCCAATTCCGCCGAGGCCTATTTCGAGGAGGCGGAGCGGCGCGGCATGCGCATGCTGGGCGGCAAGACCATGATGGACCGCAACGCCCCCGCTGCCCTGTGCGACACGGCCCAGAGCGCCTATGACGACAGCCGGGCGCTGCTGGAAAAATGGCACGGGCGGGGCCGCGCGCTCTACGTCATCACCCCGCGCTTTGCCATCACCTCCACACCGGAACAGCTGGAGGCAGCCGGCACGCTCCTGCGCGAGTTTCCGGACTGCCACCTGCAGACCCACATCAACGAAAACCTCAACGAAATCAGCTACACGCTGGAGCTCTACCCGCAGGATGCGGATTATCTCGCCATCTATGAGCGCTATGGCCTGCTGGGCCGCAAGACCTTGCTCGGCCACTGCATCCACATGAACGGCCGGGAGCTTTCCGTGATGCGGGAGACGGGTTCGGTGGCCGTGTTCTGCCCCACGTCAAACCTCTTTCTCGGCAGCGGGCTGTTCGACAAGGCACGCATGGACAGCGCGGGCGTGCGCAGCGCCATCGCCACGGATATCGGCGGCGGCACGTCCTATTCCATGCTGCGCACGCTGGATGAAGGCTACAAGGTGCTGCAACTCCAGCGCCAGCGCCTCCACCCCTTCGAGACCTTCTACTGGGCCACCCGCGGCAATGCCGAAAGCCTGTCCCTCGCAGACAGGATCGGCACGCTGGAGCCCGGCACGGAAGCCGACATCATCATCCTCAACCCCGCCGCCACCCGCGAAATGGCCCTGCGCGCCGAAACCGCCCGCTCCCTGGCAGATGAGCTTTTCATCCTGCAGACGCTGGGTGACGACAGGGCGGTGGTGGAGACCTATGTGGCGGGGGTGGGAATGAAGGGGGCAAGCTTGATTTAAAGCGCGTCACTGTCAGGTGAATATCATCTCTTTACAACCAGCATGGTGACACAAGTCCCGCCCCAAGGCTGCCGTGTTGAGGCTGTGCGTCCCTGACAGATCCCGGCTCAAGGCCGGGACGGCGCGGTGGAGGGGCTTGGACCGGACGTCCCCAACATGGGGGCATCCGGCACTTTGCCGTGGCGAACGCGCCGCGTTTCGTTACGTAGTAACAACGGTGATAACGGGTGCAGATCGCAGGCTGTGAGACGGGATTTCCAGCGCCCGCCCGCTCTCCGCGCCGCCCCGGCCTTGTGCCGGGGTCTGGTCCGTTTCCTGAGCCTTTCCGCCCGGCTCCCGCCACGTTCCAACAGAACCGGCGGCCATAGATCTTGTGCCCGGCACACAGCTATCGCGGGACCTTCCTCCCGCCCCTCACCCCCTGTAAGCCACCAGCACAGCACCGCCTGCGATCATGGCGACGCCGAGCCAGTTGGGGAAGGACAGTTTCTCACCAAGGAAAAGCACGGCGAAGACAGAGACGAATACGACAGACAGCTTGTCGATGGGAGCGACCCTTGCCGCGTCGCCCAGCTTCAGGGCGCGGAAATAACAGATCCAGGAGACGCCGGTGGCAAGCCCTGACAGAACGAGGAAGAGCCAGGTGCGGGGAGACACCGTGGAAGGGGCCTGCCAGTTGCCCGTGATGTAGATCATCAGCCCGGCGGCCATCAGAATGATGATGGTGCGGATGAAGGTGGCGAAGTCGGAATTGACATTCTCCACGCCAACCTTGGCGAAAACCGCCGTCAAGGCAGCAAATCCGGCCGAAAGCAGCGCCCAGAATGGCCAGCTGGCAAAAAGGCTTTTCACGCTGATATCTCCTGTCCGCAGCCTCGCAGGGGCCAAGCTGGCTTCCTGTGGAACCACGCGTTTTTCGGCAAGCGCAACGCTCAGAGGCATTTTTCCTGCACCCGCAGAACTGCTTTTTGCGCGCAGGAATGGCAAAACATCATGCTCCTTGAAAACTCGTTCAAAAAAGTGCTGCAAGTATCATTTTCAGGCAACAGCACTGTGGCCGCCTTCTGAAAAACCTCTCCCCCCACAACAAAAAACCCGCCGGTTCGCACCAGCGGGTTCTTTTTGCGTCTGACAAGCAGCTGAAAGATCAGCGCTTGGAGAACTGGAAGGAACGGCGGGCCTTGGCGCGGCCGTACTTCTTGCGCTCGACCACGCGGCTGTCGCGGGTGATGAAGCCTTCCTTCTTGAGGATGCCGCGCAGTTCCGGCTCGTAGTGGGTCAGGGCCTTGGAGATGCCATGACGCAGAGCGCCGGCCTGGCCGGACAGGCCGCCACCGGTGACGGTGGCAACGATGTCATACTGGCCATCGCGGTTGGTCAGCAGGATCGGCTGACGCAGGATCATCTGCAGGACCGGACGGGCGAAGTATGCCGTGTAGTCCTTGCCGTTGACGGTGATCTTGCCGGTGCCCGGCTTGACCCAGACGCGGGCAATCGCGTCCTTGCGCTTGCCGGTGGCATAGGCGCGGCCATGGGCGTCCAGCTTCTGGACATGAACCGGAGCTTCGACGGCTGCCGGAACGGCGCCCTTCAGCTGGTCCAGGGATTGCAGCTCAGCCATGCTCAAGCCCTCTTCGCGTTCTTTTCGTTGAGGCTCTTGACGTCGACGGTGACCGGCGTCTGAGCTTCATGCGGGTGGGTCGGGCCAGCGTAAACCTTGAGGTTCTTGAGCTGGCGGCGGGACAGCGGGCCGCCCGGCATCATGCGCTCGACAGCCTTCTCGAGCACGCGCTCGGGGAAACGGCCTTCGATGATGGCGCGTGCAGTACGCTCCTTGATGCCGCCCGGATGGCCGGTGTGCCAGTAGTACTTCTTGTTTTCGTACTTGCGGCCCGTCAGCACCACCTTGTCAGCGTTGACGACAATGATGTTGTCGCCACAGTCAACGTGCGGAGTAAAGGTCGGCAGATGCTTGCCACGCAGATGGCTGGCGATGTAGGCAGCCAGACGGCCTACGACCATGCCTTCAGCGTCGATCAAGATCCACTTTTTCTCGACCTCAGCCGGCTTGGCAGAGAAGGTCTTCATGTGTCTGATCCGTGAATCGTCGGTGAAACCAGAACGGCGGCTTGGCAGGATAGAGATCCCGCACGGCACACCGTGTGTTCGGGCAGGGTGATACGCGTTCGCCAGCAAACCGTCAAGGCGAAACATTTGCACCATGCCTCAAATTAGATTTATAAATCAATGACTTGCAAAAACGGTAACTAAATACCGCATAAATCTTGCCGTTTCAGCCCTGCCGGCGCGGCGGAATCGAGTAGGTGGCGGTGGCGTGAGCGGCCATTTCGCCCTCCCCGTCCCCGCAGATGGCGCAATCCACCACGGCGAGCCGCTGGCCGAGCTTGAGAATCCGGCAGGTGGCGATGAGATCGCCCGGCGCGGGCTTGCGCAGGAAGTTGATGTTGAGATTCGTTGTCACCGCCAGCGCCACCGGGCCGACATGGGCGAGGATCACCACATAGGCGGCAAGATCAGCCAGCGCCATCATCGAAGGGCCGGACACTGTGCCGCCGGGCCGCAGGTGCCGCTCGCTGGCGGTGAAGCGCAGGGTGGCGAGCCCCGGCGCGATCTCCTCCACCCGGGTGAGCGGCCCGTCCAGATAGATCTGCGGAAACTCGGCCCGCAGAAACGCCTCCACCTCGTCCACGCTCATCACCGGCAGCATCGCGTCCCCCTTCTCGTTCCTGGACCACTCTTGCCGGAAACACGGCCCTTGCCAACCAGGAGGGGCATCGGCCAAATGACGGAGGCAGCACCAGAGATGTGCCCCTTTTGCCTGCTTCCCCGCTGGCCCGGCTGCTGTATGCTCCGGCCACATCGTGACCATGCCGGGAAAGCAGAATGCAGAAGACAGAAGACACCGCCGCAGCCGAAACCCGCCCGCTGATCGGCAAGCTGTTGCACAATGGCGTGCTGCGCCTCGTGCTGCAGCAGCCCGAAAGGATGAATGCCCTGTCGCGGGCGATGATGACCGCGCTGTCCTCCGAGCTGGAGCTGGCGGCAAATGACCCGGCGGTGCGGGTCATCCTGCTAGGCGCCGAGGGCAAGGTGTTCTGCGCCGGGCATGACCTGAAGGAGCTGACGGCAGCCCGCGCCGAGGCAGACGGCGGCCGGGCCACATATGAAGCCATCATGCGCCAGTGTTCGGACCTGATGCAGCAGATCGTGCGCCTGCCCAAGCCGGTGATTGCGGTGGTGACGGGCGTTGCAACGGCGGCCGGCTGCCAGCTTGTCGCCTCCTGCGATCTGGCGATGGCCACGGACACGGCCACCTTCTGCACGCCGGGCGTCAACATCGGCCTGTTCTGCTCCACCCCCATGGTGGCGGTGAGCCGCAATGCCAGCCCGAAGCAGGCCATGGAGATGCTGCTGACGGGGGAAAGCATCGATGCCTCCACCGCCAAGTCCTTTGGCCTCATTAACCGCATAGTTCCGGGCGACTATCTGGAACAGGTCGTGCAGAAATATGCCGAGGTCATCGCCTCCAAGCCGCCGCTGACGCTGAAGATTGGCAAGGAGGCCTTCTACCGCCAGCTCGAAATGCCGCTGGGCGAGGCCTATGACTATGCCGCGTCGGTGATGGTGGAGAACATGATGGCCCGCGACGCGGAAGAAGGCATCAACGCCTTCCTGCAGAAGCGCAAACCCGAATGGACCGGAGAATGACCATGACGCCCGCCTATCCCGACAGCCTGATCCGGCGGATCCTTGAAGAGACGAAGACCATCGCCATCATCGGCGCCAGCGCCAATGCGGACCGGCCGGTGCACCACGTTATGGAATTCCTGATTGATCAGGGTTACGAGGTCTATCCGGTCAATCCGGGACTTGCCGGCAAGGAGCTGCTGGGCCGTACGGTCTATGCCAGCCTGACGGACATTCCCGTGCCGGTGGACATGGTGGATATTTTCCGCGCGTCCGATGCGGTGCCTGGCATCGTCACCGAGGCACTGGCGCTGGCCAGCCGTCCGAAGGTGATCTGGATGCAGATCGGCGTCGAGCACGCGGAAGCGGCCGCCAAGGCGGAGGCTGCCGGGTTGACAGTGATCATGAACCGCTGCCCCAAGATCGAGTATCCGCGCCTGTTTCCTGCAGGCGGATAAACATCCTGCTGGCACTCGCAGCCCCGGCACGCCTGCCGGGGCCACGCAAGGCCTTTACGCCATGGCGATGTAATTGCGCATCTGCTCGGCTTCCTCTTCCACCTGTGCGATGCGGTGCTTGACCACGTCGCCGATGGAGATGAGGCCGGTCAGTTTGCCGCCGGACACCACAGGCATGTGGCGGAAGCGGCCGGATGTCATCCGGGACATGATGCTGTTGAGCGTATCGCCTTCAGATGCGCTGATCACGGTGCGGGTCATGATGGCCGTCACCGGCTTGTTCAGGGCTTCCGGCCCCTCCGCCCCGATGACACGCACGATATCACGTTCCGAAACGATGCCTTCGATGTGCCGCTTCGCATCAGTGATCACCACCGCGCCAATCCGCTTTTCTGCAAGAAGCTTGCAGATGTCGCCGGCCGTGGCCGACGAACTCGCCGTGATCACGTCACGGCCTTTGGTATTGAGAATCGAAGCTACTGTCATGCTGCTCTCCCGATAGCTGACGTGGCACCGGCTACCTCCCATCTCCTCCCGGCGGTAACCTGACGTTCATCATGCCCTCAAAAGCGCAGCGGATGCAAATCCTGCATTGGGCGGAGAGCTTCACTTTACGTCACATTATCGAAACCGCCGGACAGGGTCGAAATAGGGAAACAGGAGAAACCCGGCCAGAAAGCCGCCCACATGCGCTTCCCAGGCGATATCCCCGGAGGCACCGAGAAGTTCCCCGCCCGCCACGCCGAACAGCAGATTGATGCCGAACCACAGGATCAGGAGATTGCGGACGCGGGCATTCAACAGGGCGTCGCGCAAGGGCGCAACCGGCAGCTCATAGGCCCGCGGATCATTGCGGTTGCCACCGGCCATCGGCCCGCCCGGCTGGAAGGCGAAACGGAACACCGCCGCCATCTGCCCGGACACGGCGGCAGAAGCCCCAATCACCGGCACAGCCTCGCCGAAATGCAGCGCCAGATGCACCAGAACGCCGGCAATGGCCGCCACCGCGCTCAGGGCGAGAAAACGGACGGTGCCTAGGCGGACCGCCAAAGGCGGTGCAAAGGCAATCATCCAGGCCATGTTCATGCCCACATGCGCCCAGCTGCCATGAAGGAAGGCATAGGTCAGAAACGACCAGACGTCCGCCGCATATCCGCCCGGAACGAGCCCGGCGCCGAAAAGCTCCGCGCTGTAACGGGCAGGCCAGAAGCCGAACAGCACCAGAATCTCGTAATTGGCATCCGCGCTCAGAAACTCCGTGCGGATCAGGTGGACCACCAGCATGAGACCGGCCAGAATGGCCACCACGGCAGGAATGTTGAAGGCCTTCTGGCTTGGCGGGAGCGGGCCTTGCGGCGGCAGGCCACTGGACGGGCCGATCGGCTGGGGCTGGTTCATTTTGACCGGTTCAATCCTGACATCTGTTTCACTTGCGGACATTGAGGATGCCCGGTTCATGTCCAGACACTTAAGGATCTGCCCCGGAAAGACAAGACAAAGACAAGGCGCCCGCCGCCTTGCCGGCAACGGGCGCCTCATGACCTGTTCCGGACCCCGCACCTGCCGCAAGGCCCGGATAAATGCGCCGCAGTGTGACCGGTCCGGCCGTCCGGATCTCTTGCACCTGGCTGCAATCAGCCTGTGCCAAAGCAATTTCCCGAGCAAGCGCAAGCTTGGAGTAACCTTAAAAATCCGTTCAAACTTTAGGAAAGCCGGTGATTTCCCCCCCCACCGGCGCATTTGGCATAGTAAATGCTCTGTAACCGGCAGAACCAGCGCAGGCGCGGAGAACTGTCCCAGATAAGGACACGCATGCCGCAGCGGCGCACAAGTGGCAGAAGGACCGGTCAAAATGAAGCATGGTATGAACCGTACCCTTTATCAGTATTGGGACGAACTGCGCGGCACCCGCACCGCCCCGAACCGGTCGGAGATCGACCCGGGCCGGATTCGCGGCCTGCTCGGCGACACCTTCATTCTGGAAGCTGTCGATCAGGACACCTACCGCTACCGCCTCGCAGGAACCCGTCTTTGCTCCACCCATTGCCGCGAGCTGAAAGGCCGCAATTTCCTGCGTGGCTGGGGAAATGAGGACCGGGAAGCCCTCGCCTCCGTCATGGCCGCAATCACTGAAGATGCTGCGGCGGCGGTTATCGGCGTTGACGGGCACACCGAGCGCAATCAGGTTCTGAAGATGGAGATGCTGCTTCTCCCCCTGCATATGCCGGGCGAAGGCCGCAGCCGCATCCTTGGCGCCAGCGCCAGCTTCGAGCGCCCCTACTGGCTGGGCCTGCATCCCATTTTGAACCAGTCCATCTCCAGCCTGCGGCTGATCTGGCCTGATGAGCGCCCGTCCTTCCTGACAGGCACCCCTGCCCCGCGCCGCACGGCTGTTCCGCAGATCATCAATGGCGGACAGGCCCATCTTGCCGCCCCGTCGATGGAAGGGACGAGACGCGTCGGGCATCTGACTGTCTATGACGGCGGCAAGATCTGAAAAGTCATGGGCTGATCTTACGCAATGTTAATAGTCCCCGCCTATCGTGTCCGTGGAGAACAAGAGTCATCCCGTATAAGATAGGGAAACAAGATCCATGACAGCAGCAGAAGCTGCCAGGCCCGCGCCCGGTCTGCCCGCCAAGGGCACGGACCGGCGCCGTCACCAGCGCGTGAAGGTGAACGTCCTCGGCCGCTTCATGCTGGAAAACCGGCAGGAATATCCCTGTCAGGTCGTCAACATGTCGCCCGGCGGCATGGCACTCATTGCCCCTGTGGCAGGACGTGTGGGCGAAAAGGTGGTGGCCTATCTGGACCATATCGGCCGGGTGGAGGGGACGATCATACGCGAGATCGACGGCGGCTTTGCCGTGGCGCTGGCCAACACGCCGCGCAAGCGTGACAAGATCGCCAGCGTGCTGACCTGGCTGGCCAACCGCAACGAGCTGAACCTGCCGGAAGACCGGCGCCACGAGCGTTTCGTGCCGAAGAACCCGGTCACCCGTATCGTTCTGCCCGATGGCAGCGCCTATACCTGCCGCATCATCGACGTATCACTGTCCGGCGCTGCGCTCTCCTGCCCGGCACGTCCGCCGATCGGCACCGAGATCGCCCTCGGCCGGATGCGGGCACGCGTCGTGCGTCAGTTGGAAGGTGGCATTGCGGTCGAATTCGCCGTGATCCAGAATCAGGCCCTGCTCGAACAGCATATGAGACCGGATGATCCGGAGGACGGCAGCACGCCGCCGGCATAACGCCTGCGTGGCCCCTATCGCCCTTCCGGTGAAGTCACCGGAAACCGGCATTGCCTTTCAGAATGACACCGCAAAGAAATCCCGGCCCAAAGCCGGGATTTTTTTGTGCGGAAGGCAACCAATCCTTCCTCTCAAGGCTCATGCCTCCGCCTTGCCGCGGAGTGAGGCCGCCTCCCGGGGAGGGGCTCCGGCAGGGCCAATACGGCCGGCAACACAGAAAATTCCCGTATGGTTTCAGCTTTCTTTCCTCGCCCACGCGAGGCTGAAACGGCTTTTTGATGGGCTTGAGGAGAACAGGCCCTCCGCCGCAGCCATCCGATTTCTGAAAATTTATCTTTTAAATCAGCAACTTGAATAAGATATATAAAATTTTATTCAAATCAATATAAAACTCAGATCAAAATCAAATAAAATAAATAAAAAACTCAATTCAAATTCAGATAAACATCATGGAAAAAGCAATCACTCGACTTAGACGCAAATAAAATTGCAGATGAAATGGTGTCGTCAGCCTTGGGGAGGGCGACGACATGAAGATAAAGATCTGGAAGCCAATCATCGCATGCGCTGCCTTTGCGGCAGCCATGTATGCCACAGCAGCAAGCGCCAATCCCGGCCGCTATATGGCCATGGCCGGAGCTGCGGCAGCGCCGCAGGGACATCTCGTCTTCTGCAAGGAACATCCGGCGGCCTGCGCGGCCCGCACCAGCAAGCCGGTTGTCGTGAAGCTCTCGGAAGAGCGCTTCGAGGAACTGCTTTCGGTCAATGCCACCGTCAACCGGGAAATCCGTCCCGTGACGGACATGGAACAGTTCGGCGTGCCAGAATACTGGACCTTTCCAGACAATGGCATTGGCGACTGCGAGGAATATGTGATCGAAAAGCAGCGCCGTCTGCTAAAGGCCGGCTGGCCCGCAAGCGCGCTGCTGATCACGGTGGTGAAGGACATCAACAACGAAGGCCATGCGGTCCTCACCGTCCGCACGGATCAGGGCGACCTGATCCTCGACAACCAGATCGAGGCCGTGCTGCCCTGGTACTCGACGCCCTACCGTTACGTGAAGCGGCAGGCCACGACATCGGCAGCCGCCTGGACCAGCATTTCCGATACCCGCGTCACCACCGTGGCCAGCATCGGAAACTGAGACCCGCATACGGAAGCGTTCCGGGACGTCCCGGAGCCCGACAGAACAGCCCGGCCGCGTCCCCACCCTCCCCATCCCAACCACGGCCGGGTTCAGGGAGCCGGTCCGCCCCCGCGAGACCGGCTCCCGCCTTTTCAGGCGTATTCCGGCGGACCATCATCATTCAGTCGTGAGTTCAAAGAGGTGCCAGCCCGGCCTTGAACCTCTGCCAGTTGCGCACGTAGCCTGCGGCCGATTTGCGCAGGCCTTCTTCCGCCGCAGCATCCAGCGTCCGTGCAACACGGCCCGGCATGCCCACCACCAGCGAATTGTCCGGGATTTCCTTGCCCTCGGGGATCAGCGCGTTGGCGCCCACGATGCAGTTGCGGCCGATCTTCGCGCCGTTCAGCACCGTCGCGCCCATGCCGATAAGCGAATTGCTGCCGATGGTGCAGCCATGCAGGATGGCCTTGTGGCCGATGGTGCAGCCTTCGCCGATGGTCAGAGGATAGCCCATGTCCGTGTGCAGCACGCAGCCGTCCTGGACATTGCTGTTCTTGCCAACGAGGATCAGTTCATTGTCACCGCGCAGCACGGCGCCGAACCAGACGCTCGCCCCCTCCTCCAGCCGCACCGCCCCGATCAGCACCGCCGTTGGCGCCACCCAGCAGGCTCCACCGGCAGCAAGTTCCGGCATCCGGTCTCCAAGGCGGTAGAGCGTCATGTTTTCCTCCCGGTCTGTCACACCGGGATCACGACCATGAGTTGGCAAGCCCCAGCGCAAAATGCATTAAGAGGACACCAGAGCACAGGCTCCACATGCCTGCAATGGTGGAGGAGGCAACCAGCCACCCGACCGGGCGCCCTTCCAGCCGCCGTCCACGGATGGCATTGCGCATGATGATGAAGGGGCCGGCGAAGACACAGATCAGAACAACCCCCAGAATTCCTGCGATACTGTGCGCCGGGATCTGGAAACTGGGTGGCGAGTCGGTAACAAGTTGATAAGCGCTTCCAACCAGGCCCGCTGCAACGAAGCCGGCGCAGCCCATGTAAACGGCAAGCAGCAGTTCAAGAAGCACAGCATTAACCTCTTGTTAACCATCGGGGCATGAGTCTGTCCTCACGGAGACAGGAGGGGAAGTGCAAACCGCATGCCGGTTTCCGGCGGTCACGAACGGAACAGAAACCAAGCGAATGCAGCAACCATCACAGGTCTGCCCATACCGTTCTGGAACATCTGTCCTGCTTTGGCACGGAAATGCTGACGGCTGCTTTGCGCGCAGAGCCGAAAGGTGGCGGCCATGATGCCGGTCACCCTACCCAAGGCAACAGGTTACCGGCCGTTCCATTCCGCTCTGATTCTGACGCTGCTGGTGCTGCTGACCCTTGCCTATATTGCAAAGATGATTGGCGGCTGGATTGAACAGGCCGCCACTCAGGCGGAGCTGCGCACGGCCGAAGCCCGCCTTGTCACGCTCTGGCTTGGCGACCGCAAGGTAACGGTTCCCATGAACATGCTGCCCAAGCCGGAGCAGCGCAAGGAAGGCTCGTTCCACGAGCGGCTGACCCTGGAAGTCAACTGGCCCTCCATGACCGGCTATGCAGGCACCAGCGGGAACAGGGGCAACCGGACCGCCGCGGAAATGCCAATCACCGTGGAACTTATGGCGTCCCGCAAGGTCGAGACGGTCATGGAGCGGATGGACACCATGCTGCGGCGCCTTGCCGCCGGAAAGCCGCAGGTGGGACAAGGCGGGCTCTACATGCTCGACATGTCCGGCAAGGCAGGCGCCAGCGAAGATGTCCTGTTCTACGAGGATGACGGCACAGGGCTTGAAACCGGATTTGCCGCCCGCTGCAGACTGCCGAAAGACGCACCGGCAAGCTGCCTGCGTGACATGCGCCTCGCTCCGGATCTCGTGGCCAGCTACCGCTTCGACATGAAGCTGCTCAGCAGCTGGGGCCGGCTGGACCGGCAGATGGGCGCACTTTTCGAGAGTTTCCTGCCTCACTGATACCTGGACGCTCCCAGACGTCTACGCCAGACCGGAAAACAGACGGGACGCGCCTTGCAGCTTTGCGCAGGGCACGTCCCTTTCAGATCAGTTCCGGCAGCCGGTGCCGCTTGCTCATGGCTCCGGCGGCGGCTTGCCGGATCAATCCTCGCCGTCTTCCTCGAGATCCATCTCCAGGATGGCCATCTGGAAGCTCCAGCTCAGATCTTCGTCCTCGTCATCACGGAAGACAACGCCGATGAACTCGTCGCCGATGTAAACCTCGGCGGAATCGTCCTTCTTCGGACGGGCCTTCACCTTCATGGACGGCAGGTTGAACTTGCGCTGCAGATAGGCTTCCAGCTTCTTGATTTCGTCGGCTTTCACGTCTTTCGCTCCTTTCGGGTCCCCGTATTTCACGGGTGCGGAACCTACACGAACAGCGCCGTGAGCCAACCGCCGGAACCGCCTTTCCCCGGAATCATGGGCTTTCCCACAGGGGGATCACGCCTCAGGCTGTTTATCCGCCAGCAGCTGGTCCATGGACCGGGCCGGTTCTGCGCATCCCGCCTGCCCCACGACCCGCGCCGGAACCCCGGCCACGGTGGTGTTGCAAGGCACGTCCTGAAGCACAACCGAGCCTGCGGCAATGCGCGAGCAGCGGCCAATTTCAAGATTGCCGAGGATCTTGGCGCCCGCGCCGATGAGCACGCCCTTGCGGATCTTCGGATGCCGGTCGCCCTGCTCCTTGCCGGTGCCGCCCAGCGTCACGCCCTGCAGGATCGAGACATCATCCTCGATGACGGCCGTGGAGCCAACGACAAGCCCCGTGGCGTGATCCATGAAGATGCCCCGGCCGACAGGAACCGCCGGATGGATATCCACCTGGAAGATCTCGGAGGAGCGGCTCTGCAGATACAGCGCAAAGTCGGAGCGCCCGCGCCGCCACAGCCAGTTGGCAAGACGGTGCGTCTGCAGCGCATGGAAGCCCTTGAAATAGAGCAGCGGCTCCAGCAGCCGTTCGCAGGCCGGATCGCGGTCGAACACGGCCATCATGTCGACGCGGAAGATCTCGCCCAGTTCCGGCTCGTCGCTGAGGGCTTCGGAATAGGTCTGGCGGATGAGGGAGGCGGACACCACGTCCCGGCCCAGCCTGTCGCCAAGCCGGTGGATCACGGCATCCTCAAGGCGCCCGTGGTTGAGAATGGTCTCATAAACGAAGGACGACAGGGCCGGTTCGCCGATGACCATCTTTTCGGCCTCTTCCCGAAGCTGATGCCATACGGGATCATGCAAGCTCACGGTTGGCTTGGCCGTCTTGAAAGTGGTGTTCACCATGGCGCGTCTCCTGTCGCAGGCCCTGTGCGCAGCCTCTGCCGCGCCGGACCTGTCATGCCGTCCTCATATAGGCCGGAGCGAGCCATAACAAAGCCCGGCCAAAAGGGAAAGAACTCATCACCGGACGCCATTCCATCAAGGCGCCAGACAGGGAAGATATCACGTGACGGGACAATCGCACACTCCCCCGCCGGAACTTGAGATCCGGATTGAAGGCAGCACCGGCTGGCTGGTGATCGCCAATGAAAAGCGCCGCAACGCCATGACGCTGGAGATGTGGCGCACCCTGCCCGCTGCCGTGTCTGCGCTTGAAGCCGAGCGCGATGTGCGCGCCATCATCCTGCGCGGTGCGGGCAGCGAAACCTTCTGCGCCGGGGCGGACATTTCCGAGTTCGAGGAAACCCGCAAGAACGCGAAGGCCGCCCGTGCCTATGAGGACATCAACCTCGCCGCCTTCGAGGCGCTGAAGGCCTGCCGCAAGCCGGTGATTGCCATGATCCGCGGCCATTGCCTCGGCGGCGGCTTTGGTCTTGCCGCCAGTTGCGACCTGCGCCTTGCCAGCCACGGCAGCAGCTTCGGCATCCCCGCCGCCCGGCTCGGCATCGCCTATCCCCCGGCGGCGCTGATGGATGTGGCCGCGCTCATCGGCCCGGCGCGGACAAGGGAACTGATCTTCACCGCCCGGCGCATCGAAGCCGGTGAGGCCCTGCACTGGGGTTTTCTCAACCAGCTTCTGGAAGACAGCGCACTAGAGGCCGCGGCACGGAAACTGGCGGCCATGATTGCACAAAACGCAGCGCTGACTCATGCCGCCACCAAGGCGGCGCTCATCATCCCGGCAGGCCACTCCGCACCGGACTTTGCCAAGGCGGAAGCCGCTGCCATCGCCTGCTTTGACAGCGCGGATTTCGCAGAGGGAAGAACCGCCTTCCTCGAAAAGCGGACTCCAGAATTCAAGGGAGCGTGAACAGCGCCTCAACCGCACGGGCCAGAGGCCTGAAACGACTCAGCTTTCGGGCCCCAGTTGAATCAGAATCAGAACTTCAGCCAAACGGCTCAAGCTCCTGATCCGACTCAGGCTTTGGCCTCCACCGCCAGATCCTGCAGAAACGCCAGCAGTGCGCCGGTGAAGACGTCATTGCGGTCTCCGGCCACCATGTGCCCGGCCCCGGCCACATCGGCCAGCCGGGCATGGGGCACGAGCTGGCGGAATTCGTCGAGATGCTCCTGACTGACCAGTTCCGACTGGCCGCCGCGCACCAGCAGCACCGGCAGAGTCAGGCGGGCGGCAGCGGCGACGAGTTCGGCTTCCACCTTTGCCCGCAGATCTTCGCCCCCTGCATGGCGTGCAGCGATGAAGGCCGGGTCCCAGTGCCAGCGGTAGCGGCCATCGGGATGAAGGCGCAGGTTCTTCGCAAGCCCGTCCAGAGAGCGCGGGCGCGGCCGGTGCGGCAGATAGGCGGCAATGGCATCCGCCGCATCCTCCACCGTGGCAAAGCCCTCGTCCACCTTCTCGGCCATGAAGTCGAGAATGCGCGAAACGCCGCCCGCATCGACGCGCGGGGTGATATCAACCAGCACCATGGCTTCGAGCCGCCCCGGCGTCTGCGCGCCCTCAGACAGCAGTCCGGCCAGCCCGCCAAGCGACGCACCGACCAGCACCGGCCGGCGGCCATGGCGCTCCGCCACCTGTGCTGCCACGGCGGAGAGGTCCCTGCCGAAATCGGCAAAATCATAAGCGCCGGAGGCCACCCACTCGCTGTCCCCATGGCCGCGCTGGTCCATGGCGTAGGCGGTGAAGCCCGCCCTGGCGAGACGGACACCCGCGCCCGCCCAGGCGTGGCGCGTCTGCCCGCCGCCATGCAGCAGCAGCACCGGCTGGCCTGTCCCGCTGCCGAAACGGTCAGCCGCAAGCCGGTTGCCCTCGGCACCGGTAAAGCTGGTGGCTGCGGGGGCGCTCATGCGGTCTGCGCCAGGAAGTCGAGGACGCCCTGCTTGTAGACCTTGTCGCCCACGGCGACCATGTGATCGCGGTTGGGGATCTCCAGCACCCTTGCGCCCGGAATGAGGTCCGCCAGCGCCTGCGGCGATCCGGCAATGTCGTCCTTCGTGCCAACGGCCACCAGCACCGGGCGGGCGATGCGGGCGACATCCTCTTCGGAAATCTTCTGCCGGGACGAGCGGATGCAGGCCGCCAGCGCCCGCTTGTCGGCTCCGGTCTGTTCGGCAAAGGCGCGGAAGGCCCGGCCCGTGCGATCGGGAATGTCCTGCAGGCTTTCGGCTTCCAGCGCCCGGGCAATCGGCTCGCCATCACCGATGCCGGTGATCATGCCGTAGCCCAAGCCGCCGAAGATTGCCCGGCGCACCCGGTCCGGATGATTGAGCGCCAGAAAGGCAGTGATGCGGGCGCCCATGGAATAGCCCATCACATCAACACTGGAGAGGCCGAGATGATCCAGCAGCCGCCGGGCATCCTCGGCCATCATCGGCGCGCCATAGTCCGCCGGATCATAGAACTTGCCGCTTTCGCCGTGGCCCCGGTTATCCAGGGCAATCACCCGGCGGCCATCCTTGACCAGAAGATCCACCCAGCCCGGATTGACCCAGTTGACGGACTTGTTCGAGGCAAAGCCGTGGATCAGCAGGATCGGCTCCCCCTCCCCCTCATCGATGTAGGCAATGTCGGCGATATCGGATCTGAAGACGGGCATGCGGGACCTGACGTTTACGTTAAAGGCAGAGACAATTTGTCCGATACCTTAGGCGCAAGATCCGCCGCTTGGAAGTTCCCCGGAATGGCTGATCTGGCTTATGCAGGGACAGGGAACCTGCGGGCCGCCGCTGCGCACGGGAAATCCGCCAAGCCCCCTACACTTTCCGGCGCGGGGGCGGTATGTTCGCGCATCTTTTGACCCGGACAGCAATCTTGGACAGGTGCCATGGCGGATCACGTAGTACCGCATTTCCAGAACAGCAGCGGCCACGAAAGCATTGAAATCGGTGCGCATGAATTCATGTGCATCGGCGCGAATCCGCCGTTCGATCACCCGCATGTGTTCCTCGACATGGGCGATGAAGACCAGATTGTCTGCCCCTATTGCTCGACGCTCTACAAGTTCAACCCGGCCCTGAAGCCCGCCGAAGCCAATCCGGCGGATTGCGTCTGGGTTCCGGCAGCCGCCTGATTCCCGGCCGGCTGATGTATCTTTCTGCGGTGCCCGCCGGGCGCCGCTGATCCGGCGTCCCCTTTCGGGACAGGAGCGGCCATGACGCATCCCGTCATCATAGCCGGAGCGGGCATCGGCGGGCTGACCGCCGCCCTCGCGCTGGCACAAAGAGGTTTTTCCGTCATCCTGGCCGAGAAGGCCGCCTGGCTCGAGGAAGTGGGCGCCGGCATCCAGCTTTCCTCCAATGCCACGCATGTGCTCGCAGCGCTCGGCGTGCTGGATGCGGTGCGCAGCCATGCCTTCGAACCGCAGGAACTGACGATCCGCAGCGCAAGGCATGGCGGCACTCTCGCCCATGTGCCGCTTGGTGCCACCGCCGCTGACCGCTACGGCGCACCCTATCTGCTGGTCCACCGCGCCGATATCCAGCACGCTTTGCTGGACGCGGTCCATGCCATGCCGGCGGTTTCCCTGCGTCTGGGCACCCGCGTGTCCTCGGTCTCCGAGGAAGGCGGCAAGCTGCAGGTGACACTGGCACAAGGGGTCACTCCCCCCGAAACGCTGGAAGCTCACGCCCTGATCGGCGCCGATGGCGTGCGCTCGGCAATACGCCAGACGATCCTCAACGGCCCTGCTCCCGTCTTCTCCGGCCGCACCGCCTACCGGGCAACCGTTCCGGCCAGCCTGATCCCGCCGCAGTTTCTGGCCGGATCCGGCATCTGGTTCGGCCGGAAGGCGCATCTTGTTCACTATCCGCTGCGGCAGGGGCGGGAGTTCAATCTGGTCGCGCTGGTGGAAGAAGACTGGGATGCACCGGGCTGGTCGGAACCGGCCAGCAAGGAAAACCTGCTGCAGCGCTTTGCCGGATGGCCTGAACCGGCCCTGAACCTGCTGCGGCTGCCGGATGAATGGCTCCGCTGGGCGCTGCGGGCCGTCGATGCAGGCGGCATCTGGCAGAAAGGCCGCATCGCGCTGCTGGGTGATGCCTGCCATGCCATGCTGCCCTTCGCGGCACAGGGCGCGGCCATGGCCATCGAGGATGGCATCGTTCTCGCGCAGCATCTGGCCGCGCGGCCGGATCAGCCCGCCGCCGCGCTTCAGGCCTATGTGCGCGAGCGCCAGCCCCGCACGGCCAAGGTGCAGCAGACGGCTGCCACGAACTCCACCATCTATCATCTGGGTCTGCCCGCAGCGCTGGCCCGTGACACGGTGCTGCGCCTGTCCTCGCCGCAGTCACTGCTGCAGCGGATGGACTGGATCTATGGCTGGCGCCCCTGCACATGCTTGAGCGCGCCGTAAACCTGAGATAAAGCGTTTTTCCCGGCATGCATGCTGCCAGCAGCCGGGCAAACCCTGAAGGTAAAAGGCCCGGAAAGGCAACAGGCCATGCAGAGCGACAAGCCCAGTGACATCGTGACCGCCGCCTTTCTCGTCATTGGCGACGAGATCCTCTCCGGGAGGACCAAGGACAAGAACATCGGCCATGTGGCGGATGTGCTGACCATGACCGGCATCGAGCTGCGTGAAGTGCGCGTCGTGCCGGATGAAGAAGACCGTATCGTCGAGGCAGTCAATGCCCTGCGCAGCCGCTATGATTACGTCTTCACCTCCGGCGGCATCGGCCCCACCCATGATGACATCACGGCCGATTCCATCGCCAAGGCCTTCGGCGTCAGCATTGACTACGATCCACGCGCCATGGCCATTCTCGAAGCCCATTACGCGCCTGGCCAGTTCACCGATGCCCGCAAGCGCATGGCCCGCATCCCGGCCGGCGCCGACCTCATCGAAAACCCGGTGTCCAAGGCTCCCGGCTTCCGCATCGGCAATGTGCATGTGATGGCCGGCGTGCCCAACATCATGCAGGCCATGCTGGACGCGGTGGTACCCACCCTGCGCACCGGCCGCAAGATCCTGTCGCGCAGCGTCGATGCCGCCCTGCCCGAAAGCCGCATTGCCGATGCCCTGCGCCAGATCCAGAAGGACCATCCCGAGACGGTGATCGGCTCCTATCCCCGCAATCAGGACGGCCGCTACTCGACCCAGCTCGTGATCCGCGCCCGTGATGAAGCCCCCTTGAACCGCGCAACCGAGGCCGTGGAAGCTGCCGTCGCTGCCGCCCTCAGCAATGCCTGAACAGGAAAAGACCTCCATGGAAAACCCGGACCAGCCGAAAGCCTTCCCCGTCTCATGGGACCAGTTCCACCGCGACGCCCGCGCCCTCGCCTGGCGCCTGTCCGGTCAAGGTGAATGGAAGGCGATTGTCTGCATCACCCGCGGCGGCCTTGTGCCGGCCGCCATCGTGGCCCGTGAGCTCGGCATCCGCACCATCGAGACGGTGTGTGTCGCCAGCTATCACGACTACGAAAATCAGGGCTCGCTGCAGGTGATCAAGCCAATCGACCCGCGCGTCATCGGCCTTGATGAGGGCGAAGGCAGCGGCGTGCTCGTGATCGATGATCTGGTCGACACCGGCAAGACCGCACGCGTTGTCCGGGAGATGCTGCCGAAGGCGCATTTTGCCACCGTCTATGCCAAGCCGATGGGCCGCCCGCTGGTCGACACCTTCGTGACGGAAGTGTCGCAGGACACCTGGATCTATTTCCCTTGGGACATGGGCTGGCAGTTCCAGCCGCCGCTGGCCAAGACGACTGCCGGCTGACCTCCCGCTTATAGCATGAGGGCGCAGGCACGTGTCTGCGCCCCAAGTGTATCTGCGCCCTTTTTGCCACAGTGATGCGATCGTGCTGCGCCTCCTCCGCTGGTCACGGCGATTTGGCCTGACCCGCCCCCGCGCTGCCACATTCCCCCTTAATGAGGGGACCATGATGACGGCCCTGAGAGGAAATCTGGCGATTCTGGCGCTCGCTCCGGCACTTGTGATGCTGGTGCTGGCACTTGCCGTGATGCGCCCGGCGCAAGCCCATTCCGCATTTGTCAGAGCGGGACTGGTGAGCCTTGAGACCTTTCAGCCTGCCTCCTACAGCGTCATCGCCAGCATGGCCCCCAAGGCCGGCACCCCGGACGAGGGGGCGCCGGTGCTGCCCGGTCAGGGTGCGCCCTGCAAGATCATGCTGTGCACCGGCATCATGGGCTTTCCCCTGCAGGAACAGCCGCAGCGGGTGAGCGTGCCCGCCGGACCCCTGCTGCTGGGAGCGCCGGAGCCTTATGGCGATGCTCCCGCCCGCCTGGACGACCCGCCCCCGAAACCCCGTTCATCAAACTTTTCGTGAAAATGGAACGGATTAAGCCCCCGGAAAGTTAATTCGGGGAGCTTGTCGCCAGGAGCCTGGCCCGCGCAGCGCAATGCCGCCGGCTCCAGATCAGAATTGAGGTCTTAAATGCTGCTTTCCCGTCGCCGGTTTCTGGTTGCTGCCTCGGCAACCCTTCTTGCTGGTTGTAACTCCCGCTACGTCCAGCCGGTCCCCTCGCCCGGTTTCGCCCGTGATGGCTATGAGGGCGCAGCTCCCTCCTACAGCCACATTCCGCCGGAATATCTGCAGATGTACGGCCCGATGCCGAACGAGCAGTTCCCGATCCCGGCTGCGGATCTGCGCCGCGTCAAGCCGCAGTATTTCCGTCAGATCGTGCCCTATCAGAGCCCAGAGCCGACCGGCACCATCATCGTCGACACGCCCAACCGCTACCTCTATCTGACCATGGAAGGCGGACAGGCCATGCGGTATGGCGTGGGCATCGGCCGCGCCGGCTTCACCTGGGGCGGCTCGGCCCGCATTGCCTACAAGCGCGAATGGCCGCGCTGGACGCCGCCGGCCGAAATGATCGCCCGTCAGCCGGAACTGGAGCAGTACCGGAACGGCATGGAGCCGGGCCTCGCCAATCCGCTGGGCGCCCGCGCGCTCTATATCTTCGAAGGCGGCCGCGACACGCTCTACCGTATCCATGGCACCGCAGAATACTGGACGATCGGCACCGCCGTTTCCTCCGGCTGCGTGCGCATGATCAATCAGGACGTGATCGACCTGTACAACCGCGTGCCCAACGGCACGAAGATCGTTGTGCTGCAGGCCCCTGCCAATGCCCCAGTCGCCGGCGGCGCGCAGCAGGGTTTAGCCCTGCCGAGCTGACACAACCGGCTTACCCGCTCAGGCGCGGATTGCAACCTTGCGGGTGGCGCGGATGAACTCCGGTGTCACCTCGCAGCCGATGGCATAGGCCTCGACGCCGCCAGCCATGGCCTGTCTGAGTGCTGCCACATAGGCCGGATCGATGTCCGCGGCAAAATCCAGTTCGCTGCAATCGGGCCGCTGCACCAGATAGACCATCACCGCCCGGTGCCCGGCGCGCACCATATCCTCCAGTTCCACCAGATGCTTGGCTCCGCGTGCCGTCACGGAATCGGGAAATTCGGCAAGCCCGGCCTGGCGCATGAGATGGACGTTCTTCACCTCCACATAGGTGAGCCCGCCGTCCACCTCTTCCAGCAGGATGTCGATCCGCGAGTTCTTGCCGTATCTGACCTCCCGCCGCAGGCCGGCAAAGCCGGAAAGCTCCGGGATGAGCCCGGCCAGCAGCGCTTCCTCCACCAGTTTGTTGGGATGGGCCGTACTGATGCCGACAAGCGCGCCGTCTGCCTCGATGATCTCCCAGGACCATGCCAGCTTGCGGGCCGGATTGTCCGAGCGCGACAGATAGACCAGCGAGCCCGGCGCATTGAGGCCGAGCATGGAGCCGGGATTGGCGCAGTGGGCGGTGATCTCCTCGCCGCTGTCCAGCACCACATCCGCCAGAAACCGCTTGTAGCGCTTGACCAGCCGCCCCCGGATGAGAGGTTTGCCGAAGTCCATCGTCCAGCCTTTCAGTTTGCCCAGAAATCGCGGTCAAGCAGCACCAGCACGGTGAGAAGCTCAAGACGTCCCAGCAGCATGGCAACGCTCAGCACCCATTTGGCCCCGTCCGGCACCGCCGCATAGCTGCCGGCCGGCCCAGCGACCTGGCCAAGCCCCGGGCCAATGTTGCCGATCGCACTGGCCGCTGCGGAGAAGGATGTCATGGCGCCCAGATCAAACACGGACAGCGCCAGAGTAACCGCACCGACTGCGCCGATATAGACGATGAGAAAGGACAGCACCGAGAAGGAGAGCTCGGGCGTCAGCCGGGTGCGGCCGAAATACTCCGGCGTCACCCGGTTGGGCCGCACCATCTTGCGCAGATGCGAGCGCACCGTGCCGAAGAACACCTGATAGCGGAAGAACTTGATGCTGCCGCAGGTCGAGCCGGTGCAGCCGCCGACAAAGCACAGCATCAGCACGAGACCGGCCACCGCACTGCCCCAGGCCTGATAATCGGTCAGCACAAAGCCGGTGGTGGAGGTGATCGATACCACCGTGAAGGCCGCTTTTCTGAGGGCCTCATGGAAAACCAGATCCTGCGTGCCGCCCAGATGCACGGTCAGGCCCAGCGTCACCACGGCCATGAACAGCAGGAAGGCACGCACCTGCGGATCGCTCCAGAGCTGCAGCGGCCGCCCGCGCAGCGCCTGGACGATCAGCACGAAAGGCAGCGCCCCAAGGATCATGAAGACAATCGAGGTCCAGACCACCGCCGGCATGTCCGCAAAGGCGGCAAAGGAGGCATCGTAAGTTGAGAAGCCGCCGGTGGCCACCGTGGTCATGGCATGGTTCACCGCATCGAAGGCTTCCATGCCGGCCGCCGCATAGGCGAGCGCGCAGGCAAAGGTGAGCAGCAGATAGCAGCCGGCGATCAGCCGGATATGCTGCACGGAGCGCGCCACGATCTTTTCGGTGCGGTCCGCCACTTCCGTCTGGAACAGCTGCATGCCACCAACCCTCAGGAAAGGCAGCAGCACCACGGCCATGATGGCAATCCCGGCGCCGCCCATCCACTGCAGCATGGAGCGCCAGACGAGCAGCCCCGGCGGCAGGGAATCCAGCCCCTCCAGAACGGTGGCTCCCGTGGTGGTGAAGCCGGAGACAGCCTCGAACATGGCATCGGCATAGCCGATGCCGAGCCACAGGAACGGCAGCGAGCCGAAGGCTGGCAGCGTCACCCAGGCCATCACCGTCAGCACGAAGGTCTGGCGCATGTTCAGCCCCCGGCTCAGCGTGCCGCGCATGGCAAGGGCCAGCAGGGTACCCGCAAGGCTGGTCAGAAAGGCCGAGAAGACGAAGGCCTGCCAGTCGGCATTCTTGCTGGCCACATCCACCATGGCCGGCACCAGCATGGCCGTCGCAAGAGCGGCGTAGAGAAAGCCGAGAACACTCAGGATTGGGCGCAGAGCAATCAAGTCAGGACTTTCCGCCGGAACAACGTCATCACCGCCGCATCAGGCATCACCCCGCCGGCACATGCGCCAGACATTGCCGCGCCGCACCCGCCCTGTCGAGCCCGGATTACGCCCCATCCCCTGTTGAGGAGCGCAGTTTGGCGCTGGAACAGGCAGATGCGCAGCCGGAAAACCTGGCTTCCAGCCTCAGCCCGCAGCAAGGCTCCCGGCACTTGCCGGAAACAACCGCTCAGCTCCGGTCACAGCAACAGACCAGAACCCCACAGCGGCGAACCTCGGGCAATGCAAGCTTTGGGAGAGAAGAACGGAATGGCCCTCTGGCTCACGTCCACCTGGGCTAATTCCAGCAGGATTGAGCAGACACATGATAAATGCACCCGCCCGTGGAGCTGAGCTGGCCATTCCTGATCTAAGGCTTAATGCAATCCAGAACGGCCTTCAAGCCAGAATTTACGCCAGTCAAGAACCTCTCGTTTCATCCCCGCATGTGCGGGGAACGCAGGCCCTGAAAATACTCATGACCAATCGGGGGCGGTTCATCCCCGCGTGTGCGGGGAACGCGTGCAGCCGGTCGGGATCAAATCTGACGATGACGGTTCATCCCCGCGTGTGCGGGGAACGCATCCGATAGGTCAGGCTGCGCGCGAAGTCCCACGGTTCATCCCCGCGTGTGCGGGGAACGCTGTTGCCGAAGCTCTTCCATCTGGACCGCGCCCGGTTCATCCCCGCGTGTGCGGGGAACGCACCCGCTCGCGCTCGTGGGTGCCCCCCCCCGGCGGTTCATCCCCGCGTGTGCGGGGAACGCTTTCACATGACGTTGCCGACCCCCTGCGCCAGCGGTTCATCCCCGCGTGTGCGGGGAACGCAAGTGAGGAAAATCAATGCAGCAACTGACAGCCGGTTCATCCCCGCGTGTGCGGGGAACGCGGCTGCGTCATCCGTGATAGCTGCGATGGACTCGGTTCATCCCCGCGTGTGCGGGGAACGCGGTCGGGGCGGCGCTGGTGCGCCGCATCTTGTCGGTTCATCCCCGCGTGTGCGGGGAACGCAGCTCCTCGGTGATCGCCCCGGCACGCCTGGCCGGTTCATCCCCGCGTGTGCGGGGAACGCGTCCGCATCTGCGGTCACTCGCTGCAGCCGCGCGGTTCATCCCCGCGTGTGCGGGGAACGCACCGATCCTCCTGTGCAGCTGGCCGTATCCCTCCGGTTCATCCCCGCGTGTGCGGGGAACGCGTGCAGCCGGTCGGGATCAAACCGCACGATCACGGTTCATCCCCGCGTGTGCGGGGAACGC
>NZ_LIPT01000016.1:17251-17590 GCF_001418225.1 Pannonibacter indicus | reverse complement strand
TACGTCGGTTCATCCCCGCGTGTGCGGGGAACGCCGCTCAAACGCCAGATAAGGCACCAAATACGCCGGTTCATCCCCGCGTGTGCGGGGAACGCAGGTTCTGGAAATACTCATGACCAATGGGCGGCGGTTCATCCCCGCGTGTGCGGGGAACGCGGGGGTTCTCGATGTGTATATCTCCGAACAAACGGTTCATCCCCGCGTGTGCGGGGAACGCATTGGACCGGCACTATATGGAAAAACACTGGCCGGTTCATCCCCGCGTGTGCGGGGAACGCATGGCGCCGCCACCGCATGGGCCAAGGCCCAACGGTTCATCCCCGCGTGTGCGGGGAACGC
>NZ_LIPT01000016.1:0-16845 GCF_001418225.1 Pannonibacter indicus | reverse complement strand
CGGTTCATCCCCGCGTGTGCGGGGAACGCGGGCTTTCGACAGCGTGCGCGCGGTCGGCGACCGGTTCATCCCCGCGTGTGCGGGGAACGCATGGACGTGGTGGCGCCACCGGGCAGATAGGCCGGTTCATCCCCGCGTGTGCGGGGAACGCGGCGCCTGCCTCGTGCACACGCTCAAGCGCGCCGGTTCATCCCCGCGTGTGCGGGGAACGCGGCCAGATGCTGGGCCATCTGGCTCCGGCCCTTGGTTCATCCCCGCGTGTGCGGGGAACGCTCTTGCTGGAGATCATTGATCTTATTGTAGAATTTCAAAGAGCGGAAAGCTACCGGTTTTGGGGCGGTTTTGAGGGGGGGCCGGAGACGGGCAGAATGACGGGTCCGGCCGGCCTTTATCAGCCTGATCCGGGCCCGCCCGGCCCCGGATTTCCGGCATCCGGCGGATGGAAGGCGACGAGGCGCAGGCCGTCGAAATCAACAGGCATGCGGCGGTTGCGGCCATAGGTCTGGAAGTCGAAGCCCGCGTCAGTGGGGGCCGTCCAGGCGATCACGGCGTCGCCATCCTCAATCATCGCCGCCACCTGACTGGCGATCATCTCGCGCGTGCGGGCCGAGTAAGTGCCGATGTAGACGCCTGCCCGCACCTCCAGCAGCCAGACGGCGAGACGCCCGCGCAGCCGGGGCGGAGCATTGGTGGTGACGACCATCATCATGACCGGTGCCCCGCATCGCCGGAGGGAGAGGGATCCTTGAAGGCCGGATCGATGGCATAGTCCGGATCTTCCGGCGGCGGCAACTCGCCTGCCAGCAGCACCTCCTCAATGGCGGGAATGAGCCGCCCCAGCAGATTGGTGCGGCGGAAGGCATCGCGGCAGGCAAGGCGGACTTCCCGGTCCACCGCGCCTGTCAGCTTGCCCTTGGCCTGCTGCCCGGCAATACGGAAAGCCTCAGGTACCACGGTTTCGAATTTGAACAGGTCGGCAATGTCATAGACGAAGGACAGCGGTTTGCCCGTGTGGAGGAAGCCCACGGCGGGCGCATAGCCTGCCGCCAGAACGGCCGCCTCCGTCAGGCCATAGAGGCAGGCCGTGGCGGCAGACAGGGCGCGGTTCGGCACGTCCGAAAAGTCCCAGTTGTCCGGATTGTAATTGCGCCGCGTCCAGGTGACGCCGAACTGGCGGGCAAAGCCATCGTAAAGCGTTCTGACCCGCGCTCCTTCGATGCCGCGCAACTGATCGACCGAACGCTTTTCAGGTGCGGCCTCGCCGAAACGCATTTCGAACATCTTGCGCACGATGCGCAGGCGCGCCGCCTCGTCCATGGCGAGACGGCATTGCCACAGCAACCGGTCAGACCGCGCCCCACCCGGCTGTCCGGCGGCATAGACGCGTACACCTGCTTCCCCGACCCAGACCAGCAGCGTGCCGGCACGGGCAGCCAGCGACACCGCCGCATGGCTGGTGCGCACCCCCGGCTCCAGCATGATCGCCGCCAGCCCGCCGACCGGAATATGCATGCGGACGCCATTGGCATCGACCAGAACGAAGGCGCCGTCGATGACATCCAGCTGGCCCTTTTCCACGAAGATGATGGACGAGCGGTCCTTCAGCGCAATGGGGCGCGGCGGCGGGGCACCGGGCATGGTGAAACCGGATGCCGTGCCCCCGCCGCTCATGGTTCAGGCCCTCCGGATCATCATCAGGCCGCAGCCGAAGGCCTTGGCCCGGCCAAAGCCACGGCCAAGGCGCGCCAGAAAGGCTGCGGGGTCCTCTACTTCAATGAGCCCGGCAAGATCCAGCACGCCGAAGCGGGCGGGCTTGCCCTTGCTGCGCGGCACCTGCTCGACGCGGTAAGCCTGGACCCGCAGGCCCTTGAGGGCAAAGCCGGAGCGTTCCCCCTGTCCTTTCAGCCAGTCCACCGCCGCATCATGGGCCGCCACCTCGCGCAAGGCGCCACGCTGCAGAGGGCTCCCAGCTTCCCTCTCCCGGCGGTGGATCAGGTCCATCACCACGTCACTGCGTTTGCGCTTTGGCCTGCCGCTGTCATCCGTGCCAATCTTGCGGTCGACGGTGGCATTGACACTCAGCTCGAAGGCCAGCAAGTCGCCGGGCGCCAGCTGCGGCTCGAAGGGGCGGGAGGAAATCTCGAAAAAGGGCGATTCCTCCTGTCCCAGTTCCGGCCCCAGCACGTAGTAGCGGCCGTCATGCGTGTCCCGCCGCCACAGGAAGGGCGCGCCCTCCCCGGCCCAACTCTCCCTGGCCCTGCCCTCCGCTGCCCGGCCCCGCAGATGCGCTGGCATGGCCGTCCACAGCAGCCGGTGCCCCGTGTTCATCTGCGCGGCGCTGTCAGCGGGGTTGAGCAGGCCCATGAGCGGGGCCACATTGCGCGAAGAGCGGCGCAGATCCAGCCGCGAAAGATAAAGCCCGCTCATCGTGCCGCCTCCCGTTCCGGCCTCGCAGGCAGGCTGAGGCCCGTCACATATTCGCTGCGGCTGGCAAACTGCCAGCTGGTGCGGCTTTGCGGATCATCGCGCCGGTTATGCTGGCGGGAAATGGCCGCACCGGACGGCAGATCCCCCAAGGTCTCAACCGCAAGCTCTGCCTCACGCGGCACAGTGCCCAGTAGCAGCGGATCCGCCTCAAGATAGGCGAGAAAGGCGCCTGCGGCATCCGGTGCCGGGACCACCTGCGGATTGAGCGGACGCGACAGCGGGCAGGACTTGCGCCCCAGCCAGAGCGTAAAGCGCGGACGGCGGAAAGCCTCCGCCAGCGCCGCCAGATCAATCCCCTCCCCCTCCGCCACACCATCCGCAGCGGTGAATCCCGCCAGATAGCGCACATCCATGCGGTATTCGCGCCGGGTGATGGAGGTTGAAAGCTCCTCACGCAACGCGAGGGCTGCCGCACGGCTGCGTGGTGCCCCTGCCGAAGATGGCAGGGACTGGAAGGTGTGGAAATCGGTCAGCAGCTTGCCGCGGCGCTGGCTGAGGCTGGCCGTGCGCAGCCCCGCAAACAGGCGCGACTGGCCAGCCGCATCCTCCCGGCGCAGGCCAAGGGCGGCGCCAGCAAGGCCCAGCAGCGCCGAGCGGGAGGGCCGCTCCGCCGTGCCGCGCTGCGCGTTACCCGCCGCCTCCCCGAAACTAGCCAGGGGCGCTTCCAGCGTGATGACGAGCCAGCGGTCCGTCATGCTGCCCCGGCCTCTGCACCTTCCGTCACTCCGCTTGCAGCAAAGGCCGCCAGTTCATCCAGCGTTGCGCTGTCTGCATCGCCCACCTGAAGGCAGCATTCGGACGCCCAGTCCCGGCCATAGGCCTTGGCAAAGGCCTCGCGCTTGGCCAGCAGCGCCCTGGCGGATTCAGCCGTATGATCGCGGCCTTCGACGGGACGGGTGAAGGCGCCCGCCAGCGTGCGCGGCTGGGCATCACCCAGTTCGGCCAGAATGAATTCGGCCTTCACATGGTTGGCAAAACTGTTCTTCTTGCCGGAGGGCGAGGCCACGGAAACGGTGCGCACCAGCGCCTCGGCCGCACGGGCTGCCAGCTCCCGGTCACCACCAAGATTTTCCGCCAGAAGCTCCAGATCGGCGCAGATGTAGAGGTAGAAAATCCCCGCACCGAAACCGGCTTCGCCGACAAACCCAGCGCCGGCATCCTCGCTCGGCCGCTTCAGGTCATCGACGGCGGTGTAGAAATCGTCTTCCACCTCGGCGCGGGAGGTCGTGAAGGCATGGGCCACCTGCACCGCCGCATCGCGGTTGAAATCCGGATTGTCGGCCAGCATGCGGCCGAACATGGCGATATCAACCGCGCCATCGGCCTTGAGAAAGACCATCTTCGCCAGTTCCTTTTCCTTCGGCAGCTTTTCTCCGGCGAGCTTGCGCAGCGCAATATCCGTTGCGATCTGCCGCTCCTGCGGGGAAATGAAGGCCAGCTGCTCGGTGTAGGTGGGGTTGGCGTCCTTCTCCCCCTTCAGCTTGCCGAAGACGCCGGCAACCTCACGGGCGATCTCAATGGCCTTGTCCTCGTCCGCACCCTTGTCCAGAAGCGCCTGCTTCAGCACCTGCCCCATGCGCTGGGTGCGCTCGCCCAGATTGCCGGTCAGCGGCTGAGTGAAGGCTTCATGGGTGCGGATGGAACGCTTGATGGCCTGGCTGGAAATGCGCATGCGCGGCACACCGCCCAGGATCATGCTCTTCGGGCGGCCCAGATCATCCCGGTTGGGGTTGGAAGCCGGATAGGGGGTCAGAATGTGAAGCTGCAGAAAGCGGGCCATATCAGTTCTCCTCAGGGAAAGCATGTCCGGAGGCGGGGCTCTCCTGCGCCCCGGCCTTGCCATCGCCCGCCGCAAGCTGCGGCTGGCCGTAATAATCGAAGGTCCATTTGCGCTGCACGGCGCCGTCAAAGCCGATGACATCGCGGATGAAGGCCGTCACATCAAAGGGCTCGCGCTTCAGCACCGGCAGCGCCCGGCGGATGTGGCGGCAGAACTCATCCGGCTCTTTCCACGCCCGCATCATCGCGCCGAAGCGGGACACGGACCAGCGGCGGTCTTTATTATCGGACGTCAACAAACCGTCCGGCGTCTGCCCCAGCAGCCCGGCAAAGCCGCGCTGCCTTTCCTCGAAATGAACATCCGTCTCTGCCAGCAGAATGGCCAGCACCCCGAAGCGCAGCAGCGTTTCCTCATCCTGATACTGAGCCTGCGAGGTCCAGGCCTTGCCGGAGGCCTGGCGCACGGCCTCGATCAGGGCCTGCGTCTGCGGTTCCAGCAGGGCTTCCAGCGGCCCGGAGGCCCGGCGCAGCCGCGCCCGCCCGGCCCTGTCGCCGCCACGCCCCGTAACCGGATTGGGATGCAGCCGCTGCCACCAGTCCCTTGCGGCTTCAGCGGCCGGCTTGTTCAGTTTCATGGTCATTCGTCCCTCCCGGAGCGGGATTTTGCCTTTGGCACGCCTTTGCCCTTTTCCTTGCCCTTTTCCTTGTCTGGGACCGGCAGGGGCAGACGCAGCGCTTCAAAGAACCGCTTTCCACCCGGCCCATAGCCCCGGCAGCTGCGCTGCAAGGTCGCATAGGCCTCGACAACCGGCTGCGCCCGCTCGGGCGGCACGTCCTCGACGCCTGCAAACTGATCGAAAAGGGACAGCACGGTTTCTTCCAGTTGCCGCCGCCAGTTCTGCCGCTGCCGTTCCGCCCGGGCTTCAAGGCTTTCATCCTCGCCGCCATTCAGAAAAGCGGCGGCCAGCCTGTGGAACTGCGGCTCCGTTGCCTCGAAAAAGGCCGCCTGCGCATTGCCCAGAGCGCCTTTTTCCGCATCCGGCGTCTGACCGTCAAACAGGGCCTTGCGCAGTCCATCGCGCAGGGCCGAGAGCGCCACGCTGCCAGCTTCGGAAAAGCTGCGGACCAGACCGTCCAGCATCTGCGCCACATCCCTGTCCCTGGCCAGATGCATTGGCTGTTCGGCCAACAGATAGGCCATGGCCTCCATATTGTTCATGGCCCAGCCGCCAACGCGCAGAACGGGATCGTGGCCATAGCTGGTCAGCGGCTCCACCCGGTCCTGACGCGCGGCGGAGATGTTCCCCGGCAGACGCGACAGGCTTCCTGCCCCCTCCCCCACGGCAACGGCCACCCAGTCGCGGTAGCCGAAACGGGCGGTCTTGGGCTTCACCGAATAGGGCGGCTCAGTCTCCTTGAGCTGACGGTAAGGCGTCAGCGGATGCTGCCAGATGCCATAGTTCATGCCGTAAGGCCGCTGGGCGAAGTGGGTCACCACCGGGCCTTCCAGCCCCGTAAGCGCACAGATGCCCGGCTGCGCATCCGCCACCAGCCGCAGCCGCCGGGGCATGCCGAAAAAGGCCTGCAGCGGATGGGCATCGCCTTCGTCATCAGGGTGAATGACGCGGCCTTTGTCAGAGGTCAGGGTTTGTGCCAGCCAGGGCAGGACGGTGTGAAGCTGCGCTGCAGCATCGCCAACGGCAAGCTTCGTCACATTGGCCAGCAGCCGGTGCCAGAGCGAAACCGGCGCCCGCCCCTCCCCCGCCACGGGCAGCACCAGAACAGACAGCGGCCCGCCGCCGCGCATGGACGTGCGGTTGCCCGCCCCGCCCGCCGGGGCAAAGGCCTGCAAGGCATAAAGCGTCATTGCGGCCGCAGGCAGGCCCAGCGCCGGATAGCGCCCCCTGTGCGTCAGCACATCCGCATTCTTCTTCTGGCCATTCTGGCCCGGCGTGTCGATGAACAGCCCCTCAACCGGCGAAAGAGCCGCAGGCTTCAGGTCCGCCTCGAAGGCCTCCCGGTCCTGCAGGAAACGCGCGCCCCCGCCCAGCAGTTCAAAGGCATGGGTAAAGGGGGCAATCCGCTCCGCCAGGTCCTCCCGGCCGACAGAGGAAAACCAGAGCTCCTCCCAGCGGTCATCATTGAACACATCAAGGCAAAGCTGCAACACACCGACGCACAATTCATAGCAGGCCATGTCGAGGTCCGGCCGCGGCCAGTCAAAGGCCACAGCATAGTCAGCAGCATCGTCCGCAGCATCGCCCACCCCGGCCTCAGGCTCATCAGACCCCGGAAAGCCGCAGGCCAGCCCGGCAAAGTCCACCCACCGCCGCTCCCCGGATCGCATGACCACGGGAAAACACCGGTCCGTCAGAACATTGAACCCCATCCCACTCCCCCCGGCACAGGCCTTGTGCATTTCACAGACAAGCTAGGAGATGAAAACTCCACCCCAGAGAGCCATAAGCAGAAATGCACGCAAAAATTAAAAAATCAACCGCACCCAGCAGGCGCCAGCCAGACACGCTCAACTGTGCTATGGGTTGGCAGTCTTCGATTGATCTCAACTGAGAAACACCAAAATCTCAGTCAATCAAAGACTGCAACAGCTATTATGATAGCCATGACTTGCACCTCCATTTTGCTAAGGGGTGAAGGCTGACGCCAATCAAGACACTTCGCCCTGCTGCTTAAGGACCAGTCGCAGACCACCAAGGCCGGCGACTGGATTCAATAAAGCATGCTTAGGCGCGCTCGTCAACGAGATACTGAAACTCAACCTAGTATCTTACGATTTTTGTTGCACTGAATATCACCCTGACTAAGGTAAGGGTCGAAAACCCCGGGTGCGCGGGGAACAGGACAGTGACCCAACCGAGTACTGGCTCATCCCCGCACACGCGGGGAACACGTTGGAAAAACCTCATATTCCCCAACATGTCAACCGCCCCACAGTTGCCCATCACGCACCCGCAGCGCGGGCCGGGCGGAGGCGGCGGTAGAGGTACTGGATCAGGCCGCCAAGGCCTCCGATGCCTGCAATGCCAAGAAGGGTGGCGATGGCGACGCCGATCTTGTTGGCCGTGTCGAGCGCAACGCTGACACCGCCAACCGCCCGGCCGATCCGTGTGAAGAGGTCAGCCGAGACGGCAACGGTCTTGGGGAAGCTGCGGACTGGTCTTTCGATGGTCTCTCCGCCAAAGATCAGTTTCTGCCGCAGATCGATCGTCAGCTGAAGCTCCCCCTCCTTGCGGGGCGTCACCACCCAGAGGAAGGTTTCCTCCTGCCCGTCGGGCACCTGCCGCCAGATCATCTCCTTCGGCTCGATATCGAACCCGGCGCCATGCAATCGCGCCCCGATGGTGGATGACGTTTCCGTCTGCACCGGCACCAGCGTTACGGGCTCCATTGTGGCACTGATACTTATGGCCGCCGCTGGGCCGGTTGCCGCAACAGCATCGCCCTTTTTGCCCCGGCTGACATAGATGAAGGCATTGTGCGGTGAATCCAGCACCATGTCGGGGAAGAACTCGCCGCTGATCTCGGTGACGCGCAGTTCGCGCCGCTGAACCTCTTCGAGGATCGCCGCCCGCCCGGCTGCATCGGCCTGCGCATGCCGCTTGCCCAGTTCCATCAGGCTGAGACGTGTCAGGTCCTCGGGGAGGATGAGATCCTCGCCCGAGGCGATGGCATGCGGTGACAGGATATAGGCATGCTCCTGAAGGTAGGCGTAAGACGCCGTTTGCGAAATGCCCGCCATCAGTTGGGCAATAGTGACAGATTCATCGCTGGCAGGCGCACGTCCGCCGCCCCCCGGAGGGGGCTCAACTGCACCTGTCGTTATGCGATCGATCGATGACTTCCGGCCAGCGCCATCAAGCCCGGCCGCCTCAAGTAGCGCCGTGCCCAGTGGCGGCGAAAACAGCACGCCTGCAAAGACGCCCGCACCGAAAACGGCGGGAACACCCAGCCACCAAACCAGCCTGCCCATGCCGCACCTCCCCCACTCAAGGATGCAAACATTCGCCAGCTTCAACCCTATGATAAACGTAACGGAAGATCAATCTTCGATTGCAGAATGCAGCGCAGCACGTCAGGATTCCGGAGCGAGTGGCACGGAGGTAAAGGTTGCCCCGCTGCGCCATTCCGCCAATGTGTCATCCGCCAAAAACGCCGGAAGTTCGCGCGGTTCGGGGACTGGCTCGCCGTGCTCCTTCATACCGGTTCATCCCCGCGTGTGCGGGGAACACAGCTGTTTGTACTGAGAGACGGCCTGCGCGATCGGTTCATCCCCGCGTGTGCGGGGAACACGGCCTCGCTCCAGACACTTTCCTCGTTCCGCTCGGTTCATCCCCGCGTGTGCGGGGAACACGCAGAACCTGCCGGTGCGGGATTGTGATGGTGCGGTTCATCCCCGCGTGTGCGGGGAACACGCTCCATGTCAGGGGCAGAGCATTTAGAGCAACGGTTCATCCCCGCGTGTGCGGGGAACACGGGCGCCGTCCACTCGCCGCCACGGATGCCGACGGTTCATCCCCGCGTGTGCGGGGAACACACATTGCACCGCGCCGCCCAGGTGCCGCGCACCGGTTCATCCCCGCGTGTGCGGGGAACACAGAGCGAGCATGGCCTCTGCCTGCTCCCGCGCCGGTTCATCCCCGCGTGTGCGGGGAACACAGCGTCAGATGCGGCGAGTTGGTGACCTGCCCCGGTTCATCCCCGCGTGTGCGGGGAACACGCGGCAGCGTAATTGGCCGCATTCAACGTCTGCGGTTCATCCCCGCGTGTGCGGGGAACACGCCATCATCTGGATCCAGGTGTCGCGCTGCGGCGGTTCATCCCCGCGTGTGCGGGGAACACGGAGGCAGTCAGCGCAGGTGGCGGGCGGGAAGCGGTTCATCCCCGCGTGTGCGGGGAACACGCCATCATCTGGATCCAGGTGTCGCGCTGCGGCGGTTCATCCCCGCGTGTGCGGGGAACACGGAGGCAGTCAGCGCAGGTGGCGGGCGGGAAGCGGTTCATCCCCGCGTGTGCGGGGAACACGCGGGAGGGCGAGCGCCGGGTGATCAATCTGGCGGTTCATCCCCGCGTGTGCGGGGAACACAGAGGTGCTGCCGGCAATGGCTGGCACGCAAACGGTTCATCCCCGCGTGTGCGGGGAACACGAGCTGCGCTGCGGCGGCCCACATGCTGTCCACGGTTCATCCCCGCGTGTGCGGGGAACACCCTGCCGCCAGGAGGCGCGGATATCCTCCCGGCGGTTCATCCCCGCGTGTGCGGGGAACACTGCCCGGCGAGGTGCTGCCGGGCAACCCCTACCGGTTCATCCCCGCGTGTGCGGGGAACACACAGCGGCAACAAGGCTGGCAATGGCCACCCACGGTTCATCCCCGCGTGTGCGGGGAACACGCAAGATGATGTTCGGTGAGCGCGGCACCGGTCGGTTCATCCCCGCGTGTGCGGGGAACACTTCTTGACGAGGCGGCACCAGTCATCCGTTTCCGGTTCATCCCCGCGTGTGCGGGGAACACGCGGCACCCGTTTTGGTCCGGCGCCTCTGGGCCGGTTCATCCCCGCGTGTGCGGGGAACACCCATGGGCGCAAACGAAAATGCGGCGCGGGCGCGGTTCATCCCCGCGTGTGCGGGGAACACGACCCGAAAGCCCGATGCCCGCAGTTTCTCGCCGGTTCATCCCCGCGTGTGCGGGGAACACCCATGGGCGCAAACGAAAATGCGGCGCGGGCGCGGTTCATCCCCGCGTGTGCGGGGAACACGACCCGAAAGCCCGATGCCCGCAGTTTCTCGCCGGTTCATCCCCGCGTGTGCGGGGAACACTTTTCGCAGGCGCTGGCAGCTTCTGGCCATGCCGGTTCATCCCCGCGTGTGCGGGGAACACTTGCCCAGCTGGCTGATGCGCGACTGCACGGCCGGTTCATCCCCGCGTGTGCGGGGAACACTCGACAGATAGGGGCCATCCAGAATGAGCATTCGGTTCATCCCCGCGTGTGCGGGGAACACGTCGTGATAGACGCCCTGATACAGCCTCTCGGCGGTTCATCCCCGCGTGTGCGGGGAACACTCTTGCTGGAGAGCATTGATCTGAAAATAGAATTTCAAAGAGCGGAAAGCTACCGGAAATTCGGGGGCTTTCGGAGGGCGGATTGGAGAGTGGCGCAAGGGGCTGCAGCAGGCAAGAAAAACCCGGCTTGATTGCAGCCCCGGCAGTGCGGGATCATTCCCGCGCGGCACCGTTCGTCAGACCGCGCCTGCGGCAGTAGAAGAGCGTGCGGCTGTAGTCCGGGCCCGCGTCCAGATGACCGTCCTCCCCCAGAATGGCGATGACGATGGAGGCCTCGAACTCCGGCCAGCTGCGGCGCAGGGTTTCTCGGGCGGCGGCGCGGCGCTTTTCTTCTGCCGCATCCGGTGCCGGGGGCGCGTCCCTGCCCTGCCGGGTCAGGATCGCCGCGCGGCAGCTGAGGGCCGACAGGGCCCAGGCCTCTGCCATGGCCTCAGGACCGGGGCCGCCGGGCGCGGCCAATGGCACCAGTGTGCCGCCCTGCATCCGGGCGATACGCAGGGTCAGGGTTGCCTCGCCTAGCCTGGTGCCGATTTCCTCATCGGAGGATAGCTGACCCTGAAGCCCGGTGTAGCCATCGGCAGGCTCCGCCAGATTGAACTTTGCAAGCTGCCGGTTCCCCTGCTCCTTGCCTTCCGCCCTCTGCTGGGCCTGATGCAGGGGCTCCGGCACATCCTCCCAGTCTTTAGGGCCATAGACGGCCTCGATCAGCGGGCGCATGTCCGCGGGGCTGACGATGCGGCCCCTGTCAAAGATATGGCGGGCCGTGCGCCACAACACGGCGGGCCGCTGATAGGTGAAGGCCGCCTGCTGCAAGATGTCCACGCCCCAGTTCGCGTCTGCCACCTCGTCCGGATCGGCCGAGAGCACCACAAGGCTGGGAACGGGAAAGGGCCGGCTTTCCACGGGGCGCTGCGGCATGTGCCGCCACAGGCGCCCGGCACGCTGGATCAGCAGGTCCACCGGCGCAAGGTCGGTGAGAATAAGGTCAAAATCGAGGTCCAGTGACTGCTCGATAACCTGCGTGGCGACCAGAATGCGCCCGGCGCGCCTGTCCTGCGGCGCCTCCTTTCCGAAGCGGGACAGGACATCCGCCTCAATCGCCTGCCGGTCCACCTGGGCCATGCGGGCGTGGAACAGATCCACCGGTACCTCTCCCCCAGCGCTCAGGGTTTCGAACATGCGGATGGCCGGGTCCACCGCATTGCAGACGATGGCAACAGCGGCGCCCTGGCGGGCTGCCTCCAGCGCCTCCTGCATCACCGCTTCCCGGCTGGCTGCCCGGCGCACCGCCACCTCCCGGTGGAGGCGCGGGTCCGAGCCCGGCGCCGTTTGCGCGACGGTGCCCGCATCCAGCCGGGTGATCAACGGATAGGAAACCTCAGCCGGATTCATACCCGCATCCAGCCCTTGCGGGGTGCCCGCCCCCAACCCTTTGGCAAAGGCCTTCAGCATCTGCCGTTTCTGCCTCTCCGCCAGCGTTGCCGACAATACGATGGCGGAGCCGCCCTGCATGGCATGCAGTTCCAGAAGGCGCTCCAGTTCCTTGCCCATATAGGCATCAAAACAATGCGCCTCGTCGACAATCAGCACCCGGCTGGCAAGGCCCGCCTGACGCAGCGCCAGATGCTTCTTGCGCAGAACGGCGAGAAAGGCCTGATCGATGGTCGCGGCCCCCACATCAGCAAGCAGCGCCTTGCGGCGGCTGTCCGCCAGCCAGCTGGCGCAGAATGCAGAGACGGACTGCTCCTCTCCGCCGTGTTCATATTGCGCGGGAGCGGCTGCCCCCGTGCTGGACCGGAACGCCTGCGACAGGCGGGCCTGCCCATGGGCCAGAACCAGCGAGGGGGGGCTGCCGCCGTCAAACAGCTGCCGGTAAACCGGCGCCAGCCGGCCATACATAGCATTGGCGGTCGCCATGGTGGGCAGGGCCATGAAGATGCCCTCCCCCATACCCGCGGCCATCATTCGTGCGGCCAGCACAAGAGCTGCCTCCGTCTTGCCGGCGCCCGCCGTATCCTCAAGGATCACCAGCGCCGGACTGCCGGACAGCGGCAGCTCTGCTGCTGCCTGCTGCAGGGGCCGGGGTGCGGCGGCAGCAGCCGGGGCCACGCGGGCGAGATCCGGCACGGCAAAGGCAGGAGGCGGGCACAGGCCCTTCTCCCGCACGGCCCTTTCTGCCGCCGCCAGCACCAGAGGCCAATAGTCCTCCGCCTCCATCTCCGGATCCTGCCGCCCGAAGAAAGTTGCATCCGAGCCCACCCAGTCGGCCAGCGTGATCAGTCCGGCCAGCGGCCAGGACAAGGCCTTGAATGCGCCTGTGTCACGCAATGCCGCCAGCGGCTGCGGCTTCAGAATGCGGGCCAGCTCCCCCGCTACATGGGCGGCAATGGCCACAAGCTGCGGGCCAAGGTCCGGATCCGTTCCGGCGCATGTCTCCTTTGCATTTGTCTCGTCCCCAGACGGCGGCACACCGTGATGCCCGGCAATGGCCGCAATCAGCGGCGCTATCCGGGTCTGAACTCCGAGCCTGGGCAGAGAGGGAAACAGGCTGACGAGCCGCTCCCTGATGGCAGGAGCATTCAGCAGATACGCCGTGTTGCGCCAGTGCGAACGGCCCGTCACCGGCCGCAATGGCCCCAGCGCTGCTTCGGGCCAGATTTCGGGCCACTTGATCTGGAAAGTGCGGGAGATCTTGCCAAGGTCATGCAGGGCGGCAAGAAAGACGAGCACCGGCAGCAGCTGCTCCTCCGGCACGCCATGCCGGGCAGCCAGACGGCGCAGCAGGCCTGGCCTCGCCTGCAACAGGCATTGTGCCGCCGCCGCCACATCCAGCAGGTGATGCAGCACCGGCTTGTAGGCCGCGCCAGCCATCAAGTCCGCTTCAAAGGTCTTGGCCCAGAACCGGCTCGCCAGAAGGTGAAGATCTGCCTGCATTCCGCGTCTCTTGCAGCTCTCCTGCTTTCATCAATCATCACGTGCATGCGGTCAATGCGGTAGCGGCCTCACCCCGTCCTGAAAATTTTTTCCCCGTATTTTCCAAATTGGGCCAAGCCGATCCGGAATTGAGGCGATATAGATGACCGGGTCCCTCGCGCTGCTGGCCCGGCTCCGGGATATTAGCGTCACAGTCCGTCCTAACGCCCCTCCCAAGGCGTTGCGGTGGCCCTCCCAACAGGTTCTGACCCCGTGAACATGCAATCCAATCCGCCCGATCCGCACAGTCTTGCCTCCGCGCCGGCGGACGGCAGCCCGGCGCCTCTGGTGCAGATCAAGGGTGTGGCAAAGATCTATCCGGCCCGCAGCGGCCATGCTGCCGTCGAGGCGCTGAAGGACATTGACCTGTCCGTGGCGCGCGGGCGCATTCTGGGCGTCATCGGGCGTTCGGGCGCCGGCAAATCAACCCTGATCCGTCTCGTCAACGGGCTGGAGCGTCCCAGCCGGGGCGCGGTGATCGTCGATGGCACCGACCTGACGCAGCTGAGCGAAGCCGCGCTGCGCGCCGAGCGCCGCTCCATCGGCATGATCTTCCAGCATTTCAACCTGCTGGCCCGGCGCACCGTGTTCGACAACGTGGCCCTGCCGCTGGAAATCATCGGCGCCAGCCGGTCCGAGATCGAACGGCGGGTGCGCCCGCTCCTCGATCTCGTCGGCCTCGACGGTAAGGCGGACCGTTATCCGGGCGAACTCTCCGGCGGCCAGAAGCAGCGCGTCGGCATCGCCCGGGCTCTCGCCACCGGTCCCAAGGTGCTGCTCTCCGACGAGGCGACTTCGGCGCTGGATCCGGAAACGACGGACCAGATCCTTGACCTGCTGCGCCAGGTGAACCGGGAGCTGGGTCTCACCATCCTGCTCATCACCCACGAAATGAGCGTCATCAACGCCATAACCGATGAAGTGGCTGTGATCGACGGCGGCCAGATCGTTGAACATGGCCGCACCTTCGATGTATTTACAGAGCCGCAGCACCCCACCACGCGCAGCTTCGTCTCTGCCGTCACCGGTGCCGTTCTGCCGGAGCATCTGCGCGCGAAGTTGCAGAGCGCGCCTCAGCCCGGCGGGCAGGCGCTGGTGCGCCTCATTTTCAAGGGTGAAGGCAGCCAGAGCCCGTTCATCAGCCACTTCTCGCGCACGCTGGGGCTCGACCTGTCCATCGTGCAGGGCAAGATCGACCAGATCGCAGGCCAAACCTATGGTCAGCTGGTCGTCAGCGTCGATGCCGCACCTGAAACCCTTGCCGCCGTTGAGGCGGGTGCCCGCTCCCACGGCCTGACCAGCGAGGTGCTTGGCTATGTTGCCTGATTTCCTGCCCCCGCACATTCTCAAGCTGATTTTCGACAGCCTGCTGCAAACCCTTCACATGGTTGCCGTTTCCGGCCTTCTGGCAACGGCGATCGGCCTGCCGCTGGGCGTGTTTCTGGCCACCAGCCGCAAGGGTGAGCTCTTCGCCGCCCCTGCTCTCAATGCGGTGCTGGGTCTCATCGTCAACGCGGCGCGCTCCACACCCTTCATCATTCTGGTGGTGGCCATCGTGCCGCTGACCCGGCTGATCGCGGGCACGTCGATTGGCACCACGGCCGCCATCGTGCCGCTGACGATTGGCGCGACACCCTTCGTTGCCCGCGTCATCGAAGGCGCCATCCGGGGCGTGGATCAGGGCCTGATCGAGGCTGCCCGCGCCATGGGGGCAACACCGCTGCAGATCGTGCGCAAGGTGCTGCTGCCGGAGGCGCTGCCAGCCATTACCCATGCCCTCACCTTCACCGCCGTCAGCCTCATCGGCTATTCGGCCATGGTCGGCGCCGTTGGCGGCGGCGGCCTGGGTGATCTCGGCATCCGCTTCGGCTACCAGCGCTTCATGCCCGACGTGATGCTGGCGGTCGTGCTCGTGCTCATTCTTCTCGTGCAAGGCGTGCAAAGCCTTGGCGACAGCCTTGCCCGGCGCTTCGACAAGCGCGCCCGGCATTGAACCTTCCGCTTGTCCTTTCCCAGAACCGGAGTGCTCACATGCTCTTCAAGTCCATTGCCGCGTCCCTGACCGGCGCCGTTGCTGCTCTCACCCTCTTCGCTGCCGCCCCGGCTTTTGCCGAGACGATCAAGGTCGGCGTCACCCCTGGCCCCCATGCCCAGATCATGGAAGAAGTGAAGCGCCTTGCCGCGCCGAAGGGCCTCGACATCGAGATCCTCGAATTCTCCGACTATGTGGTGCCGAACGAGGCGCTGAATGCCGGTGATCTGCAGGCCAACTCCTTCCAGCACAAGCCTTATCTGGACAACCAGATCGCCGACCGAGGCTATCAGCTGACGGATGTGGCCTTCACGGTCAACTTCCCCATCGGTGTCTATTCGCAGAAGCACAAGACGATCACCGACCTGCCGGAAGGCGCGACTGTTGCCATCCCGAACGATCCGACCAATGGCGGCCGCGTACTGCTGCTTCTGGATGACGCGGGCGTGCTGAAGCTGCGTGAAGATGCAGGCGTCAAGGCCTCCATCGCCGATATCGTCGAGAACCCGAAGAACCTGAAGATCGTCGAGATCGACGCAGCCCAGCTGCCGCGCTCGCTGCCGGATGTGGATGCTGCGGGCATCAACACCAACTACGCCAAGGAAGCAGGTCTTGACCCGGTCAAGGACCCGATCCTGCGCGAACGCCCGAAGGGCCCGTATGTGAACATCATCGCCGTGCGCACGCAGGACAAGGACGCCGCCTGGGTGAAGACCCTCGTGGAAACCTACAATTCCGCTGAAGTGCGCAAGTTCGTGGAAGACACGTTCCACGGCGCGGTTCTCGCCAGCTGGTAATCAGCACGGAATTTTGACCGAAGCAAACGGCAGCGCCCCTTTCCTGCGATGGATCGGGGCGCTGTTTTTTTGGGAGGCTGCGGCGACCAGAATGGGTACAGCGCCGGTTCTGACGCCCCGCCCCTCCCTTCTCTCCGTCATGCCATGGCTTGACCATGGCACCCATGCCGTTTCCCATCCGCACGGCCAGCACCTCGAATGCCGCACCCACACAGAGCCCCGATCAAGCGCACAACGAGCCGGGGCGCATCGCGGTGGATGCCATGGTCAAGCCATCGCATGACGGATGATGGGGATGGGGATGGGGCTGGGAGATGTGGGCGGCGGACAGGGATGTTGCAGCCCCTCCCCTCACACCCCGCCTAATCCAGCAGCCCAGCGGGATACATCCTCCGCAGCACGCTTGCCGGTCAGGGCATCGGCCACGCCGAGGCCCATGAGCGGGCCGAGCTTGAAGCCGTGGCCGGAGCAGGCGCTGAGCAGCCAGCCGGATTTGCCCAGCGGCTCGCTGACGAAACGCTCGTCTGCCGACACCGTGTAGTAGCAGATCTTTTCCTCGATGATCCGGTAGCGCTCAGCGCCGCGCAGCGTGCCGGTCAAGGCCTCGCGCACGGGGGCAATGTCTGATCGGCCCCCACGGACGGGTCCAATTTGATTGTTAGTGCAATGATGGTCGTGGCGCCAGCGCGGGCGGCAT
>NZ_LIPT01000015.1 GCF_001418225.1 Pannonibacter indicus | reverse complement strand
CCGATGGCGAAGGAAAAGTTTGAGCGCACGAAGCCGCACGTGAACATTGGCACGATCGGCCACGTTGACCACGGCAAGACGACGCTGACTGCGGCGATCACGATGACGCTGGCTGAGACCGGCGGCGCGGTTGCCAAGGCCTATGACCAGATCGACGCAGCGCCGGAAGAAAAGGCGCGCGGCATCACGATTTCGACGGCCCACGTTGAGTATGAGACGGCCAACCGTCACTACGCTCACGTTGACTGCCCGGGTCACGCCGACTACGTGAAGAACATGATCACCGGTGCGGCGCAGATGGATGGCGCGATCCTGGTGTGCTCGGCCGCTGACGGCCCGATGCCGCAGACCCGCGAGCACATCCTGCTCGCCCGTCAGGTCGGCGTTCCGGCTCTGGTGGTGTTCATGAACAAGGTCGATCAGGTCGACGATGAAGAGCTTCTGGATCTCGTCGAGATGGAGCTGCGCGAGCTGCTGTCCTCGTATGACTTCCCGGGCGACGAGATTCCGATCGTGAAGGGCTCGGCTCTGGCGGCCGTTGAAAACCGCGATCCAGCCATTGGCCGTGACGCGATCCGCGCTCTGATGGACGCCGTTGACGCGTATATCCCGACGCCGGACCGTCCGATCGACATGCCGTTCCTGATGCCGATCGAAGACGTGTTCTCGATCTCCGGCCGTGGCACCGTGGTGACCGGCCGTGTTGAGCGCGGCGTCGTGAAGGTGGGTGAGGAAGTCGAGATCGTCGGCATCCGCGACACCAAGAAGACGACCGTGACCGGCGTTGAGATGTTCCGCAAGCTTCTGGACCAGGGCCAGGCAGGCGACAACATCGGCGCACTGATCCGTGGTATCGGCCGTGAGGACGTTGAGCGTGGTCAGGTTCTGTGCAAGCCGGGTTCGGTCAAGCCGCACAAGAAGTTCAAGGCTGAAGCCTACATCCTGACGAAGGAAGAAGGTGGCCGTCATACGCCGTTCTTCACGAACTACCGTCCGCAGTTCTACTTCCGCACGACGGACGTGACGGGCATCGTTGAACTGCCGGAAGGCACGGAAATGGTGATGCCGGGCGACAACATCTCGGTCGTCGTGACGCTGATCGTTCCGATCGCCATGGAAGACGGCCTGCGCTTCGCTATCCGCGAAGGTGGCCGTACCGTCGGCGCCGGCGTTGTTGCTTCCATCATTGAGTAATCGGCGGGTGCCCCCGCTGCCGCTTCAGGCGGACGGCAGGGCCCAGTCTTATCGGGAAATCTGAAATGAACGGTCAGAATATCCGGATCCGCCTCAAGGCATTCGATCACCGTATTCTCGATGCTTCCACCCGGGAGATCGTGAACACGGCGAAGCGGACCGGTGCGCAGGTACGGGGTCCCGTGCCGCTGCCGACGCGGATCGAGAAGTACACCGTGCTTCGTGGTCCGCACATCGACAAGAAAAGCCGCGATCAGTTTGAGATGCGCACTCACAAGCGCCTCCTCGACATCGTCGATCCGACGCCGCAGACCGTCGACGCTCTTATGAAGCTCGACCTGGCAGCTGGCGTGGACGTCGAGATCAAGCTCTGAGTCGGATCGAAAGGTTTACGCCAATGCGTTCTGGAGTGATCGCTCAGAAGGTGGGCATGACCCGCATTTACAACGAGTCCGGCGAACATGTGCCGGTCACGGTTTTGCGGCTCGAAAACTGCCAGGTTGTTGCTCACCGCACTGAAGAAAAGAACGGCTACACCGCACTGCAGCTTGGCGCCGGTGTTGCCAAAGTCAAGAACACGCCCAAGGCGATGCGCGGACATTTCGCGGTTGCCAAGGTTGAGCCGAAGCGCACGCTGGCTGAGTTCCGCGTGAGCCCGGACAACCTGATCGAAGTCGGGTCCGAGATCACTGCCGACCACTATGTGGAAGGTCAGTTTGTCGACGTCACCGGCACCTCGATCGGTAAGGGCTTTGCCGGTTCCATGAAGCGCCACAACTTCGGTGGTGGCCGCGCTTCTCACGGTAACTCGGTGTCCCACCGCGCGCACGGTTCGACCGGCCAGCGTCAGGACCCGGGCAAGGTGTTCAAGGGCAAGAAGATGGCCGGCCACATGGGTGATGCCCGTGTGACCACGCAGAACCTCAAGGTTGTCCGCACGGACGTCGAGCGCGGCCTGATCATGGTCGAAGGCTCTGTTCCCGGTGCCAAGGGCGGCTGGATCCTGGTTCGCGATGCCGTCAAGAAGGCGCTGCCGGAAGGCGTGCCGGTTCCGGGTGCTTTCCGGGCCGTTGCCGAGGCAGCCACGGGCAAGGAGAGTGAGTGATGGAACTTGAGGTCAAAACCCTCGAAGGTTCGGCCGCCGGTTCGATCACGGTGTCGGACGGGATCTTCGGTCTCGAGCCGCGCACGGATCTGATCCACCGCGTTGTGCGCTGGCAGCTTGCCAAGCGCCAGGCTGGTACCCACAAGGCCAAGGGCCGTGCCGAAGTCTCCGGCACGACCAAGAAGTTCGTCCGTCAGAAGGGCTCCGGTGGCGCCCGTCACGGTAACCGCAAGGCTCCGCAGTTCCGCGGCGGCGGCAAGGCTTTTGGTCCGGTTGTCCGTGACCATAGCCACGACCTGCCGAAGAAGGTTCGCGCCCTGGGCCTCGCCCATGCGCTGTCTTCCAAGGTGAAGGCCGGTTCGCTGATCGTTGTCGAGGACGCCAAGGCCGCTGAAGCCAAGACCAAGCTGCTGAAGGAAAAGTTCAGCAAGCTGGGCCTCGCCAGCGTGCTGGTCATCGATGGTGCAGAGGTGGATGCGAACTTCGCACTCGCCGCCCGCAACATTCCGGCTGTTGACGTGCTCCCGGTTCAGGGCATCAACGTCTATGACATCCTGCGCCGCAACACCCTGGTTCTGACCAAGGCTGCTGTGTCGGCTATCGAGGAGCGGTTCAAATGAGCAAGATCGCTCACTACGACAAGATCGTCAGCCCGGTGATCACCGAGAAGGCGACCATGGCCTCGGAAGAGAACAAGGTGGTCTTCAAGGTTGCCAACTCGGCAACCAAGCCGGAAATCAAGGCAGCGATTGAAGCCCTGTTCGGCGTCAAGGTCACTGCAGTGAACACTCTGGTCCGCAAGGGCAAGGTGAAGCGTTTCCGCGGCCGCATCGGACAGCAGTCCGATTACAAGAAGGCCATTGTGACGCTCGCCGAGGGTCACTCGATCGACGTGACGACCGGACTCTAAGGCTGGGACGACAATTATGGCACTCAAGACCTTCAACCCCACGTCCCCCGGCCGGCGCCAGCTGGTTCAGGTGGACCGTGCCGATCTCTGGAAGGGCAAGCCGGTCAAGACCTTGACCGAAGGCCTGAGCAAGACTGGCGGCCGCAACAACCGCGGCCGTCTGACGGCACCGAACCGCGGCGGCGGCCACAAGCGCTCCTACCGTCTGGTGGACTTCAAGCGTCGCAAGTTCGACGTTCCGGCGACTGTTGAGCGCCTGGAATACGATCCGAACCGCACCGCGTTCATCGCGCTGATCCGTTACGAGGATGGTGAGCTGGCCTACATCCTGGCCCCGCAGCGTCTTGCTGCCGGCGACATGGTTGTGGCTGGTGAGTCCGTCGACGTGAAGCCGGGCAACGCGATGCCGCTGGCTTCCATTCCGGTCGGCACCATTGTCCACAACGTTGAGCTGAAGCCGGGCAAGGGCGGTCAGATCGCCCGTTCCGCCGGTGCTTTCGTTCAGATCGTCGGCCGCGACCAGGGTTACACGATCCTGCGTCTCATGTCCGGTGAACAGCGCCGCGTTCTGGGCACCTGCATGGCGTCCATCGGCGCCGTGTCCAACCCGGACCATGGCAACATCAACCTGGGCAAGGCCGGACGTTCGCGCTGGCTCGGCATCCGCCCGCACACCCGCGGTGTGGCCATGAACCCGATCGACCATCCGCACGGCGGTGGTGAAGGCCGCACCTCGGGTGGCCGTCATCCGGTGACCCCCTGGGGCAAGCCGACGAAGGGCAAGCGCACGCGCAGCAACAAGGCAACGGACAAGTTCATTGTTCGCAGCCGTCATGCTCGCAAGAAGTAAGAGGTACGGATCGTGACACGTTCGATCTGGAAAGGTCCGTTTGTCGACGGGTATCTGCTGAAGAAGGCGGACAAGGTTCGCGAAACCGGCCGGAACGAGGTCATCAAGACCTGGAGCCGCCGCTCTACGATCCTGCCGCAGTTCGTTGGCCTGACCTTCGGCGTATACAACGGACAGAAGCACGTTCCGGTGCTGGTGTCTGAAGAAATGATTGGTCACAAGCTCGGCGAGTTCTCGCCGACCCGGACCTACTACGGGCACGGCGCCGACAAGAAGGCGAAGAGGAAGTAACGATGGGCAAGCCGAAGCGTGAGCGGACGCTCGCCGACAACGAGGCCAAGGCGGTCACGCGCATGCTGCGCGTTTCCCCGCAGAAGCTGAACCTCGTGGCGGCTGCAATCCGTGGCAAGAAGGTAAGTTCCGCTCTGGCGGATCTGACGTTCTCCCGCAAGCGCATCGCTGGTGACGTCAAGAAGACCCTGATGTCTGCGATTGCGAATGCCGAGAACAACCACGACCTGGACGTGGACAGCCTGGTGGTTGCCGAAGCCCATGTGGGCAAGGCTTTTGTCATCAAGCGGTTCCATGCCCGTGCACGTGGCCGCGCTGGCCGGATCGAGAAGCCGTTCTCGAACCTGACCATCGTTGTTCGTCAAGTCGAGGAGACTGCCTGATGGGACACAAAGTTAACCCGATCGGCATGCGCCTCGGGATCAACCGCACCTGGGACTCCCGCTGGTTCGCCAACAAGGGCGAATACGGCAAGCTGCTTCATGAAGATTTCCGCATCCGCGAATATCTGATGAACGAGCTGAAGCAGGCTGCGGTTTCCAAGATCGTGATCGAACGCCCGCACAAGAAGTGCCGCGTGACCATCCATTCCGGCCGCCCGGGTGTGGTCATCGGCAAGAAGGGTGCGGACATCGACAAGCTGCGCAAGAAGCTTGCCGGGATCACCGACGCCGAAGTGCACATCAACATCGTTGAAGTGCGCAAGCCGGAAATCGACGCGACCCTGGTTGCCGCTTCGATCGCCCAGCAGCTGGAACGCCGTGTTGCATTCCGCCGCGCCATGAAGCGTGCCGTTCAGTCGGCCATGCGTCTGGGCGCCCTTGGCATCCGTATCAACTGCGGCGGCCGTCTGGGTGGTGCGGAAATCGCACGCGTCGAATGGTATCGTGAAGGCCGTGTGCCGCTGCACACCTTGCGCGCCGACATCGATTATGGCACAGCGACCGCTCACACCGCCTATGGCGCCTGCGGCGTCAAGGTCTGGATCTTCAAAGGGGAGATCCTCGAGCACGATCCGATGGCGTCTGAACGCCGCGCGACCGAAAGCTCGGATGCGAATCAGGGTGATCGCGGCCAGCGCCGGGATCGTGGTCGCGAGCGCGCTGCCTGAAAAGGCAGCGCCCGTGTAACGCAAGAACGAGAGAAGAACGATGCTGCAACCGAAGCGAACTAAGTTCCGCAAGCAGCACAAGGGCCGCATCCACGGCATGGCGAAGGGCGGTACTGACCTGAACTTCGGCGAATTCGGTCTGAAGGCCGTGGAGCCGGAGCGTGTCACCGCCCGCCAGATCGAGGCAGCCCGTCGTGCAATGACCCGTCACATGAAGCGTGCGGGCCGTGTTTGGATCCGGATTTTCCCGGATGTGCCGGTGTCTTCCAAGCCTGCGGAAGTCCGCATGGGTAAGGGTAAAGGTGCTCCGGACTACTGGGCCTGCCGTGTCAAGCCGGGCCGTATCATGTTCGAGATTGACGGCGTGCCGGAAGACGTTGCCCGCGAAGCAATGCGCCTGGCTGCTGCCAAGCTGCCGATCAAGTGCCGGTTCGTCCAGCGGATCGCCGAGTAAGGCAGTCGAGGAGAGTTGAGCCATGAAGGCAAATGATGTAAGGGCAAAGACCCTCGACGAGCTCCGTACGGAACTTGAGGCACTGAAGAAGGAGCAGTTCAACCTGCGCTTTCAGAAGGCCACCGGTCAGCTCGAAAACACTGGTCGTTTCCGGCAGATCCGCCGGGATATCGCCCGGATCCAGACGATCATGCGCGATAAGCGCATGACCGCAACCGCGTAAGGAGGCCTCAATGCCGAAACGCATTTTGCAGGGCACCGTGGTCAGCAACGCGAATGACAAGACGGTGACGGTGAAGGTGGAGCGCCGCTTCACTCACCCGCTGCTCAAGAAGACGGTGCGCCGGTCCAAGAAGTACCGGGCGCATGACGAAGCGAACAAGTACCAGGTCGGCGACACGGTTCAGATCGAAGAGTGTGCGCCGATCTCCAAGACCAAACGTTGGACCGTGGTCTCCTGAGACCACGGCTCTGTTGAGCATCCGGCGCCCGTGGCAGGTGCGCCGTAGAGAGAACAAGGCGGCCAAGTCATGATTCAGATGCAAACAAACCTCGACGTGGCGGATAATTCCGGCGCCCGTCGTGTCATGTGCATCAAGGTGCTCGGCGGCTCGAAGCGGAAGTATGCCCGCGTTGGCGACATCATCGTCGTCAGCATCAAGGAAGCTATCCCGCGCGGCCGCGTCAAGAAGGGCGACGTGATGAAGGCGGTCGTCGTGCGTACGGCGAAGGACATTCGCCGTCCCGACGGCAGCGTGATCCGGTTCGACCGCAATGCGGCGGTCCTGGTCAACAACAACAAGGAGCCGATCGGCACCCGTATCTTTGGGCCGGTGCCGCGCGAGCTCCGTGCAAAGAACCACATGAAGATCATTTCGCTCGCGCCGGAGGTGCTCTGATGGCTGCGAAAATTAAAAAAGGCGACACGGTTGTCGTGCTCGCCGGTCGTGACAAGGGCAAGACCGGCGAAGTGCTGCAGATGCTGCCGACGGACAACAAGGCTCTCGTGCGCGGCATCAACGTCGTTCGCCGCCACCAGCGCCAGACGCAGACCCAGGAAGCAGGCATCGTGGCAAAGGAAGCCCCGATTCACGTTTCCAACCTGGCTGTAGCCGATCCGAAGGATGGCAAGCCGACTCGCGTCGGGTTCAAGGTGCAGGAAGACGGCCGCAAGGTCCGTGTGGCCAAGCGTTCGGGAGACCTGATCGATGGCTGAGACCTACGTGCCGCGGCTCAAGACGCACTACGACGAAGTGGTGCGCAAGCAGCTGCAGGAGAAGTTCAACTACACCAACCCGATGCAGATTCCCAAGCTTGAGAAGATCGTTCTCAACATGGGCGTCGGTGAGGCAGTTGCTGACAGCAAGAAGGTGCGTATCGCAGCGGACGACCTGGCGCTCATCGCCGGTCAGAAGCCGGTAGTCACCAAGGCTGCGAAGTCCATCGCCACCTTCAAGGTGCGTGAGGGCATGCCCCTCGGCGCCAAGGTGACGCTGCGCCGCGAACAGATGTTCGAGTTTCTCGACCGTCTGATCACCATCGCGCTTCCGCGCGTTCGTGACTTCCGCGGTCTGAACCCGAAGAGCTTCGATGGCCGTGGCAACTACGCCATGGGCATTAAGGAACACATCGTTTTCCCCGAAATCGAGTACGACAAGGTCGACCAGATTTGGGGTATGGACGTGGTCGTGTGCACCACGGCCAACACCGATGAAGAGGCGCGCGAACTGCTGCGCGCGTTCAACTTCCCGTTCCGCAAGTAACGCGGATATACGGGAAAGGAACGAGGAAAAACGATGGCGAAGAAGAGCGCGATCGAGAAGAACAAGCGGCGCGAGCGCCTTGTGCAGAAGTACGCTGCAAAGCGTGCTGCTCTCAAGGCCGCAGCCAAGGATGAAACGCTGTCTCTGGAAGAGCGTTTCGCCGCCCGTCTGAAGCTCGCGGCCCTGCCGCGTAATTCGGCACCGAACCGCGTGCGCAACCGGTGTGAAGTCACCGGCCGTCCGCGCGGCTTCTACCGCAAGCTGAAGATGTCGCGCGTTGCGCTGCGTGAGCTGGGCTCTCTGGGTAAGATCCCGGGCCTGGTCAAGTCGAGCTGGTAAGGAGAGGCTGCGATGGCAATTTCCGATCCGTTGGGTGATATGATCACCCGCATCCGGAACGCGCAGCTGCGCCGCAAGAACAAGGTGTCCTCACCTCATTCGAAGCTGCGTGCGCATGTGCTTGATGTTTTGGCCAAGGAAGGTTACATCCGTGGCTACACGACGGTCGAATTCGAAGACGGCAAGTCCGAGCTTGAGATCGAACTGAAGTATTTTGACGGTGAGCCGGTGATTCGTGAGATCGAACGTATCTCGAAGCCGGGCCGCCGTGTGTACTCGTCGGTAAAGAACATTCCGCATGTCGCGAATGGCCTTGGTGTGTCGATCCTGTCGACGCCCCGTGGCGTCATGAGCGACCATCAGGCGCGGGATGAGAATGTTGGTGGTGAAGTGCTCTGCCGCGTCTTCTGACGCGGCAGTGAGCTTCCTATTTATGTGACAAGGTTGATCAGATGTCTCGAATTGGCAAAAAGCCAGTCCCCGTGCCGAGCGGGGTAACGGCAACGATCAACGGCCGCACCATCGAGGTCAAGGGACCGAAGGGCCAGCTGTCCTTCGTGCTCAATGATCTGGTGCTCGCCGAAATGACGGATGCCGGGATCCAGGTTGATCCCCGTAATGACAGCAAGCCGGCACGCTCCATGTGGGGCATGACCCGGACCATGATCCAGAACCTGATCACCGGTGTGAGCCAGGGCTTCGAACGCAAGCTCGAGATCACCGGTGTGGGTTACCGTGCCCAGATGCAGGGCCGCAATGTCCAGCTTGCCCTTGGCTTCTCTCACGACGTCGTTTACGAGGTCCCGGAGGGAATTGAAGTCAAGTGCCCGAAGCCGACCGAGATTATCATCTCCGGCATCGACAAGCAGGCCGTCGGTCAGGTCGCGGCTAACATCCGCGAATACCGTGGCCCCGAGCCGTACAAGGGCAAGGGCATTCGCTATGCGGGCGAGTTCATCGTTCGCAAAGAAGGCAAGAAGAAGTAACGGACCCGGATCATGGCGAACAGCAAAACTGCTTTCGAGCGTCGTCGCGACCGCGTGCGCCGTTCGATCAAGAAGGTGGCGAACGGTCGTCCGCGCCTTTCCGTATTCCGCTCGTCGAAGCAGATCTATGCCCAGATCATCGACGACGCCAAGGGGCACACCCTTGCCTCTGCCTCCACGCTTGAAAAGGACGTGCGGGGCGCATTGAAGACGGGCGCCGATGTGGCTGCGGCTGCAGTTGTCGGCAAGCTTGTCGCCGAGCGCGCTCTGGCCGCTGGCGTCAAGCAGGTCGTGTTCGACCGTGGCGGGTACATGTATCACGGGCGCATCAAGGCGCTTGCAGATGCAGCCCGCGAGGGCGGACTTGAATTCTGACCAGCGCTTGGCGCTCTGAAGAACGGAAGACGAATAATATGGCGAGACAGGACACACGGGAGCGCGATCGCGAAGAGCGCGACAGCGAGTTCGTCGACAAGCTCGTACACATCAACCGCGTCGCGAAGGTGGTCAAGGGTGGCCGCCGTTTCGGCTTTGCCGCGCTCGTCGTCGTGGGTGACCAGAAGGGCCGCGTCGGCTTTGGCCACGGCAAGGCTCGGGAAGTGCCGGAAGCGATCCGCAAGGCAACGGAAGCTGCCAAGCGTGCTATGGTCCGCGTGCCGCTGCGCGAGGGCCGTACGCTGCATCACGATGTCGAGGGCCGTCACGGCGCCGGCAAGGTGATCCTGCGTGCAGCTCCGGCCGGTACCGGTATCATCGCGGGTGGCCCGATGCGCGCCGTGTTCGAGACGCTCGGCGTGCAGGACGTGGTTGCCAAGTCGCTTGGCTCCTCGAACCCGTACAACATGGTGCGCGCAACCTTTGCCGCCCTGACCAAGGAAGACAGCCCGCGTGCTGTCGCGGCCCGTCGCGGCCTCAAGGTCTCGGTGCTTCAGGGCCGCCGCCGCGACAACGACGAAACGGTTCCGGCAGGTGCCGAGGCTTGAAGCCCGGCACCCCGGTAACCAGTTGAACGAGGGGTAGTTCCATGGCGAACACCGAAAAGACCGTAACGGTCGAGCAGATTGGCAGCCCGCTGCGCCGTCCCAAGGAGCAGCAGGCAACCTTGATCGGCCTCGGCCTGAACAAGATGCACCGCCGCTCGACGCTCAAGGACACTCCGGAAGTGCGCGGCATGATCCGCAAGCTTCCGCACCTCGTCCGCATCGTTGACGAAGCGTGAGGGCAGGAGAGAAGACTATGAAGCTCAATGACCTGCGGGACAATCCTGGTTCCGTTAAGGGCCGTACCCGCGTTGGCCGCGGTATCGGCTCTGGCAAGGGCAAGACTGGTGGCCGTGGCGTGAAGGGTCAGAAGTCCCGTTCCGGTGTGGCGATCAAGGGCTTTGAGGGTGGTCAGATGCCGCTGCATCGCCGCCTGCCGAAGCGCGGTTTCACTAACATCTTTGCCAAGGACTTCAACATTGTGTCGCTCGGCCGCGTGCAGGTTGCTCTCGATGAGGGCAAGCTGGATGCCAAGGCTGCGATCACGGTTGAGGCTCTCAAGGCGGCTGGCATCGTCAAGCGCGTCAAGGACGGTGTCCGCCTCCTGGCCGATGGCGAGCTGAAGGCCGCAGTGACCTTCGAAGTTGCTGGCGCTTCAAAGACGGCTGTCGAGGCTGTCGAGAAGGCCGGCGGCAAGGTCGTGATCCTCGGAGCTCAGGCCGAATAGGCCTGGGCTTCGCCCTTTTTCTCGGACAGCAACCTCCGGAGAACGGCATGGCATCCGCTGCCGAACAGCTGGCATCAAATCTCAATTTCTCGGCTTTCGCGAAGGCTGAAGAACTCAAGAAGCGCATCTGGTTCACGCTGGGGGCGCTTTTGGTTTATCGGTTCGGCACTTACATCCCGCTACCCGGGATCAATCCGGCCGCTTTTGCACAGGCCTTCAGCCAGGCTCAGTCTGGCGTGATCGGCATGTTCAACATGTTCGCCGGCGGTGCCGTCGAGCGTATGGCGATCTTCGCCCTGGGCATCATGCCCTACATCTCCGCTTCCATCATCATGCAGCTGATGACGACCGTCGTTCCGTCGCTCGAGGCGCTGAAGAAGGAAGGGGAGCAGGGCCGCAAGGTCATCAACCAATACACCCGCTACGGCACGGTGCTTCTGGCGATTGCGCAGTCCTATGGGATCGCTGTCGGGCTTGAGGGGTCGGCCAATGTGGTGACCGATCCGGGCTGGTTCTTCCGTATTTCCGCTGTTCTCAGCCTGACGGGCGGCACCATGTTCCTGATGTGGCTGGGTGAGCAGATCACTTCGCGCGGCATCGGTAACGGCATTTCGCTGATCATCTTCGCCGGCATCGTGGCCGGTCTGCCGAGAGCACTCGTTTCGCTGTTCGAGCTGGGCCGTCAGGACGCCATTGCAGGCTGGCTCATTCCGGTGCTTCTCATTCTGGCGGTTGGTGTGATTGCGCTGATCGTGTTCATGGAGCGGGCGCAGCGCCGGCTTCTGATCCAGTACCCGAAGCGCCAGGTTGGCAACAAGATGTTTGAGGGCAACACGTCGTTCCTGCCCCTCAAGCTCAACACCGCGGGCGTCATTCCGCCGATCTTCGCCTCGTCGCTTCTGCTCATTCCGGCAACCATTGCCGGGTTCTCCGCGGGCAGCGGTCCGGCCTGGCTGACGACGGTGACGACGCTGCTTGGTCATGGACAGCCGCTGTACATGATCTTCTACGCGGCAATGATCGTGTTCTTCTGCTTCTTCTACACGGCCATCGTGTTCAGCCCGTCGGAAACGGCGGACAATCTGAAGCGGCACGGCGGATTCATTCCGGGAATTCGTCCGGGCGAGCGTACGGCTCAATTCATTGACCATGTGCTGACCCGCATTACGGTACTGGGCGCCATCTACATCACGGCGGTCTGCCTATTACCCGAATTCCTCATTTCCGCGACGGGCGTTCCGTTCTATTTCGGAGGAACCTCGCTGCTGATCGTTGTGAGCGTCACGATGGATACCGTTTCCCAGATCCAGGGCCATCTGCTTGCGCACCAGTACGAGGGACTGGTGAAGAAAGCAAAGCTCAGGGGGAAGCGTAGATGAGGTTGATTCTGGTCGGACCTCCCGGTGCAGGGAAGGGTACTCAGGCGGCCCGGCTTGTTGCCAAACATGGCATTCCGCAACTGTCGACCGGCGACATGCTTCGTGCCGCCGTCGCAGCCGGAACCGGGGTTGGCCTCAAAGCCAAGGCGGTGATGGACGCTGGCGGGCTCGTCTCCGACGAGATCGTTGTCGGCATCATCCGTGACCGGATTGGTGAAGCGGACGCACAGAAGGGGTTCATCCTCGACGGCTTCCCGCGGACGCTGGCCCAGGCCGAGGCTCTGGACCAGATGCTCGCAGAAAACCGCATCGGTCTTGATGCGGTGATCGAGCTGCGGGTGGACCAGTCCAGGCTCGTGTCGCGAATCATCAACCGTGCGGAAGAGGCGAAGGCCGCCGGCCTGCCGGTCCGCAAGGATGATGATCCGGAAGTCTTCAAGCAGCGTCTTGAAGCCTATAACCGCGATACGGCCGTGGTCATCCCCTACTACGAGAAGAGCGGTCTTCTCACGGTCATCGACGGCATGCAGCCGATCGATGATGTGACGGCCGCGATTGCTGCTGTTCTTTCGAAGCTTGACGAACGGGTTGAGAGCCGGTAAACAACGCCCTCTAATCCTCAAGATTATGTGCCGATCCCGGAAACACCGGGGCCGGCACATTCTGTGCTGGTCAAAGCCAGCCAACAAACTCCCGCAAGGGCCGGGCTCCACCGGACGCGGGGAAATGTAACCGCGGACATAAGCCGCAAGATATGGAGACGCACGTGGCACGTATTGCTGGCGTTAACATCCCGACGAACAAGCGCGTTGTCATCGCGCTTCAGTACATTCACGGCATTGGTGCCAAGTTCGCGCAGGAAATCATCGAAAAGGTGAACATTGCGCCGGAACGCCGCGTGAATCAGCTGTCTGACGCCGAAGTGCTGGCGATCCGCGAGACCATCGACCGCGATTACCTCGTGGAAGGTGATCTGCGCCGCGAGACCGCGATGAACATCAAGCGCCTGATGGACCTTGGCTGCTACCGCGGCCTGCGTCACCGCCGCGGCCTGCCGGTCCGTGGCCAGCGCACCCATACGAATGCGCGGACCCGCAAGGGCCCGGCGAAGCCGATCGCTGGCAAGAAGAAGTAATCTGCCTCATCGGCTGGTGTAGCCGCCGGTATTACGGCGGTGCAGAGATCAAACCAAGGAATCAAGAATGGCTAAGGACACGACACGCGTGCGCCGCCGCGAACGCAAGAACATCTCTTCTGGCGTGGCACACGTGAACTCCACGTTCAACAACACCATGATCACCATCACCGACGCGCAGGGAAATGCGATTTCCTGGTCGTCCGCTGGTGCTCTCGGCTTCAAGGGTTCGCGTAAGTCGACCCCGTACGCAGCTCAGGTTGCTGCAGAAGACGCAGCCCGCAAGGCTTCCGAACACGGCATGCGCACGCTTGAAGTCGAAGTCCGTGGTCCCGGTTCGGGCCGTGAATCGGCTCTGCGCGCCCTGCAGGCTGCCGGCTTCCTCATCACGTCGATCCGCGATGTGACGCCGATCCCGCACAACGGGTGCCGTCCGCGCAAGCGCCGCCGCGTCTGAGGTTTTTCGACTCTCAGATACCTGGTTTCCTCCAATGGCGAAGAATGGCCGGCGAGCTCCGGCGGGACAGCCGACGAGGTAAGAACGTGACGATTCAGAAGAACTGGCAAGAGCTGATCAAGCCGAACAAGCTGGAAGTGAAGCCGGGTGAAAACCCGCGTACGACCGGCACCGTGGTCGCCGAGCCGCTTGAGCGCGGCTACGGCCTCACGCTCGGCAACGCCCTGCGCCGCATCCTGCTGTCCTCGCTGCAGGGTGCTGCTGTAACGGCTGTGCAGATCGACGGCGTTCTGCACGAATTCTCGTCCATTCCGGGCGTGCGCGAAGATGTGACGGACATCATCCTGAACATCAAGGAAATAGCGATCCGCATGGAAGGCGAGGGGCCCAAGCGCATGGTTGTGCGCAAGCAGGGGCCTGGCGTCGTGACCGCTGGTGACATCCAGACGGTTGGCGACGTTGAAGTGCTGAACCCGGAACTCGTGCTCTGCACCCTCGATGAGGGCGCGGAAATCCGCATGGAGTTTACGGTCAACACCGGCAAGGGCTACGTGGCAGCCGAGCGGAACCGTCCTGAGGACGCTCCGATTGGTCTGATCCCGGTCGACAGCCTGTACTCCCCGGTCAAGAAAGTGTCCTACAAGGTGGAAAACACCCGTGAAGGCCAGGTTCTTGACTATGACAAGCTGACGCTGACGGTCGAAACCGATGGTTCGGTGAAGCCGGAAGATGCGGTGGCTTACGCGGCACGCATTCTGCAGGACCAGCTTTCGATCTTCGTCAACTTCGAAGAGCCGAAGCGCGAGATTGCAGAAGACAGCGTTCCGGAACTGGCATTCAACCCGGCCCTTCTCAAGAAGGTCGACGAGCTCGAGCTGTCCGTTCGTTCGGCAAACTGCCTGAAGAACGACAACATCGTTTATATCGGCGATCTCATCCAGAAGACCGAGGCGGAAATGCTCCGCACGCCGAACTTCGGCCGCAAGTCGCTTAACGAGATCAAGGAAGTTCTCGCACAGATGGGGCTGCATCTGGGCATGGACGTGGCCAACTGGCCGCCGGAGAACATCGAGGACCTCGCCAAGCGCTACGAGGACCATCAGTACTAAGGGGCGGTTTCGCCCCTGGCAGAACAACAGGGCGGCAGTACCGCAGAGGATGCCCGCTTAACGTCTAAAGGAGAAGGCCATGCGCCACGGTAAATCCGGCCGCAAGCTCGGCCGCACCACGAGCCACCGTACTGCGATGTTCGCCAACATGGCGGCCTCGCTGATTGAACACGAAGCCATCGTCACGACGCTGCCGAAGGCTAAGGAAATGAAGCCGATCATGGACAAGCTTGTCACCCTCGGCAAGCGCGGCGATCTGCATGCCCGCCGTCAGGCGATCTCGCAGGTTCGTGACGTTGCCATGGTCCGCAAGCTGTTTGACGTGCTCGCCAGCCGTTACAAGGAGCGCAACGGTGGTTACACCCGCGTGGTCAAGGCTGGCTTCCGGTACGGCGACAGCGCACCGATGGCTGTGATCGAGCTGGTTGACCGTGACATGTCTGCACGCGGCGCTGCCGACCGTGCCCGTCACGAAGCGGAACAGGCTGCTGAAAACGCAGCGTAAGATTCCGGAAGTATAAAAAACGAGAAAGGCGGGCCCTGTGCCCGCCTTTTGCTTTTTGTCGATATTTTCTGCTGAATTTGTGTGTCTGCTCAGATCACTTGTCAAAATTATCTTGTTCTTAAGAACATTAAGGAGATGCTGCGCCCACTTTTCCTTTCCATGGAGCTGGGTGCGCTATGAGCGGAAGTCAGAATGCCGGCGTCAAGAGCCGGGGCTTTTTACGTCTTTCCACGATTATACCTGCTGTCACTGTTGGCCTTGCATTGGTTTCCTGTGCAGTGGTTGGGGTGATCGGTTATACAACCGGCCGCGACGGCCTTGAAAAGGCGGGCGTTTCCGAGCTCAGCCTGATGGTGCAGTCCCGTCACGCTCTGCTGTCCGCCAAGCTGGATAGTATTCAGTCGGATCTGTCCAATCTGGCCTCTGGCGCTGCGGCGACCCTGGTCATGAAGGATCTGGCGAGCACGCGTGCGAATCTGACCACGGATATGGATTCGATCCGCAGCTACTATCAGGCCGCCGGCAGCGCCGCCGCCGATCGTGCCGAACTGAACGGCAAGACCAACAAGACCATGTATTCCTGGCGCCATGGCGAGCTGCATGGCTCGTTCCTGTCGGCCTGGAAGGCTGGTGGCTACGGCGATATCTACGGCATCACCAATGACGGTCTCGTTCTCTACTCCGTGACCAAGGGTGACGACTTCCTTCAGTCCGTCACCGACGGTTCGCTGGCCGCGACCGGTCTGGGCGAGGCGTTCAAGCTGGCTGCGGGCCAGCCCGCAGGCACTCAGGTGGCAACCGGCTTCAGTGAATATGGCGCCGATGCCATCCCGTCGATGTTCCTCGCACAGCCCGTCTATGTGAACGAGTTTGGCGAGAGCAAGTATCTGGGTGTCATCGCCATGCGCGTGACCTCTCCGATGCTGGACAAGGTTCTGGCCGACCGGAAGGGCCTTGGCGAGACGGGCCAGACCTATCTCGTGGCACAGGGCGGTATGGTGCTGACGACGATGCCGGCCTTGGACTATCCGACAGCCCTCAAGTTCCACGCGGAAGGCAAGCCGATCGAGGATGCCCTGCGTGGTGGTGGTTCGGCCGGCGTTGTGACCGGCAAGGATGGGGTGGACCGTATGGTTCTCGCCGAGCCGATCAACTTCATGGGACAGACCTATGCCGTTGTGGCGGACAAGACCGTTGAAGAAACGCTGAGTGCCGTCACGGCCATGCGTGACCGGATGATCATGCTGACGCTGATCACGCTGGGTATCGTGGCGGTTGTGGCCCTGTTGTTCTCCCGCACCATCACCAAGCCGCTGCAGGTGCTCGTTCAGGCCCTGACCTCCATTGCCAACGGCAACCTGTCGCAGGACATTTCTGCGGCCCGCCGCGGTGATGAAATCGGCGAGATCGGCCGCGCGGTTCTGCAGATCCGCGAGAATGCAGCTGCCGAGCAGGAGCGCCGTGCGCAGGAAGAGGCAATTGCCGCCCGCTCGCAGGCCGAACAGCGCAAGGAAATGCTCTCCGGTCTGGCTGCCGAATTCGAGGCATCCGTTGGCCGCGTGGTGGAAACCGTCTCCCGTTCGGCACAGAGCCTGCAGTCCGCTGCCCGCGAAGTGCAGGAAATGACGCAGTCGGCTGGCGACAGCGCGTCTCGTGCGGCTGACATGTCCAACCAGGCCATGGAAGAAGTGCAGTCGATCGCTTCGGCTTCGGACCAGCTGTCGAGCTCGATCCGCCAGATCTCCGAACTGATCGCCCGCTCGTCCAGCGTGGCCCAGACGGCAACGATCCGCGCTCAGGCCACCAACACCACCGTGCGGTCGCTGGCGGAAGCTGCCAACCGCATCGGTGAGGTTGTGACGCTGATCTCCGATATCGCCGATCAGACCAACCTGCTTGCCCTCAACGCCACCATCGAGGCGGCGCGTGCAGGCGAGGCCGGGCGCGGCTTTGCGGTCGTGGCATCGGAAGTGAAGGAACTGGCCTCGCAGACCGGCAAGGCAACCGGCGAAATCCAGCAGCAGATCGATGCGATCCGCAGCGCCACGGAAGATGCCGTTGCTGCAATTGCCGAGATCCAGGAGACGATCGGTGAGATCACCATGTCGGTGACCGAGGTGTCCTCCGCCGTCGAGGAGCAGAGCGCCGCAACGCAGGGCATTGCCGACAATACGCAGCGTGCAGCGCGCGGCACCGAAGAAGTGACGAGCAACATCCGCCGCGTGAACGACGTGACCGAGCGCACCGCTACCGCTGCCGATGGCTTCGTGGCCTCGGCCAGCGAACTGACCACGCAGGCCCGCCACCTCGACGAGGAGGTCCGCTCCTTCCTGTCGCAGGTCCGCTCGGCCTGAGCCGGTCAGACCGCAATGCCGGGCCGCAAGGCTTGGCATTGCGGGGAAGGCTTCCTATCTGGCATGTATCGAATCCGGCCTTCGGGCCGGATTCTGCATTCTGAGGGAGCTTTGATGATGGCCTTGTCCCACAGCCATGCCCCGTTCGCGGGCCACCGCCTTCGGGCCTGTTTCACCCGCTTGCTGGCTTGCACCGTGATTCTGGGGGCCATTGCCGTGCCCGGCGCTGCCGGCACCGCCATTGCCCAGGAGCGGCAGGTTCCAAAGAGCGAAGCGGAAATCACACTGTCCTTTGCCCCGGTGGTGAAAAAGGTGGCACCTGCGGTCGTCAACGTCTATGCGACGCGCATGGTGGAGCAGCGGCAGGTCTCGCCCTTTCTGGATGATCCCTTCTTCCGGCGCTTCTTCGGTGTGCCCGACAACGCTCCGGGCGGCCAGCGCAGGCGGGTGCAGTCTTCCCTGGGGTCCGGTGTGATCATTGCTCCGGAAGGCATCATCATTACCAACAATCACGTCATCGAGAATGCCGACGAGGTGCGCGTGGCGCTGAGCGACCGGCGCGAGTTCGATGCCGACATTGTCCTCAAGGACGAGCGGACGGATCTGGCCGTGCTGAAGATCCGCGAAGGCGGCAATTTCCCGACGGTTGAATTTGCTGATTCGGACGGGCTGGAAGTTGGTGACATGGTGCTGGCCATCGGCAATCCCTTCGGTGTCGGCCAGACGGTGACGCAGGGCATCGTCTCGGCTCTGGCCCGCACGCAGGTGGGCGTGACCGACTATCAGTTCTTCATCCAGACGGATGCCGCCATCAACCCGGGCAATTCGGGTGGCGCGCTGGTTGACATGCACGGACGGCTGGTCGGCATCAACACCGCGATTTTCTCCCGTTCCGGCGGCTCCATCGGTATCGGCTTTGCGATCCCCTCCAATATGGTGAGCTTCGTTGCCACATCGGCGCAGACGTCCGGCAAGGTGCAGCGGCCCTGGCTGGGAGCGACGGTTCAGGTGATTGGGGCGGAGATTGCCGAAGCCCTTGGCCTCGACCGGCCGCGCGGCGTGCTGGTCACCAAGGTGTTCCCGGGCTCTCCGGCCGACAAGGCTGGCCTGAAGGTTGGTGACCTTGTGACGGCGGTGGATGGGGCCGAGGTGCTCGACCCTGACTCATTCGGCTACCGTTTTGCCACCCGGCAGCTGGGTGGCGAGGCGAAATTCACCTTCCTGCGCAACGGAACGGAACTGCAAGCCGATGTGCCGCTGACGGCCGCGCCCGAAACCCCGGCGCGCGATGCCCGCCAGATTGAGGCCTATTCGCCTTTTGCGGGCGCGACCGTGCTGAATCTTTCCCCGGCCGTCTCGGAGGAATTGCGCCTCGACACCATGGACGAGGGTGTCGTGATCAGCGAGGTGACGCAGGGCTCGCCTGCCAACCGGGTGGGCTTGCGGCCAGGGGATATCATCGTAGGTGTGAACGAACAGAAGGTCACCACCACGGCAGAGCTTGACCGGATGCTGCGCCGCCCTGCAAGGTTCTGGCTTCTCGATATCAAGCGGGGCGGGGAGACGACACGTCTGGCCCTGCGCGGCTGACCATGCAGTTGATCCGTCATGAGTGACCTCTTTTCCGCTTCCGGGCAGATGTTTGCCTCCCAACCCGCCGGGCTGCGCCCGCTGGCGGACAGGCTGCGCCCGAAGCGGCTTGAGGATGTGGCGGGGCAGGACCATCTGCTCGGGCCGGACGGCACCCTGTCGCGCATGCTGCGCAACCGCAGCCTAGGCTCGCTGATCTTCTGGGGGCCTCCGGGCACCGGCAAGACGACCGTTGCCAGGCTGCTGGCCGCGGAAACGGATCTGGGCTTTGAACAGATCTCGGCGATCTTTTCCGGCGTTGCCGACCTCAAGAAGGTGTTTGAGGCCGCCCGGACCCGGCGCATGGGCGGGCGGGGCACGCTGCTGTTCGTGGACGAGATCCACCGCTTCAACCGCGCCCAGCAGGACAGTTTTCTGCCGGTGATGGAAGACGGCACCATCACCCTCGTGGGGGCGACGACCGAGAACCCGTCCTTCGAGCTCAATGCCGCGCTCCTGTCGCGCTCGCACGTGATGACCTTCCGCTCGCTCGACCGGGAGGCGGTGGAGTGTCTGCTGTCACGGGCCGAGCAGGAGGAGGGTAAGCCGCTGCCGCTTGATGAAGAAGCGCGCGGCGTGCTGGTGCGCATGGCCGATGGCGACGGGCGCTCTGCCCTGACGCTGGCGGAAGATGTCTGGCGTGCAGCCGGGGAGGGGGAAGTCTTCACCGCAGCGCGCCTGCAGGAGATCGTCCAGCGCCGGGCGCCGATCTATGACAAGAGCCAGGACGGCCATTACAATCTGATTTCCGCCCTGCACAAGTCGGTGCGGGGCTCGGACCCCGATGCAGCGCTCTACTGGTTCGCGCGTATGCTGGATGGCGGCGAGGACCCGCTTTATCTCGCCCGCCGCCTGATCCGCATGGCGGTGGAGGATATCGGCCTTGCCGATCCTCAGGCGCTGACGCAGGCCAATGCGGCGCGTGATGCCTATCAGATGCTCGGCTCCCCGGAAGGCGAACTGGCGCTGGCGCAATGCGTCGTCTATCTGGCGACCGCGCCGAAGTCGAATGCGGTCTATACGGCCTACAAGGCGGCCGTGCGGGCGGCCAAGAGCCACGGCTCTCTGCTGCCGCCCAAGCATATCCTCAACGCTCCGACCAGGCTGATGAAGTCCGAAGGCTATGGCGACGGCTACGCTTATGACCACGATCAGCCGGATGCCTTCTCCGGTCAGGACTATTTCCCCGAAAGCATGGGCCGTCAGGTGTTCTATGATCCGGTGGAGCGCGGCTTCGAGCGCGAGTTGCGCAAGCGGCTCGAATACTGGTCGAGGCTCCGCCGTGAGCGCGGCGGCGGGTGAGACGGTAACATCCTCCTAACTTCGCCTTGCCGTCCGCGGGCGGCTGCGCGATGCTGGCGGCCTGTCGGTCCGGGGATTCGCCCATGAAGCAGATCGAGATCCGCCTCGCGCTCGTGTTCTACGGTGGCGTTTCCCTTGCCATCTACATGCATGGTGTCAGCCGCGAACTCCTCAATCTGGTCAAGGCCTCCAGCCTCAATGCCTCGCGCGATCCGCAGGAGGCGGCGGAGGAGACGGCAGCCGGAACGCTCTCGCCGTCCACACTGGCCTATCTCGACCTGCTGTGGGCCTATGAGCCTGACGTGAATGTCCGCGTGGTGGTGGATGCCATCGCCGGGGCATCGGCAGGCGGCGTCAACGGGGTGATGCTCGCCCGTGCCATCGCCCATGATCTGCCGCTGGATGCCCACCGCGACCTCTGGCTTGAGAATGCGGATGTGACGCGGCTTGCCCAGCCGCAGGACGGCATCACCCGCTATCTCAAGAGTGGCATGTCGCCGGTGATCGACCGGCTGATCACCTCGGGTCTCAAGGCGCAGATCGATAGCCCCGAAACACGGGAAAAACTGCGGTTGCTGACCCAGTCGCGCTGGTTCACGCCGCCGTTCTCCGGTTCGCGCTATTGCGGCTGGATGCTGGATGCCTGCCACGCCATGGACGCGAGCTGGCGCGAGGGCGCAACGCTGGTGCCGCGCGGACAGAAGCTGGAGCTGTTCGTCACCCTGACCGACTATTACGGCCGCCGGCAGCGCATCCGCATTGATGAACCGGCCTTCATCGAGGAGCGCGAGCACCGGCGCATTCTGCGCTTTTCCTGCGAGCACCGCATGCCGGGCGTTCTGGACAGCAGCTTCACCCCGCGCCACATTCCCGGCCTCGTTTTTGCTGCCCGTGCGACTTCCTCTTTCCCCGGCGCCTTTCCGCCCGCAACGGTGGGTGAAATGGACAGACTGCTGGCAGAGAGGGGCGAGGCCTGGGAGACACGCGAAAGCTTCCTGTCCGGTACGCTTGGCGGGCCGGTGGATGATGTGGAGCGGCGCTGCTTTGTCGATGGCAGCGTTGTGATGAACAAGCCTTTCGGCCCGGTGATCGAGGCGATAGACGAGCGGCCCGCCACCCGCGAGGTCGCCCGGCGGCTGGTCTATGTGGACCCGGTGCCCTTCAACGGCAAGGGCGTGGGACCGAATGGAAATGGTGACACGGTGCCCGGCTTCTTCCGGGTGATCCTGTCCTCGCTCGCGCATATCCCGCGCAACGAACCCGTGGGCGACGACCTCAAGGCCATCGAGGCGCGTAACCGGCGGGCACGGCGCCTGGCCGAGGTGATTGCCGCCACCGATCCGCTGGTGGAGGCGGAGGTCGGGCGCATACTGCCGGCCGCCTCCAGCCAGCCGCTGACCATCAATGAGCTGACCCGCTGCCGGGTGAAGGCGAATGAGGCCGCCCATGTGCAGGCGGGCTATGCCTATCTCAGCTATCAGACCCTGAAGGTGGAGGCGCTGGCCGAGCGGCTGGCAGGACTGATCTGCGAGCTGGCCGCAAGGGCAGGGGCGGAGCTGGATCTGGACGGTGTGCTCTCCCGCCTCAAGGCTGGTCTGCCGGAGGCCATGGAGGCGGGCAATTTCGGCTCCTCGCAGGCCATGATCAGCCTGCTGAAGGGGCTTGATGTGGATTACCGCATCCGCCGCCTGCGCTTCGTGGTGCGCCGTCTCAACAGCTTCTACCAGTCCCGCAGCCAGGACGTGGCGGTGCAGAAGCCGGATGATCTGGATGCTCTGAAGCGGGAACTCTACGAACAGATCGACATGCTGCTGCGCTGCTGGAACGCGGCGGCCTATCCGCAAGACATTTGCGAACTGGCAGCCGGACTTGCCAAGGATGACGGGCCTGAGGCCATGGAGATGGTCCTTGCCGCGATCCGCGGCCACATGCGGCTGGGGGATCTCGACCGGCTGCAGGATGATATTTTCGCGGTGATGACCTTCACCTACCTCGTGCCGGGCCTGCGGCAGGATCTGACGCGCGCCTATGTGGGCTTTGCCTTCTATGATCTGGTGACGCTGCCCGTCTTCCAGCGCACGGACTTTTCGGAAGTCAACGAAACGCTGATCGACCGGATCAGTCCGCGGGACGCCAGTTCCCTGCTGGATGAGGGCTTCGTGCTGAAGGGATCGGCGCTCAACACCTTCGGTGCCTTCTTCAACCGCTCCTGGCGCGAGCATGACTATCTCTGGGGCCGGCTGACGGCGGCGGACCGGCTGACGCGCATCGTCCGCTCCTCCATCGGCAACCGGTTGCTCGCCCCGGCCGAAGAACAGCGGCTGAAGCGCAATCTGTTTCTGGCCATCGTCGATGAAGAGGCCGCGCATCTGAAAGCAGATCCCGAATTGATTCCAGCGGTGCGGCGCCTGATCGAGGAACGGATCAGTGAGGCCGGCGTTACGGAAGCAGAGGAGCCGCTTCCGCAGGAAGGTTGAAAGAATGAGCAGTTTTTTGATCGTCGCGCTCGGCGGCGGTATTGGTGCAGCGCTCCGGCACGGGGTGAACCTCCTGACCCTGCGCTGGCTCGGGCCGAATTTTCCCTATGGCACGCTGACGGTGAATGTGGCCGGATCGCTCATCATGGGCCTCTTCATCGGCTGGCTGCTGCGTTACAATCCCGGCACGTCAGCCGGGCTGCGGCTTTTCGTGGCGACCGGCATCCTCGGCGGCTTCACCACCTTTTCCGCCTTCTCGCTGGACATGGCGCTGCTGTGGGAGAAGGGGGCCGTGCATATGGCACTGCTCTATCTGGTCCTGTCGGTCGTCCTTTCCATTCTTGCGGTCTTCGCTGGCCTCGCCATCGCGCGCAGTGTTGGAGCCTGAAACCGTGACCTTTCGGACCTTGTGACGCTCTTGATCTGCGAAATCTCTTCCCATGCGGGCCAAGGACGCTTAAGAGGAGCACAACAACAGCTGCGCCCTGCCGGGCCGGTTTGACGCGCCGCGATTGGCCGTCCCGGATACCCGCTCCGAGCCGGGCAAGCGCCAGAACGAGATCCATATGTCCGCTATTGAACTCAAGACCGTGTCCGCCGATGAGGCTGGCATGCGCCTCGACCGTTGGTTCAAGGTCCATTTTCCGGGCCTTGGCTTTGGCCACCTGCAGAAGCTGCTGCGCACCGGTCAGGTGCGCGTCGACGGCAAGCGCGCCGAAAGCGCCACGCGCCTCGCTGCCGGGCAGAGCGTGCGCATCCCGCCGCTCGGCATCGAAATCGAGGCGGACGACCGCAAGAACGCCCGGCCGAAGTCCACCAAGCTCATTGATGACGACCGCAAGGCCATCGAGGACATGTTGCTGTTCGAGGACAGCATGGTGATGGTGCTGAACAAGCCCGCCGGTCTTGCCGTGCAGGGCGGTTCGGGCCTGCGCCGCCATCTCGATGGCATGCTGGATGCCTTCACCGACAGCAAGGGCAACAAGCCGCGCCTCGTGCACCGGCTGGACCGGGAAACCTCCGGCATCATCCTCGTCGCCAAGACCCGCCTTGCCGCGCAGGAGCTGACCAAGTCCTTCCGCCACCGCAATACCCGCAAGATCTACTGGGCGATGCTGGCCGGCGTGCCGAAGCCCAAGCAGGGCCGCATCTCCACCTATCTCGCCCGTGACGAGAGCGAGGAGCGCATGCGCATTGCCCGTCATGGCGAGGACGAGGCCCAGCACGCGGTGTCGCTCTACAATGTGGTGGAACAGTCGGCGCAGAAACTGTCCTGGGTGACCATGAAGCCGGTGACCGGCCGCACCCATCAGCTGCGCGCTCATGCCGCCCACATCCATCACCCGATCATCGGGGACGACAAGTATTTCAACGTGGAGAACTGGGAGCTGCCCGGCGGCATCCAGAACCGCCTGCACCTGCTGGCCCGGCGCATCATCATTCCGCACCCCTCGGGTCACGGGAAGATTGACGTCTCCGCGCCGCTGCCCCCGCACATGCAGCAGACCTGGAACCTGCTCGGCTTTGATGTGGCCGATTATGTTCCGGAGCTGGACGAGGAAGACTGACGACCGGGGCGGCCCATGTATCTTGTGATCTTTGACTGCGACGGCACGCTGATCGACAGCCAGGAGACCATCCTGCACGGGCTTGAGGTTGGCTTTGCCGCCGCCGGCCTGCCGATGCCGGGCCGCAAGGAGGCGCTGTCCATCGTCGGCCTGTCGCTGGAACAGGCCTTCGCCCGTTTGGTGGGGCCCGATCACCGCGGCAAGGTGGCGATGATGTCCGAAGCCTACCGGGCCTCCAAGCGCAGCCGCCGTGAGGCGGGGCTGGATCATGATCCGCTTTATCCGGGTGCAAGGGAGGCCATCCTGCGCCTTGGCGCGCGCGATGACGTGCTGCTGGGCATCGCCACCGGCAAGGCCCGGCGCGGTGTGGACCACATGCTGAAACTGCATGATCTGGAAGGCCGCTTCATCACCATCCAGACCGCCGACACCAGCCCCTCCAAGCCGCATCCGGACATGGTGCTGAGGGCCATGGGCGAGACGGGCGCCGAGCCCCTGCGCACGGTGATGATCGGCGACACCAGCTTTGACATGGAAATGGCCCGGGCCGCCGGTGCGCTCGCCGTCGGCGTGTCCTGGGGCTATCACACGGCGGACCTGCTGCATGGGGCAGGGGCCCATGCGGTGATCGGCCAATTTGACGAAATCGACGGCGCGATTGCCCGCTGCCTCGGCTGGACACTGGAGACACTCTGATGCGCGATATCTTTGAAGAGATCCACGCGGACCTTGCCAAATATGATCCGGTCGAGCGGGCCAAGGAACTCTCGCGCCGGGAACTGCCCAAGCGCTTCTATGATGTTGCTTCATCCGCGCCCGCTGAGGGGGGGCACGCAGTGCTGCTGGATGGCCGCGCGGTGAAGACACCGGGCCGCAAACCGCTGCTTCTGCCCGATGCCCGCATTGCTGCCGCAGTTGCTGCCGAATGGCAGGCGCAGGAAAAGGTGATCAACCCCGGCATCATGCCGCTGACCCGTATCGCCAATGCGGCGATCGATGCGGTCGGGGCCCGCTTTGCGGAGGTCGCGGACGAGATCTCCCGTTATGCCGGCAATGATGCCCTGTGCTACCGCGCCAGCGAGCCGGAGCGCTTGACCGAACGCCAGCGCCAGAGCTGGGACCCGCTGCTGGCTGCCGCAGAAGCCGAACTCGGCGGCCGTTTCCGCCTGTCCTGCGGCATCATGCATGTGCCGCAGGACGAGGCGCTGGTGGCCGCTTTCCGCAAGGCGCTGGATGGTTTTACGGCGCTGGAACTCGCCGCTCTGCACACGGTGACCAGCGTCACCGGTTCGGCCGTCATCGCCCTGCTTCTCGCCCGCCGCAACCATGGCGCCGAAGACCTCTGGGCCGCAGCCCATGTGGACGAGGACTGGAACGCCGAACTCTGGGGCGAGGACACCGAGGCCCGCCGCATCCGCACCTACAAGAAGACCGAGTTCGACGCCGCCGCGCTGATCCTAGGTCGTGGATAATACCAATGTTTGATGAGCTTGACTCATCAAGCATTGGTTAAGCCCGTACGGCGCTTGTGCATTTTCAAGGCGTGATGCGTCAGCATCGAAAGCCTTGGTATAAGGCAAAAGCGGTTTGAATTCAGTAGGTTGAGGGCATGACCGGAATCAAACTCGCAGCACGTTGAGCCAGGTTTCAAACGCGTTGAATCTGTTTCTCAACCGCTTGAATCTGTGTGTGAGCACTGCCTCTCGCCACACTCCGCGCCGCCCCGGCCTTGTGCCGGGGCCTGTGATGGGCGCACTTCCGGTCAAGTTCTTCTACTTTCAATCTGACGCCACTCGTCCCTGACAGGTCCCGGCACAAGGCCGGGACGGTGGAGGAAGAAAGGCCGAATGCCCAAGGCACAGCCGTAGCAATCCAGCGTCCGGCGCCTCAGATCTCGAACTCCGGAATTTCCGTGAACGCCTTGCGCAGGGCGTTGGACCATTCCGAGGAAAGCGTCTGGAAATAGGGGTCTTCGCGGTCGATGCGCTTCTGGCGGTGGGCGGTGAAGCTGTCGGTGTTGTAGAGCATCAGGTCGATGGGCATGCCGACCGACAGGTTCGAGCGCAGGGTGGAATCGAAGGACAGCAGTACCATCTTGGCCGCTTCACCAAGGCGCATGTCGCGGCGGGTCACACGGTCGAGGATCGGCTTGCCATATTTGTGCTCGCCGATCTGGAAGAACATGGTGTCGTCGGTGGCCTCGATGAAGTTGCCAGCCGAATAGATCTGGAACAGGCGTGGCGCCTCGCCCTTGATCTGGCCGCCGAAGACGAAGGTGACGAAGAAACTCTCCGCGCTTGCCGCCAGTGCATCGCCATCCAGCGCCCGCACATCCCGCACAGCCTGCCCGACAAGCCGGGCCGCCTGGAACATGGTGTCCACGCTCATCAGATTGGTCTTGTTGAGGGTGGGCGAGGCGATCTGTTCGGACAGGATCGACACCACCGACTGGGTGATGGCGAGATTGCCGGCGGTCAGCAGGGTGAAGACACGCTCGCCCGGCTCTTCCCAGACATGCAGCTTCTTGAAGGTGGCGATATTATCGACACCCGCATTGGTGCGGGTGTCGGCAGCAAAGACGAGACCACGGTCAAGTTTGAGGCCAACGCAGTAAGTCACGGCAAGGGGGTCCGCTTCATCATCCGGCCGCTTCGGCCTGTTATTGTTGCTGGCTTCCGGCGCGGGTGACATCAACCTCGACATTGAGGTTTTCTTCCATGCCGCCGAACCGGATGCCGCGTATCGGAGCAGCGGAACGCGAGTCCAGCCCGGCCGTCAAGCGGATATAGCGCTCGGTCGGGCAAATCGCATTGGAAACGTCAAAGCCGACCCAGCCCAGCCCCTCGACATAGGCCTCGGCCCATGCGTGATGAGCTTCGGACTCCTGATCCTCGTCCAGAAGCAGATAGCCCGAGACATAGCGGGCGGGAACCCCGGCCGCGCGGGCGGCGGCGATGAAGATGTGTGCATGGTCCTGGCACACGCCTTCCCCGGCGGCGAGCACCTGAATGGCCGTGGCATGGGTTTCGGTGACGCCCACTTTGTAGGCCACCTTGTCGCGGATCGCGTGCATCAGCGCATGGCAGCCGCCGATCTGGTCTTCTGGCGTCAGCAGGCCGGAGAGCTTGCGGATCGCGTTGTTGGCCTCTGTCAGCGGCGTGACGCGGGTGTAGATCCGCACCGGCGTCTCCACGGGCTCCTCGCCCAGAACGCCGTTGAGGTCGGTGGTTTCCACCGTGCCGGAGGCGGTGATGGTGACGGCCTCCAGCGCTTCGCGGCTGGAGACCATATGCACCAGATTGCCGAAGGCATCCCGGTAGGTGGTGGCCCGGTCCATGCCTGGCGCTTCGATACGCCAGTCAAGGATCGTCTGGCCTGCGCAGGATGGCGGGGTCAGCCGCAACTGCTGCATCGCATTGGCAAGCGGGGTGTCATAACGGTAATGCGTCGTGTGGCGGACTGTCAGGCGCATCGGATGCTGTCTCCTGGCTTCGGCCTTCTTCTTCGGTCAGGCGAAATTGTAATCACGGGCGACCCGATCGGCGAAAGCGTTGTTCCGGAGGGTGAAGTCCACCAGGAACTCATGCAGGCCCTTGCTGTAGATATCCCGCATGTGCCCGGTTCTGAGCTGTTCCTGCATCGTGCCTGCGAGAAGGGCGCTCGGCATCTGCTCGCCGTAATAGGCGGTCAGATCATTCATCGTGCTGTTAAGCCAGTCGTAGCTGTGCGCCAGCGAGCGCGGCATTTCCCGGCGCAGGATCAGGAACTCGGCGATATTCGCCGCCTTCAGCTCCGCATTGGGGAAAGCGAAGCGGTAGCTTCTGAGGCCGGACATGACGCGCAGGATCGAGGACCACTGGTGATGGTGCCCCTTGCCGGCCATGTCGGTCACCGGCAGCAGGATCCAGTATTTGGCATCCAGCACCCGGGCCGTATGGTCCGCCCGCTCGACGAAATGGCCAAGCTGCGAGAAGGAATAACCGTCGTCGCGCAGGAGCGTGCCCAGCAGAGCCCCGCGGAACAGCATGGCGCGCTGGCCAATCCAGGCGAGGAACTCCGGCAGCTTGTCCTGCGTCAGCGTCTGCGGCTTCACGTCGCTGAATTCGATCCAGGTGGTGTTGATCGCCTCCCAGAGTTCGGACGTGATGCCGGTGCGCACGGCGCGGGCATTGTTGCGGGCCATCTCCAGGCTGTTGCGCACGGAGGAGGGGTTCTCCTTGTCGAACAGCATGAAATTGGTCACCGCGCGCGAGGTCACCTCGCCGGATTTCTCCATGAAGGCCGCTTCGCAGCCCGAGCCTGCCAGCGCCGAGCGCCAGTCTTCGGCCTCGTTCATGCCCTGTTGCGGGATCATGGCGGTGCGCCATGCCGCTTCCAGCAGGCGTGCGGTGTTGTGGGAGCGCTCCTTGTAGCGCGACATCCAGAAAAGGGAGGCGGCTGTGCGGCCGAGCATGATGATCAGTCCTCCAGAACCCAGGTATCCTTGGTGCCGCCGCCCTGGCTCGAATTCACGACCAGGGAGCCCTTCTTCAGCGCCACGCGGGTCAGCCCGCCGGGGGTGATCCGCACCTGATCACCGATCAGGACATAGGGGCGCAGGTCAACGTGGCGGGGTGCAACCCCGGAGGCCACATGGGTGGGGCAGGCAGACAGCGACAGGGTCGGCTGGGCGATATAGTTCTTCGGATTGGCCTTCAGGATCTCCCGGAAGGCGGCAATTTCGCGCTTGGACGCGGTGGGGCCGATCAGCATGCCGTAGCCGCCCGAGCCATGCACTTCCTTGACGACGATATCGGTGAGGTTGTCGAGCACATAGGCAAAGTCGTCCGGCCGCGAGCAGTTCCAGGTCGGCACGTTGTTCAGGATCGGCTTCTGGCCGGTGTAGAACTCGATGATGTCCGGCACATAGGCATAGATGGCCTTGTCATCGGCAATGCCGGTGCCCGGCGCGTTGCAGATGGTGACCGTGCCCGCCCGGTAGGCATCGAAGAGCCCCGGCACACCCAGCATGGAATCCGGGCGGAAGGTGAGGGGATCAAGGAAGGCATCGTCAATGCGCCGGTAGATCACGTCCACCTGCTTGGGCTGGCGCGTGGTGCGCATCCAGACCTTGCCATTGTCGACGAAAAGATCGCGCCCTTCCACCAGCTCGACGCCCATCTGGTCGGCGAGGAAAGCGTGCTCGAAATAGGCCGAGTTGTAGATGCCCGGCGTCAGGATACAGATCGTTGGTTCATTGCGCGCCGTGTCGGGCGCAACGCTTTCCAGCGTCTGGCGCAGAAGATCCGGATATTGCTCGATTGCCGCCACCCGGTGCATCTGGAACAGATCCGGGAACATGCGCATCATGGTTTCCCGGTTCTCCAGCATGTAGGAGACGCCGGAGGGCGTGCGCGTGTTGTCTTCCAGGACGTAGAAGTCATTCTCGCCAACGCGCACCAGATCGGTGCCGATGATGTGCGAATAGACGCGCCGGGCCGGAGTGAAGCCCACCATTTCCGGCAGGAAGGCATCATTCTGCAGGATCAGTTCGGCCGGCAGCCGCCCGGCGCGGATGATTTCCTGCCGGTGGTAGATGTCATGCAGAAAGGCGTTGAGGGCTCGCACGCGCTGCTCGATGCCGGCCGACAGGCGGCGCCACTCGGCGGCGGAGATGATGCGCGGGATGGGGTCGAAGGGGATGAGGCGTTCCGTTGCCTCCTGAGCGCCATAGACGGCAAAGGTGATGCCAAGGCGTCTGAAGATTGTTTCTGCTTCCCGGCTTTTGCGCGTCAGGAAGTTTTTCGGCTGGCTGTCGAGCCATTCGGCCAGTCTTGCGTAGGCCGGCCTTGGCCGCCCGTCTGCCCCCAGCATCTCATTGAAGACCTCCCGCTCTGGCGCCATTCCGTACCCCGCCGTTATTGCTGTTCATTTAGGCAAGCATGGCAAATCCGCGCAGGCTGCAAAAGAACAATCTTCACGCTCATGTGCCTAGAAGTTGTGCAATGTTCCCGGTGTTGACGGCAAAGGTCCTTCTTTGTGCTGACTTCTCGTCTTTGGCTCTGACGTGGTAGACCCTGCGGCAGATGTTTTTTTCTGAAGAGGCGGATGATGAAGGATATCCTGGCCGAACTGGAGCACCGGCGCGAGACAGCGCGGCTGGGAGGCGGGCAGCGCCGCATCGACGCCCAGCACGGGCGCGGCAAGCTGACGGCGCGCGAGCGGATCGACATCCTGCTGGACGAAGGGTCCTTCGAGGAGTTCGACATGTTCAAGCAGCACCGCTGCACGGACTTCGGCATGGACGAGGCGCATATCCCGGGCGATGGCGTCGTCACCGGTTGGGGCACCGTAAATGGCCGTGTCGTCTATGTTTTTTCCAAGGACTTCACGGTCTTCGGCGGCTCCCTGTCCGAGACGCATGCCCAAAAAATCATCAAGATTCAGGACATGGCCCTGAAGAACCGCGCGCCCATCATCGGCCTGTTCGATGCCGGCGGCGCGCGCATTCAGGAAGGCGTGGCAGCGCTGGCCGGTTACGGCGAGGTGTTCCAGCGCAATGTCACCGCCTCCGGCGTCATTCCGCAGATCTCGCTGATCATGGGCCCTTGTGCGGGCGGTGACGTTTACTCCCCGGCCATGACCGACTTCATCTTCATGGTGCGCGATACGTCCTACATGTTCGTCACCGGCCCGGATGTGGTGAAGACCGTGACCAACGAGACGGTGACCTCAGAGGAACTGGGCGGTGCCAGCATCCACACCACCAAGTCCTCCATCGCGGACGGCGCCTTCGAGAATGATGTGGAGGCGCTTCTGGAAATGCGCCGTCTCATCGACTTCCTGCCTATGAACAATCTGGCCGATGTGCCGGAGGTGGATTGCCACGACGATCCCTCCCGCATCGACATGAGCCTCGACACGCTGGTGCCGGACAATCCGAACAAGCCCTACGACATGAAGGAGCTTGTGATGAAGACGCTGGACGAGGGGGATTTCTTCGAGATCCAGGCGGGCTTTGCGAAGAACATCATTACCGGCTTCGGCCGCCTCGAAGGGCGTACTGTCGGCATCATCGCCAACCAGCCGATGGTGCTGGCGGGGGTGCTGGACAGTGACGCCAGCCGCAAGGCCGCCCGTTTCGTGCGCTTCTGCGACTGCTTCAACATTCCGGTCGTCACCTTCGTCGATGTGCCGGGCTTCCTGCCGGGCACGGCGCAGGAATATGGCGGGCTGATCAAGCACGGCGCCAAGCTTCTGTTTGCCTATGCCGAGGCAACGGTACCGAAAGTCACGGTGATCACCCGCAAGGCTTATGGCGGCGCCTATGACGTGATGAGCTCCAAGCACATTGGGGGCGACATCAACTATGCCTGGCCGAGCGCCGAAATCGCGGTGATGGGCGCCAAGGGCGCGGTCGAAATCCTCTACCGCTCGGAATTGTCCGACAAGGACAAGATCGCCAAGCGCACCAAGGACTACGAGGATCGCTTCGCCAATCCCTTCGTCGCGGCCGAGCGCGGCTATATCGATGAAGTGATCATGCCGCATTCCACCCGCAAGCGCGTCTCCCGCGCCCTTGCCCTGCTGCGATCCAAGCAGGAAGAGCTGCCTTGGAAGAAGCACGACAACATTCCGCTCTGATAAACAGGCGCGGGCTCCGATGGGGCTCGCCCTCTGGCTGCAGGCACTGGGTCACCCCGGCCAAGCGCAGCGCGAGCCCGGGGCGATGCAGAGTGGGGATAGGGGCTGTGCCCCTCAACCCCGCCGGTAGATCAGAAGCTGGTTGTTTGCAGGCATGGCATGGTCGGCGAGCAGTGTCAGACCGATGGCACGGGCGAGGGCGTCAACCTGCTCAAAGTCGCGAAGGCCGCTTTTCGGATCTTTCTTGCGCAGGCTCTGGTCGAAGGCCTCGTTGCTGGGTGTGGTAAAGGCGCCGCCATATTTGAAGGCGCCATAGATCGCCAGAGTGCCGCCATCGGCAAGCGTTTCCCCAACTCCTTCAAAGAACGCTTCCACGCCTTCCCAGCTGATGATGTGCAGGCTGTTCGACGTATAAATGGCGTCAAAAGCGTCGTCCGCCTCCCGGTCCGGAGTCGGCCAGGGCAGGTCGAGCACGTCGAGCTCCAACGGTTCCCCGATGTTGTCGAGGTCGGTTTCAACGATCCGCTGTTCAAGGCCCGCCAGATGCTCGGGCAGATCGCTGGGCTGCCAGACGAGATGCGGCAGGTGCTTGGCGAAATGCACCGCATGCTGGCCCGTGCCGCTGGCAATTTCCAGCACACGGCTCGACCCGGCAAAGGCGTCTTTCAGGATTTCGAGGATGGGGGTCTTGTTATTCTCGGCAGCTGCGGAAAACGGGATCATCTCACGGTCCGGCCAGTGTTCTCATGGATCATGACATCAGGATAATGCCAGAGCCATGATGAGAACCAGCAAAGCCTCGATTGCGCAAGCCCCTGCCAGCACCTTGAGTGCGCGGCGTATATCTGCCTCGCCTGCGTCCTTGCTCCCGTCCGGGTTCATGAAAGGGTCTTCCACCCGGTAGGTGGCATAGACGCGCGGGCCCGCCAGTGCGACGCCAAGGGCCCCGGCCATCGCCGCCTCCGGCCAGCCGGCATTCGGGGAGCGGTGCAGCCCGGCATCCCGGCGCACCGTGGCAAGGGACCGCAAGGGTGAGCCGCCGGCCAGAGGTGCGGCGAACGCAATGAACAGGGCCGAAAGCCGGGACGCAGGCAGGTTGATCAGGTCATCAAAACGGGCGGACGCCCAGCCGAAATCCTGATGCCGGGCGGTCTTGTGACCGATCATGGAATCGGCGGTGTTGACGGCCTTGTAGGCGATAAGCCCCGGCAGGCCCAGTATGGCGAACCAGAAGACGGGAGCCACAACGCCGTCGGAGAAGTTTTCGGCGCAGGATTCAATGGCGGCGCGCGAAACACCGCTCTCGTCCAGCTGCTCCGGATCACGCCCGACGATCATCGACACGGCCCGGCGCCCGCCCGCCAGCCCCCCGTTACGCAAGCCATCGGCGACGGCCTTCACATGCACGTAGAGGCTGTTCTGGGCGAGGAACACGGCGGCGATGACAATGATCCCAGCCTCGCCATAGGGCAGGGCGGAAAGGCCTGCCTGTAGCAGAAAACCGGTGCCCGTCCCCCCGGCCACCAGCAGGACAAGCGTCAGGAGGCCTGCCAAACGGCGCAAGGCAGCAGGCCAGCTTTCGCGGTTGAGGTTGCTGTCCAGCAGGTTGATGAGTTTGCCGATCCACACGACCGGATGCGGCAGGCGCCGCCACAGCCAGTCCGGATCGCCAATGACGGCATCAAGGGCTATGGCCCCCAGCAGCAGCCAGAGCGCCAGCGGGTCACTCAGCACGATGTTGCCTCTTTGCGTGATGCCATGGTTTCGGTGAGCGCCAGCCGCAGACGGGCAAGGCCTTCCGGCGAGCCGGGCAGACCAAAGCGCAGCCAACTGGGAGCGTAGTCGAAGGCACGTACCCAGATGTGATGACGCGCCAGCGCTTGATGCAGGCGGGCAGCACCCGGATGCTCTGTCAGTACGTAAAGCGAAGTGCCGCCATGGATCGCAAGGCCTGCGGCCCGCAGCACGCCTTCAAGTGCGGCCATTTCCTGCCCCAGCGTCTTGCGCATGGCGGCCTGCCAGTCCAGATCCCGCAGGGCCTGCGTACCGACTTCCAGCGCCGGGCCGCTGACGGACCAGCTTTCGAGGCGCCGGGCAAGGGCATCCGTCACATTCTGCGGTCCCGCCAGAAAGCCGAGGCGCAATCCCGCAAGACCGAAGAACTTACCGAAGGAGCGCAACACCAGAACCGGCTCATCCGCCAGATGCGGCAGCAGGCTGCGGGACGGATCCACGTCGGCAAAGGCCTCATCCACTACCAGAAAGCCGCCGCGCCGCTGCATGTCTCTGGCAAGGTTCAGAAGCGCCTCCGGTTCATGCCAGCGGCCATCGGGATTGTTGGGGCTGACGATGAGGGCAATCCGGCTGCCTGCTCCGGCATGGAAGATATCAGTCACTTCCTGCACATTGCGCCCCGCCGCCCGCCAGGCATCGCAGTGGCTGGAATAGGTGGGGCCTGCGATCGTGACGCCGCCTTCCGGCAGAAGGGCCGGCAGATGCGGCAGGATCACCTGCGTGCCCGGCGCCGCGGCAAGGCCGAGATGCGCGGGCACCTGATAGGCCGCACGGGCTGCTTTCAGAAGGCTTTCCTGCGCGGCATGCGCGGGCAGACGGGTCCATGCGGAGGCGGGCAGGCTGGCAGGCACCGGATAGGCATGCGGATTGATGCCGGTGGAAAGGTCCAGCCAGTCTTCCTCCGCCCCGCCATAGGTTGCCATGGCCTGAAACAGATCGCCGCCGTGTTTCATCATGCTCTCTTGATTGGATTGTGGCCCTGACGGTGGAGCCTTCGTGAGCTGGAGATAACCCGATCGGAGCGCCCGGCAAAAGTTTTTTTGCCCTGACGGCCGCCCACGGCCCTTGTCTGAGTGGCTCCTGTCACGGCTCCGGAACTTTTACCGGCGCCCGATGGGTCAAGCTCATCGAGCGCCGGTCAAGCCCGTGCGGCGCATGAGCAATTTCAAGGCATGATGCGGCAGCATCCAAAGCCTTGGTATTAAGTCTGAATTTATACAAATTGACATCACCAAGTTGATGTTTTGCGGTTCATTTAAGTTTATGAGTGTAGGTTATCGACCATGCTGAAGCATGGCGCGGATTTCCTCAGGGGAAGTATTATGAATTCCAAATGGAATCCTGTGATTTCTGGGCGTGGTAATTTTGACAGTACTGACCACGCAGAGATATCCGGTTTGCTGGAAACTCAGCCGGAGCAGGAAGGTTCCATGCAAAAATCCGGCTTGCAGGTACGGGGAAAGTTTCTGCAGGAGCATGTCTGGCTGCGCACCATGTTTGATCAGGTGGCTGACTACCTGTTCGTCAAGGACACCCGCTGCCGGTTTGTACTCGCCAATCGTGCCATTGCAGCCGATCTTGGGCTGGAGTCGGCGGACAGCCTGATCGGCAAGACGGATCTCGAGCTGCATCCCTTGCCTGTGGCCTTGGGCTTTTTCAGGGATGAGAGGCAGATTCTGCGCACCGGCATTCCCTTGATCGACAAGGAGGAATGCATCATTCAACCCAATGGTGCCCGCCGCTGGTTTGCGTCCTCGAAATATCCTCTCCGGGACGGTGACGGGAACATCGTTGGCCTCTTCGGTGTCTGCCGCGACATCACCGAGCGGCGCAAGGCCGATGGCCTGCGCGATGCCCAGGCGCATGTGCTGGAGATGATTGCCTCCAGCGCCCCCCTCTCGGATATTCTGGAATGCATGGTCCGTCTGATCGAGGGGCAACTGGACGGTGCCATCTGTTCCGTCCTGCTTCTGGATGAGGATGGCCGCCATCTGCGCCACGGTGCGGCGCCGAGTCTTCCGAAGGCCTATTGCGATGCGATTGATGGTATCGAGATCGGCCCCAGCGTCGGCTCCTGCGGCACTGCGGCCTACACATGCAAACCCGTGACGGTTGCCGACATTCAGGCCGACCCGCTCTGGGCAGACTTCCACCCGCTTGCCACGAAATTCGGGCTGCGCTGCTGCTGGTCCACACCAATCATGTCGCTGGACAACCGGGTGCTCGGCACATTCGCCATTTACAAGCAGACCCCGGGCATGCCGGGACCCATGGAAGACCGGTTGATCGCCGATATGGCCCGGATCACCGCCATTGCCATTGAACGCAAGCGGGCCGAGGAGAAGATACGCTTTCTCGCCCACCACGATCCGCTGACCAGCCTGCCGAACCGCAGCCAGCTGGAAAGCTTCATCGACGCGGCGCTGGCCAGGGTGCACCTGCCGGATGAACGTGTGGCGGTGGTCTTTGTAGATCTCGACAATTTCAAGACCGTCAATGACAGTCTCGGCCATGCCGCCGGTGACCGGCTTCTGCTGTCCATTGCTGCAAGGCTGAGCGATGAGGTCCAGGACCGTGGCAAGGTGCTGCGCCTTGGCGGCGATGAGTTTGTGCTGATCCTGGAGGGTTCGATTGCCTCGTCTGAGGAATTGCCCCGATTCCTGCGCGGTCTGCGGGAAAAGCTGTCTTTGCCGGTGCATTTGGCCGGGCAGTCTTTTCACGTCACCGGCAGCATGGGTGCTGCCTGCTATCCAGATGATGCGACGGAGGCGGCCGCGCTGGTCCAGTGTGCCGATACGGCGATGTATATGGCCAAACGCGCTGGCCGCAATACGTTTCACCTCTACTCACCGGAAGAAGGACAGACGTCCTCCTGCAAGCTTCAGATGCTTGAAGGGATACGCCGTGCGCTGCGCAACAATGAATTCATCTTGCATTACCAGCCGCAGGTCGATCTCATGGAAAACCGGATTACCGGTTTCGAAGGGCTGGTGCGCTGGGAAAATCCCTTCGAAGGCCTCATCATGCCGCGCTATTTCGTGCCGCTGATGGAGGAGGCGGGGCTGATTTGTGAACTTGGCCACGTGGTTCTGGGGCAGGCCGTGGAGCAGGCGCGGCTCTGGCAGGAGCAGGGGTTCTCCGGCTTTAAGATCAGCATCAACATCGCGCCGCAGCAGTTCAGTGATCCGGACTGGACCCAGACTGTCATGGGCGCCCTGAAACAGGCAGGTTTGCTGCCGGGGCTTCTGGAGCTGGAAATCACCGAAGGCGTTCTGATGCAGAATGTGGAGCGGGCGGTGGCCGTCATGGCCGAATTGCACGCGCTGGGCGTTGGTCTCGCCATCGACGACTTCGGCAAAGGGCACTCCAGCCTGGCTTCTCTGAGACGTTTCCCCGTCTCCCGGCTCAAGATTGACGAGGCCCTTGTCCGTCACATTGACAGGGACGAAAGCGACCGGGGGATCGCTGAGACCGTGGTGACACTCGGGCAGAAGCTGAAGCTGCGGGTCATCGCCGAAGGCGTCGAACGGGAATCACAGGTTGAGGCACTGCGGGCAATTGGCTGCCCGGAGGCGCAAGGCTACTTTCTCGGCATGCCCATGACAGCTGACGAAGCCACGGCTCTGCTCGAAGCGCAAGGCCCAGCGCTATAATCTGACTGTCTTTTATGAGGTGTAAAGGGGAATGGAGGCCTCGCCCGGAATCGAACCGGGGTGGACGGATTTGCAATCCGCTGCGTAACCACTCCGCCACGAGGCCTTGGCGCGTCTTTTCGACTACCGCCTCTTTCCTGTCAAGCGGCCTCTTTGCGTTTTCCCTTCCTTGATCAGTTGCATCTGTGCCGGCGGGCATGGCTGCAATCGGCGGAGAACGCAGGGTGAGGCGCATCATGGCCCCGGCTCCATGCAGAACAGGCCGGCTTGAATGTCTCGAGAAGACAGGGGGCAGCGCCGATCTGCCCCTTGTCACGCCTGCCTGCGCCCGGTAATGGATCAGGCAAGAAAGTTGGAGAGGCTTTCGCCAGAAATCGAAAGAGGCACGCGATGGGTGACTACGCGCAATCCCGCACGCGAATGGTGGATAACCAGCTCAGAACCAATGATGTCACGGATCTGCGGATCCTCGACGCGATGCAATCCGTTCCGCGTGAGCTGTTCGTGGCAGGTTCGAAGAAGCCGGTTGCCTATATCGATGAAGACACGCCCGTGTCTGACACGGGGGCACCGCGCTATCTCCTGAAGCCGCATGTGCTCGGCAAACTGATCCAGCTTGCCGAAGTGAAAGCGGATGATGTTGTGCTCGTTGTTGGCGGAGCGTCCGGCTACAGCACCGCTGTGCTCGCACGGATCGCCGGAACGGTGGTCCAGGTGGAAGAGGATGCCGGGCTTGCGGCCCGCGCCAGCCAGACCCTCGTCAGCCTCGGCATTGAGAATGCCGCTGTCGTGGAAGGCAAGCTCACTGATGGCTGTCCGTCGGAAGGCCCCTATGACGTGATCCTTCTGGATGGTGCGGTTGACTTCATTCCGGAGCAACTGGCCAGCCAGCTGAAGGAAGGCGGACGGCTCGTGGCCATCGAAGGGCGTGGCGGGGCCGGTCTTGCCCGTGTCTATCAGAACTCCGGGTCGGTGATTGGTGCCCGCTTTGGCTTCAACGCCAGCGCGCATACTCTGCCCGGCTTCGGCAAGGCCCCCGAATTCGTCTTCTGAGAACACACATATCTGAACGCCGTTCAAGTCTCGCGCCCGGAAGCTGCTGAAAACCTGCAGTTTTCGGGCGCTTTACGTATGACGTTACCTGTTGCAATGCTGCCTCAGCCGGACAGAAACAGATTCTTAATTTTCGGTGAGGGGTAGGCAGGGCGTTGCAGCTGGGTATACTCCCCGCCAAATGACAGCACGGGTGGGGGCCCGTACATTAAGGGGCGTTTTCAGTGCGTTTTCGTATAACCCTTTCTGCTGCTTTGCTTGGTCTCAATGCCTTCGTGCTTTCTTCCACGGCTCGGGCTGAGAGCATTTCTGAAGCATTGGCGCTGGCATATGCCAACAACCCAACCCTGAATGCGGCCCGTGCTGCGCTCCGTGCGACGGATGAGCGTGTGCCTCAAGCTCTGGCCAACTGGCGTCCGGTAATTACGGCCAATGCCTCCATCGGCTCGACCCGTACCTCCACCGGTATTGGCCCCGACAACATCCGCAACAATGCATCCATGTCACTGTCGGTTCAGCAGGCCCTGTTCCGCGGTTTCCGGACGGTGAACTCGACCAAGCAGGCCGAAGCTCTCGTCCGTGCACAGCGCGAAAGCCTGAACGCGACCGAGCAGGATGTGCTGCTGTCCGCAGCTCAGGCCTATGTGAATGTAATCCGCGACACGGCGCTCGTTGCCCTGCAGCGCAGCTCGGTTGAGTTCCTGCGTGAGCAGGTGCGCGCCTCCAAGGATCAGTTCGAGGTGGGCGAGGGCACCCGCACCGATGTGTCCCAGGCGGAAGCGCGTCACGCGGAAGCTCAGGCCAACCTCAACTCGGCCATCGCAAACCTGAATGCCAGCCGCGCCGTCTATGAGCAGATCGTTGGCATTGAGGCCCGCAACCTTTCGGCCTCGACCCCGGTCGGCAGGCTGATGCCGCGTTCAGTCGAAGAAGCGATCCGCTTGGGCGAAGAGTATCAGCCGCTTCTGCGCCAGGCGCAGCATCAGGTTGATGCCGCACTCTACAACGTCAAGGCCATTGAGGGCGAGCAGCTGCCCACCGTGACGCTGGAAGGCTCCATCGGCCGCGACTGGAAGCCGTCCCAGTCGGTCAGCACCGTCAATTCCGCCTCCGTCCTTGGCCGCGTCTCCGTTCCGCTCTATCAGGGCGGTGCCCTGTCTTCCCGCGTGCGTCAGGCCAAGGAAGAACTCGGCCAGGCTGAAATCCAGTTGGACGTTCTGCGCAATCAGATCCGTGCCAATGTGATCACCGCCTGGGGCGATTATCAGGCGGCCGAGGCTTCGATCACTGCGGCTCAGGCTGCCGTGGAAGCGCAGCAGCTCGCCCTGCAGGGCGTCATCGAGGAGCAGCGCGTCGGTCAGCGCACCACGCTCGACGTACTCGACTCCCAGCGCGAGCTGATCACGCAGCGCTCAAATCTGGTGACCGCACAGCGTAACCGCATCGTCAGCGCCTATCAGCTGCTGTCCGCCATGGGCCGTCTTGATGCGGAATTCCTGAACCTGCAGGTGGCCCGCTACGAGCCCACCGAACACTACAGCAAGGTTCGCGACAAGTGGTTTGGCATGCGCACGCCGGACGGCCGCTGATGATTCGAAACTGATTTGCTAAATCGCCAGGAATTCAGAGAACGCGCCCTTCCGGGGCGCGTTTTCCATTGAGAAGGCTGGTCAACCCGGCAAGTTTTTCCTATTAAAAGGGGATAAGCTGGCTGTGCTGAACTGCTGACCTATGATGTTGACAGGCGACTCAGCATAATATCCTTAACCGAATCGTAACTTTTGAAACTTCGGTCCAGTGCGTTTGTAACCAGTTCTGGGGGAACTCATGTCGAAGGCCAGTCAGGCACAGGAACCCTCGATGGAGGAAATTCTCGCCTCCATTCGCCGGATCATTTCCGACGAGGAAGCCCCTGCCGCCAAGAAGACTGCACCAGCAGCCCCGGAGCTCGTAGCCGAAATGACGCAAGTCAATGAATTGCCCGAGGAAGAAGAAGCCGGCATGTCGCAGGATGACCTGGACAAGCTGTTCGACATGGCAGGCGATGATGATGACGGCGATGCTGCCATCGATGATGACATTGCGGCCTTCGAGGCCGACGAAGACGTTGCCGATGACGACGTTCTTGAACTGACGGAAGAACTGGCTGTCGGGGAGGAAGAAGATCCCTTCGCCATGGTTGAGGGCATGCCCGACACGATGGACGATGACACTGGCGACATTGGCTTCATGGAAGAAAAAGGCGAGCCTGCTCCGGCTCCGAAAGCTGCACCGCAGCCGGCGCGCTCATCCGTTGCCGAAGGTCTTGTGCCCGTTTCCATGGACAATCTCGATCCGCTGGACGAGGAGGCGCCGCTTATCTCTGACATGGCGGGAGCAGCCGTCAGTGCCGCTTTCGAGAACCTGTCCAGCACCATCCTGTCGGCCAATGCCCGCACGCTGGAGGATCTGGTGAGGGAGATGCTGCGCCCGATGCTGAAGAGCTGGCTGGATCAGAACCTGCCTGTCATGGTGGAACGTCTCGTTCGCCAGGAAATCGAACGCGTGGTACGCAAGCGCTGATCTGCGGCGGCTTGTTATGTGCCATGCATGACTGGAACGCCGCCTGCGGGCGGCGTTGCCATTTCTGCCTCTCTTCAGGCCCCATTCCGCTCAGGATGTTGACTCGCTGCCCGCCATCCGATTTACACAGGCCCAGATAACGGAAAGTCCCGAGAAGCCCTCATGCTTGACAAGACCTATGACGCAGCGGCCGTCGAGCCGCGGATCACCGAAATGTGGGAAAAGGCCGGAGCCTCGCGCGCCGGTGCCGGTGCCGCCGATGGCGCCCCGTCCTATACGATCGTGATCCCGCCGCCGAACGTGACGGGCTCCCTGCACATGGGCCATGCGCTCAACAACACGCTGCAGGACATCCTCATCCGCTTCGAGCGCATGCGTGGCAAGGACGTACTGTGGCAGCCGGGCATGGATCACGCAGGCATTGCCACGCAGATGGTGGTGGAGCGCCAGCTGGCCGAGCGCAAGGAGCCGTCGCGCCGCGACATGGGCCGTGACGCCTTCATCGAGCGCGTATGGAACTGGAAAGGCGAATCCGGTGGAATGATCTTCAACCAGCTGAAGCGCCTTGGCGCGTCCTGTGACTGGGACCGCGAGCGCTTCACCATGGATGAGGGCCTGTCGGCTGCCGTTCTGGAAGTCTTCGTTTCGCTGTACCGTGATGGCCTGATCTACAAGGACAAGCGTCTCGTCAACTGGGACCCGAAACTGCTGACCGCGATTTCCGACCTGGAAGTCGTGCAGCAGGAGATCAAGGGCAGCCTCTGGCACTTCCGCTATCCGCTGGAAGGCGGTGCCACCTATCAGCATCCGGTGGCCTTCGATGACGAAGGTAATGCGACGGAATACGAGACCCGCGACTACATCGTTGTGGCCACCACCCGTCCGGAAACCATGCTGGGCGACACTGCCGTTGCCGTGAACCCGGAAGATCCGCGCTACAAGGACCTGATCGGCAAGCACATCATCCTGCCGCTGGTCGGACGCCGCGTGCCGATCGTGGGTGATGACTATGCCGATCCCACCGCCGGTTCCGGCGCGGTCAAGATCACCCCGGCGCATGACTTCAACGATTTCGAGGTCGGCAAGCGCCATGACCTGCCGATGATTTCGGTTCTCGACCGCGAGGCACGCGTCATTCTTTCCGAGAATGCCGAGTTCCTTGCCGGCGTTCCGGCGTCCGGAATGCTGGATGCCACCATCGCTGCCTTCCACGGGCAGGACCGCTTTGCCGTGCGCAAGGCGCTGGTGGCGCAGATGGAAGAGCAGGGATTGCTGGACCGCATCGAGGATCACACCCACATGGTGCCTCATGGCGACCGTGGCGGTGTGCCGATCGAGCCGATGCTGACTGACCAGTGGTATGTGGATGCCGCCACGCTGGCCAAGCCTGCGATTGCCTCCGTCCGCGAGGGCCGCACCAAGTTCGTTCCGTCCAACTGGGACAAGACCTATTACGAGTGGATGGAGAACATCCAGCCCTGGTGCATCTCGCGCCAGCTGTGGTGGGGTCATCAGATCCCGGCCTGGTATGGTCCCGATGGCAAGATCTTCGTCGAGAAGACGGAAGCCGAAGCCCTGAAGGCGGCCGCGGCCCACTATGGCAAGCCGGTTGAAATGGCGGCCATGGAACAGGCGCTGGCCGCCTGGGAAGCCGGGGCAGGGGAGAGCGTTCTGCTCTACCGCGATGAGGACGTGCTCGACACCTGGTTCTCGTCTGCGCTCTGGCCGTTCTCGACGCTCGGCTGGCCGGACAAGACGCCGGAACTGGCCCGCTACTTCCCGACGTCGGTGCTGATCACCGGCTTCGACATCATCTTCTTCTGGGTCGCCCGCATGATGATGATGTCGCTGCACTTCATGAAGACCGAGCCTTTCGAGACCGTCTACATCCATGCCCTCGTCCGTGACGAGAAGGGGCAGAAGATGTCGAAGTCCAAGGGCAACGTCATCGACCCGCTGAAGCTGATCGACGAGTTCGGCGCCGATGCGCTGCGCTTCACGCTGGCGGCCATGGCGGCGCAGGGCCGCGACATCAAGCTGGCCACCAGCCGTGTCGGCGGCTACCGCAACTTTGCCACCAAGCTGTGGAATGCGGCCCGCTTTGCCGAGATGAACGGCTGCAAGCGCGTCGCCGGGTTTGATCCGGCCCGCGCCACCCATACGCTCAACCGCTGGATCGCCACGGAAGTAGGCCGCTGCGCCGAGGAAGTGCGCGAGGCGCTGGAGGCCTACCGCTTCAATGATGCGGCCAATGGCGTCTACCGTTTCGTCTGGAACACCTATTGCGACTGGTTCCTGGAACTGGCCAAGCCCGTGTTCAACGGCACGGATGAAGCCGCCAAGGCGGAAATCCGCGCGACCGCAGCCTGGACGCTGGACGAGATCCTGAAGATCCTCCACCCCTTCATGCCCTTCCTGACCGAAGAGCTGTGGGCGCGTCTCGGCGAGGAAACCGGCGCTCCGGACCAGATCCTGATGCTGACCCGCTGGCCGGCTCCCGCGCTGGCCGATGCGGCGGCGGCTGAAGAGATCAACTGGCTTGTCGGCCTCATCTCCGAAATCCGCTCCGTGCGCTCGGAAATGAACGTTCCGGCCGGTGCGCAGATCCCGGTGGTGATGGTTGGTGCCGGTGACGTGACGGTTGCGAGGGTGAAGACCCACGAGGCCGCCATCCTGCGCCTTGCCCGCGCCGAAAGCCTGACGCTGGCGGACGAGCTGCCCAAGGGCGCCGCTCAGATCATTGTGGGGGATGCCACGGTCTGCCTGCCGCTGGCCGGTGTGATTGATCTGGGCGCCGAAAAGGCGCGGCTTGCCAAGGAGCTTGGCAAGCTTGAGGACGAGATCGGCCGCATCGAGAAGAAGCTCTCCAATCCGGCTTTTGTCGAGAAGGCAAAGGAAGAGGTTGTCGAGGGCGAGCGCGAGAAGCTGGCCGAGCTCTCCACCCGCAAGACGCAGGTGCAGATGGCGGTCAGCCGTCTGGCGTCGCTGGGCTGATAAACAGTCTTGCGCGGCGGCTGAAACCGTTGCCGCGCAATGGCTTGCCTTCCGGCAGCCGCAATCGGGTGTTACGCCCGCCAAACTCAGGGACTTGCCAGGGACAATCATGCGGCAAATCAACAGGATGAAGAGCAAGCCGGTCTTCGGCACAGCCTTTGCTGGCGCCCTTGTCTGCGCCCTTGCCGCCGTGCCCGCCCGCGCGGATGTCATTGAGAACCCGGTGGCTGTCTTCTCCGGGCTCGACAAGATTACCGGCCGCATCACGTCTTTTGATGTCTATATCGGCGAGACGGTGCAATTCGGCGCGCTTCAGGTGACGCCGCGCGTCTGTCACACCCGGCCGCAGACCGAAAATCCGCTGACCACGGCCTTCGTGCAGGTGGATGAAGTGACGCTTAACAACGAGATCCAGCGGATCTTCTCCGGCTGGATGTTTGCCGCAAGCCCGGGCCTGCATGGCGTCGAGCATGCTGTCTATGACGTGTGGCTGACCGACTGCCGCCAGACCTCCACCGTGCCGCCTCCGGCCGGCTATTCCGGTCCCCCGGTCACTGTGGTGGAAGAGGGCGCAGACACACTCGGCGGCGGCGCGGCAGGCACCGGCGAACAAGCTGAGGGCGCAATGGGCACCGTGCCCGCCCCGCGGCCCAAGCCGCCGCTATTCTGATCATTCTGCCTGCCGGAGAGGATCCGGCAGGGCCACAGACTCTGTCAGCTCAGACGGCAACCGTATCCATGATCCAGTTCCAGGCAACGCGGACCGAGTCGGCTGCGCTCTGGAAGAAGGCAACGATGCCGTGCCACACGGATTCGCCGGCCTTTGCCAGCTGCAGCAGAATGGACGGCTGCTGCGGCGGTGTCTGGACCAGTTCGACGGCAGTCTTGCCTTCCTCATCATCCACCACGCGTCGGGTGATCATCTGGCCGGTTTCCGAGGGGACACGCGATTCGTCCTTGGCCACGGCAAGCGTGCCTTCCGGCGCATTGAGCGGGCTCACGACGATGGCGCGGCCATCGGGAAGGAGATGGGTTTCGTTCTGCGCGACCTCTGACGCGTAGATGACTTCGCCCTCGGAGTCGATCAGTTCGACCCAGATGACCTTGCGGCCCTGAATGTCGACCGGTCCAACCCAGATGGACGTGTCCTCACCGGCCGCAGGCCCGGCGCCAAGGCTGGCGAGCGTGACGGAGAGGTTGTCCTCGGGCAGCAGATGCCGTTCCGACTTGGGGGCGGCAAGCGCGAGCGGGGCGGCAGAAAGCATGATGGCAACTGCCGGAATGATGGCTTTCTTCATGAGACGATGCGTCATTTTTGCCTCCCTCGGCATGACAGTCACGTCTGAACACAGATCACGGCACCGGTTTTTTGGGTCTGAAGTATACCTCGTCTTTTTGACAGGTGCCTTGCTCATCCGGTTGCTGTGATGCAGCCATTATTACGCCATTTCCCTTAAGATAGATGTTATCCGAATCACAAAATGACGTGGTTCTGATCTTTCCTGATTGGCTGCGGCCGGGGATTCATGCTTCCGGTCTGGCTCAGTTCCTTGATTTTGTTCCTGTTTTCAGCGGTGCTGAGTTTCTGGCCGGGACAAGCCGTCAGCATCAACTTGCCGTGATGCCCGGCTTGTCCCAGATCAAAGTGTTAACGCGGGCGGGAGGCTAAGGTTCCGGAACAATCGCCGGAAGAGAGGGCGGCGGGGCAGGCGTCTCAGAGTTGACCGGCCGGGCTCTTCTCCTAAAAAGAATTCTGTAACCCGGAATTAGAATAATGACAGCCTGCGGCATTTTAAACTATGTGTTATGGCGCTGCCTTGCGCTACATGGTGCAAGGTCTCGAGGCTGTCAGGCTTCGGATCACAGGACGCGTGAGTGGGGCGGGGCAACTTCCCCTTATCAGATCCGTCTGGGAGGGCTGGCCAGATGATGACCGGCTCCGGACACAAGGGCTTGCAGGACGCCAATGGCGGACGTGGAATGCGTCTGCTTGAGAAGAAGAGGGAATACGCCATGGACTTCGAGAGCTTCTTTGCGCAGGCGCTGGACGGCTTGCGGGAGGACGGCAACTATCGCGTATTCGCTGATCTGAAGCGTCATTCAGGCGAGTTTCCCAAGGCGACCCGTTTCCGCGAAGATGGCTCCACCCACGAAGTGACCGTGTGGTGCTCCAACGATTATCTTGGCATGGGCCAGCATCCGGATGTGGTTACCGCCATGAAGGATGCGATCGACAGCTGCGGTGCGGGCGCTGGCGGCACACGCAACATCTCGGGCACCAACCACTACCATGTCCAGCTTGAGCAAGAGCTCGCGGATCTGCATGGCAAGGAATCGGCGCTCATCTTTACCTCGGGCTATGTGTCCAACTGGGCAGCGCTCGGCACGCTGGCTTCGAAGATCCCCGGCTGCATCGTTTATTCCGATGCGCTGAACCATGCCTCGATGATCGAGGGCATCCGCCACAGCCGCGCCGAAAAGCGCGTGTGGAAGCACAACAGCCCGGAAGATCTGGAGCGCAAGCTCGCCGCCGATGATCCGGCGGCTCCCAAGCTGGTTGCCTTCGAGAGCGTCTATTCGATGGACGGCGACATTGCCCCCATCAAGGAAATCTGTGACGTGGCCGAACGCTATGGCGCGATGACCTATCTGGATGAAGTGCATGCGGTCGGTCTCTACGGCCCGCGCGGCGGCGGCATTGCCGAGCGCGAAGGCCTGATGGACCGTCTGACGGTGATCGAGGGCACGCTTGGTAAGGCCTTTGGCGTCATGGGCGGTTATATTACCGGCTCGCGCCAGCTCTGCGACTTCGTGCGCTCCTTCGCTTCGGGCTTCATCTTCACCACCGCGCTGCCGCCGTCACTGGCCGCTGGTGCCACGGCTTCGATCCGCCATCTGAAGCAAAGCACGGCCGAGCGTGAGGCGCACCAGGACCGGGTGGCCCGCCTGCGCAGCCTGCTGGACCGCCGCGGCATCCCGCATATGGACAATCCCAGCCACATCGTTCCGGTGATGGTCGGCAACGCGTCCAAGTGCAAGTGGATCTCGGACATCCTGCTCGACAACTACGGCATCTATGTCCAGCCCATCAACTACCCGACCGTGCCGAAGGGCACCGAGCGGCTGCGCATCACGCCGACGCCGTTCCATTCGGATGCCGATATCGACCATCTGGTCGGCGCGCTGAATGCCCTGTGGTCACGCTGCGCGCTGGCCCGCGCCGTCGCCTGACCGGGCAAGGGAGTTGAACACTACGGAAAGCGCTGGCTGCAAGGCTGGCGCTTTCTGCTTTTGGACTGGACGGTCCGGCGGTGCTAATCCTTGGCTCTGGGCTGTCCGGATGCTATGACGGCTCCGGCGCCGCATATTTTGCTGCTGCTTTCAGCTTTTTCTTCAAAGGGTTTCAATCATGCGTACTGCGCTCGTGACGGGGTCGGCCGGCTTCATCGGATATTTTCTCTGCACCCGGCTGCTGGAAGAGGGGGTCCGCGTTATCGGCCTCGATGCCATGACGGATTACTACGACGTGCGCCTCAAGGAGCGCCGTCACCAGATGCTGCTGCAGAACGAGCATTTCACCGCCGTCACAGGCCGCGTCGAGGATGGGGACCTGGTGCGCTCGCTGTTCGAGGCCAACCGCCCGGATGTTGTCGTGCATCTGGCCGCCCAGGCGGGGGTGCGTTACTCCATCGAGGCGCCACGGTCCTATCTCGACAGCAACATTGCCGGCACATTCGAGATGCTGGAAGCCGCGAGAGCCTTTCCGCCGCAGCACATGCTGATCGCCTCCACATCCTCGGCTTATGGCGCCAATACGGACATGCCGTTTCAGGAGACGGTGAAGGCCGATCACCAGATGTCCTTCTACGCGGCGACGAAGAAGGCCTGCGAGGTGATGGCCCATTCCTATGCCCATCTCTACGGCACGCCCATCACCATGTTCCGCTTTTTCACGGTCTATGGCCCCTGGGGGCGGCCTGACATGGCGCTGTTCAAGTTCACCAAGTCGATCCTCGAAGGCCAGCCGATCGAGGTCTATAACTACGGCGACATGAGCCGGGACTTCACCTATGTGGAAGATCTGGTCGAGGGCATCCGCCTCCTGATCGATGCGGCTCCCGTGAGACCCGAAGAGGGCGCAGCCGTACCGGAAGGCGACAGTCTGTCGCCAGTCGCTCCCTGGCGCGTCGTCAACATCGGCAATTCGGAAAGCGTGCAGTTGACCGAGTTTATCGCCGCCATTGAGGAGGCGGCCGGCCGCACGGCGGAGCGCAAGCTGATGCCGATGCAGGCAGGTGATGTGCCCGCCACCTGGGCCGATGCCAGCCTGTTGCAGACGCTCACCGGCTACCGCCCCCGCACGGGCGTGCGCGAAGGCGTGGCAAAATTCGTGAAATGGTACCGCGAGTATTACAAGATCTGACCGAAGTGCCGCAGTCAGGCCCTGATGGCGTCAGGCTGCCCGTGTCTCGCGGGTTTCGGCACCTGCGCTGTCCGGGGCAAGGCCGCGCAGGGCCATCTCGGCTGCATCACGGATCAGGCTGCACGGATCGCCAAGATCCAGGTCCTTCACGTTGAGCAGCAGCACGACGGCACCATGCACCGCACTCCAAAGGAGATGGGTTGCATGGCCCGGATCCATGCGGCGGATGGCTCCCTCCTCCATTGCGATCGCCATCCGTGCTTTCAGCAACTCGTAGCCGGTCAGCTTATCGTCAGCAAAGGCGATTTCCATCTGATGGCTCATCTCCAGGTCAAGGAACATGAGCCGGAACCTGTCGGTATCTTCCAGGGCAAATTCCGAATAGGCCATGATCAGCTTGCGTATGATTTCAATCGAGGGAAGGTCCATGCCATGAATGGCAAGGGTCCGTTCGTTCAGCGTCTCGATTGCACTGGAGCAATAGGCGATCATCAGATGCTGCTTCGTCGGGAAGTAGCGGTAGAGCGCTCCTGCTGTCAGGTTGAGGCCTTCGGCCAGCTTGCGCATGGACAGCGCGGCATAGCCCTCGGCAGCAACGATGCGTGCGGTTTCAGCCAGAATGCGGGCCTGAACGGCTGCAAGCTCTTCATCGGTCATTGCGGGTCTTGGCATGATATTACCTGATCGCGTTTAATGAATTTGTTCAATAAACGCGTTTACAGTTGGGCCTGTAGGCGGTCAATCGGAAAACCGTGTTGAGTGAATTTGTATTGAACGCGTTCATACTAAGCTTCAGGTAAGCACGGCCGCTCTTCTGTGTCAGCTTCCGCTGCCGGATACAGGCGAGACCTTCAGGAAAGCGGCGCCCTGTATCAGCGCAACTCCGGCCACCACGAGCAGGATGCCGATGAGACGCGAGGGCGAAATATCGCGGGCGCTGAAGCCCATGAGACCATAGGCATCGACCAGGAGCGAGGCGGCGAGCTGCCCGGCAATCACGGCGGTCATGAAACCGGCGGCCTTGTTCCGACCATCCGGGCGCTGGAAATCGCCCAGCCGCTGGCCGATGCGCTGGCCGGTGTGCGCGGCGTGCTGGGGCCGCAGGGTTTCGACCCGCAAGGCACCCGCCACCGGTTCCGCCTGTCCATGTCGGATTATGGCGGGGCGATGCTGCTGCCGCATCTGGTCCGGGACCTGCGGCAGCATGCGCCGGGCATCGATCTTGCGATCAGCCAATTCAGCCGTGAAGCCATGGCCGCCGGTGTCTGCGATGGTGATCTGGATCTCGGGCTCGGGGTGTTCCCCGTTCTGCCGCCGCAGGTCAGGTCGGAGCTGATCATCAACGATGACTATGCCTGCCTGCTGGACCGGCGGACGCTGGAGGGAAAGCCGCTGGATGCTGCAATCTATTTCTCGCGCCCCCATGCCATGGTCGCCATGCGCGATGACACCATCAACGAGGTGGACGAAACGCTTGCCCGTTCCGGCCACACCCGCCGGCTGGCGCTGGTGCTGCCGCACTGGGGCGTCGCACCGGAGCTGATTGCGGGCACGGACCTCATTCTCACGGTCGCCAGAGGCAGCCTGCGGGACCTTGTTCTGGACGATCATCTGATCATTCTGCCGGCGCCCATTCCGCTGCCGCCCGTGCCCTATGTTCAGATCTGGCACAAGAGCCGCGACAGGGACCCGGCCCTGCGCTGGCTGCGCGCGCGGATCCTGCAGGCCGCAGGGCAGGGGGCAGAAACGCAGCGGAAGGATGGCTGAAGGGGCTGAAACACCCGTCATGCGGACTTTCCCCGCAGATCTGTCCATCGCCCTCGTGCCGCTGCTTATAAAACTGGATTTCTTGAGTAGACTTTTGCTAAAGACGGGACACGGCGGCACCGGGCTTCATCCCGAATGCTGCCGTGAGAGATTTCAGTCCGTTCGGGCCTGTGCATGAGCGGCGAAGCTCCCGACTGGTTCGCGCCCCGATTGGTTCCTGCATGGCCGAAGACAAGAAGAAGAGTATGCTTGACTGCTTCGTGTCCAGTTACACGGAGCTGTCGCGCCATCTCTCGCGCCGCTTCGGCCGTGATCTCGATCCGCAGGACGTGATGCAGGATACCTATCTGCGGCTTGAAACGATTCCCGCCGGGAGTGACATCCGCAATCCGCGGTCCTATCTCTTCCGCATGGCGAACAATGTTGCAACCGACCGGCTGCGCGGGCAGCGCTCTGCGGTGGGCTACGCGCCCAGCGAGGAACTGGCCGCTGCCGTGGATGACAGCGCCTCGCCGGAGCAGATCACCGACTACCGCCAGCGCCTTGCGCGCCTGCAGGAGGCTATCGGCGAGTTGCCGCCGCGCCAGAAACAGGTGCTCCTGATGCACAAGTTCGATGGTCTGACCCACACGCAGATTGCCGCTGAACTGGGCATCACGAGAAGCGCTGTCGAGAAGCTGGTCATGAAGGCGCTTGCGCATCTTCGCGACCGGATGGGTACACTCATTGACTGAAACCGGCAAAAAGATGCGCGATATGGGTGAGGTGAGACGCTACCGGATCCGTCTATGGGAAGGATATGCGCGCAAGGGCGTGCCGTGCGGCCGCGCGCAGGGAAACAGCCGGTGGCCATGATGGGTTCAACGAATACAGACAGACGGCAGAAAGCCCGCGATGAGGCTCTGAGCTGGTTCGTCCGTCTCAACTCCGGTGACGCGGGAGAGGGGGACCGCGCCGGACATGACCGCTGGATGGCCGCCGATCCGCTGAACCGTGCCGAATATGCGCGGCTCGGCGGCATCTGGCAGGATCTCGGCCGTATAGCGGATCCGCGCGAGGCCTTGGACATGTCCGGGACCATTGTTCCGGCCTCCGCCCGGAAGGGCTTTGTCTCGCGCCGTGCGTTTCTGTCCGCTGGTGCCGCTGCGCTGGCTGCCGCCGGTGTGGTGGCGGTTGCCGGGCCGCCGGATTTCCTGACGAGCGATCATTTCACCGGCACCGGCGAACAGCGCAGCCTGACGCTTGAGGATGGCAGCCGGGTGGACCTTGATGCAGATACCGCCATTGCGCTGGATTTCAGTGAGACCCTTCGCAGCATCCGTCTGCTGCGCGGGCGCGCCTTCTTCGATGTGGCCAAAGATCCCGGCCGCCCCTTTACCGTGCTGGCGGCCGCCGGTTCCACAACCGCGCTGGGCACCCGTTTCGTTGTTCATGAATGGAGCGGGGCTGTCACGGTTTCAGTAGAGGAAAGCGCCGTTTCGGTGGTTGGGCCAGACAAGTCGGACACCGTCGTGAGGGCCGGCGAGCTTGTCACCTATGACGATGTGCATCTGGGCCAGATCCGGCCCGTCGACATGGAAGCGGAAATCGCCTGGCGGCGCGGCAAGCTGATCTTTGAGGACAGGCCGTTGCGGCAGGTGCTGGCGGATGTCAACCGCTACCGGTCCGGCACGATCCGGGTGACAGACAGCCGCCTTCTGAACATGCGTGTCAGCGGCATCTTCGACATCCGCAATCCGGACGGTGTTCTGGAGGCGATCCGCCAGACGCTGCCGGTGAGAAGCTTCCAGATCTCGCCCTGGCTGGTCGTGTTGCACCCGGTCTGACCGGGTGGACACAGCCGGAAAAGAAACCTGATAATTATTTTCCACTTTGGGGGTGAGGTGTCTGGCCCTTGAAACCGTCCTTGCATCAGACGGGTGCGTTCGCGCCCGGACAAAGTGCAAATGCAAGAGTTGGACAGGGGTCATGGCAAAGCAGTTTGGGCAAAGGGCATCCGGGGCGCGGGCAGCGCGGATGAGCGGTTTGGGGTTGGCGCTTCTGGCGTCAACGGCGGTTTTCACCGCAAGTGTGATCTACACCGGCCCGGCAGCGGCGCAGCAGGCGGCTGCGGTCAGTTACTCCGTTCCGGCAGGCCCGCTGGGCACGGCTATCTCCCGTTTTGGCGACCGCTCCAATCTGCAGGTGCTCTATCCGGCAGCTCTCGTGCAGGGCAAGACGTCGCCGGGCGTTTCCGGCACGCTGACGCCCTCCGAAGCGCTCAACCGGATTCTGGCTGGAACCGGCCTGTCCTACCGCTTTACCGCCGCCAACACGGTGACCATTCTTGATCCGGCCGCAGCCGCTGCCACGGGCGCCACGGTGGAAGGCGCGACACAGTTGCAGACGGTGACCATCGAGGGCGAAAACGCCTGGGGCCCGGTGAATGGCATCGTCGCCACCCAGAGCGCGACGGCGACCAAGACCGGAACGTCACTCAGGGACACGCCGCAAGCCGTCAATGTCGTGACCCGTGACGAGATGGCGGAGAAGGGCGCTGCGACCATCACGCAGGCGATGCGCTACACGCCCGGCGTTGTCGCTCAATACGCCGATACGGATGTGCGCCATGACTGGCTGACGGTGCGCGGCTTCACGCCGGGGCGCTACAAGGACGGCCTGCGCCTGCCTTTCGGTGCGCGCGGCTATTCCCAGCCGAGGATCGAGCCCTATGGGCTGGAGCGCGCCGAAGTGCTGAAGGGACCGGCCTCGGTCCTTTACGGCCAGGGCCAGCCCGGCGGCATGCTGAACATGGTCAGCAAGCGGCCTCGCAATGAGGAGATCCGGGAAGTCGAGCTGCAATATGGCAGCCACAACCGGTTCCAGACCGCTTTCGATTTTGGCGGCAAGCTCGATCAGGACGGTGCCATGCTCTACCGCATCGTCGGCGTGGGGCGCCTCAGCGACACCCAGTATGACCACGTGGAAGAGAAGAAGGGCTACATCGCCCCGTCCTTAACCTTCAAGCTGTTCGATGCCACGACACTGACGGTCCTGGGTGAATACCAGAAGATCGACTCCCCCGGCGGCGGCGGTGCTCCGGCGCTGCCTGCCAATGGCACGCTGCACACCGGCACCTATTCCGCCCTGCCGCGCAACGCCTTCGTCGGCGAACCGGGCTATGACAAGTTCGAAAACGAGCAGGCCTTCATCGGCTATGAATTCAGCCATGAGTTCAACGACACATGGTCGTTCAGGCAGAACCTGCGCTATGGCTTCGTCGATACCGATACACAGCGCGTGCAAGCCTTCTGCCTGTCTGCGGCCAGCTGCAACCCATCCTCGCTGCTGCGCTATGCCTGGGCTTTCCCGGAAACCTCGAACCTCTTCACGGTGGACAACAACGCCATGGCGCGGTTCAGCACCGGCAGTGCGAAGCACACGATGCTGTTCGGCTTCGATTACTCCTTCGAGGACAGCTCGTTTGAAGAATCGGCGCTTTCGGTGATCTATACGCCCTTCAACGCCTATAATCCGGTCTATGGGGCAACCAGCATCTCCCGCCCTGCGACGGCGACCTGGATCGACCAGCAGCGCTCGCAGGCAGGGCTTTATGCGCAGGACCAGATCGAGTGGAACAACTTCGTCCTGTCGCTTGGCGGGCGCTATGACTGGGCCAACACTGACACGCGCACCCGGACAGCCACAACCAACACCCCGGTGAACCAGCAGGACGGCAAGTTCACCTGGCGGGCGGGCCTCGTCTACAATTTCGGCAATGGCCTTTCGCCCTATGCCAGCTACTCCACCTCGTTCAACCCGGCAAGCGGCACGGACCGCGGCGGTTCGCCGTTCAATCCGACCACGGGCGAGCAGTTCGAGGCCGGGGTGAAGTTCCAGCCCAATGGCATGAACAGTTTCATCACGCTGTCGGCCTATCAGCTGACGCAGCAGAACGTGCTCACGCCCGATCCGGTCAACACGAGCTTCCGCGTGCAGACCGGCGAGGTGCGCATGCGCGGTATCGAGCTGGAAGGCAAGGCCGAGCTCGCCTCCGGCCTTTCGCTCACGGGTTCCTATGCTTATACGGACAGCGAGATCACCCGCGACAATGCCAACTCCAGCGGCACCAGCAACAAGGGCAAGCGTCTGGCCTTCGTGCCCGAGCACCAGGCATCGCTCTGGCTGGACTACACCGTCCAGTCCGATCAGGCCTGGGGCGGGCTCAGCTTCGGCGGCGGCGCCCGCTACATGGGGCAGACCTTTGGCGACAATGCCAACACCTTCGATGTGCCAGACTACACCCTGTTTGACGCGGCATTGCGCTATGACTTCGGCAAGGTGGATCCGAAGCTCGCCGGGCTGAAGACCTCGCTCAATGTCAGCAACATCTTCGACAAGAAATATGTCTCCACCTGTCTCAGCACGACGGGCTGCTACTGGGGCGAGGGCCGCACGGTCTATGCCACGCTGAAATACAGCTGGTAATGCCGGAGCGGATGATTTCCGGACCGAATGCTCTGACGCGGCGGCAATTTGCCGCCGCGTTGCTTGGGTTTGCCTCCCTGCCGTTTCAGGGCCGGACCGGCCGGGCAGGGGAGGAGCTGCCGCGCATCGCCGTGCTGGACTGGGCCTGGGCCGAAACGCTGCTGGCGCTGGGCGTGGCACCTGCCGCCGTGGCGGAAGCCCCGCTCTATGGCGCGCGTGTCGTCAGCCCGGCGCTCGCGGAGGGCACCATCGATCTGGGCCTGCGCTCCTGGCCCAACATGGAACTGCTCAGGGCCTTCCGGCCGGACCTGATTGTCACCCAGACCGGCTATGGCGTTCCGGCGGCCATGCTGGAGCCTGTGGCGCCCGTGCTGTCCCTGCCCCTTTACACGCCGGAGCGCCAGCCGCTGAAACGGGCTGAAGAGGGACTTGAGGCGATTGCCGCCCGCCTGCAGCGCCGTGACGGGGCTGCCATCTATCTGGAACATGCGGAGCAGCAGTTTGCCGCGCTCCGCAATCAGCTTCAGTCCTATGATGGCCGCCCTCTGCTGATCCTGAAATTCGCCAGTGACCGGCTCGCCGATATCTACGGCCCCGGCAGTCTTTTCCACGATGTGCTGGGCCGTCTCGGCCTGCCGTCAGCATGGCAGCATAGCGGCAGTCATTGGGGCTTCTCGACCGCAGGCCTCGACGCGATTGCCGCCAACCCGGAAACACGTATCGTCATCATCGAGCCGGGTCCGCCGGAAGCGCTCGCCGCCAGCGGGTTGTGGCGGGCCATCCCGGCGGTGCGGGCACGGCGCGTTGTCAGCATTCCACCGGTCTGGGTCTTCGGAGCTTTGCCATCCGCCCTGCGTTTTGCCGGTATTCTCACCAAGGCCCTGCAGATCTCATGACGCTTCGTCTTCCCTTGCTTCTTGCGGCGCTGCTGCTGCCTGCCGCCGTCCTGACCCTTGTGGCCTTCAGCGCCCATGTACCCCTGTCTGCGCTGGGCGGGGCGCTGCTCACCCCGGACCCGGCTGTCTTCGGGGAAATCTATCTGCATTATGCGCTGGTGCCGCGCCTTGCCGTGGCGGCGCTGGCCGGGGCCGCTCTTGCGCTGGCGGGAGTGGTGTTTCAGCAGGTGCTGAAGAACCCGCTGGCGGAACCGGCAACCCTCGGCCTTCTCTCCGGTGCGCAGCTTGGCATCATGGCGGCAACGCTACTCGTGCCCGCACTCGCCATGTGGCAGCGTGAGGCGGCGGGGCTGGCGGGCGGCTTTGCCGCACTGGCGCTGGTGGGGATGCTTGCCTCCCGGCACGGTTTTTCGCCGGTGACCCTGCTCTTGTGCGGCATGATCGTCAGCTTCTTCGCCGGATCGGCTTCCGTTGTGCTGGCCCTGTTCCAGCATGAATATCTGCGCTCGGTCTTCATCTGGGCCAGCGGCTCGCTGGTGCAGAATGATCTTTCCGATGCCTCGGCCCTGTCCGTCAGGCTTGCGTTCTGCGTGCCGCTGCTGGCGCTGCTGCTCAGGCCGCTGACGGTTGCCGGGCTCGATGATGCCAGCGCCCGCAGCCTGGGCCTCTCCATCCGCACGATCCGGCTTGTTGCCCTGTCGCTGGCCTGCTGTCTCTCCGCGCTGGTGGTGGTGCGGGTAGGCGTGATTGCCTTCGTTGGCCTTGCCACGCCGCATCTGGCGGCACTTGCCGGTGTCCGGAGTTTTGCCGGGCGTTTTGTCTCAGCGCCCGTCATCGGCGCGGCGCTGCTGCTGCTTGCCGACAGCATCGTCCTGGCACTGTCCGGCATGATTGCCGAAGTGCCCACGGGAACAGCCACCGCCATGGCCGGAGCCGTGCTGCTGCTGGTGCTGCTGCGCCGCATGCCTGCGAGCACGCGCATCGGCGGTTCACACCTGCCGGCGCCATCCGTTCCGGCCGCCAGCCGTCAGCGCCTCGTCCTGCTGCTGGCTCTGGCCTGTCTTGCCGCGCTCACGCTCTTCTCTCTCACCAGCCAGTTGCATCCGGGGGGCCTGTCCGCCGGAGAACTGATTGAAGGGCGCTGGCCGCGGGTGCTGGCCGCAGCCGCTGCCGGGGCGATGCTGGCGCTGGCCGGAGGTCTCATTCAGGCGATGACCGGCAATCCGCTCGCCAGTCCCGAAGGGCTGGGCGTCAGTTCCGGGGCGGGGCTCGGCATCACCGGTGCGCTGCTTTTGACCGGCTCCTTCGCGCCGCCCGTTTTGCTGGCGGGCGGGGCTGCAGGTGCTGTGCTTGCCTTCCTTTTCGTGCTGGCCATCACCCGCAAGTCCGGTCACGCACCTGGACCGGTGCTGCTGGCCGGTGTTGCCATCGGCACGTTTGCCGCCGCGCTCATATCCTTCATTCTGGCCAGCGGTGATCCGCGCGCGGTCTTCGTGCTGGCCTGGTCCATGGGGCCGACCTACCGCGCCGCCGGACTGACGGCCCTTGCCGCGCTGGGCATCCTGCTCGTTGTGCTGCTGGTGCTGCCGCTGATGGGGCGCTGGCTGGAGATTCTGCCGCTGGGCGACACCACAGCCCGCGCGCTGGGCCTTTCGCCCCGCCGCTCGCGCACCGTGCTTTTGTCACTCTCGGCCCTGCTGACGGCCGCCGCGACGCTGATCACCGGCCCTTTGAGCTTCATCGGCCTCATCGCGCCCCATATTGCGGCCTCCGTGGCGCCGGGCAGGGCGCTGCTGCGGATCGTCTGTGCTGCAGCGATCGGCGCAGCGCTGATGGTCAGCGCCGACTGGCTGGGCCGCACGCTCGATTTTCCCTACGAGATCCCTGCAGGCATCCTCGCCTCCTTCATCGGCGGGCCGTATTTTCTCTGGCTGCTCTACCGCAAGCCCGCGTGAGGTGCAGTCTGCCGCACAAACGCAAAAAGCCCTGCTGTCGCGGGAAAGCTTTGAATTTTATCGAAGGAAGAGAAAAGGTTGGCTCCGCGAGCAGGACTCGAACCTGCGACCATTCGATTAACAGTCGAACGCTCTACCAACTGAGCTATCGCGGATCACCATAAGGGCAGCGCCCTTTGCGGTGGCGGCTGTGTGCGCCGCCGTCGGTGAGAGGCGTATAACAAAGGCCTTGAGCATTTGCCAAGCCCTTTCTTCAAGAAAGTTTTCCACAGGGGCGGCTTTGGCGGAAATCTGCGGTCTTTCAACGGCTTGAGCCAGTGGATAACCCGTCCGTGCCGGTCCTTGCACCCTTTGCCAGGGATGCGGGGGCGGCAATTGCGCCGCTGAGGTGCCCAAAGGGCGTCCTTGCTGCGGTGCCGCCAAGCCGTTACAAGGAGAAGATCAGGTTCCCCGGCGGGCCAAGCCCAAGGGGATGAAACGGGAATGCGGTGCGGAGCGACTCAATCCGGGGCTCCAAAGCCGCAGCTGCCCCCGCAACTGTCAGCGGAGAATCTTGCCGCCTCATGCCACTGCAAGGCCAGCCCTTGCGGGAAGGCGCGGCAAGGTGAAGACCCGCGAGCCAGGAGACCGGCCTGATGTGGTGCAACCCCAAGGCCGCCGGGTGGGCGGACCGGAGGATTTGACATGATTTCTACTCCCCCAGACTGGGCGGATGGCAGGGCGGATCGCGCCCGCGCATCCGCAAGACTACCTGACGCTGCCATGCTTTCAGCCTGCGGCTGACCCATGGCGCAGGCTGAAGGGCAGGGGGCCGCACTTTCCGTTCTGGTGACGGGGGGCGCACGCTCCGGCAAGAGCAGATATGCAGAGCAGCTGATCCTCGGAAGCGGGCTTGAGCCTGTCTATGTGGCGACCTCCGCCGCATGGGACGGGGAAATGGAGGCCCGCATCGGCCTGCACCGCACGCGGCGGGGGGGAGAGTGGTGCACCATCGAGGACAAGGGCGGCATCGGCGCGGATTTGACGGACGTGCTCCGGCGTGAAGCCGTTCCCGGACGTGCGGTGCTGGTCGATTGCCTGACGCTCTGGCTCACCAATCTGACGATGGCCGAAGCAGACCTTGCCGCTGCCACGCAGGCGCTTTGCGCGCTTGTGCCCAATCTGCCTGCGCCTGTTGTTTTTGTTTCGAATGAAGTGGGTCTTGGCATCGTGCCGGACAACGCCATGGCGCGTCAGTTCCGCGATGCGCAGGGCCGCCTCAATCAGGAGCTTGCCGCCGTTTGCAGCCGGGTGGTCTTCGTGGCCGCGGGTCTGCCGCTTCTGCTCAAGCCTTCCTCCCAACCGGATATCTCCCTATGACCGATTTTCAGACCCCTGCCGTGGCCAAGATCCCGGCCACCATCGTCACCGGCTTTCTGGGCGCGGGCAAGACGACACTCATCCGCAATCTGCTGACCAACGCGGGCGGGCGGCGCATTGCGCTGATCGTCAACGAGTTCGGCGACATGGGTTTTGACGGCTCGCTGCTGGATGGCTGTGCCGATCCGTCCTGCTCTGCCGATGATGTGGTGGAGCTGACCAACGGCTGCATCTGCTGCACCGTGGCCGATGATTTCCTCCCGGCGATGGAAATGCTGCTGGCCCGCGAAACACCGCCGGACCATATCGTCATCGAGACCTCGGGCCTCGCTCTGCCTCAGCCGCTGGTGCGCGCCTTCACCTGGCCGAGCGTCAAGACGCGGGTGACGGTGGATGGTGTCGTCACCGTGCTGGATGCGGCAGCGCTCGCCGAAGGGCGCATCGTGCTGGATGAGGAAGCCCTTGCCGCGCAGCGCGCTGCTGACGAAACGCTGGATCATGACAATCCGGTGGAGGAGCTCTTCCACGATCAGCTCGCCTGCGCCGATCTGGTGGTGCTGAACAAGGCCGATCTGGTGGATGATCACGCACTGGAGCATATCCGTGAGCATATCGCCGAAGATGTCCGCGCCGGTGTCGAGATCATTGCCGCTGAAAAGGGCTCGCTGCCCATCGACGTACTGCTGGGCCGCTCCTCCGCTGCCGAGGATGATCTGGCCGCCCGCCGTGGTCATCATCACCACCATCATGATGATGACCACGATCACGATCACGATGATGACCATGATCACGATCACGATGATGACCATGATCACCACCATGATGATTTCGAGAGCCACGTGGTCACAGCGCCCGAGTTTGCTTCTCTGAAGGACGTTGAGGCGGTGGTGAAGCAGGCGATGGCGCTGAAGGGCGTGCTGCGCATCAAGGGCGCGGTGACGGTCTCCGGCAAAGCCGCGCCTGCGCTGGTGCAGGCGGTTGGGCCGCGTGTCGAGGCCTGGTTTGCCGCTGGCGCCAAGGCGCCCGGCAAGCTGGTGGTGATCGGCCTCAAGGGGCTGGATCTGGCCGCCGTCACGGACGCTCTCGCCTCCCTTCAGGCAGGCCGTGCGGCCTGACCCTTCGCGGTGTGGACCCCCGCCGCCCCGCTCCTGACGCAAGTTGCGAAAGGGGCGGGACGCGGGTACAGGCACACCCAGTCTGAGCCTATTGAAGGCGTGCCAGATGCATATCCTCGCAAGTCAAACCAGGCGAATTGATGACGGCGGTGATGCCGTGGACCTCGCGCAGGACCCGGCCGATCTCGTGTTCCTGTCGGCGGCCGATACGGAACTCTCGGCTTTCGCCGCCGCGCATGCCTTCCTTGGCGGGGATGTGTCACTGCGGCTTGCCAGCATTCTGGCGCTGTCTCATCCCTATTCCGTCGATCTTTATGCGGAAAAGACGCTGGCCGGTTCAAAGCTTGTTGTGCTGCGGCTGCTGGGCGGAGCGGGCTACTGGTCCTATGGGCTGGACCGGCTGCGGGAGGAAGTCAACCGCAGCGGGTTGCAGCTGGCTGTCTTTGCAGGCTGCGACAAGTGGGATGAGGATCTGGCCGCTCTCTCCACCGTGCCGGTGGACGCCGTGCGGCGGCTGTGGCGCTACTGCATTGAAGGTGGCGCAGAAAATTACCGCAATGCCTTGAGGTTTTGCGCTCATCTCATTGGCAAGGATCAGGAGCCGCCCCTGCCTGCGCCCTTGCCGCGTGCGGGCATCTTCCTGCCCGGCCACACCGCACCGGGGCTCGATGATCTGACGGCCCGCTTCGCAGATCCGGCAAGGCCGGTGGCGGCGCTGGTCTTCTACCGGGCGCTGGTGCAGGCGGGCGAGACGGCGCCTGCCGAGGCGCTCTGCCGTCATCTGGAGGGGCAGGGGCTTAACGTGCTCCCCGTCTTCGTGGCCTCGCTGAAGGATGCGGAATCGGCTGCCGTGCTGTCGGCCCTGTTCGAGGCGCTGCCGCCGGCGGTGGTGCTGAATGCGACGGCCTTTGCCGTTTCCAGCGGCGGACGCGTGCATCAGCCGTCACCGCTGGATGCGCCGGGCCGCCCGGTGCTGCAGGTGGTCTTCTCCTCCTCCTCGCGGGCGGGCTGGGCCGAAAGCACGCAAGGGCTCTCCGTGCGCGATCTGGCCATGCATGTGGTTCTGCCGGAGCTGGACGGGCGGCTGATGACGCGGGCGGTCTCGTTCAAGGAAGAAGGCATCCTTGATCCCGCCACCCAGTTCCGCCCCGTGCTCTTCAGGCCCGAAGAAAGCCGCATGGCCTTTGTGGCCGCTCTTGCGGCAAACTGGGCGAAGCTGGGCGGCAAGCCCGCTGCCGCGCGCAAGGTGGCGCTGGTGCTGGCGAATTATCCCGACAGCGGCGGCCGCATTGCCAATGGGGTGGGGCTGGATACGCCTGCCTCCTGCGCTGCCCTGATCGCGGATCTGCGGGACGCAGGCTATGACGTCCCGGTTGATGCACCGGTTACTTCCGAAACGCTGATGGCCCATCTGACGGCGGGCGTGACCAATGATATCCATGGGCGGGCCGGGCGCCGGGTGGATGTGCGCTTTGCGCTTGCGGATTACCGCAGGGCTTTTGCGTCCTTGCCGGAGGCGGTGCAGGCGCAGGTGACGGCGCGCTGGGGCGGTCCGGAAGATGACCCTGCCGTGCGCGATGGCGCCTTCGAGCTGCCGCTGACCCGGTTTGGCAGGGTCTATGCCGGCATTCAGCCCGCGCGCGGCTATAACATCGACCCCAAGGCGACCTATCACGATCCGGATCTGGTGCCGCCGCACAACTACTTTGCCTTCTATATCTGGCTGCGCGAGGTGGCCGGTATCGATGCCGTCGTCCATCTCGGCAAGCACGGCAATCTGGAATGGCTGCCGGGCAAGGCGCTGGCCCTGTCCGAAGAATGCTACCCGGAGGCCGTGCTGGGTCCGGTGCCGAACGTTTATCCTTTCATTGTCAATGATCCGGGTGAGGGCATGCAGGCCAAGCGCCGGGCCTCTGCCGTAATTGTTGATCATCTGACACCGCCGCTGACGCGGGCTGAAAATTATGGCGTTGCCAATGAAATGGAAAATCTGCTCGATGAATATTACCTCGCCAGCGGCGTCGATCCGCGCCGGCAGAAAGTGCTGACGCGGGACATTCTGGAGCTTGCTTCCGTTCATGGGCTTGATGCGGATATCGGCCTGACGCCGGACATGTGCGAGACGACCCGGCTGGCACGGCTTGATGCGCATTTGTGTGACCTCAAGGAATTGCAGATCCGCGACGGGCTGCATGTGCTGGGTGAAAGCCCGCAGGGGCGGCTGCTGCATGATCTGCTGGTGGCGCTGGTGCGCGTGCCGCGTGGAAGCAGGCCTCAGGATGAAAGCCTGATCCGGGCGCTGGCGCGTGATCTGCTCGCCGATGCGCCAGACTTCGATCCGCTGTCCTGCGATTTTTCCGCCCCCTGGACTGGGCCGAAGCCGGAGCTTCTGGCGGGCATGTCCGATGCTCTGTGGCGCTCTTGTGGTGACACGGTGGAGCGGCTGGAGCTGCTGGCCGTGAAGCTTGTCTCCAGGGAAATGAAATGTCCGGAGCTGACTGCAACAGCTTCTGTTCTTCAGGAGATTGAGTCCACATTGAGACCTGCCATAGCGGCCTCCGGAGCTGCGGAAACGGCGGCGGTTCTGGCGGCGCTGGATGGCCGTTTCGTGCCGCCGGGGCCGTCCGGTGCGCCGACGCGGGGCCGGCCGGATGTGCTGCCGACGGGCCGGAATTTCTATTCGGTCGATGTGCGAGCGGTGCCGACCGAGATTGCCTGGCGGCTGGGTCAGGCCTCGGCGGCGGAAGTGGCGCTGCGCTATTTTCAGGATGAGGGCGAGTGGCCGAAGGCACTGGTGCTGACCTGCTGGGGCACGGCCAACATGCGTACCGGCGGCGATGACATTGCGCAGGCGCTGGCGCTGATCGGCGCAAGGCCGGTCTGGGAGCCGGGCTCCGGGCGCGTAACCGGTTTCGAGATCATGCCCCTGTCGGAGCTGCGCCGTCCGCGCATCGACGTGACGCTGCGCATCTCCGGCTTCTTCCGCGATGCCTTCCCGCACCAGATGGACCTGTTCACCAGCGCCGTGCGGGCGGTGGCTGCACTTGATGAGCCAGAAAGCGCCAATCCGATCGCGGCGCGGGTGCGGGCCGAACGGGCGGAACTGCAGGCCAGGGGGCTGGCGCAGGATGATGCCTTTGCCGAAGCTTCCATCCGTGTGTTCGGCTCCATGCCGGGCGCCTATGGCGCTGGTCTTCAGGCGCTGATGGATGAGGGCATCTGGGAGGGGCGGGAGGATTTCGCCGAGGCCTTTCTCGCCTGGGGCTCCTATGCCTATGGCGGCGGGGCGAAAGGCGAGGTGCTGCGCGAGCGCTTCGAGACGCGCCTGCGCGGCGTCGACCTGGTGCTGCACAATCAGGACAACCGGGAGCATGATTTGCTCGACAGCGACGATTACTACCAGTTCGAGGGAGGCCTTGCGGCAACGGTTGAGGCGCTGACGGGGGAGGCGCCCGTCAGCTATCACACCGATCATTCGCGGCCCGAACGGCCCGTGGTGCGGGCGCTGTCAGAGGAGATTTCCCGCGTGGTGCGGGGCCGGGCGGCTAACCCGAAGTGGATCGCCGGGGTCATGCGCCACGGCTACAAGGGCGCCTTCGAGATTGCCGCGACGCTGGATTATCTCTTTGCTTTCGCCGCGACGACAAGGGCGGTGCGCGAGCATCATTTCGATCAGCTTTACACCGCCTATATCGAGGATGCCGCCGTGCGGGAGTTCCTGGCCCATGCCAATCCCGCCGCCTATAAGGATATTCTCCAGCGCTTTGACGAAGCGATCCGGCGCGGGCTCTGGACGCCGCGCCGCAACTCCGTCCATGCTGGCCTCTCCAGCCAGCTCACATCCCAAGCCATGAGGGCCTGACCGCCGTGACCGAGACCGACACCGAGATTCAGACCGAAGAAGACCTGAACGCCCGCCATGCGGAGAAGATGCGCAAGAAGAAGGCGGCGCGCGACAAGATCATGGCCACCAAGACCATCGAGAAGGGTCTGACCATCGTCCACACCGGCAAGGGCAAGGGCAAGTCCACCGCAGGCTTCGGCATGGTGTTCCGCTCCCTCGGTCATGGCCACCGGGTTGGTGTGGTGCAGTTCGTCAAGGGCCGCCTCGACACGGGCGAAACCCATGCGCTGGAGCGCTTCGCCGATCTCGTCACCGTCAAGCGCATGGGCGAGGGGTTCACCTGGGAAACGCAGGACCGCCAGCGCGACATCGCCGCGGCACAGGAAGCCTGGGATGCAGCCAAGGAGATGATCACCAGCGGTGACTACCGGATGGTGCTCTGCGACGAGCTGAACATCGTGCTGCGCTACGATTATCTCGACATTGCCGAGGTGGTGGCGTTTCTGAAAGATGAGAAGCCGGAGGACGTGCATGTCGTCATCACCGGCCGCAACGCCAAGGATGAGCTGATCGAGGTGGCCGATCTCGTCACCGAGATGGAACAGGTGAAACACCCCTTCCGCTCCGGCGTGAAGCCGCAGGCGGGGGTGGAATACTGATGGCGCAGGCGGGCATCCGCAAGCCCGCCCTGATGGTGCAGGGCACGGGATCGAATGTGGGCAAGAGCCTGATCGTCGCGGGTCTGTGCCGCCACTTTGCCAATCAGGGCCTGAAGGTTGCTCCCTTCAAGCCGCAGAACATGTCGAACAACGCTGCTGTCACCGTTGATGGCGGCGAGATCGGACGGGCACAGGCGTTGCAGGCCATGGCTTGCCGGATGCCGGCCACCGTGCACATGAACCCGGTGCTGCTGAAGCCGGAGACGGATACGGGCGCGCAGGTGATCGTGCAGGGCCGCCGCTTCGGCACCATGCGGGCGCGCGAATATGGTTCGCGCAAGGCCGAGCTGCTGCCGAAGGTGCTTGAAAGTTTCGCTCTTCTGTCTGTAGAGGCGGATCTGGTGCTGGTGGAAGGGGCAGGCAGCCCGGCGGAGATCAATCTGCGCCAGGGCGACATTGCCAACATGGGCTTTGCGCAAGCCGCTGACCTGCCGGTGCTTCTGTGCGGGGATATCGACCGGGGCGGGGTGATTGCCGCGCTGGTCGGCACCCATGCCGTGCTGGAGCCGGAGGAGCAGGCCCGTATCCGCGCCTTTTTCATCAACCGCTTCCGGGGTGATCCGTCGCTGTTCGATGATGGCCTTGCAGAGATTGTCCGCCGCACGGGCTGGGCCTCAGCCGGGGTGGTGCCGTGGTTTGCAAAGGCCGGGCTGCTGCCGGCCGAAGACGCGCTGGGTCTTGAGGATGGGCTTGGCAACGGGCCGGTGAAGATCGCAGTGCCGGTTCTCGCCCGTATCGCCAATTTCGATGATCTCGATCCGCTGCGGCAGGAGCCGGGGGTGACGCTGGTGCTGGTGCAGCCCGGCCAGCCGCTGCCGGGCGATGCGGATGTGGTGCTGCTGCCCGGCACCAAATCCACCATGGGGGATCTGGCTTTCCTGCGGGCGCAGGGCTGGGACATCGACCTTGCCGCCCATCACCGGCGCGGCGGGCGGATCATCGGCCTGTGTGGCGGCTATCAGATGCTGGGGCGCACCATTGCCGATCCGGATGGGATCGAGGGGCGGGCGGGCACGGTTGAGGGGCTTGGCTTTCTCGATGTGCATACCGTGCTGACGGCGGACAAGAAGCTGCGCGAGGCGCAGGGCACCTTCCTGCCTGCACAGGTTCCCATCTCCGGCTATGAGATCCACCTTGGCGAAACGTTGGGCCCGGATTGTGCAAGGCCGGTTCTGAGCCTGCGGGACAGTGCAGGCAGCTTGCGGCACGATGGGGCGCAGAGCGCCGATGGCCGGGTGCTGGGCACCTATCTGCACGGGCTTTTCACGGGAGACGCCTTCCGCGCCGCCTGGCTGTCAGGCCTCGGGGCGGCAGCGGAAGTCTCCTACACGGCGTCCATTGACGCAGTGCTGGATGAACTGGCCGGGCATCTGGCCCGCCACATGGACATGGGCCTGATCCTGAGCCTTGCCCGGTCACGGGTGTGAAGGCAGATCAGTCATCCCAGCCGAAGCGGTTATTGAAGGCCGGTTCCTGGCATTTGTAGGCCACCGGGCACTGCGGTGTGTCGCGCGTGGCTGCGGTCACGGGCACCGCCTCTTCCCAGCGGTCGCAATAGGAGTGATTGGCGACGAAACGGTCATAGGTGTAAGGCCCGGTGGTGAAGACCACGGCACCATTGCGCAGCACGGTCTGCTGAGCCTCGGCGCAGGTCATCTGCCGCAGGTCGGGCCTGGCTTCCGCAACGCTCGTGCCAACCGCAATGATTGTCAGCGCAAGGGCGGCATGCCGCATGAATCCAGACATCATCATCTCCTTAAAGAGGCGCCCGGTCTTTCTGCTCCCTCAAGGAAGCGGCAAGTCCGGGGAAACACCTGCCGGTTCGAAATATAACGGCGCGGAGGAACCTAGGTTCCAGCGGAGGGACGGCAAGGGCGGGGCGGCCTGAACCCGTTAACGATTGCGTGTGCGCTCCAGTTCGACACTGGCGCGCCCTTGCGCAATGGGAAGAGGCGCGCCCGGCTTGTGAACCCGCACCCGCACCTTTTCGATCCGGCTGTCGGCCGCCAGAACCGCCTCGATGATGGCCCCGGCGAGGCGCTCGATGAGATTGAAGCGGTTGTTCAGCACCACGCCTTCGATGGTCCTCACCAGCATGCCATAGCAGACCGTCAGGGCATACTCGTCTTCGCGGCTGGCGGGCCCGAGATCGAGCCAGCAGCTCATGTCGACGATGAATCTCTGGCCAAGCCGGATCTCCTCCTCGTAAAGCCCGTGATAGGCGTAGAAGGCAAGATCTTCGAGGTGAATGGCATCCATGGAGGGCTCACAGGCTGGTGCCGCAGCAGATAAGGGCGGCAGGCCAGCGGGTGATAGGCGATTGGCGGGGGAAAATCCAGCGCCGGGCTTTGAGGCCGCAGATGCCTGCTGGCAGGCAATGCTGCGGCGGCTCATCCTTTGGTGATATTGCGCCGCTGTGACAGCCCGCCTAAAACCCGGGGAAGGCTTACAAATATCGCTGGCAAACCGTTCGTCATGCAACGGAGGCAGCCAGTTGGACGCGGGAGCAGGCGAGGCATGTTTTCAAAGATCCTGATCGCAAACCGGGGTGAGATCGCCTGCCGGGTCATCAAGACCGCGAAGCGGATGGGCATCAGGACCGTAGCCGTCTATTCCGACGCCGACCGGGACGCCCTGCATGTGGAAATGGCCGATGAGGCGGTGCATATCGGCCCGGCCGCCGCATCCGAGTCCTATCTGGTCATGGACAAGATCATCGCCGCCTGCAAGCAGACCGGCGCTGAGGCCGTGCATCCGGGCTATGGCTTCCTGTCCGAGCGCGCCGCTTTTCCGTCAGCACTGGCAGCGGAAGGCATTGTCTTCATCGGCCCCAACCCCAAGGCCATCGACGCCATGGGTGACAAGATCGAATCCAAGAAATTCGCCAATGCAGCCAGGGTCAGCACCGTGCCGGGCTATCTGGGGGTGATCGGGTCTCCCGAAGAAGCCGTGCAGATCGCGGAGGAAATCGGCTATCCGGTGATGATCAAGGCCTCCGCCGGTGGCGGCGGCAAGGGCATGCGCATCGCCTGGAACGCCGGTGAAGTGCATGAGGGCTTTGCCCGCTCCAAGTCGGAAGCCGCATCCTCCTTCGGCGATGACCGGGTGTTCATTGAGAAATTCATCCAGAACCCGCGCCATATCGAAATTCAGGTGCTGGGCGACAAGCATGGCAACGTGATCTATCTGGGCGAGCGGGAATGCTCGATCCAGCGCCGCAACCAGAAGGTCATCGAGGAAGCACCGTCGCCGCTCTTGGACGAGGCCACCCGCCGCGCCATGGGCGAGCAGGCGGTGGCCCTTGCCAAGGCCGTGAACTATGACAGCGCTGGCACGGTGGAATTCGTCGCCGGACAGGACAAGAGCTTCTTCTTCCTGGAAATGAACACCCGCCTGCAGGTGGAGCATCCGGTAACGGAACTGATCACCGGCATCGATCTGGTCGAGCAGATGATCCGCGTTGCCGCCGGTGAAAAGCTCTCCATCCGCCAGTCCGATGTAAAGCTGAACGGCTGGGCCGTGGAAAGCCGCATCTATGCGGAAGACCCGTACCGCAATTTCCTGCCCTCCATCGGCCGGCTTGTGCGCTACAGGCCGCCGGAGGAAAAAGTGAGCGATGGGGTGACCGTGCGCAATGACACGGGCGTGGTCGAGGGCTCTGAAATCTCCATGTTCTACGACCCGATGATCGCCAAACTGGTCACCCATGCGCCGGACCGGGCCGGGGCGATCGCGGCCATGTCCGAAGCGCTTGATGCTTTCTACGTGGATGGCATCCAGCACAACGTGCCCTTCCTCACCTCGCTGATGAACCATCCGCGCTGGCGTGCCGGCACTCTCTCCACCGGCTTCATCGCCGAAGAATTTCCGGATGGCTTTGCCCCGGCGGAGCCGGATGCGGCTGCGCTGGAGACGCTGGCCGCCGTAGCACTGACCATGGAAACCCTGCGGCGCGAGCGGCTGGACCATCTGCCGGGCCGCCTGCGCCCGCATTCGGGTGCGGTGCGCGAGGCATGGACCGTCAAGGTCGGCAAGGACTACATCCCCGTGCGCCTCACCGAAGGCTATCCCGGCACGCCCATCGAGATGGATATTGCCGTGGGCGAGGGCGCGCCGGTCACGGTCACTTCCAGCTGGGTGCCGGGGAATGTTTTGTGGAACGGCACGGTGGACGGCAGGCGCGTCACGGTGCAGGTGCGCCCGGTGCGCGGCGGCTACCGGCTCGACTGGCAGGGCTTCTCCGTCATCGCCCGCGTCATGACCCCGCGCACGGCGGAGCTGGATGCGCTGATGCCGGAAAAACTGCCGCCGGACACCTCCCGCCTGCTGCTGTGCCCGATGCCGGGCCTCGTCGTCTCCATCGCCGTCACCGAGGGGCAGGAGGTGAAGGCAGGCGAGCAGCTGGCCATCGTCGAAGCCATGAAGATGGAAAACGTGCTTCGCGCCGAACGGGACTGTGTTATCTCCTCGATCAAGGCCAAGCCGGGCGACAGCCTGGCGGTGGATGCCGTGATCATGGAGTTTGAATGACGCAGTCCTCTGGCGGGATCGATACGGTCCTGTTCGATCTGGACGGGACCCTGACTGATCCTTTTGCCGGGATCACGCGGTCCATCCAGCATGCCCTCGCAGCCCTTGGCGCCGTTGTGCCGCCAGCCGAAGAGCTCGGCTGGTGCATCGGCCCGCCGCTGTGGGACAGTTTCGCGGTGCTTCTCAACAGCAGCGACAAGGAGCTGCTGGACCGGGCCGTAGCGCTCTACCGCGAGCGCTACACGGTCACTGGACTTTACGAGAACGAGCTGATTTCCGGCATTGCGCCGCTGACCCGCAAGCTGTCTGAAGCTGGTTTCTCGCTTTATGTCGCTACCTCCAAACCGCATGCCTATGCAGGCAAGATCGTCGAGCATTTCGGCCTGATGCCGGATTTCATCCGCGTCTATGGCTCGGAGCTGGATGGCACCCGTTCGGCCAAGGCGGAGCTGATCGCCTATCTGCTGGCCGAAGAGGGGCGCGAGGCCGGGCAGTGCGTCATGATCGGCGACCGCAAGCATGACCTGATCGGCGCCAATGCCAACGGGTTGCGCAGCATCGGCGTGCTCTGGGGCTATGGTTCGCGCGAGGAGCTTGAGGCGGAGAAGCCTGCCTTGATCGCCTATGAGCCAGCCGAGATTGGCAGCTGGCTTTCAGTCTGACTGAAAAATCCTGATCTGCCCTCTTGCGTCAACAGGGCAGGCGGGTCTATGCCTTGGCACTGAAGTTCTCGGGGCGGGGTGCAATTCCCCACCGGCGGTATCAGGCAGGCTTGTTTCTGCCCGGAGCCCGCGAGCGCCTCTCCGGCTTGCCGGAGAGGGTCAGCAGATCCGGTGTGATGCCGGAGCCGACGGTATAGTCCGGATGAAAGAGAGCTTGTGCGCCAGCTGGCCCGCCCGCCGCAAACGGGTGCGGCTTGCCATGCGCATGATTGTCCCCGGGGACATGACGACAGCGTCGGAGCGCCGTGCATGTCCGCAAATACCTTTTCCCGTCAGCCGCTTGCGGCCGCCGCCTGCATGGTGGGGGCAGGGGCGTCCTTTGCCATCGTCAATCTGTGCCTGCAGGGCGCGACGATGCTGCACGGGCTGCCCGCCTCCAGCGCGGCTTTCTGGCAGTATTTTGTCGCCTTCCTCTTCGCCCTGCCGCTGGTGCTGCGCGGCGGGTTGAGGCGCTTCACCATGCGCCGCCCCGGTCTGCATGCCCTGCGTGTGGTGCTGGCAGTCGGCGGCGTGCAGGCCTGGGCCTTCGGTCTGGCCAACGTGCCGGTCTGGCAGGCGATTGCGCTGGTGATGACCTCGCCCTTCTTTGTCATCGCCGGAGCGCGGTTGTTTCTGGGCGAAGCCGTCAGTCCGCTGCGCTGGCTGGCAACGCTCACCGGTTTTGCCGGTGGCATGATCCTGCTGGCGCCCTGGTCGGAGGACTTCGTTCTGGCCAGCCTTCTGCCGGTACTGGCGGCTGCCCTGTGGGGCGGGGCCTCGCTTGTCACCAAGCGCCTGACCGGTGAGGAAGAGCCGGAGACGGTGACGCTCTTCCTCCTGATGCTGCTGACGCCCGCCAACGCGCTGATGGCGCTGGCCGATGGCGGCACGGTGCTGCCGCAGGGCTGGGGCATTGGTCTGGCGCTGGGCGCCGGGCTCTTCACCGTCAGCGCCAACTATCTGCTGACGCTGGCCTATGCCCGCGCCGATGCAGCCTTCGTGCAGCCTTTCGATCACCTGAAACTGCCGCTGAACATCCTCGCCGGCTGGCTCGCCTTCGGCTTCGCACCGGAAGGCTACCTCTGGCCCGGTGCGGCCCTTATCCTTGCCGGATCTTTTCTGGTGCTAGCAGATGAAAAGCGTTCAGGCCGGCTGACAACACAGGCGGCCTGAGGGTCTGCATGCTTTAAGCTACGGCCCCCTCCAGCTCCGCAACGCTGCCCGGCTCCATGCCCTTTGCCAGCGCAAAGCCCTCATCCAGCCAGCCGGTGACGCCGCCGATGAGTTCCTTGACGGGCAGGCCGAGCCGGGCGAGGCGGACGGCGGCCTTGTTGGCGCCGTTGCAATGCGGCCCGGCGCAATAGACGACGAAGAGCGAGCCAGCCGGAAACTCCGCCATCCGCCGCTCCGTCATCTTGCCATGCGGCAGGTTGAGCGCGCCCGGCAGATGGCCGCTTTCGTAAAGCGCCGGGCTGCGCACATCCAGAAGCACGAAGTCCTGCTGTCCCGTTGCAAGGGCATGATGCACGTCCCAGCAATCGGTCTCAAAACCAAGCCGCGCCTCGAAATGGGCCAGAGCCTCGGCGGAAGGGGCGGCGGGAAACTGTGTCACGGAACTGGGCATGGTCTCATCCTCGTGTTTCTCCGGCGCGTCTGTCTGCGGCAGGGCCGGGCTGTGATGGGCTGAAGATCGCCGGAAATCCGTTTCATCACCATTGGCCTGAATGCCATTGTCCGGTAGGATCATGCCATGTGATCAAAGAGGGCATTATGGGTGTTCAGGCGCAGGCCATCAGCCGCAAGACAGCCGAGCAGACGCCGCTGGCGGTGGCGCTGGTCTATGAGGGGCTGAGCCTCTTTGAATTCTCCATCTGCACGGAGGTCTTTGCCTCGAAAAAGCCGGAGGTGGAAGGGCCGTGGTACCGCTTCGCCGCAGTCGCGGTGGAGATGGAGACTGTCTCCGCCAGCGGCGGCGTTTCGGTGCGGGTAGATGCACCGCTGAGCCTCATTGATGAGGCGGATATCATTCTCGTGCCCGGCTGGCCGGGGCGGGATCACCGGTTGCCGCCCGGCCTCAAGGACCGGCTTCAGAAAGCACATGCCCGCGGGGCGCGGCTCGTCACCTTCTGCAGCGGTGCATTCCTGCTGGCGGCGGCGGGATTGCTGGACGGCCGCAGGGCGACGACGCACTGGCGCTACATTCCGGACCTGCGCCGGTTGGCGCCTGCCTCTGACATCGCCGAGGACGTGCTGTTCGTGGAAGATGGCACAGTGCTGACGGCGGCAGGATCTGCGGCCGGGATCGACCTTTCCCTGTCACTGGTCCGCCGGGATTTCGGCTGGCAGGCGGCCAATGCGCTGGCCCGCAGTCTTGTGGTTCCGGCGCAGCGGGAGGGCGGGCAGGCGCAATTCGTGCCAAGGCCCGTTGCCCGTTTTCCTCAAGGCTCGCTCGCGCCGCTGCTGGAGCGGATCGAGCGGGAGCTTGATCAGGAGTGGGACTTGCAGCGGATGGCGGAGGCCGCCTGCTGCAGCCTGCGCACCCTCAGCCGCCGCTTCCGCGATGCCACGGGGCTGGCCCCGCTTGACTGGCTGATCCGCGCCCGCATCCGCCATGCCTGCCATCTGCTGGAGGCAGGCAGCGAGAGCATCGATGCTATAGCCGCGCGCTGCGGCTTCGGCGCGCCGGAAACCTTCCGCCTGCATTTCCGCCGGATCATGACCGTCCCCCCATCCCGCTACCGGTCGGAGTTTCAGGGCTCCACCAGTCCAACGTCAGACGAAGCTTCTCAGAACGCCTCGCTGCGCTCCACCAGTTCGCGGCCATAGGCACTGGTCAGGGCGCCCGCCTTCAGGGCAGAGACCGGCGCGAGTTCCTCCAGCTGGCCATGGCGCAGCACACCCAGCCGGTCGCAGAGGAAGGAAACCACCGGCAGATCGTGGGTAACGAGCAGATAGGTGAGGCCGCGTTCCTCGCGCAGGGACTTCAGCAGGTTGAGGATTTCCGCCTGCACTGACACGTCGAGCGCCGAGGTCGGCTCGTCAAGCAGCAGCAGCTCCGGCTCCAGCATCAGGGCGCGGGCGATGGCAACGCGCTGGCGCTGGCCGCCGGAGAGCTGATGCGGCAGGCGGAAGCGGAACTTGCGGGCAAGGCCGACCGCATCCAGCATGGAGAGCACCCGCTGGTCCCGGCCGCCAAGCCCATGGATTGCCAAAGGTTCGCTCAAGGTGTCATCCACCGTCTTGCGCGGATGCAGCGAGCCGTAGGGGTCCTGAAACACCATTTGCACGTGGCGCATCATCGCCTTGGTGCGCTTGTGGCCGAGCGGCAGGCCGCTGAGCGTCAGTGCGCCGGACCAGCTGTCCACCTGTCCGGCCAGCGCCTTCAGGATGGTGGACTTGCCGGAGCCGGATTCCCCCACCAGCGCAAAACTCTCGCCGGTGGCGACGGAAAAGCTGACATCCCGCACCACCGCCGTGGCGCCATAGACAACCGTGAGGCCTTCAACGCCAATCATTTGAGTTTCTCCAGTGCCGTGCGGTCGAGCACGGGCAGGCGCTCGCGGGTCTCGTTGAGGCGGGGCAGGGAAGCGATGAGCCCCTGGGTGTAGGGGTGTTTCGCCTCATGCAGCTTGCCTGCGGCGCATTCCTCGACGATTTCGCCGTTGAACATGACGAGGATTCGGTCGCACCAGTGTGAGACCATGTTGAGGTCGTGGCTGATCAGCATCAGGCCCATGCCCCGGCGGCGGACGAGATCGTCCATGATTTCCAGCACCTGCGCCCGGACGGATACATCCAGCGCCGAGGTCGGCTCGTCGGCAATCATCAGGTCCGGTTCCAGGATCACCATCATGGCGATCATCACCCGCTGGCCCATGCCGCCGGAAACTTCATGCGGATAAAGTGCATAGACCCGCTCCGGATCATTGATCCGCACCGCTTCCAGCGCTTCCAGAACCGTGGCCTTGCGCGCCTTTGCGCTCATCCGCGCATGGAAGGCGAGGGCTTCGCCGATCTGCTCGCCGATGCGCATCACAGGGTTCAGCGAGAACTTCGGGTCCTGCATCACCATGGACATGCGCGCCCCGCGCAGGCGCCGGTATCCGGCCTCACCGGTTTTCGTGAGGTCGATGCCGTCAAACATCATCCGGTCTGCGGTGACGCAGCCCGGATGGCCGATCAGGCCCATGATCGACCGGCCTGTCATCGACTTGCCAGAGCCGGATTCACCCACGATGCCAAGCCGCTCGCGGCCCAGAGAGAAACTGATGCCCTTCACCACCTCCACCTCGCCGCGCTCGGTGGGGAAACGGACCTTGAGGTTCTGAACGTCGAGAAGCGTGCTCATGACCGGTCCCTCATTTCGTGCGCTGGCGCGGATCAAGCACGTCGCGCAGGCCATCGCCGAACAGGCAGAAGCCGAGGCTGACGATAACTATGGCAAAACCGGGCATGGTGGCGACCCACCACTGATCCAGAATGAAGGCCCGCCCGCGGGAAATCATCGCCCCCCATTCGGGCAGCGGCGGCTGCGCCCCAAGGCCGAGGAAGCCGAGGCCGGCGGCCGTCAGGATGATGCCGGCCATGTCCAGCGTGACGCGGACGATGGTGGAGGACATGCACAGCGGCAGGATGTGGCGCAGGATGATGCGGCCATGGCTTGCGCCCTGCATCCGTACGGCGGCGATGAACTCCGCCTTGCGGATGGTCAGCGTTTCAGCGCGGGCAAGGCGGGCGTAGACTGGCCAGGCGGTGATGGCGATGGCGATCACCGCATTCTCGATGCCGGGCCCGAGGGCGGCAACAAAGGCAAGGGCGAGGATCAGCCGGGGCATGGACAGAAAAATATCCGTTAGCCCCATGATGATCCGGTCGGCCAGGCCGCCGAAATAGCCGGAGACGGCGCCGATGATGAGGCCGAGCGGCGCGGAAATGATCGCCACCAGCAGCACGATGAACAGCGTGATGCGGGCGCCATGGATAACGCGGCTGAAGATATCGCGGCCCAGCTCGTCCGTGCCCATCCAGTGCGCGGCGGAGGGGGGCAGCAGACGGTCGGTCAGCTGGCCTTCAATCGGGCTGTAGGGTGCGATCCATGGCGCGAAGGCGGCCGTCAGCAGCAGGGTGAGGATGATCACCAGCCCCACCACCGTCAGCGGATTGCGCAAGAGCGCGCGCAAGGTGCGGTAGGCCTGGCCCAGCTGGGCCTGCAGGCGGGTGGCGGGCGTTTCGTCCAGCAGCCAGTCGCGGGTCGAGTTCATGCGCGGGCCCTCGGATCAAGAAGGAGATAAAGCGCATCAGAAAGCTTGTTGATGCAGATGAAGACGGCACCGATCACCAGCGTTGCACCCAGCACGGCGTTCATGTCGGCATTGAGCAGGGCGTTGGTGAGGTAGTTGCCGATGCCCGGCCAGGAGAACACGGTCTCGATCATCACCGAGCCCTCCAGCAGCCCGGCATAGGACAGGCCGATGACGGTGATCAGCTGCACGCGGATCGGGCGGAAAGCGTGGCGCCAGATCACCACCCGCTCCGGCGCGCCCTTGACGCGGGCGGTGGTGATGAATTCCTGCCCCAGCTGCTCCAGCATGAAGGAGCGGGTCATGCGGGCGATATAGGCGAGGGCGAAGAAGCCGAGGATGGTTGCCGGCAGGATGATGTGGGCGAAGGCGCTTTTGAAGCTGTCTATGTCGCGGCCGATCAGACTGTCGGCCAGCAGCAGCCCGGTGCGCGGCGTCACCATGCCATCAAGGAAGATGTCGATCCGCCCCGGCCCGCCAACCCATTTGAGCTTGGCGTAAAACAGCACGAGGCCGACAAGCCCGAGCCAGAAGGCAGGGACGGCATAGCCGGCAAGGCCGATGACACGGATGATCTGGTCGATGACGCTGCCCTGCCGCGCGGCGGCCCACACACCCAGCGGCACGCCAACGGCAACGCCGATGATGATGCCGAGCGTTGCCATCTCGAAGGTGGCGGGAAACACCCGCGCCAAGTCCTCGATCACCGGATTGGAGGTCGTCACCGCCCGGCCGAGATCGCCCTGCAGCACATCGCCCACATAGCGGACGAACTGGACGGGCAGCGGATCATCGATGCCCATCTGCAGGCGCACCGCATCATAGACTTCCTTCGGTGCCCGGTCGCCCACGACAGCCAGGACCGGATCAATCGGCACGACGCGGCCGATGACAAAGGTGATGGCGAGCAGGCCGAGGAAGGTCAGCGCAATCGTGGCGGCAAACCACAGCAGGGAAGCGAGCCGGGCAGGAAGGGCGCCCCGGCGGCCGGTCAGGGTGGCGTTGCTCACGGCATTTTCCTTGCCAGTTAAACTTCTTTTGACGTAGCAAAATTTTTTTACTAGCGTCAAAGAAATTTTGGAGATCCGTGATGAGCAACGCCCTCAAGGACGCTGAGGAGACGCAGGCCAGCGCAAATGTTGCGCCGACGCCGCACTTTGGCGGCCGTATCCGCGAACTGCGGCGCAAGGGGGATTTGACCCTGCAGCAGCTGGCCGATCAGGCAGGCATCTCCGTCGGTTTCCTGTCGCAGGTGGAGCGCGGCAAGGCAACGCCGTCGCTGGGCACGCTGGCCGCCATTGCCGATGCGCTGGGTGTCGAGATCGACTGGTTCGTGGCGACGCCCCGGCCTGCTGACAGTGTCACGCGGGCGGGGGAGCGCGAACTGTTTTCGCTGGGAGGTGGATCTCTGTCCTATGAGCGCCTCAATACCGTGCTGCCGGGCGGCACGCTGTCCTCGGTCATCGTGCACATCCCGGTCGGCTATGCCTCGGAACAGACATCTCATACGGGCGAGGAACTGATCGTCGTGCTGGAAGGCACGCTGCGCCAGACGCTGGGCGAAGCGGTCTTCACGCTCAACCCCGGAGACAGCCTGCATTTCATGGGCGACACGCCCCATTCCTTCGCCAATGCCGGAGACCGGCCCGTCCGCATCCTGTGGACCGGCAACACGCCCCGGCTCATTGGCCGAACCCCCGAACAGCCGTAGGGGGGCATGCCTGCGGCCAAGACAAACCTGCCTTCCTTCAGGAGAAGACAATGAAGCTTTTCAGAACCGCGTTTGCCGCCGGTCTGTTGTCGCTGACGGCCCTGACCACGCTGACCGCGCTGCCGGCCCAGTCCGCAACACCGGGCACGGCCCTCGTCGTCGCGCAGAACATCGATGACATCGTCACCATCGATCCGGCGACCGCCTATGAGTTTTCCTCCGGCGAATATGTCGTCAACGTCTACAACCAGCTCGTCCATTACGATGCAACGGACACCACGGCGCTGGCGCCGGGCCTTGCCAGCGAATGGGCCATCGACGCAGACAACAAGACCATCGTTTTCACGCTGCGGGATGGCGTGAAGTTCCACTCCGGCAATCCGCTGCGTGGCGAGGATGTGCTGGGCTCGTGGAAGCGCGTGCTGGTGCTCAACAAGGCACCGGCCTTCATTCTTGCCCAGCTCGGCTGGACCCCGGAAAACATCGAAGAGATGGTGACCGTGGACGGCAGCAAGATCACCGTCCGCTATGCCGGTGATTTCTCCCCGCTTTTCGTGCTCAACGTTCTGGCCGCCCGTGTCGCCTCCGTGGTCGACATGGAAACGGTCATGTCGCATCAGGAAAATGATGATCTGGGCAATGCCTGGCTGAACAAGAACTCCGCCGGCACCGGCCCGTTCAAGCTGCGCGCCTACCGGCCTTCCGAAATGCTGTCGCTGGAAGCCAATCCGGATTACTGGGGCGGCGCACCGGCCATGAAGCAGGTCGTCATCCGCCATGTGGCGGAAGCGGCCACCCAGCGCCTGCTGCTGGAATCCGGCGATGTGGATATGGCCAAGAACCTGACACCCGATCAGGTGTCGGGCCTTGAAGGCAAGTCTGACATCAAGGTCGAGACCTATCCGCAGGCCGCCGTTCACTGGATTTCCTTCAACCAGAAGACCGAGGCCCTGACCAACAAGGCGCTGTGGGAGGCTGCCCGCTATCTCGTCGATTATGACGGCATGGCCAGCACTTTCCTGAAGGGCCAGATGATGGTGCATCAGGCCTTCTGGCCGGAAGGCTTCCCCGGCGCGGTCAATGACACGCCGTTCAAGTATGATCTGGAAAAGGCAAAGCAGATCCTCGCTGATGGTGGTGTCACGCTGCCGCTGACGATCCAGCTCGATGTGATCAACTCCAGCCCCTTCACCGACATGGCGCAGGCGCTGCAATCGTCCTTTGCTCCGGCGGGTATCAACTTCGAGATCATCCCTGGCACCGGCGCGCAGGTGATTACCAAGTACCGCGCCCGCACCCATCAGGGCATGCTGCTCTACTGGGGGCCGGATTTCATGGACCCGCATTCCAACGCCAAGGCCTTCGCCTATAACGCGGACAATTCGGACGACAAGTATGCCTCGACGACCACCTGGCGCAATGCCTGGATGCCGCCGCAGGAGATCAACGAGAAGACCATGGCCGCGCTGACCGAAAAGTCGCCGGAAAAGCGCCTCGAAATGTATGCCGAACTGCAGCAGGCCATGCAGGCGGAATCGCCCTACGTCATCATGTTCCAGGCCGTCAAACAGGTCGCCATGAACGGCAAGGTGCAGGGCTACGTCAACGGCGCTACGTCCGATTTCGTCTACTACCGTCTCGTGACCAAGAACTGAGGCAGCCTGCCTGAAAGATATTCCGGAGGGCGGCATGACTGCCCTCCGGGTACCGGAAAAGCCTCTCCATCGTCATCCGGAAGAGAGCGAAGCGGAGATCCGGGGCCGGTGAGCCAAGGCCTGCCGGCTGTATCTCCTTGAAACAACTTCCACCCCGGCTCACCGGTCCCGGATCGCGCGGGCGCGTCCGGATGACGATGGAGGGGCGGGAGGGTTTCACCAGTCACACCACCACCGCTCCTCGATCCTCTCTCATCCCAACGCCCCGGAAGTCCATCATGACCTCATCTCCCGATACCGTCTTTGCCGCCCTGCATGAGGCTGCCCGCACCGCTGTGGGTGCGCGCCTGTTCACGGTGACGGTTCTCGACCGCAAGGCAGGCCTCAGCCGCCGCGCCTATACCTCGCATCCAGCCGAATACCCAACGTCCGGCACCAAGCCGATGCGTTCGGATGGCTGGACCGATCTCGTGCTGGGCGAACAGAAGAGCTTTGTCGCCAACACCACGCCGGAATTTGCGGTTTACTTTTCCGATCACGCCCTCATCAACCAGCTCGGCTGCCATTCGGCCATGAACATTCCCGTGGCGGATGGCGCAATGGTCGTGGGCACGGTCAATATTCTGGATGCTGAAGGGCATTTCACGCCCGAGCGGGTGGCGAAGCTGGAGGCGCTGGTGGAAGAGCACCGCGCTGCTCTGCTGGACGCCATGGCCCGCGTGCCGATGGAGGCGTGAATGGCGCAAGGATCCGCAAAGCCGCAGGCCGCAGAGCGTCTGGCGCGCCTGCGCCGCAAGATGGCAGATACAGGCACCGATCTGGTGGCACTGGCGCCCGGCGCGCATCTGCGCTGGCTGCTGGGCTTTGTCCCGGCAGCGGACGAGCGCGCCTCGCTGTGTCTCATCGGCCAGAAGCAGGCGTGCTTCCTGATGCCGGCCCTCAATGCCGAAGACAGCCGCCAGCACACGGATCTGCCCTTCTTCGAGTGGAAGGACGACACCGGTCCGGACAAGGCCCTGGCCGAAGCTCTGGCTTTTGCCGCGCCCAAGGCCGGCAGTTTTGCGCTGGATGAGACCATGCGTGCCGACCACGCGCTGATGCTGGTGGATGCGCTGCCGCGCGCCACCCGCAGCTTTGCCTCTGCCACCGTAGGCGCACTGCGCATGGTCAAGAGCGCCGAAGAAATCGCGCTCTTGAAGGAAAACGCCAAGATTGCCGACTTTGCCCAGGCCGCTGCCCGTGCGGCCTTGGCCGAAGGCGTGAGCGAGAGCGAACTGGCCAAGGCCGTGCAGGCTGCCTTTGCTGCAAACGGTGCGCAGCCCACCTTTGCCATCCTCGCCATCGGCCCGAACAGCGCCTATCCGCACCATTGATCCACCCCCATTGAACGGGTCCACCTTGAAGTATGGTTTTGACCCTGAAGGAGGACCACAATGGCAAACAAGCGACACAAGCCCGACGAGATCGTCACGAAGCTTCGGCAGGTTGAGGTTTTGCGCGGCCAAGGCATGGCGATGGCGGATGCCGTTCGCCAGATCGGCGTTTCCGAGCTGACGTTCTACCGGTGGCGTAAGCAATATGGCGGCATGAGCCGTGACCAGCTTCGGCAGTTGAAGGATCTCCAGAAGGAGAACGAACGGCTTCGCAAGGCGGTGGCGGATCTGACGCTGGACAAGCTGATCCTGACGGAGGCTGCGCGGGGAAACTTCTGA
>NZ_LIPT01000014.1 GCF_001418225.1 Pannonibacter indicus | reverse complement strand
CGAGGGGCTCAGAAGTTTCCCCGCGCAGCCTCCGTCAGGATCAGCTTGTCCAGCGTCAGATCCGCCACCGCCTTGCGAAGCCGTTCGTTCTCCTTCTGGAGATCCTTCAACTGCCGAAGCTGGTCACGGCTCATGCCGCCATATTGCTTACGCCACCGGTAGAACGTCAGCTCGGAAACGCCGATCTGGCGAACGGCATCCGCCATCGCCATGCCTTGGCCGCGCAAAACCTCAACCTGCCGAAGCTTCGTGACGATCTCGTCGGGCTTGTGTCGCTTGTTTGCCATTGTGGTCCTCCTTCAGGGTCAAAACCATACTTCAAGGTGGACCCGTTCAATGGGGGTGGATCATTGGCATTCTGCGAATTACTGCCGCATTTCGTTTCTAGAAGGAGCGGCAGGAAGACCAGGTTAAGGGTTTGGTATTCCTGTTTTGCGAGGTGTTCAGAAAACGTGAGGTAAACGGTGCCGCATTGCAGCATTTTTTATGGACGAGAGGCCTAAGTATCTCATATTATTGTCGCATCGCCTTGTGTTATATGCGACCTCCAAGGCCTTCCTGCAGCGCTGGTGACCCACTTTCCTCGGGCAAATAACGTGATCAATAGACGCAAGTTTCTTGTGACAAGTTCGCTGTGTCTCGGCTCTCTCGCCGGTGCCTTGAGCCTCGCGCCGCGCACGGCTTTTGCGCAGGCCGCCGGTGGTGCCCCGGCGCCCGCGTTCTCTTTTGAGGCGCTTGTCGAGCAGATGCGGCGGAAGGCGGGTGAGTCCTTCGATGGCACTGTGGCCGAGCTGCCGGAACGCTTCGCCGCGCTCGACTATGACCAGTACCGCGCCATCCGCTTCCGGCCGGACAAGGCAGTCTGGCGCGATGCCGGTGTCAGCTACGAGATGCAGGCCTTTCCTCCCGGCGGGCTCTACACCAAGCCGGTCCAGATTTATGAGGTGGATGGGCCGAACTTGCGCGAGCTGCATTTCACCGGCGCAGACTTTGAATACCGGGAGCCGCTCAATGCGGCGGACTTCGAAGGGCAGGACCTGCCCGGCGTGGCTGGTTTCCGGCTGCATTATCCGCTGAACCGGCCCGAGTACAAGGACGAGCTGATTGCCTTCCTGGGCTCCAGCTATTTCCGGGCGCTTGGCAAGGGGTCGATCTATGGCCTGTCCGCCCGCGGCCTTGCCATCGATACGGCGGCCGGCAAGCCGGAAGAGTTTCCGCGCTTCACGCGTTTCTTCATCGAGCGGCCGCAGCCGGGGCAGAACAGCCTCAGGATCTGGGCCGAACTGGAGAGCGAGCGCGTTACGGGCGCCTATGCTTTCGTGGTGACGCCGGGGATCAACACGGAAGTCGAAGTCGATGCCCGTATTTTCCTGCGCGGAGATGTCGACCGGCTTGGCATTGCGCCGCTGACGTCCATGTATCTTTTCGGTGAGAATGACCGGCTGGGCTTTGACGATTTCCGCCCCGAAGTTCATGACAGCGACGGGCTGCTGATCCTGCATGATTCCGGCGAACGGCAGTGGCGGCCGCTGGTGAACCCGCGCAATCTGGGCTTGTCCTTCTTTTCAGCGGAAAAGATCAAGGGCTTTGGACTGATCCAGCGGGACCGCAATTTCGAAAACTATCAGGACACGGAAGCCAAGTACGAGCGCCGTCCGTCCCTGTGGGTCGAGCCGCTGGATGATTGGGGCAAGGGCCATGTGATGCTGGCGGAAATTCCTTCGCAGAAGGAGATCCACGACAACATCGCAGCCTTCTGGATTCCCTCCGGACCGGCCAGGGCCGGTGCGGAGCTGCGGTTCCGCTACCGTATGTATTGGGGCCGGGAGCCGGAACCGGGCACGGAGCTTGCGCAGATCACCGATACCCGCACCGGTCACGGCGGCAGCGCGGCCTCGGATTATGATCCGGCCCTGCGCAAGTTTGTTGTCGAGTTCAGGGGCGGGCCGCTGATGCCGGTTGGCCGTGACGCCAATATTGAACCGAAACTCTGGGTGCAGAATGCCGAAGTGCGCAATCCGCTGCTTCAGCAACTGCAGCCGGGGCACTGGCGCTTCATCTTTGACCTTTACAGGCAAGACAACAGCAGCCCGTCTGAAATGAGCTTGTCTCTTGTCCTGGACGGTAAGACCGCGACAGAGACTTGGATGTACCAATGGAACAAAACGGTATGAGTGGAGTTGTCATGGGAGACCAGGAGGCTTCTATGTCGATTGAAACAGACTTTACTGCAGGCGCTGAACAGTCAGTGGTTGCAGCTGGTTTGGAGTTTGTCCGCGCCCACACGGGCCGTGCGGATTTGGAGGATGCTGTGCTCGTGCAATCGGTTGCCGAGACGCTGGCTCTGCTAGGTCTTGAGCGCGATGCGGAAGAGCTGCTGGCTCATCCGGAGAGCGATGCGGCAACTCTGCGTCTCGTGGCGTCCTGCATCGTTCTGCCGCAGCCGCAAGTGGCGCTTGCGATGCCCGAGCATAACCTGCAGGGACGGCTGGTGCCTGCGTGGCTGCGCTCTGCCGCGGGTGCACGCAGCCTGTTTGGGGCACGTCCTCCGGTGGGTGAGGGCTGACATCCATGATCGGGTCGGGGGAAAGCCGCCTCGCGGTGGCAATCCGGCGTATCGGAGCTTTCGTGCTGGCGGCGACCTTGACGGTTGCCGCCGCTTCCATGTTTGGCACGGTGGTTCAGTCGGACGGGTTTGACTGGGTTGACGTCCTGCGCATCGCGCTGATCGTCATCACCGCATTCTGGCTTGCCTGGGGTGCCTGTACGGCGCTGCTGGGTGTGCTTTTCACCCCGCCGCAGATGCCGGTGCTGCAGGGCCGCCCGGTGGGCCGCACGGCCATTCTGGTGCCGGTCTACAACGAGGACACAGGGCCGGTCTTCGCCCGTATTGCAGCCATGTACCGCTCCATCGAGGCAGCCGGCTACATTGACTTGTTCGATGTTCATGTCCTTTCGGACTCGACCAAGGCTGCAAGCGTTGCTGCCGAGAACGAGGCCTACCGTTCGGCCCTGATCAGCCTGAAGGCAGGCGGGCATCTCTATTACCGCAACCGCAGCCCGAACGTGGGGCGCAAGGCTGGCAACATTGCCGATTTCATCCGCACGTCCGGCGGAGCCTATTCCTACATGCTGGTGCTGGATGCAGACAGCCTTATGCGCGGAGAAACCATCATCGAGATGGTACGCCGCATGGAGGCAGAGCCGAAGCTGGGCCTGCTTCAGGCGCTGCCGCAGGTGATTGGGCTCAGCACCCTGTTTGGCCGCATGCTGCAGTTCTCTGCCGCTTTCTATTCCCCGGTCTTCACCCGGGGTGTGGCGGCACTGCAGGGCTCCGAAGGCCCGTTCTGGGGCCATAACGCGCTCATCCGCGTGCGGGCCTTTGCCGAAAGCTGCGGCATGGCCGCGCTCACCGGCAAGCCGCCGTTCGGCGGGTATATTCTCAGCCACGATACGGTGGAAGCGGCCATGCTGGCCCGTGACGGCTGGACCGTGCGCGTCGACCCGGATCTGGAAGGCTCCTATGAGGAGGCTCCGGCCAATATCGTGGCCTATGCGAAGCGTGACCGGCGCTGGTGCCAGGGCAACCTGCAGCATGCCCGGCTGCTGATCGCGCCGCGCTTCCGCCTGTGGAGCCGGATCTCGATCCTGCAGGGCATCTTCGCCTATCTGTCCTCGCCGATCTGGCTGATCTTCATCATCGCCAGCCTTGCCGCGCCGCTGTTCGCGCCGCCGCCAGTCTATTTCGATGCGTCCTCGCCCTTCCCGGTGTTCCCGCATCCGGAGACGACCACGGCGCTGGCCCTGCTGTTCGGCGTGGTGGCGCTTCTGATCCTGCCCAAGGCCATCCTGCTGGTGCGGGCGCTGGTGCGCGGAGATTCCCGCAACTTCGGCGGCGCCTTCTGCGTGACGCTGACGGCGTTTCTGGAGCTTGTCTTCACCTCGATGCTGGCGCCGGTGCATATGATGTTCCAGAGCCGGTCGGTGCTGCAGATCCTGCTCGGCGCTGATTCCGGCTGGCCTGCAGCCGACCGTGCCGATGGCTCCATGTCCTTCTGGGACAGCATCAAGGCCACCTGGTGGATGGCTATCGGCGGGGCTGCCGCCTTGGTATTTGCCCATAATTACACACCGGACCTGCTGATGTGGCTGATGCCGATTGCCCTTCCGCTGGTGCTGGCGCCAATCCTCGTGTTTCTCACCTCATCCGTGCTGATGGGGCAGGCCTTCCGCCGTCTCCGCCTGTTCGTCACGCCTTTCGAGATGACCCCGGAGCCGGTGATCGCCGATCTGGAACGCACGCTGGAAGCTGGCGCCAACGCGCCCAAGACACCGCTTGCGGCCAAGGCCGTGCAGGCGGTCTGAGTCAGGCAGCCGTCTCTTGACGATTACGGCGCGGGGGGCAGCTCCCGCGCCTTTTTTGCTTTCCAGGATATGAGCGGTCACCCCGCCTGTGTGAAAACGCCGCGCAGGCCCTGCAAAGGCTCGCCAGCGGAAAAATCGCGGGCTAGAGTGCGCGCATGATTGATGTTTCAGCCATGTGGGCGGATCTTTTCGAATTCGCCGGACTTCTCAACCCGATCGCGCTCGTGATCGGCGCCGTCATGGGATATTTCGCGGCCCAGCGGCGGCAGATCATCATCGCGGCCTTTGCCGCAGCAGTGTTTTCGCTGATGGCTGACGCGCTGCTGCGCTCCATTGGGCTGCCTCAGTTTGCAGCGCAGGCAGGTCCGCTCGCCGCCTTTCCCTTCCGGTTTGCCGGCGGCGGTATTCTGGCTCTGGCCGTGCACCTGATCGTCCGGCGCCAGGCGCAGAAGGCTTGATGCCCGCACTCTGAGCGGCGGTTTGGATCAGCCGTAGCGGGCCCATTCCTTGAAGAGATTGGCATTCGGGCAGATCGCAGGGGCATGGGCGGCACCTTCAGGATGTGCGTCCAGCCACTCGCGGCATTCCTTGGTGTGGCCGCAGCTGAGGCAGCGTGTGGCTGCCACGCGCAGGTCATTTGCGCCGCTGAAACCCGTGTTTGGCTTTTTGACGGCACCGATGGCGCTCATCATGCGGCCCATCAGTTCGGCACGTTCGTTCAGTCTGTCCATCCAGCTCATGAAACTTCCTCCTGCCGGGCAGCCCCGGGTTGGGCTCATATTTCTCCGGCAAACAGCTTTGCGCCTTGACCCCGATCAAGCCAGGCCGAACAATGTGAAGGTCAGTGAGCGCAAATTCGGGGAAGGGCGCATGCGGTGACGCAGGTTTCAACCGGCCAGGTAACGGCTCCCCAGACAGCGGCTCCAGCGTTTGAAGCGCTGCCTGCCGGTGCGCAGTTGCGCGGGCAGGTGGCGAGCGGCGCGCCTGAGGGCATGATGCGGCTTGTCGCCGGCTCTGCCAGGCTCGACGTGAAGGCGGATCTGCCGCTGCCCGCCGGAACGCCGGTGCTGATCGAGGTGGAACAGCCGGCCCCTGCCATGCGGCTGAAGGTCAGCGCCGATGAAGCAGCGCTGCAGGGGCGCGGCCAGCCGCAGGCGAATGCGGGGCAGAGCAGTGGGGCAGGGACAGTTGCCAGCCCGGCCATAGCTCTTGCTCCCGGTCAGGCAACGTCCGATGCAAGCCTTCAGGCCCAGCAGCTCAAATCCGCCGCCGCGCTGGCTCAGGCTGCAGGCGGCACCACGCCCGCGCAAGCCACCCTCCAGACCGGAACGGCTCAGGCCCGGCCTGTGCTGGCCAATGTCGATCTGTCCACCTTTGTCCTGTTGAAGGCCGATACGAAGGCTCCGGCGGCTACGTCGGGACCGGTCCCGGCGGCCTCTGCATCCGGCTCTCCCGCTTCCCGTTCTCCGGTATCCAGTGCTGCAGCAACCGGTTCGGCAGCGGCTCCCGGCGCGCCTGCGGGCGGGCAGTCTGCTGCTCCGGCAGGAGGACGGGGTGCCGTCCAGCCTTTACCGCAGGCAGGCGCGCAGCCGCCAGCCGCTCCTGATGCGGCAGGGCGTGGTCAGCAAGCCGCTCCGGTGCCCGTTGCCAATGCGTCGCCTTTGGGGGCTGCTCCGTCTGCTCCGGCCTCGGGGCAGGCCGCCGGTGCAGCAGCAGGGGCTCCCGCACAGGTGCCAGCGGCAGGAACAATGCCCGCTCCTTCCGGTTCTGCCGGACAGGGCCAGATAGCAGGCCAGACATTGGGTCAGACTGTGGGCCAGCCGGTTGGGCCCGGAACCAATCAGGTGGCCAATCCGGGGGCAAATCTGCTGCCAGGCCAGCCCCAAGGTCTGGCCGCAGCTCAAGCCGCAGGCCCGCAATCGTCCGGTCAACCGCCAGCTCCATCCTGGCCGTCCGCGCCACCATCTGCCGCTGCGGGTTTCGCCGCCGCAGGTGCTGAGGGAGTTGGTGCGGCAAAGCCCGCAGTCCCGTCCGCCGCCGGACTGCCGGCCGGAGCGGCCGTGCCTTCCGGAGCTGCTCCCGGTCGGGCCGCCACAGGTTCCGCTTCCGGCATAGGCTCTGGACCTCCAATGGTGCCGGGTCTTGGCCAGTCAGCCGGGGCAAATGCCGGTACCGCTGCCTCAAATGCAGCCGCCACCGGTGCACCAGCGCAGACCGCAGGCCCTGCTGCTTCCTCCGCCGCTGCTGGCTCCGCTTCCGCCATCAACAGGCAAATGTCAGCGCCTGCGTCTTCTGCAGACGCCTCTGCCGCCACGCCGTCTCGTACCTCCCTGTCCGGTGCGCAGACGGAGGCGGAGCTTCAGGCGCTGGCGCGCGGCCCCGGCCCCTTGACGGCGGCAGGTGAAGCCGCGCGGGCGCTGGATCCGCAGGCGCTGAAGGCGGCGCTTGCCGAACCGGCACAGGCGCGCACGGTGTTGTCCGCGCTCATGGCCAGTGCCGCCAAGCTGGACACGGCTGCGCTTCCGCCGGCCGGACAGAAGCTTGTCGAGGCCTTGAAGGGCTTGCAGGCGGATGCGGACAGCCTGTCCGATCCGGCAAGACTGAAGGCTGCGGTGGAGGCAGTTCTCGGGCTGGCGGCATCCGCCACCGGCGCCATGGCGGCAGGTCTGCAACGCAAGGGCGATGTGCCGCAAAAGACCGGCGGCCTGACCATGCTCTTGGTGCGGCTCGCAGGCCTTGCCGATGAGGCGCTGGCCGCCCAGCCGCAGCTGCCCTCCGGCCGCAAGGGGGCGGCACAGGCGGGCCGCGCGGGCATGCCCCCCAGTCTTGACCCGGAAACGGCTACGGCGCTGGCGCAAAAGACCGGCTCCGAGGTCGGCGAGCGGGTGCGGCTGCAATCCGTTTCACGCATGGCGGCGGAATATCTGATCCGGGACATGACACGGGCTGCAGGCAAGGGCACAGCCCAGGAAGCCCAGGCCGGGCAGGCTCGCACCGTTTCGGGCGCGGCGGCAGGGGGCGCCCCGGCCGGAACGTCCTCAGGTGCACCGGCGGCGCGGCCTGTGGATGTGTCGCTGGATCTGCCGGTGCTGATCGACGGCCAATCGCGGGTCCTCAGCCTCAGGATCTCGCGTGATCCGCAAAATCCTGACGTGCCATCCGATCCCAAGGGGCCGGAATGGCGCGTGCGCTTCAGCCTTGATCTGCCCGAAGGCGGGCTGGTGGAGGCTGCGGCGGGGCTGCGCGGCACCAGCAGTTATGTCACGCTGCGCGCTGCCGAGGACGCGACGCTGGCCGGTTTCCTGAGCCGCCGGGGGACTTTGGCGGCGCTTTTTGCCGATGAGGGGCTGGACCTTGAGGATCTGCGCATCCTGAAGGCAAAACCTGAAACGCCAGCGGCCATTGCGCCTCTGCCGCTGGACCGCAGCTCATGAAGAAGCCCGAAGCGCAGGATGTTGCTCCAGAGGGAGCCGCGGCAAAAGCACCGGAAAAAACTTTGGCAAGACCGTCCCGCAAGCTTGCTGTCGCTCTGCATTACGACAACCGCAGTGCGCCGCGTGTGACGGCCAAGGGCATGGGGCCGGTGGCCGAGCGGATTGTCGAGATTGCCCGGGAGGCCGGGGTCCCGGTCGAGGCCAACTCACCGCTGGCCGAAGCCCTGTCGCATCTGGAACTGGACGAGGAAATCCCCGAGGCGCTCTATCAGGCGGTGGCGGTGCTGATCGGCTTCATCCTGCGCAAGGGCAAGGCCCCCAATCCGCCGGGGTGAGGGCAGGCGGGTTTCATCTGCAATTTCCGGCGGCCGGGCGGGCTCTCCCTCTTGCAGGCAGGGCAAATCCCGTCTAGGCAACAGGAGCGTGCGCCGGCGCAGCCAGACCTCCGGAAACGGGCGGGAAAGGCCTGTGCGGCAGACGCGCAACCCGCCGGAATTTGAACAGGATTAGAGATCAGATGACGATTGTCGAGGCACGCAAGCCCGATCCGAAAAAATTCATCAAGGGAGCCACCGGTGACTGGGAAGTCGTGATCGGCATGGAAGTCCATGCGCAAGTGACCTCCAAGGCCAAGCTCTTCTCGGGCGCCTCGACGGAATTCGGCAATGATCCCAATGCGAATGTCAGTCTCGTTGACGCGGCCATGCCCGGCATGCTGCCCGTGATCAACGAGGAATGCGTGGCACAGGCGATCCGCACGGGCCTTGGTTTGAAGGCGCAGATCAACCTGAAGTCCGTATTCGACCGGAAGAACTATTTCTACCCGGATCTGCCGCAGGGCTACCAGATTTCCCAGTTCAAGCAGCCGATCGTCGGCGAGGGCGTCATCATCCTCGACATGCCGGATGAGCGCGTGGAAGTGGGTGTTGAGCGTCTGCATCTGGAACAGGATGCGGGCAAGTCGCTGCATGACCAGCATCCGACCATGTCCTTTGTCGACCTGAACCGCTCCGGCGTGGCGCTGATGGAAATCGTCTCCAAGCCGGATCTGCGCTCGGCGGACGAGGCCAAGGCCTATCTGACGAAGCTGCGCACCATCCTGCGGTATCTGGGCACCTGCGACGGCAACATGGATCAGGGCTCCATGCGCGCCGACGTGAACGTCTCCGTGCGCCGTCCGGGTGAAGGCTTCGGCACGCGCTGCGAGATCAAAAACGTCAACTCCATCCGCTTTGTCGGTCAGGCCATCGAGTATGAGGCCCGCCGCCAGATCGCCATTCTGGAAGACGGCGGCTCCATCGATCAGGAGACCCGTCTCTATGATGCGGTGAAGGGCGAGACCCGCTCCATGCGCTCCAAGGAAGAGGCGCATGACTACCGCTATTTCCCGGACCCGGACCTTTTGCCTCTGGAGTTCACGCAGGCCTATGTCGATGAACTGGCACAGCACCTGCCGGAACTGCCGGACGACAAGAAGGCCCGCTTCGTTGCGGACTATGGCCTGACGCCCTATGACGCCGACGTTCTGGTGGCCGAGAAGGTGTCGGCTGACTTCTTCGAATCCGTTGCCAAGGGCCGCGATGCGAAGATGGCGGCGAACTGGGTTATCAACGAGCTGTTCGGCCGCCTTAACAAGGAGGGCCTGACCATCGAGACCAGCCCGGTAAATGCCGGCCAGCTCGGGGGGATCATCGACCTGATCAAGGAGGGCACGATTTCGGGCAAGATCGCCAAGGACCTGTTCGAAATCATCTGGACCGAGGGCGGCGAGCCTGCAGCTATCGTGGAAGCGCGCGGCATGAAGCAGGTGACCGATCTTGGTGCCATCGAGGCGGTTGTCGACCAGATCATCGCCGCCAACCCGGACAAGGTGGTCCAGGCCAAGGAGAAGCCGACGCTGCTCGGCTGGTTCGTCGGCCAGGTGATGAAGGAATCCAAGGGCAAGGCCAATCCGCAAGCGGTGAACGACCTGCTCAAGGCCAAGATCGGTATCGAGTAATCGCGCCATGTGATGACGCCTGTTTCTTAAGTTCTGCGCCCCGGACCATGGTTCGGGGCGTTTGCATGTGGAGTGGAGTTTATGGACGGGTTCCGGATTGAAAAGGCACGCTCTGAGCATCTGGCGGATATTCTCGCCATCATCAATGCCGGTGCTGTCGGCGCAAGAGAGAACTATGAAAGCGGCGATCCGGAAGACTATCGCGCTGCCTTTGACGCCATTCTTGCAGCCCCCGAAACGGACATCTACGTCGTGCTGGGCGGGACAAGCGGCGAGGAGGTTCTGGCCACCTATCAGCTGACCTTCGAGAAAGGCCTTGCCTTTCGCGGCCGCGGCCGGGCAAGCCTTGAAAGCGTCCACACGCGGGCGGATATGCGAGGGCTAGGCATTGGCAAGGCGATGGTGGAACATGCCGAGGCTCTGGCGCGGGCGAGGGGCGTTGCCCTGATCCAGCTCACCTCCAACCGCATCCGCCTCGATGCCCACCGCTTCTATCTGCGCGAAGGCTATGAGCAGACCCACCTTGGCTTCAAGAAGATGCTTTGAGGCTCATGGCAGTGGGAGGCATCTATGTCCACTTTTGCAGCCGCAACAGCTCTCCCGGACGCATGACTTGCCGGGCTGGCGCGGCTGGCCTAGCTTGGCAGGTGAGAGCGGGTATTTGCCCGCGTCGATGCACCGGCTGGATACCATGACTGGAGCCCCTTGATGCCTGTGACCCAGACCGCGCCCATTGAGCTGCATTATTGGCCAACGCCGAACGGCTGGAAGATCTCGATCCTTCTGGAGGAACTCGGCGTTCCCTATGACGTGAAATACGTCAATATCGGCAAGGGCGAGCAGTTCCGTCCCGAGTTTCTGGCCATTGCCCCGAACAACCGCATGCCTGCGATTGTCGATCCCGAAGGTCCGGGCGGAGCGCCAATCTCCATCTTCGAATCCGGTGCCATCCTGCAGTATCTCGGCCGCAAGTTCGGCGCGTTCTATCCGGCGGACGAGCGCAAGCGTGCCGATGTTGATCAGTGGCTGATGTGGCAGATGGGGGGCTTTGGCCCGATGCTCGGCCAGAACCATCATTTCCGCATCTATGCGCCCGAGAAGATTCCTTATGCCATGGACCGCTATCTCAACGAGACGCACCGGCTCTATGGGGTTCTCAACAAGCAGCTGCAAGGCCATGACTACGTGGCGGCAGATGAATATACCATCGCCGACATGGCCATCATCGGCTGGGCGCAGGGGTGGAAGAACCAGGGCATGGATCTTGAAGAGTTCCCCCATGTGAAGGCCTGGAAAGTCCGGCTGGAAGAGCGCCCAGCCGTGCAGCGCGGTCTTGCCGTTGGCCGTGAGGAACGCGAGCGGCAGGCTTCGCTGGCCGATGACAAGGACGCGCAGAAGGTTCTGTTCGGCCAGCGCGCACGCTGAACCAGTGGCCCTCGTCTGATTGCTGGTGGCAGGTTGATCATTGATCAACTTGCCGTTGTTTCTCTATCCGTACATCTGTCATGTTGATGAGTAATTTTGACAATGCCCAGTATCAACTAATTGTTTGGATTTAAACTGTTCATTCCTTTTTTCAGCCCTTCTTTATCTTTTTCAGGCGATCTGGTGTTTGGCCTTGGAATCCCTTTGATGAGGGAGACGCACGGTGAACATCGGAAGCAAGAGATTGAACCTGAGAAAAATGGACTTTTCTGCGACGGGCCGGTTGCGTGTCTGGACCCTCACTTTGATCGTTACGGCGGCTATCACCGCCATGGCGGTTGTTGCAGACGGCTACAACATTCCGGATCTAAAGCCTGAGCACCGGATGTGGTCGCTGACGATTGCAATTTGCTTGCCATTGCTGACCGCCGGGCCCTTCTGCCTCTGGGTCTTCGGCCGTCTGCGGCAGGCAGCCTTGCGGGAGAAGCAACTGGAAGAGCTGGCAACGACGGACAGCCTGACTTTGGTTCTCAATCGTGGTGCCTTCACCATGCTTGTGTCTGCCTATCTGGAAGATGCCCGCAAACAGGAGAAGGCGGCAGATGGTGCCCTGTTGATCGTGGATGCCGATCATTTCAAGAAGATCAACGATACATTCGGTCACCAGACTGGAGATTCGGTGCTCAAGGCGATTGCCCGTGCCATCAGTCTGCCTCTGCGCAAGGCTGATCTGGTCGGGCGTGTCGGCGGGGAAGAGTTCTGCGTTTTCATGCCCGGCATCGGCGCGGAAGATGCGCGCAGCATTGCCGAAGCGATCAGGGCCAATGTCCGGCTTGCCACGGCCTCGGAGCTGTCCGGAGATCAGGGGCCTTCAGTCTCTGTCAGCGTGGGGGGAGTTACCTTCCGGGAGCCGGTGCCCTATGAGCGTCTTTATGAAATAGCCGACCTGCAGCTTTACAAGGCCAAGCATGGGGGACGTGACCGGGTCGAGTTTCTTCAGTTCAGTATGGCTGCCTGATCTGCCTGCGGGCGGCGGGCATTTTGCCGCCGCCGCCTTGTTCAACTTACTTGACCCGAGACCAGGTCTCGCCCTTGCAGATGAGCCCGCCCATGACGCAGCCTTCCAGCTTCATCTTGTCGGCGCCCTCCATCTGGATGAAACCGGTGTAGGTCTTGCCGTCCTCGGCGTTGTAGACCTCGCCCTTCCACTGCCCATCCTTGCCGGTCGGCTTCATGCCGAGCACGATCTGGGTGCCGAGCAACGGCTTGCTCTGCCTGGCCGGGTCCGGGTTCTTGGTGTCGTTGCGCGGCTCTTTCAGCCAGACGATGGTGCCGCAGAGATTGCCGCCGCAAGGGGCGATCTTGATGCGGGACGAGCCGCTGGGGCGCGTCCATTCCCCTGTTGCATCTGCCGCCTGGGCAGAAGATGCCGGCAGCAGCAGCATCATGGATGCCGCCAGCAGCAGGGTTCCGCCGAACGCGGCGGTCATCCAGCGGGCTGAAGTGTTGCGGACAAGTGAAAAGGTCATGCGTGTCTCCTCCCGAGTGCACCAGCCCGCCTCCTCAAGCGGGTGAGGTGCCGTTTACGCAAACGGAAGGATATGGCGTTTCTAGGCGTCTGAAAAGCCATGCCCCTAGGGAAGGGGCGATCTAAATTTTCAAGGTTTGAAAATGCATGGGTACCGCATGAGCTGTATCTTCTGGCCCGGCACACCTGCCTGTCAGGACCTGGCGTCTGCAGCCGCAACAGCCGCGTGATAGTGGCGGCGGATCTCTTCCAGATCGACAGTTACCTTTGGTGTCTTCAGATCCATCGACAGCAGCGTTTCCTCGATGATCCGTGCGACGGCAAAGTTGCGCACCCATTTGCGGTCGGCCGGGATCACATACCAGGGCGCTTCCTTGGTGGAGGTGCGCTCCAGCGCCTCTTCATAGGCCTTGGTATAGGCGCCCCAGTGCTTGCGCTCGGTATAATCGGCCTCGCTGATCTTCCACTGCCGCATGGGGTCGGTCAGCCGCACGGCAAAGCGCTCCAGCTGCTCTTCCGGGCTGATGTGCAGGAAGAACTTGAGAATGCGCGTGCCACTGGCCGTCAGAAGCTGCTCGAAGGCGTTGATCTGGTCATAGCGGGCACGCCAGACCTTTTCCTCCACCATCTCATGCACCCGCACCACCAGCACGTCCTCATAATGGGAGCGGTTGAAGATTCCGACTTCGCCCTTGCCCGGCGCCGCCTTGTGCACGCGCCAGAGGAAGTCATGCGCCAGCTCCTGCGCCGTTGGCTGCTTGAAGGAGGTTACCTTCACCCCTTGCGGGTTGAGGCCGGACATGACCTTGCGGATGGTGCCGTCCTTGCCGGCTGCATCCAGCCCCTGCAGCACCACAAGCAGAGAGGAACGGGCGTCCGCATAGAGCAGGAACTGAAGCCGCGCGAGCGACTGTGTCACTTCCGCCATACGTGCCTCTGCTGCGTCCTTGCTGTGTCCGTTGGGTTTGTCTGCCGTGGGCAGGGCGGACAGATCCACCTTCTGGCCCGGCTTTACCCTTAAGGATTCAAGCCAATCGCGTTCGTCCTGACTGCCGGCCATGCTGGTCTCCCTTGGTTGCTCTGCTGGCTGACAATGACCGCCACTGGCGGCAAAGGCAACAAGGCGGCAGCTGCCTCAGGGTTTTAGCCATTCCACCAGCAGGAGCGACATGCCCGGCACCGCACAGACCACGGCAAGACCGATGAGGCTGGTGAGGAGGAAGGGCAGCACGCCCAGTGCCACCCGCTCCAGCGGCAGTTTCGTAATGTTGGCGGCCACATAGAGGTTGATGCCGACAGGCGGTGTGAAGAGGCCGATGGCGAGGTTGACCATCACCACGACGCCGAACCACACCGGATCCCAGCCCAGGTGTTGGGCGGCCGGCAGGAAGATCGGCAGGCAGATGAACATGATCGTCACCGCATCCATGAACATGCCAGCAATCAGCAGAATTGCCATGATGACCAGCAGGATCACCCACTGATTGTCCGACAGGCCGAGAAGGGCTGCGGAATATTTGCCGATGACATCATCCACGGTGACGACCCAGCCGAAGAGGCTGGCATAGGTGACGACGAGCATCACCACGGCCGAGGAGGCGGCCGCATCGGCCAGGGACTGGTAGAGCCCGCGCAAGGTGAGCGTCCGGTAGATGAGACCGCCCACGAGCAGGGCATAGACGGTGGCGACGAGCGCGGCTTCCGTTGGCGTGAAGGCGCCGGAATAGATGCCGCCGAGGATGACAACCGGCGTCAGCAGTCCCCAGAAGCTGGAGACGAAGGAGCGGCGCAGGCGTTGGCCATAGGGCAGGCCTGCATCCGGATCGGCCGGCAGCAGGCGCTTCAGTGTTTCGGCTCCCCTGGCCGAATCACCGCTGCGCGCCAAGGGCAGGACGGCGAGCATCAACAGGCCGAGAAACAGGCCGGGAATGATGGCGGCGATGAAGAGGCTCGAAATCGAGGCTTCGGCGATGACGCCATAGATGACAAGGCCGATGGAGGGTGGGATGACGATGGAAAGCGCAGCGCCGGTGCACACGAGCCCGGCTGCAAAGGCCTTCGGATAGCCGTCCTCCTCCATGCCCTTGATGATCAGCGGGCCGATGGCGGCAACGGAGGCAGGCCCCGAGCCGCTGACCGCGCCCCAGAACAGGCAGACGGTGGTGCCGACAATGCCCATGCCGCCGGGCAGGCCGCCGATGAGCACGCGGAAGAAGCGGATCATCCGTTCGGCAATGCCAAGGCTGCCCATCAGGGTGCCGGCGAGAATGAAGAAGGGGATCGCCAGCAGCGAATATTTGGCGATGCCGGTGGCAATGAGATCGCCCGCCATTTCCAGCCCGAAGCCGATGGACCACATGGCATAGAAGGCGGAGAGGCCCAGCGCGAAGGCGACGGGCAGGCGCAGGGCCAGCAGCAGGAAGAAGATCACGATCATCTGCGTGCCCGCGCCCATGTCTGACCAGAGTTCAAGCATGGGCTTTTCCTTCCGCACGAAGTGTGCGCCAGCAGTCCAGGCTGTACTGGAGGTGGCGCAGCAGAATGAGGGCAAAGCCTATCGGCAGGGCGAAACTGTAATACCAGGCCGGGATCTGCAGCGCGTAGGACCGCACGCCGCTCTTCATCTGGCTCTGGACGAGATCGTATGTGTATTTTGCAGAGAGAGCCAGCAGTACGGCGGACATGACCGTGGCGAAGATCAGCATCGCCTTGCGCATCGGCTGCGGCACCAGTTCGTAGATCAGGGTGACGGCCAGATGCTCGCCCTTGCGTGCCGCAACGGCTGCGCCGAACACCGTCAGCAGCAGGAAGCCGTTCGTCAGGATCTCTTCCGTCGAGGCGAGGGAATAGCTGGTGGCGTAGCGCACCACCACATTGACGAAGCCAAGCAATGTCATGCCGGCAAAGATGACGGCGCAGATGAATTTTTCTGCCTCACGCAGCAGGAAGGACATGCGGACAGGCTCCACGGCTGGCAGACCGGATCTCCGGGCTGGCCCGGCGGATCAGGGATCAGACACAAGGCGAGGGGAGCGGCGCGCCTGCCAAAAGGGCAGACGCACCGCACGGACTGCCTACTGCTTGGCTGCGATGGTGTCCGTGAAGGTCTTCACCAGCTCGGGGCCGACTTTTTCCGACCACTTGTCGAAGGCCGGCTTCGTGGCATCACGGAAGGACTGGAGTTCCTCGGCCGTGGGCTCGTAGATTTCCATGCCCTTTTCCTTCAGCAGCTCGATGCCGCTGGCGGTCGCCTGACGGGTGATGTCCTTCTGATAGGCCATGGCTTCGCTGGCGGCCTGCTGGACCTTGGCCTTGGTGGCATCATCGAAGCTCTCCCAGCGCTTGCGGCTGATACCAAGGAAGACCGGGTCATAGGAATAGTGCCAGGTGGTGAGGTACTTCTGCACCTCATAGACGCGCTGGGGAATGATCACGGCGCCGATCGGGTTTTCCTGTCCGTCCACGACGCCCTGCTGCAGCGCGGTAAAGGTCTCGGTCCACTGCATCTGCTGCGGGTTGGCGCCTAGGGCGTTCATGACGTCGATATACATCGGGCCTGCAACGCGCATCTTCAGGCCCTTCATGTCTTCGGGAGACTTGATGGGCCGCACGTTGTTGGTGACTTCGCGGAAGCCATTTTCGCCCCAGGCCAGCACGATGATATCGTGGGTGGCCATGATTTCCTTCATCTTCTCGCCCGGTGCGCCGTCCGTGGTCGCATCGACGGCTTCATAGCCCGAATAGAGATAGGGGAGCGAGAAGACCGCCATTTCCGGCACCAGCGGCGTCACGTTGATGGCCGAGGTGACGACGAAATCGAGGAAGCCGCGGCTGACCATCTCCGCCTGTTTCATCTGGTCGCCGCCCGAAAGGGACGCATTCGGGAACACCTTGACGTCATAGGCGCCACCGGTCGCGGCACTGAGCAGCTCGTTGAACCTTTCCGCGCCCTTATGCCAGGTGGTGGCATCGCCCGTATTGTGTGACAGGCGCAGGGTTTCTGCCGAGGCAGTGCCCATGAGCGCCGCAAGGGCAACGGTGGCCGTCAGCGCGAGCCGGTTCAGCTTCTCGAACTTCATTGTCTCTCCTCCACTTTTTGCCGCCCGGCAGTGTTCGTTCCGTAAGCGTGCCGTCATGCTACCTGCAGCTTTATCCGGTCCTTCTGGCGTTGCTGTTTCCCTCCCGCGCCGCCAAAGGGTCCATGATGTGGACCATCTGCAAGTCCAATCCGTTCCATGACAATAGCCTCTTGCGGCTCTTGAGCAAGAAGAAATAAGCTGGCTTTTGTGATGATGCAGAAAGGCCGGATTTAAGGTCCGTAATATGAACCACTTGATGGCAACCTCCAGATGCTGAATGGCTCCCAGAGCGTCGATCGCGCCCTGTCGCTTCTGTCGAGGGTGGGGCGGCATGCGGCAGCGGGTGCTCCGCTGTCCGTGCTTGTCGAGGAAAGCGGCCTCAACAAGCCGACGGTGCGCCGCCTGTTGCTGGCGCTGATCCGTGCCGGTCTTGTCGAGCAGGACCCGGTCACGCGCCGCTACTATCCGGGTGCGGAGGCCTATGTGCTGGGCATCATGGCGGCGCGGCGGTTCAGTCTGGTGGAAATCTGCCTGGAGAGCCTGCGGCGCCTGTCCCGCCGCTCGGAGGACACGAGTTTCGTGTCGCTGCGGCGCGGGCTTTTTTCCGTGTGCCTGCACCGGGAGGAGGGCGCCTATCCGGTGCGCACCCATGCGCTGCTGGCGGGGCAGGAGCATCCCCTTGGCGTGGGGGCCGGGTCGCTGGCCATGCTCGCCGCGCTGCCGGATGAGGAGGTGGCGCAGGTGCTGGCCGAGAATGCCCAGATCCTTGCCGAGCGCTATCCGGCCTTGCCGCCGGAGCGGATTCTTGAGCGGGTGGAGGAGACGCGCAAGCACGGCTTTTCGCTCAATCCGGGTCTGATCTTTGCCAATTCCTGGGGTATCGGCGCTGCCCTGCGCCACCCGGACGGGCAGGTAATCGGCGCATTAAGCATTGCGGCCATCGACAGCCGCATGCAGGAGCCGCGCCAGCAGGAACTGGCCGGATATCTGCATGAGGAAGTGTTGCGGGTGGAGGAAAAACTCGCTGCCATGTTCGCCTGCCGGGAGCAGAAGGCCGCAGCGAGGGCCATAAGCGCCTGAACTTTTCGCCCGCCTTGAGGAGAGGCGGGCACGCAATTCGTTGTTTGGGAGGACAAGCGCAAGTGACCGGAACAAGCCAGATGCAGGATCTTTCGGCCGGGGTGGCGCCCGCCACCACGCGGGTGATGAACCTCAGCCAGTTCCTCACCCAGGCCGCCCGCCGCCATCCCGGTGCCATCGGCTTTGTCTGGGGAGAGCAGCACTGGACGTGGGCGGAGATGGAGGCCCGCGCAGAGGCCATGGCCCATGCGCTGGTGCATGAATTCGGCGTTCGCAAGGGCGACCGGGTACTGATCCAGTCGGCCAACTGCAACCAGATGTTCGAATCCATGTTCGCCTGCTTCCGGGCCGGTGCCGTCTGGGTTCCGGCCAATTTCCGCCAGTCACCGGAGGAGGTGGCCTATCTGGCAGCGGCCAGCGGCGCCAAGGGCATGATCTGCGGCGCGCAGTTTCCCGCCCACGCCGCCGCCTGCCGGGCGGAAGCAGCTTCACTCAGCTTTGTCATCTCCATCGGCGCAGCGGAGTTTGCCGAGGATTATGATGCCATCACCGCGCGCAACATGGGCCGCAAACAGGCGCCCGTGCCGGTGTTCCGCGATGATCCTTGCTGGTTCTTCTTCACCTCCGGCACCACCGGACGGCCGAAGGCGGCGATCCTCACCCATGGCCAGATGGCTTTCGTCATCACCAATCACCTGTGCGACCTGATGCCGGGGACGGGGCCGGAGGATGCCTCCATCGTCGTTGCGCCGCTGTCGCATGGGGCAGGCGTGCATCAGCTGACGCAAGTGGCCCATGGCGCCAAGACGATCCTGCCTGCTTCCGAAAAGCTCGACGTGCCGGGCATCTGGGCGCTGGTGGAGCGTTGGAAGGTGACCAATGCCTTCACAGTGCCGACCATCCTGAAGATGCTGGCGGAAGACCCTTCGGCGGACCAGTACGACCATTCCAGCCTGCGCTATGTCATCTATGCCGGGGCGCCCATGTACCGGGCGGACCAGAAACGGGCACTGGAAAAGCTCGGCAAGGTGATCGTGCAATATTTCGGCCTCGGCGAGGTGACCGGCAACATCACCGTTCTGCCGCCCGCCCTGCATGTGCTGGAGGATGGCCCTGACGCGCGCATCGGCACCTGCGGTTTCGAGCGCACCGGCATGCAGGTGGAAATCCAGGACGAGAACGGCGAGCCGGTGGCGCCGGGCGCGACGGGAGAGATCTGCGTCATCGGGCCGGCTGTTTTCGCAGGCTATTTCAACAACCCGGAAGCCAATGCCAAGGCCTTCCGCAATGGCTGGTTCCGCACCGGTGACCTTGGCCACATGGATGAGCAAGGCTTTGTCTACATTACCGGCCGTTCCTCGGACATGTATATTTCCGGCGGCTCCAACATCTATCCGCGCGAGATCGAGGAGAAGATCCTCCTGCATCCGGACATCACCGAGACGGCCGTGCTGGGCATTCCCGATCCGGTGTGGGGCGAGGCGGGCGTTGCGGTCTGCGTGGCGCGGCCGGGTGCCGACCCTTCGGCCATTGATCTGCGTGGCTGGCTGGACGGCAAGGTCGCCCGCTACAAGCTGCCGAAAATCACCGTTTTCTGGGAGGCTATGCCCAAGTCGGCCTATGGCAAGATCACCAAGAAGATGATCCGGGAGGAACTTCAGCGCCGGGGTGAAATCCCCGCGCTGGATGCCGGAGCCTGAGCGGGACGGACAAGGGAGGAACTGGGATGAGCGATCAAGGCAAGGCCAAGGCTGTAGCCATCACCGGCGGTGCGTCCGGCATCGGTCTGGCAACCGCACACAAGCTGCTGAGCCTCGGCTACGAGCCCTGGCTTCTGGACCTGAAGCCCGAGGCGCTGGCTGCCGCCTGCGCGGAACTGGAGATTCCGGCAGAGCGCGGTATGGTCTGTAACGTTGCGGATGAAACTTCGGTCGAAGCGGCCATGCGCCGGATCGCAGCCGCCACCAGCCTTGCCGGTGTGGTCAATTCCGCCGGCATCGGCTTTGACCGTCCGGCCGTGGAGACCAGCGTCGAGGACTTCCGCAAGGTGGTTGATATCAATCTCACCGGCAGTTTCATCGTCTGCCGCACTGCGGCGCGGCTCTGGCTGGAGCGCAAGGAAACGGGCGCCATCGTCAACATCACTTCCATCTCCGGCATCTGCGGCAACAAGGGCCGCTCGGCCTATGGCGCGTCCAAGGGCGGGCTGAACCTGATGACGCTGGTGATGGCCAATGAACTCGGCCCCTGCGGCGTGCGGGTGAACGCGGTGGCTCCCGGGCCGATCGATACGCCGCTGGCCCGGGCCGTGCATACGCCGGATGTGCGCGAACAATGGCACAGGCGCGTGCCGCTGCACCGCTATGGCCAGCCGGAGGAAGTGGCCAGCGCGGTTGCCTTCCTCCTCTCGGACGAGGCATCCTATGTGAATGGCCAGGTGCTGGCGGTGGATGGCGGCTTCGTCATGGCGGGGCTGTCCGCATGAGAACAGGTGTGGCGAAACCCATGCGCCAGATCGTTCATCCGGGGCCAGTGGCACGGGAACGCCTTGCAGCCGTGCCCTGCCGGGTGCGGCCGCTGAGGCTGACGCTGGAACCTGCTGCCGGAGAGACGGTCCTTGCGGCACTCGCGCGCGCCTTTGCAGATGCCGGCTATGCGGCGGGCTATGCCTGCCTGGAAGACGTTGCCATGGCGCGGATGAATTACGTGATCCCCGCTGCAAGCCCTGATGACAGCCACGCCGCCTGGTACAGCGCGACGCATGAAGGCGGGCCGGGCAGCCGGATCTCCCGGGCCGGGCTGCATCTGGGGCAGAGGGATGGGGCGCCTTTTTTCCATTGCCACGGCATCTGGACCCCGGCAGGCAGGCCTGAGGCCATGGGGCATCTTCTGCCCTTCGAGGCGGGGCTGGCGGGGCCTGTGGAGGTGGATGTGCTGGCCATTTCCGGCGCGCATCTGGTGACGCGGCATGATGCCGAGACCAACTTTCCGCTGTTCGCGCCGGAGGCTGCGCCGCCTGCGCCCGGCGAAGCCGCGCGGGAAAGAGCGGGCAGCGCCCGTGGCCTGCTGCTGACCATCCGGCCCAATGTGGATGTCTGCACCATGATCTCAGAGGCCTGCGAGGCGGCGGGCTTTGCCGCCGTATCGGTGCATGGTATCGGCTCGCTGGTGGGGGCAGATTATGAAGACGGAACCTCCGTCTCGTCCTACGCTACGGAAGTGCTGGTGCGCTCCGGTTTTTGGCGGCGCGGTGAAGGCACATGCCTCGGCATTGCCCTTGTGGGGCTGGACGGGGCCATCAGCACAGGCATCCTGCGGCAGGGCTGCAATCCGGTCTGCGTGACCTTCGAGCTGCTGCTGACCGAAGTGGCGTGACCAATCCGCAATGAGCTTGACCCATGCCGGATTGGTCAAGCCCGTGCGGCGCATGAGCAATTCCAAGGCGTGATGCGTTAGCATTTCAGCGCCTTGGCAGAGACAGTTCCGGCAGGGGTCAGCGGCGGATGCCGTTGAGAATGCCGCCAATGGCGCCGCCCAGAAGCGCTGCTCCGGCTGCATCAATCAAGGGATCATGCCCGGGAGCGCCTCCCGGCGGCAGGTGCTCCGGCTCGGCCGCGTAGATGGGGGAGCCATCGGCCGTCGTCCCGCGCTGCACTTGTTGCGGCGGGCGCTGGAACTGGCGCTGCGGCCGCTGCTCCTGCGCCGTTGCGGCCAGAAACTCGGCCTGCGTCTGCTCCTTCAGCAGTTCATATTCCTCTGCGGACAGGCTGCCGGTTTGCTCATATTCGTTGTAACTTTGCCACGCTTTAATGGCAGCGCGCGAGCGGGCGCCAAAGACGCCGTCCGGCGTTCCCGAATCATAGCCGGCAAGATTCAGGCGCAGCTGGATTTCGCGGCGCTTGAACCGGGACCAGGACGCTTCGCCGTCCGTCGCGGCTGATGCGGAGGGGGCGCTGGCCGCGACGGCCTTCTGCGTTCTGGCGCCGTCCGTGGTTGCTGCTTCGCCGCCCGTATCTGCCGTCCCGTCTTCTGCTGCAACCTCATCGGAAGCCGGGGCAATGGCCGCTTCGATGCGCTTGATCTGGTTGCGGGCAAAATCGGCAAAGCTGCCTTTGGGATAGGCGGCCAGATAGACGTTGTAGTCCTCCACCGTTCCGCCAGCCGCGGCCGCATCCCACAGCGCCTTCTCCCGCTCCCAGGCAAGGGTGGCACTGGCGGGCACCGCACCGGAGGCCACGGCCGCAGCATCCTGCGAGACGGTCGTTTCCGTGGTGGCATTGGCCGGTGCGGCGGAGCGGTTGAGATAGACTTCGCCGATCAGCGAGGCATTGACCCAGGGACGCTGCTTCTGCCCGGTTTCCTTGAACACGTCCCCCGTCACACGGGTCATCACGGTCTGGATCGGCGTGTCCGGCGCATCGATGTGGCGCAGCAGGGCGCTGGTGAAGGGCGAATTGCTGCCGGTGCCGTCCAGCGCCACGTCTCCGGGGCTGGTGGCAAAGGCGATGACGGAGCCTTCGCCGCCCTGATCCTGCAGTTTCAGTTCCGCGAGACCGGCACCGACACCGGCCGAACGCGAGGGATTCATGGACCGGGCCAGCGTGCGTGCAAGCGGGTTGTCTCGGCAGGCATCGAGAAACACCATCCGCACCTTCACGTCATTGGACATCTGCCGCAGCACGAAGTCCACGGAGATGGTTTCAAAATCCAGCGCCGTTTCGTCGTCGAATTTCGCATCCACAGGGATGAGATAATTGGTGCCGCCCACCTGCATGCCGTGTCCGGCATAGAACAGCAGCGCCACATCGGCGCCGCGTGCTTCCTTTGCGAAGTCAGCAACGGTGCGCCGCATGGCCTGATAGTCGAGGTCATAGCCTGCCACCACCTCGAATCCGAGATCCTTGAGCTTGGCCGACATGGCACGCGCATCATTGGCCGGATTGGGAAGCGCGACGGTGTGGACATAGGCCCCGTTGCCCATGACCAGCGCCACGCGCTTGGCCAAAGCCGGGCTTATGCCGGCCAGAATCAGAAGAAGACAGGAGAGCGCGCGCGCAAGCATCTTCAGGACCTTTCGCAGGGAAGCGAAACCGGCAGTTCGTCAGGTTTTCTGAGGAAGTTTTGCCACGGCTGGCAGCAGGCCCGCAAGCGGCAAGCGCTTAACACCGGCTTTTTGGTGTGGCCGGTCCCGCCTGCAAGTGACAGGATTCAGCGCATGGCAAAGCCGCCGGTGCTGGAACTGCCGTAGCCAAAGGACAGCGAAGAGAGCAGGGAGATTAAAACGAAAAAAGACGCCGAAGCGCCTTTTATACCTTCACTCTCCGGAAAGAGAGTGGTACGCCCAAGGGGAATCGAACCCCTGTTTTCGCCGTGAAAGGGCGACGTCCTGACCGCTAGACGATGGGCGCTTGACTGTCTGGCCCGTGTGGGCCGCGTCGTGTGAGGAGGCTTATAGGCAGATTGGCCGGAGGCTGCAAGAGGGTATTTGCATGTTTTTCCACAGGTCCGGGCGAGGCGCTGCGGGAAGAGGGTGGCAGGCGCGGAAATCCGCGCCTTTTGCCGGGCAAAATATCCACAGCCTTGATTTCAGGCCATGATTTCCTGCCCGGCAGTGCCGATACCTGACCCGGATTGCCGTTAAAGAGGTTACCAGCTGCCGGTATTCGGCATGGAAGACCAGGGTTCTGCCGGTGCCTTGGCCGCACCCTTCTGCAGAAGTTCGATGGAAATGCCATCCGGGGAACGGACAAAGGCCATGCGGCCGTCGCGCGGCGGCCGGTTGATGGTGACGCCCTTGTCCATCAGGCTGGCGCAGAAGGCATAGATGTCGTCCACCTCATAGGCGAGGTGGCCGAAGTTGCGCCCGCCCGTGTAGGTTTCCGGATCCCAGTTATAGGTCAGCTCCAGCAGCGGGGCGGCATGGGCCTTGCCGCTTTCCACGTCGCCGGCGGCTGCGAGGAAGATCAGCGTGAAACGGCCGCCCTCGTTCTCGATGCGGCGGACCTCGGTCATGCCCATCTTGTTGCAATAGAAGTCGAGAGAGGCTTCGACATCGGTCACGCGGACCATGGTGTGCAGGTAGCGCATCTTGATTCCCTTATCTGATGTTCCGGAGCGCACTGGCGGTGCCGGCTTGTGGCTTTCGGCCTGGGGCTTGCCATGGGCTGCAGCCTTGCGCCACTCTCGGGGTCTGTTCGTTGAACGGAACCAGCGTGACGGCCAGACTGCAAAATGACAAGACACCGCAATGCCAAGACAGATTGATGACCTGACCGCTGCGCAGGCTGCGCTCCGGGAGGTGTTTTCCGGCGGCGGGCGGATTGTTGTCCTGACCGGCGCCGGTATTTCAACCGAGTCAGGCATTCCTGACTACCGGTCTCCGGAAGGCATATGGTCCAGGATGGCACCTGTTCAATATGCTGATTTTGTTAAGGACAAGGCACGGCGGCTGGAAGACTGGCGCCGGCGTTTCATCTTTCACGGCGATTTCACCCGCGCCCGCCCGAATGCCGCCCATCTTGCCCTGGCGCAGGAGGCAGAGGCCGGGCGGCTGCAGCTGGTGATCACGCAGAATATCGACGGATTGCATCAGCGCGCAGGGCTGCCAGAGGACAAGCTCGTGGAACTGCATGGCAATGGCACCTATGCCGCCTGTCTCTCCTGCGGCCAGCGGGCAGACCTGATGGCGCAGGAACAGCTTGCGAGTGCGGGCCGCAGCCCGCGCTGTGCTGTTTGCGGCGGCCTGCTCAAGGCGGCCGTGATCAGCTTCGGCCAGTCCATGCCGGAAGAGCCCTGGCAGCGGGCTGTTGCGGCATCCCGTGAGGCCGATGTCTTTGTTGTGGCTGGCTCATCGCTGCAGGTTCATCCCGCAGCGCGCCTGCCGGAGATTGCAGTTGAGGCCGGGGCAGAAATGATGATCGTCAATCAGCAGCCCGGGTCCCTGGATGATCTTGCCTCTCTTCTCATCCGCACACCGGCAGCCGCGACTTTTGATGCCCTGTTACCCGGTTAAAATTGACAGGCATGATGCAATTGCAGTGGGCAAAGACTGAGAGGTTGTGGTTTGTTAACAAAAGGCTCTGGCCGAGCCCCCTGTGAGTGTTATCCTTTTCTTAGGAATCAGTAAGCGGTGAGTCGGATGGTTCACCCGAAGCTGACGTGAGCGGCACAGAGATGGGGCTTGGACACATGGGGGCTAAGACGGTTCAGGATCCCCGGCTGATCGAGGCGATGGCGGAAGATGCCAGCGTCGGCGTGATTGAGCTGGCCGGGACGATCAAGTGGTTCGATATTGCCAAGGGGTATGGCTTTATCGTGCCGGACAATGATGGCCTGCCGGACATCCTGCTGCATGTGACGTGCCTGCGCCGGGACGGTTTCCAGACCGCCTATGAAGGTGCCCGCGTCGTCTGCGAGGTTCTCGACAAGCCGCGCGGCCTTCAGGCCCTGCGCGTTCTGTCGATGGACGAATCCACCGCCGTGCATCCTTCCCAGCTGCCGCCCTCGCGCACGCATGTGCAAGTAGTGCCGGAAAGCGGTTTCGAGCGGGCAACCGTCAAGTGGTTCAACCGCGTCAAGGGTTTCGGCTTTCTGACGCAGGGCGAAACATCCGAAGACATCTTCATCCATATGGAGACTTTGCGCCGCTTCGGAATCACGGAACTGCGTCCGGGCCAGGAAGTGCAGGTCCGCTTCGGTCAGGGCCCGAAGGGCCGCATGGCTGCCGAAATCCGTCCGCTCGGCAGTGGCTCCCATATTCCATCCTCCCATTGAGGATTTCCTTTGCAGAGCGTCTCTCTGTTGCGATTCAAAGGAAATATCCGTCCGTTAATCCGGCGGGAACACCTTGCATCTAGGGTGCGGGGCGAAATGAAAGGGCAGGGTGGCCATGTTCTGGCGAGCCCGGCTGGAAGACATACGCCAGAAGAAGCGATGCTTTCGATAAGACTGATATCCTGAGGTGGCCTCGTACCGGCCTTGAAAGATTGGATATTGTACCAGTTGCGTATGAGTCTGGAGGGGGAAGTAATGCGTATCGCCCACTTCACGGCACCTTTGCGTGCCTTGAGCGTCCGGAGCACAGGTGTTCCGGCGCCGTGTCTGCGTGGAGCCTTCGGGATCGCCGTCAGGGCCATTCTGGTCGGCATGATCGTTCTGGGAGCCGCGGCCTTTGCCAAGGCGGCCGGACTGCCCACCGAACAGCTGACGGTGGAAACCGCAGCGGGCCCGCAGAGCTTCACCGTGGAAATTGCCGCCACAGAGGCAGACCGCGCCACGGGTCTGATGAACCGCAAGGAAATGGCCGCGGATGCGGGCATGCTCTTTGTCTTTCCGGACAGCGGCGAGAAGTTCTTCTGGATGAAGAACACTTATATCTCTCTCGACATGATCTTCATTGATGAGACGGGCCGTATCGTTTCCATCGCCAGGGACACGGAACCTCTGTCGGAGAAGATCGTCTCCTCTGACGGCAGCGCCCGTTATGTTCTGGAAGTGATCGCAGGGACCTCCGCACGCTTGCAGTTTGCGCCGGGCCAGAAGGTCTCGGCACCGAGCATCAAACCCTGAACTTTGCTGCAGGGTGCCGGGCCTGAAACCGGCGGTGCGCAACTGCGCAGAGGCAGTCATTGTCCCGGCCTTCGGGCTTGACGCTGCGCAGGGGAAGGCGGTACACCCGCACACATACCGGACGTCGGGGTATAGCGCAGCCTGGTAGCGCATCTGCTTTGGGAGCAGAGGGTCGCAAGTTCGAATCTTGCTGCCCCGACCACTTTCTTTCCCCAGCCTGCACTCTTTAAAGCCTCCGGGTTTCCCCGCCTGATGCCAAGGCTTTCGATGTTTACGCATCACGTCTTGAAATGGCTCAGGTGCCGCACGGGCCGGTTTCCGTAAGGCAAAGCTCGCTTTTTTGCGCCCTTCGTCGCTTCATGGTTGTGCTGCGGTTTCGCGGCATCTGCATGATGGGGAAACGCATGACCTTGATACTTCAAGAAGATCCGACGCTTGTCGTTGCTGACGCTCTCGCCGCCCTCACGGGGCGTATCCGGGAGCAAGGGTTGTCCTTGCAGGAAAGCACGGACTTTCAGGCCTTTGAAGAGGCTGTGTCCCGGACGGAGGACCGCTATCTGATGGAGGACTTCTCCATCCGCTTCGTCGATCTGCACGCCAGCCTGGCCTTCTGGGTGGGAGCCTATAACGGGCAGGGCGAGCTTGTGTCCGTTCAGGCGGCCAAGATTGACGAGCTAAAGGACAGGAGCCTTGCCGCCTTCTGGCAGCAGCAGCAGCGGCGCCTGTTTGAAGATCCGCATGCGGACGCAAGACTTGGCACCGCCCATGCCGCGGAAGCGTTCCGGATGCGGGGACGGATCGTCTATCACGGCAATCTGTGGCTGAGAAAGGACATCCGGGGCAGGGGCCTTGCCGAATTGCTGACGCAGACCGGCTTTCTGCTGGCGCTGCTCAAATGGTCACCCGACTATCTTTATGGCCTGATGGCGCAGGCCAATGCGATGAAGGGATTCGGTGTGCGGGTCGGCTACAGGCACTTTGCGCCGTCCGGGACGCACTGGATCTCAGCCCCTGCCCATATCCGGCCCGATGACTGGCTCGTCTGGGCGACGCGGGCCGATCTCGTCACGCTGGCGCGGGGCCTTGCGGCACCAGAGCCTGTATGACGCCGAAATAGGCCAGCATCCGCACCGGAGAATCGGGTCTTGGGCGCAGGGGCATGATCAGCCGTTCATAGGCCACGTCATGCATCCGTCCACCCAGCCGGATACCGGTGCGGCCATAACCATAATAGGTGCCGGATTCCAGAGCGCTCAGGTAGCCCGCTGCCGCGGCCCGCTCAAGTTCGGGATCCGGTGTCACCAGCGCCTCGCCGGGCTGCTCGCTCCACACGCTGCCGAAAAGCTGGACCTGCGAGGAAAGCCGTCCCGCATAGACGATCGGCGGTGCCGTTCCGCTGTCATCCGGCAATGCGCAGAGGCTGAGATAGGGCAGATGCTTCTTTAGCTCCGGCCCTGCGACAGAGCCGGCCCTGATCATGTCTTCATAGAATTGAGACAGCCGGGGGGCTGCAAGACCGCGTTCGATCGCACTGCTGCCAAGGTCGGCAAAGAGCTGTCGGGGTCTGGCGAGCATCGGACCTGTCAACTTTCTCGGGGCGTGCGCCTCCCGGCTCGGGGCGTCTGCCGCAGGGCATATGTACGGACAAAGATGCCCTAGTCATCCTGCAAACGGAAGCGTGAAGTGAAGATGAAACGTGCTGGTACCTATGGCTTCCGGCGGGGTCAGTCCTGCGCCAGAGTACGCAACAGCACCTCAATCACATCGCAGAAGTCCTCGCGGGCATCCGGTGACAGGGCATCAACACTCGCTGCATGGTAATCGACCGCCAGGATCATGTCCCAGAGCACAGCCAGATCCTGATGCTGTGCTTCCGCATGCAGCCGCCCGGCCCTGTTACCGGCCGGCATCTTGTGCTCATGCTGCAGTCTGTTCACGTCAAAGCGGGGCATGACAGTCTTTCCAGTCAAGTCCGGTTCAGCGCGTCGAAGGTATGCCTGGAACGGAATACCGGGCCGCGATTGCGCCGGCATCAAGCGCAATCCTTGAGTGCGACTGTTAGAATAGGTCCAGATTCAAAGCTGTCATAGCAATCAAGAGTGATCCCTAAGGTTGCAAATTGTGCCAAATCGCGTCAGCGCTTGACCTCAGCTGCCGGTCCTGCATGCCGGTGCCTGTGTCAAAACCGGTTGTGCGGCCCCCGCGATGCGCAAGTCATGTTGACATTCGCTCCGTTCCCGCAGAAAACAGCCGTGAATGGCTGGTGCAGCGCCGCGGTCGTGCTGCAGCCTGGAAAACTCCGGCAAACCAGCAGCTTGCAGCACCTATGCGAGACGGGACAGAGACAATGGTGGCGCGAATCTACCGGCCGGCGAAGACGGCCATGCAGTCGGGCAAGGCCAAGACGCAGCGTTGGGTGCTCGATTACGAGCCCGAGGTTGCGCGCAGCATCGATCCGCTGATGGGCTACACCTCCTCTTCTGACATGAAGCAGCAGGTGCGTCTCTTCTTCGAAACCTGTGAAGAAGCCGAAGCCTATGCACAGCGCAAGGGCATTGCCTACCGGGTGGAAAAGCCGAAGGACCGCATCATTCGCGGTGCAAGCTATTCGGACAATTTCCGCTTCGACCGGCATGCGCCGTGGACGCATTGAGGCGCCTGACCAGATCAAGCCTGCCTCAATGAGATCTGGGCACTGATACCGCCCGTCCCGCCTTCCGGGCGGGTTGTGAAATCGACACCGGGCAAAGCCGTTCCTCCGGCGTGCCCCGCGCGGCCTGATCCGCGCAAACGGCCCCTTAGCTCAGCTGGATAGAGCACTCGCCTTCTAAGCGAATGGTCGCAGGTTCGAATCCTGCAGGGGTCGCCAAACCATTATCCTACCGATTGATTTTGCTATAGGTGCGGCCGTTCCGGGAATGGGGTGCGGCTTAGAGTTTGTGCTGCAGCCGTTCGCTGCCGCTTTGGGCTGGCGCCTTGCGGCCTGCTGTCGTCATAAAACGAAAGGGGCAGGCCAACAGTCGTTGGCCTGCCCCGGGAAGAATGCCTGAGATACGAAGAATGGCTGCGATTCCATGTCCGGACGGTCAGCCGGCAGGGAACGGCAGCGAACCTTGTTCAGCCCGCTTTCGTGCTCCGCAGCAGATCACCCGGCGACAGCTTTGCCCTGAGTGCCTCGTTCACATCGGCAGCATCATCGTCAAGTGCGTTGGCCGCCATGGTCAGCAGATAGGCGCAGAACGTGCGGCCATCCTTTTCAGCTTCACGGCGGGTGAAATAGATCATGCGCTTGAGGGACTCCGCAGACATATCCTGCATGGCTTCATGGCCATGCACTGTTTCCGCGGCTGCTTCAGCCTTCGTCAGTCCTGCAGCTTTCGACATGTGCAACCTACCGTTCTGATATTGACCGGTTCTCCGGCCTTGCGTGAAATACCCAGTTCTTGGGCGGCAGCCGGTTTCCCGGCTCACTGAAAGCCAGCCTGCCACGGCACCGGTACGTTGATCATCGGGTTGTAGCGTGAAATGAACGTGATAGGCTGACCATGATTGCGGTAATGCTGAAGAGTCAGCACTCTTGAGTTGCAGGTTGTGCGGGTGCTTTGAGAAACCTATCCTGGTGCATAAGGAAAAATAGCAAGGGAACGGCTGAGGGGCGGTGCGTCTGCGGCGGAATTTCTTGCTTCTGATCCGGAATGATTGTGGGATAAACAGCATGACGAGGTTGTTTTTCAGGACGCTCGGGGTGCCGCAGCTTGAGGACAGCAGCGGAAGGGGGCTGAGCCTGAAGACGCGAAAGGCCCTGGCTATTCTCGGCTATCTGGTGCGCTGCCCCGGAGGAACCGAGACGCGCGGCGAGCTGTCCGCCTTGCTATGGAGCGACGGTGACCGCTCCCGTTCCGCCATGTCCCTGCGTCAAGCCCTCAGTCACATCCGCCAGGCCGAGAAGGAGGCGGGTATGCGGCTGGTGGTGGCAACACCTTCCACCTTGTCGCTGTTGCGTGAAAACATCCAGACCGACATTGATGTGCTGACACGGGGCATGGGCGGGGCCGATCCCGGTGAGCTGGACCGCATCAGCTCGCTCTGGGCCGGCGATTTCCTGCATGGCTTTGATGTGCTTGACCCGGCATTCGGCGAATGGCTTGCCGTTGAACAGGCGCGGGTGCGCTCGGTCCTGAGCAAGAAAATCATGGAGGTGCTGGAAGAAAGCCGGACGGGGATTGGCCATGTTGCCTGTGTCAAGCGCGAGCGGCTGGCGCGGTTTCTCCTGTTGCTTGATCCGGCCAATGAATATGGGCACCAGGAACTGATCCGGCATTTTCTGCGTCAGGGGCAGAAGGAGAAAGCGCAGCAGCAGTTCAGGGACTGTGCCCGGGAGCTGCGCAATCTTCTCGACATCGAGCCCTCGGCAGAAACGCGCCGCTTGCTGGAGGATGTGCCGGATGCTGCCGGCTCTGAGGGGCATCTGGCTGCGCCTGCGCAAAGCTCTGGCTCTGGCGCCGGTGCAGAGACGGTCCAGAAAAGCGTCATAGCCTTTCCCACGGGCAAGAGGATCGCGTCTGCGCCGCCCCCGGCCATGGCGCCGGCGGCCGGCAGCGAGACTGGCCGGTTTTCTGCCGCTGGCAGCATCGAGGCCGCTGTCCCCGGCGAGCTGCGTTTGCCGGTCATTTCGATTTCGAGCATGGCCTGGGACGAGACGGCAGGAGATGAGACGGCTTTTGCTGTCCGGGAAGAGGTTGTGACGGGGCTTTCTGCCTACCGGTCGTTCGAGCTCTATGAGGCCGCCTATTGGGCGGGTGACGGTGGCATAGCCCCGATACGCGTGGACGGCGGGGATCTGGGCAGTTTTCTGCTGCGGTTTCACCGGGACCGGACGCTCAACCGGCTTGGCATCCAGCTGGAGAACCGGACCAGCGGGCAGATCGCTTTTCATGAACTGATAGATCTCGATCTGGTCAGGTCCAGCCACGAGCTTCACGAAGCCGTCTACCGCACGGTCAGCCGCATCCACAGCCATATCATCGGGCGCCTGCGCCAGCGGCCGGGCCGCAGTCCCTTTGGCCGCTGGTGCCAGGTTGAGTCGCTCATCTGGGAATTCAATGCCGCTGCCGACCGCAAGGCTCTGGCCATCATGCAGGATCTGCAGGCGAGTGATCCGTCCTTCAGTCTCACCTATGCCGGGCAGGCCTCCATCCTGCTGAAACAGGCCTTGTTTTATCCGACAGCCGAGACGCCGCTGGCTGATGCCGAACATGTGCTGTCTCTGACGGAAAAGGCCGTGGCTCTGGATCCGTGGCAGGTGGTCAACCACCGTGTGAACGGCTGGGCCTTGATCCACTCGCGCCGGCCAGATGACGCCCGCCGCTCCTTTGTCCAGGCAATGAAGCTGAACCCGCTTGATCCGATGAACATGATATCCGCGGCCGAGGCCCTGGCCTATATCGGCGAAAGAGAACAGGCACTGAAGGCGGCCGAGAGGGGATTTGACGGGCTGATTGTCACGCCGCGCATCGTCTATGGATATCTGGCGAATGTGTTCTTTGCGCTCGGCGACTACGAGCGGTCGGCTGACTACGCAAGGCGCGGCCCCTTCGACAATTTGCATGGTCTGGCCACCCGTTTTGCCGCGCTGTACCGGGCCGGACATATGCAGGATGCGGAAGCAGCACGCGCGCTGCTGCTGCAATGCATGGAGCGGCAGCTCGGGGCGAGTACCCGCTGGCAGAGCTCATTGCAGCTGCGGCAATGGCTGGACAGCGTGAACCTGTTTCAGGATCCGGAGGCGCGGGCCTCGTTTGATCTGGCCATGAACAGTCTGCGTGAAACTGTCGGGCTGGCACGGCACGCCTGAGGAATGACGCGGAGCGAGCGGTGTGCTGGCAAGCGGCATCAATGCAGCGGACCTGCTGCGGTGCTCTGGCCAAGGCCGCTTTCGATTTCCTGCAGATAGGCGGCATCCCCGCGTGCCAGCTTTTCGGCGTTGTAGCGGAATGGAAGCACCACCTGGCGGGTCTCTGCCGTCTCCACGAGAATCTTGAAGTCAAACAGCGCTGTCAGGTTGGCGGGCAAACCGGCAGCGGCAAGGACCGCAGCCGGGTTCCGGCAGAGTGCATCACGCTTGTCCGGATCTGATGCTGCTTCTGCCAGAATGCGGCCAAGCACCGGGATCTTGGAGGCGGGCAGGGGAAAACGCGCCATGGCACCTGTCCTTGCAAGAGCAGCTGGATGCGGGATGGACAGGTCAGCCCGCGAATGCGCGGGCTGACCTGTATCCCGGTTTTATTCGGGCAGGATGTCGTAAAAGCACGCACCCAGAGCCTTGCGGCCGAGCTCTTCGAAATAGCTCTCGTCGGCCGCTGCGAGGCGGGCCGTATCAACCGCGGCCGGAACCACCAGATGCACGGTGTCAGCGCTGTCCGCATGGACGGTGACGCCGGAGAGGTGCTTTGCGGCAGCGGCCGCAGCTTCGCTGGCAGTGGCCGCGTCATTCACGGTCCTGCCGATGAGCGCGCCAAGGGAGAGCTTGCTGTCGAGAATGGCTTCCTGCTTCATGACGAACCTCTTCAGTCTGGTGTTTGAATTGCTGGCACCGGGTAAAGCGAAGCTGTTCCTGGAAACTGTTATGTTCCAGGGTCAAAGGGCCTTGCCTGATGCTGGTTTCACGTGTTCCCGTCAGATGATCTGGCCGGGGTGCCGTTGCTCAATCAGGCTGCGCCGGACGGAGCTCTTCGGCAAGAGGCGGGCCGGTGCTCCCCAGCAATGCAACTCTTGAGCGGTGAAGGCTTGTGGACAAGGCAGTGGCACAAAAAGGGGCATTTCTGCGGGCTGCCGAAACGGCAGAAGCGGACCCTCATGGTGCGTTCAGATCTGCGGTGCAGGGAAATGGCGGGACGGACTGGACGGCGCAGGCTCTGGCCTTCCTCCTGTCCTGCGGCCTTCTGGAGCAGCGCGGCGGCAGTTTGCGGGCCGCTGAGGGCGTCCCGCCTGAGACCCTGCGCCTGTTTGCCGGGTTTCTGGACCGTTTTGCCCCCCGGATCGCCTTTGCACCGCTGGCGGACTGTCCGGTCCATGTCTGTACGGCCATGCCAGGTCCGCTGCCTGAGGGCTGGCGTCGGGAGGCGCTCCAGCCTTTTGTGACGCAGCTGGCCTGTGGCGGGCAGGGGCTGGATCGGCACCGGGCCGTGCTCGGCTGCCTCGGCGAACTGGCGGAAAGGCTCAGTCTGATTGCGCAAGGGCCAGAGGATCCGCTCGTGCTGGAGCGGCAAGGTGAAGATGACGGGGATCTGCTGGCCGGGGCCTTCCTGCAGTTCAGCGCCGCTCAGGAGAAGGAGCTGGCCAACCGCGTTCCCGCGCTTGCCGCGGTGTGGGAAGGCGAGAGGATCGGCTGGAACCGGCTGTCCCGGCGGCGGATGCGTGTCACCTCTGCCTTCTCGCATGAGACAGCGCTGATTCCCGCCTTTGCCGTTCTCCTTGGCGAAGGGCGGAATGCAGGGATACCGCAGCTCCCACTTGCGCCAGCGCTTGGATCGACGCTGGGGGCAGCCGTCTGGACGGATCGGGAGACAGCGGCCCGGCGGGCGGTGCTGGAACTTGCCGAACGGGACGCCGCCGGCATCTGGTGGCACAACCGGCTGGGGATAACCCCCTTACCCTGGGCTCAGGCGAGGGAGTTTCTGCCTAAAATATGTGCTGATTGGCTCTCTGCGCGCGCGCGCGTCACTCATTTTCTTTACTTGCCAGTTGACTTTTCGCTGCATGTGATAGCCGCCGTTTCCCACGGTGAAGACGGGAAATCCGGCGTGATCGGGGTGGCTGGCGGGCTGGAGGCAGGGGCTGTGCTTCAGTCTGCAATCGGAGAACTCGTACAAGGTGAATTTGCGCTGGAGCTTGCAGGCCGGAGGTCTGCGTCCGGCAAAAAGGGGGGAACTGTCTCTGCGTTGCAGTCCTATGCAGCCAGGGACGTGCGGCAGGATCTGAGGATGAAGGCGCCTGCGGTCTCTGCCGCAAGGGCGCTGGAGCGCGAGTTTTCCTGGCAGGAGTTCGAAGCCTCGTTGAGGGCGCAGAAGGTCCGGATCTGGCTTGCGGATTGCTCAAGAGCGGAGACCGGGCTTGCCTGCGTGAAGGCCATCAGCCCGGATCTGTGCTCCTGGCTTCCCCGCTTCGGCAATCCGCGGCTTTTCACAGCCCCGGTCCGGTGGGGATTGAGGCCCGGTCCTGCAGACGAAGGCGCGTTTGCCGGACGGCTCTATCCGTTCTGAACCGGCGGCTGCCGTTGCATGTGAAGTCCGGCCTGTTTGCCGCAGTCAGATGCGTGGAAATCCGGATGGCAGAGCGCTTGACAGGTCCGGTCTGAGGGGCTAGAAAAAACATGAGACTGATACTCCACTTTTGGAGCGGCGCTCTCACCGGCTTCGTGCCGGTTCCCCTCTTGGGGTCTCTGGAAACCAGACTTTAAAGGCGGGCTTTTGGCCCGCCTCTTTTTTATTCAGCTTTTGGGCGCTGTCAGCCCGGGCGGCCATCTTCCTTGGGCCGGGCGAGCGTCAGCACCCAGAAATGGTGCCACTTGCCGGTTGGGCGGCGCACCCGCGAAATGCCGGCCCGGGTCACATAGGGATTGAGCAGGTTGCGGCGGTGGCCGGCAGAGCCCTTCCACCCGGCCATCGCGGCATCGAGGCTGTCATAGCCGGCACCGAGGTTTTCCGCAGCGGCGTAATGTTCGTAGCCATGCCCATCCAGGCGGCGGGCGAGGGAGATGGCCCGGTGTTCACGCGTATCCATGCTGTCCCACCGGGCAATGTGATTGGCCATCCATGCCGAGATTTCATTCAGGCGCCCGTCAGCGCGCAGCGGCGGCAAGCCGTTTTCCGCACGGAAGCTGTTCAGCCTCTGCAGCATCTCATCCCGGTTTACCGAAACCGGCTCAATCGGCACATTGCGGTCGAACTGACTGCCTGATCCTCCACCGCAGGCCGCAAGGGGAAGAACGGCTGCACCAAGCAAAGTAAGGCGCAGGGCGTCGCGCCGGGTAAGGTTTTGTCTCAGCATCATCCCTCAGGATTTTGAAAAAAATGATTATTTTTCGCCGGGCCAACTCACGCCCTTGTCCGCGAAGAAGGGATAGGGACCCGGATATGCCTCTACATAGTGAAGATGGCTGGACAAACCAGCCTCCGGGTCGAGCCGGTGCACAAAAAACGCAGGCGGTTCCATCACAAATTCGGCAGGAGCGTCCGGCGAAAAGTCCATAACACAGGCATGGGCTGTGCTGGGGCACAGGGTCATGACGGTTCCGGCAAAGCGGGCGATGATTGTCCGGTGCACATGACCGCAGATCAGCCGCTCCACGTGGCGGTGGCGTGAGAGGATTGCGGCGAGCGCCTCGGTGTCCGCCAGGCCGATCACGTCCATATGGGCGATGCCGGTCACCTTGGGCGGGTGATGAAGGGCAACGAGGGTGGGCGTGTGATCGGCTTCAAGCGTCTGGTCAAGCCACGCGATCTGCTCCCCGCCCAGCCGGCCATAGGGCTTGCCCGCAACGCTGCTGTCCAGCACCACGAGGCGCAGTCCGCCGATGGTGACCGCATAATGCAGCTTGTCCCCGGCGGGCGCATCCCCGACACCCGGAAAATCCGGCAGTTCGCTGCGCATGGTGCCTGTCAGGTCGTGGTTGCCGGGCATCACATAGACCGGGCAGGGCAGCTGGCGGCAGAGCTGGCGCAGCAGGGCATATTCCCGCCCATCGGCGCCGTCCGTCAGGTCACCGGTGATGACAACGGCATCGGGCTTCTGCGGCAGGGCGGCGATGGCGCGGAACGCACGGGCCGCCAGCATGTTTGTGTCACTCACCCTGTAACAGGCAAGGCCGCGCGGGCGCAGGTGAAGGTCGGTTATCTGGACAATCAGGGTCATCGGCCTTGGGTTCAGCTCCATGGAAAGGGCGGGAGGACGATAGTGGAAACCGCGTTTCGCGCAAGTCTCAGGTTCCCCTTTGGATTGCTCTCCTGTAGGAAGCGGTGCAGCATCACATGGCAGGTGCAAACGGTTCCGGAACAGTCACATGCATGAGACCGAGCAGCAGACAGGCGAGAGCATCGACGGCGGTGCAGCCGGCATGGCACAGGCGCGCGATCCACGGCCGCATACGGCCTGGCTGAAGCTGCTTGGCCATGACCTGTTTGCCCCCGCATTGCTGCTTATTTTGGGGCTGTTCATGTTTGTTCCGGGCCAGTCGGCCGTTCCTCCGCTTGACCGGGATGAGCCGCGCTTCACCCAGGCCACCAAGCAGATGCTGGAAACCGGCGACTACATGGACATCCGCCTGCAGGAGGAGCCGCGCTACAAGAAGCCGATCGGCATCTACTGGCTGCAGGCCGCTGCCGTGAAGATCACGGGACATGACGCTTCCGCACCCTTGTGGGTCTACCGGCTGCCGTCCCTGCTGGCGGCATTGACGGTGGTGCTGGCGGTCTATTGGACGGCACGCGCCTTCACCGGGCCGCCAGCCGCGCTGGTGGCTGCCATGCTGGTGGCCCTGGCGCTGATCCTTGGTGTGGAAAGCCGCCTCGGCAAGACGGACGCCACGCTTTTCGCCTCCATCGTTCTGGCACAAGGGGCGCTGGCGCGGATCTATCTGGCGGATGACGCCACACGCCGCCATTGGGGGCTGGCACTGGTCTTCTGGGTGGCGCTGGCGCTTGGCATTCTGGTCAAGGGGCCGGTGGCACCGATGATCGTTGGCCTGACAGTTGCCGCGCTCGCCCTGATGCGCCGCCGGATCGGCTGGTTCCGCGCCGCCGCGCCGCTGCCGGGTGCCGTTCTGGCGCTCCTGCTGGTGCTGCCGTGGTTTGTGGCGATCTGGATTGCCTCCAAGGGCACATTCTTTGAAGAAGCCATCGGCCGCGATCTGATGGGCAAGGTGGCCGAGGGGCAGGAAAGCCACGGCGCGCCGCCGCTCGCCCATATGGCTGCAATGCTTGCCGTGTTCTGGCCGCTGCCGGCTTTTCTGGCGCTGGCAGCCCCGCGTATCTGGGCGCTGCGCTCCCTGCCGCTGGTGCAGTTCTGTGCCGCCTGGTTCTTCCCGGCCTGGGTGGTTTTTGAACTGGTGGCGACCAAGCTGCCGCATTACACCATGCCGCTGCTGCCCGCCCTTGCGCTGCCCGTTGCCCTGGTGATCGTGGACGAGCGGCCGGCTTCCGGGCGGGTGCTGCGCTGGATTGCGGCGGTGCTGCTGGCACTGCTGCCGGTGGTGATTGCCGCAGCTTCCGTTGCCGGGCCGCTGTTCCTTGGCGACTGGCCGTCTCCTCCGGGCGTGGTCTTCTGTGTCATTGCGGCCGTGATCAGCGTCTGGGCCTCCATGCGCCTGCTGCGCGGCGACATGACGGGTGCGCTCTGGCGCTCCTGCGCGGCTGCGGTTGCCATGACCACCGGCTTCTGGGGCTTTGCGGGGCCTGGACTGTCGGCGATCTGGGTCAGTCCGCGCCTTGTGGCCGCGATTTCCGAAGGCGCAGGCTGCGCCCCTGTAAAAGTGGCCTCGACCGGCTTTAGCGAGCCAAGTTTTGTGTTCCTGCAAGGCACGGACACCTTGCTGGGCGGCGCTGAACGGTCCGCAGCCTTCCTGGCGCAGGACCCGGCCCCTTGCCGTGCCGCCGTGGTGGAAAGCCGGCATGAACAGGCGTTTCTGGACGCCGCCAGCAAGGATGGGCTTGTGCCCGTGCTGGCAGGCAGGGTACAGGGCCTGAATATCAACGGGGGACGGCAGCTCGATCTGGGGATTTATGTGCCCGGAGCGTCTGCAAGATGAGCGAGCAAGAGGTAAGGCCCCTGATGGCATCCGGACGTTTTTCCAAGGTGCGGCAGCGTTTTGTGGCGAATGTGGCCAGCATCCGCACCATTCTCGCAAACCGGCGTACCCGGGCGAAGGGCCCGCATGAGCCACTGCCGGCCGGCCAGCGCCCGCAGGACTTTCTGGCCATCCTGCTGCTGGCAGCAGGCTTCGGCGTGGTGATGCTGGACATTCCCGCCATTCCATGGGTGCGGGCACTGCCACCGGAATATGGCGTGGTGTTCTCCTGGGTCACGGATCTGGGCAAGTCAAACTGGATCCTGTGGTCTACCGGACTGTTCTGCCTCGCCTGTCTGGCTCTCGTGAATGCGCAGGTTCTCGCGGTGCGGGTGCGCATGGCCGGAGTCATGATCTGGACCTATGCAGCCTTCGTCTTCTATTCCGTCGCGCTCAGCGGCCTCCTGGTGGTGATCTTGAAGTGGAGTATCGGCCGCGCCCGGCCGAAGCTGTATGAGGTGGCGGGCCCGGTCGAGTTCAGCCTCTTCGCCTTTAACAGCACCTACACCAGCTTTCCCTCGGGCCACTCGACCACGGTCGCCGCTTTCGCGCTGGCACTGGCGCTGATTTTCCCGGCCTGGCGCTGGCTGATCGCCGCTGTGGCTTTCTGGGCGGCTTTCAGCCGTGTGATGGTCGGGGCGCATTACCCTTCGGACGTTGCGGCGGGCTTGCTGCTCGGGGCCGCGACAACGCTATACTGCGCCCGCTGGATGGCGAAGCGCCGGATCGGCTTCGTGCTGCGCCCCGGTGGACGGATCCGGCCCATTGCCAATGCCTTTTCGGCGCGGGCAGCCTTCCGGGCGCTTTGGAATGCGGCCCTTGGGCGCCGGTCTATGACCGCGCATCCAGCCGCTGCACAGGATGAAAAGTGAGATGCCGATGAACGGTGCAGAGCAGGGCACGGCAGAGCCCGGACTTGAGGTGAGCGTGATCGTGCCGGCCAAGGACGAGCGCGACAACCTGCCCATCCTGCTGGACGAAATTGCCGAGGCGCTGCAGGGCCGCGCCTTCGAGGTGCTGGTGATCGACGATGGCTCGACCGATGGCACCGATCAGGTTCTCGCCGCCTACGCCGCTTCCCATCCCTGGCTGCGCCCACTGCGCCATGCCCGGTCCGGCGGCCAGTCCTGCGCCGTGCGCACCGGGCTGCGCCACGCCCGCGGGCGGATTGTTGCCACGATCGATGGCGATGGCGAGAACAACCCGGCCTATATCCCGGAACTGATGGCTGCGCTGGAAGCGGGTGGGCCGTCCGTGGCGCTCGCCGCCGGGCAGCGGGTGGGGCGCAAGGCAAGCCGGACCAAGCGCATCGCCTCGCGGCTTGCCAACCGCCTGCGCGGCGCGCTGCTGAAGGACAACACCCGTGACAGCGGCTGCGGCCTCAAGGCGCTGCGCCGCGAGGTCTTTCTGCAGCTGCCGTATTTCGACAGCTGGCACCGCTTTCTGCCCGCGCTGGTGATCCGCGAGGGCTACGGTGTGGTGCATGTGGATGTGCTGGACCGGCACCGCCGCCATGGCACGTCCAAATATGGCATTTTCGACCGGGCCCTGATCGGCGCACTCGATCTGTTCGGTGTGTGGTGGCTGCGCCGCCGCCGCAAATCCATCCCCGAGGTTTCGGCCATCGAACCGGCCGCCGGACCCCGTTAAGACCACGCCGGAGCGGATCACAGGAGCCGCAATTCAGATGAACGCTTTGCTTGACTGGCTGCATACGGTTTTCGTGCAGCAGCTGGATGTTTGGATCATCCTGGGCTTCGTCGCCCAGTTCATGTTCTCGATGCGCTTTGTGGTGCAGTGGATTGCATCGGAGCGGGTAGGGCGGTCCATCGTGCCGGTGGCCTTCTGGTTTTTCTCCATCGGCGGCGGAACATTGCTGCTGATCTACTCGATCCAGCGTCAGGACCCGGTGTTCATCGCCGGACAAGCCCTTGGCCTGATCATCTATATCCGGAACTTGTGGCTGATCTTCAAGGAAAAGCGCCAGGATCCCACGATCTGAACGCAGAACCTCAGCCAACAGGAAAAAAACAACGGGCGGGATGGTGACCATCCCGCCCTTTCCTGTTCTTGCACGCCCGGCTTTCAGGCGGCGCGGATGGTGCCGAGGAAGCGGGAGAGCTCGCGGTTGAGCTGATCCGCCTGCTTGGCAAGATCGGCCGAGAAATGCAGCACGTCCGTCGAGGCGGAGCTGGATTCCTGTGCCGCACGGGTCACCGTGGCGATGGCGCTGGACACTTCCGCGGTGCCGCTGGAAGCCTGCTGCACGTTGCGGGCAATTTCCTGCGTGGCGGAGGACTGCTCTTCCACCGAGGCGGCAACCGCGCCGCTGATCTGGCTCATCTTGCGGATGGATTCGGCGATGTCTGTGATGGCTGCGGCTGAGTCCATGGTCGAGAGCTGGATGGAGGCCACCTGCGATGCAATCTCCGTGGTGGCCTTGGCCGTCTGATCGGCGAGCTGCTTCACTTCGGCGGCAACCACTGCAAAGCCCTTGCCGGCTTCGCCCGCACGGGCCGCCTCGATGGTGGCGTTGAGGGCGAGCAGGTTGGTCTGGCTGGCGATGCCGTTGATCAGCTCGACGATGTCGCCAATCTTCTGGGCCGCATCCGACAGGCTGTGAACCTTGCGGGCGGCCGTATCGGCATCTGCCACGGCCACATTCGACATGCGGTTGGACTGGTCGACCTGACCGGCGATCTCGCGGACGGAAGCGGTCAGCTCCTCGGTCGCAGCTGCCACGGTCTGGACGTTTGCCGAGGCCTGCTCGGCGGCCGCTGCCACGGTGATGGACTGCTGGGACGTGTGTTCCGCGTTGGAGGACATGGCCTGTGCCGCCTTTTCGAGACGGTTCGCGGCCACCGTCACGTTGCTGACGATGCCGCCAACGGCATCTTCAAATTCCTTGGCGATGCGCGCCATCATTTCCCTCTGGCGGGCTTCGGCGCTGGCCTTCTCCGCATCGGCTTCCCGCTGCAGGCGTTCCTTCTCGATGCTGTTTTCCTTAAAGATCAGCGTAGCCCTGGCAACTGCACCGATTTCATCGCGGCGGTCCGTGCCCTCGACAGTGACCGAGTTGTCGCCATCCGCAAGCCGGGTCAGTGTTTCGACCATCGCGGAAATCGGCTTGGCCACGCCATACTGGCTGACATAGAGGCCGATGCCGATACCGGCGATAATGGCGATGACAGCTGTGACCACCATGGTGGTTGCGGCGGAGATGGCGGAACTGGAGGCAGTCTCGCGCTGCCTCTTCATCATGCTATCGGAATAGGTGCTGTAGACCTTGACCGCGTCCGTTACGTTTTTCTGGCCGGAAAGGGCGGTTGCAAGGGCGCCCGTGATGGCTTTCTCATTTGCCGGATCCTTGGCGGCCACGTCCACCATGGCAATGATGGTCTTGAAATAGGCATCCATTGCCTTGCGCACATCGGCCAGCTGCTGCTTCTGCGCCGTGTCGGCCACCGCTTCGAGAACCGGCAGGCGGTCCAGCATTTCCCTGGAGCGGCGGTCTGTTTCGGCGCGGAAGTCGGAGGCTTTTTCCGGCGCGAGGGCCAGCTGATAGGTCATGCGGCTGATGGCGATGATGTCGATCCGCAGGTCCATTGCTTCGCGGGCCGCTTCTTCGGAGGCGCCGACTTCCGTGAAGGAATGACTGAGAGCGTTGATCTGCGTCCAGGCGACGGCCGCGATTCCGGTCGCGCAAAGTCCCATGAGAATGAGGACCGCCAGAATCTTCTGGACGATCGGAATATGCTTGAGTGCCATCGGTAAGGCCTTTCTGCCGAAGCGGAAGAAACTGGCCGTAACGATAGGATGTGGTGATTACTGAAGATTTAAATGAAGATGACAGCTATGTGACGTTGAGGGCAGGTTTTCTGGCAGATTTGTAATTTTAGGTTGCGTGCAATTCTTACGGTAAAATCTCTGGTTGCTTAATGTGATGAGGCAGGTCTTCCGGTTCTATTTTGCGGCGCACAAGGAAACAGCCGCCCTATGGGGAGGCTGATTTCTTCTCCTCGTGGCGAAGAGTGGTCTCAGATGCCGGAAAGTTCGCTTCGGAAAGGCGGATTGGCACCCGCGCGTGAAACTGTGATGGCGGCGACTGCCACCGCACGGGCCAGCGCGGCTGCAAGGCTTTGCTCCGAGATGCCTGCAACAGCTTCCTTGGTCAGGAGACCGGCATCATCCAGCGCCGACAGGAAACCTGCGTTGAACGTGTCGCCGGCACCGACCGTATCCACCACCTCGACCTTGCGGGCCGGAACGGTCACGTCGAGCGTGCGGGTCAGAGCCCTTGCGCCATCCTTGCCAAGGGTGAGGATGACGATCTTCGCGCCGCTGGCGATCCAGTCCTGTGCAAGCGCCTCGAACGGCTCGCCGGGGGCCAGCCATTCCAGATCCTCATGCGAGACCTTGATGATGTCCGCCTGCGGAATAATGCGGGAAAGACGGGCACGGTAGGCGCTTTCATCGGTGATGAAACCTGGGCGGATGTTCGGATCGAGCGAGATCACGCGGGCGGGGGCCTCGCGCGTCAGCAGGGCCTCATAGGCGGTGCCGCAGGGCTCGCCGATCAGGCTGATGGCACCGAAATGCAGGGCACTTGTCCCTTCCGGCAGCACCGGCAGGTCTTCCGGCGTGATCAGCCGCCCGGCCGAGTTTTCGTCATAAAAGGTGTAGGTGGCGTCCCCATCGACCAGCCGCACGAAGGCAAGCGTCGTCGGGCGGGCAGAGCGGATGCACAGGTCCGGCGTGACGCCGGAGGCGGCAAGATGGGCCAGAAGCTGCTCGCCGAAGAGATCCGTCGAGACACCGCAGAGGAAGCCTGCACGATTGCCGAGGCGGCCAAGCGCAAGGGCCGTGTTGAAGATGGCGCCCCCCGGCACCGGCAGAAAGGCTGTGCCTTCCGTGCCCAAAGTCCTGGGCAGCATATCCATCAGCGCTTCGCCGCAACACAAGATCATCCGCGTTCCTCCCGGTATCCGGATCAAAACAAATCAGCTCCGCACTGCTTGTGCCCCGGCTTTGTGCGGCGTGCAAGCACTGCCGTAAGTAAGGGGAGAAATCAGTCCCGCGGCTTGATGCGGCCGGGCGGGCGGCGGTCGATGAGGGAGAGAACCAGTGGTGCGAAGGAAATCAGCAGCACGATGCGGGTGATGTGGTGGCTGGCCACATAGGCGACTTCCGCCTTCATCGCGAGGGCGATGAGGCTCATCTCGGTGAGGCCGCCGGGGGCATAGGCCAGCACGATCTGCGAGGTGGTCTGACCGATGAACGCGCCGAAAACGAGGGCAAACAGCAAGGTCACCAGCAGGGTCATCAAGGTGGCGCCGAAGCTGAGGGAGACGGCGTGGATCACCTCGCGCCGCCCGGCTCCCAGAAACCGGCAGCCCATGATGGTACCCATCAGCACCTGACAGGCAATCACCAGCCCCTGCGGCGGGGCGCTGGCGGTGATGCCGGTGACATGGACGGCGGCACTCAGCAGCATGGGGCCGACGAGGGTTGCGGCAGGCAGGCGCAGTTTCAGCGCCGTGAAGGCGCCGATGACGCCGCAGGCCGCGAGGATGGCAAGGTCCTGCCAGGACGGGCTGCCGCCCTTGGTGATGGCGGTGCCCACGTTCTGGCCTTCGATGATGCGGAACCAGAAGGAGATGAGGCTGATGGTGACGACGATGCGGGCGGCATGCGCCAGAATGATCTTGCGATCGTCGCCGCCCAGGTCCTTGCCGAGGCTGACCATTTCCATCAGCCCGCCCGGCATGCCGGAACAGAAGGCCGTGATGCGGTCAAAGCCGCCCACCTTCATGTAGAAGGGAACGGCCAGCACGCCGGAGACAACGAGATAAAGCGCCAGCAGGCCAAGCGAGATGGCCCAGTCACCGAGCTGTCCCATGAGGGCGGGCGAAAAGCCGGAGCCGAGCAGCACGCCGATGACCGCCACAAGGGCAGGGCGGATGCGGTTCGGCGGCAGGATCGGTGCGCCGAAGATCGATGCCACCATGGTGAAGAGCATGGAGCCCAGCATCCACGGCAGCGGCATATGGGCCAGCCAGAACAGGATGCCGCCCGCAGCCCCGAGCAGCGCGCCAAAGGCAATGCGGCGCAGCACGTCCGGCGTCAGGGCGCGCGCATTTTCTGTGCCGGAGACTTCCGGGCCTGTCTGTTCAGGGGCAGGGTCTGGTCGGGACACGGGGGTGCTGGGGGTCGGGGAACGTCACGGCGGAGGCGCACCGCAGCCTCGCTTCTGAAAAGAAACCCTCCGGCCCCGGTGCACGCGGGACTATAGGCAGCTTGTTGCCGTGAGACAACCCGGTTGCCTGTCCTTCATGCACCGGCCCCGCGGCCGGAGGGATCTCCTGAAGGTTGGGGTCTTCAGGAAATGTCCATGACAATGCGGCCGTCGATCTGTCCGGCGCGCATCCTGTCAAAGATCGCATTGATGTTGTCGAGCTTGTCCATGGCGTAATGCGCCTTCACCTTGCCGCCGGCGGCAAAGGCGAGGGATTCGGCAAGGTCATTGCGCGTGCCGACGATGGAGCCGCGAATGGTCTTGCGGTTGAGCACCGTGTCGAAGATCGGCAGAGGGAAATCGCCGGGGGGCAGGCCGCACAGGGCCATGGTGCCGCGCCGGGCCAGCATGCCGAAGCCTTGCGCAAAGGACTTGGTGGAGACGGCAGTGACAAGCACGCCCTCCGCGCCGCCAAGCTTCTGCACTTCCGCCACAGGATCGGTGGTCAGCGCATTGATCGTCAGATCTGCGCCAAGGCTGCTGGCGAGCTTCAGCTTGTCGTCGCTGATATCGACGGCAATCACCTTCATGCCCATTGCCCGGGCATATTGCACGGCCATGTGGCCAAGGCCGCCGATACCGACGATGACCACGGTTTCGCCGGGCTTTGTCTCGGTTTCCTTGAGGCCCTTGTAGACCGTGACACCGGCACAGAGCACGGGCGCTGCGGGGGCAAATTCGAGGCCGTCGGGCAGGTGGCCCACATAGTCCGGATCGGCCAGCACATATTCGGCAAAGCCGCCGTTGACGCTGTAGCCGGTGTTGTGCTGGTCATGGCACAGGGTTTCCCAGCCGCCCATGCAATGCTTGCAATGGCCGCAGGCCGAATGCAGCCAGGGCACGCCCACCCGGTCGCCTTCCTTGACGCCCTTGACGCCGGAGCCGACCTCGCAGACGTAGCCGACGCCCTCATGGCCCGGAATGAAAGGGGGATTGGGCTTCACCGGCCAGTCGCCTTCGGCGGCGTGAAGATCGGTGTGGCAGACGCCGCTCGCCATCATCTTGACGACGATCTTGCCCGCCGTTGCTTCCGGCTTCTGCACCTCGCTGATGTCGAGCGGGGCTCCGAAAGCCCTGACGACGGCTGCTTTCATCTTTGCAGACATGTGCTGTCTCCTTCCGTCCAGCAGGAAATGGCTGCACCGCGCGGAAACTGGAGTTCCCGGGCAGCGGCTTGCCAAGAAGGTGCCAGCGATGAGGCGGTATCATCCTTGCGCCAGATCAATTGCCGGTTGTTTCTCGGGCCGGTCTGTGGCTTGACAGCCGGGGCGCCGCACCGAACCATGGCGCAACAGTCAGGTCTTTCAGGAGTTTGCCGCCATGAGCCAGTCCACCTTCAAATCCTGGGCCGAAACGGCTCCGAAGCTCGTGGCGGTGGCGGCGGGGCGGGCGCCTGCGGATCTCGTCATCCGGGGCGGGCGGCTCGTTAACGTGCAGAGCCGGGAAATCCTCGACGGCTGGCAGGTGGCGGTCAGTGAGGGCCGTTTTGCCTATGTGGGGCCTGATGCCTCGCACTGTATCGGCGAAGGCACGACGGTGGTGGAGGCGGAGGGGCGCTTCCTCATTCCCGGGCTGCTTGACGGCCACATGCATGTGGAGAGCGGCATGCTGACCCCGGCGGAGTTCGCCGCCGCCGTCATTCCCCATGGCACCACGACGATCTTTCACGACCCGCACGAGATCGCCAACGTACTGGGGCTGGCGGGCGTGAAGATGATGCATGACGAATCGATGCTCCAGCCGATCAACATGTTCACGCAGATGCCCTCGTGTGCCCCTTCCGCGCCGGGGCTGGAAACGACGGGCTTCGAGATTTCGGCTGAAGATGTTGCCGAGGCCATGAACTGGCCCGGCATCATCGGCCTTGGCGAGATGATGAACTATCCCGGCGTCATCAACGGCGACCCGCAGATGCTGGCCGAAATGGCCGCGACCATGGCCGCCGGAAAGACGGTGGGCGGCCATTATGCCAGCCCCGACCGGGGCATCCCTTTCCATGCCTATGTGGCGGGCGGCGCGGCGGATGACCACGAGGGCACGGCGGAATCCGATGCCATCGCCCGCGCGCGGCAGGGCATGCGTTCCATGATGAGACTGGGTTCGGCCTGGTATGACGTGGAAAGCCAGATCACGGCGGTGACACAGAAGGGGCTCGATCCGCGCAACTTCATCCTGTGCACCGATGACTGCCACTCCGGGACATTGGTCAATGATGGCCACATGGACCGGGTGGTGCGCCATGCGATCGCCTGCGGCTGCGATCCGGTGATCGCGCTGCAGATGGCCACGATCAACACGGCCTCCCACTTTGGCCTGGAGCGGGAGCTTGGCTCCATCGCGCCGGGGCGGCGGGCGGATGTGATCCTCACCTCCAGCCTGACGGATCTGCCCATCGAGGATGTTTATGCCCGCGGCGTTCTGGTGGCGCAGGGGGGCAAGCTGCTAGCGGAGTGCCCGCATTATGACTGGCCGCAGAGCGCACGGGAGACCGTGCGGCTCGGCAAGGTGCTGGAGGCTGCCGATTTCGCCATTCCCGCGCCTGCCGGGGCCAATGCGGTGAAGGCCCGTGTCATTGGCGTTGTCGAAAACCAGGCCCCCACCAAGGCGCTGACGGCGGAGCTTCCTGTCTCCGGCGGGCTGGTGGAAGCGGAAGGCGAAGTCTGCCAGATCGCGCTGGTGGAGCGCCACCGCGCCACGGGCAAGGTGGTCAACGGCTTTGTCTCTGGCTTTGGCTACACGGGAGACATGGCGATTGCCTCCACCGTCGCCCATGACAGCCATCACATGATCGTTGTCGGCACCAGCCGAGAGATGATGGCGAAGGCGGCCAACCGGCTGGGTGAAGTGGGCGGCGGCGTCACCGTCTGGAAGGATGGCAAGGAACTGGCGCTGGTGGAGCTGCCCATCGCCGGGCTCATGTCTGACAGCCCCGCCGTGGATGTCGCAGCCAAGGCTGCGGCGATGGTAGAAGCCATGGCCGCCTGCGGCTGCACCCTCAACAACGCCTACATGCAGCACTCGCTGCTGGCGCTGGTCGTGATCCCCGAACTGCGCATTTCCGATCTCGGGCTCGTTGATGTCATCCGTTTTGAAATGACGGATCTGATCATGGAGAACGCGCAGTAGCGGCTGGAAGCCCAACCGCGCCGCCTGAGAGGGGCGCAATGCCTTGCCTCCCCGGCAGGTCCCCGCAGAAGGCGGGGACGGCGCTGGGGATGGGTTCAAGCCGCCACGTTTGCCGCCTGCGCGTGGAAGCAGGCGGAAAGATGGGCGGTCTGGCCTTTGGCCGGGACAAGCTCCGGCTTCTGCGCCCGGCAGATGCCGGTTGCAAAGGCACAGCGCGGGGCGAAGGAGCAGGAGACCGGTTTCGTTTCCAGCGCGGGCGGGGAGCCGGGAATGGCGTCAAGCCGCTGGCCCTTGACCACATCATGCAGGTTTGCCGCCAGAAGGCCGCGCGTGTAGGGATGCTGCGGGTTGCGGATGATCTCGCGCGCCGGGCCCATCTCCACGATATTGCCCGCATACATGACCGCGATCCGGTCCGACACCTCAATGGCAACGCCGATGTCATGGGTGACGAAAATGACGCCCATGCCGAATTCCTTCTGCAATTCGCGCAGCAGCAGCAGGATCTGGATCTGCACGGTGGCATCAAGGGCGGTGGTCGGCTCGTCGGCCAGCAGCAGCTTCGGGCGGCAGGCGAGGGCGAGGGCGATCATGGCGCGCTGACGCATGCCGCCGGACATTTCATGCGGATAGTTCTTCAGCCGACGCTCGGGCGAGGGGATGCGCACGCGGGTGAGCATGTCGAGCGCCACATCCATGGCGGCCAGCTTGCTCACGCCCTTGTGGCGCATCACGGTTTCGGCGATTTGGTCGCCGATGGTGAAGACCGGATCGAGCGCCAGCGCCGGTTCCTGGAACACCATGGAGACTTCGCTGCCCCGGAAGGCGGAAAGGGCGGCGCCCTGCAGCTTCATCACGTCGGTGCCATTCACCCGCACGCTGCCTTCGATGTCCGTGCGGCGCGGCGGCAGCAGGCGCAGCAGCGTTTTGAGCGTCACGCTCTTGCCGGAGCCGGACTCGCCCAGCAGCCCGAGGGTTTCGCCCTGCTGCAAGGTCAGGCTGACGCCGTTGATGGCATGAACCGTGCGCTCGCCCTTGAAGCGGACGGTGAGATTGTCGAATTCCATCAGGGGGGCGGCGGAGGTCATTGTGCCAGTCACTGTGCTCGTCATTCTGCGGCCTCCTTCACGGCAAGGCTGTGGCCGGAGGCGGGCTCCAGCATGTGGCAGGCCGCCATGTGTTCCTCGGCACCGGGGAGGGCGGCAAGCGCAGGTTTGGACGCAGCGCAGACGCCTTCGGCAAAGCGGCAGCGGGTGTGAAAGCGGCAGCCGGTGGGCGGGTTGACCGGGTTGGGCGGATCGCCTGCGAGCGGAGGTTCCTGCGTGCGGTTGTCCGGGTCCATGGAGGGCATGGCGGCAAAGAGCGAGGCTGTGTAGGGGTGGGCCTGCTGCTCGTAGATGCTCTCTGCAGGGCCGATTTCCACCACTTCGCCCAGATACATCACCATCACCCGGTCGGAAATGTAGCGCACCACATTCAGATCATGAGAAATGAAAACATAGGTGAGGCCCAGCTCTGCCTTGAGATCGTTAAGCAGGTTCAGCACCTGCGCTTCTACAGACTTGTCTAGGGCAGAGACGGCTTCATCCAGGATGACGAGGCGCGGGGCCATGGCCAGCGCCCGGGCGATGTTGATGCGCTGGCGCTGGCCGCCGGACAGTTCATGCGGGTAGCGGTGGGCGAAGCGGGCCGGGTCAAGGCCCACTTTTTCCATCAGCTTGCGGGCTCTGCCTTCCGGATCGTCCATGCCATGCAGCTTCGGGCCGAAGGCGATGGAGTCGAGGATGGTCAGGCGCGGGTTGAGCGAGGCGTAGCTGTCCTGAAACACCATCTGTACGCCGCGCCGCAGGTCCTTCAGCGCCAGATCCGTGCCCAGCGCTTCGCCATCGAAGATGATCTCCCCGGCATCATGCGGGATGAGGCCGATCAGCAGGCGGGCGGTGGTGGACTTGCCGCAGCCGGATTCGCCGACGATGCCGAGCGTCTCACCCTTTTTCACATGGAATGAAACGTTATCCACCGCATGCACCGTGCCGGTGCGCCGGTTGAGAAGGCCGGAGCGGATGGGGAAGTGCTTCGTCAGGTTCTGCGCCATCAGCAGGGGCTGGGCCGGGCCGCCCCTGTCTTCGGTCTGCGCAAGAGTTTCTGCGTTCAAGGCGTTGGTGGCTGTCATTTGCGTGTTCCTCAGTCCTTGACGTTCATGGCGCTGCGCAGGCCGTCGCTGAGCAGGTTGAGGCAGAGAGAGGTGGCAAAGATCATCAGGCCGGGCAGGGCGGCGACATAGGGGTTCACGTAGATCGCCGTGCGCAGGGTGTTCAGCATCAGGCCCCATTCCGGCTCGGGCGGGCGCACGCCGATACCGAGGAAGGAGAGGCCTGCGGCAAGGATCATGCACACGCTGGTGAGGCTGGTGGCATAGACGAAGATCGGGCCGATGACGTTGCTGATCACATGGGCGCGGATGATTGTGAGCGCCCCGCCGCCGCTCGCCCTTGCCGCATCGATATAGTCGAGCGAGCGCACGCTGGCGGTGGCGCTTTCGGCAACGCGGGCGATGGGCGGAATGAAGACGATGGTGAGCGACACCAGGCTGTTGACGATGCCCGCGCCCAGCGCGCTGGAAATGGCGATGGCCAGCAGCACGGAGGGAAACGCGAAGAACACGTCCACGGTGCGCATGATCACCGTGTTGAGCCAGCCGCCCGCATAGCCGGCGATGATGCCCAGCGCCGAGCCGATGAAGAAGGCGAAGACGACCGGCATCAGCCCGACAAACAGGGTGAGGCGGCCGCCGTAGATCAGCCGGGCCAGCATGTCGCGGCCCTGCTCGTCGGTGCCGAGCGGATGACCGTCGAAGCCTATCGGCTTGAGGCGCCGGATCATGCTGGCCTTGTACGGGTCGGCAAGGCCGAGGTAAGGGGCGAATATGGCCGCCAGGATGAGCGCCGCCAGAATGACGAGGCAGATCACGGCCAGCCGGTCGCGCAGGAAACGGCGGGCGACGCCGGACCAGTAGCCGGGGGCGGATTGCACAACAGGTGCGGTGATTGCGGCAGGGCTTGCTGCGGGGCTTGTCACGCTCATGGCTCAGGCCCTCTTGATGCGCGGGTCGATGGCGGCCTGTGCCACGTCGACGAGGAGGTTCATGGTGACGAAGAACATGGCGAGCACCAGGATCGTGCCCTGCAGCAGCGGCAGATCGCGCTGGAAGATGGCGTTGGACAAGAGGAATCCGGAACCGGGCCAGTTGAACACGGTCTCGATCAGGATCGAGCCGCCGAGCAGATAGCCGAGCTGCAGGCCCATGACAGACAGCCCGGTGGGGGCGGCATTCCACAGCACGTGGCGCAGCACCTCGTGGTGGCGCATGCCCTTGGCATAGAGTGCCTGCACGAAATCCATGGTGAGAATGTCGCCCACCAGCGCCCGCACCGTGCGGGCCACCAGCCCGATGGGCACCACCGCAAGCGTGACCGAGGGCAGGATCAGATACCTGAAGTGCTCAAGGTCCCAGACCCAAACGCCCGAACCGCCCGGCCCTGCGCCCATGGCCGGAAGCCAGCCGAGCTGGACGGAGAAAATGATCACCAGCACGATGCCGAGCCAGTAATTGGGCACGGAGACGCCGGTGATGGCAACGCCCGTCACCAGACGGTCAAAGGCGGTGCCGCGCCAGTATCCGGCAAGGAAGCCCAGCGTCAGGCCGATGGGAAAGGCAATCAGGCTGGCCATGAAGGCGAGCAGCATGGAGTTCTTGACCGCGCCGAACACTTCCTGCGCCACCGGACGGCCCGTGGCGATGGACTTGCCGAGATCGCCGGTCACGACCTTGCCGACCCAGATGCCGTATTGCACGGGCAGGGGCTTGTCGAGCCCGTAGGCTGAGCGCATGGCCGCCTGCTGTTCCTGTGTCGCATCCACCGGCATGATCGCCGTCAGCGGGTCGCCGGGGGCGATATGCACCAGGAGGAAGCAGATCAGGCTGACGCCGAAGGCGACCGGCAGCACATAGATCAGACGGCGCAGAAGATAGGTGAACATGGGCGGGGGCTGCTCTTCTCGGGAAACCGGTGTCTTTTGCGCCCCGGCTCTTGCGGCCGGGATCGTGGGCTATGTTCGGGAGAGCCTGCCCGGCGGGGGCCTCTCCGCCGGGCAGGGAGCCTCATTCCATCGTGATGGAGGAGAAGTTCAGGTACCAGTTCTGCGGCTGGACGAAGCCTTTCACCCTGCCTGTCATGGCGCGCGGGGCAACGTCATGGGTGACCATCAGGAACAGGGCGTCATCGACGAATTTCTCGTGGGTCTTGCGGATCACCTCATCCTGCTTTTCCGGGTCGAAGGTGGTCTTGATCTGCTTGAACAGGTCTTCCATCTCCGGGTCGCAGTAGTGGCCCCAGTTGGTGCCGTTCGGCGCCACGAGGTCACAGCTCAGGTGCCGCAGGAAGCCGGTGAAGGGATCCTGGATGAAATAGGTGAAGTTGATCGAATGGGAGCCCTCGACGCTCGGGTCCTTGGCGCCGGCGCGCCACAGGTTGATCATCTGATTCCACTCCACCACCATAAATTCCACCTCGATGCCCACTTCCGCAAGGCTCTGCTGGATGTATTCGTTCATGGGCAGGGGCAGCATCTGGCCGGAGCCGGAGGGCGAGATCAGTGCTTTCACCTTCAGCGGCTTGTCCGGGCCATAGCCGGCTTCTGCCAGCAGGCGCTTGGCCTCTTCCGGGTCATACTTCACGTCGAAGGTGGGATTGCCGAACCACTGGTTGGACGGCGGCACGAAGCCTTTGGCCGGGATCATCAGCCCGCCCAGAAGTTCGGACAGGCCGTCACGGTCGATGGCGAGGTTTGCAGCCTTGCGCACGCGGATATCATTCCACGGCGAGCCTTCCACGCGCGACAGGTGCCAGGTCCAGTTGTGCGGATAGGCGTTGGAGGTGATCGTCATGCCCTGCGCCTTGATGGCCGGGATCGTGTCGGGGGCGGGCGCCTCGATCCAGTCCACCTGACCTGAGAGCAGGGCCGCAGTGCGGGCATTCGGCTCGGGCAGGGGCACCAGCACCATCTTGTCGAGTTTCGGGATGCGGGCCTCATCCCAATAGCCGGTGTTGGGCACGAGTTCGGCACGCTCACGCGGGACGAAGCTGGCAAGCTTCCATGGTCCGGTGCCAGACGGCTCCTTGGCAACCTCTTCCCAGTTCTTGCCCTTGGCTTCCCAGTTGGCCTTGGAGCTCATGAAGATCCAGGCGAGCTGATAGGGCAGGGTCGCGTCAGGGGCCTTGGTGATGACTTCCAGCGTGTAATCATCGATGGCGCGGTAGGTGTCGACCGCGGGAATGCGCGATTTGCCCTGTGCGGCCTGACGCGGGTCATACTGTTCCGCATCGGTCTTCAGCAGCTTGTCGAGGTTCCACACCACGTCATGGGCAGTGAAGTCCGAGCCATCATGGAACTTCACGCCTTCTCGGATCTTGAAGGTCCACTTGGTGGTATCGGCCGGATCGGCGCTCCATTCGGTGGCAAGGCCCGGCGTCAGAACGGAAGGCTTGTCGGCGCTCGAAAGATCCCACTCGACCAGCGAGTTATAGACCGTGTAGCCGATGAAGCGCATGCCTTCGCCGCCCTGATCGACCTGACCGGTGGTGAGAGGGATATCCGACGCGGTCATGCCGATGCGCAGCGTGCCTGCTGCCAAAGCATGCATTGACGTGCCGGCAAGGGCGGCAAGCGAAAGGGCCGCAAGTGCTGCGCTTCGGAATGTCTTCAACGCCATCAATGTGTTCCTTCTCTGAGAGTTTTGATGTGTTTCTTATTGAACGACTTTTCAGAACTTGCGGGATGCGCGGTGTCTGGAAGTCATTTTAATTTTTGACTTGAAGGTCAGGTTTTCGTGCGCTACCAAATCATTCTGATCTGACCAGATGAGCGTATGAACAGCGCATTTTTGATGCAAGGCGAAGATTTAGGCAGGTATGACCGCTCTTTCACCAGATGACGCAGACGGCACACTGGCGCTGCCGGAGGATGATGCATCCGCCTCGGTTCCGGCGCGTGTGGCCCGGGCGATCCAGGCGATGATTGCCGATGAAGGGCTGGAGGAGGGTGATGCCCTGCCGTCCCAGCGCGATCTTGCCGGCATTCTGGGCGCATCGCGGCCTTCGGTGCGCGAGGCGATTTCCATGCTCGAAGCGCTGGGGCTGGTGCGTGTCGAGCAGAGGCGCGGGCTTTTTGTTGCGGGCGCATCCGGCCTGCAGCCGGCCGATCTGTGGTCGCACGGCAGAGGCTATTCGCTTGAAGAGACCTATCAATTCCGCATGGCGATGGAGCCGCAGGTGCTGCGCCTAGCCATGCCTGCGCTCACCGGTGATGTGAAATGGCGGCTGTGGCGCTCGGTCGAGGCGCTGATGGCGGCGGCCCGCACCGGCCGCAGTGTCGAGGTGGCGGCACAGGACACCCTGTTCCATGATCTGATCGTCGAGTCTTGCGGCAACCGCATCTTCCAGTCCATGCACCGGTTGATGGCGCGGGAGTTCCAGAGCAGCCAGTGGGTGCCCATGGTGCGTATGGAAAGCATGGTGGAAACCGCAGCCGAGCATCTGGCCATTATGGAAGCGGTGGACCGGCTGGACGGGGATGCCGCCTGCCGCGCCATGGCTGCCCACATTCAGGGCGCCGCCCGGCGCGCCGGAATAGACCTGACCTCGTGAGGAGGATGATTTCATGATCAATGATACGGCTGAATCTTTCATCGAGGTTCTGGAGACGCCGCTGGTGGCGGGCCAAGGCACGCTGAACGGCCTCACCTTTGCCGCCAAGGACAATTACGCCTTTGCGGGACGTGTGGCTGGTAACGGGAGCCCTGCCTGGAAGGCGAGCCATGCGCCGGACACGGTGACGGCACCATCGCTGCAAGCGGTGCTGGATGCCGGGGCGGGGCTCGCTGGCTTCACCAAAATGGATGAGCTTGCCTACAGCATGATCGGCAGCAATGCCCATACGGGCACGCCGCTGAACAGTGCCGCGCCGCTGCGGGTGCCGGGCGGCTCGTCGTCCGGTTCAGCCTCTGCGGTGGCCGCAGGCCTCGTGGACTTTGCCCTTGGCAGCGACACGGGCGGCTCGGTGCGCGTTCCTGCATCCTTCTGCGGGCTCTACGGCTTGCGTCCCGGCCATGGCCGCGTTGATGGCACGGGGCTGAAACCTCTTGCCCCCAGCTTCGATGTGCCGGGCTGGTTTGCCCGGGAGCTCGATCTGATGCTGCGGATCAGCGCCGTCTTCGGCATCAAGGCAGACAATGCGCCAGCCCCCGCGCGGCTGTGGATGCCGGAAACCATATGGGCGACGCTGGATGCCTCAATGCGCAGCGCGCTTGCGCCGGGTGTCGCCCGGGCTGAAAGCCTGCTGGGGCCTGCGCTCCCCCATGCCATCCCGCTTTACGGGGAGATCGACTGGTTCGAGACATTCCGGTTGCATCAGGCCTATGAAACCTGGGCTTCGCTGGGGGACTGGATCGAGGCAGAGCAACCGGACTTCGGCCCCGGCGTCGGCGAGCGGCTTGCCGCTGCCAAAGCCGTTTCGGAAGAAACCTTTGCCAAGGTTGCACAAGACCGGTCTGTCATCCGAGCCGCCATGGATGAGGCGCTTTCCGGCGGCGTGATCCTGCTGCTGCCAACGGCTCCCGGCCCGGCGCCCTTGCGTGATGCCAGCCAGTCCGATCTGGAGCTTTACCGCAGGGCCACCATGCCGGTCACCTGCATTGCCGGTCTCAGCGGCCTGCCGGAGCTGACAATTCCCGGCGCCACCGTGGACGGCGCGCCCGTCGGCCTGTCACTGGTGGCCGCAAGGGGCGGGGAGGAGATGATCCTCGACTTTGCCCGCCGCATGTCCGCCGCATAAGGAGGCTGGCATGAAGCCGCGCGTCGCGCTGATCAACCCCAACACCACCGTGGCGACGACGCTGGCCATGGTGCGGCTTGCGGCCGATGCCATGCCGGAGATCGAATTTCTGCCCGTGACCGTTGCCAAAGGCCCGCCGGTGATCACGGAACCAAAGGCGCTGGCGCAAGCGGCAGCGGATGTGGCGGCGCTGGCGGATCATCTGCCGGAGGGTATTTCCGGCGTCATCACGGCAGCCTTCGGCGATCCGGGGCTGGAGGAATTGCGTGCAGCGCTCGCCGTGCCCGTTACCGGCATTGCCGAAGCGGGCATGCTGGCAGCGGCTGAGGGCAGGCGGCGGTTCTGCGTGGTGACGACGACTCCGGAACTGGCCGCGCCGATCAAGGCGCGGGCAGAAGCCTATGGCCTTGAGGACAGCCTCACCTCCGTGCGGTTGACGGCGGGCGATGTGCATCAGGTGATGGCAGACCCGGAAAGGCTGGAAGCGGCTCTGGCAGAGGTCATCCGCTTCGCCATTTCGGAAGATGAGGCCGAGGCGATTGTCATCGGCGGCGGGCCGCTGGCTGTCGCGGCACGGGCTCTGGCGGGACAGTTTTCCGTGCCCATCATCGAGCCGGTGCCGGAAGCGGCGCGCCGGATCGCAAGGCTGATCCGGCGCAGCGGTGTGTGAATCAGACCTTGATGATGGCCTTGATCAGAGTGCCACGGTCCTCTGCCCAGAGCGGCAGGTTGGTCACGGCGTCCTCGAAACTTGTTTCATGGGTTGCCAGGGCATCCACCGGAACCTCGCCGCTGCGGATCTTGGCAATCACGTGCTCGAAGTCTTCCTTCAGTGCATTGCGGCTGGCGAAGAGCGTCGTCTCGCGCTTGTGGAACTCGGGATCGGCAAAGACCAGATCGCCCTTGACCACGGACAGCAGCACATAGGCGCCGCCATGGGCGACGTGGGCAAGACCTGCATTCATAGCCTTGATGTTGCCGGTGGCATCGAAGACCACGTCATAGGCGCCCGGGGTCTCCTCGCCGACCAATTCATAGCGGGCAGACGGGAGCGCCTTGCGGGCAAGATCCAGCCGCGACTGTGAGGTGTCGCGCAGGGTGACGTCTGCGCCTTCAATGGCGGCAAAGATCGCAGCGCCAAGGCCAATGGGGCCAGCGCCCACGATCAGCGCGCTCATGCCGCGCTTGACGCCGCCCCGGCGCACGCCATGGGCGCCGATGGCCAGAAACTCGACCATGGCCGCAGCCTTGGGTGACAGGCCTTCCGCCGGGTAGAGGTTCCCCTCCGGCACTACGATTTCCTCGCACATGCCGCCGTCCGTGTGGACGCCAAGCACCGCGATGGCCTCGCAGCAGTTGGGCTTACCGATGGTGCAGGCGTGGCACTTGCCGCAGGTGATGTAGGGGTTCACCACGACGAGATCGCCCTTGGCAATCCGGCCATCGGAAGAGGCTTCCTCTGCCGTGCCGGAAAGCTCGTGGCCCATGACGCGCGGATAGGCGAGGAAGGGCTGATGACCGCCATAGATGTGGTAATCCGTGCCGCAGATGCCGATATGGCCGATCTTCACCCGCACGTGGCCGGGCTTTGCCTCGGGTCGCGGACGCTGGGCTTGTTCGAACTTGCCAGGCTCGGCACACACAAGGGTCTTCATCAGGGACATGGGACAGTTTCCGGGTTTCTTGATCTGCGCGCTTGCATCGCTTACGGTTTTTTATTGAAAAAGATCCGTTTCCGTCAAACTGAATCCGGTTGATCCCGGTTGAAAACCAGAGGCCTGTCCGTGGCGCGCAACCGCAACCTCTTCAAACTGCGTGTGAATCTGATTCTGGACCGCTTGCAGCTGATGGCGCCCGGCGAACGGCTGGGCTCGGAAGCAGAACTGGCCGAGGCTCTCAGCGTGAGCCGGACCACCGTGCGCGCCGTGCTGGCGCATCTGGCTGACGCCGGGATTCTCGACTGGGACGGGCGCGAAAAGGTCCTGCGCCGCCTGCCGGAAGCGGCCGACTGGTTCGAGGAATCAGAAACCCTTTCCCATCAGGCGCATGTGGAGAGCCAGTTTCTCGATTGGGTGCTGCGCGGCGATCCGCGGCCCAACACGGTGCTGAGCGAGGCGGGGCTTGCCCGCCGCTTCGGGGTGAATGTGGCCTCCGTCCGCGAATTCCTGATCCGCTTCGAGCCCTTTGGCCTGATCGAAAAGCAACCGAACCGGCATTGGGTGCTGAAGGGCTTCACCCGTGGTTTTGCCGAGGAAATGTTCACCGTGCGCGAGATGTTCGAGCGCAAGGCGCTGGCCGGCATGATGAGCGTCTGCGGACCGGGCGGCGCGCGGGCAGGGGATTTGCAGGCGCTGTCGCTGGCGCATCAGGCTCTGGCGGCCGGGCCGGATGAGGGGCTTGATGCCTTTCCACAGCTTGATGCAGCCTTCCATCAGCTGCTCTGCGCCTCCTCCGGCAACCGCTTCATCATCGATTTCAGCCGCACCATCTCCATCATCGTGCACTTCCACTACCGCTGGAACAAGCGTGACGAACAGCACCGCAACCGCGCTGCAATTTCCGAGCACATGGCCATTATCGAGGCGGTTCAGGCCGGTGATGGAGAGCGGGCTGCGGCGGCGCTGGATGCCCATCTGGCCACCGCCCGGCGCACGCTGATGGCCTCGGTGATCTGGCCGGAAGACACCGGTCCGGCGTGAGCGTCCTTGCAGAAATCTCCGGTCAGCTTGTCTGACAAGGCTTGACAACCGGCACGCGCCGGTGAATTCATAGCGCCGAGTTTGGTCCAACCATAGGACCAAGTGCCAATGGAGGGGAGGCCATGGCGGGACTTTCAGCAGTCGAGGACATTCGCGAGGTTCTGCGCCGGGAGATCGTGGAGCGCATGCAGGTCGGGGATCTGCTGCCGAACGAGCGGGATCTGGCCGAACGCTTTGGCGTGGCGCGCAACACGGTGCGCGAGACCATGATCCATCTGGAAGCCTTCGGCCTCATCGAGAAGACGCGGCGCGGCGCAAAGGTGCGCAAGCCGGATTTCGATCCGATCTTCTCCGTCTTTGCCCAGCATTTCGACAATTCCGCCAAGACGCTGGAAGACGTGCTCAATTTCCGCCGCATCGTGGAAACCGGCGCAGCGCCTCTGGCCGCGATCGGCGTGACGGACAGCCATCTCGACCAGATGACCGAGGCGAACGAGCGCATGCGCCGGGCCATGACCGTTTCGGAAGCCGCGGGGCACGACTACGACTTTCACATGGCCATGGTGGAGGCGACGGGCAACACGGTGCTCATCCGCATGTACCGGGTGCTGTCGGTGCCGCTGCGCTTCTACATGGAGGTGGGCAAGTCCCGCTCGGCGCAGACGGTCGAGTCCCATGCCCAGCATCAGGCCATCATCGCCAAGCTGCGTGCCCGCGATGCCGCCGGGCTGACGGCCAGTCTCAACACCCATTTCGACTATTCGGGCGCCGTCTTCGCGGCCCTCGCAAAACAGGCGGGCGATCCCGTCTGAACTCATCCAAGTGGAGGATCTGCAATGAAATTGAAATCGCTTGCGCTTGCCGCGCTCATGGGCGTCGCGGCCATTCTGCCGGTGGCGGCGCAGGAAGTGGTCGTCAAGGTGGCCTATGAGAACAATCCAGGCGAGCCGGTCGACAAGGTGATGCACCGTTGGGCCGATCTCGTGAAGGAAGCTTCCGGCGGCAAGGTGGCGCTGGAGCTGTTCCCGTCTTCGCAGCTGGGGGCGAAGAAGGACGTGATCGAGCAGGCCATGCTGGGCGTGAACGTGGTGACCATTGCCGACGCCGGCTTCCTCACCGACTTCGATCCGGATCTGGGCATCCTGTTCGGGCCGTATCTCGCCGACAATCCGCAGCAGCTGCTGAAGATCTATGAGAGCGACTGGTTCAAGCAGAAGGATCAGGAGCTGCGCGCCAAGGGCATCCACATTGTCATCCCGAACTACCTCTATGGCACGCGCCAGCTGCTGGCGACGAAGAAGGTGGAAAAGCCGGAGGACCTGAAGGGCCTGAAGATCCGCGTTCCGAACAACCCGATGCAGATCAAGGCCATCGAGCTGATGGGCGCCACCCCGACGCCGATGCCGCTGGGCGAAGTCTATCCGGCCCTGACGCAGGGCGTGATCGACGGCGTGGAAAACCCGCTGCCGGTGCTCTATGGCCAGAAGCTGCATGAGCCGGCCAAGGAACTGTCCATGATCGGCTATCTCACCAACACGGCCCTGTGGCTGGGCGGTGAAGAGTTCTTCTCCCCCCTCGATCCGCAGGTTCTCGAAATGCTGCACAAGACCGGCTATGAGGCCGGCCTCTACAGCCAGGAGATCGCAGCCGAGGAAGAAGAGCGCATTCTCTCCGAGATGAAGGCGGCCGGCGTCAACGTCACCCAGCCGGATGTGGCAGCCTTCCGCGAGAAGACCATGCCCTTCTATACCCAGTTCCCGGAATGGACGCCTGGCCTCTATGACATGATCCAGGCAGAACTCGCCAAGTGATCCTTCCGGCCGGCCGCTTCCCGCAAGCGGCCGGTCCTTCTTCTTTGCGGAGACTGTCATGTCCCTCATTTTCCGTGCTGCCTCGGCCTTCGGGGCCGTATGCGTGGCCCTGCTCGTGCTGATGACCGTTGCAGCCGTCATCGCGCGCTATCTTATGGGAACGCCCCTTGCCTGGACCGAAGAGGTCTCGGGCATCCTGATGATCTGGATCGTCATGATCGGTGCCATCGCCTGCGAGGCGAACCGGCAGCATCTGACCATCGATCTTCTGGAAAATGCGCTGAAGGGCCTGCCGCGCCGTCTTATGGTGTTTGCGGTCAATCTGGCCTCCGTGGGGCTTCTTGCCTTCATGGCCTGGCAGGGCTGGGCGCTGGCAAAGGCCACGGCTTTCAAGAAGACGCAGATCCTTGGCATTTCGTGGTTCTGGCTGGATCTGGCCATAGTCATCGGCGCCGGCGGCACCGCGCTTGTCATGGCCTGGCGTCTCTACCGGCCTGATGCGGCGGCAAGCCCGCCCGCCGGTCCCGAGCACAAGGCCTGATCCCTCCCGCCCGCAGCCTTTCCTGACGGCCACATATTCGCGTTCAGAAAGACGTCCATGACCTGGTTCATCATCATTGCTCTCATGTTCGCGCTCTTTGCCCTGAACATGCGCATCTATCTCGCCATGTTCGCGGCTGTGGTCGCCTATTTCGTGTTCTTCTCCTCGGTGCCCCTGCAGATCTCCGTGCAGCGGATCATTGCGCCGACGCAGAACCCCTCGCTGCTGGCCATCCCCTTCTTCGTGCTGCTCGGCACGCTTCTGGGCACCACCGGCATTGCCGGGCGCCTGATGAAGCTGGCGGATCTGATGGTCGGGCGGCTCACCGGCGGCCTCGGCCACACCAACGTTATGCTCTCCACCCTGATGGGCGGGATCTCGGCCTCGAACCTTGCTGATGCCGCCATGATGTGCCGCATTCTGGTGCCGGAAATGCGCCGCCAGGGCTACAGCGCCGGTGCGGCGGCTGCCATCACCGCCTGCGGCTCGCTGATCACCCCGATCATTCCGCCCGGCATCGCGCTGATCATCTATGCGCTGGTGGCCGATGTCTCCATCGGCGCCATGTTCACCGCCGGCATCATTCCTGGCCTGCTTTGCGCCGTCCTGCTGATTACGGCCGTGTGGATCAACGCCCGCCGCAAGGGGCTGAAGCCGTCGCGTGAAAGCTGGCCCACAGCCGCCGAAACGAAGACAACGCTCATCGGTGCATGGCCCGCCATCTTCCTGGTGCTGGTCATCGTCGGCGGTATCCGCCTGTCGATCTTCACGCCGACGGAAGCCGGGGCCGTTGCGACGGTCTTCACCCTCGCCATCGGTTTCCTGATCTACCGGGAAATGAAGCTTTCGGATGTGGGCCGCGCCTTTGCCGAAACCGGCCGCCAGACCGCCTCGATCCTGCTGGTTATCATGACCTCGTCGGCCCTTGCCTGGATCTTCTCGGTGGAGCGGGCCGGTGTTGCCATGGCGGAAATCATCACCAGCCTGACGACCGACCCCTGGGTCTTCCTCATCGCCGTCAACGTTCTGCTGCTGGTGCTGGGCATGTTCATCGAGGGCACGGCGCTGATGATCATTCTCGTGCCGCTGCTCAAGCCCGTGGTCATGCAGCTCGGCATCGATCCGGTGCATTTCGGCATCGTCATGATCCTCAACCTCTCCATCGGCACGCTTACGCCGCCAGTGGGAACGGTGCTGCTGATGGTGTGCAACCTGACGGGCGCCAAACTGGTCGAGTTCCTGCGCGACGGCTGGATCTTCCTCGCCACGCTTCTGGTGGCGCTGCTGCTGGTCACCTTCGTGCCGGCCTTCTCGCTGGCACTGATCTGAACCGCCCGGAATGAAAACAAAGGCCGCCTGCGGGGAATGTCCCTCAGGCGGCCTTTTGGCATTTCAGGATGGCTAAGTGCTCAAACGTCAGGTCTTGCTGCCGTCGAGACGGTTGAGGTCGTTCAGATCATCCTCGTCTGTCCAGCTTTCATCCGGCTCCGGCTCATAGACCAGCTCGCTCTCCAGGACTTCCTCTGAGAGGACAAGCGGCTCATCCGGCTCCGGCGCGCCCGTGCTGCCGTCAGCTGTCTCGTCCCGCGCAACGTCAGCCTCTTGCCTCTCATCGTCTGACAGCACGGGCACCACTCCGCCGGAAGGATCCGCGCCGGTCTCAAGCTGGTTCTCGTCATCAGCCGTGGTGTCCGTCCCGGCCTCTTTCTCCGGCGGGGGCGCAGGCAAAAGCTCAAGCTCCGCTTCCGCTTCAAACCCGGCGTTATCGGCAGGGAAGGGCAGCTTGGCCTCCGCTTCCGCTGCAGGACCTGAATCCAGACCCTCCGGCCCGCCGCTGCCGGTTTCCGCTACCGTTTCACAGGCAGCTTCACTGACAGCTTCACTGGCAGCCATGGGCTCTGCGGGACTTTCCTCAGGTCTGTCTTCGCCATGGACTGCACCCGAAGCGCTCTCTGCTTCTCCGGCCAAGGCTGTCTCTGCCGGAGTTTTATTTGCCGGCTCATCATTTTCATCAGCCGGCAAAGGATCTTCGTCCGGCTGTGTACTTGCAGCCATAATGGCGCCCTTAGCGAGTGCCTTTGTGGCAGCTGCCCGGGCCATTGCGGCGGCTTTGCCGGCATCGGCGGCAGCCGTCAGCGCGGCCATGGCTGCCGTCTTGCTGGCTTTGGCTGCGTGAAGCGCTTCCTCGCTGGCCACCCAGTCGACGGAGGGCATGTCCACCTTGCGGTGGGTTTCGATGACGTGGCGCACCCAGTCGGGTGCCTGCCTTCCATTGGCGACGCTGGTCAGCACCTCGCGGGCCGCCTGCCGCTCGCCCAGCGCGGCAAGGGCTGCCCCCACGGCATTGCCCGCCTCGCGGAAGTCGGGAGCCTCGGTCCAGGCATCATCCGCCTGCCGGAGGGCCATCTTGATGTCACCGGCGCGGCGCGCCAGCGAGCTGAGCTTCACGCGGGCGGCATGATGCTGCGCATCGCGGCCAAGGGCAGCCTCAAAGGCGCGGCGGGCGCCGACCAGCTCCCCCTGGGCAGCCATCACGTCACCCAGCACCACAAGCGCTTCCACCGGTCCGGCGCCGCCCTGGGCAGCACGCTCGGCCAGTTCCCGCGCTTCATCGAAGCGGTGGCGCTTCAACAGAAGATTGGCAAGGCCAAGGAGAGCTGGCTGGTAATCCGGATCAAACCGGAGGGCATGGCGGTAATTGGCAATGGCGGCACCGGGGCGTGCATCCTGGGAGCCGGTTTCGGCCAGCAATGACAGCGCGGCCGCACTGTCCGGCAGCACTTCGACCAGCTTCGCCGCATGAATGGCCGCTTCGTCATAGGCGCCGCGGCGCAGAAGCAGTGTGGCGAGGCCATAAAGCGCGTTCTGGTCCTTGGGGTCGGTCTCCAGCACGGTACGGAAGGAGGCTTCGGCATTGACGAGGTCGCCGGTCATCAGCTGGCAGTTGCCAAGGCTGGCGCGCGCCCGCGTGTTGGCAGGTTCGGCAAAGACGATCTTGCGCAGATGCGTGGCCGCTTCCTCGAACTGGCCTTCGCGCAGCAGGCGGCGCGCCAGCCGGTGGGCGCTCTCGATGCTGCTGGCGCTGATCGGGCCAAGGCCAGTGGCGTCCCCTTGCGGGCCGGCGGAGGACGTGTTTGCAGGCACAGGCTCCCGTCCACCGGTATCACGGCCGGTGGCTGTTCCTTCCTTCTGCCGGGTGTCCTCCGCATCCGTCATGTCAGACGACCATTTCCGGAGCTTGACCGGTGCTGCCACCGTCTGGCTCCTGTTTGCTTGCCATTCCTGTTTCTGCCCCCTGACCCCCATGCGTTCCGCATCGAATCAAAAAGCATGAGCTGCCTTCAGTCTAAGCACTCACTCTGAGGCGGTCAAAAGGCGGAACGGGGCCAAGGCGTGCCTGTCCACCCGCATTTGTGATCCCTTGAGCGCCTGACTGCCTGTCATGGCGCGGCTTTTTCCTGTCCGGCATGAAAAAGACCACTGCTGCGCGCGTGAAATACAGCTTGCGCGAATTCTGTGGAGGAGCACGGCGGGTCATGCCGCAAAGCCTTTTCAGATGAACTGAAATTGTTTTAAGCGGGCGGCCTGCAAGCCGTAGAACCGCCTTCGGGGCCTTCTATGGCTGCATCACCGGCCGCCCCACGGATCTTCTCACGGATCCTCACAAGGACGCGCGGCCTGCGCCGGAAGGGCACGGAACATGAAACAGTCAGGCAGCAAAGAGCCCCGAGCCAAATCCGCAGCCAGGCCGGCACCGGCGCAGGCGCAGGCGGCTGGTCAGGTCAGCCTTTTCGACACGGTACCCGAGACCGGGCTCGACAATTTTCTGCCGCTGAAGATCATTTCGGCTGCAAGGCTGGTGGAACGCCGCCTCGTCAAGGCGCTGCAGAGCCAGCACAGCCTGGCCCTGGCCGAATGGCTGGTTCTGGCGGCGCTGATCGAGGCGGGCGAAGGCTCGGTGCGCGATCTTGGGGCGAAGACCGGGCTGGATGCGGTGGCCATCAGCCGTGCCGCCATGCGCCTCACCGACCGTAAGTTCCTGAAGAAGAGCGAAAACCGGCAGGACCGCCGCCTTGTGGTGCTGAAGCCCACCAAGGCCGGCCGCGACCTTGCCGATGAAATCGGCGCCCGTCTGGTGCCGCTGGAGGCGGAGATCATGAAAGGCCTCGGCACGCCGGACCGCATCCGCCTTGCCAGCCTTCTGGGCGCTCTGCAGGCCAGGGAAAACACCTGACGCCGCGCCGCTTGCGGCTGCCGTTTCAAGAGCCGGGACAGGGCAGGGCGCTGCCCTTCACAAAAGCTTTGCAAGGCACAAGATTCCGGTTCAAATCCACCCTCTGACCCGCTAGAAGCTGCTCATGACCCAGCACGACCGTCTTCTTATCATCGACTTCGGCTCCCAGGTGACGCAGCTCATCGCCCGGCGTCTGCGCGAGCTGAATGTCTATTGCGAAATCCACCCCTATCAGAACGTTACGGATGACTTTCTGGCGGCCTTCAAGCCGAAGGCGGTGATCTTCTCCGGCGGGCCGGATTCGGTCACCCGCGAGGGCTCGCCCCGTCCGCCGAAGTCGGTCTACACCCTCGGCGTGCCGGTCCTTGGCATCTGCTACGGCCAGCAGGTGATGATGCAGGATCTGGGCGGCCAGGTGGATGGCGGCAAGATTTCCGGCGGCGGTGGCACGGCAGAATTCGGCCGCGCCTATGTGACCCCGTCCGGTCAGAGCGATGCCTTCATCGCCGGATGGTTCGCCGAAGGGCGCGAGCAGGTGTGGATGAGCCACGGCGACCATGTCAGCCGCATCGCGCCGGGCTTCAAGGTCTATGGCACCTCGCCGAACGCGCCCTTTGCGATCACGGCCGATCCGGAGCGGCATTTCTATGCGGTGCAGTTCCACCCGGAAGTGCACCACACGCCGAATGGCCGGACGCTTTACGAGAATTTCGTGCGCCTTGCCGGCTTCAAGGGCGACTGGACCATGGGCGCCTACCGCGCCGAGGCCATTGCCAAGATCCGTGCGCAGGTGGGGGACAAGAAGGTCATCTGCGGCCTGTCCGGCGGCGTTGACAGCTCGGTGGCTGCCGTTCTCATCCACGAGGCAATTGGCGACCAGCTCACCTGCGTCTTCGTCGACCACGGCCTGCTGCGGCAGGGCGAGGCCGAAGAAGTCGTCACCATGTTCCGTGACAATTACAATATCCCGCTGATCCATGCGGATGAGCAGGAGCTGTTCCTGGGCGCGCTGGAAGGCGTGAGCGACCCTGAAGTGAAGCGCAAGACCATCGGCAAGCTGTTCATCGACGTGTTCCAGAAATACGCCAGTAGAATCGATGGCGCCGAGTTCCTGGCGCAAGGCACGCTCTATCCGGATGTGATCGAAAGCGTCAGCTTCTCCGGCGGCCCGTCGGTGACGATCAAGAGCCACCACAATGTGGGCGGCCTGCCGGAAAAGATGGGCCTGAAGCTGGTCGAGCCGCTGCGTGAGCTCTTCAAGGACGAAGTGCGCGCCCTCGGCCGCGAGCTTGGCCTGCCGGCGAAGTTCATCGGCCGCCATCCGTTCCCCGGCCCCGGCCTTGCCATCCGCTGCCCGGGCGAGATCACTCGCGCCAAGCTGGAGATCCTGCGCAAGGCGGATGCGGTCTATATCGACCAGATCCGCAAGCACGGTCTTTATGACGAGATCTGGCAGGCCTTCGTGGCCATCCTGCCGGTGCGCACCGTCGGCGTCATGGGCGATGGCCGCACCTACGACTACGCCTGCGCCCTGCGCGCGGTGACCTCCGTGGACGGGATGACGGCGGATTACTACCCCTTCACCCACGAATTCCTCGGCGAAACCGCGACCCGCATCATCAACGAGGTTGAAGGCATCAACCGCGTCACCTACGACATCACCTCCAAACCGCCCGGCACGATCGAGTGGGAGTGATCTGAAGCGGGTTGCCACTGGGTGCGGTTTCGTATCAGTTTGTTGAAGAGGCAGCATCAGGCTGTCTCGCAGAGACCTGAGCGACAACATGCGCCGTTCCCGGATTGAGGAGGAGGACTTCCGCATGGTCCGCCGGCAACAGGCCTTCCGTGTGGCGGCCGATGTTGTGGCGGGGGCCCTGTCGGAATTTGCCGAGGTCGAGGCCGTGGCGGTTATCGGGTCGGTGGCCCGGCCATTGTGGAAGGAAGTGCCGCAGTTCGGGGTCTTCCGGCGCAAGCAGATCATGATCTGGCATGAATGCGGCGATCTGGATCTTGCTGTGTGGGTGACCTCGTGTGAGCGGCTGGAGAAGATGCGGCAGGCCCGCGATCAGTCTCTTGCGGCCGCAGGGCGGAACCTTTTCCGCGAAGGGCTTGGTCCGCTTCCGCTGGCCGTCACCGGTCATCAGGCCGAGGTCTTCCTGTTCGAGCCGGAGACGGACCGGTATCTCGGGCGGCTCTGCAGTTTCAGTCAATGCCCGAAGGGCAAGCCCGATTGCGGGACGCCGGGCTGTGGCGCCATTCCCTTCAACAAGGTCGTTTCCGGTTTCGTGCAATGGCCCAATCTTCTGGAAACTGCAGCCTATGCCACGCTTTACCGCCGGGGGCAGGGTGTGCTGATGTCGGCGCTTGACCTGCCTGGGCCTGGTGCAGAAAAGCCAAAAGCCGGAGGACCGGGCGGCGGCTGATCCAGCCCCGCCCAATCACTCCTACCAAGCCTTCCGGTGCTGACGCATTATACCAAGGCTCTGAGATGCTTACGCATCACGCCTTGAAAATGCTCAGACGCCGCACGGGCTTGACCATGTGCCGGTCAATCAGGCTTTCAGGGATCTGCCCGGCAGCTTGCCGGATGCCGGCCGGAAACTGCGTCAGGTGCAGAGGCATCGGGCCTTGGCAGCATACTTGCCCCGCTACCCGGCAACCGAAGAAGCTTTCAGCTGCGCCGTTCCCCGGTGACGGGTATCAGTGCTGTACCGCCGCCATGCAAGGCAAAAGCGCAGGCATATGCGCACATCGTAAGACGCAGCCCGGCAGCGTGCTGGGGAAATAGAACAGTTTGTCTATCTGAAGGTGAGGCCTCCGGACGGCCCGGATGCCGGATTGGCGAGTGCCATTCCAGGCCGGAACGCTGTCTGTCTGCCAGTACCTCCGTGGTCAGCGCAGAAAAATGTTCCGGTCCTGAAGCCAGTTCGCCGAATGCGTCACAAGGCGCGCCCAGTCACCGGAGTTTGAGAGAACACAGCAAGGCTTTTGCATCGCAAAGCCATGTCAATCAAATCAGCAAAAGCAATATGCGTTGATATGGCATTAAGAGCAATGCCTTCACCATTTTTATTTGAATTGCGAAAGCAAAAGAATCCGGCATTAAAAATGGAAGCAGTCTGTGCCTATTGGGGTCAAAAAGTCTTTGGCCGCCGCGGTCTCAATAGGGCTCTCCGAAGCATAGGGAGGTGTGCCCCGGAGGGGTTTCCGCGTTCTTTTTACTCTTCCCGCTCCGGCCAGGTGGCCATGGCGGCTAGGACTTCTTCGCGGGTGGGCATGCTGGCCTCGTTGCCAAGGTGCTGGATGGCGTGGGCCGAGGCGGCGCGGGCGAAGCGGAAGTGCTCTTCCCAGCTGCCTTCCGGGTTCTGCAGATAGGCCGCCACATAGGCGCCGTGGAATGTGTCGCCGGCCCCGTTGGTGTCGACGACCTTCTCCTTCGGCACGGCGAGGGAGGGCATGTGCTGCACCGGGCCATCGCCCTCGTACCAGTAGAGTCCGCGGTGCCCGGCAGTGACGCCGCCCACGGGGCAGCCATGGGCGCGCAGATAGGCGAGGGTGCCGGGAATGTCGAGCTTCAGCTGTTCGCAGAACCGTTCCGAAACTATGGGCACGTCGATGAAATGCAAAAGTTCATCGGTGTTCTGCCGCACGGCACCGCCATCGAGCGAGGTGAGAATGCCCGCTTCACGGCAGGTCTTTGCATAGTGGAGCGCGGCATCGGGCATGTGCCCGTCCAGATGCAGCGCCTTGCAGCCATTGAGGTTCAGCGGCGGGAAGGGATGCAGGAAGTCATTGTCGCGGCAGCGAACGATGGCGCGCTTGCCGTCATGCGGCATGATGAAGGAGAGGGACGACTCGCGCACCTTGCGCCCATGCACGGAGATGCCGTAGCGCGCGGCCATGTCGAGGAACATCCGGGCGAGCCAGTCATCGGCAAGTGAACACAGAAGATCGGGAGCGGTCCCAAGTTTCGCGCAGCAGAAGGCGGCCGTGACCGCATTGCCGCCGAAGCTCACGGCATAGTCCTGCGCGATGGCTTTTTCGTCGCCGGTGGGGATCTGATCGGCCAGGAACGTGATGTCGATATAGGCCTGCCCGATGAAAAGTGCCTTCATAGTGTACGCCTCCTGGCAGTAATCCGCTGCGGCCGGCACATTCGGCCGCGTATGGAGTGTTCAGTTCTTTTTTACTGGCCTGTACCATTGTGGTCAGCAACCCCTCGGGAATCAGGCCGCGCAATGACACGACGCTACATGATCTTTATCAGGGCTGTCTGCGTCGCCTTGATGCTGGCACTGGCGCCCCTTGTCGCAGCCAATTTCGTCCTCGACAATTATGCCATTACCAACGCCCGCACCGAACTGGAGGCGATGGCCAGACGCTATGTGATGCGCGGCGAGTTCGCGATCAATGATGCGGTGACCACACTGCAGCGCCTCGAGCGCAGTTCGGCCACCAGCTGCTCGCGCGAGGACAGGCAGATGCTTCTGGCCGCCGTCGGCCAGCTTGGCTTTCTGCAGCGCATCGGCCTTGTCGACCGCAACGGCGTGCGCATGTGTGTTGTTCCCGACGGTCAGATCGACGGCGAGGCGATCCTGCCGGCCGCCAAGCCGGATGCGCCGCTGGTGGGCATCGGCGTGATGGGCGTCCAGTTTCTGGGCACCCATGTTGCCATCGTCAGCTGGGACCTGATGAATTCGACCCGTCTCTTTGCCGAAATATCGCCGGCTGCGGTGTCGATCGATCCGGGGCCGGAGTATCTGCGGGCCTTCCGCCGTGCCGAACTGCGGCTCGGCAATGATGTGCCATGGTTCTCCACCGGCGGCTTCAGCTCCGAGCTCCTGGAGAGCGACGAGATTCTGACGGTCGAGGTGCGCTCGGACCGCTATCCGCTGAAATCCGTCATCGCGGTGCCACGCTCTGCCGCCATCAGTCTGGTCGCGGGGCTGAAGATGATGGTGGCCGTGGTCTGCGCAGGGCTGGCCATCATTTTCATTGCGATCGGCGTCTGGTTCTTCTGGCGGCCCGACAAGGATGCGGATGACGAATTTGCCGCCGCCATCCGGCGCAAGGAGTTCATTCCCTATTACCAGCCGGTCATGGATATCGAAACCGGAAGCCTGCGCGGCTGCGAGGTGCTGATGCGCTGGCGCAACCGGGACGGAACCTTGATCCCGCCGGCGCAGTTCATGCCTTACGCCGAAAGCACCGGGCATATCTTTGAAATGACCCGCATCATGATGCGCGAGACCGTCCGCGAGGTAGGGCCGCTCTATGCGGAAAACCCGGATCTGAAGCTGTCGATCAACCTGTTTGCAGGCCACTTCAATGACCGCCGGATCATCGACGATATCAAGGAAATCTACGGCAACTCCGCCATCGCCTATCAGCAGCTTGTGGTGGAAGTGACCGAGCGCATGCCGCTGGAGGATCTGGAGCTCGCCCGCAAGCTGATCGCGGAGATCCAGGCCCTTGGCGTGCGTGTGGCGCTGGATGACGTGGGCACCGGCCATGGCGGCATGGCCTATCTGCAGAAGCTGGGCATCGACATCATCAAGATCGACAAGATGTTCATCGATGCCATCGGCACGGATGACAGCTCCACCACGATTGTTGATTCGATGGTGGAACTCGCCGACAATCTCGGCATGGGCATCATCGCCGAAGGCGTTGAGAAGGTCGAGCAGGTGGAGCGCCTGCGGGAACTGGGAGTGACGGCGGCACAAGGCTATCTTTTTGCGCCGCCGCTGCCCGGCAAACTCTTTATCGAGCTCGCTCAGGCATTGACGGGCGAGCGCGATGAAACCGGGGCATCGGCAGAAGCGGCCTGATCCTGAGGAGACTGGGCTGTAGGCTCCCGGGGCATTTCCGCCCGGTCCGCCTTGCTGCCGCCTGTGTTGACGGCCGGAAGCTGGTCCAGGCTGCCCGCCGACAGGGGCTGCGACAGCTTGGAGCCATCCCGGTAGATCGCAATGGCCTTGAGGCCCAGTTCCCACGCCTTGAGAAACGCAGCGGAACAATCGGCGACAGAGGCGTCGCGCGGCATGTTGACCGTCTTGGATATGGCACCGGAGAGGAAGGGCTGCAGCGCAGCCATCATCATCAGGTGGCCTTCCAGGCTGAGGGCACGCACGCCCTTGGGGCCGCAAGGCGTCGCGCAGTCAAACACCGGCAGATGTTGCGCGGCCAGATCCGCAGCCCCTTCGATGGTCAGCGCACCGCAGGCATGGGCGTTGGCCGCTTCGATCTCCTCCGGCAGGTAGCCCAGCCAGTTCAGCAGGTCGAATCCCGGCTGCTCCATTTCTGCCGCCGTGATCCCGAGGCAGCCGGTCAGTTCCTCCGGACCGGTGACCCACTGGCTTACAGCATCGCGGATATGGCTTGCGCCCTGCACCGCGGCCTCGATCCGTGTCAGACAGGCTTCGGTCAGCCCCCGCTGGCGCAGGCTGTCCAGATTGACGCCCGGCGCATCCTTGAGCGACCCGTGTCCGACGATGTGCTGCACGATGCGGGTGACGGCATCCTCGCCATAGCCGAGCCTGCGCAAGGCCAGCGGCACCATCGCATTGATGATCTTGAAGAAGCCGCCGCCCGCCAGTGTCTTGAACTTGACGAGGGCAAAGTCCGGTTCGATGCCCGTCGTGCTGCAGTCCATCACCAGCCCGGTTGTCCCGGTCGGGGCCAGCAGCGAGACCTGTGCATTGCGCCAGCCGAAGCGCCGGCCAAGCTCAAGCGCCCGGTCAAAGGCCGTGGCCGCAGCCGCGGCAAGGTCCGGGCTCGGGCATATGTCGAAGCCAGCCGAGTAGGGTGGCCGGCACAATCCATCATATTGCGCCGGATCGCTCTGGCCTTTGGCGCAGGCCGCATGGTTTTGCAGCACCCGCTCCATGGACTGCCGGTTTTCTGCCAAGGCAGGGAACGGCCCCAGATCTCTGGCAAGTTCCGCCGATGTCTCATAGGCGGTGCCCGTCAGAACGGCGGTGAGTGCGGCTGCAAGGCTGCGTGCGGCGGAACTGTCATAGGGCAGGCCAAGCGACATGATGAGCCCGCCCAGATTGGCAAAGCCGAGGCCCAGCGGCCGGTGCCGCAGCGTGTTATGCGCCACGGCACGCGAAGGATATTGCGCCATGGCGGTGGAGATATCGAGGCTGACCGTCCACAGCCGCACCGCATGGCGGAACAGCTCAAGACAGATCTCACCATCCTCCTGCACGAATGCCAGGAGGTTGAGGGAAGCGAGCACACAGGCCGTGTCATCCACGAACATGAATTCGGAGCAGGAGTTCGAGCCATTGATGCGGCCCGAAGCCGGGCATGTGTGCCAGCCGTTGATGGTGGTATCGAACTGCAGTCCGGGATCGGCCGAAGTCCAGGCCGCGCGCGCAATCCGCTGCCAGAGCGCTTCGGCCTTGATGCTGCGGCCTTGTCCTGCCTGTGCCGCCGTGTTCCGGCGCGGAGACAGGTGCCAGTCGCCGCCTGTCTCCAGGGCATGCAGGAAACTGTCCGGAAGCCTGACCGAGTTGTTCGCATTCTGGCCGGAGACGGTGCGGTAGGCTTCCGAATCCCAGTTGATGTCGTAGGTTTTCAGCTCGGGCAGCTCGTGCCCCTGCGAGGCGCTGCGCAGGATCCGGTCGATGAAACTGTCGGGTATCTGGACGGCGCGCGCGTCCTGGATGGCTGCGTCGAGCTCCGTCTTGAACCGCTCGCCCGTGGTATGATGGCCGCTGATGGCCCCGACCAGCGCAATGATCCGGTTGAGGCACTGTCTGGCCAGCTGGGAGCCGGAAACGAGCGCAGCGACCTTTTCTTCCTCGGCCACCTTCCAGTCGATGAAGGCTTCAATATCCGGATGGTCGGCATCCACGACGACCATCTTGGCCGCGGCACGGGTCGTGCTGCCAAGTCTCAGCGATCCGGCTGCCACATCTCCGACCTTGAGAAAGGAGAGGAGCCCGGCAGAGCGGCCGCCATGGTCCAGCGGTTCGCCGGCGCCGCGCAGGCGTGAAAAATTGGAGCCGGTTCCGGAGCCATATTTGAAGAGCCGCGCCTCCCGGACCCACAGGTCCATGATGCCGTTCTCATTGACCAGATCATCCTCCACCGAGAGGATGACGCTGCCGTGCACCTGAGGATGCTCATAGGCCGTGCGGGAGGGGACGACTTCGCCGGAGACGGGATCGCCGTGCCAATGGCCCTGTGCAGCGCCTTCGATGCCATAAGCCCAGAAAAGGCCGGTGTTGAACCATTGCGGCGAGTTCGGAGCGGCGGCCTGAAGCGCCATCATGACGCGCATCTCGTCGAAGAAGGCGCGGGCATCGTCTTCGCTGTCAAAGGTGCCGGTTTTCCAGCCCCAGTAGGTCCAGGTCCCGGCAAGCCTGTCAAAGACCTGCCGTGCCGAGGTTTCCGGCCCGAAGCGCGCCTCTTCGGGAAGAGACTTGAGCGCTTCCTCGTCGGGAACCGACCGCTGCAGCCAGACCGGGACATCGTCCTCCGGCACCTTCTTCAGACGGGCGGCAACGCCCGTCTTGCGGAAATATTTCTGGCACAGCACATCTGCGGCAACCTGGGAAAAGCGCTCCGGCACTTCCGATACCGCCTGCCGCGACAGAACCTTGCCGCCTTGTGTGCGAACTTCGCTCTGGTGCTGGCGGAAACGAACATCGCAATATGCCGGCGCTCCGGCTTTGGTGAAAAGTCGGTTGATACGCATTTGGCCCCCGCAAACGCATTTGAATGAGGTGCAAGTCTGGAAGCCGCCGGTTCACTCACTGAACAAGCGCGGCCACGGCTTGAATTTTAACAAAATATTAATCATTCGAAAGTGGGTGTTATATCTTTCGCTTCAATCATGAGAAGAAGTGAAGTTGAAGTTTTTATCTGAGAGTGACACCCTTCCGCGCAAGATATTGATTGTGCGTAATCTGTATTGAATTAATCATGTTTTGAATATCCGCCGGGATGTCTAACCCGATACGCTTGCGGGACTGCGGTTCTGGAGCAGGCAGAGGATAACGCGCCTATAAATTGTGCATTCGCTAAATGTCTGTCCGGGGTGTTTTGCGCCTCCACCTGTCTTGGCCTTGACGCCGCGACACTGGTCAGGGCAAAAGCGAAGCAGTTTAATGAAGCCTGGTCAGGAGAGAACCATATGGCTTCAAGTGTCAGGAGTGGCCAGGCGTGCTGTTAACGCGGGCATCAACGAAGCAACTGCTCGCGCGCCTGCATGACGTGATCATGGCCGGCCTTGCCATGACGATCGCGCTGCTGGCCCGGTACGATCTTCAGTCCCTGCCGCCCATGAGCCGCCTCGCGTGGTGGGTTCTTTCATTCGCGGCCATCGCCGGCGTGATGTTTGCTCTTTTCGGTCTGGGGAGAGGAATCTGGCGCTTTGCCTCGCTGAGCGATCTGCGGAGCATCGTGCTGAGCAGTACGGCCGCGATCTTCGCGTTTCTGATTCTTCATTTCCTCGTCGACCGGCTGGCCGGCTTTCCGCGCGCAACGCCGCTCATCCTGTGGTTCGTGCTGATCGTGTTGCTGGGCGCGCCCCGCATCATGTACCGCGCTTATAAAGACGGGCATCTTGGCGGGGTCGGGTTCCGGAAACGGGACATACAGAACCGCGAACATGTGCTGATCGTCGGCCATGTCGGCGATGCTGACAACGTCATCCGCAATTACAAGCTCGAGTCCTCCCGCCTCTACAAAGTGGAAGGCATTGTCGAGCTTGGTGCAGGCAAGCGCAGCGGCAGAGCCGTGCGGGGGGTGCCGGTTATCGGCTCGGCTGATGAGTTGGAGCGGATTGTTGGCCGTCTTGCAATGGGCGGTGTCCCGGTTTCGGCGCTGCTTCTGGCAACGCCCCGCGCCGGTGAGGCGGGTATGCAGTCTCTTGCCGCCAGTGCCGCGCGGCTCAAGCTGCCCCTGCGCCGCGTTGTAAACAGGCCGCTCACGGGCACTGAGCCGGATCTGGCCAGTATCACGCTTGAAGATCTGCTTGGCCGGCCTCCGGTGCAACTGCAACTGGAGGCGATCAGGTCCCTGATTGGTGGTCGGACGGTGCTTGTCACCGGCGCCGGCGGCAGCATTGGCTCGGAGATCGTCCGGCAGGTGGTGGCCTGCAACCCGGCTTCAATCATCCTGTTCGATTCAAGCGAATACGCTCTTTATGAAATCGATCTTGAAGTCTCCCAACTCAATCCGGACCTGCCCCGGCAGGCCGTCATCGGCAACGTGCGCGACAGGCGGCGTGTGCATGAGGTGATGCAGGCCTGCAGGCCTGCCGTTGTCTTCCACGCCGCGGCCCTCAAGCATGTGCCGCTGGTGGAGAACAATATTTGTGAAGGTGTGCTGACCAACGTCTTGGGGACCCGCAATGTGGCTGATGCGGCCGTTGCCTGTGGTGCCCGTGCGATGGTTCAGATTTCGACCGACAAGGCCGTGCGGCCCACCAGCATGATGGGCAGGACCAAGCGGATCGCGGAAGCCTATTGCCAGGCACTGGACATCAGCGGCGTCGACACCCGGTTCATCACCGTGCGGTTCGGCAACGTGCTGGGATCCAACGGCTCGGTCGTGCCGCTTTTCAAGCGGCAGATTGCCGCCGGCGGTCCGATCACGGTCACGCACCCGGAAATGACACGTTATTTCATGACAATCCGGGAGGCGACCGAACTGGTGCTGCACGCCGCTTCGGCCGAAATCGGACGCGAAGAGACACGCGGACGCATCTTTGTCCTCGACATGGGCGAGCCCGTGAAGATCCTGACACTGGCACGAACGATGATTTCCCTGGCGGGACTGCGGCCGGATGAGGACATTGCGATCAAGTTCACCGGTCTGCGTCCGGGGGAAAAGCTTTATGAAGAGCTGTTTGACGCCAACGAGATGACGGCCCCTCACGATGCAGAGGGCTTCTTTGTCGCCTCCGCCGGCATCATTCCGCTCGAGCGTTTGATGTGGCATCTTGAGCGCCTCGGCAACAGTGCGGCCGCTGGTGGGGAAGATCAGTGCAAGGCGATGCTGATCGCCGCGCTGGGTGAAGTCGAGGCCGGAAGCCCCGTTCAGGCCGCGATGCCCCGAATGCGTTAAGCTGCAAGCTCCGGGTGGCGGCTGCTGTGGTGCGGTTGGGCAATTTCAAAGCATGATGCGCCTGCATCGAAAGACCTGAGTTAAGAGACTTTTTTAAAGGGAATTGCCGTTTTGACCGAGGTTGCTCAAAAACTGGCCGGGCGAAACCGCGGCAAGCCGGTGCAGGCGCTCGAATTCCTCTTCGTATCGGTATTTGCAGCGCTTCCGCCTGTCCTGACGGTCGCCCGGGTGTCTCCGCCCTTGTTTCTGGCGCTGGCCGCTGTCTTTCTTGCCGGGCTTGCGTGGTGTTACCGCGGGCAGGCAATGTTTGAGGGCCTGGGCTCGAAGATCCGGTCTCCCTTGCTCCTGGCGGGCCTCACCTGTACCGCCTTCATGCTGATCTCCGTTACCTGGACGCCTGTCCCGGTACAGGCGAGGGGGCTGAGTTCGGCATGGGGTTTCCTCTTCTCGGTCCTGGTCTCAGGCCTTTTGTGGCTATGTGTCTGTGCCTTGCCGGTTCCGGTGCTTGAGCGTCTTGCAGGGCGGATCGGAGCCGCACTTGCCATCTCTCTGCCGCTGACGGCTGTTCTGATTTTTGTTCATTTCCTGACCGGCGGCGTGCTGAATGCAGAACTTCGCGGCGATCCTGACAACTACGTTCTGAACCGCGCAGCCGTTGCAATCGCCATGTTCCTGCCGTTTGCAGCTCTCGTGATCTTGAAACAGCGCCGCCGCTTGCCCCTGGCCGGACTGCTGGTGTTTGCAGCTGTGTCATGCTTTCAATCCGACAGCTCGTCGGCGCAGCTCGGCGTGCTTGTCATCCTGCTGCTGACCGTTCCGGCCTTCGTCTGGCCGCGGGCTATCTACAGGGTCGTGACCGGTGGCGCTCTTGTGACCTTTGTCTTCATGCCGCTCATTGTCGGCCATGTGAATGACATGATCCCTCAGGCCATCCACGAAAAGGTCGGCTACACCTCGCTGACCATACGCGGGCTCATCTGGACGGAATATGCCAATTTGCTGCCCGGGCATGTCTGGCTGGGATATGGGATGGAAGCCTCGAAAGTGGCAGACGAATTGCCCGAAGCTGCCGGATATTCACCTGAGAGAAAATACCTGCTTGGTTTCGGGCACAGCCATAACGCGCCGTTGCAAATCTGGTTCGAACTGGGGCTGGCTGGGGCGGCTTTGTTCGCTGCAGCGCTTGCCCTGTTGTTCCGCCGCGCGGGCCACCTTCAGGGCGCGAGCCTCGCGGCGGCAACCGTCACTCTAGCCGTCACCTACAGTGTCGCGGTTGTAAGTCATGGGGCATGGCAGGGCTGGTGGTTCAGCCTGATGATCCTCACAGCGGTGCCCTTCATGGTCAAAGGGCGGGCTGAAGCAGTCCGGTCTGCTCCGGAGCTTGCTGCCGGTTCCCGATCCGCCTGACTCATTGAGAGTTGGACAAACCCTTGCGGCGCAAGAGCCTTTTCAAGGCGTAAGGTGTGAGTATCGAAATTCCTGGAATGAGCCGGCCTTTTCAGGTTTCGGGACCGGGCCTTGCTCCTCCCGCCGTTTTGTCTTCGGCCGGGGTATCCGTCACCAGCCTGCCTTCCTCGGCCTTGTAGATATACTGGCTTGCTACCAGCCAGCCCTTGAGGGGGCGGAGGGGCGGAATGCAGGTGAGGAGCAGCAGCGGCAGCGTTGTGAAAAGGTGGACCCAATAGGGCGCCGTGTAGGCAATTTCCAGCCACATGGCGAAGGCAACGCTCGGAACGCAGGCAAAGCAGATGACGAAGAAGGCCGGGCCATCCGCCGGGTCGGCGAAGCTGTAGTCAAGGCCGCAGACTTCACAGGACGGGGCAAGGGTGAGGAAGCCCTTGAACAGATGCCCCTGACCGCAGCGCGGGCAACGTCCACGCACACCGACATGTGCGGGTGACTGGGCTGGCCACTGGCCGGATGTCTCGATGGTCATGAGGGCCTCCTTGTGCTGGCCGGCTTGCGGCAAATCAGGATAATTCCTTACCCGCTAACTGCGGCGCAGACGCGTCCGGAGCAAGATGCGTTTTGACGCAGGGGGCAAGGGGAGGGCAGGTCAGCAATTCCTGTGCCCGGCGGGAACCTGGTCCGGACGCTTCTGCACCGCCCGTATCAAGGCTTTGAGTGGCTGGCGCAACATGCCTGGCACCCTTTCGATGAAAACGGAGCGGCCGGCCGTGCTCTGGCTGCCTGTTTTCATGCGATCCCGGATGCAAAACCGGTGCCGCCTTGGCTGGAATGGTTATCACACGTGCTCTGGGACCGCGCGGGCCCAGCCAGTTGCCGGTGAGGCAAGTCTGCCGGGTGCGTGCCGCGTGCTGCCATAAACAGAAATGCCGGAAACAGTGTCTCCGGCATTCTTCAAGCGTGTTGAAAGGGGGGCAGCGGCTCAATACTGGCGGAACAGGGCCACGAGCTTGCCCTGGATGCGCACGCGGCCGGGGCCGAAGATGCGGGTTTCATAGGCCGGGTTGGCAGCTTCCAGCGCAACGGAAGCGCCCTTCTTGCGCAGGCGCTTGAGCGTTGCTTCCTCGTCATCCACCAGTGCCACGACGATGTCACCGCTTTCGGCCGTGTCGGTCTTGCGGATCAGCACCGTGTCGCCATCCAGAATACCGGCCTCGATCATCGAATCGCCGCGCACCTCCAGTGCATAGTGCTCCCCGCGGCTGATCAGCTCGGGCGGCACGGAGATGGAATGGCTGTGGGTCTGGATCGCCTCGATCGGAACACCGGCGGCGATGCGGCCCATGACCGGGATGGAGGTGAAGTGAGGTGCGGTTTCCGCCACCGGGGCGGACGGAGCGGCGGCCGGGGCAGAGGCCTTGCCGAGCGATCCCTCGATAACCGACGGCGCAAAGCCCTTGCCGCGCGGCGAAGACAGGCCCGGCGTGACCGAGTCCGGCAGGCGGACCACTTCCATGGCGCGCGCCCTGTTGGGCAGGCGGCGGATGAAGCCGCGCTCCTCCAGCGCCGTGATCAGACGGTGAATGCCGGACTTGGACCGCAGGTCCAGTGCGTCCTTCATTTCGTCAAAAGACGGCGGAACCCCGGATTCCTTCAGGCGCTCATGAATGAACATCAGCAATTCGTGTTGCTTGCGCGTCAGCATGTGAGGTCCCCGTTGGAGGGTCTGGTACAAATCATGAACTTACCTTAGCTGTTCTCACTGTGTTCCACAAGTCTTAAGGTGAGGTTAGCGGGATGTTCCTGTCGCATGCACTCAAGGCAACACACCGCTGCTGCGCCTTTTGCCGGCAGAACGGTACCTTGTGTACAATTGCCTGCGGGCCCGGCTTGACTTCATGCGCCTGTGTCCCGAAAGCTGGCGAACGAAGAAAACACAGCTCCCGCGCTGCCTGCGCCCCGCAGGCGGCCTCACCCTGCCTTAGTCGGCATTCTGCTCTGGGGCGGCGCCACCGGGACCCCGAAAAGACCGAAGATGAACAAGCCTGTCACCATCACCGCCCATTCCGCCTGTCCGCACGACTGCCCCTCCACCTGCGCGCTGGATGTGGAGGTGACGGCAGAGGGCCGCATCGGCCGCCTGCGCGGGGCGGCGGACAATCCCTACACGGCGGGCGTCATCTGCGCCAAGGTCGCCCGCTATGCCGAGCGGCTGTACCACCCGGACCGGCTGCTGACGCCAATGGCCCGCGTTGGTGCGAAGGGGGAGGGGCGGTTCGAGCCCATCTCCTGGGACGAGGCCTTGGACCTTATTGCCGCGCGATTCCTGGAGGCGGAGGCGAAGCATGGGCCGGAGACGGTCTGGCCCTATTACTACGCCGGCACCATGGGGCTGGTGCAGCGCGACAGTATCCACCGCCTGCGCCATGCCAAGGGCTATTCGCAGCAGTTTTCCTCGATCTGCACCAATCCGGCCTGGACCGGCTATGTGGCCGGAACCGGGCTTCTGGCCGGGCCGGATCCGCGCGAGATGATGAAGGCCGACCAGATCATCCTCTGGGGCACCAATGCGGTGGCAACCCAAGTGAATGTGATGACCCACGCCATCACCGCCCGCAAGACGCGTGGTGCGAAGATCATCGTGGTTGACGTCTACCGCACCGAAACGATGAAGCAGGCGGATATCGGGATCGTGCTGAAGCCCGGAAGCGATGCGGCGCTGGCCTGTGCCATCATGCATGTGCTGTTCCGCGATGGACTCGCCGACCGGGACTATCTTGCCCGCTACACCGATTGCCCGGATGAGCTGGAGGCCCATCTTGCCACCCGCACGCCGGAATGGGCGGAAGGGATCACCGGCGTTCCGGCTGAAGAGATCACGCAGCTCGCCCGGATGATCGGCGAGGTGAAGCGCACCTTCATCCGCCTGGGCTATGGCTTTACCCGCAGCCGCAACGGCGCTGTCTCCATGCACGCGGCGGCCAGCATTGCAGCTGTTGCAGGCTCCTGGCAGTATGAAGGGGGCGGCGCCTTCCACAACAACGGGGCGATCTACAGGCTCGACAAGTCGATGATCGAGGGCAGTTCCTTACGCAGCGGCACGAGGTTCCTCGACCAGAGCCTCATCGGCCGCGTGCTGACGGGGGACAGGGAGGCGCTGGCCGGCGGCCCGCCGGTGACGGCGCTGCTGATCCAGAACACCAATCCGGTCTCCGTCGCGCCGGAACAGACACTGGTGAAACAGGGCTTTGCCCGTGAGGATCTCTTCACCGTGGTGCATGAGCAATTCATGACGGACACGGCGCGCTGTGCTGATATCGTGCTGCCTGCCACCCAGTTTCTGGAGCATGACGACATCTACCGGGGCGGCGGCCACCAGTACATGCTGTTTGGCCCGAAGCTGACGGAAGCGCCGGGCGAGGCGCGGGAGAACATATTCGTTATCAACGAACTGGCGAAGCGTCTTGGCGCAAAGGATCATCCCGGCTTCCACATGAGCGCCCGCGAGCACGTGGACTGGATGCTCGTCAATTCCGGCTATGGCACGCTGGCCGAACTGGAGGCCGGGCGCTGGAAGGATCTGCAGCCGGACTTCCGCACCGCCCATTTTCTCGATGGCTTCGGCCATGCGGACGGCAAGTATCACTTCAAGGTGGACTGGGGCTTTACCGCTGCGCCCAACCGGCCGGAAGACGGCAAGCCCTTTGGTGCCCACGCCGCCATGCCGCGCCTGCCGGATTACTGGGACGCGGTGGAAAATGCCGACGCGGAGCATCCGTTCCGGCTGGTGACGGCGCCGGCCCGCTCCTTCCTCAACTCCAGCTTCACCGAAACGCCGGGCTCCACCAAGAAGGAAGGCGGCCGGCCGGAAGTGTGGATGCGCCCCGATGAAGCCGCCGCTGCGGGGCTGGAGGATGGCGCCCGCGTCATCCTGGGAAACCGGCGCGGCGAGGTGCTGCTGCATCTGCGCCATGTGGAGGGGCTGGCCCCCGGAACGGTGGTGTCGGAAGGCATCTGGCCCAACACGGCCTTTGAAAACGGCAATGGCATCAACACGCTGATCGGAGCCGAGCCCATTGCCCCCTATGGCGGCGCCGCCTTCCATGACTGCGCCGTGTGGGTGCGCCCGGCCGTGTAATCCTCCGGTGGCGTGGGTGCGGCGAAGCTGCTAGTCTTTCCTTGCGGCATGGTGCGCATCGGGGGCTTGAGGCTCGCGGAAGGGTGAGATCCGCGTCCTTGCAACAATGGCCCGCAGGGAGTGGTGCCTGCCGCCTCAGGGGCTTCGGCCTGTGTCCTGTTCCTTCGGGCTGGGTGCAGGCTGTCAGAGCCTTGCGGGAGGAGCCAGACATGCCCACGGTGGCGTCTCAGCATCAGAGCCGTATCGAGGCGGCGCTTGCCAGCGGGCAGGCGGCGCGCTCGCCCATTGCCGCATCCTGGGCCCGCTCGGCCCATCTTCATGGCCTTGATCCGGTGAAACGCCGGGTGGAGCCGCGCCTGACGGCGCAGGAGCTTGCCCTGGTGCGCGAGCGCATGGGCGGGCTTGTGGCCACCGCCGCGCCCCATCTCGACTGGCTGTTCCAGACCATCGGCGGCCTTGGCGCCTGTGTTGTTCTGGCCGATGCGGAAGGCATCGCGGTGGAGCGGCGCGGCAATCCTTCCGAAGACCGCGACTTTGCTGCATCCGGCCTGTGGACCGGGGCCGTGTGGTCGGAAGCGGAAGCTGGCACCAATGGCATCGGCACCTGCCTTGCCGAGGGCAGGGCGGTGACGATCCACCGCGACCAGCATTTCCTTGCCCGCAACATCGGCCTGACCTGCACTTCTGCCCCCGTGCATGATGCAAACGGTCAGCTTGCGGCGGTGATCGACGTCTCGACGGCAGAGCAGGATGTGTCTTCCGCCGTTCTCGGCCTGATCAGCCAGACGGTGCAGAATACGGCGCAGAAGGTGGAGGCTGATCTTTTCCACGCCGCCTTCCCGAAAGCCCGAGTGGTGCTGGTGCCGGGCGGTGGCAATCACAGCCTCGCCGCGCTTGTGGCGGTGGATGAGGATGATCTCGTCATCGGCGCAACACGCGGTGCCCGTGCGCTGCTGGGGCTGACTGCCGATCCTGCTGCAAACCCGCGCCCGCTCGCCGATCTTCTCGGCCTGCCGGTGCATGAGCGGCTGGAGGATGCGGAGCGCGCCGTTTTGCACCGGGCGCTGGCGCGGGCCGCCGGCAACGTCTCCGCCGCCTCCCGCGCCCTCGGCCTCTCCCGCGCGACGCTTCACCGCAAACTGGCGAAGGAGTGAGGGGGCGAGCGCGCTCGGGCATTTGCCACGCTCAGCCCCGGTCCAAAATACCAAGGATAGGCCGGGGCCTGTCAGGCGGGCATGGATTTGCCCCTCACCGCAGCGTCGCCCCGGACGGAGCGAAGCGAAGATCCGGGGCCCACTCATTTGCAGAGAGGTGCCGCAGTCCACTGGCGGTAAAATACGGGCAGCCTCCTGCGCCTGTCTCAGCTTTCGCCGTCCCCATGCTTGCTCTGCAAGCGAGTCGGCTCCGGGTCTGCGCTTCGCTCCGCCCGGGGTGACGCCGGATATGGGGCGCGACTGTGCTTCCATCTGACACCTCCCACATACCCGCCATCATCTGTCGCAGAACTGCGACAGGCGCGGGCAGCCGTTCCCGGCCATGGCTCCTCAGACCGTCCGCCGTGCGTCAAGCTCTTCCCATGGCCGCGAGGGGGCGGCCCGTTGGAGGAGACAAGTATGAACATTCAGGCACAGGCGGATTTCCGCACCGTTTCACCGTTCCGCGAGCGCTATGACAATTTCATCGGCGGCAAGTTCGTGCCGCCGGTCAACGGCCGCTACATGGACAACATCACCCCGATCACCGGCGCCAGGATCTGCGAGGTTGCCCGTTCCGATGCCGCCGACATCAACGCGGCGCTCGATGCCGCCCATGCGGCGCGCGAGGCCTGGGGCAAGACCTCTGCCGCCCACCGCGCCAACATCCTTCTGAAGATCGCCGACGTGATGGAGGCCAATCTCGACGTGCTGGCCGCCGCCGAAACCTGGGACAACGGCAAGCCGATCCGCGAGACGACCGCCGCCGACATTCCGCTCTCCGTCGATCACTTCCGCTATTTCGCCGGTGTGCTGCGCGGGCAGGAGGGCACCATGAGCGAAATCGACCATGACACGGTCGCCTATCACTTCCATGAGCCGCTGGGCGTCGTCGGCCAGATCATTCCGTGGAACTTCTCCATCCTGATGGCAGCCTGGAAGCTGGCTCCGGCCCTGGCTGCGGGCAACTGCATCGTGATGAAACCGGCCGAACAGACCCCGGCGGCCATTCTGTTGCTGGCTGAACTCATTGGCGGCCTGCTCCCCGCAGGCGTGCTCAACATCGTCAACGGCACCGGCGCCGAAGCTGGCCACGCGCTGGCTTCGTCCAGCCGTATTGCCAAGATTGATCCACCCCCATTGAACGGGTCCACCTTGAAGTATGGTTTTGACCCTGAAGGAGGACCACAATGGCAAACAAGCGACACAAGCCCGACGAGATCGTCACGAAGCTTCGGCAGGTTGAGGTTTTGCGCGGCCAAGGCATGGCGATGGCGGATGCCGTTCGCCAGATCGGCGTTTCCGAGCTGACGTTCTACCGGTGGCGTAAGCAATATGGCGGCATGAGCCGTGACCAGCTTCGGCAGTTGAAGGATCTCCAGAAGGAGAACGAACGGCTTCGCAAGGCGGTGGCGGATCTGACGCTGGACAAGCTGATCCTGACGGAGGCTGCGCGGGGAAACTTCTGAGCCCCTCG
>NZ_LIPT01000013.1 GCF_001418225.1 Pannonibacter indicus | reverse complement strand
TTCATAGGGAGCCAGCTTTCAAGGAGGCTGGTGATGGAAACGGGTTGGCGGAACGAACTGGAGGCATGGCTTGCGCCGTTTGCCGCCGCGCTACGGAACAAGACGCGGCGCCGGATGTGCCCGGCCTACATTTCGGGGCTGATCGGGCCGGGTGATCGCAAGAGTGTTCAGCCCATGGCTGCACGGGACGACGATGTCAGCTACGACCGGCTTCATCACTTTGCCGGCAGCGGGGTCTGGGACGAAGCACCGCTTGAGGCGGCGTTGCTTGCCGAGGCGGACCGACTGGTTGGTGGCGACGATGCCTGGCTGATCATCGACGATACGGCTCTGCCCAAGAAAGGGCGGCATTCGGTTGGCGTGGCGCCGCAGTATGCCTCGACGCTCGGCAAAAACGCCAACTGCCAGACGCTTGTGTCGGTCACGCTGGCCTCGCGCGAGGTGCCGGTGATGGTGGGCCTGCGCCTTTTTCTGCCGGAAAGCTGGACGAGTGATGCGGCCCGCCTTGATCGCGCCGGGGTTCCAGAGGGGCTGCGAGCGTACCGGACCAAGCCGGAGATCGCACTGGCCGAGATCGACAGGGTCCGTGCCGCAGGCGTTCGCTTCGGCTGTGTCCTGGCCGATGCGGGATATGGCCTCCCGGCATCCTTCCGGCAGGGCCTGAGCGAGCGCGGCCTTGCCTGGGCTGTGGGTATCCCGTTCAAGCAGAAGGTCTACCCTGCCGATGTCAGCATGGTCTTTCCCGTTGCCGCTCGCGGACGCCCGAGAAAGAACGCGATACCCGACATCACCTCGGTATCGGCACAAGCCATGCTGGAGGCGGCGAAATGGCGCCAGGTCAGTTGGCGGCGTGGCACCAAGGGCAAGCTTGCGGCCCGCTTTGCCGCAGTTCGCGTGAGGGTCGCGGACGGACCGCAGCAGCGTATCCACGACATGGGTGCCCAGCATCTGCCGGGCGAAGAAGTCTGGCTCGCCGGGGAACATCGATCGGCCGGCGAGCGCAAGTACTACCTCTCCAACCTGCCTGCCAACACGCCGATCAAGCAACTCGCCGGCGCCATCAAGGCCCGCTGGGTTTGCGAGCAGGCTCACCAGCAACTCAAGGAAGAACTCGGCCTGGACCACTTCGAGGGGCGATCATGGAAAGGCCTGCACCGACACGCGCTGATGTCCATGATCGCGCTCGCCTTCCTCCAATCCCTTCGCCTCAAGCAGGCCAAGGCATGTACTGAGCAAAGTCGAAGTGGGGGAAAAAAGAATCTCGGGACCACCACCGAAACCGAGCCTGCCAGCCATTAGGCAAGCCATCCTTGACCGTCTGAGCAGGCCGCCGGACAAACCATGCCCGCACTGCGGATGCCGCCCCAGCGACCCGCCAAAGAATAATCTGCCAAAGTCGTGCTAGGCTCAGGACTCATTGAAGCCACCATATGACAATTGCAGCGATTGTGATTGCGGCCATGAAGACGTCTGCCCGGCGGTCATGGCGGGTGGCGATGCGGCGCCAGCCCTCGAGCCGCCCGTAGTCCTTCGGTGCATCTTTCCACTGGAGGCCGTGCTTCAGCACATAGATGATGCCTGAAATCACCCGCCGGTCATCGACACGAGGAACACCATGAGAAAGCGGGAAGAACGGTTCGATCTTCGCCATCTGCGCTGGTGAGAGCAAATACAGATCAGTCATGGCAAACTTCTTTGCCATCCTGAATCACATCGCACGGGTCAATGCAAATTGATAGGTCCTGAGCCTAGAAGCAAGAAAATGGACGTGGCGGAAGAGGTGGGATTCGAACCCACGGTAGGCTCTCACCTACGCCGGTTTTCAAGACCGGTGCCTTAAACCACTCGGCCACTCTTCCGTTGTGCAAACCGTTTCGGGGCTTTGGGGGGGAATGTCAAGCGGGGTGGCGTGAATTTGTGAGGACTGCCCGGAACTTGCCAGAAAACGTGCCGGAAACATGCCTGAAAACCTCGCAGAAACCTTGGCTTAAAACTCCGAGGGACGGGCGGCACCCTGGGGCGTATCCCCGGAACAGCAGGATTGACTCGAAAAGGCGGCTTCAGCCTTGCCGTTGCCTCCGCCGGCCATCCCTGTCTATGAGCGCGCCTCACAGAACGCCGCAAAGGCCGGAGGGGCGCAGCCAGAACGGCTGCCGCCGCGCTGCGCATACAATGTCTTGTCAGGAAAAATTGCCCGCCATGTGTCCCCCGGAAGGGGGCCGCTGATCCGGCGTGTCGTGGGCAGGGGTGCAGGATCAGCGGCCGGTGCCGGGAAGGCCCCAGCCTGCGCAGGGCGGGGCGGCCCGTTGCAGTGGCATCACTTTAGGCGCTGCCGCCGCTGCGGTTTGTGATGGCGATCACAAAGTGATGCAATGATAGGCTCTAACCTTGAGGGATTCAGGCCTTGATGGGGCTGAGGCTTTTCAGGGCGGGGCGCGTCACCGCCGCGAAGCCTGGACAGACCGGCAGGGAATCTGCCTGTGCATCGAACTGCGTGCAGGAGTTCTGGCTGTGGACGTGCCAGAGGCAGGCAGAGCCAGGCGGGGCCGGGCAGATTCGGGGCATGAGCCCTCTGCCATGTCGCAGGATGGTAAATTATTTCAAGAAGGCGCCGGCGCTTCCGGCCCTGCCGGAGCGGCGGAAAACAGCCGCCCCGGACCTATATGGTGTACCGGATACGGTTTGATGGACTCTGTGGCGCTTTGGGACTTGGCGAAGCGGTAAGGATCAGGTAACCACTATGCGATTAACTGCGGCTGTTGCATTTCTGCGGGGGCGGAATGCACTTGCGCGCAAGAGGCCGAACGGTCAGTTTGCGCAACCGCGAGACAGTGCCGGGAAACCGGCTTCATGGAGCGCGTGTGCTGGGGCCGCCAGGCGCGTTGTGAGTGGGACGGCAGGATGCAAGGTTTGGGGAAACGCCCGATGGCAGCTATGGCTGAAAAGGCCGTATGCGCCAGCAAGGACGCTCAGGAGGCAAGTGGTGTGAAACTCCGCAAGCCCGCCCTGAAACTGACGATCGCGCTGACTGCAGCGCTCGCACTGGCGGCCTGCGAAAGTGCGCCGACCAAGAAACGCTCCTCCGAATATTTTCCCGAATCCAAATACGGCGTGAAGGCCAGCCCCCGCGTCGTCGCCGATGGTGAGCCGGTGCCCAAAGGCGGTGGCCGCGCCATCGTCGGCAAGCCCTACAAGGTGGCCGGGCGCTGGTATTATCCGAAGGAGGAGCCAGGCTACACCAAGGTCGGATTTGCGTCCTGGTATGGCGAGGCCTTCCACGGGCGCAAGACCGCCAATGGCGAGATCTATGACCGTCACTCGCTGACGGCTGCCCACGCCACCATGCCGCTGCCGTCCTATGCCCGCGTGACCAATGTGGAGAACGGCCGCTCAATGATCGTGCGTGTCAATGACCGCGGGCCGTTCCACGGCAACCGCGAGATCGATCTGTCGCAGCGCGTCGCCAAGATGCTGGGCACCAAGCAGGCCGGTATCGGCAAGGTGAAGGTGGAATATATCGGCCCGGCCCGCATGGACGGCGATGACGAGGCCTTCCTGATGGCGAGCTATAACGGACCGGATGCCGTGACGCCGGGCGGTACGATGCCGGGCACCATGCTGGCACAGGCCCCTGCTGCGCCTGCACCTGCAGCAGGGCCTGTCCGCGCGCCTGCCGCTTCTGTGATGGTTGCCTCTGCCGGGCCGCTGGCGCAGGGCGCCGGCAGCACGAATTATGTGCCGAGCTTCGCACCGCGCCCGCGTCCTCTGACACTGCCGCAGCCGGTGACGGTGGCTTCCACTTCCGGCACCACTCATCCGCAGCTTGATCCGTCCTACATGATCGCCTTCGATCCGGCGGTTGCCTATGAAAGTGCGGCGCAGATCATGGTCGCCTCGGCGAGCCCGGCGGCGTCTGCGGTCAATGTATCGGCGGCTGCCGCTGAAGCCCAGGCCATCATGAGCCCGGCCGCCGCCATCCCTGCCGGGGTTCCCGCTGCCGCTCCCGCCGTCCAGACACTGGGTGGACAGCCGCAAACCCTTGGTACCATCCGCGTGCCTGCGGCATCGCCGGCAAATGCGGCACCTGCGGCCTATCAGGATCCGTCAGCCGCCAGCCAGCCGCAGATGATCTGGCAGCCGGGACTTAACGCTCCGCGCAACCTGCTGCGCGGCGGGGCTGTGTCGTCCTATGCCGCCAACGACCGCATCAATGATGTTTTCGGCGCGTTCGAAACGTTCGAGAACAGCGCAACGTCCCTTCAGAAGCTGAACCGCTGAACTGGCGGCAGGTGCAGGCTGGATTCCGGCTGTTTGGGGCGGTTTTCGGCCGGGTGGAACATGATCGGGCAGGGTGAAACGGCCGCACGGCCGCTGCAGACAAGGTTCAAGCACTTCAGGCTTGCGGCCCTTGCCGCAGGGCTTCTGCTTTCCGGCCTGTGCATCCTTCGCCCCGCCGCGGCGCAGGATGTGCTGGCGACCCGCGCCGCGACCGCCATTCTTCTCGACCAGTCCAGTGACACGCTGCTTTATGCCAAGGCGCCGGACCAGCCGTTTGAGCCGGGCTCCCTTGCCAAGGTGATGACTGCGGCGATCGTCTTCGATGCGCTGAAGGCGGGGGAAACGTCCGAAGATACGCTTTACACGGTCAGCGAACATGCCTGGCGCACAGGCGGAGCGCCGTCACGCGGGGCGACGATGTTTGCGGCCGTGAAGTCGCAGATCGCTGTGTCCGACCTGCTGCAGGGGCTCCTCGTTCACAATGCCAATGATGCGGCCATCGTTCTGGCCGAGGGGCTGGCTGGCAGCGAAGAGGCCTTTGCCGGGCGCATGAATGCTCTTGCGGTCAAGCTTGGCATGAAGAACACGCATTTTGCCAATCCGACCGGCTATCCGGCGCCGGGCGTGAAAGTGACGGTACGCGATCTGAGCCTGCTGGCCGGCTATATCCTGACCGAGCACAAGGATCGCTACGGCCTGTTCAGCCAGCCGGAGTTCACCTGGAACAACATTTTCCAGCGGGCGAAGAACCCGTTTCTGGGCAATGTCACCGGGCTGGACGGGCTGGGGGCAGGGCAGACCGAAAAGGATGGGTTCAGCGGTCTTGTTTCGGTGGAGCGGAACGGGCGGCGGGTGATTGCGGCCCTCTCCGGCCTTCCCACGGACAAGGCGCGGCTGGCGGCGCTGAAGGATCTTGTCGAGGGGGCATGGGATGCCTTCACCCTCAACCGCCTGTTTGATGCCGGGGCACAGGTGGCCAGTGCGCGCGTGTTCGGCGGAACGGCAGGCGAGGTGCCGCTTGTGGCGGCGCGTACTGTTGAGGTTCTGTTGCCCACGGGCGGTACGATGAACTACCGGCTGCGCGCCGTTTATGACGGTCCGCTGCTTGCGCCGGTTGAAAAGGGCACCGTGGTGGGCGAAATCAGGGTGCTGGGGCCGGATGACGCCGTCGTTTACCGCGCACCTCTTCTGACGGGCGGTGACGTCAGCAAAGGCACGCTGAGCCAGCGGGCGATGAATGGTGTGCGTCAGTTGCTGTTCGGCTGGCTGTGATGCAGCGCCCTGCGGGGCGGATGAGTTGGAGAGTTTCGTTGGCGCTGGGGCGGTTCATCACATTTGAAGGCGGAGAGGGGGCGGGCAAGTCCACCCAGATCCGCCGCCTGCGCGAGCGCCTGCTGCAACAGGGGCTAGGCGTGACGCTGACGCGTGAGCCGGGCGGATCGCCGGGGGCAGAGATGATCCGCGAGGTGCTGCTGTCGGGCGCGGCGCGCAAGCTGGGTCCGCGCGGTGAAGCCATGCTGTTTGCCGCCGCCCGTGCCGACCATGTGGATGTGACCATCCGCCCGGCGCTGGAGCGCGGGGAGTGGGTTCTGTGCGACCGCTATGCCGATTCGACCCGCGTCTATCAGGGCGAGGCGGGCGTCGAGGCCCAAGTTCTGGATGTGCTGGAAGTGGCGGCCACAAACGGGCTGAGGCCCGACCTGACGGTGCTGATCGACGTTCCGGCCGCCATTGGCCTGAAGCGCGTGGCCACAAGGGCGCAGAATGCCAGCGGCCGCAGCCCGGACCGGTTCGAGACCGATGCCATGGAAACCCATGAGCGGCGGCGGCAGCTGTTTCTGGAGCTTGCGGACGCCGAGCCCGACCGCATTGTGGTCATTGACGGCGCTCAGGATGCGGGCGGCGTGGAAGCGGCCATCTGGCAAGTGGTGTCCTCCCGCTTCGGCCTGAAGAACAGGGAAGGCGCAGGATCCGGCCATGGCGCGTAACGCGGACATCGAAACCGTTCCGGAGGTCGATGCCATCGACGGCGTGCCGCTGCCGCGCGAGCAGTTTGCCCTCGTGGGTCAGGAGGCAGCCGAGCGCGAGTTGATTGAGGCCTACCGCTCGCCGCGCTTCCACCATGCCTGGCTGGTGGGCGGGCAGAAGGGCATCGGCAAGGCGACGCTTGCCTTCCGCTTTGCGCGTTTCGCGCTGGCCCATCCGGACAGGTTTTCACCCGAGGTAGCCGCTGCCAGCAGCCTTGCGGTGCCGGAGGGGCATATCGTCAGCCGCCAGATCGCGGCAGGCGCCAGCCCCAACGTGCTGCATCTGCGCAGGCCATATAACGAGAAGACCAAACGTTTCAAGACTGACCTGCCGGTCGACGAGGTGCGGCGCACCGTGTCCTTCTTCGGCACCACGGCTTCGGGGCAGGGGCTGCGGATCTGCATTGTCGATGCGGCGGACGATATGAACGCCAGTTCCGCCAATGCGTTGCTGAAAATTCTGGAAGAGCCGCCCGCCAACTCCATGTTTTTCGTGCTGTCGCATGCGCCGGGGCGCCTGCTGCCAACCATCCGCTCGCGCTGCCGCAGGCTGGACCTGCAGCCGCTGGACGAACGGGCCATGGCCCAGGCACTTGCGGGCATGCGTGGCGATGCAGATCCTTCCGCCATGGCGGATGTGACGCGCTTTGCCGGCGGAAGCCTGCGCTCGGCCCTGCTGCTGCTGGCAGGCGAGGGGCTGGCGGTGACGCAAGGCTTCCACAATCTCGCAGCCCGCCTGCCGCGCATTGATGCGGTGGCGCTGCATGCCTTTGCCGATCTTGTCTCGGCACGCGGCGAAACTGACAATTGGGAAGCCTTCCTGTCTGTGGCGCGGGACTGGATTCATGCCCAGTTGCGCGGGCCGGACGCAGGGAACGCCTCACGGCTTGTCAGGTGGACCGAGGTATGGGAAAAGATGGGCCGCGCGGCGGCTGATGCCGAGGCGCTCAATCTTGACAAGAAACAGGTGGTCATCGACGTGTTCCGCTCCCTCTCCGAGGCCATGCGAATGCCCGCATGACGCCTTGCCGCCTGCAAGGCACTGCTGATGACCGGACACCTGTCCGGCCGTTTCTTCCGTTTTTTGCCAGTTCCCGCCCGAAAGCATCCGAAGCGTCATGACCGACAAGCCCCGCTACTACATCACCACGGCCATTTCCTATCCCAACGGGGTGCCGCATATCGGCCACGCCTACGAGGCGATTGCCACCGATGCGATGGCCCGCTTCCAGCGGCTGGATGGCAAGGATGTGTTCTTCCTGACGGGCACGGACGAGCACGGCCAGAAGATGCTGCAGACGGCGCGCAAGGAAGGCATCACCGCCCAGGAGCTGGCCGACCGCAACTCCGCCCGTTTCCGTGCGATGGTGGAGGCCCTTGGCTGCACCAACAATGATTTCATCCGCACCAGCGAGGAGCGCCACCACAAGGCGAGCCAGGAGATCTGGAAGCGGATGGCGGCGAATGGTGACATCTACAAGGACAGCTACTCCGGCTGGTACTCGGTGCGTGACGAGGCTTTCTATCAGGAGGGCGAGACGGAAGTGCGCCCTGATGGCGTACGTTACGGCCCGCAGGGCACGCCGGTGGAGTGGGTGGAGGAGGAGAGCTACTTCTTCCGCCTGTCCGCCTATCAGGACAAGCTTCTGGCCCATTACGAGGCCAATCCGGACTTCATCGGCCCGTCCGAACGCCGCAACGAGATCGTCAGCTTCGTCAGCCGCGGGCTGAAGGACCTGTCCGTTTCGCGCACCACCTTCGACTGGGGCATTCCGGTGCCGGGCGACGCGCGGCATGTGATGTATGTGTGGGTGGATGCGCTCACCAACTACATCACCGGTGCTGGCTTCCCGGACGAGGGTGATGCGCGCTGGTCCTACTGGCCGGCGGATGCCCATATCATCGGCAAGGACATCATCCGCTTCCACGCGGTGTACTGGCCTGCCTTCCTGATGTCGGCCGGCATCCCGCTGCCCAAGCGCGTCTATGCCCACGGCTTCCTGTTCAACCGCGGCGAGAAGATGTCGAAGTCGGTCGGCAACGTCATCGACCCCTTCAGCCTGATCGAGCATTACGGCCTTGATCAGACCCGCTACTTCTTCCTGCGCGAGGTGCCCTTCGGACAGGATGGCAATTACAGTCATGAGGCGATCGTCAACCGCATCAATGCTGATCTGGCCAATGACCTCGGCAATCTGGCGTCGCGCTCCCTGTCGATGATCTCCAAAAACTGCGACGGCAAGCTGCCACAGCCCGGTGCGCTTCACCCTGCGGACGAAGCCATTCTGGCACAGGCTGATGCGATGCTGGACACCTGCCGAGCTGCATTCGGCAAGCAGGAAATCCATGCGGGTCTTGCTTGCATCTGGGCCTGCGTGGCCGAGGCCAACCGCTACTTTGCTTCGCAGGAGCCCTGGGCGCTGAAGAAGACCGATCCGGAGCGCATGAACACGGTGCTCTATGTCACGGCCGAAGTGATCCGCCAGATCGCCATTCTGGCCCAGCCGGTGACCCCGGCGGCCGCCTCCAGGCTGCTCGACAACCTGTCGGTGCCGGCTGGCGCCCGCAGCTTTGCAACGCTTGGCGCAGCCGGGCGGCTTGCCGCCGGCGTGGAAATCCCCAAGCCCGAGCCGGCTTTCCCGCGCTATGTGGAGCCGGAACAGGCGGACGCGTAAGTTGCGAAAATACGAAAGAGCGGGGAAATCTCTGCTCTTTCAAAGAGTTAAGAGGTTTATCCACAGCGGAGAGCACCGGTTCTCCACATGGATTGCCCGCATGTTATCCACAAGTTTCCCCAAGGCTTTCCCATGCTTGTCGACAGCCATTGCCATCTCGATTTTCCCGACTTCGAGGCCGAGCGGGACGAGGTGATTGCACGCGCCCATGCGGCTGGCGTGAAGCTGATGGTCACGATCTCCACGCGGGTGCGCAAGTTCCCGCAGGTGCTGGCCATCGCGGAAGCCTATGACAGCGTCTATTGCTCGGTCGGCACCCATCCGCACAATGCTCACGAGGAACTGGACGTCACGGCGGACGAACTGGTGCAGCTCGCCCAGCATCCCAAGGTCGTTGCCATCGGGGAAGCAGGGCTCGATTACTTCTACGACAAGGCACCGCGGGCCTCGCAGGCGCAGGGGCTTCGCACCCATATCGAGGCGGCCCGCCGCACCCGGCTGCCGCTGGTCATCCATTCGCGCGATGCGGATGAGGACATGATGGCGATCCTGAACGAGGAAATGGGGAAGGGCGCCTTCCCGGCGCTGCTGCACTGTTTCTCTTCCGGCCCGGAGCTGGCCCGGCGCGGCGTGGAGCTGGGGCTTTATGTCTCCTTCTCCGGCATCCTGACCTTCAAACGCTCCGAGGAGATCCGCGAGATTGCCGCCAGCGTGCCGCGTGACAGGCTGCTGGTCGAAACCGACGCGCCTTATCTCGCTCCGCAGCCCTGGCGCGGCAAGCGCAACGAGCCGGCCTATACGGCCTTCACCGCCCAGACCCTTGCCGAAGTGCATGGCGTGAGCGCGGAAGACATGGCCCGGCAGACGACGGACAACTTCTTCCGTCTCTTCACCAAGGCGAAACGGCCGGAGGCAGAATGAGCGCAGAGCTGGAGATCACCATCCTCGGCTGCGGATCATCAGGGGGCGTGCCGCGCCTTGGTGACGACTGGGGATGCTGTGACCCGGCCGAGCCGCGCAACCGCCGCCGCCGCTGTGCTCTGCTGGTGCGCCAGAAAGGCGAGGGGGGCGAGACAACGGTTCTCATCGACACCGGGCCGGACATGCGCGCCCAATTGCTCGACGCCGGGGCAGGATATCTGGATGCGGTGATCTATACCCATGCCCATGCCGATCACCTGCATGGCATCGATGACCTGAGGATGCTGGCGCTGCGCAACCGCATGAAGGTGCCCGTCTACATGGATGAGCCCACCTCGGCCCGCGCGCATGAGGCCTTCGACTACTGTTTCACCACACCGCCCGGCTCCTCCTATCCGCCGATCCTGGACGAGCGGCGGTTGACGGCAGGAGAGGAAACCGTGATCGGCGGAGCAGGCGGACCGATCGCCTTCCAGCCCATCCGGGTGCATCACGGGGAAATCGATTCCCTCGCGTTCCGCTTTCAAGATGTGGTCTATCTACCTGATGTATCGGAGATTCCCGAAAGAGAAGTGGCCCGGTTCGCCGGTCTGCGGCTGTTCATCATCGATGCCCTGCGCCGCACGCCGCATCCCAGCCATTTCTCGCTGGACGATGCGCTGCACTGGATCGCCAGCCTGAAGCCGGCGCGCGCCATCCTCACCAACATGCACAACGACATGGACTATGCCACGCTCTGCCGTGAGCTTCCGCCGCATGTGGAACCTGCCTACGACGGCATGGTGATCAAGCTGGCAGGCGGGGGAGCGGCGCCCGGCTCTTCGGACTGACCGGGCTCCAGCTCCTGTTAGCCGTTGCTCACTGCATAGGACTTCATGAACACGCGCACGGCTGAAGCGATGATTGCCTGCTGCTCGGCCTGAGAGGGCGCCGAGCCTGAGGTCAGCAGCATGCGCCGCATGGTGCCGGAGATGCAAAGATCCAGAAACTGGCTCGCCGCCAGTTCCAGGTCGCAGTCCGTGATCTGGCCGATCTCCTGCCGGTGCAGCAGGAATTGCTTCAGGTGGCGGATGCCCTTCTTCGGGCCTTCCTCATAGAGCAGGGCGCCAAATTCGGGGAACTTCTCCGATGCTCCCATCACCATGCGCAGGGTCGAGATGGTTTCGGGCAGTATCATCCGTGAAAGATAGACGATGCCAAGCCGCATGAGCGCGTCCTCAAGCGGTGCGCTGTCATCCAGATCCGTGATGCAATGCTCGGGCTGAAGCTGCCGGTCCTTCAGGATCAGCGCCTTGAACAGGGCTTCCTTGCTGTCGAAATAGACATAGAGCGTGCCCTTCGACACCCCGGCCTCACGGGCTATGGTTTCCATGCTGGCCCCATCAAAGCCATTGGCGCGGAACACACGGCGTGCGCCGTCCAGAATCTGGTTGCGTTTGGCATTGGCGGGCTGGCCGGACTTGTCTCCGTCCACCTGGTGGGCGTCCTGTGCAGTCATGATCCGTTTCAGCTCTGTTGCAGCGGCGTTGCCCCTACGTAGGTTCGGGAAGGTCCCTCTGTCAAATTCCACCCGGAAGGTGCCATGATTTCTGTGGGGGATGGGCCTTTTCCGGAGGGCCGCCCTTCCAAAACATCTATTGACCGAACCGTTCAGTCAAGCTATTTATGTGCGAAAGGCACACAACGAAGGCTCCCCCCGCCGTGACCAGCACTGCCACACTTCTCAAGACAGAAACCCAATCTCCCGCTTCCCGTACCCCCACCGGCAGCGGAGAGGAACGCCGCGCGGCTGCACCCGCGGCGGATGGCAGCGGGTCTCCCGCTGGCAGCCCGGAAGCACCATCCCCCACCCGTGCCCGGAATGCCCATGGAGACCCGCAGCCTGCCACCGGCCAGCAGGCCGGCGAGGGCGGCAGCACAGCGAAGGAGAAGGGCAAGGCGGGCAAGGTCATACGGGTCATCCTGCTCCTTGCCGCCGCGGCCGGTGCCTATGAGGGCTATGGCTGGTGGACCCATGGCCGCTTCATGGCCTCGACCGACGATGCCTATGTTTCGGCCGATATCACCACGGTTCTGTCCAAGGTGTCGGGCTATGTCGTCAGCATCGAGGTGGCCGACAACCAGCATGTGGACGCAGGGCAGGTGATCGCCCGCATTGATGATGGCGATTACCGGCTGGCCGTGCAGTCCGCAAAGGACAATGTGGCCAGCGCCGAAGCGACGGTGGAGCGTATTGCCCGCCAGATCATCGCCAGCCAAGCCTCCGTCGAGCAGGCGAGGGCGTCTGTCGAAGCGGCTGAAGCCCGCGCCATCGAGGCAAAGGCAAGTTACGAGCGCCAGGTGAAACTGACTGCGGGCAAGGTGTCGAGCCAGGCCTCTCTGGACACGGCTCTTGCCAACATGCGCGATGCCTCTGCCACGGTCGCCAGCAGCAAGGCGGCCGTCTCGGTCGCCGAAGCCAACGTGGCGGTGCTGGAGAGCCAGAAGAAGGAGGCTGAGCGGGCCGTAGCCTCCGCTCGCACGGCGCTGGAAAAGGCCGAACGGGATCTGGACTTCACCGTGGTGCGGGCACCGGTTTCCGGTGTCGTCGGCAACCGGGCAGTGCAGGTGGGCTCGCTACTGCAGACTGGCAGCCGCGTCGCCTCCATCGTGCCTCTGGCCGATGCCCGTATTGACGCCAATTTCAAGGAAACCCAGATGGATGCCATCCAGCCCGGCGCTTCAGTGAAGGTGACCGTCGATGCCTACCCGCAGCTTGAGCTGCACGGCACGGTGAAGAGCCTGTCCCCGGCGACCGGCTCCGTCTTCAGCCTGCTGCCGTCCGAAAATGCCACGGGCAACTTCACCAAGGTGGTGCAGCGCATACCGGTGCGCATTTCTGTTCCGGTAAGCGAGGAGGGTGCTTCCGTGCTGCGTCCCGGCATGTCGGTGGTCGTGGAAGTTGATACCCGCACCGGCACGCGGATCACGGGCCTTCCCGGCAGCAAGACCGCGAGCGCCCGCTGACAGGGGGCGCCCCAGAAGGGCTGCGGACGCAACATGACAGACGCAACAATGGCCGTTCCGGCCCAACCCGTCGTGACCACGCGCAGGATGCTGACCTTCCTGTGCATGGTCTTCGGCATGTTCATGGCGATCCTGGACATCCAGATCGTCTCGGCCTCCCTGTCGGAGATCCAGGCCGGGCTCGGCGCCTCCAGCGATGAAATTCCGTGGGTGCAGACGAGCTATCTGATCGCCGAAGTGATCATGATCCCGCTGTCCGGCTATCTGTCGCGCATGCTCTCGACCCGCTGGATGTTTGCCATCTCCGCTGGCGGCTTCACCGCCATGAGCTTCATGTGCGCCACGGCCACGACGATCAACGAAATGATCCTCTGGCGCACGCTGCAGGGATTTCTCGGCGGCGGCATGATCCCTACCGTCTTCGCGACGGCCTATCTGATCTTCCCGCGTGAGAAATTCAGCATCGTGTCGCCGATCATCGGCCTCGTCGCAACGCTGGCCCCGACCATTGGCCCGACGCTGGGCGGCTATCTCACCGACTTCATGTCCTGGCACTGGCTGTTCCTGATCAACGTCATTCCCGGCATCTTCGTGACGATTGCCGCCATTACGCTGATCGACTTTGATGAGCCGGACATGAGCCTTCTCGACAAGTTCGACTGGACTGGCTTTGCCGCCATGGCGGTGTTCCTCGGGTCGCTCGAATATGTGCTGGAGGAGGGGACCAATGACGACTGGTTCCAGAGCGAGCATATCGTCCTGTTCTCCGTGCTCTCGGGTGCCGCCGCGCTGCTGTTCTTCTACCGGGCCTTTACGGTGGATGAGCCGGTTGCGGATTTGCGTGCCTTTGGCAACAAGAACTTCGCAATGGGAAGCCTGTTCAGCTTCGTCATGGGCATCGGACTCTATGGCCTGACCTATCTCTATCCAGTCTATCTCTCCGGCATCCGCGGCTATACCGCGCTGCAGATCGGTGAGACCATGTTCGTCAGCGGCCTTGCCATGTTCCTGACAGCCCCCATCGCAGGACGGCTGATGAGCGTGCTCGATCCGCGCGTGATGATGGGCATCGGCTTCGGCGGCTTTGCGCTCGGCACCTATATTGTCACCGGGCTTACGCAGGACTGGGATTTCTACGAGCTGCTGCTGCCGCAGATCCTGCGCGGCTGCTCCCTGATGCTGTGCATGGTGCCGATCAACAACATCGCCCTTGGCATGCTGCCGCCGAAGATGATCAAGAACGCCTCCGGCCTGTTCAATCTGACGCGGAACCTCGGCGGTGCCGTGGGTCTTGCGCTGATCAACTCCTTCCTGACCGAGCGGCGTGCCTTCCACTACGAGCGCTTGGCCGAAAGCGTCAATGGCGCCCGTGAGCCGGTGCAGGAAACCATGTCCATGCTGACGCAGGCCTATGCGCCGCTGGGCGATGCCGCCCCCACAGCGGCCCTCAATGCGGTGAAGGGCATGGTCACCCAGCAGGCCTTCATCATGTCCTTCATCGACATGTTCATGCTGCTGACCCTGCTGTTCATCTGCCTGCTGGCCGCCATCTTCTTTGTCGAAAAGCCAAAACTCAATACGGGCGGCGGTGGAGGGCACTGATGCCCTCCGGTCAGATGAGGCCATTTTACTCTTGAAAAATCCAACATTTCCAATACCTTGATTGGTATGGAACGGATTTTCGGAGGGCTTCATGGCCGATGACGGCGCGCAGGACCATCCGGCCAGCGCCCGGACAGACGGCCGCAGTGACGAAAGCCTGGCGTCTGCAAGGCCCTTGTCTACAAGGTCCGCTGGCGGCAAGGCGCAACGCCGGGCGCCGCGCATTCCGACGCAGGAGCGCCTCACACGGCAGGCCCTGGCCTATCTGGAGCGCTATGCCACGTCGCTGGCCAATCTGCGGCTCGTGCTGGAGCGCAAGGTTTCCCGCGCCGCCCGCCACCATGGCACGGATGCAAGCGTCTATGTGCCGATGATCGAGGCGGTGCTGGACAAGTGCAGCCGCAGCGGTCTGGTGAACGACCGCAGCTTTGCCGAAACCAAACTCGCCATCCTGCGCCGCAAGGGAGCCTCCACGCGCAAGATCGCCGCGCAGCTGGGCGCCAAAGGCGTCACCCGGCAGATGATCGATGCGGTACTGGATCAGGACGAAACGTCGGACGTCAGCGCTGCACGCCGCTTTGCGCAGCGCCGCAGGCTCGGGCCGTGGCGCAAGGGCCACCAGGACGAGAGCCCGGAGACCCGCCGCGGCAAGGACCGCAAGGACATGGCCGCCATGTGCCGCGCCGGCCACTCTATCTCCGCCGCACGGGCCGCCTTGCAGGGCGTGGAGGGAATGGAAGAGTGAGCTGCCTCATACAGCACCTTTCCATCGTCATCCGGCCAAGCCCAGCGCGAGCCGGGACCAGTCTTCCTTCCAACATTGACATTGACCAGCGTCAGACGGACGGCAAGGGCCGCATCTCTAACTGGCCCAAGTGGGGTTTGGCATACTAGAGGGCTGCTACGCACAAATATCGGATAAGATATATTATGGAACTTATTTATATGCAATGAGATTGCTGCCGAAGCGCCGCCGCCTGTCACATGCTGCCCGTTGCATATCACCCGTCACATGCCGCCCGTCACATCGATGACTCGGTGCTGCGGTTGTTTCGCGCCATGGCTTCACATTGTCTCATCATCATCATCGATCTGCTCAACGACTTTCTCGACAGCTGGGACGCCGGGCGAACGGCAGAGTTGATTGCGCAGACCAACCGGCGGGACCCGAAGGCGTTTGAAACGGAGGCCGGTGCGGCCCGGCGTTTGCAGGAAGCCTATATGGCTTGCCGTTCCGGGCTGTGGCCGGTGCGGCATGGATGCGCGAAGAGCCCGCATTGCTGCAAGCTCCCGCTGGCGTCATTCACTACACGGGCAGCTGGAGCTGTTCCGATCCCGGCGGCCTTGCAGCGTCCTGGTACCGGAGCTTTTGCGCCGAGCCCTTGCAGGACAGCCCCTTGACGCTGGTCATTCCACTGGCAGTCTTTGCCCCGGCCTCAAGGTCAAAAGCCTTCCATAGCCCACAAACCGCGCCCTTCATGAGTTATAGAACGCCAGTCTATAGCCCATCCCCTACTCCACCGGCCCGCTGCCGCGCATCTTCTTGATCGTGCCGCGGTGCTTCTTGCCTTCTACGCGGCGGCGTTTGGAGGCAAGCGTCGGCCGGGTCGCCTTGCGGGGCTTGCCGCGGTGGGCGGCGCGGGCGAGAAGCTCGATCAGGCGAGCCAGCGCGTCGTCCCGGTTCATCTGCTGGGTGCGGAACCGGTCGGCCTGGATGATGATTTCGCCGCTGCGCGTCAGGCGGCTGCCTGCGAGCTCTGCTGCACGTGCCTTCACATCCTCCGGCAGGCTGGTATTGCCGGCAAGATTAAAGCGCAACTGCACGGCTGTCGAAACCTTGTTGACGTTCTGCCCGCCCGGACCGGAGGCGCGGATGAAATCCTCGCGCAGGTCCGCTTCTTCGATGAAGAGCCGCCCGGTCACGGGAATGCGGCCGCGCGGCGGTATGCCGTTATCTTCCGCCATAGTCCCGCCTCCTTTGCTCCCGTCCGCCTGGATTGCGGCGGAATTGCGCGCACCAATCTTAAAAAGATTTAATAAAGCAATAGCTTGGCAGAATGCCCGGAAAGGTGGATGCTGATCTTGCCTTCCGGATCGGCCAGCGAAGCCCTCCCCCACAGCGCTCCACACGCCGCTCCGGGCAAGGCGGATGCTTCCTGCAGGTCCTTATGGCCTGATAACCCAGGAGTTGGTGAAATGAAACTGCAGAAGATGATTGCCCCGGTCCTTGCCGCTTCTTTCCTTGCCACCATGGCAGGCGGCGCATTCGCAGCCACCACGGTGAAGCGGGCGGATACGGGAACACCTGCACAGCACCAGTCGCAGATGCTGAAGAAGACATCGTCCACCACGGCCTCATCCGGCAGCGCGCTTCTGAAGAAGACCAGCGCCAAGACGGCCGCCACATCCACAGCAAAGGCCACCTCCGGCACGTCTGCCAGCGGGCAGATGCAGCAGAAGGCTGCCAGCAACTCCGCCACCGGTTCCACCGGTACGGCGCTTCACAAGAAGAAGAGCTGAGTGTTGACCGCCCATCCCGTCAGGAGATCCCCGCCCTGACACTCCCCACGGTCTCTCAAGCCACCTGACCTCCTGCAAGGGCTGCGGCGCTGCCACTGGCGCCGCAGCCTTTCGCGTTTCAGCCGTATCCCTTTCAGGCCGGTTTCAGCCCCAGAGCGGACAGCACCAGCCCGCAGACTGTCTCTGCCGCCCCTTCCCGGAACTCCGGGTCATCGAGCGTTTTTCCCGTGACTATGCGGATCTGGGTTTCGAAATCGGCATAGTGCTGGGTCATGGCCCAGATCATGAAGATGAGATGCACCGGATCGGCAGGCCGGATCAGCTCCTTGTTCATCCAGTGCCGGATGACACCGGCCTTCTCGCGCACCAGTTCCTTGAGATCCTCCTCCAGCACCTTGCGGATGCGCGGGGCCCCCTGCAACACTTCGTTGGCAAAGAGGCGGGAGGCTTCCGGCAGGTCGGCGGACATCTGCAGCTTCTGGCGGATATAGGCGGTCAGTTCTGAGGCTGGATCGCCCTCCGGATCAAGACGGCGCAAGGGGGCAAGCCAGACCTCGAGAATATAGGCCAGAACCGCCTCGTAAATCTCTGTCTTGGAGCGGAAGTAATAGAGCAGGTTCGACTTGGACATGCCCGCCCCGCCCGCAATTGCTTCGAGAGTTGCGCCGGAAAAGCCAAGCCGGGAGAACTCGGCCAGCGCCGCATCCAGAAGGCGGCTGCGGTTCAGTTCCTGAATGCGGCTGAGATTGCCATCCTCGTTCTGCGCCGCAGTTCCCATGCTGCGTGCCGTGCGGGTGCGCGGGCGCGGCGTGCGGTTACGCGCAGCAGGTTGGCCGGAAGAAGTATGATCCGTCATGCGGGGCAGTCTCCACCCTGAGCCTTGGCCCGAGCCTTGGCCCTGATTCCGACGCCCGATAGCACGATTCGCACCACGTTCTCCCGGGCCAAGGCGAACTGTGCCTCCGACAGGGGCGCTCCGCCGTTCAGCGTCTCGATCTGATGAATGAAGTCAGCATAGTGCTGGGTCGTCGCCCAGATCATGTAGAGCAGCGTGCGCGGATCGACCGGGTCCATCCGGCCCTCCGCTACCCATCTGTCGATGATGGCAATGCGGCTCGCGGTCCAGTCGCGCAGCGTTGTTTCGAGATAGTCCTGGATGACGGGCGCCCGGTGCAGGATCTCGTTGGCCCAGACCTTGGAGCCCATGGGATGCTGCCGGGAAATGTCCATCTTGGTGGTGATGTAGCGGGTCAGCGCTTCTTCCGGATCCTCGCAGTCATCGAAGGAATTGGCCGCTTCCAGCCAGATTGTGAAGATGTTTTCCACCACCTGCCGGTACAGCGCTTCCTTGGTGGCAAAGTAGTAATGCAGGTTCGCCTTGGGGATGCCTGCCCGGGCCGCGATCATGCCCGTCGTGGCGCCCCGGTAGCCGTGTTCGGCGAACACTGTTTCGGCCGCCTCAAGGATTGCCCGTTCGGTTTCCGCCCGCGCTGTGCTCCGGCTGGATGGCTTGCGCTCCATTGCCCCCCGCTTCCTGTCCCCGCTGCTGGCCAGCCTGTTGCGGCGCAGCACATCTGTGGTCAGATTTTCATCCTGCCGATGAAATTATCATCTTGACCGTCTGGTCAAGGATTCATACGCTCCTTGACCAATTGGTCAGGTTTCTTTCAGGCCCTCGCGAAGGCTCCTGGCCGCCAAACACAAGACCCCGAACGGGGCATATCCAGAGATCAACCGGCCCGCACGCGGCAACAAGACTGCGGCAGGTCATGAAGGGAACAGCGCAGGTGCAAAATCGCAAGACGATGACGGACAACCGTGCCCGGCACTGCTAGGCTCAGGCTACCCGTGTTCGCCTGAAGCCGAACCCGTGTGCAAGTTTGCTGCAGCCACGACCGTGTTTCCGCGCCGCTGATGGCCGGAACCGGCAAGGAGGAACTATGTCTGACAAGGCCGCGTCCGCTGCCATTCCCAACAATCTGGAAGCCTTCTGGATGCCGTTTACGGCGAACCGCCAGTTCAAGAAGGCGCCGCGCATGTTCGTCGCGGCCAAGGACATGCATTACACCACAGCCGAGGGCAACAAGGTGCTGGATGGCACGGCTGGCCTGTGGTGCTGCAACGCGGGCCACTCGCGCCCCCGCATCGTGGAAGCGGTGCAGAAGCAGATCGCCGAGCTGGATTATGCCCCGGCCTTCCAGATGGGCCACCCCAAGGCCTTTGAACTGGCGGCCCGCCTTGCCGCCATGCTGCCCTCGCCGATGGACCACGTGTTCTTCACCAACTCGGGTTCGGAAAGCGTCGATACGGCGCTGAAGATCGCGCTCGCCTATCAGCGCGCCATCGGCCAGGGCACCCGCACCCGCCTCATTGGCCGCGAGCGCGGCTACCACGGCGTCGGCTTCGGCGGCATCTCCGTTGGCGGCATCGTCAACAACCGCAAGCATTTCGGTACCATGCTGACCGGCGTCGATCACATCCGCCACACCCATGATCCCGTCCGCAATGCCTTCTCGCGCGGCGAGCCGGAGCATGGCGCGGAATTTGCCGATGATCTGATCAAGGTCATCCAGCTGCATGATCCTTCAACAATCGCGGCTGTCATCGTCGAGCCGGTGGCCGGGTCCACGGGTGTTCTGATCCCGCCGAAGGGATACCTCAAGCGCCTGCGCGAGCTTTGCACCCAGCATGGCATCCTGCTGATCTTCGACGAAGTGATCACCGGTTTTGGGCGCATCGGCACGCCGTTTGCCACCGATTATTTCGACGTGATGCCGGACATGATCACCACGGCCAAGGGCATCACCTCGGGCGTCATTCCGATGGGCGCCGTGTTCTGCACCAGGCAGATCTACGAGACCTTCATGACCGGCCCGGAGCACATGATCGAGCTGTTCCACGGCTATACCTACTCGGCCCATCCGGTCGCCTGCGCCGCAGCCCTTGCCACCCTCGACACTTACGAGGAAGAGGGCCTGCTGACCCGTGCAGCCGATCTTGCCTCCTACTGGGAAGCAGCTGTGCACTCGCTGAAGGACTGCCCGCATGTGATCGACATCCGCAACCTTGGCCTCATCGGAGCCATTGAGCTGGAATCAATCCCCGGTGAGCCGACCAAACGCGCCTTTTCGGCCTTCCTCAAGGCCTATGAGGACGGCATCCTCATCCGCACCACGGGCGACATCATCGCCCTGTCGCCGCCGCTGATCATCTCCAAGGAGCAGATCGACGAGCTGTTCGGCAAGCTGCGCAAGGTGCTGGAAAACAACATCTGACGAAGCCTTGCGTCAGGGCTGAACCGCCTGCCCTGACGCGGCATCAACGCCCCGCACACACAACAAGATGATGCCAGACCGCCGCCAGACCATCGCTTGCGCGCTCCAAGGCAGAACCCGGAAACGCGACCCATGAAGACCATTCACAACATCATCGCCGGCAAGGAAACGCCCGTCACCTCCGGCAAGGTTTCGCCCGTGTTCAACCCGGCAACCGGCGAGCAGGTGGCCGAGCTTGGCCTGTCCTGCGCCGCCGATGTGGCGGCGGCCATCGCTGCAGCCAAGGCCGCCTTCCCGGCCTGGCGCGACACGCCGCCGCTGAAGCGTGCGCGGTTCATGTTCCGCTTCAAGGAACTTCTGACAGCCAACGCGGACAATATCGCAAGGGCGATCTCCGCCGAGCATGGAAAGACCCATGACGATGCGCTGGGGGAAGTCGCACGCGGCATTGAGGTCGTTGAATTTGCCTGCGGCATACCGCATCTGCTGAAGGGTGACTTCGCCCGCAACGTTGGGCCAGCCATCGACAGCTATTGCGACCGCCAGCCGCTGGGTGTTGTCGCCGGCATCACGCCGTTCAATTTTCCGGCCATGGTGCCGCTGTGGATGTATCCGATCTCCGTTGCCTGCGGAAACACCTTCATCCTGAAGCCATCCGAGCGCGATCCTTCCGCCGTCATGGTGGTCTATGAGCTGTTCCGTGAGGCCGGATTCCCGGAAGGCGTGCTCAACGTGGTGCATGGCGGCAAGGAAGCCGTAGATGTGCTGCTCACCCACCCGGATGTGAAGGCTGTCTCCTTCGTCGGCTCCACCCCGATTGCCGAATATGTCTATGCTACCGGCACCGCCCATGGAAAGCGCGTGCAGGCGCTTGGCGGGGCAAAGAACCACATGATCATCATGCCCGACGCGGACATGGATCAGGCCGCCGACGCGCTGATGGGCGCAGGCTACGGCTCTGCCGGTGAGCGCTGCATGGCCATTTCCGTCGCCGTGCCGATTGGCGAGAAGACCGCCGATGCCTTGGTCGAAAAGCTGGTGCCACGTGTGCAGGCCCTCAAGATCGGCCCGGCCACGGACAAGGACGCCGAGATGGGGCCGGTGATCACCGATGCCCACAAGCGCAAGGTGCTAGGTTACATCGACCAGGGAGTCAAGGAAGGCGCAGAGCTGCTGGTTGATGGCCGGGGCTTTTCGCTGCAGGGCTATGAGAACGGCTATTTCGTCGGCGGCACCCTGTTCGACCGGGTTACCCCGGACATGACCATCTACAAGGAAGAGATCTTCGGCCCGGTGCTCTCCGTGGTGCGGGCCAAGGGCTATGACGAGGCGCTCGATCTCATCAACACCCACGAATATGGCAACGGCACCGCAATCTTCACCCGCGACGGCGACGCCGCCCGCGCCTTTGCCGACAGGATCGAGGTGGGCATGGTCGGCATCAACGTGCCGATCCCGGTGCCGGTCGCCTATTTCTCCTTCGGCGGCTGGAAGCGCTCGCTGTTTGGCGATCACTCCATCTACGGGCCGGAAGGCGTGCGCTTCAACACCCGCCTCAAGACGGTGACCACCCGCTGGCCGGCCGGCATCAAGGACGGTGCAGTCTTCACTTTCCCCAGCCTCGACTGAGGCTGACCAGAGGACCAGATCCCGCCAGCGGCGCAATTTTCAAGGCAGAGCACGATGACAACACTCGGACAGAACCTGAAGATCAAACCGGACCGCCTTTGGGACAGCATAATGGACATGGCCAAGATTGGCCCGGGCATCGCGGGCGGCAACAACCGCCAGACCCTGACGGATGCCGATGCCGAAGGGCGCAGGCTGTTCCAGTCCTGGTGCGAAAACGCAGGGCTGACCATGGGCGTCGACAAGATGGGCACCATGTTCATGACCCGGCCGGGCACCGATCCGGACGCCCTGCCCGTCTATGTGGGCTCGCACCTCGACACCCAGCCGACCGGCGGCAAATATGATGGCGTGCTCGGCGTTCTGGCCGGGCTGGAGCTGGTGCGCACGCTGAATGATCTCAGCATCAAGACGAAGCATCCCATCGTTGTCACCAACTGGGCCAACGAGGAAGGCGCCCGCTTTGCTCCTGCGATGCTCGCCTCCGGCGTTTTCGCCGGGGTGCACAGCCTTGACTATGCCTATGGCCGCAAGGACCCGGAGGGCAAGACCTATGGCGATGAGCTGAAGCGCATCGGCTGGCTGGGTGACGAAGAAGTGGGCGCCCGCAAGATGCACGCCTATTACGAGCTGCACATCGAACAGGGGCCGATTCTGGAGGCCGAAGGCAAGCAGATCGGCGTCGTCACCCATTGCCAGGGCCTGTGGTGGCTGGAATTCACCCTGACGGGCCGCGAGGCGCACACCGGCTCCACGCCGATGAACCTGCGCGTCAACGCCGGTCTGGCCATGTCGCGCATTCTGGAGATGGTCCAGAGCGTTGCCATGGACCATCAGCCGGGGGCCGTTGGCGGCGTCGGACAGGTGTTCTTCTCGCCCAACTCCCGCAATGTGCTGCCCGGTCAGGTGGTCTTCACCGTCGATATCCGCACACCCGACCTTGCCAAGCTCACCTCGATGCGCGCCCGCATCGAAGCGGAAGCGGCCACCATCTGCAAGGCGCTCGGCGTCGGCTGTTCGGTGGAGGCGGTAGGCCATTTCGATCCGGTGACCTTCGACCCGAAACTCGTCTCCAGCGTGCGCTCCGCCGCGGAACGGCTCGGCTACAGCCACATGAACATCATCTCGGGCGCAGGCCACGACGCCTGCTGGGCCGCCAAGGTCGCCCCCGCCACCATGATCATGTGCCCCTGCGTGGGCGGGCTCTCGCATAACGAGGCGGAGGAGATTTCCAAGGAATGGGCCGGCGCGGCATGTGATGTTCTGTTGCACGCGGTGCTGGAGACGGCTGAGGTCGTGGGGTGAGAGAGGGCACTCTCGACCCGTTCCTCTCCATCGTCATCCCGGACGCAGCGAAGCGGAGATCCGGGACCGGTGAGCCGGGGCCTGAGTTGACTGGAGGACGGAACGGACAATGCCCGCATGGGTCTACATCATGGCATCAAAGCCATATGAAACACTCTACACGGGCGTGACGGCAGTTTTGGCAAGACGAGTTTACGAGCACCGTGAAGGACAGATTGAAGGCTTCACGGAGCGGTACGGCATCAAGTGGCTCGTTTGGTATCAGGAGGTTGCCACGATGCATGAAGCGATTGCGATGGAAAAGAAGATCAAACGCTGGCGGCGGCAGTGGAAGTTCGACCTGATCGAGAAGGGCAATCCGCAATGGCGTGATCTTTATCCGGATCTCAACCTGTAGCACCTCGGCTCACCGGTCCCGGATCTGCGCTGCGCTTGTCCGGGATGACGATCGAGAGGGGGAAGACCATTACTCGAACAACAGAAAGCACCGCATGACATCGCTGCGCACCGCCATCGAGACACCTGACCAGCCCGAGGTTCTGGAGCTTCTGGAGCAGTCGGATGCCTATGCGGACAGCCTTTATCCGCCGGAGGGCAATTTCGGCTCGCCGCTGGAAGACCTGATGCAGCCGGATGTGGACTTCATCGTTGTGCGCAAGGCGGATGGCAAGGTGATCGGCTGCGGGGCGGTGAAGTGGTTCGAAGAAGGCAGCGGCGAGCTGAAGCGCATTTTCGTTGATCCGGCCGCACGCGGCATGGGTGCCGGGCGGACGCTTATGGAAAAGCTGGAGCATCTGGCGCGGGAGCGCGGTGTCCGGCAGCTTTATCTGGAGACGGGTGAGCTCAATCGGGAAGCCGTGCGCATGTACAAGGCGTTCGGTTATGCGCCCTGCGGGCCATTCGGGCCCTATGAGGACAATCCCTGCAGCCTGTTCATGAGCCGGAGCATCGAGCAAAACTGACATAAAGACAGCCGCGCAGTGCTCCGCAACAAGGCGCAACAGCGCGGAAACGGAAAAAGGGGAACAGACATGGCAAGCACTGTGATCAAGGGCGGAACCGTGGTGACCGCCGACCTCACCTACGAGGCCGATGTGAAGGTCGAGGGCGGCAGGATCATCGAGATCGGCAGGAACCTCTCCGGCGATACCGTGCTGGATGCTACGGGCTGCTATGTCATGCCGGGCGGCATCGACCCGCATACCCACCTCGAAATGCCCTTCATGGGCACCTATTCCGCCGATGATTTCGACAGCGGAACCCGCGCAGCCCTGGCCGGCGGCACAACGATGGTGGTGGATTTTGCCCTGCCCTCGCCCGGCCAGTCTCTGCTGGAGGCGCTGTCCATGTGGGACAACAAGTCAACCCGCGCCCATTGCGACTATTCCTTCCACATGGCGATCACCTGGTGGGGCGAGACGGTCTTCAACGAGATGGAGACCATCGTCCGCGAGAAAGGCATCAACACCTTCAAGCACTTCATGGCCTATAAGGGCGCGCTGATGGTGAATGACGACGAGATGTTCGCCTCGTTCCAGCGCTGCGCCGAGCTGGGCGCTCTGCCGCTCGTCCACGCGGAAAACGGCGATGTGGTCGCCTCGCTGCAGCAGAAGCTGCTGGCTGAAGGCAACAACGGGCCGGAGGCACATGCTTACTCCCGTCCGCCGGAAGTGGAAGGCGAGGCTACCAACCGCGCCATCATGATTGCCGATATGGCGGGCGTGCCGGTCTATATCGTCCACACCTCGTCCGAACAGGCGCATGAGGCGATCCGCCGGGCGCGCCAGAACGGCATCCGTGCCTATGGCGAGCCGCTGATCCAGCATCTGACGCTGGATGACAGCGAGTACCGTCACCCCGATTGGGACCATGCCGCCCGCCGGGTGATGAGCCCGCCGTTCCGCGACAAGAAGCACCAGGACAGCCTCTGGGCCGGCCTTGCCTCCGGCTCGCTGCAGGTGGTGGCGACCGACCACTGCGCCTTTACCACGGATCAGAAGCGCTTCGGCCTTGGCGACTTCACCAAGATCCCGAACGGCACCGGCGGCCTGGAAGACCGTATGCCCATGCTGTGGACCTATGGCGTTGCGACCGGCCGGCTGACGATGAACGAATTCGTCGCCGTCACCTCCACCAACATCGCCAAGATCATGAACATGTATCCCAAGAAGGGCGCCATTCTCGTGGGCGCGGATGCGGATATCGTGGTCTGGGACCCGGAGAAGGAAAAGACCATCTCCGCCGCCAGCCAGCAGTCGGCCATCGACTACAACGTCTTCGAAGGCAAGAAGGTGAAGGGCCTGCCCCGCTTCACCCTCACCCGCGGCCGTGTGGCCGTGGAAGACGGCACGGTGCGCCCGCAGGAAGGCCACGGCCAGTTCGTCAAGCGCGAGCCCTATCAGGCGGTCAACAAGGCGCTTTCAACCTGGAAGGAACTCACCGCCCCCCGCAAGGTGGAGCGAACCGGCATTCCGGCGAGCGGGGTGTGAGAGGAGAAGAGATTCGTTCCCTTGGCTGAAGCCTCTCAGTCCCCTCCCCCTTGAGGGGAGGGGATCGGAAACGCCTTGTCCTGATCTGTCCGTGAATGATGTGAAGGGTCCGAGGAGATGAGAGGGCTGGGAGATGTCCTCAACGGTGGTTGGCAAGTCTGCTATTTCTCGCGCCCGGCGTCTGCGGCGGGACATGACGGCTGGAGAAAAGCGTCTCTGGGTGGAGCTTCGCAGCTTCCGGTCACCATACGGGTATCACCTGCGCAAGCAGGTACCGATCGGCCCTTACATTGCGGATTTCGCGTGTCATGGTGCAAAACTGATCATTGAGCTGGATGGCGAGCACCATCTGTACGCAGATAGGAGTTTTAGGGACCAGATCAGGGACGAGTGGTTTGCAGAAGCCGGATACAGAGTCTTGCGGCTGCCGACGGGAGAGCTGGCCTCATCGGTCGAAGGCTGCCTTGAGAAGATACTCATGGCATTGAATGAAAGCCGTACAGCCGTTTAACGGCGCATGTCCGCACGAACGCACTGGTATTCTACAGACAGGCAAAAAAGCACTCTGCATGACACGGGGAAAATCCGGCGGCGGAGAGGCTGCAACAGCGGGGAACGATGAACGTGACGAGTGGAGCAGTTGAGCGGCCAGCCGCCTCCCAGCCGGTGATTTCGGCGAAGGATCTGTGCCTGACTTTTGAGACGAATGACGGGCCTGTCCATGCCCTGTCGAACATCAATCTGGACATTGCCAAGGGCGACTTCGTCTCCTTCATCGGCCCTTCGGGCTGCGGCAAGACCACGTTGCTGCGCGTCATCGCCGATCTGGAGCAGAAGACTTCCGGAGAGATCAGCGTCAACGGCACCACCCCGGAAAATGCCCGCCTCGACCGCTCCTACGGCTATGTATTTCAGGCCGCCGCGCTCTATCCCTGGCGCACCATCGAAAAGAACATCGCCCTGCCGCTGGAGATCATGGGCCTTGCCAGGGCGGAGCAGCAAAAGCGCATTGCGCAGGTGCTGGAACTGGTGGAACTCGGCGGCTTTGCCCGCAAATACCCCTGGCAGCTCTCCGGCGGCATGCAGCAGCGCGCTTCCATTGCCCGCGCCCTCGCCGTTCAGCCCGATCTTCTGCTGATGGACGAGCCCTTCGGCGCGCTGGACGAAATCGTGCGCGATCACCTCAATGACCAGCTGCACCAGCTCTGGGCCAAGACGAACAAGACAGTCGTCTTCGTCACCCACTCCATCCCGGAGGCGGTCTATCTCTCCACCAAGATCGTCGTCCTGTGCCCGCGCCCGGGCCGGATCTATGACATCATCGAAAGCGACCTGCCGCGCGAGCGGACGCTGGACATGCGCGAGAGCCCGGAATTCCTGAAGATCGCCCATCGCGTGCGCGAAGGGCTGAAGGCGGGGCATGCCTATGATGACTGACAAGGGCAAAACCGCACGGCTTCTTTCGGGCTCCACCCTGCCCGTCCTCACGCTCCTGCTGGCGATCCTCGGCCTCTGGTATGTGGCAACGGTCGCCCTCAATGCGCCATTCCAGCGTGACATCTATGCCCGCGCTGGCCAGACGGATGTGCCTTTCACACAGCTTGTCGCCGATACCATGATGCAGGAGCGGCCCGTCATGCCCTCTCCGCAGCAGGTGGCGGTGGAAATCTGGGATACGACGGTCAACAGGCGCATCACCTCCAACCGCAGCCTGTTCTACCACACCGGCATCACCCTCTCCTCGACGCTGACCGGCTTTGCCATGGGAACGCTGCTCGGCATTCTTCTGGCCGTCGGGATCGTGCACAGCCGCGTTCTGGACAAATCGCTCATGCCCTGGGTGATCACGTCCCAGACCATTCCGATCCTGGCGATTGCGCCGATGATCATCGTGGTTCTGAACTCGGTTGGCATTTCGGGCCTTCTGCCAAAAGCGCTCATTTCCACCTACCTGTCCTTCTTTCCGGTGACAGTCGGCATGGTGAAGGGGCTGCGCTCGCCTGAAATCATCCACATGGACCTGATGCACACCTATTCTGCGACGAAGCTTGAGACCTTCTGGAAGCTGCGCCTGCCCTATGCGGTGCCCTATCTCTTCACCTCGATGAAGGTCGGGATTGCTGCAAGTCTCGTGGGCGCCATTGTTGGCGAGCTGCCGACCGGGGCTGTCGCAGGCCTCGGGGCGCGGCTGCTGGCCGGATCTTACTACGGGCAGACTGTGCAGATCTGGTCGGCCCTGATCATGGCTGCCGTTCTCGCCGGGCTTCTGGTTTCCCTCATCGGCCTTGCCGAAAAAATCACCCTCCGCCGCATGGGGATGAGCCGATGATCCAGTCCCGGCACAGCACCTCCTTCAGCGGCACGGCGCTCCTTGCCGGTGCCAGCCTGCTTCTCACCGTCATTGGCCTCACCAGCCTCATCTTCACGCCGGATCTCGGCGTGGTCGAAATGCCGCGGGTTGCCATCGCAGTCAGCCTCATGGCCATAATGGGCGTGCGCATCATGCTCGGCTTCCAGCAGAACCGCATCGGCGATGTGGCCATCGGCATCGTCACCGCCATTTCCGCCCTGCTGCTGATCGGCGTTGCGCATCATCACCGCGGGCAGGCCGCTCCCGGTTTCTGGGCGCTGGTGGCGGCCATCTGGCTGTCCGCCTGGCTTCTGGCAAGCCGCCTCTCCGCCTGGCGGGGGCTTGGCAAGACGGCAGCACGCGTTGTCAATCTGGCCATTCCGCTCGTCTTCGGCCTGACGCTGCTGGCCCTGTGGGAGCTGATCACCATTGGCGCCGGCGTGCCGCAGGTGCTGCTGCCTTCCCCCTCCGCCATCGGGTTGCGCATTGCCGGGTCCCTGCCCATCCTCTGGGCCGATTTCCAGCAGACCTTTTTGAAGGCGGTCGTCTTCGGCTATGTGGCGGGCTGCGGCTCGGGCTTTCTGGTGGCCCTCATCGCCGACCGGGTGCCCTTCCTGAAGCGCGGCCTTTTGCCCATCGGCAATCTAGTCTCGGCCCTGCCGATCATCGGCGTCGCACCCATCATGGTCATGTGGTTTGGCTTTGACTGGCCGTCGAAGGCAGCCGTTGTCATCATCATGACCTTCTTCCCCATGCTGGTGAACACGGTGGCGGGCCTTGCCGCGGCCGATGCCATGCAGAAGGACCTGATGCGCACCTACGCGGCCAGCCACGGCCAGACGCTGGTGAAGCTGCGCCTGCCCATGGCGCTGCCCTTCATCTTCAACGCGCTGAAGATCAACTCCACCCTCGCCCTTATCGGGGCCATCGTGGCGGAGTTCTTCGGCACCCCCATCGTCGGCATGGGCTTCCGCATCTCGACGGAAGTGGGGCGCATGAACCTCGACATGGTCTGGGCGGAAATCGCCGTGGCGGCGCTGGCCGGCTCCCTGTTCTACGCCGCTGTTTCGGCGGTGGAACGCTGGGCCACCTTCTGGCATCCCTCTCAGCGGGGGTGACATGAAACAGGCCCCGCGGCTTCACGCGGGGCCTGCGAGCCGGTAAGGTCCTGTTCCCAAGACACCTCCCTACCGGATTCTCCCATGAAACCTGGCCGCGATATCTCCGTTCTTATCGACATCATGGCGGCGCTGCGCACGCCAATCACCGGTTGCCCCTGGGATCTGGAGCAGGACTTCGGCACGATTGCGCCTTACACGGTGGAAGAAGCCTATGAGGTGGCAGAAGCCATCAGCCGCAACGATCTGGATGATCTGCGCGAGGAACTGGGCGATCTCCTGCTGCAGGTGGTCTATCACGCCCGTATGGCCGAGGAAGAGGGCGCCTTCAGCTTCCCCGATGTGGTCGAAGCGATCACGAGGAAGATGATCCGGCGCCACCCGCATGTGTTCGGCGGCGAGGAAGCCCGCTCCTCCGGTATGGCAAAGGGCATGTGGGACAAGATCAAGGCGGAGGAAAAGGCCGAGCGCAAGGCCCGCCGGGCGGCCATGGGCCTGCCGGACACCGAGCCTGGCTATCTCGACGCCGTGCCGTCCGCCTTCCCTGCCCTGATGGAAGCGGAAAAGATCCAGCGGCGGGCCGCGAAGGTCGGGTTTGACTGGGAGACGCTCGCTCCGGTCTTTGCCAAGATCCGCGAGGAACTGGATGAACTGGAAGCGGAACTCACGGACCACACGCCGCCGGCGGTCACCGGTTCCGTTCCCGATGCGGTGAAGGACGAGTTGGGCGACGTGCTCTTCGCCGTTGCCAATCTTGCCCGTCATCTCGAAGTGGAGCCGGAGGCAGCCCTGAAGCGGACCAACGCCAAGTTCCGCCGCCGCTTCGCCGCCATCGAAGCGGAAGCCGCCCGGCGCGGCACCAAACTGGAAGCGCTCACTCTGGATGAAATGGAAGAAATCTGGCAGGCGGCGAAGGGAAAATAAGCCGGCTAATAAAATAGATCTGCGGTAGCCGGGATCTTCCTGCACCGCTCCCGGCCGGTCTACCGGCCAGCCCTCCTAACAGGTCCCGGCACAAGGCCGGGACGGCGCAATGCCGGGGTTGCAGAGGTACCCCCCTGACGTTGTGATGTCGTGTTGGAAATCTGCCGGAATAGCCTTCTCCGCGCTGCCCCGGCCTTGTGCCGGGGCCTGTCATGGAGCCGCTGCCTGCGAGCGTTCACGGCCAGAGATCCTGTGTAAAGGCTGCCGTCAGCCTCAATCCGCCCCGGAGATATAGGCGCCGTAACGGCTGCGGAAGGGGCCCTTTTGCTTGTCGGAGATGCGCACCGTCAGCTCGATGACCTCTTCGCCGTCCACCCGCTCCAGCACCTCCCCCATCTGGTAGAGGCCCGCCAGCAGTTCGCCCTCCGTTACCGGGAGCGCCAGCTCGAAGCGGTCGTCGCCCACGGCCATGAAGGCCTCGATACGGGACAGCAGCGCCGGGATGCCATCACCCGTCAAGGCCGAGAGTGCTATGGCGCCTTCCGGACCGTTGGCTTCCAGCAGCTTGGCGCGGCGCTCGGGATCGAGGTTGTCGATCTTGTTCCACACTTCCACCACCGGTGCACCGGTCTGCGGATTGACGCCAAGGCCGGCCAGCGTGCGGCCCACATCCACCGACTGGGCGTCGCTGTCCTCGTGCGAGATGTCGCGCACATGCAGGATGAGATCGGCCTCCAGCACCTCTTCCAGCGTGGCACGGAAGGCGGCGACCAGATGGGTCGGCAGTTCGGAGATGAAGCCCACCGTGTCGGACAGGATCACCTCACGCCCATGCGGCAGGCGGATGCGGCGCAGCGTCGGGTCCAGCGTGGCGAACAGCAGGTCCTTGGCGAACACATCCGATTGCGTCAGCCGGTTGAACAGCGTCGACTTTCCGGCGTTGGTGTAGCCGACCAGCGCGATGACCGGCTGCGGGATTTTCTTGCGCTTCTTGCGGTGCAGGTCACGGGTGCGGCGCACCTGCTCCAGCTCCCGCTCCAGCCGCATGATCTTGTCCTGGATCTGGCGCCTGTCCGCCTCGATCTGGGTTTCGCCTGGGCCACCCATGAAGCCGGCACCGCCGCGCTGGCGCTCAAGGTGGGTCCAGGAGCGGACAAGGCGGCTCTTCTGCCAGGTCAGATGGGCAAGGTCCACCTGCAGGCGGCCTTCCTTGGTGCGGGCGCGGGCGCCGAAGATCTCCAGGATCAGACCGGTGCGGTCGATCACCTTGGTCTTCATCGCCTTTTCGAGATTTCGCTGCTGGATCGGCGTCAGTGCATGGTCGATCACGACCACGTCCACATCGCCCTCTTCCGCCGCACGCGCGATCTCCTCCACCTTGCCTGGACCCAGCAGGGTTGCCGGGCGTGGCGTGTGAATGCGCGCGATGGAGGCGGAAACGATCTCAAGCTCGATGGCGGCACACAGGCCGACGGCCTCTTCCAGCCGCGCCTCGGGCGTACGCGTGGGCGGCGGCGTGCCTTCAAAGCCCTTGGGAAGCCGCTCCGGCAGAACCGGCTCGATCACCAGCGCCCGGGAAGACGGTCCCTTGAAGACAAGTTCACCGCCGTGGGCGGCGGGCTCACCATAGCCACCGTCCCTGCCCCGGCTGTCTTCCCCGTCCAGCCAGTCCTGATCTTCAAATTCGTTGCCGGAGCTGCCCTCTCCGGCCTGTCTGTTCTTGCGAGCCAATCAGGCGCCTGCTTTTTCGGCGCCTTCTTCACCGCCTTCGAACAGCTGCACGGGGGCGTTCGGCATGATGGTCGAAATGGCATGCTTGTAGACAAGCTGGGAATGACCATCCCGGCGCAGCAGAACACAGAAATTATCAAACCACGTCACCACGCCCTGCAGCTTCACGCCGTTGATGAGGAAAATCGTCAGCGGAACTTTCTGCTTGCGAAGGTAATTGAGGAAGGTGTCCTGCAGATTCTGTGCACGCTCAGCCATGAGTCTTCTTATCCTGTTGCTGTCGTCCGCGGCCGGGGCATCTGACATGTTCTTGTTGTGCGACCGGCAAGCGAGGCAAAAAACACAAACGTAAGTGCCTCTCCCGGATGAACCGGACGCCGGTTATCTAGTTTACAACAAATCCCGTCCGTTACCCCAGCACTATTTCATATCATCAATATATTTCATCAAGATGGGTTGCTGTATGGAACTGCTTGCGCAGCTCCGTTGCAACAGTCCCCGGATGGCCGTTGCCGATAGAGGCCCCATCGAGACTGACCACCGGCATGCAGATGGTGGAGGCGGCCGTAACGAAAGCCTCGCGCGCGGTCTTGGCCTCTTCCAGCGAGAACGGGCGCTCCTCAAAGCGCAGGCCCTCGCGCTCAACCAGATCCAGAACCACGCTGCGGGTGATGCCGCGCAGAATGCCGCTCTCGGCCGGGCGCGTCACCAGAACGCCGTCCTTAGTCACGATCCAGGCATTGGTCGAACCGCCTTCGGTGACAAAGCCGTCCTGATCCACATACCAGACTTCCTTGGCGCCCTGCTCGCGGGCATATTGCTTGGCCAGCACGTTCGGCAGCAGGCCAACGGTCTTGATGTCCACACGCGGCCAGCGGTTTTCCGGGTGGCTGACGACGGCAATACCGGTTTCGGCCTGCTTGTCGGAGGCTGCCGGGTTCCCCGGTTTGGCCGTGATCACCAGCGTCGGCGCGATGGGCGTCAGCGGGAAGAAGTGATCGCGCCGGGCCACACCGCGCGTCACCTGCATGTAGACGATGCCGTTGCGCACCTTGTTGCGGCGGATGACTTCCTTCAGAACCAGCGTGAGCGGCTTATGTTCCATCGGCATGGGGATGCGCAGCTCGCTGCAGGAGCGTTCCAGACGCGCCAGATGGCGCGGGCCATCGACCAGCTTGCCCTGCCAGACCTCGCAGACCTCATAGACGCCATCGGCAAACTGATAGCCTCGGTCTTCCACATGCACGGCGGCCGAAGAGTGCGGCAGGTATTGTCCATTCACATAGGCAATGCGGCTCATGAGAACTCCTTACGGCAAAGGCCGGAGCGTTGGGCGGGCACGGCGGGAGGCGGGTACGGGAGGGTACCCTTCCGGCACATCCTGACCGCCGGTTCAGAAGAATTCAAGGCTGACGCGGAACATCTGCTCCACCTGGCGGACCCGGTTGGCCATGGCGAAGATGACGATCCGGTCACGCGCCTGGATCTGCATATCGCCATTCGGCGTCAGCACCTTGCCGTTCCGGAACACCGCACCAATGCGGATACCGTCCTGCAGGTCAACTTCCCGCAAGGGGCGGCCCACCAGCGGCGAGGTTTCCAGCGCTTCGGCCTCGATGATCTCCGCTGCGCCATTGTGCAGCGACTGGACGCCGCGGATGCGGCCCCGGCGCACATGCTGGAGAATGCGGGAAATCGTCACGGCACGCGGATTGATGAAGGCATCGATCCCCAGCGCATTGGCAAAGGCCGGATAGCTCGGATTGTTGAGCAGCGACAGGTTGCGCTTGCAGCCGAGCTTCTTGGCCATGACGCAAGAAAGGATGTTCACCTCGTCATCATTGGTCAGCGTGATCATGGTATCTGCGGTTTCCACATCCGCTTCTTCCAGGATCCCCTGATCCAGCGCGCTGCCGTGAAGAATCACGGTGCGTTTCAGCTCATTGGCGATGCCGACAGCGCGCTCGCGGGACGATTCGATAATCTTCACACGGGTGGATGTCTGGCGCTGCTCAAGGGCGCGGGCCACGTAAAGGCCAATGTTGCCGCCGCCGGCAATGACGACACGGGTGGCCTCCGGTTCCTCGTGACCGAAGATACCGAGGGTTCGGCGCACCTGATCGCGGCGGGCCACCACATAGGCAAGGTCGCCCACCAGCATGCTGTCGGAGCTTTTGGGTGCAAACAGTTTGCCGCCCCGGTTGATGCCAACGACCACGGAGCCAAGATCGGGGAACAGATCGGTCAGCTGGCGCAGTGGCGTGTCGACAACCGGGCAGTCTTCCTCGCAGTTGACGCCGATGACCACGACCTGATCATCGGCAAAGCGCATGGTCTCCACCGCGCCGGGGAGCGACAGGCGGCGCAGCACCATGTCCCCCACCTCGATCTCGGGCGAGATGATCACGTCGATAGGCAGGTTTTCGCGGGCGAAGAGATTGCGCCAGCGGCCCTGGAGATAACTCTGGGCGCGCACGCGCGCGACCTTGGTCGGCACATTGAAGAGGGAATGGGCCACCTGGCAGGCGACCATGTTCACCTCGTCATAGAGCGTGACGGCGATGATCATGTCCGCTTCGTCGGCACCGGCCTGCGCCAGCACATCCGGATGGGCGCCGTTGCCGACGAAACCGCGTACGTCGAGCTGATCACCGATGGCAGCAATCAGCTTCGGCGACGAATCGATCACCGACACATCGTTCTGTTCCGCAGCCAGACGTTCGGCGATGCCGTAACCGACCTGCCCTGCCCCGCAAATGACGACCTTCATCGGTCACATGTCCCCGTTTGAAGCGCTTTCAAGGCGCTTGTCTCACGATAGACCTAACGACTTCAGCTTGCGATGCAAGGCCGAACGTTCCATGCCCACGAATTCTGCGGTACGCGAGATGTTGCCGCCAAAGCGCTTGATCTGTGCCTGAAGATATTCACGCTCGAACACTTCGCGTGCATCGCGCAGCGGCATGGACATCAGATGCTCGCCGCCGCCATTGGCCGGAAGACTGGGCACCATGGAGCCGACTTCCGAAGGCAGGAGATCTGCCGTGATCACCGCCTCGGGGTCTGCCCGGGTGAGGATCATCAGCCGCTCCACATTGTTGCGCAGCTGGCGGATGTTGCCCGGCCAGTCGTGGGTCTGCAGCACGGCCATGGCATCATCGCCGATGCGGCGCATGGGCAGGCCTGCGGAGGCGGAGATCTGCTCCATGAAGTGCCGCACCAGGATTGGCACATCCTCGCGCCGCTCGGCCAGCCCCGGCACGCGCAGCGGCACAACACCAAGGCGGTGGTAGAGGTCTTCGCGGAAGGCGCCTTTGGCGATTTCCTCTTCGAGATTGCGGGCGGTCGAGGAAAGAATGCGCACGTCCACCTGCACGCGGGTGGAGCCGCCAAGGCGGGTGAAGGTCTGGTCCACCAGCACCCGCAGGATCTTGCCCTGCGTTTCGCGCGGCATGTCGGCCACTTCATCGAGATAGAGCGTGCCGCCATGCGCCTCTTCCAGCGCGCCAACCTTGCGCAGGTTGCCGCCTTCGTCCTCGATGCCGAAGAGTTCCTCTTCCATGCGGTCGGGGGTGATGGTTGCGGCGTTGATGGCGACGAACGGCCCCTTGGCGCGCGGCGACAGCTCATGCACCTGCCGCGCCGCCAGTTCCTTGCCTGCGCCCGATGGGCCGGAAATCAGAATTCGGCTGTTGGTGCCGGCGATCCGCTCGATGGTCTGGCGCAGCTGGTTGATGGCCGGCGATTCGCCGATTAAGCGGGACGCATCGCCGCTGCGCTGTTTCAGGTCGCGGATCTCGCGCTTCAGCATGGAGGCTTCCAGCGCGCGCTCCGTGATCAGCAGCAGCCGGTCGGCCTTGAACGGCTTCTCGATATAGTCATAGGCGCCGCGCTTGATGGCGGAAACGGCGGTTTCCACATTGCCGTGGCCGGAAATGATGACGACCGGAAGATCCTTGTCCTGGGCCTTGATTTCGTCCAGCAGCGCCAGCCCGTCGAGGCGGCTGCCCTGAAGCCAGATGTCCAGCACCACGAGGGACGGCCGCCGCTCCTTGATGGCGGCAAGCGCCGTGTCACTGTCGCTGGCCGTGCGCGTGCCATAACCCTCGTCATCAAGGATGCCGGCGATCATCTCACGGATATCGGTCTCGTCATCGACGATCAGGATGTCATAGGCCATGGCTCGTCACTTGTTCTCTGGTCTCTGATTGGGATCCGGACTGCGCTCTTCCGGCCTGCGCCGTGCTGTCTTCGGTGGCGGGCTGTCCGATGATGAGGCGCACCATGGCGCCGGTTTCGTCCGGGCCAAGGTCCGGCGCGTCCAGCAGCTCGATGCTGCCATTGTGGTCTTCCATAATCTTGCGCACGATGGCGAGGCCAAGGCCGGTACCTTTCTCGCGCGTCGTCATGTAGGGCTCAAGCAGCTTCTGCCGTTCCTGCTTCGGCAGGCCGACGCCATTATCGATAACGTCAATCAAAGCCTTGCCGTTTTCATGGCTCAGCCGGATGAGGATGCGGCCCTTGGGCAAATTGTCTCCGCTGCGGCCGGAAATCGCCTCGGCGGCATTTTTGATCACGTTGGTGAGTGCCTGACCGATCAGGCGGCTGTCGAAACAGGCTTCGATACTCTCTTCCGGCAGTTCGGTCTTTACCTCGATTTCCGGATTGCCGACGCTCTGCATGAAAGCGGCTTCCCGCACCGTGTTGCGCAGGTCCGCCATGGACTTGGCGGGCTTGCGCATGCGGGCAAAGGAGGAGAACTCGTCCACCATCTGGCCGATATCGCCGACCTGCCGGATGATCGTGTCGATGCACTGGTCGAAAACCGAACGGTCGTCTTCCACCTTCTTGCCATAACGGCGGCGGATGCGCTCGGCTGACAGCTGGATCGGTGTCAGCGGGTTCTTGATCTCATGGGCGATACGCCTTGCCACATCCGCCCAGGCCGAATTGCGCTGCGCGGATACAAGGTCGGTGATGTCATCCAGCGTCACCACATAACCATGCTCACGCCGGGTGGAGAGTTCGGTGGTGATCCGCGCATTCACCGTCCGCTCGCGCCCGCCGATCCGCAGGGAAATCTGCGTTTGCTTGATCCGGTCGCTTTCCTTCGCCAGGGCCTCGCGGACGAAGGCCTCCAGTTCCGGAATGACATCGGCAAGCGGACGGTCGAGGATTTCGCTCTCCTCCACTCTCAGCAGATCCCGCGCCGAACGGTTGACGAGCGTGATAGCCCCGTCATCATCGATGCCGATCACACCGGTGGTGACGCCGGAGAGAACTGCCTCGGTGAAGCGTCGGCGGCGGTCGATCTGCTCGTTGGCCGCCAGCAGTGCATCGCGCTGGCCGCGCAGCTGGCCGGTCATGTTGTTGAAGGTTGTGCCGAGATTGGCGAGATCGCCTTCCGATTTCTCGGTCATGACTTCCACATAGAGATTGCCTTTGGAAACCTGATCCGCCGCCGAAATCAGCCGCCGGATGGGCGAGACCAGCCGGTTGGCGAAGCCGAAACCGATCCAGATGGCGGACAGCAGCAGCACCAGCGCCACGCCCAGATAGACGAGCGCGAAGGCGATCTGCACGCCAAAGCGGCTGCGCTCCAGCTGGCTGTATTCACTCGCCCCCTCTTCGGCGAGGCGCTGATAATCCAGCACACGCTGATCCACCGTCCGGGCGACATAAAGATACATGCCGTCATAGGCATCCAGTTTGACGATGCCGCCGACCAGATTGGACCGGCCCGGCGCGATCAGCACCGCCTCGCCCTGATCGGCCTTGGCATAGACGTCGTTCGGCGGCAGCAGAATGTTGACATCGGGCACCAGAATGACGCGGGTGACGACTGTGCCGTCTGCCTTCAGCAGGAACGCCGCCACGATGCCGCGCAGTTGCGCCTGACCGGCGAAGAAGGCATCAAAGCGCGTGGGCTCGAACTCATAGACGGCCTTGGCCTGATCGACATCCTGCGACATGGCGATCAGATCGCCGCGCAGCACGCGGGCATGTTCCTGCAGGTAGGCCTGCGCCACAGTCAGGGCATTGTCGATGATCTGGCGGGTGCGCTGCTCGAACCAGCGGTCAAGGCCCTGATCCAGCGTAATTGCCGCAACGATCGCCATCAGGATGGCGGGAACGGCGGCAATCAGAGAGAACATGGCGACAATGCGCACATGAAGCCGCGCGGCCGCCCTGCCCCTTCGCCGCGCCTGCATCAGCTTGAAGATTTCCCGGCCGATCATGCCGACCAGAGCGGCGCCAAGCCCGCCATTGACCATCATCGCGACCCAGACGACTTCCGGCGTCGGCGCAATCGGGGTCAGACCCGTCAGGACGGCAAAGGTCACGGAAATCGCCAGGAGGGCAGCCAGCATCACGGCCAGCCCGGCCCGGCGGCCAGCGCGTCCGCGCGACCCCTGGTCCAAATCCGCGGGCGGGTCACGTTCCAGTATCATCAGTCCTCAAGGCAATGCAGAGGGAAGAATCAGAAATGCAACGCCGGCACAAATGCGCGGCTTTGTTACCACACACTGTTGCCCAAATGCGACAAGAATGCGGCCAGCTCTCTCCGGAGTCCGCGTCACTACGGACTTCTTCGCCGTTGCATATGCATTGGGGGCGTGCCCATAAATCAGCTGGACGGACGTGAAGCTGCAATAATTCGCTGAACGGTGATCTGCTTTCATCGGGGCTGAAGCAAAGATGACGAAGAAAATCCTTTTGATCGTTGCAACGGTTGTTGCCGTCATTGCAGGGGCGGTCTTTGCCTGGTTTGCAACGCGGCCCACACTTCCGCCGGAAATCGCTACGGCGAATGGCCGCATCGAAGCCGAAACCGTTCAGATCGCCGCCAAGACCGGCGGGCGGGTGCTGGAAGTGACTGTCCGGGAAGGTGATCTGGTGCAAGCTGGCACGGTTCTCGCCCGGATTGACACGGATGAGCTGGATGCCCGCAAGGCTGGCGCCGTGGCCCAGGTCAGCGCCGCCGAGGATGCGGCCAATACGGCAGAGGCGCTGATTGCACAGCGTGAAAGCGAACTGAAGCTGGCGGATCAGTCCCTTCAGCGCGCGATAACCCTGCGGGAAAACGGCCATGTCTCGCAGCAGGAGCTGGATCAGCGCCAGACCGCCCGCGAAACCGCCGAAGCCGCACTCAGAGCAGCCCGGGCACAGCTCGCCAATGCCCGTAATACAGTGACGGCAGCGCAGGCCGAGGTGGCCCGGATCGAATCCCTGATCCGAGACAGTGTGCTGACCGCGCCGATCACCGGCCGCGTGCAGTACCGGCTGGCCGAGCCCGGCGAAGTGGTGGCAGCCGGCGGCCGTGTGCTGACGCTGCTCAATCTCACCGACGTCTATATGACCGTCTATCTGCCGACCACCAGTGTCGGCCGCGTCTTCATCAATGCCGAGGCGCGGATCGTGCTGGATGCGGCTCCCGATCTTGTGATTCCGGCCAGTGTCTCCTTTGTCGCCGCCGATGCCCAGTTCACCCCGCGCGAGGTGGAGACCCGCTCCGAACGGGACAAGCTGATGTTCCGTGTCAAGCTGCGCATCGATCCGGCGCTGCTCACCGAATATCTGGAGATGGTTCGCACCGGCTTGCCCGGAGAGGCCTATGTGATGATGGCGCCGCCCGTGGCATGGCCGGATTCCCTGGCGGTGCGTCTGCCGGCCCCCCGGTGAGGCGCTCATGACACAGCCCCCCTTGCAGGCTCCGCCCGTTTCCACCGTGGCACGTCTGACCGGCGTATCGCATCTCTACGGCAAGACACGGGCACTTGACGGAGTAACGCTCGCCCTGCCCGCAGGCGGCATGATCGGCATCATCGGGCCGGACGGCGTTGGCAAGTCCACCCTCTTGGCCCTGCTGTCCGGCGCCCGCAAGATCCAGACGGGCACGGTGGAGGCGCTCGGCGGCGACATGGCGAATGCCCGCCACCGCCGCGCCGTGCTGCCGCGCATCGCCTACATGCCGCAGGGACTTGGCAAGAACCTCTATATGGACCTGACGGTTGCGGAGAACCTGGAGTTCTTCGGCCGCCTCTTTGGTCAGGACGGGCGGGAACGCCAGCGCCGCATTGCGGAGCTGACCGTTGCGACCGGCCTTGATCCCTTCCTTGACCGCCCGGCGGGGAAACTCTCCGGCGGCATGAAGCAGAAACTCGGGCTGTGCTGCTCGCTCATTCACGATCCGGACCTGCTCATTCTGGATGAGCCGACCACGGGCGTTGATCCCCTGTCCCGCCGCCAGTTCTGGACGCTGATCGACACCATCCGCACATCGCGCCCCGGCATGACCGTGGTGGTGGCCACCGCCTATATGGACGAGGCGGAACGTTTCGGCCATCTGGTGGCCATGCATGGCGGCAAAATACTGGCGGAAGGCAGCGCAGCGGACCTGAAGGAAAAAGGACAGGCCGCAACGCTGGAGGCCGCTTTCGTCAACCTGCTGCCGGAATACAGGAGCCAGCCGCACCAGAGCCTCACCGTGCCGCCTTATGAAGGCAATGGCGAGGGTCCGGCCATCGTCGCGCAGGATCTGGTGCAGCGCTTCGGCAGTTTTACCGCCGTTGATCACGTCAGTTTCGAGATCCGGCGCGGCGAAATCTTCGGCTTTCTCGGGTCCAACGGCTGCGGCAAGTCCACCACCATGAAGATGCTGACCGGTCTGCTGCCGCCCAGCGAAGGCAAGGCCTGGCTCTTCGGCGAGGAGATTGATGCGCGCAACCTGAACAGCCGCAAGCGCGTTGGCTACATGTCGCAGGCCTTCTCGCTTTATGGCGAGCTGACGGTGCGCCAGAACCTGACGCTGCATGCTCAGCTCTTCCATATGCCGGCAGCGGAAATCCCTGGCCGCGTCGATGAACTGCTGCAGACCTTCCGCCTGACGGATCATGCCGATGCCCTGCCCGGCGCCCTGCCCCTTGGCGTGCGCCAGCGCCTGTCTCTTGCCGTTGCCATCGTCCACCGGCCCGATGTGCTCATTCTCGATGAGCCGACTTCCGGCGTTGATCCGGTTGCCCGGGACGAGTTCTGGAGCCTCTTGATCGATCTGGCCCGCAAAGACCGGGTGACGATCTTCCTCAGCACCCATTTCATGAATGAAGGCGAGCGCTGCGACCGCATTTCCCTGATGCATGCGGGCAAGGTGCTGGCCTGCGGCGCGCCGGACGAGCTGGTGCGCAGCTACGGCGCTGCAACACTGGAAGAGGCCTTCATAAGCGCGCTTGAGGGCGCATCCGCTGCCGCGCAGCCGGCAACAGAGGCGCAGGCTCCGCTGGCTGCGGCAATCGAGCCGCCCGGCAAGCCACAGAAGCGGCGGCAGGGCTGCCTGTCGAAGCGCCGCCTCATGGCCTATTCCCTGCGCGAGGCCAAGGAGCTGCGGCGCGATCCGGTGCGTCTTGCCGTGGCGCTGGCGGGCACCATGCTGCTGATGCTGGTCTTCGGTTACGGCATCACCACTGACGTGGACGATCTCACCTATGCGGTGCTGGACCATGACCGGACCCTTGAAAGCAGGCAATATGCCGAAAGCATGTCCGGGTCGCGCTACTTCAAGGAACAGGCACCGCTCACCAGCGAAGCGGATATCCTGATGCGGATGCGCAGCGGCGATATTTCACTCGCCGTCGAAATTCCGCCAGGCTTCGGCAAGGCGCTGCTGCGCGGCGAGACACCGCAGATTGCCGCCACCATCGACGGCTCCATGCCGTTCCGGGCCAATACGATTGCAGGCTATGTCACGGGGCTGCATCAGTCCTACATCGCCGGGCAATACCGCCAGCGCTTTGGCGAGACCCCGGTCTTTGCCGCTGCCAGCATTGAACCGCGCTTCCGTTACAATCAGGACTTCAAGAGCATCAATGCCATCGCCCCTTCGGTGATGGCGCTGCTGCTGGTATTCATCCCGGCGATCCTGACCGCCGTTTCGGTGGTGCGGGAAAAGGAGCTGGGCTCGATCACCAATCTCTATGTGACGCCGGTGACGCCGCTTGAGTTCCTGATGGGCAAGCAGCTTCCCTATGTGGCCATTGCCATGGTCAATTTCACGCTGATGATGCTGATGGCGACAGTTGTCTTCGGTGTGCCGGTGAAAGGCAGCCTGCTGACGCTCACGGCAGGCGCCCTGCTCTATGTCTGTGCCACCACCGCCATCGGCCTGCTGTTCTCCACCTTCACCTCGACGCAGGTGGCCGCGATCTTCGGCACGGCCATCGGCACGGTTCTGCCCGCTGTGCAATTCTCCGGCATGCTGCAGCCGGTCTCCTCGCTGACAGGCGCTGGTGCGGTGATCGGCTCGCTCTATCCGACCACCCATTTCATGACCATTAGCGTCGGCACCTTCACCAAGGGGCTGGGCTTTGCGGATCTCTCGGCGAATTTTTGGAGCTTGGCCCCGGTTGCGCCGCTGGTGCTTGCCGCCTGCGCCCTGCTTCTCCCCCGGCAGGAGCGCTGAGATGGACAGGCTGGCCAGCATCTTCCGGCTCGGGTTGAAGGAACTGCAGAGCCTGCGGCGCGATCCAGTGCTGCTGCTCCTCATTCTCTGGGCCTTCAGCGCCGGGGTCTATATGGCGGCCGACGGCATGCGCTCAGACCTCAACAACGTGGCCGTTGCCGTGGTCGATGAGGACCGCTCGCCCCTGTCCCGGCGGCTCATCGATACCCTGCGGCTGCCCGAATTCCGCAAGCCGGATCTGATCAGCTTCGCCGGGATCGACCGTGGCCTCGACACGCAGGCCTATTCCTTCGTGCTGGTCATTCCGGAGCGGTTCGAGGCGGATGTGGTGCGCGGCAACACTCCGAAGATCCTGCTCAACATCGATGCCACAGCCATGATGCAGGCCGGAACGGGCGCCAATCACATCGCCCAGGCCTTCGCCCAGGAAATCGCCCGCTATCAGCACGGCCGGGGCATTGCGGCGGCGGCAATGCCGGTTGATCTCATCATCCGCTATGCCTTCAATCCGAACCTCACCAGCTCCTGGTTCTCGGCCATCATGGAGATCATCAACAACATCACCATGCTGACCGTGGTTTTGACCGGGGCCGCGGTGATGCGCGAGCGCGAGCATGGAACGCTGGAGCATCTGCTCTCCATGCCGCTGACGCCCTTCGAGATCATGATGGCCAAGGTGTGGGCCAATGGCCTCGTCATTCTCGTGGTGGCCGGACTGTCTCTGAAGATCGTCATCGAGCAGCTTCTGGGCGTACCGGTCGCCGGTTCCGTCGCCCTGTTCCTGAGCGGCACCGCCCTTTATCTTTTCTTTGCCTCGGCTCTGGGGATCCTGCTCGGCACCATCGCCCGGTCGATGCCGCAGTTCGGGCTGCTGTTCATCCTCACCATCCTGCCGATGAACCTCTTGTCCGGCGGCGAAACCCCGATCGAGAGCCAGCCGCTGATGCTGCGCACGCTGATGAGCGCGGTGCCCTCCACCCAGTTCGTCAGCATGACGCAGGCGGTGCTCTACCGGGGCGCGGATTTCTGGATCGTCTGGCCGAAATTTGTGGCCATGACCCTCGTCGGCCTCCTCCTCTTCACCCTCGCCGCCATCCGCTTCCGCAAATCGATTGCGGCCGCGCATTGAGGGACTGCAGGAACGCAGCCCTCGCTGTGCACGCCCTCTCCATCGTCATCCCGGACGAAAGCGAAGCGGAGATCCGGGACCGGTGAGCCGAGGCCCATCGGCTGTGGTTCAGGGGACAACCAGCTTTCATCCCGGCTCACCGGTCCCGGATCGCGCGGGGCGCGTCCGGGATGACGATGGAGAGGCAGGAAGACGCTTTTCACTAAGATTGAAGAACCGGATGCCTGACGCATCCGGGCCTTCTTTCATGTCCCCTTGTCCAGCCCCTCAGCGGCTGGAGCGCATCACCTGCACGTCGAGATCGCGGATCTTCTTGCGCAGGGTGTTGCGGTTGACGCCGAGCAGTTCGGCCGCCTTGATCTGGTTGCCCCGCGTCGCGGCAAGGGCAGCGCTGATCAGCGGATATTCCACCTCCCGAAGGATGCGGTGATAGAGGCCCGGAGGCGGCAGAGCATCGCCGAAATTGGCGAAATAGGTGTTGAGATAGCGCTCGACCGCCTGACCGAGATTGATTTCGCCGGTGGGCTCCTCGATGGCGCTGGTGACGGCGGGCGTGCTCAGCTCCTGCTCGATCAGCCCCTCGCCGATGACATCCTGCGGATAGAGCGCGGCGAGACGCCGGACGAGGTTCTCCAGCTCACGCACGTTGCCCGGCCAGCGGTAGCGGCGCAGCAGGTTCATCGCCGCCTGGTCGATTTGCTTGGCCGGAAGGCCTTCCTTCTCGGCCAGCGCAAAGAAGTGGCGCACGAGATCGGGAATATCCTCCACGCGCTCGCGCAGCGGCGGGAGGCGGATGGGCACCACGTTGAGGCGGAAGAACAGATCCTCGCGGAACAGGCCCTGATTGATCAGCTGGCGCAGATCCTTGTTGGTGGCCGCGACGATGCGCACATCCGTCTTGATGGGGGTGCGCCCGCCGACAGTGGTGTATTCACCCTGCTGCAGCACGCGCAGAAGCCGGGTCTGGGCTTCCATCGGCATGTCGCCGATTTCGTCCAGGAACAGCGTTCCCCCGTCGGCCTGTTCGAACCGCCCGGACGAGCGGGCCTGCGCGCCGGTGAAGGCACCCTTCTCGTGGCCGAAGAGTTCCGCCTCGATCAGGTCACGCGGGATGGCGGCCATGTTGATGGCCACGAAGGGCCCATTGCGGCGCTTGCCGTAGTCATGCAGCGCGCGGGCCACCAGTTCCTTGCCGGTGCCGCTTTCGCCGTTGATCATGACCGTCAAGTCGGTCTGCATCAGGCGCGCCAGCACCCGGTAGATTTCCTGCATGGCAGGCGAGCGGCCGACCAGAGGAATTGCTTCTCCCATGTCGTCCATTTCCGCAGGGCGGCGGGATTTGGGCTCCTCAAGGGCGCGGGCGATGATGCCGGTCAGTTCCTTGAGATCGAAGGGCTTGGGCAGATATTCGTAAGCGCCCTTTTCCGAGGCGCGGATCGCCGTCATGAAGGTGTTCTGCGCACTCATGACGATGACCGGAAGGTCAGGCCGCAGCTTCTTGATGCGCGGCAGAACGTCGAAGATGTTCTCGTCCGGCATCACCACATCGGTGACCACAAGGTCACCGTCACCGGAACTGACCCAGCGCCACAAGGTGGCCGCGTTGGACGTCAGGCGGACGGTGTAGCCGGCCCGGGACAGGGCCTGATTGAGCACGGTGCGGATGGCGGCATCGTCGTCTGCAACAAGAATGGTGCCGGTCGGCATGGTCAGGCGGTCCTGTCGCTGGAGGAGGTTTCAGGTTCGGTGAAGGCAGGCATCAGGATGCGGAAAACGGTGCGCCGGGGGGCGCTGTCGCATTCGATGAAGCCGCCGTGATCACTGATCATCTTGGCGACCAGCGCCAGGCCAAGGCCCGAGCCGTTGGTCTTGGTGGTGATGAAAGGCTCGAAAATATGCGGCATCAGGTCTTCCGGCACGCCGGGGCCGTTGTCCTTGACGCAGAATTCCAGCGGCAGGCTGACCTTTTCCGAGGTGCCGGGCACCGAAAGGCGCACACCGGGACGGAAGGCGGTGGTGATGCGGATCTCGCCATCGGGATCATCGCCGATGGCTTCGCAGGCATTCTTCACCAGATTGAGGAACACCTGAACCAGCTGGTCGCGGTTGGCATAGACCGGCGGCAGCGACGGGTCATATTCCTCGATGATGCGCTTTCCGCGCCCGAAGCCCGTGTCCGCCAGCCGCTTCACGTGGTCCAGCACCACGTGGATATTGACCGGCTCGCGCTCGATCGGCCGTTCATCCGAGAAGACTTCCATCCGGTCGACGAGTTTCACGATCCGGTCGGTCTCGTCCATGATCAGACGCGTCAGCGCCCGGTCATCCTCGCTGGCGGATTGTTCCAGCAGCTGGGCAGCGCCCCGGATGCCGGAGAGCGGGTTCTTGATCTCATGCGCCAGCATGGCGGCAAGGCCGGTGACGGTGCGGGCCGCCCCGCGCGAGGTCAGCTGGCGGTCGATCTTTTCCGCCATGCCCCTTTCCTGGAACATCAGCACCACCGCGCCGGGCCGCTCCACCACCGGGGCTGCGTGAATGTCCACCACCCGTTCGGCGCCGATGCGCGGCGAACCGATGTCCACCTTGTATTCGTTGAACGGAGCCCCGCGCTCGCGCACCTGCTCGATCAGGGTCAGAAGCGGGCTGCCGAAGGGCACGAAATAGTCAATCGTATGCCGCCGCAGGAAGGAGACGGATGAGCGCAGGAAGATTTCGGCTGCCATGTTGGCGGCCTCGATCACTCCATCGGGAGCGACCAGAAGTACGGGGTGTGGCAAGGAGTCCAGAATGGTCGGGCCATCGGTGGCGAGGGCCTCGGTGCGTCCTTCCACGGATTTCGCAGACGGTCCTGTCATGCGGCGCTCCGTTGGGGTTGATCGGAAAACCAGGTGCGGACAAGCCGCGTGACGGTGGCGGGGCTGTCGCTGGTCAGGATTTCCTGACGCAGGGCGGCTGGCACATCGGCGGTCTGGTCCAGATACCAGCCCAGATGCTTGCGCGCGATGCGCCGGCCCAGCTCCAGCCCGTAAAGGGCGATGAGGGCGTCGTAATGCTCCAGCGCCAGATCGCCGAGGGCGTCTCCCTCGGGCGCGGGCTGGGGCTCCTTGCCGTTGAGATGAGCGCCGATCTGCCCCGGCAGCCAGGGGCGGCCATAGGCACCGCGGCCAACCATCACCCCATCGGCGCCGGACTGCTCCAGCATGGTCTCCGCCGCCTCGATGGACACACAGTCGCCATTGGCGATGACGGGAATGCTGACAGCGTCGGACACGGCGCGGATCGCCTGCCAGTCGGCCTCGCCCTTGTAGAACTGGTTGCGCGTACGGCCATGCACGGTGACGAGCTGCACGCCCGCATCCTGTGCCCGGCGCGCCAGCTCCGGTGCATTCATGCAGTCCCGGTCCCAGCCGAGGCGCATCTTCAGCGTCACCGGCACGGATACGGCCCCCACCGTCGCCTCGACCAGCGTCAGCGCATGGTCAAGATCGCGCATCAGAGCCGAGCCGGAATAGCCGGTGGTCACGCGCTTGGCCGGGCAGCCCATGTTGATGTCGATGATCGCAGCACCCGCAGCTTCCGCAATGCGGGCTGCTTCCGCCATCCAGTGCGGCTCGCGTCCGGCCAGCTGCACCACATGCAGGTCCAGCCCCTCGCCTTCCGCCCGGGTGCGGGTTTCGGCATCGCCTTCCACCAGCTGTTCGCAGGCCACCATCTCGGACACGACAAGTCCCGCACCGAAGCGCGCCGCCAGTTTGCGGAAGGGCAGATCCGACACACCGGACATGGGCGCAAGAAAGGCCCGGTTCGCCAGAACATGCGGACCGATCTTCAGGAGACCCTCAAAACGTGCATCTGCAGGTGTGCTCATATCGTGTGCATATCTCGATTTGCCTACACATTAGACATTTTTTGCATTGCGGCAAGGGACAAGTTGTAACAGCTTCTGAAAATGAGTTGAGAACAACCCCGGAAAACCCTTAAGAGACAGGCACGAGACGCGGCCTGCCTCAAAACTGTCCATATGCGGCGGCTGGCGGTCCTGATTGCCCCGGCGCATGAGGCGGCGCCACCAGCGGAAACCCTCGATGACGCGCAAGACATCTGCCCTGATCGTCGCTGCCGGACGCGGAACGCGTCTCGCCGATCCACAGGACAGGTGCCCCAAGCAATATCTGGCCCTCGACGACCGGCCCATGCTGGCCTGGACGCTGGAGGCCGTCCTGCAAAGCCCGCATGTGGCTGATGCGCTTGTCGTGATCCATGCCGATGATGCCGGCCTCTATGAAGCATCACTGGCGGCAGTGCAACCGGCCATGCGCGAAAGAATTCTGCCGCCGGCCATCGGCGGCGCCACCCGTCAGGCGTCCGTGCATGCCGGGCTTGAGGCGCTCGCCTGCCGGCCGGAAAAGCAGCTTCCTGCACATGTGCTGGTGCATGATGCCGCCCGTCCCTTCCTGATGGCCGTCACACTTGAACGCATGACGGCCGCCCTTCAGGCCGGAGAACAGGCCGTGCTGGCCGCTCTGCCCGTGCATGACACGCTGAAGCGCGCCGGGCCGGACGGCTATGCCACCGGAACCGTGGACCGCAGCGCATTGTGGGCCGCCCAGACACCGCAGGGCTTTGCCTTTGAAGCTCTGCTCGGAGCGCACCGTAAGGCCGCCGTTCTGGGGCAGGACCATTTCACCGACGACACATCCCTGGCCGAATGGGCCGGTCTGCGCGTGCAGCTGGTGGAAGGGGCCGCCGAAACCTTCAAGGTGACAACCCGCGCGGACCTTGACCGGGCGCGCGCCATGGCCGTGCTTCTGCGCCGGCCGCAAAGCGAATAGGAGCCAGCATGAAGCCCTGGTCTGAACTGCCGGATATCCGGACCGGCAACGGCTATGACGTGCATGCCTTCGAAGATGGCGATGCGGTCATTCTCGGCGGCATTGCCATTCCCTTCCACAAGCGCCTCAAGGGCCACTCCGATGCGGACGTAGCGCTGCATGCGCTCACCGATGCCATTCTGGGTGCCATTGCCAGCAAGGACATCGGCGGCCATTTCCCGCCCTCCGACCCGCAGTGGAAGGGCGCGTCCTCGGACCGGTTCCTGCAGCATGCCCTGTCGCTCGTGGCCGCCCGCGGCGGGCGGGTGGCGCATCTGGATGTGACCATCGTCTGCGAAGCGCCGAAGATCGGCCCGGTGCGCGACGATATGCGCCGCAGTATCGCCGCCATCTGCTCCCTGCCGGTCGAACGGGTTTCGGTGAAAGCCACGACCTCGGAAGAACTCGGCTTCACTGGCCGCGGCGAAGGCATCGCCGCTCTTGCCACGGCAACGGTCCGTCTGCCAGATTTGGGGGACTGAACCCTCCGGAGGCTTCGTTGACCGATCTGACGCAATTGCGGCCGCAGGCCGAGGCGCTTGTCCTGAAGCTGAAGAGCAAGGGCCTGATGATGACGGCGGCCGAATCCTGCACCGGCGGGCTGGTCTGCGCGTTGATCACCGAGATTCCCGGTTCATCTGCCGTGCTCGACCGGGGGTTCGTTACCTACTCCAATGAAGCCAAGATGGACCTGCTGGGCGTGCCGGTTGAGGTTCTCGCCCGCGTGGGTGCCGTCAGCGAGGAAACGGCCCGGGCCATGGCGGAAGGGGCTCTGTCTCACTCACGGGCAGATGTGTCCGTTGCCATAACGGGAATCGCGGGCCCCGGCGGGGGATCGCCGGAAAAGCCGGTCGGCCTGGTCCATTTTGCTGCCGCAGGAAAAGGCAGGCCGGCACGCCATCTGGCCTGCCGGTTCGGCGATCAGGGGCGCGATACGGTTCGTACCTTGTCAGCCGCGACAGCCCTGGAAATTCTGTCAAATTTGATCGACTGACAGAAGGGAATATCAAGACGGCTATACTATATCGTGGCACTTGTGCTGGGCCCGCGAATCTGTAGGCCCGGCGCTGACAACGGGGCAGGTTGTTATGCGCGTCTTGACTTTTCTAACGGGAATTCTCGCAACCGTTCTTCCGGCCCCGGCCGAGGAAGTGGTGAAAGCGGGAGATTTCTATCTCATCTCGCGGCAAGCCGACGGCACGTTTCACGGCAGCCATCAGGTGCTTGAAGAGCAGGCGGCTGGCTATGTCGCCGTCGCTTACTGCGGCCGCAAGGTCTGGGTCCGGCCCAAGTCCGTGGCCTGGAGCCTGATCGAAGTTGAGAACAAGCGCGTCGTCGGTCTTGAATACAGCAATGGACGCGGCTGGGTGGAGGTCTGCGCCAAGGCCGAGAAACATGTCTCCATGGCGGATATTGGCAGTGACGAGGACCCGCTGGTGGTCAGCAACGACACACCGGCCGCGACGACACCGCCGGGCAGCAAATTGTCTCGGATCAGCGAAGCTTTTGCCAACAAGTCCAGCGGCAAGCCCAAGGGCACCTACCATCAGCAGTAACACTTATTCCGCGGAAAACAACGTCTCTTAGCACACCGGTCCGCAAGGTTGACGCAGGATTGACTTGATATTGCCTCCTTTGCAGGCAAAACTTCTGGCCGTAAAAAGTGACAGGCAGGTCGGCGCAACCTGCAGGCGACCATAGGCCTGGCTCAACACAGGGAATTGTGCCGTGGCAACCCTCGCTGGTTTTCTTCTGGTGGTTTTTATTGCAGTCAGCGTCCTGCCGGTGGCGGCGGTGGCCCAGACTGCAGCACAAACGGCCGGACAGCCTCAGGCCGAAGAATTTCATATCATCTCCAGAGACAATGGCCGCTTCCGCGGCAGCCACGTGGTGCTTCGCCGGGAACAGCAGGGTTTCATGGCCGTGGAATATTGCGGCTCGCAATTCTGGGTCCGTCCCACCACAGTGGCCTGGACGCAGAAAGAGGCAGACGACGGTTTCGAACTCAATCTGGAGAGCAACACCAGCGGCCGGTGGCAGGCTGTCTGCCGCACCCCCCACAAGCAGGTGACGGTTCAGGATCTCAATCTGCCCACCCATGTGGAGCGGAGCCTGACCGGCGACGCCCCTCCTCCACGTGAGTTCAGGTTCCAGGAAATACGCCGCGCCTTTACCGGGCGGTGACCGGAACAGCCGCCTTGCGGCCATAGACTTCGTCGGCCCGCGCCTCGAAGGCTGCAGCAAACTTGCGGAAGGCCATGTCGAACATGGCGCCCATCAGGGCCGCAAAGGTCCTGCTCTTGAAATCATAGGAAATGAAGAAACCGACGCTGCAGCCACCAGTCTCGCGCGGCTGGAAGGTCCAGCGGTTCTCCAGATGCTTGAACGGGCCGTCCAGATATTCCACGAGGATCTGGTTCTTCGGCCTGTCCAGCACCACGCGGCTGGTGAAGGTTTCCTTGAACAGCTTGTAGGCGACCGTCATGTCGGCCACCAGAACCTCGCGCGTTTCATCCAGCGGCTTGCGGCCACGGATCACAAGGCTTTGGCAAAGGGGCACAAACTGGGGATACTTTTCCACATCGGCAACAAGGTCGAACATGTCGCTGGCGCTGTGGGCCACGTCCCGGCTCGATTCAAATGACGGCATGTAGTTCTCTTCTGGCCCGGCAGACTGCCATGCAGCCCGCCGGCACGGTTTTTTGTGTCAATGGCCGAGCTTTGCAGCGCGTGCGGCCCTCAAGTCAGCAAAATCCTCGCCCGCATGATGGGAGGAGCGGGTCAGGGGGCTGGCCGACACCTTCAGGAAGCCCTTGGCATAGGCGATCTTTTCATAGGCCTTGAACTCTTCCGGCGTCACGAAGGACAGAACCGGATGATGCTTCTTCGAGGGCTGCAGATACTGGCCGATGGTGAGGAAATCCACGTCCGCCGTCCGCAGGTCATCCATCAGCTGAAGCACTTCATTGCGCTCCTCGCCGAGGCCGACCATGATGCCGGATTTGGTGAACATGGTGGGGTCCAGTTCCTTCACCCTCTGCAGAAGGCGGATGGAGTGGAAGTAGCGGGCGCCGGGGCGCACCTTCAGATACTTCGACGGCACCGTTTCCAGATTGTGGTTGAACACATCCGGCTTGGCCTTCACGACGATTTCCAGCGCGCCTTCCTTGCGCAGGAAGTCCGGCGTCAGCACCTCGATGGTGGTCTTCGGCGCCCTGGCGCGGATCGCGGCAATCACATCGGCGAAATGGTTCGCGCCGCCGTCATCCAGATCATCCCGGTCCACCGAGGTGATGACGACATGCTCAAGCCCCATGGTGGCAACCGCCGTGGCGATGCCCTCCGGCTCGTTCTTGTCCACCGCTCCCGGCATGCCAGTGCGCACGTTGCAGAAGGCGCAGGCGCGGGTGCAGGTATCGCCGAGGATCATGAAGCTGGCGTGCTTCTTCGACCAGCATTCGCCGATGTTCGGGCAGCCGGCTTCCTCGCACACGGTGACGAGCTTGTTCTCGCGCACCACCTGATGGGTCTCGCGGTAAACCGGCGACGTCGGCGCCTTGACGCGAATCCACGCGGGTTTGCGGGCGACCGGATTGTCGGGCCTGTGGGCCTTTTCCGGATGCCGGGGCTTCGCATCGTCTGCGCTCTGCGCGGGAGCCGGACGGTTCAGGGTGTCGAGGATCGTTACCATGGCATCCAAATGTCGTGAGCAGCGCCGAAGGTCAAGTGCCTCTTTGCCGCGGTGTCATGCGTTTTCGGAAGATCCGCTCAGCGCAGCAAAGCGGGCGGCGGTTTGCTGCGAAAGCGGACGGGATTTGCGGGTGGCTTCATCCATCTGCACCACCACGGACATGGCCCGCGCCACACATACACCATTCTGAAACAGGGCCTGCTCCAGCGTGATGGAGCTGCGGCCCACCGCCTTGACCCGCGTGCCGGTCACCACCGTGCCCGGCCATGTGACTTCGGCCAGAAAATCCAGTTCCAGCCGGGCAATGACGAAGGCTGCGCCCTCCTCCTCGAGGCCATGCTGCGATGCGCCGGCGCCATAAAGCGCCTCAACGCGGCCGGTTTCAAGGAATGTGGAGAAGACGGCATTGTTGACATGGCCCTGACGGTCCGTGTCGCCATAGCGCAGCTTGTCCTCGCTGTGCAGCGGAAAGTCTTCCAGACTTGGCAGATCACCCAGCATGATGCCCCCTTCCCTTCGCCTTCATGCTGTGGCGCTCCTCTCCCGCCGCGCCTGTCAGCGCCCTCTGATCTTGCGCCAGACGAACAGGAACAGAATGGCTCCGGCCGTCGCCACAACCAGCTGATCAATGAAACCGCCGGTCAGATTGAGCCGCAGCATTTCGGCCAGCTTGCCACCGACGAGTGCGCCGATCAGACCGACGACGAGGGAGCCGAAAAAGCCGCCCCGGCTGTCGAGAACCCGGTGGGCGATGGCGCCAGCCAGAAGCCCGATGATGATCCAGAAAATCATGCGCTCTGCCTCCCCGGCTTCCGGCGCTGCAGCCGGAAGCAATCAATTCTGCGGTCCGTCCGGCGTTTACGCCAGTATGCGAGCGGCGAAGACAACCACGACCGCTCCGATGGCCGCTACGGCAATCTCGTTGGCGATGGCATTGCCGAGGTTCAGAGAAAACCCGAAGTAATGCATCAGAAAGCCGCCAACGACGGCACCGGCAAGACCGGTCAGGATGTAGCGGATCAACCCGCCGCCACCTGTGATGAAGCTGGCAATCCACCCCGCAACAAGGCCGATCAGGGCCCAGATGATCACGGTCTCAAGCGTCATGATGCAGTCTCCTTTTCGACGTACTGCCCTAACAACACTGAAGACACCATCGCGGTTCCGCAAGAGGCCTGTCCGGCTGAAATGCCAAGAGGGCCGCACCTCTTGCGAGGGGCGGCCCTGAGGGACGTGCGTCAGGCGTTCAGCGCCCGCCCGTAGGCGTCCAGAACGCTTTCCTTCATCATTTCCGAAAGGGTCGGATGCGGGAAGATCGTGTGCATCAGATCTTCCTCGGTGGTTTCGAGGTTCATCGCCACCACGAAGCCCTGGATCAGTTCGGTCACTTCCGTGCCGACCATATGGGCACCCAGCAGCTCGCCGGTCTTCTTGTCGAAGATGGTCTTGATGAGGCCGTTGTCCTCACCCAGAGCAATCGCCTTGCCGTTCGCTGCAAAGGAGAATCGGCCGACGCGGATGTCGCGGCCCAGTTCCCTGGCCTTGGCTTCGGTCAGGCCGACAGAGGCGACCTGCGGATTGCAGTAGGTGCAGCCGGGGATCTTGCCCTTGTCCATGGCGTGAACGCCCGGCAGGCCTGCGATCTTCTCGATGCAGATGACGCCTTCATGCTCGGCCTTGTGGGCGAGCATCGGAGGGCCAGCCACGTCACCGATGGCATAGAGCCCCGGAACGTTGGTCTTGCCGAAGCCGTCGATGACGACGCAGCCGCGGTCGGTCTTCACGCCAAGCGCCTCAAGCCCGAGGTTCTCGATGTTGCCCTGCACGCCGACAGCGGAAATCAGGCGGTCAGCGGTGATCTGGGTCACCTTGCCGTCCTTGGTCTCCACATGGGCGGTGATGGAATTGGCGCCCTTCTCGACCTTGGCAACCTTCGCCTCGGTCATGATTTTCATGCCGCGCTTTTCCAGCGCCTTGCGGGCGATGGCGGAGATTTCGGAATCTTCCACCGGCATGATCTGCGGCATGACCTCGACAACGGTCACATCCACGCCCATGGAGCGGTAGAAGGACGCGAATTCGATGCCGATGGCGCCCGAGCCCATGACGACCAGCGATTTCGGCATGAAGTCCGGCTTCATTGCCTCGAAATAGGTCCAGATCAGCTTGCCATCCGGCTCGATACCCGGCAGCGCACGCGGGCGGGCACCGGTGGCGATGATGATGTGCTTGGCCGTGTAGGTGCCTTCGCCCTTCACGCCCTTGGGTGCGGGGTGCTGCGGCTCGACGGCGGGCTTGGAAGACTTGCCGACGACGATCTCACCCGGCTTGGTGAGCTTGGCTTCACCCCAGATGACGTCGATCTTGTTCTTCTTCATCAGGAAGCCGACGCCGCCGTTGAGGCGGGCCGAAACGCCGCGCGAACGGGCAACCACGTCCTTGATATCAGCGGTCATCTTGCCTTCCAGCTTCAGCCCGTAGGACTTGGCATGGTTGGCGTGATCGAGAATTTCAGCGGAGCGCAGCAGCGCCTTGGTCGGAATGCAGCCCCAGTTGAGGCAGATGCCGCCCAGATGCTCGCGCTCGACAATGGCAGTCTTGAAGCCGAGCTGGGCCGCACGGATCGCAGTTACATAACCGCCGGGGCCCGACCCGATGATGAGGACGTCATAGCTATCGGCCATGGATGTTCCCTCGCCTTTGTTTCGCAAGAATGTCGCGTTCTGTTTTCAAGACAGAAAGGCCCCGGACCTGCCGGGGCCCCGCTGAGGGTCACTCAGACCAGCATGCTCATCGGGTTCTCGATGTAGCCCTTGAAGGCGCCGAGAAGTTCCGCGCCCAGAGCGCCGTCCACGCAGCGGTGGTCGGTGGAGAGCGTTACCGTCATGACGGTGGCCACAGCCAGCGCGCCATTCTTGACGACCGGACGCTGCTCGCCCGCGCCGACCGCCAGAATGGTGGCATGCGGCGGGTTGACCACGGCCGAGAAGCTTTTCACGCCCATCATGCCCATGTTGGACACGGCGGTGGTGCCGCCCTGGTACTCTTCCGGCTTCAGCTTGCGGTCCTTGGCGCGCTGGCCCAGGTCCTTCATCTCGTTGGAGATGGTGGACAGGGCCTTCTGCTCGGCGCTGCGGATGATCGGGGTGATCAGGCCGCCCGGGATCGACACAGCGACGCCGACATCGGCGTGCTTGTGCTTGACCATGGCATCGTCCGTCCAGGAGACGTTCGCATCCGGCACATCGCGCAGGGCCAGGGCCATGGCCTTGATGACCATGTCATTGACCGAGAGCTTGTAGGCAGGCTTGCCGTCCTTGGACTTCGGAGCCGCGTCGTTGAGCTGGGTGCGCAGGGCCAGGAGCGCGTCGAGTTCGCAGTCCACCGACACATAGAAGTGCGGGATCGTCTGCTTGGACTCGGTGAGACGCTTGGCGATGGTCTTACGCATGCCGTCGTGCGGCACCAGTTCGTAGGAACCTTCGGCGAAAAGCTTGAGCACCTGGTCCTTCGAGGGACCGGCGGGCGCAGCAGCAGCGGCCTTAGGAGCCTCGGCAGGAGCTGCGGCGGCAGCAGCCGGAGCTGCCTTGCCGGTGCCGGACTTCAGCGCAGCTTCAATGTCGCGCTGGACAATACGGCCATGCGGGCCGGAGCCTGCGATCGCCTTGAGGTCCAGACCGTTCTGCGACGCCAGACGGCGGGCGAGCGGCGAGGCGAAAATGCGGGCGCCAGATGCACTGACCGGAGCCGGACCGGCGGATGCCGGTGCAGCAGCGGCCGGAGCCGGAGCAGCTTCAGCCTTGGCCGGAGCGGCTTCCGCCTTGGCGGGCGCAGCAGCAGGCGCTGCCGAGACAGCCGAAGCATCCTCATCTTCACCGGCGAGCACGGCGATCAGGCTGTTGACCTTGACGCCCTGCGTTCCGGCGGCGACCACGATCTTGGCGACCGTGCCCTCGTCCACGGCTTCCACTTCCATGGTCGCCTTGTCGGTTTCGATCTCGGCGATCACGTCGCCTGGAGAAACCTTGTCACCTTCCTTCACCAGCCACTTGGCCAGGTTGCCCTCTTCCATGGTGGGAGAGAGGGCCGGCATTGTGATGTTGATCGGCATTGCGGCCTCCCTCGCCTCAGTCCCTGTAGGTGACAGCCTTCACGGCGTCGATGACTTCCTTGACAGACGGCAGGGCCAGCTTTTCAAGGTTTGCGGCATAGGGCATCGGAACGTCCTTGCCGGTCACGCGCAGGATCGGGGCATCGAGGAAGTCGAAGGCCTTTTCCTGAACCTGATAGCCGATTTCCGAGGAAACCGAGCAGACCGGGAAGGCTTCTTCCACCGTGACGCAGCGGCCCGTCTTGCGGACGGAGGCGAGCACCGTGTCGATGTCGAGCGGACGGATGGTACGCAGGTTCACGACTTCCGCCGAGATGCCCATGGCTGCCAGTTCGTCGACAGCCTTCATGACATAGGTCATGCCGATGCCCCAGGAGACGATGGTCACGTCCGTGCCCGCGCGCTCGATCTTCGCCTTGCCGATCGGCAGGACGAAATCATCAACCTTCGGAACCTCGAAGGACTGGCCGTAGAGGATCTCGTTTTCGAGGAAGATGACCGGGTTCGGGTCGCGGATGGCCGCCTTCAGCAGGCCCTTGGCATCTGCAGCCGACCAGGGCTGGATGACCTTGAGGCCCGGAATGTGGGCGTACCAGGAGGCATAGTCCTGGCTGTGCTGTGCACCCACGCGGGCCGCAGCGCCATTCGGTCCGCGGAAAACGATCGGAGCGCCAAGCTGGCCGCCGGACATGTAGAGCGTCTTGGCAGCGGAGTTGATGATGTGGTCAATCGCCTGCATGGCGAAGTTGAACGTCATGAACTCGACGATGGGCTTCAGGCCCGTCATGGCAGCGCCCGTGGCAAGACCGGCAAAGCCGTGCTCGGTAATCGGCGTGTCGATAACGCGCTTGGCACCGAACTCGTCCAGAAGACCCTGAGTGATCTTGTAGGCGCCCTGGTACTCGGCAACTTCCTCACCCATGATGAAGATGTCGCCGTCGCGGCGCATTTCCTCGGCCATGGCATCACGCAGTGCTTCGCGCACGGTCATGGTCACCATTTCGGTGCCGGCCGGAGCGTCGCTGTCAGCAGTGCCGGACGTGACGGGCTGGGCAGGAGCCGGAGCAGCGGCAGCCGGAGCGGCAGCAACAGGCGCAGCAGCTGCGGCCGGAGCCGGTGCCGCAGCCGGAGCCGAAGCGCTGGCATCAATCGCAGAGGCATCTTCGCCTTCCGCGAGGAGAACGGCGATCTTCGTGTTGACCTTGACGTTCTCGGTGCCCTCGGCGACCAGGATCTTGCCCATGGTGCCTTCGTCCACGGCTTCCACTTCCATGGTTGCCTTGTCGGTCTCGATTTCGGCGATCACGTCGCCAGACTTCACGCTGTCGCCCTCGGCCTTGAGCCACTTGGACAGCTTGCCCTCTTCCATGGTCGGCGAGAGAGCCGGCATCAGAATATCGATCGGCATGTATTCCCCCGGCCTTAAAGCAGAATGTCGGTGTAGAGCTCGGACGCATCCGGCTCCGGATCGTTCTGCGCAAACTCTGCTGCTTCGGCAACAATGGCGCGCACGTCCTTGTCGATGCCCTTGAGATCGTCCTCGGTGGCCCAGCCGCTCTCGAGCAGACGCGAACGGACCTGCTCGATCGGGTCATGCTCGCCGCGCATGCGGTCGACTTCTTCCTTGGAGCGGTACTTCGCCGGGTCGGACATGGAGTGACCACGGTAGCGGTAGGTCAACATTTCCAGAATGAACGGGCCATTGCCTTCGCGGCACCAGGCGAGCGCCCGGTCGGAGGCTGCCTTTACGGCACGCACATCCATGCCGTCCACCTGTTCGCCCGGGATGCCGAAGGAGGCGCCGCGCTGGGAGAGGTCGGTGTTGGCCGAAGCGCGATTCACGCTCGTGCCCATGCCGTATTTGTTGTTCTCGATCACATACACGACCGGCAGCTTCCACAGCTGGGCCATGTTGAAGCTCTCGTAGACCTGGCCCTGGTTGGACGCACCGTCCCCAAAGAAGGCCATCGCAACATTGCCATTGCCACGGTACTTGTTTGCAAAGCCAAGGCCGGTGCCGAGCGCGACCTGCGCGCCGACGATGCCGTGACCGCCGTAGAAGTGCTTCTCCTTGGAGAACATGTGCATGGAGCCGCCCTTGCCCTTCGACAGGCCGCCACGGCGGCCTGTCAGCTCAGCCATGACACCCTTGGGATCAAGGTCCATGGCCAGCATGTGGCCGTGGTCGCGGTAACCGGTGATCATCTGGTCACCGTCCACCTTGGCCATCTGCATGCCGACGACGACAGCTTCCTGACCGATGTAAAGATGGCAGAAACCGCCGATGAGGCCCATGCCATAAAGCTGGCCAGCCTTTTCCTCGAAACGGCGGATCAGGAGCATTTCACGGTAAGCGTGAAGCTCTTCTTCCTTCGTGAATTTTGCGATGGCGGCAGCAGCGTTGCCCGCACCACCCTGACCGGAGGCGCCCTTCGCGCGTGCACCGGCGGAAGATTGTTTTGTAGCGGCCATGTCCCTCGTCTCTGCGTGGCGTTTCCCCTAGACAGCAAGCGGAAGGTAACCGCTTGCCGTTGTCAATCCAAGAGGTTGAATGCAGCGCGGTAACACTGCCCAACCAACTGAAATGATTTGACTTTTATAACTTAACTTGATTTTGGTTATTTCGGCAATATAAACCGTTTTCCGGTTATTTCGCCGCAACGGAACGGCCGCGCATGATAATCAGCTCATCTGCCTGCACGACGTTAAGGATGACGCGGGCGCGCTCATCCACCATATCCGGATCAAGGCTTTCCGGGCGCAGCAGCGCCACGCGGGTTGCCAGATGCTCGCGCACCGACTTGATTTCCGCCAGTTCTGCCTCAAGCTGGGCCACCTGACGGTCCAGACGCGCGCGCCCAGCCATGCCGAATTCGCCATTCACCGCATGAAAGGCAAAATAACCAAGCACAGCAGCCGATGCGACCGGGATAACGAGACTGCCGAGAAAGGATTTTTTGCGCTGACGGGTGGTTGCGGGCACTTGCCGACCTACTGGACACGTGGGGTCTGAAACTTCTCGCAGTGTGCCGGGACTCGCTTAACAGAGTCTTGCGCAATTGTGGCGGCTGTCCGGAAATTTGTTGCTGCGGCGGGGTTTGCACAACAGCCTGGAAGGAGCGCAGAGGGCAGGATGGGAGAAGGCGTGCGCCCTGCCCCCGCTCTGCGCTGCTCAATTCTGTTCGGCCCCCCCCGATCCTCCCGCCTCAAGCCGCCGCCTTGCCGCCTCCGGCCAGCTTTGCCAGCTTGGACATGATGACAGCCGTGCCCTTCAGCCGGTCTTCCGCCCGCTCCCAGTCGCGTGACAGCACCACCTTCTGATCCGGGCGGATCTTGGCCAGAACGCCCTGCTCCGCGATGTAGCCGACAAGCCCTGCCGGATTGGCAAACTCGCTGTTGCGGAAGGAAATGACGATCCCCTTCGGCCCCGAATCCACCTTCTCCACATTGGCCTTGCGGCACAGGCCCTTGATGAAGACGATCTTCAGCAGGTGCTGCACTTCTTCCGGCAGCGGGCCGAAGCGGTCGATCATCTCCGCGCCAAAGGCATCGATTTCCTGCGCTTCCGTCAGATCGGCGAGACGCCGGTAGAGCGACAGGCGCAGGTTGAGATCTGGCACATAGTCTTCCGGGATGAGCACCGGCGTGCCCACATTGATCTGCGGCGACCACTGGTCTTCACCAAGCTCGTTCCCGCCATCCTTCAGCTGCGCCACCGCTTCTTCCAGCATCTGCTGGTAGAGCTCATAGCCCACTTCCTTGATGTGGCCGGATTGCTCTTCGCCCAGAAGATTGCCCGCACCGCGAATGTCGAGGTCGTGGCTCGCCAGCTGGAAGCCGGCACCGAGGTTTTCCAGCGATTGCAGCACCTTGAGGCGGCGCTCCGCCGTCGCCGTCAGCTTGCCGGCGGCAGGCACGGTGAAGAGCGCATAGGCGCGGGTCTTGGAGCGGCCGACGCGGCCCCGGATCTGGTAAAGCTGGGCAAGGCCGAACATGTCGGCCCGGTGCACGATCAGCGTGTTGGCGGTGGGGATGTCCAGGCCCGATTCCACGATGGTGGTGGACAGAAGCACGTCATACTTGCCCTCGTAGAAGGCATTCATCACGTCTTCCAGCTGCCCCGCCGCCATCTGGCCATGGGCGATGGCCACCTTCACCTCCGGCACGCTTTCGGCGAGGAACTCCGCCCGTTCCGCAAGGTCGGACACGCGCGGGCAGACATAGAAGCTCTGGCCGCCGCGGTAATGCTCGCGCAGCAGCGCCTCGCGCACGACCAGCGGATCCAGCGGCGAGATGAAGGTGCGCACGGCAAGGCGATCGACCGGCGGCGTTGCGATCAGCGACAGTTCGCGCAGGCCCGTCAGCGCCTGCTGCAGCGTGCGCGGAATGGGCGTGGCCGAAAGCGTCAGCACATGCACGTCCGATTTCAGTTCCTTCAGCCGCTCCTTGTGCTTAACGCCAAAATGCTGCTCCTCGTCGATGATGAGAAGACCGAGATCGCGGAACTTCACGCCGGTGCCGAGCAGCGCATGGGTGCCGACGACGATATCGACCGATCCATCCTCCAGGCCCTTTTTCACCGCCGAAAGCTCCTTCGGGCTAACGAGGCGCGAGGCATGGGCGACATTGACCGGCAACCCATGGAAGCGCGTCGAGAAGGTGCGGAAATGCTGGCGGGCAAGCAGCGTGGTTGGCACCACGACCGCTACCTGACGGCCGGACATGGCCGCAACAAAGGCCGCACGCAGGGCCACTTCCGTCTTGCCGAAACCCACGTCGCCGCAGACCAGCCGGTCCATCGGGCGGCCCGAGGACAGATCCTCGAACACCGCGTCGATGGCGGTCAGCTGGTCTTCCGTCTCGTCATAGGGGAAACGGGTGGCGAACTCGTCATAGACGCCTTCCGGCGTCTCAATCACAGGCGCGGTCTTGAGGGCGCGGGCAGCGGCGGTCTTGATCAGCCCGTCGGCAATCTCAAGGATGCGCTTCTTCATGCGCGCCTTGCGCGCCTGCCAGGCGCCGCCGCCCAGCTTGTCGAGCTGCACATCGGTCTCTTCCGAGCCGTAGCGCGTCAGAAGCTCGATGTTTTCGACCGGCAGATAGAGCTTGTCGCCGCCGTGATATTGCAGTTCAAGGCAGTCATGCGGCGCGCCAAGCGCCTCGATGGTCTTGAGGCCGATGAAGCGGCCGATACCGTGGTCCACGTGGACGACGAGATCGCCTTCCGACAGGCTGGTGGCCTCGGTGAGGACATTGGCGCCCTTGGCCTTGCGCCGCCCCTTGCGCACCAGCCGGTCGCCGAGAATGTCCTGCTCGGAGATGAAGACCAGCCGGTCCACCTCGAAGCCGGTTTCAAGGCCGAGAAGGCTCAGCGCCACCGTGCGCGGCGGCAGGGCCTGCATATTGGCAAAGGTATCGGCGGGCGCTGCCAGCTCCAGCCCGTGGTCGAACAGGATCTGCCCCAGCCGGTCGCGCGAGCCTTCGCTCCAGCAGCACAGGACGACCTTGCGCTCTTCGGCCACCAGCGCCCGCACATGGCGCACCAGCGCATCGAAGATGTTCACGTCGCCAGCGGCACGCTCTGCGGCGAAGTTGCGGCCCTGACGCCCGGCGAAATCCACCACCTGACGGCCAGAGCCAGGCGGTGGCGTGAACACATCCATCTGGCAGCTGGCGGCATCGGCGAGGCGCGAGGTCCATTCCTCAGGTTCCAGATAGAGCCCGCCGGTTTCCACCGGCATATAAGGCACGGCCCCGGCCAGATGGCCGTTGTCGAGCGCCTCCTTGCGGGCGGCGTAATGCTCGGCCACCTGATTCAGCCGCTCGCGCAGCGCATCCGGCGCGCGGGAATCGAGAACGAGCGGCACGCCCTCCACATAGTCGAACAGCGTTTCCAGCGTTTCGTGGAACAGCGGCAGCCAATGCTCCATGCCAGCGTAGCGGCGGCCCTCGCTGACCGACTGGTAGAGAATATCCTCGCGCCGCGCCGCGCCGAAGCGGCCAATGTAGTTGCGGCGGAAACGGGAGATCGCCTCTTCCGTCAGCACCACCTCGCTCATCGGCACCAGATCGAGCTTCTTCACCGGCGCGGTGGTGCGCTGGCTCTCCGGATCAAAGGCACGCACGGTCTCCAGCGTATCGCCGAAGAAGTCGAGGCGGACAGGGGCCTCCGCGCCGGGCGCGAAGAGATCGAGAATGCCGCCGCGCACCGCGTATTCGCCGGTCTCGCGCACGGTCGGCGTGCGGGAAAAGCCGTTCAGCTCCAGCCAGGCGGCGATGGAGGTGAGATCTGCGCGCGTGCCTGCGCTCAAGGAGAAGGTCTGGCCCGCCACCCAGCTGCGCTCCGGCAGCCGCTGCACGGCGGCATTGACAGTGGTGACCAGCACCTTGCGGCCGGAGCCTTGCAAGCCCCGCGCCAGTTCGCCCAGCACCAGCAAGCGACGCGCGCTGATGGCCGGGTTCGGGGACACACGGTCATAGGGCAGACAGTCCCAGGCAGGCAGCGACAGGGCTTCCACATCGGGGGCAAAGAAGCTCAGCGCCTCGATGAGCCCTTGTGCCCGCGTGGCATCACGGGCGACGAAGACGGCGCAAAGCCCCTGCTTCGGCCCCTCGTCCAGAATGCGTGCAAGCGCCAGCGCCTCGGCCCCATCCGGCACGCTGGCCAGCGTGATGTTGCCCTTGTCGCGGAGAAGGCTCTCGAACACGGTTCTTATCCCTGAAATGCTGTGCGGCGCGCAAAGGCGCTTTTGCGGACTGGCGATCCGTCCGGATCAGGCGGTGCGGCTGGACTTGATGTTGTGGAAGGCGAGAATGCGTCGGTAGAGCGGGCGGTCCCATTCTGCCGGAACAGGCTTGCTGCCGGTGATCCAGGCGAAGAGGTCCTGATCATTGACGTTGATCAGTTCTTCCATCTCGTCCAGTTCGGCTGCCGTCAGCTTGTCGAGTTCGGACTGGGCAAAGCCGCCGAACAGAAGGTCCATTTCCTTCATGCCCCGGTGCCAGGTGCGGAACAGGATGCGCTTCTTGCGGTAGGTCAGGGCATCATCCTGTGCTGCAGCCATATCTGCACTTGTGCCGCTCATCATGTCTCTCCGCGTTGCCGGGCTCATGCCGTCCTGACGCCTGCAGCCGGAGCGCGGAGTTTCCGCGTCCGGCGCAAACGGGACAGCTCATCGTCCGAGCTATATAGCGCCGCAAACCGGCTCTGTCAGGTCAAGGTTTTGGGCTGCATGTCCTGAAGGTTCAAGAGGTTTCATTGCCCTTGCCGCCAGACCATGCCAAAACGCGGCATCGGTCTTGCGGATTCCTGTGCCATGCGTCCCTCTCTTCTCGATCCCCTGTTTGCTCCGGTTTCGGTGCTGCCCGGCATCGGGCCGAAGATCGCCAAGCTGCTGGATGGGCTGACAGGCAGCACGCCGGGGCGTGAGGCCAGCGTTCTCGATCTGCTGTTCCACCTGCCGCACGGCGTGATCGACCGCCGACGACGGCCGGGAATCGCACATACGGAGAATGGCGGGATCGCAACGCTGGACGTGGTGGTGGAGCGGCACCTACCCTCGCCGCGCCACGGCAAGGCGCCCTATCGCATCATCGCCAGAGATCCGACCGGCGAGATTGCGCTTGTCTTTTTCCACGCCCACAGGGACTGGCTGGAAAAGGCCCTGCCCGTGGGCGGGCGGCGGATCATCTCCGGCAAGGTAGAATGGTTCAACGAACGCCCGCAGATGGTGCATCCGGATTATGTGCTGACGCCCGAAGAGGCCGGCACCATGCCGGATGTGGAGCCGGTCTATCCGATGACCGCAGGCCTTGCCTCGCGCACCTTGCTGAAGGCCATTGCCGCCGGGCTTGGCCGCCTGCCGGTGATGCCGGACTGGCTCGACCCGGAATTTGCCGCGCGCAAGGGCTGGCCGGATTTCGACGAGGCGCTGGCCCGGCTGCACCGGCCGGAAAAGGCGGGCGATCTTGGCCCCGAATCCCCATTCCGCACCCGCCTTGCCTATGACGAATATCTCGCCAACCAGCTGGCACTGGCTCTGGTGCGCGCCACCATGCGCAAGCTGGATGGTGCCCCGCGCATCGCAAATGGCGCGCTGAAGGCGAAGATCCTCGCCGCCCTGCCCTTCACGCTCACCGAAGGCCAGACTCAGGCCGTTGCCGAGATCGAGGCGGATCTGGCGAGCCCCCACCGCATGCTGCGGCTGGTGCAGGGTGACGTGGGCGCGGGCAAGACCATCGTTGCCCTGCTGGCCATGGCAGCCGTGATTGAATCCGGCGCCCAAGCGGCGATGATGGCGCCGACCGAAATCCTCGCCCGCCAGCATTTCGCTTCCATGGCCCCGCTGTGCGAAGCCGCAGGCATCCGCATTGCCTTGCTGACCGGCCGTGACAGCGCCCGAACGCGGCGCGAGACGCAGGCCGGATTGCTGGACGGCAGCATTGATCTTGTCGTCGGCACTCATGCGCTGTTTCAGGGCTCGGTCGAGTTCCAGAACCTTGGCATTGCCGTGGTGGACGAACAGCACCGCTTCGGCGTGCATCAGCGGCTGGCGCTCTCCTCCAAGGGCAAGGGCGTCGATGTGCTGGTGATGACGGCAACGCCCATCCCGCGCACGCTGGTGCTGACCTATTTCGGCGACATGGACGTCTCCCGCCTCATCGGCAAGCCGGCCGGGCGCAAGCCCATCACCACCGTCTCCGTATCGCTGGAGCGCATGGGCGAGATGGTGGCGCGCATCAAGGCGGCGGTGGCCGAGGGGCAGAAGGTCTATTGGGTCTGCCCGCTGGTGGAGGAATCCGAAAAGGTTGACCTTGCCGCCGTCGAGGACCGGCACCGGCACCTGTCGCAGGAACTGAAGATGCCCGTCGCGCTCGTCCATGGCCGCATGAGTGCGGAAGAGAAGGACGCGGCCATGACCGCCTTCAAGGAAGGCCAGGCCCGCGTTCTCGTTGCCACAACCGTGATCGAGGTGGGCGTCGATGTGCCCGATGCGACGATCATGGTGATCGAACATGCCGAGCGCTTCGGCCTTGCCCAGCTGCATCAGCTGCGCGGCCGTGTCGGGCGCGGCGACAGGCCGTCCTCCTGCGTATTGCTCTACAAGGGGCCGCTGGGCGAAACCTCCGCCGCCCGCCTTGCCGTCATGCGCGAGACGAATGACGGCTTCCTCATCGCCGAGGAAGACCTGCGCCTGCGCGGTGAAGGCGAAATCCTCGGCACCCGGCAGTCCGGCGCTCCCGGCTTCCGCCTTGCGGGCGAAGAGGCGCGGCCGGACCTCATGGAAACCGCTCGCGACGACGCCCGCCTGATCCTCGAAACCGATCCGGAGCTGAAAGGCCCGCGCGGTCAGGCCCTGCGCACGCTGCTCTATCTCTTCTCCCGCGACGAGGCGATCCGCCTTCTGCGGGCCGGGTGAGCTTCACGGGCGGAAACCCTGCCAAGGCAGGCCAGTCTCTCAGCCCTTCGCCTGCGGGGTGCCGCCCGGCAAAGCCTCTGCGATTTTCGGATGCTCCGGTGAAATCAGGCCCGCAGAGATGATCAGCTTTGCAGCTTCCTCGACCGTCATGGACAGTTCGATCACATCCTTGCGCGGCAAATAGAGCAGATAGCCGGAGGTCGGGTTGGGCGTCGTCGGCAGGAACACGGCCATATGCCCGCCGCCGTCCTCTGTCTCCGGCAGCTTCTGCGCCACCTCGCCCTTGGCGGAGGTCGCGACAAAAACTATGGCATAGGTGCCCTTCCGGGGGTACTCGATCAGGGCGGCCTTCTTGAAACTGCCCCCTTTTTCATCAAGTACAGTCTCAAAAATCTGCTTCAAGCCCTTGTAAAGACTACGAACAAGTGGCATCGTCGCGACGATGCGCTCGCCAAAATTAATGAGTGTCCGGCCAAGGAAGTTGGCCGCCAGAAAGCCCGTGAGAGACAAGGCCGAAAAGGCCACGATCAGACCGAAGCCCGGCACGGCAAAGGGCAGATAGTTATCCGGATTATAGGCCGGCGGAAGCGCGGGCTTCACCAGGGCATCGACCCACTGGATGAAAGACCATGTCAGCCAGAGGGTGATGCCCACCGGCCCTGCAATGACGAGTCCTGCCAGAAACGAGTTGCGCAGTCTTGCGCCAAAGCCTGTTCGCGTCCGGTGCGGCACATCATGCGCCGCTGTTTCCTGGCTGGATGGCTCTTCCATCGATATCCTCTCGCTTCACTTGCCGGGAAATCAGCCTTCCCTATTTGGCTAGAGGGGCGTAAACCGGATTGCAGAGTTCCGGATTTCAGCTCCAGGCCCGCCCATCATGCGGTGCATCATAAGGCAAAAACGGACACCGGAGAGATGATTTGCGGCGTGCAGCATACCGGATAGCAGGAATTTTATGTGTGATCCTCGGAGTGATCGGCGCCATCCTGCCGGTCATGCCGGGCACCATCTTCTTCATTCTCGCTGCCGCCATGTTCGCCAAGTCCTCTCCGGAGCTTGAGGCGCGCATTCTGGCCCATCCGTCCATCGGTCCGCAGGTTATCGCCTGGCGCAAGCACGGCGTCATCCCGCCGCGCGCCAAACTCTATGCCACGGGCGGCATGGCTTTCGGATATGGCATGTTCTGGCTCGGCGCCCATCCCGGCTGGCCGCTGGCCCTCGGCGTTCTGGCCTTCATGGGCGCCTGCGCCGCCTATGTTCTGTCGCGGCCCTCCTATCCGCGCAGCTGAAGTTATCTAAATTTACGCTTTAATTTTTCTCCGCAAACAATTGATTTATAAATCAATCATCCTTGATTAGCCGCTTGCCCAGCTCCACCACATCGTCGGGGACATAGCCTAGCTGCCGGTAGAGGCCGGTTACCTCTTCATTGCCGGAGCGCACCAGAAGATTGATCTTCGGGCAGCCGCGGGCGAGCAGCAGCGCTTCACCATGTTCCATCAGCAGCCTGGCATAGCCCTTGCCGCGATGGGCCGGATGAACACTGAGATAATTCACCGAGCCCCGGTGCCCGTCATAGCCGAACATGGCGCTGCCGATGATGGCATTGCCCAGACGCAGCACGATGAAGCCCCAGGGACTGTCCGCGACCTTGCGGTCGATGTCCTTATCCGGATCGTTCCAGGGCCGTGTCAGGCCGCACTCTCCCCAGAGGGTGACCACGCGGTGGCGGTCATCCTCGGTGAAGGTATCGATAACGGGCTTGGGGCTCGTGATCATTCCACCGTCACCGACTTGGCAAGGTTGCGCGGCTGGTCCACATCCGTGCCCATGAACACCGCCACATGATAGGCGATCATCTGCGTCGGAATGGCGTAGATGATCGGCGCAACGATGCCGGACAGTTCGGGCATCACCACCTGGTCATTGGCCGCAAGGCCGGAGGCTGCAGCGCCCTTTTCGTCGGTGATGAGCAGGATCTTGCCGCCGCGCGCCGCCACTTCCTGCATGTTGGAAACGGTCTTCTCATAGAGGGCGTCATGCGGGGCGATGACGATCACCGGCATGTTTTCGTCAATGAGCGCGATCGGGCCATGCTTCAGCTCGCCGGCGGCATAGCCTTCGGCATGAATGTAGGACAGTTCCTTGAGCTTCAGCGCCCCTTCCAGTGCCAGCGGGAAGCTGGTGCTGCGGCCGAGATAGAGCACGTCCGATGCCCGGGACAGGGCCGGAGCCAGCTTCTCGATGCGCGGCTCAAGGCCGAGTGCCTGCACGGCGAGCCCCGGCGCTTCGGCAAGCGCGCCGACCAGTTCGGCCTCTTCTGCTTCGGTTATGAAGCCGCGCTGACGGCCTGCGGTGACCGCGAGCGCCGCCAGAACCGCCAGCTGGCAGGTAAAGGCCTTGGTGGAAGCAACACCGATCTCCGGGCCTGCGACGGTCGGGAACACCACATCGGCCTCACGGGCGATGGTGGATTCCGGCACGTTGACAATGGCGCCGATGGTCAGGCCTTCCTGCTTGCAATAGCGCAGCGAGGCAAGCGTATCCGCCGTTTCGCCGGACTGGGAGATGAACAGCGCCATCTCGCCCTTCGACACGGGCAGCTCGCGGTAGCGGAATTCGGACGCAACGTCGATTTCCACCGGCAGGCGGGCGTATTTCTCGAACCAGTACTTGCCGATGAGGCCGGCATAATAGGCCGTGCCGCAGGCGGACATGACGATGCGGGTCAGCTTGCTGAAGTCCACCGATGTGCCCTCCGGCAGGCGCACCTTGCGGGCGCTCAGGTCCAGATAGCGCGACAGGGTGTGGCCGATGACTTCCGGCTGCTCGTGGATTTCCTTGGCCATGAAGTGGCGGTAATTGCCCTTGTCGATCATGGCAGCGCCGACGGCCGACTTGCTTTCCGGGCGCGTGACGGGCATATTCTGGCGGTCAAAAATGGCCAGGCTGTCACGGCTGAGCACGACCCAGTCGCCTTCTTCCAGATAGGTGATCCGGTCCGTGAAAGGCGCCAGCGCGATGGCGTCGGACCCCAGAAACATCTCGCCTTCCCCGTGGCCAACGGCCAGCGGCGAGCCGCGTCTTGCACCGATCAGAAGGTTCTCTTCGCCCTCGAACAGGAAGGCGAGCGCGAAGGCACCGCGCAGGCGCGGCAGCACGGCGGCCACGGCCTCCTTCGGGGCAAGCCCTTCATCCATCGCGGCATTGACCAGCAGCGCCACCACTTCCGTGTCCGTATCGGTCACCGGGTGATAGTCCTTGGCCACCGCCTCGGCCCGCAGTTCCTGATAGTTCTCGATGATGCCGTTATGCACGACGGCAACCCCACCGCTCTGATGCGGGTGGGCGTTGGAAACGGTCGGCGCGCCATGGGTGGCCCAACGGGTGTGGCCGATGCCGATGACGCCCGGCAGCGGTGTCTTTTCCAGTACAGCTTCCAGATTGCGCAGCTTGCCTTCCGCGCGGCGGCGGGTGACGATGCCGTTCTCCAGCGTGGCAATGCCGGCCGAGTCGTAGCCCCGGTACTCAAGACGCTTCAGCGCATCCACGAGGCGCGGTGCAACGCCGCTCAGGCTGACGATACCGATGATGCCGCACATGAAAATGAATCCCTTTGAAACGATCTGACCCGCCTCTGTTAGACGAGACGGGCCAGTTTGTTGAAATCAAACCCTGTTTCAGACAATGACAGGCAGCAATCCGTCAGCTCTTCTTTGCGGCCTTGGCGGCTGCAAAGCGGGCACGCAACTCTTTCGCACGGCCTTCCTTCACGGTCTGGCGGGTCCGTCCGATGACAAGGGCCTCATCCGGAACCTCTTCCGTCACCGTGCTGCCGGCCGCCACATAGGCGCCCGAGCCGATCTTTACCGGCGCGACGAGCGTCGAATTGGAGCCGATGAAGCTGCCCGCTCCAATCTCCGTCCGGTGCTTGCCGAAACCGTCATAGTTGCAGGTGATGGTACCTGCGCCGATGTTGGTCTTTGCCCCCACCACGGCATCGCCGATGTAGGTGAGGTGATTGACCTTGGCACCTTCGCCGATCTTGCCGTTCTTCACCTCGACGAAGTTGCCGATATGGGTATCGCGGGCCAGTTCCGCACCGGGGCGCAGACGGGCATAGGGGCCAACCGTGGCATCCGCTCCGACCGTTGCCCCTTCCAGATGACTGAAGGCCCGGATCCGGGTTCCGGAGCCAACATGCACGCCAGGCCCGAAAACCACATTGGGCTCCACCAGAACATCCGGCTCCAGCACAGTGTCATGGGAGAAGAACACAGTGGCGGGAGCCTGCAGCGTGACGCCGCGCTCCAGTGCGGCACGGCGCATTCTGTTCTGGAAAATCTCTTCACATTCAGCAAGTTGGACGCGGTTGTTGATACCGCGTGCATCATCTTCGCTGGTGGTGGCCGCAACCACTTTCAGCCCGCGCGCATTGGCGATTTCCACAGCGTCAGTCAGATAATACTCGCCCTTGGCATTATCGTTGCCGATCGCAGACAGCAGGTCGGCCGCAACAGCCCCCTGAAAGCCCATGATGCCAGAATTTGAGAAAGTTATCTTTCTTTCCTCTGGACTTGCATCTTTTTCCTCACGTATCGCGAGAAGCTGATCTCCTTGCATCAACAGGCGGCCATAACCAAAGGGATTGGCCGCTTCGAAGCCCAGAACCGCCACATCCGCTCCCTCCGCCAGAGCGGCCCGCACGCGGGCAATGGTATCCCTGGTTACCAGTGGCGTATCGCCAAAGAGCACCAGCACGTCATCGGCCGCAGGCGTCAAGGCGCTTCGGGCAGCGAGCGCCGCATGGGCCGTTCCGAGCCGTTCGGTCTGCTCGTGGCAGCTCGCGCCGGGCGACAGCTTTGCAACAAGGGCTTCCAGCGCCGGCATGTCCGGCCCGACAACAACGGCGACGCGATTGCCTTCGCCGCTCACGGCTTTCAGCACATGGCCGATCAACGGCAGATTGCCGATCTCGTGCATCACCTTCGGCAAGCTGGACTGCATGCGTGTTCCAAGGCCTGCGGCCAGGATGATTGAAAGGAGGCTGCGGTTGGACATGGGATCTTTCTGCCGGTCTTGCTGATGGGCACAGGCCACCCGCGCACCGCCGCAGGCCTTCTGTATCCCTGTTGAGCCTTTTCCTGCCCTTTTGCCAAAGATGCAAGCCGCCGATCCACAATTCCCTGCAGAAGACTCCCCTGGGACTGCTGTAATTCCCTGTTCGTTAACCATGTTTGGAGACAAGATATCCCATGGACAGCAACAGATTCGCCGTAGCGGGATAGCCCAGTTGGAGAGCCGCAAGAAGGATGCCGGTGTCAAGGCGTCCGGGTCAGATATGGCCCGGGCACGGCTCGATATTGCCGCCTGGGCTCTCTTTGCGCTTCTGTTTGGCACCGTCGGCTTTTCGGCTTACTGGTTTGCTCCGGCACGCCCCTCCGGCGGGCAAGCCTACGCAGGCATCATGCTGCCGCCTCCCGGCGAGATTTCCGGGCCAACCGGCAGCATTGGCCGCACGGAAGCCGTCGTGATGGATGGGGAAACCGTCTCTATCGGCATTCTCCCCTCTCCTCTTGGCACAGGCGGTGCGGAAACCATGCGGCTACTCGAGGCGCGGCTGGAAACGCTGCAGCGGGAAGTGGTCTCCCTGCGCCACCGTGTCCTGCAGATGACGGAGCTCAGCGACAGCTATTCGAACAGGCTTGCCTCGCTCGAAACCGGCACCGGCGGCGGCCTCATCACCGGTTCTGTAGGGAACAACATCCCCGCGCCTGCACAGCCAAGGCTTGCCGACATTGCCGCCGGCACGTCGCAGCGGAGCGAGCCGCTGCACGATGCGGGGGATCTGCCGAAGCTTGATCCCAAGGATGCGGAGCGCCCACAGGCTGCCGTCAGCCTGCCCAGACCCGATCCGCGCAAAACCGCACAGGCCACTGTCGAGACACGGCCAGCTCCGGAAACCCTTGCGGAAACAAGCTCCTCTGCGTCCAAGCCTCTTGCCGCTTCGGACATCAGCGCCGTCATGTCACCGGCCGGAGCCGTGCCCGAGTCGCCTGGCAGTTCCTACGAGGGGCGGACCGCGGCGCTTTCTTCAAAGCCCGAACCTGTGCGGCCGGTACGGATCGTCGGCTTGCCGGTATCCGGCACGCCCGCCCCTGAAACGACCGCCGCCATTCCCCCCGGCCCCGCGCCGGAAGATACACAGACCCAGCTTGAGGACCTCGACGCAGCCCTGATGATCCGCCCGGTTGACCCGGCCGGACGCACCATTGGCAGTGCGGACCGTATTGGCCGCAGCGACTTTGCCATTGAAATCGGCCGTTATGCCTCGCGCTCCGCGGCGAGCGACGGCTGGGAGAATTTCGCATCGGCCCATATGGACAAGATGAGCGGGTTGCGCGCCCTGACACAGCCGGCTGGAGAGGGGTCTGAGTCCGTGCGGCTTCTGGCTGGGCCTTTTGCCAATGCGGCCGCGGCCTCCGTCGCCTGCCTGCGTCTTGAAGTGGACCCAAAAGCCTGTTCGCCCACGCTCTTCTCGGGCGAGCCGCTTATGGAGAGTTTCAGGTAGGCAGAGAACGGGTTCCTCCGGTCACCGGTGGATCAGCCGATCACCTGAAGCTGCGGGAATGTCTCGAGCAGCCAATAAGAGAAGACAGCCATCTGGCCGGTCAGGAACATGATCCCGGTGAGAACCAGAACCACGCCCATCCCCTTCTCAACCTTGCCCATGTGGCGGCGGGCCTTCTGCATGAAGCGCAGGAACGGACCGGCAAAGAGCGCAGCGATCAGGAACGGAATGCCGAGGCCCATGGCATAGGCGCTGAGGAGAATGGCGCCGCGCGCCACAGTTTCCTCTGAACCCGCGACGAACAGAATGGCCGCCAGAACCGGCCCCACGCAAGGGGTCCAGCCAAAGCCGAAGGCGAGGCCAATCACATAGGCTCCGGTGAGGCCCGCGGGTTTGCGGTCCAGATGCACCCGCGCTTCCCTGTAGAGCAGCGGAATGCGGAAGAACCCGAGGAAATGCAGCCCCATGACAATGGTCAGCACACCGGCGACATAGCCGAGGATCTGAATATGCTGCGTCACCATCTGCCCCAGGAAAGAAGCACTGGCGCCAAGCAGCACGAAAACGGTCGAGAACCCGGCCACGAAGGCAAGCGCGGCAAAGAACACGCGCCGTACCGCTTCGTCTGTCCGGTCATCGGCGGACAGCTCTTCCAGGCTGGTTCCGGCAATAAAACCAAGATAGGGCGGCACAAGCGGCAGCACGCAAGGGGAAACGAAGGACAGAACTCCGGCGAAAACAGCACCTGCCAGTGTTACTTCCTGAATCATACCCGCCACCTTTGTCAGCGAATCTGCCGTGCCCGCACGGGGCCCGCGCAATGCCTGGACAGGTCTTACCGCATTGCAGGGGATGAAATGAAGATGGCAGAACCGCGCATCCCGTGAGGAATGGGACTTGCGCCGATCACCTTACCGCGAGGCGCGCCGCCTCCACAGAGACGGGGCGCGGCTGCTTCGGCCCATCGGGCTGGATGAGGAAAGAGCAACGCACCTCAGCTGTCCTGGCGTCCGCCGTCGACGACCTCGAAGCTGGGCCGGATCACGACACCAAAATCACCGCCATCGCGCAGTCCCTGGCGCCATTGGTCCAGCACCAGCCGCAAAGCCAGCGTCTGACGGTTATGCGGCAGCTGGGAAATCACGCCAGCAAGAAACTCATCAAGCAGGTCGCGGTTGATTGCGCCTTGATGGATCAATCCGTTCACGAGGGTGAGAGTTGCTGCGATGTTCGCTTTGACGAAGTCGAACTCAGGTGAGGTCATCGAGTGCGAAGCAGAGTTTTCCGGCATCAAGCGAACCAATCTGCCAGAAATTGTTCTGGCGTTAGGATAGAAAACACCATGGGGCGAACGGAAACCCAAACGGGTTGCCTCAGCCCCTGCGACCGCACCGCACCTACTATGGTCAGATTTTATGAGTAAGCGAGTACACATTCCAGTCAATTTTTAAGCGACCGGTTCATTTTTGTGATCTTTCGCCGAAACAATCCAATTTATCTGCACTACTGACGATGTGTAATTTATCAGTTTCACAGTCTTCCGGCTGAACTGCGTCCGGCAGAGGCATGGGAAGCATGATCTGCTTCATGCAAAGACAGCGTTTCCGAATGCCGTGCGCGACAATCCCCGACAAGGCAACATGGAATGAATGAATAAAAGTCAGGAAAAAGTGACGTTGCCCCCTCCGGCTAATCCAGATTGAGGTAGACTCTGGCCCAACTGAAAGGACCAGAGATGAAGCGCAGCAGGTTCACCGAAGATCAGATCATCGGCATTCTGAAAGAGCATGAGGCGGGTGTTTCCGTCGCCGATCTGTGCCGCAAGCACGGCGTCAGCGATGCGACCGTTTACAAGTGGAAGGCCAAGTATGGCGGCATGGACGTCAGCGATGCGAAGCGGTTGAAGGGGTTGGAAGACGAAAATGCCCGGCTGAAGCGGTTACTGGCGGATGCGATGCTCGACAATGCCGCGCTGAAGGATCTCCTGGGAAAAAAGTGGTGACGCCCGCCGCGCAGCGGCAAGCGGTCGCGCATCTGGTGGCAAAACACAAGATGAGCGAGCGGCGGGCGTGCCGGGTGATCGGCTGTTGCCGGATGACCATGCGTTATGAAGTAGTCCGGCAGGATGACCCTGTGCTGCGGGAGCGGCTGAAAGAACTGGCCAAGGTCCGGCGCCGGTTCGGCTATCGGCGGCTGCATGTGTTCTTGCGGCGTGAGGGCCATGAGGTCAATCACAAGCGACTGTTCAGGATCTACCGGGAAGAACAGTTGCATGTCCGCCGCCGGGGCGGGCGCAAGCGGGCCATGGGCACACGGGCCCCGATGGTGCTGCCATTGATGCCGAACCAACGTTGGTCGCTGGATTTTGTCTCGGACCAGCTGACGGATGGCCGTCGGTTCAGGATCATGACTGTGGTTGATGATTGCACGCGGGAATGCCTGGCCCTGATCGCCGACACCTCACTGTCGGGGGCACGGGTGGCGCGGGAACTGGCGACGTTGTTCGACGCCCGCGGCAAGCCCCAGACGGTGGTCAGCGACAATGGCACCGAGTTCACCTCGAATGCGATTCTGAAGTTCGTGGATGATCGCAAGTTTGACTGGCACTACATCGCGCCCGGAAAGCCGACCCAGAATGCCTTCATCGAGAGCTTCAACGGCCGCCTGCGAGATGAGCTGTTGAACGAAACCTTGTTCCCGTCCTTGAACCACGCACGCGTCACGCTGGCCACTTGGCGCAAAGACTATAATACGGAACGCCCCCATTCCCGACTTGGATGGCAAACGCCAACCGCCTTCGCACAGACCTTCACCCCGCAACGGGGCCTAACGCTGCGCAATCCGCAAAGCTCCGCGCCGGCCCCCGTTGCCCAACCCGCCCAATTGGGCAAAACTCAAACCCGGAGTCTCGCTCACGCTGGATAAAGGTTGGGGGCAACGTCAAAAGGAGAAGTGGTGAGCGAGCAGGGACTCGAACCCTGGACCAACTGATTAAAAGTCAGTTGCTCTACCAACTGAGCTACTCGCTCCCGCAAGGGAAACAGATGCGCCGGAGCGCCCGTCTGCTGGCGGTGTGTTTATGCCGGAAGGCGGCTTGGCGCAACCCGGAAAAAACACTTTCTGAGACTATCCACGAAGCTGTCAACATCCGGTGAAGACAATCCGGCCGGCCTGACACATCCCGCGTCAGGCAGGCTCGATCACCAGCGTCACACCGCAGAGGCTTCCAGCAGGAATGACCGACCGTGTGGCGACACTTGCCCCCGTCACCCGAAGGGCCGCAATGCAGGGCAGTCCGCCCGGCAGCGTATTGGCCGCCGCATCGCCGAAGAGATGGCGGTAGGCGACAGGCGACAGGATCGAGATCTTGCCGCGGGCCGTCTGACACTCGATGCCAAGGCTGGTGGCCCTGAGTTCCCGCACACCGGTGAAGCCTTCGAGGAAGATGTGGTGATCTGCCGGATCCCGGGCCACCAGAATCACTTCGGCCAAGGCAGTTGCGCCATTGGCATGGCGCTGGAACTCCGGCTTCCAGAAGTTTTCCGGATGAAGGTTGTGGCAGGTGAAGAATCCGGTCTCCGGCGCATCTGCATCGCGGGTGAAGGTCAGGTCAAACCCGACCTTGCGCACCGTGCCATCAGGTGCAGTGGCTTCCCGGCCAAAGGAGAAGGGATCGAACACGGGAAGTCCGGCTGCAGCAAAAGCCGCACGGTCATCCGCCGCACTGGTGCTGTCCAGCACCAGCATGGAGGCCCCTTCCCGCTTTTCCAGGAAATCCTGATTGAAACGGCCAAACGAGAAGGCCGTTCCCGTGGCCGGGACAATGGCGGCACTGGACGGAACCGTCAGAAGTTCAAGGAAAGCACCGTCCAGCTGCACCAGACGGTTTTCCGTGCCCCAGGGGTGGCGGGCGCGGGGCGTCAGCGTGAAGCCGAGCGCCTCGAAGGCCTCCGCTGCACGGTCGAGATCCCGGACCGCGATCACCACGTGATCCAGTCCGCGCGCCTTTGCCGCCATGCCCCTCACTCCCTGCCCTGCCCGGCTCTACTGTATGCGTATGGCCGTCAGACCAGACGGCTGCGCTTGATGGCCGCCTCGACAAAGGAGGCGAACAGCGGATGCGGCTCGAACGGCCGGGACTTGAGTTCCGGATGGTACTGCACGCCGATGAACCACGGGTGGCCGGAGATTTCCACCGTCTCCGGCAGCACGCCGTCCGGCGAGGTGCCGGCGAAGACGAGGCCGCAGCTTTCCAGTTGCTCACGGTAGCCGATGTTCACCTCATAGCGGTGGCGGTGGCGCTCGGAAATGAGGGTGCTGCCATAGATTTCGGCAATGCGCGAACCCGGCTTCAGCGCCGCCTGATAGGCGCCTAGGCGCATGGTGCCGCCAAGGTCATCCCCCGCGTTGCGCAGTTCCTTTTCGTTGCCGCGCGTCCATTCGGTCATCAGGCCGACCACGGGCTCTTCGGCGGGGCCGAATTCGGTGGAGCTGGCCTTGGTGATGCCTGCAAGATTGCGGGCCGCTTCCAGCACCGCCATCTGCATGCCGAAGCAAATGCCGAAGTAAGGCACGTTGCGGGTGCGGGCGAACTGGGCAGCGGCAATCTTGCCTTCTGCCCCGCGCTCGCCGAAGCCGCCAGGCACAAGGATACCGGCCACGCCCTCAAGATAAGGCGCCGGATCTTCCTTTTCGAAGATCTCGGATTCGATCCACTGCAGCTTCACCTTGACGTTGTTGGCGATGCCGCCATGGACAAGCGCCTCGATCAGCGACTTGTAGGCGTCCTTCAGCACGGTGTACTTGCCGACAATGGCGATGGTCACCTCGCCTTCCGGATTGGCGATGCGGCGGGAAATCTCTTCCCAGCGGTCGAGCTTGGGTGCCGGTGCGCCGGTGATGCCGAAAGCCTTGAGGACTTCCTCGTCGAGGCCTTCCTTGTGATAGGCGATCGGCACGTCATAGATCGAGGCCACGTCATAGGCCGGAATGACGGCGCTTGCCCGCACATTGCAGAACTGGGACAGCTTGCGCCGTTCGTTTTCGGGAATGTGGCGGTCACAGCGGATCATCAGGATATCCGGCTGGATGCCGATGGAGCGCAGCTCCTTGACCGAATGCTGGGTCGGCTTGGTCTTCATCTCGCCGGCACTGGCGATATAGGGCATCAGCGTCAGGTGGATGTAGATTGCCTGTCCGCGCGGCAGGTCATTGCCGAGCTGGCGAATCGCCTCGAAGAACGGCAGGCCCTCAATGTCGCCCACCGTGCCGCCGATCTCGACCAGCACGAAATCCACATCGTCATTGCCGTCCAGCACGAAGGCCTTGATGGCATCCGTGACATGCGGAATCACCTGCACGGTGCCGCCCAGGTAGTCGCCGCGGCGTTCCTTGGCGATGATGTCCTGATAAATGCGGCCGGTGGTGATGTTGTCCTGCTTGGTCGCCGGGCACCCGGTGAAGCGCTCGTAATGGCCAAGATCAAGATCGGCCTCGGCGCCGTCGTCGGTGACGAAGACTTCGCCATGCTGATACGGGCTCATGGTGCCCGGATCGACGTTGAGATAGGGGTCGAGCTTGCGAAGCCTGACCTTGTAACCGCGGGACTGAAGCAGGGCGCCAAGCGCAGCCGATGCCAGACCCTTCCCGAGCGAGGAAACCACGCCGCCAGTGATGAAAACGTATCGCGCCATGGAGCAACACCATACTGTGGTCCCTGCCGGATCGGCCAGCGGGGTCCAGTGGTTAAACACAACAAAAATGCCCTGCAGCAAGTGTGCGCAGGGCACTTGAGAGATTTTTCCGGTCTATCCGCCGGATATGGCCCTGCCGCGGTGCTGGCTGCCCCGCCGCAACCTGCAAGCCTGCGGCGCTTACTGCGCTGCCGGAACCTGGGGGCCGGAAGGCTGAGCCGGAGCCGTTGCGGGCGCCTGGGGCTGGGACTGCTGCCTCAACACATCCAGAACACCGGTCCCCGTCGAGGGCGCGGAGCCGTCAGCCGGCTGTGCGGCACCCGGAACAACCGTACTGCCGTCCAGAATGGAGCCGGGACCACTGTCCATGCGGGCGATGATGCTGAGGCCCAGTGACGTGGCAAAGAACATGACGGCGAGAATTGCCGTGGCGCGGGTCAGCACATTGGCTGTGCCGCGGCTCGACATGAAGCCGCCGCCTCCGCCGCCGATGCCAAGAGCGCCGCCTTCGGAGCGCTGCAGGAGGACGACAAGCACCAGGGCCAGCACGACCATCAGGTGAATGACGATAACTACCGTTTCCATTTTGGACCGATCATCCGTTTCAGTTTGGCGGCCTTCTACACCAGCCTTGCCGGAGTTTCCACCCTTGAAGGCCGGAAGATTGGCATCCTTTGTGACAAAAGGCGTCTCACACTCCGCAATCCACCGGAACCTGCGCTGTGAAGGTGCCCCTTCTGCGGCGCAGCACTCTGCAACAGTTATATAAGCATCAGGGGCCGGACGGCCAGTGCCCGGCCCGGCCCCGCATCAGGCATAGGCCGAAATGATGCCGAGGAATTCGGCGGCCTTGAGGCTGGCGCCGCCCACGAGGGCGCCGTTGACATGCGGCACGGCCATCAGTTCTGCTGCGTTCGAGGGCTTCACCGAACCGCCGTAAAGCAGGCGCATCGCAGCGCCTTCCGCGCCGAAGCGGGCTTCCAATGCGCTGCGGATGGCGGCATGCACTTCGGCGACGTCGGCGGCGGTCGGCGTCAGGCCGGTGCCGATGGCCCAGACAGGCTCATAGGCAATCACCGTATTGGCCGCCGTTGCCCCCTCAGGAACCGACCCGGCAAGCTGCGTGCCGACCACCTCCAGCGTCTTGCCGCCCTTGCGCTCGGCTTCGGTTTCGCCAACGCAGATGATGGCCGTGAGGCCTGCGCGCCAGGCCGCTTCCGCCTTGGCCTTCACCACGGCATCGCTCTCGCCGTGATCGGTGCGGCGTTCGGAATGCCCCGCGAGAACGGCGCTTGCACCTGCATCCTTGAGCATTTCGGCCGAAATGTCGCCCGTGTGGGGACCCGAAGCCTTGGCATGGCAGTCCTGCCCGCCAAGCGCCACCTTCGATGCAGCGGCAGACCTGGCGAGAACCGCAATCAGTGTTGCGGGCGGGCAGATCATCACATCCAGCTTGGACGCCAGCGCTGCCTCTAGCCCCTGTCCCAGCGCCTCGAACTCGGCAGAAGCTGCGGCAAGGCCGTTCATCTTCCAGTTTCCGGCGACAAGCGGGCGGATTGCGGTGGCGTAGCTCATGGCGGTCTCCTCAAGGACTGTCCGGCGCACGGGCTGGCGGGACAGCTGCATGGTTCCTGTTGGCCACTTCGCTACCCAGCGGCGGCCCAAAGTGCAAGTGTCATCGCATCTTTCCCGCCCTTCCTGCGCATTTCTGCCTGTCTGCGCACATCTGCCAGTTTCCGGCTATTGTCCGCCGCCCCTTGAGCCGCTATTCAGAACCACCACTCCGGGACCTTTCGCTCCGGACATGAGCCTATGGAATTACGGGAGACATCATGCTCGACGCGCTGCGCAAGGGCGCCGGCACCTGGGTTGCCAAGATCTTCATCGCCCTGCTCATCCTGAGCTTTGCCGTCTGGGGTATCGCCGACATTTTCCGCAACTTCGGCAGCAATGTCGTGGCCAAGGTGGGTGATACGGAAATTTCCGTGGCCGACTTCGATCTCGCCTACCGGCGTGAACTGAATGCCGTGAGCCGCCAGGTCGGCCGTCCGCTGTCCACCACGGAAGGCGCCATGTTCGGCATTCCGCAGCAGGTGCTTGCCCGGATGATTGCCGAAGCTGCCATGAATGACATGGCCGCAGACATGAAACTCGGCATTTCCGATGACGGCCTGCGCCGGATGATCCAGGAAAACCCGGCGTTCCAGCGTCCGGGCGGCGGCTATGACCGCAACAGCCTGGTGCAGCTGCTGCGCGCCAACGGCATTTCCGAAGATGACTTCGTGCGCGAGCAGCGCCTCCTGTCCGGCCGCCAGCAGATCGCAGGCGCCCTGACGGACAATCTGAAGACGCCGGAAGCGATGCTGAGAGCCTTCAACATTTTCGAAAATGAAACCCGCACCGTGCGCTATATCGCCGTGCCGCCCTCGGCTGCCGGTGAAATCGCCGCCCCGCCGGACGCGGATCTTGAGAGCTTCTACGAGACGCGCAAGGAAGATTTCCGCGCTCCGGAGTACCGCAGCCTGTCCGTTCTGCAGCTGCTGCCGCAGACGCTGGCCAAGCCGGATGAGGTGACGGACGCAGAAGCAAAACAGGCTTATGACCGCTCCGGCAACCGCTACCGGACGGATGAGCTGCGCCGCGTGCGCCAGATGCCCTTCCCCGATTCGGCTGCAGCCGAAGCAGCTGCCGCCGAGCTTGCCTCCGGGGCCAAGACCTTTGCCCAGCTGATGGAAGAGCGCGGCCTCAAGGACAGCGACGTCGACCTTGGCCTGATGGCGAAGGACAAGTTCCTGGATCCGGCCATTGCGGAAGCCGCCTTCGCTCTGCCTGAGGGCGGTGTCAGCGGTGCCGTGCAGGGCCGGTTCACCACCGTCATTCTGGAAGTCGCCGGGATCCAGCCGGAAGCCGTGCGCCCCTTCGACGAGGTCAAGGCGGAGCTGAAGCAGGAAATCGCCCTGCAGAAGGCCGAACAGGACGTGCAGGACCTGCATGACGAAATCGAGGACGCCCGCGCAGGCGGTGCCACCCTTGCCGAAGTCGCAGGACGCTTCTCGCTGACCACCACCGAAATCCCGGCCGTGGACAGCAATGGCCGCGACGAGGCCGGTCAGCCGGTCACGCTGCCTGAGGCTGACGGCCTGCTGCGCGAGGCCTTCGAGAGCGACGTTGGTATCGAAAACAACCCGCTGCCGCTGGGCCAGCGCGGTTTTGTCTGGTTCGAGGTGACCAAGGTCACGCCCCCACGCGACCGCGAGCTGTCCGAAGTGCGTGATGCCGTTGTCCAGGCCTGGACGGCGAAGGAGCGTGATCAGAAGCTGCTGGATCTTTCGGCAAGCATGGCGGCCCGGGTGCGCGGCGGCGAAACGCTGGAAGCTGTGGCGGAAACCGCTGGCCTTGCGGTGCAGACCTCCGGCAGCTTCAAGCGCAACGGCCAGCCGGCCGGCCTGCCGCAGGAAGCCGTCGAGGAAGCCTTCAGCGGCCCCTCCGGCACCGTTCTGGACACCATGGGCGCGGACAGCGGCCGTCTGGTGATGGTGGTCGACAGCGTCTCTGCCCCCGCCTTCTTCCGCGAGGAAGAGAGCATCAAGCAGATCGACACCCAGATCAACGAACAGCTCTCCGCCTCGCTCCTCAATCTTGTGATCAACAAGGTCGAGGCGGACAAGGGCGTCCAGATCAACCAGCAGGCGCTGCAGATGGTGATCGGCACCTCTGCGCAGAACTGACGGCATGAAAGAACACTGCCCCGGCCGGGTCTGCCGGGGCAGTCACAAGCCGGACTGCGGCAAACCTTAACGCAGGCCGCGTGGAAAACGGGAAGAGGGACAGGCATGAGCGGGCTCAAACCCTTTATCGCCAAGGTGGCTGAAGGCGCATCTCTGGATTTCGAGGAAGCGCGCGCGGCTTTTGACGTGATCCTGTCCGGCGCGGCAACGCCTTCCCAGCTCGGCGGCTTCCTGATGGCGCTGCGCATGCGCGGCGAGAGCGTCGATGAAGTGACCGGCGCCGTCGCCTCCATGCGTGCGCGCATGCTGCCGGTCGAAGTTCAGGGCGATGCCATCGATATCGTCGGCACCGGCGGTGACGCCAGCGGCTCCTACAACATTTCCACCTGCGCCGCGCTGGTTGTCGCCGGCTGCGGCGTGCCCGTTGCCAAGCATGGCAACCGCTCGCTGTCGTCCAAGTCCGGCTCTTCCGAAGCCCTGGCGCAGCTCGGCGTCAACATCGACATCGGCCCGGACAAGATTGCCGCCTGCGTCGATAAAGCCGGCATCGGCTTCATGTTCGCGCCGCTCCATCATGCGGCGATGAAGCATGTCGGCCCGACCCGTATGGAACTGGGCACCCGCACCATCTTCAACCTGCTCGGCCCCCTGTCGAGCCCGGCCCGCGTCAAGCGCCAGATGACCGGCGTCTTCGATGGCCGCTGGGTGGAGCCGATTGCACAGGTGCTGAAGAACCTTGGCTCGGAAGCCGTCTGGATCGTCCATGGCAGCGATGGCATGGACGAGATCACCACGACCGGCCCGACCAAGGTGGCCGAACTGAAGAACGGCATCATCCGCAGCTTCGAGATCACCCCGGAAGACGCAGGCCTGCCCCGCGCCCGCTTCGAGGATCTGAAAGGCGGCACGCCGGAAGAAAACGCCGCCGCCCTGCGCGCCGTGCTCTCCGGCGCGAAGAACGCCTACCGGGACGTGGTGCTGTTCAACGCCGCCGCCTCGCTGATCGTTGCGGGCAAGGCGGCAGACCTCAAGGACGGGGTGGCGCAGGCCGCCCGCTCCATCGACACGGGCGATGCCCTCGACCGGCTGGAACGGCTGGTGGCAGTTTCGAACGGATAAGCCATGACAGACATTCTCACCCGCATCGAGGCCTACAAGCGCGAGGAAATCGCTGCTGCAAAGGCTGAACGCACGCTTGCCAGCCTGCTGGAAGCGGCAAAATCCGTTGAGGCACCGCGCGGTTTCGAACGGGCCATCCGCGCCAAGCACGCCGCCGGGGACTATGCGCTGATTGCCGAGATCAAGAAGGCGAGCCCGTCCAAGGGGCTGATCCGCGCCGATTTCGACCCGCCAGCCCTCGCCCGCGCCTATGAGGCAGGCGGTGCGGCCTGCCTGTCCGTGCTCACCGATACACCTTCGTTTCAGGGCAATCCGGAGTTTCTGACCGCCGCGCGTGGCGCCGTCAGCCTGCCTGCCCTGCGCAAGGATTTTCTCTACGATACCTATCAGGTGGCGGAGGCCCGCGCCTGGGGTGCGGATTGCATCCTGATCATCCTCGCCGCCGTTGATGATGCACTGGCGAAGGATCTGGAGGACGCCGCCTTCGGCCTTGGCATGGATGTGCTGCTGGAGGTGCATGACGAGGCGGAGCTGGAGCGGGCACTGAAACTCGCCTCGCCGCTGCTCGGCATCAACAACCGCAATCTCAAGACCTTTGACGTGTCCCTGACGACGAGCGAGCGGCTGGCGCCGATGGTCCCGGCGGAGCGTATCATCGTCGGCGAGTCGGGCCTTTTCACACCGGCGGATCTGGCCCGCATGGAGGCCTGCAACATCTCCACCTTCCTCATCGGTGAAAGCCTGATGCGGCAGGCCGATGTGGAAAGCGCCACCCGCGCCCTGCTCTCCCGCAACGGAGCCTGAGCCATGACTGGCGGCGGCCCCGATCGGGATCAGGACCACCTGACGCATCTCGATGCCTCCGGCAACGCCTCGATGGTGGATGTGGGGGACAAGGCCGTCACCCGCCGCAGCGCCACCGTCACCGGCGAGGTGAAGATGCATGCGGACACGCTGGCGCTGATCCTTTCGGGCAACGCGAAGAAGGGCGATGTCATCGCCACCGCCCGCATTGCCGGCATCATGGCCGCCAAGCGCACCCATGAGCTGATCCCGCTCTGCCATCCGCTGCTTCTGTCGAAGATCAGCGTCGATATCGAGCCCGATCACGCCCTGCCCGGCCTGAAAGTCAGCGCCACCGCCACCGTTACCGGCCAGACCGGGGTGGAGATGGAAGCGATGACCGCCTGTTCGGTCGCCTGCCTCACCATTTATGACATGGCCAAAGCCGTGGACCGGGGCATGGAAATCGGCCGCATCCACCTTGCCGAAAAGCTCGGCGGCCGCTCCGGCCATTATGTTGCCGGACCGGAAAACGCACCAAAGGAGCCCTGACATGGCCTTGATGCCGGTTGACGATGCGCTGCGGCAGCTTCTCACCGGCGTTGCGCCGCTGGGCCTTGAGAGCGTGCCGCTGGCCCGGGCCAATGGCCGCATTCTGGCGGCTGACCTTGCCGCCACCCGCACCCAGCCGCCTTTCCCCGCCTCCTCCATGGATGGCTATGCCCTGCGCGCCGCCGATTGCGCCGCAGCCGGTGCCGTGCTCACCGTCATCGGCGAGGCTCCTGCGGGCCATGCCTTTTCCGGGCGTGTCGGCGCGGGCGAGGCCGTGCGCATCTTCACGGGCGCACCGGTGCCGGAAGGCGCGGATGCCATCCTCATTCAGGAAAACGCCACCCGCGAGGGGGACCGCCTCACCGCGCTGGAGCCGGTTCGTCCCGGTCAGTTCATCCGCCCTGCCGGGCTCGACTTTGCGCAAGGCGATGTGCTTTTGAAGGCAGGGCTGAAGCTCGACTACCGCAGCCTTGCGCTGGCTGCCGCCATGAACCACGCCGCCCTGCCGGTCTGGCGCCAGCCGAAGGTTGCCATCATCGCCACGGGCGACGAACTGGTGCTGCCGGGCGGCACGCCGGGGCCGGACCAGATCATCGCGTCAAACCATTGCGGCATTGCAGCGCTGGTTGAAGACTGCGGCGGCCTCCCGCTGGACCTCGGCCTTGCCAGTGATGATCCCGCCGATATCGCCGCCCGCGTGCGCGAGGGGCTGGCGGCAGAGGCCGACATTCTCGTCACTCTCGGCGGGGCCTCCGTCGGCGATCATGACCTTGTGCAGGCGGTGCTGGGCGGGGAAGGCATGAAGCTGGATTTCTGGCGCATCGCCATGCGCCCCGGCAAGCCGCTGATGGCCGGCAACCTTGGCCGCACCAAGGTTCTGGGCCTGCCCGGCAACCCGGTCTCCAGCCTCGTCTGCGCCCTCCTGTTCCTGCGCCCGCTCATGGCCGTGATGACCGGCACAAGCCTTGAGGCCGCCATGAAGGGCAAGCGCACCACCGCCACCCTGACAGGCCCGGTTCCGGCCAACGACCAGCGCCAGGACTACCTGCGCGCCAGCCTCACCACCCACCCGGACGGCACCCGCAGCGTCACCCCCTTCACCCGGCAGGACAGTTCCATGCTCTCGCTGCTCGCCGCCTCCGGCGCCCTCATCCTCCGCCCCCCGCATGCACAGGCGCTGGATGCCGGGGCGGAGGTGGATGTGCTGGTGGTGTGAGGGAGGCTAAGAACTAAAGTTATCAATGACGTTGCTAGCGAGATGAGGAATGATTTCTTCTTTATCCCAAAATCCAAACATTGAAAGACTACGGCTGTATCTTTCCCAATGAGCAGCCCCCCTTGGATCTAAAAGTGCCATCCAAAAGTCTTTTCCAAGTTCCCTATCTTGATCTTCACGCTCTGAAACGCCAAGAAAATCGCAAATTTCCGAGTAGGAAATGTCGTTATTTTTTGCTTTGTAAAATAATTCAGAATTCAATATTTTCATCATGACAAGGCATCCTAGCGCAGGCCCATGCTTAAAAAATCTAGAGTCAACGAAGAAAATAGAAATTTTCAAAGCCGCAAAAGCGCGCTCTATTGTTCGAAGACCTTTACCCCTCCTCTTTGCTACGTGAACAATTACACGCGCCGCCGACTCAGCTAATCCCCCTCTCTCCCGATCAGTCGTGGAGGATACTTCTCTAACCAACAAATCTGCGTACACATCAACGCACATTCTTTGATCAGGCAGATTAGTTGGATTTAGCAATCTGAGACCGATGAACTTCTGAAGATAGTCAGTAGCATCAACATCGGCACCATAAGCATGGCGGATGGAGCTTTCCAACTGCGCCAGTTTAATCCCAAGAACGAAATGAACATTCGGCACCTGAAAGAAATGTTTCATTCTTTCGATCATGTGCAAAGCATAACTCGGCTTGCACCGGTCAAGTTCTGATCGGCCCCCACGGACGGGTCCAATTTGATTGTTAGTGCAATGATGGTCGTGGCGCCAGCGCGGGCGGCATTGCTGGTTGGGGTTGCAGGGCCGCCCGCGCGAATGCCGGGATGAAGACCTCCGGCGCCGGCGGCTTGTAGCCGAGCGATCCATGCGGACGCACGGTGTTGTAATGCCGACGCCAGCTTTCCACGATGATCCTGGCCTCTTTGAGCGTGTAGAAGATCTCGCCGTCGAGGAGTTCGTCGCGCAGGCGCGCGTTGAAGCTCTCGATGTAGCCGTTCTCCCATGGACTGCCGGGAGCGATGTAGGCGGTCTTCGCCCCGACT
>NZ_LIPT01000012.1 GCF_001418225.1 Pannonibacter indicus | reverse complement strand
ATGCCGCCCGCGCTGGCGCCACGACCATCATTGCACTAACAATCAAATTGGACCCGTCCGTGGGGGCCGATCACCTGCTGCTGTCCACCTGCGCGCTTGGCGCCGGGCTGATCCTGCCCCCCTCCCTGCTGCAGGCACAGGAGCTGCCCACCGGCGGCACCATCGCGGCAGGCACGGGCAGCATCGGCACCTCGGGCAGCACCATGACGGTGACGCAGACCAGCAATCAGCTGATCACCAACTGGAACAGCTTCTCCATCGGCAGCGGCGCGACGGTCAATTTCGTGCAGCCAGGCGCCTCGTCCATGGCGCTCAACCGCGTCACGGGGCAGGACCCGTCGCAGATCCTCGGCAATCTCAATGCCAATGGCCAGGTGTTCCTGATCAACCCCAATGGCATCGCCATCGGCACCAGCGGGCGGGTGCAGACAGGGGCCTTCGTCGCCTCCACGCTCGGCATCACCGACAGAAAATTTCTGGCCCATGACTTCACTTTCACCGGCAGCGGCGGTTCCGTCACCAATGCGGGTGAAGTGTCCGGCGCGGTTGTGGCCCTCATCGCCCCCACCGTGCGCAACAGCGGCACCATCACCGGCGATACAGCCCTTGCCGCGGGAACGGATGTGCTGCTGGATTTTGACGGCGACGGCCTGATCTCGGTAGAGGTGAAAGCCTCCACCATGGAGGCGCTGGCGGAAAACAGCGGCCTGATCCAGGCCGATGGCGGCACCGCCATTCTCACCGCCAGGGGCGCCTCGGAAGCGAAAAAGGGCATCGTCAACAACACCGGCACGGTGGAAGCCAAGGCCATCGGCTCGCGCAGTGGCCGCATCCTGCTGCTGGGCAGTGATGAAACGAACGCCAGCGGCGCGCTGAAAGCCAAATTTGTCGAAACCTCCGCCAAGAAGGTGAAGCTCGGCAAGACGCTGAAAGTCGAGACGGACGGCGGCAGCTGGCTGATCGACCCCACGGACATCAACATCGGCGCGGACATGGCAGCCGCCATTGAGGCAAGCCTTGCCAGCGGCAATGTGGAAATCTCGACCACCGCTGCGGGAGCGGATGCGGGCGATATCACCGTGTCCTCAGGCATCGATTGGTCCGCCAATGTCCTCACCCTCCGGGCCGACCGGAACATTGCCATCAACGCCACGCTCAACGGCACGTCCACGGCGGGGCTGGCGCTGCATTATGGTCAGGGCGCAGTGGCAGCGGGCAACACAGCCGCCTATACCGTCAGCGCCCCCGTCAACCTTGCCTCCACCGGCAGCTTTGCCACGAAGCTGGGCAGCGACGGCGCAGTCAACAGCTACACGATCCTCACCAGCCTCGGCGCCGAAGGCAGCACGACGGGCACGGACCTGCAGGGCATCAACGGCAACCTTGCCGGGCGCTATGTGCTCGGCAGCGATATCGACGCCTCGGCCACCTCCGGCTGGAACAGTGGCGCGGGGTTCGCTCCGCTGGGCAACTTCACCACCGCTTTCTCGGGCTCCTTTGAAGGTCTCGGGCATACGGTTTCCGGTCTTTACATCGACCGGCCCTCGACCCAGGCCGTCGGCCTGTTCGGGGTTACGGCAGGCGCAAGCCTGAGCAATTCCGGTGTGACGGGATCTGTCGCCGGCGGTTCTTCCGTTGGCGGTGCCGTGGGCTGGGCGGCAAATTCCACGCTCTCCGGCCTCTGGTCTTCCGCAACAGTGGCCGGCAGCACGGGCGCGACGGGCGGGCTGGTTGGCACCATGTTCCAGACCACCCTCACCCGCTCCTTCGCCAGCGGGGACGTCAGCGGCGGCGCCGTTCTCGGCGGGGGAGTGCTGGGGGCTTTCGGCGGGCTGGTGGGCTTTCTCAACAGCGGCACCATCAGCCAGTCCTATGCAACCGGCAATGCCTCCACCAGCAGGTTTCAGGTGGGCGGGCTGGTGGGGGCAACCAGCGCCAATGGCGTGATCATCAACTCCTATGCCACCGGCAACGTCTCGGGAACAGACGGAGGCGCGCTCGTTGGCAACAACGGCGGCACGATCAGCTACAGCTATGCCACAGGCAGCGTTTCGGGAAATCAGGGCCTGATCGGCACCGGCTCAATCGCCAATGTGTCCAACGTCTTTTACAACGTGGACACAGCAGGCGCAGGCTCCATGCCCGCCAGCTGGGGCAAGACGGCCACCGGGCTTCTCGATCCCTTCCTCTACATCGAGGATGGCTGGGACTTTGCCAGCGTCTGGGGCTCGCCCAAGGCAGGCGGACTGCCGGAGCTGCGGGCGCTGTCCACGCAGGCGCTCTACGACAATTACCTCAAGGTGTCCGGCACCCTCTCCCGCGCCTATGGCGGCACGGGCAGCTTTCAGGGCAGCCTGAGCACCACCGGCGCCAGCGCCTCGGGCATCTCCGTCTCCGTCGATGTGGGCAGCGCCATCACCGGCACGACGAATGCGGGCACCTACGCCTGGTCGGAACCGGATATGGTCGAACTCGGGCTGACCGGCGGCCTGACGATGGACGATTTCTATCTCGCCTTCGGCACGGGCGGCGTCACGGTGACGCCGCGCGCCGTCAGCCTCACCGGCTCGCGGACCTACAACGGCAGCACCAGCTTCTCGGCCCCGGATATCGTTCTGGGCAACCTTGCCAATGGCGAGACACTGACCCTCAGCGGCACGGCCACCCTCGTCAACAAGAATGCAGACACGCATTTCACCGCTGACACCAGCGGGCTTACGCTTGGCAATGGCACGGGCCTTGCCTCCAATTACACGCTCACGGACGCGGTGGTGGAGCTTGATGTCACACGGGCGGTGATCACCGCCATCAGCGGCCTTGCCGTGGACAGCAAGGTCTATGACGCAACCACCACGGCAACGCTGGACACCTCCGGCGTGATCCTTTCCGGCATGGTCAGCGGGGATGATCTTGTGTTTGATGGCTCCGCCGCCTTCCTCACCGCCTCCGCAGGCACGGGCAAGACGGTTGAGGTGACAATCTTTGCCCTCAGCGGCGCGGATGCCGGCAACTATGAATATGACGCCAGCATCGGCAGCACGATCCTGCTCACGTCCGCCGCAGATATCTCGCAGAAGGCCCTCACCGTCACCGGCCTTGCCGGCCTCACCCGCATCTATGACGGCACCACGGCGGTCATCATTGACCAGAGCTTTGCCGGGCTGAACGGCGTGATCCTGGGCGATGACGTCAGCCTTGCCCCGGTGCTTGGCGCCTATGCCGACAAGAACGCAGGCAACGGCAAGATCATCACCATCACGGGCCTGACGCTTGGCGGCGCGGAAGCAGGCAATTACAGCGTCAGCGTCACGCCCGGCACCGTCACGGGCGATGTGGAAAAGGCCGTCATCACCGCCGTCAGCGGGCTTTCCGCGCAGAGCAAGGTCTATGACGGGGGCGATGCAGCAACACTCGATACCACCAATGCCGTGCTGACGGGCTTTGTCAGCGGCGATGACCTGACCCTGTCCGGCTCGGCCGCCTTCCTCGACCCGTCGGCGGGCACGAACAAGGATATCTCGGTCTTTGGCCTGGCTCTGGCCGGTGCAGACGCTGCCAATTACGAGCTGGCCAACGCGCTGGGGAACAGCTTCAACGTTTCCACGACGGCGGCGATCACGCCGAAGGCGCTCACGCTCACCGGCGTTTCGGGTCTCACCCGCATCTATGACGGCACCACGGCGGTGGCGCTGGATTTGGCCGGCGCGCAGCTGGATGGCATCATCCTTGGCGATGATGTCAGCCTTGCCAGTGCCCTTGGCACCTATGCGGACAAGAATGCAGGCACCGGCAAGGTGATCACCCTCTCGGGCCTGACCCTCGGCGGCATGGCGGCCGGAAACTACACCGTCAGCATCACGCCCGGCACCGTCACGGGGGATGTGACTCAGGCCGTCATTTCCAGCATCGGCGGCATCGCCGCCCTGAGCAAAATGGCGGACGGCACGGTGACGGCCACGCTCGACACCTCCGGTGCGCTTTTCAACGGCATGGTCACGGGCGACATGCTGAGCGTGGCCACCGCGAACGGCGTCTTCGCCGATGCAGAGCCGGGCACGGGCAAGACGGTGCTGATCAGCGGCCTCAGCCTCGGCGGCGCGGACGCCATGAACTACACCCTCGCCAGCAGCACGGCCACGGCGCTGGCAGACATAACGCTGCCGGTCGCGGGGCAGCCGGGCACCGTGTCGCGCGTGGTCAGCAGCTGGTCCCTCTTCGGCGGGCTCTTCTCCCCCGCCGGTCGAACCACCCCCCTCACCTTCGCCTCCCTCGGCAGCACCCCGCAGGACATGACCGGCATGGATCTGATCGAGGATGAGCGGAGTGAATGACCCGCACAGTCACCGGAAATAGACGGCAATCCGGTTGCCGTTGATTTCCTGAACGGTGAAGGGGCAGCCGAAGATAGCGGTGAGAACTTCGGGGCGGATGATCTCGGATGGGGTGCCCTGAAGTGCGGCGCGGCCGTTCTGCATGACGACGATATGGTCGGAGTAGCAGGAGGCGAAATTGATATCGTGCAGCACCACCACCGCCGTCTTGCCGAAGTCGTCCGCCGCCTGGCGCAGCAGCTTCATCATGGCGACAGAATGGCTGATGTCGAGGTTGTTCAGCGGCTCGTCGAACAGCATGTAGCCGGTGTCCTGCGCCAGCACCATGGCAACAAACGCCCGCTGGCGCTGGCCGCCGGAGAGTTCGTCCAGAAAGCGGTGGCTGAGCTCCGTGAGGCCAAGATAGGCGAGCGCCTTGTCCACCTCGGCCCTGTCCTCAGCCGTCAGCCGCCCCCTGGAATAGGGGTAGCGGCCGAAGGAGACGAGATCGGTGACGGTGAGCCGCGCCGTCATCTGGTTGTCCTGCCGCAGCATGGACAGGCGCCGGGCCAGCACCTCGCCGGAGGTGTGGGCCACATCCAGCCCATCGACCAGCACGCTGCCCTGATCCATCGTGGTGAGCCGGGCAATCATGGACAGCAGCGTCGATTTGCCCGCGCCATTGGGGCCGATGATGGATGTGAGCCCGCCCTTCGGCAGGTCGAGGGTGACCCCGTCCACCACCAGCGTGTTGCCATAGCTCTTGCTGACCTGATCGATCCGGATCACCGCCGCGCCCCCTTGAGCAAAAAGAAGATAAAGAACAGCCCGCCGGCAAATTCGATGACGATGGCAAGCGCCGTGTTGAAATCAAGCAGCCGCTCCAGCACCGTCTGGCCCGCCACAAGGCAGATGATGGCAATGAGCACGGCCGCAGGCAGCACATGCCGGTGGCGGCCCGAGGGCATCAGCAGATAGGCAAGGTTCGCCGTCAGCAGGCCGAAGAAGGTGACCGGCCCCACGAGCGCCGTGGAGACCGAGACAAGCACGGTGATGATCATCAGCACCTGCCGCGTCACGCGGGCGTGGTCCACCCCCAGCATGATGGCACTGTCCCGCCCCAGCGCCATCACATCAAAGGTGTGGCCCAGACGCCAGGCAGCAAGGCTGGCTCCGGCAATGAGCAGCGCCGAGACGCCCAGCAGCGTGCCATCCACCGCATTGAAGCTGGCAAAGAACCGGTCCTGCAGCACGACGAATTCATTCGGATCAATGACCCGCTGCAGGAAGCCGGCAAGGCTGCGGAACAGGGCACCAAGCAGGATGCCCACCAGCATCATCAGATGCAGGCCCTTGATGGCGCCGGAGAACAGCAGCTGGAACAGGATCAGCGAGAAGCCGGCCATGATGGCGACTTCGCCCACGAACAGCAGGCGCGGGTCAAGGCTCGTGACGAAAGCGGAGCCGAGGGTGAAGACCAGCACCGTCTGCAGCAGCACATAAAGCGCATCGAAGCCCATGATCGAGGGCGTCAGGATGCGGTTGTTGGTCAGCGTCTGGAACAGCACCGTGGAGACGGCCACCGCATAGGCCACCAGCACCAGCGACGCGAGCTTCTGCCCCCGGAAGGGCAGGATGAAGGCCCAGCCGGCCTTGACGCCAAGCGTCATGAAGGCGGTGGCGGCGGCGAGCGTCAGGAGGCCCAGCAGCAGCAGCACACCGGCTGGCGTCAGCCGCCTTGCACCGGTCCGGTACAGGCGCTCAAGCCGCATGGGAGCGCCTCCGCAGCAGCAGGAACAGGAAGAACACGCTGCCCACCACGCCGAGAACCGAGCCTGCCGGAATCTCGAAGGGCGCATTCACCGTGCGGCCGATCAGATCGCACAACAGCACCAGCAGCGCGCCGGTGACGGCGATCAGCGGCAGAGTGCGGCGCAGCCGGTCGCCCAGAGCCATGGCGACGAGATTGGGCACGATCAGCCCGACGAAAGGCACCACGCCCGCCGTGACCACCACCGCAGCGGTGACCATGGCAACGATGAAGAGGCCGAGCAGCAGCACCTGCCGGTATTTGAGGCCGAGGCTGACGGCGAAATCCTCGCCCAATCCGGCGAGGGTGAAGCGGTCGGCGGCCACATAGGCGGCAATGGTGAGCACCAGGCTGAGCCACAGCACCTCGTAACGCCCGCGCAGCACGGCGGAAAAATCACCGCTGGTCCAGGCGCCGAGGGTTTGCAGCAGGTCGAAGCGGTAGGCGAGGAATGCGGTAACGGCGCTGATCACCCCGCCCAGCATCAGCCCCACCAGCGGCACCATCAGAGCTGAGCGCAGGGGGATTCGCTCCAGAATGGCGATAAAGAGGAAGGTGCCCGCCAGCGCGAAACCGCCGGAGACGAGCATCTTGGCCATGACCGGCAGGTCCGGCGCGAAGAACAGCACCAGCAGCATGCCCAGCGAGGCCGATTCCACCGTGCCTGCGGTGGAGGGCTCGACAAAGCGGTTGCGTGCCAGCATCTGCATCAGGGTTCCTGCCACGGCCATGCCAGCGCCCGCCAGAATGAGGGCGATCGTGCGCGGAATGCGGCTTTCGGCCAGCAGCATCAAGGCCCGCTCATCCGCCGCACCACTGACCACACTCCAGAAGGAGACGGGGCTGGCACCGGTGAACAGGCTGGCTATCGCAAGACCGAGGGTCAGGAGAGAGGCTGGCAAAAGGAACTTCAAGTCAGGGCTCTGAAAGGATTGCGGCGGCTGCGCCCCGGAGGAGACGCAGCCGCCTGATACGCTGACAATCAGAAGAAATTACTTGCCGCTGAAGGCAGCGTTCAGCTGGTCTACCGTATCCTGCATGGCGGTGATGCCACCGCCAATCAGATACCAGTTGGCCGCATTGAGGTAGACCACCTGTTCCTTCTGCCAGGCCGTGGTCTGGCGGACGATTTCGTTGTCGAGAAGCTGGCGGGCGGCATCGCCTTCCCGGCCGATGGCCGCATCACGGTCCAGCACGAACAGCCAGTCCGGGTTACGCTCAAGGATATATTCAAAGGACGCCGGCTGGCCGTGTGTGCCGATCTTGATGTTCTCATCAGCCTGCGCAAGGCCGTACTCGCCAAAGATCACGCCAAAGCGCGAGCCTGCGCCATAGGTGCTCATCTTGCCGCCGGTGGTGAGGATGAACAGGCCCTTGCCTGCGCCCGCCGTCTTGCCCTTCAGCTCTTCGACGGAAGCCTGATACTTCGCTGTCAGTTCGTCCGCCTTGTCCGTCTTGCCGAAAAGGGTGGCCAGCGTCTGGAGGTTCTTCAGGGCCGAGCCGGTGAAATCCCCGAAATCCACCGACAGGTCGATGGTGGGCGCGATCTTCGCCAGATCCTCGTATTTGGCGGCAGAGCGGCCCCCAACGATGATCAGATCCGGCTGTGCAGCGGCAACGGCTTCAAAGTCCGGCTCGAACAGGGAGCCGATCTTCTGGTACTTGTCATCGGCATATTGCGCCAGATGGCCCGGCTTGTTGCCGCCCGGCACCCCGGCCACTTCAACGCCAAGCGCGGTCAGCGTGTCCAGAGCGGCCATGTCATAGACGAACACCTTGGCCGGGACCGCAGGAAGCGTCAGCTCGCCCTTGGCGTGGGCCACCTTGACTTCGGCAGCGGCAACGCCCGTCAGCGCGGCGGAGAGAACCAGAGCGCTGGCAAGGCCAGCAGCCAGCCGCTTCATGGAGAACATATGCGTCATTTCCAGAACCTCGCAGCAGCAGCGCTCACGCCAGTGTGACGGCGGCAGCGCCTTGCCTGAACAACATAAGTTGAGTTTCTAAATCCACTTATGTAGATACTGCTGCCAAGGGTCAACGCGCATCATTTTGAGCAATTCCAATTTGCGAAAAACGCAAATCCTCCTCAATCAGGCGCTCGGGCACAAGGCAGAACACAGGTGGACATTGGCCGGATGAAATTGCTGATCGCGCTGGATGCGCTGCTGCGGGAGGGCAGCGTGTCGGCAGCGGCGGCCAGTCTGGGGATGCAGGTCTCGGCCATGAGCCGGATGCTGGCACAACTGCGCGAGTTCTACGGCGACCCGCTGCTGGAGCGTACAGGCCAGGGCATGCGCCCGACGCCCTTTGCCGAAGCCCTGCGGCTGAAAGTGCGCGGGCTGGCCAATGATGCCGAACTGCTGCTTGCCCGCACGCCGGACAGTGCATCCGCCCTGCCCTGGGGCAGCCATCATGGGCCGGGGTCCAACTCCGCCCGGGCGTTTTCCCGGCATCATGCCCCGTATCAAACCCAGCCTCAGGCAACCCCGCTGGCGCCGGGCTCCAGCGCGGTGGACCGGCTGGCGGGCGAGCCCTCGCCGCAGATGATTGCCGAGCGCATGGCGCTGATCGGCCATGCCTCGGCCCCCAGCCAGCGGCTGGCCAAATACATCGCCAGCATTGCCGCCGGGCCGGGCCGCACCCGCCCGCTGACGCAGGAAGAAGCCCGCGATGCCCTCGGCATCGTGCTGCGGGCCGAGGCGGACCCGTTCCAGACCGGCGCGCTGCTGGCCACCATGCAGTTCCGGGGCATGACGGCGGTGGAGCTGGCCGGCTTTGCGCAGGCGGTCCAGCTGCATGCGGCAGGCCCCGGCACGGGGGAGGCGGCGGAAGCGGCAGAGACGGCGATAGCCGATCTCAACTGGCCGGCCTATCTCTCGCCCCGGCTGCGCACCGTGCCGTGGTTCCTCCATGCCGCCCGTCTGGTGGCCATGGCCGGGCACAGGGTGCTGGTGCATGGCTTCGGCAGCAACATCGCCTCGGGCATCCTGCTGCAACGGGCGGCGGAGGCCGCTGCCATTCCCGTGGCGGACAGTCTGGAGGGCGCAAGGCAGGCGCTGGCGCAGAAGGGCATTGCCTATCTGCCCGTCACCGCCTATTGCCCGCAGCTGGCGGGCCTGCTTGCCCTTTATCCGGCGTTTGAAATGCGCACGCCGGTCAACACCGCCGTGCATGTGCTCAATCCGGGCGGCGCCCCCGCCTCGATGCTGGGCGCGGCGCAAACGTCCGGCCGGGAGCTGTTCCGCACCGCCGCCGCCCTCACCGGCTGTCTGGACGCAGCCGTCACCGGCGCCAACCGCGACTTTGCGCAGGTGACACCGGACCGGCCGACGCCGGTGTTCCGCCTGACCGGCGGCGAGGAAGCCCGCTTCACCCTGCCTTCGACGCCCGCCAGCCGGATGCCGATTCCCGCCGCCCTCACCCAGCAGGAATACTGGCTGGCCGTGTGGACGGGCGCGGCGCGCGACGAGCTGGCGGAAGCGGCCATCCTGAAGACCGCAGCCCTCGCCCTGATGACCCTGCGGCGTGCACCAGAAGCGGAATTTTCCGCCTGCCTTGAGGACGCCGCCACCCTCTGGCACAACCGCCCGCGCCAGCTCCGCCCGGCCGCCGCCGATGCCGCCAGCGTGCGAAAGCCATAGAGCGGGGGCAGTGTTTACAACGGACTGCCAGTCAGGCTCACCGGTTATGGCTTGAGGAAAGCCTGCGCTCTGGTCATTCCGGCACGGCCTGTCTGCTCCCCTCCACCTTGAGGGGCTACCGGATTCACACATCGTCTAAAAGAGGCTGCGAGCGCTGCTTTGATGCTGGAAAAGGTAAGCAGTTCCACAGGCCTCAGGATTGTCAGAGGTCTGCAGCGGCAATTTTTCAAAGGCAAAGCCTGCTTTCTGAATAAATTCCGATATATCTTGATTTTCGATATATCTAGTTTATATCGAGGGGCATGAGACACAGACATTCACACCCCCACCGTCATGGCGGCCACGGCCCGCATGACCCCCTGCACGAAGGCCATCCCGGCGGACACCGCCGGGGCGGTGGACACCGGCGGCTGTTCGACTATGGCGAACTGCGGCTGCTGGTTCTGGCCCTGATCGCGGAAGAGCCGCGGCATGGCTATGAGCTGATCAAGGCCATCGAGGACCGGTTTGCCGGCAGCTACAGCCCCAGTCCCGGCGTCATCTATCCAACGCTGAGCTGGCTGGAGGACATGGGCTACAGCGCCATCACGGTGGAAACAGGCGGGCGCAAGCGCCACACCGTTACGCCCGAAGGCGAAGCTTTTCTGGCCGCCAACAAGGCCCTGGCCAGCGAACTCATGAGCCGTGCCCGCAGCGGCGTGACGCGGGGCTTTGCCCCCGCGCCCGTGGTCCGGGCCATGGAAAACCTCAAGACCGCCCTGCGCCTGCGCCTGCGGGACAGGGAAATTGACCCGGAAACCGCCCAGAAGATCGCCGCTGCCATCGATGCGGCGGCCCTTGCCGTGGAAGAAAGCTGATGACGACTGAAACCACCACCCTGCCCACCCGCCGCTGCATCGTGGAAACCGAAAAGGCCAGCCGCTACCTGCAGCAGCTGTGCAAGCACTTCCAGCACAAGATCCCGGCCGAGTTCGACACAGAACAGGGCAAGATCACCTTCCCGATGGGCGTGTGCACGCTGAAGGCCGAAGGCACGCGCCTGACCATGGACGTCACGGCCGCAGACAGCGCCGCCCTTGACCGGCTGCAGGATGTGGTCGGCAGCCACTTCATCCGCTTCGCCTTCCGCGAGCCGCAGGAGCTTTCCTGGCAGGCAGCGTAAGCCCGCAATCCCCCGCTGCCCGCAATGACGCATCTGATGATCTGTGGCAGGGCCTCTCCGCCCCCCCTGCACAGGCGTGATGACGCAGTTCATTGACAAGACGGGCGGGGCAGTGGATCAGGGTGTCATCAGATCCGGCCTCCGGTTCCCGTGCGGACGGCAGGCCAGTGCCCCGGCGCTTGCAGGAAAAGACAGACCGATGACCACGCCCGTCCAGCCGCAGCATGACACGATGCCTTCCGTGAGCCCGCTCGCCCGGGAAAAGCTCGCAGCCCTGGGGGAGCGGCGGTTCAACGTGGCCATCATCGGGCTTGGCTATGTCGGCCTGCCGCTGGTGCGGGCCTTCTGGCGGGCGGGGTTCGAGGTCACCGGCTTCGACATCGATCCGCCCAAGATCACCTCGCTGATGGCGGGCAAGTCCTATATCCGGCATTTTTCCGATGCGGACGTTGCGGCCATTGCGCAGAGCGGGCGCTTTCATGCCACCTCGGACATTGCGGATCTGGCCTGCGCCGATGCCATCCTGATCTGCGTGCCCACGCCCCTGACCCGGCACCGGGAGCCGGATATGTCCTATATCGTCAGCACGGCAGAGCATCTGCTGCCGCATCTCAAGGCCGGGCAGACGGTGATCCTGGAATCCACCACCTATCCCGGCACCACGCATGAGGTGCTGAAGCCCATTCTGGAGCGCTCGGGGCTCAAGGCTGGCCGCGACTTCTTCCTCGCCTTCTCGCCGGAGCGGGAAGATCCGGGCAACCCGAACTACGAGACCTCGACCATTCCGAAGGTCGTGGGCGCCGATGATCCGGACAGCCGCGCCATTGCCATTGCCCTTTATGCAGCCATCGTCCAGTCCGTCGTGCCGGTGAGTTCGGCGGCAACCGCCGAGGCGGTGAAGCTGAGCGAGAACATCTTCCGCTCGGTCAACATCGCCCTCGTCAACGAGCTGAAGGTCATTTACGGCCGCATGGGCATCGACATCTGGGAAGTGATCGAGGCGGCCAAGACCAAGCCCTTCGGCTACATGCCCTTCTATCCCGGCCCCGGCCTTGGCGGCCACTGCATCCCGATCGACCCGTTCTACCTCACCTGGAAGGCGCGGGAATTTGCCATCACCACCAAGTTCGTGGAGCTGGCGGGCGAGATCAACACCGCCATGCCCGATTACGTCATCACCCGCACCGCCGAAGCCCTCGACGAACGCTTTGCCAGGGGCCTCAACGGCTCGCGCGTGCTGATCATCGGCGCGGCCTACAAGAAGAACGTCGATGACATGCGCGAGAGCCCGGCGCTGGTGCTGATCGAGCGGCTGAAGCTGCGCAAGGCAACCGTCGAGTATCACGACCCTTACGTCCCCGCCCTGCCCAGCACCCGCAAGCACAAGCCGCTGATGGGCATGAAATCGGTGGACCTGAGCGCGGAAACCCTTGGGCAGTTCGATGCGGTGATCATCGCCACCGACCACGACTGCATCGACTATCAGGCCCTCGTCAGCGCCAGCAAGCTTGTCATCGACACCCGCAACGCCACGAAAGCCGTGACGGAGCACCGGGACAGGATCGTCAAGGCGTGATCCGCAAAAGTGTGATGTGACGGCAGGCCAGATCTGCTCCGGCAGAGGATAACCGGTACAGCCCCAGAGCCTGACACGGAGCATGCCGCCATGACGAAACACCGCGCCCTTCTGGTCCGGCTTTGCGCCGGACTTGCCGCAGTCCTGCCCCTTTCCATTGCGCCGGTCTGTGCGGGCGCAGCGGAAAGCGGGCAGAAGCCCGCAAGCTTTTTCGCCGCGCAAGGTTGTGCCATTGGCCCTTCCACCATGGCAGCTGCCATCACGCAAGGGATCAGCCCGGCCGATATCGAAGCCTATTCGCAAAAGGTGCGCAGCCATCCGCAGACGGCGGCAACCGTGACTGGCTGGTGATCGCTCCCGGGCTTTGCGAGATCCGCCTGCCATCGGTTACAAGCGAAATCCGGGTCTCTGACGCCGAAGTGACCCAGAACCTCTCCGCCATCGATGCCTATGCAGGGGAAGGAGCGTCCGGCTGCTATCTCGACGGTTAAGGGCTGCAGAACGCGCTGATGGTTTTCCACCGCTGGGGCCGGGAGAAGGTAACCCTTGAATATCTGCGTTTCCTGAGTGCTTCCCTTGTTGCAGGGGAACTGACGTTCTATTCAACGAGCAACCTGCGCACCCCGCCCGGCTTCGCCGTGACAACCGGACAATGTGGTGACATCCCGCAAATGCCGGAGATCAGGCGCAGCCACGATCTGCTGATCCAGCACTTCGGAGCGCTGATCCGGGCCGACGCAGCAGGCGAAGCCACCTGCGAGGGTGGCGGTGTGCCAAGCTGGAAGTTCGATGAAGTCTCCCAAAAGGTCATGGGCGAAACGGGCCCGAATGCCTGGCTGGGCTTTGAAAGCCGGATCATCGCCATGGGCGCGGGCTGGTACGACGGCATGACAGCCACCAGCAAAGGCGAACCGCGCCCGCCGCTGTGCCGGTACGAACAGGCGGAGCCAGCACCCCCGAACCGCAGCACCTGATAACCTCCAGCCAGCCCTTTTCCGCCTTTTGCCAAATCAGCAAATTGGAAGACTTCTAATTCTGCGGCATTGACCCGGAAGCCTCGCTGAAAAATATGAACTCACAATTCATATTAATGGGGCAAGCCATGAAACGCGCAACCGGACAGAACAGCCATTCGTGCCAGCAGGCAACTGCAGGGACGCCACACCTTTCGTCAAAAGCTTTCAGGATCAACCTGTTGCGCGCCAGCTCCCTGGGCGCCTTCCTGCTGGCGGCTGGCTCTGCAGCCGCGCAGGACGCCAGCGGCGAAGACGCCACATCTCTCGACAAGATCGTCCTCTCGGCCGAAGAGCAGCTGAAGCAGGCGCCGGGCGTATCCGTGATCAGCGCCGCTGATCTGGAACGCACACCGGTCGCCAATGACATTTCGGAAATCCTGCGAAAAATGCCGGGCGCAAACCTGACCGGCACCACCTCCTCCGGCCAGCGCGGCAACCAGCGCCAGATCGAACTGCGCGGCATGGGACCGGAAAACACGCTGATCCTCATCGACGGCAAGCCGGTTCTGTCGCGCAATTCCGTGCGCATGGGCCGTGCGGGCGAGCGCGACACGCGCGGCGACACCAACTGGGTGCCGGCCGAGATGATCGAGCGCATCGAGGTGATCCGGGGTCCTGCGGCAGCGCGCTATGGCTCGGGCGCGTCAGGCGGCGTGGTGAACATCATCACCAAGCGGCCCGAGAAGATGAGCGGCTCCGTCACCACCTATTTCGCCCTGCCGCAGCATTCCGAAGAAGGCGGCACGGTGCGCACCAACGTGACCCTTGGCGGCCCGATCCTCGACTGGCTCTCCTTCCGCCTCAATGCAGGCTATGCGCGGACGGAGCCTGATGATGAGAACATCAACGCGAGGGCAACGGTTCCCGGCGGCACCTTGGCGGCAGGGCGTGAAGGGGTGATCAACAAGGACGTGCGGGGCCTTTTGTCCTTCACCCCGCGCGATGATCACCGCTTCGATCTGGAAGGTTCCTACAGCCGGCAGGGCAATCTCTTTGCCGGAGACAGCCAGCTTGGCACCATCGCGCCGGCGGTCCGCGACAGCCTGTTCGGCACCGAGACCAATTCGATGACCCGCCGCACCGTGTCGCTGACCCATTCCGGCGACTATGACTTCGGCAAGTCCAGCAGCTATGTCCAGTGGGAACGCACGCTCAACCGGCGCCTGTCGGAGGGGCTGGCGGGCGGGCCGGAAGGCTCGATCCAGGCCAACTCCACCTGGGGCACGATCACCCTCGACAATGTGACGGCCAAGAGCGAGTGGAACCTGCCGCTGCATATCGGCTTCGAGCAGATGCTGACGATGGGGGCCGAATTCCGCGGCGAATGGATGAACGATCCTGTGTCGATCCTGCAAGGGTTGAACGGCGCCACCGTTCCCGGCACGGTGACCGATCCGGCGCTGCGTGACCCGAATGTCAGCGCACAGATGTTCGGCGTGATGCTGGAAGACAATATCGAGATCACGGATGACTGGACCCTGACGCCCGGCATCCGCTTCGATCATCACAGCTCCTTCGGCGGCAACTGGAGCCCCAGCCTCAACACCACCTACAGGCTGACGGAGACCATCTCGCTGAAGGCCGGTATCGCCCGCGCCTTCAAGGCCCCGAACCTCTATCAGCTCAACCCGAATTACGTGTACCGCACCAATGGCAATGGCTGCCCCATCGACTATCCCAATCTTGGCAATGGCTGTCTCGTGCTGGGCAATCCGGACCTGAACCCGGAAATCGCCATCAACAAGGAAATCGGCATCAACTACAATGATGACAGCGGCTGGAATGCCGGCATCACCTATTTCCACAATGACTACAAGGACCGCATCGCCTCCGGCATGGTGCCGGAAGGCCGCTCGGGCACCGCGCAGTATTTCCGCTGGTACAATGTGCCCGAAGCCGTGGTGCAGGGGCTTGAAGGCAACCTCGCCGTGCCGGTCATGGAGGGCCTGACCTGGAGCACCAACGCCACCTACATGATCGAGTCCAAGGACAAGCGGAACAACCAGCCCCTGTCGCTCATCCCGGAATACACGATCAATACCTCGCTGGACTGGGCCGCGACGGAAAAGCTGACGCTGATCCTGTCCGCCACCCACTATGGCAAGACGGAGTCCCCGACCCTGAGCGCCACCACCGGCGGCGCAGTGGCCAACCCGGAAGCGCGCGGCGCCTACACGCTGGTCAATGCAGGCATGAAATATGATCTCAACGGCCATTTCCGCCTGAACGCCGGTGTGAACAACATCTTCGACAAGCGCCTGTTCCGCGAAGGCAACAGCAACCAGGCAGGTGCCAACACCTACAACGAGCCCGGCCGCACCTTCTACCTGTCGCTCTCCGCCACATTCTGAGGCTGAGCGCAAACAACCGGCAAGATCAGACGGCAGGCCTGACCACGGGCCTGCCGTTTTTGCATATGCATCGCAGTCCACGAGGTCTTGCGATGCAAGGGCCACACCCTGTTCAGTCCGGCTTCCTGCCGTCCGCCACACTCCGCGCCGCCCCGGCCTCCGGGCCGGGGCCTGTTAGGGACGCAGTGCAGCGGTGCCTCAAGAGCAAAGACCGTGCAGGCATTCTTACGATTGGAAAGGCGGTGCCATCCTTACAGGTCCCGGCTCGGGGGCCGGGACGGTGCGGCGGGAAGGGCAGTGCCCCGAGCAAACCCTTTCCCCCGCATCACGACCGCCTGTCTGCAACGACTGCAAGGCAGCCTGAGCACGGGCCTGCCGTTTTTGCATCGTCGTGCCTTCACAGATCAACTCCCGCCCGAACCGGGCCAGTCCCGCGACGTGTGTATGACGCGCAAGATAACAACGTTCTCAAGGCTGCCGATCAGCCGCAGCTCATAGGAAATGATGTATGGCAGGCGAGTGACAGACTTCTCGTAAGTGCCGGTGACCCGGCCAGGCCGGCCGGTCGCAATCCCGCCAAGGGCCTCACCCGTGTCGCGCAGCCGGTCAGCGACCTGCCGCGCCGCAACTGGATTATCCTTGGCAATGAACGCGATCTGTTCCCGGATGTCATCCAGCGCTGCGCGCGCCCACACAACAGGCCGCTTCACTTGTCTTCCGCGCCGTTGATCACCGCATAGAGTTCAGCCATCGCCTGATCATGCGGGACGACCCGGCCAGCGGCCGCATCGTCCATGCCCTGCTTGATGCCGTCGATGATCTTGAGCTCGCGCTCGACATAGGCCGCAATGGCCTCAGCAGCCAGAAATGACTTGCTGCGCCGGGTATCAACCGCGATCCGGTCCAGCTGTTGCTTCACCTCGGGACTGATCCGGATTGTCATCGTGGTGCTGGCAGTCACGGTGTGCGCTCCTGTGTTGATATGTGTACAAACTACCACACTGCCCGCAAATCTGCCAGACATCACCCCATCTTCGGCACCTGACGACCGCGCCTCACGACCGCCGGTCCGCCGCAAGTCCGAACAGCGAGCGGGCGAGATGCAGGCGGCCTTCGCCGGCACGCTCGATCATGGCACGGAAATAGCCGCCGGGACGGGAAATCTGTTCCGGATCGCGCAGCGCCTTTTCCGCCACCACCGCAAGGCAGGCAGCCGCCACATAGCGGCCCTGCTGCTCGACGGCTTGCGCATAGGCCGGGGGGCTGACGCCGATCAGCACCCGGATCTCCTCTGCCGCCTCGCAGATCGCAGGCCAGGAGCTGAGCCTGTGACGGATAACCGCCTGAAGCTCGGAGCAGGCGCTTTCAACGAGACCCGCCGGCACATCATCGAGCAAACCATGATGGGAGGCCCCTTGCGCCCTGCCCTGCTGCATGTCTCTTTGCGTGGCCCGCTGAGTTTTCTGCCGGGCCTCCTGATGAATGTCCCGTTGAGTATCCCGGCCCGCCCCTCGCGGCCTTGCCGCTGGCCGCAGTTTCGGTTGCTCACGGGCAGGATCGCCGCAAGGCTCTTTTTCAAGAGCCATTTCAACGGCGCAGCCGTTGTCAGTTTTTGTATTGATGTCTCGCCCGTCAGGGCGAGTCCGATTGATGTTACTTTCTGAAGAGTCGGGACGGTTTGTAATAGATAAGGAGGTGACGGGAATGTCACCCGTGGATGACATATATTCAGAAAAAGCTGCATGATCAGAAGCGGCTGAGTCCAGAGCGTCCTGATAAAGGGCACGCATCCGCTCCAGCCTGAATCCCAAAAGCGTGTGTCGTTCCTCAAGGATGGTCAGGGCGCAGGCCCTGAAGCCTTCCAGGCCCTCGCAGGCCTCATCCAGATCGGCAATGGCACGGGCAAGACGGGTCAATTCCCGGCGGGCGGCCTGATCGGCCTTGATCTGCGCCTGAAACGCATCGGCAGCAGCCCGGAAGCTTTCCAGATTGACGCAGGCCGGCGTGAAATCGAGGCCATAGGCTTCGATATGGCCGGAAGCATTGTCCTTCTGCACGTAGCGCCGGCCCGTGGGGCTGTCGCGGTAGGCGAGGATCCCGGCTTCCACCAGGCGCTTCAGGCAGCGGATCACCGTGCGCGGATGGCGGCTGGTGTATTCGGACAGGCGCTGGTTGGAGATGGCAACCACGGGCCGCCGGCCGGCCTTGAAATCCTCCGCCTGCACAAGGCCCAGCAGAATGTCGAGCACGTGATAGGACGTGCCATCAATGCCCAGAGCGGGAGCGGCTCGCTTGAGAACGAGGGATAGATCCTGCTTCGTGACAACCGGACGCTCTTCCTGCTGCGACAGAACGGCGGACGCAAGAATGCCTGGCGTCACCTTGCGGAAGGTGGCGATCGAAGTGGTGGACATGAAATCCTCCATCCGCCACGAGCGTGACGCCCGGACGGTGAACAAGATGGAGGTCAGAACGGGGGAAACGGGCACAAAAGTGCTTGTGCGCTCAAGACCGGGTCTTGAACGTGATTCGCTTTTCGCCTACAAGAAAAGGGTGCAAGGTTTCGTGTGGGCGAAGTCCCATTCGACCGTGAAATCGGGGATCATCTGGTTGCCGCCAGATGGTCCCTTTTCATTTGGCCTGTTGCGTCATTCCTGCTCCTTTCGGTGTTTCGGGCCGCTGTCATAGTCCGGTGCTGCGGGCCTGCTTGCGTGATCTTACCCCACCTTGCCGGGTGGGGGATAAGTTGCCATCAGCTTTTTTCGCTGCTGCCGCCGGCGTCCTTTTCAAACTCCTCGTAAAGCTGCTCCAGCCGCCCGCCCAGCCAGGCGCCAAAAGCCGCCTCCTGCTTCGGTATGGTCAAGGTCACGCCGGAGGATCCCGTCTTCAGCTTGCCCAGGAGGCGCTTGCCGGAGCGGATTTCCTGTTCAGCGGTCTGGCCGGGCGCCCTCTCTGCGCCCTTGCCGCGCGCTGCCTTTGCCGCAAGGGCCATGCGCGCAGGCGCATCGCCCGCCAGAAAAGCCTTGGCATCCAGAATGGCGCGGATGCGCGGGGCAGCTTTGGCATCGTCGAACAGTTTGGCAAAGGCGGTCCAGGCCGGCCGGCCGACATTGCGCGCCCGGCCGATCGCCAGCACAATGTCCTCCGGCACGCTGGCCGCTACCTTCAGCAGGGTGGAAACGGTCGATTCCGTCACGCCCAGAACGGGCTGCATGTCGCGCTGCTTGAAGCCCGCTTCCTTCAGCTGCTGCGCCCACAGCGCCTGCTCGATCCAGGTCAGGTTCTCGCGGACGCCGTTTTCCACCGACTGCTCGCGGATCAGATCCATGTCGGACAATGGGCGCACATAGGCGCGGATTTTCACCGTCTCCGGACGGCCGCTCTCCTGCATCAGCGCCAGCACGGCCGCAAGGCGGCGGTGGCCATAGGCCAGCTGATAGCGCCCCTCCGCCGCCGGGTGCGGGCGCACCAGAACCGGGATCTTCTGCCCTTCGGAGGAGATCGACAGCTTCAGTTCCTCCAGCGCCCCGGCGGCCTCTTCATCGGCGGCAAAGCGGTCGCGGAAGGGCGAAGGATCGATCTTGCCCGGGTCCAGCGCAACGATGCTGTCCTCCTTCAGCTGCGACAGGGCGCGGCCCATGGAGCTGACGACAGGCGCCACCATCCGCGCGCCCTCCGCTGCGGGCGCGGCCGGGGGAGACGACCGGGGCGTGGATTGGGGCGCGGATGCAGGCTGCGCGGCAGGCGCGGATGCCTCCGCCGTTTTCTGGGCTTCAGCCGCCCTGGCCGCCTCCGCCATCATCTTGACGATGGATTTCTTCATCCCTGCCGCCTCCATACGGACTTGACCAGGTCCAGAATTTCGCCGTTCACCTGATCGGCGCTTTCCAGTGCGCGCTTCAGCGGCTCGCGCCCGACTTCGCCGGGCTCGACCTCATAGAGCGACTTCTTGGCAACGCCGGCCGAGGCCACGGCGGTGGATTCCACGGCTTCGGCCACCAGCACATCCTTGCCGAACAGGCTGCGCATGGTGCCGGCCATGATCTTCTGCGGGGCGTCGTTCGGGTTCACCCGCGTCATCAGGAACTTGACGAAATCATGCTCGAACCGCGCGCCCCCTTCCGAAAGGGTCGCCGTCACATCGGCAATCATCTTCAAGAACTGCGCACAGGAGGAAATATCCAGCATGGCCGGATGCACGGTGATGATCAGCCCCGTTGCCGCATAGAGCGAGGCGAGCGTCGTATAGCCGAGCGAGGGCGGCGTATCGAGGATGACCAGATCATAATCGTCCTCCACCGTGCGGATGGCCGCATCGAGGCGCTGGAAGAACAGGCCGAGCTCATCCGTGGTGCGGTTCACCAGCGCGTTCGGCGTGTCATATTCGAAGTCCATCAGACGCAGATTGCCCGGCACCAGATCGATGCCGGGGAAATAGGTCTTGCGGATCACGTCCTTCAGCGGCACCCGGTTGTTGTCATAACGCAGCGCGTCATAGGCCGTATCGGTGCGCTCGTTCTCGTCCTCACCGGAGCGCAGGTCCCTGTCCGGCTGGATGCCGAAGGTGGTGGTCAGCGAGGCCTGCGGGTCCAGGTCAATGCACAGCACCCGGTAGCCCTGCAGCGCCAGATAATGGGCCAGATGCACGGAGGTTGTGGTCTTGGACGAGCCGCCCTTGAAATTGGCGCAGGCGATGACCTGCAGATGCTCGCCGGCCCGCCGGTGCGGCAACAGGCGCAAGGCATCGTCCGGCCGCTGTTCGGCCAGATACTTGCGCAGCTCCCATACCTGTTCGATGGTGTAGATGCGCCGGTTGTTGTCGGCGCGCAGCGGCTGCGGCCCCTTGCCGTCCAGCGTCAGGGCGCGCAAGGTGCTTTCCGGAATGCCGAGCAGGCGCACCAGATCCAGCGTCGAAAACGTGCGGCCATAAGACTTGCGCGCTTCCGGCGGATAGGTCATCTCGCGCATGGACTGGAGCTTGTCCGACAGCCGCTGGGTGAAATCCCCGATCTTGGCGGTTGTGTCCTTGGCGCTATCCATCTCGCCTGCGAGCATCTCGATCTCCTGACGGTTTCGCATTCGAGCGCGACCTCAATACCGTCAGAAATGCCCCAGCCCCGCCGATTCTGCAAGAAATATTAGGTTAACGGAAGCTTAAGCCCAATTCCGCCGGGCGGTTGCGGCTTGCGCAATACCAAAGGCGGCTCCGGATGCCGGGGCCGCCCTTGTTGCATTGCGAGGCCGTTCTATCACTCCGCCGGGGCGGGCATGCCCTGCGGCAGCTTGCCCTTCCTGTAGGAGACGGAAGCCTCCACGAACTCGTCAGCAGCCTTCATGTTGGGCTTTGTGACGAGGCTGACGGCGATGAACAGCGCCGTCGAAACCGGCAGGGCCAGCACGCCGGCGTTGAGGCCGAAGAGCTTGTTGCCGGTCAGGTACATCCACACCACGAAGGCAACGCCGCCGATGATGGAAACCAGCGCGCCGGCCGCCGTGCCGCGCCGCCAGAAGAAGGCGCCGATGATGGCCGGAACCGTGACCAGCAGCCCGACGGAGGCGGCGACTGACAGGATGGCGATCATCGAGAATTCCATCGCGGCAAAGACCAGCGAGACGATGGAGATGAACGGGATGATCAGCTTGCCGATGAAGAGCTGGCGCGCGTCGCTCGCCCCGCCTGTCACGTTGCTCCACACATCGCGGGCAAAGACCGACGACAGGGTGAGGAGGATCGAGTCGATGGTGGAGACGGCAGCGGCCAGAATGCCGACCATGACCATGACGCCCAGAACCGGCGGCACGAGATCCGAGGCCAGCAGGGTGGAGGTGGCAAGGTCACCCTTTTCCAGCTCCGGGAAGGCGACGAAGGCGGAGAAACCCCAGAGCACCGACACGACCGTATAGACGAAGCCGAAGCACAGGAAGATCACCAGCATGCGGCGCAGCGCCTTCAGGGAAGCCGGCATATAGAGGCGCTGGCTCACCTGCGGGTTGGAGATGGCGAAGAAGAACCACGGAATGGTCAGCCCCAGGAAGGTGGTGAAGCTGAACAGGCCCGGTCCTGGCACCTGCAGCAGTTCCGGCTTGGTGGCCTGAATGGCACCGAAGAGGCCGGAGAAGCCACCCAGCTCGATCAGCACCAGGCCGCAGACCAGCACCGAGGCGACGATCATCATCAGCGCCTGCAGGCTGTCCGTCCACATCACCGAACGGATGCCGGCCACATAGGAGAAGATGATGGCCAGCACCGTGGAAATGACCACGCCCCACAGGAAGGGGATGCCACCGCCGGTCATGCCGGACAGGAGGTAGCCCACGCCCGACAGCTGAACGGCCGAATAGGGGATGAGGAACACGAGGCTGACGAGACCGGCCGCCACGGCCACCCAGCGGCTGCCATAGCGCGTGCCCAGCATCTCATAGGGCGTGACGAAGCCGTATTTCTTGCCCACCGCCCAGAAGCGCGGGCCGAAGATGGCGACGAGCGACACACCGGCGAAATAGATGATCTCGAAGCCGAGGGCGCCAACGCCGCCCTTGAAGGTGAGACCGGCAAGGCCGATCATCATGAAGGCCGAATAGGTGGTGGCCGAGTAGCTCAGCGCCGACAGCACGCCGCCCATGGAACGCCCGCCGATGAAATATTCGGACATGCTGGCAGACCCGCCCGAACGCGAGATATAGGCCACCACGAAGGAGGCGAGGACGTAGATCACCAGTCCCCAGACGACAAGGGTCACACTCATGCCTCGTCCTCCTCGAAGCTGGACGTTGCCAGAATGTTGAGGACGATGACGGCAATACCCGCCACGCACCAGAACAGGAACGAGCCATACCATTCCGCCACATTGGTGAGCAGCGTATAGGGTATGGCGTAGCAGGCGAGGACGACCACGCCTATCAAGTACAGAGCAGCTTTCGACATGTGGTGACTTCCCTCTAGAGATTGGTGGGTTGTTTTCATCCGCCTTGTTTCCGGCGGTTTGAACGGGCGTTGCACGGCGCCCGCGCGTTCCCCGGCCGTCCGCCGGGGAACATCAGGTGACGGGCTCAGCGCCCGGAAGGCGCAAGGCCGGTGAGCCAGCTTTCAATGTCCGCCGCATCGGTCACATCGGCATATTTCTGGCCCATGTCATAAAGGTTGGCGTCATGCGGGGCCGCCGCACGGTCGGCGCAGCAATCGGCCGGCACCAGCACGTTGAAGCCGCTCTGCACCGCATCCACCACGGAGGCGCGCACGCAGCCCGATGTTGTGGCACCGGTGACGACCAGCGTATCGGCGCCTGCCCCGGTCAGCAGGCCAGCAAGTCCCGTGCCATGAAAGGCCGAAGCGCCCTTCTTGGTGATCACCGGGTCCTGCGGCTGAATGCCCGTTGCCGCGTCAATCTCCACCAGCCGGCTGCCTTCCAGAAGGGCCGCCATGCCGGCCGCCTTGCGCAGCCAGGGCAGCAGGGCGATCTCGCCGGGGTGATAGGCAATCGTGGTGTAGATGACCGGAAAGCCCTTGGCACGGGCGATATCCGTCAGCCGCCGGGTGGCTGCGATCTGCGCGCTCATGTCCGCCGCCGCCGGATAGGCGGTGTCGGTGAAGCCATAGGTGAAATCGACCACCAGAACGGCAGGCCTCGTGCCGCGCGGCACCGGCTGGCCAAACCCGGCAGCCCGATATGTGTCTTCCTGCTGTGTCATGTCCTTGCCCCCCTTCGGCTGGACGTTTTCCGCCGCTCAAAAAACCGCGGCCTCTCCTCTTGCCGCAGCCCCCTCCCCCCCTTGAGGGGAGATGTCTGCGGCAGCAGACGGAGGGGGTATGCAGCATTTCAAAAAAGCAGGACCTCTCTCACAAGCGGACAGTCCGTTTCCCCCCCCTCTGCCCCATGCCGGGGGCAACTCCCCCTCAAGGGGGAGAGGAGCTGGTGCCCTGTCAGGCCCGCGCCATCTGGATGTCCTTCACCACGATGCCGCCATCGATCACCACCGGCTCGTCATCGAGGAACAGCGAGCAGCCGCGCATCGGGATGTCGAGGTGGCAGGCGGTGTCGTTCGGTCCGCCCAGCTCGTTGTTCGGGCCGGTGGAGAACATGACGTTGCCGTAGAAGCTGCGCGGCTCCATACCCATGCCGCCGGGGAAGGCGCCGGGCACCATGTTGTGCCACCTGGCATGGGGGTTCATGCCCCAGCCCACATGACTCATGCCCATGCCGCGCGGATCGTTGAAGGCGTCCATGTAGGACTTCACCAGCTCCGCATCGAGGCCGCCGCGAATGTCGCGCACGAAACCCTTTTCGATGGTGTAGATGATGGGCTCGCGCACATAGATGTTCTGCGGCAGCAGGATGTCGCCCGGCGCCACCACGATCTGCCCGTCCACACCGTCATCATCCCCGCCCGTGAAAACGAAGCCCGAGGGCCAGTGGTCCCAGCGGCCCGGCTCGTCGGTGCAGGCATATTCCGTCACCGTGGGATAGGTGTTCAGCTTGTAGGTGACATCCGTGCCATGGGGCGAGGTGATGCGCATGACCTTCGCCCTGGCCAGCATTTCCCCGGCGATCTCCACCTTCTCGCGGATTTCCTTCGTCGGCAGCATGCGCGCCAGCAGCTCCGGCGGCTCCACGGCGGTGAGAATGCGCGTGCCGGCGGCCTGAATGGCCATCTGCTCGGGCGAGAACAGCAGGAATACGCAGTCGATCAGCATGTCACAGGCCTTCAGCGCTTCCACTGCGTCGGGCATGGCGGCAAGGCCGGTGACGCCGACGTTCCAGCCGCTCATCGGCAGCGGGGCAGGCAGGCGCATGTGATACATCAGCGCGCCAAGACGCTGGCCTGCGGCCATGAAGGCATCGGCATAATCAAGCCGGTCGCTGCCCTGCGTCAGGACGATGAGCTTCTCGCCTTCATGCACGCCCGACATCTTCAGCTGATGCAGGCAGATCTCGGTAAAGCTGGCGTGGTCCATGTGCTGTGTCCTCGTTTTATCTCTTGGGGCTCAAGGCTTGAAATCCATGACGGCGGAGAGGAAGCCCTCCAGATCGTCCCAGGGGATCATGTGCCCGGCCTTTTCGACGATCATCACCTCGATGCCCGGCGAAAGCTGGCAGATCTCCGCGATATCTTCCTTGCCGATCACCGCAGCCCCGCCCGCGACCACGAGGCGCATGGGAAGACGCAGATGCGGCAGGTCGGCGTGAATGTCATCCGTGTGGAAGCCGTCATAGGCGGTTCGGATGGCGTCGAGCTGGCAGGTGTGCAGCCACTCGGCCCGCAGCGCGTTCTGCTCGTCCGTCCAGGTGGGGCAGAAGCGGCGCATGTCCTCGCCAGAACAGCCCTTCTGCGCCATGAGGATGGACTCCTCATACCAATTCCAGGCCGAAGGATAGGCCCGCCGTCCGGGGCCGGAGACCGGCGGATCCACCAGCACGAGGCCGGAGAAGGCTTCCGGCGCCTTGCGGGCAGCGCGGATGGCGGTGCGGGCGCCCATGGAATGGCCCAGCACCACCGGCTTGCCGAGACCGGCGGCCTCCGCCACCGCAATGGCATCTTCCGCCATGGCATCGAGCGAATAGTCGAGCGCGCCAGCCTCACTCAGGCCCCGGCCGCGCACGTCCAGCACATGCACGTCGAAAGCCTCAGCGAGGCGTTCGGCGACAAAGCCCCAGGTCACCGCCGGCGAGGTGATGCCCGGAATGAGCAAGAGCGAAGGCCCGTTGCCCGCGTGATGCACCAGATGCTGGCGGATGCCATTGGCGTGAACGTTGTAGCCGCGTGCCATCACCCGCCCCCTCAATATGCGCCGGACAGCAGCCTGCCGCCGCCGGGAACGCGGGTGCCGAGATCCAGCGCTTTCAGCATCTGCCATGTGGTGGCGATGGCCGCCGTCAGCACCGGCTTGCCGGTGATGGCTTCCGCCATGGGCACGGCCGGCAGCGAGGGCATCTGCACGCAGGCGGACAGAACCACCGCGTCCACGTCATCGGTCTTCATGCCCTTGACGATGCCCGGAAGGTTCATCGGGTCATGGGCGGCAACGGCCAGATTGTCCGGGATTTCCAGCGCCCGCCAGTCGCTCACCTCGATGCCTTCATTGCGGATATAGGCAACGACCAGCTCCGTCAGCGGCTTCATGTAGGGAGCGACCAGCGCGATTTTCTTCGCGCCGATGGCCCGCAGGCCTTCAACCAGCGCCCCGGCGGAGGTGACAACCGGCGCGGGATTGCCGTTCCCGGCCGTCACCCCATGCAGGCGGGTCTGGCTCTGGCAGTGATAGCCAAGGCCCATGGCCATGATCGCCACGAGGCAGGCGTAACCCATCACGTCAACGCGGGCATCGGAAAGCTCCAGCGCGCAACGGTCGCTGTCCGCATCCATCGCCGCCAGTTCTTCCTTGGTCACATGCTTCATGCGCATGCGGGAGGAGTGGAAGGTGAACCGCTCCGGCGCAATCTGCTCGCGCATGCGCAGCAGCGCCGGGATCTCCGTTTCCATCGTCACGTTTGAGCTCGGGACGATCTGCCCGATCCGGTAGGTCTTCATGCCTGTGGCTCCCTCCATTCACTGGAAGCCACGTTAATTATTCATTTGAATAATAACAAGCCCATTTTTTCACCGTGCCGCCATATCGCGCTGCACCATCATTCAGCAGAGGTGAAAAAAGCCAGAGTGCTGTGATGCACCTGCACCGTGGCAAGGCCCCTCATTCCCCCTCCCCCTTGAGGGGAGGGAGAGGCCCACCCGATCACAACGGCGCGCGCAGTCCCGCCGAAAGGAAGCGCACGAGATGGTCCAGCATCTCGTCCTTGCCGAAGGCCGTGAGGTGGCCTTCCGTCAGGTCGCCGATGCGGCCCAGGTCATTGAGCATGAAGAGATAGGCGCCGACGAGGAAGGCCATGCGCACGCTGATGATATCCTTCGGCACATGCGGCAGGATGCGGGATAGAACCGCGATGTAGCGCTTGACCGAGGCGTCATAGACCTCGCGGCGCAGGCGCAGCGCATGTTCCTCCGGCTCGGCGTGGAGCCGGGCCTGCATGGCGACAAAAGCGGCACCGTTAGGCCCGGAATATTTCATGTCCCATTGAGGCTTCAGATAGGCAAAGACCACATCCTCCACCGTGGGCGTTTCGCTGAACTCCAGCAGCCGGTCGAGATTGACATGCCGGTGCCCGGCCAGCACCCCGCCCCGGCGGCGGAAACACTCATCGAACAGATCCACCTTGGAGCCGAAATAGTAGCGGATCAGTCCCTGATTGACCCCGGCGCGGGCCGCGATATCCCGCAGGTTCGCGCCCTCAAAGCCCGCTTCGGCAAAGGCCAGTTCCGCATGGTCGAGGATCTGGTCCTTCAGATCCGGCGCAGCACCCGCCTGCCCGCCCCGCGCCGGACGCCCCGGCCCGCGCGGCTTTGCCCGCTTAGCCGCGCCTGATTTCGCCTTCGCGTCTGCCGCAGGTGTCTTGCTGGTTTCCGCCACGCGGATTTCCTCATGTCTGGTGTCTGCCCCCAACCGGAGGGCCGTGTTTGCATTGAAAGGCCAGTCAGGCTCCAACCCCTCTCCCCTCCCCTCAAGGGCTACCGGATTCACACATCGTATAAAAGAGGCTGCAAGCGCTGCTTTGATGCTGGAAAAGGTAAGCAGTTTCAGAGCCTTCCTTCTCTGGCTGAAGCCTCTCGTTTCCCCTCCCCTCAAGAGGGAGGGGAATGGAGAGGCCGTGCCTTTGAAACAACCGCTGCCTGACTGGCCACCCCAGGTAAAGACTACCCCGCCGCAGGGCAAAAGATTGCTGATTCATACATTCATATTATTCAATTGAATAATTAAATCAGCCGCTTCAGCAAGGCAAGGAAGGTTGCCTGTTCCTCCGGCGATAGAGGCGCAAGCGTTGCCTCTGTGATGGCGCGCATCTGCGGCACAATCTCGTCCAGCAGATCGCGGCCTGCCTGCGTGGTGGAAAGAAGATGGCGGCGCTTGTCCTCGCCGTCCTTTTCCAGCCGGATCAGCCCGCGCGCGATCAGCCGCGTGACGACCCCCTTCGTCGTCGCCGCATCCATGCCCGCCAGCCGCCCCAGCGCATTCTGCGACACCGGCCCGCGCACCTCGCGCAGGCGGAACAGGGTGGAAAACTGTGTCGGTGTCAGCCCGCCGGTCATCCGCTCCGTGAAAATCGAAATATGCCGCTGATAGGCAAGGCGCAGCAGAAAACCTGCCTGTTCGTCCAGCACATAGGCCTTCTCACTGGCCTTGTCATTTCCGGATGCTGTCATCAGCCTGCAGTCTCCCCGCCGGTCTTTTTTGTTTGAATCTGCCTTATCACGAGTTCCGCAGCAAAGGTTACAGTTTCGCATGAGCATCAGCCCGGATGCAGGCCGCGCCCCGGCGCGGCATTGGGCAAATCTGCGGCTTGCACAGTATTTGCGCAGAAATAAGTATCATCCCGTAAAAATTCATTTGCATACATACAAATTTTTTGCTCAACTCCTGTCAACGCTCCCCCGAGAGAGCGATCCAGAGGGTACCATGACCGACACGTTCTGCCTGACCGTGAACGGGGCACGCCACGTGCTGCCGTATCCGGAAGACCGCACGCTTCTCGACATCCTGCGCAGCGAGCTGAAGCTGACGGGGGCGAAATATGGCTGCGGCATGGCCCAGTGCGGGGCTTGTACCGTGCTGGTGGATGGCAGGCCAGCCCGCGCCTGCGTGCTGCGCGCCTCCCGCGCCGCAGGGTGCAAAATCACCACGCTGGAAGGCCTGGCTGACGCTGAGACTGGCGCGCTTTCCCCCGTGCAGCAGGGCTTTCTGGAATGCGAGGGCGCACAATGCGGCTATTGCCTCAATGGCATGGTGATGACCGCGACCGCCCTTCTGGCAGACAATCCCAGCCCCTCACGCGAGGAAATCCGCGCCGCCCTGCGCCATAACCTGTGCCGCTGCGGCACCCATCTGGAAATCATCGCGTCGATCGAGCGCGCCGCCGAGCTCCTGCGCGGAGGTGCGTCATGAACCCCGCCGCCCCTGCCCTCACCATCCACGAGGACCGGCCCAATGGCCGCGCCGTCTATCTGCATCTTGCGGCAGATGGCAGCGCCACCGGCTTCAACGGCCATGTGGACCTTGGCACCGGCATCGAGACGGCTCTGGCGCAGATCGTTGCCGAAGAGCTGGATCTGCCGCTCGGCGCCGTGCGCATGGTGCTGGGCGACACGGCGCTGACGCCGGATCAGGGGCCGACGATTGCCTCCGAAACCATTCAGGTGGCCGCCATCCCGCTGCGCCTTGCCGCCGCGCAGGCCCGTGCGGTGCTGGCCGCCGAGGCCGCCCGCCGCTTCAATGCCCCGGCGGATGCGCTGCGGCTGGAGGCAGGCCTCGCCCACTGGCAGGGCAAGAGCCTCACCTATGCCCAGCTTCTGGAGGGTCTCAGCCTCGACCTGCCGCTGGACCGTTCCGTACCAGTCAAGGCCCCGGCGGAGTACCGCATCGTCGGCCGGAAGACCGGGCGGCGGGACCTGCCGGAGAAGCTGCGCGGCCAGCATCCCTATATCCACGATGTGGATGTGCCCGGCATGGTGCATGGCCATGTCATCCGCCCGCCCTATGCCGGGCGCGACAGCGGCAGTTTCATCGGCCATAGCCTCATCGGCTATGACGAGGCCGCCGTGCGGGGCATGCCGGGCTTCATCGCCATCGTGCGGGAGGCGGATTTTCTGGCGGTGGTGGCGCAGCGGGCCGATCAGGCAGAAGCCATCGCCGAGGCCCTGCCCGTGAACTGGCGCATGCCGCCGGAGCTGCCGGACATGGCCAGCCTGCGCCAGACGCTGAAGGACCATCCCTCCACGCCACGCCCGCTGGACCAGACCGGCGATTTCGCCCGTGGCATTGGCGAATGCGATGTGGCGCGTGAGCGCACTTATGTCTGGCCCTATCACGAGCACGGCTCCATCGGCCCGTCCTGCGCCATTGCCGACTGGGCGGAGGGGCAGCCGGTGGTCTGGTCCGGCACGCAGAACCCGCACATGCTGCGCGGTGATCTCGCCGTGCTGGTGGATCTGCCGCCGGAGGCCATCGAGATCCGCCGCTATCAGGCGGCCGGCTGCTATGGCCGCAACTGCGCCGATGACGTGTGCGGCGACGCGCTGCTGCTCTCCCGCGCCATCGGCCAGCCGGTGCGCGTGCAGCTGACCCGGGCGCAGGAGCACCTGTGGGAGCCCAAGGGCGCGGCGCAGCTGATGGAAGTGCACGGCGGGCTGAAGGCGGGCAGCCTGCACGCCTATGCCATCGACACCTGGTACCCGTCCAACCGCGGGCCCAATCTGGCGCTGCTGCTGACCGGGCGCGTCAGCCCGGAGCCGCGCCCCTCGGACATGGGCGACCGCACCATCATTCCGCCCTACCGTGTGCCGAACAAGCGCATCACCGTGCATGACATGGCGCCGATGGTGCGCGCCGCCTGGATGCGCGGCGTCTCGGCCCTGCCGAACACCTTCGCCCACGAAAGCTTCATCGACGAAATGGCTTTCGAGGCGGGGGAAGATCCGGTGGAGTTCCGCCTGCGGCATCTCGATGACCCCCGTCAGGCCGAACTGGTGCGGCGTACGGCGGCAGAGGCCGGCTGGTCCGCCCGCAGCGGCCCGCGCCTGCGGCGCGAGGGGCGCATGGCCTATGGGCAGGGCTTTGCCTTTGCCACCTATGTGCATGGCACCTTCCCCGGCGTTGCCGCCGCCTCCGCCGCCTGGGTGGTGGATGTGGCGGTGGACACGCAAACCGGCGAAGTCACCCTGACGCGCATCTTCATCGGGCAGGATCAGGGGCTTGTCATCAACCCGGACGGGGTGCGCCAGCAGATCCACGGCAACGCGGTGCAGACCGCCAGCCGCGTGATGCTGGAAGAAGTCACCTTCGACGAGATTTCCCCCACGCCGCAAAGCTGGGCGGCCTATCCGGTCCAGACCTTCCCCGCCGTGCCGGACATCAGCACCATGCTGATCGCCCGCCCGGAAGACCCGCCGCTGGGTGTGGGCGAAAGCGCCGCCGTGCCAAGCGCTGCGGCCATCGCCAATGCCATTTTCGATGCCACGGGCGTGCGCCTGCGCGAGGTTCCCTTCACGCCGGAAAAGATGCGCAGCGCCCTTGCCGCCCATGGCTTTGACGGCGCCGCCGCCCTGCCCGCGCCGGCGCCGGGCAAGAAGGCCCACAGCCTGCGCCGCAAGCTGCTGGGCCTTGGCACGGTGCTGGGCGGCGCGCTCACCTTCGGCGCGGTGGCACTGCCGCTCAACCGGCCGATTGCGCCGGTGGCCCCTTCCGCTCCCGCGTCCTTCTCGGCGGAAACGCTGGAGCGCGGACGGCAGGTCTTCGCCCTTGGCAACTGCGCCAGCTGCCACACGGCGGAAGGCGGCATCGCCAATGCGGGCGGGCGGCCCGTGGTCACGCCCTTCGGCACCATCTACAGCACCAACCTGACACCGGACGCAGAAACCGGCCTTGGCCGCTGGAGCTTCGCGGCCTTCGACCGGGCCATGCGCCACGGCATCAGCCGTGACGGGCACAATCTCTATCCGGCCTTCCCCTACACATCCTTTGCCAAGATGTCGGGCGAGGACATGCTGGCGCTCTATGCCTTCCTGCAGACGCTTGCGCCCGTCAGTCAGGCAACCCCGCAGGCGCAGATGATTGCGCCGGCCAATCTGCGCCCGGCACTGTCCGTGTGGAACCTGCTCTATCACGATGCAAAGCCCTTCATGCCCGAGCCGGCGAAAGGCGAGGTGTGGAACCGGGGCAAGTATCTGGTGGAAGCCGCCGGCCACTGCTCCGCCTGCCACGCCCCGCGCAATGCGGCAGGGGCCGAAATGGCGGAGATGACAGGCGCCATGATCAAGGGCTGGTACGCGCCCGCGCTCTCCGGGGCGCAGGCCACCGCAAGAGGCTGGGACAAGGACACGCTCTTTGCCTATCTGCGGACCGGCCATTCAGAGGCAGCCACCGCCTCCGGCCCCATGGCCGAGGTGACCGCCAGCCTCACCGCCCTGCCGGACAGCGACATCCGCGCCATGGCCACCTATCTCGCCTCTCTGGGTGAAGGTGATCCGAAGGCCGCGCTGGCCCCTGTTGTACTGGCCCCTGTTGCGGAAGCTTCTCCCGCACCCGGACCGGGAAGCCGCATCTATGACAGCGCCTGCGCCGTCTGCCATGAGCCTGCCATTTCCGGCACGGTCACGGCGGCACTCTCCCCGCTCAGCCGCTCTGCCGCCCTGCGCGCCCCAAAGCCGGAGGCGCTGTACTCGGTTCTGGACGAAGGCGTGCGCGCCCCCGATGGCCTCGCCTTGCGCGACATGCCCTCCTTCCACGGCGAGCTGACCGCCAGCAACCGCGAGGCGCTGGCCACCTACCTCCGCCACCGCTTCGCCCCGGACCTGCCGCCATGGTGAGAGGGGACAGATTCCACCGGACTCTCCGCCCCCTCCCCCTCGTGGGGAGGGGGCGGAGACTCTGCGAATTGAAGAGGCCCCGTAACCAATCCTGACCCCCAAACACACAGGACCAAGATCAACGCACACCCATATTGTTAGTATGCAAACAAATATCTGACAGAGAGAGGACAGACCCATGACAGACGCAATTGAAAGGGTGGAAATCGCCGTCATCGGTGCCGGGCTTGGCGGAGCTGCTGCGGCGGCGCTGCTGGCCGGGGCCGGGTTTTCGGTGCACACGTTCGAGCAGGCGCCGGTCTTCACCCGGCTGGGTGCGGGCATTCACATTGGCCCCAACGTGATGAAGATCTTCCGCCGCATCGGCATCGAGAAGAAGCTGGAGTCCATTGGCTCGCACCCGGATTTCTGGTTCTCCCGCGATGGCAACACGGGTGAGTATCTCTCCCGCATTCCGCTGGGCGGCTATGGCCGCCGCGAATATGGCGCCTCCTACATCACCATCCACCGGGGCGACATGCACGCGGTGCAGATTGATGCCCTGCCGCAGGACCGGGTGCATTTCGGCCACAGGCTGATTGCCATTGAAGAGCGCGACAGCGACGTTCTGCTGACCTTCGAGAACGGCCGCAGGATTGCCGCCGGTCTGGTGGTGGGTGCCGATGGCATCAATTCCATGATCCGCGAAATGCTGCTGGGGCCGGAAAAGCCGCGCTTCTCCGGCTGGGTCGGCCACCGGGCGCTGGTCAACATGGACAAAGTGCGCGCCTCGGGGCTTCAGTTCGAGGCCTGCGTCAAGTGGTGGTGGGAAGCCTCGCGCCACATCATGGCCTATGCGACCAAGGGTGACGGCAGCGAATATTACTATGTCACCGGCGTGCCGGTGGATGGCTGGGAGCATGAGACGAGCTTCGTGGACAGCTCGCGCGAGGAGATGGAAGCCATCTTCGGCGGCTCGCACCCCGTGGTGCAGGCGCTGATCGATGCGACCGAAACCGTGACCAAGTGGCCGTTCTGGAACCGTGATCCGCTGAACCTGTGGAGCCGTGGCCGCCTCGTCATGCTGGGCGATGCCTGCCACCCGATGCGCCCGCACATGGCGCAGGGCGCCTGCATGGCCATCGAGGATGCCGCCGTGCTGACCCGGTGCCTGGAGGAAACCGGCACCGGCGGCTACCGCGATGCCTTCGCCCTCTACGAAGCCACCCGCCGCGAGCGCGCCACCAAGGTGCAGACCATCTCCAACGCCAACACCTGGCTGAAGGAGCCGGAAGACCCGGCCTGGGTCTATGCCTACGACCCGCTGACAGCACAGCTCGGCTGACAGACATTCGGGGGCGCTGCGTTGTTCACCACGGTCCGGCGCCTCCGTCCGCCCTCTTGGGGCATGCTGCGGCAAGAGAAGATGCCCTACAGATTGAGCCGCAGCCTCCCGCAGGAACCGGCTCCCGGCACAGCCTCTCGATACCCCTCCCCTCAAGTGGGATGGGAGCGGAGAGGCCGTGCACTGAGGATGAGATCGCATCAATAGTCTTCCCGTCCGGGATGCTTTTAAGCTTCATGAGAGCATTCATCCCGAACGGGAAGATTGCCGTTGATCAATCGATTTTCTTCCTGTACGGTAAGACAATCAGGGAGAAGCCGATTGTTCAGAACAGCAGGGGATTTTGGCGCCGCGATCCGCAAACAGCGCAAGGCGCTTGGCTGGACACAGGCCGGGCTTGCCGCCCGCTCCGGCACGGGCGAACGCTTCATCGTCGAACTGGAGTCCGGCAAGCCCGGCTGCCATCTGGAAAAGGCGCTGACCGTCGCCCGCACCGTGGGCCTCGAAATCGGCGACCTGCGGCAAGTAACCCCTGCCCCTTCCCCCGCAACGCCCCCGGATGACGGCGATCTGGCTTTCCTTCCCGACTTTGGGGAAGGCCGATGACCGAGATCTTCTACGAGGGGCTGCCCGTCGCGCAGCTGCGCTTCGATGGAGAATGGCGGCTGGACTATGAACCGGGCTGGGAGGCGCGCCGGGCGGCCTTTCCCGTTTCGCTGACCATGCCGCTGCGTTCCGGCCCTGTGGAGGCTGGACGCCTGATGCCTTGGCTGGCCAACCTTCTGCCCGAAACGCATCTGGCGGAAATCGGCCAGAAGCTGAAGGTCTCGCCGCAGGATATCGTCGGCCTGCTCAGCCACATTGGCCGGGATACGGCAGGAGCCCTCTCCATCGGCGCGCCGCGCAAACCCGGCATTCACCTGACGCCGGTTCCCGGTGACAAAGCGCTGGAGCGCATACTGGACGAGCTTCCGGCACGGCCCTTTCTCGCCGGTGAGCGCGGCGTTTCCATGTCGCTGGCCGGCGTGCAGGAAAAGCTGCCGGTCTTCGTGACGCCGGATGGCACCCTGGCCATTCCGGTGGATGGCACACCCTCAACCCATATCATCAAGCCGGACACGCGCCATCTGGCGGGCAGCGTCGAGAACGCAGCCTTCTGCCTGGCGCTGGCACGCGCTTGCGGGCTGGAGGCGGCCAGCGCATCCATCGGCACTGCCGGAAAGCGGCGTTACCTGCTGGTGGAGCGCTACGACCGCTTCACGGATGGCCAGGGGGAATTGCGGCGGCTGCATCAGGAGGATCTGTGCCAGCTCACCGGCCAGTTCCCGGCGCAGAAATACGAGCGCATGACCGGCGGCCAGGGCGTCACGCTGAAGATGATGTTTGCCGCCATCGACAGGCTTGTCAGCCCGGCGGAACGGCTGAAGCTGCTGGATGCGGTCATCTTCAACGTGCTGATCTGCAACTCGGATTCCCATGCCAAGAACCATTCCGTTCTGATCGGTGCGGGCGGGTCGGCAAGGCTCGCCCCGCTTTATGACCTGATGTGCGCCGCCGTTTACCGCCACCTGGACCAGAGCCTGCCGCAGGCCATCGGCAGCCGCTACAAGGCGGCGGACCTCAGGGCAGATGACTGGAAGGCACTGGCGCAGGACAACGGCCTAAGCCCCGCCACCACCTTGCGGCGCGTGAGGGAACTGGCAGAGCTGGTCTTGACCCGCAGCGAGGGCACCGCCGCCGCCATCATGAAGCAGGCCGGCGACCCCTCCCGCATTCTGGAGCGCGCCTTGCATGAAATTGCCAAACGCTGCCGCAAGATTTCGAGCCAGCTTTAGCGGCTCCCTGGAGCTACCTCCCGCAGGAACCGGCCCACGGCACAGTCTTTCAGCCCCCCTACCCCTAGTGGGGAGGGGAGCGGAGAGGCTGTGCATTGAAGATGAGAGGGAAGCGTTTCCAGTAGCCGCCCCCCTCAAATCCCCAGATAGGCCTCGCGGATGCGCGGGTCGGCGATGAGGTCTGCTGCGGGGCCTTGCATGGTGATCCGGCCGGTTTCCATCACATAGCCCCGGTCGGCGATCTTCAGAGCGCCGAAGGCGTTCTGCTCCACCAGAAGCACGGTCACATCCAGAGCCTTCAGGCTTTTCACCACGTCGAAGATCTGGGCAACGATGATCGGCGCCAGCCCCATCGACGGCTCGTCCAGCAGGAGGCACGATGGCCGGCCCATCAGGGCGCGGGCCATGGCCAGCATCTGCTGCTGGCCACCCGAGAGGCCTCCTGCCGCCAGATTGCGCTTCTCGCGCAGAACCGGGAACATCTGGAAGGCATCGTCCATGTCCTTTGCCACCCGGTCATCGTCGAAGAGATAAGCCCCGAGCCGCAGGTTTTCCTCCACCGTCAGGTTGGTGAAGATCTGCCGCCCTTCCGGCGACTGGGCGAGCCCGCGCGCCAGACGCCGGTGCGAGGGCACCTTTGTCAGCGTCTCGCCCCGGAAGGTGATGGACCCGGCCGCAAGGGGATGCACGCCCGACAGGCAGCGCAGCAGCGTCGTCTTGCCCGCGCCATTGGCGCCGATCACGGCGACGGTCTCGCCCGAATTGACGGAAAGGTCGAGGCCATGCAGCACCTCGATCCGGCCATAACGGGCACGCAGGCCCTCAACCAGCAGCATGATCAGCTCCCAGATAGGCGGCAATGACAGCCGGGTTGCGGCTGACGCCGGCCGGGTCCCCTTCGGCGATCTTCTCGCCATGGTCCAGCACGACGATATGGTTCGAGATGCGCATGACCATCTTCATGTCATGCTCCACCAGCAGGATGGCGGTGCCTGCGGCGGCGATTTCGGCGATCAGGTGGTCGATCTCTTCCGTCTCCACCGCATTGCAGCCCGCCGCCGGCTCATCCAGCAGCAGCACCTTCGGGGACAACGCCAGCGCCCGGGCGATTTCCAGCCGCTTCAGCGAGCCATAGGAGAGGCTGGCCGCCTCGCGCTCGGCCGCCCGCTCCAGCCCGGCCCGTTTCAGCAGCGCCCGCGCCCCCTCCTCTGCCGCCTTGCTGCGGCGGCGCGAGGCGGGAAGGGCAAAGAGATCGGCCAGCACGGAACCGCGCTCCTTCAGGTGAAACCCGGCGGTGACATTCTCCAGCACGCTCATTTGCTGGAAGATCTGCAGGTTCTGGAAGGTGCGCGACATGCCGCGCCGGGCCAGAAGATGCGGCGGCATGCCGGTCACATCCTCGCCGTTGAGCTTCACCTTCCCTGCACCCGGCTGGTAAATGCCGGAAATCATGTTGAACAGCGTCGTCTTGCCCGCCCCGTTCGGCCCGATGACGGAGACGATCTCACCGGGCTTCAGCGCAAAGGACACGTCATGCACCGCCTTCAGCCCGCCGAAGCTGATGCCGAGGCCCTCGACCGACAAAAGGCTCATCCCTCGCCTCCCCTGATCTTGCGCAGAATGGACGGGATCACCCCCTGCCGCAGGAAGATCATCACCAGGATCATCACCAGACCCAGAACCAGCTGCTCATATTCGGCAAAGACGGTCAGCACCTGCGGCAGCAGGGTCAGCACGGCTGCACCGAAGATGCCGCCCATCACCGAGCCAACGCCGCCGAGCACGGCCATGGTCACCATCTCGACCGAGTGCATGAAGCCTGCCACATCCGGCGTGATGAACTTGTTCTGCAGCGCCAGAAGCGAGCCGGAGACCGAGGCATAGACGGCGGAAATGACGAAGGCCTGCAGCTTGGCCGCCGCCACATCGACGCCCACCGTGCCGGCCGCCACTTCCGAGCCATGCAGCGCCCGCAGCGCCCGGCCCGTGGGGCTGTTGTAGAGATTGAGCGCAAGCCAGGCCCCGAGGATGAGGCAGAGCCCGCAGAAGAAATACCAGAACTGGCCGTTCGTCGGGTCCAGCCCCATGCCTTTCAGCACGGCGCGCAGGCCGAATTCCGGCACGTCGATGCCATCCGGCCCGCGTGTCAGCGCCCGCTCGTTGTTCAGCACCATGGAAATCAGGATGCCCATGCCAAGCGTTGCGATGGCGAGATAATAGCCCTTGAGCCGCAGGATCGGGCGGCCGACCAGATAGGCCAGCACCCCGGACACCACCGCGCCCAGCACCATGGCGAACACCGGCGGCAGACCGAGATGCACGGGGGCCAGCGCGCAGGCATAGGCGCCAATTCCGGCAAAGCCCGCATGGCCGAGACTGACCTGTCCGGCCCAGCCGGTCAGGATGACGATGCCCGTCACGGCGAGGCCGTTGACGAAGATGAGCGCGCCCACCCGGTAATAGAAGCCGGAGGGGAACAGGAGCGGCGCCAGCGCCACCAGCAGCGCCAGAAGGAGAAGTGCCGTTGCTTTGGAAGACAGCCGCATCGCTTACACCCGCTCCGTGGCCTTGCGGCCAAACAGGCCCTGCGGCAGGAAGAAGAGAACCGCGAGAATGACGAGGAAGGCGGCGGCATCCTTGTATTGCGAGGAGATGTAGCCCGCCGTCAGCGCCTCCAGCAGGCCCAGCGTCAAGCCGCCCACAAGCGCCCCCTTCGGGTTGCCCATGCCGCCCAGCATCGCCGCCGCAAAGCCCTTCAGCGCAAGGCCGAGGCCAACGTCATAGGACGTGAGCGTGATCGGCGTCACCAGCACGCCTGCCAGCGCGCCGATGCCCGCCGACAGGGCGAAGGACAGCGTCATGACGAAACCGGTGTTGATGCCCACCAGCTGCGCCGCCAGCGGGTTGTTGGAGGTGGCCAGCACCGCGCGGCCCAGCAGGGTGCGGGTGAAGAACAGCCACAGGCCAATGAACACAGCCACCGCCCCGCCAATCACCCACAGGCTCTGCGGCAGGATGGTTGCCCCGCCGATATGGAACGGCGCATCGCCGGAGAAGGCCGGAAAACTGTGGATCTGCTTGCCGAAGATCAGCTGCGCCGCGCCCCGGATGAAGATCGACGCCCCGATGGTGATGATGACCAGCGACACCACGGGCGCACCGCGTGCAGGCTCGACCGCCAGCTTGTTCATGGCAACGCCAAGGCCCGCGGTGATGACGATGGCGAGCAGCGCCGCCAGCGGCAGCGGCGCGCCGGCAAGATGGGCAAAGACGGTGATCATCCCGCCCAGCATCACGAACTCGCCCTGCGCGAAGTTCACCACATCCGACGCGTTGTAGATGATGGTGAAGCCAAGCGCCGCAAGCGCATACACCGCCCCGACCGTCACCCCCGAAAAAAGAAATTGCAGCAGTTCCGGCATGTCAGTCTCCGGCTGGATATGCAGTGGTCATTGCAGCGTTTGCAGAGGGCATCTGCGCCTTGGCCTGGGAGGACGTTCTGCGGCACGGCCTCTCATTTCCCCTCCCCCTTGAGGGGAGGGGTGAGGGGCGGGGGTACTCCACGGGAGGCCCCGAATAGCCGCTCCTCATCTCCGGACAGCGCATCTGCAACGAAAATACCCCATGTTCTCAGCCCGTTACCCCCACCCCCGGCCCTCCCCTCAAGGGGGAGGGGAGCGGAGAGGCCGGGGCACGAACCACAAGTCAGGCACCAGTTCCTCTCACCCAAGAGCAGCGTTTGCATCAGAGGCAAGGAAGAGGATCGCACTCGCTTCTTGCCGCAGCGCCCCTCTCCGCCCTTGAGGGGGAGATGTCAGCGCGAGCTGACAGAGGGGGGTGGCAGCGCCTCAGCACGGCAGAACCTTTCTCACAAACGGACAGTCAGTTCCCCCCTCTGCCCCTGCCGGAGGCATCTCCCCCTCAAGGGGGAGAGGAACTGGAGCCTGACTGGCTGTCCGATGCAGACACTGCCCCAGGAGGAGCCCCGGACCAAAAGTCCGGGACAGCCCCCCTCGTCACCTCACTCTACGACCGTCCACTTGCCGCCCTTGATTTCCAGCATGCGGAAGGCGGAGAGGTCGAGGCCGAGGTGGTCTTCAGGGGACATGGTGTAAATGCCCGTGGTGCCGGCAAGGCCCGAGGTTGCCTCGATGGCATCGCGGATCGCGCCCGGCTCGGCAGAGCCTGCCCGCGTCAGCGCATCCACGAGGATGAGGAAGGCATCATGGGCATAGCCGCCGAAGGTGCTGACCGGCGTGCCGGTGCGGGCCTCGAATGCGGCCTTGTAGGCATCCACCGCAGGCTTCTGCGGATCGCCATCCTTCAGCAGGTCCGCCACCAGCAGCGCCGTGCCCGGCAGGCGCACGCCTTCGGCCGCATCCTCGCCCGCCAGCTTGATGAAGCCATCGGAGGCAACGCCATGGGACTGGTAGAACGGCAGGCCGACGGCCAGCTGCTTGTAGTTGCGCGTCACGATGGACGGGCCCTGGCCGAAGCCGGGATTCAGCACCGCCTGCACGCCGGCCGTGGCCTTGATCTTGGTCAGCTGCGCCGTCATGTCGGCGTCCTTGGGATCATAGGTCTCGTCGGCCAGGATCTCGATGCCGTAGTCACCGGCCACCGACTTGCACTGCGCCTGCATGGAAGCCCCGAAACCATCCGTGCCGGAAATCATGCCGATTTTCGTCAGGCCGCGCTTCTTCATGTCCTCGAAGATCTTCTGGCAGGCCATGCGGTCGGTATGCGGGGTCTTGAAGGTGTGCGGCTTCACCGGGCTGATGATGTCGATGGCACCGGCCAGCGAGATGAACGGCACTTCCGCATCTTCCGCCACCGACAGGATCGACATGGTGGTGCCGGTCGTGGTGCCGCCGATGATGGCCACCACCTCGTCATCCTCCACAAGGCGGGTGGCGAAGGTGCGGGCCTTGTTGGGGTCGCCGCCGTCATCATAGGAAATGAGGGTGATCTTCTCGCCGTTGACGCCGCCTTTGGCGTTGATTTCCTCGACCAGCATTTCCAGCGTCTTGGCTTCCGGATCGCCCAGGAAGGCCGCCGGGCCGGTTGCGGAAATGGATGCGCCAATGCGGATTTCGGCAAGCGCGCCAGTGACAAGTCCAAGGCCAAGGCCAAGCCCGGCCGCCACTGCCAGCGCAGTTGTCGTCAAATAGGTCTTCATGCTCTCCTCCCACGGAAACCGGACCGGTATGTCTTCTCTTCAGGATGCGGCCCATCCGAACGGCCACTCCTCTGGCCAGCCCGAACGGGGGTATAACGGCAGGGACACAGATCAGCGCTGCCTGCGGGCAGTGCCCGGCGAGCAGCCGTCCAACAGGTCCTTGCGAAGTCCTCCCGCCGGCCCATCCCTGACCGGCAAGGATTATCATTGACCGGCCGGTCGGTTTATGCAAGAGCTTTTTATGTCCGGTCCCATGGCCCGGACGGGAGGAGACAAGACCATGCCAGAAACTGGGCCAGAAACTGCAACCAGCACCGTTCTGGTGGCGCTGGACAACGGCGTGCTGCGCCTGACGCTGAACCGGCCGGAAAAGCTCAATTCGTTCAACGAAGAGATGCACCTTGCCCTGCGCGCCGGCCTGACCCGCGCCCATGAGGATGCGGCCGTGCGCGCCGTGCTGCTGACGGGTTCAGGCCGCGGCTTCTGTGCCGGGCAGGATCTGGGCGACCGCGACCCGCGCAAGGGCGGCCCGGCGCCGGACCTCGGCCACACGCTGGAGACCTTCTACAACCCCACGCTCCGCCTGATCCGCAGCCTCGAAAAGCCCATTGTCTGCGCCGTCAACGGTGTGGCCGCAGGGGCCGGCGCCAATATCGCGCTGGCCTGCGACATCGTTCTGGCCGCAAAATCCGCCCGTTTCATTCAGGCCTTCGCCAAGATCGGCCTCATTCCGGATGCCGGCGGCAGCTGGAGCCTTGCCCGCATTCTGGGCGAGCCCCGCGCCAAGGCTCTGGCGCTGACCGCCGAGCCCCTGCCCGCAGAAACCGCCGCCAGCTGGGGCCTGATCTGGAAGGCCTTGGAAGATGACGCGCTGATGGGCGAAGCCGTGGCGCTGGCCGCCTCGCTCGCCGCCGGTCCCACGCTGGGTCTGGGCCTCACCAAGCGGCTCATTCAGGCTGCGGCAACCAATTCTCTGGACGAACAGCTCGACATGGAGCGCGATTTGCAGCGCCAGGCCGGGCGCAGCGCCGACTATGCCGAAGGCGTCACCGCCTTTCTTGAAAAGCGCAAGCCGGAGTTCAAGGGCCAATGAAACCGCTCAGCGCCATGACCCCGCAGGAAATTGCCGAAGCCTCCGCCCGCTCCCTGTGGGAAGGTGACACTGCCACGCAAGAGCTTGGCATGCGCCTTGAACAGGTCGGCCCCGGCACCGCGACGATCAGCATGACCATCACCGCCGCCATGTCCAACGGGCACGGCACCTGCCACGGCGGCTATCTGTTCACGCTGGCCGACAGCGCCTTCGCCTTTGCCTGCAACAGCCGCAACCAGCACGCCGTCGCGCAGCACTGCTCCATCACCTACCTCCTGCCCGGACGCATCGGCGACCGGCTGACGGCGCAGGCCGTGGAAGTGTCGCGGCAGGGCCGCTCGGGCATCTACGACGTGCGCATCACCAATCAGGACGGCCAGCATCTCGCCGAATTCCGCGGCCACTGCCGCACCATCAAGGGCACGCATATTCCCGAGGGGTGAGGGCTCACGGCACAGCCTCTCCGCCCCCTCCCCCTCGTGGGGAGGGGTGAGGGGTGAGGGTTGGGGGGCCCGGAGCCGGAAATGGACGGGAACTGACAGCAAGACTCACATGCGCCCCGTGAGCACACGAAACCAAGCATGAGACTGGATATCCTGGGGAGGAGACCATGGAAGACCTGACGCCGGACCGCAAGTCGCTCGACCCGATCGAGACCGCGTCCCGTGACGAGATCGAGGCGCTGCAGTTTCACCGCATGAAGCGGTCGCTGAAGCACGCCTATGAGAATTCGCCCTTCTACCGCAAGCGCTTCATCGAGTATGACGTGCACCCGGAAGAGCTGAAAAGCCTGAAGGACATTGCCCGCTTCCCCTTCACCACCAAGCAGGATCTGCGCGACACCTACCCCTTCGGCATGTTCGCCGTGCCGCGCAACAAGCTGACGCGGGTGCATGGCTCTTCCGGCACCACGGGCAAGCCCACGGTCGTCGGCTACACCGCCAATGACATCGACGTCTGGGCCAATCTGGTGGCCCGCTCCATCCGCGCCGCAGGCGGGCGGCCCGGAGACATGCTGCACAATGCCTATGGCTATGGCCTGTTCACCGGCGGTCTTGGCGCCCATTTCGGCGCGGAGCGGCTGGGCTGCACCGTGGTGCCGGTTTCCGGCGGCCAGACCGAGCGGCAGGTAACGCTGATCACCGATTTCCAGCCGGACATCATCATGGTCACCCCGTCCTACATGCTGGCCATTCTTGACGAGTTCCGACGTCAGGGGCTCGATCCGCGCCAGTCCTCGCTGAAGACCGGCATCTTCGGCGCCGAGCCCTGGACCAACGCCATGCGCGAGGAAATCGAGCAGGCCTTCGACATGCACGCGGTCGATATCTACGGCCTGTCGGAAATCATGGGGCCGGGCGTGGCGCAGGAATGCGTGGAGACCAAGGACGGCCTGCATGTGTGGGAAGACCATTTCTACCCGGAAATCATCGATCCGGTGACGGGCGAGGTGCTCCCCGATGGTCAGATGGGCGAGTTGGTGTTCACCACCCTCACCAAGGAAGGCCTGCCGATGGTGCGCTACCGCACCCGCGACCTGACGCGGCTTCTGCCCGGCACCGCCCGGTCCATGCGGCGCATCGAAAAGATCACAGGCCGCAGCGATGACATGATCATCCTGCGCGGCGTCAACGTGTTTCCGACGCAGATCGAGGAGCAGATCCTCAAATGCAAGGGCCTTGCCCCGCATTTCCAGATCGAGCTGAGCCGCGGCGGGCGCATGGACACCATGACCGTGCATGTGGAATGCACGCCGGACATGGCAGGCGATGATGCCCGCAAGGCCTCCGCCGGGGAACTGGCCCATCACATCAAGGCCGTGGTCGGCGTCTCGGCCCGCATCAACATCACGCCTCCCGGCGGCGTCGCCCGCTCGGAAGGCAAGGCAAAACGGGTGGTGGACAACAGGCCGAAGGAATGAAGCCCGTGCGGCGTCTGAGCGGTCCAAGGCGTGATGCGCCAGCATCTTAGCGCCTTGGCGCAATTAAAGCCCGTGCGGCGCTTGAGCGGTCAATCATCAAGCCCGCGCGGCGCCTGAGCGGCACAACATCAAGCCCCCTGCGGCATCACAGCCCTCGGGCGAACCCCTGACAAGCGGGGGCGGATCAGCTAAACAACGCGCAATCCGCCCGTTTGTCATGAACAGGAACAGCAAGATGGCTCGCACGCGGGCAGCAGACTTTGAAGAGAAGCAGCGCAGCATTCTGGACAAGGCAGCGCAGGTCTTCGCCGAGCAGGGCATGGAAAAAGCCTCCATGTCCCAGATCGCCAGCGTTGCGCAGGTGTCCAAAGCCTTGCTCTATCATTATTATCCGAGCAAGGACGCGCTGATCTACGCCATCATCGTCACACATCTTGAAGCGCTGGATGAGGCCATCGAGGCCGCCGATGACCCGGCCCTGCCCCCCGGCGACAGGCTGCGGCGGCTGGTTGGCGCGGTTCTGGAGAACTACCGGGGCGCGGACAACCAGCACAAGGTCCAGCTCAACGCCACCTCCGCCCTCTCCGATGAGCAGAAGGCCGGCATCACCGCGCTGGAGCGCCGGATCGTGCGGCGCTTCTCCACCGTGCTGGAGTTGATCAACCCGGACCTCAACAGCCCCGAACGCCCGCTCCTGATGCCCGTCACCATGTCCCTCTTCGGCATGATGAACTGGGTCTACATGTGGTTCCGCGACGGCGGCCGCATCAGCCGCGAAGACTACGCCGGCGTCGCCACGACACTGATCCTGGAGGGGATCAAGGCGGTCAGGTGAGGGATTGGGAAGGGAATGGGAAGGGATCAGCCCGGCTGCCCGCGCTCCCGCAGGGCCCGCGCGAGATCGCGGGCGCCATGGAAGACTGCCAGAATGGTCACGGCATCAGGACTGGTGTGATAGATGACCATATAGGGCAACCCCGGAACACTCAGTTCCCGAGTTTCAGGATGGCGGCCATTGCGCCCCAACCCGGGATATTGCGGCAGCATCTGCACAGCTGTCTCAACGCCTTGTATACCTTTTCGGCGGCAGCCGGATTATCGGCCGCAATATAGTCAAGAATTTCGTCAAGGCCGCGGGCAGCGGGCCCCGAAATGATCAGGCGCTTCAACGCGCCCAGCCATGCTTTGCGGCTATCGCGGCGAAGACATCCCCGGCAGGTAGAATGTCCCCCTCACGCATCGCGGCAATCCCGGCTTCGATCCGCTCCATCTGCCAGATGTTGATATCCAGATATTGTTCAATCGCCTGATTGACGATGTCATCGCGGGAGCGGCCCGTGGCATTCGCCAAGGCATCAATCTCCGCCACCCTTGAGGTGCGGATGGTGACAGGCTCCGCCCCGGGGCGCTGCGGCATGCTGGGCACCTCTTTCATGAAGGCCAATCATACTCCAGTGCAGCACCTCTTCCAAGCTTCGTGACCCGGGCTTCTGGCGGCAGCCTCAAACCCACATTTCAAACCCACATTTCAAACCCACATTTCAAACCCACATTCATGCGAAACCATAAGCGAAATGCTGGATGAGGAACTGGCGGGGGCCTGTCAGGCGGGCACTGCCTCCCGGCATCAAACGCTTTCACTCGGCAATAGCCGCAGAACACAGCCGCACTGCGCCCCTTACAGGTCCCCGCACAAGGCGGGGACGGCGCGGTGGGTGGGAAAGCGCCGATGGAGACCAAGGGCGTTGCCATTATCTCCGCCCGGAATGGCCGCCGGATTGGCCGCAAAGCCCCCCTACTCCGCCGCCTTCACCACCTCCGCCACGGGCGGCCATGTCTTGGCGACCATGGTGAGCACGTCATATTGCGCCACGACCTCTCCCGACTGGTTGGTGACCTGGCAGTCCCAGCGCACTTCGCCATGTTCGGCATTGGCGCGGGGGTTGATTTCCTTGCAGGTCAGGCGCACCTGCAATGTGTCGCCGAAATAGACCGGGGTGAGGAAGCGCAGGTTGTCGACGCCGTAATTGGCCAGCACCGGGCCCGGCGCCGGATCGACGAACAGCCCGGCGGCGAAGGAGGCGATGAGGTAGCCGTGGGCGACCCGGTCGTCGAAGAACGGATTGGCTTTCGCCGCAGCGCTGTCCATGTGGGCGTAGAAGGTGTCGCCGGTGAAATGGGCGAAATGCTCCACATCCTCCTGCGTCACTTCACGGGCGGCGGTGACGATCTGGTCGCCGATGGCAAGCTCGGCCAGGGACTTGCGGAAGGGATGGATGCCTTGCTGTGCCTCCGCCCCCTCGATCCAGCGGCCCGTGACGGCAGAGAGCAGCCGGGGCGTGCCTTGCACGGCCGTGCGCTGCATGTAGTGCTTCACGCCGCGCATGCCGCCCATTTCCTCGCCGCCCCCGGCCCGGCCCGGCCCGCCATGCACCAGCGGCGCCAGCGGCGAGCCATGGCCGGTGGAGGACTTGGCGGAAGCGCGGTTGCCGATCAGCACGCGGCCATGGAAGGGCGCAAGGCCCAGCACCATCTCCTCGGCCACTTTCGGATCATCGGTGAAGACCGAGGACACCAGCGAGCCCTTGCCCATCTGAGCGAGCTCGACGGCTTCTTCCAGATCATCATAGGGCATGACGGTGGACACCGGGCCGAAGGCCTCCACATCATGCACGGCGCCGGCCTCGAAGGGCCTCGCGCAATACATCAGCACCGGGTTGAGGAAGGCACCGGCCTGCGCATCACCCGAGGCAAGGCGCACCTCATCCGGGTTGCCCGCAACGATTTCCGCACCGGCCTTGAGTTCTGCGATGCGCTCGCGCACTTCCTGCCGCTGGTCGAGGCTGGCGAGCGCGCCCATGCGCGTTGCCTCCTCGCCCGGCAGGCCCGGCAGCACCTTGCCAAGCCGCTCGCGCAGGGCCTCGATCAGCGGCTCCACATGGGCACGCGGGGCCATGACGCGGCGGATAGCGGTGCATTTCTGCCCGGCCTTGGCGGTCATCTCACGGGCCACCTCCTTGACGAAGAGGTCGAACTCCGGCGTGCCCGGCGCAGCGTCAGGGCCGAGGATCGCCGCGTTGAGGCTGTCGGCCTCCATGGTGAAGCGCACCGCATTGGCCACCACGGCCGGATGCGCCTTCAGCTTGCGGCCCGTTGCGGCGGAGCCGGTGAAGGTCACCGCGTCCTGCCCGGTCACATGGTCGAGAAGATCGCCAACGCTGCCGCAGATCAGTTGCAGCGCGCCTTCCGGCAGAATGCCCGAGGCGATGATCTGGCGCACGCACAGTTCGGTCAGATAGGCGGTCTGGCTTGCCGGCTTGACGATGCAGGGCACGCCCGCCAGCAGGGTGGGCGCGATCTTTTCCAGCATGCCCCAGACGGGGAAGTTGAAGGCGTTGATGTGGACGGCGACACCGCGCAGCGGCGTCAGGATGTGCTGGGCGCTGAAACTGTTGTCGCGGGACAGGGGCTCCACATCGCCATCGGTCAGCACGCGGGTGTTGGGCAGCTCGCGCCGGCCCTTGGAAGCAAAGGTCAGCATGGTGCCGATGCCGCCCTCGATGTCGATCCAGCCATCGGCGCGGGTCGCGCCCGTGTGCAGGCTCTCGGCGTAGAGCGCTTCCTTTTGCTCCATGAGATGCAGGCCAAGCGCCTTCAGCATCGCCGCCCGGTCGTGGAAGGACATGGCGCGCAGCTTCGCCCCGCCCGTCCGCCGCCCGTAGTCGAGCGCGGCGGCAAAGTCGAGGCCGGTGGCATCCACTTCAGCCACCGGCGCACCGGTGGCCGCATCACGCAGAAGCTGGCCCTCGCCGGTTCCGGCAATCCAGCGTCCGCAAACATGGCTTTCAAGACGGCGCGGGGCGGCAGTCATGTGCATTTCCTTCTTTCAATAATCCTGCCCGCCAGAGACGGGCTATTCCGAGGCTCCGGAGTGCCGGTGCCTCAGGCCTTGAGGGGCCTCATTCGTCGTAGGTCACCACCACCTTGTCCGTCAGCGGGCGGGCCTGGCAGGAGAGCGCGTAACCGGCGCGCACTTCGTAATCTTCCAGCGCGTGGTTGACGGCCATTTCCACCTCGCCCTCCAGCACCTTGCAGCGGCAGGTGGAACAGACCCCTGCCCGGCAGGAGTAAGGCGCGTCGAGGCTTGCAGCGAGCGCGGCTTCGAGAATGGTCTGACCGTCGCGGCCCATCTCGAAGCTGCGGGTCAGGCCGTCGAGCGTCACTGAGGCCTGCGTGCCCGTGCCCGGCGCAACGGCCGTGCGGGAGACGGCGGGCGCCTTGGCCCGGCCCGGCTGGCCGGAGGCAAACAGCTCGAAGCGGATCTGGCTGTCATCCAGCCCATGCTCTCGCAGGCTGGCGGCGATGGTCAGCATCATCGGCTCCGGCCCGCAGATGAAAGCCGTGTCCACGGCGCTGGCGTCGATCCAGTGGGTGAAGAGCGCCTTCATCTTCTCCGCGTCGATCCGCCCGGTGAAGAGGTCGATCTCCTGCCCCTCCTGCTCCAGCACGTGGATGACGGAAAAGCGGCCAAGATAAAGGTTCTTCAGGTCCTCCAGCTCCTCGCGGAACATGATGGAGCTGATCTGCCGGTTGGCATAGACAAGGGTGAAGCGCGAGCGCGGCTCGCGGGCCAGCACCGTCTTGATGATCGAGAGCACCGGTGTGATGCCCGAGCCCCCGGCAAAGCCGAGATACTGGCGGCACGCCTCCGGGTCGATGGGCGTGAAGAAGCGGCCCATGGGCGGCATGGCTTCCAGCACGTCGCCGGGGTTCAGCGCCTCATTGGCCCAGGTGGAAAAGGCCCCGCCATCCACCCGCTTGATGCCCACCTTCAGCACGCCCTCATCAAGGCCTGCACAGATGGAATAGCTGCGGCGCAGCTCCTCGCCGTCAAACTCGCGGCGGAAGGTGAGATACTGGCCTTGCGTGAAACTGAAAAGCGGAATGTCCTCCTCACGCGGGGCAAGGGTGACGACCACCGCATCGCGGGTTTCGCGGCGCACACCGGTGACGGTCAGCGGATGAAAACGGGCCATGGCTTGCGTCCTCAGATGCACTTGAAATAGTCGAAGGGTTCAAGACAGTCCGTGCAGCGGTAACTGGCCTTGCAGGGGGTCGAACCGAACTGGCTGACCTTCTGCGTGGCTGCCGAGCCGCAGCGCGGACAGGTGATCGCAAGGTTGCTGCCGGAGACGAGCCGCGCCACGCGGCCCTGAACCCGGCCCGCTATCTGCTCAGCAACACGGCCATCGGGCGCCGTGCCATCGATGGGCGGGGCGATGCCATACTGGCGCAGCTTTTCGCGCCCCTCCGGCGTCAGCCAGTCCGTGGTCCAGGGCGGCGACAGGCGCCGTTCCAGCCGCAGATCACGGATGCCCTTTGCCCGCAGCGCCGCCTCGATGTCGAGGTTGATGATGCTGGTTGCCGGGCAGCCGGAATAGGTGGGCGTCACCGTCACCACCAGCGTTTCATCCTGCCAGGCCACATCCCGGATGATGCCGAGATCGGTGAGGCTGATCACCGGAATTTCCGGGTCCGGCACTTCGGCGAGCCAGGACCAGACTTCCGCCACATCGGGATGACGCGCGCTGGCCATGGCACTCACCACGTTGCGCCGGGATAGGCGCGCTGCAGGAATTGCATTTCGGCCAGGATATAGCCCAGATGCTCCGTATGGGTGCCGCTCTTGCCGCCCTTGTGCTGCCAGGCCTCGCCCGGATGGGAAAGCCCTGCTTCTGCCAGCACCGCGCCCACCGTCCCGTCCCAGCCCGCCTTGAGGCTGGAGGGCAGCGGCACAGTGCCGGAAGCGGCCAGCGCTGCATCCGTCCCGTCATCCATGAACATCTCGCCGGTATAGGCCCACAGCGCCTTCAGCGCCCTTGCCATGCGGGCGTGGCTTTCTTCCGTGCCATCGCCAAGCGCGATCACCAGCGCGGCCGAACGGTCGAGGTGATACGCCGCTTCCTTGGACGCCTTCGCCGCAATCTCCGCCACACGTGGTTCACTGGAGGATTTCAGCGCCTCTAGCAGCTCCACATGGAAGGCATCGAACAGGAACTGGCGCATCATTGTGTGGCCGAAATCGCCATTCGGGCGCTCCACCAGCAGCAGATTGCGGAAGGCACCCGCATCGCGCAGATAGGCGAGCGCATCGGCGTTGCGGCCCTTGCCCTCCACCTCGCCCGCCAGCCCCAGCCACAGCTGGCACTGGCCGATGAGATCCAGCGCCTGATTGGCAAGCGCGATATCCTCTTCCAGCGCAGGCCCGTGGCCGCACCATTCGGACACCCGGTGCCCGAGGATCAGTGCATTGTCGCCCATGCGCAGCAGCCACTCGAACAGCGCTGCCTGATGTGTCGCGCTGGCCATCACATGTGCCCCACTTCTTCGGGAATGTCGTAGAAGCTCGGGTGGCGGTAGACCTTGCTGTTCGACGGCTCGAACAGCGGCCCCTTCTCCGAAGGCACGGAAGCGGTGATGTTTTCCGACTTCACCACCCAGATGGAAACGCCCTCATTGCGGCGCGTATAGACATCGCGCGCATGGCGGATGGCCATGTCCGCGTCCGGCGCATGCAGGCTGCCCACATGGCGGTGATTGAGGCCATGCTGGCCACGGATGAAGATTTCCCAAAGGGGCCATTCGCTGGACATGTTCCGCGTCCTCCCGCAAACACGTTGAAATCAGACTGTCTTTTGCCGGTCCTGCGCCAGACTGAGCCCCGCACTGGCTCAAACTTCTGACACGCCTGCAACCTCTCCGCCGTCATCTTCGGCCTTGTGCCGGGGATCTGACCACATCAATGGCTTGCAGACGGCCGGTTCACTCGGCCGCAACCCGCGCTGCCGCACGGCGCGCGTCCTGCTTTTTCGCATGGGCCATCAGCCCCTCGCGCACCCAGGCGCCATCTTCCCAGGCCTTGACGCGGGCACCGAGGCGCTCCTCATTGCAGGGGCCATTGCCGGAAATGACGGCGAAGAACTCGCTCCAGTCCGGCTCGCTGAAATCATAGCCGCCCTTCTCCCCGTTCCACTTCAGCTCGGGATCGGGAATGGTGAGGCCGAGATATTCGGCCTGCGGCACGGTCTGGTCGACGAACTTCTGGCGCAGTTCGTCATTGGTGTTGATCTTGATCTTCCAGGCCATCGACTGGGCGGAATGCACCGAGTCCTTGTCCGAGGGGCCGAACATCATCAGCGAGGGGAACCAGAAGCGGTTCAGCGCATCCTGCGCCATCGCCTTCTGCTCCGGCGTGCCCTTGGCCATCTTCATCATGATGTCGTAGCCCTGCCGCTGGTGGAAGCTTTCTTCCTTGCAGATGCGGATCATGGCGCGGGAATAGGGGCCGTAGCTGGTGCGCTGCAGCGGCACCTGGTTCATGATCGCCGCCCCGTCCACCAGCCAGCCGACGGCGCCGATATCGGCCCAGGTCAGCGTCGGATAGTTGAAGATGGAGGAATATTTCATCTTGCCCGCATGCAGCAGGCCGATCAGCTCATCGCGGGAGACACCCAGCGTCTCGGCGGCGGAATAGAGATAGAGCCCGTGGCCCGCCTCGTCCTGCACCTTGGCCAGGAGGATCTGCTTGCGCTCCAGCGTCGGTGCGCGGGTGATCCAGTTGCCTTCGGGAAGCTGGCCGACGATCTCGCTGTGCGCGTGCTGGCCGATCTGGCGGATCAGCGTCTTGCGGTAGCCTTCCGGCATCCACTCCTTGGGCTCGATCTTCTCGCCCCGGTCGATGCGGTCCTGAAAGGCAGCCTCTTCCGGTGTCATCGCCTCACGGGCCTTGCCACCTTCGGATGTCACAAGCTGGGCATACATGATCCGGCCTCCTCCCTCATCAAACGCCCTGCTCCGCGCTTCAATCCAGCGCCTTGCAGCCGCGTGACAGCCAGCTCACTCCTCATATCGCTGACCGACCGGTCGATTTATACGCCCAAAACCGTCACAAGAAAAGTCACTTTATCATGATTTTTGTGATGCTTTTGGATGCGAAGATTTTTCTTGTTATATTTCAATTGGTTATTTATTCTCAAACCATCCAGCCCCCTCTCCCCATTCAGGCAACCACCGGAATCCGGCTGATGCTCTCCGCTGTGCGTGCGGGCAGGAAGCCGTCCGTGCCTTCCAGATGGGCGGCCACATGCCGTTCCGTAGCCGGCGTCAGTGCCAGATAGAGCCGGCGGAAAAGGCGGCGCGCCTCGCCGCCGTTCCAGTTTGCCGGAAGGGCCGCCTGCGGCAGGCGCGGGTCGCGCAGCAGAACATGGCGGTAGGCATGCACCAGCAGCAGCCGGGCGGTCAGCGCGTCGCCACCGGCAAGACGGCAGCCGCCCTCATCCGCCACCGCAAGCAGCGGCGAGAAACTGGCGGTGAACTCTGCATAACCCTCCTGCAGGGCCGAAAGATCCCAGAAACCGGCGAGCCTTGCCGGGTCCGCAACCTCGCCCGCGTGGAGCACCAGCGCCCCCGGCGGCGGCGCCTGCCCCCGGTCGGGGCGGATGAACACCGGCCCGCCCATATGCCCCAGCCGCAAGCGGCGGGCGTCGTCCGGCGTCAAATCCGGCGCATGGATCACCTGCCAGCCCCGGCCCGGCTGGTCCGGTCCGTAAAGCAGATCTGCAGCCTGCTGGAACTCCGCCCTTGCCGCCTCCGCCAGCCGGTAATAGCTGCGCCGCCCGATGCGCTCGCCCGCCAGCCGCTCGGCGGCGACGAGACGGGAGACAGCCGTGCGCACCAGCGATTCATTGATCCCGGCCCTGGCGCAAAGCTCGATCAGCGTTCCCGTCCACAGCACACCGCCGCGCGGCACGGCGATGTCGCCATAGACCGTGACGATAAACGCCGCCGCATTCAGCCGCATGCGGCTGACAATCTGCGCAATCTCTTCGCCCGCCACGTCCACACTCAAGGCCCCGTTATCCTTCCCACTGCGCTAGTCTGCTCCCCTGCCCCTTGCCGGAACAAGGGGTGCCCGGCAGCAGGCTTGTCAACATGATCGACGCACAGAGCCACGTCCAGCATGCCGGAGAACGGCAAGCCACAATGCCGGACATTGACTGTAATACTTTTTGGTATAGGCTGAAGACACCCACTCTGACAAGGAAATGGCCATGGCACGGAACACCTCCATCACCATTGGTGACCATTTCACCGCTTTCATCCAGGAGCAGGTCCGTGCGGGGCGCTATGGCTCCACCAGCGAAGTGGTCCGCGCAGGACTGCGCCTGCTGGAAGAGCATGAAGCCCGCGTCAAGGCGCTGGAAGCCGCCCTCATCACCGGAGAGCAATCCGGCGAGCCGGAGCCCTTCGACTTCGAGGCCTTCAAGACCCGCATGCGGTCTGGCTTCATCCCGCGATGAAAGCCCTCTTCTTCTCCCCGGCGGCCCAGGCGGACATGGCAGGCATCTGGCAATACAGCGCGATGAACTGGGGACCAGATCAGGCGGACCGCTACACGGACGAAATCAGCGGCACATGCCAAGCACTTGCCTCAGGCACGAAGCAGGGCAGACCCGTAACCGTCAGGCCGGACTATCAGAAAATCCCCTGCGGTTCGCATGTGCTTTATTTCCGGGAGAAGAGCGGCAGGATCGAAGTCATCCGCATTCTTCATGCAAGGCAGGATGTGGAGCGCAATCTTTAAGTCTTGATTCCTCTGGCAGAACATCCCTCCTCCGCCCGGCGCAAGCTTGCCACCCGTCACCCTTCAAGCATCCGCCGGATGTCCTTGATGAGGCGGTAGAGGACCAAGGCCCCCCTTACCACACGCGCCCGCGCCAGCCCGGCTCTGTGTCCAGTCCATCAAACGCCGTATCTGCCGACACAAGGACCATGCCGCGTGTCATTGCAACCGCGGCAATGAACCGGTCAAAGGGGTCACGATGCGGCCATTCGAGCGTTGCCGCCAGAAGGCAGGCTTCGGCGCAGACATCCAGCAGGCGCGCGCCCTGCTCCCCGGCGAGACTGGGCAGCAGGTGAAGGAACGGCGCCATTTCGGGCCACTTTCCAAGCCGGACTTTCTGACCGATTTCAAACAGGCTGATGGCACTGATCGATACGGTTTCTGCCGCCTCAATCGCAGCGATGGCCGATTGCGGCAGGCGCGGGTCCGCCGTCAGCGACCATGCCCAGGCGTGGGTATCAAGCAGCAGATGCTTCACTCACGCCCGTCCCAGAGCGCCAGCTCGTCCTCTGCCAACGGCTCAAAGAAATCCGGGCCAGCTCCCGTCAGCCTGCCCTTCAGCAGCCCCGTCCTGAACGTGGTCTGCGGGATCGGCACAAGGCGCGCAACAGGGCGCTTGCCCTTGGCAATGATGACCTCTTCACCTGCCTGTGCCGCTTCGATCAGCTTCGACAGGTTGGTTTTGGCGGCATGAACGGTCACCTGCATTTCCCTGCCTCCTTGGCCAGTTTTAAAACATGACTAATTTAGCTAATATATGTCAGGCACTGACTTCCGTCCAGTTCGGACCGCAGGCTTCCAGGACTTCAAGACCTGCTCAAGGCGGCCCGCCACCCATCACCCTTCAAGCATCTGCCGGATATCCTTGATGAGGCGGTAGAGGACCAGAGGCTGGTCTTCAAAGGGAATGAAACCGAATGTCTCATAGAAGGCACGGGCTTCACCGTCCTTGGCATGCACTGCAAGCACCCGTAGTCCGGCAATATCCGCCGCCTGCAGCGTGCGCAGGATTGCATCTTTCAGCAGGCCGGAGCCCAACCGCTGTCCCTGCCAGCCACGGTCCACCGCAAGACGCGCCAGCAGCATCACCGGAACCGGATGACGGGGCAAACCCTTGCGCAGCCGGTCAGGTGCCCCGGCATATTCGATCTGGCCAAAGGTCAGGCTGTAGAATCCGGCGACTGCCTCCCCTGCCATTGCAAGATAGGTCTGTGCACTGCCGGATTTCTGGCTCGCCAGAGCGCGTCTTTGCAGGAAAGCATTCAGCGCCTGCGTTCCGCAATCGAAGGCGGGCAGGTCATGGTGTGCGCTGAGCTTTTCGATCCGGAGCTTCGGCCCGCCGCCCATGCTTCAGTCGAATACACCGGGAGACGTCAGCAATTGTTCCATGCGCGCGTGCCGAAGGGGCGGGGCGTCGAGAGCTTCCACGAACGCCTGCCACTCTGCCTCGCCAAGCCGCAGGATGCGGCGCTGCAGAACGGTTTCCTCAGCCGCAGCAAGAGCACTGTCGAGCACGAATTCGGACATGGTCTTGTGGCGCAGCTCCGCCGCTTCCCGCAGCAGCCGCTTGGCCTCGGGCGATACCCGCATTTCCAGTTTTTCCGAACGGACAGGCGCTGTCATGGTGCCGGGCTCCCAGCCTTTGTCTCAAGGGCATATCCTATCAGACTGCCGGGACAATGTCATGACCGGCTACACCGTCCCCCGTTCCACCAGACTGACCGGAATGGCCACACGCTGAAGGCCCGCGTCCTCGCCGTCTTCGGCCAGAAGCGTCAGCACGGCGGCCACCACGTCCGGGGCGGACTGGCGGATGGTGGTGAGGTTGTGAGAGGACCAGGCCGCTTCCGGGATGTCGTCAAAGCCGATCACCGCCACGTCCTGCGGCACGGAAACGCCCATTTCAAACCGCGCCGTGTTGAGAAAGCCGAGGGCCGTGCGGTCGGTGGCGGCGAAGACGCCATCAATATCCGGGGCAATAGCAGGACCTGAACCGCTCAGAAGGCTGCGGGCGGCCTCGCAGCCCGCTTCATAGTTGCCGCGCCCGGCCACCCAGCGTTCGCAGGCGATCCCCTCTTCGTCCAGCCGCTCCAGAAAGCCCGCTGCCCGCCGCCGCTGGCTGGGGGTGTCTGCCCCCGAGCGCACCACACAGAGCTTCCGCCGCCCGGCCGCCAGAAGCCGCTCCGCCGCCAGCCGCCCGCCCATGCGGTCGTCGGTCTCAATCGAGCCTGCCTCCACGTCTTCCATGTGGCGGTTGATGAGGATCATGCGCTGGCGGGCGCGCAGGCACTGGTCGATCAGCTCACGCGGGGGCGCGCCGGAGAGCACGATCACCGCCCGCACCCGGTATTCCAGCACAAGGTTCAGCAGCGCCGTCATGTCTTGCGACGAGGCATTGAGCAGCAGCGCATGCAGGCCCTCGCCGATCAGCGCGGCGCTGAGGTCATCCAGCAGCCCGGCCACATAGGGCTCGTAAAAGCGGGCGCCGACAATCGCCACCATGCTGGAGCGGGAGGTCTGCAGATCCTTGGCCAGCCGGTTCACCCGGTAGCCCAGCTCATCCGCCGCCCTCAGCACCTTTTCACGCACCGCCGGGGAAACATAGGCATCGGGCGTGAAAGTGCGTGAAACGGCCGAGCGTGACACGCCCGCAAGCTTCGCCACATCGGCTGCGGTCACGAAACCCGCCTTGCTCATTCACCTCTCCCCGCAAGTTTGCGCAGTTTCTGCGCACTGGACGCACACTGGCAGCCCTGCCGGATTGCAACCTCTGGCCCCGTCATAAAACCGAAGCATAACACCTGTAATGTGCACACGTGTGCAGATCAAGATTTATCTGTGATCAAGCGCATTAAGTCACTGAGATTATTAATTTTTCAGGATCGGCACGTGGCTGGAATCGAACTGACGGATATTGCCAGGAGCTATGGCGGCAAGCGCGTGGTGGACGGGGTGTCCCTGACGGTCAACGACGGGGAATTCGTCGCCATTCTCGGCCCGTCCGGCTGCGGCAAGACGACGATGCTGCGGCTGATCGCGGGCTTCGAGACGCTGGAAGCGGGCTCCATCCGCCTTGGCGGGCGCGAGGTTGCCTCCCCTGCCGCCAGCCTGCCGCCGGAAAAGCGCAACATCGGCATCGTCTTCCAGAACTACGCCCTGTGGCCGCACATGAGCGTGGAAGAGAATGTCGGCTATGCGCTGAAGGTGGCCGGTGTCAGCTCTGCGGAGCGGGCGCGCCGCTGCCGCGAGGCGCTGGCAACCGTCGGCATGGAGGCGCTTGGCACCCGCGCCCCGTCTGATCTTTCCGGCGGCCAGCGCCAGCGCGTTGCCCTGGCCCGCTGCCTTGCGGCCAGTCCGTCCGTGATGCTGCTGGACGAGCCGCTGGCCAATCTCGACGTGCATCTGCGCGCCTCCATGGAGCGCGAGTTCCTCGACTTTCACCGCCGCACCGGCGCCAGCATGATCTACATCACCCATGACCAGTCCGAGGCCATGGCCCTTGCCAGCCGCATTGCGGTGATGGAGGCAGGCCGGGTGATGCAGTTCGGCAAGCCGCGTGAGCTTTACCGCGAGCCGCAGAACGAAATGGTCGCCCGTTTCATCGGCGGTGGCCTGATCCTGCCGGGCACGGATGTCACCCCTTCGGGCCGCGCAGGCCATGCCATGGTGGATATTTTCGGCCACCGGCACGAGGTGCGCGCCCGCTCGGGCCAGCAGCAGCAGGCAGCGGTGAGCATCTGCGTGCATCCGGGCGAGCTGGCGCTTGCCGCCGGTTCTGAAGACGGTTTTGCCGCCACCATCACCCAGGTGATCTTCCGCGGCTCCCACACACAGGTGGATTTCCACCCCCACGCCATGCCGGACCTTCAGCTGACGCTGCAGGCTCCCGGTGACTTCGCGCTGCCCTCCGGCAGCGTCATCCATGTCCGGGCCGAAGACGGCTGGATCATTCCGGATGCGGGCTGACATGCCCCGCCGGCTTTCCCCCCCAAAGACGACAGGATCTGACCATGCGCCTTCTTTCTGCACTTGCTCTCATGCTGATGGCCGGCACGGCTCACGCCGGAACGCTGGTGCTCTACACCTCCCAGTCGCCGGAAATTGCCCAGCAGACGGTTGACGCCTTCAAGGCGAAGAACCCGGGCATCGAGGTGGAATGGACCCGCAACGGCACCAGCCAGCTGATGAACGTGCTGCGCGCCGAAATCACCGCAGGCGACGTGAAGCCGGACGTGCTGCTGGTGGCCGACACCATCAACCTGGGCCAGCTCAAGGCCGAAGGCCTGCTGATGGCCTATCCGGAAGCCAAGGTGGACGGCTATGACGCCAGCACCTATGACAAGGACAAGATGTTCTTCGGCACGAAGATCATGTCCACCGGCATTGCCTACAACACCCAGAATGCCAAGCCCGTCGAAACCTGGGCAGAGCTGCTGAGCGAAGACAACAAGGGCCAGATCGCCGTGCCGAGCCCGCTCTATTCGGGCGCTGCGCTCAACCACATGCACAGCGTCGTCAACGTGCCGGGCATCGGCTGGGAGTTCTATGAAGGCCTCGCCAAGCTCGGCATCGCCCCGGAAGGCGGCAACGGCCCGGCACTGAAGGCCGTCGCCGGCGGCATGGCCAAATATGCCATCGTCGTCGATGCCGATGTGATGCGCGCCAAGGCCAGCGGCTCGCCGGTGGACTTCATCTTCCCGAAGGATGGCGTCTCCTTCATCACCGAACCGGCCGCCATCATGTCCACGGCCAAGAACGTGGATGCCGCCAAGGCCTTCATCGACTTCCTGCTGTCGAAGGAAGGCCAGGAGCTGGTGGTGAAGCAGGGCAACCTGCCGATCGACCCGGCGATGACCCCGCCGGCCGGCTTCCCCAAGCTGGACACCATCAAGCTGCTGCCGGTGGATGCGGACAAGGCCGTCGAAACCGACGCTGCCGCCCGCGCCAGGTTCACCGAGATCTTCGGCGGCTGAGGCATGTCCGATATCACCCTGTCCGCATCGGGGGGGCGCCGTCTGGCGCTCCCCTTGCGCACCGACTGGCTGGTCCTTGGCGGACTGGCCATTCTCGTCGGGCTGCTTTCCTTCGCCCCTCTCGCCCGCCTCGCCATGGCCGGACTTGCGCCGGACGGGGTGATCGATCTTGACCGCCTGTCCTCGCTCTATCTCAAGGGCCGGGTGATCACGGCGGCGCTCAATTCGCTGCAGGTCGCGGTTCTGTCCTCGGTGATCGCGGTTGCCCTTGGCACGCTCGCGGCCATCCTCACCGTGCACACCAACATGCGCGGCAAGACGGCGTGGATCTTCTGCTTCGTGCTGCCGCTGATGATCCCGCCGCAGGTCACCGCCCTTGCCTGGGTGCAGGCCTTCTCGCCGTCGAGCCCGCTGCTGGGCGCGCTCGGCCTTGCCCTGCCTGCGGGAGCAAGACACCCGCTGTTCTCCGCCACCGGCATCATCCTGCTGCTGGGGCTCTATAATGCACCGCTGGTGTTCCTGACCGTGCGCGCCACCTTGCGCCGCATTCCGCAGAACCTGGCGGAGGCCGCCCGCGCTGCCGGGGCCGGAAACCGGCGCATGCTCTTCACCATCCTCCTGCCGCTCGCCCGCTCCGGCATCATGGCCGGTGCCGCGCTCGCCTTCGTCTCGGCCATCGGCAATTTCGGCATTCAGGCGATGCTGGGCATCCCGGCCCGCTTCCCGACGCTGATCACCCTCATCTACCAGCAGCTCAACAGCTACGGCCCCTCGGCCCTGTCCGATATGGCCGCACTCGCCCTGCTGCTCTCCGCCCTCACCGTGGCCGGCCTCGGCCTTGCCGGATGGATGGCCCGGCGCGGGGATCTCCGGGTCGATGGGCTCGGCCAGCCGGTCACCTTCTCCCTCGGCAGGGGCCGCATCATTGCGGAAGCCGGGGCATGGATCTTCCTCGTCCTCACCCTGCTGCTGCCGCTCTCGGCCCTCGTCACCACGTCGCTGGTCAGCGGCTTCGGACAGGAGCTGACATTCGCCAGCCTGACGCTGAAGAACTATGCCAATGCGCTGCTGCATCATGCCTCGATCCGGCAGGCTTTTCTCACCAGCTTCGGCCTGACGCTGGCGGCAACGCTCATTCTGGTGGTGATGGCGGTGTTCCTCGCCTATTTCCTCAGCTGGCACAAAGGCCCGGCCGTGCGGCTGGTGCAGCTGGCGGCGGAGCTTGCCTATGCGCTGCCGGGCATCGTGCTGGGCGTGGCCATGATCCTCTTCTTCCTGAGGCCCCTGCCCTTCATCAACGTCAGCATCTATGGCACGGTCTGGATCATTCTCGCCGCCTATCTCTCCAACTTCCTCGCCCTCGCCCTTCGCCCCGTGCTGGGCGGCTTTGCCCAGATCGAGCGCTCGCTGGAAGAGGCGGGCCGCGTTGCCGGTGCCGGGTTCCTCGCCCGGATGAAGGACATCATCCTGCCCATGCTTGCCCCTTCTGCCATTGCCGGCGGCATCATCGTCTTCATGACGGCGCTGAACGAGATCCAGGTTTCCATCCTGCTCGTCTCCTCCAGCGCCCGCACCATCGGCCCGATGATCGTCTTCCTTGAGGAAGGCGGCGCTTCAACTCTGGCAGCTGCCGTCGGCTGCCTCATGGTGGTGGCCGTGCTGCTGCTGATGGGCACCGCCTCGCTGTTCTCCTCCCGTCTGCCCAAGGGAGCCCTGCCTTGGCAGAACTGAGGATCATCAGCGGCGCGGGCGGCAAGCTGCCCGCAGCCTTTCTGCTGGAAACCTGCGGCCGCCGCATTCTGTTTGACCTTGGCGAGGGGCCCGAACCCGGCGTGCTGCCGGATGTGAGCCGTGTTGGCCCTGTGGATGCCCTGTGCCTCTCCCATGCGCATCAGGACCATGCCGGTGCCCTGCAGCTGCGGGCAAGGCTGGGCCGCCCGCCGGTCTATGCCACAGCGGAAACCTTCGCGCAGATCCCGGAAGCGGTGCTGCCGCAGGCCACGCGCAACCTGCTGCCGCTCTCCGGAACTGCGGAAGTGGCGGGGCTTGCCATCACCACGGGCCGGAGCGGCCATGCGCCGGGCGGTATCTGGCTGCATGTGGCGGCGGACTGCGGCTTTCTCTACATGGGCGACTGGACGCCGGAGTCCGGCCTTCTCGCCTTTGACCCGCCGCCCCGCGCCGCCTGCCTCGTCACCGACGCCTCCTATGGCGACCGGGACACCAGCCTTGCGGACCAGATCAGCCTCATGGCAGAGGCGGTGCGCGGCGGCGCGGTGCTGCCCGTGCCCTCCGCCGGGCGCGGCCCGGAAGTGGTGCTGGCGCTGGCCCGTGAGGGATTGAAGCCCCGCGCCTGCCCGGTGGTTCTAGCCGAAATGATGGCCCTTGCCCGGACACCCTCGCGCATCTGCCATCCCGGCACACGGGAAGAGCTGGCAGCGCTTCTTGCCAGCGCCGGGCGCAGCGGGGCCTATCAGCCCGCGGATGTGATCGTCAGTACTGAGGCCAATGCGGAATCCGGCCTTGCCGCCAGCCTGCTGGCGCGGGCGGACGAGGGGTTCCGTTTCGTCTTTTCCAGCCACGTTCCCCCCGGCACGCCGGCCGCTGATCTGCTGGCGCGGGGCCAGGCCGAATGGCTTGGCTGGAATGTGCATCCGCGCCTCAAGGACACGCTCTGGCTTGCGGACCACACCCGCGCCTGCCATGTGGTGCCTGCCTTTGCCGCGCCCGAAGCCATGCCCAAACTCACCGCCGCCCTTGGCAAAAGGCTGCACACTGGCCGCAGCCTTGTCTTCGGGCCGGAACTTGACCTGCAATTGGGACCGGTGCAGCCGGTCAGGAGATCGATATGACCCGCATGCCCCCCTCCAGCGCGCTTCTGCCGGAAGAACAAGAGGACCGCCTGCCGGTGCTGTGTGAAGTGGTAAGCGGCCTCGGCCCCCACGGCGCCAGCCTGTTCATCGGCAACAAGGTGGCGGCGGATGATCCGGCCCTGCTGCTCAATGAGGGCATCACGTCCACCATGAACCTTGCGGTCAATGTGGAGATGGCACCGCTGACCCTTTCCGATGGCACCACCATCCGCCGCACCCACATCGGCCTCATCGACGGGCCGGGCAACGCGCCGCAGCATCTGCTGGCGGGCGTCATGGCGCTGCATGGCATGCTGACGCAGGACAGCCCCGGCAAGCCGCATTACCCGCCCCACCGGCGCGGCCATGTGCTGGTCCACTGCCGCGGCGGGCGCAGCCGCTCGGCGACCGTCATCGCGCTCTATCTGCACCTCGCCCTGCCGGAGCGCTTTGCCGATTTCGACAGCGCCATCAACCACGTGCGGCAAGTGCGCGGCCTTGGCAGCAACCAGCCGCAACCCGCCATGCTCACCCTCGCCCGCGACGCCCTCGCCCACCTCTCCACCGGACTTCGCATCTTCGCACCTGCGAAGTTTTGAGGGTGGGGGAAGGATTTGCCGGCTGGGACGGGCGTTCAGTGCCCTTGAACCGGCAGTGATTTTTCCGGACTGACAGTCTGGCTCCAGTTCCTCTTCCCCCCTTGAGGGTGAGAAGGGCGCTGCGGCAAGTCCTCTGCACGATGCGTGATCAGTTAGCCCACGAAGGCAGAAAAGGCGCCGCTGCCAAGGCTCCAGGATGACTTGCCGTTAGAATCCGGAAAACAGCATGTCGAGCGCGTTGCTGATCTCCACATCGTGTGCAGCAAGGTTCATGACGGGCTGGCGCAGCAGTGATCGCGGCACCGATGCCATGAACTGCGTCACCATCACATGCCGCACTCCGGCGATCCCGAAAACCGGATTGAGCCGGCGGGCGGGCAAGGGCGCCCGGTCTTCCGGGAAAAGCGGCACCACCATACGGGTGCTCAAGGCCTCAAGTACGCCTGCCTGAACATCCAGCAGATAACCGCGTCCTGATGGGTCCGGATAAACGTCGAACCTTGCCATCAGAATTGCCGGTACTGGTCCAGCGGCAGACCATTTTCTTCCACCCAGGCGTTCGAGCTTTCGAGCGCGGCAGCATTTTCCCGGAGCCAGATTTCCGCGCGCATCCGCGACACAGCCTGCCGCAACCCCTCTTCCGCAGCCTGAGACAGGTTCAGATCCATGGCCCTTGCCTCCTCCAGCAGGGCCGGGTCCAGAGACAGATTCACGGCCCGCTTGCCACGCCCAAAGCCACTCAATGCGCGGCCGGACTTGCTCTCGGTCGTATCAACAGCCATCACGCGCACTCCTCATCCTTTATGTGCATCATATATGCGCATGATCAGACAAGGCAAGCCAAACTCGCCCCCCGCCACATAGGCTCTGCCAGCCCCTGAAACGGCAGATGCACGGCGTAGATGCCGCCGCCGGAGGTGCCGTTGTTGAGGGAGGAGATGACGGCGGTGCGCAGGTCCGGGCCGGTGAAGCACAGGTTCGTCAGGTTGGGCACATCCGCATGGATTTCCGCATCAATCCGCCCCTCCGGCGTCAGCCGCAGGATGCGGGCGCTGTCGCTGGCGGCAATCCAGTAGCAGCCGTCCACATCCATGGCCGCCCCGTCCGGCCTGCCGCCCAGCAGCGCGTGGCTGGCGAAAAGCTGCGGATTGGAGCGGTCGCCCGTCTCCGGGTCAAAGTCGAAGCGCGTCACGTGGACGTTGGAAACATGCGAGTCCGAGACATACATGCGCCGCCCGTCCGGGCTCCAGGCAAGGCCGTTCTGCACCCGGAAGCGCCCGCCACGCGCGCTGACCTTGCCCCCGGCATCCAGACTGAAAAGCTCGCCGCACTGGCCGTCCTCCGCCGGGCGCGGTGACAGCGACCCGGCCCAGAACCGCCCCTGCCGGTCGCAGGCCCCGTCATTCATGCGCCAGCCGTCCGGCAACTCGGGGCCCAGGCCGAAGCGGAAAACGGGGCCGGTCTCTTCCAATGCCAGATGCGCAAAGCCGCGTGACGTGGCAGCCATGAAACCGCCGTCTGCGGCCAGCACCAGCGCGCTGACCTTGACCGGCAGATCCCATTGCGTCAGCCCCTGCCCGTCCGGCTGCATCCGCAACAGGCGCTGGTTGGGAATATCCACCCAGTGAACCCGCCCGTCACGGATGGGTCGTGTGCGTCAAGTTCTGCAAATTTGGGCGGTCATGAATCTAGTCATGCTGCTTTTCGGAGTTGGAGCTTTTTGTGCTCCTTGAGATCGTCCATGTTGATGTAGCGGTTGGCCTCCATCCAGTTTTCGCTGGTTTCGACAGCTAGGGCCCTGACGAGGCGCAGGCAGCTTTCGGTGTTGGGGAAGATGCGCACGACATAGGTTCGGCGTCTTATCTCCTCGTTGAGGCGCTCGAGCATGTTGGTGGACTTCAGATGCTTGTGGTGCTGGCGCGGCAGCCGGAAGAATGTCAGTGTCTGCTCGATGTTCTCCTCGGCCCATGCTGTCAGCCGCGGGTAGCGGGGCGACCATTTGGCGAGCCATGCGGCAAGATCAGCCTTTGCTTCGTCAAGATCCCGGCGGTCGTAGAGCCACCTGAGCTCCTGCAGGCAGTCGTCACCATGCTTTCTCGGCAGATGGTCGAGCGCGTTCCTGAGGAAATGCACATAGCAGCGCTGCCATGCGGCCTCAGGGATCACCTCGCCGATCGCTGCGGCCAGGCCGGGGTGATCGTCTGACACGGCCAGCTCGACGCCCTTGAGGCCGCGCGCCTTCAGGCCGGCGAGGAAGTCCCGCCAGGCCGAGCGGCTCTCGCGATTGGCCATCCCGACGGCCAGGATCTGGCGCCGTCCGTCCCAGTCGGTGCCGGCCGCAATCAGCACCGCCTGGCTCATGACGACGCCTGCCTCCCGCACCTTCTCGTAGCGCGCATCGAGGATGAGGTAAGGAAAGGGCTCATGAAGCGGGCGCCCGGCAAAGGCGGCAAGGCTTTCGTCGAGGCGCTTGTTGATGGCCGAGATTGAAGAGGCCGAGAAAGCATGGCCGCACAGCTCTTCCGTGATGGCCTTGACCTTGCGCGTCGATACGCCCTGCACATACATCTCCGCCAGTGTCGCAACCAAGGCCCGCTCCGAGCGCTGGTAGCGCTCAAACAGTTCGGTTGAGAAGCGGCCCTGCCGGTCTTGCGGCACTCTGAGCTCCAGCTTGCCCACACGCGTCACCAGCGTGCGGCTGTAATGGCCCGAGCGATAGCCCAGACGCTCCGGCGTCCGCTCGCTCTTCGCCGCTCCCGGCGCCTCGTCCATCTCTGCTTCCAGAACCTCCTGCATGACGGCGCGGATCACATTGCGCAGGCCGTCTGGGTGCGAAAGCAGAATCTCTTTGACGCTGGCGCTGGCGGTCTTACCTTTGGACTTGGTCATGGCGGCGTTCCTTCCACGGGAAACGGTGAACTTGAACAACACCAGTCTGCCATGACCGCCATCTCTCAGCGAATTTGCAGAACTCTCAGCACACTACCAAACAAGGCGTATCTTCCTTGTGATTTCCACTCAGCGGAAGACACCTGCCCAGGCTTCCGCTGCACGTCCTGAGTGTACCGGCCGTCAGCCTCTTACAACCGGAACTTGGACGCCCTCGTACTTTTGCCAGGTACGCCTGTAAAGCAACTTATCGATTGTCCTCTGGTTGCATCTGACGCCCCGGCAAGCTTCACACAAGCTTCAGCGCAGCTCACGCAGTATCCTCAAACCTGTCCACCACCGGGAAAAACCAGCCCCCCGGACAGTTTTCCTGCCTCAGATGGAACAGTTTTTAAGCAGTCCGCATTATGCTCGTCCGGGCAGTCTGGAGGGACGAATGGGATTGCAGGACGTGGACAGGCAGAAGGTTCTGGATGGCTATCAGATCCTTGACAGCGGTTATGAAGCCGGGTTCGACAGGATCACCGAACTGGCGCGCACGATCTTCGATGCGCCCGCGGCCGTCATCTGCTTCATCGACAAGGACCGGCAATGGTTCAAGTCCCATCCTGGCTTTGACCAGCGGCAGACACCGCTTGAGCATGCAATCTGCCGCTTCACCGTGCTTTCGGACAAGGCGCTGCTGATCGCCGACGCCCTGGCGGACGAGCGGACGCGGGACAACCCCTATGTCACCGGCCCGGACCACCTGCGCGCCTATGCCGGTGCGCCGCTGATTGCCCCCGGCGGCGCGCGGATCGGCACGCTCAGCGTCTTCGACCGCAAGCCCCGCCGCTTCACCCCCCGCGACGAGGACATCCTGCAGCAGCTGGCTGCCATCGTCATGCACAATCTGGAACTGCGCCGGGTGGCTGACCATGATTGGCTGACCGGCGTTCCCGGCCGCGGCGCCTTCGAGCGGCGCAGCCGTGCCATCCTGTCCGCCGGAAACGGAAGCGGAAACGGAAGTGGCGCCGCAGACAGGCAGCGGAATGCGCTGATCGTTTTCGATCTCGATTTCTTCAAACAGCTGAATGACACCTATGGTCATGCGGCCGGCGACGAAGTGCTGAAGGAAGTCAGCCGCACCTGCCAGTCGTCCCTGCGCGAGCAGGACGTCTTCTCCCGCATCGGCGGCGAGGAGTTTTCCGTCCTGCTGCCCGGCACAGCGCCCGATGTGGCGGAGAAGGTGGCGCGGCGCCTGCAGCAGCGCATTGCCGCCATGCCCCGCGACCGGCTGTCGAAATATCTGCCGGAGACTGCGGGCATTACCGCCAGCTTTGGCGTGACGATGGTGCAAGAGGGCGAAGCCAGCATCAAGCACGCCCTCCGGCGCGCCGACGCCGCCCTCTATGCGGCCAAGGAGCGCGGGCGCAACTGCGTTGTCTGTTCGTGGGATCTTGCCGCCGCAGAGCCGTTTTACGGCAAGTCTCAATAACCGCGCGCCGCACCGGATGCTGGACGGCCGCCACCGCGCCGTGGTTTCCTGCCCGCCGGAACAGGAGACCTGAAAATGCATGACATGACCCGCTGCGTGGTGAAGCCGGATGTGCGCGAGGAGGGCTTTGCAAGCCTCACCACGCCGGTGCACCGGGCGTCCACCATCGTCTTTGACACAGCGGAGGCCTTCTCAAGCCGCGGCGAGCGGGGGCTGGATGGCTACAGCTACGGGCTTCATGGCACGCCGACGACGCGGGCGCTGGAAGCGCGGATCAACGCGCTGGAGGGCGGCTTCCACACCTTCCTCGCCCCCTCCGGACAGGCCGCCAACGCCTTTGCCATGCTGGCGGTGCTGAAGCCGGGGCAGAAGGTGCTCATCACCGAATCCTGCTATCCGCCGGTGCGGGACTTCGCGCTGCAGGACCTTGCCCGCCAGTCCATCACCGTGGACTTCTTCGATCCGCTTTCCCTGCCGGATCTGGAAGCGCGGCTGACGCCGGAAACCGGGCTCGTCTGGTGCGAATCCCCCGGCTCCACCACCATGGAAGTGCAGGATATTTCCGCGATTGCCGCGCTCGCCCGCCGCTCCGGCGCACTGGTCGCCTGCGACAACACCTGGGCAACGCCGCTGCTGTTCAAGCCGCTGGCGCACGGCGCCGATATCGTCACCGAGGCGCTGACCAAATATTTCTCCGGCACGTCGGACATTCTCATGGGCTCCATCAGCGTGCGCGAACCGGCGCTGGCGCAGGAGCTGCGCAGCCAGTTCGGCCGTTATGGCGTCGGCGTATCGCCCGATGATGCCAGCCACATCCTGCGCAGCATGGAATCCATGCCCCTGCGCCTTGCCCATGCCGGACGGGTGGCGCAGGAGCTGGCCGCCCGCTTTGCCGCCGACGATCTGGTGGAAGCCGTGCTGCTGCCCTCGCGGCCGGAATGCCCCGGCCATGACGTCTGGAAGCGGGACTTTGCCGGGGTCAGCGGCCTGTTTTCCGTGCTGTTCCGCCCTGAGGCGCTGCCGCATGTGGCCCCTGCCCTCAACGGCCTCACCACCTTCGCCATCGGCGCCTCCTGGGGCGGCAGCCGCAGTCTGATGGCGCCGCAGCCCATCCGCGAGGACCGGACCAGCCCCCGCTGGCAGCACACCCGCTCCGCCCTGCGCATCAGCACCGGCCTCGAAGACCCGCGTGACCTCATGGCCGACGTGGACGCGCTGCTGGAGAGGATCAGGGAGAAGACGGGCGGGTGAAGGCGCCCAGACTGCTGACAAGCCTTCGGCTCTCCGCCGCCGTCCTCGCCCTTGTGCCGCGGATCTATACAAATCAATAGCCTGCAGATGGCCATCAGTCCGGAACAAGCACTTTCTTCATGAGGCAGCAGGTACAAACCCGTGCCTTGCGTGAAACCTTGCCAGTTCGCGCGAGGTCGGGGGCTGGCCGGTGAAGATGGTGACATAGGCGGGAATGCGGTGCATGCGGGTGGGGAGGTCTTCCCGGGTTTGCATGGAGATGTAGCCGGTCTGGGTGAGATAGACCGTGCGGGCGCGCACGTCCGCTTCTGTGCCGCTGATGCCGAAGCGGGTGAAGAGGCCCGTCAGCGCCTCCAGCCGCAGGCGGTCGGCCTCCTGCACCTCCTTCAGAATGTCCGGCGATTGCAGCGCCCAGCTGCGCAGCGCAAATTCCAGACGTGAATCGAACAGCGCCGGGTCGAGCCAGCAGTCGATGACATTCAGCATCGCCTCGGCCAGCGTCTCCGCATAGGCGCCCGTCTGGCGGAGGATGGCGCCGGTGTTCTTCTCCCGCCAGCGCGCCACCAGCGCGGCCAGAAGCGCCTCCCGGTCCTTGAAGAACCAGTAGAAGCTGGTGCGCGACAGATTGAGCTTCTTTGCCAGAGGCTGGATCTTCACCGCCTCCACGCCCGCTTCCAGCAGCGCCTCAAGCGCCGCATCCAGCCACAGGTCGGCAGAGCCGCGCCAGCCGGTTTCCGCCGGGATGCCGGTTTCGCCCGTGATGTCAGTGTCCTGTTTCATCCCGCAAATCTAGCAGATGGCGCAGGCCCGTCAAAGAAAACGACACTCATGCACTGAAACTTGACACTGGTGAACATTTCCATTCTGCTGAAGAAAACCGCCCTTCCAGAGAGGCCAAGACCCATGTCCAGCGACCCGCTTCTTCAGCCGTTCCAGCTCAAGCATCTCACCTTGCGCAACCGGATCATCATCACCTCGCATGAGCCGGCCTATCCGGAAGACGGCATGCCCAAGAGCCGTTACCGGGCCTATCACGTGGAGCGGGCGAAGGCCGGGGTGGCCATGACGATGACCGCAGGCTCCGCCGCCGTATCGCGCGACAGCCCGCCCGTGTTCAACAACATCCTCGCCTGGAAGGACGAGGTGGTAAAATGGACAAGGGAGCTGACGGACGCGGTGCATGAGCAGGGCGCGGCCATCATGATCCAGCTCACCCACCTGGGCCGCCGCACCCGCTGGGACAAGGGCGACTGGCTGCCCGTCGTCTCCCCCTCCCATGCGAGGGAGGCCGCGCACCGGGCCTTCCCCAAGCAGCTGGAGGACTGGGACATCGAGCGCATCATCAAGGACTATGGCGATGCGGCCGAGCGCATGCAGGCCGGCGGCATGGATGGCATCGAGCTGGAAGCCTATGGCCATCTGATGGACCAGTTCTGGTCACCGCTGACCAACACGCTGGACGGCCCCTATGGCGGCTCCCTCGACAACCGGCTGCGCTTTGCCTTCGACGTGCTGCGCGAGATCCGCAAGCGCACCGGGCCGGATTTCATCGTTGGCATCCGCTACACGGGCGATGAGCGGCTGGATGGCGGACTTACGCCGGAGGACGGGCTGGAAATCTCCCGCCGCCTGAAGGACAGCGGCCTTGTGGACTTCCTCAACGTGGTGCGCGGCCATATCGATACGGATGCTGGCCTGACGGACGTGATCCCCATTCAGGGCATGGCCAGCGCGCCGCATCTGGATTTTGCCGGCAGCATCCGGGCGGAGACGCAGCTGCCGACCTTCCATGCCGCGCGCATTCCCGATGTTGCCACCGCCCGCCATGCGGTGGCCAGCGGCAAGGTGGACCTCGCCGGCATGACCCGCGCCCACATGGCCGACCCGCATCTGGTGCGCAAGATCATCGCCGGGCAGGAAGAGCGCATCCGCCCCTGCACCGGCGCCAATTATTGCCTCGACCGGATCTATCAGGGCGGCCGTGCCTTCTGCATCCACAACGCCGCCACCGGGCGCGAGGAGACGATGCCGCATGACATCGCCCCCGCCACGCGCCGCCGCAAGGTGGTGATCGTGGGCGCAGGCCCCGCCGGGCTGGAAGCCGCACGGGTGGCCGGTGAGCGCGGGCATGAGGTGACCGTGTTCGAGGCCGCCGCCCGGCCCGGCGGACAGATCCGCCTGACCGCACAGAGCGAACGGCGGCGGGAGATGCTGCCGGTCATCGATTGGCGCATGGCCGAATGCGAGCGGCTCGGCGTCTCCTTCCGCTTCAACACCTGGGCGGAAAGCGCCGATGTTCTGGCAGAAAGCCCCGATGTGGTGATCATCGCCACCGGCGGCCTGCCGGATACTGAGGTTCTGAGTGCGGGCAATGATCTGGTGGTCTCCGCCTGGGACATTCTCTCCGGCGATGCAAAACCCGGACGGCAGGTGCTGGTCTATGACGATGCGGGCGACCACACCGGCCTGCAGGCGGCGGAACTCATCGCAAGGACGGGCGCGAGCGTCGAGATCATGACCCCCGACCGCAGCTTTGCGCCGGAAGTGATGGCCATGAACCTGGTGCCCTACATGCGCAGCCTGCAAAAGCTCGGCACGCGCTTCACCGTCACCTGGCGGCTGCTGGCGGTGGAGCGGCAGGGCAACCTGCTCACCGCCCATCTGGGCAGCGATTACGGCGGGGCCAGCGAGACGCGGACGGTGGATCAGGTGGTCGTCAACCACGGCACCCTGCCACTGGCCGGTCTCTATTTCGAGCTGAAGCCGCTGTCGTCCAATCTTGGGCAGGTGTCGTACGAGGCGCTGATCGCGGGCCAGCCGCAGGAGATCACGCGAAATCCGCAAGGCACCTTCCAGCTCTTCCGCATCGGCGACGCCGTCGCCTCCCGCAACACCCACGCCGCCATCTATGATGCGCTGCGGCTGGTGAAGGACATGTGAGCGGGGGCGGGGTGGACGGCGTCTTCATCGGCCTGCCGGATCTGGCCGCAGACATGGGGCTTCTGAGCCGCCAGAGCTGCTTGAGCGGTTCAGAGGGGAGGCAAAGGGATAAACCTCCCCCAAACGCAAGGCGCCCCGCTTGTGGCGGGGTGCTGCATGGTGTTTTGGCCTGATGCCTGATCAGCCACCGAAGCCGAAGCCCTCGGGCATATCGGTCAAGGTGATGCCGAAGGGCTCAAGGCTCTTCACGATCCAGGTCTGGTTGTTGCCGATGCGGCGGTTATATTCGGCCCAGGCGGAGACGAAGCTCTTGAAGGTTTCGTCGGTGCCATAGTTCAGCGCGATCACGGAAGGGGTCGAGAGCACCGGAACCGGAACCTTCACGGTGCCGACAGCCGGAGCCTTCTTCGAAATCACCAGACCGTTCAGCATGGTGTTGACGAGGCCATCCGCCTTGCCGGTGGTGACCGCGATGATCGCCTCGTCGCGTGTCTTGAAGCGCAGAATATTGGCATTGGGCAGATACTGCTGGGTAATCAGGTCCTGCGCCGAGCCCATGTCCACCGCGAAGGTGTATTTGGGGTCGTTGAGATCCTGCCAGGTCTTGCCCGTCAGCTCGTCCTTGGCCGACACGATGATGAAGCTGTTGTAATAGGTGGGGTCCGAGAAGGACACGGACATGGCACGAACCGGCGTTGCGGTGACGGCGAAGGCCATGTCCACCTTGCCGCTCTGCACGTCGAGAATGGCGTTGGACCAGCTCGATTCCACCACTTCCAGCTTCACGTCCAGCGTCTTGGCAATGTCGCTGGCCATGTCGATGACGAAGCCCTGCCATTCACCGGTGCGCGGGTCCTTGTTGAAATAGGGCACCTCATTGAGGATGGCCGGAATGCGCAGGACACCGCGGGCGCGAATATCATCAATCGTACCGGCACTGGCTGCAGCGGTCCCCGCTGCCAGCGCCATGGCGGCGATGCCGCAGAGTTTTGCAAGAAAGTTCATGTTGCCGGGCCTCCGTTGTTCCCCTGGAATTGCTTTTGCCTGCTCCACATCTTCCAGTGGAGCGGCAGCACTACTGGCCGTGTTTCAGCCTAGCTGCGGCGCAGGATTGAACAATACTAAGGAAGAGGCCGCCCTTATCCTGTTTTTTATATGTGCAGCGCTGCCCGAGCCTCACCACCCCCGCCGCAGAGAAAAGTGCCGGATGAAAACCTTGCCCGTCTCTGAGACGCAGTGACAGCCTTACAGGCCCCGGCACAAGGCCCGGGCGGCGCGGGGGGGGGGGGGGGGAATTGGCGCAGCGTGACGCGGGCCGCTGAATGCCGATCCGTCCTACCGAACCGGATAGTTGAGTTCGATGCCGCGTGGCGCCTCCAGGATCGGGCCGACCAGTTCCTTGCGGCAGTCATCAAACAGCTGCTGCACGGCCTGATGTTTCTGCAGGAAACCGGCCGTGCCGAAATAGACCCGCACCTCCGGCAGGTTGGTGAGGCGCAGGCTGGTGATGCCCTGATCCTCGGGCAGCAGGCACCATTCGGGGATGATCGAAAAGCCCAGCCCCTCCTCCACGCAGCGCTTGACGCTGGAACTGCCGGAGGCGGTGATCGTGGGCTGGACCTTGGCCCCGTCACGGCTGAGGAAATCCATCGTCAGATTGCGCAGGGTCTGGCCCGGCTCGAAGGTGATGAAGGGCTTGTCCCGCGCCCAGCGGGGAATGTCGCGCACCTCGGGCGGGGCGCCCCAGGACTGCGGATAGACCAGGGCGAGCCGGTAGGTGCCAAGCTGCCGCTGCGGCACCACGGGATCGCCGAAGTAGCGTTCGGAGATGCAGATGTCGAGACTGCCGTTCTTCACCAGTTCGGCAAGGACCGTATCGCGCTCGTAGACGGCGAATTCCATGTCGGGAAACTGGGCGCGGAAACGGCTCAGCACCTTCGGAAACAGGTAAAAGAAGATCGCCTGCGGCATGCCGACCCGCAGCGCCGTCCGCTGGTTCTCGATCAGCTTCGTCAGCCGCTCCAGCATGATGTCGAGTTCCGGATAGAGCAGGTTGTAGAGCATCACCCCCCTTGGCGTGAGGGTGATCCGCTTGGCGCCCTGCTCGGTCTCGATCAGCCGCCCGTTCAGCAGCTGCTCCAGCCGCCGCACATGATTGGCGGCGGACTGATAGCTCAGATTAAGCTCCCGCGCGGCGCCCGAAAACGAGCCGTGGCGGGCGACTTCGTAGAAAGTCTGAATGAGTGTCAGGCTGATCTTGGCCATGCTGGTCTACCTCTCTCCCTCCGCCATAATGGCCGGAAATGAGTTCGCCGATACAAAATTCAGGAACAGGGAATGCTGTGTTCTTGTATCGACGCTGCCCCGTCTGCCGCCTCACACTTGGAGGCAAGTCAGAACAAGGGGACCAGACGGTGGACACGCCGCTCGCGCAGACTTCTCCCATCATCATCGCCGGGGCCGGCATTGCCGGGAGTGCGGCTGCCTATTTCCTCGCCCGGCAGGGCCTGAACGTCGAAGTTCTCGACGCGGCAATGCCTGCGGCCGGGGCCTCGGGTGCGTCGGATGGTGCGGTCTCCGTCGCCAGCAAGCGGCCGGGCCCGCTGATGAGCGCGGCCCTTGAAGGCATCGCGCTCTACCGGTCACTGGCGCAGGACGGGCTGCTGGCCGCCGAATTCCACGAGCGCTCCACCTTCATCGTGGCATCAACGGCTGAGGAAGAGGCGGTGCTGGAGCGGCACGGGGCCGCCCTTGCCAGCGCCGGGATCAGGGTCACCGCCTTCTCCGGCCCCGCGATCGTCCGCCGGTTCCCCGCGCTTTCGCCCGCTGCCTGCCTTGTGCTGGAAGTGCATGGCGAGGGTCACGCCATCGGCTATCAGGTCGTCCACCGGCTGCTGAGCGCATCGCGGGCCACGGTTCACCGGAACTGCAAGGTGGAAGGCCTCCTGACCTGCGCCGATGGCAGCCGCATCATCGGCGTGCACACCAGCAAAGGCACCCTCAATGCCGGCGCGCTGCTGATCGCCACCGGCAACGGCACCTCCGCCCTGCTCGGCCTTTCCGGTGTGCTGACCCCGCGCAAGGGCCAGCTCCTGGTCACCGAGCGGGACCGGGCTTTGAGTGCCGGCATGCCGGGCTCGATCATGTCGGGCCGCTATCTCCTGTCGAAAGGCAGCCAGAAGGCGGCAGGCGCCAGGGACCAGCGCGGCTTCGGCCTTGTCATCGACCCGCTGCGGACAGGACAGTTTCTCATCGGCGGCACGCGTGAGGACCACGGCGACACCCGCCAGACGGACCTTGAGGCCGTGAGCACCATGCTGCGGCAGGCCGCAGATCTGGTGCCGGGCCTTGCCCACTTGCGGCTGCTGCGCAGCTTCGCGGGAGCGCGCACAGCCGTTGCCGATGCCCTTCCACTTGCCGGGCGCCTGCCCGGCTGCACCAATGGCTACATTCTCACCGGCTTTGAGGGCGACGGCATCTGCCTGGGCCCGGTGGTGGCCAAGGCCATGGCGGCACTCATCTGCGGCCGGGAGCCGGAGCTGGATCTGGCCCCCTTCGCACCGGACCGCTTCGCCAGCCTGAGGTTTGCCGCATGACTGGCCCGAGCTTTTTCTGGTGCGGCGAGACCGTCCCCTTCCGGCCGGGCGAAACCATTGCAGCGGCGCTGACAGCGGCCCGCATTCTGCACCTCGGCACAGACGCAAATGGCCAGCCCGCCCGCTATTTCTGCGGTATCGGTGCCTGTCAGGCCTGTGCCGTGCTGGTTGATGGCACCATCCGCGAGGCCTGCCTCACCCCCGCCCGCAGCGGCAGCGAGGTCCGGCCGGTGACGCCTGCCAGCGCAGGAGGCAATGATGCAGGCTGACGGCCAGTCCTTTCACGATGTCATCGTCATCGGCAGCGGCCCGGCGGGAATGGCCTGCGCCATCACCGCAGCGCGCGGCGGTGCCAGCGTGCTGCTGGCGGACCAGCGGCCCGGCCCCGGCGGCGCCATCTTCCGCATGGCCATTCCCGGCGTGCCGCCGGTGTCCCTCGCCAGAGCGCAGAAGCGCCTGCGGGAACGGCTGTTTGCGGGCCTTGAAAACACACCCGCGATCCAGCGCCTGCCGGAACACCTCTATCTTGGCCTTGATGCGGACGGCCTTGTCATGCTGGAGGACCGGAAGGCCGGTCAGGTGAAGACCTTCCGCTGCCGCATCCTGTGCCTTGCCACCGGGGCCGTGGAGCGCGTGCTGCCCCGCCCCGGCTGGACGCTTCCCGGCGTGATGACGGCTGGCGGGTTGCAGGTGATGATGAAGGAAACGGGCAGAGCCCCGGCAGGCCGCACCGTTCTGGCCGGATCCGGCCCGCTGCTGCTGGCCGTGGCCGCCCAGCTTGTCCGCCTCGGCACCCCGCCGCTTACGGTCATTGAGGCTGGTGATCCCTTTCGGCAACTCCGCGCGGGGCTCGGCCTGCTGCGCTGGCCCGGCCTCTGTCTGGAGGCCGGCGGCTATGTGGCCTCCCTTCTCACCGCCCGTGTGCCCTGGCACAGGGGGGCAAGGCTGACCGGCATCGAAACGGCGGCAGGCGGCCTTGCGGCGCAGTGGCAGGACCGGCATGGCCGGGTTCATACGCTGGCCGCAGACCGCGTCGCGCTGCATGACGGCCTTGCCGAAAACAGCTTCGGCCTTGCCCCTTCAGGCAGTTCGCAAAATACGCCCGGCCATCCGCTGGTGCTGCAATCCGGGGATTGCCGTCAGGCCCTCGGCGCCCCTGCCGCCGCGTGCAGCGGAGAGACCGCCGGGCAGATCTGCCTTGACGTGCTCGCAGGCCGGACAGAGCCTGCGGAGCGCCTGCAGCAGCGGCTGAGAACCGCGGCGAGCCGATACGGGAAGATGCAGGATCTCATCGCCCGCGTCTTCGCAGCGCAAGACGGACCGGAGCATTTCAACCGCCTGCCCGATGACACCGTGCTCTGCCGCTGCGAAGGCAGGACAATGGGCGATCTGCGCGAGCTTTTCACCTCAGACCCCGGCCTCTCCGGCCGTGAGCTGAAGCTGAACGGGCGCTTTGCCATGGGCGCCTGCCAGGGCCGGTTCTGCGCCGCCAACACCGCCGCCGCAGTGGCCGGACTGACCGGCAGCAGCCTGCCCGTTTCCACGATCACCGGCCACCGCTGGCCTGTCCGCCCTGTTCCCATTTCCAGCCTGATCCGGCCCGAGCCCGGCAAGGCTGACCACGCTGAAGAGGCCACACAATGACACTGCCGGTCCAGACCGCTCCAACCCTCTCCCCAACCCTCTCCCCTGCCAGCACTGCAGCCATCGAGGTGCGCAATCCCTTTGATGGGGCACTCGCAGGCGAAGTGCCGGTCAGCACCGGAGCGGAGGTTCTCGCCGCCCTCGCCCGCGCCCGCAAGGCGCAGGCCGACTTCCGGCACTCCACCCCGGCGCTGCGCCGCAAGCTGCTGGAGTCACTCGCCGCGCAGATTGCCGCCCATGCGGAAGAACTGGCCCGGACCATCTGCAACGAGATGGGCAAGACCATCACGGAAGCCCGCAATGAAGTGCGCCGGGCCCAGAACACCCTGCGGCTCTCGGGCGATGCAGCCACCTTCCTTGACGGAGAGACCCTGCATTGCGCCATCGTCGAGGGCGGCGCCGACCGGCTGGCCACCGTCACCTATCAGCCGGTAGGCGTTGTCGGGGCCATCACGCCCTTCAACTATCCGCTCAACCTCTTGTGCCACAAGCTCGGGCCGGCCATTGCCGCGGGCAATGCGGTGATCGCCAAGCCATCCCCCAAAGCCCCGCTCGCAGCCGCGATGCTCTGTGATCTCGCCGCAAAGGCGGGCTGGCCGGACGGGCTGTTTCAGGTGGTGCATGGCGGCGCTGAAACGGCGCTGTCGCTGGCCCGCGCGCCCATCGACCTTCTGTCCTTCACCGGCGGCCCGGCGGCCGGCCTTGCGCTGAAGGCGGCCAGCGGACTGGTGCGGTGCCTGATGGAACTGGGCGGCAATGACCCCTTGTTTGTGCTGCCGGATGCGGATCTCGGCCGGGCCGTGGCCACGGCCATCGGCCACCGCTTTGAAATCGCCGGTCAGAGCTGCGCGGCTGTAAAGAAGCTCTACCTGCATGAGGACATCGAAGAGGAATTCACCGCCCGGCTGCTGGCCGAAGTCGCACGCATAAGCACAGGCGATCCCCGGCTGGCGGAGACGGTGATGGGTCCGGTCATCGACGAGGCGGCAGCCGCTCTGGTGGAGAGCCGGATCAGCCAGACCCTTGCGGGCGGCGCAAGGCTGCTGGCCGGTGGCACCCGCGAGGGCACGCTCGTGGCCCCCACGGTCCTGCGCAATGTGGCTGCCGATGCTCCGGTCATTGCTGGGGAAACCTTCGGGCCGGTCATCGCCATCCGCAGCTTCCGCGATCCGGCGGCCGCCATCTGCGAGGTGAATGCGGGCGACTATGGCCTGCAGGCCGGAGTCTTCACCAATGACCATTCGCTGGTGAAGCTGTTCTCCCGCGAGCTGGCGGTGGGCGGTGTCATGATCAACGAGGGGCCGGACTTCCGCGCCGAACATGTGCCCTTCGGCGGCATCAAGCGCAGCGGGCTGGGCCGCGAGGGCGTGCGCATCACCTTGCGGGAGATGTCCGAAACCAAGGTGGTGATCGACTGACGCCAGCCCGCGCAGGGCATGAACAATGTCAAGGCATGACGCGCCAGCATCGCCAGAGCTGGCAGGAGGAGCAGGAGCAATGCGGATCTCGATCTTCGGAGCATCCGGCCGTACCGGCACAAAGCTGGTGGAACTGGTGCTGGCCAGTCCGGGGCTGGAACTGGTGGCCGCGCTTGTCTCGCCCACCTCACGCCATGTGGGGCAGCCGGTGGCGGGCGGCGCATTGGAATACCGGCCCGCAGAAGCGGCCATGAACACCCGCTGCGATGTGATCATCGACTTCTCGGCGCCCGCCGCCTCACTCTGGCTGCAGGAGCAGATCGGCAGCAGCCCGCTGCCCTGCGTCATCGGCACGACGGGCTTTTCCAGGGCGCAGGAGGACCAGCTGACCGGCTGGTCCGCCCACCGGCCGATGGTGATCAGCGCCAATTTCGCCCTTGGCTTTGAGGCTTTCCGCCTGTGCGCAGCACGCTTTGCCAGCACCATGCCGGGCGCCGAAGCCACGGTGCGGGAGGTCTATCACGCCCGCAAGAAAGCCGAAGCATCCGGCACCTCCCGCTGGCTGGCGGAAACCGTGCGAAAGGCGCGGAGCAAGGCCATGGGCTTTGCTGCAAGCGAACCGGACATCACCATCAACCGCGAGGGCGATGTCACCGGCATCAACGAGGTGCGCTTTGACCTGGGGTCCGCCGGGCTGACGCTCACCTATCAGGTTCACACACTGGCAGCCTATGCCGAAGGCGCAATGGCTGCCGCCAGCTGGCTCCGCACGGCCAGACCAGACCCCGGGCGTTACACGCTCGCCGACACCCAAACCACATGACTTCCACGGGAGAGCCCCATGACACAGCTTTCTGACCGCTTCCGCGGTGTCTTCACCGCCCTCGTCACCCCGTTCCGCAATGGCAGCATTGACCATGATGCCTATGCCACCCTGGTGGAACGCCAGCTTGCAGCCGGTGTCACGGGCCTTGTGCCCGTGGGCACCACCGGCGAAGCGGCAACCCTGTCCGATGCGGAAGCCGAAGACCTGATCCGCCGGACGGTGGAACTGGCCCGGGGCCGCGCCTTCATCCTTGCGGGCGCAGGCGCCAATGACACGGCAAAGGCCGTGGAAAAGGTCCGCCGGGCGGAAGCTGCCGGGGCCGATGGCGTGCTCGTCGTGACCCCCTATTACAACAAGCCGGAGCAGGCAGGCCTCATCGCCCATTACAGCGCCGTGGCGAAGGCAACCTCCCTGCCGGTGGTGCTCTATTCTGTGCCCGGCCGCTGCGGCGTCGAGATTGCGCCGGAAACCTGCGCCCGGCTGATGGACATGCACGCCAATATCGTTGCCATCAAGGAAGCGGGCGGCTCCCCTTCCCGCGTGACGGAGCTGCGGCAGGCCTGCGGCAGCCGCCTCATCATTCATTCGGGCGACGATGGCCTGACGCTGCCGTTCCTGTCGCTCGGCGCCTGCGGTGTCACCAGCGTCGTCTCCAACATCGCCCCGCGCGAGATGGTGGAGCTGGTGAAGGCGTGGGAACAGGGCGACACGGCCCGTGCGCTGGCGGTGCATGAACTGGTCGCGGAGCTTGCCGGCAGCATGTTCATCGAGTCCAATCCCGGTCCGGTGAAGGCGGCTCTCGCCCTCGCCAATCTCGCCGGACCCGAGATGCGCCTGCCGATGGTGCCCGTCTCCGACCGGAGCCGCCAGACCATTGCCGCCGTTCTGAGCCGTTTCGGCTCGGCATCCGGCAGCTTTTCCGGCAGCGCCTGCTGACCCGGCAAGGCGCCTGCCGTGCCCGGCGGTGGAAAGACCGCCGGGCGGCCAAGAAACACAAGAACCGGAAGACCCAGAGGGACCAGAATGACTGACACATCACATGCGCCGGCCCCCGGCAGAACAGGAGGCGGATCGTGACCTACACCTGGGATTTTCACTCCGCCTTGCAGTACAGGGATCTGTTCCTGTGGGGGCTCTGGATCAGCGTCCTCTACACAGCGGGTTCCATCCTGTTCGGGGTGCTGATCGGCTTTCTCACCTGCGCCATGCGCCTCTCCGGCTGGAAGGTGCTCGACCTGACCGCCCGCACCTATCAGGAAATCTTCCGCTGCACGCCGCTTCTGGTTCAGCTGCTGTGGTTCTATTACGCCTTCCCGCTGCTGGTGGGCGGAACCATCGACAACCGGGTGGCCGCCATGCTGACCCTGTCGCTCTATGTCGGGGCCTTTTATGCGGAGATCTTCCGGGGCGGCATCGTCTCGATCGACCGGGGCCAGCGTGAGGCGGCAGCGGCCATCGGCATGAGCCCCTGGCAGTCGATGCAGCGCATCATCCTGCCGCAAGCGCTGAAACGGATGCTGCCGTCCTTCATCAACCAGTCCGTCATCCAGTTCAAGAACACCTCGCTGGTGTCGGTGATCTCGGTGGCCGACCTGGCCTACATGGCGGCCGTCGTCAACGGCCAGACCTACCGCCCGCTCGAATCCTACACGGTCATGGCCGTCCTCTACATCGCGGTGCTTCTGCCCGTGACGCAGATCGCCGACCGGGTGGAAAAGCGGCTGCGCGTGAGCGATTGAAGGAGAAGGGCATGACCAGCGAAATCAGCCGTGCCGCCGCAGGCCCGGTGATCGAAGCCTCCGGGCTGAAGAAGAGCTATGGCAATCACCACGTCCTCAAGGGCCTTGATCTCAGCCTCAGCCGGGGCGAAGTGGTGGCCCTGATCGGGCCGTCGGGCTCGGGCAAATCCACCTTCATCCGCTGCCTCAACCGCATGGAGCATCCGACCGGCGGCGAGATCCGTTTCCGCCAGCAGCCGGTGGGCGACAGTTTCCGGGACAGTGCGGGCAAGATCGGCATCGGCACCTTGCGCCGCCATGTCGGCATGGTGTTCCAGCACTTCAACCTGTTCCCGCATATGACCGTGCTGCAGAACGTCACCGAAGGCCCGGTCACCGTCTGCCGCAGGCCGCGCCGGGAAGCCGAAGAGCTGGCCATGGACCTGCTGGCGAAGGTCGGCCTTGCCGAAAAACACGCGGCCTACCCCAACCATCTCTCGGGCGGGCAGAAGCAGCGGGTCGCCATTGCCCGGGCCCTGGCCATGGAACCGGAGCTTCTGCTCCTCGACGAGGTGACCAGCGCGCTTGATCCGGAGCTTGTCGGTGAGGTTCTGGCCGTCATCCGCTCGCTCGCCGAACAGGGCATGACCATGGCCATCGTCACCCACGAAATGGCCTTCGCCGCCGAAGTTGCCGGACGGGTGCTGTTTCTCGACCAGGGCGTCATTGCCGAAAGCGGCACGCCGGACAGCGTCATCCTCAACCCGGAAAATCCCCGTCTCCAGGCGTTTGTGGCCCGTTTCCGGCCCTGACAGAAAGGCAAGAAAGCCATGTCCGGCTTCAACATCTCTATCGTGGGTGCAGGGCGGGTGGGCACGGCCCTTGCCGTGCTGCTGGCGCAGGATGCCAGCTTCCGGGTGCGGGTGCTTGACCGCTCCGAGGATGCGCTCGACGGCTTGCGCCACGCAACTGCGCCGCTGGAAACACGCCTCCTGTGCCATGGGGAGGAGCTGCACACGGTTCTGGCGGGTGAGGATCTCGTGGTCGCCGCCGTGCCGGACAGCGCCGTCGCCGCCGTGGCAGAGGCTGCCCGGCGCGCCCGCGTCCACTATCTCGACTTCATCGCCACGCCACCGGCGGCCCGCCTGCCGCTGGAGGAACTGGCGGCAACCCGCGCCGTGCTGCCCGGCTGCGGCGTGTCACCGGGCCTTGCCGGAACCCTCGCCTGCGCTTTGCTGAAACGCTATGCGCCGGTGTCGGATCTCATCATCCGCGTCGGCGCCCTGCCCCGCTATCCCGCCAACCGGCTGGGCTATGGCCAGATCTGGCATGTGGACGGGCTGATCGACGAATACACCCGCCCCTGCACCGCCCTGCGCGAAGGCCGCAGCACGGAACTGTCGCCGCTGGAGGACTACGAGCGCCTCAACATCGATGGCGTCGCCTTCGAGGCCTTCACCACGTCGGGCGGGCTGGGGGATCTGGATGCGGTGGCCCGGTTCTCGCCGCGCAGCGTCACCTTCAAGACCCTGCGCTATCCCGGCCATCTGGATTACATGCGCTTTCTGCTCGATGATCTTGGCCTGCGCCAGCGCCGCGACATGCTGAAATCCCTGCTCTGCAACGGGCTGCCGGTGGTGGAGGATGACGTGCTGCATGTGATGCTGACGGTGAAGGCCATGCGCGGCCGCCAGCCGGTGGAACGGACCCAGTGCCTGCGCTTCGGCCCCCCGCAAGGCCCCCTGCATGGCCCCGCAGGCTTCGGCACAAATGGAGGCAATGGCGGAGGCGCTGGTGGAGGCAATGGCAGGGAAGCGGTCAACGCCCTCACGGCCACCGCCACAGCCTATGCCGCGACCCTGATCAGCGGCCTTGCCGGCGGCAAACTGGCCGCAACCGGCATGCTCGACCCGGCCTCGCTCGACGTGGACGCCATGCTCACCGGCCCCTACCTCGCCCCGCTGCTCAATGGCAGCGCCGCCGCGCCGTATTAGCGGTCAAGCGTGACATAGGTGACGGCGGCGCACGCCCTTCCCCCTCCATAATGCTGCCTGCTAGGTGGCGCTCGCAAGAAAGCTGCAAGGCTCAGTTCCTTACAAAGGCGGAAGCGGACTGGGGGAGGTTTGCAGCGGGCCTGTCATCAGGGCGCCGATGCGCAGGCCGAGCGCTTCGGCGGCGGCGAGTGCTGGGCCGAGATGGCTGGTGCCCTTGCCCCGCTCCAGTTCGCTGACGAAACGGCGGTTGGTGCCGATCATGCTGGCAAGATCCGCCTGTGTATACGCCAGCGCCTTGCGCCGCGCCCGGATGGCCGCGCCGAACTCCCGTGCCAGCCGCTCTTCTGCCGGAGACAATGCCATCTGCACCTCGCCAATCTGCTACACATCTGTAGCATCATGAGCTGAGAACCACAAGATGATACCTTTCTGTAGCATTGGGACTGAACACGCCCAAAAGCTACAGAAAGGTATCTTTACAGCACTTACACACTCCAACGATGCCGTTCTGTACCATCCTCCGCGCCAGCGCCCGATTTGACAGCGGCGGGCAAAATTGGCAGCACTGTCGCCAGAGACGGGGAAAGCTTTCATGGCGAAACGTGGCGAAGGGCAGACGAGGCTGGATGATGCGGCAAGGGCAGGCTGGCTCTATTACGTCGCGGGCCGCACCCAGGACGAAATCGCCGCCGCCATGGGCATCTCGCGCCAGAGCGCGCAGCGGCTGGTGTCGCTGTCGGTGGCCGAACGGCTGATCAAGGTGCGCCTCGACCACCCCATCGCCGCCTGCCTGGAACTGGCCGAGGCGGTGAAGGCGCGCTGGGGCCTCAAGGATGTGGAGATCGTGCCCACCGATCCGGCCGCAGAATCGGCCACGGTCGGCGTTGCCGAAGCCGGTGCCGCCCAGCTGGAGCGCTGGCTGAAGCAGAGCGGCCCGCTCGTCATTGCCATGGGCACGGGGCGGACCCTGCGCGCCATGATCGATCAGCTGCCGCCCTTGGAATGCCCGCAGCACAAGATCGTCTCGCTCACCGGCAACATCAGCCCGGATGGCTCGGCCGCCTATTTCAACGTCATCTTCTCCATGGCCGATGCGGTAAAGGCACCGCATTTCCCCATGCCGCTGCCGGTGATCGTGTCCTCTCCGGCAGAACGCAAGCTGCTGCACAGCCAGCCGCTCGTCGCCCCGACCATCGCCCTCGGGCACCGCAGCAATGTCACCTTCGTCGGCATCGGCGAGATGAACATGAGCGCACCGCTGCTGGTAGACGGCTTCCTGAAGGCGGAGGAGATGGAAGACATCCTGCGCGCGGGCGCAGCGGGCGAGATCTGCGGCTGGATCTTCGGCGCGGACGGCAAGCTGCTGGATCACCCGGTCAACGAACGGGTCGCCAGCCTCGAAATCCCCTCGCGCCAGACCTCCACCGTCATCGGCATCGCCCGCGGCAAGCGCAAGCATGCGGCGATCCTCGCCGCCGTGCGGGGCGGGCATATCAACAGCCTCATCACCGATGAAGAGGCGGCCCGGCACCTTCTTTCCCGGACGTAAGATTTTTTAGAAGCAATATCAATTTCTTACCTGATTCTTTCGGCATTGCAGCATGGAATCCGGATTGACATTTTGCGCACTCAAAGTGAGTAATTGCCCACGAGCAAAGCGAATGCTCATTTTCTTCTGGGAGGAAGACATGCACTTGAAGACGATTCTGCTGGGCGCGGGCTCGCTGCTGGCCCTTGCCGGCATGGCCTCGGCCGAAACCCTGACGATTGCGACGGTCAACAACGGCGACATGATCCGCATGCAGGGCCTCACCTCCGAATTCACGGCGCAGAATCCGGGCATCGAGGTCCAGTGGGTGACGCTGGAGGAAAATGTCCTGCGCGAGCGTGTCACCACCGACATCGCTACCCGGGGCGGCCAGTATGACATCATGACCATCGGCACCTACGAGGTTCCGATCTGGACGAAGCAGGGCTGGCTGCTGCCGCTGGAGAACCTTGGCGCAGACTATGACGTGGACGACCTCTTGCCGGCCATCCGCTCGGGCCTGACCGGCGAGGACGGCAAGCTCTATGCCGCGCCCTTCTATGGCGAGAGCTCTTTCGTCATGTACCGCAAGGACCTGATGGAAAAGGCCGGGCTGACCATGCCGGACGCCCCCACCTGGGACTTCATCGCCGATGCGGCGCGCAAGATGACCGACCGGGCCAATGGCATCAACGGCATCTGCCTGCGCGGCAAGGCGGGCTGGGGCGAGAACATGGCCTTCCTGACGGCCACGTCCAACGCCTTCGGCGCCCGCTGGTTTGACGAGAACTGGCAGCCGCAGTTCGACCAGCCGGAATGGAAGAACACCCTCGACTTCTATGTGAAGCTGATGAATGACGCCGGTCCGCAGGGCGCCTCCTCGAACGGCTTCAATGAAAACCTGGCGCTGTTCCAGCAGGGCAAGTGCGGCATGTGGATCGACGCCACCGTCGCCGCTTCCTTCGTGACGAACCCGCAGGACTCCACCGTCGCCGAACAGGTGGGCTTTGCACTGGCGCCCGACACGGGCCTCGGCAAGCGCGGCAACTGGCTCTGGGCCTGGAACCTCGCCATCCCGGCCGGCACGCAGAAGGCGGAAGCGGCGGAAAAGTTCATCGCCTGGGCAACCGGCAAGGCCTATCTGGAGCTTGTCGCCTCGAAGGAGGGCTGGGCCAACGTTCCCCCCGGCACCCGCACCTCGCTTTATGAGAATGCCGAGTACCAGGCCGCAGCGCCCTTTGCGAAGATGACGCTGGACTCCATCAACGCCGCCGACCCGAAGAACCCCACCGTCAAGCCGGTGCCTTATGTGGGCGTGCAGTTCGTAGCCATTCCCGAGTTCCAGAGCCTCGGCACCTCGGTCGGCCAGCTCTTCTCGGCAGCACTCGCCGGCCAGATGTCCGTCGATGACGCCCTCGCCCAGGCCCAGACCATAACCGTCCGCGAAATGACCCGCGGCGGCTACATCAAGTAAGCGGCGGGCGGAGGGGTTTCAGATAAGCCTCTCCGCACCCGCCTGCGGGACATGTGTTTGAAACGGATCGCGATTGATGTTCGCAGCGATGCGTCAGGTTTACGGCACGGCCTCTCAATCCCCTTCCCCCTTGAGGGGAGGGGAGGCTGAGAGGCTGTACCGGAATGACCAGGCTTCAGGCTTTCCTCAAGCTGTCTCCGGCTTCAAACACGAGGTGCACATGCGGTAGCCCCCTCAAGGAGGAAAGGGGGCGCTGCGGCGAAAGGGGAGGGCTTACCTCCTCCTTGCAGCTGTCAAGAAACACTGGCCGCAAAGTTTAGAAAGACAGGCCAGTCCCCATCGTCCATTCCCCCGTCCGGCCTCTCATGAAGGGTCCGGGCGGGCTTTCCGGGTCCTTGCAGCCTCTGGCGCAGCGCTCATCAGGGCAAGATTTCATCATGGCTACTCAGAACACACGCACACTGGCACGTCTGATGATGGCACCCTCCGTCGGGCTGCTGCTGATCTGGATGATCGTGCCGCTCACGATGACGCTGTGGTTCTCGTTCCAGAACTACAATCTGCTGAACCCGGCCAATGTCAGCTTCGCCGGGCTGTTCAACTACCGCTATTTCTACACGGACCCGGCCTTCTTCCAGTCGGTCTGGAACACGCTGCTGATCGTTGGCGGCGCGCTGCTCATCACCATCACGGGTGGCCTGCTGCTGGCGCTGCTGCTGGATCAGCCCATGTTCGGACAGGGCATTGTCCGCATTCTGGTGATCTCGCCCTTCTTCGTCATGCCGCCGGTGGCGGCCCTGGTGTGGAAGAACATGATCATGCATCCGGGCTACGGCGTGCTGGCGGATATCAACCGGGCGCTCGGGCTCAATCCGGTGGACTGGTTCGCACAATATCCGCTGCTGTCGATCATCATCATCGTCGCCTGGCAGTGGCTGCCCTTCGCAACGCTGATTCTGCTCACCGCGCTGCAGTCGCTGGATGTGGAGCAGAAGGAAGCGGCGGAGATGGACGGGGCGAATGCCTTCAACCAGTTCATCTATCTGACGCTGCCGCATCTGGCCCGCGCCATCACCGTGGTGATCCTGATCGAGACGATCTTCCTGCTCAGCGTCTATGCCGAGATCCTCGTCACCACCAATGGCGGGCCCGGCTATGCCTCGACCAATCTTGCCTTCCTGATCTACCGCACGGCGCTGCTTGGCTATGACGTGGGCGGCGCATCGGCAGGAGGTATCACCGCCGTCATCCTCGCCAATATCGCCGCAATCTTCCTGATGCGCGCCGCCGGCAAGAACCTGGACCGGTAAGGAGACACGCCCATGGCCCGCGCCACCAGCACCCGCCGCAAGATCACGGTCACGCTCATCGCCTGGACGGTGGCACTCGTGATCTTCTTCCCCATCCTCTACACGCTGATCACCAGCCTGAAGACCGAGACCGAAGCCATCCGCGGCTTCAGCCTGATCCCCAGCTTCACGCTGGAGAACTATGTCACGGTGCAGACCCAGCGCGACTACATCAAGCCCTTCCTCAATTCGGTGGTACTGGCCGTGGGCTCGACGGTGCTGGCGCTTCTCGCCGGTATTCCCGCCGCATGGGCCATGGCGTTTTCGCCCACGAAACGCACCAAGGACATCCTGATGTGGATGCTCTCCACCAAGATGATGCCGGCCGTCGCCGTGCTGGTGCCGATCTATCTCATATTCCGCGACTTCGGCCTGCTCGACACGCGCACCGGCCTCACCGTGATGCTGACGCTGATCAACCTGCCGATCGTCATCTGGATGCTCTACACCTATTTCCGCGAGATCCCGGGCGAAATCCTGGAGGCGGCGCGCATGGACGGAGCCTCGCTCTTCAACGAGATCGTGCATGTGCTCACGCCCATGGCCCTGCCGGGCATCGCCTCGACGCTGCTGCTCAACATCATCCTGGCCTGGAACGAAGCCTTCTGGACGATCAGGCTCACCACGGCCAATGCGGCGCCGCTCACGGCCTTCATCGCCTCCTTCTCCAGTCCGCAAGGCCTGTTCTGGGCAAAGCTTTCCGCCGCCTCGACCATGGCCATCGCGCCGATCGTGATCCTCGGCTGGTTCAGCCAGAAGCAGCTCGTGCGCGGTCTCACCTTTGGCGCCGTCAAGTAAGGAAACCCGCTGATGGGCAGCATCAAACTCGAACAGCTTTCCAAGTCCTTCGGCGAACATGCCGTCATTCCGGGGATCGACCTTGAGATCAACGATGGCGAGTTCGTGGTCTTCGTCGGCCCCTCCGGCTGCGGCAAGTCCACGCTGCTGCGGCTGATCGCAGGCCTTGAGGACGCCTCCGGCGGGCGCATCCTCATCGACGGCAAGGACCAGACCCGCACCCCGCCCGCGCAACGCGGCCTGGCGATGGTGTTCCAGTCCTATGCGCTCTATCCGCACATGAGCGTGCGCTCCAACATCGGCTTTCCGCTGAAGATGGCGAAAGCCGATCCGGCGGACATCAAGCGCAAGGTGGAGGAAGCGGCGCGCATCCTCAATCTCACCGATTATCTGGAGCGCCGTCCCGGCCAGCTCTCCGGCGGCCAGCGCCAGCGCGTCGCCATTGGCCGCGCCATCGTGCGCAATCCGCGCTGCTTCCTGTTTGACGAGCCGCTGTCCAACCTCGATGCGGCGCTGCGCGTTGCCATGCGGCTGGAAATCACCGAGCTGCACCAGAAGCTGAAAGCCACCTCGATCTATGTCACCCATGACCAGGTGGAGGCCATGACCATGGCCGACAAGATCGTGGTGCTGAACAAGGGCCGCATCGAACAGGTGGGCTCGCCGCTGGAGCTTTACCGCAGCCCCGCCAATCTCTTCGTCGCCGGCTTCATCGGCTCGCCGAAGATGAACCTGATCAGCGGCCCCGCCGCCGCTAAGCATGGGGCCCATACCATCGGCCTCCGGCCCGAGCATGTCACCCTCTCGCTCGACAGCGGGCTGTGGCAGGGCAAGGTCACCGTGGCCGAACATCTGGGCTCCGACACTTTCCTGCATGTGGAGGTGGAGGGCGCGGGCACCATCACCACCCGCACCGGCGGCGAATTTCCCGTCCGCCATGGCGACACCGTCTACGTGACGCCGGATCTCACACGCCTGCACAGGTTCAACAGCGAGGGACAGGCCCAATGAGCGGCAGACTGGAGGGCAAGTCCGCCCTGATCACCGGATCGGCGCGGGGCATCGGCCGGGCCTTTGCCGAAGCCTATGTGCGCGAGGGCGCAACCGTTGCCATTGCCGACATCGACTTTCTCCGCGCCACCGAAACCGCCGCGGAAATCGGCAGCGCCGCCTATGCGGTGAAGCTGGATGTCACCGATCAGGCCTCGATCGATGCCGCCGTGCGCACAGTCGAGGAGCGGCAGGGCGGGCTGGATATCCTCATCAACAACGCCGCCCTGTTCGATCTGGCCCCCATCACGGAGATCACGCGGGAGAGCTATGACCGGCTTTTCGCAGTCAATGTGGCCGGCACGCTGTTCATGCTGCAGGCGGCCGCGAAGTCGATGATTGCGCGCGGCAAGGGCGGCAGGATCATCAACATGGCCAGCCAGGCCGGCCGGCGCGGCGAGCCGCTGGTCGCCGTCTATTGCGCCACCAAGGCCGCAATCATCTCGCTGACGCAATCCGCCGGGCTCGATCTCATCAAGCATGGCATCAACGTCAATGCCATCGCCCCCGGTGTCGTCGATGGCGAGCACTGGGACGGGGTGGATGCCCTGTTTGCGAAATACGAGAACCGGCCACTGGGCGAGAAGAAGAAGCTGGTGGGCGAGGCCGTGCCCTTCGGCCGCATGGGCCGGGCGGAAGACCTGACCGGCATGGCGGTGTTCCTTGCCTCGCCCGAGGCCGCCTACATCCTCGCCCAGACCTACAATGTGGACGGCGGCAACTGGATGAGCTGAGGGCCGCATGGCCCTCCCGCCCTCCCCCGCCAGTCAAGGACTGCACTCATGACGACGAAGCTATCGCTCGCAACGCTCGCCAGCCTCAAGGGCCGGGCCGGCCTGCCCGCCTACCGCCGCGAAGACCTCACGCCCGGCATCCTGCATTTCGGCACCGGCAACTTTCACCGCGCCCATATGGCGGTCTATCTGCACGAGCTGTTCAACACCGGCCGGGATCTGGACTGGGGCGTCATCGGCGCCGGGGTCATGCCCTCCGACCGGCGCATGCACGAGGTGCTGAAGGGGCAGGATTTCCTCACAACCGTGGTCGAGCAGGATGCGGACCGTTCCGGCGCCACCGTCACCGGGCCGATGCTGGACATGATCACCGCGCCGGATTTTGCCCGAATCATTGAAACGCTGGCCTCCCCGCAGATCCGCATCGTCTCCATGACGATCACCGAAGGGGGCTATTTCATCGACCCGGCCACGGGGGCATTCGATGCCGCCCATCCGGCCATTGCCGCCGACGCAAAGGACCCGGAGCACCCGCAGACCGTGTTCGGGCTGATCATCGCCGGGCTGAAGGCGCGGCGGGCGGCAGGCATTCCCCCGTTCACCGTCATGTGCTGCGACAACATCCCCGGCAATGGCGAGGTGACGGAGGCCACCGTCTGCGGGCTGGCGCGCCTCTCCGATCCGGCTTTCGCGGACTGGATCCACGAAAACGTCGCCTTCCCAAATTCCATGGTGGACCGCATCACCCCGGCCACCGGCGAGCGGGAAATCCGCATGACGGCGGAGGCCTATGGCATCGAAGACGGCTGGCCGGTGTTTTGCGAGGGCTTCAAGCAATGGGTGCTGGAGGACAGGTTCCCGCTGGGCCGCCCGGCGCTGGAACTGGCGGGCGTCACCTTCGTGCCCGATGTGGCGCCTTACGAGCTGATGAAGCTCAGGATCCTCAACGGCGGCCACGCGGCGATTGCCTATCCGGCGGCGCTGATGGACATCCATTTCGTCCATGAGGCGATGGAAAACCCGCTGATCCGCAGCTTCCTTGCCAAGCTGGAGCATGAGGAAATCATCCCCGTGGTGCCACCCGTGCCGGACACCCGCCTTGAGGATTATGCCGCGCTGATCGAGAGCCGCTTCTCCAACCCGAAGATCGGCGACACCATCCCGCGCCTCGCACAGGACGGATCGAACCGGCAGCCGAAATTCATCCTGCCCTCCACCGCGGACCGGCTGGCACAAGGGCTCGACGTGCAGGGCCTTGCCCTCGTCTCCGCCCTGTGGTGCCGCTATTTCGAGGGCACCAGCGACGGCGGCAAGCCGATTGTCTTCAACGACCCGGCCGCAGACCGGCTGCATGCCGCAGCCCTTGCCTCACGCACCAATCCGGACGCCTTCACCGGCCTGGCCGATATCTTCGGGCCCGTGGGTCTTGATCCGCGCTTCCGCCAGCGCTTTGGCGAGGCGCTGGCCAGCTTGCGGGCGCATGGCACAGCAGATACGTTGCGGCGCTATCTGAATGGAACCCTCGCGAACTGACGATCCATGACCACGCAGCAGATCCGGCTGGTGATTTTCGATTGCGACGGCGTGCTTGTCGACAGCGAGGCCATTGCGCTCGACGTGCTGACCGGGGCCCTTGCGGAAAAGGGCATCCACCTTGATGCGGATGGCGCTGCCCGCCGGTTTCTGGGCCGCAGCCTTGGCTCGCTGAGTGAAACCGTCGCCGCCGAATTCGGCGTGGAGATCGATCCGCCGTTCCTCAACCGCATGCGCGAGGTGCTGTATGAGCGCTTCCGGCATGAGCTTCAGCCCATTGCCGGGGTGGCGGCGCTGATTGGGGCGCTGAAGGACAATGGCATCGCCTGCTGTGTCGCCTCGTCCAGCCAGCGCGAGCGCATCGAGTTCTCGCTCTCCCTCACCGGCCTCCTCGACGGGCTTGCGCCGCATATCTTCAGCGCCACCATGGTCGAGAATGGCAAGCCCGCGCCGGATCTCTTCCTGCATGCGGCCGCCGCCATGGGCGTGGAACCCTCGGCCTGCCTCGTCATCGAGGACAGCCCCGCCGGGATCATGGCCGCGCGGGCCGCAGGCATGGGCGTGATTGCCTTCACCGGCGGCGCCCACACCCGCCACCCCTCCTACACCGCCGCGCTGAAGGACCTTGAGCCCGATGCGCAGTTTGACGGCATGCCGGAATTGCTTCAGTTTGTGCTCCCATCGAGGAGACCGGAAGACCTGACGGATGCCTGACCACATCTTGGCCGTGGACGTTGGCACGGGAAGCGCGCGTGCCGGTGTGTTCGATCTTCGCGGCCAGCAACTCGCCCGCTGCGTTGTGCCGGTGTCGCTGCACACACCCCAGGCCCGGCACATGGAACAGGACAGCGGGGAGATCTGGTCCGCCGTCTGCCATGCGGTCCGCGCCGCCCTGAACGAGGCCGGTCTTGCGGGCGCAGACATTCTCGCCATCGGCTTTGACGCCACCTGTTCGCTGGTGGTTCGGGACACACAGGGCCAGCCGCTTTCCATCTCCACCACGGGCGCTGCCACCCGCGACACCATTCTGTGGATGGACCACCGTGCCATCGCGGAAACGGACCAGTGCAACGCCATCGACGATCCGCTGCTGGCCCGTTTCGGCGGCAGGCTTTCGGTGGAAATGCAGATCCCCAAGCTGCTCTGGCTGAAGCGGCATATGCCGGAGATCTGGCGCAAGGCCGGTCTCATCTTCGATCTTGCCGACTACCTGACCTGGCGGGCCACAGGCGCCAGCGCCCGCAGCCATTCGCCCATGGCCTCCAAATGGGGCTACACGGCGGAAACACCCGGTGCGCCGCCGCTCGGGTTTCTCAAAAAGGCGGGCCTTGAGGATCTGATGGAGCGCGCAGGCCTGCCGCGGCAGTCCCATCCCATCCACCAGCCGGTGGGCCATCTCTCGGCGGAGGCGGCGGACGCCCTCGGGCTCACCACCGCCTGCCTCGTGGCACCGGGGCTGATCGATGCCTATGCCGGGGCGCTCGGCCTCTTTGCCGCCGGGGAGCGCGAGCCAGTGCCCCTTGCGCAGGAGGCGGCCTTCATCGCAGGCACATCCAGCTGTATCATCCGGCTGACGCAGGCGCCCGTTTCCGGCCCCGGCTGCTGGGGCGGCTTCGAAGGTGCGGCCATTCCGGGGCTGTATCTGCTGGAAGCGGGACAGTCCGCCTCCGGCGCCTTTCTCGACCATGTGCTGAAAACACATCCCGGCGGCGGCGAACCCTCGCAGGCGCGGCACCGGGCCATACTGGATGCCATCGGCACACGGCTGCAAAGCGAAGGCAGGGATTTCGGCCTGCCCATCACCGTGCTGCCGGATATCCATGGCACCCGCTCGCCCGTCTCCGATCCGCGCCTGACGGCCAGCCTCGCCGGCCTGGATCTGGACTCCTCGGAAGAGGGCCTGCTGCGGCTTTACTGGCGCAGCTGCGTCGCGCTGGCCTGCGGCATCAGCCATATTCTCGACCATCAGCCCGCCGGCGCAGGCAGGCCGGAGCGGCTTCTGCTCGGCGGTGGCTTTGCCGGGCACGCGCTGCTGGCCCAGCTCCATGCCGATGCCACGGGCGCAAGCGTGCATGTTCCGGCGAACTGCGATGCGGTGCTGCTCGGCACCGCCCTGCATGCCGCCGTCGCCGCCGGGGCCTTCCCGTCTGTCCATGCAGCGGGAGAGGCGATGCGCTTTGCCATGCGGATCTTCACGCCGCAGGCGGAAGCCGCCGCCGCGCTCCACCGCGACAAGGCCCTCCACACCACCATGATGCGCCACCGCGCAGAACTCACCGCGATCATGCTGCAGCAACCTGACGGAACCAGCGCAGCCTCTTCCAGCTTCACTCCAGCCGCGCGCTGAAGGCCGGGCGGGGGACGGGGCCGGAGACGGCGGGCCAGAAGGCGCAGGTGAAACAGGCCCAGGCGAGGACCCAGGCGAGCGCGGCCGCTTTCACCGCCCCGTCAAATGCGATGCCCGCAGCCAGGACACGCAGCAGCGCCGAGATCTGCACCAGCATCAGGGCGGCGGTCATCAGCGGTGTCATGAGCAGGCGCCGGTCATGCCGCCGCATCGCCGGACGCAGCATCACCGTCATCATCATGCCGCCCATGGCGCCCATCGTCAGGGCATGACGGGCGGAAGCCGGATCAATCAGGTCCGGCCGCCAGAGTGCCAGAGCCTGAAGCAGGCAGGCGGCCGGGAGCCAGGCATAGGCAATGTGCAGCCAGAAGAGCGCCGGATAGCGGAAGGTTCTGAAGGTCTTCCAGGACGGCAGGCGCACCAGTACGAGCCCGGCCGCGGCGAGCCACAGCCAGCCGGCCGCCACCAGCCGGCCGGACCATTCGAGCAGGCCAGCAGCGGCAATGACCGGCAGCAGGGGAACCGGGGCGAGGAGCTGAGGCGGGGCAGCGGCGGCGGAAATCCGCGACAGCCAGACGCCCGTGAAGGCAGGCACCGCCCTGCCGCCCACATGGGCCAGCAGCAGGGTGAAGGGCAGCAGCAGGGCGGCGGCAGGCCCGTACCCGAAACCGGACAGGCCCGCACCTGCCGCAGCCGCCAGCATCAGCCCCGCCGTAAGCCAGCCCCGGCCCGCCACTCCGGTACGGGCCAGCGGCACCGCCACAACCATGGCCACGAACAGAAAATACAGGGCATTGGCAAGGCCCGTGATCCTGCCGCCTGCAGGCAGCACGGCCATCAGCTCCAGGCCCGCCGCACCCCGCGCCAGGCCCCACAGAAGCACGGCGCCCGCCGTCACGCGGAGCGGGGCAAGCTGCCCCTGTGTCCAGGCGGGCAGAGACGTCAGCAGATAGCCGCCGGCCGCTGCCCCTGCCATGCCCAGAAGAAGCTCGCGCGCATGCCAGATGCCGCGCTCCGGCAGCCATCCGGCCGGAAGCAGCCAGACCAGCGGCACGAGCGCCGCCCAGAGGCCGGCCAGCAGGAACAGCGGCTGGCACGGCAGCAGGGGTGCAGAAGCGGGCGTGAGTCCGGGAGAAGCCGGTGCAACGTTACGGGACATGCGCCGGACATTAGCGGCGCCTGCGCCTCCCGAGTTTGTGCCCGCACAAAGAAGCAGCCCCCCGGCCCTGTCAGGATCTGCCTGATCCTGCAAGACAATGTCCGGAGGCCCGCATGACCGTTCCGCAGTCCGAGACCATCCCCGCCATCGATGTCTGCGGCCTGCCCTGCGTCATCCGCCGTGCGCTTGTGTGCGAAACCTTCGACGCCCTGCAGCCCGGCGGCTTCTTCGATCTCGTCAACGACCGCGACCCCTCGCCCCTCAAGGCGCAGTTCGCCCAGCGGTCCGTCGCGGGCTTCACCTGGGACATTCTGGAAAGCGGCCCACAGATCTGGCGGGTGCGGATCGGCAGGCCATGACCTGTCAGATCATTCCGCCCCTCACAGGTAAGCCAGTCACCGGAAAACCAAGCGCTGCAAGGCCGCCCCGGCCGCAGGGCCTGCCCGCCGCAAATGGCAGCCGCGTCATTCCGCAGGCGGTCAAGGGCAAGTTCCGCACGCTGAAATGGCGGCTGCTGGTGCTGTGCCTTGCGGTCTATTACGTTCTGCCCTTCCTGCGCTGGGGGCGCGGGGCTCAGAACCTCAGGCGGAAGCTGCCCTTGACGCTGTTGTCACTGGCCTTGGCCGCCAGTTCGCCCTGATAGGCGAGCGTGAGGTCCAGTTTTTCCGTCATCGTCATCGAAACGCCCGTGCCGATCAGCAGCGCATCGCGGTCCAGCGCCCGGCCACGGATGGCGAACGGGTTGCACCGGCCAGAACCATGGTCAGCGTCAGCAGCACATCCGCCGCCGAATAGCTGAGCGCGGCGTCAAGGAAGGCAAAGTTGGTGCTGACCAGCGGATCGAAGCTGCCCGGCACGCAGGAACCACTCAGGATGGTGCAGGTGGTGGAGGCGGAGTAATCGGCGAGGAGATTCACTTCCCCTGATATTGCAGTCGAGATGGTCAGTTCGTAGCCTGCAGGCACATCGCCGAACACCAGCCCGTTGTCCGCCGTCAGCGTGCCGGAGCTGCTGCCGGCGGCCTCGGGCATAGCTGCTCCGCCTGCCGTGCCTGTGGTGACCCAGCGGCGCCAGCCGGTCAGGCTGCTGGCCATGCGGTTTCATGGCCCCATGCCGCAGTTTCAGGAGCATTGGCAGCAGTTCAAGGCCTATCTGCAGGACAAGGGGCTGTTCCGCGAGGACCTGCAGCCCGTCAGCATCTTTTTCGACTCCCCCATGATCACGCCCCCCGGCCTTTACCGGCATGACTGCGCGGTGATCGGCACGGGGCAGGACTGGTCCGGCACCGGCCTTTACCCGCATGTCTTTCCGGAAGGGCGCTACGTCAACATCCGCCACACCGGGAGCTATGACCTCGTTCTGGCCGCCTATGCCTGGATCAGCATCGACTGGATCAACCAGACCGGCGAAGCCTTCGCACCCGACAGCAACGGCGGCTACGAGTTCTACCGCACGGCCCCGTGGGACCCAGCCGCCGGCAGTCAGGATCTCGATATCGTCCTGCCCCTTGAATTCTAGCCCTGCGGCAAACCTTCGCAGTTTACCTGACTTGAATTAGTTTCGAAGATTTGAAAATATCATCCCTCGCATCGGGACGCCTCCACGTGGCTGCCCTGTGCACAGAGGGGCCTGATATGGACGAGACTGCCGTTGCCGGCGTGAAGCATTCACGGCTGGAGCATTTTCCCATCACCTTTTTCGCCACGGGCATGGGCATGATGGGCCTGACGCTGGCCTGGCGTGCCGCAGAGACGGCCTTTGGCTGGCCGCATCAGGTTTCCGGCGCGCTGCTGGCGCTGTCCATTGCCGGGCTTGCGGTTGTCAGCCTGTTTTAAGGGGCAAAGCTGCTGCGCCATAGCGCCGATGTGGCCGCCGAATGGCGCCACCCGGTGCGCATCGCCTTCTTTCCGGCCATTCCCATCTCGCTGCTGCTGCTCGCCGCTGCCCTGGCCGAGCCGGCCCCCCTCATCGCCACGGCCATCTGGCTGCCCGCCACGGCCCTGCAGGGCGTGCTGGCGCTGTCGGTCGTCTCCGCCTGGATCGGCCACCGCCCCTTCCAGCACCAGACCCTGACGCCCGCCTGGTTCATCCCGGCGGTGGGCAATGTGGTGGTGCCGCTGGCCGGAGCCCGGCTTGGCTACATGGAACTGTCCTGGCTGTTCTTTTCCGGCGGGCTGATCTTCTGGATCGTGCTGCTGACGCTGGTGATGAACCGGCTGATGTTCCACGATCCCCTGCCCGGCAAGATGGTGCCGACGCTGATGATCCTCGTCGCGCCGCCCGCCGTTGCCTTCACCGCCTGGCTGCGGCTGACGGGTGAGCCGGGCCATTTCGGCCACTTCCTGCTGAGCTCAGCCTATGTCTTTGCGCTGGTGGTCGCCACGCAGGCCGGCAGGCTGCGCAACATGCCCTTTGCCCTGTCCTGGTGGGCGCTTTCCTTTCCGCTGGCCGCCCTTGCGATTGCCAGCTTCGGCTATGCAGGCGCAGTTGCTTCGCTGGCTCATAAAGTCATCGGTGCCGGGCTTCTGGCCCTGCTCACCATGGTGGTCATTGGCCTTGTCTGGAGGACGGCAGGGGCAATCAGAAGCGGCACCATCTGCGTGCCTGAGTGAGGTTCATAGTGAGGTTCATAGTGAGGTTCATACCGGGCGGAAGTCCGGACTGAACAAGCCCGTGCGGCGTATGGGCATTTTCAAGGCGTGATGCGCCTGCATCTCAGACGCCTTGGTGAAAAGGGGGGAACATGAGCAAAAACAAGCATTTCACACTGAGCCGCCGCAGCTTCATGGGGCTGGCGGGTGCCGCGGGGGCCACGGCCGTTCTGGCAGTGCCCGGCAAGGCACAGCCGGTCAGCACCAAGGCCCGCATCGTCATCATCGGCGCAGGGGCTGCGGGCACGGCCCTCGCCAACCGGCTGGTGGAGCGGCTGAACGGCGCCAGCATCACCCTCATCGATGCCCGCGCCGAGCACATCTACCAGCCGGGCCTGTCGCTCGTCGCCGCCGGGCTGAAACCCGCCTCCTACACCCTGTCGCGCACCAGCGACTGGCTGCCGAAGGGCATCACCCTGATCACCGACACGGCCGCTGCCGTTGATCCGCTGTCGAAGGTGGTCTCCACCACCGGCGGGCAGACGGTTGCCTATGACTTCCTCGTGCTCGCCCCCGGCCTCATGCTGGATCACGACGCCATCGAGGGCTTTTCGCTGGATCTGGTCGGCAAGGACGGCATCGGCGCGCTTTATGCCGGGCCGGACTATGCGGCGCGCACCTGGGCAGCCGCCTCCGCCTTCACTGAAAAGGGCGGCATCGGCCTCTTCACCCGCCCGGCGACGGAAATGAAATGCGCAGGCGCACCGCTGAAGCACACGTTCCTGATCGACGACATCGCCAGCCGCGGTGCGGGCCGCAGCAAATATGAAATCCACTATGCCGCCCATAACAACGCGCTTTTCTCCGTGCCCATCGTCTCGGAAAAGGTGCGCATGCTCTTTGGCGAGCGGGGCATCAAGACCCATTACAGCCATGTGCTGAAGGCAGTGGACCCTGCCCGCAAGCTCGCCACCTTTGCCGTAACCTCGAAAGACCCGGCGGCGGGCACGGACGTGACCTTGCAGCAGGAGCTGCCCTATGACTACCTGCATGTGATCCCGCCGCAGCGGGCACCGCAGTTCATCCGCTCCTCCGGCCTGTCCTGGGCGGACAAATGGACGGATCAGGGCTGGGTGGAATGCGACCAGAAAACCCTGCGCCACCTGCGTTTTCCCGAGATCTTCGCCCTTGGTGACGTGGCCGGCGTGCCGAAGGGCAAGACGGCGGCTTCGGTAAAGTGGCAGACACCCGTGGTGGAGGACCATCTGGTGGCCGCCATCTCCGGCCAGGAAGGCACCGCCATCTATGACGGCTACACCTCCTGCCCGCTGATCACCCGTGTTGGCCGGGCCATGCTGGTGGAGTTTGATTACCACAACAACCTCGTCCCCTCCTTCCCCGGCCTCATCGCGCCGCTGGAGGAGCTGTGGATCAGCTGGCTGATGAAGGAAGTGGCGCTGAAGGCAACCTATAACGCCATGCTGCGCGGCAAGGCCTGAGGGAGGAGACATCATGAAGGAACTGACGTTTGAAACCCTCATTGCCGTTTTCGAGGAAATCTTCGGCCGCGGCCTGTTCTGGGTGATGGTCATCGTGGCCGGCCTCATCACCGCCGCCTATCTCTATGTGCTGATCCGGGACCGGGCGCTCTCCATGCGCAAGTTCCTCTGGGCACAGGTTTCCATGCCCTTCGGCGCGGTGGCGGCGGTCTGGTTCGTGCTCAGCGTCACCCACTCGCACCTGCGCGACATGGGTGGCCCGGTGGATATCATCGTCCTGCTCGGCGTTGCCGTGCTCGGCGCCGCCGGCGCGGCCATTCTCGTCTACACCGCCCAGTCGCTGATCCGGGGCGAAGGCGCGCGGTGAGGGAAAGCGGTTTGGAATCGCTCCAGAATTGACCGAGGTCAAACAGGACTGCGTGGCGTCAACGTAGCTTGTTTCTGGAGGGGTTCCAAACTGCGGAGAATAACGATGACGCGTAGTTTACCCGCCGCCATGCTCGCCATGGCGCTGCTGTCCGGCGCTGCTCATGCCGATGACCTGCGGCAGACGGCACTGGAAATCTTCAAGCCCCTGCCCTCCACCATTCCGGCGCTGAAGGACAATATCGTCACGCCGGAGAAGATCGAACTCGGCAAGGCGCTGTTCTTTGATCCGCGCCTGTCGGCCTCGGGCGTCTTTTCCTGCTACTCCTGCCACAATCTGGCAACGGGCGGCGATGACAACATGGAGACCTCGGTCGGCCACGGCTGGCAGAAGGGCCCGCGCAACTCCCCCACCGTGCTGAATGCGGTGCTCAACGAGGCCCAGTTCTGGGATGGCCGCGCGGAAGACCTGGCCGCACAGGCCAAGGGGCCGATCCAGGCCGGTGTCGAAATGGCCAACACCCCCGATCAGGTGGTGGCGACGCTGAATTCCATGCCTGCCTATGTCAGCCAGTTCAAGGCTGCCTTCCCCGGCGACGGCGATGCTGTCAGCTTCGACAATATGGCCAAGGCCATCGAGGCCTTTGAAGCGACGCTGATCACCCCTGCCCCCTTTGATGCCTGGCTGAACGGCGATGACAACGCCCTGACGCAGGAAGCCAAAGCCGGGCTGCAGCTCTTCATCGACAAGGGCTGCTCCGCCTGCCATTCGGGCGTCAATGTGGGCGGACACGGCTACTATCCCTTCGGCCTGATCGAGAAGCCGGGTTCGGAAATCCTGCCTCCCGGCGACAAGGGCCGCTTTGCCGTGACCGAGACGGTGGGCGATGAATATGTCTTCCGCGCATCGCCGCTGCGCAACATTGCCCTGACCGCGCCCTACTTCCATTCGGGCAAGGTCTGGGATCTTTCGGTGGCCGTCGAGATCATGGCCGAAAGCCAGCTCGGCGAAGCGCTGAAGCCGGAAGAAACGGCGCAGCTCGTCGCCTTCCTCGACAGCCTGACCGGCAAGCAGCCGGTGATAACGGTCCCGATCCTTCCGGCCGAAACGGCAGCAACGCCGCGGCCGGTGACCGAGATCCGCTGATTAACGGTTGATTAACCATCCTCTTGCGAACAGAAGGTGCCCGGCCCGCCGGGCGCCTTGACGCGATGACAGATCTGCGGCCTTTCCATCATCATCCTCGGCCTAGTCAGAGGATCTATAGAAATCAATCGCTTGCAGATGGCCGGAACAGGCCCGCATGACGAAAGAGCAGAATGCCTGCCTTGTCATCAATCTCAGGGACCCTGCCCGCCAGCGCCCCGGCATTTCCGGAACGAGGACGCCGGCTGGCAAAATCCGGTCCACGGCATCGTGAAGGCCCGGGTGCTGGACTTTGCCGCCGCCCCTGCCCTATCGTGCTGTCGTGCCGCGCTTGGTGATGAACCTGCTTCTTGCTGCCGCACTGGTGCTTTCGCCGCTGGTGGCGCTGGCCCATGGCATGGCGCAGGACGGGAAACCCTCCGGACAGCATCACCGGATGGCCATGGCGGCCATGGACCATGCGCAGGCAGGGCACGCGGGTGACCATGAAGACACAGCCGCCGTTGACGATCCGGCCAGCCTTGCCGCCTGCGCCATCGCCTGTCTTCTGCTCGCCTCTTTCGCCCTTCCGGCGCAGCCTGCCGCCCTGCCCTCTGCGCCCTTGCAGACACATGAGGCCGCCTGCGTGCGTCTCCCCTCCCCCACCGGCGCCGCGCCGCCGCTGCAGCCGCCCCGCGCTCTCTCCGCCTGAACCGGCCGGAACTGCCGGCCATTCGACATAAGGGATGCCTCATCCCGTGGAGAGATACTCATGATCACGACAAGACGCGCCCTGCTGCAGGGCGGGGCCGCCCTTGCGGCCTGTGCAATGCTGCCTGCCAGCCCGATCCTCGCGGCAACACAAACCGGCAAAAGCCCCCTCCCCTTGCGCGCGGTCAAGCGCACGCTGGAAGTGAAGGGCCGTGCCGCCACGGTGCTCGGGCTGGAGGGCCCTTCCGGCCCCGGCCTGACGCTGGACGCCGGCCAGCGGTTTCAGGTGAACCAGACCAACGGGCTGGACGAGCCAACCCTGATCCACTGGCACCACATGCCGCATCTGGTGACCGGCATGATGACGGAGTTGCAGCTCCGCGCCCGAGCGGCAAGGGGGAGGGGAGGGGGAAGGGAAAGAGAGGGGGAAGGGGAAGGACATCCTCTCCCCCAAAACTTCGCAATTGCGAAGCTGCACTCACGCGGCGGCAACGGGGAGGAAGCGGAGCAACATTAAGGATCTTGCATTTGGGCATATCGAAGAGATCTGCCGCTGAATGCTCCGGCAACCCTGCGCGACGCTTTTGAAAGGTGCGGATCGCGCCAGAAACAATCTGCAATGGCGGATATGAGTACTCCGGCGGCAGAGACTTCGCAATTGCGAAGGTTCGGGCTGCGCCTGAACCGGGGTATCCTGCTTTTCCAGTCTATCCTTTTGCAACCATTCATCAAAAAAGGCGGCACGAGTGGGTGCCGCCTTCATGATCGGCGTGTTTTTGCCTTGTATCTGGGCCGTCCTTACCAGGTGGTGTGGAGCCGCAGTTTCAGGGTGCGGCCCTCGCCGTAGTAGCAATAGGCGGCGGTGTTGCAGGCGGACACGTAGCGCTTGTCAAAAATGTTGGTGGCGTTGAGATCCAGCCCCCAGTTGTCGCGCTTGTAGCCGATGCGGGCATCCGCGAGGGTGACGGCCGGCACCTTGTAGAGGTTGGCATTGTCGGCGAATGTCTCGCCCACATAGCGCAGGCCGCCGCCGATGGACAGGCCATCCAGCGCGCCGTTGAAGAAGCGCCCGTCGAAGCCGTAGTCGAGCCAGAACGAGCCCTGCACCTCGGGCGCGGCCAGCGGCACCTTGCCCACGTTGGCGGCGGTGTTGTCCTTCGTGATTTCCAGATCATAGGCGGTGAAGGCGAGGGTGGCCCTGAGGTTGCGGGCGATCTCGCCCTTGGCTTCCAACTCGATGCCGCGCGAGCGCACTTCACCGGTCTGGACATATTGCCAGGCGTTCACCGGGTCGGCGGTCTGCACGTTCTGGCGCGTCAGATCGAAGATGGAGGCGGTGAAGAGCACATTCATGAAGCCCGGCTGATACTTGAGGCCCGCCTCATATTGCGTGCCGGTTTCGGGCTTGAAGGCCTCACCGCCGAAGGTGGTGCCGAGCTGCGGATTGAAGAAGGTGGCAACGCTGACATAGGGTGTCAGGCCGAAGCCGGTTTCATAGGCAATGCCCGCCCGGCCCGATGCGGCGCCGTCCTGGCTCTGCGTGCCCTTGTTGTCCGTCCAGAGCTTGTCATAGCGGCCATTCAGCGTGACGATCCAGCCGCCGCCGAAGCGGATCTGGTCCTGCAGGTAGAAACCGGCCTGCTGCTGCTCCAGCGTGCTTTCCGCCGGCAGCGTGGCGCTGGGGGCAGCAAGGCCATAGACCGGATTGAGCACGCTGATGGAGCCGGCCGATCCGAAGGCGACAGCGGAGCGGCTGGTGTAGATGCGGTAATCGGTGCCAAGCAGCATCTTGTGCGCCAGCGGGCCGGTGCCGAATTCACCCTTCACGCTGGTGTCGGCCACGAACTGATCCATGCTGGTGTTCTGCTTGAAGGCCCCGCGGCCAAGATAGCCCGGCGCGGCATAGTAGCCGTAGCCCAGCACCTGCTGCTCGCCCACATTCACATGGGTGTAGCGGGCCTTCTGGCTGAAGCTCCAGCCGGAGCCGAAATCATGCTCCAGCTCGTAACCAAGATAGCCCTGCGTGCGGGTGTAATAGTCGTAATCCGGTTCACTGGCGTTGAAGTCCCGGCTGATCCGGCCAAAGGAGGCTGCGGTGACGGTGCCCTCATAGGGCAGCCAGGTGCCGGGGATATGGTGCTCGTCAACGGCGGTGTAATTGGCCAGGATCGTCAGGCGCGTTGCATCGGTCATGTTGATGCGCAGGCTTGGCGAAATCACGCCCTTGAAATCCGGATCGAACTTGTCTGAGTCCTTGCCGCCTTCAAACCGGGCCACGAGGCGGTAGTCGAACCGGTCGTTGAAGGCATCGCTGATGTCGAATGCCGAATAGCCCGAGCCCTTGCCTGAACTGCTGTAGCCCGCCTCGGCCCGGCGGATGCGCTCGCCCGTGGGCAGTTTCGACACGTAATTGACGAGGCCGCCGGGGTTGGAGCCGCCATAGAGCACCGAGGCTGCGCCCTTCAGCACTTCGATCCGCTCCAGCGTGTAAGGGTCCACCAGGGTGGAGCCATAGCCTTCGAAGAACAGCGGCATGCCGTCGAGATAAGCGCCGGTCTGGGTGGCATCGAAACCGCGGATGAACAGCCAGTCCGTGTCGCTGTCCGCGCCATAGGGCTGGGCGAAGACACCGGCCGTATAGCGCAGGGCCTCATCCGTCTTCTGTGCGCCGCGCACCTCAATCTCTTCCCGGCCCACCACCGAGACGGACTGGGGCACTTCGGTCAGCGGCGTATCCGTCTTGGTGCCGGCGGAAACCGAGCGGGCAACGTAGTCTTTGACGTCCTGATCCGTGCCCGCTTCGCCTTCGATCACCACCGGCGCCAGTTGCGTCACCCTGGCGTCCGCCTCCTGAGCAGCAAGCACGGAAGGGGAAAATACAGTCACAGCAACGCCAGCAAGCAGGCTGGCCCGGAAAACGCCCCGTATCATGTTGTCTTTTCCTAACGGCAAACTCACCGCCGCGCAGGGCATCCGCCCCCGCAGCCCACTAAACATGAGTTTCTAGACCATGTTTTCAGGCCACGATTGTCCGATCTTGTGATCGCTTGAACGAAATTCCGGCAAAGATGGTTTATCCCAGCCGCTTGCGCAGCCAAGCCCCCGGTGTCGTGCCCTCGAAACGGCGGAAGGCGCGGGTCAGATGCGACTGGTCGGCAAAGCCTGCTGCCAGTGCTGCGTCTGTCACGCTCACATGGCCCTCTTCCAGCAGCGCCTTCACCCGTTCGATCCGCTGCGCCATCTGCCAGCGGTGCGGCGGCATGCCCATGGACACCTTGAAGGCCTGCGCGAAATGCGAGGTGGAGAGCCCCGCCACGGCGGCCAGTTCAGCAAGGGGAAGATTGCGGCTGCAATTGCGGGCAATATGGTCCAGCACCCGGTTGAGGCGGCGGGGAGCAAGGCCGGAGGCGGGATGTTCCGGCTCCCGGCTGACCTTGCCAAGGGCGGTCAGAAGCGCCGCCGCCAGACTGTCCGCATAAAGCGCGTCCAGATCCCCCGGTTCGCAGCATTCCAGCGCGATGAGGCGCGCCAGCGCCAGCACGCGCTCGTCATGGAAGGAAAAGCTGGCGGCGTTGAGGGCGGCAAGGTCAAACCGGCTGCCAAAGCGGCTGGCAAGGGCCGGCACATCAAGGTGAATGTCCAGATGGCGCAGGCGCCCGAGTGTGCCCATGAAGGACCAGACCGGCAGCCCGGCGGGGATGAAACACATGGGATTGCGCCGGTCGAAGGTCATGCGCTGCGGCGCCTGCGGATGCACCATCAGGTCGATGGCCGCATCACTCTCCGTCTCCAGCATGACGAACAGGCGCGGGGCAGGGGAGACATACTGCCCATGCGCCCCGGCCCGGCACTCCACATCCCACACATCGGCCAGCATGCCGGACCAGGCCCGCCAGCGCAGGCCATCCACGGGCGAAACGCCCTCCACATGGCTTTCCATGTTCGGATGAAAGGTCATGTCCGCAGCCCTGCGATGAAAATACAGCCTCCCCCTTATAAAAGCTGAATATAAAAGTCAAGATTCTGTGGATTTCACTGCGCCAGACGCAACCGGGCATAACGGCTGCCTTCGCGGGCCAGCAGTTCAGCCTCGCTGCCTTCCTCGACAATGCGGCCCTGTTCCACCACGAACACACGGTCTGCGCCTGCGATGGTGGCCAGCCGGTGGGCGATGATCAGCGTGGTGCGGCCGGTGGACAGCTCGGCCAGCGACTGCTGGATCGCCTTCTCCGTCTCCGTGTCGAGGGCGGAGGTCGCCTCGTCGAGGATAAGGATGGGGGGGGTCTTCAGGAAGATCCGGGCAATGGCCAGCCGCTGCTTCTGCCCGCCGGAGAGTTTCACCCCGCGCTCGCCGATCACCGTATCAAGGCCATCGGGCAGGCTTTCCACCAGCTCGTCCAGCCTTGCCCGGCGCACCGCCTCGCGGATATCCGCTTCGCTGGCGCCAAGGCGGCCATAGGCGATGTTCTCGCGGATGGTTCCGGCGAAGAGGAACACGTCCTGCTGCACAATGCCGATGTTGGACCGCAGCGACTTCAGCGTCAGATCGCGGATATCGGTGCCGTCGATGGAAATGGCACCGCCGGTCACGTCATAGAAGCGCGGCAGCAGGGAGCAGATGGTCGTCTTGCCCGCGCCCGACGGGCCGACAAAGGCCACCGTTTCACCGGCCTTGATGGCGAAGGACACCCCGTTGAGAAGCGGCGCATCCGCCTTGTAACCAAAACGCACATCCTTGTAGCTGATGTCCCCGTCCAGCCGCCCCACGGCACGCGCGCCGGGCCGGTCGGCAATGTCCGGCTTCACCGCTAGGAAGGAGAGATAGCGCTGAAAGCCGGCGATGCCCTTCGGATAGGTCTCGATCACGGAGTTGATCTTGTCCACCGGACGGAAGAACACGTTGACCAGCAGCAGGAAGCCGACAAAGCCGCCCGCGCTCAGATCCCCGCGCACCACGAACCAGGAGCCCGCCAGCATCACCACCACCTGCACGAAGCGCATGGACAGGTAGGACAGGGACATGGAGGCAGCCATCACCTTGTAGGCGGCCAGCTTCGTGTCGCGGTAGCGGATGTTGCTGTCGGCAAAGAGGGCGCGCTCGTGGTCCTCGTTGGCAAAGGCCTGCACCACGCGGATGCCGCCGACATTCTCCTCGATGCGGGCGTTGAAATCCGCCACCCGGCCATAAAGCGCGTGCCAGGTGGAGGTCATGCGGCTGCCGTAGTGGGTCGTCACCCAGGCGGTGACCGGCACGACAACGCCGGTGATCAGCGCCAGCTCCGTATGGACATGCAGCATCAGGAAGAAGGCGCCGGTCAACGTCATCAGGGCGATGAACAGATCTTCCGGGCCATGGTGAGCCACCTCACCGATTTCCTCCAGGTCCTTGGTCAGCCGGGCGACGAGATGGCCGGTCTTCTGATTGTCGAAATAGCCGAAGGAGAGTTTCTGCAAGTGATCAAAGGCCTTGCGCCGCATCTCCGTCTCGATGGCGATGCCCAGCATGTGGCCCCAGTAGGTGACGATGACCTGAAGCCCCGCGTTGAAGAAATAGATCGCCATCAGCCCCAGAACCGCCAGCGCGATGAGGCCGAGCTGGCCTGTCGGCAGCAGCTGATCGATGAACAGCGTCACGGCCAGCGGGAAGGCCAGCTCCAGCATTCCGGAAGCAACTGCGCTGCCGAAGTCCAGCGCGAAAAGGCCCTTGTGCGGCTTGTAATAGGCGGCAAAGCGCCGGATCAGCTCGGTCTTGGTCATGGAAGCTCTTCAGGAAGGGAAGGCGCAGTGGAAGGGAAGGCGGGGGAAGGGCAGGGCCATCCAGCGTCTCATGTCTTTCGGGCCATCAGCCAGATCAGATACGGCGTTCCGGCCATGGATGCAAACAGCCCTAACGGCAACTCGTAGGGAAAGGCGGCTGTGCGGGCACCGAAGTCGGCCATGGCCATGAGTGCTGCGCCCAGCAATGCCGATCCGGCGAGAAAGCCGGGTGTGCGGCGGATGCCCGCCCGGCTGACGATATGCGGGGCGATGAGCCCGGCAAAGCTCAAAGGCCCCACCAGCAGCGAAGCCGCCGCCGTTGCCAGTGCTGCCACAAGGATCAGCACGCCCCGGCTGGCGCGCAGCGGCAGGCCCAGCGACAGGGGCACCGCCTGCCCGAGCGGCAGGATGGTGAGCCAGCGCGAGGCCAGCAGGCTGGCACCGAGGGCAAGCGCAAGGCACAGGATGAGCGCCGCCGCCGTTTCAGGCGTGGCGGAAGCGGCCGTGCCGCCGAGCCAGGCGAGGATCTGCCAGGCCCTGGGGTTTCCCGTGGCAACAAGAGCGGCCAGCAGCGCCGAACAGAAGGCGCTGACGGCAATGCCCGCCAGAAGCAGGCGCTCCGGTGCCAGATTGCGCCGCAGGGCAAAGGCCAGCACCATCAGCAGGGCCACCATCGCACCGGCAAGGGAACCGCCCAGAAGCTGCCAGGACCCCGCCGCAGGCAGCAGCAGGAGCGACAGCGCATAACCGGTGCCTGCGCCGCCGCTAACGCCCAGCACCTCCGGACTTGCCATGGGGTTGCCCGTCATCCGTTGCAGGATCGCCCCGCTGAGCGCCAGCAGCCCGCCCGCAGCAGCAGCCGCCGCCATGCGCGGCAGGCGGAAGGGAAGCAGTCCGGCAAAACTGGCGGGATCGAGCCAGATCCAGGCTTGTCCGGTCCAGTTTGGCCCCGTCCAGTTTTGACCCGTTCTGGCAAGGAACAGGGACAGGACCGCAAAGGCGATCAGCCCGCCGCAGACCAGCAGGAAGGCCAAAGGAGAGCGAAGGGGGCTGGCCGCAGGTGCATGACCGGCCGTCATGCCGCTGGCAAGGCTGGTGTGGCGCATGCGGACCAGCAGAAACAGGATCAGCGGCCCGCCCAGCAGGGCGACAACCGAGCCCGTGGGGAACGTGTCACCGCCCGTCACCGCCAGCGTCTGCACCATGCCGTCGCACAGCCACAGCAGCAGCGCGCCCATCAGCGGAGAGGCAGCCAGCACGGCAGCACGGCGGCGGATGCCCGCAGCGCGGACGAGGGCAGGGGCCGCAAGCCCCACAAAGCCGACGAGCCCCACCGCCGCTGCCACCATGGCCGACAGGCCAACCGCGATCAGCGCCACCAGCAAGCGGACAAGACCCAGATTGACGCCGAGCGCCCGGGCGGACGTGTCCCCCAGATCCAGCATCACCAGCGGACGGATGGCCAGCGCCGCCAGCACGCCATAAAGGGCAAGCTGCCCCGCCAGCCAGAGGGCAGGGCTCCAGTCCTGCTGGCTCAGCGAGCCGCCGTTCCAGATGGCCAGCGACATCAGATATTCGCCCCGCGACAGGGTGAGCGCCGCCGCAAGCCCGCTGCACAGGATGGCAATCAGCATGCCTGCCACCACCATGGTCACCGGCTCGAACCGCTGGCGCGCGCCAAGCCCGAAGACCATAGCAGCGGCGAGGCCCGCCCCGAGAAAGGCTGTCAGCTGGCGGTTGCCATCGAGGAAGGCGGGAAACAGCAGCGTTGCCGCGACAATGGCCAGCTGTGCCCCGGCGGCAATGCCGAGGGTGGAGGCATCTGCAATGGGGTTGCGCAGCACCGCCTGCAGCAGGGCCCCCGCGAGCCCCAGCGCCGCCCCGGCCAGCAGGGCCACCGCCGTGCGCGGCAGCAGCGCATGAACGAAGATCAGCTGATCCATGCTCATGGCCTGCGGCGCGCTGAAAGGATCGGGCCATTCGGCCAGCGGCAGCCGCGAGAGCGTGCCCGTGGCGAAGAACAGAAAGGCCGCAGCCGCAAGCACCAGCCACAGCAGAAGGCCGGGCAGGGCAGGACGCCGGAAAGAGGAAGCAGGGGAAGGGGAGGGGGAAGGGGCGTGCATCAGGCTCATGCGGGCTCTCGCCCCCCTTCAAGAGCCTGCGTCAGCAGCCGGGCAAAGCGCAGGCCTGCGGTGATGCCGCCATAAGGATTGATGTTTGCCAGCCGGATCACCCGGCCCTCGCGCACCGGTTCCAGCATGTTCCAGATCATGCTGCCCTCAAAGCCGCTGCGCGCCTCGACCGGCACTTCCGAGACGATGACGATGCGCGCCTGCGGGCGCTCTGCCAGCATTTCCAGCGGCACGGGCGCGGCAAAGCTGAAGCGGGACTGGTCCGTCCAGGCATTCTCAAGACCAAGGCGCTTCAGCACATCGCCAAACATGCTGTCCGCCCCGAAAGCCCGGAAGTGGCGGGCATCACCGATGTTGATGAGATGGAACGGACGGTCTGCAAAGCGGGCAAGGCGCTTGCGGTACCCCTCAAGCCGGGCATCAGCCTCCACAAGCACCGTGCGCCCCTTCTCCGGCACGCCCAGCCGGGCGGCCACTTGCTCCACCGCCGCCAGCGCCTTTGCGAAAGGCGGTTCGCCCGGCAGATAGAAAGGCAGCGACAGCACCGGCGCGATGGCCTGCAGCGCTGCCTGACTGCTGGCATAGAAGGGGGAGGAGAGGATCAGCTCCGGCCTTTGCAGATACAGCAGCTCGAAATTGGGTGCGCCGCGCAGGCCAAGATCCGCCACCGTCTCCGGGATCACCGGCTCCACGGCGGATCTGCGGAACTGCAGCAGTTCCGTTGCCGCCACAGGGGTCACCCCCAGTGCCATGGCGGTTTCCAGCATGGCCCAGTCCACGCAAGCCACGCGCGGCACTGCCGCCGCCGCAAGGGCATGGAGCGGACGGGCAGCAAGAAGCCACGCAGCGCCCGCAAGGATGCTTCGCCGGCTGCAAAGCCTCGTAGCCGTTCTTTTCATGGGACAAACCAGTATCAGACAGCGTGATGGCGGGCGGGTGGAGCGCAGCAGCAGGCGCCGCCGCTTGACCTTTCCGCCCCGATCCGCGAAACATGAAAACATAACTCCAGTTTGACCAGTAACGGAATCCGGGTTTCATGTCCATGTCCGCCAGCGCCCTCCGGGCTGACGCCGCGCCGTCCCTCGATCTTCCGCTGGCTCCCGCCTTTTCTCTGGAAAATGTCAGCTTCCGCCTTGGCGGCAAGGTGCTGCTGCAGCCGCTGGACCTGGACCTGCCGGCGGGCAAATCCATCGCGCTCATCGGCCATAACGGCTCGGGCAAATCCACGCTGCTGAAGCTGCTCGGCCGCCAGCAGGAGGCCGCCGGCGGCACCATCCGCTTTCAGGGCGAGGCCCTGAGCCGCTGGAACGCCCGTGCCTTTGCCCGCAAGCTCGCCTATCTGCCGCAGCACACGCCCGTGGCGCCCGGCATGCTGGTGCGCGAACTCGTGGCCCTTGGCCGCTATCCCTGGCATGGCGCCCTTGGCCGCTTTGGCGCCTCCGACAAGGCCAAGGTGGAAGAAGCACTGGCCCGCACCGGCATGGAGCCCTTTGCAGACCGGCTGGTGGACACGCTGTCCGGCGGCGAACGCCAGCGCGCGTGGCTCGCCATGATGGTGGCGCAGGATGCGGACTGCCTGCTGCTGGACGAGCCGATTTCCGCCCTCGACATCGGCCACCAGCTGGAGGTGCTTGGCCTGATCCGCGATCTGGTGCGCGACAAGGGGCTGACGGCCATCACCGTGCTGCATGACATCAACATGGCCGCCCGTTTCTGCGATCACATCGTGGCGCTGCATTCGGGGCAGAAGATCCTTGAAGGCAGCCCGGCGGAGATCATGACCAGCGAGGCGCTGCGGCGCATCTACAACGTCGACATGGACGTCCTGCCCGCCACCACCTCCGGCCACCCGGTGGCCCTGGTGCGCTGAGCATCAAGGCGGGCCGCAGATGTTGCTTTGATGCCGGAAAGGCAAGCCGTTTCAAAGTTTTGCGCCTCTGGCTAAGGCCTCCCGGTTCCCCTCCCCTCAAGGGGGAGGAGGACAGATAGGCCCCGCCGTTGAAACAACGGCTATCACCTGTTGCAAAAGCCCTGAACGTCTTTCTGCACGACGTGTGCATGCAGTAGCTCAAGGGGAAGGGGGACTGAAGACCGCCCTAGCCACGCTTGCGCGCTTCCGCTCTCGGTTCGTTCAGAAGCCCGCCGGCATCCAGCTGGCGGCCTTCACCGCTTGCCATGCCTTCATCATAGGCCTGTTTCAGGCGAGCCAGCTCCAGCTGGCGAACCTCTTCCCGCTGCTCCCACAACCGCAGGGCTTCGCGGACGATTCCGCTGTTTGAAGCATAGCCGCCGCTGTCAACGGCCGCCTGCATCATCGCAGCCTGGTGCGGAGTGAGGGATACGGTCAGGGTGCGCATGGGTGTAGCCTTCCTTTCCGGCCATTTTACCACGCATAACAAGATCCAATAATTCTTGATAGAAACACCTCGTGCCAGTTGTGGAAGAGCCTTCCCTTTCGCGCGCGGCTCAAGCGCTTGCGCAAATCCAGCGCCGCGCGCCGTCTCTCCTCTGGACAGCGGGCAGGGGAGGGGCCTACTGTGCATTTGTGCACAGGCTGGTTTTCTCCAGTTTCTTCAGTGCCTAAGCCTTCTCAAGACGGGGTGCCGCCGCGCCCTGAGCTCATGGGTTGCCCCGCATGACCGACGGACCTGAAAAGACCGCCTTTCTCTCCGCCCGCGTGCCGGTGAGCCTGAGGAACAGGTTCAAGGCCGTCGCGGCGCAGCGGGGGCTGAAGGTGCAGGACCTTCTCAACGAGCTGCTCGCCAGCTACATGGACGGACTGAACCGGCGCGAGCCTTCGGCGACGGAGGTCATCCACCTCCTGCGCGCCCAGAAGGAGCGGCTGATGCGCCTCGGCCTCCTGCATCTTTATCTCACCGGCCCGCTCGCCCGGGGCGAGCCTTCCACCGGGCAGGAGGTGAACCTGTCCTATGAGCTGGACCCGCAGGCGGGCCTGTCCCTGCTCAGCATCGGCCGGGTGGGCGACATCATCACCGCCTCCCTGCCGGATGACCTGAAGGTCACGCTCGTCCCACGCAAGAAAGCCGTTTCCTCTGGCACCTATGCCAGCAGCGCGGACGACGAGATCCGCGTGTTCTGAGGGCCGCCGCCACATAGTCCGCCCCGCTCCGTCACGCTGGCAATGTTCTGCGGCGTGGCAACCTCGCCCTCCCTCCAGTCAAATATGCCGAATTCGCAGCCCATCTCAGGCCCGGCATGCCCGCGATGGCGCAGCCGGGGAATGCGCAGCACCAGACCGTTCCCGATCCGGTACAGCGCATTGTCCGTGCCCGTGGAGGCCATCCGGGAGACCGGCAGATGCGCCCATTGCGGGGCCTGCCAGGTCAGCAGCGCATGGCTCAGGGCCTCCGTGACGGGAAGATCATCTGCATGCACCAGCTTGTCCTTTTTCTCATGCCAAGGCGTCCGATGCTGACGCATCACGCCTTGAAAAGGCTCAAACGCCGCCCGGGCTTGCCCAAACCGCCAGTACCGCTCCGCCTGCGGCGGCCAGCACAACGGCGGCGAAGGGCGGGGCCTTGAAGGCCACGAGCAGCACGAAACAGGCAAGCGCAAGCGTGAAATCCGGCAGGCCGCCGATGGCGCTGGTGAAAACGGGCGTATAGAGCGCGGCGCCCAGAATGCCAACCACGGCGGCATTGGCCCCCTGCATCAGCGATTGCGCCGGGGCGAGGGTGCGGAACCGGTCCCAGAAGGGCAGGGCGCCCACCAGCAGCAGGAAGCCGGGCAGGAACACGAAGACAAGCGCCAGCGCCGCCCCCGCAAGGCCATTGGGCGCAGGCCCCAGCACCGCGCCGAGATAGGCGGCAAAGGTGAAGAGCGGCCCCGGCATCGCCTGCACCGCGCCATAACCGGCAAGGAAGGCGTCCGGCGTCACCCAGCCGGGCTGCACCACTTCCGCTTCCAGCAGCGGCAGCACCACATGGCCGCCGCCGAAGACCAGCGCCCCGGCGCGGTAGAAACTGTCCATCACCGCAAGGCTCTGGCTGTGCCCCGCCAGCAGCGGCAGCAGCACCAGCAGCGCCGCAAAAACGGCCAGCGCCGCAAGGGCCGCACCCCGCGTCACGGGCAAGGGGGCAGGCGGGGCGGCCGCTGCCCCTTGCCCCCGGCCCAGCACCAGACCGGAACTGGCCCCCAGCAGGATCGCCGCCACCATTCCAACAGCGCCGGGCAAAAGGGCAAGCAGGGCGGCAGCGCCAACGGCAATGGCCGCGCGCTCCCTGTCCGGGCAGAGGTTTTTCGCCATGCCCCAGACCGCCTGCGCCACAATGGCAACGGCAACGATCTTCAGCCCGTGCAGCGCGCCGGTGCCCAAGGGCCCAGACATGCGCGCCGCCGTCAGGGCAAAGACGAAGAGCACCAGCGCCGAGGGCAAAGTGAAGGCGGTGAAGGCGGCGAGCGCCCCCAGCCAGCCGGCCCGCAGCATCCCCAGCGCAAAGCCCGCCTGACTGGAGGCAGGCCCCGGCAGAAACTGGCACAGCGCCACAAGATCCGCATAGGCCCGGTCCGTCAGCCAGCCGCGCCGCGTCACCAGCTCATCGCGGAAATAGCCAAGATGGGCAATCGGCCCGCCGAAGGACGTGAGCCCCAGCTTCAGGAAAACCCCGAACACCTCCTTGGCCGTTCCCACCGGCCTCGCGGCCTTTTCCGGTCCCGCTCCGCTGGTCATCCCCGCCGGTGTCTCCTCAAGAGTGTCAGGTGCCCACTAACCCTAGCCGTGTGACGGCTGCGTGACGAGGGGGAATTCAGGGCTGATCTTGCGGAGAGGAGTAATTGCGCTTGCAATTAACGCTAGCGCCTCCTACCTCTCTCCGATGAACAGCAAGCACCGCAAGACTCTTGCCGCCATCTTTAGCGAACCGGTGCCGGGAAGCATCGAATGGGCGGCGATCGAAGGCCTGCTGCTGGCCGCAGGGGCACGGCTGATCGAAGGGCGCGGGTCACGTGTGCGGTTCGAGAAGGATGGCGAGGTGGTGGCGTTTCACCGCCCGCATCCCGCGAAGGAAGCAAACGCCCGCATCCCGCGAAGGAAGCAAAGCGGTACCAGGTGCGCGATGCACGCGATTTTCTGGACCGGATCGGGGTCAGGCCATGAGCAACACCATGACTTACAAGGGCTATGCAGCCCGGATCGAGTATGACGACGAGGACGGCATCCTGAGCGGCCGCATTGCCGGCATCCGCGATACAGTGGGCTTTCATGCTGACACGGTGGAAGGCCTGCGCGAAGCCTTCCATGAGGCTGTCGGGGACTATATCGAAACCTGCGCCAGGATCGGCAAGGAGCCGCAGAAATCCTATTCAGGGCAGGTCATGTTCCGCATCAGCCCCGAGGTTCACCGCAAGGCCGCACAGGCCGCCGAACTGTCCGGCAAGAGCCTGAACCAGTGGGCCGAAGAAGTGCTCGACCGGGCTGCGGGGTGATAGAGCGGGCAGGGGTTTCGGGAGAGGCGTCAGACCTCAGCTTTCATCGACGATGCTGATGATCTTTCCGCCTTCGGTGCGGAAGGCGGATGCGCCTGAGAACGCGGGCTTCTGGCCAGCCTTCCATCCGTCCGGCAGGCCGGCTGCCACGGCCGCCGTATAGCCGGTCTTGGCCAGTGTGGTGCCCGCCACGGTGATCGCGTTCAAGACCTTCTGGTGCCGGGTCTCGAATGCGGACGCGCCGAACCTCGCCATCTGCGCAAAGCTCTGCTTGTCCAGCGCCTCCGCCGTCACCTCGCCGCCGGAGATGTTCTGAAAGACCACGTTCCCGGCGAGGCACATCAGCATGCCCCCGGCGTCCTTGCGGTCATAGGTATCAATGCAGGTTTCGGCCGGATCAGGCAGACGTCCCATCAATCGCGCTCCGGCAAGCGTCCAAGCTCCGGCCCTGTACCACAGCCGCCTGACGGTTTCACGGCGTTCCATCCGTTTCACAATGACGCGGTGATCCCGGCAGCAAGCGCTCCCGGCACACATTGGGGAAGGCAATTAATTCCGGGAAGGCCCAACATCTCCACCGCAGTTCATCGCGTAATCTATCTTATGGAACATAAACAGATTTGACATCCGCACTGCAGACGCCGGGGGGATGACCGGGGACGCATGGGCTTGACCGGTATTCAACCGGTCAAGCTCCATGACTGCTGGCCTCAGCCCGTGCGGCGCATCTGCAGGCTTTGCAGGGCGATGGTCTTGCGCCGGTGGTCCGGGACGCCATGGGCCTCGAAGGCCGACTTCACACCGGAGAAGCGGAACTCGATGCGCGTGCCGGATGTGTTGTCCTGGCTGCTGCGCGTCTTCACCGAGGCGACGAGAAAACCATCGCGGATCGAGGTTTCGTGCGGTGCGTAGGACCCGTTGATGAAGATCTGCATCGAGGCATAGATTTCATCATTGATCACCGACACGATGTTGAAATCAATCGAGGTTTCGCCCTGCAGCGCAACGGCGGGATAGAGCACCGAGGATGGCCCGGGGCCGCCCCATCTGGCACAACCGCCGCCAAGCCCGGCCTCACGCTCATGCCAGCCCTCGCCCACCAGCGCGCTCTCCATGCCGAATGTGGCCTCCTCCCCCGGCGCCAGCGCCCGCAGCCTCTGGCCGCCGCGCAGCTGGAACAGCGCATCGTGATAGTCCTGCACGTGCCGGGCGAAACGTTTCTGCGCCTCCGCGAAGACGATCGCATCAACCTGGTTCTTCTCGGCCAGAATATCCCTGATCCGCGCACGTTCACTCGGGTCCAGCTTGGCGCCCTGCGGCCTGGCACTTCATCGCTCCGGAAAGCCGATGCAGAACTGCTTCTGCGAGAGCTGCAATAGACGCATGCGCGACGAGATTCTGAATGAGAGCCAGCTCCTTGGCCTCGATCTTGGCCACGCCACCATCGCGACCTGGGCGAACGACTACATCCGCCGGCAGCCTAGCCCATGCAGTCCTACTCTCCGCAACGCGCGATCGGCTGTCTAACCCCAACAGGATACGCCGATCGCCAGTTGCTTTACCCGCGCTGCGGGGCGCAAAATGCCACAAGGCACTAATTGCCGATGGATGAAAACTCACTGGCAGGTCAGGGCCAAAGAGGTTTCAACCCAACCAGAAACCCAAACCGCCTGAACCCGCTTCAAAACGCGGCACGGTCAAGTGAATACCGTTTCTGTACATTTATGAGTCGACGGACTAAATCAATTTTTCCTAAAAACTATGCAATTTATATTATTTTCTTCGTCAGTAAATGTCTTTATTCGACTTCCAAGGGCATCAAGGATTTGAACTGCGGCATTTGTTGTCTTCCAATTTGCGTCATCCATAATAATTACACCTCCTTTTTTCACTTTTTTCGCGTAAAGAACAACGTCTTCGGCCGCATTAAATACTGAATGCGCGCCGTCTATGTGCAAATAATCTATCTCAAAGAAGCCGTTGCTTGCTTTAGAAGACGGAAATTCAACAAATTTGACAAACTCAACGAGATCATGATCTAGAATAAACCTTATCAAATCGGACTTAACTAACTTAAAATCTACTTTTGACCACCACTCGTCGTTTACATCATTCGTCGCGTACTCTGTAGCCACTTGACTATTCCAAGTCTCGATTCCAAAAATGACACCTTGGTTATTCGCTTTCAGCGCCGCAGCAGCAGGGATCAAAGAACGACCACCATAAACACCGATTTCCACACAGATTTCAGGTTTATATTCCGCTAACAGAGCCGCGATGAACGCGGCCTTCTCATCGTGATCCACCCCCATTGAACGGGTCCACCTTGAAGTATGGTTTTGACCCTGAAGGAGGACCACAATGGCAAACAAGCGACACAAGCCCGACGAGATCGTCACGAAGCTTCGGCAGGTTGAGGTTTTGCGCGGCCAAGGCATGGCGATGGCGGATGCCGTTCGCCAGATCGGCGTTTCCGAGCTGACGTTCTACCGGTGGCGTAAGCAATATGGCGGCATGAGCCGTGACCAGCTTCGGCAGTTGAAGGATCTCCAGAAGGAGAACGAACGGCTTCGCAAGGCGGTGGCGGATCTGACGCTGGACAAGCTGATCCTG
>NZ_LIPT01000011.1 GCF_001418225.1 Pannonibacter indicus | reverse complement strand
ATGCCCGACTGGGAGCGCCGGAAGCAGAGACTGGAACGGGCCATGGCCTGAGAACTTCCGAACCCGGTCGCGGCAGAAGCAAACGCGACTCCAATCCAAGCAATTTCGGACGCTGGATTTTTTTGCTATCTTACAATGGCTTATAAGAAATTCACCAAACGAGCGCAGTCAACAGGTCCGGAGAATATCGGCCCTGAGAGACCGCTTCCGGGCCTCCTGGCAGCGGGGGCAGTGCTCAGCCCCTCCCGCATAACCCACGAAAACAACGGAAAAATCCGACCGCAGCCGGATGGGGAGAACGCTTTCGCGGGGGCAAGTGGCGGAGGGGATGGGTCTGACGTCGAACCTTCTCTGCCATATAAGCCATTGTTTTATATGACGCTGGTGATGGTTTGAATGGTCATCTGGTTCAGGCGCGACTGGCAGCGAAACGGATGATCGGGGCTATTATGGCTTCATGGAGAGATCGACTGACCTGCCCGCTGCGGCGCGCCGTGGATTCACGACGGCCATCACCCGTCCCGCGCGTTTTTGGCCTTCCTGAGAGGGGTGCCAAAATGTAGGCACGTCTCATCGCATTGACATGACGGCAATTTTTTAAGCGCCGTGGTGGAGCCCGGCAAGATGAATTCGACGTTTTCCCTCCTTCTGGTCTTCCTGGCCCGGTTCTTCATGCCGCGGCACAACGCGCAGATGCGGCTGCTCAAGGCCCAGATCCATATTCTCCGGGCCCGCATCCCGGCGCAAAGGATCATCCTGTCGCCCGCCGAGAAATCCGAGCTGCTGCGCATCGGGGCGGAGTGCGGACACGATATCGACGGGCTTATGGAGGTGGCCAGGCCCGCGACCTACAAGCGCTGGCTTGCCCAGATGCGTGATGGGCGCGCCTTCAAGGCCGTGGGCAGGCCGCGCCTGACGCAGGAGCTGCGCGACGTCGTCATTCGCATCGGCTCGGAAAATCTCCTCTGGGGCTACAAGCGGATCGCCGGGGAGCTGAAAAAGCTCGGGCTCTATGCCGGCGCCAACTCGGTCAAGCGCATCCTCGATGAGGCGGGCATCCACCCCAGCCCCGAGAAGCGGAAGAAGAAGCCGGCCCTGCCGTGGACCACCTTCGTCAGGGCGCATATGGAAAGCATGGTGGCCTGCGACTTCTTCACCAAGACTGTGCTTACCGCCCGCGGGCCGCTGACGGCCTATGTGCTGATCTTCATCCATCTCGGCAGCCGCCGCGTGTTCTGCAGCACCCCGACCTACGCCCCCGACTCGGTATGGGTAACCCAGCAGGCCCGCAATACGCTGATGTGGTGCGCGGACCAAGAGATCACGCCGGATTTCCTGATCCGCGACGCCGACACCAAGTTCAGCGCCAGCTTCGATGCCGTCTGGGCGTCGGAAGCTGCCCGGGTCATCCAGATCCCGCACCGGGCGCCGAACGCCAATGCCTTCGCGGAATCCTTCATCGGCACCATCAAGCGCGAATGCCTGGATTTCTTCGTCTGCTTCAGCCGGTCGCAGCTCGACTATATCCTGCGCACCTGGGTGCGCCATTACAATGTCGAGCGCCCGCATCGCGGGCGCGAGATCGGCAACAACGTGCTTCAGGTCGATTTCCGCCCCGCCCGTGACGGCCCGATCTGCTGCCGGCGCCAGCTCGGCGGCATCGTTACCTCCTACACGCGCGATGCGGCGTGATCCGTGGTTCGAGAGCGAGCCGCAGAAAGCTTGACGGCTTTGACGCCGAGGGCATCCGCCAGAGCGACTCCATTTGGAACCATCAGTGCGTCAGCCCGCTGACCATATTGCCGGGCCGTTGCTCCCGGACCTTCAGTCCCGGCGTGAAACTTCACTCTGATATCGACGCTCACGTTCGGGCCAGGTGCTCCTGATGAAGGCAAGAACCGCCCGGATTTCCGCATCGCTCAGCACACGGGCAAACCCGGGCATGTCGCTTTCATAGCCGCCCCCGACGACAGCGGCGGTGCCTTCCTTCACGATGCGGAACAGAAGTTCGTCGGGGTGATGCCAGGTGTGGCCGCTGGCATCGTGTGGTGGTGCAGGCAGGCGGCCGGAGGGCAGCGGGGATTGCCAGTCCGGCTGTCCTTCCAGCGATGCCCCGTGGCACGATGCACAGTGATCGGCATAGAGTCCGCGCCCGGCCTCGATCGTCCTGGTGGAGTCAGCGCTTGTCGCGTGCTTCTTGCCGAATTGCCAGATGAACAGGAGCGCAAGGGAGAGCGATACTGCCATCACAAATACCAGATGTGTTCTGGAAATCCCGCGCAATCGCTCCTCCGAATCTTCCGTCATGGATCACGATCATCACGATTTCGTTCATGTGGGCGCAAGCCTGCGGCATTGGCGGCAATGGACAATTGCGACCGGTCTTCCTATCTTCGTCGCATGTTTGGTCGCATCGTCGCCCTTCTCGTCGTCCTGTCCTTCGCCGTCGTCACGGCGATGACGGCGGCGCATGCGGCGCGCACGATGCTGGATGGCACGATGGCGGCCGCCCATGACAGCCACATGATGGTGAAGCCAGATACCGGCAGCGCCGATTGCGGAACGGGATCGGATTGCGGCACCAGCGATGCCGCCGCCTGTGCCATGGCCTGTGCCGGTGTACCCGGCGTCATCGCGTCTGTTCCGGACGCGGCAATCGAGGATCGCCCGCGCGCCGCCCATACCCTGCCGGTTGACATGGATGCTCCCGGGCAGGGTCCGGGCCTGAACGAACGACCTCCCAAGATCCGTCTCCTTTGATCTCGCCCCGGGCCCTCGCCCGCGGCGGCCCATCGGACCTGACATGCGGGACGGCAGTCCCGAGGAGACGAACATGAACAATCTTACCCGTCGCGGCTTTCTGGCCGCAGGCGCTGCCGTGCTGGCAGCCGCCCATCTTCCCCGTGCCGCCTATGCCGAGGCGGCCCCACTCGCCTTGACCGCAACCCGCAGGACGCTCGACATCGGCGGGCGGGCGGCCACGGTCTTCGGCCTTGCCGGCCCCGGCGGTCAGGGGCTGACCCTCGATCCCGGCCAGCGGTTCCGGGTCGATCTGAAGAATGATCTCGACGTCCCGACCATAATCCATTGGCACGGGCAGATCCCGCCCAATGCCCAGGATGGCGTGCCCGACATGCCGCTGCCGCTCATCGCGCCGGGTGAGACGCGGTCCTTCGATTTCGCCCCGCTGCCCGGCACCTTCTGGATGCACAGTCATGTTCCGCTGCAGGAAATGCAACTGCTGGCCGCTCCACTGATCGTGCGCGCTCCCGAGGATCTGACCGCCGACCGGCAGGAGGTCGTGCTGTTCCTGCACGATTTCTCGTTCAAGACCCCCGAGGAGGTGCTGGTGGAGATCGGCGCCGGCGGTGGCGGCAGCCACGGGGGGCACGGCGACGGGATGCAGGCCATGGGGTCCGGCATGATGGGCATGGGCGCGATGCAGCGGATGGACCACGGCTCCATGGGCGGCATGGCGATAGGCGGCATGGCCATGGACCTGAACGATTACGACTGGGACGCCTATCTCGCCAATGACCGCACGCTTGCCGACCCGGAGGTGGTGGCGGTGGAGCGCGGCGGGAGGGTACGGCTGCGCGTCATCAACGCCGCCGCCGCGACGGTGTTCTGGATCGACACCGGCGCCGCCCGGGCGCGGCTGATCGCCGTGGACGGGCATCCGGTGCAGCCCGTCGCGGGCAATCGCTTCGGTCTTGCCATGGGGCAGCGCCTGGACCTCGACATCGACTTGCCAGCCGAAGGCGGCGCCTGTCCGATTCTGGCGCTGAGGGAAGGCGCACGCGAACGCACCGGCCTGATCCTCGCTACGCCGGGGGCCGCAGTTCGGCGCGTCGAGAGCCTCGCCGACACCGATACCCCCGCCTTTGACACCGATCTGGCACAGGAGTCGCGGCTGATGGCTGCCGATCCGCTGACCGAGCGTCCGGTCGATCGCAGCCAGATACTGATGCTGGGTGGCCAGATGCAGCCCTATGTCTGGACGATCAACGGCGCCACCTGGGGTGAGCACAGGCGGGTCACTGCGAAGTCGGGCGAGCGGGTGGTGCTGTCCTTCCACAACATGTCGATGATGGGGCACCCGATGCACCTGCACGGCCATGTGTTCCAGGTCGTCGGCCTGAACGGACGGCGCGTCGCGGGTGCCCGGCGCGACACCGTTTATGTGCCGCCGATGTCGATGGTCGATATCGCGCTCGACGCAGGCGAGGCGGCACGCTGGATGCTGCACTGCCACCACATGCCGCATCTGGCCAGCGGCATGATGACCGAGTTCGCGGTCAGCACATGACCGCGCAATGCCGAGGGCGCCGCATGTCAGCGCCCCTCGGCGGAGAACCTGCAACGGGCAATATTTCAAGCTTCCCGATCGCCTCTTGACCTTCCAGCGGTTGGAAAGCGCAGAACAGGTGAAACGCAAGCTCAGGATGAAACGCCGAGGAGGCGTGGAAATGACCAGCAAGACCGAACACGATCACCAGAAACATGCGCACGCTCGTTCGACCCACGGGCATGTGCACGATCACGCGCAAGACCATGCGGCCGCCGCGCCGGACACAGCCCACAAGGTCAAGGACCCGGTCTGCGGCATGATGGTCGATCCCCACACGACCGCGCACAAGGCCGAGCATGGCGGCCGGCCCTATTACTTCTGCTCGGCCGGATGCCGAACGAAGTTCTTGGCAGACCCGGACCGCTATCTGGATCCGGAAGCGGCGACCGAGAAGGCCGAGCCGGTTCCGGAGGGGACGATCTACACCTGCCCGATGCACCCCGAGATCCGCCAGGTCGGACCGGGGTCATGCCCGATCTGCGGCATGGCGCTGGAGCCGGTGCTGGTCAGCCTGGAGGCCGGACCCAATGAGGAACTGATCGACATGACGCGCCGGTTCTGGATCGGGCTGGCGCTGACGATTCCAGTGGTGATCCTCGAAATGGGCGGCCATTTTCTTGGCCTGACTCACTATATCGGCCAACTGACCTCGAACTGGTTGCAACTGATCCTCGCAACGCCGGTCGTGCTATGGGCTGGTTGGCCGTTCTTCCAGCGCGGCTGGCAGTCGCTGGTCAACCGCAGCCTCAACATGTTCACCCTGATCGCCATGGGCACCGGGGCGGCGTGGATCTACAGCGTCGTCGCCACGCTGGCGCCCGGCATCTTTCCCGACGCCTTCCGAGAGCACGACGGCTCGGTCGCGGTCTATTTCGAGGCGGCGGCGGTCATCACCGTCCTAGTCCTGCTCGGGCAGGTGCTGGAACTGCGCGCGCGCGAGAGCACCAGCGGCGCGATCCGCGCGCTCCTGGACCTTGCCCCCAAGACCGCCCGGATCATTCGTGACGACGGCACCGAGGAGGAAGTTCAGCTCGACAGTGTGCAGGTCGGCGACCGCCTGCGGGTGCGTCCCGGCGAGAAAGTGCCCGTCGATGGCGAGGTGCTGGAGGGCCGCAGCGCCGTCGATGAATCGATGGTGACGGGCGAGTCGATGCCGGTGACCAAGGAGGTCGGCGCCAAGGCCATCGGCGGCACCATGAACCAGTCGGGCGCGCTGGTGATCGAGGCGAAGAAGGTCGGCCGCGACACCATGCTGTCGCAGATCGTCCAGCTCGTCGCCGAGGCGCAGCGAAGCCGCGCACCGATCCAGCGCCTCGCCGATCAGGTCTCCGGCTGGTTCGTGCCGGCGGTGATCCTGGTCGCCATCCTCGCCTTCGTCGCCTGGTCGATCTGGGGGCCGGAGCCGCGCTTCTCCTTCGGTCTCATCGCGGCGGTCTCGGTCCTGATCATTGCCTGCCCCTGCGCGCTGGGGCTGGCGACGCCGATGTCGATCATGGTGGGCGTCGGGCGCGGCGCGCAGGCGGGGGTGCTGATCAAGAACGCCGAGGCGCTGGAGCACATGGAGAAGGTCAACACCATCATCGTCGACAAGACCGGAACCTTGACCGAGGGCCGGCCCGCCGTCACCGCCATCGTGCCGGCGGCGGGCTTTACCGAAGGTGAGGCGCTGCGCCTTGCCGCCAGCGTCGAACGCGCGAGCGAGCATCCCCTCGCGCTTGCCATCGTTCGCGCGGCGGACGAACGCGGGATCGCGGCCGCGCCGGTCGCGGATTTCGATTCGCCCACCGGCAAGGGCGCCTATGGCACGGTCGAGGGCAAGCGCATCGCGCTTGGCAACGCAAAATTCCTCGCCGAACATGGGGTCGATGTCGCGCCGCTGGCCGATGAGGCCGACCGGCTGCGCGAGGACGGGGCGACTGCGATCTTCATGGGCGTCGATGGTCGCGTCGCGGCAATCTTTGCCATCGCCGATCCAGTCAAGCCCTCGACGCCCGAGGCGCTGGCCGCGCTCAAGGCGCAAGGCATCCGTGTGGTCATGCTGACGGGGGACAACTGGACGACGGCGAAGGCCGTCGCCCGCCGGCTCGGCATCGACGAAATCGAAGCCGAGGTTCTCCCCGATCAGAAAAGCGCGGTCGTCGCGCGGCACAAGGCGGCGGGCGAGGTGGTGGCGATGGCCGGCGACGGCGTCAACGACGCGCCGGCGCTGGCTGCCGCCGATGTCGGCATCGCCATGGGCACCGGCACCGATGTGGCGATGGAAAGCGCTGGCGTCACCCTGCTCAAGGGCGATCTCAACGGTATCGTCCGCGCCCGCCGGCTGTCGGAAGCGGTCATGGGCAACATTCGCCAGAACCTGTTCTTCGCCTTCATCTACAACGCGCTTGGCGTGCCGGTCGCGGCGGGGGTGCTCTATCCGTTCTTAGGCATCCTGCTGTCGCCGATCATCGCCGCTGCCGCCATGGCGCTGTCCTCGGTCAGCGTGATCGCCAATGCCGCCCGGCTGCGGAGGGTGAAGCTGTGATCGCCGTGCGGCATCAACAGCCGAACCCGCGCACGCACATGCCGACGTCGTGCCGCGGCAGATGCGTACCTGCTCACCCCTTCGTGCGTCGCGCCCCGACCGTGACGGCGAGACAATGCAATCCATGAAACGAGGTTTGACGATGAGAAACGATCACAACATTAGCCGGCGCACCATTCTGGCCGCTGTCGGAGTGCTGCCCTTGCTGATGTCGATGCCGGGGCGGGGACATGCCGAAGCGCTGCCGCTGGTGAGCGTCAGCAAGGATCCGTCCTGCGGCTGCTGTGACGGCTGGGTCGCGCATATCGAGGCGGCGGGGTTCCCTGTGCGGGTGGTGGAGTCCGCCGACATGGACAGCCTCAAGCAACGCCTCGGCGTGCCGGCCGATCTGGCATCGTGCCACACCGCCGAGGTGGGCGGCTATGTGGTCGAGGGCCATGTCCCCGCCGAAGCAATCCGCCGCCTTCTGTCCGAGCGGCCCGAGGCGACAGGGCTGGCCGTTCCCGGCATGCCCGCCGGTTCGCCTGGCATGGATTTTCCGGGCGTGGATCCCGAACCCTACGAAGCGTTCCTGTTCGGCCAGACCACCCGCAGCTTCGGGCGCTTCCTCGGTTCACGGGAAATCTGACACAGGCAGGCCCGACATGACCGCCCAGCTTGCGCATGATCGAAAGCAGCACCTGGCCGAGGCGACTTGCCTCCGTCAGCGGAGCGGTCTCGTCACGGCTGGTGGCGCGCGGCGGGAACGCGGCAACGCATCGGTCTCGCGGGGCACCGAGAAGGCAGGTGGCGCATGAGCGAGCGTGCACGAGTTGCTTTTCGGGCGGGGTATGGCCGATTGCGCCAGGTTGCAGTCTGCATCCTGCTGCTTGCCATCGGCGCCCTGGTTCTGCAGGCGCCGGCACATGCCGGCCCAGCCGGACACGCCATCCACCAGCAACAGAGCGCCGCCACGGCAGGCCACTGCACCCAGCATCACATGCTGGTTGACCATGGCGCTGGTTCAACTGCTGGCTGCGTCAGTGCTGACAGCGGCGTCAGTCTGGTGGACTGCTGCCAAGCCTGTCTGATCGCCGCCGTTCCCGTCGAGCCGCCGGCGTTGGGCGTATCCGCAAGTAGTGAGGTTTTTCTCTGTCTGCGCCGTAACTTCTGCGGGCGATCCCCCGCAGGAATCCTGAAGCCGCCCCGTCTGATCGCGGCGTGAGCGCCGGGAATTGTCGGGAGATCCCGAGATGTCTCCGGCCGCCCCGCGCCAACCCGAGAAACCGACGAACAGAACGGAGAACCGCGTCCGCGAATCCGGGCCGGGGCTCTCGGAACCAAAGGATGAAATCAATGAATCGAACCGTAATCGCCCTTTCCGCCAGCATCCTCTCCGGCCTGGCGGGCGCTGCCTTCGCTCAGGCCGAGCATGACACCCACCACCCGGCAACCCCGCCCGCACAGGCGGAGCAGGTGCCCGCGCCGACGCCTCCCACAGGCCAGATGCCCCACATGCAGGGCATGGCCGGCATGCAAGGGATGATGCCCGAGCAGTGCCAGGCCATGATGCAGGCCATGACTCCTGAATGCATGGGCGCGATGCAGCAGATGATGCAGGGCGGGATGATGGCCACGCCGCACGCCGAGGCGGCTCCGGCGAATGAAAGCCTTCCCGACTTCACTCGGGCCAATATCGAGGCCATGGATGCGATGCACGGACCGATGATGGACGGCGTCATGGCCGACGATCCGGATGTCGCCTTCGTCCGGGGCATGATCCCGCATCATCTGGGTGCGATCGACATGGCCAGGATCGTCCAGCAATATGGGGACGATCCGCAAACGAAAGAATGGGCCGCCCAGATCATCGCGGCGCAGGAGCGCGAGATCGCCGAAATGCAGGCCTGGCTGACGGCGAATGCCGGCGAGGCGTCGGCACCCTTGGGTCAGACAGGTGGAACCGTCTATTCCGCCAATGAAGGCGGCAACTCGATCAGCGCCATCGACCTCGGCACCGGAGCGGTCGACACCGTCTCGATCCCGGTCGCTCCTCACAACGTCGATCTGACCCCCGATGGCAAGCTGCTGTTGGCGGTTGGCGAGCCTGCTGCCGGCGGAGATCATGGCGCGGACGGGCACGGGCATGGCGCGGCAGGCGCGGCCGAGGGTCTGCTGGTCATTTTCGATCCGCAGAACATCGCCGCGCCCAAGGCGACCGTCGCCGTGGGCTCCCACCCGGCGCATGTTGTTGCGGACCGGCTGGGGCGCGCGTTTGTCGCGCTGTCGGGCGGCGGCGAGATCGCGGTGGTTGATCTCGAAAAGGCCGAGGTCATCGGGCGCATTGCGACGGGCGACTATCCGCACGGCCTGCGGCTTAGCCCGGATGAGACCGAGCTCTATGTGGCCAATGTCGAGGACGGATCCGTGTCCGTCATCGACACGCAGGCGCTCTCCGAGGTTGCGCGCATTCCGGTGGGCGCAGCGCCGGTCCAGGTCGGCTTCACGCCTTCGGGCGCTCAGGTCTACGTCTCGCTTCGGGACGAAAACCGTGTGGCGGTCATCGATACCTCTACCCGCGAGGTGACGGACAGGATCGATGTCGGGCTGAATCCGATCCAGATGTTCGCGACCCCGGACGGAGCCTATGTCTATGTGGCCAACCAGGGCACCGACGCGGAGCCGAACGACACCGTGTCCGTGATCGACACCGCGACCGGTCAGGTGGTGAAAACCCTCACCACCGGTGGCGGCGCACATGGCGTCTCGGCATCGGCGGACGGTGCCTTGGTGTTCGTGACCAACATCGCCGATGACAGCGTGTCGATCATCGACGTCGAGAGGCAGGAAGTGGTGAGCACGGTGCCGGTCGGCGATCGTCCGAATGGCATCGTCTACGGCGGATGAGCCGTTGAGCAATCGGCGCCGGGGATCTCTCCGGCGCCAGTCGTCGGCCGGGGACTGAGCGCGACTCCCGGCCGCCGTCGAAGATCTTGAACTTGATGATGATGCCGGTCAGCAGCGCCAGCACTACGCCGGCCGAGATCCCTGCACGCTGTCGGGGTGCTGCTCGCGCTGCTTGCCCCGCCGCTGCAGCGAGCAGCAATCCAATGGTCTGGTCGTGAGTATTGGGGCTGAATCGGCTGCAATTGACTGAGCTGCTTGGCGCGACAAGTTCACAACTTGTCACTGCTGGCATCGGTGAAGCCTAGAAGGTGCAGGGTGCACAATTGTGCCCATCGCCGCACGGGACAGATGTGGCATTGCCGTGCCACCATTCCGGCGCAGCGAATCCCTGCCGCTCTTTGAATCTGTGAACCTGTGATCCGGGCCGGGCGTGTCGCTCCGGTCGAGGCGTCTGGCGCTTCCCGATGCGATGCCACCCGGCCCGGCATTCACACACGCTGGCGTTCATGCCTGCAGATCAAAAGTCCGTCTCGACATAGACCCCGGTGCAGTCATAGGCGACGGCGGCGGCCGTTGCGCCGGTGTTGAGGAAGAGCCGCGGCGACAGGAACTGGGTTGCGGCGGGCAGATCGGCGCTGATCTCCTGTTCGAAGACTGCGCCGGAGACCTCGTCGACGACCCGCACCCAGACGGAGCTGCCATTCGGCGGGGCGGCGATGTAGAGGGTCAGCACGCCGCCAGTGGCGATGGCGAAGCTCGCCCCCATGTCGGTCTGCGTCGGGGCCCCGGTTCCATCGTTCGCGACCAGCTGCCATCGGGTGTGCGTGCCGCGCTGGAAGCCGATGCCGATGCAGTTCACCACGGCGGCCAAGGTCAACGTCGTCGCCAGCGCGGCCGTGGATCCGTAGAGACCGAAGAACTCCATCCCGGTCGCCTGCAGGGTCGTCAGCGACAGCCGCGTGACAAAGGTCCAGCCGCCAAGCCCCGCCGCATTGCCGCGCCAGCAGGCCCAGCCTGCGGAGCGCTGATCCGCCACTGAGTCAACGACTGCCGCCGAGGTCAGTCGCCAGCGTCGCATGGAGGTGGCGAGGTTCGTTGCGGCCAGTGCGGGCGTGGAAACGGTGCCGACCGAGATGATCGGCAGGCCTTCGCTGTTGATCGTGGTGCCGGTAGAGGGCGACCAGTTGGCGATGCGGTTCACCCCGAAGTGGGGTTGCAGCGGGAAGTCGCGGCCGGAGGGACGCATCACGTCGATCCACGGCGCCCCGGCGCGGCTGCGGGCGTAGATGGCGGCCTTGCCTGCGGGCGGCGGAGGCGGGGCGGCGGCCAGTCCCGGCAGGACCGTGGGCTGCGGCAGTTCCACCTGGCCGCTGGTGCGGTCGATCCGGATCGCATCAAAGAAGGTCGAGCCATCCGGGCTGACCTTGAAGCTGAAGTCGTCACTGCCGAGAAGGCCGATCAGCGCGCGGGCGGAAAAGCCCGTCTTGAAGGCAAAGGCCGCATCGTTCCCGGCCGCCGCTTTGTTGACCGTGGCCTCGATCCCGGCCCCGGCGTTGTTGAACAGGAGCGCTGGGGTGTTGACCGAAACCCGATTGTAACTGTCTGCCGTTGCCCCGCCGAGGCCGAGCAGCTGCGCAGTCAGGTTGGCCTGGGGCATGCCGACCTGCGTGACGGCATTGGCGAAGGTGACCATCGGCGTGTTGATGACGGTCGTGCCCCCGGCCCCGGCGGTGGCCGAACCGATGTTGACGACCGTATTCGACCCCGACGCGCCACCCGTCCCGAGGTTCACGGTCTTGGTGACGCCGGTGGTCGTGGCCCCGGTGCCCATGCCGTATGTGGCGGTCGTCGTCGCTGTGCCGATGCTGGCCGAGGCCGCCGAGACCGTCACAGTGCCCGAGGCGGTCAGCGTCCCTGAGAAGGTCTTGTTCCCGGTGAAGGTCTGGGTACCCGCAAGGATCGCGAGTTCTGACGAGGTGTTGGGCAGCGTGTAGCTGCGGGTCGTAGCGGTGGAGATGCCCGAAAGCGAGAAGACCGCCTTCTTGGTCGGATCGGTGTCGTTGACGAGACTGAAGACCGCATCCGAGATGTCGCTCGGCTCACCCACGACCTCCCAGGCGGCCCCGGTCCAGACGAGCAGCAAAGCCTCGTCCTCGACCCATGTCCGCCAGCCGATGCGCGGCGGGAGGCGTAGCCAGGCGCCGTCGTTCCAGAGGGCGATGTTTAGATCCCAGCCCACCCAGTCGCCGGTCGCGCCCGAGCCGACGATGTAGCGATCGCCATCGGCGGGACTGACTGGCGATGCGGTCAGGTCCCGGTCAATAACGGAAAGCTGGACGAGTCCGTCGAGGATCCGCAGCGCCTCGTTATGGGTGACGTGCTTCTGGGCCTGCGCCGCGAGGATGTAGGGCAGCAGGAGATGGGTCGTGGCGTCGGGCATGGGATGGCCTTCAGAAGATCAGCGTGACGGTTTTCGGCGCGCCCCGCCCGACGAGGGCGGAGAGCTGATAGATGCGGATGTCGAGCGTGTCGCCGGGGCCGAGCAGCGCGCCCCAGTCAGCGGTCTGGGCGGCGGCGGTGTAGACCGCGCTGGTGGTGGCAGTTGTCAAGGATCGCTTGACAACTGCACTGTCGAGGATCTCGACCTTGTAGGCTTCGAGTTCCTCGGCCAGCGGCACCTCCAGCCCGCCCCAGCTGTCGGCCGCAAGCGCGCAGGACCGGCGCGTCCAGCGGATCGTCAGATCGCCGGGGGTGCGCGGTCTGCGCCACGGCTGTTCGACATGGGCGACGGAGAACGGGCGAAGTCCCACGCCAACTGGCATGAAGGCCTGCGCCACATAAGTCTCGTCGCTGACCGGGCGGCGCGTCGGGCCGATGCGCCAGTTCCACGGGATGTCAAGATCGGCCTCGGCAATCGGCAGCGATGCCAGCGAGGCGTCGAGAACGACGACCCGCGCGCCAGCAGGCACCGGATTGCCCATGGCCCCCTCTGTCCCGCGCTGGCCGCGCAGCAGACGGGTCAGGCGATACCGGCCGGGGGCGATCAGTTCGGCTGCACCCGCTTGCACGATCTCCCAGACGCTGGGCGCGCTCTCGATGGCGAGCGCGTTCGCCCCGCCGAAGAGGGTCAGGTCCGTGACGCTTTCGAGAGTGCCGGTCAGCAGATCGACCACCAGCGCATTGCAATGATCGAAGCGCGAGGTGGGCCCCGCGAAAAAGTCCGAGGCCAACGCCCCGATCCGGGCGCGGCTGCCAAACGTGGTCAGCAGTTCGAAGCCATCGGTCGAGGGGCTGCGGAACACCGCCATCTCGCCCGGCCAGGGAAGAGCGTGGGCGGCGACCAGCGGCCGATGCGCGGGCTGGTCCTCGGTCAGCTGCGGCAAATCCATCAGCACCGCATCCGGCGCACCGAACACCACCGCGCGCGTCAGCGACGCCGCGCGGGGATCGCCGGGCGGCAGATCGTAACTCGCCCGGTCCTGACGAACCGCCTCGATGCCGCGCGCCTCGGCGTCGGCGATGGAGACGAGCCGCAGATCGACGAGCCGTCCGTCATGGGCGAGCCGGATCGCATCGGCCGGATCGAGCGCGAGCCGCGAGGGCGGCAGACGGAACGCTGCCGTCTCGCGGCCCACCCACGCCTCCATCAGCGCACGGCGGCAGCGCCGCTCGGCTTCCTCGGGCGGCACCGCCATCGGGAAGGACTCGGAGGCGATGCGCGTCGTGTCCACCGTGATGCGCCGCGCCTCGACGAGGGCCGCGTCGTAATCCTCGTCGGCGCGGGCGACCTGCCATTTCAGCGCCTGCGGCAGTTCCGTCTCCTGGCCGCGCGTCAGCTCCAGAACGTCGCCCTCGCGGGCGACCACCAGATCGTCGGGCGCGAGGGTGGCGACAGACGCCCGGCCGCGCATGATGAAGCGGATCACGCCTTCCGTCTCCACCGCATCAAACCCGAAATGCCGCGACAGCGTGGTGATCGACGCGCGCGGGCTTTCCAGCGCCGTGATGGCGTAGCCCTCGAGAGCGCCCCAAAGCCCGGTGACGTCGATGCGATCTTCGGGCAGCCCTGCGCGCAGGCAGAGGTGCCGGACGAGGGCCGCCAGCGACACCGCGCCGAGCCGCCCTGTCAGCCAGTGGCCGAGCCGCCAGTTTCCGCCGTCCGTCCAGACGTCGGTCAGCGCCGGGAAGAACGGATAGGGCCGCGCGTCCCACGTCCAGGCGGCGCACTCGGGGGCGTGCACCATGCGGCCGCCGTAGACCGAGGACACCGGGTTGTTCGCGGCCTCGCCCCACCAGAGATAGCTCGCCTCGAGATAGGCGCGCTGGATCGCATCGTCGCGCCAGCCCCGTGAGAAATGTGGCGTGAAGCTCTCGGAGGACTTCGGATCGAAGAAGACATTGGGCTGGTTGGTGCCACGATCGATGGCGGGGCAGCCGAGTTCGGTGAACCGGATCGGCTTCGACTGCGGGACCCATGCCGTCGGCGTCGCGCTCTCCACCCCGCCCGGGCGGTCGTAATGCTGGTTCGACCACCAGGCGCGCAGATCCTTGTAGCGGAAGACCCACGGCTTTCCCGCTGCACCGTCGGTGATCGGCGTTCGCACCTGAGCCGACCGATCGGCGGCGCTGGCGTAGAACCAGTCGAAGCCTTCGCCACCCGCGATGTTCGCCTGCAGATACGCCCGATCGTAGATCGCGGGCCAGCCATCGGCGGCGTCGAGATGGTCGAACCCGTCCCGCCAGTCCGACAGCGGCATGTAGTTGTCGATCCCGACGAAATCGATCTCCGGATCGGCCCAGAGCGGATCGAGGTGGAAGAACACGTCGCCGCTGCCATCGCTCGGCTGGTGCCCGAAATATTCCGACCAGTCGGCAGCGTAGCCGATCTTCGTGCCAGTGCCCAGAATGGACCGGACATCAGCTGCCAGATCCCGATAGGCCTGCACGGCCGGATAGGTGGATACGCCCGAGCGGATGGTGGTGAGCCCCGGCATTTCCGAGCCGATCAGGAAGGCGTCCACACCGCCTGCGGCGGCGCAGAGATGGGCATAGTGCAGCACCATCCGCCGCAGGCCCCAATCGCCCGATGGGCCGGTCCAGACGACCGATTGGCCCGAGACGCTGAAATTCGCTGGCGTCGCCGTACCGAAAAGCGCCGAAACCTGTGCCGCGCCGGCGGCGGTCTTGTCGACCGATCCCACATAACCCGCTGCGGGGGAACAGGTGATCCGCCCCCGCCAGGGGAATGCGGGCTGGCCGGTCTCGGCAGCATTGTCGGAATACGGGTTCGGCAGCGTGTTGCCGGGCGGCACGTCCATCAGGATGAACGGATAGAAGGTGACGCGCAGCCCGCGCGCCTTCATCTCGTGGATCGCCTGCACGACGGCGAAGTCGGACGGCGTGCCGCCATAGACCGGGCGATCCTGATCGTCGCGGCTGACGAGGAAGGCATTGGCGCGGCTGACGCCGTTGACCGACCAGGACAGAGGCGTGGTCGACTTGGCGGACACCTCGACGCCGGGCCGCACCTTGCAGGATCCCGCGCGCAGATCGTCGCCGAACCAGGCGACGACGAGGCTCACGCTCTCGACCGCCGGGACCATGGCCTGCAGCCGGTCGAGCGCCACCACGATGTCGGTGGCATCCGGCAGCGCGTTCAGGTTTTCGGGTTGTGTCGCACCGCCTGCGGATTTGCGGATGGCCTGCGTGGCATAGGTGAACTCACCCGAGGCCGGGATCATGGTGACGGCGCGGGTCAGTCCTTCGGCCGTGTCGGGATCGGCGAGCGGCCGGAACACCTCGAAGGAAAGCTGCGGCAGGCGGTTGCCGTAGCTGGAGAGCGGCAGTTCCTCGAAGACGACATAGGCCGTGCCGCGATAGGCGGGCGTGCTCAAAGCTCCCATCTTCGTGGCCATGAAGGGATCGGCGGTCTGCATCTCGTCGCCCGGATACCAGCGCCAGGTGACGCCCGAGAGGTCCATCGGTTTGCCGTCGGCCCAGATGCGGCCGATACCGGTGATCGGCCCCTCACAGAGTGCGACTGCGAAGCTCGCATAGTAGAGATATTCCGTGGTCCTGACCTTGCCGCCTCCGCCACCCTTGCCGCCGCCCTGCGTGGTGGTCTTGGTTTCCTCGCGGAAATCGGTCGCCCAGATGATGTTGCCGCCCATGCGCATGCGCCCATAGAGCCGCGGGATGACGGCGCCCTCCGTCGAGGAGGTGATGCGCAGCGTGTCGAGACGCGCGCCCTCGATACGCTGGGTGGGCGCGAGCGACGAGATGATCCAGCTGTCGACGACCGAACCGATGCTGGAGCCGATGAAGCCGCCTATGGTCGCGGCGCTAACACCGAGGATCGCACCGCCGATGGAACCGCCGATGGCGGCGCCGGCGACGCCGAGCACGAGAGTGGCCACTGTCAGGACTTCCTTTTGCGCCGCGCCTGCTTGCGTACGGAGGCGGACGGACGGGGAAACAGGAAAGCGAAGGCGATGCGCCGCCGCCAGACGGAGGAGAGCGGCTCCTCGATGACGCCGAGCCGCTCATAGGCGTGGATGAAGCTGCCGGGGTCGGTGATGATCCCGACATGCTTGGCGATGGCGCGGGGCTTCATGCGGAAGAGGACCAGCGCGCCGGCTGCGGCCGCCGCAGGGTCCACTTCGATCATCATGCGCCGTACGCCTTCGGCCAGCACCTCGCGCGGGCCGGTTTCGCCCCAGTCGCGGCTGTAGGGCGGGATCGGGAACGGCTCGGGGCCGACCACCTCGCGCCAGACGCCACGGGCGAGCCCGAGGCAGTCGCAGCCCACGCGGCGCAGGCTGGCCTGGTCGTGATAGGGCGTGCCGAGCCAGGACCGCGCCGCCGCGATCACTGCGTTCGGATCGGCGGCTCTCACAGCACGCTCCCGTCGTGCCCGCCGTCCTTCGTCGCGTAACGGAGAACGGCATCCTGGCCGGGGATATGCGGGAAGCCCCGGAAGTTGGCGACATTGGCGAACTTCGTGCCACAGGTCTCAATGCGCTTGTCGCAGCCCGCGCGAACGACGAAACCGTCACCCCCGGTGATGGACCGCACCGGCGCTTCGAGCAGCGTCAGCACGGCGACGCCGTCGGTCAGGTCATGCGCGACGATCTCTGCCCGCCGCCCGGCATTGGCGCCGCTGGTCCATTCGACCGTGCCGAAGGTGAACCAGCCCGCGGCAAAGCCGCCGAGGCCGGAAGCCGTGAACGTCCGGTCACGCAGGAGGTCGATGACGGAGCCCGTTCCCCTGAAGGCCGATGCGTCCAGATCGACGCCGCAACGTCCGTCACCGAGCGCCGCGTCGCAAGTGGCCTGAAACGTCCGTCCGACCGTTTGTCCGAGGACATGTGCGAGCGAACGAACTTCTGCCACGAAGGCAAGCCGTCCCCGCCGGATCTGGCCGATCGCCCCGCGGCGCATCAGCACACGCTGCGCCGGATCGCTCCAGTTCACCCGCCAGACCTCGACCTCGGCATTGTCCCAGCGACCGTCGAGGATGTCGGTCTCGGTGATCCGGTCGGAGGTCAGCACGCCCTCGGCGTCCTGCGCATCGACGGAGAGATCGGATCCCGAGCGGACCTCCGATGCCGTCAGCCCGCTCTCCGGCTCGAAATCGGTGTTGTCGAAGCTGAGCGTCCGGTCGTGGTCGGTGAAGCCAAAGGTTGCGCCATCCGCGCGCACGATCCGCCACACCCAAGCGAGCGTCGTCGTGCCTTCGTCGAGATGGGCCTGAAACGCGGGCGAGAGAGACTTCACTTCCGCCCCCAGCCGCGCAGGAGCGCCACGGATGCCAGAAGCGAAGACACCACGCCACCAGTCGCACCGGTCAGGGCATAGAGATTGAAGGGCCGGATATCGAGGGTGCCGGTGGCGAGGTCGAAATCCGCCAGCCCGGCCATGGCGAGGCCGGAAGCGGCAAGGCAGGCCAGATAGACGAGGCCGCGTGCGAGATTCCAGTTCATGGACGTCCTCCGATGAGAGTGGTGAGGAATGCAGTGAGACGAGACAGCAGCGTGGGCGCAGCGGGAACGGCCGGGACCGGCATGGGGTCAGCGGCCGTCGGAACCGGCGTCGCCTCCGGGCGCAGCAGCGCCAGCGCCTCGGCCTCGGTCAGCCGCCGGTTGGGTCGCAAGAAATCGACTCGGCCATTGCGGTCGACCGCCCAGACCGGAATGGTCCCGGTGGGGTAACGTCCATGGCGGAAGAGGTCGCGCTCGGCCTCGCGCCGGGGGCGGATCGCGGCGGGCTTGAGCCAGCCCATGAAGGCGTCGCTTGCCGCCGCGCGGTTGCCCGCGTTCAGGTGTCTCGTCAGCGCAGCTCTCGCGATGCCGCCGGTGTTGTAGTGGAAACTGACCAGCGCATCGAATTCGTGCGGCTCGAGCGGCACGATCACGGCCCGTCGCACCGCTGCCTCGTAGGCCGCCAGATCGGCCCGGAATACCTTGAACGCCTCGCGGACGCCGGCCTCGAGATCGGCAGGCATGCCACGGGGCATCCTGGACGGATCGGGCGGTCCGGCTGCGGCCGTGTGGCCGATGCCGAAGGTCCAGACCTGTTTCACATCGAGATAGGGTCCGGGCACGATGCCTTCGTGCCGGACGAGGGCCAGCAGGCCCCGATCGGTCGTGTGCATGTGATCACCCCAGAAGCGATAGGGTCAAAATGAGAGCTGCGACGGCGATGCCGATGCGCAGGCGGTGGGCGAAAGACTGACGCGGGGCGATGGGGTCGCAGCGAATGAAGCGCGCGAGGCGGAGAAGCTCATTCATCGCCGTCGCCCTTCTTCGCCCCACGTAGCCGGGCGAGGACGAGTTCGATGAAGGCGGGGCCAAAGACGCCGACGAGATAGGCCGCCGAACCTGCTGCGCCCCCGGCCGGGATCGCCTCGGGCGGCAGGCCCAGCCAGCTGGTGACGAGCGCCATGGAAAGGCTGCCCATTCCAGCCGCGATCAACCCGCCTAGCAGGATGTGCCGCAGCGCATCGCGCAGGCGCATCCTCGTGGTCAGTGCGTTGGTCGCCCCGCCGAGCGCACCCCAGGCGGCCAGGATCACCGCCGTCGATGTTGCGAGTTCCTTCAGCACCGCGGCGAGGAACCCGGTCTCGTCGTTCATCTGCGGATCTCCAGCAGCGGGATGGAAGTGATCGAGCCGAGGCGTTCGAGATCGAGGGTGACGTCGAGCGCATCGGTGTCGAAGCGGACGGGCACGTCGAACGCGAAGCCCGCCGTGACGGCGACGCCTGCACCGGGTGCGGAGCCGAAGGTGATGAGGCCGGTCGTGGTATCGACCGACCAGCCCGACATCTGTTCGATGCCCGCCAGCGCGACACGCACGCTGCCCGTGACCGGCTTGGCGATGCTGCGTGTCCAGGACTGCGCGCCGGAGGTGTAGCACTTAACCAGCTGGAACTGCGTCGTCGTGCCGTCGCCGGTGCCGATCTGCTGGTCGGTTGCGCTCGGCACCTGCGATGGCAGGCAGGACTTGAAGTCGGCCCAGTCCTTGAAGCGGAAGCCGTGAAGGCGGCCGTTTCGCGCCTCGAAGAAGGCGACCACTGCCGCGAGATCGTCGGCACGACGGATGCCATAGGCTACGTCATAGCGGCGGCGCGAGTTCGCCCAGCTGGCATTGCGTTCCTCGTCGCCCGAGGCCAGTTCCACGATCTGGGTGCGCCGCTCCGGTCCGCCGCGCGCACCACGGCTGATGTCGTCCGGGAAGCGGACCTCGTGGAAAGCCATGACGATGCCTCACATGCCCCTTCGGCCGAGCGAGACCGCGCGGGCGATATCGGCCGCGATCTGCGTGCGGGACTGCCGGAAGCTCTCGGCATCGCGGGCATTGATCGTGACATTGACGGTCTGCGCGGCGGTGGGGCCGTAACCTGCTGCCTCTCGCCGCGAGAGTACCCGCTCGCCACGTTGCAGGATCGCAGGCACTTCGTCGGGCCTGAGCCCCGCCCAGCCCCCGGAATGCATGCGCGGGGCATTGACGAAGGCGTGCGCGGGCACGATGCGGCCCGGTCCCGCAGAACCGACCATGCCGCCGGCGTGCAGGATGTTGGCGAAGATCCCGCCGCCGAGATTGCCCAAAACACCGGAAAGCACGCCTGCCAGCGGGCCGAGGATGAAACGCCGGGCTGCTAGCTTTGCCAGATCGGCGATCAGCGAGGTGACCAGGTCGCCGAACTTCAGCTTGCCGGTCTTCACGAACTCGCCGATCGCGTTCTCGGCGCTGCGGAACGCTCCCACCAATGCGTTGCCGATGTCGCCGCCGATCTCGCGCGCCTTTGTGGCATAGTCGGCCAGGGTCTGGCTCACCGCCGCCCATCCGGTCGCGGCAGCCTCGGCCCCAGCCTTCGTCTGCTCGCCGGCACTGCGCCCGGCGGCTCCGGCACGACCGGCAGCTGTCGTGGCATCGTTCAGAGCCGCCGTCACCCGGCCCGCCGATGCGGCAGCCTCGTCCAGCGGGTTCTCGGCGTCCCCGCCGCTCAGTGCATCGCGCAGCGCCTGCATAGCCGCGCCCACACCATCGAAGGCTCCGGCCCTGGTCTCGGCCGCGCGCTGGCGGTAGCGGTCGGCCATCGCGCCGGCATTGCTGGCGGCGTGATCGAGCATCGAGGCATAAGACTGCGCCCCGAACCAGTCGATCCGCGCGTCGGCACCGATCGTCTCGGCGACCGCATTGAATGTCGGTCCGATGGTGCCAAGGAAATCTGCCCATTTGTTCGACAGGAAGGCCATCAGCCGCAGCCAGATCGCCTCGATATCGGCGCGCAGGGCGCGGAAGTCGTCCACGAAAGAGCCGAGCGTGGCCTTGATCCCGTCCCAGACGGCACGCGCCACGTTGCCCATCAACTCGAGCGCCGAACCGAAGCCGCCCGCGCCCTTCACGAGCTGCCCGAACCAGTAGATCAGTTCGCCCGCACCGACGATCAGCGCGCCGATCCCGGTGCGGATGATGGCGCCGCGCAGCAGCGTCAGCGCACCCGACAGGCTGAAGGTCGCGACACGGGCAGCAACGAACGCCGCGACCCAGCGTCCGGCCATGAAGCCGGCGAAGGCGATGCCGATGGCCGCGAGCCTCTCGAGGTTGTCGGCAAGAAGGATCAGCCCTTCGGCCACCGTCGAGGTAGCGCCCGCCATCTGATCCCAAGTCCCGACCAGTTGCAGGGCGGCGTTGCTGATCAGCGTGAAGGCATCGCCGATGGTCGCCGGCATGCTGTCGGCTTCCTCGCGCAGCAGCTCGAGATTGCCGATCAGCGCCGTGCGGATGACATCGCCGGTAATCGTCCCTTGCTGACCGAGGGTGCGCAGGCCCGAGACGGTGGTGCCAAGCTCGGACGCCAGCAGCTCCGCGAGCCGCCCGCCGCTCTGGATCACGGTATTGAGGTTGTCTCCGCTGAGCGTGCCGAGGGCCATGGCCTTCGACAGCGCGTTCTGCACCGAGGCCGCGCGCTCGGCCCGCGCGCCCGAGACGACCATGGCGTTGTTCAACGCCTCGGTGAAATCCAGCGATTCCGCCGTCGTCAGCCCCAGTTCGCGTAGCGCCGTGGCATTGGCGAGCCAGGACTCCGTGGTCTGGCCGAGGCTCGAATAGGTCCGGCGCGCCATGGCGGCGAGCCGGTCCATGACGGCCGCGCCCGTTTCCTGCGAGCCGGTGGCGAGATCGACACGCGAGCGCAGGTCGGTCCACTGGTCGGCATAGGCGATGAGCTGGCGCGTGCTGATCGCAGCACCAAGGACGCCCATGACCCGGCGCACCACCGCGCCGGTGATGTCGGCCTGCCGCTCGATCCGCTTGAAGTTGCTTTCGCCCGCATCGCCTACGCCAGCAAACTCGGCCTTCACCTGCCGGCCGCCTTCGGCGACGAGGCGGACGGAGACGCGTTTCTGGGCCATGGGTCATCGTTCCCGAAAGGGTGGCAGCGTTCGCCTTGCGCTGAGGCATCGAACGAGGGAGACTCGGGCCATGTCCGAGACCGCCATCCTGTCCCCGAAGTTCCAGATCGCGATCCCGGCGAAGATTCGGGCGTCGCGGGGATGGAAGGCCGGTCAGGTCTTCGCTCTCATCCCGAAGGGGACCGGCATTCTGCTGATGCCGGTGCCGGAGCGGGGCCAGCTGGCCGGCATCGCAAAGGGCGCGTCGGCGGGCGGTTACCGGGACCGGATGGATCGGATCTGATCTTCCGGACCTGGCCGATCACCGGATGCCATCTGCTCGTTAAACTTGCGCACCATCACCGCCTCGATCTCGGGCAGGCATTCGGCGGCGATCAGCGGATCGACCCCGAGCGCCCGCGCCATGGCGAGCGCCGTCCCCATGTCCCAGCCGATGACGGCACCGCCGCCCATGCCGGTCGTGACGCGAAGCTGCCCGATCAGGCGCTGTGCCAGATCCCAGACCTGCCAACCTTCCGGAGTTTCCGGATGGTTCACCCGCGCCGGGCAGTCCGGACACGGGCCTTGGCAGGCGTTGCAGTAGCTTTCGCCCCCTCCGAAGTGCCATTCGGCGAGAGCGCGGAGACGTTTTTTTCGGCGTCCAGCATCAGGTGCGGCGCAAGGCAGCGGGTCTGGAAGGCCTCGAACACCGGCCAGATGTCGAGAAGCGCGTCGATCCCTTCCGGTGTGACGGGAACTGGATCGCCATCGGCATCGCCGACGCCCTCCCAGTCGGAGACCACGCGGCGGGCGACGGCCTTGGCCATGACCAGCGCCTGCTCCTCCTTGCTCGCCCCTTCGGGCAGTGCTTCGACAACTGGGTCGTTGCGTGCGGCCACCATGATCGCGGTGGTGACGGGCAGGACGTGCAGGCGCAGGCCGTGGCCGAGATCGAGCCATTTCGGCCCGGCGGAAAGATCGAGACGGATCATGGTCAATATTCCTCGATGTCGTTGACGAGAACGGCGGTGCACATCCGCCCGAGCGCAGCGTCGCGCGCGGCCTGCCAGTCGAAGCTGGCCTGCACGCCCTGCGGTCCGGAAATCTCGATCCGCGGGCGCGGCAGATAGACGGCGTGGACGGTGAAGGTGAAGCTCTGGCCCGAGGTCAGGCCGTAGGCGAATTCCAGTTCGCAGGGCGTGCCGCTGATCGCCTGACTGACGAGCGTGCTGTCTGCGAAGCGCACCTCGGTGCGTCCGGTGAGCGCGGCGATCGAGGGATCTGCGCCGTCGATCATGCCGTCGGCGCGGATGGTCTCGATCCGGTCGAGATTGTTGGCATAGGTGATCTCGGTCGAGATCACGTTGCCGAGTGCTGTGCCATTGCGTTTGATCGAGCCGTTGAAATGCCCGAAACGGATCAGGTCGAGCTCCGTCGGTGTTCCCGCGCCACTGGTCGTGGCCACCGTCTCGCCCTGCGCCACCAGCCGCGCGGTGGCGGTGAGCAGGCCCGAACGCTGCATCTGCCAGCTGAGCTGGTCCAGCACCACGCCGGAATACATGGCGTAGCGCGGCACCTCGGGCATGGCGGTTTCGATCGCCATGCTGGGCAGCGTCCAGCTGCCGGACTGGAACGTATGGGTATATGGACCGGGCGAGCTTCCGGTGGTGGTCGGCGCGCCGAAGGCCGCCTTCAGCCAGAAGCCGAACGCCTCGGCGTCGATCGGCACCACCACATCGCCATCGGCGGTTACCGCGTCCTTGATGGGCGCGAGAGGGTCGCGGCCGTAGCCCAGAAGCTCCGAGTTCAGGAGCGGCTGTTCCGCCCCGAGCGTGGCGCTGGCAAAGGGCATCCTCGTATAGCCGCTGCCGGGCGGCGTGCCATAGGTCGTCTCGAACGCGAGCGCCATCCGCGCCCGCGCCCCTTGGGCGCGTGCCATGTCGGTCTCCTTGTCGAAGGGGTTCAGCCGAGCGGGTCGGCCGTGGAATAATGCAGCACCACCGGAATGACGGCCGCCTTCAGGCTGGCCGCGCCGTCCACCGGCAGATCGACGGGCTGCGGGGCCTCTGCCTCGACCCAGTCGCAGAGACCGCCGAGCGTGCGGTCCGCGGCGAGCGCCGCGCCGATGCTGGCGCAGAGCGTGTCGAAACCCGTGTCCCGGCTCGCGCCCTGCACCACGGCTTCGATCTCTGCACGGTGCTGGTAGTGATAGCGCAGGGGTGACAGCGTCACCTCGGGCTCGCCAGGTTCGCCGTCGCGCAGGATCAGCAGCCCGGCTGCCGGCACACGTTCGGGCAGCACCTCGCCGCGGAGGGCGGTGGCGGGCAACGCCGAAAGCCGCGCGTGCAGCGCGGCGAGGACGGTTTCGCGGGTGGTGGGCATGGCGATCCCGGTTTCCGGGACCGGCCCGGCTTTAGCGATCCCTGTCGGGTTTCGGATCCGTGAGGGCGGCCAGCCGTCGCGGCAGGTCCGAGCGAGCATGCAGGAAATCGACGATGATCACCTGCTCGGCGTCCTCGACGAAGATGACGAAATGCTGGCCGCAGCGCGCGAAGCGCAGATCCTCGGGCAGCTCCGGGTCGATGATCCGGCGGCAGTCCTGCGACATGGCCGTACCGGCCGCGATCTCCGTGCAGCGGGCGATCAGGTCCTCCTCATAGGCCGCTGCCTGTCGAGGGCCGAAGGTCTCAAGGGTCCAGTTCGCGATGTCGACGAGTGAGGTTTCAGCCTGCCGCGTCAGGCGCCATGGCTTCGGCATCAGGACGATTGGCGCGCCGAGGCAAAGGCGCGCCGGATCGCATCTTCACCGCTCCCCTCGGCCAGATCACCGCGCCGGGCCTGTTCCAGCCCGGTCGTCAGCCGGTCGCGCAACGCGCCAAGCTCGGCTTCCTCGCGTTCGAGCAGCCGCAGGCCGGCCCGCATGGCTTCCGAGGCATTCTGATAGCGCCCGGAGGCGACCAGGCGGTCGACCAGAGCGGATTGGGTTTCGGTTAGAACGACGTTTCGGGTGGCCATCCACGGTCTCCATCAAGGATGTTGGCAATATATGCCAATAGTCCCTGAATGTCGACCTCCTGCTGTCAGGAGCCGGGCTCCACCCAGTTTGCCACGATCAGCCCCGGCACCGCATCAAGCACCCGCTCCGCATCCCGCTCGAGGTCCAGCCGCTTCGGCAGTCTCACCTGTGGGACCAGCAGGAAGATCGGAACGGTGGTCAGCCCCCGGCCGGTCTTCGACCGTGATGCCACGGCACGGCCCTTCTTGTTCAGTCGCCCCTCGGCGACCAGCAGGCTCGGACCCATCCGGCGATAGACGAAGCGCAGGCGCAGGCCGGTGCGACGTTCCCATTCATCGGGAGTGATCCGCCCGCCGCGCAGGGACTTGCCCGCCGCAGGCGTCGGGATTGCCAGCCAGAACCCGTTCTTCGAGCGGATCAGCAGGCCGGTGTCGTGCGCGCCGACGATCACCGGCGCCTTCGACCAGACCAGTGCCGCCGCATTGAGGCTGGTCCTGCCTTTCGGGAACTGCTCCGACCGGATGGTGCGGGCAAGCCGCGCTCCGAGACCCGCGCCGGTGATCTGCGCGCGCCAGGCGGTCTTGAGGCCGGTCCCGGCGTCGCGCATCGCCGTGGTGACGGCCTTCTCCCCGGCCTTCACCTCTGCTTCCATCAGGCGGACGATATCGCCGACGATGTTGACGCCGAACCTCATGCGGGCCTCAGGTCCACTGTCCAGACGAGCCGCTCGCGGTCGCGGACGGGTTCACCCTGAATGAGGAAGGTATCGCCACCAATCTCGATGCGATCGCCAGGCCGGGGCTCGGCTACTTCCGTCACGCGCAGGTCGACCCGCGTTGTTTCCGACCAGAGCCGCGCATCACCGAAGTCGGTAATCGTATCGGCCCGTCGGGCGACGATGCGCACCGGAACGGGCACGCCGCCGTCAACGATGTAGACAGCATCCCGACCGATGTTCGGATCGGCGAAGAGCGCACTGAGCGCGGCGACGAAAGCACTCATCAGAAGCTCGCGTTCAGGCGCACCCTGCCGATGGTGTCGCTCGCGCCGCTCGCCACGGCCTCGACGGCCACACCGATGAGCGTGTTATCGGTCGAAACGGTCGTGGTGCGCTTGTTGGTATCGTCCCAATAGACCTTTGCGCCGACGGTCCAGGCCTGGCTGCCGACCTTCGTCAGGTCGAAGACGCCGACGAGCACGGTCTCGACGGGCTCGCCACTGGCGGCAGTTCCTGCGGCCACGCCGAAGATCGAGCCGACGAGCAGGCCCTCGCCGGAGACGACGGCATAGGGGGCGGTCAGGGTGATGGTGTTGCCGGGCTGGACGTAATTTTTCATGGAAGAGGGTCCTCGTGGAAAGACGAAGGGCGGCCCGTCAGGACCGCCCGGATGTCAGGGGTCGGGATGGGATGCGCGTTACGCGCCCGGGTTCTTGTAGAGGCCACGCCAGTCGATGGCCTTGGCGCCGAAGTCGAGGCGGCACTTGATCTCGACACCGTCGACATCGAAGCCGTTGCGCGTCTCGATGTAGGCGCCCTGCTGACCCTCGAGATAGGCGTATTCGATGGTGTCGATCTGGTTCGGGCTCGCCGCCAGATACCAGGCGGTTTCGCTGGCGGCATCGAGCCGGGGCTCGCTGATCGGTGCCAGCGTGCGGATCGACTGCGGCACGACGTTCCCGCTCTGGGCGGGCACGAGGTTCTGGGCGACCAGCTGCTCGGCCTTCAGTTCCAGCGCGGCGGGCACGATCAGGAAGGCGGGACGGATGTTCAGCACCGTCTTCTTGTCGAGCCCGGTCTGCTTCGCCATGGCGGCGCGTGCCGCACCGACGCTGCTCACATCCAGCGCCGCACCGGTGCCTGCGAGGTTCTTGTGGTTGGCGTGGAACAGCGCCGTGCCATCGGCCATCGCCGGGTTCGCGGTAATGATCCCCCAGACGACATCGCTTTCCAGCTGGGCGATGGAGTTGCCGTACATCGCCGGGATGCGCGTGAAAGCGTCGAGATCGTCGTTGATCAGCGTCTGGCGGGTGATCGCGACCACCCGGCCATAGGTCTTGACCTTGTAGCTCTCCTTCGACTCGCCGAGCGTGCCGCGCTTGAACTCGCCGCTCTCGCCGACTTCCAGCAGTTGCGGCGCTTCACCGAGCTGCACCCGGTGCATCGCCTTGAAGTCGGTCGCCAGCACCTGGCGGCAGAAGAGCGAGAAGGTCCGGGGATAGGCCTCGTAGGCCTGCCGCAGGGTCTTGTTGGTGACGGTGGCGAGGATCTCGGGGAAGTCCGAGGTCGAATGCAGCGCGCGGGTCGCAACCTCGTCGCGCGACAGGCCGCGGGTATTGACTCCGACATTGCCGAGGCTTTCGCGGGCGAGTTCCAAGAGCGTCATGCCGCGGTACTGGCGCGCGGCATCTTCGAGCGGGAACAGCGTCGGGCTGTAGCGGTGCAGCAGCGCGTTCGCCACCGCGTCGCGACGGGTGATGCGCTCGTCGCGCCCGCCGAGCGGGACCGACACCTGGCCGAAGGTCCGGGTTTCGTCCGACTTCGCGACGACCTGATCGAGGATCAGGCGGCGAGCGTCGTTGACACCGACACCGCGCTTCACCAGATCCTCGGCGAAGCTGCGCTCGAGGTTCAAACGGCCCGCCAGATCGTAGATGGTCGAGACGCGGTCGCGCTCCGCCTCGCGGGCGCGGGTCGCGACAGCCTCGGTGTCGGGCGTTTCCGGTTTCGCTGATGCGGACCCTTGGGTCTGGGATTTGGGCTGGTTGCGCGTGTCGGCGGCGTGCGCCTGCGTCTCGGCCGCGCCGGTCCTTTCGTCGGTCATGGTGGTCTCCTCGGTCGCTGCCGTCTCGTTGGTCTGGTCGGCCGGAGCGGCCGGAGTCTTGTCGGTCATCGGGGATGCTCCTTGCTCTGTGAGGGCGTCCCGGCGATGGAGGACGCAATCGTGTTGTTCGCCCTTGGCGCGGAAGCCCGCGGCGGGATCGGCGCCGACCGGCACGGCCGAGATCTCGAACGGGGTCCAGTCGACCGCCCGCCAAAGCTCGCGCTGGCCATCGGGCTTAGAGATGTCGAAGCGGTGGACCTGGTAGCCGATCGAGACGGCCCGGATGTGCCCGGCCTGGATGTCGCGCCAGATCGGCTCGACATCGGCGCGCTCGCTGATCCGGACCAGCGCAATGCCGCGGCCATTCTCGATCCGGGCGGAACCCGGCACGACCGAGCCGATCACCGCGTCGAGCGTGTCGAGCTCGTGCACCTTCAGGAACGGCGCGCCCGCGTTCAGCCGTTCTAGCCGCACATGGGAAGGGTCGAGGCTCAGCTCCTCGTCATAGGGATCGCCGAAGAACCTCGCCCGCCGGACGCGCGCGCCCGCCGACCAGATCACCTCGACCGTGCGTGCGTCGTTGTCGACAGTGTTCGGCGCAAGCTCCGCCGACCGGCGAAGCGCCGGCAGTTCGATCATCGTGTCCATGAAGTCAGTCCTGTTGGGCGGAGTCCGGCTGCCCCGAGTCGGATTCCGGATTGGTTGCCGGGTCGCTCGCCTGCGCGCTGCCGGTCTTGGTGACGCGGCGGGGATCGCTATCGAGCACCAGCCCGAGCGCGTCGAGCTTGGCGTTGGTCGCGGCGATCTCGGCCAGCACGGCGTCGGGATTGCGGCCCTGCTGTGCGATCACCTCGGCCAGAGTCATGGTGCCCGAGCGGATCGCCAGCAGGTTCGCCATCGCATCCTTCTGCGGATCGACTGCCTCGAATTTCGGCGGCGACCATTCGACCGGCACATCCGGTACCGGGATCTGGCCTGCCGCCCAAGCGGTCTCGATGAACCAGCGCCAGACGGGGGCGCAGAGCATCGGGATGAAGAGCTGCCACTGCACCGCGTCGATCATCCTGCGGAACTCGACCAGCCCCGCCCGGATCGAGGAATAGTTCACCTGGCTCAGATCGCCGGTCAGCAGCTCGTAGGGCACCCGGAACCCGGCCGAGATGGTGTGCAGGCTCGCGCGCTTGTATTCGCCATAGCCGCCGGTCGCCGCGGGCTGGTTGAAGCGAATGTCCTTGCCGCCACGGGCATAGGCGATCAGCCCCGGCTCGAACTGCTCGACCCGGTTGCCATCGGCATCGACCACGGCGGGCGCGATGCCCTGCTGCGCCTCGTCATCCCCGAAGACGATGGCGGTGACGCAGGCCTCGGTCTTCTTGCGCACGATCTCGGCCACCTCGTAATCGTCGAGATCACGCAGCGCCCGGATGACCGGCGCGCCCCATGGAACGCCGCGCGCCTGCGTGCGCTGCTTCTCGTAGACATGGGCGATATCGGTCGCCGGGACCGGGCGCGATCCGAGCCCACCGTTCAGCGCACCCCACGCGTTGCCCGGGTGCTCGGCATGGAGCCAGTAGGCCCGTCGCTTGCCGACCGGGTCGAACTCGATCCCCTGCACCAGCCGCCCGGCGCCGAGGGCGCCGGATTTCGTGGCATCGAGGAAATCCGCCTCGAGCACCTGAAGCTGCAAGGGCACCGGCAGGCCGTCCGAGGATCGCCGAAGGCGACGACGCACCAGCACCTCGCCCGCTTCGATCATCTCCCGGCAGATCAGCGTCTGCAGTCCGTAGAAATCGAGCTGGCCATCCGCATCGCAGGCCTCGGCCCATCGCTCGAAGAGATCGTCGACGCGGCGGTCCAGCGCCTCGTCGCCACTGGCGGCGCGCGGCATGATGCCCGCGCCGACGATATTGTTCACCAGCACCGCCACGGCCTTGGCCGCATGCGGGTTGTTGCGCACGAGATCGCGCATCCGGTCGCGCAGCAGCGCCCCGGCCATGCCGATCTCGGTATCGGCCGAGGATGCGGGCGCGCGCCAGCCATCAGTGCGACGCCCGCGCGCAGCGCCGTCATAGCCCCGCGCGAGCGTTTCGAAGGCCTGCCGCGCCAGCACCCGACGAGCAGCAGTTCGTGGGGCGACCGACGCGATGGCGCGGTCGAACCAGTTCACGGCCATCACCTGTCCCCGCGCGAGAAGCCTGCGAGACCGGCCACCGGCAGCGGCCGGCCGACACCCGCGATGGCGCGCTCGATGATCCGGATGCGGGCGAGCAGATCCTCGGCCGAGCCGTAGTCGACGGACTTGCCGTCATAGCTGACCCGCGTCGTGCCGCTGGCATAGGCCCGGCGCAGTGCCGAGAGCTCGGTTTCCGTCCAGTCGGTCATTGCCTGTTTCCCTGTCGGGCCATCGGCCCTCCACGCCTTTTGTTCAAAACCATCCTCCGCGCCGCCCAAGCCAGTCGGAGCGGCGCTTGCCCTGCGGGGCCTGTCCCGGCCGGTTGATCTGCCCGGCGGGATCGGTGTCACCGAAAGGAGCGGCCCCGAGTTGATCTTCGAGGTCGCGCCATTTCGCCTCAGACCACCGATCCGCGCCCGCGATCCAGGCGGCGGCGCGGGCGTAGACCCGGCAATCCAGCACCTCGTTGCGTTCGCGCAGCTTCTGCCATTCGAGCTTCGCGAAGCCGCGCTTGGTGCGGACGGTCACCAGCTGTTCGGCCACGAGCTGCTTCAGCCATTCGTTCTCGACCCAATGCGGCAGGTGGATCGTGCCGGGCGGAAAGGCCGCACCCTCGGCCCGTTCCTCGGTCGTCGGTCTCTCCAGCCGCAGGAAGCGGTAGGTCTCGGCCTTGAAGGTCGAGACGGCCACCGTCCAGAGCCGGGCGCCGCGACGCAGGCGCTTCCCGCCCTCGGTTGCATCCACGAATGTGGGGCCGGAGACCGGGCTGGAGCGATTGAAGCCTTCGAGCCCCTTGACTGGCGCGACCTGTGCAAAGCCGACTTTGCGCGACCAGGCATAGACGGCCGGGGCTTCGTAGCCCGTGTCGATGGCGAGCCGCGCGATCCGAAGGTGCGCTCCGTTTTCATGCGGCCACGACCGGTCGAGGAGTGCCGTCAACTGGTCCCAAGCATCATGCCGATCCGGCCCGCCCTCGATCACGACGTGATCGACGAGCCAGCTCTCAAGCCCTCGGCCCCAGGCCCAGACGTCGATCTCGATCCGGTCCTTCTGGACGTCGGCCCCGGCGGTCAGGAACAACCCGCCCGCAGGCACGGTGCCGGGTTTCCACGCCTCACGGCGGTCATAGAGCCGCTGCCAGTCGGGCGCTTCGCCCGTCTCGACCCATGTCTCGCCGAGGATCGTGTTGCGGAACGCCTTGATCGCCTCGTCCGACCCTTGGGCTGCCTCCCAGCCGCGCGCGATCCGCGACCAGCTGAGCCACCCCACCGGCGAATAGAGGGCCGAGAGGTGGTAGCCAACCGTGGTGGGATCAGCGGCGACAGCGGTCGCCCGCCATTCGCCGCGCTCCAGCATCGCCGTCTTGTGGTGCTCCGCGATGGGTTGATCGCAGCTCTCGCAGAGATACTCCGCCGTCTCCGGCTTGCCCTTCTGCCAGCGCAGCCGATCGAACTTCATCCACTGCATCGCCCGGCAATGCGGGCACGGGACGAAGTAGCGCCGCTGGTCGGACGCCTCGAACTCGCGCTCGATGCGGCTGAGCCCCCGGATCGTCGGGGTCGAGACCAGGAATACCTTGCGCCGGTGGGCGAAGGTCAGCGACCGCGCCTCGGCCAGGGTCACCGGGTCGCCTTCCTCGTCGGCAGAAGCCGGATAGGCATCGACCTCATCAAGGAAGATGTAGCGCGCCGGGGTCGAGCGCAGCCCGACCGCCGAGTTCGCGCCGGTCATGATCAGTATGCCGCCCGCGAATTCCTTGGACAGCATCGTGTTCCCGGCATCGCGGGATCGGGCCGGTTTGACCCGCTCCCGGAGCTCGGGGCTCTCGTCGATCAGCGGGTCGATCCGCTGCCGCGAATTGCGCTTGGCCAGTTCCACGGTCGGCTGGACCGCGAGCATGGGGCCCGGCGCCTGGTGGATCGCGAAGCCGATCCAGTTGTTGCCGGCTTCCGTCGCCCCGACCTGCGCGGCCTTCATGAACACGACCCGCTGCGCCGCGTCGCCGGGCGACAGCCGGTCCATGATCTCCCGCATGTAGGGCGTTCGCATTGTGCGGTAGCGGCCCGGTTCGGCCGAAGCGCGGGACGCCAACATCCGGTGCCGGTCCGCCCATTCCGAGACGGTGAGGTCGGGATCCGGTCGGATCCCGTTGCCCCAGGCGCGCAGGATCTCAGCCGCGCCTTCGAAATCCCTCAGGCCATCTTCATCACCGGAATTCGGGCCGGACCTCGGCGAGTTCGTCGAGGTGGGCGCGTACATGTTTCTCCAAGGCCTTCTGCATGGCGGCCGCCTCAACGCCGAGTTCGGCCGCCATCAGCGCCGCCGCGCGCGCTGGCCAGTTCACCCAGGCATCGCGCTCCTCGCGTGCCAGCCGGAACACGACCGCAACCGCCCGGGCGCGGTCGACGAGTTCTCCCTTGAGCTTCTGAAGCCGGATGCGCCGCTCCTGGGCCTTCAGCACCTCATTCGCGGTCTTGGCCTGCAGGAAGGTCGTGCCGCTGCCGACGGGTGGCGCGGCAAGCCCTTGTTCCCGCAGAGTGTCGCCAACGGCGGACACGGCCGCGTCGGGGACAGGCTTCAGCTTCGGCGCGGGCGGTTTCCGGGTCTTGGACGGGTCCGTCATCGCCGCCCGGCGTGTATCGCTCGCCTCTGCGTCGATGCTGCCATCCTCATGGAGGACCAGCCGTCCCGCCGCCTTCGCCTTCTGGATCGCGCCCCGCGAGAGACCGACGCGCGCGGCGTATTGACGCTCGCTCAGCCCCTGCATGGCGTTCTCCGATTATTGTTCAGATTCAGGCTCTTATCGAGTTGATAAGCGGTTCGGACAGAGCGAACGTGGCTTTCAAGAGCAAGCTGCAACTCGCCACGAGGAGCCACAGAGATGACCCGCCGCGCCACCGACAACTCGAAGGCACTCGACGCCTTCATCGCCGCCAAGCTGGAGATCGACACCATGCTGGAACGCCTCAAGGCGCTCAGTGACGACCACTTCGAAGCCAATCCCGACGAGATCAACTGGGGCCATGTCGGCACCCTGAGCCACTACCGTGACAAGCTGCGCGAGATCACCGACATGGCGTTCCGCGAGGGCGAGCACGCCGGGTGAAATCCTGCACCTGCCTGAACTCCGGCCGCGCCGTGCCGCGCGGCTTGAGGTCGTAGAGGGGCCGCGACCGTCGCGGTCCCGACCATGGAGACGACCCCGATGACCCAGCTTTCCGATACTCAAGCCGTGATCCTCAGCGCCGCCGCGCAGCGCGACGACCGCAACGTCCTGCCGCTCCCCGGTTCCCTGCGCGGAGGCGCCGCCACCAAGGTGGTGGAGACGATGATCGCCAAAGGCTTCATCGAAGAAGTCGATGCCGACGTCCGCAAGGGCGAGCTTGTCTGGCGCGAGACCGGGGACGGTCACGGCACCACGCTGGTGGCGACCGACGCAGGCATCGCCGCCATCGGCATCGAGCCCGAGGGCACCAGCACCGCGCTTGCCAGCGCGACAGACACCCCCGCCGAGCAGACGGACGCGCCCAAGGCGCGGATACCGCGAGAAGGCACTAAACAGGCCACGCTGATCGCCATGCTCCGCGCGCCGGGAGGGGCGACCATCGCAGAGATTGTCGCGGCCACCGGCTGGCAGCCGCACACGGTGCGCGGCGCGATGGCGGGCGCTCTCAAGAAAAAGCTTGGTCTCGAAGTGGCCTCCGAGAAGGTCGAGGGCCGAGGGCGGGTGTACAGCCTCCCGCCGGCTTGAAGGCGATACATCTTCCAAACTCGATGCCGCCGCCCGATCCGGGCGGCGGTTTTCATCTGGCATCGCGCAACCGGATTTCCTCGAACAGCCGACGCAGCGCGTAGGAACGTCCAATGCTGACCACCGTGAAAATGCCACCCATCATGAGATTCTGCGCCAGTGTGGTGTGCAGCCCGAAAATCGGGAAGATCAGGATCTGCGTCAAGACGGCGATGCCGTAGCCCACCGCCACATTGGCAAGGGACTCGACGAGAGACATGGTTCGCGACTGTTTCATGGTGTTTACTGGCTGAGTACTGCACCCGTCGCGAGACATGGGAGAGCCTATGCACGTTGCTGTAATTGACATCGGAAAACCGGGTAAGAACCTTGGCTGGGCGATCGTGGGCTCTAACCCCGCTTCAGGAACAGACCTTGATGAAGCCATTGACGAGATTTCAGAACGTATTTCGCAAGGGCCAGTAGCTGTCGGTTTCGAAGCCCCGTTGTACGTGCCGATGCGCAGCGCTGCAGCTGACCTGACAAAGGCGCGCTCGGGTGAGTGCATCGGCGGTGTGAATAGACCCTATTCGGCAAGTGCGGGAAGCACGGTGTTGGTGATCGCCACTGTCGTGGTGCCGTACGTCCTCCGCGCTCTACGCTCGGCATCGCCGACGTGTGTTGCCACCATCGACTATCGCAAATTCTTCTCCGCACCCTCTGGCATTCTCTTTTTTGAAGCTTTCGTGACAAACCAAAAGAAATCGCATGATGCCCGGCATGTTGAAGATGCCGAAATTGCCGCAACGCATCTGTTGAGGATGTCCGAAGGGAGAACCCCTTTGGAAAGCGCTATTTGCGAGCCCGAGTGTCTCAATTTACTTGGTGCCATGATGCTTCGTACGGGATGGACAAGTGATCTCAGTGTTCTTGATGCTGAGTGTCTTGTTGTTCGCCCTCCAGTCGATCCGTCCTGACCTGCGCAAAGGTCCGCCCGTCGTCGTTGAGGATGGCGTGCTTCCCGGTCTCGGCCTGCCAACGCTCCACGGCAACATCAACGTAAGCCGGGCTGATCTCCATCGCGAAGACACGGCGCCCGTTGGCTTCGCCCGCCATGATCTGCGAGCCGGAACCGGAGAACGGCTCGTAGCAGAGCCCGCCGCGAGCCACATGCTGGCGCATCGGTATCCCGAAGGCGTCGAGCGGCTTCGGCGTCGGGTGGTCGGGGCGCTCGTCCTTGGCGAAGGACGGCATCTCCCAGGTCGAGGGCAGCGTCTCCTCGGCGACCTTCGGCGGCCGGTTCGGGCGCCTCCAGCCCATGAAGCAGGGCTCATGCTTCCAGAGGTAATGGGACCGGGTGAGCACGCCGCGGTCCTTCACCCAGATGATCTGCTGATGGACGAAGGCGCCGGCCTTCTCCCAGCACGCTTCCAGCATCGCCTGGCGGCGGGAGGCATGCCAGCAGTACCACGCGGCGTCCTCGGTGATCGCTTCGGCGACGGCCACGGAGATGAAGCCGTCGTAGAGCTCCGCGCCTTGGCTGCTGTCGTCCCAGGTCACGCCGTAGGACTGGCTCCAGTCCTTGTTCCGCGTCGGGTGGTTGGAGCCGTCGTAGTCGACCAGATAGGGCGGGTCGGTGGCGAACAGGACCGCACGCTCGCCGTTCATTAGGCGGCGGACATCCTGATGGTTCGTGCTGTCGCCGCAGAGCAGCCGGTGATCCCCAAGGATCCATAGATCGCCCTTGCGCGAGGCCGGATTGCGCGGCGGCTCGGGGATGGTCACGGGCGGAACCGAGCCGCCAGCCCCGCTGTCTTCATTGTCTGCGTCCGGGTCGAGCGCGAGGAGCTTGTCTAGCTCGCCGTCGGAGAATCCGACCAACGACAGGTCGAAGTCCTCGGCCAGCAGTCCCTGCAGCTCGGCTGAGAGCAACGCCTCGTCCCAGCTTCCGAGCTCCGTCAGCTTGTTGTCTGCGATGCGGTAGGCCCGGCGCTGCGCCTCGGTCAGATGCCCGAGCACGATCACCGGCGCCTCGGTCAGCCCGAGCTGCGTGGCAGCCAGAACGCGCCCATGGCCTGCGATCAGCTCCCCGTCCTCGGCCACGAGGCAGGGCACGGTCCAGCCGAACTCGGCCATGCTGGCGGCAATCTTGGCGACCTGGTCCGCGCCGTGCACCTTTGCGTTCTTTGCGTAAGGCTGGAGGCGCGAAAGCGGCCAGGTCTCGATCCGCTCGGGGGCGAAGCTCAGCGTCATGTGTCGGATGGGTCCGTGGATCGAAGTGGACACCTGTGGTCCTGGACTCCGGAGACCGCGCTGGACTCCGCACGGAGTCCAGCGGGCGCGACGGGCGTCCGGCCATCAGGCGCGTGTTCGTTGGTGATTTCTCGGGATTGGCGTGGATCCGGTCACCGGGTGGCTTCCCAAAAATCCGGCCCTGTCGCTGGCGATCCATCGCGCTTCGCCCGCCAGCATACGATTTCCGCCAGGAAGGACCCGCGAACTCGTATGCACAGACGATGTTGACGTGAACGGGCATCGGTCCATAACGAAAGGATCAACGCGGATCCTTTACTTGGATCGGTGCCAACGAAAGGAATCCGTGCGCTCGTGATCGCGACGCGCGCGCCTCTCCCGAGGATAGCCAGAATCTACCCAAGAACCGGGGTTTTTGTCTCTTCGAAAAGTGTCCGGCGGACACTTTCCGCTTCGCTTCGCGAGCTTGCGATCATTCGCCGAGGAGCGCTCGCAGATCTTTCATCAGCAGGAAGAGATGATAGGGGTCGGTCGGACTCGGCTCGAAGTCGAACTGCTCGTACCAGGCGCGCGCTTCATCGTCCTTGGCATGAACGAGAAGCGCTCGGATACCTGCAATTTCGGCAGCTTGAGCCGTGCGCAGCAGTGCATCCTTGAGCAATGCTTTGCCCAGCCCCTTTCCCTGCTCGGCTCGGTCGATGGCAAGCCGCGCGAGGAGCATTACCGGGATCGGATGACGGGCAAGCCCTTTGCCGACACGACCGGGAGCGTCGGCATGTTCAACGGCGCCGACCGCGAGGCTGTAATAGCCCACGACACGCTGCTCCCCGCGGCACACGACATAGGTCTGAGCGCTGCCCGCTTTCTGGTTGACCAGAGCGTGGCGTTGCAGGAATCGATCCAGAGGTTCCTTGCCGCAATCAAACGCGTCGACCTCGTGGGAGGCATCGAGCTTTTGGACGGCAGAGAACGATTGGTTCTCCGCCGTCACTCAAGCACGCTCTTCTCGGCGAGCAGTCTGGCGAGGCGCGGCTTGCTCTGGACGGGGCGGTCGAGAGCATCCTGGAAGGCTTGCCACTGGGCGTCATCCAGCCGGAACATGCGCCGATCGACGAGCGCTTCCTCGGCGGCATGAATGCCCGCCTCGAGCAGGAACTCCGTCACGTTCTTGTGCGAAAACGTGGCTGCACGTTGCAGCAGCGCCTTCATGGTCGGCGTGGTGCGCACCTCGATACGTTCGGACTTGGCTTCGGCTACGGGCATGGCTGATCTCCTGTCCCAATTTCTGTATCATACGGACAACGTACGGACAATAAGTTAATTGGGGTGACTGGTCGGGTCCTCGCAAGCCCCTTTGACCATTTCAATCACGTAGCGGCGCGACCGGAGCCGGGGGACTTTGCGCTGGTTAAGCCGCCATGCGATCACGCAGAGCGCATAGAGCCAGTGCTCGTGCGCCGCCGAGCGCTGCAATCCGACGGTCCAGCAGATGGTTTTCCAGCGCTCGCCGTAGGCGCGCAGCCAGACGATCTTGCCGTCGATCGGATCGAGCCCCACCGTCCAGCTGAGCGTCTCCTCCATCCGACTGATCGCGGCGGGTGACGGGATGACGCGCATCGGCTTTGGCTCCTGTCCGACCTTGTCGGCGAAGCTATGGATGACCTCCGGCCAGACGCTGAAATATCCCTGACGACGGGGTTCGGGCAGGCGCTTGAGCACGAAGGCCGCTTCCGCGAGACGTTCCTCGACGAGGCTCGGTGTCCAGCCACTCATCGCACACCGCCTGCGGTTTCCATCACCCACAGCAACAGCGCGATGGCATCGGCCTCGTTGTCGTCGGCGGGGCTGAAGCCACGCGCACGAACGGCGGCGATCATTGCCGCCTTGTCGGCATTGCCCCTGGCGGTCGCATGGCGCTTGATCGTGCCGACTGGCACACCCTGATAGGGCACGCCACGCAGCTCCGCCCATGCGGTGAGCGTCGCCATCAAGCCGCCGTAGACGTGGGCGGCGTCTGTACCGGCGTGACGACGGACCTCCTCGAACCAGATCGCGGCGATCGGTCCCGACAGCCGATCGATCTCGGTCAGCCAGTTGGTGAAACGCAGGTAGCGCATGCCGCCACCGTCGAAGCGCCCGGGGCGGAACGAAACGGTGCCGCTGGTGATCAGGCCGTCATGGCCGCGCAGCGCCCAGCCTGTGGTGGTGCCGAGGTCGAGGGCGAGGATCGGGCGATGGTGGGCCATCGCGACGGGGAGTGCGGGGATTGCGCTGTGATCCGCAATGCGCAGAGTCGGGTCAGCCATGGGTGGTCTCCTTCTCGGGTTGGCTGCTCTGGTGGAAGACGACGGCGGTCTGGTGCCTGGCAGTACGGGACCGCCGTCGTTGGATCGGGGAACTGGGTGGGCGCTGATCTCGCGCGCGAAACCCCTGGGGTGGGAGTGGGAGAACCCGCTTGGCGCGGTTCTCCCCCACCCCGTAGGGGTGGGTTTCGCCCCCCTATACTTGTTGAGTGGCTCAAGGCATTGATATGACGGATGTATTTCCAGTTTCGGATGCGCCAGACAGTGTAACCGGCCGAATCTGGTTGCAGCGAAACGGATCTGGCTCGCGCGTAATCCTGAAGGGGTAGTTTCGGCAGCGAACTCAATCTGGTCGCAACGGGGCTGGTCGTAGGTCCGCGCAGGAATGACTGGGCGGTTTCGGAATTGCGTCCCATCTGGTTCAAACTGGCCAGAACGCAATTCTGCGGGGCGCGGTCTGTCGGAACGTTCATGTCCGCTCGCCCTCCGGATAGACCCAGACGAGTGGGTTCTCGACCTCGAGAAGGGCTCCGGTCTGCGGTGATTTGTAGTGGGTCGGCAACACGGAGATGCTGGTCGTCGCTACCTCGCCGGTGATGGGGTCAACCGCCTCACCGTCGACGGGGATGGTCATGCCCTCGACGCACAGGAAACCGTAGCGGGACCGCGATGGCCCAAGGCCGTAAGGTGCTCCGTCGCGCACGAACTTGATGAAACCCTTGGTGGCCTGAACGCTGATCCGCTCGCGGATCACGTCCTTACCTCCGAGCCCAGCAATATTCTCGAACGCTTCGGCAAACTGGTTGATGGTATAGAGCCGTCCGTCAGCCGCTTCCTCGAGCAGGATGTCGATAATGACGTCCTTCTTGCGCACGCGCTCGGCGTCGTATCTGGCGCCAACCTCGGCGCGGACCAGCCGTTCGTTCATCGGGTTGAGCTCGACCCAGCGACCATTCACCTTGTCGACCAGCTTGGCTGGCAGCGCCGGGCCATTGCGCAGTTCGATCTCCAACCGGCGCTGGGACGAGTCCTCGTCCGGCCGATGCAGGATGAGGCCGGTAGTGTAGAAGCCGCGTAACGCGCTGGCGCCGGAGAGCGCAAGGAATGGATCGTCCTTGAGCTGCTGCTTCGACAGCTTCCTGGTGTGGTGGACGAGGATGACGCCGCAGTCGGGATCGATGTGGTCGCGCAGGGTCTCGACCCGGTCCTTCAGGAAGAACATCATGGCGGCGTTGTCGTTCTCGCCGCCACCATCCGGGCCGCCGTCGAACAGGTTGCGGATCGGGTCGATGCAGATGATGTCGACAGGCTCGGCCGGAAAGGAGCGCCGGATCGCCGCGGCGACGCGGACACTGCCCTCGGCATCGAGCAGCATCTGCAGCTTCGGGGTGGCAACGAGATTGTCGCGGGCGGCGGCAAGCAGATCGGGCGGCAGGCCGATCTGCTGCATGCGCTCACGCAGGTAGTGATACTGGATCTCCGCCTGCAGGTAGAAGATCCGCAGCGGCCGCGGCGGCGTGAAGCCAAGAAAGGGCACGCCCGCGGCCATGTGCACGAGCCAGGTGATCAACAGATCGCTCTTGCCGACCTTTGGTGCGCCGCCGAGCACCAGAAGGCCACCCGGCGTCAGCACGCGCGGCGCGATGATGTCGGCCGGCATTGGGGTGGTGTCGTCAAGCAGCGCGCCGAGCGTGAAGGTGGGAAGCTCGTTCGGCGCGGGTGCCGCGCTGTCGAGGCGGACCAGCGGGGGACCGTGCTTTTCGACATGGATGGACCAGAGCCGCTCCGACTCGCGCTTCAGCCGCTCCACCGGCCAGGCAGGCCGCAACATGGCGGCGTTGTATTCACAGATTGCCTGCCAGCCTTCGCCCTTCGACAGCCGGCCGTCGTGCACCATGCGGATGTAGTGGCCGATGGCGGCCGAGGCGCCCTCGAAGCGCGACCAGTCATCCTGCGCGCCCTCGCGCACCGGGGTCACCAGCACATCGGCGACGGCCGGCTTGTCAGTTACGGAAAAGTCAGGCTGGAGCGAGATGCCGGGCGCCGGCGACATGTCGGCGACGGCCTCGATGAATTCCTCGAGATCGCGCTCGAGATCGGCATTGAGCTCGACGATGCGCACCTGCGTCTTGAGGCTGTTCTTGTAATAGACCGAGCCGGCCACCCGGATCGGCTGATGCGGCGATCGGAAATGTGTGTCGCCGCCGACCTTGGCGGCAATGTCACCACGCAAACGGCAGATGCGGGTGATATCGTGGCCTTCGGCCGGCTCGGTCAGCTTCCACCAGACATGGGCCTTGCGCTGTCCATCCGGTGTCACGCCGCCGCTTTCCACCACCATGGTGGGGGACCCGAGATGGCGCTCGAGATGGGCGCGCTTGGCGGCGATGTCACCGGTGTCGATATCGACGACCACGGTCTGCATCTGCAGGATGTCGGCGGCCTTGGCCTGGCCCTTGGCGGCAACGGTACCGGGGATCACATAGACGGCGGCGCCTTCGCGGCCGGCCCAGCTGGCGAAGGTCGCCATCTTCTCGGCCACGGTGTTGTCGGCGTCGATCCAGATGTTGTGCGGGCGGCCATCGAATCCCTGACCCTTGTCGATGAAGCTGCGCACCGGGATCAGGCCTTCGCAGTAGCCGAACACCACCTCCATGAACTGCGCGATCTGCTCGGGGTCTGGCTCGTCGCCGAACACGTCAATCTGGCAGGGCGCGTCGTTGAAGTCGCGCCATGGATTGAAATGGACAATCTCGCCGCTGACGGGCGGCTTCGGGGAGCCGGTCATGTCGTCGTCATGCTCGTCGCTCATACGGGTTGCTCCCAGCAGCGCTTGGCCCATGGGCAGAAGCGGCATTCGAAGAAGTCAGAACTGGTGGCGATGCGCGGCAGCAGCTCGCCGGCGTCCGTCGCCTGCAGGATGCGCACGCCGCGATCGGACATGCGCTGCGCGAGATCGGCATCGAACGGCACAAGCTCGTGGTGGAGTTCTGCGGTGTCCTTGTTGATGGCGGTAAACAGCGCCGGAGCGGCGGCAATGCCGGGCACCGAGGCTTCCATATAGGCCTGGTAGAGGGCGATCTGAGCGGCGTAGACGGGTTTGGACTTCGTCACGCCATCCTTGACACAGGCGCGCCAGTTCTTCGCGTTCATGGTCTTGCATTCCCACAGCGCGGGAACGGCGAGACCAAAACCCTCGGGGCCAGCGGCGATGATCCCGTCGACATGACCGCGGATGCGACCGCCCGCGACGGAAAAGCCGAACTGGCCGCCATTGGGTCGATTGCCCTTGCGGGTGTAGAGGTCGAAGCCGGCGGCACGCAGCCAGATGACGGCGAGATCCTCGAGCGCATGACCGATGGCGAAGATGCGCAGCGCCTTGCCGGAGAATCCGGTACCGTCATCCTTGGGTGTCGCAGTGAATTCAAACTGCAGGGCGCGCTCGCAGGCGTGCCCGAGGCGCGAGCCGCCGAGGTAGTCGCGCGGCGCTGTGGCGGCATGCTCTGCCTCGAGGGCGGCATCGATCAGGTTGGTGATCCGTTCGCCGGGTCTGGGTTTGTGATTGAAATCCAGCATCAGAACGGCACCTCGGGATCGGCGGTGCGATTGGCGGCGACGAGTTCGCGAAGCGCGTCCTGGAAGCCGGTGATGGTGACCTCGATCAGGGTGAGCACCTGCGGCTCGGACAGATCTGCGAGCCGGGTCTGCCAGCCGATCTCTTCCATGATCTCGGCGACGGGCTTCATGGCGCTGCGGATCGCGGCCCGTTCGGCTTCGGTCGGGTCGATCATCATGCCGCCCTCGCGAAATCCTGCCGGGCCGCACCAAAGACGAGGCTGCGGATGGCTGCGCGGTTGAACTGGAAGGAGAGCAGTGCCGAAGCCTGATAGCGGGTCAGCCCGAAATCATGCCGGTAGTCTGACGGCAGGTATGCAAGCTGCCGGTCGGTCGGCGGCTGCGACAGCCAGCGACGGGTCTTGTGTGCACTCTCGTCGGATTCGTGCTCGTTCAGCCAGTCATCGGCAGCGGCCAGACACACCATGCGCTCGCCGATCGACAAGAGGCGTGGCTCGACGCCCTTCGCAGCACCGACGGCATGCCAGCGTCCGTTGAGGAAGAAGGCGCCGGCCCAGGCGGAAAACCCGTTGGCCATAAGTGCTGCATCGTCACCGAACAGGTCACACCACTGGAAGCTGGAGCGCTTGAGGAGATCGATCTCCGACATGACGAAATCGCCGAGCGGAACATTGCCGCCGTCGTCGCCGATGCTGTCGAAGACAAAACCGCAAAGCGGGCATTCCTGACAGCCGAGCGGGATGTCCGCCTCGCATTGCGGGCAGCATTTGGTCGGCGCTTCGCCGGAGGCCTCGTGGCCGGCGAGATCGACCTCCTGCTCGAGAGAGCCATGCATGAGGCTGGCGGTGCCGAAATCGAGCACAACGCAGTCGGTCTTGACGACGCCCGGATGTTCGTTGGGATCGACGGTTCTCAAACCCCGACCGACCATCTGGATCATGGTCGACTTGTATGAGGACGGGCGCAACAGCACGACGCAGGAGGTCGGCGGGTGGTCCCAGCCTTCGGTCAGCACGGCGACATTGACGACGACCTGGACGTCGCCGGCAGCATAGGCGGCAAGCGCCGCCTGGCGCTCGCCATCAGCCATCTCGCCATGGACGAGAACGGCTGCGACACCGGCCTCGTTGAAGGCATCGGTGGCGCTGCGGGCATGGTCGACCGTCGAACAGAACACCACGGTCTGCCGCCCGGCGGCCTTCTCCTTCCAATGTCGGATGATGGCATCCATGACCGGCGCGCGGTTCATGATGCGCTCAACCTCGCTCATGTCGAAGTCGCTTGCGGTCTTGCGGACCTTGGCCAGGTCGTCCCTGACGCCGACATCGATGACGAAGGTGCGGGGTGGCACCAGGTGGCCGGAGCGGATCAGTTCGCCAATGCGGATCTGGTCGGCGACATTGGAGAACACCTCGCGCAGGCTCTTGCGGTCGCCGCGATTGGGCGTGGCGGTGACGCCGAAGATGCGGCAGGACGGATTGCGCTTCAGCGCCTCATCGATGATGCGGCGGTAGCTGTCGGCGGTGGCGTGGTGTGCCTCATCGATGACCAGCAGGTCGAGCGCCGGCATGCTGGCGAGGTTGGTGCTGCGCGACAGCGTCGGCACCATGGCGAAGGTGACCCGGCCGCCCCAGGACTTTTGGCCGGCATCGACGATCGAGGTGGTGATGTCGGGGTTGACCCGGGTGAACTTCTCCCGATTCTGCGTGGTCAGTTCATCGCGATGGGCGAGCACAGCCGCCTTCGCATCGGTATCGCCGATCATCCGGCCGGCAACGGCCGACAACATGATGGTCTTGCCAGCGCCGGTGGGTGCCACACCCAACGTGTTGGCGTGGGTGTCGAGCGCGCGGACGCTGCGCTCGACGAATTGCTTCTGGCGAGGACGAAGCATCATGGCCGGATCCTCGCTCTACTGTGCCCAGGAGGGGCGGCCAGACGGCGCTGCGCCGTGCTGTTTGGCGGCGGCATAGGCATTGCCCTGTGCGGCTCCGGGCTGCGGCATTGCCGCGACCATCCCCATGATCGCGGCATAGTCCTTGTGGCTGGCGGTAACGGCGGAGCGGATCTCGTTCTTGTCGTCGCCGTTGGTGTCGGTGCCGATGTCGATGCGGGCGACGAATTCCAGCCCGTCGAGATCGGCAAATCCGGAAATGCGACGTGCAGCCTGTGCCGCCTCGCTCTGGTCCTTGTCGGAAAGGCCGCGGGCCGAGTTCAGCATGCCGCGGATCAGGCCGCGCCCCATATTGGCCCAGTCCGGACCCTTGGGGCTGTACAGCCCGATCAGGGTGAAGATCTTGCGGCGGGTATAGGGACCTTCGAGCACGGTGAACTCGCCATTGAGATAGACGGCGCCGGTCGAACCGCGCGTGGCATAGCCGCCGGTCCAGCCCTGCGACGGATCGTCGAAGCCGCCGGGGCGGATGGTGAGCCGCACCTTGGCGAGCGTGCCCTTGGGGATGAGGTTGGTGTTGGTCTGGGCATCGTTGAAATCGTTCCATGCCGACATGGGTCAGGCTCCTTGTTCTTGAACTGCATTGGCGGGCGGTTGGGTGGAAGCTGCTGATGCGGGCGCGGCGACAGTCAGTCGTGAGCCGCTGCGGATCTTGTCCATGAGCCGGCCGAGGTCGGGCGGCTCGATCATGTCGAGGCGGCCCGAACGGTCCTTGGCCGGAAAGCCGTAAGGATTGAGCGTCTGGCAGACGAAGGCGCGGTAGGGAGCGCCGTCATCATCCCTCAGCTCTACCATGCTGATGACTTCGTCGACGATGCCGGGCAGCTCGAGCCCGGTCTTGGCGCCATCGATCTGCGGAACGAACTGCTTGCGATTGAAGTCGTCGAGCTTCTCGTCGAGGATGCCGACGAACCAGATGTTCTTCGAGCGCGTGTGCTGCAGATGGGTCAGCCAGGCGATCATCTCACGGCCATGCAGGCCATAGGCGCCGCGAATGTCGGGCTTGCCGGTCTTGTCGGAAAACGCCTCCGGCTGGCCCTTGGCCCATTGGAAGCAGAGCCGGCCGGCAACCGTGATCGAGTCGATGAACACCGTGTGGTAGCGGTCGAGCTGATCCGGAGCGCCGAGCCGGGTGACGACAGCGTCGTGATGCGCCTGGCTGTAGGGCTGGTCGTCGCGTAGTGCCGGGTTGGCGCCACCGATGAACACCGCGAAGTCGCGGCATTCGTCCCAGGTCCTGGGGCGGATCGTGTCACCGGCCCATCCCTCGATGGCGAGATCGCCGGCTTCCAGATCCATGAAAAGCGTGGTGGCGGGATCGAGCGTCCATAGCAGCGAGGTCTTGCCGATGCCGGACTTGCCGAAGATGCAGCCCTTGATGCTGCGGGGTGCCGCGAGACGCTGGTCGGCCAAGATGATGGGAAGCGCGCCGTTCATTGCCCGCCTCCGTTGAGCTCGAGTTTTACCTTGAGCGCCCCGGTCCTGACGGTGCGGGCGGGCGCGAAGGACTGTCGGATCGACTCGGGCCAGGCGGCGTATTTGCGCTCGGGCACCTTGAAGCTGACATCGACATATTCGGTGGGGTCGTCACCGGCGGCGCTGATGCGCTCGACCAGATCGGCAAGCTGTGCCTGATCCCAATCGACGCGCTTCGGCAGTTCGGCGATCACGGTGACCGCACCGTCCTCGAAGCGAACCGTTCCGGTGTCCTTGCTCGCTTCCATACGCGCCATGACGGCGCGGTCAGCGTATTTGAGCGCGATGGCGCCTTCGAGCCAGTCGCTGGTGGCCTTGGCGCTGCGCAGGGCTTCACTGGCCGCATCCTGCAGAAGGGCAAGTTGCTCGGGCGGCAGAGCAACGATTGCCGCGATCTGCATGGTGCGCAGATCACCGAGGGTGATGTGGTTGGGGATCGTCATCGCCGCACCCTCACGCCGAAGCCTGGTGGCGGTAGCTGGCAGTGCTCTGGCGGATCTGCTCGGCCTCGTAGGCTTCGACATCCTCGAGCCGGTAGACGACGCGGCCGCCGAGCTTGACGTATTGCGGGCCTTCACCCGTCCAGCGCCAGCGTTCGAGCGTACGGTGCGAAATGTTCCAGCGAGCGGCGAGCTCGATCTGGGAGAGGTGTCTGGTAGCCATCTCGTTCTCCTTGGGGTCTGACGAAAACCTGCGGAGAGGATGGCGTAGGATGAGATTGGTGTCGTCGGGATCGGAAGTGGATCGTCAGGGGATCGGAATCACCGTCTGCTACGCGCAATGGGGGATCGAGAGGGGGATGAGAAGGGGACGGGAGGGGATGTTGCCGGCATGCAGAAATGAAAACGCCCGACGAGCCCGGGCTTGCGGGAGGGGGGTCAGGAGAAACGGATATTGAGCCGATAGCGGCCGCGCTGATCGGACTGGATCAGCTTGCGCCATTCCGGCTGCCTCTTGAACAGGTCCGACAGGCGTGTGCAGGAGGAGCCGGCCTCGGCCAGCACCGCCTTGCCGGGCTGCCATGGAACGCCGCGCATGGCCGCCTCATGCAGGATGCGCACGACGCGCGCCTGGATCTGGCCGAGCACGAAGGTTCGCTCCCCGAGAACGATCTCGCTGAAATCGTGCCGTTGCTCGAAGACGATTCCGGATGTTCGCTGCGTGCCGCCCAGACCATGCCTGGCTTCGGCGCGGTCGCGCTCCTCGCGTCGGACGACCAACTCGTCCTTGCGGATCATGATCCCGTCCTCGGGTCGCAGCACGACGCAGTACCGATCCCTTGGCGCATCGAAGCGATCGATGCGCAGCGCGCCCTCGTGAAACAGCCGGTAGGCGTCATGGGTGCGCAGGTCCTGGAGCCCGTGAAAGGGAGCCTGGCTGTGGGGGATGCTGCACCACTGGCCCTCGTCGACCTCCTCGTAGCTGCCTTGCTCGAGGTGGACGCCATAGAGACGAACCGACACCTTCAGCAGGCCATTCTCGGCCAGATAGACCAGGTCCCGCTGCGGCACCTCCCAGCGCTCTTCCAGTTCCTCCAGCGCGAAATAGTCCTTCTCGATGGTCGCCATTCTGCGCGCCCCTGCCCAAAATATCGTTCTTGTTATGTTCTATTTGCTTGACGCGGATGAATCAATCCATTTTAATCCACAAAATCCACATTACGGACCGGATCCATGACCATCACGCTTGCCGAACGACTGAGAGCCCGAGCCGAGCAGCTGGGGCTGAACGCGCGCGAGGTGGCCGAACAGGCGCGCGTCAACCGGTCCTTCGTCTATGACATCATGCGCGGGCGTTCGGAGCGGCCGAACCTCGAGAAGCTCGACAAGGTCGCCGCGATCATCAAGGTCGATCGCAACTGGCTCCTGCATGGCAAGGGCATGATCGAGGGGGATGAGCCGGTCATGGAAGACGAGGCGGATGCCTTCGTGGCAATCCCGTCGGTCCAGGTCACGGCCTCGATGGGCGGCGGCAAGCTCGTCGCGGACGAAGTGGAGAACGGCGAACCCTACCATTTCCGGAGCTCGTGGATCACGCATCGCCTGCGCGCCAATCCGGCAAACCTGCGCATCATGCATGTCGAGGGCGACAGCATGATGCCGACCTTGCACGACGGGGACGTCGTGCTGGTCGACCTTGCACGCTGCATGCCGACCCCGCCAGGCATCTTCGTGCTGTTCGACGGCATGGGGCTCGTCGCCAAGCGCCTCGAGCACATCCCGAATTCGGAGCCGCCGCAGGTGCGGATCATTTCCGACAACACCTTCTACAGCCCCTATGAGCGCACCGCCGAAGAGATCAGGATCATCGGACGAATCCGCTGGTTCGGCCGGGAGATCTGAGTCGGCCGGGTTCTTGCCTGGCGTCAGCACTTTTCCACCGGTGCGCGCTTCGATCCAGCACTTATGATTACGCGGCAGCCAGACAAGCAATTGAAATAACTTGTGTTTCCAGATTTCGCGCCTACCGTTTGCTGATCATTGTTGATTGCGAACGGTCTCATGCACGACATTTTCTCCGCACCGAACCCCTTGTCGCCCGAGCGCATGACGACTGACGAGCGACTTGTCGAAGTCGGCCAGATCCTCGCCGCCGGGCTGAGGCGCATCCTGGCCGAACAGTCCAGTCATTTATCTGCCGCCAGCCGAGACAGTTCATTCGACATTCTCGCCCTCAAACGCCGTGTTGGTCGTCGCAAACCGAGCAACCGAGTTGGAGGGCAATGATGCCGGAAATGACGAAGCGGACCGGACCCGAAACGAAACAGCAGCGCGAGAGCACCGCTGCTCATGCATCGGTGTTGGCCAGGCTGGCGGCGCTGAAGCGCATGTCGGTCAAGGAACTGAAGGTCGAGTGGGAGGCGCTGTTCGCCAGCCCGGCACCAAACAACAGCCGTGGCTATCTCGAGTTGCGGCTGGCCTGGCGCATTCAGGAACTGACCCTCGGCGGCCTGTCCCGCGAGACGCGGCGGACGCTGGACTTGCTGGCCGATGAAATTGACGGCAAATCTGACCGCAAGGCGATCATTGCCGATCCACGCAATCCGGTCGCCGGCACGCGGCTGGTCCGCGAATGGGACGGCGTCGAACACACCGTCACCGTGATGAAGGACGGCTTCGGCTGGCAGGGGCGCAAGTTCAAATCGCTGTCGGCTGTGGCCAAGGCAATCACCGGAACACAATGGAACGGCTATCGCTTCTTCGGGCTGCGAGAGCGCAAGCAGGAGCGGGTATGATGGATATCGATACTCGTCCTATCCGCCGTCTGCGCTGCGCCATCTATACCCGCAAATCGAGCGAGGAAGGCCTCGACATGGAGTTCAACTCGCTCGACGCCCAACGCGAATCCTGCGAGGCCTATATCGCCAGTCAGCGCTCGGAAGGTTTTGTCGCCATCCGCGAGCGCTATGATGACGGCGGTCATTCCGGCGGCACGCTGGAGCGGCCGGCGCTGCAGCGACTGCTGGCCGATGTCGAAGCCGGGCTCATCGACGTCATCGTCGTCTACAAGATTGACCGGCTCTCTCGTTCGCTGATGGACTTTGCGAAGCTGGTCGAGGTGTTCGACCGCAATCAGGTGACGTTCGTTTCGGTCACCCAGTCCTTCAACACCACGACGTCGATGGGGCGGCTGACGCTCAACATCCTGCTCTCCTTCGCCCAGTTCGAGCGCGAGGTGATCGGCGAACGCATCCGCGACAAGATTGCTGCCTCGCGCAAACGCGGCATGTGGATGGGCGGCTTCGTGCCGCTCGGCTATCGTGTCGAAAACCGCAAGCTGCTGATCGAGGAATCGGAAGCCGCAACGGTCCGGATGATCTTCGATCGATTCGTTACCATAGGCTCGGCCACCGTGCTGGCGAAAACCCTTGCAGCCGAGAATGTACGCACCCGGCGCGGTAAGCCGATCGACAAGGGCTTTCTCTACAAGCTCCTGAACAACCGGGTCTATATCGGTGAAGCGGTGCACAAGGGCGCCAGCTATCCCGGCGAGCATGAGGCCATCATCGACCGCGCGCTATGGGACAAGGTACATGCCATCCTGCAGACAAGCCCACGCCAACGCGCCGCCAACACGCGCGCGCAGACACCGGCACTGCTGAAGGGGCTAATCTTCACCGACACCGGCACGGCGATGACGCCGACGGCAACGAAGAAGGGCAGCAAGCTTTATCGCTACTACACCTCGATGGACCTGATCCGGAACCGCACCACGGATGCCGCAGGGCCGCAGCGCCTTCCCGCCGGCATGGTTGAGGATGCCGTCATCGGCGAAATTCGCCGCATGATCGCGACGCCCGAGATAGCGGCGCGGACGATCAAGGCCCTTCGCGAAGATAGCCCGACGGTCGATGAGAAGGCGGTTGTCCAGGCGCTCGGCGAGTTCGACCAGCTCTGGGCGGCGCTCTACCCGGCGGAGCAGACCCGCATCGTCCAGCTTTTGGTCGAACGGGTGACCGTCGGCGAAGACGGCATCGCCGTCGATTTGCGCCATGAAGGGCTGGGCTCGGTCCTGCGGGACATGATGGCGCCCCGCCAGACGGAGGCCCACGCATGACCGACTCGACGAACACCATCCGCGTCGTCATCCCCCTGACGATCCGCAAACGTAATGGGCGACCGAAGATCCTGCCGCCCGACGAGGTAACTTTACGGGATGGGCGGGCGCAGGATCCGCATGTGCTGCGCGCCATCGCCCGCGCCTGGAACTGGCGGCGGCAGCTGGAATCCGGTGTCGCTTCCACCATTCAGGACATCGCCGCGGCCGAAAAGGTCTCCGACCGGTTCGTGAGCCGCATGATGCGGCTCGCCTATCTGTCGCCGGAGGTGCTCGAACACCTCGTCATCAGGCGCGTGCCGCTGGCGCTTTCGCTGAACGACCTTGTGGCCGTCGCCGACCGGCCGTGGGTGGAGCAGATGCGGCGCGTTTTCGATTGAGCCGACCGCGCTTGGAGGGATGGCGCACGTAACGCCGTCAAGGCATAAAGAACGGGTCGCACTCGAACAGTGAGCCGTCGCTTCATGTCTCTTGCTAAAAGACCGCCGCCTGCCGTTGACGAGAAAAAGGTCCGCGCTCTACTCGAAGCCTACGCGTGCCCGGTTCCGTTTCACGAAGTCAGAACACGATTCCTGGGAAATATTGCGACGCCATCTATGTCGGCCTCGCCGATCGCCGTCGTGAAGAACCTGTGGGGCGGCGAACTTCCCGAGTTCGAAAGCCTCGATGCAGTCAACGAGCTGATCGGCGTGCTCGTAAATGGCCTCTGGAACTCCCTCACGCGTCACCAGAGGCGCAGCGAGCCCTTCCGCCTGGTTCGACCCACGGTGCAGGAAAGCAGGGTCGGGCTCGCAGGATTGGCGCTGATACGTCGGCAGGAACTCGACGGGTTCGTCGAGGGGCTTTTCAACGGCGCGGAAGTCCTCGACCTGCCACAGAAGGCATCCGCCTCGCTCGACATCCTCGGTGAGATGCGCGCCCTATTCGCTGGCATCCACGAGGTCGCCAGCGATGCCGCCAAGCCTGCGGAGTCATCCGAAATCGCCACGACGATGAAGCACCTGCGGGAAATGACCCGGATCGCGGATACCGAGATTAATCGCGTCGTTCTGGACTGCACACGCGCTCGGCGGCAGCTGATGGGCACGGTAGGCACGGCCAAGCCGACACGCCATTGAGGGTGTGTGGGTTTACCCAGACGCTCGCATCGAAACACAGCACTATGCCCACCACGGGCTGTCTCTCTCGGCCCGCCTGCCGACGCAAGCGCCGGAAACCCATCAGGTGGAGCCATAAGCCAGGCGATTGAGAAAACTGTGCTTTCATTGACCGAACCGGGCCGGGCGAGGTTCGCTCGGTTAGAGACGGAGGGCTGTTCGGAGACAGAAAGTGGACCCGGCGCCAGTCTCCGAGGTTCGGGCGTCTCGGCTAAGCGCCTTTGAAACAAAAAGAAAATGGCCCCCAACGGGAGGCTCATCTCGGGTTCGCTACAAGATAATGGCGGAGAGGATGGGATTCGAACCCACGAGACGCTTTTGACGTCTACTCCCTTAGCAGGGGAGCGCCTTCGACCACTCGGCCACCTCTCCAGTGGAGACCCTGATAAAGGATCTTGCGCTGAATGCAAGTGATTTGCGCAAGGGGCAGTGGATTCTGGAAGGCGGTTCAGCAGGTTGGGGAAAACTCGTGTCTTGCCGGGGCAAGAACCGCAGAAAAAGGCCGGCTGTCGCGGAACTGGCGGCCAGCCCGTCACCTTGAAACTGAGTGATCATGCTTTGCCGGTGCGCCGGTCGCTTTGGCCGGAGGGCGCTGTCCGGTGCGCTGTGTCACTGCAGGCGCAGCCATTCGCGGGCGAGGCGCTGGGCCGTGGCAATGTCTGCGGCCGTCATTTCGCCGGAAATTTCCTTGCGGTAGCGCGCGGCCTCCGTGTTGCCTTTCATGGCGGCAAGGTTGAACCACTTGTGGGCGCTGACGAGATCAGCGGTGCCGGTGCGGCCGGCTGCGCAATCAAGGCCCATCTGGAAGAGGATGCTGGCCGGGGTGCAGGCGTCGGTGCCGCCCATGATGGCCATGCCGGCCTGGTGCATTTCAAAACGTGCCATTTGAGGTCCCTGTCTTCAAACCCCGCCTTGCGGAGGTCCTGCCCTTGCAGTGTTTTGTCGTCGTCCCTGTTGATGACTTCGGCCCGGCGCTCTTTGAGGCTTCTGTGTGCCTTGGTCTGGAAGCAGCTCCATCTTTGCGGAGATTGCCTGCTTCCTTGAGGGAAATACTGCCCGGACGGGCTGAAAGGGCCGTTAAAACTTTAACTTAATGCAATTCAAACAAGACTCTAACCAGATGTAAAATTTACATCCGCTTAAGCAGGAAGCGGCTGAAAGCAGTTTGGAATCAGCCCCCGCTGCTTACACTTCTCAGGACCGTGGTGACGCTTTGTTCACCACGGTGGAAGAAGTTGGCGAGGAAAGACATGAAAAGACTGGAAAACGCTGGGGGCAGATGTGCGGCCGGACGGTATCCGCTCAGCCGCGCGTGACCTCGAAAGGCGTGTCGAGCCAGTGCTCTTCCAGATTGGCGCTGCTGCCAATGCGGTCGATGACGGCAAAGAGACCGGGCGCTTCCAGCGGTGTCAGCACCCCGTGCCATGTGCCGCGCAAAAGGTTGATGGCCTGACCGGGCCGGGTGAGGAAAGCGCGGGGCGTGCCGGGGCGGCCATTCTCATCCTCTGCGGCGATGACGAGGAAGGACGTGAGGCTCATCGGCACGAAGGCCTGGCTGCCGTCCGGATGGCGCTCCAGCATCTCCAGCCGGTAGGGCAGGGTGCGCGGTTCGGCCTTGAAGAGGGAAAGCCCCGCCCGCCCGCCCGGTCCGAAATCAAGCCGCGCCCGGTCGTGAAAGCGGCCGCACAGGCCCTGATTGATCAGCCGGTCCGGCGCGCCCTCCGCCTCCAGCACATCGCCGAAGGGATGAAAGGCTTCTGCCGTCAGCGGCTCGGTGACGATCCGGGGCAGGTGGGGGCCGGATGCCGTTTCCGCGGCCCGTGTCATCGGCTAAGCACTCCGGAGAGCTTGGCGTGGCGGTTCACGTCCTTGTAGAGCAGGTAGCGGAAGCGGCCGGGACCGCCCGCATAGCAGGCCTGCGGGCAGAAGGCGCGCAGCCACATGAAGTCGCCCGCTTCCACTTCCACCCAGTCCTGATTGAGCTTGTAGACGGCCTTGCCCTCCAGCACGTAGAGCCCGTGTTCCATGACATGGGTCTCTTCAAAGGGGATCAGCCCGCCCGGCTGGAAGGTGACCACATTGACATGCATGTCGTGGGAAAGGTCTGACGGATCGACAAAGCGGGTGGTTACCCAGGCGCCATTGGTGCCGGGCATGGCGACGGGCTCGATCAGCTTTTCATTGGTGACGAATGCCCTTGGCCGGGCGATGCCGGGGGCATCCTCATAGGCCTTGCGCACCCAATGGAAATGAGCGGCCGTGCTGCCGGGGTTGGTCAGCGTCCAGCCGCTTTCCGGCGGCAGATAGGCAAAGCCGCCCGGTTCCATGATGTGAGTGGTGCCATCGACGGTGAGGCTGAGCGTGCCTTCGGTGACGAACAGCACGCCTTGCGCCTGTGGGTCTGGTTCTGGCGCGGAAGAGCCGCCGCCGGGCTGCAGTTCCATAACATACTGGCTGAAGGTCTCGGAAAAGCCGCTCATCGGCCGGGCAATGATCCAGCAGCGCAGGCCGGTCCAGCCCGGCAGATAGGATGTGACGATGTCGGAAAACACGCCTTTGGGAATGACGGCATAGGCAGGCGTGAAAAGGGCGCGGCCCGTGTGAAGGGCCGTCTGGGACGGAAGACCGCCCTGGGGCACATGATAACCGGACATGATGTCTCTCGAAGGTGGGTTTTATGAAAGATGGCGGGCCCGTTGCGGGCCTTTCGCGCCACCTTAGACCGGAAAGCTGAAGGCTGGCGAGCCCCCGGCGCCACATTCAAAGACTGGTTCAGCGCAAAAAGGCGGCAAGATGCCCAGCGGAAGGACGGGCTGGAGCGGCACATGGGCGGGTCTGTCTGCGGCACGTTGACCAGTCATTTGCACTCCATGGATTTTTTGCGCCTGATCGGGTGATGGCGGTGGCAATCGGCCCCGCGATTTGCCATCTTTCCGGCACGAGGCGGCGGCAGATTGCGCAGGCGGGGAAAACGCCCCGCAGCGAGGCCCGCAATGGGCGGCCGGGACGCCGGAGCAGGAAGAGATCGGACCCGATTCCGTCATGGATCACTCAGTGAAGGAAAACGTGCCAGTCACACAGGATGTGACTGCCCGTGTGCGCCGCCCGTTGATTACAGACATGGCCGCCGCACGGTGGCTGCTGCTGTTCGTGCTCGGTGCCTCCATCTGGTTCTTCCACGGCTTCATCGTGCCGGTGCTGGCGGCGACCGTGATTGCCTTTGCCAGCTGGCCGCTGCTGCGGCTGATCGAGCGGCGCCTGGCCTGCGGGCGCATTCTGGCCGCAAGCCTGATGGTGCTGATGATCATCGGTTTCATCGTCGCGCCGGTCACCTATGCCATGGTCTATGCGGTGGGCGAATCCCAGTCCTGGATCAGCTGGGCTATCGCGGTGAACCAGCAGGGCGAGGCGGTGCCGGACTGGATTGCCAACCTGCCGCAGGCGGGGCCCTGGCTCACCATTCAGTGGGACAAGTATATCGGTCATCCGGGCGCCATCGGTGAACTCATCCAGCTCGTCAGCGGCGCCAATATCGGCACCATCTACCGGGGCATTCTGACTGCCGGCACCATGGCGTTTCATCTGGCGCTGACGCTGGTTTTCATGCTGATCGCCCTCTTCATCCTCTACCGGGACGGGGAAAAGATCGCTGCGCAGATCGACCGGGTGGGCCAGCGCATCCTGCCGGAGCGCTGGGACCGGCTGTCGCGCGTCGTGCCCGCCACCATCAGTTCCACCGTCACTGGCATGACGCTGATCGCCATCGGCGAGGGCATCGTTCTCGGCATTGCCTATGCCATCGCCGGGGTGCCGTCACCGGTGACGCTTGGCGTCATCACCGGCTTCATGGCGCTTATTCCCGGCGGCGCCCCCTTGGCCTTCTCATTGGTCTCCGTCTATCTGGTGGCCAGCGGATCCACGGTCGCCGGCGTTGCCCTGTTCATCTGGGGCACGACGGAGCTTTTCATCGTCGACAAGACGATCCGCCCGCTGCTCGTCGGCGGCCCGGTGAAACTGCCGTTCCTGCCCACCTTCTTCGGCCTCATCGGCGGCGTGAAGACCATGGGCATCGTCGGCCTTTTCGTCGGCCCGGTGCTGATGGCCCTGCTGGTCGCCATGTGGCGCGAATGGCAGCGGGAGATCGATGTCTCCTCGCGGGTGAGGTGAGAGGGTCTCTTTCGATTGAGGGCAGGGTACGGCATTCTCATCTGAATGAGGAAATGCCGATGCCCTTGTCCGTCAGTCTGTTCCCCTTCTTCAAACAAGCGCGCTGCTGACCAAGGCGGTGCTGCAGGCTGCGGACAGGCTGGGTGTTTCAAACCTGCAGCTGTCAGCCATTCTGGGTGTGTCTGCGGCAGAGGTTTCCGAGTGGCGGTGCGGGGAAAACCTGCTACTGGATCTCATGAACTTGCGGTTCTCTTCGTCCGCAGCTTCTGCGCGCTCGATGCCATGACCGGTGGCGATGAGTTGGCGGGGAAGCGGTGGCTGTCAGCGCCAAACGCGATATTTGCGGTGCCACCCGTTGAGCGAATGGTGCATGTCCAAGGGCTGACTGACGTTACAGCCTATCTCGAAGCCAGAGTTGCCCGCCTGTGAGGCCGGAAAACGGTACTGGCTCGCCGGCATCAGCTGGAATGATCCAGGCCATAACCTCACCTTCGTCATCCGGCCAAGCGAAGCGCGAGCCGGGACCGGTGAGCCGGGGTGCGTGTTGGTTTAATGAATTCCAACTTATAGACTGTGACTCACCGGTACCGGATTTCCGCTTCGCTTCGTCCGGTATGACGATGGAAGGGGGGCGGGCAGTCGATCTCCCGGTCAGCCTGACTCATTAGGAACTACAATTTCCTTATGCCAAAGCGCTTATATTCTGACGCTTCACGCCTTGAAATTGCTCAGGCGCCGCGCGGATTTGACCAGCTCCCGCAGTCAGGCTCATCGGGAGTTGGTGCTACTGCGGCCTTCTGATCTTTTCTGAAGCTTCCAGCACCAGCGGGCGCAGGCCTTGGCCGCCGGTGTCGATGATCTCGAAGAGCTGGCGGCGCATGCGCGGCTCCCAGAAGTCGTTGATATGGGACGCAACGCCCTCGACGCCTTCGGCGTGCGGCTTGGTTTCCATGAACTTGGCGATCTGGTTCGCCATGTAGACGAGCTTGTCAGGCGACATGGACGTCCTCTTGCAGCTTGATCCGGTCGGGATGGGTGAAAATCTCGAAACTGTCTGCCCGTACCAGCGCCGCCAGCGTGATGCCGCAGTCCTGCGCAAGATCCACGGCGGCCAGCGTCGGGGCGGAGACGGCGATGAGCACGGGCGCGCCGAAACTCGCGCATTTCTGCACCATGTCGATGGAAATGCGCGAGGTGATAATGAAGGCTCCGGCGCGGCTCCGGCCGGCATCCTGCCGCAGCAGCGCGCCGGTCAGCTTGTCGAGGGCATTGTGGCGGCCAACGTCCTCACGCGCAGCGATGATCTGTCCGCCCTGCCAGAAGGCGGCGGCGTGGGCGGCGCGGGTTTCGTCCTGCAGCGGCTGATGGGCGGTAAGGCTCGCGGCGGCGGCAAGCACCTCCGCTTCGCTCATGGCAAAGCCCGTATCGGGCACCGGGGGCAGGGGGCGGCGGGCGGCCTTCAGGCTGTCGAGCCCGCAGAGCCCGCAGCCGACCGGCCCGGTGACCGTGCGCCGCCGGTCGTTGTGGCGCGCGCCTGCGTTTTCGCTCAGCCAGATGCGCAGGTCGATGCCGTCTTCCGTTTCCGCGATCTCAAGCTCGCGGATTTCGTCCGGTTCGGCGATGCCTTCATTCAGCGAAAAGCCATAGGCGAAATCTTCCAGATCCGCCGGGGTTGCCATCATCACGGCATGAGTGGAGCCATTGTAGGACATGGCCACCGGCACTTCCGCCGGCAGCCTGCGCTCTCCCTTGCCGCTGCGGCCGCGCGAAATGCGCAGCCGCGGGATGCTGGCGCTGGTCCTGCTCATTCCGCCGCCGGAAGAATGCGGCGGGACTGGGCAGCCCGTGCGGCGTAGTCTTCCTGCCAGGTGGAAGGGCCGTTGGACGGGCTGATCTGCACCGCCGTCACCTTGTATTCCGGGCAGTTGGTGGCCCAGTCCGAGAAGTCGGTGGTGATGACGTTGGCCTGCGTGTCCGGATGGTGGAACGTGGTGTAGACCACGCCCGGCGACACCCGGTCCGTTACCTTGGCGCGCAGGGTCGTTTCGCCCGAGCGGCTGGCAAGGCGCACCCAGTCGCCATCCTTGAGGCCCCGGTTTTCCGCATCATGCGGGTGAATCTCCAGGAGATCCTCCGCGTGCCAGACCGTGTTGGCGGTGCGGCGGGTCTGGGCACCCACGTTATACTGGCTGAGGATGCGGCCCGTGGTCAGCAGCAGCGGGAAGCGCGGGCCGGTGCGCTCGTCCGTTGCCACATATTCAGTGCGGATGAACTTGCCCTTGCCGCGTACGAAGCCGTCGATATGCATCAAGGGCGTGCCTTCCGGGGCCTTCTCGTTGCAGGGCCACTGCACCGAGCCCAGCTCCTCCAGCTTCTCGTAGCTGACACCGGCAAAGGACGGCGTCGTCAGCGAGATTTCCGCCATGATCTGCGAGGGGTGGGTGTAGGTCCAGTTGGCGCCCATGGCATTGGCCAGCATCTGGGTGATCTCCCAGTCGGCATAGCCGTTCTTCGGGGCCATCACCTTGCGCACGCGGTTGATGCGGCGCTCGGCATTGGTGAAGGTGCCATCCTTTTCCAGGAAGGTCGATCCGGGCAGGAACACGTGGGCGTAATTGGCCGTCTCGTTCAGGAACAGGTCATGCACGATGACGCAGTCCATGGCGGCAAGCCCGGCGGCCACGTGCTTGGTGTCCGGGTCGGACTGGAGAATGTCCTCGCCCTGGCAATAGAGGCCCTTGAAGGTGCCGTCGACGGCGGCATCCAGCATGTTGGGAATGCGCAGGCCCGGTTCCTTGTCCAGCTCCACGCCCCACAGGCTCTCGAAGATCTCGCGCACGTGGTCGTTCTTCACATGGCGGTAGCCGGGCAGCTCATGCGGGAACGAGCCCATGTCGCAGGAGCCCTGCACATTGTTCTGCCCGCGCAGCGGGTTCACGCCCACGCCCTTGCGGCCGATGTTGCCGGTCATCATCGCAAGGTTGGCGATGCCAATCACCGTGGTGGAGCCCTGCGAGTGTTCGGTGACGCCGAGGCCATAATAGATCGCCCCGTTGCCGCCGCGGGCATAAAGCCTTGCGGCAGCGCGCAGCTCCTCCGCTGGAACGCCGGTCAGCGCCGCCGTTGCCTCCGGGCTGTGGCGCGGATCGGAGATGAACTCAGCATAGTCCTGGAACTCGTCCCAGTCGCAGCGCTCGCGGATGAAGGCCTCGTCAAACAGGCCTTCGGTGACGATGGTGTGGGCGATGGCCGAAACCACGGCCACGTTGGTGCCGGGCTTCAGCTGCAGGTGGTGCGCGGCCTTGATATGCGGCGACTTCACCAGATCGATGCGGCGCGGATCGATGACGATCAGCTTTGCGCCCTGGCGCAGGCGCTTCTTCAGGCGGCTGGCGAAGACCGGGTGGCCGTCCGTCGGGTTGGCTCCCATGACGATGACCACGTCCGTGTGCTCGACACTGTCGAAGTCCTGTGTGCCCGCAGACGTTCCAAATGTCTGACCGAGGCCGTAGCCGGTGGGCGAGTGGCAGACGCGGGCGCAGGTGTCCGTGTTGTTGTTGCGGAACACGGCGCGCGCCAGCTTCTGTACCAGATAGGTTTCCTCATTGGTGCAGCGGGAGGAGGTGATGACGCCGACCGACTGGCGGCCATGCTTGGCCTGGATCGCCTTCATGCGGGCGGCGGCAAAGTTCAGCGCCTCGTCCCAGGAGACTTCCCGCCAGGGATCGGTGATCGCCTCGCGGATCATCGGCTTCAGGATGCGGTCCTGATGCTGGGCATAGCCCCAGGCAAAGCGGCCCTTGACGCAGCTGTGGCCCCGGTTGGCCTTGCCGTCCTTGTAGGGCACCATGCGCACCAGCTCGTCGCCGCGCATTTCCGCCTTGAAGGAGCAGCCAACGCCGCAATAGGCGCAGGTGGTGACCACGGCCCGCTCGGGCGTGCCGGTCTCGATCACGCTCTTTTCCTGCAGCGTTGCCGTCGGGCAGGCCTGCACGCAGGCGCCGCAGGAGACGCAGTCAGAGGAGAGGAACGTGTCGCTCATCATGCCGGCCGAGACGCGGCTGTCAAAGCCACGGCCCTCGATGGTCAGCGCGAAGGTGCCCTGAACTTCCTCGCAGGCCCGCACGCAGCGGGAGCAGACGATGCATTTGGACGGATCATAAGTGAAATAGGGGTTGCTCTCGTCCTTGGCCAGCCACAGCGGATTGACGTCGCCCCCCGCATTGCGGGCGCGGAAATGGGTGTCCACGGCCTCATAGCGCACCTCGCGCAGGCCCACGGCACCGGCCATATCCTGCAGCTCGCAGTCGCCATTGGCCGCGCAGGTCAGGCAGTCCAGCGGATGGTCGGAGATGTAGAGCTCCATCACCCCCTTGCGCAGGTCCTTCAGCTTACCGGTCTGTGTGTGGACCACCATGCCCGGCGCCACCGGCGTGGTGCAGGAGGCCGGCGTTCCGGCGCGGCCCTCGATCTCGACAAGGCAGAGGCGGCAGGAGCCGAAGGCATCCAGCATGTCGGTGGCGCAGAGCTTGGGTACGGAAATGCCTGCTTCGGATGCGGCACGCATGACGGAGGTGCCTTCCGGCACGCTGACCTCGAAGCCATCGACAGTCAGGGTGATCATCTTTTCGGACCGGGCGGCGGGGGTGCCGAAGTCACGGTCGAGCAAACGGGAGTCCTTCATTCCGCGGCCTCCTTCATCCTGTCAAAATCTGCGGGGAAATGGGTCAGGGCGCTCATGACCGGGTAGGGCGTGAAGCCGCCCAGGGCGCAGAGCGATCCGGCCTTCATGGTGCTGCACAGGCTTTCGAGCAGCTGAATGGCGGTGGCATCGCCCCGGGCGATCCGGTCCACCGTCTCCACGCCGCGCACCGCGCCGATGCGGCAGGGGGTGCATTTGCCGCAGGATTCGATGGCGCAGAATTCCATGGCAAAGCGCGCCTGCGCCAGCATGTCCACCGTGTCATCGAAGACGACGATGCCCGCATGGCCGATGAGCCCGCCGGCAGCGGCGAAGGCCTCGTAGTCGAAGATGGTGTCGAAAAGGGCCTGCGGGAAATAGGCGCCGAGCGGGCCGCCCACCTGCACCGCCTTCACCGGGCGTCCGGTGATCGTGCCGCCGCCGATTTCATGCACAAGTTCGCCCAGCGTCAGGCCGAAGGCGGTCTCGTAAAGGCCGCCATGCTTCAGGTTCCCGGCCAGCTGGATCGGGATGGTGCCATGGGAGCGGCCGACGCCGAAGTCGCGGTAGAACTGGGCGCCGCGGTCCATGATGACCGGGATGGAGGCCAGCGACATGACGTTGTTGACGACCGTCGGCTTGCCGAACAGGCCTTCCAGTGCGGGCAGCGGCGGCTTGGCGCGCACGATGCCGCGCTTGCCTTCGAGACTGTTCAGAAGCGACGTTTCCTCGCCGCAGACATAAGCGCCCGCACCAACGCGCACTTCCATGTCGAAAGCATGCGGCGAGCCCAGCACGGATGCGCCAAGAATGCCCTCGCGACGGGCAATCTCGATCGCCTTCTGCATCACCGCGATGGCATGCGGATATTCGGAACGGGTGTAGATATAGCCCTTGGTCGCGCCCACGGCGATGGCGGCAATCGCCATACCCTCGATCAGCACGAAGGGATCACCCTCCATGATCATCCGGTCGGCAAAGGTGCCGCTGTCGCCTTCGTCGGCGTTGCAGACGATGTATTTCTGATCTGCCTTCGCGTCCGCAACGGTCTTCCACTTGATACCGGTCGGAAAACCCGCGCCACCGCGCCCGCGCAGGCCGCTATCGGTGACCTGCTTCACGATCTCGGCAGGCGCCATGGCAACGGCTGCTTCAAGGCCGCGCAGGCCCTTGTAGTGGCGGTAGTCCTCCAGCGACAGCGGATCGGTGACGCCGCAGCGGGCGAAGGTGAGGCGTGTCTGGCCCTTGAGGAAGGGGATTTCCGAGGTGAGGCCATGGGCGAGCCGGTGGGCGCCGCCGGTCAGGAACCCGGCATCGAACAGGGACGGCACATCCGGGGCCTTTACCGGGCCATAGGCCACACGGCCCTGCGGGGTGCGCACCTCGACCAGCGTTTCCAGCCACAGCATGCCGCGCGAGCCGTTGCGGATGATGGTCACTTCGAGATTACGGGCGGCGGCTTCCTGTTCAATGGCAGCGGCGACCTTGTCCGCACCAACGGCCAGTGCTGCCGCATCGCGGGGGACGAAAATGGTCACGCTCATTTGCCGATCCCTCCCAGCATTTCGTCGATGCCTTCGTCATCGAGCCGGGCAAACAGCTCGCCGTCCAGCATCGCGGCCGGGCTCTGCGCGCAAAGGCCGAGGCAGTAGACCGGCTCCAGCGTCACATCACCGTCCTTCGTGGTGCCATGCCAGTCGATGCCAAGCCTTGCTTTCAGCTTTTCGGCCAGCGCATCGGTGCCCATGGACTGGCAGGCTTCGGCCCGGCAGACCTTCAGCACGTGGCGGCCCGCAGGCTCCGGGCGGAAGTCGTGATAGAAGCTCATCACGCCGTGAACTTCCGCGCGCGACAGGTTGAGACCGTCTGCAATCACGGGCAGGGCGTCCTGCGGCACGTAGCCGAAGGCCTCCTGCACAGCATGGAGAATGGGTAGAAGCGGCCCTTCAAGAGCCGAATGAGCCGTCACGATCTCCTGCGTCAGGGAGCGAATCGTGTCGGCAGACAGATGTGCCGTCATGTGTTTTTCCTCTCAATTCCGCATGTTAGGCGGAATTTCTCCCACTTCAATTCTGGCTATTCGTCAGCTGATTGAAACCTTCTATCGTTGCGGCCCTCCTCCAGGGCGGCGTTGAACTTGCGGGCAAGATCGAGCAGAGCCGCCAGCATCGGCGTCAGCGGCTCGCGGTGCGCGATGATGAGGCCGACATCCTGCCCCGGCATAGTGTCCTCCGGCAGGTCTGCGGTGATGGGCACGGCGGCCAGATCCTTGCGGTCCAGAAAATGCACCGCCAGCTTTTCCGGCACGACGGAGACCCAGCGCCCCGTCATGACATGCGAGGCGAGCACGATGATGGAATTGGATTCCACCATCGGCATGGAGCTGATGCCGGCCTCCTGCAGGTAGCGGTCCACGATGCGCCGGTTCTGCATGTCGCCGGACAGCAGGCAGAGGGGCATGGTGCCCACTTCCGCCCAGGTCAGCGAGCCCCGGCGCGCAACCTGCGAACTGGCGCGGCACAACAGCCGGTAAGTCTCCCGGTAGAGCGGGGTCACCGTCAGGCGGCGGGCGGGCGGCGGATCAAGATAGGTGATGCCGGCATCCAGCTCCAGCCGCTCCAGCTGTTCGAGGATTTCGGCGGAGGTGCGCGACAGGATGGAGACACGCACATTGGGGTGGCGCTCGGTGAAGGGCACGGACAGGTCCGTCACCATCGGCAGGGCCGTGGGGATGGCGCCGATGCGCAAGTTGCCCGACAGGACCGATCGCGCCTGCCGCATGTCCGCCTTCAGCGCCCTGGCATCGGCGACGATGCGCAGCGCCCATTCCAGTGCCTTTTCGCCTTCCGGCGTCAGTCCCTGATACCGTGAACCACGATGGATAAGCTGAACACCCAGCTGATCTTCCAGCTGCTTCATCGCAGATGAAAGAGTTGGTTGCGTCACGCCGATCACTTCGGCGGCGCGGCCAAAGTGCTGCTCGTTGGCAAGGGCGATGAACATTTCCAGCTTGTCGATCATGGGTCCGCTGCCGGCAGGGTCACTGCAGTTCCATTTTTCGGGAACCGGCCGGGCAGGTAAGGCCCGGCCAGCCTGTTCTAGCAGGAAAAGCCTCAGCCGAAGAGGGCGGCGGTCTTTTCCAGCGTGATCCAGACACCCCACAGGATCGGAATGACCATCACGGCCCAGGCGAGTGCGGCCTTGGCGTCGAGCCCCCCCTTGCCTATGCCGAAGGAGCCATGGGCAATGCTGGAATCCGCCGTGCGGGCCTTGGCCTGCAGGGCCGCGACTTCCGTCTCGGACATGTACCACTTCCTGTCCAGCGGCCGGACGAGCGCATTTGCAATGAGGCCGATCAGCAGCATGCCGCAGAGGATGTACATGGTGAAGTCATAGACCTGCGCGCGGGGGATGCCCGCGCTGATCTGCGCCTCACGGATATAGTTCACCACCACGGGGCCGAGGATGCCGGCGGTTGCCCATGCCGTCAGCAGGCGGCCATGGATCGCCCCGACGAACTGGGTGCCGAAGATGTCGGCAAGATAGGCTGGTACGGTTGCAAAGCCGCCGCCATACATGGACAGGATCACCGCGAAGATGGCGACGAACAGCAGCTGGTTGCCAAGCTGCGCCGCCGTCGGGGCGAGGGCATAAAGTACGATGCCGAGCAGGAAGAAGGTGTAATAGGTGTTCTTCCGTCCGATCCGGTCCGACAGGGAGGCCCAGAAGAAGCGGCCTGCGATGTTGAACAGGGACAGGAGCCCGGTGAAGCCTGCGGCAATCGCCGCAATTGCGGCCTTCTGTTCACCCGACAGGTCGTTGAAGGTGAGTTCGGGCAGGCCGATCAGTTTGCCGGAGAAGATTTCCTGCAGCATGGGCGAGGCCATGCCGATCACGCCGATGCCGGCAGAGACATTCATGCAGAGCACGATCCAGATCATCCAGAACTGCGGCGTCTTGTGCGCATTGTTCAGGTGCACATGGTGCTGGGTGATCATGGTGGTGGCCTTCGACTGCGGCGGGGTCCAGCCCTCCGGACGCCAGCCGGCCGGCGGCAGACGGTAGCCGAAGGCGCCGCCCAGCATGAAGACGAAGTAGATCGCCGCCATGACGAGGAAGGTCTCCCAGACGCCGACGCTGGTGGGCGTTGCGAAGTAGCTCATCAGCCGGTCGGCCAGCGGCGCGCCGATCATGGCACCGCCGCCAAAGCCCATGATGGCCATGCCGGTTGCCATGCCGCGCCGGTCCGGGAACCACTTGATCAGGGTGGAGACGGGCGAGATATAGCCAAGCCCAAGGCCGATGCCGCCGATGACGCCTGCGCCCAGCCACATGAGCCAGAGCTGATGGGTCATCACGCCCACCGCCGCCACGGCAATGCCGCCGCACCAGCAGAAGGTGGAGACGACGCCCGCCTTGCGCGGCCCGGCCTTTTCCAGCCAGCCGCCCCAGATGGCCGCCGAGCAGCCAAGGAAGACGAAGAAGAGGGTGTAGATCCAGCCCAGATCCGCCACGCGCCAGTCGCAGGAGGCGGTGAAGAGCGCGGTGACGAGGCTCATGCCCTCGCAGGTGACGGATTGCTGGATGCCGATGGCGCGCGACAGCGGCAGCCAGAACACGCTGAAGCCATAGGCCATGCCGATGCACAGATGGATGGCAAGCGCTGCTGGCGGCACGAGCCAGCGGTTGAAGCCGGGTTTTGCAATGATGCGTTCCCGGTCGAGCAGTCCTCCTTCGGAGTACCCGCCCTCGACGCCGGTGGTTGTGGTCATTCCTGTCTCCTCCCGAGAGCCCCTTGCACAGGGGGACCTTGGAGGGCGCCTTCGCATGGCGGACCGGCGGTTTTGCAAGCCATTGTCCGGACCCCAGCCCCGGTTCCTCCCCGAAGGCCGCCTCTCCCTGCAGAAGTACTTAGCCAGAAGCGTGCCAGTTGCCGGGGCAGGCAGGGAATTGAAGGGCAGGCGGGGTGTGCATCAGGCGCAGGGGCGCTGATGGGATATGGGGCCTTCTGGTTAACTATCTGAAATAATAAGACTAATGTGATTGAGTGGTGTTGTGGGGCTATCCGTCAGAATGTGCCGGTAAGAGTGCCGCGCACCTTGCTTTCCAGCCCCGCTGTATCTTCATCCGCAGCATTCGCCCGTCATGCCGGACAACTTGGGAGGCTCAGGGACAGCTTGTCCGGACAGGGGGTCTTGGGGGCGCGCCTCACACCGCCTCCGGCAGGAAGATAGTGAACGCCGTTCCTTCACCGGGGGTGCTCTGGACGGTGATGCGGCCATTCTGGCGTTCGACGAGTTTCTGGCAGATGGACAGGCCAAGGCCGGAGCCGGTTGCGCTGGAGCCTGAAGTGGAGTTGCTGCCGGGAGCGGGGCGGGTGGTGAAGAAGGGTTCGAAGATGCGGGCCTGCACCTCGGCGCTCATGCCGGTGCCGGTGTCTGCCACCGTGAAGCGCACGCCGGATTGGCCGGTTTCTTCGGCGTCCTCGCAGGCAAGCCGCAGACGTCCGCCATCAGGCATGGCATGGACGGCATTGACGATGAGATTGATCAGCACCTGCTGCAATTCGGTGCGGTTGATCAGCACCTGCCGGGTGGAGAAGGGCTCCAGCGTGACGCTGACACCGGTCTTTTTCAGAAGATGCTGCACCAGCGGCAGGCAGCCTTCGAGGGCTTCGGCGGGATCTGTGCGCTCGGTCCAGCCGGCGAATTCCTCCGGCCTTGCAAACTGCAGGAGGCGGGTGACGATGAGGTGGATGCGGTGGACCTGCTCGTCCAGCAGGCGGAACTCGGTGGCCGCTTCCATCGCCCGATCGCCCATCACCTGGCGCAGCACATCGAGATTGCCCTGGATGACGGCCACCGGATTGTTGATCTCATGGGCGACGCCTGCGGTGATCTCGCCGATGGCCGCGAGTTTTTCCGAGACGATGAGCTGGCGGGTGGCGGCTTCCAGCTGCAGGTTGGACTGTTCCAGCTCGCGGGTGCGCTCGGCGACGCGGGCATTGAGCTGTTCGTTCCATTGGCGCAGGGCGGAGTCCCGCTCCTGCACGAGATCCAGCAGGTGGTCGAGCAGATGCGCCACGCGGGTGATTTCGTCCTGACCGGCCCCGCCGCCCTGCGGCTGCGGGGCGTGGGTGCGGGCGCCCATGTCGCCAGCCTCGACACGGGAAATGGTGCCGGCCATCTTCTCCAGCGGGCGGAAGATCGCCCGTGCCCAGCGCAGGAAGATGGGAACGGTGATGGTGCCGATGGCCAGAAGCGCAAGGACGACCAGCAGCACCGTCTGCTGCCGCGCCTGCGTGAAGGGCGTTTCCAGAAAGCCCACATAGAGCATGCCCACGCGCTGGCCCTCGCTGTCGAGGATCGGCTCATAGGCGGAGATGTACCAGTCGTTGACGACGAAGGCGCTGGCCCGCCAGGTGATGCCGTCATCCAGCACGGTCTTGCGCACGGCATCCGACACCCGCGTGCCCAGCGCGCGCTTGCCCTCGAACAGGCGCACATTGGTGCTGATGCGCACGTCATCGAGAAACAGCGTTGCCGTGCCCTCGCTGCCCTCCGGCAGGCTGCCCTGCCGGTAGACGAGATCATTGATCGTGTCGATGAAGACGAGGTTCTGGTTGAGGAGCAGGCCACCGGTGAGCGCGGCCTTGCGGCCATCGGCCAGCGTGACCGGGGTGGCGGCCAGAATGACCATGCCCCGGTCTTCGGTCTTGCGCGGGCTGGGGGCGGCGTTGGCGGTGGGCACGATGTCGAGCCTGGCACGCGCCGCAAGCTCTGGCGCAAGCCGTTCAAGATCCGGGCCGGAGAGAATGGTGATGCCGGTGCGGGCGGTGCCTTCCAGCGCGCTGGCGATGACCGGAGAGGATTGCTCCGGCAGCCGCAGGTCCGGGCTGCTGGCGGCGATCAGTGCGCCTGAGGCATCAGTGATATAGAGATAGTCGAGGCCGAGGGTGGTCTTTTCCTGCGCCAGCAGATCCGCCAGTGCCGGGCCAGAGGCGGCGCTCTGGAATCGGGCGGACTGGGCGATGGCGGTCAGCCGCTCGCCGTTGGTTTCCATCAGCCTTGCGAGATACTGCCGGGCGATGGTGAGGTCGGCGCTCACCTTGTTGATCAGGACCTCGCTGAACTTGGCATTCCAGCGCAGCATGATGCCGCCGGCCACCAGCGGCACGATGACCAGCATGGGCAGAAGCGCAATTGCCAGCAGGCGGAAGCGGACGGAGCGGGACGGGCGGACGCGCTCCAGCGGCGCGGCAGGGTCAGACATTCCAGTCCCTGAGCCGCCGGTCGATGGTCTTGCGGGAAATGCCAAGAAGGCTTGCGGCTGCATCCCGGTCGCCGCCGCAGCGCTCCAGCGTGCCCAGAATATGGTTGCGCTCCATATCCGCCAGCGTCAGCGTGCCATCGGCCTGCGGTGCCGCGCTGGCTTGCCCGCCGCCAAGGGGCGTTTGCGCGGTGCGCAGGAAATCCGGCGGGAAGCGGCCAAGGATCAGGCTGCGCTCTATGAAGTTGCGCAGCTCGCGCACATTGCCCGGCCAGTCATAGCCGGCAATTGCCTGGCGTACCTCTTCGGTGAGCGGCAGCGGCGGGGTGCCGAGCTGCAGCGACAGCTTCTGCATGAACAGGTCCGCCAGATCGAGCGCATCACGCCCGCGCTCCTTCAGCGGCGGCATGTGCAGGCTGACGATGTTGATGCGGAAGAAAAGATCGGCGCGGAAGCGCCCTTCCGCCACCGCCTTTTCCAGATCCACATTGGTGGCAAAGACGAAGCGCAGATCGACCGGCAGCTCCCGCTCGGCGCCGACGGGACGCACCTTGCGGTCTTCCAGCACGCGCAGCAGCTTGCCCTGGGTCTGAAGGGGCAGATCGCCGATCTCGTCCAGAAACAGCGTGCCGCCGCGGGCATGCAGGAGCAGCCCCTCACGGCCATTCTGCGCACCGGTGAAGGCGCCTTTCACATGGCCGAAAAGCTCGCTTTCCACCATATCGGAGGGCATGGCCGCGCAGTTGACGGGTACGAAGGGCTTGGCCGCCCGGCCGGATAGCTCATGGATCATGCGCGCCGCCACTTCCTTGCCGGTGCCGGACTGGCCGGTCAGCAGCACGGAGGAGGGGAGCGGGGCAACGCGGGCGATGGTGGCGCGGATGTCTTCGATGGCGGGAGATTCGCCGATCAGCTTGTCGCGCAGGAGAATGAGGTCGGAGCTGGCCTTCAGTTCATGGCGCAGCACCGTGTTCTCCCGCTGCAGCCGCATCCGGTCGAGGCAGCGGGCCACCGCATTGAGGATCTGGTTGGAGCGGAAAGGCTTCAGCACGAAATCCGCTGCGCCCGCCTGCAGCGCCTGAATGGCCGTCTCAAGGTCGGCATAGGCGGTGATCAGGATGGCGGCGGGCAGAAAGCCGGTGTCGCGCTGCTCGGCCAGCCAGTCCACGCCGCGCTTGCCGGCCATGATATTGTCGAGGATGACTATATCGAAATGTGCTGCATCCAGCAGGCTTGCGGCCTCTTCGACGCTTGCCGCCAGATCCAGATGGCGGCAGCGCGGGCGCAGGGTGCGGTCAAGGAAGTTGCGCATGCCCGGCTCGTCATCGATGACGAGGATCGAGGCCTCTCCCAGTGCCTCATCAAAGCCTGTCCTCGGCGCAGCGCTGGCCAGTGCCGTGCTGGTGTTCATTCTCCCCTCCCATGCTGCCTGCTTGCGGTGTCATGTTCGCACCCCATGAAGCAGCAGTGTCCGACCCTCGCAAAACTGGCAAGGAAGGGCAAGGGCGGAGAGCCTTAATGCAGCCGGTCGAGCGGCAGGAACTCGACGCAGATCAGGATGAAGCCTGCGAGGAACACGGTTTCGGCGACCAGCAGCGCAATGGCGCGGCGGCCGACGCTCATGATGTTGGGCAGGGAGGTCTTGACGCCGACCGCGCCGATGGCCGCCAGTAGCGCCCAGCGGGAGGCCGCATTGGCGCCTTCTGCGACGAAAGCCGGGATTTCGATGAGGGAATTGAGAATGGCGAGTGCCAGAAAACCGAGGACGAACAGCGGCACCAGTGGCGGGCGCTTGGCATCGGAGGGCACGGACCGGCGGAAGGCGAGGGCGATCAGCAGCACCACGGGGGCCAGCATGGTGACGCGGATCAGCTTCACCAGCACGGCCATGTCGCCGGTTGTGTCGGAAACGGAGAAGCCCGCGCCGACCACCTGCGCCACATCATGGATCGTTGCGCCGAGGAAGACGCCGGTGACCGGATCGCTCATGCCCAGAGCGGAAGCGAGGATAGGATAGCCGATCATGGCGAGTGTGGACAGCATGGTCACGCCGAAGACGGCGAACACCATGTCCCGTTCGGCCTCATGGGCAGACTTGCGCGGCAGCACGGCGGCGATGGCCATGGCGGCTGACGCCCCGCAGATGGCGACGGCACCGCCCGTGAGCAGGCCGAAGCGGCTTTCCTGCCCAAAGAGGCGCGAGACGGCCATACCGAAGCCGATGGTCAAGGCAACGGCGCTTGCCAGCACCAGAAGCATCGGCAGCCCGAGATCGGCAAACATGCCAAGGCTGATCCTGAGGCCGAGCAGCGTGATCCCGGCGCGCAGGAGGCTTTTCGCGGCAAATTCCAGCCCCGGCAGCATGCGCGGATCATCTGAGAGGAAATGCAGCGCCAGTCCGATCAGGATTGCCAGCAGCATGGCCGGCGCGCCGTAATGCTCCGACAGGAAGGCCGAGGCGAGCGCGATCAGCACTGCGATGGAAAGGCCGGGGAAGCGCAGGCGCATGCGCGCGGCAAGCGAAGTCTCCCCGCCCTTTTCGGCTGGAAAGGCCTGATCTGGAGTGGCCATGGCGTGAACCTTCAGGATTGGGCGCAAAAGAGACGCACCGGCGTTCCGGTACCTGTCTTGAGAGCCATTGTTTTTCGGGCAGGAAATTTTGTTTCAGTGCAGATGAAAGGATATCTTATCCGGGCCTGTTTGTGGCTGGTATCTACGGCAAGGCGTTTCAGCCCCCTCCCTCTTGGGCGGCATTGTTTACAACAGACAGCCAGTCAGGCTCCCCGGTTGCGGTTTGAGGAAAGGGTGCGTGCTGGTCATTTCTGCAAGGCGTTTCCGCCCGCCTCCCCACGAGGGGGCGGAAGCGCACTGCCATCCTGCCAGACGCGGATCTGTGGGCTTCTCTCTGCAACTGATATGGAAGACCTGCCTCCTTCAGAGGAGAGGGCGCTCCAGCCATAGCTGAATGCATTGCCCAAAAGCAGGACGGAGCGGGCTCCGTCCTGCCGGATTCACTATCAGTCGGCCGTTTCGGCGGCACGCTCGGCGTTGACCTGTTCTTCGGCTTCGGCCACGGCGGTGGTGAACATGGCGAAGACTTCCTCGCCGCCCGTGACCTTGGTCTTGAACCAGTCGAACACCGGCGTGACGGCCTCCTTGAAGGCGGCCTTTTCTTCAGCCGTCGGCACATAGATCTCGCCGCCGGCTTTCAGGAAGTCCTGATAGGCGGCGATTTCCTTGCGCTTCGGGCTGGCGAAGGTGGCCTGCTGCAGCGCGGCGAAGCCATCGGCCACAATCGTGCGCTGTTCCGGTGTCAGCGACAGGAAGCGCTCGTTCGACATCCACCAGAAGGCGCCCATGTAGGAGTGGCCATCCAGGGTGATGTATTTCACACCCGCATCGGTGAACTTCATGTTCATGATGTCTGTGATGCCGTTGGCCGTGCCCTCGACAACGCCGGTCTGCAGGGCGGTGAAGAGTTCCGGCCACGGAACGGGCGTGGGAGAGGCGCCGACGGCGGTAGCCACCTGCTGCGGCAGGTCGGCCGGCACGGTGCGCATCTTCAGACCCTTGAGGTCTGCCGGGGTCTTCACCGTGCCCTTGGTGTTGGCATAGTTGCGCCAGCCGCCGGTATTGCCGATGGTCATCAGGCGGATCTTGTTGCCGCTATCGGCCAGCGCCTTGGCGCGCAATTCGCGGGTGAAGGGGCCGGTCAGAACGGCTTCGGCCACCCGGTCATCGCTCATCAGATAGGGCAGGTCCAGCACCTGGATATAGGGGAAGAGACCCGCCGCACCGCCGGAGGTGGAGATGTAGATATCGATGTTGCCATCGGCGACGCCCTGAAGGCATTCCTCGCCGGTGGCACAGAGCTGGGTGCCGATGAACAGCTCCACGGCAATCGCGCCGTTCGAGGCATTCTCGACGTAGTTCTTGAAGACGACGAGGCCGTCATAGTCCTCGTCATTCTCGTTGGAATTGGCGGTGGCGCGCAGGGTGATGTCTGCGGCCTGCGCTATGGTTGCCATGGACAGCGTGCTGGCCAGCAGCACGGTCTTCATAAGTGCCTTGAGCATTCCAGTTCCTCCCTTTCACTCAAGTCAGTTCACGAACCCCAAAAGGCGGGGGACGGTGAGGCAGATGGCGGGGAAGTAGGTGATCAGGAAGATCACGGCCACTTCCGCCGCCAGGAACGGCAGTGTTGCCCGGGCAATGGTCTCCACCCTCAGGCCCGAGACGGACGAGGTGACGAAGAGCACGAGGCCCATGGGCGGGGTGAGAAGGCCAACGGTGAGGTTCACCGCCATGATGATGGCAAAATGGATCGGGTCCACGCCCATGGAGGTGAAGATGGGTCCGAGGATCGGCCCGAGGATGATGATGGCGGGGCCCGCATCGAGGAACATGCCGACGATGAACAGCAGCACGTTGATCAGGAACAGCAGCACCAGCGGGTTGTTGCTGAGGCCGAGGATGATATCCGCCAGCAGTTCCGGCGTGTGGGCAAGGCTTGCCACGGTCTTGAAGGCCATGGCGGCGCCCACCAGCAGCAATACCACGGCGGAGGTCATGCCGGCGCGGGTCAGCACGTCGGGGATCTCGCGCAGCTTCAGCGTGCGCATAACGAAGAGGCCGATGAAGAAGGCATAGCCTACCGCTACGGCCGAGGCTTCCGTCGGCGTGAAGACGCCACCCAGAATGCCGCCGAGGATGATCACCGGCGTCAGCAGCGGCCAGAAGGCCGAGAGGCTGGCGCGGCCCCGGTCGCCCCACGAGGCTCGGGCGGTGGCGGCGGGCAGGTTTTCCCGGTCCGCCTGCAGCCAGACGATGATCATCAGACTGAGACCAATGAGAATGCCCGGCACGATGCCCGCAAGGAACAGGGCGGCAACGCTCTGGTTCATCACATAGGCATAGATGATCATGATGCCGGAGGGCGGAATGATCGGGCCGATGATGGAGGAGGCGGCTGTGACGGCTGCGGCAAAGCGCCGGGTGTAGCCCTGCTTTTCCATGGCCGGGATCAGCATGGAGCCCAGCGCCGAGACATCCGCCACCGCCGATCCGGAAAGCCCGGAAAAGAGCATGGAGGACATGATGTTCACATGCGCCAGCCCGCCGCGCAGATGGCCGATCATGGCCTGCGCAAATTCCACGAGGCGCATGGTGATGCCAGCCCGGTTCATCAGCTCGCCCGCGAGCATGAAGAAGGGGATCGCCATCAGCGGGAAGCTGTCCATGCCGTTGTAGACATTGCGGTAGAGCAGGGCGATCTCACGCTCCTGGCCATTGGCCCAGAGCAGGGCGGCGGGTGCCATGATGAGGCCGAAGACCACGGGCAGGCCGACGAACAGCAGCAGGAGGAAGAGCGGCAGGAAAAGGCTGAGCATCACTCCGCTCCCAGAGACTGAGTTTCGGTAATCGGTACAAGCTGGCGTTCACCGCCCATGAGCGTGATGAGGCTGCGCAGGATCAGTTCGATGCAGACGGCGAACATCGCCGTGCAGCCAACCGCGAGCGAGGCCATCATCCACGCGCGGGGCACCTTCATCCATACGGAGAGGTCCAGCGTCGCGGGCACGGAAATCGCCGCCATTGCAAAGCGTCCGCCGATACCGGTCACCTCCTTCCAGCCCAGCCGTGTGGCGTAGAACAGGAGGCCGGCAATCAGGAGGAGCAGAACGAGATTGAGCACTCCGGCCGCGAGGCGCGGCAACAGGATCACCAGCATGTCGATGCCGACGAAGCCGCCCCGGCGGAAGGCCGTGGGCACCATCAGACCGGTCATCCAGAGCATGAGGAAACGTGCTGCCTCTTCCGTCCATGCGGGGGCGTCGTTGAGCACGTAGCGGAAAAACACCTGGATCAGGATGATGATGACCATCAGCCCGACGCAGCCTGCCCCGATCCAGCGGCCAGCGGCCAGCGCCGCGCCGTTGACAAGGCTGAGGTATCTGGCAAGTGCCAGAATGAACGCCATCATTTTCCTCCCACCAGCCGCGGTCTCCCGGCGCGGCTGCCAAACCCGAATGATCTGAAGTCTCAGGTCATTCGGGCAAACCGTCCGAAAGCACCCTGCGAGAAGCAAAGCGGAGCGCCATCGCGCTGTGCCACGCGTAGCACCCGGCCGATGACAATTGAATGGTCCCCGCCATCGTGTACGGCATGCAGGGCGCATTCGAAGCGGGCGAGCGTGCCGGGGATGACAGGCGCACCTTCCGCATTGAACTGCCATGCCAGCCCGTCGAAGGCGGTGCCGCCCCGGGTGAAGCTGGTGCTGAGCCCGTCCTGCTCCTCACCCAGCACATGGATGGCGAAATGCGCGGCGGTGGTGAAGCCGCCGTGCTTGGATGAGCTTTTTGCCGGCGACCAGAGCACCAGCGGCGGGTCCAGTGACAGCGAGGTGAAGCTGTTGGCCGTCATGCCCATGGGGCCCTGATCGCCCATCGCCGTCACCACGGTGACGCCCGTGGCAAAGGTGCTCAGTGCAGTGCGGAACTCGCGCGATGTTTCCGTGCCCGGCACGAACAGCCGCTCATCCCGTCCGGAGAGGTGTCCGTTTGCTGCCATCATCACGGCACGTCCTTGCCGATGGCGAGGGTGTAGAGCTCGAACCAGGTCTGCCGGTCCATCTCCACCTTGGCTGCCTCGCCGATCTTGCTGATCCGCCCCATGTTGTTGGTGCCCATCACCGGGATGATCCGCGCCGGATGGCGCAGCAGCCAGGCAACGGCAACAGCGGTGGCATCAACGCCCTGCTCCGCGCCGATCCGCTCCAGCGCCGCCAGAAGCTGGCGGTTGTCCTCGCCGAAGAGCGAACCGCCACCCAGCGGTGACCAGGCCATCGGCGCAATCGCGCGTTCCTGCAGATAGGCCAGATCGCCGTTGATGAAGCACTCAGGTGCCACAAGGCTGATCTCGATCTGGTTGGTGACGAGCTTGCTGCTCATCGCCGACTGCAGCAGCGAGAAATCCCAGGGGCGGAAGTTGGAGACGCCGGCGCTGCGCACCTTGCCCGACGCGATGAGGCCGTCCAGTGCCTTGCCGGTTTCCTCGTGATCGATCAGCGGGTCGGGGCGGTGAATCAGCAGGAGGTCGATGCGGTCCGTGCCCATGTCACGCAAGGAGGCTTCGACCGAAGCGGTGATGTGGCCTTCGGTGGTGTCGTAGTACTTCACGCGCCGGTCCGCATAGCGGCCGGCCGGGGCGACGATGCCGCACTTGGTGACGAGTTCCACCTTGTCGCGCAGCTGCGGGGACGCCTTCAGCGCACCGCCCAGGATGGCCTCTGCCGTGTAGCCGCCGTAAATATCGGCCTGATCCAGCGTGGTGATGCCCTGCGCCAGACAGCTTTCGATCTTGGCCTGAACATGCGCCGGGCTGGTGTTGCTGTCATCACCGATGCGCCACATGCCATAGACGATGCGGCTGAGGCTCAGGTCTTTGGTGAGATGAATGCGGTTCATCAGCGGCGTTCTCCCACGCCCAGCGGAGTGGCGGGCGTTTCGCTTGGCACACGGCCATATTCATGGGGCAGGGAACAGGTCTTGAGCTGCGGCAGGACCTTGGTTCCGAAGTGACTGGCTTCCTCCAGATGCGGATAGCCTGAGAAGATGAAGGCACGGATGCCCATCTTCCGGTAGGATTCGATTTCCGACAGCACCTGATCGGTGGAGCCGACGAGCGCCGCCCCGCAGCCTGAGCGGGCCCGGCCAATGCCGGTCCACAGATGCGGCTCGATATAGCCGAACTTGTCCGCCAGTTCGCGGGCGCGGGCCTGATGGGCAACGCCCAGCGAGATGGAGTCGTGGGCGCGGCCGCGGATCAGCTTGCCGTATTCGTCATCGAGCTTCGAGACGAGATGCTCGGCATATTCGCGCGCTTCGGCTTCGGTGTCACGGACGATCATGTGGACGCGCAGGCCATAGTCCAGCGTGCGGCCATGGGCAGCGGCGCGTTCATGCACGGCCTTCATCCGCTCGGCCAGCTGGTCTTTCGTCTCGGGCCACATCAGATAGACGTCGCACTGCGCACCGCACAGTTCCAGCGCATCCGGCGAGTATCCGCCGAAATAAAGCAGGGGGCCGCCGTTCTGCTGATAGGGCCGGGCCGGTTCCGTCGACACGCCCTTGAACTGATAGACCTCACCCTCATGGTCGATGGTCTCGCGCGTCCAGGCCTGCCGCAGGATCTGAACCACCTCGTGGCTGCGCTTGTAGCGGTAGGCGCTGTCGGCGACTTCGCCGGGGAAATCGGAGCTGATGACGTTGAGCGTCAGGCGGCCCTTCAGCATGTGATCGAGCGTTGCCACCGTGCGCGCCAGCATGATCGGCTGCATCTCGCCGCAGCGGATGGCTGCCAGCATGTTGATGCGCTCCGTGATGGGGGCGCAGCCGGCGACGAAGCTCAGCGTGTCCTGCCCGACCTGATAGGATGAGGGGCACAGGATGTTGCGGAAGCCGAGGCTTTCCGCCTTCTGCACGATCGAGGAGCAGTGCTCCCAGCTGGAGCGCAGGCTGCCGTCCGGCACGCCGAGATAGGCGTAATCATCGGAACAAAGAGCCGCAAACCAGGACACTTCGGATGCGTCGAGATCGGCGGAGGTTACGGGAACAACGGTCATCATACTCCCCTTTTGAGCCGCAGTTTCCACTTGCGTAACATCTGCATTGATGTAAATCAATAGTGTATCAATTTTCTTCGGGCCGTCCCTTCGGGCGCCTGATCCCATGGCCAGAACACGATGATACAGAGCAAGGGCAGCCTTCCGGTCTACATGCAGATCGCCGAATTGCTGGTGCGCGATATTGCTGCCGGACGGCTGATCGACGGCATGCGCCTGCCGCCGGAACGGGACATGGCGGCGGAGATGGGCATTGCTGTCGGAACCCTGCGCAAGGCCTTGGCAGAGTTACAGAATCGCGGGCTGCTGGAGCGCGTTCAGGGCTCGGGGAACTACATCCGGGCGGTGAGTGACCCGAAGAGTCTCTACGCCATGTTCCGGCTGGAACTGATCAAGGGCGGCGGCCTGCCGACCGCGGAGGTTCTGTCCGTCACCCGGCTGGCCAAGCCGGATTACCTGCCGCCTTTCGGGCAGGGCAGTGAAGGGCACCGCATCCGCCGTCTGCGCCGTCTTTCGGGGCAGATTGCGGCTGTCGAAGAGATCTGGCTCGACGGCTCCTATGTGCAGCATGTGACGGCAGAAGAGCTGTCGGAGTCGCTCTATCTTTTCTACCGCACCCGGCTCGGCCTGTGGATCGTCAAGGCCGAGGATCAGGTGGGGCTGGATCATGTGCCGGACTGGGCGCCGGCCAATTTCGGCCACGCGCCGGGTGCGCCGGTGCCGCACATCCTTCGCATCAGTCATGGACAGGACGGGCAGCGGGCGGAGGTCTCCCGCACCTGGTTCGATCATAACGTGGCGCGCTACGTGGCGCGTCTGAAATAGGGGGAAATACCTTGAGCCTGACGTATGGAATCATCGGCTGCGGCATGATGGGGCAGGAGCATCTGCGCAACATTGCCCTGCTGGAGGGGGCGTCTGTTGCAGCAATCTACGAGCCCGATGCAGACATGCGCGCCCGTGCCGCCGCAGCCGTGCCCGGCGCCCGGATGGTGGACTCGGTCGCCGATCTTCTGGAGGTGCAGCAGATCAACTGCCTTCTGATCGCCAGTCCCAATTTCCTGCATCTCAGCCAGCTCGAGGAAATCGCCTCCCTGCGGCCACTGCCGGTGATCGTGGAAAAGCCGCTGTTCACCGCCCCGGAAGATGCCCCGCGCCTTGCCGCCCTGCGCGCTGCCTATCCCGCGCCCATCTGGGTAGCGATGGAATACCGCTACATGCCCCCGGTCGCAAAGATGATCGAGGAAGCGGACAAGGTGACCGGCGGCATCCGCATGCTGACGATCCGCGAGCACCGCTTTCCGTTCCTCGAAAAGGTCGGCGACTGGAACCGCTTCAACCGCAACACCGGCGGCACGCTGGTGGAAAAATGCTGCCACTTCTTCGATCTCATGCGGCACATCCTGAAATCCGATCCGGTGCGGGTGATGGCCTCCGGCGGGCAGGCGGTGAACCATCTGGACGAGGTCTATGCGGGCGAGCGGTCCGACATCTGGGACCATGCGTATGTGATCGTCGATTTCGCCTCCGGTGCCCGGGCCATGCTGGAGCTTTGCATGTTCGCGGAAGGCTCGCGCTATCAGGAGGAGATTTCCGCTGTCGGGCCGAAGGGCAAGATCGAATGCCTCGTTCCGGGTCCGGGCCGCTTCTGGCCGGAGCATCTGGGCGAACCGCCGGTGCCGCAGGTCATCGTCTCGCCCCGCCAGCCGCAGGGGCCGGTGGTGCTGGAAGTGCCCGTCGATCCGCAGCTGCTGGATGCCGGCGACCACAACGGCTCCACCTTCTACCAGCACCAGCGTTTCCAGAGGGCCGTCACCGCCGGTGCGCCGGTGGAAGTGGCGCTGAATGACGGCTGGTGGGCCGTCGCCATGGGCCTCGCCGCCCAGCAATCCGCCATGACCGGCAAGGCCGTGGACATTGCAGGCCTCGCCTACACGCCGGGGTGAGCGGGTGTGCGGTGGTTTGTTTCTGAAAAGGAGGCGATCCTGCGCTGCCCGGTAGGAAGACACACACACCGCGCCGTCCCCGCCCTGTGCGGGGACCTGTGAGGGATGCAGGGCCGCTGCTTTTCTGGGGCAAATGCCGAGCGGAAGCCTTGCCCAATTCAGCAAGGATGATGGCAGCCCGGCAGACTCCGGTGCGAGGCCGGGGCGGCGCGGAGTGGACTGAAGGCCTAGCAGTTCCTCTTGCTGTCTTGCACCGCGTCCCCGTTGACCTCATCCCGCATCCCGCTAATCTGCCGCGCGCCCGCGCAGCTGCATAGAGATTCCAATTCTGCGGGCAGGGAGGATTTCCGTCATGCTCAAGGGCATTCATCCGCTCATCAGCCCGGAACTGCTGATGGTTCTGGCCGCCATGGGGCATGGCGACGAGATTGCCGTCGTCGATGCCAATTTTCCGGCCGAATCGACCGCCCGCCACACGGTGCATGGGGTGCCGCTGCGCATGGATTGCCCTGCGGTGAAAGCGGTGGAGGCCATTCTCACCCTGCTGCCGGTGGATACCTTCGATGGCGATCCGGTTTTCACCATGCAGGTGGTGGGTGATGCTGCGGCCATTCCGCCGGTCGTGGCCGAGGCCAAGCCCCTGTTCGACGCGGAAAAAGCGTCCATGGCCTCGCTGGAGCGCTATGATTTCTACGCCCGTGCCAAGGAATGTTATGCGGTGGTCCTCACCACCGAACTGCGCGCCTATGGCAACTTCATCATCCGCAAGGGCGTGATCTTCGGGTGATGTGAAGTGAGGATCAGGCGAGGGAGAGTTCCCCCGCCAGACCCTTCAGCCGGTCCAGAACCTCGCTGATGCTGGCGCAAGGGTCGCTGGCGGGGCGGCCGAGGTAGGGGCAGGTGAGGACGGCAATGGCGTCGCCGTCCGGGGCCAGCACGGGCACGGAAATATCCTGCACGCCGAGAAGCTGGCCGCTTTCGGCAATGCGGTAACCGGCCGCCCGCACCCGTTCGAGTTCCTCTTCCACCTCATGCAGACGGGCGGTCTGGGTGCTGCTGCCCCAGGTGGCCAGCGTTTCGGCACGCCGCTCCGGGTTCTGGAAGGCAAGCAGGGCGATGCCTGAGCCGGTGTCCAGAAGATCCAGCCTTGCGCCGATGCGCACCCGGAATTCCCAGCTGTCCATCGGGCTTGCCTGCGCCACCACAACGGCAGCGGCGCGTTCCGGCACGGCGAGATGGCAGGACTGGCGGCTGTCGCGGGCGAACAGATCCAGCTTCGGCGTCGCCTGTGCCACCAGGCGGCGCACCGGCGGGTGCCGGTTTGCCAGAACGAACAGCTTCATCGACAGGGCGTAGCGGTCGCCGCCAAAGGAGCGCACTACATAGTCGCGCGCTACCAGCCGCTCCAGCATGCGGTAGATTTCCGAGGGGCTGCGGCCCATGGCCTTGACGATTTCCGCCCGCGTCATGCCGGTGGACTGCTCCGACAGCAATTCGAGAATATCGAGCCCCTTGTCCAGCGCAGGGGCGCGGTAGCGCTCAGAGCCAGTCTCCGTGTCGCTCATCTTTCAGTCCTCCCGGTCCTGCGCAGTATCTGACGCAGGGATATTCTGTTCTCTTGATCTACAGTCTTGCATATCAGTTCATTTGTGAATAGGGTGTTCGTATATGAACGGCCGCCACAAAGAGCGGCTGGTGGAGGAAAAAACCGGCGGCCGTCAGGCGGGCCGGGATCTGGGAGGACTGCGATGCGCCTTGCAGGCAAGACTATTCTCGTGACGGCTGCCGGTCAGGGCATGGGCCGCGCTTCGGCTCTGGCATTGGCGGCAGAAGGCGCACGGGTGATTGCCACGGACCGTGATGCCTCTCTGCTAGGCGGCCTCGCCGGCCTTGAAACGCTGAAGCTGGATGTGACGGACCGGGCCGCCATTGATGCGCTGGCGCGGGACGTTGGGCCGCTGGATGGTCTGTTCAACTGCGCAGGCATTGTGCACAACGGCACGGTACTCGACATCACTGACGAGGACTGGGAACAGGCACTGGCGGTCAATGTAACCTCCATGATGCGCATGATCCGGGCTTTCCTGCCGGGGATGCTGGAACGGGCCGGCAAGACCGGCTCTGCATCCATCCTCAACATGGCTTCGATGGCCTCTTCCATCAAGGGATTTGTCAACCGCACCGCCTATGGCACCACCAAGGCGGCGGTGATCGGCCTGACCAAGGCCGTGGCGGCCGATTATGTGAAGCAGGGCATCCGCTGCAACGCCCTGTGCCCCGGCACGGTGGATACGCCCTCGCTGCGGGGCCGCATCGCCTCTGCTGCTGATCCGGTTCAGGCGGAGAAGGACTTCATTGCCCGCCAGCCCATGGGGCGTCTGGCGACCGTGGACGATATCACGCCGCTGGTGCTTTATCTTCTGAGCGACGAAAGCCGCTTCATGACCGGCCAGGCCGTTCTGGTGGACGGCGGCGTCACGATCTGAGCCTTGCGGGCCGGTCGAGGCCCGCAGCCATCACACGCGGACGGGAGGCCGCCGGATGGAACGAATTGATGCTCATTGCCATTTCTGGCGCCCGGCGCGCGGAGACTATGGCTGGCTGGAGGAGGGCGGTCCCGCTCTTGACCCGCTGCGCCGTGACTTCCTGCCTGCCGATCTCGCCAGCCTCAACGGCAACCGCCGCGTTGTCGTGGTGCAGGCCGCGCCCTCCGAGGCGGAAACCCTGTTCCTGCTGGAGCTTGCCAAAGACGCGCCGCAGATCGCCGGCGTCGTCGGCTGGGTGGATCTGACCGATCCGCTGGCGGAAGACCGGCTTGCGCGCATGGCGGCGGACAAGCGTCTCAAGGGCATCCGCCCGATGCTGCAGGATATTGCCGATCCGGACTGGATCCTCACCGCGCCCGAGGCCTGCGTGATCGCTGCCATGGTGCGCCTTGGCCTGCGCTTCGATGCGCTGGTGAAGGAACCGCAGCTTGCCGCCATCACCCGCTTCGCCGCCGCCTGCCCGGACCTGCCGCTGGTGATCGACCATGCCGCCAAGCCGGCGGTGGCGGAAGGCCTGAGCGCCCACTGGAAGCACCACATGAAGGCGCTGGCGGCGGACACGCGCATCGTCTGCAAGCTGTCCGGCCTGCTGACCGAAATCCGCCCGTCCTGCCCGCAGGATGTGCAGGCTGCCACCGCCCTGTTGCAGCCGGTGATGGATCATCTGCTTGAGTGGTTCGGTCCTGAGCGGCTGATGTGGGGATCGGACTGGCCGGTGCTGACGCTGGCGGGTTCGCACGGCTTCTGGGAAGAGGTGACGGAGCGGCTGACCGGCGGCCTTTCGGCTGATGACCGAGCGGCACTTTTGGGCGGCACCGCCATCCGCTTCTACGGTCTGGAGGAGGCTGGCGCATGAAGACCCTCGTGGAAATGCAGCGTATCGACAAGCGCTTTCCAGGTGTCCATGCGCTGAAAGGCGTGAGCTTCGGCCTTCAGGAAGGTGAGGTTCACGCATTGATGGGCGAGAATGGCGCAGGCAAATCGACCCTCATGAAGATCCTCTCCGGCGTCTATCAGCCGGATTCGGGCCGCATTCTGGTCGAGGGCCGGGAAGTGACCTTGCCCAGCCCGCGCGCGGCGCAGGATCAGGGCATCGGCATCATCCATCAGGAACTCGCCCTGATGAAGGATCTGACGGTCGCGCAGAACATCTTCATCGGCCGTGAGCCGCGCCTGTCCTTCGGCCGCGTCGATGATGCAAAGATGATCCGCGATGCCGAGGCGCTGTTCCGTGTCCTCAACATCAACATCGATCCGCGCCGCAAGGTGGAGGGCCTCTCCATCGCCCGCCAGCAGATGGTGGAAATCGCCAAGGCCCTGTCGGCGCGCTCGCGCGTGCTGATCATGGACGAGCCGACGGCGGCGCTCACCGACAGCGAGATCAACGAGCTTTTTGCCATGATCGCCCGGCTGAAGGCCGATGGCGTGGGTATCGTCTACATCAGCCACAAGATGGACGAGATCCGCCGCATTTCCGACCGGGTGACCGTGATGCGTGACGGCGAATATGTCGGCACGGTGGGGGCGAAGGAAACACCGATCTCGCAGATCATCTCGATGATGGTCGGGCGCACGCTGAGCGATGAGGTGGTCTCGATCCCTGATCTGTCCGGCGCAGAAGTTGCCCTTGAAGTGAAGGGCCTGAACCGGGGGCGCGAAATCCGCGATGTCAGCTTCTCGCTGAAGAAGGGCGAAGTGCTTGGCTTTGCCGGTCTCATGGGCGCCGGGCGCACGGAAGTCGCCCGGGCCATCTTCGGAGCCGATCCTCGGGACAGCGGCGAGATCACCGTGCATGGCCGCAAGATGGAGATCCGCTCGCCGGTGGACGCGGTGCGGGCCGGGATCGGCTATCTGTCGGAGGACCGCAAGCACTTCGGCCTTGCCCTTGGCATGGACGTGGCCGACAACGTGGCGCTGGCCAGCATGCACCGCTTCACCGGCGGTCTCGGGCAGGTCAGGGATGAAGCCATGCGCAAGACGGCACGGGATTTCATCAGGAGCCTCGGCATCCGCACCCCGTCCGAGCGGCAGGAAGTGCGGCTTCTGTCCGGCGGCAACCAGCAGAAGGTTGTCATTGCCAAATGGCTGTTGCGCAACTGCGATATTCTCATATTCGATGAGCCGACGCGCGGTATCGACATTGGCGCCAAGTCGGAAATCTACAAGCTGCTGGCGGACCTTGCTGCGGAGGGCAAGGCCATCATCGTTATCAGCTCGGAACTGCCGGAGATCCTGCGTGTGTCACACCGCATCGCCGTCATGTGCGAAGGCCGGCTGACCGGCACGCTGCCCGGCGGGGCCGGCACCACCCAGGAAGACATCATGCACCTTGCCACAGCCCGGCAAGCCACGCGTCAGGAGGAACCCGCGTGACAGCACAAGACAAGTCCAAGGCCGCAACGGGTGCAAGCTTCGTGCAGCAATCTGCATCAGCCCAGCAGAAGCTTCTGGCTTTTGCCAGTCTGATCATCCTTGTTATCGGCTTCAGCCTTGCCTCACCGAATTTCTTTCAGGTGAGCAACATCATGGCCATCCTGCAGGCCACCTCCGTCAACGGTGTGCTGGCCGTGGCGGCGACGATTATCATCCTGACGGGCGGCATCGACCTGTCCATCGGCACCTTGATGACCTTCTGTGCCGTCGTCGCCGGTGTGGTGCTGACATGGGGCGGCATGCCGCTGCCGCTTGGCATCCTTGCAGCCATCGGCACGGGCGCGCTCTGCGGTCTCGCTTCGGGCACCTTTGTGGCGCAGATGAAGATCCCGCCCTTCATTGCCACTCTGGGCATGATGCTGATGCTCAAGGGCCTGTCGCTGATCATCACCGGTGCCCGCCCGATCTATTTCAATGATACGCCGGGCTATACCGACATTTCGCAGGGCTCGCTGATCGGCATGGTCTTTCCGGCGCTGCCTATCCCCAATGGCGTGCTTGTGCTTTTTGTTGTGGCGGGGGGCATGGCCTGGGTGCTTTCACGCACCGTTCTCGGCCGCTACACCTATGCGCTCGGCTCCAATGAGGAAGCGGTGCGCCTGTCCGGCGTCAACACCCGTGCCTGGAAGATGGCCGTCTATGCGCTGGCCGGCGGCATCTGCGGCATCGCGGGCATTCTCATTTCCTCGCGTCTCAACTCGGCCCAGCCGGCCCTTGGCCTTGGTTACGAGCTGGACGCCATTGCGGCCGTCGTCATCGGCGGCACGTCGCTGGCCGGAGGTAGAGGCACGGTGCTTGGCACGCTGATCGGCGCGCTGATCATGGCCGTGCTCACCAATGGCTTGCGCATTCTTTCGGTCGCGCCCGAGTGGCAGACCGTTGTGACCGGCGGGATCATCATCCTTGCCGTCTATGCCGATCAACTGCGGAGGGAGCGCAGCTGAGGTCAGGAAAGAAGAGGGCGCAAATGCCCCGGTATCTTTGAAACCTTGAAAGTGGAGGAATGGAAATGATTACACGCCGTATGCTGCTGGGCACGCTCAGTGCCGCCGTTCTCGTTGCCTCGGCTTCCATGCCGATGGCACAGGAGAAGATGTATATCCCGCTGATTTCCAAGGGCTTCCAGCATCAGTTCTGGCAGGCCGTGAAGGCAGGCGCCGACAAGGCGGCCGCCGAGTTCAACGTGGAAGTGACCTTCGAAGGCCCGGATAACGAGACCATGGTCGACCGGCAGATCGATATGCTTTCCGCAGCCCTTGCCAAGAAGCCTTCTGCAATCGGCTTTGCCGCGCTGGACAGCCAGGCCGCCATTCCGCTGCTGAAGCAGGCGGAAGGAGCCGGTATCCCGGTTATTGCCTTCGACAGCGGCGTGGACAGTTCCATCCCGGTTGCAACGGCTGCCACCGACAACAAGGCTGCAGCCGCACTGGCGGCCGAGAAGATGGCCGAACTGATCGGCGATGAAGGCGACGTGGCGCTGGTGGTGCATGACCAGACCAGCCGCACCGGCATTGACCGCCGCGACGGCTTTGTCGAGTGGATGGCCATGAACAAGCCGAAGATCCAGATCGTTGCCATCGAATACGGCGGTGGCGACCAGCTCAAGTCCACCGAAATCACCAAGGCCATCCTGCAGGGCAACCCGAACCTGAAGGGTATCTTCGGTGCCAATGAAGGCTCAGCCATCGGGGTCGTCAACGGCGCGCGCGAGATGGGCCGTCAGGTGGTCATCATCGGTTATGACTCGGGCGCTGCCCAGAAGCAGGCGATCCGCGACGGCCTGATGGCCGGTGCCATCACCCAGAACCCGGTCGGCATCGGCTATGAAACCGTCAAGGCCGCTGTTGCCGCTGCAAAGGGTGAGCCGGTGGTGCCGAACATCGACACCGGCTTCTACTACTACGACAAGTCGAACATCGACGCGCCGGAAATTGCTGCCGTTCTCTACGACTGATCTCAAGGCGCCGGGATGCTTGTGCATCACGTCCTGGAAGTCCCAAGCGCTGCACGGGCTTGAGGAAATCCAGCTTTGACTTCCGGGGCCGGGCAGACTGCCCGGTCCCTTTCATACCCACGGAGATTGACATGAAGTTGCTGCGTTACGGCCCCAATGGCCAGGAAAAGCCGGGCCTTCTCGACAAGGACGGAAAGGTGCGTGATCTGTCCGGCGTCATTGATGACGTTGCCGGCAGCCACCTGACGCCGGAAGGCCTTGCGCGTCTTGCCGCCATTGATCCGGCGTCCCTGCCGGTGGTGCCGGGCACACCGCAGCAGGACCTGCGCCTTGGCGCCTGCGTTGGCCGCGTTGGCAAGTTCATCTGCATCGGTCTCAACTACGCCGACCATGCCGCTGAAACCGGGGCCGACATCCCGAAAGAGCCTGTCGTCTTCAACAAGTGGACTTCGGCCATTTCCGGTCCGGATGATGACATCGAAATCCCGCGCGGTTCGCAGAAGACCGACTGGGAAGTGGAGCTGGGCATCGTCATCGGCAAGGGCGGCAAGTACATCGAGGAAAAGGACGCGCTGGACCACGTGGCCGGCTATTGCGTCGTCAACGATGTCTCCGAACGTGAATTCCAGATCGAGCGTGGCGGCACCTGGGACAAGGGCAAGGGCTGCGACACCTTCGGCCCGATCGGCCCCTGGCTGGTGACCCGCGACGAGATCGCCGATACGGGCAACCTGCACATGTGGCTGGAAGTCGACGGCAAGCGCTATCAGGACGGCTCCACCGCGACGATGATCTTCGGCGTGGCCCATATCGTTTCCTACCTCAGCCGCTTCATGTCGCTGCAGCCGGGCGATGTCATCTCCACCGGCACGCCTCCGGGCGTTGGCCTCGGCCAGAAGCCGCCGGTGTTCCTCAAGGGCGGTGAGACCATCCGCCTCGGCATCGCGGGTCTCGGCGAGCAGACCCAGAAGGTGGTGCGGGCATGACCAGAATCACCGGTCTGCGCACGGCGGACCTGCGTTTCCCCACGAGCCAGCATCTCGATGGTTCGGATGCGATGAACCCGGATCCGGACTACTCGGCAGCCTATGTGGTGCTGGAGACCGATGGCCCTCACGAGGGCCACGGTCTGACCTTCACCATCGGGCGCGGCAATGAGATTTGCGTTGCCGCCATCGAGGCCCTGCGTCCGCTGGTCGTGGGGCTCGATATGGCCTGGGTTGCCGAAGACATGGGCCGCTTCTGGCGGCACATCACCTCCGACAGCCAGCTGCGCTGGATTGGCCCCGACAAGGGCGCCATCCATCTGGCAACCGGCGCCGCCGTCAATGCGGTCTGGGACCTGTGGGCCAAGATCGAGGGCAAGCCGGTCTGGGCGCTCGTCGCTGACATGAGCCCGGAAGAGCTGGTGCGCTGCATCGACTTCCGCTACCTGACAGATTGCATCACACAGGAATGGGCGCTGGAGTTCCTGACGAAACAGGCGGAAGGCAAGGCGGAGCGGCGGGCCAAGCTCGAAGCCACCGGTTATCCCTGCTACACCACCTCGGCTGGCTGGCTCGGCTACGGCGACGACAAGCTGCGGCGACTGTGCCGTGAGGCGGTCGATGCCGGTTTCCGCCACATCAAGATGAAGGTGGGCCGCGATCTGGCCGACGACATCCGCCGTCTGACGATTGCCCGCGAAACGGTCGGCCCGGACATCAACCTGATGATCGACGCCAATCAGGTGTGGGAGGTCGATCAGGCGATTGACTGGGTGAAGCAGCTTGCCTTTGCCCGTCCATGGTTCATCGAGGAGCCGACCAGCCCGGACGATATCGAAGGCCACCGCAAGATCCGCGAAGCGGTCGCCCCCATTCAGGTGGCCACCGGCGAGATGTGCCAGAACCGTATCATCTTCAAGCAGCTGATCATGCGCGGCGCCATCGACGTGGTGCAGATCGACAGTTGCCGCCTTGGCGGCGTCAACGAGATCCTCGCCGTGATGCTGATGGCGGCCAAGTACGGCCTCAAGGTCTGCCCGCATGCGGGCGGTGTGGGGCTCTGCGAATATGTGCAGCATCTGTCGATGATCGACTATCTGTGCATTGCAGGCACCTATGAGGGCCGGGTGATCGAATATGTGGATCACCTGCATGAGCACTTCGTCGAGCCCTGCCTCATCCGTGATGCAGCCTACATGCCGCCGCAGCTTCCGGGCTTCTCCATCGAGATGAAACCGGCCTCCATCGCGGCCTACCGGTTCGGAGCAAACTGATGGATCTGGGGCTCAAGGGCAAGGTCATCATCGTCACGGGCGGCGCTTCGGGCATCGGGGCTGCCGTCACCGAAATTCTCGCCGAGGAGGGGGCCATTCCGGTCATCGCCACGCGGCGGGAACCGGAGGCGGCGTTCATGGCGCGGATCACTGCCCTGTCGCCTGAAGCCTCCTTCATTCAGGCGGAACTGTCGCGAGATGAGGATTGCGCGGCGGTGATCTCCACCTGCCGGGCGCGCTATGGCCGCATCGACGGGCTGGTCAACAATGCCGGCGCCAATGACAGCGTCGGCCTTGATGCCGGACCGGAAGCCTTCCGCGCTTCGCTCGACCGCAATCTGGTGCATTACTACGCGCTGATGCATCATGCCCTGGCTGACCTGAAGGCCTCGAAAGGGGCCGTGGTCAATGTCTCGTCCAAAACGGCGGTGACGGGGCAGGGGAATACCTCGGCCTATGTGGCGGCCAAGGCGGCGCAGCTGGGCCTGACGCGGGAATGGGCTGCGGAGCTTGCCAAGGACGGGGTGCGGGTCAATGCCGTGCTGCCGGCCGAGGTGATGACACCGCTCTACGAAAACTGGCTCAAGTCCTTCCCGGATCCGGAGGCGCGGCTTGCGGAAATCGAGGCGCGCATTCCCTTCGGGGCGCGCATGACGACACCCCGGGAGCTTGCCGACACAGTGGTCTTCCTGCTGTCTGCCCGCTCGTCCCACACGACGGGCCAGTGGGTCTTTCCCGACGGCGGCTACACCCACCTCGACCGCGCCCTGCGCGGGTGAGGGGGCTGGAGCGTTGAAAGAAAGAAGCCGGGAACTGGGATCAGTTTCCGGCTTTTTCATTTCGTGAAACTGCGAAAGCGTTGTTGAGCTGATTATTTTTACGAAAACAACCAATTTCGTCATGGCATGACGAAGGTGGAGAGACTTTGCGGCGGTGGAACGTCTTTACGAAGATGGATAGTCTTTCGCAATCCCGGCGCCGAGCGCTCGCATATCCTCGCCGCCTCACGCCTTCTGCTTCCCTGACCCTTTCGCCCCGTCCAGAACCGCCAGCGCCATTTCGCCGGTGGCATCGGGGGGGAGGGTGAAGTAGCTGGCGTCACAGCGCATGGCGTCTTCGAGAAGCCGCGTGTACTCCGCTTTGGGCACTTCGATGGTGCCGAAGCGTTCCAGGTGGCTGGTGGTGAACTGGGTGTCGAGCAGGCAGTAGCCGCCCGCAATCAGCCGGGCCACCAGATGGGTGAGGCACACTTTGGAGGCGTCTCGCTCGCGGGCGAACATGCTTTCGCCGAAGAAGGCGCCGCCGATGCTCACCCCGTAGAGCCCGCCCACCAGCTTGTCCTCACGCCATGCCTCCACCGTGTGGCAGTGGCCAAGCTCGAAGAGTTCGCCGTAGAGGCGGCGGATTTCCGTGTTGATCCAGGTGTTGTACCGGCCCGGTGCCGGTTCGGCGCAGCCGTTGATGACGCCCTTAAAATCGCTGTCCACGCGGATCTCGAAATGGTCCGATCGCACTGTGCGGGCAAGACGGCGGGGCAGGTGGAAGCCGTCGAGGGGCAGGATGCCGCGGTGTTCCGGCTCGATCCAGAACAGATGCGGGTCGTCCGCTGATTCCGACATTGGGAAGATGCCGCAGGCATAGGCCTTCAGCAGAAGCTGCGGCGTGATTTCCAGAACGGCGTCGTCGTTGTTCTTGCGTGCCATCCCGAGGCCTGTAAGGTCCGGTCTTGCGACAGCTCTGATTGGATGCAGTCTCCGCCCGGCCATGCGGGCGGAGAACTTTTCTGCGGTATCTTACTGCTCCTTGGCAGCCAGATACTTCTCCAGCCAGTGAATGTCATACTGACCGTTGGCAATGTCCTGATTGTCCACCAGATCCCGGAACAGCGGAATGGTGGACTGGATGCCGTCGACCACGAATTCGTCCAGGCAACGGCGCAGGCGCATCATGCATTCCACGCGGTTGCGGCCATGGACGATCAGCTTGCCGATGAGGCTGTCGTAGTGCGGCGGGATCTTGTAGCCCTGATACACACCGGAATCGACGCGCACACCAAGGCCGCCGGGTGGGTGGTAATAGGTGATCGTGCCGGGCGAGGGGGCAAAGCTACGCGGGTTTTCCGCGTTGATGCGGCACTCGATGGCATGGCCCTCGAACAGCACGTCTTCCTGCTTGAGGCTGAGCGTGCCACCCGCTGCAATGCGTATCTGCTCGTTGACGAGGTCGAAGCCGGTGATCATTTCCGTCACCGGGTGCTCCACCTGCAGGCGGGTGTTCATTTCGATGAAATAGAACTGGCCGTCTTCATAAAGGAACTCGACCGTGCCGACGCCGCGGTACTTCAGCTTGCGCATGGCATCGGCAACGATCTCGCCGATTTCCGCACGCTGGCTGGCGTTGAGCGCCGGGGAGGGAGCCTCTTCCAGCACCTTCTGGTGACGGCGCTGCAAGGAGCAGTCGCGCTCGCCAAGATGGATGGCGTTGCCCTGACCGTCACCCAGAACCTGGATTTCGATGTGGCGCGGCTTGGCGAGATACTTCTCCATGTAGAGAGCATCATCGCCAAAGGCGGCCTTGGCTTCGGAACGGGCCGTGGAAAGGGCGTTGTCGAGGTCAGCCTCGGTCAGCGCCACCTTCATGCCGCGTCCGCCGCCGCCCGCTGCTGCCTTGACGAGCACCGGATAGCCGATCTCGCGGGCAATGGCGTGGGCATCGTCCTTCGGCGTCACGGCACCATCAGAGCCCGGCACCACCGGAATGCCGAGGCGTTTGGCGGTCTGCTTGGCCTCGATCTTGTCACCCATGATGCGGATGTGATCCGACGTGGGGCCAATGAAGGTGATGTTGTGAGCCTCGAGAATTTCCGCAAAGCGGGCGTTCTCGGACAGGAAGCCGTAGCCCGGATGCACTGCATCGGCGCCGGTGATTTCACAGGCAGCCATGAGGGCCGGGATGTTGAGGTAGCTGTCACGGGCCGGAGCCGGGCCGATGCAGACGCTTTCATCGGCAAGGCGCACGTGCATGGCATCTGCGTCGGCAGTGGAATGCACCGCCACGGTGGAAATGCCCAGCTCCTTGCAGGCCCGCAGCACCCGGAGGGCAATCTCGCCGCGGTTTGCGATCAGGATCTTGGTGAACATGGGGCGCCCCTTATTCGATGATGAAGAGCGGTTCGCCGTATTCCACCGGCTGCGCGTCGGTGACCAGCACCTGCTTCAGCACGCCGCTGCGCGGAGCGGGGATCTGGTTCATGGTCTTCATGGCCTCGACGATCAGGACCGTCTGGCCTTCCTTCACGGCGGCGCCGACTTCCACGAAGGCGCGGGCGCCCGGCTCGGGCGAAAGGTAGGCGGTGCCGACCATCGGCGAGGGCACCATGCCCGGATGCTTGGCGGGCTCTGCCGGTGCTGCGGCAGGGGCAGCTGCTGCCACGGGGGCGGCGGCCGGAGCCGGAGCCGGAGCATAATGAGAGGCAACGGAAGCCTGGATCGTCAGCTCGCGGGCAACGCGGATGCGGAAATCCTTCTGCTCCAGCTCGATCTCGGACAGGTTGGTCTCGTCGAGCAGGAGCGCCAGCTCACGGATCAGGTTTTTGTCGAAACCGTTGTTTTCTTTGGTCATCTCAAAGTGCTTTCTGTAGTCGTTCAGGCGCCGAGCTTGTGGGCCAGGGCCTCGATCGCCAGGTCATAGCCCTTGGCGCCGAAGCCGCAGATCACGCCGGCCGCAACCGGTGAGACATAGGAGTGGTGGCGGAAGGCCTCACGTGCATGGACGTTGGACAGATGGACTTCCACCGTGGGGAGCGCCACGGCACGGATCGCGTCATGAATGGCGACGGATGTGTGCGTGTAGGCGGCAGGATTGATGATGATCCCCACAGCGCCGGTGTCGGCAGCTTCGTGAATCCAGTCCACCAGCGTCCCTTCGCTGTTGGTCTGGCGGAAGACGATGTCGTAGCCGAGCCGCGCGGCAGTTGCGCGTGCCTGGGCCTCGATATCAGCGAGGGTCGTACGGCCATAGGTCTCCGGCTCGCGCTTGCCGAGCCGGTTGAGATTGGGGCCGTTCAAAATGAAAAAGGTGGCGGGCATTCCTTCTCCGTCGCCGCGATTTCCGCATCCTTATAGGGATTTGCGCGCGGGAGGAAAAGCCCTGATTGGGGCAGCGCCGTGGCCGCCCCCAGGGTCTTTGTGAAATTACGGAAATGTCCGTGGCCTGTGGGATCCGGTCAGCAGTTCGCCTTGCCGCATTTGCGCATGGATTGAATGGCGGCCTTCAGCGTGTCATAGCCATAGGCGCCCTTGATCACCGCATCGCCGATCACGTAGGACGGCGTGCCGGAAATGCCGAGCTGGTCGGCCAGATCATAGACTTCTTCCACATTGGCGCGCACATCGTCCTTGGTGACCGCGCGGGCGAGATCGTCACGGGCAAGGCCCATCGCCTCTGCGACCTTCAGCGTGCTGGCCTGATCGGCCTTGCCGCGCATGGTCAGCATGGCGACGTGGAATTCGCGATACCTGTCCGGCGCCAGCGCATTCACGGCGATGGCAATCTGTGCGGCCTCGAAGGAGGGCTGGCCCAGAACCGGATATTCCTTCAGCACGACGCGCAGGTTCGGATCCTCATCCAGCAGACGTTCCATGTCAGCCATGGCGCGCTTGCAGTAGCCGCAGTTGTAGTCGAAGAACTCGACCATGGTGACATCGCCTTCCGGATTGCCCAGCACCACCTGATGGCGGGAATTGAACAGGGCGCCGTCCTTGTCGGCCAGCATTGCGCTGACGCGGGTGGCTTCGGCTTCCTTGTCGCGGCGGTCCAGTTCGACAAGAGCGTCGCGGATGACTTCGGGGTTCTGCAGCAGATAGTCCCGCACAATCTGCTCCACCTGCGCCTTGTCGGGGGCGGGGGACTGGGCCGAAGCTGTCACGGGAGCCAGGGTGCCAATGGCAAGCGCCAGCACGGGTGCAGCGAGACAGCGGAAAAAGCGGTTCATTCAAAAAACTCCTGCGCGTATGCCGCGCGTGGTGCGGAAACGGATTGCTGCAGCTCAGCGGTTCAGGGCCGGCGGCGTGTAGGTCAGGATATCATCTGCCAGGATCCATGCAGGGGTTCCGGGCTTCAAATTCTTTTGAGCACGTGCGGCATATCGTTTCGCCGCCTGGAAGTCACCCGCCATCATCATGCCCTGGGCTGTGGAGACATCCGCCTCTGCCTGCTTGCCCTGGCGCCCCTGCGCAATGGCCAGCTGGCTGAAGGCGATGCCGGAATTCGGGTCGCGCTGGATGCCGTTCTTCAGGATGCGTTCCGCCTCAGCCAGGAGCGAGGGCTCATTGGCGCCGACCATGGCATAACCAAGCCAGATCAGGAACTGGCCCTCATTGGGCCGCAACTGCACGGCGCGCTGGAAGGAGGGAATGGCCGCCTTCGGGTTTCCTGATTCCAGCAGGGCCTGGCCCTTCAGCTCATGGAAATACGGGTTGTCCGGCTGCTTGGCGATCAGCGCGTCAATGTCCTTCACCGCAGCCCGGCCGCTGCTGCGCATGGCCGCAACCGCGCGCGCATATTGAGCGGGCATGCTTGTGTCCGAGCGCGGATAGAGCCGGGCGACCGCGTTGGGATGACTGGTGAAGGCGGTCAGCTTGGCCCGCACCATGTCATGGCGCGCCTGAAGGGCAGGCGGGGCGGGCTTGTCGAAATACTTGCTCTTGCGGGCCTGCTCCTCAAGCGCATTGTAACGCTCGCGCGCCATCGGATGGCTCTGGGCATAAGGATCGGTGTATTTGGCCGAGAACAGCTGCTGGTCGGCAAAGCGCTCGAAGGTGCGCAGCATGCCTTTGGCGCTCTGGCCGGTCATTTCCAGATAGCGCAGGGCCGCCTTGTCGGCAGCGGCCTCTTCGCCGCGCTGATAGGCCAGCAGCGAGCGCTGGCCGATGCCCGGCGCGCCCATGGCAATGGCCGCACCGCCCCCCGCCGCTCCGGAGGAATTGCTGGAGACACCTGCCGCCATGGCACCGGCACCCAGCACCATGCCGACAACGGTCATAATCTGCGCATTGGCTAGCGCGGTGCGCAGACGCACCAGATGGCGGCCCGCGATATGGCCGGCCTCATGGGCGATCACGCCGATGACCTCGCCCGGTGTCTCGGCTTCCATCAGCACGCCCACATTGATGAACATGCGGCGGGCATCGGGAACGAAAGCGTTGAAGGTGTTCTCGTTGACGAGGATGATTTCCACCTGTCCCTGCGGCAGCCCGGCAGCCTTGAAGATCGGTGCCGCATAGTCGCGCAAGAGCTCTTCGGTCTCTGCATCGCGCACAACCGGAATCTTCCGCCCCTGGGCCGCCGATGGTGCGGTCAACGAGGGCAAGGCAATCGCCGCTGCCATGAACAGGGTGCCGGCCTTGCGCAGAATCCGGCCAAGGACAGGCGCGGCGGCTTTGCCGCCGCCGGGTTCCTGAACGGTGGAAATGTGTCGCACGGGTGCTTCCTCTTCTGCATGTTGCTGGAGAAAGTAGGGGAGGCATCCGGGGCAGGTCAACAGGCCGGGCCGCCGCATCCGGTCACGCTCTGGTGTGCTGAGTGTACTTAGCCCGCCAAAGCGGCGGCTGGCATAAGAGCGGGCAACGCTGTAAACCGCGTGGCAACAGCCATCGTGAGGATTTGCGCCGTGACCAGCCAAAAGACCATCCCTTCCGTCCGCAGTGCCGTGGACCCGTTCCTGGCCATGGATGTTCTGTCGGCGGCGCGTGCGCTGGAAGCCGAAGGGCGGCATCTCATCCACATGGAAGTGGGCCAGCCCGGCGCACCGGCCCCGTCCACCGTTCTTGCCGCCGCCCGGCAAGCGCTGGAGGGCGGGCGCCTCGGTTATACGGAAGCGCGTGGTATCGTGCCCTTGCGCCAGCGCATTGCGCGCCACTACCGCGATACCTATGGCGTCGAGGTGCCTGAAAGCCGGATCATGGTGACGACCGGCTCTTCTGCGGGCTTCAACCTGTCGTTCCTTGCCGCCTTCGATCCGGGTGACCGGATCGTTCTGACGGCACCCGGTTATCCGGCCTACCGCAACATCATCAGGGCGCTGGGGCTGGTGCCGGTGGAAATCGAGGTGGGGCCGGACACCCGCTGGAGCCTGACGCCGGATCACATCGCAGCAGCGCTGAAGGATGGCCCGGTCAAGGGCGTTCTGGTGGCGAGCCCCGCAAACCCGACCGGCACGATGATGACGCCCGCAGCCCTCGCCGGTCTTGCCCGCTTCTGTGACGATGCGGGCATCTGGTTCATCTCCGACGAGATCTATCACGGGCTCGTTTATGACGGGAAGCAGGCCTGCGCGCTGGAGACCTCGCAGAATGCCATCATCATCAACAGCTTCTCCAAATATTACTGCATGACGGGCTGGCGCATTGGCTGGATGGTGCTGCCGGAAAGCCTTGTGCGTCCGTCCGAGCGCATTGCCCAGAGCCTCTATATCTCGGCGCCGGAGCTGTCGCAGATCGCTGCTGCGGCGGCCTTCGAGGCAACCGAGGAGCTGGAAGTCATCAAGGCAGGATATGCCGCCAACCGGGCGCTGCTGCTGGAGACCCTGCCGAAGATCGGTTTTGACCGGCTGCTGCCGATGGATGGTGCCTTCTATGTCTATGCCGACACCAGCCGCTTTACCACCAGTTCCCTCGATTTCACGCGCGCCATGCTGCAGGAAGCCGGCGTTGCGGCAACGCCCGGGGCGGATTTCGATCCCGTTCACGGTGTCAGCTACACCCGCTTTTCCTTCGCCGGGTCCGGTGAGGATATTGCAGAGGCCGTGCGGCGTCTGGACGGATGGCTGAAAGGCCGCTGAGGGCGCAGGACTTCGCCGAAGAGAGAGAAAACAAAACCCCTCCGGAAGCAGCCTTCCGGAGGGGGTCTTTTTTAGTCTCTGATCAGGGGATCAAAAGAAGGAGCGGCGCTGCCACCAGCCGGAGCGCTTGGGCTTGCCTTCGTCATCCGGGCCTTCGCCGTCACCGGTGGTCTGGCTGGTGACGACCGGCGTTGCCGGTGCCTTCGGGCGGGCCGGGGCTGCCGGTTCTGCGGGCAATTCAACTTCAGGCGCCGGGGCAGCCTCAGCGGCAACGGTTTCCAGAACCGGTGCCTCTGCTGCCGGAGTTTCAGCCACCGGGGCTTCCTGCGCTGCCTCGGGAGCGGCCGTTACGGCTTCCTCAGCGGTTTCGGCCACTGCCGGAGCTGCTTCCACCCGGGCAGGAGCGTCTGCGTCAATCTCTGCAGCAGCGGGGGCTTCGGCTGCTTCTGGAAAGGAGCCGCCGTTTGCGGCTTCGTCCCCTTCAACGGCACCGGTCAGATCTTCCGAAGCAGCGGCTGCGTCTGCATCCTCACCGGAAGCATCCTCGCCGCCGTCGCTGCCCTCCCCGCCGTCCTCGCGCTCGCCATTGCGGCGGCCGCGCCGGCCGCCACGGCGGCCACGGCGGCGCTTGCGCTTGGGCTCGTCGGAACCATCGCCCTGGGCGCCTTCACCCTGAGACGCTTCACCGTCTTCGCTTTCGCCGGTGCTGCCTTCTGCGTCATCGCCGGCATCAGCGTCCGAACCGTCTTCGTTCTGGCGCGGGCCGGCCTGGCGGTCACCGCCTGCATCCGGGCTGCGGCGGCGCTTGCGGCGGCGGCGCTTGCGGCGCTCGCTGTCTTCGGACTGCTCGCGGGCAGAGGGACGTGCCGAGGCTGTTTCCAGTTCCTCCCCGACGTCATCCTCGTCCTCTTCTTCCGGCTCGACGATATCGTCGATCTCTTCGATCTCGACCATATGCGGCTGAACCTGCGGCGGGGCGGGGAGGGGGATCTTGTCGCGGTCGATCAGGGACGAGCGCTCCAGCACGTAATGCTGGCCATGGCCCACCTCATCCGCGACCACGGCAATCTCGAGGCCGAAACGGGCCTCAAGGTCACCCAGGTTGCGGCGCTTCTGGTTGAGGATGTAGAGCGCAACCGGCGTATTGGTGCGCACGATCAGATTGTGGGTGACGCCCTTCAGCAGGAAGTCTTCCAGCGAGCGCAGCACATGCAGGGCAACCGATTCGACCGAGCGGATCATGCCCGAGCCATGGCAATGCGGGCAGGGCGTAGTGGAGCTTTCCAGAACACCGGTGCGGATGCGCTGGCGCGACATTTCCATGAGGCCAAAATGCGATATCCGGCCAACCTGGATGCGTGCGCGGTCGTTCTTCAGACAGTCCTTGAGCTTGCGCTCCACCGTCCGGTTGTTCTTGTTCTCCTCCATATCGATGAAGTCGATGACGATGAGGCCGGCCAGATCGCGCAGGCGCAGCTGGCGCGAGACTTCCTCGGCGGCTTCAAGGTTCGTCTGGAGGGCGGTGTCCTCGATATTGTGCTCGCGGGTGGATTTGCCCGAGTTCACGTCGATGGAGACCAGGGCTTCCGTCTGGTTGATGACGATGTAGCCGCCCGAGCGCAGGGTCACCTGCGGGGAGAACATGGCATCGAGCTGCGGCTCCACCCCGAAGCGGGTGAAGATCGGCGAGGCCTCGCGGTAGGGCTGGACGTTCTTGGCATGGCTCGGCATGAGCATGCGCATGAAGTCCTTGGCCTCGCGGTAGCCGTCTTCGCCGGCGACGAGAACCTCGTCGATGTCCTTGTTGTAGAGATCGCGGATCGAGCGCTTGATCAGGCTGCCTTCCTCATAGACGAGGCAGGGCGCGCTGGACTTCAGCGTCAGGTCGCGCACGTTCTCCCACAGGCGCATCAGATATTCGAAGTCGCGCTTGATCTCGGCCTTGGTGCGGCTGGCACCGGCCGTGCGCAAGATGACGCCCATGCCCTCCGGCACCTCCAGTTCGGAGGCGATCTTCTTCAGGCGCTTGCGGTCGGCAGGCTGGGTGATCTTGCGGGAAATGCCGCCGCCACGGCCCGTGTTCGGCATCAGCACCGAGTAACGGCCGGCGAGCGACAGATAGGTGGTCAGGGCAGCGCCCTTGTTGCCGCGCTCTTCCTTGACGACCTGGACCAGCAGCACCTGGCGGCGCTTGATGACTTCCTGGATCTTGTACTGCTTGCGCTGGCGGGTGCGGCGCTCCGGCACCTCTTCCATGGCATCTTCGGCGCCGACCGATTCAACGTGGTCGGCATCATCGTCGCCGTCGGAGGACGGCTTGTCCGAATCCTCGTGATCGTCATCGTCGTCGCTGTCGTCTCCGTCCTTTGCTGCTTCCGAGGCCGCAGCCTCGCGGGCGGCATGACGGGCGTTCTCCGCAGCTTCGCGCCGCTCTTCCTCGTGACGCTCGTCTTCGATCAGCGCCAGCCTGTCAGCGGCGGGGATCTGGTAATAGTCGGGATGGATTTCGCTGAAAGCGAGGAAACCATGCCGGTTTCCGCCGTATTCCACGAATGCGGCCTGGAGGGAGGGTTCGACCCGCGTCACCTTCGCCAGATAAATATTGCCGCGCAGTTGCTTCCGGTTAGCTGCCTCGAAGTCGAATTCTTCAACTCGATTGCCGCGCACCACGACGACCCGGGTTTCCTCCGGGTGCGCCGCGTCGATCAGCATCTTGTTTGCCATTGATGAAGGTCTCCACGGCAGCCGGACGCCCGGGGCGCGGCTGACGCGCTCCGTGGCTGAAGGTCCGGCAGACCGTTTTCTTGTCACTTGGATGGAAAGACGAAAGAGCTGGCGTGCGCGCGTCTATGCCTGCGGACCGGCTGTCCCGCAAAACCGGGGACACCGTTTGTGTCATTTCCGCCTGCATCGCGCTGTGCTTCAAGGCAACGCCTGCCCTTGATTAAACTGTTGTCACCGCGAAGTGCTGCCGCAAGAGGCCCGATGGCCGCCTGCGAGGCGCTTCTGTTTTCACGGATGGGGCATGCAGCCCGGCCTTGGGGCCTGAACCATGACAGGTCACTCTGGTCACCCTTCGGGCGGAGCGTGCAGGATAGAAGCCTGCTCACTGCCTTCTGGTCCGGCCAATTCCAGACTGTCCAGGGACAGCCCGCACCCGTCACACCTAATACCGCCCAATGCTTCGCCGTCTCTTAACGCCGGGCGCCGCGGCCGGGGCAAATGGCCTCCACTCCGCGCCGCGCGTCCGGCAAAGCCGCCAAGACATGTGGAAAGACTGTTCTTCCCATCATCTGAGGCAGTATCGGCTGCAAACCGAAATCCGTATTCTTCTTTTACGGGTCAGCAAGCGCCTTGGCAAGCAACGGAAATCATCTCTGCCAGCTTGCAAGTGGCGGCTAGGGCCGTTAGCACGGAGTTAACCATCCGCCGGCAGGGTCATTGCATCAGGATCCGTCCTTTGACGGCACGCCACCGGAGGGATTAAAGAGCGCGGCAGGTGCCGCATCCGAGCCCGCAAACAGGACCGGAGTAGAGGATTGCCAGTCAGATTGCAGCAGAGTTTGCCTGTCTTTCTGCCAGGCCGCGAGCGGAAGGCGCCCGTGGCCCGCAGAGGTTTGCGCGATTTTGTATTGCCTGCGCTGCGCCGTGCCGCGGCGAGGGTGATGCTTGCCGCCGCTCTGGCTTTGCCTGCCGTGGCCGCAAGCGCTCCGGTTCGGGCGGAGACCTTGCCGGTTGCCCCGGATCTGTCTTCTGCTGCCACGGATGCCCGGATTGCCGGGGACGAAACACGGACACGATTCGTTCTGGATCTGCAGGGGCAGGTGCCTTTCATCGTTTCGAACCTCGCCGATCCCTACCGGGTTATCATTGATCTGCCTTCCATGGAGTTCAAGCTGCCCGAAGGTTCGGGCACGGACGGGCGCGGTCTGATCCGGAGCTGGCGCTACGGTGTGTTCGCCAAGGGAAAGGCGCGGATCGTGCTGGACCTTACCGAACCGGCCAAGGTGGACAAAAGTTTCGTTCTGGAAGCCATTGAAGACCAGCCGGCCCGGCTTGTTGTCGATCTTGTGAAGACCAGCCGTGAGGAATTTCTCGCCGAGGCCGAGCGCACCCATCAGCCGCTCAGCGCTCTGGTGGCGGATGGCCAGCAGGCTGCGCCCAAGGCAAACAAACTGACCTCATCGGCGGGCAAGACCAAGCCTGTCGTTGTGCTGGACCCTGGCCATGGCGGCATTGATACGGGCGCCATCGGCGTGCATGGCACGCTGGAGAAGGCAGTGGTTCTGAGTTTTGCGCAGGTTCTGAAAAAGAAACTGGAAGACACAGGCCATTACACGGTCTTCATGACCCGTGAGGACGACACTTTCGTGCCGCTGCGCAAGCGGGTGCAGTTTGCCCGCGGCCACAACGCCGATCTCTTTGTCTCGATCCATGCGGACTCGGTGCGCAGTTACAAGGAAGAGGTGCGCGGCGCCACGGTATACACGCTCTCCGAAAAGGCGTCGGATACGCTGGCAGCCCAGATTGCAGCCTCGGAAAACCATTCGGATGTACTGGCCGGGGTGGAACTGAGTGAGGAGCCCGCTGAAGTCGCCGATATTCTGGTCGATCTCGCCCGGCGGGAAACCAAGATCTTTTCAAGCCATTTCTCGAAGATCCTCGTGGAAGAGCTGAGAAGCGCGGTGAAGCTGATCAACAATCCGCAGCGCTCCGCCGGTTTCATGGTGCTCAGAGCCCATGACGTGCCGTCCGTTCTGGTGGAGCTTGGTTATCTCTCCAACGAGCAGGACGAGAAGCTGCTGATTTCGCAGGAGTGGCGTGAGCGCACGGCAACCGCTGTTGCGGACGCGATCGAGGCCTTCTTCCAGCCGCGCTTTGCGATGGACAAGGGGGCGGCTGGAGAGACTGCGGCGGGGACAAAGGTCAAGTAATTGCGCCGCAGGGCCTGCCTGCGCTTGCCGGTGCCTCAGCATCGCCATATTGCTCGACGACTAAGGTCCCGAGGTAAACCCGGATTTGTGTCTGCTCCTGTGTCCTGCCTGCCCGGAATGTGGTAGGGGGACCGGCAGCGGCACTCTGGCCGGGAAGAAGCGAGCCCAAGGCATGAAATTTCTGATCAAGTTCTTCGGTTATCTGTTCGGCATCGGTACGGTGCTGGGACTGCTGGTCGCGGCCGGCGTCTGGATCTATCTGGAGAAGCTGGGCGAAGACCTGCCGGACTATACGGCGCTGAAGAACTATGAACCGCCGGTGATGACCCGCGTGCATGCTGCCGACGGCAGCCTGATGGCCGAATATGCCAAGCAGAGGCGCCTCTTCCTGCCGATCCAGGCCATGCCGGACATCCTGAAGGAAGCCTACATCTCGGCGGAAGACAAGAATTTCTACAGCCACGTCGGTATCGACCCGGAGGGCATTGCCCGTGCCGTGGTGCGCTTCGTGCAGAATTTCGGCTCCGGCCGCCGCCCTGAAGGCGCCTCGACGATCACGCAGCAGGTTGCCAAGAACTTCCTGCTGACCAACGAACTGTCGGTCGACCGCAAGATCAAGGAAGCGATCCTGTCGCTGCGCATCGAGCAGGCCTACACCAAGGACGAGATCCTTGAGCTCTATCTCAACGAGATCTACCTTGGCCTTGGCGCTTATGGTGTGGCGGCAGCTTCGCTCGTCTATTTCGACAAGTCGGTGCATGAGCTGAGCCTTGAGGAAGTCGCCTATCTGGCGGCGCTGCCGAAGGCGCCGAACAATTACCATCCCTTCCGTGGCCGCGAGCGCGCCATCGAGCGCCGCAACTGGGTGATCGACCGTATGGTCGAGAACGGCTATGTGAGCGCGGCCGATGCCGAGGTTGCCAAGGCAAAGCCCCTGACGGTGAAGCCGCGTGAAACCGGTTCCCAGCTGTTTGCTGCGGAATACTTCACGGAAGAGGTCCGGCGCCAGGTCGCATCGATCTATGGCGAGAACAGCCTCTACGAAGGCGGTCTCTCGGTCCGCTCCTCGCTGGACCCGAAGATGCAGGTGATAGCCCGCAAGGTGCTGATGAACGGCCTTCTGGATTTCGACCAGAAGCGCGGCGGCGGCTGGCGCGGGCCGGTGACGACGATCTCTGTCGCAGGTGACTGGGGCGTTGAGCTTGGCAAGGTGGAAGCCCTTTCGGATCTGCCGGAGTGGCGTCTTGCTGTTGTGCTGGAGGCTGGTCAGAAGACGGCGCAGGTTGGCCTGCAGCCGCGCAGGCTTGTCAGCGGTGCCCTTGAGCCGGAGCGCGAGACGGCAACGCTGCAGCTGGATGACATGAAGTGGGCACGCGTGTCCGGCCGCGCCCCCAACTCGGTCAATGACGTGCTCAACCCGGGTGACGTGGTCTACGTCGAAATTCCGAAGAACGGCGGCCGCTACCAGCTGCGCCAGATTCCGCGTGTTTCGGGTGCGCTGGTCGCGATGGACCCGTTCACCGGCCGCGTACTGGCGCTGGTTGGCGGCTTCAGCTTTGCCCAGAGCGAGTTCAACCGCGCGACGCAGGCCTGGCGCCAGCCCGGCTCGTCCTTCAAGCCCTTCGTCTATGCGGCGGCACTCGACAATGGCTACACCCCGTCCAGCGTGGTTCTGGATGCCCCCATCGAGCTGGCGCAAGCCGGGCAGGCAACCTGGCGCCCACAGAACTATGGCGGCAAGTTCTATGGCCCCTCGACCCTGCGCACGGGTATCGAGCTGTCACGTAACCTCATGACCATCCGCCTTGCGCAGGACATGGGCATGCCGCTGGTGGCCGAATATGCCAAGCGTTTCGGTATCTACGACAACATGATGCCTGTTCTCTCCATGTCGCTGGGCGCAGGCGAGACTACCGTGCTGCGCATGGTCACGGCCTATTCGATCCTTGCAAATGGCGGCCGTAAGGTGACCCCGACGCTGATCGACCGCATCCAGGACCGTTACGGCCGCACCATCTACAAGCATGACAGCCGCATTTGCGAAACCTGTGATGCCGATGACTGGACCGGTCAGGCCGAGCCTGAGCTGATCGACGAGCGCGAGCAGGTGCTCGACCCGATGACGGCCTATCAGATCACGTCGATGATGGAAGGCGTGGTTCAGCGCGGCACCGCCACCAGCGTGCGTGCAGTTGGCCGCCCGGTTGCCGGTAAGACCGGCACCACCAACGAGGAAAAGGACGCCTGGTTCGTCGGCTATACGCCGGATCTCGCGGTCGGCGTCTTCATCGGCTACGACCAGCCGCGGCCGATGGGACGCGGTGCGACGGGCGGCCTTGTCGCTGCGCCGATCTTCACCGAGTTCATGAAGGAAGCGCTGGCGGGCAGCCCGCCGGTCGAGTTCCGTGTTCCGAAGGGTCTGCAGCTGATCCCGATCAACCGGCACACCGGCATGCGTGCGGTTGCCGGGGCCGAAGGCACCATTCTGGAGTCCTTCAAGCCGGGCACTGCCCCGCCGGACACTTACTCGGTCATCGGCTTCGAGGACGAGATGGGCGTACCGCGCACCGTTTCTCCGGAGGCAGGCGCTGCCGTTATGACCGGCACTGGCGGGCTTTATTGACCCTTCCGGAGATCTGCCTGCGCGGCTAGCTGTTTACATGGCTTGCCTGCGCCGTTAGTCTCCGCCCCGATTTGCGGCCACTGCCCCGGCAACGAGGCGGTGGCCGCGACATTCCTGAACCAGCTTTGAGAGGTATCCGATGCGCGCCGAGATGGAAGGCATCGTCGACGAAATCAAGCAGGCCATAAGCCTGCTGAGGAGGCATCTTTGACTGGGATCACGCTCTGGTCCGTCTGGATGAACTGAACGCCCTGTCTGAAGATCCCACGCTGTGGAATGACCCGTCCAAGGCGCAGAAGCTCATGCGTGAGCGTCAGCAGCTGGAAGATAGCATTACCGGCGTGCGCCGCCTCGAATCGGATCTTGCAGACAACATCGAGCTGATCGAGCTTGGCAGCGCGGATGGCGATAATGCCGTGGTCGAGGAAGCCGAAACGGCAATGCGCGGCCTCAAGGCCGAGGTGATGAAGCTGCAGATGGCATCGCTGCTGTCCGGCGAAGCCGATGGCAATGACGCCTATCTGGAAATCAACTCGGGCGCCGGCGGCACGGAAAGTCAGGACTGGGCCAGCATGCTCCTGCGCATGTACCGCCGCTGGGCGGAACGCAGTGGCTTCAAGGTAGAGCTTCTCGAATACCATGATGGCGAAGAAGCCGGCATCAAGTCGGCGACTCTGCTCATCAAGGGCGAGAACGCCTATGGCAAGCTGAAGACCGAATCGGGCGTGCACCGTCTGGTGCGCATTTCGCCCTATGACAGTCAGGCGCGCCGCCACACCAGCTTTGCCAGCGCGTGGGTCTATCCGGTGATCGATGACTCGATCGATATCGAGGTCAACGAAAGCGACTGCCGCATCGACACCTACCGTGCCTCCGGTGCCGGCGGCCAGCACGTCAACACCACCGACTCGGCCGTGCGCATCACGCATATCCCGACCGGCATCGTCGTGCAGTGCCAGAACGACCGCTCCCAGCACAAGAACCGCGCAACCGCATGGTCGATGCTGAAGGCGCGCCTCTATGAGGCCGAGTTGCAGAAGCGCGAAGAGGCGGCCAACGCCGAGGCGTCTACCAAGACCTCGATTGGCTGGGGCCATCAGATCCGCTCCTACGTTCTGCAGCCCTATCAGATGGTGAAGGACCTGCGCACGGGCGTGGAAAGCTCCTCGCCGCAGGATGTGCTCGACGGCAAGATCGATGACTTCATCGAAGCCGCTCTCGCGCAGCGTGTCTTCGGCGGCAAGGATGCCGAGGTCTCGGACATCGACTGAGCCGATTCATACGGACTGCAAGACTGCAAAACCCCGCCGGCATGGTCCGGCGGGGTTTTTGTTGATATCGCGAGGAGGTGGAGACTAACGCTTCAGCAGCTTGGAGACCCTGTCTCCGGTGCGGACGAAGGTCATGGGGTCAAGTGCCTCATCGTCCCGCCGCACTTCGTAATGGAGATGCGGACCGGTGGATCGGCCGGTGTTGCCGAGGCGGCCGACCTGATCGCCGGCGCGCACCTCATCCCCCACGGCGACGGTGATGGCACTCATGTGGGCGTAGCGGGTCAGATGCCCGTCCGGATGTTCGATTTCCACCAGACGGCCATAGCCGCCCTGATAGGAGGCGGTGATCACCGTGCCCGGAGCCGTGGCGCGCACGGGCGTGCCGTAAGGGGCGCGGAAATCGATGCCGGTGTGCATGGCAAGGCCACCCAGGAACGGATCGATGCGGGGGCCGAAATCACTGGTGATCTGCGCTGCGGCGATCGGGCGGGCGAGGGGGATGGCGCCGACAGACTTGCGGACCTTGTTGCGCAGATCAAGAGCTGCTTCGGCGCGCTCGATCTTGTCGTCCAGGGTGGCCGCGGCAAGCGGCACATAGGGGCCGCCGGCGGCTTCCATGCTGCCTGCAAGATCACTGACGCGGTAGCCCAAGGGGCGGACGGCGGAGGCCAGCTGGCTGATTTCATGTTCGGCCGCAAGCGTCACGGCATCCAGCGCGGCATTGCTTTCTTCGCTGATCTTGTCCAATGCGGCGCCAATGCCCAGCAGATCGTCACGCGAGGTTTCCGGCTCCGGCAGAGGCTTGGCCGTCAGGCTGTCCTGCGCTGCGGGCCGGGGGGCGAAAGCAGAAAGGGGGCTGTCCATCAGGACGTTTTCGCTGCTGCCGCGCAGGCCAAGGGCCGCAAAGGGATTGTCCAGCGGTGCTTCCGGGCCGCCGACCGCCAGAAGGCTGCTGGAGGCGCCTGCATCCGAGAGCTGTTCGGGTTTGGCCGCAGGAATGGCAGGGCCGGAGACCACATCAAGCCCGCTGCGGGCGGCCTTGTCGAGAACCGCCGCCACCTTGCCATGCTGATCCAGAAGCTCGTTCTGCCGCTGCAGCAATGTGTCGATCATGCCTTCGACGGAGCGGCGCTCATACATCTGGCTGCTGGTCAGGCGGTCGATTTCGGCACGCAGATAGGCGATGCGGTTCTCGTAGACGGCAGCTTCCTGCGTGCGCTGGGTCAGGCGGCTTTCGATCAGGTCGTCGCGCATCACGAAATAGGCAGCGGCCGCCATATAGCCGGTGATGAAGAGGCCTAGGGTCAGGCAGGTGCCTGCGGCGAGCCAAGGACGGATGATGAAAGTCCTGGTGCGTTCGCCATTGCTGATGGTGACGTGATGCAGTGCCTTGCGCTTGCCGAACCCCTGACGGGCTCTTGAAGGAAAGTCTGACATGCCGTTTTCCATGCATCCGGAAGGGGCGAGTTCTGCCCCGGTCAGGAATCATTAGAAACGGTTAAGGTTAACAAACACCTTTCCTGCCGTTCATGCTTTGCCGTCAGGACAGTTTTCCTCAAGGCGCGAGCTTGACGAGAGGGCGGTAAAAGCCCGGCGTCAGGCCCGCTTCGGAGCGGGCCCGGTCGTTGAAAGGCGGTTTCAGCGGGCCTCTGAAATGGGTGCGCACCAGTTCATGGAAGCGCGGTTCGGGCCGTTCGCCGTGGCGGTCGCACAGGAAGCGGAACCATTTGGCACCGAAGGCCACGTGATTCTTTTCATCCCGGTAGATGATTCCGAGGATGCGGGCTGTTGCATGATCGCCAAGGGCAGCGGCCTTCTCGATCATCGGCGGGGTGATGTCGAGGCCGCGGGCCTCCAGCACCAGCGGAATGACGGCAAGCCGTGCGGTCAAGTCATGACCGGTGGCCTGTGCGGCCTGCCACAGCCCGTCATGGGCGGGCAGGTCGCCATAGGCAGCGCCGAGTTCCTGCAGCCGCTCCTCCAGCATGCTGAAATGCTTTGCCTCCTCAAGTCCGACGCGCACCCAGTCATCATAGTAGGAGCGGGGCATCGGCACATGCACGAAGCGGCCGATGATGTCCCAGGTCAGGTCCACTGCATTGAGTTCGATATGGGCCAGCGAGTGCAGCAGGGCGATTCTGCCCGCTTCGCCGCCAATGCTGCGCTTGGGCATGTCGCGCGGGGCCAGAAGCACCGGACGCTCCGGCCGGCCGGGCCGGTCCGGCATCTGGGCGGACGCAGACGGCGAGCCGAGGGCAAGACTGCGGGCATACCAGAGCTTGGCGGTCTCATAGGCAAGGCGGACCTTTTCCGAAAGATCCGGCGTGCGCACGATGGCATTGGCGCGCCCGGCCAGCGTGTCCAGCGCGGAGGATGGAAATATGCCGTTCATGCCTGAAAAAGCCCTTTCAGCATTCGCAAGAGGCGGGGGCGCCGGACGTGCCGCTCCCGCGCCTTGCGTTCAGAGCCCGCGCACAGCCTCTAGCACGGCGCCGGCGTGGCCCTTGACCTTCACCTTGCGCCAGATCTGGGCGATCTTGCCGTCGGCTGCAATAAGGAAGGTGCTGCGCTCCACACCCATGTAGGTCTTGCCATACATGGACTTTTCCACCCACACGCCAAAGGCCTGGCAGACGGCTGTGTCCGGATCGGAGGCGATGTCGACGGTGAGGCCGTGCTTGCCCTTGAACCTGGCGTTCCTGGCAACCGGGTCCGGCGAAATGCCGATGACCTTTGCACCAAGCGCTTCGAACTGAGCTTTTGCCTGGCTGAAGGCAATGCATTCTTCGGTGCAGGCGGGCGTGTCGGCTTTGGGATAGAAATAGAGCACCACGGGGCTGCCCTGCAGGCTGGAAAGCTTCACTTTCTCATCATCGCCAAGCAGCAGGTCCACGTCCGGTGCGGGGGCTGAAATGGTCAAATCGGTCATGCTGCCTTCCTCTTGTCATAGTCGGTGGATTTATCCGGAACGGTATTCAGCTGCCGGTGCTTGAGGCGCGCCTCGCGGCTGGCTTTGTTGCATAATGAAGTATCACAGCGGATCGGAGGATTCGCAGTCCCGGGACGAAAAAACGAAAAGGCTCTGAACGCTGTCTCCGCCGCAAGAACCGCAGAAAGTTCATGTCATACGGACAGAGCGCCGGTCTGGATTGGGCCGGAAGCTCAAGCGTGCCTGCGGTTTCCTCTGCATTCTGGTGCTGGCCGCCGCTGCAGGGATACTCGGGCGGCTCTACTGGGGACCGGTCACCATACCTTTTGCACGGGAACTGGTGGAAGCCCGCGTCCGGGTGGTCAATGCCGATGTGTCCGTCGGCTCGGTGCGGCTGGACCTGTTTGCGTCCAGCGGCCCTCAGGTGGTCATCGATGATGCGGGGGTGACGGTCAGGGGAGAGGTCGAAAGCCGCATTCTCCTGCCGCGCACCGAAGCCGTTCTGCAGTTCGCGCCGCTGCTCACCGGTGAGGTTAAATTTCGCAGCCTCGATATCGAGCGCCCGCGTATTACGCTGGCAGGCGGGGATGGACCCGCCTTGATGCCGGAGATGAACAGCCTGATGGAAGCCGTTGACCGGATTGCGCTTCTGGTCGATGAGGAACTGAGCCGCCGCAATCTTGACGTGATCCGCGTCCGAGACGGGCGTCTGGAGATTTCCGGGCCGACCCCGCGCCTTATCGACAACATCGACGCTTCGCTGGGACGGGATGCAACGGGTGCCGTCTATGCCGAAAGCACGGTCGAGGGGCGTATGGGCACCTGGCAGCTGGCCCTGCGGCGCGGCACGGATGCGGCAACCGGCGCCCGGGAACTCGGGCTCTACATCAAGGATGTGTCGCTGGCCGAATTCTTTCCGCTGAACGAGCAGGTGCGCTCCGGCCGTGGCCTTGGCCTGCCGCTGGAGTTGCAGTTCGCGGCAAGGCTGGACAAGGACGGGGTGTTTGACCGGGCAACCCTTGTGGGCCGTGCCGTGGACGGGTGGTTCCAGATCGGCACGACGACGATCCGCTATGATGAAGTGGCGGTTGGCCTTGCCTGGGAGGGCGAAGACCCGCGCATTCAGGTGATGCCGTCTCATGTGGTGCGGGGCAATACACGCATCAGCTTTGACGGCGTGGTGACGCCGCCTGCGGCCGGGCAGCCCGACTGGAAGATCCTGATCGGCGCGGACAATCCGGTGTTCGGTTCTGCGGATGTTCAGGAAGACCCGATCATGGCCGAGCGGGTGCACCTGAAGGCGCATTATGACCCGTCCGCACACAGCCTCTATATCGACAGGGCGCAGGTGCAATCCGGTCCGGCAAGCCTCAGTGCAGTTGGCACGGTGGATCTGAAGGATGATGGCCCCTATCTGGCGCTGGCGGTCGAGGTCAACGCCATGCCGGTGGCTCTGCTGAAACAGATCTGGCCCATCACCCTGACGCCCCCTGCAAGGGCCTGGATCAGCAAGCACATGCTGTCGGGCCTCATCCGCAAGGCCAGCATCGACGTTTCGATTCGTCCCTCTGCCTTTGACGAGCACCATCCGGATCCGGGCTGGGGGGCTGACGATGTGCGGCTCGATCTGACGTTTGAAGACGTGGATGTGGCCCCGCTCGACACCTTGCCGCCGATCACCGGGCTTGATGGGACGATCACCATCGACAACGAGGTTCTGACCGTCTCCGGCCGGAACGGCAGGATTGTCGAGGGCGTTGCCAAGCCTGTTGCCGTAGAGGAAGGCACCTTCACGATCCAGCAGCTGGCGCTGCGCAGCATCAAATCTGCAGATATTTCGCTGAAATTTGCAGGTGAGGCGCAGGATCTCGGCACCCTGATCAACCGGCCGCCGTTCCGCGCGCTCGACAAGGCACAGATGGGTGGCGGAACCTTTGGCGGCACCGGAGAGCTCGATGTGATGGCCCGTTTCCCGCTGCGCCTGTCCATTGCGGTTGCCGATGTGGACTGGACGGCTGCGGCCCGGCTGAGCGGATTTTCCTCTACCCAGCCGGTGCGCGGGCACAAGATTTCCGGCGCGGACGTTGCCATCGAAGCCGATCCCAGGGAGGTGGCGGTCAAGGGCAAGGGCCGTATCGACGGGCTGGAAGCCAACATTGATCTGCTGGTTCCGGTGGAGGAAGGCCAGGGCGAGCGCCGTCAGGATGTGGAGCTGAAAGTCTCCGCCGAAGAACTCGGCAAGCGCGGCATTGATCTGGGGTCTCTGGTCAGCGGGCAGATGGTGCTGAAGCTGGCTGGAACACCGGGTGGCCAGTCCTTTGACATCGACCTGACGGATACCTCGGTCAAGCTGGAGCAGATCGGCTGGGAAAAGGGGCCAGGCGTGCCGGCCAAGGCCAGGTTCATCTTGAGTGAGCAGGGTGACACCCGGCGCCTGAAGGAGTTTCAGCTGACCTCCGATGGTGTTGCCATCGGCGGTGAGGTGGTTCTTGGCAAGGATGGCGGCTTCCGGGAGGCTGATTTCGCCGGCTTCCAGATCAGACCCGGTGACTCTGCCTCGCTCAAGATCACCCAGCAGCGCCGCAACCAGTACAAGGTGGTTTTCAACGGAGCCCAGTTCGACGCGCGCGGGCTGATCAAGACCTTGCTCGACAAGAAGGGCGGGGCAGGGGGCAAGGACAAGACCGTCTACGACATAGCCATCAAGGCCGGCCGGCTGCAGGGCTTCAATGGGGTTGTGGCAACGGATGTGGACGGCACGGTGACCGGCGGCCCGGAGGGCATTGAAACCCTGGCGCTGAAGGGCGCCACCAACAACCGCGGTGCCTTCCGTTTCGAGATCAGCGGCAAGGGCGACACACGCGCTGCCAGCGGCGATTTTGCCGATACGGGCGCCATCCTGCGCTTTCTGGACGTCTATCCGCGCATGCGCGGGGGAACCGGTACCTTGCTGATTTCCATGCCGGAGGAGACCCAATGGTTCGGCACATTCGGCGTGCGCAACCTGTCGATCACTGAAGATCCGGCGATCCGGAAGCTGGCCGAACTGCCCGTTGCCGCGCGCAGTGACTCCGGGGCGGTGGTGGTCACTCAGTCGGTGCGTGCCGGTGAAGCCTCGTTTGACCGGCTGGACCTGCGGTTTTCGCGCAAGGGTGAAATCATCACGGTCGAGGAAGGCCTGATGCAGGGGGCAGTCGTCGGCGGGACCGTGACGGGCGAGGTCGATCTCGGCCAGCGGACACTGGCGCTGACGGGAACCTATGTGCCGGTCTTTGCGCTCAACAACCTGTTCAGCAAGATCCCGCTGCTCGGCTTTGCCCTCGGTGGCGGTTCGGACGAAGGGCTTTTTGGCGTGACCTACCGTCTCGCTGGCCACATCAGCGCGCCGCAGCTCACGGTCAATCCGGTCTCGGCCATTGCACCAGGCATTTTCCGCAAGATGTTCGAGTTCCGTTGAGGGCCCGGCCGCCAGACAGGTTCCGGCACAGCGGCTGCGCACAAACAGAAGGCCCGGACCTTGCGCGCCGGGCCTTGCTGGATTGCCATGGGGCAGCAGATCAGGCCGGGCGCAGCAGCACGTGCTTCTTCTTGCCCATGGATAGTTTGATGACCCCCTCGCCGGTGAGGTCCGCCAGTGACAGGCTGCGCTTGTCGTCGGTAACGGCTTCATCATTCACCTTCAGCGCGCCGCCGGTGATGTTGCGCCGGGCTTCGCCGTTGGAGGCGCAAAGACCGGCGCGGACGAAAGCTGCCAGCACGCCAAGACCGGCCTCCAGCTCTGCCTTGGGCAGATCGACAGTCGGCAGGCCCTCGGCCGTCTGGCCTTCCTCGAAGGCGCGGCGGGCAGTTTCGGCAGCGGCCTCTGCCGCCTCGCGGCCGTGGATCATGGCGGTGGCTTCGGTGGCGAGGATCTTCTTGGCTTCGTTGATCTCCGCGCCCTGCAGGGCGGCAAGGCGGGCGATTTCGTCCAGCGGCAGAACGGTGAAGAGCTTCAGGAAGCGCTCCACATCCGCGTCCTCGGTGTTGCGCCAGTACTGCCAGTAGCCATAGGGCGACAGCTGCTCGGCATTGAGCCACACGGCTCCGGCAGCCGTCTTGCCCATCTTGGCGCCGGAGGCGGTGGTCAGCAGCGGGGCGGTGAGGGCAAAGCCCTCCACGCCTGCCTTGCGGCGCAACAGATCGACGCCGGAGAGAATGTTGGACCACTGGTCTGAGCCGCCCATCTGCAGGCGGCAGCCAGTCCGCTGGTAGATCTCCAGATAGTCGTAGCCCTGCAGCAGCATGTAGTTGAATTCGAGGAAGGACAGGTGCTGCTCGCGCTCCAGCCGCAGGCGCACGCTGTCGCGCTGGATCATCTGGTTGACCGAGAAGTGGCGCCCGATATCGCGCAGGAACTCCACATAGTTCAGCTTCATCAGCCAGTCAGCATTGTCCAGCATGATGGCATCCTTCGGGCCTTCGCCAAAGGTGAGCAGCTTGTCGAAGATCTTGCGGATGCCGGCCTTGTTGGTCTCGATGTCTTCGTCCGAAAGGATCTTGCGACTTTCGTCCTTGCCGGTCGGGTCACCGACGCGGGTGGTGCCAGACCCCATCAGCGCGATCGGGCGATGGCCGGTCTGCTGCAGCCAGTAGAGCATCATGATGGTGACGAGCGAACCGGCATGAAGGCTCGGCGCCGTGCAGTCAAAGCCGATATAGGCGGTCACGGTCTCGGTCGAGAGCAGCTTGTCGAGACCCTCTGCGTCGGACATCTGGTGAATGAAGCCGCGCTCGTTGAGGACCTTCAGAAAGCCGGACTTGTATTCGCTCATGTAATGTTTCCACGCGCTGGATGTTCGGAAGGTGACTTGGTGTGTCTGGCTCTATACCGGCCGGCGGCCGTTGTAAATCGTATCAGGTTGCCCGGCGCGGACTGACGGGTGCCGAAGGACCTGAAACGAGAAAGCCGGGCGCAAGGCCCGGCTTTCCGCATCTGCTGCCTGAAAGGCTTATGCAGAGTAGTACATGTCGAACTCGACCGGATGCGGGGTCATTTCGTAGCGCATGTTCTCTTCCATCTTCAGCTCGATGTAGCTGTCGATGAAGTCGTCGTCGAACACTCCGCCGGCCTTGAGGAACTCGCGGTCGGCATCCAGCGACTGCAGGGCTTCACGCAGCGAGCCGCAAACGGTCGGGATCTCGGCCAGCTCTTCCGGCGGCAGGTCGTACAGGTTCTTGTCCATGGCGTCGCCCGGATGGATCTTGTTTTTGATGCCATCGAGACCGGCCATCAGCTGCGCGGAGAAGGCGAGATAGGGGTTTGCGGACGGGTCCGGGAAGCGGACTTCGATGCGCTTTGCCTTCGGCGAAGAGGTGTACGGGATGCGGCAGGAGGCCGAACGGTTGCCCGAGGAATAGGCGAGCAGAACCGGCGCTTCGTAGCCCGGGACCAGACGCTTGTAGGAGTTGGTCGACGGGTTGGTGAAGGCGTTCAGGGCCTTGGCGTGCTTCAGGATGCCACCGATGTAGTACAGGCACATTTCGCTGAGGTCGGCATAGAGATTGCCGGCGAACAGCGGCTTGCCGTCCTTCCAGATGGACTGATGGCAGTGCATGCCCGAACCGTTGTCACCGAAGATCGGCTTCGGCATGAAGGTTGCGGTCTTGCCGTAAGCGTTGGCGACCTGGTGAACCACATACTTGTAGATCTGCATGTGGTCGGCGCAGGTGGTCATGGTGTTGAACTTCACGCCCAGCTCGTGCTGAGCGGCAGCCACTTCGTGGTGGTGCTTTTCAACGGACACGCCCATCTCGGCCATGACGGTCAGCATCTCGGAACGCATGTCCTGGCAGCTGTCGATCGGCGGAACCGGGAAATAGCCGCCCTTGACGCGCGGACGGTGGCCGAGGTTGCCGGCTTCATATTCGGTGTCGAGGTTGCTCGGCAGCTCGTTGCTGTCCAGCTTGAAGCCCGTGTTGTACGGCTCGGAGGCAAAACGCACGTCGTCGAAGATGAAGAATTCAGCTTCCGGGCCAAAGAAGATGGTGTCACCGAAGCCGCCGGTCTTGACGTAGGCTTCTGCCTTCTTGGCGATGGAGCGCGGATCGCGGTTGTAGGTCTCGCCGGTACGCGGATCGACGATGTCACACAGGATGACGAGGGTAGGCTGCGCGAAGAACGGGTCGATGTGCGCCGAGGACGGGTCCAGCACCAGGGTCATGTCGGAGGCGTCGATCGCCTTCCAGCCGGCGATGGAAGAGCCGTCGAAGGCAACGCCTTCAGCGAACATGTCTTCGTCAACGAGGCCAACGTCCATGGTGACGTGCTGCAGCTTGCCGCGCGGGTCGGTGAAGCGCAGGTCGACGAACTTGATGTCCTTGTCCTTGATTTCCTTAAGGATATCAGCAGCGGTGGTCATTATTCACTTCCCTATGTGTTCTGTTTTCACGTGGGCTGTTCTCGCAACCTGAAGGCCTGCGCCACGGGCGCAGCGGCTTTGCGGATGCGAAACTCGGGAGCGGGGTATCCCCGCGAAACGGATTGAGAGGCTTCAGATGGCGTCCACGCCGGACTCGCCGGTGCGGATGCGGACGGCTTCCTCAATGTTGGAGACGAAGATCTTGCCGTCGCCGATGCGCCCGGTCTGGGCTGCATTGCGAATCGCGTCAACGGCCTTTTCCACCATCTCGTCGGCGAGGACGATTTCGACCTTCACCTTCGGCAGGAAGTCGACGACATATTCTGCGCCGCGGTACAGTTCGGTGTGGCCCTTCTGGCGGCCGAAGCCCTTGGCCTCGGTGACAGTGATGCCCTGAAGACCCACTTCCTGCAGCGCTTCCTTCACCTCGTCGAGCTTGAAGGGTTTGATGATCGCCTCGATCTTTTTCATCGTCTTGCGTCTCTCTCCGTTTCGTTGGCCATTGGCTGGCACGTTTCTGCGGCGGGGTCCGGATCGCGCGATCGGGGAGGCCCGTTGTTGCCCCCTCTCTTGCACGACGCGTGCCAACTTTTCTCACCACCCGAAAGCGCCAAAAAAAGGGGCATTGCGGACACTGTGGCCGATCCTGATGGTTCCGCCAAGCGGATTTGCTGCCCGTTTTTTGCTCAAGTTGATGCCTTATTGTGCAGTCAGCCATTTCTTGTGCTGGTGCCGGGCTGGAAAGGGTGGATTGGCGCGAGGCAAGAGGCTTGCGTGTGCGGCTTCTATTGGCAACTCTGACGCCCGTCAGGGAAGGCGGATGGGGATATGTCATGGTGCCGGGTGTTGAATTGCTCACTCCGCAGGAAATGCGCCGCGCGGACGCGCTGACGATCGAGGCGGGAACGCCGGGGATCGAACTGATGGAGCGCGCCGGGCGCGGTGTGGCCGATGCGGCACGGGCCATGCTGGCACCGGGGCAGGGCGTGCTAGTGCTCTGCGGGCCTGGCAACAATGGTGGCGATGGCTTCGTTGCCGCGCGGCTTCTGGCGCTTGAGGGCGTGCCGGTGATGCTGCTTCTGTGCGGGCAGCCGGAGCGGCTTTCGGGCGATGCCTGGAGTGCCTGGCGCCGCATGGGCGAAGAGGCGGCCGATGGCATCCGGTTTCTGGAGGCAGGTGCCAATCCCTTTCATGAGAGTGCAGGAACAGGCGCCCCGCTGGTGATCGATGCGCTTTTCGGTGCAGGGCTTTCCCGTCCTGTCAGTGGATATGAACTGGAACTGGTCAATGGCCTCAATGCCTCGGGCCTGGCGGTGCTAAGCGTTGATGTGCCGAGCGGACTTGACGGCGCGACGGGGGAGGTGAGGGGCGTTGCCGTCAAGGCCGCGCGCACTGTCACCTTCTGCCGGATGAAGCCGGGGCATCTGCTGCTGCCGGGCCGTGTTCTGTGTGGCCAGATCGAGGTTTGCGATATCGGTATTACCAATGAAACGGTTCTGGTGGCGGGCGGGCCGGGATGCTGGCACAACGGGCCGGATGTATGGGGTGCCTTTGTGCCGCGGCCACGGGTGGACGGGCACAAGTTCTCCCGTGGCCATGCGGTGGCCCTCTCCGGTCCGGCTCATGCCACCGGCGCCATACGCCTGTCTGCCATGGCGGCGCTGCGCAGCGGGGCGGGGCTGGTGACGGTTGCCTGCGAGCCTTCCGCCACGATGGTTCTGGCAAACCATCTGACCACCGTCATGCTGCACCCCTTGCGCGGGGAAGAGGCGCTGACCGGACTTCTGTCGGACAGCCGCATCACGTCGCTTGTCTATGGTCCTGGCGCAGGGCTGGGGGCGCAGACGCAGGCGCTGGTGCTGGATCTTGTGGCTTCCGGCAAGGGGCTGGTGCTGGATGCCGGTGCGCTTTCGAGTTTTGCAGGAACGGAAACTCCTCTTTTCGTTACCATTGAAAAGAGGGCGCGCGGCGGTGCGCAGCCGCCGGTGCTGACGCCGCATGCGGGCGAATTCGGCCGGCTTTTTCCGGATTTGCCGCCGCCCGTGTCCGGCCTCGGCAAGCTGGATGCGGCCCGTGCCGCGGCGCAGCGCAGCCGCTCTGTCATTATATACAAGGGGGCCGATACGGTGATTGCCGCGCCGGATGGGCGGGCGGCCATCAATGCCAATGGCACGCCCTGGCTGGCGACGGCAGGCTCCGGCGATGTGCTGGCGGGGATCGTGACCGGGCTCCTGGCGCAGGGTCTGCCTGCCTTCGAGGCGGCTGCCATGGGGGTGTGGATGCATGGCCGCGCGGCGGAGATTGCCGGGGCCGGGCTGATCGCGGAAGACCTTTTGCCGGCTCTGAAGGATGTGGTGCAGGAGCTTTCCGCGTAGAAATGGCCACTGCCGCCATTTTTGCTTTGATGCGGCAGGGACGGGTGCTATAGAGGCCCCGCCTTGGCTACGGGCGCTGTTGAGCGTTTTTGGCGGCGGGAAGTGACCTGCCGTCCGGAAAGCGTTCCAGACTCAATGCCCCGGGCATGATCCTGCCGTTCCGGCTCGCAAGGCCTGACTGCATCATGTTCAGGGCCGTCGCGGGCGTGGTGGAACTGGTAGACACGCCAGATTTAGGTTCTGGTGGCGTAAGCCGTGGGGGTTCAAGTCCCTCCGCCCGCACCAAGTCATGGGTCTTGAGGAGTGCCGGCCGCAGGCAGCCGATCTGGGCAGCCGGTCCAGAGATGAACTGGTCCAGAGCGTAGCGGCCCCCCTTTCTAAAGAGGCCCGTCATGGGCTGATCGAAAACACGAAAGATGGAACGCTGGTTCCATACCGAGGACGAAGCATACTACCATGCAGGTGACCGAAACCCTTTCCGAGGGCCTCAAGCGCGAACTGAAAGTCGTTATTCCGGCGACCGAACTGGCGGCCAAGCTTGACACGTACCTCGACGAACTGAAGTCCAAGGTGCGCATCAACGGCTTCCGTCCGGGCAAGGTCCCGGCCGCGCATCTGAAGCGCATGTACGGCCGTCAGGCCATGGCAGAGATCCTGAGCAACACGATTCAGGAGACGAGCCAGAAGGCCATTGAAGAGCGCAACGAGCGCCCGGCCCTGCAGCCCGAGATCGATCTGCCGGACAACGAGGCAGAGGCGATCCTGGAAGGCAATGCCGACCTCGCCTTCAAGATGAGCTACGATCTGATGCCGCAGTTCGACATCATCGACTTCTCCGGCATCGAGATCGAGCGTCCGGTCGTCGAGATCTCCGAAGAAGGCGTGATGGAGCAGGTTTCCTCGATCGCCGAGAGCAACCGTCCGTTCGAAAGCAAGGGCGAGGGCGCCGTTGCCGAAAACGGCGACCGCGTCACCATTTCCTACCTCGGCAAGCTCGACGGCGTTCCCTTCGACGGCGGCGCTGACGAGAACGGCCAGCTGGTGCTTGGCTCCGGCCAGTTCATCCCCGGCTTCGAGGAAGGCATCCTCGGCATGAAGCAGGGTGAGGAAAAAGTCATCTCCGTGACCTTCCCGGAAGACTACCCGGCCGCGCAGCTCGCCGGCAAGGAAGTCACCTTCGACATCGTCCTGAAGGACGTTGCCGCTCCCGGTGAAGTGAAGATCGATGAAGATTTCGCCAAGAGCCTCGGCCTTGAGTCGCTGGACAGCCTGAAGGGCATCATCCGCGGCCAGATCGAGAGCCAGTTCGGCGCCATGACCCGTCAGCGCATCAAGCGCCAGCTGCTGGACAAGATGGACGAGGCCTATTCGTTCGAACTGCCGTCCAGGCTGCTCGAGACTGAATTCCAGAACATCTGGAAGCAGGTCGAGGCCGACATGAAGCGCAACGGCAAGACCTTCGAAGAGGAAGGCACCACGGAAGAGGCTGCCAAGGCCGACTACCGCAAGATTGCCGAGCGCCGCGTGCGCCTGGGTCTGGTGCTCTCCGAGATCGGCGAGAAGAACAAGATCGAAGTGACGGACGAGGAAGTCCAGCGTGCGCTCTATGACCGCGTGCGCCAGTTCCCCGGCCAGGAGCGTCAGGTGTTCGAGTTCTACAAGAGCAACCCGCAGGCGCTCGCCTCGCTGCGCGCTCCGATCTATGAGGAAAAGGTCGTCGATTTCATCCTCTCCCTCGCCAAGGTGACCGACAAGACCGTCACCAAGGAAGAGCTGGAGAAGCTCGTCGCCGAGGACGAGGACGAGGCTGCCTCGAACTGATCCTATAGGGACTTGGCGATGCGGCGTGGGGGTTTTAACCTTGCCTTCACGCCGCATCTGCAACAGTCTTGAGTTGCTGGCGGCATCCCCTATGTATGGGTGTCGCTTTTTTCGACTCAAAGGGCCGCGCAACGGTGCGGTGCCTGACTGACGAAGATGCGTTTCAACGCTGTCTGCCCGCGCCCCGGTGGCCTGCGGGCGGCAAAGCCAGAAGATGGATGAGGTATGCAGGATCCTGTCGAATTCTACACGAACACGCTCGTGCCGATGGTCGTCGAGCAGACCAGCCGCGGCGAACGGGCCTTCGACATCTACTCGCGCCTCCTGAAGGAACGCATCATTTTCCTCACCGGCCCGGTCGAGGATCATATGGCGACGCTGATCTGCGCGCAGCTGCTGTTCCTTGAGTCGGAAAACCCGACGAAGGAAATCTCGATCTACATCAATTCGCCCGGTGGTCTGGTGACGGCCGGACTTGCGATCTACGACACGATGCAGTTCATCCGGCCGGAAGTTTCGACGCTCTGCATCGGCCAGGCCGCCTCCATGGGCTCGCTGCTGCTGGCAGCCGGCCACAAGGGGTCCCGCTTTGCGCTGCCGAACGCGCGTGTCATGGTGCACCAGCCGTCCGGCGGGTTCCGTGGCCAGGCGTCCGACATCATGCTGCATGCAAAGGAAATCCTGAGCCTGAAGCGCCGCCTGAATGAAATCTACGTGAAGCACACGGGCCAGCCCCTCGACCAGGTGGAAGAGGCACTGGAGCGCGACAACTTCATGACGGCGGATACGGCAAAGGAATTTGGCATCATCGATAATGTGATTGCCGACCGCAACAGCCTCGCTGGCGGCGAAAGCGCCTGAGGGGTATGAGAGGAGGGAGCTTTGCCGGCTCCTCTTCCTTGAACAGGTCATTGTTTGGATGACCGGCTTAAACGAATATTGATCTTTACGGGCGAAGCATGGAGCATGTTTGTTCGTAAAGGCCGGAAATGCGGTCTCGGACCGGAACCGGAGCGGCTGGACCGGCCAGCTTCGGGAGACAGAAAGGAAGGGGCGTGCCCCTTCCGGAACCTGCGGGGTTGAATAGATGACGAAGGCCAGCGGCAGCGACTCCAAGAATACGCTCTACTGCTCGTTCTGCGGCAAGAGCCAGCATGAAGTTCGCAAGCTGATCGCCGGTCCGACTGTTTTCATCTGCGATGAATGTGTCGAGCTGTGCATGGACATCATACGTGAGGAGAACAAGTCCTCGCTGGTGAAATCGCGCGACGGGATTCCGACGCCGCAAGAGATTCGCCGTGTCCTCGATGATTACGTGATCGGGCAGAACAGCGCCAAGAAGGTGCTGTCCGTGGCGGTTCACAACCACTACAAGCGCCTGAACCACGCCAGCAAGAACAACGACGTCGAACTGGCCAAGTCCAACATCCTGCTTTGCGGCCCCACCGGCTGCGGCAAGACGCTGCTGGCCCAGACGCTCGCGCGCATCCTGGATGTGCCCTTCACCATGGCCGATGCCACCACGCTGACGGAAGCCGGCTACGTCGGCGAGGACGTTGAGAACATCATCCTCAAGCTGCTTCAGGCTGCCGACTACAATGTCGAGCGGGCGCAGCGCGGCATCGTCTACATCGACGAGGTGGACAAGATCAGCCGCAAGGCCGACAACCCGTCCATCACCCGCGACGTGTCGGGCGAAGGCGTGCAGCAGGCCCTGCTGAAGATCATGGAAGGCACCGTGGCTTCCGTTCCGCCGCAGGGCGGGCGCAAGCATCCCCAGCAGGAATTCCTGCAGGTGGACACGACCAACATTCTGTTCATCTGCGGCGGTGCTTTTGCAGGCCTCGACAAGATCATCTCCGACCGCGGGCGCAAGTCCACCATCGGCTTCAAGGCCAATGTGGTGGGCCCGGAAGACCGCCGCATCGGCGAGCTGTTCTCCGAGCTGGAGCCCGAGGATCTGCTGAAGTTCGGCCTGATCCCGGAATTCGTTGGCCGTCTGCCGGTTATCGCCACGCTGGAGGACCTTGATGAGGAAGCCCTCGTGACGATCCTGACCGAGCCAAAGAACGCTCTGGTCAAGCAGTACCAGCGCCTGTTCGAGATGGAGAACGTGGAACTGACCTTCCACGACGAGGCCCTCAAGGCAATTTCCCGCCGCGCCATCGAGCGCAAGACGGGTGCCCGCGGCCTGCGCTCCATTCTTGAGGCCATCCTGCTCGATACCATGTACGAGCTGCCCGGCCTCAAGGGCGTCAAGGAAGTTGTCATCTCGCCGGAAGTGGTGGATGGCAAGGCCCGTCCGCTCTACATCTACGAGGACCGTGCCGAGACCACGGCAACGAGCGCCTGAGCCTTCCGGCCTTGCGTTCACGCAGTTCTGAAGTGCCGCCTCCGGGCGGCATTTCTGTTTCGTCCGGGGCGCGGAATGACGGTTTTTCCCGGCGTCTGACGGGGGAGGGCGGGTTGCGGCCCGGTCGTCAACAGGCAAGCTGAAGGGATATTGCTGCCTTGCCTTGACACCCATGGTGCGGGTGTCCACCTAATAGACCATGACGATGGTTTGGCGGCTGACATTCGTGCTCATGTGAGGCGGAATCAGCCGGCCCACATCCGGACCACCCCGGGACCGGAGGGCCATCCCAAAAGCGCTGCATGCGGTCCCCCTCCCAGGACGCAGGCGTGCGGCAAGAAAGGAATGGACATGAGCGAATCTGAAACGCGCTCCCTCAACGAGGCGGACAAGACGGTTTATCCCGTGCTGCCGCTGCGCGACATTGTCGTGTTTCCGCACATGATCGTGCCCCTGTTTGTCGGCCGGGAAAAATCGATCCGCGCCCTCGAAGAGGTCATGACGTCCGACAAGCACATTCTTCTGGCAACCCAGATCAACGCGGCGGATGATGATCCGGCGACGGACCAGATCTATGAGGTCGGCACGCTGGCGACGGTGCTGCAGCTGCTGAAGCTGCCCGACAACACCGTCAAGGTACTGGTCGAGGGCGGTGCCCGCGCCAGGATCACCAATTACACCGGCCGCGAGGATTTCTACGAGGCCGAGGCTGTCGTGCTGCCCGAGAAGGACGGCGAGAACATCGAGATCGAAGCTCTGGCGCGCTCCGTCGTTGCTGAGTTCGAGAACTATGTGAAGCTGAACAAGAAGGTTTCGCCGGAGGTTCTGGGTACCATCAACCAGATCGAGGATTACTCGAAGCTGGCTGACACCATCGCCTCACATCTGGCCATCAAGATCCCGGAGAAGCAGGACATTCTAGCCATCGTTTCGGTGGCCGAGCGTCTGGAGCGCGTGCTGGGGCTGATGGAGAGCGAAATCTCCGTCCTGCAGGTGGAAAAGCGCATCCGCTCGCGCGTCAAGCGCCAGATGGAGAAGACCCAGCGCGAGTACTATCTCAACGAGCAGATGAAGGCGATCCAGAAGGAGCTTGGCGACGGCGAGGATGGCCGTGACGAGCTGGCCGAACTGGAAGAGCGCATCAAGAAGACCAAGCTCAGCAAGGAAGCGCGCGAGCGTGCCCAGGCCGAAGTCAAGAAGCTGAAGCAGATGAGCCCCATGTCGGCGGAAGCCACCGTGGTGCGCAACTATCTGGACTGGCTTCTCGGCATTCCCTGGGGCAAGAAGAGCAAGGTCAAGCACGACCTGTCACTGGCTGAAAAGGTGCTGGACACCGATCACTTCGGCCTCGACAAGGTCAAGGAGCGCATCGTCGAGTATCTCGCCGTGCAGGCCCGCGCCAACAAGCTGAAGGGGCCGATCCTCTGCCTCGTCGGCCCTCCGGGCGTCGGCAAGACCTCGCTCGGCAAGTCCATCGCCAAGGCGACGGGACGCGAGTTCGTGCGCATCTCGCTGGGCGGCGTACGCGACGAAGCCGAGATTCGCGGCCACCGCCGCACCTATATCGGCTCGATGCCCGGCAAGATCATCCAGTCGATGAAGAAGGCCAAGCGCTCCAACCCGCTCTTCCTGCTCGACGAGATCGACAAGATGGGCATGGACTTCCGTGGCGACCCGTCTTCGGCGCTGCTGGAAGTGCTGGATCCGGAGCAGAACAGCACCTTCATGGACCACTATCTGGAGGTCGAATATGACCTTTCGGACGTGATGTTCGTGACGACGGCCAACACGCTGAACATCCCCGGCCCGCTGATGGACCGTATGGAGATCATCCGCATCGCCGGTTACACGGAAGATGAGAAGCTGGAGATCGCCCGCCGCCACCTGCTGCCGAAATCCGAAAAGGACCACGGCCTGAAGGACGGCGAGTTCTCCGTCAGCGATGAGGCCCTGCGTTTCGTGATTCGCCGCTACACCCGTGAGGCGGGCGTGCGTAATCTTGAGCGCGAACTGGCAACGCTGGCCCGTAAGGCGGTAAAGGACATCCTCATGACCGGCGTGAAGACGGTTGCTGTGGATGAGGAACTGGTCGAGAAGTATCTCGGCGTGCCGCGCTACCGCTATGGCCAGGCAGAGCTTGAGGATCAGGTCGGTGTGGTCACCGGTCTTGCCTGGACGGAAGTGGGCGGCGAACTGCTGACCATCGAAGGCGTCATGATGCCCGGCAAGGGAAAGATGACGGTGACGGGCAACCTGCGCGACGTGATGAAGGAGTCCATCTCTGCCGCCGCGTCCTATGTCCGCTCGCGTGCCGTCGACTTCGGCATTCAGCCGCCGCTGTTCGACAAGCGCGACATCCACGTGCACGTGCCGGAAGGCGCGACGCCGAAGGACGGCCCGTCTGCGGGCATCGCCATGGCCACCGCCGTCATCTCGGTCATGACCGGAATTCCGGTCCGCCGTGATGTGGCGATGACGGGCGAGATCACCCTGCGTGGCCGCATCCTGCCGATCGGCGGGCTGAAGGAGAAGCTGCTGGCCGCGCTGCGCGGCGGTATTAAGACCGTGATGATCCCGGAAGACAACGCCAAGGATCTGGCGGATATTCCGGACAGCGTGAAGAACGGGATGGAAATCATCCCGGTTTCCAACATGGAGCAGGTCCTGAAGACCGCCCTGTTGCGCATGCCGGAAGCGATCGAGTGGGATGAGGCGGCCCAAGCGTCTGCAACTTCTGATCAGCGTGCCAGCGACGATGATGCATCCGGTTTGATTGCCCATTGAAGCGTGAATGCATGAAATAATGGAAGCCCCGGCCTGTGCCGGGGCTTTTTTCTTGGAGAATCGGGTGAAAACGGCGGTTTTCTGCGAAAAAATGGCTTGCTTTGCCGTCTGTTTCGCACGAATTTCCGGCCAGCGGCTTTGGCGAGAATCGCCTGCTTTCCGCCGTTTTGTAGAAAGGGACTGCTATGAACAAGAACGATCTGATCGCGGCCGTGGCTGAGAAGACTGGCCTGACCAAGGCTCAGGCCGGTGAAGCCGTCGACGCCACGTTCGACGCCGTGACCCAGGCGCTCAAGGGCGGTGACGAAGTCCGCATCATCGGCTTTGGCAACTTCTCGGTTTCCGAGCGTGCAGCCACCGAAGGCCGCAACCCGCGCACTGGCGAAACGATCCAGATCCCGGCTTCCAAGACGCCGAAGTTCAAGGCCGGCAAGGGCCTCAAGGACGCGGTGAACGCCTGAGGCAGTTCCGGAGCCTTTACCGGGCCGCCTTTGGGCGGCGCGGTAAGGCCCGTGCGGCGCTGAGCCGCCGTGCCCGGCAGCATCTGCATCCGGAGCCTGGTGCTCAACCCGCCCGAAAACCCGCGTATGGTCTCCATACGCGGGTTTTTCCGTTCCGCCGGGCAAGAGGGAAGCGGGCAAGAGGGAAGCGGGCAGGGGGAGGCGGGTACCCGCGGCTGGCACCGGCGGCTGTAAAGCCAGGTCTTGCGGTGCCTGCGTATCCCGCCCTGAAAATGTTCCAGCGCCGCAAGGGCTTGAGCAGGGCGCAATGAGGGAAGTTGATTGCGGGAAGGCATAAAGCCACGGTTTTCCGCCACCGGCATCGCGTCTGCTGCGCCGCCATCAACAGGTTATCCAGAGTCTTCAGGAAAAGCGCTTGAAGGCCCCTTGGCCCTTGCCAAGCCGGATCATTGCCCCTAAAAGACGGGCTTCCGGATCGCCAAGATCCGGCTGGCCATCAGTGCCGGGCGGTTAGCTCAGTTGGTAGAGCGCCTCGTTTACACCGAGGATGTCGGGAGTTCGAGTCTCTCACCGCCCACCATCTTGTACCAAGCCGCCGAGCTGCCGACGCATCACGCCTTGAAAAGGCTCAAGCGGCGCACGGGCTTGAGCAAATCCCTGACAATCAGCCGGTCTGGCCTTTGCTGCGCAGGTGCAGCGGCTTCAGAGCGTCAAGGCGTGTTGTTTCCGTGCGGCTTCGGCGCGTCAGTGTTATTGGGTTGCCTTGCCTGCCAAGTCATTGTTTTATAATCTTATTATGGGTTATTGTGCATTTGCAGGTAAATTTTTACTCCTGCCTAATTGCAGGTCCTTAAACTGCAGGGTGTTGGTTGTGAGGATCGCTGTATGAGCGTGCAGGACATTTCAAGGAAATATGCGGTGACGCTGCGCGGCAAGGGCGGCGTTCCTATCGTCTTTGCCCATGGCCTCGGGTGTGATCAGACCATGTGGAAGGATGTGGCTCCCGCCTTTGAAGCGTCCAGCCAGGTGATTCTGTTTGACCTGATCGGGTTCGGCAATTCGGATCACAGCTGCTTCAGCTATGAACGGTATCAGTCGCTTGCCGATTATGCGGATGACTGTATCGAGCTGATTGAGCATGTCTGTTCCGAGCCGGTCATATTCGTTGGCCATTCCGTCAGCGCCATGATTGGTGTTCTGGCGGCCGGGAAGCGGCCGGATCTGTTCAGGCAGCTGGTGCTGATCGGGCCGTCCCCGTGCTATGTGAATGATGGCGCGTATCAGGGAGGCTTCAATGCGGCGGACATTGAAGGCCTGATCGAGGCGATGCGGTCGAACTATCTCGGCTGGACGAAAGGGATTGCGCCGCTGATCATGGGCAATCCGGAACGCCCGGAGTTGACGGAGGTGCTGGAGGAGAGCTTCTGCCGGACGGATCCCGATGTCGCACAGCATTTTGCAGCCCTGACGTTCTGGAGTGACAATCGCAGCGATCTGGCGTCTGTCACCACGCCGGCTCTGGTCATCCAGTGTGATCCACCCCCATTGAACGGGTCCACCTTGAAGTATGGTTTTGACCCTGAAGGAGGACCACAATGGCAAACAAGCGACACAAGCCCGACGAGATCGTCACGAAGCTTCGGCAGGTTGAGGTTTTGCGCGGCCAAGGCATGGCGATGGCGGATGCCGTTCGCCAGATCGGCGTTTCCGAGCTGACGTTCTACCGGTGGCGTAAGCAATATGGCGGCATGAGCCGTGACCAGCTTCGGCAGTTGAAGGATCTCCAGAAGGAGAACGAACGGCTTCGCAAGGCGGTGGCGGATCTGACGCTGGACAAGCTGATCCTGACGGAGGCTGCGCGGGGAAACTTCTGAGCCCCTC
>NZ_LIPT01000010.1 GCF_001418225.1 Pannonibacter indicus | reverse complement strand
ATGCCGCCCGCGCTGGCGCCACGACCATCATTGCACTAACAATCAAATTGGACCCGTCCGTGGGGGCCGATCAGATGCGGCCCGCACGCGGATCGAAAACATCCAGCCAGGACTTGGAAACATCGCATCCGATGTAGTGATGAGATATGCTCATGATGCCTGTCCCTGTGGTGCGAGGTCTGTTGTGAGCAGCCTCATGCAACTGTTCAGGTTGATCTGAGAAGGCGGGACGGGGCCAAAGCCGGCTCACGGTCTTCAAGATCAGGGGACCAAAGGCCTCCGTCCCGCAATCACAATGACAGACTTTCGATACACAGGGGACCACTTGCTTGCAGAGAGAGGCCGCCGTCTCCAAAGGTTCGGCAGTTACCTGCACCAACCATTCGAGCAGGAGCCAATCAGCTCCGCTCTGGAAATGAGTGATCCCCGGATCTCCGCTTCGCTGCGTCCGGGGCGACACCTCAGTCTTTCTGGCCGCTCCACTGCGCTTTACCCACAGCGAGTAAAAATGCCATTTCTGCGCAAAGCCTCCCGCCCCTTCAAACTCACATCTTTGCACCTCGGGGCTTGACTGGCGGCGCCGGTCGTGAGAGCGATGCGGGCAGAAAAGGATGACCGGAACCGGGGGAATCTGATGTCCAACTCCACTTCTTCTTCCATGGATTACGCCGAGCACGAGCGGACCTACGAAGGCTTCGTCAACGCCGCGAGGATCGGGACGATCTCAGTCCTGTCCATAGTGGTGACGCTGCTCATGTTCGCCTTTGGCGGCACGGCTGCGCTGGTTCTTGGCTGGATCATGCTGATCGCCAATCTGGTGACCGTCGGCATCGGCTTCGCCCTTGGCGAAAAGGGCTGGATCCCGCCCGCCGCCGTCTTCGTCCTGACGTGCATTCTGGCGATTCTGACCGTCTGAACCAGCTCTTTGGGGATATGGCGGGGCCCGCAGCCGGTGCTGCGAGCTTTGTCATGTCCGGGTGGTGCTATCCGCGGCTTTTTCTTGCAAATGCGCATGCGCCGCGCCATACGCTCTGGCATGGACCAGAGCCAGCCGCTTCCCTTTGATTACACGCCGCCGCAAGGCCCCCTGCAGATCCTGTTTCAGGACCGGGACGTGCTTGTCGTGGTCAAACCGCACGGGCTTCTCAGCGTGACTGGCAAGGGCGAGGGGCGCGATGACAGCCTCGCCACCCGCGTGTCGCGAATGGTGCGCGGGGCGCGGATCGTCCACCGGCTCGATCTCGACACCTCCGGCATCATGGTCATGGGCCTGAACGCGGAATCGCACCGGCAGCTTTCCATGCAGTTCGAGCGGCGCGAGACGGACAAGGCCTATGTGGCGCTGGTCTATGGCCATGTCGAAGGGGAGGCGGGGGAAGTGAACCTGCCGCTCATCGTCGACTGGCCGAACCGGCCGAAGCAGAAGATCTGTTTCGAGGAGGGCCGTCCTTCGGTGACCCAGTGGCGTAATGGCGGCATAGAGGGTGATTTTACCCGCATGCTGCTGACGCCCATCACAGGCCGCTCGCATCAGCTGCGGGTGCATATGCTCAGCCTCGGTCATCCCATCATCGGCGACAGCCTTTATGCGCACGAGGAAGCCCGCAAGGCGTCCCCGCGTCTGGCGCTGCATGCGCAGATGCTGGAGTTCACCCATCCGGTGACGGGCGAACGCATGCGGTTCGAGGCGCCTGCGCCGTTCTGAGAGCCAGGGTTAGCGGGAAGCCTGCTGCTGGGCGCGCTGGGCGCGGCCCAGGCCTTCACGGGCAAGATCGTTGGTGCTGTCGAGGCTGAGGGCACGGTTGTAGCTGCGCACCGCGTCGGTATATTTGCCCTGCATTTCCAGCGCCACCCCGCGCCCGGCCCAGGCCATGGCGGAGTTCTTGTCGAGGTTGACCGCATCGGAGAGATCCGACAGGGCCGCCGCCGGATCGTTGATCTTCAGATAGGAAATGCCGCGCGCGGTATAGGGCTCTTCCGCCTTGGGGTTCAGCACAATGGCGGTCGAGAAGTCCTCGATGGCGAAGGTGTGCTGGCCCTGTGCCTGATAGATCAGGCCACGGTTGTGGAAGGCCCGGGCGTCATAGGAGTTGCGGCGGATCGCCTCGTCAAAGTCGCGCAGGGCCTCATTGTAGCGGCCCATCAGACGGTAGGTGTTGCCGCGGCCGATAAGTGCGGTGTCATAGGCCGGGTTGATGCGCAGCGCCCGGTCATAATCGGCGATGGCATTGGGCATGTTGCCCCGGCGGCGCTCGACAAGCGCACGGTTGGCGAAGGCCTGATAGGAGTTGGGGTCCAGCTTCAGCGCGGTGTTGAAATCTTCCATCGCCTTGTCGAGGCGGCCAGCCTGGCCATAGGCGATGCCGCGCATGTTATAGGCGCTGGCGTCCCGCGGGTTGGACTGGATCACGGCGGTCAGTGAATCGATGTTGGCGCTGGACCCTGCCGCCCGGTCAATGGGCACATTGCTGTAGATGTCCGAGGTCTGGCAGGCCGCCAGCACGAGGCAGAGTGCCGCAGCACCTGTCAGCCGCGCTGCCAGCTTGATACTGGTCCGGGGAAGAATGCCTGCAAAAACGCCCATCCAAATCATCCGTCCTGATACAGAGGCCTCATGGAGGCTTCACCCTGCCGTCTTAAACACGCTTTGACAATGCCAGCCGTGCCGCCCGTTTGCCGTAGCGGTCTCAAGGCTTGCAGGCAACATAAAAAGACCGGCCGGAAATCCAGCCGGTCTTTTCCAAAATGTTGGAGCTGTGCCCTGGAAAGGCGCAGCACGCCTGGCTGGTGTTGCGCCAGCTCTCAGTGCGTGGCGCGGCCGGGCACAAGGCCCTCGCGCTGGGCACGCTTGCGCGCAAGCTTACGGGCGCGGCGCACGGCCTCGGCCTTCTCGCGCGCCTTCTTTACGGAAGGCTTCTCGTAATGGCCGCGAAGCTTCATTTCGCGGAATACGCCTTCACGCTGCAACTTTTTCTTCAGCGCACGAAGCGCCTGATCAACATTATTGTCGCGAACCAGAACCTGCACGCGTCTGACCCTATCGTTCCACATCCCGCCAGAGGCAGGAGTGCTGTAGACATGATGTTTAGAAAGCAAGGCCTGTGGCGCGCCCGGACCTGAAAGGCCCGCCCTCGCAGCCACCACCGCTCACTGGCGCGCGTGTTATCAGAATTTGGCCGCAATGTCCACTCTGCTTGCGCTCTGCGCCTGCGAAAGCGCCAGCCTGGTCCCGAGGCAGCAGAACTGGTTGTGCGGCGGGTGTGCCAGTATTGCGGGTGGACAGGGGCTGCCAAAGGGTCTACCTCTTTCTGCCCATCAAACAGGCATGCCCTCCATGCCGGTGGGAAGTTCCTTCATTGCACCGCCCCCGCATGCCATTGATCTGACGGGAGACGTGCCTGCCGCGCTTTCCGGAGCCTGTCATGCAGACCTCACCCCCGAATGCCCCTCCCGCTCTTCCGGCGAAGAGCCTCTGGCTCAGTGATATCCGCCCGACGCTGGTGCTGGGCCTGCCACTGGCCGGTGCCCAGCTGGCGCAGATGGCTATCAACACCACCGACGTGATCATGGTGGGCTGGCTGGGTGCTGTGGAGCTGGGCGCCGTGGTTCTGGCGCAGAATGTCTACATCCTGTTCTGGATGTTCGGCATGGGCGTCTGCCAGGCCATCGTGCCGCTGGCAGCGGCCGCGCGCGGGCGCAAGGATGCCCGCGCCATGCGCCGCTCCGTGCGCATGGGGCTGTGGATTGTGGCCTGCTACTGCGGGCCGGTGTGGCTGCTCCTGTGGTTCAGCGAGGATATCCTCCTGATCCTGGGGCAGGAACCGCAGATTTCTGCGGCCGCCGGGGCTTATGTCCGGGTGATGCAGTGGTCGCTGTTCCCGGCGCTTGCGGTCATGGCGCTGCGCTCCTTCCTGACGGTCACCGGCCTGACGCAGATGGTGCTCTGGGTGACGGTGCTTTCCGCCTTCCTCAACGGTGGTCTCAACTATCTGCTGATTTTCGGCAATTTCGGCTTCCCAAGGCTGGAGCTGGCGGGGGCGGCCATTGCCTCGGTCCTGACGTCCAGCTTCGGCTTCCTGCTGCTGGCGGTTTATGTCGCGCGGCACCGCCGTCTGCGCCGCTTTGCCATTTTCGGCCGGATCTGGCGGCCGGACTGGCCGGATTTCTTCACGATCATCAAGGTCGGCACACCCATTGGCGCGACCATCGTGGCCGAAGGCCTCCTGTTCTCCGGATCGACACTGATGATGGGATGGCTGGGAACGGTTTCCCTTGCAGCCCATGGCATCGCCCTGCAACTGGCAGCCATCACATTCATGATCCCGCTGGGCATCAGTCAGGCGGGTATGAGCCGCATCGGCATCGCCGCCGGTCAGCGGGACCGGTCCGCGGTTGCCCGGGCCGGCTGGGTCACGCTCGGCCTTGCGCTCGTCTCCATGGGCTGCGCTGCCATCACCTTCTGGACCATTCCGGAGTTTCTGGTCGGCCTGTTCCTCGACAGCGGCCATCCGGATACGCCGCCGGTTCTGGTGCTGGCTGCGGTGTTCCTCGGTGTGGCTGCCATCTTCCAGCTGGCCGATGGGGCGCAGGTGGCGGCAGGCAGCATCCTGCGCGGACTGGGGGACACGATGGTGCCCTTCTTGCTGGCGCTTGCCGGTTACATCGCCGTCGGCATGACCACGGCTTACGTGCTTGCCTTTGTTATCGGGCTGGGCGGTGTGGGCATCTGGTGGGGCCTTGCCGTTGGCCTTGCCTTCACCGCTGTTCTCGCCATCTGGCGCTTCTCCCAGCGCGAGCGGCTGGGGCTGGTGTCCAGAAGCTGATTCAAGCCCGCTTGGCGTGTGAGCCTTTTCAAGGCGTGATGCGTCAGCAGCGCAGGCCTTGGTGCTACGAATTGGAAAAAAGGCCCGGCGGCGCTTCCACCGGGCCTTTTGATTCATGCCTCCAGCAGGATGTCAGCCACCTGCCTTCGGGCGGATGCGGTTGACGTGGCCCATCTTGCGCCCCTGCCGGATTTCGGCCTTGCCATAGAGATGCAGCCTTGCGCCTGGCTCGGCGAGCACAGCGGCCCAGCCTTCGGCATCGGCGCCGATCAGGTTTTCCATCACCACATCGCTGTGCCGCGCCGGATTGCCCAGCGGCCAGCCTGCAACGGCGCGCATGTGCTGCTCGAACTGGGAAACGAGGCAGGCGTCCTGCGTCCAGTGTCCGGAGTTGTGCACGCGCGGGGCAATCTCATTGACCAGCAGGTCCTCGTCCGCACCGGAGCCGGTGACGAACATCTCCACACCCGTTACACCTACGTAGCCGAGACTGCCGACCACGCGCCGGGCGATCTCCCGCGCCTTGTCCGCCGTGACCGGTGTGACGCCGGCCGGAACGGTGGAGGTCTTGAGGATGTGGTGCTCGTGGTGGTTCTCGGTGATGTCGTAGCAGGCGATGTCGCCATTGATGCCGCGTGCGGCCACGACAGAGACTTCACGTGTGAAGGGGATGAGCTGTTCCAGCACCAGATCCTTGCCGCCAAGTTTCGCCAGCGCATCGGCTGCGGTGGCGCGGTCGCGGATCATCGCCTGGCCCTTGCCGTCATAGCCGAAGCGGCGGGTCTTCAGGACGCCCTGGCCGCCGAAGCGGTCGAGCGCAGCGTTCAGATCCGCAAGGCTGTCAATGGCGGCATAGCCGGCGAGGGCAATACCTGCGCCGGAGAGAAAGTCCTTCTCGCTCAGCCGGTCCTGCGACACGGCAAGGGCTCGCGGGCCGGGGCGGACGGGCACGAAGGAAGCAAGATGCGCCGCCGCCGGGCCGGGCACATTCTCGAACTCGTAGGTCACCACATCGACACTGCGGGCAAAGGCCTCCAGCGCGGCAAGGTCCTCATAGGCCGCCTGTGTGTGCGTGGCCGCGACCTCGAAGGCGGGGCTTCCGGCTTCCGGGCAATAGATATGGCTCTTCAGGCCAAGGCTGGCACCGGCAAGCGCCAGCATGCGGCCCAGCTGGCCGCCACCGAGAATGCCGATGGTGCTGCCGGGCTTGAGGATACGGCCATCATCAGGAAACTGGCTCATCCGGGGTCAGGCCTCGTCTCTCGGGAAATCGGCAACGGAAGCCGTCTGCTCGGCGCGGTAGCCGTCGAGCCGGCCGGCGAGCCCGTCATCGGTGAGGGCAAGGACGGAAGCGGCGAGCAGGGCGGCGTTGACGGCACCGGCGCGGCCGATGGCCAGCGTGCCGACGGGAATGCCGGCCGGCATCTGCACGATGGACAGGAGGCTGTCCTCGCCTTTCAGGGTGCGCGATTCGATCGGCACGCCGAACACCGGCAGCGGCGTAAGTGCGGCGGTCATGCCGGGCAGATGGGCAGCCCCGCCGGCGCCTGCGATGATCACCTTGACCCCGTTTCCGCGTGCGGCCTTGGCGAAGTCGAACATGCGCTCGGGTGTGCGGTGGGCGGAGACGATGCGGGCCTCATAGGCGACCCCCAGACGGTCAAGCGTATCTGCGGCGTGTTTCATGGTCGGCCAGTCGGACTGGCTGCCCATGATGATTGCGACCGGTGCGGCCCCTTTTGCCATGCTGTCTCCTTATGCCAAGTCTGTGAGATGCTGGCGCATCAAGCCTTGAGAAGGCGCGGATTATAGGCACGGCAAGGCGTGGCGCAAGGCCGCAAGGGCCTGCAATCCGGCATTTTCAGCGGCTGAGGATCAGGCAATGATATCCGGGAAAAGCTGGTCTTCCAGAATGGCGATCCGGTCACGGATCATCAGTTTCTTCTTTTTCAGGCGCTGCAGCTGCAGGGCATCTGCGCTGCCGGTGCCGGCAAGGGCCTGAATGGCGGTATCAAGGTCACGGTGCTCCTGGCGCAGCTGCGCCAGCTCAACTCGCACGGCCTGTTCATTAGCTTCCGGCATCGCTCTCCCCAGACACAATACACGCCGGGCTCAAGTGCTCTGATCCTGGCACAAGTGCTCCCCGGCCCGTCGCGCCTTGCAACTCCAATCGCGGCGGAGAAACCGTACACCGCTGCCAGCGTTTCTGCGAGCCAAATTTGCGAGGGCTTCCCCCAACACATTGTGGACGTGGATAAATTCCGGTTTCATGGTGCGTTGCGGCAGAATAGAATGCCTCTATTGTTCGTGCAGTTTTAATTCTTACGTAAGTGTAGTTTTTATTTTGCGCCGCACTATGCGCCAGATGCAGGGCGGGTCCCATGAAATGCATTCGACAAGCCGGCAAAATGTGTGGCAACATCTGTCTGTCTGAGCCAACAGGACAAGGAGCACTATCCATGTCAATGCAGTCGCATCTTGCAGAACTGGAGCGCCGCCACGCAGCCCTCGACGAAGAGATCGAAACGGCCCTGCGGCACCCGAGCGTCGACACGCTCGAACTGGCCGAGATGAAGCGCAAGAAGCTCAAGCTCAAGGAAGAGATCTTTAAAATCCAGTCGAAAGCCACGATGCACTGAGGTCTGGCCTGACCTGAAGCAACTGTGACATGACAGGAAGCATAAGCTGGCGGGGCTTCCGCCAGCTGCCAAGCGGGGCCGAAGCGCCAACCGGCTGAAGCGGAGCCCGCAGACTACACGAAAATCAGAAAACACGAAAAACCCCCGGCCATTCAGGTCCGGGGGTTTTTTGATGCTTGCAAGATCTGCGGTGCCGGGGCTCAGGAGCCCAGGAAGCCTGCGAACTTGTTCTTGAAGCGCGAGACGCGGCCGCCACGGTCCATGATCTGACGGTCGCCACCGGTCCAGGCCGGGTGGGAGCTCGGATCGATGTCCAGCGACAGGGTGTCGCCTTCCTTGCCGTAGGTCGAACGGGTCATGTATTCCGTGCCATCGGTCATCACGACCTTGATGGCGTGGTAATCGGGATGGATGTTCGCTTTCATCGCCGGTCCTTTCCAGCACCTGCCCACACACCCGTGAGGGCGTTCCGGCGAGATGCAAGTCCTGAAATTTGAGCCAGCGAACGTCTTTCGCACGCATGACCCTTGAAACATGAGGCGCTGCTATATCTCAAGACGGCTGGCAAGACAAGGGCAGGCAAACGCTTGCAGGCGCCTTTTTCCGCTTGGAATTGCCGCTGCCATGGGCCAAGTGATGGCAGGACAGGTTGACAGAGCTGACGGGCAGGCAAATGAGCGGGCGGTTTGACGGCGCAAGAGACGCAAATACGGCAATGCAGAGCGCTGAATACGAGGTTGAAACGCGCCGCCGCTCCCTGCGGCCGCTGGCGCAGCTTCTCCCCTATGTGCTGCGTTACCGCTGGATGGTTGCCGGGGCGATGGCAGCGCTGTTTGCGGCGGCCTCCGTCACGCTGGTTCTGCCCGTGGCCGTGCGGCGGATGATCGACAACGGCTTCACCGCAGGCGATCCGGCGCTGGTCAATTCCTACTTCCTGATGCTGATCGGCGTTGCGGCGGCCCTCGCGCTTGCCAGTTCCTGCCGGTATTTCCTCGTCATGTGGATCGGCGAGCGCATCGTTGCCGATGTGCGGGCGGATGTCTTCGCCCATCTGACGGCGCTCAGCCCGGTCTTCTATGACAGCGCACGCTCCGGCGAGATCCTGTCGCGGCTGACGGCGGACACCACCCAGATCAAGTCCGCCTTCGGTGCCAGTGCCTCCATCGCCATGCGCAATCTGGTGATGTTCATCGGCGCCGTGTCGCTGATGGTCTTCACCAGCCCGCGCCTGTCCGTCATCGTTCTGGCTGCCATTCCGGTGATCGTGCTGCCTCTGATCGGTTTCGGGCGCTCTGTGCGCAAGCGCTCCCGCCGGGCGCAGGACACGCTGGCCGGCGCGTCCGCCTATGCCTCGGAGATGCTTGGCGCCATCCGGGCGCTGCAGGCCTTCACCAGCGAGAGCGTTGCGGCAGGCAAGTTCCGCAAGGCGGTGGAAGAGGCGTTTGGCGCAGCGCGCAGCGCCATGGGCGCAAGGGCGGTTCTCACCGGCTTTGCCATCTTCATCATCGCTTCCAGCGTGGTGGCGGTCTTGTGGATTGGTGCAGGGGACGTGTTCGAGGGCCGGATGACCGGCGGAGAACTTGGCCAGTTCCTGCTTTATTCGATCCTGGCAGCTGGAGCGCTGGGTGAGCTCTCCCAGGTCTGGGGCGAGATTTCGCAGGCCGCAGGTGCTGCGGAGCGGCTTGGCGAGATCCTGCGCATCGAGCCGGTGATCAAGGCGCCCGCCCATCCCAAGCCCCTGCCAAGCCCGGCGCGCGGCGAAGTGAGCTTCGAGGGCGTCAGCTTCGCCTATGGCCACACCGGCGGCGGGCCTGTGCTGCGGGAGGTGAGCCTTGACGTGAAGGCGGGCGAAACGGTCGCCATCGTCGGGCCATCGGGCGCTGGCAAGTCCACGCTCTTCCACCTGTTGATGCGCTTCTATGACCCGGTGGCCGGCCGCGTGTGTCTGGATGGCGTTGACCTGCGCGATGTCAGCCCGCAGGCCCTGCGCTCCCGCATCGCGCTGGTGCCGCAGGACACAGTGGTGTTTGGCACGACGGCGGCGGAAAACATCGCCTATGGCCGCCCGGGTGCCTCGCTGGAGGAAATCCATGCGGCCGCCCGCGCCGCCCGTGCCCATGACTTCATCTCCGCCATGCCGCAGGGCTATGACACGGTGATCGGCGAGCGCGGCGTGACGCTCTCCGGCGGTCAGCGCCAGCGCATTGCCATCGCCCGTGCCATCCTCAAGGACGCGCCTGTGCTGCTGCTGGACGAGGCGACAAGCGCGCTGGATGCGGAAAGCGAGGTGCAGGTGCAGAAGGCGCTGGAGCAACTGATGCAGGGCCGCACCACGCTGGTCATCGCCCACCGCCTTGCCACCGTGTTGAAAGCGGACCGGATCATCGTCATGGAAGAGGGGCGCATCGTCGAGATGGGCCGGCATGCGGATCTCGTCGCCGAAGGCGGCCTCTATGCCCGCCTCGCCCGCCTTCAGTTCGGCGCCAGCCGCGAGAATGCGCTGGCCGGTGCCTGAAAAAGCTGCGGCGGCGCGTTCAGGGAACGGCCGCCGCTTTTTTTGCGGAAACCTCAGTCGCCGTCCGGAACGGCAACCGTGTAGTTGAGCGGCATGCGGCCGCCGTCCACGTAGAGCGTCTGGCCGGTCATGTAGGAGGCGTCGTCCGAGGCCAGGAAGGCGGCGACGGAGGCAATTTCCGAAGCTTCGCCGATCCGGCCGAGCGGGGTGCGCGACAGGATGCGGTTCTTTGCGGCCTTGTCGGAATTCACCGCCGCCAGCATGTCGGTCATGATCGAGCCGGGGCCGATGGCATTGACGCGGATGCCGTAGGGCGCCAGCGAAAGCGCCGTGGCGCGGGTCAGCTGGGCAAGGCCGCCCTTCGACACGCAGTAGGGGATCTGCGAGGGGATCGCCAGCACCGCGTTGATCGAGGACATGTTGATGATGCAGCCCGGCGTGCCGCCCGCCTCGACGCGCTCCACCATGTGGCGGGCAACGGCCTGCGACACCAGGAAAGAGCCCTTCAGATTGACCTGAATGACCCGGTCAAAATCGGCTTCCTCCAGATTGAGGAAATCGGTGCCGGCGACGATGCCCGCGTTATTGACCAGAATGTCGATGTCGCCGAAGGCGTTGAGCGTTTCGGCAACCAGATTCCGCACGTCCAGCGCTTCGGCGACGTTGCAGTTGACATAGAGCACATCGCCCAGCGGCTTCAACTCTTCGGCAGCGGCTTCGCCGGCTTCGTCGTCGATATCCGCGATGACGACCCTGGCGCCGTCGCTCAGAAAGCGCCGGGCAATGGCAAAACCGATACCGCGCGAGGCGCCGGTGACGATGGCAACCTTGTTGGTGAGGGACAAGGGAAAATCCTCGTTGTTGTGCAAGGGCGAACTGCCCGGGAGAGGGCCGTTCCGCGCGCAACAATAGGGCCTTGCGGCCAGCCTGTCGATGGCTGACAGCGGCCCTGTGTCTCAGGTCCTTGTCAGTACACCATATTCCCTGAGGGCCGTCTCGATCTCGTCAAGGATGGCCGGATCATCGATCGTCGCGGGAATGCGGAACTCCTGCCCGTCAGCGATCTGCCGCATGGTGCCGCGCAGGATCTTGCCGGAGCGGGTTTTGGGCAGGCGGTCGACGGTGACGGCGATCTTGAAGGCAGCGACCGGGCCGATGACATCGCGCACGCGCCGGACAAGCTCCGTCTCCACCTCGTGATGCGGCCTGTTGACGCCCGCCTTCAGCACGACGAAGCCGCAGGGCAGCTGGCCCTTGAGCTGATCATTGATGCCGATGACCGCGCACTCGGCCACGTCCGGGTGTCCGGACAGCACTTCTTCCATGGCGCCCGTGGACAGCCGGTGCCCGGCCACGTTGATGATGTCGTCGGTGCGCGACATGATCGACAGATAGCCGTCCTCGTCGATGATGCCGGCGTCCGCCGTCTTGTAGTAGCCGGGGAATTCGTCGAGATAGGCGCTGCGGAAGCGGTCATCCGCGTTCCACAGGGCCGGCAGGCATCCGGGCGGCAGCGGCAGCTTGATGACGATGTTCCCCAGCGTGCCGTTTGGCACCGGGTGGCCTGCGTCATCCAGCACCTGCAGGTCATAGCCGGGCATGGCCACCGTGGGCGAGCCGCGCTTGACGGGGAGAATGCCAAGGCCAACCGGATTGCCTGCAATGGCCCAGCCGGTCTCCGTCTGCCACCAGTGGTCGATCACCGGCACGCCGAGCTTTTCCTCCGCCCATTGCACCGTGTCAGGATCGGCGCGTTCACCGGCGAGGAACAGGGTGCGGAAGCCGCTGAGGTCATAATCCTTCATCAGCTTGCCGTAGGGGTCTTCCTTCTTGATGGCGCGGAAGGCGGTGGGCGCGGTGAAGAGCGCGGCGACGGAGTGATCCGAAATGACACGCCAGAAGGCTCCCGCATCGGGCGTGCCAACCGGCTTGCCCTCATAGACCAGCGTGGTGCAGCCGTGCAGCAGCGGACCGTAGACGATGTAGGAATGGCCGACGACCCAGCCCACATCGGAGGTGGCCCAGAACACTTCGCCGGGCGCGATGCCATAGAGGTTGGACATGGACCATTTCAGCGCCACCATGTGGCCGCCGGTGTCGCGCACCACACCCTTAGGCTGGCCGGTGGTGCCGGACGTGTAAAGCACATAAAGCGGATCAGTGGCCTTCACCGGCACGCAAGGCACCTGACGGGCAGCCAGAAACGCGGCTTCCGTCAGGGCGCCGAAGTCGCGGTCGCGCTCCTGCGAAATCTCTGCGGCAAGCTGCGGGCGCTGGATGACGAGGCAGAACTCCGGCTTGTGCGCCGATTGGGCGATGGCCGCATCCACCAGCGGCTTGTAGGCAATCACGCGGCCGGGCTCGATGTCGCAGGAGGCACAGATGATGGCCTTGGGCGCGGCGTCATCAATGCGGGTGGCCAGTTCATGGGCGGCAAAGCCGCCGAAGACCACGGAATGAATGACCCCCAGGCGCGCGCAGGCCAGCATGGCCATGGCTGCCTGGGGAATCATCGGCATGTAGAGAATGACGCGGTCGCCCTTGCCGATCCCATGGTCCTGAAGCACGGCTGCCATGGCTTGAACCTGGTCGAGCATTTCCTGATATGTATAGGCGGCTTGCGTCCGGGTGATGGGGCTGTCGTAAATCAGGGCGGTCTGTCCGGCACGGCCGCGGGCCACATGCCGGTCGAGGCAGTTGTAGCAGGTGTTCGTCTCGGCCCCGGCGAACCAGCGGCCATAGACGCCTTCCTGCGCATCGAAGACCTTGTCCCAGGGCCGGAACCAGTCGATCTCAGCCGCAGCCTGCGCCCAGAAGGCCTCCGGATCACGTTTCCAGGCATCATAGGTTTCATGATAGCGGCTGGCGGCCATAGCTTGTCCTCCCAGACAGTTCGGCGGTTCCATCCCTTGCGGCCAGGGCAGGCTTGTGCCTTGCCGGGCCGCGTGGCGGAGAGTGCCGCAGCTTGCGCTGCACAAGCAAGAGGGCGGCTGCTTAGACATTCGCAGGGGCGTGGGTTTACTTAACCTCTTTGGCTATGCTCCAAAGAGTGGCCCCTGTCTTGGGGGCACAGTCCCGCCGGAAGCCTCATCATGTTCCTGTCCCCGATATCCGATCCGCTGTTCTATGCCGTGGCAATTCCGGCCGTCATCCTTGCCGGGCTGGGCAAGGGCGGCTTTGGCGGGCCCATCGGCATGCTCGCCGTGCCTTTAATGGCATTGGTCATCCCGCCCATCCAGGCGGCTGGCATCATGCTGCCGGTGCTGATTGTGATGGATGGCGTGAGCCTTGCCGCCTACCGGGGCACGTTTGACCGAAAGGCCATCGCAATCCTGCTGCCTGCGGGTGTCCTAGGCGTGGGGCTGGGCTGGCTGACGGCGGCCTTCGTCGAGAACGCGCATGTGACGCTGCTGGTCGGCGTCATCTCGCTGGCTTTTGTGGCCGACAGGTTCCGCCCGGGACGCAGGGGAGGCGGGGCGCTGCCGCATAATCTGCCATCAGGAGTCTTCTGGGGCACGGTCTCCGGCTTCACCAGTTTCGTCAGCCACACGGGCGGGCCGCCCTATCAGATCTACATGGTGCCGCGCGGCCTTGCTCCGGCACTCTTCGCAGGCACGGCCGTCATCTTCTTCACCACTGTCAATATGGTGAAGCTTGTTCCCTATTTCTTGCTGGGCCAGTTCGATGCGGCCAATCTGGCGACCGCAGCGGTGCTGCTGCCGCTGGCGCCTCTGGCAACGCTGGCCGGCTGGCGGCTGACGCGGATTGTCCGCCCGCAGCTCTTCTACGGTGTGGTCTATGCCGTGATGGCCGTTGTCGGCACCAAGCTGGTCTGGGATGGCCTGTCTGCTCTTGCCGGTGCAGGCTGATCCGGGCTTGATGCAGCCACTATTCCGGAACGGCACGGTGCCTGTCCCGGAACGGGCCTGAGAAGGGAAAGGGAAAAGCCGGCTCTCAGCCAGCCTTGCCGAAGGCCGCAAAGATGCGGTCGATCTGCTGGGCCACCGGGTTTTCGGCCGGAACCAGCTCTTCCGGCTTTTCTTCCACCGGATAGAGCATGGCATCCAGATGCTGCACCCGCTCCTGCAGGCGCACGGAGCGCAGAATCAGGTCCTGCAGGCGCAGCGGCAGGGCATCAAAGGAATTGCCCGAATTGGCGCTGCTCAGGCGGTCGAGGCGCACGCGATTCTTGTCGGTGCTGGCCTGATCAGGCGATATCTCGCCTTCGTTGACCGCGCGCTGCAGCAGCAGCCAGGAGGCGAGCTGCATGAGGCGCGTCGTCAGGCGCATGGATTCGGTGGCATAGGCAAGCGAGGCAGGGCGCTCCAGCCGCTTCGATTCACTGCGGCCGTTGCCGTCCAGATAGGCGGCCGTCTCTTCCACGAGGGCCATGCCCTCATGAAACAGCGCCTGGAACTGCTGGGATGCGGCAAGGCGGTCTGCGAAGCTGACCGTTTCCGGCACGATGCTGAGCTTCCTGGTTTCGTCCGTCATGGGTTAACGCCTTCTCATTTGACCCCGGTCCTTGTCCGGACCAGCCATCCGCTCCTGTTCCGATTTGAAACGCGCGGATTTCTTGACAGGATGAAGAGCAACTGCCGTGCCAGCCGCTGCGCCCATGGCGCTGCGGTAAACCGAATCCCTGCTTACAATGTCACGATGGCGAAAAAAAGAGCCGCGCGCGCGCGGCTCGAAGTCATTAACAGGGAGGCGTCAAACAGAGTGGACAGGAGCCACTCAGGAATCCAGATAACTGGACATTCACAGTTATCTCCCAGAAGGCTTAATATGACGTAAATGAATAAAATTTTAATGATGCCGTTCCGTTAGCCACCTTTAACGGTCTAGGGATGCTGGGATTTTTCTCTCCTCACGAGGATGATGGCTTGAACAGTGCATCGGCTGCTGCGCGAACACCGCTTCTGGCGTCAATTTCCCGCTGAAGACGGACGATCTCTGCTTGCAGGTTGGAGATCTCTGTCTGCAGCTCGGTCACAGACAGGCGCGAGAGATCACTGCCCGGAACAAAGACCGCCGAAGCTGCCTTTGGCGCAGCCCAGATGTTGTCTTCACTCATCTGCCTTCTCCTCCTCTTTCTGCCGTGCCTTGCAGGCGCAGTGGCGCAGGCTGGCACGGCTGGTGTGGCTCATTCCGGAACAGGTCCCGATCTGAAACCCTCTCCGCCGCGCTTGTGCCAGCGGACAAGAATAGGACAGGGCGCGGCGTCTGTCAGTCTTTCAGGAGAGACCTTGCATGTGAGGGGAGGGCTGCCTTGTGTGCGATTTCCGGGAAAACCGGTTTCCACTTTCGCCGGACAGACTCTACAGTGCCGGGCGAGAGTGTGAACCGGTTCAGACAGATACAGGGAGATTGCCATGTCCGCCATTCCGTCCAGTATTCCGCCCGGCTTGCCGCAGGAGATGACCGTGATGGCGATTCCGGTTCCCGGCGGACCGGATGTGCTGGCGCCGGAGAAGCGGCATCTGCCGGTGGCACAAAAAGGCGAAATCCTCATCAAGGTCGAGGCGGCGGGCGTCAACCGGCCGGATGTGATGCAGCGCATGGGGCTTTATCCGGCCCCAAAGGGCGCGTCCGACCTGCCGGGCCTTGAAGTGGCCGGTACGGTGGTGGACCGTGGCCCGGGGGCCGGGCGGTTCAACATCGGTGATCAGGTGACCGCGCTTGTGGCGGGCGGCGGCTATGCCGAATACTGCAAGGTGGACGAGCGCCACGCGCTGCCAGTGCCTTCCGGTCTTTCGATCGTGGAAGCTGCGGCTCTGCCGGAAACCTTCTTCACCGTCTGGAGCAATGTGTTCGACCGGGTGGGGCTGAAGGCCGGGGAACGCTTTCTGGTGCATGGCGGCACCTCCGGCATTGGCACCACGGCAATCCAGCTGGCCAAGGCCTTTGGTGCCGAAGTCTTCACCACCGTGGGCTCGGAGGACAAGCGCCAGGCGGTGCTGAAGCTCGGGGCGGATCACGCCATCAACTACAACACCCAGGATTTCGTCGAGGAGATCGGCCGCATCACGGGCGGGGCGGGCATCCACGTCATCCTCGACATGGTGGGCGGCGATTATGTCGAGAAGAACTGGCAGGTTGCGGCTGTCGAGGGGCGCATCTGCCAGATTGCCAATCTCAACGGGGTGGCCACGGAGGTGAACTTCAACCGCCTGATGATGAAGCGTCTCATTCACACCGGATCGACCCTGCGCCCGCGCGATAATGACTTCAAGGCGGCGATTGCGGCGGCTCTTGAGGCGCATGTCTGGCCGCTGATCGCAAATGGCACCATCCGGCCGGTGATGGATTCGACTTTCCCGCTGGATCGGGCCGCCGATGCGCACCGGCGGATGGAAGGCTCGGGCCATATCGGCAAGATTGTCCTCACCGTCTAGGCAGCGGTGGTGGTGCCGTCTGACGCTTCGGCAGAAAGGGTCGAGATTCTTTGAGGCAGGCGCGCTTGCGCGTTTGCCTTTTAAGCCGTCTCAGCCTATATTGTTGTCAATCTCCCATTCATTCAAACTTGGAATACCGCTTTTTCGCCTTGCCGGGCGAGGGAGCCGACAGGAGGATTTTACACCGATGTCGAACACGCCTCTAATGCCGAAGGCTACTGCCGTCTGGCTGGTGGACAACACGGCGCTGAGCTTCACCCAGATCGCCGCCTTCTGCAAACTGCATCCGCTGGAAGTGAAGGCAATCGCTGACGGTGAAGCCGCACAGGGCATCAAGGGTCTGGATCCGGTGATGACCGGTCAGCTCAGCCGCGAGGAAATCGAGCGTGCGCAGCGTGATCCGAACTATCAGCTGAAGCTGCAGAGCTCCAAGGTCGTCGTGCCGGAAAGCAAGCGCCGTGGCCCGCGCTACACCCCGGTGTCGCGCCGTCAGGACCGCCCGAATGCGATTCTCTGGCTGGTGCGCAACCATCCCGAGCTGAAGGATGCGCAGATCATGCGCCTTGTCGGCACCACCAAGCCGACCATCGCTGCCATCCGTGAGCGCACCCACTGGAACTCGTCCAACCTGACGGCATCCGACCCGGTGACGCTGGGCCTGTGCAGCCAGCTTGAGCTGGACATGGAGGTTGAAAAGGCCGCCAAGAACGCCCCGCCGCGTCCGGAGACCGACTACACCGAACTGCTGGCGCCGGTGGAAGACACCACGAGCGAGGAGGCCATCGCCGCCGCCTTCACCCGCGACCTCCCGCAGCGCGAAGTGGAAGAAGAGATCGACGCCGATGCGGTCTTCGCCAAGCTCAACGCGCTCAAGGGCTCGAAGAAGAACGACGGCGAGGACGAAGACGACTACCGCTTCTGAGCCGTCAGCGTTTCGCGATCATTCAAGGCCGTCCCATTGGGACGGCCTTTGTTGTTTGGGGGATCGGGGAAGACCCACGCAACGGGTCTGCACCAACGCGGTGCCGGATGGTTCCACATCTCCGGCGCGCCGCGGACGCTGCGGAGCGGAGATCCGGGGCCTGCTCGTTCGCAGAGTGGTGAGGGTGAGGCGAGAGGCTGAGATTCGCACCAGAAAGCCACGGTTGCCGCACGTCTTCAGACAATGGCTTTTCTCTGCGAGCGAGTGGTCACCGGCTCGCGCTGCGCTTGGCCGCGGCGGCCCGCTGCCTGATTGCATGCGCGGTGCCGGAGCGGCAGGGGCGCCCTCTCACCGTTCCGTCAGCTTCAGCTCGATGCGGCGGTTGCGGGCGTTGATTTCGGGGGTGTTGCCCGGTTCCAGTGGCTGGAACTCGCCAAACCCCGCTGCAACCAGATGTTTCGGGTCCACGCCCTTGCTGATCAGGTAGCGCACTACGGAGGTGGCGCGGGCGGAGGACAGCTCCCAGTTATCGCGCAGGCGCCCCGTGCCAGACAGCGGCACTGCATCGGTGTGGCCGTCAACGCGCAGCACCCACTGGATCTCGCTCGGGATCTGCCCCTCAAGCTCCAGTAGAGCCTCGGCCAGCTTGTCCAGTTCCACCCGGCCATTGGGATTGATTTCGTCGGAGCCGGAAGGGAACAGCACTTCCGACTGGAAAACAAAGCGGTCGCCCACCACGCGGATATCGGAGCGCTGGGACAGAAGCTCGCGCAGGCGGCCGAAGAAGTCGGAGCGGTAGCGGTTCAGCTCCTGCACGCGCTGCACCAGCGCTGCATTGAGCCGCTGGCCAAGGCTGGCGATGCGGGCCTGGCTTTCGCTTTCCTTGGCCTCGGAAGCCTCCAGCGCCGCATTGGCGGCGGCCAGCTGGCGGCGCAGGGCGGCGATCTGCTGGTTCAGCAGTTCCACCTGCGCCAGTGCCCGCTGGCTGACCTGCCGCTCCTCGTTGAGGGTACCCTCAAGGGCTGCGAGCTCTCCGCTGGCGCTGGCGGCGGCGCCCTCGCGGTCAGATAGCAGGCCGGAGAGCCTGTCGCGCTCACTGGTGGCGGCGCCGAGGCTGGCCTGCAGTGTGGCGACGGTTGTTTCCAGATCGCGCTTGGAAGCCCGTTCCAGCGACAGAAGCTCAGTCAGCTCGCTGATCTGGGCATTGAGGCGGTTCAGCACCGAATCGCGGCCCGACAGCTGCTGGCTGAGCACGAACTGGGCGATGACGAAGATCGACAGCAGGAAGATGAGCACCAGCAGCAGCGTGGTCAGCGCATCCACGAAGCTCGGCCAGTAGTCGATGTCCTGATTGCGCCTGCGGCCGCGAAACCCCGCCATGGATCACTCCTTGGCGCGGTCGAAGGCCGCTGCGATGGAGGAGAGGAGATTTTCCACCCGCTTCTGCTGGGCACTCTGGGTGTCAGCCCATTCGCGCATCATCTGCTGCTCGGAGCGCACGTGCTTGACGAGGCCCTGGATGCCTTCGGCAAGGTTCGCCATGGCCTGATTGGCGGCCTTGCTGCCGCCTTCCTCCACCGCGCGCTGCAGCCGCTCGATGGCCAGTTGCAGCTTGTCCGTATCGGGGGCGGCGGCAACGGGTGCACGCGCCTCTTCCTGCTCGATCTCGGTGACGGTGGACAGCCAGTCTTCCAGCTCCGTGTAGAAACGGTTCTGCGCCTGTCCGGCCTGAAGATCGAGGAAGCCGAGAACCAGCGAGCCGGTGAGGCCGAAGAGCGAGGACGAGAAGGCCGTGCCCATGCCGGAGAGGGGTGCCTGCAGACCTGCCTTCAGATCCTCGAAGATAACGCCTGTATCGCCGGACACCACATCCAGCGACTGGATGGTGGAGCCGACTGCGCTCACCGTCTGCAGCAGGCCCCAGAAGGTGCCGAGCAGGCCGAGGAACACGAGCAGGCCGGTCATGTAGCGGGCAATCTCGCGCGACTCATCAAGACGCATGCCGATGGAATCGAGAATCGAGCGTGAGGTGGTCGGCGTCAGCGCCATTTCGCCCACCTTGTTGCCGAGCAGCGTCGCCATCGGCGCCAGCAGCACCGGCGGGCGGCGCACTTCGATGCCCGGATCACCGATGCGGAAGCTGTTCACCCAGGCGATCTCAGGGAACAGCCGCACGACGCGGGCAAACGTCAGCATGATGCCGAACAGGCCGGTGAGCACAATCATCCCGTTGAGGCCGGGATTGCTCATGAAGGCCGTGGCGATCTGCTGGTTCAGGATGAAAGCGACGAAGGCAACGATCACCAGGAAGATGATCATGAACGAGAGATACGCCTTGGGACTGGACAGGCTGTAGGGATCGAAATCGCGTGCCATGAACCGTCGAGCTTCCGCCTGTTGCTGTTGGCACCAGTGATAGCGCGATTTACCGTTTGTTGAAAACCGTTAATCGCGCGTTAGCAAAAGCTTAATTGAAAAGCAGAAGGCCGGGCAGCGGTTTTGCTCTCCGGCCTTCGACGGATAAATCCCGGATTCCCGCGCGTTCCTGGGAGGTAGACTCCGGCCCCGATATCTTCGTCCTGCCATGGCTTGATCATGGCATCCACCCCGTGACCTTCCCGCTCTATAGGCCTGACAATATGCCTGCCAATTTCCGCCGAAAGGCCGGGAGATGCAATGGCATGGATGCCATGGTCAAGCCATGGCAAGACGGAGGAAGATTGCAGGGGCGGTAAGAAAAACAGCGCAGAAGCTTGGGGCTTCTGCGCTGCATGTTCATGCCGGGCGGGCGTGCGGGTTGCCGCAAACGCCTGCTGTCTTACTCGGCTGCGCTCTTCAGCAGCTTCTGCAGCTGGGCCTTGATGAACTCGTTGCCCGCGACGACCGAGCCGGTCTCCAGCATCGTGTCCTTGCCGTCGATGTCGCTGACATAGCCGCCGGCTTCGCGGATCATCAGGATGCCGGCTGCAATGTCCCAGGGGTTCAGGCCGTGCTCCCAGAAGCCGTCGAGGCGGCCCGAGGCGACATAGGCAAGGTCGAGCGCGGCAGCGCCTATGCGGCGGACACCGGCGACTTCCGGCATCACGTAGCGCAGTTCCTTGAGGGCACGGCCATGGTCACCGCGGCCGAGGAACGGCAGGCCGGTGCCGATCAGGCTGTCCGGCAGGGCGGTACGGGCGGCAACGCGCAGGCGGCGGTCATTGACGAAGGCGCCACGGCCGCGCTCGGCCGTGTAAAGCTCGTCCATCACCGGATTGAAGATGACACCGGCAACGATCTGTCCCTGGCGCTCCAGCGCGATGGAAATGGCGAAGACCGGAATGCCGTGCAGGAAATTGGTGGTGCCGTCGAGCGGATCGACGATCCAGCGGTGCTGGCCGTCTTCGCCGGGCGTCTCGCCGGATTCTTCCATCAGCAGGCCATAGGTCGGCCGTGCCTTGGTCAGTTCGGCGCGGATGATCTCTTCGGCGCGGCGGTCGGCGGCGGAGACGAAGTCGCCGGGGCCCTTGCGCGAGACCTGAAGGTTTTCAACTTCGCCGAAGTCACGCACGAGCGAACGTCCGGCCTTCATTGCTGCCTGGACCATTACGTTTAGGATTGCTGTACGTGCCATGATCTGTCTTGCCGGGTCTTTGGAATGGGGAACCCGGCACCTCAGGGGAAGCGCCGGGCGGAAGGGTTTTCAGAAACAGGATCAGTCCGCGCGGCGGACGTATTCGACCGTGCCGGTGTCGACGACGATCTTCTCGCCAGCGGTGATGAACGGCGGCACGAGCACGCGCACGCCGTTTTCCAGAATGGCCGGCTTGTAGGACGAGGACTGGGTCTGACCCTTCACCACAGCATCGGCCTCGGTGATCTGCAGGGTGACGAACTGCGGCAGGGTGATGCCGATCGGCTTCTCTTCGTGCAGTTCCACGGTCACCATCATGCCGTCCTGCAGGAAGGCGGCGCGGTCGCCGACGAAGTCCTTCTGCAGCTCAAGCTGCTCGTAGGTTTCGGTGTCCATGAAGATCAGGACGTCTTCCTGGATGTAGAGGAACTGGAAGTCCTTCTGCTCCAGGCGGACGCGCTCGACCTTGTCTTCCGAACGGAAGCGCTCGTTCAGCTTGCGGCCGTCGATGAGGTTCTTCATTTCCACCTGGGCGAACGCGCCACCCTTGCCGGGCTTGACGTGGTCCACCTTGACGACCGCCCAGAGCGTCTCCTGATGCTGGAGAACATTGCCGGGTTTGATCTCGTTACCGTTGATCTTCATGAAACGACCGATTGATTAGGGCGTGAAACCTGACGGTGCATCCACGCTCTGCCGGATAAGGACGGCGAGCGGGCACCAATGACGCGCCTGTCCAACACAAAACGGGCGCAAATTCAAGGAAAAACCTGCAAAGCGGTTACTTGTCAGGGGGTGGTCCCGGCCGGATCCAGCGGTTTGGGGATCAGTGTGGCGGTCAGGGCGCCTGCGCGTTCCATGGCCCTGGTCACTGTTTCCTGGTCCAGCGACCCCACATAGCCATCCAGTTCCAGATCGGAAAGGCCAAGCGCGCGTGCCACATAATGCCAGGCGGCAGCCTCCACCTGATCAACCGGGCGGCCGCGGCCGAAGGCATAGATGCGGGCGAGGCGGTTCATGCCGACAGGGTTTCCGGCCCGCGCTGCGCGCTCGAACCAGTCTGCGGCATCTGCCTCGTCCGGTTCCACGCCGCGCCCCTGAAAGCGCAGGATGCCATAATAGACCTGCGCCGAGGTGTGGCCGCGCCGGGCCGCCCGGCCCAGCCAGTTGGCACCCTTGATCGGGTCGCGCACTTTCTCGCCGCCTTCCAGGAACTGGAGGCCGAGGGCATATTGCGCTTCCACGTCATCCTTTTCGGCGGCCTGCAGCAGCAGCTGGGAGGCGCGCTCCTCGTCATAGGGACGGCCTTCACCTTCCTGATAGAGGATTGCCAGATTGTAGATGGCGCCCGGGATGCCTGCATCAGCGGCTTTCTGGAAGAGATCGGCCGCCCTTTTCTTGTCGGCCTCAACCCCTTCGCCCAGCAGATACATCTGCCCCAGCCGGTAGGCCGCATTGGGGTCGCCGGATGTGCTCGCGACCTGATACCAGTCCGCAGCCTTCTTCCAGTCCCGCGCCACGCCAAGGCCGGTTTCATGCATCACGCCCAGCAGGGTCTGCGCGGCACGGTTACCTTCCTCAGCCAGCGGGGTGGCAACGGCAAGCGCCGTCAGGTACCAGCCGCGCTGGAAGACGCCATAGGCGAAATCGGCATCAATCGGCTCGCCCGGTTCCATCAGCGGCGGACCCGCTTCAAGCAGGCTGACAAGCGGCTCCGGCTCGTAGCGGGCAAGGGCACGTGCGGCTGCATCGGCTTCGGTGGCCGTCTCTGCAGCCGCGCCTTCAGCGGTATCCTGTGCCGCAGAAGGCTGGGCCGATGCTGCCTCGCCTGCCGGGGTTGCTGCTGCCGGGGTTTCGGCAGCAGGCGGCGCGGCCTGCTCCTCTGCCTGCGCCGGGGCTGCGGGCGCCGCTGGAGCCGCCGTCTGGGCAAGGCTGCTCCCCGTGGCTGTGCAAAGCGCAGCCAGCGCCAGACCTGCCAAAGCCAGACCCGGTGCGCCGGGCCTCAGGCCAGGGCGCAGGGGCGGGCGGGCAGATGCCTCCGCCGTTTCGGGAAACTGGCTTCCGGTCAGGGTCCGGCGCGGCAGGGTCATTCCTCGTCCTCTTCAAACGGGTGCTGATCGAGAATCGCATTGGCAAGACGCACGGCTTGCGCCGGGCCTTCCGGATGCTGCCAGATGGCATCCTTCAGGGCAACGAAGTCGGCCTTGGTGTTCGCCGTTTCGCCGAGGGTGGCCAGATCATTGCCGCCCAGGGCAACGCAAGGGGTGGTGAACAGCTCCGCCCACCATTCGGCGCGCTCCAGTGTCTTGGCATGGGCACCGGGCTGCTCCTCAAGGTCCAGCCGGCCGAAAAACAGATAGTCCACGCCGCTTTCGGCAATTTCCATCTCCTCGTGCTTCAGCTTGGTGCCGCCCGCGCCGACAATGCGCGCCGGCTGCAGGCTCTCCATGGCCAGCTTGATGTCCTCGAAAGAGCTGTCGATATGGGCGCCGTCTGCGCCCGTGCGGCCGGTCACCTGCGTGTCGCGGTAGATCAGCGCGGCGGCTTCCGCCTTCTGGATCATGGGCACCAGCTTTGCAGCCGTGTCCTGCAGCGCCTTGGCGGTTGCCTCGGGCTGATAGATGAGGACGCAGGCCACATCCCCGCCCGACAGCGCCGCTTCAAGGCGCGGGGCAAAGGCTTCGAGATCGAAAACGGGCGGCGTAACCAGATAAAGGCGCGGGCGGTTCAAGGCGGTATCCGTCTGTTCGGCCCGGCATGCGGGCACATGGTACATACCTATGTCCCTAAAGACGGCAAAAGCACGACGCAAGCGCAGAGATGGGTGCAGAAGCTTTGCGCGGCGGAATGTTACGGGTGAGGGGGGCAGTGCTCGCCTCACAGGTCCCGGCAAGGAGGCTGGGACGGTGCGGTGCAGGATGCCGCGCCCGCCTGACTGCATGCACCAGAGCGCAGCAAAAAGGCCGGAGCGATGCCCCGGCCTTGGTTTGATCCTTGAGTAAGGTCCGAAAGCCTTACGAGATCTTCGGGTCCAGCGCGCCGGACTTGTAGCGGGCGGCCATTTCCGGGAGGGTGAGGACGCGCTTGATCTTGGAGGCCTGACCGGCGGTGTTGAAGGCTTCCAGACGCTCCTTGCAGAGCTTGGTCATGGCATCGCGGGCGGGCTTGAGATACTTGCGCGGATCGAACTCGCCCGGGTTCTCGGCGAGGATCTTGCGGATCTGGCCGGTCATCGCCATGCGGTTGTCGGTGTCGATGTTGATCTTGCGCACGCCGTTCTTGATGCCGCGCTGGATTTCTTCCACCGGCACGCCCCAGGTCTGGGGCATCTTGCCGCCGTACTGGTTGATGATGTCCTGCAGGTCCTGCGGCACCGAGGAGGAGCCGTGCATCACCAGATGGGTTTCCGGCAGGCGGCGGTGGATTTCCTCGATCACGTGCATGGCAAGGATCGCGCCGTCCGGCTTGCGGGTGAACTTGTAGGCGCCGTGGCTGGTGCCCATGGCAATGGCCAGCGCGTCAACCTTGGTCTCGCGCACGAATTTCACCGCTTCTTCCGGGTCGGTCAGCAGCTGGTCGTGGCTCAGCCGGCCTTCGGCGCCATGGCCGTCTTCCGCTTCGCCCATACCGCTTTCGAGGCTGCCGAGCACGCCCAGCTCGCCCTCGACGGAGATGCCGCCCAGATGGGACATGTCCGTCACGGCCTTGGTGACGCCGACGTTATAGGCCCAGTCAGCCGGGGTCTTGCCGTCGGCTTTCAGCGAGCCGTCCATCATCACCGAGGTGAAGCCGGCCTGGATGGCAGTCATGCAGGTGGCCGGTTCGTTGCCATGGTCGAGATGCACGCAGACGGGGATGTGCGGATAGATTTCCGTCACCGCGTCCATCATGTGCTTCAGCATGACGTCATGGGCATAGGAACGGGCGCCGCGCGAGGCCTGGATGATGACCGGGGAATCGGTCGCATCGGCCGCTTCCATGATGGCGAGCGCCTGTTCCATGTTGTTGATGTTGAAGGCCGGAACGCCATAGTCGTGTTCCGCGGCATGATCGAGCAATTGACGAAGTGTAATGCGTGCCATCGAAATCTCTCCTGTTCCAGATCCTTGCGGAACCTTGACCCGGCTCCGGACCTGCCTGCTCAAACACTGCGCGTGGATCGTCCGTTCCAACGGTCTTGCCAGTTGAACGAAGCGTTTTCCCGCGCTTGCCGTGCAACGGCAGCGTGGGCCGCAGATAAGTTTCGCACTGCGACAAAACCGTGGCCGTTCTAACAAAATCCAGCAGTTTGGGAAGATGGGGCCGCAGCCCATAAATCAATTTAAATGCCGGTAAACGCAGGAAAATTCGGACATTTTTAATTTGGTGCCCGAATTAATTGCCCGCCGTGGCGGGTGTTCGGGGGCATTGCGGTGCGCCAATACTGGACTGGCGCACTGCAAGACTTGAGGAGATGCCGGCTTCAGGCCTGCAGGGCCGTTACGCCCGGCAGGTCCTTGCCTTCCAGCCACTCGAGGAACGCCCCGCCAGCGGTGGAGACATAGGAGAAGTCACCGGCAGCACCTGCGTGGTTGAGGGCAGCCACCGTGTCACCGCCACCTGCGACGGAGAGCAGCTTGCCGTCCTTGGTGCGGCGGGCCGCATGCTGCGCAGCGGCGACGGTTGCCTTGTCGAAGGGCTCGATCTCGAAGGCGCCGAGCGGGCCGTTCCACACCAGGGTGGAAGCCCCGTCGATCCTGGCCTTCACCGTCTCGATGGAGGCAGCGCCCACATCCAGCATCATGGCATCGGCGGGAATCGCGTCGAGGCTGACGGTCTCATTGGCCGCGCCTGCCTTGAACTCGCGGGCGACGACTGCATCCACCGGCAGCACGATCTCGCAGCCGGCCTTTTCGGCGGCTGCCATGATCTTCAGCGCGGTCGGGGCAAGGTCATGCTCGCACAGGGACTTGCCGACGTTGACGCCCTTGGCGGCGAGGAAGGTGTTGGCCATGCCGCCGCCGATGACGAGCATGTCCACGCGGCTGACGAGGTTTTCCAGCAGGTCGATCTTGGAAGACACCTTTGCACCGCCAACAACGGCCAGAACCGGGCGTTTGGGCGAGCCAAGAGCCGCGCCCAGAGCTTCCAGCTCGGCCTGCATGGAGCGGCCGGCATAAGCGGGCAGCAGCCGGGCAAGGCCCTCGGTGGAGGCGTGGGCGCGGTGCGCGGCGGAGAAGGCGTCATTCACATAGAGGTCGCCATTGGCGGCCAGAGCAGCAGTGAATTCGGCGCCGTTCTTTTCCTCGTCCTTGTGGAAACGGGTGTTCTCCAGCAGCAGCACATCGCCGTCCTGCATGGCAGCAACGGCACCGGCCGCAGCTTCGCCAATGCAATCGGCGCAGAAGGCAACCGGGCGGCCGATGACAGCAGCAACAGCCGGGGCCACCGGCGCAAGGCTCATGTCCGCCACGGCTTCACCCTTTGGGCGGCCGAAGTGGGCGAGCAGGATGACCTTCGCGCCCTTGTCCGACAGTTCGCGGATGGTGGGGGCAACAGCGCGGATGCGGGTGTCGTCGGTGATCTTGCCGTCCTTCATGGGGACGTTGAGGTCCACACGCACGAGGGTGCGCTTGCCTGCAGGTTCCTGAATATCGTCGATGGTTTTGAAGGACATGGATCTCATCCTTGAGAGCTGGCTTGAAAGCTGCGCCGCCGTAATGCGGGGCGCCTGAACGTGAAGCGCTGGCCTGCGGATCACGGGAGAGGCCGGATCACGGCGTGCCATCGGGGACTTGCCCCGGCAGAAGGAAAAAGGGCGGGCACCGGGCCCGCCCTTCAGTCAGTGGTGCATCAGATGTGCTTGGCGAGTGCCACAGCGGTGTCCGACATGCGGTTGGAGAAGCCCCACTCGTTGTCGTACCAGCTCATGATGCGCACCAGCGTGCCGTCCATGACCTTGGTCTGGTCCATGTGGAAGATCGAGGAGTGGCTGTCATGGTTGAAGTCCATGGACACCAGCGGCTCGTCGGTGAAGCCGAGGATGCCCTTCAGCTTGCCGTTGGCAGCGTCGCGGATGGCGCTGTTGATCTCTTCCACGGTGGTGGAACGCTTGGCGATGAACTTGAAGTCCACCACGGAGACGTTGGGGGTGGGCACGCGCACGGACACGCCGTCCAGCTTGCCGTTCAACTCCGGCAGCACGAGGCCCACGGCCTTGGCGGCACCGGTCGAAGTCGGGATCATGGACATGGCTGCGGCGCGGGCGCGGTACAGGTCCTTGTGCATGGTGTCCAGTGTCGGCTGGTCGCCGGTGTAGGAGTGGATCGTGGTCATGAAGCCCTTCTCGATGCCGATGGCGGCATTGAGGACATAGGCAACCGGAGCCAGGCAGTTGGTGGTGCACGAAGCGTTGGAGACGACGAGGTCGGCAGCCGTCAGCGCATCATGGTTCACGCCGTAAACGATGGTCTTGTCAGCGCCGTTGGACGGAGCGGAGACGAGAACGCGCTTGGCACCAGCGGCGAGGTGCGCTTCGGCCTTCGGCTTGTCGGTGAAGATGCCGGTGCATTCCATGGCGATGTCGACGCCCAGCTCGCCGTGCGGCAGCTCCTTCGGGTCGCGGATCGCGGTCACCTTGATCGGCTTGCCGCCGTTGATGCGGATGCTGTCGCCTTCGACAGTGACGGCCGCCGGGAACTTGCCATGCACCGAATCATGACGCAGCAGATGCGCGTTGGTCTCCACCGGGCCGAGGTCGTTGATGGAGACGACTTCGATGTCGGTGCGGCCGGACTCGACGATCGCGCGCAGAACGTTGCGGCCGATGCGGCCAAATCCATTGATCGAAACCTTGGTCACCATGTGAGTAACTCCCATACATGCGTGGCGCCGTTATGGAGGACGCCTTTCGCCAGCCCAGACCGGGCCGGCCTTGCGAAAGGGCAGGAGAGGGCCTGCCCGGGCTCAGGAGCCCCCGCCTGAGCGGCGGAGGCGAGAGTTCTGGTGTCTTCCGGCGGCAGCCAGGCCCGATGGCCCGCTGCTCCGGGGCCGGATCAGGCGCCGAGGCGCGCCTTGGCAGCGTCCACAACCGCCGTATCGGTGATGCCGAAGTGGGCATAGAGCTCCTTGTAGGGGCCCGAGGCGCCGAAGCCATGCATGCCGACGAAGATGCCGTCGTTGCCGATGAAGCGGTCCCAGCCGAGGCGGATGCCGCTCTCGACCGCGATCTTTACCTTCGAGCTGCCGATGACGGAGGCCTTGTAGTCGTCCGACTGGGCTTCGAACAGCTCGAAGCACGGCACGGAGACGACGCGGGCCGGGATGCCGTCAGCCATCAGCTTTTCGCGGGCGTTCATGGCGATTTCGACTTCCGAGCCGGAGGCGAAGATCGTCACATCCGCAGCTTCTTCGCTGCCCGCCAGTTCATAGGCGCCGCGTGCGCAGAGGTTCTCTTCCTCGAAGGTCTTGCGCTGCGAGGGCAGGGTCTGACGGGTGAGGGCGAGCACCGACGGGGTCTTGGCGGCGGTCAGCGCAATCTGCCAGCACTCCAGCGTCTCGGTCACATCGGCCGGGCGCAGGAAGTAGAGGTTCGGGATGGCGCGCAGGGCAGCGTAATGCTCCACCGGCTGATGGGTGGGTCCGTCTTCGCCAAGGCCGATGGAATCGTGGGTCATCACGTGAATGACGCGCTGTTCCATCAGGGCGGCAAGGCGCAGGGCCGGGCGGCAGTAGTCGGAGAACACCAGGAAGGTGCCGGAATAGGGGATGACACCGCCATGCAGGGCCATGCCATTCATGGCGGCGGCCATGCCGTGCTCGCGGATGCCCCAGTGTATGTAACGGCCGGAAAAGTCACCCGGTGTTACGGCCTTGGTCTGCGGGGTCTTGGTGTTGTTGGAGCCGGTCAGGTCGGCCGAGCCGCCGATCGTCTCCGGGATAACCTCGTTGACCACGTTCAGCACATGCTCGGAGGCTTGACGGGTGGCCAGCGCGGACTGCTCCTCGAACAGCTTGCGCTTGTAGGTCAGCATCGCTTCATCGAAGCCGGCCGGCAGGTCACCGCGGTTGCGGCGCTCGAACTCGGCGCGGGTTTCCGCATCCTTGGCGGCGAAGCGCTTTTCCCAGCTCTTGTGCGCATGGGCGGAGCGCAGGCCGGCAATGCGCCAGGCGTCCAGCACGTCGCTCGGCACGACGAAGGGCTCGTGGCTCCAGTTCAGCGCCTTGCGGGTGGCGGCGATTTCATCCGCGCCCAGCGGCGAGCCATGCACCTTGTTGGTGCCGGCCTTGGTCGGAGCGCCGAAGCCGATCACGGTCTTGGCGGCAATCAGCGTCGGCTTGTCGCTCTCCTGCGCCTTGCGCAGTGCATTGGCGATGGCTTCCGGATCATGGCCGTCGATACGGCTGGTGGCCCAGCCGGAGGCCTCGAAACGGGCGATCTGGTCGGTGGAATCGGTCACATCGATCTTGCCGTCGATGGAGATGTTGTTGTCATCCCAGATGACGATCAGCTTGTTCAGCTTCAGGTGGCCAGCGAGCGTCAGGGCTTCCTGGCTGATGCCTTCCATGAGGCAGCCGTCACCGGCCAGCACATAGGTGTAGTGGTCGACGATATCCTCGCCGAAACGGGCCGCCTGCAGCTTCTCGGCAATGGCCATGCCGACAGCGTTGGCAAGGCCCTGGCCCAGCGGGCCGGTGGTCGTCTCGATGCCGGCGCCATGGCCGAATTCCGGATGGCCGGCCGTGCGGGCGCCGATCTGACGGAAATTCTTCAGCTGGTCGAGTGAGAAATCCTCATATCCGAGCAGGTAGAGCACGGAATAGAGCAGCATGGAGCCGTGACCGGCGGACAGCACGAAGCGGTCGCGGTCGGCCCAGTGCGGGGCGGTGGGGTTGAACTTCAGGAACTGCGTAAACAGGACCGTGGCGATGTCGGCGGTGCCCATTGGAAGGCCGGGATGGCCCGATTTGGCCTTTTCGACCGCGTCCATGGAGAGGAAGCGGATCGCATTCGCCATGCGGTGATGCTTTTCAAGATCAGTCATGTTCATCCCGTTGCTACATGCGGCAGGCCGCAGGGCTACCTGAGAATCTGTTTTCCTGGTGCCGGAGATGATGAGGATCGGCCTTTTGCCATCTCCCATGCCCTCGCCAGCCCTGCAGGGAGCCCGACAAATAACAGGAACCCTAGTGGTGTCAATAAAGGCCGCACTTGCATGAAATGACGGGATGGCGGGGGAGAAACGCCGCAGAGCCGAATGCCGCCATTGACGGCGCTTTTAACGATTGCTTAATCTTTATGCCGCGAAGGCGGTCCGGGCGAATTCCGTTAAGTGTGGTCATCCGGTTATTGCCGCCTGCTCGCAATTTGCTTTAGTTTTTGCGGCGGGCCATATGTGTCACGCCAGCGGGCGCTGGTGGTCTACGCTCAGGAAATACCCCTACGCAGGGTCCTGAAGGCGGATTTTGAAAGTGGATGCGGTTTGATGGCAGAATTGGGCTCAGGTCATAGCCAGTCTCTGGATGCTGCCTTGACGCGCCTTGCGGCTGCCATTTCCCATCTGGAAACGTCGGTTGGCCGGCGGCTGGATGGCGACCATTCCCTCAACGCCCTGCATGACGACATTCAGCGCCTCGGCGAGGACCGCTCGCAGCTGGCGATGAACCTGGACAAGGCCGAGGCCCGGGCGCAGAGCCTGGAAGACGCCAACCGCGAAGTGTCCCGCCGCCTCGTGTCCGCCATGGAGACGATCCGCTCCGTTCTCGAAGCACACGGAGGCTGAGGGCGGATGGCGCAGATTTCCGTCACCATCAACGGCAGGGCCTTCCGCATGGCCTGCGACGACGGCGAGGAGGAGCGGCTGATCGGTCTTGCCGAGCGGTTTGATGGCTGCATCAACCAGTTGCGGGGCAGTTTCGGTGAGATCGGTGACCAGCGGCTGACCGTCATGGCGGGAATCATGGTGATTGACGAACTGGTCGAGCTGGAAAAGCGCGTGCAGCAACTGGAGCAGGAGCTTTCCATGGTGCGCGACGCGCGTCAGGCAGCGCTGGAGCATATCAACCGCTATGAGGCCACTGCCGTGCTGCGCATCGACGAGGCTGCCCGCAAGATCGAGGCGCTGGCCGAAGGCCTGACCCGCAGCCTCAAGACCGATTGAATGCAGCCCTGCGGGGGACGATGACGCCTGCGGTTGCGCGAAGGGCTTTCAAATGCAGCGCTCTGGCTCTATATCTGGTTCAGCAGCTGCGCTTCCCGTCAGGAAACATTATCCCCGGGGCCTTACGCATTCCCTAGGGAGCTGTCCCTGATCCGGCCCCTGGGCTGGAACACACGGCGCCCACCTACACTGTAGGTTTCCCGGGATTGCAATTCCAACGGTCGCCGTGGCTGCACTTTAACAATTCTTCCGAGGGCCGGATCTGCGGCCCGCCGGTGCCTGAAAAGGTGCGCTGGATGGCAGTCCCACCGATTGCCGGACCGGTTCCCTGCGAGGTTCGATGCCCGCCACTGACACCCGCAACGCTCTCACCGATCTTGTTCAGGCCAAACAGCAGATCCGCGCAGCGGCGCTGGCGCGCCGTGCGGCGATGACGGCTGTGCAGCGGATCGAGTGTTCCCTTGCCCTGACCGCTCACGTGGACGGGCTGAACCTGAAGCCCGGCGAAACCGTCTCCGGTTTCTGGCCGATTCGCGACGAGATCGATCCGCGTCCGTTGATGCATGAATTGGCATCCCGCGGCCATCCTCTCTGCCTGCCCGTCGTCGCAAAGCCGCATCTGCTGTTCCGCAAGCTGGACCGGGAAACGAAACTGGTGCCGGCAGGTTTTGGCACGAGCGTGCCTGAAGAAGCGTCTCCAAACATGCGCCCGGATGTGATGCTGGTGCCGCTGGCGGCCTTTGATGCGCGCGGCGGGCGGCTGGGCTACGGCAAGGGGCACTACGACACGGCGATTGCCGCGCTGGAGAAAGACGGCCCGGTCCTTCGCATCGGGCTTGCCTTTTCAGTCCAGGAAGTGGATCAGGTGCCCACAGAACCGCATGACCAGTTTCTCCACGGCATCCTGACTGAAACCGGGCTGCGCTGGTTTCACACACGAGAGGACCGATGAAGCTTCTGTTTCTGGGTGATCTGGTCGGCCGGGCCGGCCGCACCGCTGCCATTGAGGCTCTGCCGGGCCTGATCGAGGAAAACGGCCTCGATTTCGTCGTGGTGAATGGCGAGAATTCCGCTTCCGGCTTCGGCATCACCGAGCAGATCCTTCAGGAAGTGGTGGATGCGGGCGCCGATGTGGTCACCACCGGCAACCACGTCTGGGACCAGCGCGAAACCCTCGTCTATATCGACCGGCAGCCGCGCCTGCTGCGTCCGGTGAATTTCCCGGCCGGAACGCCGGGACGCGGCGTCAACATCTACTCTGCCCGCAACGGCGCGCAGGTGGCCGTCGTCAACGTCATGGGCCGGGTCTACATGGACCCGCTGGATGATCCCTTCGCCGCCGTGGAGCGGGCCATTGCCGATTGTCCGCTCGGCCATGTGGTGGATGCGATCATCATCGACATGCATGCGGAAGCCACCAGCGAAAAGCAGGCGATGGGGCATTTCCTCGATGGCCGCGTCAGCCTTGTGGTGGGTACGCACACACATGTGCCGACGGCGGATCACCAGATTCTGCCGGGCGGCACGGCCTATATGTCCGACGCGGGCATGTGCGGCGATTATGACAGCGTGCTCGGCATGGAAAAGGAAGAGCCGGTGCAGCGCTTCCTGCGCAAGGTGCCTTCCAGCCGCTTCACCCCGGCGCTGGGCGATGCGACCATTTGCGGCGTGGCGGTGGAAACCGATGACCGCACGGGCCTTGCTATTCATGTCTCGCCGCTGCGCATGGGCGGGCGGCTGGAGCAGGTGATCCCGCACTTCTGGCGCTGACAGCAACTCCCGGTGGGAATGCCTCACCGGGAGTTGCTCAAGCCCGTGCGGCACTTGAGCAATTCCAAGGCGTGATGCGTCAGCATCCCCGCGCTTTGGCATGACAAAAGTGCAGATCCGGCCCTCCGTGCGCAAGAGAAGCGGCGGGGTGTCTGGATTTTACCCGCGTCATTGCCTATAAGGCTGCCCATTCTTCATGCGCCGGAGCATTGTCTGGTCCTGACGGGCCTTGGCTCTGGCCGTCTCAACTGCCGGGAAGACCATGGCCGGACATTCACAGTTCAAGAACATCATGCATCGCAAGGGCCGCCAGGACGCTGCCCGGTCGAAGCTTTTCTCCAAATTGTCGAAGGAAATCACCGTTGCGGCCAAGCACGGCGATCCGGACCCCGCCTCTAACCCGCGCTTGCGCCTTGCCATTCAGAACGCCAAGGCCCAGTCGATGCCCAAGGAAAACATTCAGCGGGCCATCAACAAGTCGCACAGCGGTGACGCTGAGTCCTACGACGAAATCCGCTATGAGGGCTACGGCCCCGGCGGCGTTGCCGTCATCGTCGAGGCGCTGACCGACAATCGTAACCGTACCGCTTCCAACGTGCGTTCCTATTTCACCAAGTGCGGCGGCGCCATGGGCGAAACCGGTTCGGTGTCCTTCATGTTCGACAAGGTCGGCGAGATCATCTACCCGGCCAAGGCCGGGGGTGCCGAGGCGGTTCTGGAGGCTGCCATCGAGGCGGGCGCCGAAGACGTTCAGTCGGATGAGGACAACCACGTCATCATCTGCGCCTTCGAGGATCTGGGCGATGTGTCCAAGGCCCTGGAAGCAACGCTGGGTGAGCCGGAATCGGTCAAGATCGTCTGGAAGCCGCAGAACCTGACACCAGTGGACGCGGACAAGGCCCAGACGCTGATGAAGCTCATCAACATGCTGGAAGATGACGATGACGTGCAGAACGTCTACGCCAACTTCGACATCGACGAGGAAACCATGGCGAGCCTCGCAGGCTGAGCCGTTTCTGTCGTGCGAATTCATGGGAACCCGGCTTCTGGCCGGGTTTTCTTTTGCCTTAACGCCCGAGCCAGCCATCCAGCGCAGGCAGGCTCGTCAGGGCGGCAAGGGCAATGAGGCTGTAGGCGATGCGGCGGTAAAGCTGCGGATTGGCCTGTCTGAAACCGCGCGCGCCGAGATAAAGCCCGAGGCCATAAACGGCGATGCCGCCGCCCGCCAGTGCCAGCACCCGGCCGTTGAAAACCCCAGCAATCAGATAGGCCAGCAGGCTTCCCGTTCCCGCCAGCGCGAAGAAGACGATGAGATTTGCCCGGATCATATGCGGGGGATGCGGGCTCGACAGCCAGAAGGCAACCACCGGCGGGCCGGAAACCTGCGACACGCCGCCCATAATGCCTGCCGCAGCGCCGACGCCGGCGGAGGTGGCGGGCGAGGGCGCGCCAGCATAGCGCCAGCCAGAGATCAGCAGCCCCAGCACCGCCAGCACCACAAGGCAGATGATCCAGCGCAGGACCAGCGGATCGGCGCTCACCAGCAGCCACGCCCCCAGATGCACCGAGACAATCGCCGCCAGAACCGCAGGCAGTACCGTGGGCCAGTCGCACAGGCGCATAGCGCGCGGCAGCAGCGGCAGGGTGACGAAGTAGTCCAGCAGCAGAAACGCCCCCGCCGCCACTGGCGGCGAGAACAGGGCGGAGGCCACGGGCATGAAGATCATGCCTGCACCGAAACCGGCAAAGCCACGCACAACACCCCCGGTGAAGAGGACCAGAAGGCCGGTGATCAGGGTGGGCCAGCCATAGGCGGTGATGAGGTCCTGCAAGGGGCTTCCTTTCCGCAGGGCGGGATAACTTCGCAGCTAGCCTGCGTTAGAAGCCCCTCGCACTAGCGTCAAGGCCAGAGTTTTGTTACCGGTTTGTTCTATGATACATCCGATTCGAATTCTCGGGATTGATCCCGGCCTGCGCCGCACCGGCTGGGGCCTCATTGAGGCGCTGGGCAACCGGCTGACCTTTGTTGCCGCCGGAACCGTCACGTCGGATGACAAGCGGGAACTGGCCGCCCGGCTGGTGCAGCTGCATGACGGGCTGCAGAAGGTCATCGACGAGAATGCGCCGCAGGAGGCCGCCGTTGAGCTGACCTTCGTCAACAAGGACGCCGGCGCGACGCTGAAGCTTGGCCAGGCGCGCGGCATTGCGCTGCTGGTTCCTTCGCTGCACGGGCTGGAAGTGGCCGAATATGCACCCAATCTCGTGAAGAAGACCGTGGTGGGCACGGGGCATGCCGAAAAGGACCAGATCCGCCACATGGTGAAGATCCTGCTGCCCAAGGCGCAGTTTGATACGGATGATGCGGCGGATGCCCTGGCAATCGCCATCTGTCACGCGCACCATCGCAAGACCTCGGCGGTGCGGGCAAAGGCTGAGGCATTGGCATGGGGTGCAGCATGATCGGCAAGCTCAAGGGTACGGTCGACAGTTACGGTGACGATCACCTCATTCTCGATGTCCACGGCGTGGGCTATCAGGTGTTCTGCCCCTCGCGGGTGCTGCAGGGATTGCCGCGTGCCGGTGAGGCGGCGGTACTTTTCATCGAAACCATCGTGCGCGAGGACATGATCCGGCTCTATGGCTTCTCCTCCGAGGCCGAGCGCGAGTGGTTCCGCCTGCTGATGACCGTGCAGGGTGTTGGTGCCAAGGTGGCGCTTGCGGTGCTCAGCGTGCTGAAGGCCAGCGAAGTGGCAACCGCTATTGCGCTGGGGGACAAGGCGGCGCTGGCACGCGCACCGGGCGTCGGCAAGCGCGTGGCCGAACGGCTGGTGATCGAGTTGAAGGACAAGGCGCCGGGCTATTCCAGCCTTGATGCGGACACACTGGCGGTGGCACAGACGGTGAGCGGGAATGCCGCCGCCCGTCCCGTTGCCGAGGCAGTTTCGGCGCTCACCAATCTGGGTTATGCCCAGGCGCAGGCCAGTGCGGCCGTGGCCCGTGCCGTGAAGTCTGCCGGCGAGGATGCGGCGACCGAAACGCTGATCCGCCTTGGCCTGAAGGAACTGGCCCAGTAAGACAGCGGCAGGAGAATGCCGGGACTTTGAGGCGCTGACGTACCGCGCCCCCGATCTGCTCAAGCGCCGCACGGGCTTGTGCCAATCACTCCGCCACGGGCGGGGTCTGGAGTTGAAAGCGTATGGAGAAGACCGAACGCCTCGTCACGCCGGAAATTCGCGGTGACGAAATCGACACCACTATGCGCCCGCAGGCGCTGGATGATTTTGTCGGCCAGGCGCAGGCGCGAGCCAATCTCAAGGTCTTCATCGGTGCGGCAAAAGCCCGCGGTGAGGCGCTGGATCACGTGCTGTTCGTTGGCCCTCCGGGTCTTGGCAAGACGACACTGGCACAGATCATGGCGCGCGAGCTCGGCGTGAATTTCCGCGCTACGTCCGGCCCGGTCATCGCCAAGGCAGGCGATCTGGCGGCGCTTCTGACCAATCTGGAAGAGCGGGACGTCCTCTTTATTGACGAAATTCACCGGCTCAGTCCTGCGGTGGAGGAAGTGCTTTATCCGGCGATGGAGGATTTCCAGCTCGATCTGATCATCGGTGAGGGCCCCGCCGCCCGCTCGGTCAAGATCGACCTGGCAAAGTTCACGCTGGTGGCAGCCACCACACGCCTCGGCCTGCTGACCACACCGCTGCGTGACCGCTTCGGGATTCCGGTCCGGCTGGAATTCTACACGGTTGAGGAACTGGAACTGATCGTCAACCGGGGCGCCCGCATTCTTGGTGTCGGAATGACGCCGGATGGCGCGCGAGAAATCGCCAAGCGTGCGCGGGGCACGCCGCGCATTGCGGGGCGGCTGCTGCGCCGGGTGCGGGATTTTGCCGTCTTTGCCGGCAATGACGCGGTGGACCGGGAGACAGCCGACCGGGCTCTTTCCCAGCTTGAAGTGGACGAAGCGGGGCTGGACAGTCTAGACCGGCGTTATCTCAACCAGATTGCCCTCAACTTCGGCGGAGGACCGGTGGGCATCGAGACGATTGCCGCAGCCCTGTCCGAACCGCGCGATGCCATTGAAGAAATTGTTGAGCCCTATCTCATCCAGAACGGTTTCCTGCAGCGCACCCCGCGCGGGCGGGTTCTGACGGCGCAGGCGTTCCGGCATCTGGGTCTTGCGGTACCGCAAAGTTCGGCTGCACCGCAACTTGGACTGTTCGCGGATGATGCTGAAGTGTGACCTAAGGAAAAACACCTGTCACGTTGTGCGTCGCCGGAAACTGCAATCAAAAGTGTTCATCACGTCAGTGTTTCAGCGCCTTGTATCTTATTTCCGGCGCTGATTAAGGTTTTTTTGGGGAAGTATGCTCACGATCCTCCCAGTTCAGGGAGGGACCCCATATGATCCGTAACCGCTTGTCCAACAAGGTTGCCGCGATGTTTTTCGCCGGTGCAGCCATCATGTGCCTTGCCATTGTCATTGTCACGGCACGGCTCGCGGGGGACGTAGCCGACAGTCAGGCGAGCAAGGCACTTTCGAGCGCAACACTCGGTAAATACCGCACGCTGGAACTTGCCCTTGAGCAGCGTGTCGATGCCGCCCGCTTCTTTGCATCGGTGTCTGATGCCAAGGATGCGGTCATGAAAATGACCGCCGGCTGGAAGGTGCTGAAGGAAAATCAGACCGAACAGCTCCGCAAGACCTTTATCGATGACAACCCGCATGGACCGGACGAGCGGCATCTGCTGGTGGAATCGAGCGCAGGCAATTTCTACGCAAACAACCACAAGCCCATCCACATGGCTATTGGCTCGTTCGTGGATCAGGGGCTGTTCAAGGACATTCAACTCATCGATCTCGATGGCAATGTCATCTACAGCTACATGAAGGGGGAGGAGTTCGCCCGCAACCTCAGTTCACCCGAACTGCAGGGTGGCCCGCTGACGGTGGCGGCGAAAGCCATTCTCGATATCCCGGACAGGACAGAGACGGCGTTGCCACGGGTCACGTCCTCGGGCTTCTTCGTAGCGCCGGACGGCAGTGTGCGCCTGACGCTGGCAACCCCCGTCTTCTCGCATGACCGGTTCTTCGGCGTCATCGGCTACACGGTCGACATGACCAAGCTGGCGGGTCTGATCTCCGCAAAGGGCGGCATTGGCGAGACGGAACTTGCCCTGCTTGTGGATGCGGCCGGAAATGTCGCGGTGTTCGATGGCGATAAGGCGCCGCAGGCTTTCCGCTTTGATGCCATCCGCTCCGGCGATGGCCTGGTGACACTGGGCGGCAATGCCTACCGCTACACCGTGACGGATGGCCAGAGCGTCGACAAGCCGTTTGGTGTCGGTGCCGCTGTCGAAAGCGCAGAACTGAACGCGGCAGCGCGTCAGATCACCTGGGGTGCGGTCACCGCGGGCATTGCCTGCCTGCTGCCGATCGTTGCCGTCATGTGGTGGCTGACCAGCCGCATGTTTGCACCGCTTCAGTCCCTGTCCGTCACGGCCCGCCAGATTGCGGATGGCGATCTTTCGGTGGCCATCAATGCCCTGGAACGGGGCGATGAAATCGGCCAGATGGCCCGTTGCATCGAGGTCTTCAAGGAGAACTCGCTCGAGCGCGAACGGCTGGCCGAGGAGCGCCGTGCCGGACATGTGGCCCGTGAGCAGCGTGAGAAGCACATTGATGGCCTGATTGCGGGCTTCCGGGAAGAGGCGCAGGCGCTGCTGGCGGAGGTGGAGAGCAATCTCGTCCGCGTGGAGGAAACATCGGTCATTCTGAGCAGCCGTTCCGACATAGCCTCCCATCGCGGGGCGCAGGCCGCCGGTGATGCGGAGAGTGCGTCCTCCAACGTGCAGGCGGTTGCCAGTGCGACGGAAGAACTGAATGCCTCCATTGCTGAAATCGCCCGGCAGGTTGCCACGACCGCGGATGTCGTCGGCCGCACCACGGCCAATGCCCAGTCGTCGAACCAGAAGATTGCAGGGCTTGCCAATGCCGCAAACAAGATCGGTGAAGTCGTGGACCTGATCCGCGCCATTGCCGAACAGACGAACCTCCTCGCCCTCAACGCCACCATCGAGGCGGCGCGTGCAGGTGAGGCCGGACGGGGCTTTGCGGTCGTGGCCGCGGAAGTGAAGGAACTGGCAACCCAGACCTCAAAGGCGACGGAAGAAATTTCCGCCCAGATCTCTGCCATCCAGAACTCCACTGCAGAAGCCGTGGACCAGATCGCCGATGTCACCAACTCGATGGAAGAGGTGAACTCCTACACCGCCTCCATTGCCGGCGCCGTGCGCGAGCAAGGTTCGGCGACGGGCGAGATTTCCCGCAATGTTTCCGAAGCGGCTCATGGCACCATGGCGGTGGCCAATGCAGTGGCTGCACTCAATGCGGATATTTCCGAGAACTCGGGATCGGCCTCGGCCATGCGGGAAGCCACGCTCACCATGAAGCTGCAGGCCGACACGCTGCGCCGGTCGGTGGAACGCTTCCTGCGCGAGGTGGCGGCCGCCTGACCTCAGAGCATCTGAAGAGGGATCCGGAACGCCCGGTGCTGGCTGGCCCATTGCGGGCTTGCAGGCACCGGGCGTTTGGCGCATATGCGGCCGGGCAGGGAGTTCGGATGGCATCATGACGCAGCAAGACAGCACCACCGATGGCCGGATCGTGGAAGGTGTGCACGTCCTTCCTGTCCGCATCTATTACGAGGACACGGATTTCAGCGGGCTCGTTTATCACGGTTCCTATGTCCGGTTCTTCGAGCGCGGCCGGACGGAACTGCTGCGGGCCTGCGGAGTGCATCATGCGGCGCTCGCCGGAGGCAGCCACGGGCAGCCGATTGTCTTCGCCGTACGCGACATGGTGATCCGCTTCGTGAAACCGGCCCGTATCGATGATCTCCTTGAGGTTCGCACCCGCCTCAGCCAAGCGCGGGGCGCCCGCCTGGTGCTGGAACAGGAAATCTGGCGCGACGGTTTGCTGCTGGTTTCGGCTCAGGTCGTCGTTGCGGTGATCCTGGCTTCCGGCCGTCCGGTGCGTCTGCCGCCGGAGCTGGCAGCCAGGCTGCCGGTGCAACCGGATTGAGAAACGCCACACGGCTTTGCACGGCTTTTCTGGAAGCTTTTTGAGGCTTTGGGATTAAATCAATTTGTGCGACGCAACGTCATTAACAGGGCAGTAACCTTAATCCTTTTGTTTAGGGGAGATTGCGCGCGTTGCGCAGTCCCAGTTTTGCCAAATTCAGCGGTCAGGAAGACCAAAGGTCCGGGAGGAAACCGAAGCCGCCGGGACACAACAGGTCTCCTGGCGTGCTTTAAACTCATGATGACAACTCCACGGGCAAAGAGGTCCCTTTTAGATGAATGAAATCGCCCAGACGACCATGGCGGCCCCGCATGGCGACATGTCGTTCATTGGCCTGTTCTGGCAGGCCCACATCGTCGTTAAGCTTGTGATGTTTGGTCTGATCATCGCATCGGTCTGGTGCTGGGCGATCATCGTTGACAAGGCGATGCTTTTTACCCGTACCAAGCGCCAGATGACACGGTTTGAAACTGTATTCTGGTCGGGCCAGTCGCTTGAGGAGCTGTACAAGACCCTGTCGAGCCGTGCCAATCACTCCATGGCTGCCCTGTTCGTGGCGGCCATGCGCGAGTGGAAACGAAGTCATGAAGGCGCAAGGCCGGCTCTTGCCAGCCTGCAGCAGCGTATCGACCGGGTGATGGACGTGACCATTGCACGCGAGACGGAGCGCCTGGAATCACGCCTGCTTGTTCTGGCGACGGTTGGTTCGGCTGCGCCCTTCATCGGCCTGTTCGGGACGGTCTGGGGCATCATGACGGCGTTCCAGTCTATCGCTCAGTCCGAAAACACCTCGCTTGCCGTCGTGGCTCCGGGTATCGCCGAAGCTCTGCTGGCAACGGCTCTCGGCCTGCTTGCCGCAATTCCGGCGGTTATTGCCTATAACAAGCTGCAGACGGATGTGGCCAAGCTCTCCGCCCGCATGGAAGGTTTTGCGGACGAGTTCTCGGCCATCCTGTCCCGCCAGATTGACGAACGGATCTGACCCATGGGTATGAGTGTTGGAGCGGGCGGCGGTGGTGGCGGACGGCGCAGACGCGGCGGCCGACGCGCAGCGCCCGTGAATGAAATCAACATCACCCCCTTCGTGGACGTGATGCTGGTGCTTCTGATCATTTTCATGGTGGCCGCGCCGCTGATGACCTCCGGTGTGCCGGTGGATCTGCCGCAGACGGCGGCCAAGCCCCTGCAGGGGGACAATGAGCCGATCACGATTTCCGTGACGGCGGATGGGAAGATCTTCATCCAGAACACCGAAATCGCGCTGGATGAGGTGGTGCCGAAACTGTCTGCCATTGCCGAAAATGGCTATGAGGAGCGGATCTTCGTGAAGGGCGATCAGACGGCGGCCTATGGCACGATGATGCAGATCATGGGCCGGATCAACGCCGCCGGCTTCAAGCGACTTGGGCTTGTGACACTTGCTGAATAGGGAACCTGACGCATCATGCGCACAGGCTTGATCGTTTCCGTCTCGGGCCATATGGCTCTTTTGCTCTGGGGGCTTGTTGCGCTTCCGGGGGCGGAACCGTTTGACACCAAGCCGATGGAGTCCCTGCCGGTTGATCTGGTGCCGATTGGTGAATTCACCCAGCTGCACAAGGGTGAAAAGACCGCGGAGCTGAAGGAACAGCCAAACGAATCCACCACCAAGGAAGCCAACAAGAAGGCGCCTGAGCCGGACAAGACGGCCGGGGAGGCGAAGACCGAACTGCAAACGCCGCCGACACCCCGGCCGACTAATCAGTCTGTTGCCGCGCGGGAGTCATCGACGCCGCCACCCACGCCAACACCAGAGCCTGCCCCGGTGAAGCCCGCACCGGTCAAACCGGTTGCGGAGCCTGCGCCGAAGGCCGAGCCGGAGCCTGTCAAGCAGGCCGTGGCAGAAGCTGCGCCTGCCGAGGAAGCGCCCAAGCCGCTGATGTCCGAGCCGGTGAAGGTGACCCCGCGTTCCAAGCCTGTGCCGCCGAAGCCGCAGCAGCAGACCGCCCAGCAGCAGCCGAAGAAGGACGAGAAGTTCAACCCGAACGAGATCAGCGCGCTGCTGAACAAGGTTGACCCCTCCGGCGGCGGCACCGCCGGTGCCAAGGAGGCCGCCTCCCTCGGCAGCCGAACGGGCAACAACAACGTCAAGATGACGGTATCGGAGCTGGATGCGCTGCGCGGCCAGATCGCAAGGTGCTGGAACCCGCCGGTCGGTGCTGCGGGAGCTTCGGATCTTGCCGTGCGCCTGCAGTTCAACCTGAGCATGGCTGGCGAAGTGGAAGGGTCTCCCCGGGTGATCAACTCGAGCGGCAACCCCTCGTTCCGGGCCGCTTCCGACAGTGCCGTGCGCGCCGTCATGCGCTGCCAGCCCTATACGCTTCCGGCCGAGAAGTATGATGCCTGGCGTGAGGTCATCATCAACTTCGATCCAAGCCAGATGCTGGGGGGCTGACACATGAGGCGGCCAGGCGGGGTGAGGCATTCCGGGCTGGGCAGGCACCTGATGCAGACTGCATTGCCGCTTTGTGCGCTTGCCGTGCCGCCGATGGCCAAGGCGTCTGACACGCAGACGCTGACCGGACAGGAAATCTCTGGCTTGCGGGAAGCGGTCCAGCGCTGCTGGATGCCGCCTCAACTGCAAGCTGGCACCAGCGCCGAGGTGAAGGTGCGGTTCAGATTAACGCCGTCCGGGGAACTGGATGGAACGCCGCAGGTTGTAGAGGCGGCAGACGGTGTGGATGGGCAGTTGCTCGCCCAGAGCACCATCCGGGCTGTGCAGCGATGCGCGCCCTATTCGTTGCCACAGGCCAAATATGAGGCCTGGCGTGAGATTGTCATCAATTTTGTCCATCAATGACGGACTGGTGGACTTTAGGAAAAACCGGAGCCTCGATGAAGATGAGAGCCTTCCAGATTAAACGGCGCCTTGCCACGGCCCTGCGTGCGGCCCTGGCGGTTTGCGCCATCTCGGTGTCCGGCGCGGCAATGATTGCACCGGCCAGCGCCCTGATCGAAATCGACATTACGCAGGGCACGATCGAACCGATGCCGATCGCCCTGCCGGATTTCTCTCCTGAAGGTGGTGACGCCCAGCTCGCACGGCAGCTGACGGAGGTGATCTCCAACAATCTGCGCCGTTCCGGCCTGTTCCGTCCGCTCGACCCGGCCAGCTTCATCGAAAAGAACGTGAGCGCCCAGACGACCCCGCGTTTTGGTGACTGGCGCACCATCGGGGCGCAGGCGCTCGTTTCCGGTTCCGTCACCCGCCAGGCGGATGGACGGCTGCGCGCCGAGTTCCGCCTGTGGGATGTGTTCGCCGGCCAGCAGATGCTGGGCCAGCAGTTCTTCACCACGCCGGAGAACTGGCGCCGCCTTGGCCATATCATTTCCGATGCCATCTATGAGCGTCTGACCGGTGAAAAGGGCTATTTTGATACCCGTATCGTTTTCGTCGATGAAAGCGGCCCGAAGCAGAAGCGCGTCAAGCGTCTGGCCATCATGGATCAGGACGGCGCCAACCTGCGGTACTTGACCCGGGGCGATGAACTGGTGCTGACGCCGCGCTTCTCGCCGACGACGCAGGAAATCACCTATATGGCCTACACCGGGGCCGATCCGAGCGTTTTCCTGCTCAATATCGAGACCGGTCAGCGCGAGATTGTCGGCAACTTCCCCGGCATGACCTTTGCGCCGCGTTTCTCGCCGGACGGACAGCGGGTGATCATGAGCCTGCAGCAGGGCGGCAATGCCAATATCTTTACCATGGACCTGCGCTCGCGCGCCACGACGCGTCTGACCAATACGCCGGCCATTGACACGAGCCCGTCCTTTTCGCCGGATGGCCGCCAGGTGGTGTTCGAATCCGACCGGGGCGGCACCCAGCAGCTTTACGTGATGGGTGCAGACGGCTCCAATCCGCAGCGCATCAGCTTTGGTCCGGGCCGCTACTCGACACCGGTCTGGTCGCCGCGCGGGGACCTGATTGCCTTCACCAAGCAGAACCAGGGACGGTTCATGATCGGCGTGATGCGTCCGGACGGCACCGGTGAGCGTATCCTGACGGAAGGCTACCATAACGAAGGTCCGTCCTGGGCGCCGAACGGCCGGGTGCTGACGTTCTTCCGCGACACGCCGGGCCCCAATGGCGGTCCGCAGTTGTGGACCGTGGATCTGACCGGTTACAACGAGCAGCGCATCAACACTCCGGCCTTCGGCTCGGATCCGGCCTGGTCGCCGCTGCTGGACTGATTGAAGCCATCTGCTGCCGCCTCTGGCGGCGGCACGCCTGTGTGGAAGAGCCGGAATCGCAGAAAAACGTGAGGTGCCCGGCTCTTTCTTATATGATAGAGCTGGCCGCCAACCGGTTGTTAACCACTGTTGTAGAGAATGCGTTCACCTTGCCGGATCCGGCGGGACGAGGAGTTATCGAATGTTGAATACGGCTATGATGGCGCGCGGTGCGCGCATGGCGGCTGTCATTGGTTTTGCGCTGACCTTGGCTGCCTGCTCCAACACCAATACCGACGGGCTTGATGGCAGCGCCAACGCCACCCCGGGCTCAAGCCAGGACTTTGTGGTCAATGTCGGCGATCGCGTGTTCTTCTCAAACGATCAGTCGACCCTGAGCGCTCAGGCGCAGGCGACCCTCGACAAGCAGGCGCAGTGGCTGAACAGCTACAGCCGCTACAGCATCACGATGGAAGGCCACGCGGATGAGCGTGGCACCCGTCAGTACAACATTGCACTGGGCGCCCGCCGTGCAAACGCTGCTCGCGACTACCTCGTCTCGCGCGGTGTTTCGGCTTCGCGTATCCGCACCATCTCCTATGGCAAGGAGCGTCCAGTGGCTGTGTGTGACGACGAGAGCTGCTGGTCCCAGAACCGCCGCGCTGTGACCGTTCTGAACAGCGCCGGCAGCTGATCTGATCTGCCCGTGAAGAAGAATTTGACAGGCGCGAAGGCTTCCTTCGCGCCTGTTTTTATATGAACTGGTGGTTGAACGGTGTTTCCGTCAAATTTTGGCCGAAGTCAGCGCGCCCTGTGCTATCCATCGGATGCCATCAAGGCAGACCGGAGGTAAAGCATGGTGAAATGGAAGACGCTTCTTGCGGCCCTGGCGGCCGTTTGCATGATGGCATCAGCGGTGCCGTCCGCAAATGCGCAGCTTTTCGGCAGCGGTGGCGGTAACGATGCGCAGGTGCGCCTCAACGACGTGGAAGACCAGATGCGCCGCCTGAACGGTCAGGTGGAGCAGCTGAGCTATCAGCTGCGCGAATTGCAGGATCAGCTGCGCCGGATGCAGGAAGACAACGAGTACCGTTTCCAGCAGCTGGAAGGCGGGCATAAGCAGCCGGGCAAGCGCTCTGACGCGGGCCCTGCCGCGCCGGCTCATCAGCCGCAGCACGCGGCCAGCAATGCAGCAACTGCGGGTGCCGGTCTGGCACCCGCAGAGGGCATTCTCGGGCAGATGGCTCCGGGCAGCAATGCGGCGGGGGGGTCGGGTGATGCCGAGTTCGCGGCCGGTGGCGGTTATCAGGACGGGGTCTATCAGGAGGGCGCGCCTTCCGGCAGCGGGCCGCTGGATCTGTCGGCGCTGGCACGTGGCCAGTTTGGCCAGCCGCAGCTGCAGCCAATCTCCCCGGGCGGCACGCCGCCGGGCGTCAACAGCGGCAATGGTGAATTCTCCGGCCAGATCGCGAGCCTCGGCATGACCGGCGATCCCAGAACCGATTACGACAACGCCTATAATTTTGCGCTTCAGGGTGACTATGTCTCCGCCGAACAGGGCTTCCGCTCCTTCCTTGAGGCCTATCCGCAGAGCGATCAGGTGCCCAATGCGCAGTACTGGCTTGGCGAAAGCCTGTATGGGCAAGGGGATTTCCGCGGTGCTGCCGACGCTTTCCTGAAGACCTATACCGATTATCCGCAGAACACGAAAGCACCCGACAGCCTGCTGAAACTGGGTCTTTCCCTCAAGGGTCTTGGCGAGACGGGCGCGGCCTGCGCGACCTATGCCGAGCTTCTGACGAAATATCCCAATGCGGCGAAGGCGGTGCGCGATCAGGCCCGCGCCGAACAGCAGCGTGCCCGCTGCTCCTGATTTTTCCAGCGCATTGCCGGTCTCAGAGGACGAGGCCGCACGTCTTCTGGCGCCGCTGGAGCGGTTTTCTTCGCTTGCGCTGGCCGTCTCGGGAGGCGGCGACTCGCTTGCTCTCCTGCATCTGACTGCCGGCTGGGCCCGCGCAAGGCACTCTGCCGGATTTCCGGCACCACGCCTTCTGGTTCTGACCGTTGATCATGGCTTGCGCCCGGAGGCGGCGGAAGAGGTCCGGTTTGTCGTGAAGCAGGCGGAAGCCCTGCAGATTCCTGCGAAAATTCTCACCTGGCAGGCGCCGGAGGGCCTCACCAATCTTCAGGCCGAAGCCCGCATGGCGCGGTACCGGCTGATGGCTGATGCCATGGATCTGTCCGGCGTGGAGGCGCTGGTGCTGGCCCATCATCTCGATGATCAGATCGAAACATTCTTCGACCGGCTGACCCGCGGCAGCGGAGTTTATGGACTGGCGGCGATGGCAGCGGATCAGTCCGGCGGCCCCTTCGGTCTGCGTCTTCTGCGGCCTTTTCTGACGGTTCCCGGTTCCCGCCTCAAGGCCTCCCTTGTTGCCCGTGGCCTCTCCTGGATGGATGATCCTTCCAACAGCAATCCCGTCTACAAGCGGGTGCGCCTGCGCCAGCTTCAGGCCGGGCTTTTGCTTGAGGGGTTTGATCCGTCCCGTATCAGTTCCACCATCCGCCGGATGGCGCGGGCTGCGCAGGCCATTGATGCGGCTGTGGATGTTCTTCTGAAGGATGCCAGTGCCGGTGATGTGCCCGACTTTGCCCGTCTCGACCTTGCGCGCCTGACGCCGCTGCCTGAAGAGGTGCGCCTGCGGCTGCTGGCCCGGCTGGCGCAGCATGTGGGCGGCAGTCTCCAGCCGCCCCGGCTGGACCGCCTGGAGGCGCTGGATGGCCGCCTTCTAGCCGGTGGCCCCTTGCGGGTGACGCTGGCGGGGGCGGTTTTTGATGTTTCGGCGGGCGGGTGCATGCGGCTCTGGCCGGAACCGGGCCGCTCCTTGCCGGCCGCGGTGGAACTCCTGCCGGGTCAATGCGTCCACTGGGACGGGCGTTACCGTGTCTGCCTCAAACCGGATGTTAAGGGGAGCCTCAGGATCATGCCCGTGGCGCAGTTGCGGCAAGATGAAGGGCTGCGGGAGGAAGTCCGCACCCTTGCAAGGGCCAGTGGTTTCCCCACTGCAGCTTTTGCCCGTCTTCCGGCCGTCATGCGTCTTGAGGGGGGCGGCAAAAACGGCGCAGCCTGTCTTGCATGGGCCTTGCCGCGGGCGCCGGGACTGGTCCTGCGCCGCACTGGAGATCAGGTCCTGTCCGCAATGATGCCGGATAATTGACGCTCTGTGCAAAGAGTGCGGGGCGGTGCGTCATTGCACCTGCAGGCAACATGCCCTAAGGGAGGCTGATGTTGCTGAAACCGGCGCGGGCTTAACAAAAAAGTGAGCTGATCCGCGCAACACTGCGGCTACTCCTTGGCAGGGGCACTATGCCGACCTATCTTGTGGGACAGTAGCCGGCAACCCTCGACGTTGATGGACGCCTGATGGCGGACAAGGGATCGAAATGAACGCAAATTTCCGTAATCTTGCCCTCTGGGTGATCATCGCGCTCCTGCTGATCGCGTTGTTCCAGCTGTTTCAGGGCTCTTCCCAGAGAACGGCGTCCAATGACATTCCGTTCTCGCAGTTCCTGAACCAGGCGGATCAGGGCGAGATTCGTGATGTAACGATCCAGGATCAGCTGATCACCGGCAACTTCACCAATGGCGGCCAGTTCCAGACCTATGCGCCCAGCGGCACCCAATATGTGGACGAGCTGCGCAACAAGGGCGTGCTGATCAAGGCCCGTCCGCCTTCAGAGAATTTCTCGCTTGCAGGCGCGCTGATTTCCTGGCTGCCGATGATCATCATCCTTGGCGTCTGGATCTTCCTCATGCGCCAGATGCAGGGCGGTGCCGGCGGCAAGGCGATGGGCTTTGGCAAGTCCAAGGCCAAACTGCTGACCGAAGCCCATGGCCGCGTCACCTTTGATGACGTGGCCGGCATTGACGAGGCCAAGGAAGACCTTCAGGAAATCGTGGAATTCCTGCGTGATCCGCAGAAGTTCCAGCGTCTCGGTGGCCGCATTCCGCGGGGTGTGCTGCTCGTCGGCCCTCCGGGCACCGGCAAGACCCTGACCGCCCGAGCGGTGGCGGGTGAGGCCAATGTGCCGTTCTTCACCATCTCCGGCTCGGACTTCGTTGAAATGTTCGTCGGTGTCGGTGCGTCCCGCGTGCGCGACATGTTCGAACAGGCGAAGAAGAACGCGCCTTGCATCATCTTCATCGATGAAATCGACGCGGTCGGCCGTCATCGCGGTGCGGGGCTCGGCGGCGGCAATGACGAGCGCGAGCAGACGCTGAACCAGCTCCTCGTTGAGATGGATGGTTTCGAGCCGAACGAAGGCATCATCATCATCGCTGCGACCAACCGTCCGGACGTTCTCGACCCGGCGCTGCTGCGCCCGGGCCGCTTCGACCGCCAGATCGTTGTGCCGAACCCGGATGTGACCGGCCGCGAGAAGATCCTAAAGGTGCACATGCGCAAGGTGCCGCTGGCGCCGGATGTGGACGTGAAGGTTCTTGCCCGTGGCACCCCCGGCTTCTCCGGTGCGGATCTGATGAACCTCGTCAACGAGGCAGCCCTTCTGGCGGCCCGCCGGTCCAAGCGCCTCGTGACCATGGCAGAGTTCGAAGACGCCAAGGACAAGGTGATGATGGGCGCCGAGCGCCGCACGCTGGTGATGACCGAAGAGGAAAAGCGCTGCACCGCCTATCATGAGGCTGGCCACGCCCTTGTCGCGCTCAGCGTGCCGAAGGCCCATCCGGTCCACAAGGCAACCATCATCCCGCGCGGCCGTGCGCTTGGCATGGTGATGCAGCTGCCCGAGCGTGACGAAATCTCCATGAGCTACACCCAGATGACCTCGCGCCTTGCGATCATCATGGGCGGGCGCGTGGCGGAAGAGCTGATCTTCGGCCTTGAGAATGTCACTTCGGGCGCTTCCTCGGACATTCAGCAGGCGACCCGTCTGGCGCGCGCCATGGTCACCCAGTGGGGCTATTCCGACAAGCTCGGCAAGGTGGCCTATGGCGAGAACCAGGAAGAAGTGTTCCTCGGCCATTCCGTTGCCCGCCAGCAGAACGTGTCAGAAGAGACCGCGCGTATCATTGACGCCGAAGTGCGACGGTTCGTGGAGGAGGGCTTCAACGAAGCCCGCCGTATCCTGACCGAACGTGCGGATGATCTTGAAACGCTCGCCAAGGGCCTGATCGAGTACGAAACCCTGTCGGGCGAAGAGATCAAGAACCTGCTCGCAGGCAAGCCGCCGGTTCGTGACGAGGATGACGACCAGCCCGTGGGCCGCAGCTCCGCAGTTCCCTCCGCCGGTGCCAAGCGCGGCGGGGAGGGGGGGGCGCCCTCAGGCCTGGAGCCGCAGCCGCTCGCCTGAGCTGTCATTCCTTCTTGATAACCTGACGCCCGGTCTTTACAGGCCGGGCGTTTTTCATCGTAACAGTCGATCACAAATTTTGACCGGCCTTCTGCGGCGGAACGCTGTATGAGGGACGTACAAGACCAATCGCAAAGGCAGTGATTCACCCATGCGCAAGTATTTCGGAACCGACGGCATTCGCGGCAAGGCGAACACCCATCCGATGACGGCGGAAGTGGCACTCAAGGTCGCCATGGCGGCTGGCCTCATGTTCCGCAATGGCCATCACCGCAGCCGCGTCGTGATCGGCAAGGATACGCGCCTGTCCGGCTACATGCTGGAGAATGCCATGGTGGCGGGCTTTACGTCCGTTGGCCTCGAAGTGTTCCTGCTCGGGCCGATGCCCACGCCGGCCGTCGCCATGCTGACACGCTCGCTGCGCGCAGATCTCGGCGTCATGATCTCAGCGTCGCACAATCCCTTTGCCGACAATGGCATCAAGTTTTTCGGGCCGGACGGCTTCAAGCTGAGCGACGAGATCGAGCTCGAAATCGAGCGTCTCATGGACAGCGATCTGACGCCGCGCCTTGCCAGCGTTGATCAGCTGGGCCGGGCCAAGCGCATTGACGGCGTGCACGACCGTTACATCGAATTCGCCAAGCGCACCCTGCCGCGCGACATGAGCCTGGAAGGCCTGCGCATCGTGGCCGATTGCGCCAATGGCGCGGCCTACAAGGTGGCACCGGCAGTGCTGTGGGAACTGGGCGCGGAAGTCATCTCCATCGGCGTCAATCCGGACGGCTACAACATCAACAAGGACTGCGGCTCCACCTCCACCGACGCGCTGGCGCGCAAGGTGCATGAGGTGCGGGCCGATATCGGCATTGCGCTGGATGGTGACGCGGACCGGGTGATCATTGTCGACGAACGCGGTCAGGTGGTGGATGGCGACCAGCTGATGGCAACCGTTGCCGAGAGCTGGCATGCGGCAGGCAAGCTCACGGGACCGGGCATCGTGGCAACGGTCATGTCCAATCTCGGGCTTGAGCGCTTCCTTGGCTCGCGCGGGCTGGAACTGGCCCGCACCAAGGTGGGGGACCGCTACGTGGTGGAGCATATGCGTGCCCATGGCTTCAACGTTGGCGGAGAGCAGTCCGGCCATCTCGTACTGTCGGACTTCGCCACCACTGGCGACGGCCTCATTGCGGCCCTGCAGATTCTCGCCTGCGTGCGCGAGCAGGACCGCCCGGTGTCCGAGGTCTGTGCCAAGTTCGTGCCGGTTCCGCAGGTGCTGAAGAACGTGCGCTACAAGAGCGGTAAACCGCTGGAGAGTGACATGGTCAAGTCGGCTATAGATGCCGGGCGTGAGCGCCTTGGCAGCAGCGGCCGGCTGGTCATCCGTCCGTCCGGGACAGAGCCGCTGATCCGTGTCATGGCGGAAGGGGATGACGCCTCGCTGGTCAATGACGTGGTGGACGAAATCGCCGGAGTTGTCGCGCGTTCGGCTGCCTGACGTCGAGGGACCAGCTCATTCCAAGGCGTCTAATGCTGTTCATCACATCTTGAAACGCTCAAACGCTGCACGGGCCTGGCCATCCTGAGATGAGGCAAGCTTTTTCCGGAATGGTAAAAGCACAGGGCATCCGCTGGAGAGGCGGGTGCCTTTTTATTAATGAAGTCCTAACGTGATCTCTCTTGTTTACCTTGGGTTAAGGTAAAAAATCCTGGTAAAGAAATACGGTTAAGCACCCTTTAAACCTTTTGCCCTAGATTTAAGACATGTTCCAAAGCGCGCCCCGCAGCCTGGCTGGTGCGGACGCTTGTTTCAAAGGACGAGGACATGGGCAGCGTTTTCAAGCAGTTGTCTTTGGCGAGCTGTGCGATCTTCATCTCGCAGGCAGCACTGGCCGCGGATCTGGCGATGGATCTGCCGGCTCCTGTGATTGAGCATATCCCCGAAGTCCCGGCCACCGGCGGCTGGTATCTGCGCGGCGATATCGGCTACAAGATTTATCAGGCGCCGAAAGGCAGCTTCAGTGATCCCGTGATCGGTGATCTGCGTTTTAACCGTAACAAGATGAACGATACGGTCGTCATCGGTGCAGGTATTGGTTACAAGTTCAACGACTATCTGCGTTCCGACCTGACGTTCGACTACGAGCCGTCAGCCAAGTACCGTGGTTATGCGCCTTGCAACCTCTGCACCGGCACGGATTATTCCCGCGAAACGGCCAATATCGACGTCTGGACGCTGATGCTGAACGGCTATCTGGATGTGGGCACCTGGAACGGCTTTACCCCCTATGTGGGGGCTGGTGTGGGTGCGGCCTATGTGAATGTCCACGACACCAAGTCCTTCAACCCGAATGGCGTGAACACGTCCTACGACGGGTCGAGCGGCAAGTGGAACTTTGCCTGGGCGCTGATGGCTGGTACTTCTTATGCGGTGACGCCGAACTGGGACATCGATCTTGGCTACCGCTACAAGAACCTGGGCGAGGCCCGTTCTGTCCAGCTGAACAATGTCGGCACCGGTCAGAGCCGGATCAAGTACAAGGATCTGGCCGCCCACGAGATCAGGCTTGGCGTGCGATACAACTTCGATACGGCTGGCCCGGTCAACCGTCCGATGCTCTATTCGGGCAATGCTGTCTCTGCCCGTTACTGATCCTCTTCCCCGCGGATCACTTCAGGGGCCGGTGCCACAAGCACCGGCCTTTCGCTTTGCAGCGCTGCAAGGCTCCATCCGGCTTGACCGGCCTGCCGGAAGGGCATATCCAAGTCAGTGGGACACTCCTCCCCAACGAGGAGCGCCTATCTGAGAGGATAGCATATGACAGCGACTGCGAAGCCGGCAAAGCGCCCGGCCAATCCCCGTTTTTCGTCTGGTCCTTGCGCCAAGCGCCCCGGCTGGTCTGCCGCCGCGCTGGACGTGAAGTCCCTTGGCCGCTCCCACCGCGCCAAGATCGGCAAGACCCGTCTTGAACTCGCCATCGACAAGACCCGTGAGATCCTTGAGGTGCCTGCGGACTACCGCATCGGTATCGTTCCGGCCTCGGACACGGGCGCGGTCGAGATGGCCCTGTGGTCCCTGCTCGGTGCGCGCGGTGTTGATATGCTCGCCTGGGAAAGCTTCGGCTCCACTTGGGTGACCGATGTGGTCAAGCAGCTGAAGCTGGATGCCCGCACCATCGAAGCGCCCTATGGCGAGCTGCCGGACCTTGGCAGCGTCGATTTCAGCCGCGACGTTGTCTTCACCTGGAACGGCACGACTTCTGGCGTGCGCGTGCCGGATGCAAACTGGATCCCGGCAGACCGGGAAGGCCTCGTCATCTGCGATGCCACCTCCGCCGCTTTCGCGCAGGAGCTGGACTTCGCCAAGCTCGATGTGGTCACCTTCTCCTGGCAGAAGGCGCTCGGCGGTGAAGGCGCGCATGGCATGCTGATCCTCAGCCCGCGCGCCGTTGCCCGGCTGGAGAGCTACACCCCCGCCTGGCCGCTGCCGAAGATTTTCCGCCTGACCTCCAAGGGCAAGCTGATCGAAGGCATCTTCAAGGGCGAGACCATCAACACCCCGTCCATGCTCTGCGTCGAGGACTATATCGATGCGCTGGAATGGGCATCCTCCATCGGCGGCCTGAAGGCCCTGATCGGCCGCGCCGACACCAGCGCCGGGCATATCGCCCGCTGGGTGGAAGAGACGCCGTGGGTGGACTTCCTCGCCGTTGATCCGGCCACGCGCTCCAACACCTCCGTCTGCCTGAAGATCGTTGATCCGGCGGTGACGGCGCTGGACGATGCGGGGCAGGCGGCGTTCGCCAAGGCCATGGCCTCTGCGCTGGAAGCTGAAGGTGTCGCCTATGACATCGGCTCCTACCGCGATGCCCCGACGGGCTTCCGCATCTGGTGCGGTGCGACGGTGGATCCGGACAGCGTTGCGGCGCTTCTGCCCTGGCTCGACTGGGCCTTTGCGGCCCAGAAGGCCCGCTTGCAGGCAGCCGCCTGATGCGAGGGCCCGGTGAGCTTTTCTCCGGGCCTTGCACTTCACCAAAATCCTGCGCCCGTGTGAGGCGCCTGCTGCGGTTCTCCCGTTGAACCGCAGACGGTGCTGCCTTGCCTGAAGCGCCCTGAATGAAGGAGAGTTTCATGGCTCCCAGAGTGCTCATTTCGGATCAGCTGTCGGAAGCAGCGATCCAGATCTTCAAGAACCGTGGCATCGACGTGGATTTCCGCCCGGAGCTGGGCAAGGACAAGGACGCCCTGCTCGCCGTGATCGGCGATTATGACGGCCTTGCCATCCGCTCGGCCACCAAGGTCACCGAAAAGGTGGTTGCCGCCGCCACGCGGCTGAAGGTGATCGGCCGTGCGGGCATCGGCGTCGACAATGTCGATATCCCGGCCGCCACCGCCAAGGGCATCATCGTGATGAACACGCCCTTTGGCAACGCCATTACCACGGCGGAACATGCCATTGCGATGATGTTCTCGCTCGCCCGGCAGATCCCGGCCGCCGATGCCTCGACGCAGGCCGGCAAGTGGGAGAAGTCCCGCTTCATGGGTGTGGAAATCACCGGCAAGACACTGGGCCTCATCGGCTGCGGCAACATCGGCTCGATCGTCGCCGACCGGGCCATCGGCCTGAAGATGAAGGTTCTCGCCTTTGACCCGTTCCTGTCGGTTGAGCGGGCAAGGGATCTCGGCGTTGAGAAGGTTGAGCTGGACACGCTGCTGGCGCGGGCCGATTTCATCACCCTGCACACGCCGCTGACGGACAAGACCCGCAACATCATCTCCGCCGATGCGCTGATGAAGACCAAGCGCGGCGTCTATATCATCAACTGTGCCCGTGGCGGGCTGGTTGATGAGGTGGCCCTGCGGGCGGCACTTGATACGGGCCATGTGGCAGGGGCCGGGTTCGATGTGTTTGTCGAGGAGCCAGCGAAGGAAAACGTGCTCTTCGGCGCGCCGAACATGGTCTGCACCCCGCATCTGGGCGCATCGACCGAAGAGGCGCAGGAGAATGTTGCCTTGCAGGTGGCCGAGCAGATCTCGGACTATCTGATGAGCGGTGCCGTCATCAACGCGCTCAACATGCCTTCGATCTCGGCGGAAGAGGCGCCGCGCCTGACGCCCTTCGTGCGGCTGGCCGAGCAGCTGGGCTCCTTCGCGGGCCAGCTGACGGAAACCGGCATTCGCAAGATCCGCATCGAATATGAAGGCACGATTGCCGACATGAACACCCGCGCCCTGACGGCGGCGGCGCTGACCGGCGTGCTGACGCCGGTGCTGCAGACCGTCAACATGGTGTCGGCCCCGGCCATCGCCCGCGAGCGGGACATTCAGGTGGAAGAGGTGCGGCGCGGCCAGATGGGCGCCTACGAGACTTACATGCGCCTGACCATTGTCACCGACCGGCAGGAGCGTTCCGTCGCAGGCACGGTGTTTGCCGACGGCAAGCCGCGCATCATTCAGGTGAAGGGCATCAACATGGAAGCCGGTTTCGGCCCCTACATGCTTTACATCACCAACGAGGACAAGCCGGGTTTCATCGGCAAGTTCGGCAGCCTTCTCGGCGAGGCAGGCATCAACATCGCCACGTTCAATCTTGGCCGCACGGAGCCGGGTGGAGATGCCATCGCGCTGCTGGAGGTGGATGGCGAAGTGCCCGCCGCTACGCTGCGTGCCATCGAATCACTGCCGCTGGTGAAACAGGCCAAAGTGCTGAAGTTCTGATGAGGAAGCGGGTCTTGGCTTTGTGGCTTGCACTGCCTCTCTATTGTCATCCCGGATCTCCGCTGCGCTGCGTCCGGGAAGACCATGGTTGATCTGAGTTTTTGGAGATTTGAGCGGCATCCGGAAGGATGCCGCTCATTGAGTTTACGGGCGCAACAGCTTCAGGATGCGCCCGTCAAGCAGCACGAGGCCGCTAAGCAGAATGCCGAGCCCGGCGAATTGCACCGGATAGAGCCTCTCGCCCAGCAGCAGATATCCGAAACCGAGGGCGCAGACGGGGACCAGCAGGGTGACTGTCGAGGTGTTGGTTGCCCCTGCCTCGCCCAGAAGCCGGAAGAAGATCATGTAGCCGAGCGCCGTGGCGAGTACGGCGAGCGCCAGCACATTGCTCCAGACCAGCAGACTGACATCTGCCGGTGACCAGCTTCCGGCCGAGAAAAGCGCAACCGGCAGCATCAGCACGGTGGAGCCGGTGATCTGGCCGGTTGCCGTGACCAGCGGTGGCATGCCCTTGAAGCGGCGGCCGAAGGCTCCGGCGAGGCCGTAGGAGAGGGCGGCGCCCAGGCAGGCGGCTTGCGCCCAAAGCGGATCGGAGCTGAGCCCGGCAAGGCTGGAGGACAGCATCAGCGCCACGCCCGACAAGCCCAGCAATACGCCAGCGATGCGGTTGGCCGTCACCGGTTCCTGATGCAGCACCACGGCGGCGATCAGGAAGGTGAAGATCGGCGTCGTGGCATTGAGGATCGAGGCAAGGCCTGCCGCGATGCCCGTCTGGCCCCAGAAGATCAGCGAGAAGGGAACCGCATTGTTGAGCAGGCCCATGACAAGGAAGCTTGCCAGCATCTTCGGATCACGGGGAAACCGGTGCGGGGTAAAGCGCAGCACCATATGCAGCACGGCGGCGGCAATCAGCACCCTGAGGAACACCAGCATCAGCGGCGGAATCTCGGCCACCGCCACCTTGGCAAAGAGAAACGAGCCGCCCCACAGGGCACTGAGGAAAAACAGCAGCAGCCAGGCGGCGAATGACATGATTGTGTCCGGATGTTTGAGGCGGGGTCTGCACCTGCGGGAGAATGAAAGCAGTATCATTTGCCCGGCAGTTAGCGCCACCCGGAATGCGAGGCTCCCATCCGTCAATTTCTTCCGTTTCGGGCTCGCAACTCTTGGCGGAAGTGGCTATAGTCCGCGCGTTTGCCCCGGCCATGTACCGGGGTTTTGTGTGCTGGTGCCCGGAAAAAGCGGCCCCGGCAGATGGTTCCTTTTGAGAAGGGTATGGCACCCATGGCCAATGTTGTTGTCGTCGGTTCGCAATGGGGCGATGAAGGCAAGGGCAAGATCGTCGACTGGCTCTCGGAGCAGGCCGATGTGATTGTCCGTTTCCAGGGCGGGCATAATGCCGGCCATACGCTCGTGATCGACGGCGTCAGCTACAAGCTGTCCCTGCTGCCCTCCGGCGTCGTGCGCCCGGGCAAGCTGTCGGTGATCGGCAATGGCGTGGTGCTGGACCCGCATGCGCTGGTGTCGGAAATCGGCCGCCTGCGCGATCAGGGCGTCACCGTGAACCCGGAAACCCTGCGCATCGCCGAAAATGCGACGCTGATCCTGTCGCTGCACCGCGAACTGGATGCGCTGCGCGAGAACTCCAGCACCGGCACGCGCATCGGCACCACGGGCCGCGGCATTGGCCCGGCCTATGAGGATAAGGTGGGCCGCCGGTCCATCCGTCTGATGGACCTTGCCAATCTGGAGACGCTGCCGGCCAAGATCGACCGGCTGCTGGCGCATCACAATCCGCTGCGCCGGGGCCTCGGCGAGAGCGAAATTTCCGCGCAGGCCATCTTCGAGGAACTGTCCTCCGTGGCTGGCACCGTGCTGCCCTACATGGATTCGGTGTGGAAGCTGCTCGACGGCCAGCGCCGCGAAGGCAAGCGCCTGCTGTTTGAAGGCGCGCAGGGCGCATTGCTCGACATCGACCACGGCACCTATCCTTACGTGACCTCGTCCAACACGGTTGCCGGTCAGGCTGCCACCGGCTCGGGCCTTGGCCCCAACGCGGTCGGGTATGTGCTGGGCATCACCAAGGCCTACACCACTCGCGTGGGCGAAGGGCCGTTCCCGACCGAGCAGCAGAACGAAGTCGGCGAATTCCTCGGCACCCGCGGCCATGAATTCGGCACCGTCACGGGCCGCAAGCGCCGCTGCGGCTGGTTCGATGCGGTTCTCGTGCGCCAGACGGTCTGCACTTCCGGCATCACCGGCATCGCACTGACCAAGCTGGATGTTCTGGATGGCCTTGAAGAGCTGAAGATCTGCGTCGGCTATGAACTGGACGGCAAGCGGATCGACTATCTGCCGGCCTCCCAGGGAGCGCAGGCACGTGTGGTGCCGATTTACGAAACCCTGCCGGGCTGGCAGGAATCCACCAAGGGTGCCCGCAGCTGGGCTGATCTTCCGGCGCAGGCCGTGAAATATGTCCGCCATGTGGAGGAGCTGATCGGTGCACCGGTGGCGCTGCTCTCCACCAGCCCGGAGCGCGACGACACCATTCTGGTGCAGAATCCGTTCCAGGACTGACGTGAAATTTATCGGGCGGAATGCTCCCCATTCCGCCCGAAAGTCATGTAAAAACCTGATTGCACATCCTATCTTTGCTGAACACCTCTTGCGCCCGCCGGTGTTGAGCCTACAAATGGGATGGCATGAATACGGAGCTTCCGGTGCGCCGGGTTCAGGCTGGCACCCCTCACGAGCGAGCCAATGGCTGATTACTATTCGATTTTGAAAAAAACGATTGCGTCACTGCCGGAGAACAACGGTTCCGCGCGGCGCAACGTCTACAGCCGCGCCCGAAACGCGATTGTCAGTCAGCTGAAGGCCTATGAGCCGCCGCTTTCCCCGTCCGAGATCACAGCCGAGCAGTTGCGCCTTGAGGAGGCTATCCGCAAGGTTGAGGCAGAGGCTGCGCGCGAAACGCTGATGGCGACGCGCCCGGCGCCCGCTGCGCCCGCGCCCATGGCCCCTGCTGCGGGCTCCAGCGCTCCGGCCGCCCCCCGCACCGAGCCCTATCCGCCCTCTTCGCCCGCGCCGCGCGGGCCGCTGGGCTCTGCCGTGCAGGAAGCCGGAAGGCTGGGGGATGCGTCGTCGAGCGCGGTGCAGACCGCCCGCGATGCCCTCCGCAACGAAAGCACTCCGGCAGAGCCGCCCGTTGAGCGCAGCCAGCCGCGCATGGAGCCTGCCTTCGGGGCGGCGCCTGCAAAGCCGTCCGTTGAACCGGCAGCCCCTGCACTGTCCTCCTACGCTCTTCCCACGCCGAGCCCGCGGCCGGCGCCTGCTGGCGACAGCCTGCGCCCGGATCCGTCCGCACCTGCGCCCGCCGGTGCTGGAAGCGTGAATGCTGCGGCTTACCGGCTTGCGGCTGATGAACCGCGCAAGGGCCGGACACGCGCGCCGCGCCGCGCCCGCACGGCTGGCAATTCGTCTTTCATGTCCTACGTGTTCCTGGGCGGATTTGTGCTGGTGCTGATCGGTATCGGCGCCTTCATCTATTCCCAGCGCTCGCTGATCGCGGGAATATTCTCCTCCAGCGGGGATACGGCCGCAACGACCGCTCCGGCCCCCGAGGCAGGAGCACCGGCGGGCGAGACGGCTGCAAATGGCGAGAATGGCGGCAAGAACACCGACCGTCTGCTGACCGATACGGGTGAGCCTGCGGTTGCCCCCGATGCGCGGACCGTGACGACGACACTCATCACACCGTCGGCCCCGCCGCCGCAGGAGGCGCCTGCTGCCCCGCCCGCCGCCAGCACGGCGCCGGCTCAGACGGCAGAAACGCCCGGTGCGATCGTTGCGCAGAAGGCTTTCCTCTATGAGGAGGGCGAAGATGCCAGCGGCTCCGGCACCGCTTCTGCGGGCAACGTGGCCTGGTCGGTTTCCGAGGAAAACGGCTCCGGCGGACAGGCTGAAACGGTACTCGTGGCGCAGGCCCAGATTCCGGACCGGAACATCAATGTGACGCTGCGAATCAAGCCAAACACCGATTCCTCGCTGCCCGCCAGCCATCTGGTCGAGATCCAGTTCCAGCTTCCTGGCGGCTTCTCCGGCGGGGACGTCTCCAATGTGCCGGGCCTCGTGATGAAGCCGACGGAGGAAGCGCGCGGAGATGCTCTGCTAGGCGCTTCGGTGAAGGTTGCTCCGGGTTACTTCTGGATTGCGCTGTCGAGCGTTGACAGCGAGCGCGACCGTAACCTTGCCCTCATGCGTGAGCGTGGCTGGATCGATATTCCGATGCTCTACGAGAATGGCAAGCGGGCCATCTTCACCATCGAGAAGGGCACCCCGGGCGCCCGGGCTCTGGAACAGGCGCTTGCCGTCTGGCAGCGCGGCTGATCCCGGGCGGCTGCCCGGTTCCGCTTAAGCTTCAAGGCCCCGGCTGTCAATGGGTGACGGCCGGGGCCTTCGGCTTTTGTGACAGGGTGCCGCAAGTTTTGCTTGCCAAGGCGGCATTCAGGCGGCATGTTTCGGGCTGGTCCGAGGGGTGCTCCGATGTGAGCTGAGATGGCGCAAAGCCGAACCCTTAGAACCTGATCCGGGTCATGCCGGCGAAGGGACGGAAACCTTTAGCCATATCCCGGATCTCCAATGTCTTGACCGGCTCGCCGGTGACGGGAGATCCTTTTGTGTCGATAGAACTTCTTTCGGGAAGGCAACCCCTTCCCTCTGCGAGCCCTGTCCGGAATGCGTTTCCGGCCCGTGCAGCCGCTCTCCTGCGCAGCATTGCGCCGGGCCTGACGGTCAGCCTGTCCCTGTTGCTGATCTGGGACCTGGCGGTGCGGTTCCTCGAAATCCCGCCCTACATGCTGCCCGGTCCGCTGAAGGTGCTGGAGGCTTTCCAGCGCCAGAGCGGCTTCCTGCTGTATCACGCCAGCATCACCTTGAGTGAAACCTTGCTGGGCTTTGTCTTCGGCATTGCCGCCGGGGTCATGCTGGCCTTCGTCATGTGGCTGTCGCCGCTGGCGCGGCGCGGGCTGCTGCCGGTGGTTCTGGTGACGCAGGCGCTGCCGGTCTTTGCCATTGCCCCCATTCTGGTGCTCTGGCTCGGCTTCGGCCTTGCTTCTAAGATCGTGATGGCGGTGCTGGTCATCTTTTTTGCCGTCACCTCCACCTTCTTTGACGGCCTCAGGCGGATGGATCAGGGGCTCGCCGATCTGGCGCTGCTCTACCGTGTCAACCGCTGGCAGGAACTGCGCTATTTCCGCCTGCCGTCAGCCATGCCCGCGCTTGCCTCCGGTGTCCGGATTGCAGCGGTCTTCGCCCCCATCGGCGCCATTGTCGGCGAATGGGTCGGTGCCAAGGGCGGGCTCGCCTTCATCATGCTGCAGAGCAATGCCCGGATGCAGACGGACACCATGTTCGCCGCTCTCGCCCTGCTTGCCGCCATGGTTCTGGTCCTGCGCTTCGTAGTCGAGCGCCTGACACGCCGCATGGTGCCCTGGCAGCGCGAGGACTGATCCCCGCGCCCGCATCTGCCGGTCAGGCTGAGGCTGGGCCGGCTCGAACTTCATCCAACACCTGTCTATTGGGAGACCCCGCATGAAACGCATTCTCGCGATGTCGCTGGCCGCTGCTTTGGCCACTGCTGCCCCCGCTTCGGCCGCGGACAAGCTGACCGTTCTGCTCGACTGGTTCGTCAATCCGGACCACGCGCCGCTGGTGGTGGCCAAGCAGAAGGGTTTCTTCGAGGCCGAAGGGCTTGATGTGGACCTGATCGAGCCGGCCGATCCGGCGATGCCGCCGAAGCTGGTCGCGGCAGGGCAGGGGGATATTGCCGTGTCCTATCAGCCGACGCTCCATGCCCAGATCAACGAAGGTATGCCGCTGAAGTGGATCGGCACGCTGGTGGAGACGCCGCTGAACACGCTGATCGTGCTGGAGAATGGCCCCATCAAGACGCTGGCAGACCTCAAGGGCAAGAAGATTGGCTTCTCCGTGTCCGGCTTCGAGGATGCGATGCTCGGCCAGATGCTGCGCTCGCAGGGGCTTTCGATCGGGGACGTGGAGCTCATCAACGTCAATTTCGCTCTGTCGCCGTCCCTGATGACGGGTCAAGTGGATGCGGTGATCGGCGGCTACCGCAATTTCGAGCTCACCCAGATCGAGCTGGAGGGCAAGAAGGGCAAGGCCTTCTTCCCGGAAGAAAACGGCGTGCCCATCTTCGACGAGCTGATCTACGTGGCGGCAAAGGACAAGACCGGGGATCCGCGCTATGTCCGTTTCCTGGCGGCGGTGGAGAAGGCAACGGTCTACCTCACCAACCATCCGGAGGACTCGTGGGAGGCTTTCATTGCGGCTTATCCGAATCTTGATGACGAGCTGAACCGCCGCGCCTGGGGCGACACGCTGCCGCGTTTTGCCAAGCGCCCGGCAGCTCTGGATGCCGGCCGCTATCAGCGCTTTGCCGAGTTTCTGTATGAAAACAAGCTGATCACCAGCGTGCCGCCGGTGGAGGACTATACGGCGGAGCTGCGGTGAGGTGTGAAAGGGGGCCTGTGCGAATATTCGCCGGGCCTTCCACCCTTGCTGCGCCGTCCCGGCCTTGAGCCGGGACCTGTTAGGAAGCTTGTGCTTTTATCAAAGCCTTCCGGTGCTGATGCATCACGCCTTGGAATTGCTCAAGCGCCGCACCAGCTTACCCTCCTTCCGGAGTTAATCTCATTGAGTGCTGGTTACGCCGGGGCCTCCTGACAGGCCCCGGCACAAGGCCGGGGCGGCGCCGGGTGTGGGTCTGGCGGCATTGACCGGTTTGCACCCGTCAAACCTTCCCGCATCTCACGCCATCTCTGTTTCAAGCCTCTCCAGCCGTTCGGCCAGCCGGTCGTAGAAGACGGTGAGTTCCGGCGGGGCGGCATTGCGGCAGTCGGCAAGGGCGGCTGCGGCGGCTTCCGGTTTTCGGTTGTCGAGGGCATCCATCAGCTTCATGTGATGTAATTCGAGTGTCCGGAAGGCTTCGCTGCGGCGGAGCTCCTGATCGCCGATCAGCGCGAAGAGCTTCACAGGCCGGGACTTGCCCTTGAGCGGAATGGCGCCGGCCTCCAGATAGGCAAAGTCAGGGGCCTGCGTGCGGGTGTCTTCCGAGACGACGAGATCGGCGCCGACGCTCTTGCAGCTGGATTCGATCCGGCTTGCCACGTTCACCGCGTCACCAATCACCGAGTAGTTGAAGCGGCGTGAGGAGCCCATGTTGCCGACGCAGGCCTCGCCGGTGTTGAGGCCAATGCCGATCTGCACGCTCTGGGTCTTGAAATTGCGCGCCTTGAAGCCGAAGGCATCTTCCGCATTTAATCGGTCCACTACGTCCAGCATCTTCAGGCTGGCCGCGCAGGCCATGGCAGCGTGGTTCTCCACCCGGACGGGCGCGTTCCAGAAGGCCATGATGCTGTCGCCGATATACTTGTCGATGGTGCCGCCATGGGCCTGGATGGCATCGCTGAGCGGGGACAGCAGTGTATTGAGGAAATGCACCAGCTCTGTCGGCGTCAGCTGTTCGGAAATGGGGGTAAAGCCGCGCACATCCATGAAGAGGATGGTCATGGGCCTCAGCTCCCCGCCCAGAACCAGCTGGTCCGGCTGCTGTTCCAGCTGGCTGACCAGCTCCGGCGAGAGATACTGGCTGAAGGCCTGGCGCACGAAGCGTTTCTCCCGGTCCGTCATCACATAGAGCATGGAGGTGCCGATGGCGAAGACGACGAAGGCGGTGATCGAGGGATAGAGCCCGTCGATCAGAAGGCCGTTCTGGACGAAAAGCAGCAGGGAGCCGCCGAACATCAGGACGGTGAGACAAACGGCAGCAGCGCCGGTGATGAGCCCGCCGGTCAGCGGCAGAAGCACGACAAGGACGAGGCCGGCGAGCAGAACGGCAATGATTTCCGCACCCTCCGCCCAGTCCGGCCGGGAGAGGAAGTTGCCGGAGATGATCTGCTCTGTAGCCTGTGCGTGGATCGAGACGCCCGGCACCTGCTCGCCAAGGGGCGTGGAGCGGATATCAAACAGACCGGCGGCAGAGGTGCCGATGAAAATGATCTGGCCATCGATCAGCGGCTGCACCTTTGGACGCTTCTGCGGGTCGAGAAGGTCGGCGACGGAGACATAGCGCTCGGGCCGGTTCCAGTCGTAATAAACCCAGAACTCGCCGGTTTCAGTCACCGGAACCGAGAAGCTGCCCACTCTGATCCCGTTGATCGCCCCGCCGCCCTTGCCGGTTTCATCCGCCCGTGTGATCAGTCCGGTTGCCCCTTGCGCCACGCGAAGGGCCTCCACCGCCAGGCTGGGGAAGACTTCGGTCCCGTCAGTCACCAGCAGCGGAATGCGGCGGACGATGCCGCCCGTATCATCGGCGCTCAGCGACACGCTGCCGGTGCCGCTCGCAGCCTCCTGCAACGGAAGAATGGCGCCAAGAGCCGAGGCATAGGGTGCGAGCAGGCCGGCGGGGGAGGGGCCTACATGCGCCATGCCGGCCTTCAGTTGCGGCTGCTGCGGTGTGGCGGAAGGCAAAATTGCGAAGCCCAGGATGGAGGGGGCTTCTGCGAGGGCCTGCGCAAACAGCTCATCCGTATCCGGCAGCGATTTGAGCGCGGCCTTCAGATCCGGCGAGGCGGCAATGGAGCTTTCCGGCAGGCTGAGGGCAAGCTGACGCGGCGACGAACGGTCGGCTTCGGCAAAGATCACGTCGAAGGCGATGGCGGCGGCACCCATGCTGTTGAGCGTGTTGACGATTTCCGCCATCCGGTCCCGTGGCCAGGGCCATTGGCCGTAGAGTGCCAGAGAGGCATCGTCGATATCCACCACCCGCACCGGGCTGTCCTGATAGCCGCGAGGGGCCAGCCGCTGATAATAATCGAAGCTCAGTTCGCGCACGGCCTGCAGAAACGGCGGGTCGATGGCACGAATACCTGCAAGGCTGGCCAATGCCGCCAACGTGACGAGCGCAACCCGCGCCCGCTTGCCCATAAAGTGCCCAAACCCCACGCTGATGCAGCCTCCACCCTTTGCGGCGCGTCCAGCCGCAGTCTGCCACGTTAGAAAAGCAAAAAACGGGACGCAAGTGCGAGTCCCGTTTCATCAAATGCCATTGATGCTGGAAATGGATCAGGCCAGAGCTGCCGTCTCCATTTCGCGGGCGCTCTTCTGCACCGCCTTCTGCACCTTCTCAAAGGCGCGCACCTCGATCTGGCGCACGCGCTCGCGGCTCACGCCGAACTCGGTGGAGAGGTCTTCCAGCGTGATCGGTTCTTCCGACAGGCGGCGGGCCTCGAAGATGCGGCGCTCGCGGTCATTGAGAACCGACATGGCATTGCCCAGCAGCTTGCGGCGCATGTCCAGTTCTTCCTGGTCGGCGAGGATTGTCTCCTGGCTTTCGCTTTCGTCCACCAGCCAGTCCTGCCATTCGCCGGAATCGGCTTCCGCAGCCCGGATCGGCGCGTTCAGCGAGGCGTCACCGGCCAGACGGCGGTTCATGGAGATCACGTCTTCTTCCGGCACGCCCAGCTTGGTGGCGATGGCCTGCACCTGATCCGGCTTCAGATCACCTTCGTCCAGCGCCTGGATACGGCCCTTGAGGCGGCGCAGGTTGAAGAACAGGCGCTTCTGATTGGCGGTGGTGCCCATTTTCACCAGCGACCAGGACCGCAGGATATATTCCTGGATCGCGGCCTTGATCCACCACATGGCATAGGTGGCGAGGCGGAAGCCTTTTTCGGGCTCGAAGCGCTTGACGGCCTGCATCAGGCCAACGTTGCCTTCGGATATGACTTCGCCGAGCGGCAGGCCATAGCCACGGTAGCCCATGGCAATCTTGGCGACGAGACGCAGGTGTGAGGTTACGAGCTTTTCGGCGGCAGCAGGGTCTTCATGCTCGCGGTAGCGCTTGGCGAGCATGTATTCTTCCTGCGGTTCCAGCATGGGGAACCGGCGGATTTCGTCGAGATAGCGGCTGAGGCCGCCTTCGCCTGCCGTCAGCACCGGAATGTTCTGGGCCATGAAATGCGCCCCCTTTCCTAAAACCTTCTGCGTTCCCCTACCGGACGTCTGGCAGCACCGCTTGTGCTGCTGCTCAGGGCAAACGCTTCAATGTGGCATCCGTTCCTGGATCACCCTCAGGCTCAAGATATAAGGAAGATCTTGCCGAAAACAGGACCGTAAAGGGGCTGAGACCTAAAATTTTCGTAATGCTTCAAGAAGCGCGGCGAAATCCTCGGGGATCTCGCTTTCAAAATACAGCGTTTCGCCATTGACCGGATGTTCGAAGGCAAGGACGCCGGCGTGCAGCGCCTGACGGGGAAACTCAACGACAGCGCTGCGCAGGGGCTCGGGAAGCGGGTTCGCCTTGGTCTTGAAACCGGCGCCGTAAACCTGATCGCCAATGAGCGGCAGGCCGATATGGGCCATGTGCACACGTATCTGGTGGGTGCGGCCCGTCTCCAGCCGGCATTCCATCAGCGAGGCCAGCGGCGGCTGATCCACCGGGCCGAAGCGCTCGATCACCTGCCAGTGGGTGATGGCCTCACGGCCGCCCTTGCGCACCACGGTCATCTTCTGACGGTTGCTTTCCGAACGGGCCAGATTGGCTTCGATGGTGCCGCGCAGGGCACCTGGTCCGCCCCAGACCAGGGCCAGATAGGCGCGCTCCAGCGGCCCGGTGCGGCCATGGTCGGCAAACTGCTCCGACAGGCCCTGATGGGCACTATCGGTCTTGGCGACAACCAGAAGTCCCGATGTGTCCTTGTCGAGGCGGTGGACGATGCCGGGGCGCTTGACGCCGCCGATGCCCGACAGGCTGTCGCCGCAATGGGCAATCAGTGCGTTCACCAGCGTGCCGGTCCAGTTGCCCGCCCCTGGATGCACGACGAGACCCGCCGGCTTGTCGATGACGATGAGGGCATCATCCTCGTAGACGATGTCGAGCGGGATGTCCTCGCCCTGTGGCTCGGGATCCTCCGGCTCAGGCATGGTCAGGCTCAGGCGGTCGCCCTCCTGCACCTTGTGCTTGGGCTCTTCGACGGTCTTGCCGTTGACCTGCACCTCACCGCCCTTGATAAGGGCCTGTACCCGGTTGCGGCTGAGGCCTTCCAGCTTCGCGGCCATGACGGCATCGAGGCGCTTGCCTGCATCTTCTTCAGAAGCGATAAAGCCGGATGCCCCATCCAGCCCCTGCGGCGCCTGAGGAGAAGTATCGTTCATGACCAATTCCGCCTTCAAAGACCGGGATGTGGAGACCAGCACACATGAGGAGGAAGCTCCTCTGGACCCCGCCGTGCTGCGGGTTCAGACGCGCCTGCGCCGCCTCATGGCGGGCTCCACGCTGATCATGTTCGCCGGATTTGCCGCTCTCTTCGCAGTAATCGTGTACAAGGTCAATTCCGTGGGCAAGGAAAACAGCGGCGTTGCCCTGCCGGAGATGGTGAAACTGGGGGCAGGGGCCGAGGTGCTGGGCCTTTCGCCGGGGGCGGATGGTCGCCTCATCCTGCTGGTGCGGCAGGAGGGCGCGCCCCAGCTGGTGCATCTGGACGCCTCATCTGGCGAAATCCTGGGCCGCACGAAGCTGCTGGCGGAGTGAATGCTCCGGTCCGGCAGCCGGGGAAGGTGTTTTCCCCGGCGGATCAGAACTTTGCCCTTGCATGGCTCCGCTGTTGAGCCTATATGAGCGGCCTCGCAGCACGGTTGCTGCTGGCGCTCCCATCGTCTAGCGGTCAGGACGCCGCCCTCTCACGGCGGAAACAGGGGTTCGATTCCCCTTGGGAGTACCAAGCTCTTCCCTCACATGACGGATATGAGACTACACAGCGTTACGCGCTGCGTTTGGGCTTTGGCGTGTTTCATCCGGGGAAGTCAGTTTCCAGACGTCAACAGCAAGGCAGGCCTGAGCCAAGTTGCCTCAGCTGTACCTCAGGCGACGACCTTCTTTTGCGGGTCTGCCGGGGCAGATGCAGGCGTTGCCGTGACGGCCGAAGGGGCCGTTGCAGCCTGGGCCGCCTGCTGCTGGCTGGCGGCGGCAGCGCTGGCACGTACGATCTTGCCGGCAAGCTGAGCCGGGCTGAGCTGCGTTGGCTGTGCCGGCTTGGCGGCTGCCTTCTTGCGCGTCTTGGCCGGCTGGGGAGCGGCCGGGGCTGGAGCTGAGGTTGGCCGCGATGCGGGCGCCGCAGCCGTGCCGCCCGTCATGGCCTTGGTGATGGATTTAAGCTCGCTGCGAAGATCCTGGACCGTCGTGCTGGACGCCAGTTCACGGCGCAGGCGCAGGTTCTCGCCGCGCACGCGGGTGAGTGCGCGCTCCTGCGCTGCCGCGCGGGCCGCCAGCCTGGCTTTCTCCGTTTCTGCCGCCTGAAGTTCGCTGTCGAGCCGTGTCATCAGCGTCTCGGGCTTTGCGCCGGCCATGTCCAGATGCAGGCTCAGGCGCGCAATGTCGGCCTGAGCGGCAATCAGATCGGCTTCCCTGTCGAGAAGGCGGGCTTCCAGCTGGGCAATCGTCTTGCGTAATGCACTGCCGTCGGCATCCGGTTCCATCTGGCTGGCGAGTGCGCTGCCCCGGAAGGCCTCAAGCTGGCGCTTCATCGTGGCAATCTGCGCTTCCAGCGAAGTGATGGTGGCGAGCGCTGCCGTATCTGCCGTGTCGGCTAGTTCGGGCGCTTCGGCCTCGAAGGTTTTTTCCAGAAGGGCGGAGTAACGGGCGCCCAGTTCGGAGAGGGCGTCCTTCAGGCGGGCTGAATCGCGGCGTTCGGCCTCAAGCTGCTCCTCCAGCGCCTTGTCCTGGCGCAGCTGGGCGTGATGCTCGCGCTCCAGCGCCAGCTGGGCGGGCAGTGCGCGTCCGGCCTCGGCACGGAGCCGGGTGCATTCTTCCTTGAGCCTTGAAAGTTCCCGCTCCAGGCGGCGCAGCTCCACGGCATGTTCGGCGCGCAGCGTGTCACGCGCGGCCATGATCTCGCGATAGCTGGTTGGCGTGGTGGCCAGCACCGCTTCACGTGTCAGGCGCACGGCGCGGTTCCACACGGCAGACAGAACAGCGAGGCCCAGCAGACTGGCTGCCAGGAACCCCAGAAGTCCATACATTGCCGCTTCGATCACACGCCGTCTCGCTGGTTCTGAAGTCTGTTCTGCTGCCAGTTACCTCCATCAATACCGCAGCAGAAAGGGCAGGCCAAGAGGCCAGCCCTGAAAAGCTGCCGTTCAGATAACTTCCGCAGATCAGAAAGGATTCCAGGTCGGGCGCTGGGTGAATTTGAGGTAGCCCATGTTGACGCCGAGGCGGGCGCCGACGCCGGCCCGTACGGGCACGACATAGATGTTGTTATAGGCAAGCACCGTCATACCGAAGCCGCCGACGAGATAGGCCGAGCCATTGACGCCGACATAGCGGCGGTAAATGTCCTCCACCACCGGCAGATTGTAGATCAGCATCATGACACGGGCGCCGTCGCCGCCGAAGTCCCAGCCGATCGACGGGCCCTGCCAGAAGATTTTGTGATTGCCAGCATTGCGGGTGTAGAGGTCGCCCTCGCCGTAACGCGCACCGGCAACGATCGCACCAGACCCTTCTTCGCCCAGAATGTAGCCATTGGGCTCGCCATACTGGCTGACGGCCTTCTCGATGACCGAGGCAAGGCCGCCGGAGATTTCACCGAAGAAGCGATGGCCGGCTTCCAGAATTTCCTGCTGGTTATAGCTGCCGCCCGGAGGTGAGCCCTGGGCCAAAGCGGCCCCTGAGCGGCCCATGAGGGCAGCACTCGCGACCGAGCCGAGCATGAAGCCCATCAACGCGCGCCGGCTGATCGGGCGGCCTTCGCTGGAGCTGGTTCCGGAAGCCTTGCTGTCTGCCATCTTGGTGTTTCTCCAAACTTGAAATTCACAGCCATGCGGCTGAAGCTATTCTCTCTTCAAAGCCTGACCTGACGCTTGCGCCGCACATGGCATGCGCGGGGGAGAGGGGCAGGCGCCATACCGGACAAACGCGCAATCACCTTTGCAGTTCCAGGTTCATTGTCCGTGCCGCCCGTCACTGTTTTCGCTTTGCCTCACCCCGGACGTGTCCCAGTTGGAACGGAACAGGCATTTCGTAGTATGAAGACCAAGCGCTCGAATCATGGCAGCAGGACCCGAATCAATGTCAGAATTTACCTTGAATCTGACAAGGTTATGGCTTCCAGCCAAGCAATTCGCCATGGCGGCCGTTTTCTTTGCGCTCAGTGCCTGCGGAGCGTCTGCCCGTCCGGATTTCTATCTGGCCGATCCGGTCACAGCCTATGCCATTGGCGGCTATGATCCCGTCGCATTTTTTGTCGACGGCTATCCGCGGCTTGGTGACCGCCGGATCGAATTGTCCTGGCGCGGCGTGCGGTGGCTGTTCGTCAACGAGGGCAACAAGGCTGCCTTCGAGCGCGATCCGGAGGTCTATGCCCCGCAATATGGCGGCTGCGGCGCCTATGCGCTGGTGGAAGGCTACGCGACGGCAGGCAATCCGGCCATCTTTGCGGTGGTTGATAGCCGGCTTTATTTCTTTCATACGCCGGTGAACCGCTACCTGTTCCTGACCTCTCTTGAGACCTCCGTCGAGGCAGCGGCGGCAAATGCGATTAAAACTGGCTGTTTGCTGCCTTGAAAGGACTGCATTCCCTTGGCAGGGCCTGCCTGCCTGTGTAACGCTTTGGTACATTTTTCTCGAATCATGTCTGCAGCTGGCCAGATCTGGAGCTTTGTCCGTCCATGTCCGAAATGAAAGATCTCACCTCCCTCGACCTCTCGGCCCTGGTGTCCAGCCGTATCTGTCACGACATCATCTCGCCGGTGGGGGCCATCATCAACGGGCTTGAGGTGCTGGACGAGGACGGCTCCGGCGACATGCGCGAATTCGCCATGGAGCTGATCCGCAAGAGTGCGCGTCAGGCCTCCGCAAAGCTGCAGTTTGCCCGCCTTGCATTTGGCGCGGCTGGCTCTGCCGGGGCAGAAATTGATCTGGGCGATGCCCAGTCCGTGGCGGGCGCGCTCATGGAGAACGAGAAGTCAAATCTCAACTGGCAGATCGACCGGCAGTTGATGCCGAAGAACTTGGTTAAGCTTTTGCTAAACTTGCTTCTGATCGCCAATCAATGCGTGCCGCGCGGGGGCGAGATCACCGTATCGATGACCGGCCAGCCTGCCAGCCCGTCCTTCGAATTGACCGCAAAGGGCGTGAATCCGCGGATTCCGCTGGGCATGCAAGCGACACTGTCGGGCGAAGAGCCCGAGCGCGTCGATGCGCACTCCGTGCAGCCGATTTATACTGTTCTGCTGGCGCGTGAATGCGGCATGAAGATTGATATTGTCAAAGACGACGAGGGCGTAAGGCTTACCGCAACTCAGATATAGAAATCACCGGCAGGAAGCTGAACCCGCTTCAGTCTATCTTAACTGTTTAGGGCCAACCTCACGACATGGACATCCCGGTCCAGCCGTCCCTTCGGGGGCGCGGAACCAGTAACTAGTCGGGTGAGTGCAGGCCATGGACGACCTCCTCAGGGAATTTCTGACCGAGACCAGTGAGAGTCTCGATGTTGTGGACGTTGAGCTTGTCAAGTTCGAGCAAGAGCCAAACAACGCGACCATTCTGGACAACATTTTCCGGCTGGTTCATACCATCAAGGGCACGTGCGGCTTCCTCGGGCTGCCGCGCCTTGAGGGGATTGCCCATGCCGCCGAAACTCTCATGGGCAAGTTCCGTGACGGCGTGCCGGTTACACCGGAGGCGGTGTCGCTCATTCTCAGCTCGATCGACCGGATCAAGGAGATCCTGGCTGATCTGGAAGCTGCAGAAGGCGAAGAGCCGCAGGGCGATGACAGCGATCTGATCTCCGAGCTGGAGCGGATGTCGATGAGCGCGCAGACACCTGCGGCCGCAGCAGCTCCGGAGCCGGAACCGGAACCGGCTGCCGGGGATATGCCGCTGCAGGTCCTTGAGCGCCCCCTGCGCCCCGGTGAAGTTTCGCTTGATGAACTTGAGCGCGCATTCCGCGAGACCGAGGTCGAGATTGCTGCGGTGGAACCCGAGCCCGCCCCTGCACCCAAGGCCCCCGCTGCTGCACCGGCTGCTGCCGAAGCCAAGCCTGCCAAGGCCCCGCGTGCGTCTGTTGCCCGTGATGACGACGGCGAGGACAAGGCTGACAAGAAGGCTGCTGCCGGCGGCGGTGTATCCAACCAGTCCATCCGTGTCGCGGTTGAAACTCTTGAGCACCTGATGACGATGGTGTCCGAGCTGGTGCTGACCCGTAACCAGCTGCTGGAAATCGTCCGCCGTCACGAAGACAGCGAATTCAAGGTGCCGCTGCAGCGTCTGTCCAACGTGACGGCCGAGCTGCAGGAAGGCGTCATGAAGACCCGCATGCAGCCGATCGGCAACGCCTGGCAGAAGCTGCCGCGCATCGTGCGCGACCTGAGCCAGGAACTGGAAAAGCCGATCGAACTGGAAATGATCGGCGCCGAGACGGAACTTGACCGTCAGGTCCTTGAGATGATCAAGGATCCGCTGACCCATATGGTTCGCAACTCCGCCGACCATGGCCTCGAAATGCCTGCGGCCCGCCGTGCAGCCGGAAAGCCTGAAAAGGGTATCATCACCCTGTCCGCTTACCATGAAGGCGGCCACATCATCATTGAGGTCAAGGACGACGGCCGCGGTCTTGATGTCGAAAAGATCAAGGCAAAGGCAATCGAGCGCGGTCTGGCGACCGAAGCCGAACTCGACAAGATGACCGATGCGCAGATCCATCGCTTCATCTTTGCCGCCGGCTTCTCCACCGCTGCCGCCGTCACCAGCGTCTCCGGACGCGGTGTGGGCATGGACGTGGTGCGCAACAACATCGAGCTGATCGGTGGTACGGTTGACCTTCGCTCCACGCCGGGCAAGGGCTCCAGCTTCATCATCAAGATCCCGCTGACGCTCGCCATCGTCTCGACCCTGATCGTCGAGGCCAGCGGTGAACGTTTCGCGATCCCGCAGCTTTCCGTGGTCGAACTGGTCCGCGTGCAGACCAACTCCGAGCACCGTATCGAACGCATCAAGGACACGCCGGTTCTGCGTCTGCGCAACAAGCTGCTGCCGCTGCTGCATCTGTCGCAGCTGCTTGGTATCTATGAGGGCGAAAACGCAGAGAAGGCCATCGACGAGGACAACGGCTTCATCGTTGTCATGCAGGTCGGCAGCCAGACCTTCGGCGTCGTGGTGGATGGTGTCTTCCACACCGAGGAAATCGTGGTCAAGCCCATGTCCTCGATGCTGCGCAACCTCAACATGTTCTCCGGCAACACCATTCTGGGTGATGGCTCGGTGATCATGATCATCGATCCGAACGGCATCGCTTCTGCGATGGCCAGCCATGCTTCCAGTGCGGTGGCCGAACAGAACGAAGAGAACGAAGACGCACGCAACCGCGTCGGTGAAGGCCAGAAGCCGATCTCGCTGCTGCTGTTCCGTGCCGGGGCGCCCGAGCCGAAGGCCGTGCCGCTGTCGCTGGTCACGCGTCTGGAAGAGTTCGAGGTCTCCAAGATCGAACGCTCCAACGGCCGCGATCTGGTTCAGTACCGCGGTGCCCTCATGCCGCTCGTCTATGTCAACGAAGGCGACCACCACAAGACGGAAGGCACCCAGCCGATGCTGGTGTTCTCCGACAGCGGCCGCTCCATGGGCCTCGTCGTCGACGAGATCGTGGACATCGTTGAAGACCGCCTGAACATCGAGGTTGGCTCGGAGCGTCCGGGTATCCTGGGTTCGGCCGTCATCAAGGAGCGCGCAACCGAAATTCTCGACCTCGGCTACTACCTGCCGCAGGCCTTCGAGGACTGGTTCATGCGCAAGGAGATGGACATCCGCTCACTGACCAAGAAGATCCTCTTCGTCGACGACTCGGCCTTCTTCCGCAACATGCTGACGCCCGTGCTCAAGGCTGCCGGCTACGACGTCACCACCTGCACCGGTCCGGACGAAGCGTTCGAACTGCTGGAGAGCGGTGTCGAGTTCCAGGCCATCGTCAGCGACATCGAGATGCCGCGCGTCAACGGCTTCGAGTTCTGCGAAACCCTGCGCCGCGATCCGCGCTTCCGCAAGATCCCGATCCTGGCCCTGTCGGCCATGGTCACGCCGGCATCCATCGAGCGCGGCCGTCAGGCAGGCTTTGATGACTATGTGGCAAAGTTCGACCGTCCGGGCCTGATCGCAGCCCTCAAGGATGTGTTCTCTGGTGAAATGGGAGTGGCCGCATGAGTGCCATTGATCACAATCTCGCCGGTTCCGGCAGCGACATGATCCAGTACGTCACCGTGGTGATCGGTGGCCAGCTGTTCGGTCTGCCGATTTCCCAGGTGCACGACGTGTTCGTGCCGGAGAGCGTCACCCGGGTGCCGCTGTCCGCTCCGGAAGTGGCCGGTGTGCTGAACCTGCGCGGCCGTATCGTCACTGCCATCGACATGCGCCGCCGCCTGCATCTGCCGCCCCGTCAGGACGGCCAGATGATGGCTGTCGGCATCGAGTACAAGCACGAATCCTACGGGCTTGTGATCGATACGGTGGGTGAGGTGCTGACCCTGTCGGCCAAGACGGCGGAACCTAACCCGCAGAACCTCGACAAGCGCTGGTCGGAAATCTCGGGCGGTGTGCACCGCCTGGATGGCCAGTTGATGGTGATCCTTGATGTAGAGCGCCTGCTCGGGGCGATGATGAATGAGCCCATGGCCGCTTGAGGCCATGGATGCTCAGAACCCGGGTACTATGGAGAACAGGCAGATGAAACAGTGTCTTGTAGTGGACGATTCCAGCGTGATCCGCAAGGTCGCACGCCGGATTCTTGAGGACCTCCATTTCGAGATCACCGAAGCCGAGGATGGGCAGCAGGCACTGGATGCCTGCCGCAACCAGATGCCTGATGCCATCCTGCTCGACTGGAACATGCCGGTCATGGATGGCCTCGAGTTTCTGACCAGCCTTCGCCGCGAGCCCGGCGGCGACAAGCCTGTCGTGGTCTTCTGCACGACGGAAAACGATGTAGCGCACATTGCCCGTGCCATCCGGGCGGGTGCGAACGAATACATCATGAAACCTTTCGACCGGGAAATCGTCGAGGCGAAATTCCAGGAAGTCGGTCTGATCTAACCCTTTCACAGGGCAGCCAGGATGGCATTTGCACAGACAAATATTACCACGGGATCCACACCAAACACCGACCCCATCCGCGTGATGGTGGTTGATGATGCGGTGGTCATCCGTGGGCTTCTCGGCCGTTGGCTGGATGCGGACCCGGCGCTTGCCGTGGTCGCATCGCACCGGAACGGCAAGCTGGCTGTTGATGATATTTTGCGCAGCAACCCGGACGTTGTTGTGCTTGATATTGAAATGCCGGAAATGGACGGTCTGACGGCGCTGCCGCTCATGCTGGCCAAGAAGCGTGATCTCATCGTGGTCATGTCCTCAACGCTGACGCGCCGCAACGCCGAGATCTCTCTCAAGGCGCTGTCGCTGGGTGCTGCGGACTATGTGCCCAAACCGGAGAGCACCTCGGAGCTGACCACTTCGGTCGATTTCCGCCGGGAGCTTCTGGACAAGGTCAAGGCGCTCGGAGAGCGTGCCCGCCGTATCAACAGCCGCGCCCGCGTCATGCGTGCAGAAACGGCCGCTGGACGTACGGCTTCGCAGGCGCCCGTGGGCGCGCTGGCGACCCGCCCGGCATTGGCAACCCGTGCCGAAGCGCCGAAGCAGGGCCTGCAGACCAAGCCCTATTCGTCGGCACGTCCGCGGATTCTGGCGATTGGCAGCTCGACCGGCGGTCCGCAGGCGCTGCAGCAGGTCATGCGCGATATCGGGCCGGTGATTGGCGACATTCCGGTCGTTGTCACACAGCATATGCCGCCCACTTTCACCGCGATCCTGGCCGAGCATATCGGCAAGGCCGCGATGCGCCCCTCCAAGGAAGGGCAAACGGGAGACGTGCTGCAGCCGGGACACATCTACGTGGCGCCAGGCGGCAAGCACATGATCCTGGAAAAGGACGGCGGTGCGGTCAAGATCCGCTTGACGGACGATCCTCCGGTAAACTTCTGCAAACCTGCCGTCGATCCGATGTTTGACAGCGTTGCCAAGGCCTATGGCTCTGCAACACTGGCGCTCATCCTGACGGGCATGGGCTCGGACGGCGCGAATGGTGTGAAGACCATTTCGGCTGGCGGAGGCAGCATTATCACCCAGGACGAGGCTTCCAGCGTTGTCTGGGGCATGCCTGGTGCAGCTGCCAATACGGGCCTGTGCAGCGACATTCTGCCGCTCATGGAAATTGGACCCAAAATTGTGCGCGTGTTGAAGGGGACTATCCGATGACACCGGCCGAATATGAATTTCTCAAACGCTTCCTGAAGGAGCGGTCCGGTCTGGTCTTGTCTGACGACAAGCAGTATCTGGTCGAGAGCCGCTTGGTGCCGGTGGCGCGCAAGAATGGCATTGACGGCCTGTCCGCGCTCGTGGGCTCGCTGCAGCGCGGCGGCAACGCCATGCTGGCCAATGCGGTGGTGGAAGCGATGACGACCAACGAGTCGTTCTTCTTCCGCGACAAGACGCCGTTCGATCATTTCACCAACATCATGCTGCCGGCAATGCTGCAAAGCCGCGCCAGCAGCCGCAACGTGCGCATCTGGTGTGCGGCGGCCTCCACCGGCCAGGAGCCCTATTCTCTGGGCATCTGTCTGAAGGAAAATGCGGCCAAGGTTGCCGGCTGGCGCTTCCGGATCCTTGGCACCGATCTGTCCTCGGAAGTGCTGGAGAAGGCCAAGACCGGCATCTACAGCCAGTTCGAAGTGCAGCGCGGCCTGCCGATCCAGATGCTGCTGAAGTATTTCTCGCAGCAGGGTGATCTGTGGCAGATCAACCCGGACCTGCGCGCCATGATCGAGTGGCGCAAGCTGAACCTTTTGGAGAATTTCAGCCACCTGGGCGAGTTCGACATCGTGTTCTGCCGGAACGTGCTGATCTATTTCGACCAGCAGACCAAGGTGGATATCCTTCACCGCATCGCCAAGATGATGCCGGATGACGGATACCTGGTGCTCGGCGCAGCTGAAACCGTGGTGGGCCTGACCGATGCCTTCCAGCCCGTGCCTGGCCAGCGTGGCCTGTATCAGCTCAAGCAGGCGGCGGCAAAGCCCGTGTCCCGCTTTGCCGCCGCTGGTGCAACGTCTGCCTTTGGCCTGAAGTAAGCTGCCCTGATATCTCTTGTGTTGATGGCCGCCCAATCAGGGCGGCCATTTTCTTTTCGTCTTCACGATCGTGTCAGATCGCGTGCTTCTGCTTGATCTCAACCTGCCGTGCTCCACCTTCGATCCCGATACCTGAGGCATTCTGCCTCAGTCCATGAGTGACTGATCATGTGGAGAACCGGGATGATGGATCAGCCAGTTTCATTCAACCGCCGCCATATTCTGGCCGGAGGGGCTGCAGGTCTGACGGCTGCAGGGGCAGCAGGCCTTGGCCTGGGCCTTGCACCGCTTCAGGCACAGGCGGCAGCACCAATGCAGACGGAGGCGCTTCTGTCCGTCTCCCGCTTCAAGGTGGGCGCCTTCGAGGTGACGGCCCTTCTGGACGGGGCTGCGGTGAGCGAGGAGCCGCAGAAGACCTTCGGCATGAATGTGCCTGCCGATCAGTTCAACGCTGTGTCCGAGGCAAATTTCCTGCCGGTCGACAAGTTCCGCAATTCCTTCACGCCCATACTCGTCAATACCGGTGAGCAGCTGGTGCTGTTTGATACCGGTGTGGGTGAGGGCGGACGCCCCGACCGTGGCAACATGCGGGCGGCACTGCAGGCAGCCGGGTATACGCCAGAGCAGGTGGATATTGTGGTGCTGACCCATATGCACCCGGACCACATCGGCGGCATGCTGGAGGGCGGCAATCCCGCTTTCCCGAATGCGGTCTATGTTGCGGGCCAGGCCGAGTATGATTTCTGGGCCGCGCAGGATCCGGCCAGCAATGGCGTGGCCAAGCTGATGGAAACCCACGTCAAGCCTTTCGCCGAAAAGATGACCTTCATTGGTGACGGTGGCTCCGTGGTTTCCGGCATCACCGGCATGGATGCTGCCGGGCATACGCCGGGCCACATGATCTACAATCTGGAATCGGAAGGCCGGCGCCTGGTGCTGACCGCAGACATGACCAATCATTTTGTCTGGTCGCTGGCCCATCCGGACTGGGAAGTGCGTTTCGACATGGACAAGGCCGCCGCAGCAGCCACGCGCCGCAAGGTGCTGGGTATGATTGCGGCCGACCGTGTGGCCTTCGCCGGCTATCACATGCCGTTCCCGGCCGTTGGATTTGTCGAGACCAATGGCGATGGCTTCCGGTACGTTCCGGCCGCCTATCAGCTGAATCTCTAAGCGAAGCGCGGCGTATGTCTGCTAGCCCGCGTCCGGGAAGCCGGGCGCGGGCTTTTGCAAATTGCAAGCCTGCGGATCATAAAGAAAAACCCCCGGCCTTGCGGACGGAGGTTTTCCGAAGCGGATGAAGCGGGGAGGTCGTATCAGGCCGCCACTTCCATGTCGGGCTCGCGCAGCACATAGCCGCGGCCCCAGACCGTTTCGATGTAGTTCTTGCCGGAGGTGGCCGACGCAAGCTTCTTGCGCAGCTTGCAGATGAACACGTCGATGATCTTCAGTTCCGGCTCGTCCATGCCACCATAAAGGTGATTCAGGAACATTTCCTTGGTCAGGGTCGTGCCCTTGCGCAGGGACAGGAGTTCCAGCATCTGGTACTCCTTGCCGGTCAGGTGGACGCGCTGGCCAGCGACTTCCACCGTCTTGGTGTCGAGGTTGACGCGCAGGTCGCCGGTGACGATCACGGACTGTGCGTGACCCTTCGAACGGCGGACAATGGCGTGGATACGGGCAACCAGCTCGTCCTTGTGGAACGGCTTGGTCATGTAGTCGTCTGCACCGAAGCCGAGGCCGCGCACCTTGTCCTCGATACCGGCAAGACCGGAGAGGATCAGGATCGGCGTCTTGACCTTGGAAACGCGCAGTGTCCGAAGGACTTCGTAACCTGACATATCCGGCAGGTTAAGATCCAGCATAATGATGTCGTAGTCGTACAGCTTGCCGAGGTCGATGCCTTCCTCGCCAAGATCTGTCGTGTAGACGTTGAAATTCTCGGACTTCAGCATCAATTCGATGCTCTGCGCAGTGGCGCTATCGTCCTCAATCAACAATACACGCATGTCAATCCCCTTGTGCTGCCTATTCTGGGCAAATCGCAACAGTTCAGCCGGTGCGTGCGCTACGTAGGACTGATGTCAACCCCGACTCACTTCGTGAATTATGGTTAACAAATTCTGATTCCCCGCAGCAAGCACCAATAGTCCGAAACTGTGAAAAAACGCCCAGTCACGTGAGAGCCCGGGCACCCGGGGCTTTCATATGCGTTAACGTTTTACATCAGGGAACCAGGCTAGCTGATTCCAATCAGACTCGTTTGACCTTACCATCACGCCCTGAAATGGCTTTCGCCTCTCAACGCTTCGTTCATTAACATTAAGCAGAGATGTAAACGTTCGGTTACCAGCGGCCCACGGATCGAGAGGAAGTTTGGTGTGAAGGCACTTTTTGCAGAGATCGAATCGTTGATGCCCGCTCAGATATGGGGCCGGGTTGTGGCGGTGCAGGGTCTCCTTGTCGAAATTGCCGGTCCCATTCATGAGATGAGTGTTGGCGCACGGCTGGCCATCGACATCGGCGATGGCATTCCTCCAGTCTTTGCAGAGGTCGTGGGCTTCCGCTCCGGTCATGCGCTGTGCATGCCGTTTTCGGGCCTCGAAGGCGTGCGCATGGGATGCCGCGCCCTTGTCGCCTCGCGCGACAGTGTCGTGCATCCGGCGGCCAGCTGGCTTGGCCGGGTCATCAATGCCATGGGCGAGCCGATTGATGGCAAGGGGCCGCTTCAGGGCGGCGATGCGGCGAAACGTCTGCGTACTGCGCCACCCCCTGCCGCTGACCGGGCCCGCGTCGGCCCGCCGCTGGATCTGGGGGTGAGAGCGCTCAACACCTTTGTCACCTGCTGTGAGGGTCAGCGTATCGGCATCTTTGCCGGTTCCGGTGTGGGCAAGTCGGTGCTGATGTCGATGCTGGCGCGCAACACGGATTGCGATGTGTCGGTCATCGGCCTCATTGGCGAGCGTGGGCGCGAGGTGCAGGAGTTCATCGAGGATGATCTGGGCGAGGAGGGGCTGGCCCGTTCTGTCGTTGTCGTTGCCACGTCGGATGAGAGCGTACTGATGCGACGTCAGGCCGCCTATCTGGCCATGACGGTTGCGGAATATTTCCGCGATGAGGGCAAGAAAGTGCTGTGCATGATGGATTCGATCACCCGCTTTGCCATGGCACAGCGCGAGATCGGCCTGTCCATTGGCGAGCCGCCCACATCCAAGGGCTATACTCCGACTGTTTTTACCGAATTGCCGCGCCTGCTGGAACGTGCCGGTCCCGGGAAGGTCGGAAGCGGTTCGATCACTGGCCTGTTCACCGTGCTTGTGGAAGGCGACAACCACAATGAGCCCGTGGCCGATGCGGTGCGCGGCATTCTGGATGGACACGTGGTGATGGAACGCTCGATTGCCGAAAGAGGGCGGTATCCGGCCATCAATGTGCTAAAGTCCGTTTCACGAACCATGCCGCGCTGTGTTCCGCAGGATTATCTCCCGGTTCTGCGCAAGGCCAAGGCGCTGATGGCGACTTTTGCGGACATGGAAGAACTCATTCGCCTTGGTGCTTACCGGCGCGGGTCGGACCCCTTGGTGGACGAGGCGATTTCACGTCATGATGCGCTTGAGACATTTCTGACACAGGGCAAGGGCGAGGCGACACCTCTGGATGACGGGTACATGCAGCTTGCCAACCTTTTGGAAATGACTCCGGGTTAGAGTGCGCCTTGTAAGGGGAGTACCGAGTAATGAAGTCCCGAGAAAGCCTCATTCGCCTGAAGCGGTTCCAGGTGGACGAAAAGCGCCGCCAGGTGACCCAGATTGAGTCGATGATCGCCGAATTCCACCGCATGGCGGATGAACTCGACGATCAGATCCGGACTGAGCAGGAGCGTGTCGGCATCACCGACGTCACGCATTTTGCCTATCCGACTTTTGCAAAGGCTGCGGCAACGCGGCGCGACAATCTGCGCAACTCCGCGCATGAGCTGGACGACCAGCTTGAAAAGGCTCGCGACGAGCTGAGCGAAGCGATTGAAGAGCTGAAGAAATTCGAACAGCTTGAAGAGCGCGACCATCAGCGGGAGCGGGAAGCACAGGAGCAGGCAGAGCAGGATCAGCTGGACGAAGTCGCAGGACGCGTACGCGCCCGCTGATCGGAATTTTCAGAACGGACACGGGGCTCGCATGGATGTGCGGGCCTCGTGCCGTTTCAGGAGGAGGCTTCCCGGCTGGGCCCGGTCATGAAGGGGATTCGGACAAGGGCCGGCGGTGGCGGTGCGCTGCAAAGTCGCTGCGCATCCGTTTGCGTTCCAGCTCGCTCTCGGCTTCGCTTACAAAGCGTTCAATAAGAGCTTCGGCATGTTCAGGCGGGATCTGCATGTGTTTGCTGCGTGCACGGACCAGCTGAGCGAAGCTCGGGAGAGAGAGGCCGGCGAGGCGGGCAAAGTTGAGCAGCCTGTCGCCTTCGATGCTGAAGACGGCGGAGCGCACATGCGCCTTATGGGTGTTGCAGGCCAGGGCAATGAGATCGGCCGCATTGGTCAACCGGTCATCTTCGAGCATGAGCTGAATGACATCGTCCAGCATGGCGGAGCCGAGAGTGATGGCTCGCCAGAGCCGGCCGGTGTTGGATGTGTCCAGAAGCGTTCCCAGCTTGCGCCGGATCTTGCGCCGGCGGGCGATGCCCTCCAGGTCCTCGGCCGTCAGCCTGCCCGCCGCCAGTTCCTTGAGGCGCTCCTGGGTCTCCGTGCCCACGAAGGGCATAAGACCCCGGCAGATACGGGGCGTCAGATCGGCGCGCAAGGTTATCTCTTCCCGCAGGACTGCATCTTCCTGGGCTGCACGGGCAAGGGTTGCCAGTGCCCCTTCCGAGAGTCTGATGCGGCGGTTGCCCGCCAGACGGCGCCAGACACGCACCTGACCGCGCCTGATCAGTGTATCCGACACCTCGGCCGGCAGATCATTGCGACGGGTCATGCACTCGAGGTGATCTTCTCCAAGATCCTCTGCAAGAGCAGCCAGTTCCTGCGGGCCAAGGGCAGGAGACTGCTCCAGAACCGGCCGGGCGACCAGGATCTCGTCCTGCGCCAGCCGGACTGCAAGGCCAGTGGGCGTACCTGCGAAAGATGCAATTTTTTCTGCAAGCCGCATCCGCTCGTCCAGCGGGCTGTCATCAAGAAGCCGCTGAATCACCTGATCGAACAGCTGCAGTTCCTCGACGGAGTTTTGTTCTGCGCGAAGCAGGAAAATATCTGCCAGCCTCTGCATCAGCTCGCTTCGAGCGTCTGGTGAAGGGTTCATGGCTAGACTGATCAGCTCTTGGGCCATGATTTTTCCGTCTGTATCCGGCGGGCAATCTAGTGTTCTTACTGTTAGCAAAGGGTTATCAGCCTGCGTTGAGGATTGTCACCTTTACGGGCAGGCGGACTGTTTCAAGTGGGGCTCCCGGGGCGCGCCATATCCCCCCGCCGTCATCGAAAAGCTACGTCAGCCACCTTCGCGTGCGCCGCCAGTCTGGATATTGCCGTATTGTTTGCTATGACTTACCGCATGAATTCCATGATTGCCCGATTCACTGCTTCGCTCGGCCGCCTTTGCGGTCCCTTGTTGGCTGTTCTGCTGACCGCTGGTGTCCTTGCACCCGTCGCAGCCCAGAATGGTGCTCCGCTGAGTGTGCCCGCAGCTCAGCAGGATCAGCCTCCGTTGCAATCCCGGCCAGCGTCCGCGGCTTCGGAGCCTGCGCAAACACCAGCCAGCACTTCTGCGCAGTCCAGCCAGCCTTCCGCGCCGCAGGCTGCGCCACAGGATCCGTCTCAAGGGGTGCAGCAGGCGGGTGCTGCAGCCGCCACAATGGCAGCCGGTGAACGGCAATCCATGGCCGAGGCCCGCGATGCACTGGTCAAGGTCCTGCAGGATCCCGCTGGCCGCGCGGCGCTCATCGGGCTTCTGGAAGGATTGGGACAGGCGGAACAGGCCGGTGGCGGCGCTTCTGGGGCCGCAGACGGTGCAGCATCAGTTGCAGCACCTGCGGAAGCCGTGCCGCAGGATGATACATTTGCGGTCAGGGTGGGCGCCTACACCAAATATGTAATCGACGACTTCATAAAAGTTGCCGAGCGGATGACTGTTTCCCTGCGCGGGTTTCAGCTGCTGGCGACGGGGGAAGTGACGGTCAAATGGGACCGGATTCGCCATACCGCCCTTGAATTGCTTGTTGTTTTTGGCTGTGCTTTCGCCGTCTACTGGCTGTTGCGGCAGATGGGCCGTCCGGTCGCCGACAGGCTTGAAAAACAGGCAGGGCAACGCGGCTGGCTGCTGCGCGCAGGCCTGTTGCTGTTTCTTGCGTTTGCAGACGTGATTGCGCTTCTGTTGGGCGCTGTGGCTGGTTATGCGGCGGCACTGATCCACTTCGGGCCGTTGCAGGGCGGTCTTTCGCTGTTTGAGACCCTTGCGCTCAATGCCTTTGTGATCACCGGACTTGCCCGCCTAGCTGTACGTATCACCTTCTCGCCTGCGCGCGAAAAGCTGCGGCTTCTGCCTGTGTCAAACACGCATGCGCGCTACTGGTCGCGGCGGCTGGGGTTTGTGGTGTCATTCCTTGGCTATGGGGTGATGCTGGCGGTGCCTGTGGCCAACCTGACGATTTCGATCGCAGTGGGCAATGCCTTGAGGGTTCTGGTTGTGCTGCTGGCGACGGCGATTGCGGCCATCATCGTCCTGGTCAACCGCAATGATGTCAAAACCTCCATGGCGGCCTATGCCCATTCGCTGGAAGGGGAAATCGGGCGCCATGCCTTGCTCGCTCTCTCCCGTGTGTGGGCGCCGCTGGCCCTGCTCTACATCCTCGTGGTGTTCGGTATCTGGATCACCCGGCCGTTCGAGGCGACCCGTGTGGTGGTGACCGGCACCGGCCTGACCATGCTGACGGTGCTCGGCGCCATGCTGCTGTCGCTGATGATGACAAGGGCCATTTCCGGAGGCATCCGCCTGCCGGACGACCTGAAGGAGACATTGCCCGAGCTGGAGGGCCGTGTGAACCGGTTCATTCCTCATGTGCTGCAGGTGCTGCGGGTGCTGGTTGGCCTGCTGGCGGGTGCCATCCTGCTGCAGGTCTGGTCGGTGCTGGATGTGACCGGCTGGCTCTTTGAAGGGGCCGGCGGCGGACTGATGGGCCGTCTTGCCTCGGCCTTGGTGATTGTGCTCGTCTGCTTCGGTATCTGGCTGGCAGTCATGTCCTGGACGGATCTGCGCCTCAAGGGCCGGAATGATTCCATCATTTCGTCGCGCGAGCGGACCTTGTTCCAGCTGTTCCGCAATGCCTTCACGGTGATCGTGATCATCATGGCTGCCCTGCTGGCCTTGTCGGAACTGGGCGTCGACATCGGCCCGCTGATCGCCGGTGCCGGTGTTCTGGGCCTTGCTGTTTCCTTCGGTGCGCAGACCCTGGTGAAGGACATCATCACCGGTGCCTTCATCCAGATCGAGAATGCCATCAACGAGGGCGATGTGGTCACCGTGGCCGGGATTACGGGTTCGGTGGAACGGCTGACCGTGCGATCCTTGCGCATGCGCGATGTGAACGGCACCACACATATCATCCCGTTCTCGTCGGTCGACATGGTGTCGAACTTCATGCGCGACTTCTCCTTCCATGTGGCGGAGATCGGCGTTGCCTACAACACGGATATTGCCAAGGCGAAGGCGGCGATGAAGGAGGCGTTCGACCGGCTGAAAGGTCTGCCGGCCGGCGGCAGCATCATCGGCGATCTCGACATGCACGGTGTCACGGCCTTCGGTGATTCCGCCATCACATTGCGTGCCCGCATCAAGACCTTCCCCGGCGCCCAGTGGGCTACGGGACGCGCCTATAACGAGCAGCTCAAGATCGTCTTCGACGAGCATGGCATCGAGATTCCGTTCCCGCAGGTCACATGTCATGTGGCCGAGGGACGCCCGCCGATGCTGACGCAAGAGGATCAGTCCAAGGGCAGCGGGTCTGGATCTGCCTCTGCGACGTAACGCCTTCGCACAAGATTGCCCCGGCCTGCCGTGCTGTGCCGGGTGCAAAACCGGCTGGCCATAAATTTTGTACAAATGGTCAAAGTCTTCTGTGTGCGGTCAACCGTGGTCTGTCAGACTAACGAATAATACGACTTATTCGTGTGGCTTGATGTTGGTGTGTGTTCCATTTTGTTCTTTTTTACTCTTGGCTATCCTCCGGATCCGAAGAGAGATCGGGACCGTTTTTCATGTATTGGCTTCAGTTTAGCTTTGTCTTTTTATTCTGCGGAGAGAATTGGAAAAATCCTTCCAGATCTGCGGAGAAGAAGAAATAATTTGGCGGTTGATTTCAGGCCAAAAAGCGGCCTTATTTCGCTCAAGGCCGTGTTCCAGCCCGCCAAACATTAACGGCGGGGTCGCGGCCCTTTCATCAAAGGGGAGAACAGTTTGATGATGATGCGTAAAACCCTCAAGGCTGCGCTTCTGGGTGCAACCCTCATTGGCGTTGCTGCAACCGGCGCGCAGGCAAAGACGCTGGTCTATTGCTCCGAGGGCTCTCCGGAAGGCTTCGACCCGGCACTCTACACGTCCGGCACCACGTTCGATGCGTCCTCCAAGACCGTCTACAACCGTCTCGTCCAGTTCAAGCCGGGCACCACGGAAGTTGTTCCGGGCCTCGCCGAAAGCTGGTCCGTGTCCGACGATGGGCTGGAATACACGTTCAACCTGCGCAAGGGCGTGAAGTTCCACACCACCGACTATTTCACCCCGACGCGTGAGTTCAACGCTGACGACGTTCTGTTCTCCTTCAACCGTCAGGGTCAGAAGGACAACCCCTGGAACCAGTACACCGCTGGCGCTTCCTGGGAATATTATGATGGCATGTCCATGCCGGAGCTGGTCAAGGAAATCGTCAAGGTTGACGATTACACCGTGAAGTTCGTCCTGACCCGTCCTGAAGCGCCGATGATGGCGAATCTGGCCATGGACTTCGCCTCGATCCTCTCCGCCGAATATGCCGAGCAGCTCGACAAGGCAGGCACCCGGGAGCAGCTGAACCAGCAGCCGATCGGCACCGGCCCGTTCTCCTTCGCCGGCTACCAGAAGGATGCGGTGATCCGCTATCAGGCTTTCGCCGACTACTGGGACGGCAAGCAGCCGGTCGATAACCTCGTTTTCGCCATCACCACGGATGCGGCCGTGCGCCTGCAGAAGCTGAAGGCCGGCGAGTGCCATGTGATGCCTTATCCGGCCCCGGCCGACATTGAGGCCATCAAGGCAGATGCCAACCTGCAGTTGATGGAACAGGAAGGCCTGAACATCGGCTACCTGGCCTACAACACCCAGGTGGCGCCGTTCGACAAGCCGGAAGTGCGCAAGGCACTCAACATGGCGATCAACAAGGATGCCATCATCTACGGTGTGTTCCAGGGCTCCGGCCAGAAGGCCACCAACCCGATCCCGCCGACCATGTGGTCCTACAACACCGCCATCCAGGACGATCCGTACGATCCGGAAGCGGCCAAGAAGATGCTTGAAGAAGCAGGTGTTACAGATCTGAGCATGAAGGTCTGGGCGATGCCGGTGCAGCGTCCCTACAACCCGAATGCCCGCCGCATGGCCGAGCTGATCCAGGCTGACTTCGACAAGATCGGCGTCAAGGTCGAGATCGTTTCCTACGAGTGGGCCGAGTACCTGAAGCGCTCGAGCGATGTGCAGCGCGATGGCGCCGTGCTCCTCGGGTGGACCGGTGACAACGGCGACCCGGACAACTTCCTGGCAGTTCTGCTGGGCTGTGACGCCGTGGGCGGTGCAAACCGTGCCCAGTGGTGCAACAAGGACTTCGACGCGCTCGTGAAGAAGGCCAAGACTGTCTCCACCAAGGAAGAGCGCACCAAGCTTTATGAAGAAGCTCAGGTCATCTTCAAGGAGCAGGCTCCGTGGGCAACCATCGCTCACTCCGTCGTGTTCATGCCAATGTCGAAGAATGTCTCCGGCTACGTCATGGATCCGCTCGGCGGCCATTCCTTCGTTGGTGTCGACATCGCTGAATAATCGGTGACACTCGCGGGGCAGCGGAGCCACTTGGCGCCGCTGCCCTTTGCTGTTCCCGGGTGGCGGCGCGCTGGCTCAGCCAAGCGTGCCGCTGCCCCTCATCCGGAACCGGACCATGATACGATTTCTCCTGAGCCGTCTCGGCCTGCTCATTCCGACCTTTCTCGGTGTGACGCTGATCTCCTTCAGCTTCATCCGCCTGCTCCCGGGTGATCCGGTTGAGCTTCTGGCGGGGGAGCGCGGCATTGATCCCGAGCGCAAGGCGCTGATTTTCCAGCAGCTGGGTTTCGACAAGCCACTGTGGGAGCAATATCTCGACTTCCTCGTCAAGATTTTTCACGGCGATCTGGGCGTCTCTTTCGCCACCAAGAAGCCGATCCTGACCGAGTTTCTGCAACTCTTCCCCGCGACGGTGGAACTTGCCTTCTGCGCCATTCTCATTGCCGTGCTGCTGGGCATCCCGCTTGGCATCTTCGCGGCAGTCAAACGCGGCACGGTGGCCGATCAGACCATCATGGGCACCGCGCTCGTCGGCTATTCCATGCCGATCTTCTGGTGGGGCCTGCTGCTGATCATCCTGTTCTCGGTGACACTGCAGTGGACACCGGTTTCTGGCCGCATCTCGCTGATGTATTTCTTCCCGCAGGTGACCGGCTTCATGCTGATCGACAGTCTGCTGTCCGGACAAAAGGGCGCGTTCGTGTCTGCTGTCCGCCATCTGATTCTTCCCTCGATTGTGCTGGCGACCATTCCGCTGGCCGTTATCGCCCGGCAGACCCGCTCGGCCATGCTGGAAGTCATGGGTGAGGATTATGTGCGCACGGCCCGGGCCAAGGGGCTGCCGCCGCTGCGGGTGATCGGCCTGCATGCGCTGCGCAACGCCCTGATCCCCGTCATCACTACCATCGGCCTGCAGGTAGGTGTCCTGCTGGCAGGCGCGATCCTGACCGAGACGATCTTCTCCTGGCCCGGCATTGGCAAGTGGCTCCTCGATAGCGTTCTTCGAAGAGACTACTTCGCCGTACAGGGAGGGCTGCTGCTGGTTTCTGGTATCATCATGCTGGTGAACCTGATCGTTGACGTGCTTTACGGGCTCATCAACCCGCGTATCCGGCACAACTGAGCGCGGAGGAAAAACCATGACAAAAACCTCAGAGGCCGCACCCGTTTCGGCCGAAAAGCTCGCCCAGGAAAGCCGCAACGCCACCCGCGCCATGCTGGCCGAATTCTGGTACTATTTCTCCCAGAGCCGCGGTGCCGTTATCGGTCTGGCTGTGTTCGCACTCGTGGTGCTGATGGCCATTTTCGCGCCGCTCATCGCCCCGCATGCGCCGCAGGTGCAGTACCGTGACAGCTTCCTCGTCCCGCCGGCCTGGGTTGAAGGCGGCGATTGGCGCTTTCTGCTCGGCACCGATGCTGTGGGCCGCGACATCCTTTCGAGGCTCATCTTTGGCGCGCGGTATTCTCTGTTTATTGGCGCGCTGGTTGTAACCATCGCGTCCCTGGGCGGGATCGTGCTTGGCCTTGTCGCTGGCTATGCCCGTGGTGCCGTCGATACGTTCATCATGCGCGTGATGGATATCATTCTGGCGTTTCCGTCCCTGCTGCTGGCGCTGGTTCTGGTCGCGATCCTTGGTCCCAGCTTGACCAATGCGATGATCGCCATTGCACTGGTGCTGCAGCCGCATTTCGTCCGCCTCACCCGTGCGGCGGTCATGGCCGAGCGCAACCGCGATTATGTGGTGGCGGCGCGTGTGGCCGGTGCTGGGCACTTGCGGCTGATGTTCAAGACCATCCTGCCGAATTGCGTTGCGCCGCTGATCGTGCAGGCGACGCTCTCCTTCTCCAACGCCATTCTCGATGCAGCCGCTCTCGGCTTCCTCGGCATGGGCGCTCAGGCTCCCACCCCGGAATGGGGCACGATGCTGGCGGAAGCGCGGGAATTCGTCACGCGCGCCTGGTGGGTCGTCACCTTCCCGGGGCTTGCCATCCTCATCACGGTTCTGGCCATCAACCTGGTCGGCGACGGCCTGCGTGATGCGCTCGATCCCAAGCTGAAGCGGAGCTAAGCCCATGCCGCTACTTGAAATCCGCAACCTCCGGGTCGAGTTCGACACCGCCAAGGGCCCGTTCCGTGCGCTGGACGGCGTGGACTATACGGTCGAGGCCGGTGAAGTGCTGGCCATCGTCGGTGAGTCCGGTTCGGGCAAGTCGGTTGCCATGCTGGCCACCATGGGCCTCCTGCCCGATACGGCCACCATCACGGCGGACAAGATGGAGTTTGAAGGCCGTGATATGCGCAAGCTCTCGGCAGCAGAGCGGCGCAAGGTCATCGGCAAGGACATCTCCATGATCTTCCAGGAGCCGATTGCGAGCCTCAACCCGTGTTTCACTGTCGGCTTCCAGCTCAATGAAGCGCTGAAGGTGCATACCGGTCTGTCCGGCAGCGCCCGCAAGGCCCGCGTGCTGGAACTGATGAAGGCGGTGGGCATTCCCGAGCCGGAGCGCCGGGTCAATTCCTTCCCGCACCAGATGTCGGGCGGCCAGTGCCAGCGCGTGATGATCGCCATGGCCATCGCCTGCGCCCCGAAGCTGCTGATCGCCGACGAGCCGACGACAGCGCTCGACGTGACGATCCAGAAGCAGATCCTTGATCTGCTCATGAAGCTGCAGAAGGACAGCGGCATGGCGCTGATCATGATCACCCATGACATGGGGGTCGTGGCCGAAACCGCCGACCGGGTGATTGTGCAGTATCAGGGCCGGAAGATGGAGGAGTCCGATGTGCTCTCCCTCTTCGAGACGCCCAAGCACCCCTACACCCGTGCGCTGCTGTCGGCGCTGCCGGAAAACGCCACCGGCGACCGGCTGCCGACCGTGAGCGACTTTGCCAAGACCTTTGCAGCGCAGGAGGCCGGCGCATGAGTGACGCAATCCTCAAGGTGCGCGATGTCACGCGCGAATATGTCATCGGCGGCGGCCTGTTTGCCAGGCCCCGTGTGCTGAAGGCGGTGAAGGGCGTCAGCTTCGATGTGGAGCGCGGCACTACGCTTGCCATCGTCGGCGAGAGCGGCTGCGGCAAGTCCACCCTTGCCCGCATCCTCACCATGATCGACCCTCAGACCTCCGGCTCCATCGAGATCGACGGACTGCCCATCGACATCGCCAGGACCGGCATCTCCCGCGAAATGCGCCGTAAGGTGCAGATCGTGTTCCAGAACCCCTATGGCTCGCTGAACCCGCGCCAGAAGATCGGGCACGTTCTGGAAGAGCCGCTGCTGCTCAACACGGATATGTCCGCTGCCGAGCGGCGCGATGCGGCGCTGTCCATGCTGGAAAAGGTGGGGCTGAAGCCGGAGCATTACGGCCGTTATCCGCACATGTTCTCCGGCGGCCAGCGCCAGCGCGTGGCCATTGCCCGGGCGATCATGCTGAAGCCGAAGCTCCTGGTGCTGGACGAGCCGGTCTCCGCGCTCGACCTCTCCGTTCAGGCGCAGATCCTCAACCTGCTGAAGGATCTGCAGGACGAGATGGGCCTCACATACGTGTTCATCAGCCACGATCTGTCGGTGGTGCGTTATCTCGCCGACAAGGTGATGGTGATGTATTACGGCGAGGTGGTGGAATACGGCACCCGCGACGAGGTGTTCGACAACCCGCAGCACGAATATACCCGCACCCTCTTCGGGGCGACGCCGAAGGCCGATGTGGACAGCATCCGTGCCCGCCTCGCGGCCAAGGCTGCGGCGGCCTGAAGCCGAACTCATTCAGGATATGCCCTGCGAGGCCGCCAGCCGGTCTCGCGGGGTATTTTGTTTTCGAGCCTTGGTCGTGGGGTAAAAACCCGCTATTGCCTTGAGCGAACGAAACGGGAATCGCACGGATGCTCTGGTCGCCCCAGCAGGAAAAGGCCTTGTCGGATGCCGCGCGCTGGCTGAAGCGCGGCGACAAGCAGGTGTTCCGCCTTTTCGGCTTTGCCGGAACGGGCAAGACGACGCTGGCCCGCCATCTGGCGGAAGGGATTGATGGCGACGTGTGTTTCGGCGCATTCACCGGCAAGGCAGCGCATGTGCTGCGCCAGAAGGGCTGCACGGATGCGGGCACCATCCACTCGCTGATCTACCGGCCCCGTGCAGCCAAGGAAGAGGAGATCGTCGAGGAGGGCGAGGACGCCGGACCGCAGTTTGCCCTGAAGCGCGACAGCGAGGCAGCGCGTGCATCCCTCATCGTCATCGACGAATGTTCCATGGTGGATGAGGATCTTGGCCGCGATCTTCTCTCCTTCGGCACGCCGGTGCTGGTGCTGGGCGATCCGGCGCAGCTGCCGCCGGTGAAGGGTGGTGGCTATTTCACCGAGGCCGAGCCGGACGTGATGCTGACCGAGGTGCACAGGCAGGCGCAGGACAATCCGATCGTGCGCATGTCCATGACCATCCGCGAGGGGGGCAGCCTTGATTACGGCACCTTCGGCGCCAGCCGCATCATCTCCCGCCGGGAGATCGACAAGGAGCAGATCCTGGCCGCCGATCAGGTGCTGGTCGGCACCAACCGCACCCGCCGCCTCTACAATAACCGCATCCGCGAGCTGAAGGGCTTCCTGTCGCCCATGCCCGCCGTTGGCGACAAGCTGGTGTGCCTCAGAAATGACAAGGCCCGAGGTTTGCTCAATGGCGGGTTGTGGCACGTGAAGCGGCAGAAACAGTCCAAGGGCAACACCCTGCGCTATGACATCATGCCCGAGGACGAGCCGGGCAAGCAGTCGGTGGAAATCAAGGTCATGCCGGCGCTGTTCGAGGACGGCGCAGAGCAGATCCCCTACGCCCTGCGGCGCAAGTCCGACGAATTCGATTTCGGCTATGCCCTCACCGTGCACAAGGCCCAGGGCTCGCAATGGGACCGCGTCGTCCTCTTCGATGAAAGCTTCGCCTTCCGCGAACACCGCGACCGCTGGCTCTACACCGCCGTCACCCGTGCGGCGGAGAGCATTACCGTAGTGCGGTGAAGGGGCGGCAATCCGTAAGTGCCACTCCCTGTGTGAAACCCTGCATTTCCGTGGACTGTGGCGGGGTGTCTCTTTATCGCCGCCTTTGCGGGCTCTATCGTCCGCGCTCCCTTGCCGGCCTGCGGAAGGCAGGGGCCTATCCGATCAATTTGCGATGGAACGACCCCATGTCCGATCTTTCCGACCTGAGCCCCGAGACCCCCGGCTTTGCCGCGACGCCCGCCACCGGCAAGAAGGTGCAGGTCTCCCCCGAAGTGGCGCTCAGGATTGCGCGGCGGATTGCGGAGGAGATCGGCTGTCAGCCGAACCAGGTCAATGCCACGGTGCAGATGCTGGATGAGGGCTCGACGGTGCCCTTCATTGCCCGCTACCGCAAGGAAGCGACCGGCGGGCTGGATGACACCCAGCTGCGCAAGCTGGAAGAGCGGCTGATCTATCTGCGCGAGATGGAAGACCGGCGCGCCGCCATCGTGAAGTCGATTGATGAGCAGGGCAAGCTGACGGACGAGCTGGCGCTGAAGATCGCGCAGGCCGGCACCAAGGCGGTGCTGGAAGATCTGTATCTACCCTTCAAGAAGAAGCGCCGCACCAAGGCGCAGATCGCCCGCGAGGCGGGGCTGGAGCCGCTGGCCGATGCGCTGCTCACCGATCCGCGCAAGGTGCCGGAGACGGAAGCTGCTGCCTTTGTCAGCGAGGAAAAGGGCGTGGCCACGGTGAAGGACGCGCTGGATGGCGCACGCCAGATCCTGATGGAGCGCTTCTCCGAAAACGCCGAACTGGTCGGCCGCCTGCGCGAGTATCTGACCGCCAAGGGTGTTGTCGTCTCCAAGGTCATCGACGGCCAGCAGGAGCCGGGCGCCAAGTTCGCCGACTATTTCGATTATTCCGAGAGCTGGGCGAAGATCCCCAGCCACCGGGCGCTGGCGCTGTTCCGGGGCCGCAACGAGGGTGTGCTTTCCGTCGAGCTGACGGTGGACACCGATGTGACCGAGGGCCTGAAGCCTGTCGAGCGCATGGTGGCTCATGCCGCCGGTATCTCCGAGCAGGGCCGCCCGGCGGACAAGTGGCTGATGGATGTGGCCCGCTGGGCCTGGAAGGTAAAGCTGGCGCTGCACCTTGAGCTTGACCTGATGGGCGACCTGCGCGACCGGGCCGAGGAAGAGGCCATTCAGGTGTTTGCCCGCAACCTCAAGGACCTGCTGCTCGCCGCTCCCGCCGGTGCCCGCGCCACGCTGGGGCTGGATCCGGGCATCCGCACGGGCGTGAAGGTGGCGGTGGTGGATGCCACCGGCAAGCTGGTGGAGACGGCCACCATCTATCCCTTCCAGCCAAAGAACGACATGGCCGGTGCCCGCAACACGCTGCTGGCGCTGATCGCCCGCCACAAGGTGGAGCTGATCGCCATCGGCAACGGCACGGCAAGCCGCGAGACCGACCGTCTGGCCGCAGAGGTTCTGGCAGAAATTCCCGTGGCCGCGCGGCCCATCAAGGTCATGGTCAACGAGGCGGGGGCTTCGGTCTATTCTGCCTCGGAACTCGCAGCCAAGGAAATGCCGGATGTGGACGTATCCCTGCGCGGGGCGGCATCCATCGCCCGCCGCCTGCAGGACCCGCTGGCCGAGCTCGTCAAGATCGAGCCCAGGTCCATCGGCGTCGGCCAGTATCAGCATGACGTGAACCAGACCCGTCTGGCCCGTGCGCTCGATGCCGTTGTGGAAGATGCGGTGAACGCGGTGGGCGTCGATCTCAACACCGCCTCGCCTGCGCTGCTCGCCCGCATTTCAGGCCTTGGCGAAAGTCTTGCCAAGGCCGTGGTGGAACACCGCGACAGTATCGGCCGCTTCACCAGCCGCAAGCAGCTGATGGATGTGCCGCGCCTTGGCGCCAAGGCCTTCGAGCTTTGCGCCGGCTTCCTGCGCATCCGCGACGGTGACAATCCGCTGGATTCGTCCTCCGTGCACCCGGAAGCCTATCCGCTGGCCGAGCGCATCGTGAAGGCCTGTGGCCGGGACGTGCGACAGATCATGGGCGACAGCGCCTTCCTGAAGACGCTGAATGCGGCCCAGTTCACCGATGAGCGGTTCGGCCTGCCGACCGTGCGCGACATCATCGCCGAGCTGGAAAAGCCGGGCCGCGACCCGCGCCCCGAATTCAAGACCGCAACGCTGCTTGATGGCGTGGAAGAGATTTCAGACCTGCGCGTCGGCATGAAGCTGGAAGGCACAGTCACCAACGTCACCAATTTCGGCGCCTTCGTCGATATCGGGGTGCATCAGGACGGCCTTGTCCACGTGTCGCAGCTGGCCGACAAGTTCGTCGATGATCCGCACAAGGTGGTCAAGGCGGGCGATATCGTGCCGGTGACGGTGCTGGAGGTGGATGCCAAGCGCAAGCGCATCTCCCTGACCATGAAGAAGGCCGCCGACTATCAGGCCGCGCGCGAGCGGACCAGCCAGGATGGCCCTCGTGATCCGCGTGGTCCCCGTCCCGGCGGTGGCGCCCCGCGTGGTGGCGGTGCCCCCCGTGGCGGCGGCGCTCCGGCCCCGGCCATCGGCGGCAACAGCGCCATGGCCGCAGCCCTTGCCGCCGCGATGAACCGAAAGGGTAAGTGAGCGGGGGCTGCTTCCGGAGGGGCCAGCTTGAGGAGGCTTCAGGGCTTTGGGTCAGGTAGCAACTCCTCTCCCGCCCCTTGAGGGGGAGATGCCCCCCGGCAGGGGCAGAGGGGGGGTAACGGACTGTCCGCTTGTGAGAGACGTTCTGCCGTGTTGAGGCGCTGATACCCACCTCTGTCAGCTTGCGCTGACATCTCCCCCTCAAGGAGGGAGAGGGATACTGCGGCAAAAGGAGAGTGCCCTCCGCCCCGGCTCTCACGCTGAACGGGGCGGAGAGATTGTCTGCCTTGTCAGTGGCTGATGCCGCTGCCGCCGGTGATGGCGATGGTGTAGGGCATGCCTTCCACCGGGATTTCGCCGGTCTGCTTCAGGTCTGATGTGCTGATGAGGCGCAGCAGGCCCTTGTTCGGATCGGTCATCACCACGGTATCACCGGCCACAGCAAGGCGCGGGCGCGGGTCGCGCCAGTGGCCGTCCATGCTGTAGGGCTCAGTCACTTTGCTGGACACCTCAAAGTCACCGGACAGGATGTTGAAACGGTGCAGGGTGCCGTCTTCGGTCAGCACATAGGCATTCTGGGGCTTGGCCGGATCAAGCACGAAGTCCACCCGCCGGAAGGGCAGGGTGACGCGGGTGAAGTGGGGCGCATCCGAAGGGTCCACCACGACAAGACCGTCAGCGCCATAGTTGCCAAGGAAGGCCTGCATGCCCTTCACACCCAGCAGTGTGCCGGTCTTGCCCTTCGGGAAATCGGCAGGATAGGGCAGAAGCGAGAATTCGGGCTTTGCGCCATCCGTCTTCACCGTCAGGATGCCGTCTTCGCAGCCCGCCGCCAGATAGGCGCCGGAGAAGGCCTCGCCATGAATGCCGGGGCAGGAGGCCAGATCCGACACCGGCTTGCCATCGGCCGAGAAGGCCTGCAGCCCGAGGCGTGGCAGGCTTGACGCGCCTTCCGGCTTTTCCTTGGCCGAAACGGTCGAGAGCACATAATCGCCGAACACGGCCACAAAGCCATGGTGCGCAATCTCCTGCGGGAAGTCACGCATCTGCGGATCGCCGCCAAGCAGGCCCTTCACATCGGCAAGCGTGGCCTTGGCGTCCTTGTCGAAATTGATGGCCAGCACGCCGGAGTGCTCCACCACATGCACCGGATTGCCGCCCTCCATGGAGGTGCTGAGCAGGGCCGGGTCGCTGACCTCAAGGTCGGCATGGTCGCCGTGGCTTTCCAGGGTGATGCCGCTCTTCAGGAAATCGGCACGGTCCGCTTCAGCCTGCACCACGGCAATGCCTGCCCCATCACCGAAGGGATAAAGCCGGGCATGGCTTTTGACTTCGAAGGTCCAGCGCTGGTCCGGCTTGTCCAGATCCAGAGCCGTGATCTTGCCTGTGGAATGATCGCCAACGAAAACGCGCCAATGGCTCTGGGCTTTTTCCTCCGCCCGAACCATCGTCCCGCCAGCGGCCAGCGCCATCATCGCCAGCGCAAGGGCCGTCGTCTGCCTGAGCATCTCAAACTCCTGTAATGTTATCTTATAACATTGCTACTTAAGCTAGGCCACGCCTGTCTGGCAAGCCTTTTTGGACCTGAATCTCAGCCTGCCCCCCGCGGAATTTTTTTTAAATGCATGGCCGGTAAGAACTCATTAACCATTGCCAAATGACGTAAGGGGATCAGAGGGGGCTGCTATGGATGAAATTCTGGCGCCGGAAGGCACTGTTTCCCGGCAAGGGAGCGCGTTGCGCGGTGCTGCCTGTTCCAAAATCCATCCAGCGGGGCGCATTGAGGCCGGTTCCTGCAAATGGCGGAAGCCCCTGAGACTGGATCTTGCCATTCCCGCCGCGGCTCTTCCCGTGTTGCTGTTGCCTCTGGCTGCTACATCCGCAAGTGCGCAGGGGGCCTTTTTCCCGGTGGTTACGGTTGCCGGATGTGATGCGCCGTCCATGGCGGCCCTCGGTGTCTTTGCCACGGTTGCTGATTGTTATGGAGACACATCGGGCAACCCCGGGCTTGGCGTCACTTCAACCGGCTTTGACGGACAGCACGGGGGCGGTGCCGGCTGGGGCGAAGCTTCAGGTGGCGGGGCTGGCGGCGGCGGGCTTTCGCTGCGGATCTCCAATGCTTTCGACTATGTCCAGTACAATGGCGGGCCAGCAGCCTTCTCGCTTCTGAGCATGGGCGGCAGGGGCGGTCATGGCGGCGATGGCAACATCATTCATGACGGGGCGTCCGGCGGCCAAGGAGGTGATGGCGGATCGGTGATCTTCATGCTGGAGCCCTCCGGCAGCATCGAAACCGGGACCATGGGAACCATCGGCATCCTTGCGGTCGGCAAGGGTGGCCAGGGCGGTGACGGTGGCGAGGGCCATGGCGCGTCAGATGGCGGCACCGGTGGCCTCGGCGGCAATGGCGGTTCTGTCTCTGTCATCACCAGTGCCGGCTCGAGCATCTCAACCGCCGGCAACTATGCAGCTGCGGTATCTGCTCTCAGTGAAGGGGGCTATGGCGGAGCGGGTGGGAGCGGCGGCTTCTTCTTCGGCCGTGGCGGCTCGGGCGGACAGGCCGGAAACTCCGGGTCATCGGTCAGTGTTGGCAATTCCGGCACGCTTTCAACGCTTGGCGTCATGTCGCATGGCGCTCTCGCCCGCAGTGTCGGCGGCAATGGCGGAGAAGGCGGGGTCACCACCGGCACAATCCTCGTTCTGGGCGGCAATGGCGGTGCAGGCGGCAACGGAGAGCGTGTCGCGATGATGAACCTGGGCCGTATTACAACGGCCGGGGATCATGCGCGTGGCCTGTCGGGCCTGAGCATTGGCGGCGGTGGCGGCGATGGCGGGCAGGCCTTCGACTACAGCTCCTTTTACGGAGTTGCAATCGGTGGAAATGCCGGCGGCGGCGGCGACGCCGGCATGGTGACGATCGACAATTCCGGAACCATTCTCACAGCTGGGCGCTACGCAACTGGCATGGTTGGGCGGTCGATTGGCGGCGGTGGCGGTGAGGGCGGCTCTGCTCAAAGCGTGGTTCTGGGATATCAGGCTGCGGTGTCGCTGACGATGGGCGGTCTGGGCGGTTCGGGCGGCGATGGCGGCATGGTAACGCTCACCAGCTCCGGACGGGTTGCCACCGGATATATCGATCCCCTGGACGCGGTTGAGCCGCGCAATGTGCAATTGCCGGGCGATCATGCAGCAGGCATGCTGGCACAATCCGTTGGTGGCGGTGGAGGTAACGGCGGGGCGGTGATCTCGGTCACGGCAGCTGCCAGCGGCAGTGGCGCCGTTGATGTTTCGGTCGCGCTGGGCGGTAGTGGCGGCTCGGGCGGCGACGGTTCGGATGCCGCCGTATTTGTCCTGAGCGGTGGCTCCGTCGTCACTTATGGACGGCTGGCTCCTGCAGTCTATGCTCAGTCTGTCGGCGGTGGCGGCGGCACCGGCGGCCATGCGATCGGCGTCGGCGCTGCGGTGGGAGAAGCAGCCGTCAGCCTTTCGGCCGTGGTGGGTGGCACGGGCGGCAGTGGCGGCAATGGCGGAACGGCTTCGGTCTACAATGAAGGATCTGCCGCCACAGCATCTTCCAGGTCGCCCGCAGTGTTCGCCCAGTCCGTGGGCGGCGGCGGCGGCAGTGGAGGCAGCGTTGTCGCGGTTGATACGGACATTGGCAAGAACGCGCTCAGTTTGAATGTTGCCCTCGGCATGACCGGCGGCAGCGGCGGGCAGGGCGGTGCGGCCAATGCGACAACCTCCATCTCCAGCACCATTCAGACACTGGGGCATCAGTCGCACGGACTTCTCGCACAATCAGTGGGCGGCGGCGGCGGGCATGGCGGCGACGTTCACACCTATGCGATCTCTGCCATTTACGGAAACGGTCATGCTGTGGCAGTGCCCATCGCCGTTGGCGGTCACGGGGGCAGCGGCGGTACCGGGGGCAGTGTGACGGTCAGCCATGCCGGCAGCATCCTGACATTTGGCGATCAGGCCCATGGCCTGTTTGGCCAGTCTGTCGGCGGCGGCGGCGGGGATGGCGGCTCCGTGCTGGCCTTGTCGATTGCCGCAACGCTGGACAGCCAGAGCGGAGAAAACAAGGACAAGGGCGGCAGGGCTGTCAGTACGGCGGTGACCGTTGGCGGGCATGGCGGCGTTGGGAACCATGGCGGCAGCGTTGTGGTCAATGCGGCGGCGGGCAGCTCCATTGCCACCTCGGGTGTCATGGCGACGGGTGTCAAACTCCAGTCGGTTGGCGGCGGCGGCGGCACGGGCGGCGTGGCGCACAGCTTTGCCGTGTCGACATCGGTGCCAAGCTGGAACCGCTTCTATCCACCGCAGCCGCTTCTGCTCAGACTGGTCAACAAGGTGAGGGGGCTGCCCTCGCGCGAGACAGACAAGAAGAACGGTGCCGACATTGCCGTTTCCGTCGGTGGCTGGGGCGGTGCAGGCGGTAATGGTGGCAGCGTCACCTTCACTGCGGGGCCGGGCGCAACCGTCGCGACATCCGGTGTCATGGCCTATGGTGTCCATGGCCAGTCGGTTGGCGGTGGCGGCGGCTCCGGCGGTCACGCCATTTCCAACGGTTTCATCGGCTTTGATACCTACGCCCTTGGGGTGTCTGTCGGTGGCTCCGGTTCTTCTGCCGGGGACGGCGGATCCGTCAGTCTGGCCGGCAGCGCAGCAGGTCCTGAAACCAGCTGGAGCCTCATTTCGACGCAGGGTGCCAACGCACATGGCATTTTCGCCCAGTCCATTGGCGGCGGCGGCGGTGATGGCGGAGCGGCTGCTTCCGCCATCAAGAGCATCCCTGTTCTGAGTGGTCAGGGTTTTGAGATGGCGATCGGCGGCGCGAGCGGCAGCTCCGGCGCGGGTGGCAGCGTTCTGGTGAGCAATCCCGGGCGTGTGCAAACCGCTGGAGCGGGCGCTCATGGCATCTTTGCCCAGTCCGTGGGTGGCGGTGGCGGCTACGGGGGCGATACCACTGCCGGAGGCCTTATGAAGCTGGCCATCGGGCGTGCGGGGTCAGGCGGCGGCAGCGGCGGCGGCGTGGCCGTTGAAGGGCAGGGCGCCATTGTCACGCTGGGGGCTGGCGCTGCCGGCATCTTTGCCCAGTCGGTCGGCGGCGGCGGCGGGGCAGGTTCTCTGGCGCATGAAGGCTCCCTTCCGTTTCTGCCGGACACCAACTACGGGCTTGCGCTCACCATTGGCGGCGGTGGCGGCAACGGGGGTTGGGGCGGCGATGTGTCGGTGAACTTCGGCGGCGGCATCGGTACCTATGGTGCCGTCGCCCCTGCCATCCTGGCCCAGTCGATCGGCGGCAGCGGCGGTGCCTTGGGCGTTGTTCGAGGCACAATTGCCGGTGGCGCCTTTCCGATCACGGTGACCTCCAGAGGGGCGTTCGGGTTCGCAGGGCAGGTTGCTATTGACGACACCCAGGCACCCGCTCCGCTTCTTGTTGAAACCCGGGGCCACGGCTCGGCGGGCATCATTGCCCACGTGGCAAGCGGTGGAGGCGGCCTGGTGCTGATGGACACCGCTGTTCTGCCTCTCGATATTACGGCAGATCCCACTCTGCCATCCTCGCTGCCTTTGGAGTTCGGCGGCATCGACGTGAATCTGCGTGGCGGCATCTACACTGTGGGTGCCTCCGCTTATGGCATTCTGGCGATGGACCTTCCGCAAACCGTCGCGCTGCTGGGCACGGATGGCCTTCGGATACCGCAATCGGCCACCAGCTCCGGTTCTGGGACCGGGATCAATATCTGGCTTCACCGCACCAGCACCGTCAGCACCTGGGGACGCGGGGCGCATGGCATCTACGTGGTGAGCAATGCGGACTATAATGGCAGCACTGCGCTTACCGCCCGCCTCGACGGCATGCTTGCCGTGCAAGGTCCCGATGCCTGGGCGGTGAACATTTCCGACGGCTTGACCAGCGGTAGCACGGCTCTTGGGCAGATTGCGCAGCTTGAGATCGGCCGGACCGGTACCGTAAGTGCTGCAAAGGGCAGTGCGGGCGGTATCCGGGTGGGCGCGCAGGTGAGCAACCTGATGCTTGATGTGGAAGGCGCTCTGCGGGCGCCCGGCGGAACTGCCCTTTGGTCCGAAGCCGGCGGTGCGCTGAACGTGCGGAGCGGCGGTATTCTGGAAGGGGATATCTCAGGTCCAGCCACCCGGGACCTGCTGATCAGCAATGCTGGACTGATCTTTGGCTCGATCCTCAATGGCGGCAGTTATACGATTGTCGATGGGGGAAAGCATTTCCTGGCACTTGATCCTGCGGGGCTTGCCAGTGACCGCATCGACCTGCTGTCACTCGAGACGGGCCGGGATCAGATCATTCCGCAGCTGACCACATTTGCGTCTGCATTTGCGCAACCGAGCACCGTCCTGAGCTTTGCGGGGGCGACCGACACGTCGCCCATCGTTCAGAGTCCGGGGGAGCCTTTGCCGTTCGGGTTCGCCTCCGGCACCGTGGCAACCCGTTTCGTCTATGATTTCTACCATGACCGGGCGCTTGTCACCGGGGCCTCCGTCGACTTCGGACGGGCCGGGCTTAGCGGCAATTCCGGCAAGGCCGCCACCTTCGCCAATGACATGGTCACAGCGCTCGGCAGCAATGTGCCCGGCGCCTATCCCGAGCTGGAGGCCCTGCTGCTGTCTGCAGCCAATGCGGTTGATCCGAAGGCTCTGGAGTCCAGTCTGGCCGTTTTTGACGCGGCTGACTTCAGCAAAGCCAGCGAGACAACGCTTGCCTCTTCCGGGACACACTTGTCGAACATGCAGAGCTGCGGCGGCACGGTGGGGCCCTATGCGGCCATTGCCGAGGAGGCGTGCAACTGGGCCAAGGTGACCGGCAGCACCACGCGCTATGACTGGTCAAGTGATGTTGACACGGTCATGGTCAGCCTCGGCCGTCAGCAGCGCGTGAGCGATGATCTGGTCATTGGCCTCAGCACTGCATATGAGGGCTCCCGGTTCCGCGCCAGCGGCAGATCTGCCTCGGGCTACCGGCTGTATCTTGGTGCTATTGCCAAGGTGTCACAGGGACCGGTCTATGGCTCTGTGTCGCTCAACGGCAGCTATGGCAGCGGCAAGGCGGAACGGCTCATTTCGTCTGCGGGGACAGCCTATGTTGCCAGGTCGCGTCCTTCCACGCTGGCGCTTGCCTCGCGGTTGCGGGCTGGTGTGCTGGCCAAGGCCGGGCAGATCGATGTGATCCCCAGCGTTGAACTGGATCTGGCAGTCCTGCAGGACGGAGGCTTCACGGAGTCGGGCGCGGGCTCGCTCAATCTGAAGGTCCACCGAGCGACCCATTTCCTTGCCGATGTCCGCCCGGTCTTGCGCCTGTCCACCGACCATCCTTTTGCGGGTTGGATTGTGCGCGGCTATGTGGAAGCGGGAGCTCGGATTGCGCTCAATGGCCTGCAGCACACTGTCTCGCTACCGGGCTCTCCTGCGCCGGGTGAGCGGCTGCGTCTTGAGCTCAAACGGGATCCGGCCGTTGCGACACTCGGGCTTGGCGGCTCTCTTCTGTGGGGCAACAACATGGAAGCCCGGCTGCATTATGAGGCAACCGCAGGGCGCAACACGCTCGGCCATTCGGCTGGCCTGAAGCTGGGCCTGAAATTCTGACGGGGTCGTGAACAGATATGTTGGGAAGGTGCCCAGCAGACGGGCACCTTCCGGCATCACCCCTCGCTGAGCATCAGCCTGGGGTCCACCAGCCGGTCGAAGTCTTCGGCGGAAATGTAGCCGAGGTCGAGGCAGGCGGCTTTCAGGGTCATGTCGTGCTCATAGGCGTGATGGGCGGCTTTGGACGCCTTGTCGTAGCCGATGTGCGGGCTGAGGGCGGTCACCAGCATCAGCGAGTTTTCGACATAGCCGGCGATGCGGGCCTCGTTCGCCTCCATGCCCTCCACCATGAACTTGCGGAAGCTGGTGCAGCCATCGGCCAGCATCCGGGTGGACTGGAGCACGGCGTTGATCATCAGCGGCTTGTAGACATTCATTTCCAGATGGCCGCTGGCCCCGCCCATGCCTACCGCCACGTCATTGGCCATCACCTGAATGCAGAGCATGGCCATGGCCTCGCACTGGGTGGGGTTGACCTTGCCTGGCATGATGGAAGAGCCCGGCTCGTTGGCCGGCAGGATCAGCTCGAACAGGCCGCAGCGCGGGCCACAGGCGAGCAGGCGGATGTCGTTGGCGATCTTGAAGAGCGAGCCGGCCGTGGTCTTCAGCGCGCCATGCAGCATCACCAGCCCGTCATGGGCGCCTTGCGCGGCAAACTTGTTGGGCGCGGTGATGAAGGGCAGGCCGGTCAGTGCCGCAATACGAGCCGCGGCCCCTTCGGCAAAACCCTTGGGGGCGTTGAGGCCGGTGCCGACGGCGGTGCCGCCAAGCGCCAGCTTGTAGACATCGGGCAGAGCGCCGGCGATGCGGTCAAGGTTCTCGTCCAGCATCGCCACATAGCCGGAGAATTCCTGGCCAAGGGTCAGCGGCACCGCATCCTGCAGGTGGGTGCGGCCGATCTTGATGATGTGGTCCCAGGCCTTGGCCTTCTTGTCCAGCGCATCGCGCAGTGCCTTCACCGCGGGCAGAACGCGGGTCTTCACCGCGATGGCCGCCGCCATATGCATGGCGGCGGGGAAGGTGTCGTTGGAGGACTGGGACATGTTGACGTGGTCATTGGGGTGCACCGGCTTCTTGGAGCCGAGCGCCCCGCCAGCCACCTCGATGGCGCGGTTGGAGATGACCTCGTTGACATTCATGTTGGTCTGGGTGCCGCTGCCGGTCATCCAGACATGCAAGGGGAAATGCTCGTCCAGCTTGCCTTCGCTCACCTCCCGCGCTGCGGCAATGATGAGGGCGGCAAGGTCCGGGCTGAGGTGGCCCAGATCCCGGTTTGTCTCGGCGGCAGCCTGCTTGAGGATGCCATAGGCGTGGATGATCTCGATGGGCATCAGCTCGGAGCTGATGTTGAAATAGGTCAGCGATCTCTGCGTCTGCGCGCCCCAGTAGCGGTCGCTCTCGACGCTGATCTCGCCCATGCTGTCAGTTTCCCGGCGCATTCTCTGCTCCATCCAAGGGGGTTCGCGTCCTTTACCAGTCCTGCGCCAGGCTGCCCGCTTTGGCAACCGGAAAAGCCATTTTCATTTTTGCTCTTGCAACTCATTCGCAATTTCATATCTTAAATGCAAGTCGTTCTTAAAAGCATTTGCCTTTTGCAGTGCAGCGCGTAGGCTGGAATAGAAAGGAACCCCGATGTTTCTGACGAGACGTGGATTTATCCAGCAAGCAGCCATGGCGGCCGGTGGCTTGATGGCCGGGGGGGGCGGAGTGGCAGGCTTCTCCGGCACCGCAAGGGCGGCAACGCAGCTGACGGTGAGCGCGACGACCGGCATGATTGCCGACACCGCATCCGTGATCGGCGGCAATCTTGTCTCGGTCTCCTCGCTGATGGGGCCAGGGGTGGATCCGCACGGCTACCGCCAGACGCGCAGCGACATTGTCGCCATGGCCCGGGCGGATCTGGTGCTGCGCCACGGGCTCTATCTGGAAGCGCAGATGGAGGCTTTCTTCGAGGATCTTTCCCGCAAGGGCAAGGTGGTGGCGGTTGCCGATACCATCGACCCGTCGCTGCTGCTGTCGCATGAAGACTATCCCGGCCGCTATGACCCGCATGTCTGGATGGACCCGGAACTCTGGAAGACCGTGTCTACCACCATCGCTTCGGCGCTGAAGACGGCGCAGCCGGATCAGGCGGAGGGCATTGAGGAGCGGCTTGCGGCCTTCACGGGCGAACTGGATGCGCTGGATGCCTATTCCAGGCAGGTGCTGGGCAGCGTGCCGGAAAATGCCCGGGTGCTGGTGACGGCGCATGATGCCTTCAGCTATTTCGGCCGCGCTTATGGTTTCGAGGTGCTGGGCATTCAGGGCATCTCCACGGAGAGCGAAGCAGGCCTTGCCCGCATTGCCGAACTGGTCGGCACGCTGGTCGAGCGCAAGATCGGTGCCGTCTTTGTGGAAAGCTCCGTGCCCGACCGCAACATGAAGGCGCTGATCGAGGGGGCTGCGGCGAAGGGGCACAAGGTGGCCATCGGCGGTGAACTCTTCTCCGACGCCATGGGTCAATCCGGCACCTACGAAGGCACGTATCTGGGCATGATCGACCATAACGTGACCACCATCGCCGCCGCCCTCGGCGGCACGGTGCCGGACCGGGGCCGTCTTGGGCAATTGCAGGCTGCGGGCTGAGTAGAAGGGCAATATCAGGATGACCCCGGTGCATTTCAAACAGACGGCAAGCAGCGTCCTGCAACCGCGGGAGCAACCGGCTGTGACGATCCGGGACCTTTCCGTCTCCTATGGCGGAAAGCCTGCCCTTCTGGGCATCTCGGCGGATGTCGGGGCTGCGTCCATGACGGCCATCATCGGCCCGAACGGGGCGGGCAAGTCGACCTTGCTCAAGGCGGCGCTGGGCATCGTGCCACGCTTGTCCGGCACGGTGGACATGTTCGGTCAGCCCTTTGTGAAGGTCCGCCAGCGTGTTGCCTATGTTCCGCAGCGCGCGTCCGTCGACTGGGACTTTCCGGCCCGGGCCGAAGACGTGGTGATGATGGGGCTCTCGCGCGAGCTCGGCCTTCTCGGCCGCATCCGCCAGCATCACCGGGAGTTCGTCATGCACTGCCTCGAACGGGTGGGCATGGCTGGCTTTGCGGACCGGCAGATCGGCCAGTTGTCCGGCGGCCAGCAGCAGCGCGTGTTCCTTGCCCGGGCGCTGGCGCAGAAGGCGGATCTCTATCTGCTGGACGAACCCTTTGCCGGCGTTGATGCAGCGACGGAGCGGGCGATCATCGGGGTGCTGAAGGCGCTCCGGGACGAGGGCCGGACGGTGGTCTGCGTGCATCACGACCTCTCCACCGTCCCGGCCTATTTCTCCCACGTGCTCGTCATCAACATGCGCCTCATCGCGCAAGGGCCGGTGGACGAAGCCTTCACCCCCGCCCTCCTCCAGCGCGCCTATGGCGGGCGCCTCGACACCGCATCCCTTGCCCCCGCCGGTCCCTTCGCTGCGCCGGAGCTGGACCTTGCGCTGGAAACGGGGAGGTGAAGTTGGCCGCCTGCTCCAGTCTTTCAGCATATGGCACAGCCTCTCAGCTCTCCTTCCTGCCTCGGGAGTGGAGAGGTATTGCAGGCAGTGGCTTTGGCCCCCACCCCTCTCCCCCCTTGAGGGGGAGATGTCAGCGTAAGCTGACAGAGGGGGGGAGCCGCGCCTCAAGACGGCAGGATCTCTCTCAATCGGATAGTCCGTCCCCCCCTTCTGCCCCCTGCCGGGGGCATCTCCCCCTCAATGGGGGAGACGAGTTGGAGCCTGACTGGCAGTCCGTTGCAAACACTGCCTCCTCAAGGGGGAGGGGGGCGGATGAGCCTTGCCTGACGGACAAAAAGGGCAGCGGCATACCCGCCGGAGGCCTCTCATGACTGAGGTTCTGTCCAGCTTCCTCTCTGCGCTGATGATGCAGGCGGGATATAACGCCGCTTTGGTAGGTGTTGGGGCGAGCCTGCTGGGGGCGGCAGCGGGGAGTACGGGGACGTTCCTGTTCCTGCGCAAGCGCTCGCTGATCAGCGATGCCAGCGCCCATGCGACGCTGCCGGGCATTGCGCTGGCTTTCATGGTGATGGTGTCGCTGGGCGGCGATGGCCGTTCCCTGCCGGGGCTGCTGCTGGGCTCGGCCCTGTCTGCCGGGCTGGGGCTGCTGGCGGTGACCTTGCTCACCCGCTACACCCGGCTGGCCGAGGACACGGCAATTGGCGCCGTGCTGTCGGTGTTCTTCGGCTTCGGCATCGTGCTGCTGACGGTCATTCAGGTGATGGGCACCGGGCGGCAGGCGGGGCTGGAAGGCTTTCTGCTCGGCTCCACGGCGGGCATGCTGTTCAGCGATGCGGTGCTGATTGCCTGCGGCGGGGCCATCTGCGTGCTGGTGATGCTGATTTTCCGCAGGCCCATGCTGCATGTCTGCTTTGATCCGGGGCATGCGGAAACCATCGGCATCCGCACCGGCCTTGCCGACGGGGTGATGCTGGGGCTGATGCTGGCCGTCACCGTCACCGGGCTGAAGCTGGTCGGGCTGGTGCTCATCGTCGCGCTGCTGATCATTCCCGCCGCGACCGCCCGGTTCTGGAGCGAACGTGCCACCGTCATTCTTGCGCTTGCCGCCCTGTTCGGCGCGCTGGCCGGATATGTTGGCTCGGCGCTGTCGGCGGCGGCGCCCAATGTGCCTGCCGGGCCGGTGATCGTGCTGACGGCTGCGGTCCTCTTCACGGTTTCCCTGCTTGCCGCGCCGCGCAGGGGACTTGTGGCGGCCGTTCTGGCACGGGAGCGGCAGCGCCGCCGCCTGCTGCTGCGGCAAGGGGTTCTGACGCTTGCGCAACAGGGCGTCATTCATGATCCGCGTCTTCTGCAGGCGCTGTCCCGCGCAGGTCTTCTGGCGGCTGACCGCAACCTCAATGACGAGGGCCAGGCGCTGGCACAGATGCTGGCTCAGGACGAAGCGCGCTGGGCCGCGCTGCAGGCAGGTGGTGCCAGTGAGGATGTGATGTCGCGCTATGACGGCGTGCGTCTGATCAGCAGTCTTCTGTCCGCAGGCGAACTCGTGCAGCTGGACAGGCACGCTGCCGCCTCATCCGGGGAGCTGCGCCATGGGGGCTGAGATGTCCGGCGCGGAGTTCGTGCAATTCAGCCTGACGCCGCTGCTGATAGGCACGCTGGCCGCGTTGGCCTGTGCCCTGCCAGGCAATTTCCTCATCCTGCGGCGCGAAGCGATGATCGGCGACGCCATTTCGCATGTGGTGCTGCCGGGCATTGTTGTTGCCTTTCTGTTCACCGGCCAGATTTCCACCTGGCCGATGATGCTGGGTGCGGGTGGGGCGGCGCTTATTGCCGTGGTGCTGATCGAACTGCTGCGCCGCTACGCCCGGATGGAGCCGGGGGCGGCGATGGGAGTGGTCTTCACCACGCTTTTTGCCACCGGTGTGCTGCTTCTGGAACAGAGCAACACCAGCACGGTGCATCTGGATGTGGAGCACGCGCTCTATGGCAATCTGGAAAGCCTGATCTGGCTGGATGCGGATGGCTGGGGCTCGCTCGCCGATCCACAGGCGCTGGCCGGGCTGCCGCCGGAACTCCCGCGCATGGCGGGTGTCACGGTTGCTGTGTTCCTGCTGATGGGGCTGTTCTGGCGGCCGCTGGTGCTGATGACCTTCGACGAAGGCTATGCCGCAGCGCGCGGGCTGCCGGTGACGCTGCTCAGCCTCGGGCTGGTCACGCTTTCGGCCGTGGCGGCTGTTGCGGCCTTTGATGCGGTGGGCTCGATCATCGTCATTGCCATGTTCATCTGCCCGCCCGCGACGGCGCGGCTGATGACGAACCGGCTCACAGCCCAGGTGGGACTGAGCCTTGTGATCGCGGCGCTGGCGGCTATCTCCGGCTATGTGCTGGCTGGCTATGGCCCGCTGTGGCTGGGGGCGGATAACTCGGTGAGCGCAGCGGGCATGATCGCCACGGTCAGCGGGCTTTTCCTTGCGGTGGCCGCCGTTTGGGGCCGCCACCGCAAGGGGCTTGCGCAGGGGTGAATGCGTGCCTCAGCCCGGCGACACCATGGCTGCGATCATGTCATGCAGCTGGATGGTGCCGAGTCTCCGGCCATCAGGACGCACCACAATTGCTGAAGTCTCGCTGGTTTCAGAGAAGAGTCTTGCGGCATCTTCCAGCAGGCTGCCGCTGGGGATCGTCAGATCCGTTTCGGCCAGTTCGCCCTTGCGCATGATGGTGTTGACCTTCAGCACCCGGCCCCGGTTCACCTCGCGCACGAAATCGGCGATGTAGCTGTCCGCCGGGCGCAGCACGATCTCCTGGCCCGTGCCATCCTGCACGATCTCGCCATCCCGCAGGATGGCGATGCGGTCGCCAAGGCGCAGGGCCTCGTCCAGGTCGTGGGTGATGAAGACGATGGTCTTGTTCAACTCCTGCTGCAGGTCCAGAAGCACCTTCTGCATGTCCATGCGGATCAGCGGGTCGAGGGCTGAATAGGCCTCGTCCATCAGCAGGATGCCCGCGTCATTGGCCAGCGCCCGGGCAAGGCCGACGCGCTGCTGCATGCCGCCGGAGAGCTGGTTGGGGTAGTAATCCTCATAACCTTCCAGCCCGACGCGGGTCAGCCAGCGGGCGGCGCGTTCCTTGGCCTCGTGTTCGGGAATGCCTTGAATTTCGAGGCCGTAGATGGTGTTGCGCAGCACGGTCCGGTGCGGCAGCAGGGCGAATTTCTGGAACACCATCGCCGTCTTGTGGCGGCGGAAATCGCGCAGCTGCTGGGCAGACATGGAGCACACATCCTGCCCCTCGAACAGCACCTCACCTGCCGTCGGCTCGATCAGCCGGTTGATGTGGCGGATGAGGGTGGATTTGCCCGAGCCGGACAGGCCCATCACCACCTGAATGCGCCCGGCAGGCATGGTGAGGTTGATGTCCTTGAGGCCGAGGATGTGGTTGTGCCTGTCGTTCAGCTCCGTCTTGGAGATGCCCTCGCGCACGAGATCCATGACGCCGGCCGGATTGGGGCCGAAGACCTTGTAAAGGCCGCGCAGCTCGATGCCGGCAACGCTTGCCTCTTCGTCCGGATCGTCTGCGGGAGTGGGGGCGGTAGTCAGATGTTCAGCCATGGGCGGCCTCCGAATGTTTCTGCATGCGCCTGCCATAGGCCTGGGTAGAGCGGTCGAAGATGATGGCGATGGCGACAATGGCGAGGCCGTTGAGAATGCCCATTGTGAAGAACTGGTTGTTGATCGCCTGCAGCACCGGCTGGCCAAGGCCGCGCACGCCGATCATGGAGGCGACGACAACCATCGACAGGGACATCATGATGCACTGGTTGATGCCGGCCATGATGGTGGGCAGCGCCAGCGGCAGCTGCACGTCTTTCAGCTTCTGCCAGGAGGAGGAGCCGAAGGCATCGGCCGCTTCCAGCACATCGGCGCTGACCAGGCGGATGCCGAGGTTGGTGAGGCGGATCATCGGGGGAATGGCATAGATGACCACGGCAATGACGCCCGGCACCTTGCCGAGGCCGAAGATCATCACCACCGGGATCAGATAGACGAAGACTGGCATGGTCTGCATCAGGTCGAGCACCGGATTGATGGCGCCCTGAAGCCTGTCGGACCGGGCCATGGCGATGCCGATGGGAATGCCGAGCACGACCGCTGTGAGGGTACACACTGCCACCATCGCAATGGTGCGCATGGTGTCATCCCACATGCCGAGCACGCCGATCAGCACAAGTGCCACGAGGCTGCCTGCCGTGATGCGCCCGCTGCGGCTGATGAGGAAGACAATGGCGAGAATGCCGGCCAGAACCAGCGGCCAGGGGGAGTTGAGCAGCAGGTTCTCGATACCGTTCAGCAGCAGGCGCAGCGGTTCGAAGGCCCGGGACAGCGCGTCGCCATAGGCGCGGGTAAACTCAAGAAACCCCGCATCGATCGTCTGCCGCATGGCACGCAACGTGCCGCGGCTGAGCGAGGGAAAGTCGAAAAGATCCATTGAAGTGTCCTTGTTGCGCCTGCCCGCTGCTTTGCGTGGAGGCGGGCGCCTGAGGATGAAAAGCGCAAGCCGGAAGGGGACGGGCCGGACGCGCTCCGCAGGCTGTGCTGCCAAGCGCGTCCGGCCGCCTGTCAATCACCGGCTCAGAGAGCGGATTTCACCTTTTCCGCCACTTCCGGGGAGACCCAGGCCTCCCAGACCTCCGGCTTGTTCTCGAGGAACCAGAAGGCGCCATCCTCATTGGAGGCCTGATTGTCCGTCATCCAGGCCAGCACTTCGCCAGCGGTTGCGTTGTCCCAGGAGCGGCTCTTGACGTAATCCATGGCAACGCCCGCTTTCTCCGCAAATTCCTTGGTCACGACGGTGTAGACCGGCGACTTGTCCCAGTCGTTGGGCTTAGGGTCGAGGCAGCCGGAGACGGCGGTGCAGCGCTCCCATTCGGCCGCATCATGCTCGACGCCCAGTTCAAGCCGGGTCATCTCGTATTTGCCAAGGATAGGCGTCGGCGCCCAGTAGTAGCCGAGCCAGCCTTCGTTGCGGGAAAAGGCACGGGAGATGGAGCCATCGAGCCCGGCCGCCGAGCCGGTGTCGACCAGTTCGAAGCCTTTGCTTTCCGCATCGAAGGCGGCAAACAGATTGGTGGTCAGGGTCTGGCAGGCCCAGCCCGAGGGGCAGTTGAAGAAAGCGCCCTTGCTGCGGTCTTCCGCGCCGGGGAACAGCTCCGGCTTTGCCAGCGCGTCGGCCAGCGTCTTCAGGCCATGTTCCTCGGCAAGGTAGGTCGGGACCCAGAAGCCCTCCACGCCGCCTTCCGGCAGGACCTCGCTGCCGATGATCAGCTTGTCTTCTGCAACGGCCTTGTCGAGCGGATCCTGGATGGTGTTCACCCACAACTCGGGAGCCATGTCCGGTTCAGCCTTCTCGGTCATGGAGGTGAAGGTCGGCACCGTGTCGCCAATCACCAGTTCCACCTCGCAGCCGAAGCCCTCCTCGAGAATGATCTTGTCGATATGGGCAATGGCACCCGCTGAGGGCCAGTTCATTTCGGCCAGCGTCACCCGCCCGCATTCGTCGGCGGCCGAAGCGCCGGACATGCCAAGGCCAATCAGGGCGGCGCCCGTCAGCAGAAGTGTCTTTGTCATTGTCAGTCTCCTGTTGGTCGTCATCCGCTGGCGAGGCCTGCGGAGCGAAAGCCAGCACGATCCAGGATCACGTGGTGGCAAAATGTAATGCCGGACGGAGGGAGTCCTCCTGCGATCGAAAATCGCCGGCATTCTAAAATATCTACCCTGCATTCAGGGTAATGACGCTTAACATAGTCTTCTGGATATCTGTGTCAAGGTTCTGACATATTTTAAAATATGCCTGTTCTGAGAGGGGTTTCCGGATTTTTATTCTGTGTATTTTTTTCTAAATTATATTTTGATTACAAAAGGAATTTTTTGCCTTTTTACTTTCGATATATACTATTCAAGGTCGAATTGTTTTGTTTGTGAAGTTTCTGTTTCTTTGTGGTGGTGTTATTTTTAGGGTTTCTGAAATTTTATTCCGTCCTGGATGTTTTGCCCCACCCATGCGCCGCTTGCCTTGCCTTTTCGGGGCGGCGAGCGGCTCGTGTGCTGTGCGATCTGCTTCAATATCCGGTTGTCCGGATCAAGGAATTGGTGACGTTAAAAGCGGAATTCCCGCTGCGTTAAGAGACTTTACGCCACTGCTACGTATTTTCCCCTGTGAAGGGGTGCAATGCATGCTGAACGTCTTGTCCTGTATCGCGGTCGAACACGACCTGCGCTACGTCGCTCTTGCCGCAGTCGTCTGTGTTTTCGGGTCTTTCCTGTCGATGCGCATTTACACGCGCATGCGCAGGAGTGACGGCTCGCGCCGGTGGCTCTGGCTGTTCCTTGGTGCGCTCGTTGCGACCTGTACGATCTGGACCACTCATTTTGCGGCCATGCTGGGCTATCTCGTCCCGTTCGACCGCTCATTTGCACCCGGATTGACGGCAGCCAGCTTTGCGATCCTGTTCCTCTGCACCTGCTTTGCCTTCGGCGTGTCCTTGCGCTCACACGCGGGGCTGACGATCGAACTGGGCGGAGTGCTCTTTGGATTTGGCATCGCGATCATGCATTACACCGGCATGGCCGCATTTCTGGTGCCGGGTATCATCACCTGGGAGCCGTCCTACGTGCTGGCATCCGTGCTGCTCGGTGCCTTGTTCGGAGGGCTTGCCTTCAACCGAGCCTCCCGGCCGGTCACGCGGTTCTGCCGCTTCGGGTCGATGGTGGCGATGATCCTGGCGATTGTCTCCATGCATTTCACCGGTATGGAGGCGATGACAATCACGCCGCTGGCAGGCATTGATATTCCGCCTCAGGCGATGCCGGACGAGTATATGCTGGCTGCGGTGACCGGCATCACCACTGTCCTGCTGGTGACCGTCGGGTCGTCCTACACCATCGACCGTTTCTCCTTGCAGGAGGCAACGGAGCGCTATCAGCAGCTGACCCTGTTCGATGCTCTCACCGGTCTGCCCAACAAGGCCTGGGCGGAAGGCAAGCTGGCGGAGCTTCTGGACAGCGCCATCCGGAGCAACGACAGGGTGGCGGTCTACACCATTGATCTGGAAGAATTCGCCATGATCAACGCCGCCCATGGTGAGGTCACCGGAGATGCGGTGCTGCGGGAAGTGGGCTTGCATCTCAACGATGCCCTGATGGCCGATGAATATACCGCCCGTCTGCCGGGGGCGCAGTTTCTGTTCATCAAGACGCGGGTCTTTGGCCGTCATGAAACCAGCGCCTCTGCCGCCCGGCTGCAGAAGCTGGTGGCCGGACCACACATGACACCGGCAGGCACGCTCACCCTGCGCAGTGCTGTCGGCTATGCCGTCTTTCCGGACGACGGGCTGGATGCCTCGACGCTGATGACAAGGGCGAGCCTTGCCGCGCAGGATGCCCGGCGTGGCGGCAGCGGAGAGGTCCGCCGCTATCAGGCGGGTCTTGATGACGATGTGCGCCATCAGGCCCGGCTGGCCATTGATCTGCGGAGCGCCGTTTCGGGCAACCAGCTGGAGCTTTACTACCAGCCCCAGAACTGCACCAGCACCCGGTCCCTCGTCGGCTTCGAGGCGCTGGTGCGCTGGCACCATCCCACCCTTGGCATGGTGTCTCCGGGCGATTTCATCCCGGTTGCCGAGCGCACCGGGCTGATTGCGGAAATCGGCGACTATGTCCTGCGCCGTGCCTGTGCCGATGCGGCCGCCTGGCCGGGGGGCTACAAGGTTGCGGTCAATGTCGCGGCCTATCAGCTGACGCGTCTCGATCTGCCGGCCTTGGTGGATGAAGTGCTGAAGGAGACGGGGCTCGCGCCGGAGCGTCTCGAAATCGAGCTGACCGAGAGCGGCTTGATCGCCGATCACGCCCGGGCGCTGGCGACCATCACCCGGCTCAAGACGCTGGGTGTTTCCATCGCCATGGATGACTTCGGCACGGGCTATTCCTCGCTGGCGCTGCTGCAGCATTTCCCCTTCGACAAGATCAAGATCGACCGCAGCTTCATCACCGATGTGGCCAACCGGCCCCGGGCTGCCGCCATCGTGCGTGCCGCCTTGCTGATTGCCGAAAGCATGAATATCCCGGTGCTGGCCGAGGGGGTGGAGAGCGAGGAGGAGTTTGCCTATCTGCGGGAGGCGGGATGCCCCGCCGTGCAGGGGTTCCTCTTCGGGCGGCCAATGCCGCTGTCTTCGGTCCAGACTCTCATGCTGCGGGAGCAGTTGCGCGCGGCGTCTCCGGGCGCGGCCGCCGGTGACACTGATGGCAGGGCGGAAATGCCCGGAGCAGGGCGGTTGGCCAGCTGATTTTTGCGGCCGGCGGGCACTTTCCACTTTGCGGCAGCATTGTGGCAAGGCATGATCCGGCGCAAATCTGAAAGCGCAAGGTGCCACCGTCATGAAACCCGTCGTTCCCTTCATTGCCCGGATGTCTGCCGAGGAACGTGCGGAGTGGATGGCGCAGTTTGAAAGGCTGATGCCGCAGATCGATGTGCGCCCGCTGGCCACCATGGACGCCGCAGAGCGCCTGTCGGCACGCGTGGCCATTGTCGCCAATCCGGATCCGGCGCATCTGCATGAGCTGCCGGGCCTTGTCTGGGTGCAGAGCCTGTGGGCCGGGGTGGAGCGGTTGCTGGGCGAGCTGATCGATACGGACTTTGCCATCGTCCGCATGACCGATCCGCAGCTGGCGGAAACCATGGCCGAGGCGGTGCTGGCCTTTTCGCTTTATCTTCACCGGGACATTCCGCTCTATCTGGCGCAGCAGCGCGAGAAGATCTGGGCCGAAGCCTTGCCGCGCCTTGCCGCTGACCGGCATATCGGCATTCTCGGGCTGGGGAACCTCGGCAAGGCTGCGGCGCGGCGCCTGCTGGCCAATGGCTTTCCGGTCAGCGGCTGGAGCCGCACGCCTGCCGAAGTGGAGGGGGCGGAGTGTTTCAGCGGTGAGGAGGGGCTGCAGCGGGTGCTGTCGCGCTCGGATATCGTTGTCGTCTTGCTGCCGCTGACGCCGGATACGCGCGGCCTGCTCAACACGGCTCGTCTTGCCATGCTGCCGCGCGGTGCTGGACTCATCAATTTTGGCCGGGGGCCGATTGTGGACCAGCCTGCGCTGCTGGCTGCCCTTGATGAGGGGCATCTGTCCCATGCGGTGCTGGATGTCTTTGCGCAGGAGCCGCTGCCGGTGGACAATCCCTGCTGGAGCCATCCGTCGGTCACAGTGCTGCCGCACATCAGCGCCCCGACAACACCGGCGACGGCTGCACGGATCGTGGCGGCCAATCTGTCGGCTTATTTCGAGCGGGGAGAAATACCGCCGGCGGTGGACCGCCAGCGGGGCTACTGATCAGCCGTTCAGCAGAGCTTCCAGGTCTGCGAAGTCGCTGAAGGCGGCTTCATGCGGCAAGGCCGTCACCGGGCTCTTGCGGTAGCCTTCGGTGAAGAGGAAGAAGCGCGCCTTGGCCGCCACGGCGGTTTCCGCGTCCACTTCGCTGTCGCCCACATAGGCAAAGCCCGGATCTTCCGGCGAAAGGGCCAGCACCTTGGCCGCATAGGCGAGGGGGGCCGGATCCGGCTTGCGGGTGCTCAGGGTGTCACCCGTCACCACCACGTCGAAGAAGTCGCTCCAGCCGAGGGCCGCGACCAGATTGTGCGTTGGCGCGCCGGGCTTGTTGGTGCAAAGCCCCAGACGGATGCCGCGCGCCTTCAGCGCGTGAAGGGCCGCTTCCACGCCGGGGAAAGGCGGGTTGGCGCTGCCGGGGGCCTGCGCATAAAGCTCTTCAAAGCGCTCCACCCGCGCCGCCAGCAGGCTTGCGTCGCCGCTGATGCCGCGGGCGGCCAGCGCCCGCTCGATGAAGCGTGCTGCGCCGTTGCCGATATAGCTGCGGGTCTCGGTAACGGAGAGGGGGGCGAGATCCAGTTCGGCCATTAGCGCATTGCCGATGTCCGTGACGGCCTGCACACTGTCGACCAGCGTGCCGTCCAGATCGAAGATGACCGCCTTCATGCCTTGGCTGCCGCGTTGCCCGCGCTGCGGATGGCCTCGATCTGCGCAGCATATTGGGAGGCCGTCTCGGGCGTGCCGCCCTTGAACACGGCGGAACCGGCCACCAGAACGTTGGCGCCGGCCGCCGTCACAAGAGGCGCGGTTTCGGGGGTGACGCCGCCATCCACCTCGATATCGATCGGGCGGCTGCCGATCATGGCCTTGATCCGGGCGATCTTGTCCACCACGGCAGGAATGAACTTTTGTCCGCCGAAGCCGGGATTGACGCTCATCACCAGCACCAGATCCAGCCGGTCGAGCACATATTCGATGACGCTTTCGGGCGTTGCCGGGTTCAGCGAGACGCCGGCCTTCTTGCCCAGATTGCGGATGGCCTGCAGGGAGCGGTCGAGATGGGGACCTGCCTCTGCATGCACGGTGATGATGTCGGAGCCCGCCTTGGCGAAGGCCTCCAGATAGGCATCGCAAGGGGCGATCATCAGATGCGTATCGAACACCTTGGCGGTGTGCGGGCGCATGGCGGCGATGATGTCCGGGCCAAAGGTGATGTTGGGCACGAAATGGCCATCCATCACGTCCAGGTGGATCCAGTCGGCACCGGCGCCGTCGATGGCGCGGATCTCGTCACGCAGGCGCGAGAAATCGCTGGCCAGCATGGAGGGTGCAATCAGGGTGTGGCTCATGGTGTCACTCCACAAGGATGGACGGCACTTCTGCCGGCCTGTTCCGGGGCTGATGCCCTTGGCGAAAGGATTGCCGCACCGCGGCATAAGCGAGGAGGTAGCCGCAGCAGCGGCGGCTGTCACCCTCTTTCTTGCGAAAAGCCTTAGCGGCGGTTTATCCGCCACAGATCACCGTCTTCGTACCCCATTCCCGGCAGCGTGTGCTGAGGGCAGGAGAGAGCGGCCGGTCGGTGAAAAAGGTGTCGATCTCGCTCAGCGAGGCAATCCGCACGGGCGCGCCGCGCAGGAACTTGGAGTGATCGCTGACCAGAAATGTCTTGCGCGCCTGCCGGATGATGGTCTGGCTGACGCCGACTTCCTGAATGTCGAAGTCCAGCAGGTCGCCGTCCTCGTCCAGCGCCGAGCAGCCGATGACGGCAAAGTCGAAGCGGAACTGTTCGATGGTGCGCATGGTCAACGTGCCGACCAGGCCCCCATCGGTGCGCCGCAAGGCCCCGCCTGCCACAATGACCTGACAGTCCGGGTTGGCGGCAAGGATATTGGCGACATTCATGTTGTTGGTCACAGCCATGAGATTGCGGTGATGCAGCAGGGCGCGGGCAACAGCTTCCGTGCTGGTGCCGATGTTGAGAAACACCGACGTGTTTTCCGGAATGGCCTTCGCGCAGGCCTCTGCAATGGCGGCCTTTGCCTCACGGTTCAGGCTGCGCCGGTCCTCATAGCCGATGTTGGAGACGCCGGAGGGCAGGATCGCGCCGCCATGCACCCGCTCAAGCCGGCCGCTGTCGGCGAGATCGGCCAGATCCCGGCGGATGGTTTGCACGGTCACGCCGAAATGGGCGGCAAGCCCTTCGACGGTGACTTTCCCCTGCTGGCGGGCGAGTTCGAGAATCTCGGGCTGGCGGAAGCTCTGGGACACGGCATATTCCTTTTGGGATGCGCAATATGTTCGGTTTGGTTCCCTTTTTCAAGTTTCAGGCGCGGGGCGAATGCTTGCCGGAAATGTGCGGGGCTTTCTGCAGTGCGGGAACGGATGTGCAATGCACAAGAAATTCATGCTGTTCTGCAGCGTGGCTCTTCCGTGGAGCGTTTTGGCTGGCTGGCGCCGGTCAAGTGTTTGCCGCAGCGTGAGAAAACAAAAACGAACAGAAACGAAAATCAGCGATTGACGAAAGCCTACGTCTTGTGGTTCGTTTGTTTTCACAAATGTCCGGTTTCAGGAGGCACGTGCCCGTGACGTCGCAGCAAGACCAGGTGGTCGATCTCTTTATCATCGGCGGTGGCATCAATGGCTGCGGCATTGCCCGTGATGCGGCGGGGCGCGGCCTGTCCGTGGCGCTGGCCGAGATGAACGACCTGGCATCTGCCACCTCTTCGGCCTCCACCAAGCTGTTCCATGGCGGGTTGCGCTATCTCGAATATTTCGAGATCAGGCTGGTGCGCGAGGCGCTCATCGAGCGGGAAACGCTGTTGGAGGCGATGCCGCATATCAGCTGGCCGATGCGCTTCGTGCTGCCCTATCACAAGGATATGCGCTTCGAGGGCGAAACGCCGACCTCGAAGCTGCTGAACATGGTAATGCCCTGGATGAAGGGCCGCCGCCCGGCGTGGCTGATCCGCTTCGGCCTGTTCCTTTATGACAATCTGGGCGGCCGCAAGATCCTGCCCGGCACCACGACGGTCGATCTGACGTCCGCTCCCGAGGGGGAGCCGCTGCAGGACCGCTTCGCCAAGGCCTATGAATATTCCGACTGCTGGATCGAGGACTCGCGCCTTGTGGTGCTGAATGCCCGTGACGCTGAGGCGCGCGGCGCCGAGGTGATGGTGCGTACCCGTGTGGTCTCCGCCGAGCGCGTGGATGGCCTGTGGTCGATCGTGCTGGAAGACCGCGGCACCGGCGCCCGCACCAGCCGCAAGGCAAAGATGCTGATCAATGCCGGTGGCCCCTGGGTCGGGGATGTGATCCGCAACACGGTGCACTCCAATTCGCAGGAAAGCGTGCGCCTCGTGCGTGGCAGCCACATCGTCACGAAGAAGCTCTTCGACCACGGCAAGTGTTACTTCTTCCAGGGCGAAGATGGCCGCATCATTTTCGCCATTCCCTACGAGACGGATTTCACGCTGATCGGCACCACGGATGCCGACCATCCGGATCCGGGCGTCAAGCCGGTCTGTACCGAGAAGGAGCGCGACTATCTGCTGAAATTCGCTTCCGGCTATTTCAAGCGCCCGGTGACGGTTGATGATATCGTCTGGAGCTATTCCGGTGTGCGCCCGCTCTACAATGACGGCGCCAAGTCGGCGACGGCGGCGACCCGCGATTACGTGCTGAAGGTGGAAGAGACAGGCGGTGCGCCGCTGCTCAATGTCTTCGGCGGCAAGATCACCACCTACCGCAAGCTCGCCGAGCATGCGCTGGAAAAGATCGTGCCCTATTTCCCCGGCACGGCCGGGGCATGGACAGCCGGTGTGCCGCTTCCGGGCGGTGACTTTCCGGTGCTGGGCGTTGCGAAGCTGATTGCGGACCTGCGCGCCGAGTATCCGTTCCTCGACGAGCGCTGGGCCACGCGCCTGGTGAAGGCATATGGCACCGAGGCGGCGGGTATTCTGGCTGGAGCGGCAAAGGTGGAGGACCTTGGCCGTCACTTCGGATGGAACCTGACCGAGCGGGAAGTCAACTGGCTGATTGAAAAGGAATATGCGCGCACCGCCGAGGATGTGGTGTGGCGCCGGTCGAAACTGGGCCTGCGTCTGAGTGCTGCCGAGGTGGCGGCTCTGGATGCGTGGATGAAGAGTACCTGTGCGCTGCGGCTTGGGGAGGCTGCAGCTCAGTAGGAGGAATTGGGAGGAGGGAATACATGACCCTGGTCCTGGAGAATGTCTCCAAGGTCGTGGGTGGGCAGACGCACATCCACACAACGAACCTTACCTTGCGTGAGGGCAGCATGAACGTCCTGCTTGGACCGACTTCGGCCGGCAAGACGTCACTCATGCGCCTGATGGCCGGCCTTGATCAGCCGTCTTCGGGCAGGATCTTCTGGAACGGCACGGACGTGACCGGTGTGCGGGTGCAGGATCGCGCCATCGCCATGGTCTATCAGCAGTTCATCAACTATCCGGCAATGACCGTCTATGACAACATTGCCAGCCCGCTGCGGCTGATGGGCAAGCCCGCTGCGGACATTGACAGGGCGGTGCGTCAGACCGCCGAGATGATGAAGCTCACCCCGATGCTGCAGCGCAAGCCGCTCGAGCTCTCGGGCGGCCAGCAGCAGCGCTGTGCGCTGGCACGTGCGCTTGTTAAGAATGCAGGTCTGGTGCTGCTCGATGAGCCGCTCGCCAACCTCGACTACAAGCTGCGCGAGGAATTGCGCGTCGAAATCCCGAAGATCTTCGAGGCATCCGGTTCGATCTTCGTCTATGCGACGACGGAGCCGGAAGAGGCACTGCTGCTTGGCGGAAACACGGCGGCGCTCTGGCAGGGCCGGGTGACCCAGTTCGGCCCGACGCCGGAGGTCTACCGGCGCCCGGTTGACGCAACGACGGCGCGCGTTTTCTCCGATCCTCCGATGAACTTCCTTCAGATCGCCAAGGCCGGGGCCCGGCTGATGTTCGGTGACGGCCAGTCGATCCCGGCCGCCGGAAAGCTGTCGGATCTGAGCGATGGCCGCTATATCGCGGGCTTCCGCCCCAATCATCTGGAACTGCACCGGCACAGCGCCGATGCCATGGAATTCACGGCGCATCTGATGGTCACGGAGATCACCGGGTCGGAGACCTTCGTGCATCTGGAGCACCATGGCGAGCGCTGGGTGGGGCTTGTGCATGGCGTGCATGACCTGGCCCTGGGAACGGCGCTCAAGGTCTATCTCGATCCTTCCCATGTCTATGTCTTCGGACGGGACGGTTCGCTGGTGGCTCCGGCCGCCTATGCGCTGGCGGCGTGAGGAGGGACCCATGGCCAAGATCACACTCGACAATCTCGCCCATTCCTACAATCCGCGCCCGAAGAACGAGAACGACTTTGCGCTCAAGGAGCTGAATCACGTCTGGAACGATGGTGAGGCCTATGCGCTGCTCGGTTCGTCCGGCTGCGGCAAGTCCACGCTCCTCAACATCATCTCCGGCCTGCTGGTGCCGAGCCAGGGCCGCATCCTGTTCAATGACACCGATGTCACCGGGAAGGCGACGGCGGAACGCAACATTGCGCAGGTGTTCCAGTTCCCGGTCGTCTACGACACGATGACGGTGCGCGGAAACCTGGCGTTTCCGCTGAAGAACCGGGGGGCGGGCGCTGCCTATGTCGCCGAGCGCGTGCAGAAGATTGCCCGGATGATCGGCATGGAAGAGGTGCTGGACCGCAAGGCCCGCGGGTTGACCGCCGATGCCAAGCAGAAGATTTCCCTCGGCCGCGGCATGGTACGGGAGGACGTCAACGCGCTGCTCTTCGACGAGCCGCTGACCGTGATCGACCCGCACATGAAGTGGGAACTCAGAACGCAGCTGAAGTCGCTGCATCACGAGTTCGGCCACACGATGATCTATGTGACGCATGACCAGACCGAGGCGCTGACTTTCGCCGACAAGGTGGTGGTGATGTATGACGGCCGGGTGGTGCAGATCGGCACGCCGCAGGAACTGTTCGAACGGCCGGCCCACACATTCGTCGGCTATTTCATCGGCTCGCCGGGCATGAACCTGATGGATGCCAAGGTCGAGGGCAACTCGGCCTATGTGAACGGGGCAACCATTCCGCTTGGCCACGGCTATTCCGGTCTGGACGGCAAGATCCAGATCGGTGTGCGGCCCGAGTTCGTGCGCCTGTCGGAAAGCGAAGGCCTGCCGGTGAAGGTGCGCCGCGTCGAGGATGTGGGGCGGCACAAGATCGTCCGGGCCGAGTTCTTCGGCGCTGACATCAACATCATTGCGGGCGAAAGCGACCCCGTCACATCCGGCATGACCCGCGTGGTGTTCGATCCCGCGCATGTCAATGTCTATGCCAACAGCTGGCGCGTTACGGGGGAGGTGGCCTGATGGAAAAGACAGTCAATCACAAGGCCTGGTTCCTGGTCCTTCCCGTGCTTCTGCTCGTCGCCTTCTCGGCGGTGATCCCGCTCATGACGGTGGTAAACTATTCGGTGCAGGACACGTTCGGCAACAACAAGTTCTTCTGGGCCGGCGTTGAATGGTTCGATGACATGCTGCATTCCAAGCGCCTCTGGGATGCGCTTGGCCGCCAGATGATCTTCTCGGCCGTGATCCTCGCCATCGAGATCCCGCTCGGTATCTTCATCGCTCTCAACATGCCCAAGCGGGGCTTCTGGGCCTCGTTCTGCCTTGTCCTCATGGCGCTGCCGCTGCTCATTCCGTGGAATGTGGTGGGCACGATCTGGCAGATTTTTGCCCGTGTCGATATCGGCCTGCTGGGCGCGACGCTTCATGGCCTGGGCATCTCCTACAATTATACGCAGGATGCCGCCGCCGCCTGGGCCACAGTCATCGTCATGGACGTCTGGCACTGGACGTCGCTGGTGGCGCTGCTGGCCTATGCCGGTCTGCAGTCGATCCCCGATGCCTATTATCAGGCAGCAAAGATCGATCAGGCCAGCCGCTGGAGCGTGTTCCGCTACATCGAGCTGCCCAAGATGCAGGGCGTCCTGATGATCGCCATCCTGCTGCGGTTCATGGACAGCTTCATGATCTACACCGAGCCCTTCGTGGTGACGGGAGGCGGACCGGGCAACTCGACGACGTTCCTGTCCATCGACCTCGTCAAGATGGCGCTCGGCCAGTTTGACTTGGGCCCGGCCGCTGCCTTCTCGATCATGTACTTCCTCGTGATCCTGCTGATTTCCTGGGTGTTCTACACCGTGATGACCAACCTCGACAAAAGGGAGGGCTTCTGATGGGGGCCGCAACCATGACCGCTGCCATCCCCGCCCGGCGCCGCAGCTCTGCCCGAATTGGCATCAGCTCGCGTGCCGTGGTGATGGCTCTCTATCTGATCTTCCTGCTGCTGCCGATCTACTGGCTCGTCAACATGAGCCTGAAGACCAACACGGAGATCCTGTCCACCTTCTCGATGTGGCCGCAGAAGCCGACGCTGGCCAATTACATCACGATCCTGACGGATCCGAGCTGGTACATGGGCTATGTCAACTCGCTGATCTACGTGGTGATGAATACGGTGATCTCGATCACCGTGGCGCTGCCGGCGGCCTATGCCTTCTCGCGCTACACGTTTCTCGGCGACAAGCACCTGTTCTTCTGGCTGCTGACCAACCGCATGGCCCCGCCCGCGGTGTTCGCGCTGCCCTTCTTCCAGCTCTATTCCTCGGTCGGACTGTTCGACACGCATATCGCCGTCGCCCTGGCGCATTGTCTGTTCAACGTGCCGCTGGCGGTCTGGATCCTGGAAGGCTTCATGCGCGGTGTGCCGAAGGAAATCGACGAGACAGCCTATATTGACGGCTATTCCTTCGGCCGCTTCTTTGTGAAGATCTTCATGCCGCTGATCGCGAGCGGCATCGGCGTGGCCGCCTTCTTCTGCTTCATGTTCTCCTGGGTCGAGCTGCTTCTGTCGCGCACGCTCACCTCGGTGAATGCCAAGCCGATCGCGGCCACCATGACCCGCACGGTATCGGCGTCGGGAATGGACTGGGGCGTGCTGGCAGCTGCCGGTGTGCTGACCATCATCCCTGGTGCGCTGGTGATCTACTTCGTCCGCAACTACATCGCCAAGGGCTTTGCCCTGGGCCGCGTCTGATCTGAGGGAGAACAGATATGGACTGGATGGCCTGGACTGCTCCGACCGCGATTTTCTTCGCGACGATAGCGGCGCTGCTGGTGATCTTCACCGTGCTGGCGATCCGCTTTCCGGAGACGCCGCGCACCGGTGTGCTGCGGATCGAGACGACCCGGGGAGACCGTCTCTTCATAACCCTTCTGGGCTCAGCCTTCATCACGCTTGGCTGGCTCGCCGCCTTCGGCGCTCCCCTGTGGGGGGCTCTGATCGCCTGTCTCGTCTATGCCCTTGCGGTTTTCCGCTGGGTTTGACGGGCAGGTAACCTGATCTCACGATCATGAAACTTCGGGAGGAAATGGAATGAGAGTGTTTTACACCTCCACCGCTATGGCGCTCGCCATGCTGGTTGGAAGCGGAAGCGCCTTTGCTGACATGGAGGCAGCAAAGAAATTCCTCGACGCGGAAATCGGCGGCATGTCGGCGCTGTCACGCGCCGAACAGGAAGCCGAGATGCAGTGGTTCATTGACGCTGCCGCTCCGTTCAAGGGTATGGACATCAAGGTCGTTTCCGAAACGATTACCACCCATGAATACGAAGCCAAGGTGCTGGCCCCGGCCTTCACTGCGATCACCGGCATCAAGGTCACCCATGATCTGATCGGTGAAGGCGATGTGGTGGAGAAGCTGCAGACCCAGATGCAGTCGGGCGAGAACATCTACGACGCCTACATCAATGACTCGGATCTGATCGGCACCCACTGGCGCTACCAGCAGGCCCGCAACCTGACCGACTGGATGGCGAACGAAGGCAAGGATGTCACCAATCCGGGCCTCGATCTCAATGACTTCATCGGCCTCAAGTTCACGACCGGCCCGGATGGCAAGCTCTACCAGCTGCCCGACCAGCAGTTCGCGAACCTCTATTGGTTCCGGTATGACTGGTTCAACGACGAGAAGAACAAGGCGGACTTCAAGGAAAAGTACGGCTACGAGCTCGGCGTGCCGGTGAACTGGTCGGCTTATGAGGATATCGCCGAGTTCTTCACCGGCCGGGAAATCGACGGCAAGAAAGTCTATGGCCACATGGACTACGGCAAGAAGGACCCGTCTCTCGGCTGGCGCTTCACCGATGCCTGGCTGTCGATGGCCGGTGCCGGCGACAAGGGCGAGCCGAATGGCCTTCCGGTCGATGAATGGGGCATCCGCGTCAACGAGAACTTCCAGCCGGTCGGCTCGTGCGTGGCCCGTGGTGGCGACACCAACGGCCCGGCTGCGGTCTACTCGATCGCCAAATACATCGAGTGGCTGAACAAGTATGCGCCTCCGGCCGCTGCCGGCATGGTGTTCGGCGAAGCCGGCCCGGTGCCTGCCCAAGGCGAGATTGCTCAGCAGATCTTCTGGTACACCGCCTTTACCGCCGACATGGTCAAGCCGGGCTTGCCGGTCATGAACGAGGACGGCACGCCGAAGTGGCGCATGGCTCCCTCGCCGCATGGCGTGTACTGGGAAGAGGGCATGAAGGTGGGCTATCAGGACGCTGGCTCCTGGACGCTGATGAAGTCCACTCCGGTTGACCGTGCCAAGGCGGCCTGGCTCTATGCCCAGTTCGTCACCTCCAAGACCGTGGATGTGAAGAAGAGCCATGTCGGCCTGACTTTCATCCGCGAATCCACTCTTGCGCATGACAGCTTCACCGAACGCGCTCCGAAGCTTGGTGGTCTGATCGAGTTCTACCGCTCGCCCGCCCGCCTGCAGTGGTCGCCGACCGGCACCAACGTTCCGGACTACCCGAAGCTGGCTCAGCTGTGGTGGCAGAACATCGGTGATGCATCCTCCGGTGCAAAGTCCCCGCAGGAAGCCATGGATGCGCTTTGCGCCGAGCAGGAAAAGGTGCTTGAGCGCCTGGAGCGTGCAGGCGTGCAGGGCGATATCGGCCCGAAGCTGAACGAGGAGCAAAGCGCCGAGTTCTGGTTCGACCAGCCGGGTGCGCCCAAGCGCAAGATCCCGGACGAGAAGGAGCAGCCGATTACCGTTTCCTATGATGAGCTGATTGCCTCGTGGAAATAAGTAATTAGCTATCGACAATCAGGGGCGGGGCCGTAAGGTCCCGCCTCTGGGCTGACCGGATCCTGGCGGAAACCGCCGCGGAGCCCGGTTTCATCGAACAACAAGATGCTCCCGTCTCACACGCCATGGCGGAGGGGGCTTCTGCGGCTGGTGCAATCGAGGAGGCTGACTTGACCCATATTCTTGCCATTGACCAGGGCACGACTTCGAGCCGCGCGATCCTCTTCGACAAGCACATGAAGGTGGTTGCGAGCGCGCAGGAGGAATTTCCGCAGATCTATCCCCAGTCCGGCTGGGTGGAGCATGATCCGGCGGATCTGTGGTCGACGACGGCCGGTTCCTGCCGCGCTGCGATTGAGCGCGCCGGGCGCACGGGCCGCGATATTGCCGCCATCGGCATCACCAACCAGCGTGAAACGACGCTGGTCTGGGACCGGAGCACCGGCCAGCCGGTTTATAACGCCATCGTCTGGCAGGACCGCCGCACGGCAGACCTGTGCCGCCAGCTGAAGGACGAAGGCCATGAAGCCATGGTCAGCGCCCGCACCGGCCTGCTGCTCGACCCCTATTTCTCCGGCACCAAACTGAAGTGGATCCTCGACAACGTGGAGGGGGCACGCGCCCGCGCTGAAAAGGGCGATCTGCTGTTCGGCACGGTCGACAGCTTCCTCATCTGGAAGCTGACGGCAGGCGCCGTTCATGCAACGGACGCCACCAACGCCGCCCGCACCTTGCTGTTCGACATTCACAAGGGGGAGTGGAGCGCAGAAATCTGCAAGCTTCTCGATATTCCCATGGGAATGCTGCCGGAAGTGAAGGACTGTGCTGCCAATTACGGCAATGCCCGCGCCGATCTATTCGGCCACGAAATCCCGATCATGGGTGTGGCCGGTGATCAGCAGGCCGCGACCGTGGGGCAGGCGTGCTTCAAGCCGGGTATGCTGAAGTCCACCTATGGCACCGGCTGCTTTGCCCTGCTCAACACCGGTGACAAACCAGTTGTTTCGCAGAGCCGGCTGCTCACCACTGTCGCCTATCAGATCGGCGGCAAGCGCACCTATGCGCTGGAAGGCTCCATCTTCATCGCCGGTGCCGTGGTGCAGTGGCTGCGCGACGGGCTGAAGATCATCCGCGAAGCCAAGGAAACCCAGCCTCTGGCCGAACAGGCCGATCCCGGCCAGCACGTGATCATGGTGCCCGCCTTCACCGGCCTCGGCGCGCCTTACTGGCGCCCGGATTGCCGCGGCGCGATCTTTGGCCTCACCCGCAACTCCGGTCCCGCCGAGTTCGCCAAGGCGGCGCTGGAAAGCGTCGGCTACCAGACCCGGGACCTGCTGGAAGCCATGCAGGTGGACTGGACGGATGCAGCCGGGAAGCCCGTGCTGCGCGTCGATGGCGGCATGAGCGCCAGCGACTGGGCCATGCAGTTCCTTTCCGACATCCTCGGCGCCCCGGTTGACCGGCCGCAGGTGCTGGAAACAACGGCGCTGGGCGCTGCCTGGCTCGCGGGGATGGCGGCTGGCGTCTATCCGGACATGGAGGGCTTTGCCGAAAGCTGGGCCATCGAAAAGCGCTTCGAGCCTGCCATCGGCGAAGACGAGCGCCAGCGCAAATACGGCGCCTGGAAATCCGCCGTTGCCGCGACCATGAGCCTTTGAACCATTGACATCCCGTGATCCGGCATGTGCAGCGAGCGTGTGCCGGATCGCGCAGACAGACCTGTATCGCACCGCGTTTTTGTGCGCCTGCGATATTGCGCCGCAGTATCAAACAGGTTAGGTAAAACCCCATAAGTCATCAGGACCCGGTGCAATTCCGGGTGGCTCTTCCGGCCGCCGATCCGCCGGACAATTCACTTGATCCCGCTTGCAAGAAATTCTGACAGTGGCTCTGATCGGCCCCCACGGACGGGTCCAATTTGATTGTTAGTGCAATGATGGTCGTGGCGCCAGCGCGGGCGGCATTGCTGGTTGGGGTTGCAGGGC
>NZ_LIPT01000009.1 GCF_001418225.1 Pannonibacter indicus | reverse complement strand
CCTGCAACCCCAACCAGCAATGCCGCCCGCGCTGGCGCCACGACCATCATTGCACTAACAATCAAATTGGACCCGTCCGTGGGGGCCGATCAGTCGCAGGGGCCGGTTGCCATCCTGAAGTTCCCGTGCCGGGTGCATGAGGGCTTCCATGGCATCTGGGTTCCGGGAAGCGCGCTGGGCGCGGAACGGGGCTTCTGACACATCACGGCGGCCGCACTTGCAGGTGCGGCTGCTGCCCCTGAGGAGGAGCAACAAGCATGATCATGCTCAATGGCGATGTGAGCCGGACCCGCGCCAACCGCTGCAGCTGGATGCTGGCGGAACTGGGCCTTGCCCATGAGTGCCAGCCTTTCGCCTTCCGGCCCCGGCCAGCCACAGCCGCCTGAATTTGTGGCCCTCAACCCGAACGGCAAATGCCCGACGCTGACCGATGATGGCTTTACGCTGTTCGAATCCCTCGCCATCAATCTCTATCTGGCCAAGAAGCATGGCGGCCCGTTTGCCCCCGCAGCCTTGAGGAAGATGCGCTGATGACCCAGTGGTCGTTCTGGGTGATGACGGAGATCGAAAAGCCGCAGCTGCTGGCCGCAGCCCTGCGTGTCCTGTTTGATCCGCACGAGCCGGATGGCGAGGAACTGGAACTGGCGCTAGCCAAGCTTGCCCGGCCCTGGACGGCCCTGGATGGCTATCTTCAGGACCGGGAGTTCCTGGTTGGAGAGCGGTTCACGGCGGCTGACCTCAACGTTGCGGCCGTGATGCACATGGTGCCCGTTGCCGGTATCGATATTTCACGATGGCCATTCATGGCCCGCCGGCTGGAGGCATGCCTTGCCCGTCCGGCTGCGGCCTTTGGTGCCTTCTTCAATCAGGGCCAGATCTGCATGTCGACGGAGCGCATCATCGTCGTGGATGCGGTGGCGGATGCCTTTGCGGAAAAGTTCAGCGCCAAGGCAGCCACGCTTACGGCGGGCAATCCGGCGGAGGGCAAGAACCCGCTCGGCGCCGTCATCGGCCTGGAAACGGTGGAAAAAGCTCCAGAGCCTTGTTGAGGACGCCGTGTCCAAGGGCGCCCGCCAGCTCACCGGAACTCCGGCGGAGGGAGTGCTGGTTCCTGCAACCGTGATCGCGGATGTCACGAAAGACATGCGTCTTTACAGCGAGGAAAGCTTCGGCCCCGTTGTCGCGCTGATCCGTGCCCGTGATGAGGAGCATGCCATCGAGCTTGCCAACGATTCGGAATACGGGCTGTCGGCCTCCGTCTTCACCGGGGATGCCGCACGCGGCCTGCGGGTGGCGCGGCGCATTCAGTCGGGCATCTGCCACATCAACGGCCCGACCGTGCATGACGAGGCACAGATGCCCTTCGGCGGCGTCAAGGCTTCCGGCTATGGCTGCTTCGGCGGCAAGGCAGGGCTCGACGAGTTCACCGACCTGCGCTGGCTGACGATGGAAACCTTGCCGGGCCGCTATCCGATCTGGAGCTCTCCAAGGGGCAGGGTCTCACAGGCCTGGCCTGTTCTTGTGTGTCCAGAGGGATAAGCAGGGCAGGCCAGCCCATGATGACCTTCAGGGGACCGGGAATCCCGGAGCCTTGGTCAAGCCCGTGCGGCGCGTGAGCAATTTCAAGGCGTGATGCGTCAGCCTTGAAAGCCCTGGACCTTACGCGTCTCCGACGCTCTGTTCGCGGATTGCGCGGGCTTTTTTGGCGATGGCGGTGAGGTTGTCTTCGTCCTCGTCGCCTTTGGCCGCACGGCTGGCGCGGGGCTGCCTCACTTCGATGAAGCCGTTGTCCTCCTGTTCCGCCATGGAACGGGCCGAGCGGGGCAGGCCGAAGCGGTCACGCAGCTGCGTGATGATTTCTGCTGTGCCGCTGCCGGTTTCGAAGCTGCGGTAGGTGAGGGGAACGCGCTGGCCCGCAATGATCATCACCGGGCGCTGCCAGACCTTGCGGGACATGAAATTGTGCAAGGGCCCGGCCTTCTCGGCCACGACATTTTCCAAGCTGGACAGCTCGTACCGGCCACTGCCCAGCAGCCGGCCCGAGGGGGTGCGGTGTTCCAGCAGCAGCTTGTTGCCATGGGTGTCGAAGATCACCCGGGTGCGGGCTGTCTGGAGGTGCAGCCTCAGAATGATGGAGCCGGAAATCAGACTGGCGAGAGCCGCCGGCCAGATACTGTTGGCCATCAGGCTTCCCGCCACACAGGCAGCCGCTCCGAACCCGATGATGACCATGGCGACGCGCGTCTGGGTCCGGTCATCATGGATGTATTCGGTACGCGTGGGGCTTGGTGACACCAGGTCCATGAGCGGCAAAGATCTCCGTAAAGAGGTCGCAGGCAGCGTAAATTTGTGCCCGGCCCCAAAGGTCCGGAACAAGATTCAGCAGACCCTTGCTATATATGCTGATGAACCTTGCGGCAGGCTTGCGTGCTTTGGCCATTCGCCGCTGCTTTGCTGATTTCATCCCTCGGAAGAGCTCATGGGTGTACGGGCCGCGCCAAAGAGCTTTTCAAATTCCTGCCGCAGGACAATATCGACCTCGGGAAGCGTCACCGGCAGGCCCAGATCTACAAGGCTGGTCACCCCATGCTGCGCCACGCCGCAGGGCACGATGCCGGAAAAATGCTCCAGATCCGGGTCGACGTTCAGGCTGATGCCGTGGAAGGTGACCCACTTGCGCACGCGGATGCCGATGGCCGCAATCTTGTCCTCCACCTCAGGCCCCTTGTCCGGGCGGCGCACCCACACGCCCACCCGGTCTTCCCGCCGCTCGCCGCGCACATGATGCTGCCAGAGCGAACCGATGACCCAGGCTTCCAGTGCCGCCACGAAGGCGCGGATGTCCTGCCGCCGGCGCTTCAGGTCCAGCATCACATAGGCGATGCGCTGGCCCGGCCCGTGATAGGTATATTGCCCGCCGCGCCCGGCGTCATAGACGGGGAACCGGTCCGGCATCAGCAGGTCCTCGCGTCTTGCACTGGTGCCGGCCGTATAAAGGGGAGGGTGCTCCAGCAGCCAGACGCATTCATCCGCTTCACCCGCCGCAATCGCCTCGACGCGCTTCTCCATGAAGGCCATGGCCTCTTCATAGGGGACGGGCTCGTCAGAGATCCGCCACTCCACCGCCGGGCTGCCGGGCAGGGGATGAAAATCGGGGACGAGTTCGGAACGGCCGGTTATCTGCATGGGGTCAGGCTGCATTGGCGGTGGCTTTGCGCCCTGTGGTCAGGCTAAACTGAGAGAGAGGCAAGATGCCGGGGGAGCCTGAACAGGTCCACGGCGTCAGGATTGCAGACTTGTACAGGCGGAAGGCCGGACGGAAAAGCAAAATGGCCACATTTGATAACATTACCGTCGACATTTCCGTGGTGCTGGGCACAACACAGATGCCGGTGCACCAGCTGCTGCGCATGGGGCGCGGCGCGGTGATCGATCTGGATGTCGCCGAAGAGGATGACGTCAGCATCTATGCCAATAACACGCTGGTGGCCAAGGGTCAGGTGGTGCTTCTGGGCGAAAGGATCGGCATTTCCATCACCGAGGTCCTGATGCGTCCGCCCGAAGCCCGGCCCATGCGCACCGACGGCCCTCTATAAGATTGGCAATTGTAAGGCGCCCTTGTGAGGCGGGGCCGTTCACCGGGGCCGGTTCTGTTTGCCCGGTCTTTGGGTCTGTCCGCGAAATCCCTTGAGTTTCCGGAGCTTGGGTAAAAAGTTACCCACAGGCCCGCGGCAATTTCAGGGAGTTTCAAAATAAAGCGGAGAAGCCCCTTGCGCCCCAGAATCCGATTTGCTACATGGGGCGCCTCGACGCTGATTGCGCCGGGGAAATGAAGAAATCGCGGTCGTGGCGGAATTGGTAGACGCGCAGCGTTGAGGTCGCTGTGGGGCAACCCGTGGAAGTTCGAGTCTTCTCGACCGCACCATTTCTTCAGGAAGACGCTGCGAGCATTTGCCGCTCTTCAATAAAAGGCTGACAGCCGCCGGTGGGGAACCTCGGCGGCTTTATGCTTTTCCGGCTGGTGCAACGGTTCCCCTTGTCTTTGGCTGCCGCCGCACCCTTGCCACAAAGCGCGTGTGTCTGGACGGGTTACCGGGCAACAGGGGAGGTCCTCCATGCGGCGCATAGGCTTTGCCATCCTGATCGTGGCGCTTGGCGGCATGCTGGCCGGATTTGTTTCGGCCGAGCAGCGGCGCAACATGCAGAAGTCCCCCGGGGAGCTGGAACGCCTTGCCTGCGATCAGCTCTGGTATCTGCGCGAGAAGATCCGGGCCGATGGCGGCATCTGCCCGCGCGGCGAGCGCGAGCAGCGCGCCTTTTTCCGCAACAGGAGATGTCTGTCGCCGGATGAGGGAATTCTGCCCTCTCAGGTGCGCGATTATCTGGCCGCGGTCCGTCAGGTGGAAGCCCTGAAGGGCTGTCAGCCGGGCTGAGTCTGCCGCCTGCGAAGCCGTGATGGTGCGGTGCCGCAACCGGCATGTGAAAACTCGTGCCGGGAGGCCGGAAGCGTCCGGTTTTCAATAGCCAAAACAGCTTAAGACAGCTAGGTGTGAGGCGCGGGCCGCTGCGTCCGGCCCACTGGGGGCGCATGACAGGAGGGAGCCATGACTGACGCCGGCAAAAACGACGCAGGACCTGACCTTGCCCCTGTTGCCCCGCACCCGGTGACGCCGGGCGAGGGGCTGGAAACACCTCAGCCGGCGGAAGCCGGAATCCCCATTCATGGTGAAGATGGCTGGCTGAACGAGGCCTTCATCCGGGCTGTTGCCGAAGCTGTTGCGGCGCAGGATGAGAGGGCGGTGCGAACGCTTGCCGGGGATCTGCACGAAGCAGACGTGGGCGAACTCATCGATGCTCTGCCCGAGGCCGAGCGCCCTGTCTTCGTCCGCCTCATGGGCGATCTCTTCGATTATGCCGCCCTGACGGAAATGGACGAGGCGGTGCGCGTCCGCCTGCTGGAAGAGCTGCCTGCTGCCGACATCGCCGAAGGTCTTGGCGAGCTTGATTCGGACGACGCGGTCTACATTCTGGAAGACCTTGATGCGGAAGATCAGGCGGCGATTCTGGATGAGCTGCCGCTGTCCGAACGTGTCCAGCTGGAACGCGCCCTTGATTACCCGGAAGACAGCGCCGGCCGGCGCATGCAGACCGATTTCATTGCCGTGCCGCCGTTCTGGACGGTGGGGCAGACCATCGACTATCTGCGTGAGGATAAGGATCTCCCGGACACATTCTACGAAATCTATGTGGTCGATCCCGGCTTCCGGCTGGCGGGTGCGGTGTCGCTGGACAGGATCCTGCGCACACAGCGCGCTGCGAAGATTTCTGACATTTTCGAGGAAGATCTCAAACGCGTGCGCGCCACGGATGATCAGGAAGAGGTGGCCCGCCTCTTCGAGCGCTACAATCTGGTCTCCGCCGCCGTGGTGGACGAAAGCGGCCGGCTGGTCGGCGTGCTGACGGTCGATGACATCGTGGACGTCATCCAGGAAGAAGCCGAAGAGGACATGCGCGCTCTTGGCGGTGTGGGTGATGAAGAGATTTCGGATACGGTGATCACCATCGCCCGCTCGCGCATCGTCTGGCTGATCGTCAATCTGGGCACGGCGCTTCTGGCGGCCAGCGTGATCTCCCTGTTTGAAGATACCATCGAGGCCATGGTGGCGCTGGCGGTGCTCATGCCCATCGTTGCCTCCATGGGCGGCAATGCGGGAACCCAGACCATGACGGTTGCCGTGCGCGCGCTGGCCACCCAGGAACTGGACACCCGTAACATCTGGCGCGTGTTGCGCCGCGAGGTCATGGTCAGCGTCATCAACGGTATGGCGCTGGCGGCCTTGATGGGGGTCACCGCAGCCGTCTGGTTCGAGATGCCCGGCCTTGGCGTCGTCATCGCGGCCGCCATCATGGTCAATCTAGTCTGTGCCGGGCTGGGCGGCCTGCTGATTCCGGTCACGCTCGACAAGCTGAAGGCAGATCCTGCCATCGCCTCGAGCGTGTTCGTTACGATGGTGACGGACGTGATTGGCTTCTTCGCCTTCCTCGGCATCGCCGCGCTCTGGTTCCGCCTGCCGCTCTGACTTATTTTAAATAACTGAAAAATATAGATATAAATCATCTGATTGACTTTTACGTAAAAGTCCATGAAGCTGGCCGCAGGATGGAGGCTTCATGGAACCGCGGCTCTATACGATCACCCAGCTGACGCAGGAATTCGGGATCACCACCCGCACCCTGCGCTTTTATGAGGCGCAGGGGCTGATCACGCCGCAGCGGCGCGGCCGCCAGCGGCTCTACAAGCCGGCGGACCGGACGCGGCTGAAGCTGATCCTGCGCGGCAAGCGCCTCGGCTTCTCGCTGACCGAGATCAGCGAGATCATCGGCATGTACGGCAAGGCGCCGGGGGAGGCGGGGCAGCTGCAGCTGCTCATGCGCAAGATCGCCGAACGGCGCGCCGAACTCGAAGAGAAGCGCAATGACATCGAGCTGACGCTGGCTGAACTGACCGAAGTCGAGCGCGGCTGTCTGGCGCGGCTGGATGAACTGGGTGTGCCGCGGGAAAACGGCTGAGGCGCCGCACCGGGGAGGAGGGAACCATGACAGCATTCGAGCCGCGTGATCCGCACTGGGAGGAGAGGGTCCGCAGAAGCTTCGCCCGCCAGCCATTCATGGGACATCTGGGGGCATGCCTCAGTCATCTGGCCCCCGGCGAGGTGGATATCGAGATGCCGCACCGGGCCGAACTGACCCAGCAGCACGGCTTCTTCCACGCCGGTTCCACCACGTCGATTGCCGACAGCGCTGCCGGCTATGCCGCCCTGTCGCTCTATCCGGCAGGCACCGGCGTGCTCAGCACAGAATTCAAGATCAACCTGCTCAATCCCGGTAAGGGTGAGAAGCTGGTGGCGCGGGGGCGCGTCATCAAGCCGGGCCGTACGCTGACCATCTGCCGTGCGGATGTCTATGGCGTGACCGGAGGCCGGGAAATCCATGTGGCCACCGGCCTGTTTTCGATGATCTGCCTTGAAGGTGTCGAGGACTGAGTATCTGCCTGGCAAGTGAGGACCAATGACGCAAGCTGCAATCACCATCCGCCCGCTTCAACCTGAAGACCGTGCCGAATGGGCGGATCTCTGGAAAGCCTATCTTGCATTCTACGAAACCGAAAAGCCGCAGTCGCAATATGACCTCACCTGGTCGCGGCTGATGATGCCGGACGAGGACCCGCATGGGCTCTGTGCGGTGGATGAGGCTGGCCGGCTGGTTGGTATCGTGCATTACATCTATCACCGCTCCTGCTGGACCGATGGGCCTTACTGCTATTTGCAGGATCTCTATGCGGACACATCCGTACGCGGCAAGGGCGTGGGGCGTGCGCTGATCGAGGCTGTTTACGCTGCTGCTGATGAGCACGGCGCAGCGCAGGTTTACTGGCTGACACAGGAATTCAACGCGACGGCACGCCAGCTCTATGACCGCGTTGCCAAGGTCACCCCTTTCATCAAATACACCCGCTGAACGGCCGGGAGGGCCGGGCGACTGGAGGAAAAGCCCATGATCCGCAATGACTTTCCATCATTCAATTTCAACCTAGGCGAAACGGCAGACATGCTGCGCGACAGCGTGCGCTCCTATTCCCAGGACCGCATCGCGCCGCTGGCCGCCCGCATCGACCGGGACGACTGGTTCCCGCGTGAACTGTGGCCCGAGATGGGAGAACTCGGCCTGCACGGCATCACGGTTGAAGAGGACTGGGGCGGGGCAGGGCTTGGCTATCTTGAGCACTGCATCGCCATGGAAGAGGTGAGCCGGGCCTCGGGCTCGATCGGCCTCTCCTACGGCGCCCATTCCAATCTCTGCGTCAACCAGCTGCGCCGCTGGGGCAATGAGGATCAGAAGAAGCGCTATCTCGGCAAGCTGATCAGCGGCGAGCATGTGGGGGCACTGGCCATGTCCGAGCCGGGTGCCGGTTCGGATGTGGTGTCGATGAAGCTCAGGGCCGACAAGAAGGGTGACCGCTATGTGCTGAACGGCACCAAGATGTGGATCACCAACGGCCCCTGCGCCGACACGCTGATCGTCTATGCCAAGACCGATCCGGCAGCAGGGTCACGCGGTATCACGGCCTTCCTGATCGAAAAGGGCTTCAAGGGATTCTCTGTGGCGCAGAAGCTGGACAAGCTGGGCATGCGCGGATCCGAAACCGGCGAACTCGTCTTCGAGGATTGCGAGGTGCCGGAGGAGAACGTGCTGGCCGAGGTGGGCAAGGGCGTCAACGTGCTCATGTCCGGCCTTGATTATGAGCGTGCCGTGCTGGCAGCCGGTTGCGTCGGGCTGATGCAAGCGGCGATGGATGTGGTCATTCCTTACGTTCACGAGCGCCAGCAGTTCGGCGCGCCCATCGGCACATTCCAGCTGGTGCAGGGCAAGGTGGCGGACATGTATGTGACCATGAACGCCACCAAGGCCTATGTCTATGCGGTGGCGCAGGCCTGCGACCGGGGCGAGACCACGCGGGAAGATGCTGCAGGCGCCATCCTCTATGCCGCCGAAAACGCGACAAAAGTGACGCTGGATGCGATCCAGCTTCTGGGTGGCAACGGCTATATCAACGACTATCCGACAGGCCGCCTGCTGCGCGACGCCAAGCTCTACGAGATCGGGGCAGGCACCAGCGAAATCCGCCGCATGCTGATCGGCCGGGAGATCTTCAACAAGACCGCCTGAGCGGTTGAAACTGGGACGCCCGCTTTTGAGAATATTCAGAAAGCGGGCGCCCGGTCTTGAAACGCCGTATGATGAAAAAACCTCAAGCGTCTGAACTGATTTAACTTCCTGCTAAATCCTGTCAGCCTAACGTGGTTTTGGGGAAGGTGCAGGGGATTGGTTTGACCATTGATACTCCATCAATGCTGGCTGTGTTCGCCTGCCTTTTTTTAGCCGGCGGGCTTCAGCTCTTCCGCCAATGGCGGCTTGAGCGAGAACACGCCGGCATTCTGCTCTGGTCTGTCAGCCTGCTTGTGCGGGTGCCCGGCTTTGTCTTGCTGGCCTCGCGTGAAAGCCTCTCGGGGCTCTGGGTGCTGCATCTGGGCCATTCCCTTCTCTGTCTGGGGGCAGGTCTTGGTTACGCTGCGACCCGCCATTTTTCGGGCCGCCACACTTCGCTGCTGGCCATGCTCACCCCGATCATCCTGTGGAACGGGCTCTGCATCGTCCCGGGTTTCCTCGAAAACACCACGCTGCGCCTGACGTCCCTGTCTTTCATTCTCATGTTCGTGTCCGCCGTCACGGCCTTCGAGTTCCAGCGTGCGCTGCTTCTGTCAAAGCCGGTGCGGCTGGTCTTCGCGATTCTTTTTGCTGGTGCCTCGCTGATGCATGCCTCCCGGATGGTGCTCCTGATCAGCGCGCCGGAGACCACGGAGTATTTCTCCAGTCTTGGCGCACAGGGCAGTGTCCTGCAGTTTCTGGTGGCGATCCTCCTGTCCTCCGCTGCCATTCTGGCCAGCACAATGCTCTTCCGCGACGGGCAATTGCAGAATTTGCGGCGTGAGGCGGAGGAGGACGTTCTCACCGGTCTGTTGAACCGGGGGGCATTCCGCCGTGCTGCCGCGGTTGCCCTTGAGACGGCCCGCCGGGATGGAACGCCTGTCTGCATGATCCTGTGCGACCTTGATCACTTCAAGGCCGTTAACGACCGTTTCGGCCATGCAGGCGGGGATTCGGTGCTGCAGGCCTTCAGCCAGCTGATGCGGGACCGTCTGGGGCCGCACGGGTTGACCGGCCGCATCGGCGGCGAGGAATTTGCCTGCCTGCTGACGGGAGATGCCGCACTTGCAGCATATGGCCTGGCCGAAGGGCTTCGCGTGCATACGCGCGTTCTGTCCATGCTTGGCGGCACCCCCGATTTCAGGATCACCGTCTCCGCCGGAATAGGCATCATGCCGGTGACCACCGCCGATGTGAATGGGCTGCTGCAGCGCGCGGACTGTGCGCTTTATGCCGCAAAACGCAAGGGGCGCGATTGTGTCGAGGTGGAAGGCCTGCACGGCAAAGATGCTGCAGGCGGCAAGGGCACCGCGCCGTCCCCAGCCATCGCAGCGGCCGGTGCCGGTGACTATGCGCCAGGCGCGCAATCATGAAGACGCCGCTGTTGTTGCCCAGTTGATAACCCTTGTGTGTCTAAATGCGTGTCTTCATTGCGGGGCGGCAGCGCTTCGCTTAAGTATGGGCCTATGAGAACCTGTGCCGGCCTTGCCGGCGCACCGTGACAATGGAGCTTTCCTGCGCATGAGCAATTATATGAATCCGGTGCCGGCCCGCCTCGATGACGACGAGGACGAGAAGACCAGGACGCCGCAGTCGGTTCAGGTCGACAAGCATCTGTTCGATGCGCGCACCGTCCTCATCACCGGGCCGATCACCCAGGAACTGGCCCGTGACGTCTGCGCACGCCTGCTGGCCCTGGCTCAGGTTTCCAGCGACCCGATCACGGTGATCGTCTCTTCGCCCGGCGGCCACGTCGAATCCGGCGACATGATCCACGACACCATCCGCTTCATCCGTCCGCAGGTGCGTATCCTCGGCATGGGCTGGGTGGCAAGTGCTGGCGCGCTGATCTACGTGTCGGTGCCGAAAGAGCGCCGCTACTGCACCAAGAACACCCGTTTCCTGCTGCATCAACCGTCCGGCGGCGCTGGCGGCATGGCGACCGACATCGAGATCCAGGCCCGCGAAATCATCAAGATGCGCGACCGCCTGAATCAGATCTTTGCCGATGCCACCGGCCAGCCGATCGAGCGCATCGAAAAGGACACCGACCGCGACTACTGGATGAGCCCGGAAGAAGGCATCGCCTACGGCCTCGTCGGCAAGGTCGTCAGCAGCGCTGATGAATTGAAGTAATCTGGTTTATGCCCATGACATGCGAAAGCCGCCGGTTATGCCGGCGGCTTTTTGCATTGCGGACAAAAGGTCAGAAGGATCGCGCCTGAAACTGCGGCCTCTCCTGCGCACGCGCTGGATGCGGCTGGCGCACGGCATGGTGGCGGATCTGTTCCAGCGCGGCATGCACCTGTGGCCGCAATCCGGCCGTTTGCGGGCGCAGCGTCAGCTCCCGCGTGAACAGGTCCCTTACCTCATCGAAGGCCGCATGGGACGTGCAGAGGCAGGAAAAGAACAGATGAATGGCCGGACCTTCATAGATTGGCGAGCCGCCGAAGAGAAAGGTCAGGAACTCGGTCAGATCTTCACTGGCCTGCGCAGTCTGCTGTGGCGTGAACATGCCGCTGATGCCTGACTGGCTCCCGCTGCGTGCGTTCACGACCTGCCGCACCGCGCGCTTGATGACGGAACGTCCGCCCAGTTCGATATAAAGTGTCATGTCTCTGCCCCTTGCTGAGATGCTCTGTCTCCAGCCGGGTGTCAGAGTGCGTCAGGCAGCTTCACGGGCCTGTGATCTGGGTCACGGCTTGCAGCAATCCATCGAAATTGTAAGAAATGACAGGATGAGACGCGCCAGGGCCGGGGATCACCCCTCGTCTTGAGGTTTTTGCCATGCAGCGGCCGGTGTGATGCGCTACAAGCGGCGCGGGGCGGTCAACAGGATCGAGGCGGACGCGGACATGGAACTGGCTGAGAACGTATTTTTCTATCTTTCCAAGATTGCCTTCTTCTTCATGCGTCCGTCGAATTTCATCCTGCTCGTTTTCGGCGCCGGTTTTCTCTGCCTGCTCGTCTCCCGCCTGCGCAAGTTCGGGATTTTTCTCAACGGGACCGGCATCCTCCTCTATGTTCTGGTTGGCCTTTCGCCCTTCGGCAACATGATCACCGTTCCGCTGGAGGACAGATTTCCCGCACCTGAAATGCTGCCGGACGAGGTGAGCGCCATCATTGTTCTGGGAGGTGCCCTCGACACGACGGTTTCAAGCTCCCGGCCTTATCCGGGCATCACCATGGCGGCGGAACGGCTCACTGTGGTGCCGGAACTGGCGCGGCGCTATCCGCAGGCGAAGGTCGTCCATTCGGGCGGGGAGGGCCTGCTCTTTGCCAATGCCACCACCGAGGCGGTTGCGGCGGAGCGTGTGTTTGAAGGCTTCGGCATCGATCCGGAACGGATCGTGATGGAGGACCGCTCGCGCAACACCTGGCAGAACGCGGTGGAAACACGGGCTCTGCTGTCGCCGCAGCCGGGCGAAAAGTTCCTGCTGGTGACGTCTGCCTATCACATGCCGCGCGCCATGGGCGTGTTCCGGCAAGCGGGCTGGGAAGGTGTCATCGCCTATCCTGTCGACTGGCGCACCCGTGGTCCGCAGGATATCTGGCGCCCGTTCGGGTCCTCGTCCGAGGGGTTCCTGCGGGTGGATATCGCCGTCAAGGAATGGGTTGGCCTCGCCGTCTACTGGATGAGCGGGCGCAGTTCGTCCCTGTTCCCCTCACCTGAGGATCTGTAGAGCCGGTGTGAACGCACTGGTGAAGCACAAGCAATCTTCCCAACGCGGCTCCGGGCTCCTATCTTCAAGACTTGATAGCCGGATACGGAGACTCCGATGTCTTTCGAGGCGCCGCTTGCTGCGGCTGACATCATTCAGTGGCTTTATGGCGAAGCGGTCGAGGTGCAGGACAGTCAGGAGCTGGTCCGCCATCTGGGCCAGCGCCTTCGGGAAGCGCGCATTCCGGTCGACAGGATCAGCACCGGCATTGCATTGCTGCATCCCAATGTTCGGGCGGAAAGCGCCCTGTGGACCAGTGACGGCCACACGGAGCTGCGCCGCTACATGGAAGCGCCGGATCTGCAGGCATCCTATGACCGCAGCCCGCTGAAGGTTGTCTATGTGGAAGGCCGTTCCGTCCGTATCCGGGTCACGCCGGAGCCGGAAGAGGGCGAATACGGCATTCTTCCCGAACTGCGGGACGGGGGCTTCAAGGACTATATCGCCATGCCGCTGCCCTTCTCGGACGGCACCAACAAAGCCCTTACGCTGGCAACACGTTCTGAAGCCGGGTTTACGCCCGCTCATCTTGCCGTGTTTGAGTCCATCGCCCGGCCGCTGGGGCTGATCTGCGAACTCAACACCCTGCGCCGCACGGCGTCAACGCTGCTCGACACCTATGTCGGGCCGCGCGCCGGATCCCGCGTGCTGCAGGGCAGTATCAAGCGCGGCGGCGGCGAACTGATCTCCGCCGTGATCAGCTTCGCCGATCTGCGCGGCTTCACGACCCTTTCCAACCGGCTGCCGGGTGAAAAGCTGATCGAACTGCTCAACACCTATTTTGGCGCGATGGCATCTGCCGTCGAGGCGCAAGGGGGGGAAGTGCTGAAGTTCATCGGTGACGAGGTGATGGCGATCTTTCCCTATGAGTCCGCGGATGAGGCGCAGGAGGCCTCGCGGCGTGCTGTTTTGGCGGCACAGGAGGCCGTGATGCGCATCGCGGAAGTGAACCGCAATTGCTGTGCCGAAACGCCGGCAATCAACGTGAGCATCGCACTGCATGCCGGTGATGTGTTCTTCGGCAATGTGGGCAGCGAAACGCGGCTGGATTTCACGGTCGTCGGCCCGGCCGTCAATCTCGCCTCGCGCATTGCCGGCCTTGCCAAGGCTCTCGACCGGGAAATCCTCGCCTCGGAGACGGTTGCCGGAATGCTGGGGTGCCAGAGCGGAAAGGTCGGCACCTATTATGTGAAGGGGTTCGACGAGCCGGTTTCGGTCTTCTCCCCGCCACTTGACCGTTCTCCCTGCGCGGCAAGTCCCTGCAGCGATGCCATGACAGCCGTGCGGGCATTCGACGCGAACTGACGGCGCAGCAGCACGGCGACAACGGAGACAGTGGTGATGATCAGGCCCCACGGGCCTGCCAGCCAGCCGAGGAAGCCGATGGAGAAAAACAGGGCCCTCTGACCCCGGTTGAAATGCCGTCCTGCCAGCGCATTCAACCGGGCGGCCTTGTAGGAGGTGTTCAAGATCAGGTCCTTGTCGCCCGTGACCGCGTCCGGCACCGACCCCATGACGATGCTGGAGTAGTTGAACAGCCTGTAGGCCCAGCCGAACTTGAAGAAGGCATAGGCGAAGATCAGCATCAGGCCGATCACCTTGATTTCCCAGACGGTGCGATTGTATTCGATCGGCACCGAGAGATCGCCTGCGACCTGCAGGATACGCTCCGTGCCATTCAGCAGAGTGAAGGAGCCGCCGATCGCCAGAAGGGCGGTGGAGGCAAAGAAGCTGGTACCCTGCTGCAGCCCGGTCAGGATTGCCGTGTCCATGATCCGCACCTGGCGCAGTGCCATGGTCCGCATCCAGGCGAAGCGGTACTCCTCCATCATTTTGGACAAGGTGCGTTCCCGCAAGGGGGATAGTTCCACGAGGATGTTGAAGCTGAGCCAGGTGGCCAGAAAAATGCCAAGGGCGATGAGATCCATTGTGGATAGCGCTGCCATGAAATTTTCCTAAAAGTTTCCGGGATCTTGCCAAAACCTTACCGGAATCAGGCAGCGGTCCGGATTATCCAGAACTATCAGATGCATGAGCGGGCGGTGCAAGTCCATGGCCCGTCACGGAAATTCCCAGGAATGCATAGCCGGCACAGCAGCTATGGCGATTTTGCGCTTGCGAAGGCGTTAGCCCTTCATTAAATATCATGCCGCAAAGACGCCATATTTGAGGCAAGTGCCTTATGGCGTTCCCACAGACAAGGGTTTTCATGGACGAAAACGTACAGAAGTCCTGCTGGGGCGTCACCGCGTGGACGGTGATCGTTCTCGGGGGCATGCTGGCTTTGGTCATGCTGTTCGCTGATGCAGAAACTGCCAAGACGGCGGTCGCAATCGCGGGATAACAGCCCCAGATGTCCAGGAAGAAGGCGCGGATCAACACCGCGCCTTTTTTCATGGGCGCTCTTTCATGAGCACTCCATGTGCCTTGCATTCAGCCGGTGCCCGGCCCGGACGTCTCCCGCCTCGGCAGCGGAGAGGGCAGGGGACCTGCCGCAATGCTGACGAGGCTTTCAAGGCTGGTGCGTTTCGGCTCCCAGCCCAGCATCTTGACCGCTCTGGCGGGGGAGACTGTCTGCGAACGGCCATAGCCTGCCTGCCAGTCGAGCCGCGGGTCCTCCGGGGTTCCGCTCAGCGCTTCAAGCGTGACCGGTGCTCCGCAGGCTTCGCCCACCAGTCCGGCAATCTCGCCAACCCGGGCCGAGCCGATGCCAGCACCGAAGAGGCTGAGGCGGAACTGGGGTGAATCGAGCGCCAGCAGGTAGAGCTCCGCCAGATCATCCGCATCCACAAGCGGCCAGAGCGTGTCTTCCGTTGCTTTCGTGCGGAAGGGCTCTGAGCTGCAGGCCGCCGCAGCCATCTCCGCCAGAGGCCCGGCATCCGGGCCGCAGACGAGAGCGGGATGAATGACGGCGACACCCATGCGCTGCACGTTCTGCAGGGACCGGATGATCTCGGCCAAATGACCGAAGGCGGGCAGCGGTTCAAAGGCGGTGCTTTCGCTCAGCACCGCTTCACCGGAGGGCGGAAAAAGCCAGATTCCACCCGTGTAGACCAGCCGTGGCGGTGCTGCGGCCTGCAGGCAGGCCTGCCGCATGACGGCAGCAAAGTGCCGCTCCGCAGCCGCGGGGCCGCCAGCCGCGTGAATGATTCCCTTGCAGGACAAGGCGCTGTGGATCCACGTTTCCGGTTCTTCAAGATCACCCGGCACGGGAATGGCGCCGAGGCTGTCGATTTCTTCCGCGCTGGCGCTGGAACGCGCAAGCGCCGCAACACGTCTCCCGTCCTGGCGGAGACGCCGCAGGATCGCGCTGCCGATGAGGCCGGTGGCACCGGTAAGGAACACATCCATGTGAACCAGTGAAGCTGCTTCGCCGGGGGATGGCAAGCCTGTTCATCCTGCCTGTGCAAAAGCCCCTCTTTGGCCGCCTCTTCCGGCCATGCTCCCCGGCGGCAGTTTTTTGCCTCTTTACCGGGGGCGGGAGGCTCTGCTAGGCACGGGGCATGGCACTTCATCTGGTAAAGCTCTGTGTCGGCGCCGACAGCGTCGAGGACCTTCAGGCGTGGATCGATTTCCGCATGGATCAGCTGCGCGCAGCCGGGCTGCCGGCCGAGCAGACCCATACGACGCGGATGATCCCGACCCGGAAGGAAGAGCTGCTGGATGGCGGCTCGCTTTACTGGGTGATCAAGGGCTTCGTTCAGGTGCGGCAGATTCTGACGGATATCCGCCCCTTCACGGACGAGGCAGGTGTCAACCGCTGCGATCTGGTGCTGGAGCCAAGGCTGATTCTGACCCAGATGCAGCCCCGCCGCCCGTTCCAGGGCTGGCGCTATCTCAAGGACAACGAAGCCCCCGCCGACATCAAGGGCACACACACGGGCGGCGGCATGCCCGAGGAAATGCGCCGGGAACTGGCCGAACTCGGACTCCTCTAGATCATCGCGGCAACTGGGCTTACGGGCTCCGGGCTTGCGCAGGCGGCAGAGGGTCTTGCAGGATGGGGCAGGGCCGGATAGTCCGGCAGTGATGCACCCGGGATCCCTTTATGCCGTATCTGCTGCTTGGCCTTCTGCTGCTCGCTGTTTTCCTGCTGGCCGGAAAATCCTTCACCTCGGCCTCGCCGAAGCTTCTGGCGCGCAGAACCCGCGCTGTGGGCGGCATCACCTTGCTTGCCATTGCCGTTATCCTGGCGTTCACCGGGCGGATCGGGCTGGCGGCGGTTGCGGCCAGTCTGGGCGCCCCGTTGCTTGGCTGGACCTTGCCCTGGCAAAGGGGCGGCCTGCGCATCGGACGGCAGGAAACGCCCTGGCTCGTCATGGAACGGGATGGGCAGAGCGGGGAGGTGCGGGGAGCGGTAAAGGCCGGGCGGTTCGCCGGACGTGCCCTGAACTCGCTTCAGTCCGGCGAGCTCAGGGACTTGTGGGCAGAGCTGGCGGCAGATTCCGCCAGCCGCAGATTATTTGAAGCTTACCTCGACGGCCGGCTGCCCGGCTGGCGTGTACACTTCGAGGCGGATGCCGCAAACCGGCATCGCGGCACGGCGGGCCCGGGCACCATGACAGATGAGGAGGCCTACCAGATCCTGGGGCTTGCGCCCGGCGCCGGCGAAACGGAAATCCGAGCTGCGCACCGCCGGCTTATGAAGCGGCTCCATCCCGACCACGGTGGGACGAGCTTCCTGGCTGCGAAACTCAACGAGGCTAAAGACAAGCTTCTCAGAGGACATTGATCCCACCCCACGCAGTTACTGATAGATGGTGTAGCAATTGAATTTCGCACGCTTGAGCGACTGGCAGGCGGCTTGTGCCTGGTTCTTGTCCTGGAAACCGACAAAACGTGCACGGTACATGGTCTGGCCTTTCGCGGTCACTTCCTCGGTGTAAGGATCCCGGTTGCGCAGGGCAGAACCTGTCGCCGCCTGTGCCTTCTTCAGAAGGCCGATGGCCGCCGTTTCCGACACGGCTGCACCGATCTGAACCTGCCAGCCGGGAGCGGCGTCAGCGGTGTTGTTGGTGGCCACGGTCACGGTTGTCTTTTCCGCGTCAGTGGCGCGCGCCGGAGTGTGGGCAACCGTTTCAGGTGCCGGCACGGTTTCCACCGGAGCTGCCTCGATCACGGCAAAGGCAGCGGCCACGCGCGGAGACGGCTTGGGGCTGATACCCGGCGTGATGGTCGAGGTTTCGACGACAATCGCAGGGGCCGGTGAGGGCAGGGCGACATTGCCATCGGCCGATGCGATCTGGATCTCCTGCTGCGGCTGCACAACCGTGCGGGCTGCGGCGGCGGCCGGAGCCGGGGCGGGAACCGGTACAGGGGCAGGGGCCGGAGCTGCAGCAGCGGCCTGAACCGGTGCCTGCGGCGCAGGGGCCGGAACGGGCGCCCGAGCATCTGTGGCAGAAGCCACGGCAAAGGGCAGGACGGCCGGTTCGGAGTCAGGCTTGCTGTTGGGAACAGGTGCGCGCAGCGGTGCGTTGACGCGGATCGGAGCCGTCGGCTTGGCGTCGGCCACGATGGCCGAGGAGGTGTTGTGCACCAGGAGCGGTGCCGTCCGCGGGCCGCGGCTCGCCTGGGGCATATATTCGTTGATCAGCTTCACCATCTGCGCATCGCGCGAGCGGCCCGTGCTGCCGCCCATGACAACGGCAACGATCTGACGGCCATCTCGCTCAACCGAGGTAACCAGATTGAAGCCGGAGGCGTTGATGTAGCCGGTCTTGATGCCGTTCACACCTGGAACCGCACCCAGCAGACGGTTGTGGTTGCCGTAGGTGCGGCCCTGGTAGGTGAAGGAACGGGTCTTGAACAGCTCGAAGTGCTTCGGGAAACGGTCCTGGATGGCGCGGCCGAGGGTTGCCATGTCGCGCGCGGTGGTGCGCTGACCGGCATTCGGCAGGCCATGCGGGTTCTTGAAGGTGGTCTTGCTCATGCCGATCTGGCGGGCCGTGCGGGTCATGCGGTCGGCAAAGCGCGCTTCGGAGCCGCCGATATTCTCCGCGATAACGGCCGCCACGTCATTGGCAGACTTCGTCACCAGCGCCAGGATCGCATCCCGGACCTGAATCGTGGAGCCCGGCCGCAGGCCAAGCTTTGAGGGCGGGCGGGCTGCCGCATAGGCCGAGACCTTGAGGGGCGTATCCATGCGCAGGCGCCCCGCCTCAAGTTCCTCGAACACTATATAAAGCGTCATGATCTTGGTCAGCGACGCAGGGAAGCGCAACTCGTCCGCCGAGGCGGAGTAGAGCGTCTTTCCCGTTTTGGCGTCGACCACAATCCCGGCATATTTCGGATTCTGCTGGGCTGAGGCCGGAGTGACCGAAAGGCTCAGTGCAATGGCAACTGCACCAAGGGCTCGTCTTGCAAATCTCATGAAAGAGGATGCTGCGTGCAAATCAGGCATACTAACCGAACTCTCAACTTCCCGTTCTGGGTTTAACCAAGCCGGAAGGGACCGGTCCCCGTCACGCAGCATCTGCGCATGACGCGAGCAATCGTCCCAACGCTCCCCGTGAAGCCACCTTGCCCGGAACGCGGTTACAAATCAGTAAAGCAGGGTCAATTTTAATCGCTCGTGAACCCTAACGGCGCGTCTACGTAGTCTCCGTTATATTGCGATGCAAAAAAGAACGTTGACATTCTTGTGCATTGCGTCATTATTAGGCAACCCGACGCGAAACGCGCCGAGCAGGATTTCCCATAGCGGGTTCACGAGCGAGGGCAGGACATGATGAACAGTTTTGAAGACATCCAGAAGCTGGGCAAGGAAAACATGGACCAGGCCATGCAGGCTGCTGGAAACATGACTAAGTCCCTTCAGGCGATTGCTGCCGAGATTGCAGACTTCCAGAAGAAGTCCTTCGAGGAAAGCTCTGCCGCCATTGAAAAGATCGTGTCCGCCAAGTCCCTCGACAAGGCTTTTGAAGCTCAGAGCGAGTTCTTCAAGACCAGCTACGAAGGCGTTGTCAGCGAGATGACCAAGATCGGTGAAATGTACACCGACATGGCCAAGGATCTGTACAAGCCTTACGAAGGCATGTTCTCTAGGCTCGGCAAGTGAGCTCTCCGGCGCTTTGAAGCGCCGCGCCTGTGAAATATGAAAAGGCCTGGCTGCCCGGCAGTCAGGCCTTTTTGCATTGCAAAAATTACGACAGGTCCGGAGGCGGCTGCCGCGGCCTTTTTGCCTGTTCTTTGCGCAGGTGCCAGGTAGGACGCCCAGGAAGAGGTCCGCATGTGCGATGGTTTCCATACGTGCCGCGCTCCAGCCTGGCGCAGGCAGCCTCTTCCATAATGCGATGCCATCCCTACATTGGTTAAGACCGGCGCCCGATGAGCTTGACCATTCGAGCGCAGGTAGCCCGTGCGGCGCTTGAGCATTTTCAAGGCGTGATGCGTCAGCATCTCGGAGCCTTGGTATAAGACCGGAGGCCGCTGCAGGGCTTGACAGGGCCGGACTTGGCGCCATCTGCAAAACAGGCCATTGCACGGGCGCCGTAACGGCGTCAGGATCAGGATCTGTTATGGGGCTCTGGCATGAGTCATTATAGTATGGGGCATAGTATGGGGCACATGGCCTCCTGCCCGGTGTGGCGGTGAGACTGTGGTAACATACGGCGGTGTAGGCTGATGGACATCATGGTCCGGCAGGCCTTGGTACAGGGGTTGCCGAGAGCTGCATTGGGATTGAATGACAGCTGCTCACAATGCCGTGAACCGGCCTGCTGGGCAGCCCGCTCCTCCGCGGGAGTTGAGCGGCAGAAAAGACAAGATGGGCACGGGAATGGCAAGCGGATCGCGCCGGAATGAGGATGGAGATGCCGGGACGGTCGTCGTCACAAAGACGAAGACGGTCACAAAACGGCCCAATCTGTACAGGGTGCTGTTGTTGAATGACGACTACACCCCGATGGAGTTCGTCATTCATGTGGTTGAGCGCTTCTTCCAGAAGAACCGGGAGGAAGCGACACGGATCATGCTCCACGTGCACCACCATGGTGTCGGGGAGTGCGGAATATACACCTATGAGGTGGCCGAGACGAAGGTGACCCAGGTCATGGACTTCGCCCGCAAGCATCAACATCCGCTGCAATGCGTGATGGAGAAAAAGTAAGGGAACCAGACACGTGCCGTCATTCTCCCGAAGCCTCGAAAAAGCCCTGCATCAGGCTCTGGCCTTCGCCAACGAGCGGCAGCAGGAATATGCGACGCTTGAGCACCTGCTGCTGGCGCTTGTTGATGATCAGGACGCTGCAGCCGTGATGCGCGCCTGCAGCGTTGACCTTGATCTCCTGCGCCGCAATCTTATCGACTATATCGAGACCGAGCTGGAAAACCTCGTCACGGGCGGCGAGGAGGATGCCAAGCCGACCGCCGGCTTCCAGCGGGTCATCCAGCGTGCCGTCATCCATGTCCAGTCCTCGGGACGGGAAGAGGTGACGGGAGCCAACGTGCTTGTTGCGATTTTCGCCGAGCGCGAGAGCCATGCCGCCTATTTCCTGCAGGAGCAGGACATGACGCGTTATGATGCCGTCAATTACATCTCTCACGGAATTGCCAAGCGGCCGGGGCTGTCTGAGCCGCGCCCGGTCCAGGGCGTGGAGGATGAAGCTGCCATGCCGGAAGAAGCTGAATCCAAGCCGAAGAAGAAGAATGACGCGCTCGAAGCCTATTGCGTCAATCTCAACGAGAAATCCAAGGCCGGGAAGGTCGATCCGCTGATCGGCCGCGACGCCGAAGTGACGCGCACGATCCAGATCCTGTGCCGCCGCTCGAAGAACAATCCGCTCTTCGTCGGCGACCCGGGCGTGGGCAAGACCGCGATTGCCGAGGGCCTGGCGCGGCGCATCGTCAACAAGGACGTGCCCGAAGTGCTGCAGGATGCCACCATCTTCTCGCTCGATATGGGCGCGCTGCTGGCCGGCACCCGCTATCGCGGCGACTTCGAGGAGCGCCTGAAGCAGGTGGTGAAGGAGATCGAGGAGTATCCTGGTGCAGTGCTCTTCATCGACGAAATCCACACGGTGATCGGCGCGGGGGCCACCTCCGGCGGGGCGATGGATGCCTCCAACCTGCTGAAGCCGGCGCTGGCCTCGGGCGCGATCCGCTGCATGGGCTCGACCACCTACAAGGAATACCGCCAGTTCTTCGAGAAGGACCGGGCGCTGGTGCGCCGCTTCCAGAAAATCGACGTGAACGAGCCCTCGGTGCCGGATGCCATTGAGATCCTCAAGGGCCTGAAACCCTATTTCGAGGACTTCCACAAGGTCAAATACACCAACGAGGCCATCAAGACGGCGGTGGAACTGTCGGCCAAGTACATCAATGACCGCAAGCTGCCGGACAAGGCCATCGACGTGCTGGATGAAACCGGCGCATCGCAGATGCTGCTGCCGGAAAGCCGCCGCCGCAAGACCATTGGCGTCAAGGAAATCGAGACGACGATTGCCACCATGGCCCGCATCCCGCCCAAGTCGGTGTCGAAGAGCGATGCAGCCGTGCTGTCGAGCCTGACGGAGGACCTGAAGCGCGTGGTCTATGGCCAGGACAAGGCCATCGAAACGCTCTCGAGCGCCATCAAGCTCGCCCGTGCTGGTCTGCGTGAACCGAACAAGCCGATCGGCAGCTACCTGTTCTCCGGCCCCACCGGCGTCGGCAAGACGGAAGTCGCCCGCCAGCTCGCCGCCTCGCTTGGCGTTGAGCTGCTGCGCTTCGACATGTCCGAATATATGGAGCGCCACACGGTCAGCCGCCTCATCGGCGCGCCTCCGGGCTATGTCGGCTTCGATCAGGGCGGCCTGCTGACCGACGGCATCGACCAGCATCCCCATTGCGTGCTGCTGCTGGATGAAATCGAGAAGGCCCATCCTGACCTCTTCAACATCCTGCTGCAGGTGATGGACCACGGCAAGCTGACCGACCACAACGGCAAGCAGGTCGATTTCCGCAATGTCATCCTGATCATGACCACCAATGCCGGTGCGTCCGACATGGCCAGAGCCCCGATCGGCTTCAACAAGCTGAAGCGGGAAGGGGATGATCAGGAGGCGATCAACAAGCTGTTCACGCCGGAATTCCGCAACCGTCTCGATGCGGTCATCCCCTTCGGCAATCTGCCGGTTCAGGTGATCCATCAGGTGGTGGAGAAGTTCGTCATGCAGCTGGAGGCGCAGCTCGCCGACCGCGGTGTGACCTTCGAACTGACGCCGGAAGCCGTCGCATGGCTGGCGGACAAAGGCTACGACAGCCAGATGGGCGCCCGCCCGCTTGGCCGCGTCATCCAGGAGCACATCAAGCGGCCGCTGGCCGACGAGGTGCTGTTCGGCAAGCTGCAGAAGGGCGGAACCGTCAAGGTCACCGTCAGCGAGGACGGAGCAGGGCTTCTGCTCGAAACCGTCGAGGAAAAGCGCAAGGCTGCCCCCGCGCCGGAACCCGAGACGCTGCCGGCCAAGAAGAAGCGCAAGTCTCCGGCCGCCAAGGCCGCGGAGCCTGCGGCAAAGCCTGCGCCCAAGGCCGGCCCGAAAAAGTCCAGCGTTCCCAAGGTGCCGCTGGCGGACTGACCGATCCCATAAAATAATGCGCCCTGCAGTTCCTGGATAGGAAGCTGCAGGGCGTTTTCATTTGGGCAGTGGCAAGATGTATGGCAGGATTATCAGCCCATGCGCTCGGATACATATTCGTTCGGGCTTGCCGGGAACACAACGGTCTTGTCGCCGCTGATGAAGACGCGGCGGTGGATATGTGCGTGGATTGCCCGGGCGAGCACCTGGCTTTCGACGTCACGTCCGAGGCTCACATAGTCGTTGGCGCTTTGCGCATGGGTCACGCGCACCGTGTCCTGCTCGATGATCGGGCCTTCGTCCAGATCGGCCGTCACATAGTGGCTGGTTGCCCCAATCAGTTTCACGCCGCGGTCAAAGGCCTGCTTGTAGGGGTTGGCACCCTTGAAACTGGGCAGGAAGCTGTGATGGATGTTGATGATCCGGCCAGACATCTTGGTGCACATCTCGTCCGACAGAACCTGCATGTAACGGGCGAGAACCACCAGCTCGGCACCCGTATCGCGGACGATCTTCATCTGCTCGGCTTCGGCCTGTGCCTTGTTCTCCTTGGTCACCTTGATGCAGTGGTACGGAATATCGTGGTTCACCACCACCTTCTGATAATCCATATGGTTCGAGATGACGGCTACGATGTCGATCGGCAGTGCCCCGATCCGCCAGCGGTAGAGCAGGTCGTTCAGGCAATGCCCGAAACGGCTGACCATGATGACGACTTTGGTCTTTTCACTGAGATCATGGAAGGAATGGACAATGTCCGAGCCTGCTATCTCCGCGCGGAATGCCTCGTCCAGCTCTTCGCGCGTGCGGCCCTGCTCGGAGACGAAGCTGAGCCGCATGAAGAAGCGGTTGTTCTGCACGTCGGTGAACTGCGAACTGTCATGGATATTACAGCCCGCATTCGCCAGGAAGGACGAGATCTTCGCAACAACCCCGATCCGTACGGGGCAGGATAATGTCAGGATAAGCTGGGACATCGGCAATTTCCTTTTCGCGGCCGCTGAACAGGGGGCGGGGCCGGAGAAGTTGCGAAGAGGGCTCCGGCCTGTTTGTTAGCCGTAGCCGTTGCGGCAGGGCCGGGCGTGAAGATTTGCGACGCGGGACCAGCAGCTTTGCGTCAGGCCGCCATGGCCTGCTTGTCTCGGCAAGCTCATAAGGCGGAACGCCTTCCGGTGTATTGTCCGCAGGACGCAAGGCCACAGGTGGAATGTCGTTCCCGTTCTGCGGAACTGCGTCACTTCGACCCATAACCGTACGGGTACCAGTTGCTTGTCTCGTCTCTCGTTCGAGCCCTGCTCGAATGGCGGGCGTTTTCTTGTCAGCCCCGCGTCTTGCGCAGCCCCTGCGGTGTCTGCCCATAGCGGCGGCGGAACATCCGGCTCAGATGCGAACTGTCGCAGAACCCGCATTCCAGCGCGATCTGGGAGATGGGCCGCTCGCCGGTGACGATCAGGTGATGGGCGAGCGACAGGCGCATGTCCAGAAAGGCTGACTGCGGCGACGTGCCGAGCGCAGCCTGAAAGTGCCGTTCAAGCTGCCGCTTGCTATGACCGATCCGGCTGGCGATCTCGGCCACGGTGAAGGGCTGCTCGATGTTCTGCTGCATCATCAAAAGGGCGCGCAGCACCATCGGATCGCGGGTCTTGAAGTCCATCGTGATCCCGGGCTGCGGCTTGTCCGCCTGAAGCGCCTCGTCGATGATCATGATGTGCAGGCTCTTGCTGGCCTGGGCGCGGCCGACATGCTTGTCGACCAGATAGGCCGCCAGATGCGCGGAACTGACCCCGCCGGAGCAGGTCAGCCGGTCGCGGTCCACAACGAAGATCTGGTCCGTGACCGGGTTAAGCCCTTCGAATTGCTCGAGGAAGCCGGCGTGGTGGAACCAGCTGACGCAGCAGCGGTAGCCATTCAACAGTCCTGCCTGGTGCAGGAGAAAGGCCCCGGTGCAGACGCCGGCCAGCGGCACGCCCGCCGCAGCCGCCTCGTGCAGGAAGCGGTGATAGCCTGGCGGCAGCACCGCTTCATCCTCCATCAGTCCGCCAATGACGACGATGTAATCGAAGCGGGCCGGGTCACCCAGACGCTCCTTGGGCTGGACACTGATTCCGCAGCTTGAGGTGACTGGCTCCATCGTGTCCGACAGCACTGTCCAGTTGCACAGGATCGGCCGGCTCCGGTCGCCTTCGTCCGCAGCAAGGCGCAGGACGTCAACGAAATTGGCAAAGGCGCAGAGCGTGAAACGCCGGGCAAGGATGAAACCGACGGACAGGCGCGTGTTGCCCTGCTGGCGGCGCGCCGGATGCGGGGCAGGCCGTGGCGGTGGGGGGCTCGGCTGGGTGGGGGCAAGGCTCATGACGGGGCCTGTGATTCAAAGTGCCGCTCGCATGTCGTAGCTCTAATCCTTCGATGACGCAAATGTCCTGTTGCGCAGAGCATCGATCCGGCAAAGTCGGGCGTAATACCCGCGGCCCCGCCGTATTGCCGCAGCCTTTGAGGAAAAAAGAATATGTCCACGTTTCCGTCCCGTGCCCGCGTTGTCATTGTCGGTCTTGGGGGCATTGTCGGTGCCTCTGTCGCCCATCACCTGATCGAAAATGGGTGGGATGACATCGTGGGGATCGACAAGTCGGGCATCCCGACGGACATCGGTTCGACCGCCCATGCCTCCGACTTCTGCTATGCGACCAGCCATGACTTTCTGTCCTGCTGGACCACCATGTATTCCATGGACTTCTACGAGAAGCTCGGCAACTACCAGCGCATCGGCGGACTTGAAGTCGCGCGGGTGGGCGATGATGCCCGCATGGCCGAACTGAAGCGCAAGGTGGACTCCGGCCGTGCCTTCGGCACCAATGTGACCATGATTTCGGCGGCGGAAGCCAAGGAGAAGTTCCCGCTTCTGGAAGAAGGCCAGATTCAGGGCGCGCTGTGGGACCCCGATGCCGGGCTTGTCGTGCCGCGCTCGCAGACGGTCGCCGCCAAGCTCGTGGACATGGCCGAGGCGGCGGGCAAGCTGAAGGTCTTCGCCAATACCCCGGCGCTGGAGCTTCTCCACGAGAACGGCCGCGTCACCGGCGTGCGCACGTCACGCGGCACGATCATGGCTGGCTGTGTCGTGGTCTGTGCCGGTCTCTGGGGCCGCCTCATTGCCGGATTGGCGGGCGAGGATCTGCCGGTAATGCCGGTCGATCACCCGCTGACCTTCTTCGGCCCCTACAATGAATTTGCCGGCACTGGTCTTGAGATCGGCCGTCCGCTGCTGCGCGATCAGGGCAATTCGGCCTATCTGCGCGACACCGGTGATCCCAGCACCACCGAAGGCGGCCAGATCGAGTGGGGCTACTATTATGAAAAGGACGTGCGGATGGTTCATCCGCGCGATCTTCTTGAAAAGCACGAAGCGCGGCTGTCGCCCTCGCAGCGCGATCTGGTGCTGGAAGATGTGATCGAGCCGCTCGAGCGGGCGATGGAACTGACGCCGATCCTGGCCGAGCTGGGCTTCAACGAAAGCCATTCCTTCAACGGTCTGCTTCAGACGACGACCGACGGCGGGCCTTCCATGGGCGAAAGCCGCAAGCTGCGGGGCCTGTGGTATGCCGTCGCGATCTGGGTCAAGGACGGTCCGGGCATGGGCAAGCTGATCGCTGACTGGATAACCAAGGGCCGCACGGATATCGATCACAGCCGCATCGACTACGCGCGGTTCAGCGACTTCCAGCTGACCGAGGACTTCATCTGGGGCCGCTGCGAGGAAACCGCTGCCAAGATCTACAACCCGCCGGTTCATCCGCGCGAGCCCTTCGCCAATGGCCGCGGCATCCGCCGCTCGCCGTTCTACGAGCGTGAGAAGGAATTGGGCGGCTACTTCATGGAACTGGGCGGCTGGGAACGTGCTCATGGCTACGCGGCCAATGAGCATCTTCTCGAGAAATATGCAGATCAGGTTCCGCTGCGCGAGAACGAATGGGACAGCCGCCATTTCTGGCGGGTGTCCAACGCCGAGCAGCTGGAGATGAGCGCCGATTGCGGCATCATCAACCTGTCGCATTTCCACATGACCGACATCTCGGGCCCGGACCATGTGGCCCTGATGGAATGGCTCTGCGTGGCCAGGATCGGCGGTGATGCCAATATCGGCAAGGGCATCTACACCCACATGCTGGACGAGGAAGGCATGGTCCGCGCCGACTTCACCGTCTTCCGCATGGAGGACCGCTGCCGTCTGGTGAACGGCGCCGATGCGGGGCCGCGCGATCAGATGTACATGCGCCGCGTGGCGCAGGACAAGGGCTTCGACGTCACCATCACGGACGTGACCGAAGATTACACCACCATCGGCATCTGGGGGCCGAATGCGCGCGAGAACCTCAAGAAGGTCGTCGCCGACCCTGAGGCGCTGGATGTGGCGAACTTCCCCTTCGCGGCCATCCGGCAGATCGAGATCGCGGGCTGCAAGGTCATGGCTTTCCGCATCTCCTACGTGGGCGAGCAGGGCTGGGAACTGCACATGCGCTATTCCGACGGTCTGGCCGTCTGGGACGCGCTGCGCGGGGCAGGGGTGATGGCCGTCGGCGTGGAAACCTATGCCAACTCGCGCCGGCTGGAAAAGTCGCTGCGCCTGCAGAACGCCGACCTGCTGACGCAATACAACCTCTTCGAGGCTGACCTTGCCCGTCCGAAGGTCAAGGAGCCGGATTTCGTCGGCAAGGCAAAGCACCTCGAATACCGTGCCCGCGAGCACCAGCCGGCGATGCTCTGCACGCTGGTGATGACCGAAAACACCGACAGTACGGGCACCGCCCGCTATCCCGTCGGAACCCTGCCGGTGATGGATCCGGACACAGGCAAGGTGCTGGTCGATGCGCTCGGCCGCCGCTCCTACACGACCTCCATTGCCTATGGCCCGACCGTCGGCAAGAACATCGCGCTGGCCTATCTGCCCTGGGACTACTGCCAGCTGGGCCGCAAGCTGCAGGTCAGCTATTTCGACGAGCTCTACCCCGTCGAAGTTGCCGGCATCGGCTACGCGCCCCTCTATGACCCGGAGAACCTCAAGCCGAGAAGCTGAGTGAAGGAGCGCTGTGCAAAAGTCATTGACCTCACGCCTGCGGGCGCAAGGTCAATGATGCTGCTCTTGAACCCCTGAAAGCGGCCTTGTCAGGGCTTGCGCTGTTCAGGGTCTGCTGCGGCGGATCCTGCCGGAAACTGAGGAAATGCCGGGGGATTCGTGTCCTGCTCCAATGCCCTGATGCGGCGGCTGGCCGCTCGCTTGCGACGTTTGCGGTCCGGACGGGGCGTGCTTGAAATGCAGGTGCCGGGCCGCAGCCTCAGGGCAGGCAGGACCGCCGGATCGGGGAAGGTTGCAGGGCCCGGGCGTGATGTCGCATCCGGCACAGGAACGGTCGCTGTTGTGACGATGCGGAAAGCCCTTAACAGGGCTAACTCCAGTTGAGATTTAATCCTCTTGCCAAGAAGCCGCCGGACTGGCTTCGCCGCAAATGATCAACCTGCCGGCTTTTCAGGAGGCCATCATGCCAGGACATTCCCAGCCCCTTTCCGATCTGATCGCCCAGCACAAGCCCGGCTATGGCCTGCCGCAGGCCTTCTACACTTCGGCCGAGGTGTTTGCCGAAGACATGGAGACGATTTTCTACCGCGACTGGCTCTTTGCCTTTCCGGCCTGCTTGCTGGACAGGGCAGGCAGCTTCCAGCGGCTGCGGATCGGCGCCTATGATGTTGTCGTGGTGCGCGACAACCAGGGGGAGATCAAGGCATTCCACAATTCCTGCCGGCACCGTGGTTCGGTCATCTGCACATCGTCGAAGGGACGTTTGGCCAAGCTGACCTGTCCCTATCATCAGTGGACCTATGGCCTCGATGGAAAGCTGGTCTGGGCGCGCGACATGGGCGAGGAGTTCGACCCCTCCCAGCACAGCCTGAAGCCTGTTCATTGCCGCGTCGTGTCGGGGCTGGTCTATATCTGCCTTGCGGCCACTGCGCCCGATTTCGATGAATTTGCCAGCACCGTGACGCCTTATCTTGGCGTTCACGATCTTAGCGATGCCAAGGTCGCGTTCCAGTCCACGATCATCGAGAACGGCAACTGGAAACTGGTCTGGGAGAACAACCGCGAGTGCTATCACTGCGCGGGCAACCACCCTGACCTTTGCCGGACCTACCCGGAAGACCCCTCCATCACCGGCGTGAGCCCGGATGGCACCTTCCCCGAAAAGGTTGAGAATCACTTCAAGCGCATGGAAGGCGCCGGCGCCCCCTCGCGCTTCAAGATCGCGCCGGACGGGCAGTTCCGGGTGGCGCGGATGCCGCTGCTTGATGGGGCGGAAAGCTACACGATCAACGGCAAGATCGCGGTGCAGAAGCGGCTTGGCCGGGTTCCGTTCCTGGATGCCGGCACGCTGCTGCTGTTCCACTATCCGACGACCTGGAACCACTTCCTGACCGATCACTCGATCACCTTCCGCGTGACCCCGATCAGCCCGATGGAGACCGAGGTCCAGACGACCTGGCTCGTCCACAAGGACGCCGTGGAAGGCGTTGATTACGACCTGAAGAACCTGACCACGGTCTGGGAGCACACGAACGACGAGGACCGCCGTGTCGTCGAGCATAATCAGCAGGGCATTTGCTCGCCCGCTTACGAACCGGGTCCCTATTCGACCCTGCACGAGGACGGCGTTATCCAGTTCGTGAACTGGTACCTGGACCGCCTCAAGGCCCGTCAGCCGGGCCTTGCAGTCGCGGCGGAGTGAGATTGACATGATTGATGCCGAGCAGAGGGTGACGGCAAAATGGACCGATGACGAACCTCTGGAGTGCGTCTCGATCCTGCCGGAAGCCCCTGATGTCGTGACGGTCTGCTTTCAGGCTCCGTCGGGCCGCCCCTTCGAATTTCTGGCCGGCCAGTTCCTCACGCTGGAACTGCCGGTCCCGGGTGGCCCGATCTACCGGACTTACACGATCTCATCCGCGCCGACGCGGCCAAAGTCGCTGACGATCACGATCAAGGCACAGCCAGGCAGTGTCGGCACACGCTGGATCATGGACAATGTGCGGCCCGGAACAAGACTGAAGGTCAGGGGGCCGGCCGGACGCTTCACGTCCACCCATTTCCCGGCGAAGAAGTATCTCTTCATCTCGGCAGGCTCGGGCATCACGCCAATGATGTCGATGACGACCGAGATCTATGATCTTGGCCGGCACTGCGACATCGTCTTCGTCAACTGCGCAAGGCGCCCGTCCGAGATCATCTTCAAGCGCCGGCTTGAGCACATGGCCTCCCGGATAGCGGGCCTGGACCTGAAATGGGTGGTGAGGGAGAGCGACATCTATCAGCCCTGGACCGGCTACCAGGGGCGCTTCAACCAGCTGATGCTTGGCCTGATGGCACCTGACTACCTTGAGCGGGAGGTGTTCTGCTGCGGGCCGGACGGCTTCATGCAGGCGGTCAGCGAGGCGCTGGCAGGTCTTGGCTTCGACATGGCGCATTACCACCAGGAGAGCTTCGGCGCGCCTGAGGCTGGTGAACTTCCCGTGGTCGAGACCGGCACAAGCGCCGATACGCCGGTTGAGACGGCAAAGCTGGTCTTCGAGGAGTCCGGTGTCACCCACGACTGCAGTTCCATGGACACAGTGCTGCACGCGGCGCGCGCGGCCGGTGTGGCCATTCCATTCGGCTGCAGCATGGGCGTGTGTGGCAGCTGCCGTATCCGCAAGCTGTCGGGCGAGGTGCACATGGTCCACAATGGCGGGATCAGCGACGACGAGATCGAGGAAGGCTATATCCTTGCCTGCTGCTCGAACCCGCGTGGCACGGTCACTCTTGAGGCCTAGGAACGGCGCCTGCCAGCCTGCCGCTGCGGATCTCGCCCGGTGTGAGCCCGCGTTCGGCCTTCAGCGCGCGCGCCAGATGCGGCGCGTCGCAGAAGCCGCATGCGCCGCGCCATGCCCGCCCGAGCAGGTCAGCCGGTCCCGGTCCGCCACGAAAATCTGATCCGAAATCGGTATTTCATTTTCGAAACGGTCGATGAAGTCCTGATGGTGAAACCAGCTGACGCAGCACCGGTAGCCTTGCAGCAAACCCGCAGCCTGCAGCGTGAACACGCCGGTGCAAAGCCCGGCCAGCGGCACGCCCTGCGCTGCCGTTTCCGCGATGAAGCCGAGCGCCAGCGGGCCGAAGGCCGCCCGGTCGCTGATATGCCCTCCGACCACCACCAGATAATCGAAGGGTCCCGCCCGGCGCAGCGGCATGTCCGGCTGCACCCTGACACCGCAGCTGGACCGGATCGGATCCATCTGCTCTGCCAGTACGGTCCAGTCGCACAAAATCCGCCGCGACTAGTCCGCATCATCCGCCGCCAGCCGCAGAACATCCAAGAAATTGGCAAAGGCCGGCAGGGTGAACGGGCCGGCCAGCAGGAAGGCAACACGCTGGCGGGCAGGGGGGATGGCGCGGGCAGGTGTCATGACGCGATCCTACATGACACCTGGCGCAAATCTACATTCAAGGTGCGATCCAAGATCATAATGTGACACTCAGCCGCGATTGAGAGGATCCCGCCATGCAACGTTTCTCTGCCATGTTCCTGCTCAAAAACGCTTTGACAGGCCACAAGAACTGGCGCGAACAATGGCCGGACAGCCAGCCCAAGGCCGAGTATGACGTCATGATCGTCGGGGCAGGCAGGCATGGTCTGGGTGCGGCCTATTACCTTGCCAAGGAACACGGCATCACCAATGTCGCAGCGACCGGCAAGGGCTGGCTGGGCGGCGGCAACACCGGACGCAACATGGCCATCATCCGCTCCAACTATCTCTATGACGAAAGCGTCCGGCTTTACGATCATGCCCTGGACCTGTGGGAGAACCTCAGCCAGGAACTCAATTACAACGTCATGTATTCCAAGCGCGGCGTGATGATGCTGGTGCATAATGTTCATGACGTGCAGTCCTTTCAGCGCCACATTCACGCCAACCGGCTCAACGGGGTGAACAACCGCTGGCTGACGGCGGCTGAAGCCAAGGCCTTCTGCCCGCCACTGAGCATCAGCCCGGACGTGCGCTATCCGGTCAAGGGGCTCTATGTGAACTGCGGATGGGGAACCGGCGGCTTCAAGGCGGCGCCGGGCGCTGCCCATACGCTCGTCTGGACCGTGGCCAAGGATGAGCCGCATCCGGTCAATGCACCCTTCACCCTGGAACGCTTCACCACCGGCCGTCTGATCGGCGAGGCCGCTGCCGCTGCCGTCGCGCACTGATGAGCCCGTGCGGCGTTTGAGCAATTTCAAGGCGGGATGCGGCAGCATCCCAGAGCCTGGCTATGAGAGGTTTCCGATGCTCCTGATCCCCTGTCCCTACTGCGACGAAACCCTGCCCGAACTTGAGTTTGCCTATGCGGGCAAGGCCCATATCGCGCGCCCGGCAGCCCCCTCCGCCCTCTCGGGCGAGGAATGGCGTGATTTCCTCTTCATCCGCAAGAATGCGGGCGGCAAGCACCTTGAACGCTGGCGCCATGCCCATGGCTGCGGCCGTTTTTTTCAACGCCTGCCGCGACAGGGTGAGCGAAAGGTTCCTGAAGACCTACAAGGCCGGCGAAGAGCGTCCGGCAGAGACCGAACTGGATGGCGTGGAATGAGCCGCTATCGCGTCCCCGGCCTGGGCCGGACAGATCCTGCCGAGCCTGTCAGATTCACGTTTGACGGCCGCCGTTATGAAGGTCTTCGCGGTGATATGGTTGCGTCGGCGCTGCTGGCCAATGGCGTGCATCTGATGGGCCGTTCCTTCAAGTATCACCGGCCCGGCGGACCAGTGAGCGCCGGTTCCGAAGAGCCGAACGCCCTGATCGGCACTTCGCGCGGTCCTGGCCGGTTCGAGCCGAACACCCGTACCACCGTGCAGGAACTGCGCCAAGGGCTGGTGGCCGAATGCCAGAAAAAATGGCCGTCGCTGAAGTGCGACATCGGGGCGGTGAACGGCCGCGCCTACATGCTCTTTTCCGCGGGTTTCTACTACAAGACCTTCATATGGCCGCGCAGCTTCCGGGACAAGGTCTACGAGCCCTTCATCCGCGCGGCTGCCGGCCTCGGCAAGTTGCCGTCCGAGCCGGATCCGGACAATTATGCCTCGCGCTATCTGCATAAGGATGTGCTGGTCGTTGGCAGGGGGGCGGCCGGTATCGCGGCAGCGCTGACCGCCGCGAGGTCCGGCGCCAAGGTCGTGCTGGTGGACGATAGCCCGGAAATGGGTGGTTTGCTCCTCTGCGATCCTTCCGTGCAGATCGAGGGGCTGAACGCCTGGCCCTGGCTCTCCGGGCAGCTTTCGCAGCCGCGTGCGGCCGGTGTCACGCTGATGACGCGGACAACGGCCATCGGCTACTATCATCAGAACATGGTTGGTCTGGCCGAGCGGCCGAAGCTGATCGTGGCGGGCGCCTCTGCCTATCCGCGCCATATCGGTTTCGCCGCCTTCCGCGCCATTGCGGATGAGATTGGCGTCTATCTGATGGTGGATATGGCCTATTACGCAGGTCTGATCGCCGCGGGCGAATACCCCAATCCGGTGCCGCATGCGCATGTGACCACGCCGGCCACGCATAAGACCCTGCGCAGCCCGCGCGGCGGCGTTATTCAGACCAATGACGGCGATCTGGCGAAGAAGTTCAACTCCGCCGTATTCCCCGGCAATCAGGGGGGCCCGCTGATGCATGTGATCGCGGCCAAGGCCGTTGCCTTCGGCGAGGCGCTGCAGCCCTCGTTCAAGGACTATGCGAAGGCGGTCATCGCCAACGCCCGTGCGCTTTCTGATACGCTGATTGAGGGGGGCGTCGGCATCGTTTCGGGCGGAACGGACTGCCATATGGTCCTGTGCGATCTGCGACCGCTTGGCGTCACCGGCAAGGCGGCGGAAATCGCTCTGGAGCGGGCGGGCCTGACCTGCAACAAGAACGCCATTCCGTTTGATCCGGAAAAGCCATTCATGACCTCGGGCAGCCGTCTCGGCAGTTCGGCCGGCACCACCCGCGGCTTTGACGAGGCCGAGTTCCGGCAGATCGGTCAGATGATCCTGCGTGTCCTGCGCGCTCTGGGTGAAAATCCGGAGGGGCACGCGGCTTTCGAAGCTTTCATCCGCGCCGAAGTCAAGGCAATGTGCGACCGCTTTCCAATCTACGAGGCATGAATGTTCCTCTCGGTCTTTGACATCTTCAAGATTGGCATCGGCCCATCGTCCTCGCATACGATGGGCCCGATGGCTGCCGCTGCGCGCTTCCTCGACGACCTGCGCCGCGGGGCCGGGAAGATCTCCGGCACGGCCCGGCCGCACCGGTTTTATGCAAGCCTGCATGGCAGCCTGGCCTTCACCGGCAAGGGGCATGCGACGGACCGTGCGGTGATCCTGGGCCTGTGCGGCCTGCGTCCGGACACAATGGACCCCGACAGTGCCGACGGGATTGAGGCCGGGGTGCGCAGCACCGGCCGTGTCAGCCCCGAGGGGCTTGGCACCTTGGTCTTCCAGCCGGACCGTGACCTCGTCTTCGACTATGGCCCGGCACTGCCGGGCCACCCGAATGGCATGATCCTGAAGGCCTTTGATGCCGAAGGGGAGGTTTGCCACGAGCAGACCTATTACTCGATTGGCGGCGGCTTCGTCGTCACCAGCGCCGAGCTGGAGGCGGTCCAGGCGGGGCAAGCGCCCGTCCAGGACGGTGCTGCCGTGCCATTCCCGTTCGAGACGGCGGCACAGATGCTGGAGATGGGCGCTGCTTCCGGCAAGACGATCGCCCAGATGAAGCGCGCCAACGAGGAGGCGCAGCTGGGCGCGCAGCTGGACGAAAAGCTCGACGCAATCTGGGCCGCCATGAATGGATGCATCACGCGCGGGCTGACGCAGGAGGGCATCCTTCCGGGCGGCCTCAAGGTGCGCCGCAGAGCCCGTTCGATCTACCGGCAGCTGGAAGGGGAGCGCGGGCAGAACCTCAGTCAGCCCCATCAGGCAAATGACTGGCTCAGCGTCTATGCCATGGCCGTCAACGAGGAGAATGCGGCCGGTGGCCGGGTGGTGACCTCGCCCACGAATGGTGCGGCCGGCGTCGTGCCTGCGGTGGGGCGCTATTATCTCGATCATTGCGTCGGGGCAGATCAGGAGAAGATCCGCGACTATCTGCTGGTGGCGGCAGCCATCGGCGGCCTGATCAAGCACAATGCCTCGATCTCGGGTGCCGAGGTTGGCTGCCAAGGGGAAGTCGGATCGGCTTCGGCGATGGCGGCGGCGGGCCTCTGCGCGGTTCTGGGGGGCACAAATGCGCAGATCGAGAATGCGGCGGAGATTGCGCTGGAACATCACCTCGGCATGACCTGCGATCCTGCCGCAGGCCTCGTCCAGGTTCCCTGCATCGAGCGCAATGCCCTCGGCGCGATCAAGGCCGTCTCAGCCGCAAGCCTTGCCTTGCGCGGCGACGGCACGCATTTCCTGCCGCTGGACAATTGCATCCGGGTGATGCGTGACACCGGCCGGGACATGAACGACAGGTACAAGGAAACATCCCAGGGCGGCATCGCCGTCAACTTGCCGGAATGCTGACCGGCTGATGGCTTGCAGTCTTCCGGTTCCTGGCCGCGCTTGCGTCCCGGGAGCCGGCATCTTCTTGCGTCTGTGAGCCTTTGCGAGGCGCTATCCTTCAAGGCCGGGAGCCTTGCCATCCCTCATGTGTGGAGACTTGAAGCCTGCCGTGTGCGTTAGTCATCTTTACCAACAAGCCAACGGCGAGATGCTTCATGGCCAGTGTCGAAAAGATCAGCGTTTCCATGACGCCGCAGCAGGCCGACCTGCTGCGCGAGGCCGTTGCCAGCGGCGGTGAGGTTATCCGCGAGGCCCTGCGCGACTGGTCCGCCAAATGGGCACAGCGGCGCGGCGATATCGGGCACCTGAAAAGCCTTTGGCAGGAGGGGAAGGCCAGCGGCAGTGCCTCTGACATGGACCTTGACGGCATGCTGGCCGAGGCTCGCGAGGAACTGCTCTGAGCAAGCGCCATGGCGGCTAGGCTTGTCTGGACACCAAAAGCCCGTGGCGATGTGAAAGCCATATTGCCATATTTGTGAGTATAGGCCGGGAGCAGCCACAAGCCGCCGGGCGCTATGCAACGCGGCTGCGGGCGCGGGTGGAGTTGCTGGCCGAGCATCCGAGGGCCGGTGAGCGGCATCCGGAAATCTACCGCTCTGCCCGCATGCTGGTCGAGGCACCTCATGTGATCCTCTATGAAACCCATCCGGATGTGGATGAAGGTGACATCCATACGGTGGAAGTCGTCCGGGGTGTGGATGGCTGCCGGGATCTTGCGGCCTTGTTCTGATGTTCACAGAAGGCGGATTCGCATCGCCATTTCCTTCTCCACATGGAACCCTTTTTCACGCTCCCGGCCTTGGCTCGCGCAGCTTGGCGGTGTTACCAATAGGCCTCCTGCCGCACACTGTTTCCGTGTGTGCCAATGTTCTGCAAGCGGGTGGGCTGCTGCTGGTTGAGGTTCGCCTCCGGCCGGGGGCCATCCGGACGGATCACGGATCATGACGCAATCAGACATGCCGCCTCCCGGAACGGGAACAGGGGCAGCCCCTGCACCGGAGACTGAGGCGGTTCTTCCGGCGAGGGTCTGGGCTTTCAGGGGCGTCCGGGCCGCCATTTCCATTCCTGGCTTCATTCTGGCGGCTGCCTTCGTCGGCTATGCGGGGCTGGCGCGGGAAAGCGGGCTGACGCTGCCGCAGACGCTGATGATGGCCGGCCTCGTCTGGGCGCTGCCCAGCATCGTGGTGCTGACTGGCGCGATTGCCTCCGGGATGGGGCTCATCCCGGCGGCCATAGCCGTGGCGCTGGCCTCCGTGCGCCTGATGCCCATGACCGTCGCGCTGATGCCGGTGTTGCGGGCGGAGAAGAAAGCGAAAACCTGGCTGCTGCTCTTTGCCTCGCATTTCGTTGCCATCACCGCCTGGGTCTTTGCCATGCGCAACCTGCCGGATCTGCCAAGAACCGGGCGGCTGCCGTTCTTCCTCGGCTTTGCGTGTTTCCTCACCGGCACGGTGACGGTGGTTACCGGTGTTTCCTATGTGCTCATCGACGCCATGCCGCCGATGGTGGCCGGAGCGCTGTTCCTGCTGACACCGGTCTATTTCCTCTGTTCGCTGTGGACGGCGGGGCGCCTGCCAACCGACAAGCTGGCGATGATCCTTGGCCTCGTGCTGGGGCCGCTGGTCTATTGGCTTGTGCCGGGGCCGGATCTGCTGATCACCGGCGCGGCCGGCGGTGCCACGGCTTATCTTGCCGTGCGGATTGCCCGCCGGGCAGGGTGGGGGGCCGGATGATGGCGGCAGAAACAGCCTTCATGCAGGGCGTGACAGCGTGGTGGCCCTACGTGATGATCATCTTCGCCGGATGGCTGGCGACGGATATCTGGCGCTGGCTCGGCGTTCTGGCGGCGGGAAACCTGCGCGAGGACAGCGAAATCCTGATCTTCGTGCGCTCCATCGCGACGGCTCTGGTGGCGGGAGTGATCTCGAAACTGATCCTTTTCCCGAGCGGAGCGCTGGCCGAGACCTCCGCCTGGCTGCGTGTGGCCGCCGCAGTATGCGGCTTTGCCGCCTTCCATGCCGCCCGGCAGACCGTGTTTGCCGGTGTTCTTGCCGCCGAAGCTGTTCTCATCGGCGGCTGGCTGCTGTTGGGGTGATCCCAACAGCTTTTTCTCTTTACGCCAGTGCGGCGCGGATCTTCTCCGCCTGTTCGGCCAGCACGGCCTGATCGGCCATGGCGCTGGTGTGGGGGCGAAGGGCAATGCCTTCAAAGCGCGGGATGACGTGGAAGTGGGTATGGAACACCACCTGGCCGCCGGCGCTCTCCGAAAACTGCTGGATGGTCACGCCATCGGCGCTGAAGGCCTTCATCACGGCCTGTGCCATCTTCTTCACGGTGGCCATGACGGCAAAGAGGTCTTCCTCGGCGATATCGAGAATGTTGCGCGACGGGGCCTTGGGGATCACCAGCACATGGCCGTCGCCACGGGGCATGATGTCCATGATCACCAGCGTCTTACCGTCTTCATAGAGCTTGTGGCTGGGCAGTTCGCCGCGCAGGATCTTGGCAAAGACGTTGCTGTCGTCATAGGCAGGGCTGGTCATCAGTCTCTCCGTTCAAGGGTGTTTGCGGGCACCCTAACGGCACCCTTGGCGCCGGGCAACGGGCATTTGCGGAGCATTGACTCTGTTTGTGAAGCAGCTGAGTCAGTGTGTGAAACGCGGTTCTCAACTCGCTGAGGACTCTGCGTCACATGCGGCCTATGGCGCCTCATCCTGGGCGCACTTCCGGAAGGGGGCATGTTTGCTGAGGATGGCGGCATCCATCTCCACCGCCCGCCGTTCCCGCTCCAGATAGTCGGCGACGGCGGCCCGAAGGCCCGGATGGGCGATCCAGTGGGCGGAGCGGGTGAGGCGGGGCAGGTAGCCGCGCGCCAGCTTGTGTTCGCCTTGCGCGCCCGCTTCCACCAACTTCAGCCTGTGGGCGATGGCAAAGTCGATGGCCTGATAGTAGCAAAGCTCGAAATGCAGGAAGGGGTGACGCTCTGTGCAGCCCCAGTTGCGGCCAAACAGCGTGTCCGAGCCGATGAAATTCAGTGCCCCGGCGATGTAGCGCCCCTCGCGTTTGGCCATGACCAGCAGGATGCGCTCCGCCATGCGCTCGCCTACCAGCGAGAAAAAACGCCGGTTGAGATAGGGACGGCCCCATTTGCGCGCGCCCGTATCCATGTAGAAGGCGAAGAATGCGTCCCAATGGGCCTCGGTCAGATCGCGGCCTGTCACCCATTCCACCTCGATGCCGGCAGACAGAGCCTCCTTGCGCTCTTTGCGGATGGCCTTGCGCTTGCGCGAGGCAAGCTCTTCCAGAAAGCCGTCAAAACTCGCGTAGCCCCGGTTCTCCCAGTGAAACTGCTGGTCAGTGCGCAGCAGATAGCCGGCATCGCCCAGTTGGTTCCATTCCGGTTCCGTCAGGAACGTGGCGTGGACGGAGGACGCGCCCGACTGGCGGCAGACCTCCACCAGCCCCTGCGACAGGGCAGCGATGCCGGTCTCCCTGTCGAGATCTGGATGGGTGAGGAAGCGGCGGCCCGTTGCGGGCGTGAAGGGCACGCTGACCTGGAGCTTCGGATAATATTCCCCGCCCGCCCGGTGAAACGCCTCGGCCCAGCCGTGGTCAAACACATATTCGCCCTGCGAATGGCTTTTCAGCCAGGCCGGAACCGCACCCAGCAGCGTGCCATCTGCCGCTTCCAGCAGCAGATGGCGCGGCGCCCAGCCGGTGCGGGCCGAAGCGCAGCCAGATTCCTCCAGCGCCTGCAAAAAGGCGTGGCAGATGAAGGGGTTGAAGTCCGCGCCGGACTCAGTTTCTGAAGGCTTGAGGTGGCCGCCCGGACCCATGACCCAGCCGGGATTGGCGAGCCTGTCCCAGTCCTCTGCCGCGACGCCGCCAAGGCCATTGGCAATGCGCAGCGTCACCGCAAGGCCGCCGTCCTGATCTGCCGGTGTGTTGCCGCTCATGCGACCGCTATCCTCAAGGCTGACTGGCGCGGGAGGTTTGCGCCCCGCTCAAAGGGTAGAGCCTGTAGAGCGCGGCGCAAGGGGGAGGGCGCAGATTTTGCGGGTGTCCGTGTCCGGCCGCAGAAGGCCTTGTATCAAGGCTCTGAGATGCTGGCGCATCACGCCTTCGAAATGCTCAGACGCCGCAAGGGCTCGCCCCAAACCCGATGAACCCAGCTCACCGGGTTTGGGTATCACACCTTGTCGGTGTCAAAGCCCTCGAAAATGATCTGGTCGGCGAAGGCGAGGGCGCGCTGGCGGTCGGCCGGGTCACGCACGGTCCAGGTCATGATCGGCAGGTCAAAGAACTTGCGCAGGATGCTCGGCCCCATCATCGGCAAGTCCTTGTAATGATAGGAGATGAAATGCGGCCGGGTGCGCGGGGCGTGCAGCAGGTGGCGGTGGATGAAGCGCTGCATGCGCGTCAGCTGACGGTATTCGCCCTTGTTGGGCGTGCTGTCGGCAACGATGCCGCGCGGGATTTCCGGGGCGTGCTCACGCAGCACCGAAAGCATGTCCGGATCGAAGGATTTCAGCACCAGCGGGCCTTTGTAACCGCGCACCGTATCGGCGACACCGCGCACGAAATCCGCCTGCGCATCCGGTTTCATCAAGGACTTGATCTCGACGACCAGTGTCACCTTGCCGTTCACCTGTTCCAGCAGCTCTTCCAGCAGCCACAGCCGGTCCGTGCCCTTCTGCATGCGGATGGCGGTCAGTTCGGCGGCGGTGCGGGCGAGCACAGGCCCCGTGCCTTCAGCCAGCCGGTCCAGATCATCATCATGGAACACCAGTGCCCGGCCATCGGCGGTTTCCTGCACGTCCACCTCGATGGCGTAGTTGCGCGTCATCGCCTCGGCAATGGCGGTGGGGCTGTTTTCCATGATGCCGGCGGAAGCCGTGTGGAAGCCGCGGTGGGCGATCGGGCGGGAAACGATCCAGGAATGATCGGTCATGGGGAATGATCCGGAATGGCGGCAATGGCCGCAGCAGGGGGAAACAAGGTCCGGGCGGGCAGCCCGCCCGGAGCTTTAGCCGAAGATTATTCGACTTCGATGACAGCCTCGACCTCGACGGCAACGCCGAAGGGCAGGGAGGCGACGGAGACGGAGGTGCGGGCATGGCGGCCCTTGTCACCGAACACGTCGACGATAAAGTCGGAGCAGCCGTTGACGACCTGCGACTGCTGGGTGAAGTCCGGCGTGGAGTTGATCATGCCGGTCAGCTTGACGACACGCACGACCTTGTCGAGGTCACCGATGGCGGATTTGGTCTGGGCGAGGATGTTGATGGCGCACAGGCGGGCGCAGGCGGCGCCTTCCTCAACGCTGAATTCCGCGCCGACCTTGCCGACATATTCGATGCCGTTCGGGCCGATCGGAATCTGGCCGGCGATGAACAGCAGGTTGCCGGTGCGCACCACCGGAACATAATTGGCCTGCGGCGCGACGGGAACCGGCAGGGTGACGCCGAGTTCGGCAAGGCGGGCTTCGATGGTACCAGACACGGAATCTTCCTCTGAAAAGGGGCGGGAACCGGCGTCAGTGATTGCGCAAATTTACACGCCCGGCAAGGGCTTCCGGGCTTTCAGGCATCCGAAACTGAGGGCGGGAAGCCGACTTGCAGCATCTTTGGGGGCAAACTTGTTCCGCGCTGCTTCAAACTTGCCCGAATTGCCAGCGAGTGTGCTAGGGAAAGGGCTGTTGGCTGACAGTTCATGTGTTCGATGAGGAGTGATTGATGTCGGGAAAACGAGCAGCCGTTCCTAACTTCAAGGGATCCTGGCGCGCCTGGCCAATCTTTCTGTCCGGCATGATCGGGCTTGCGGGGGCGGGCAGCGCCGCTGCTTCCACCCAGTCCGGACCACTGCCACTGATGCCGCACCGCGCCGTCTATGACATGAAGCTGTCGGATGCGGGCGATGGTGTCAGCATTTCCGACATCACCGGGCGTATGGTCTATGAAATGACGGGCTCGGCCTGCGAGGGCTATTCGGTCAATCTGCGCATCGTCACCCGCTTTGTGGATGACAGCGGCACCTCCAGCATCACCGATCTGCGCAATTCCACCTTCGAGGAACCGGACGCCAACACGCTGGAGTTCCTCAGCCAGACCTATTCCGGCCAGACGCTGACCATGGAAACCCGCGGCACGGCCGAGGAAAAGGACAACCGCCTGACCATCAGCCTCACCGAGCCTGAGGAGAAGAAGGTCGAGACCGGCAAGGATGTCTATTATCCGATTTCCCACATTCAGGCGCTGATCAACGCGGCCAGAGAGGGCGGCTCCTTCTTCGAGGCGGATGTGTTCGACGGGGCGGAGACGGGTGAAAAGGTCTATGGCACTGCGGCTGTCATCGGCGCGCCGCAATCAGGTGAGGATGCGCCGGGTGAGGAAGAGGCCAAGGCCGTGTCCGGCATCGGCGCGGGCCAGCGCTGGCCGGTGACGATCGCCTATTTCGATCCGGAACTCGACCATGGCGGCGAGGCAACGCCCGTCTACCAGATCAGCTTCCTGCTCTATGAAAACGGCGTCAGCCGCAAGCTGAAGCTCGACTACGGCGACTTCAAGCTGGAAGGCAAGCTGACCAACTTCGAGGCCCTCCCGGCGGCCGCTCCCTGCAAGAAGTGAGCGCAGGGGAGAGTGGCCTGCGAGGCAGGTACAACCTTTCCTTCGTCACACCGGAAGAAAGCGAAGCGAAGATCCGGTACCGGTGAGCCAAGGCCTTTCGGCTCTGGTCCGTCGGAATCCAACCCACACTCCGGCTCACCGGTCCCGGATCGCGCAAGCGCGTCCGGGAAGACGATGGAGAGGGGCTGGGGGATTTGTTCAGGCAGGAGGAAAGGGCGGGTTTACTCCACCTCCGGCCGCCGTTTCAGCTTGGCTGCGTGGGTTAATCCCGTTTCGACGGCGGTGAGGCCGAATTTCTCGCGCAAGGCGTCGATGGCCCGTTCGGCCTTTGCCTGGCGGCCGGCTTCCTGATCGACAAGATCAGCCGGATCAGCAAGGTCTGCATCGCACAGATCCGACAGGCCGATGCCGATGAGGCGGAAGTGCTGGCCCTTGGCAGCATCCGCCAGAAGCTCGTCCCCCAGCGCGAAGATGCGTCCGGCCAGTTGCGTCGGGCTGGACAGCTGGCGGGAGCGGGTGATCGTGCGGAAGTCGCCCGTTTTCAGTTTCAGCGTGACGGTGCGTCCGGCAAAGCCCGCCTTCTTCATGCGCCGCGACACCTTTTCCGACAGGTCGCGCAGGATGGGGCGCAGCACCGGCACCTGGGCGATATCCTTGTCGAAGGTGGTTTCGGCGCTGATGCTTTTGGTCTCCCGCTCCGGCGAGACGCTGCGGTCATCCTCGCCCTGGCACAGCTTGGCGAGCCGCAGGCCCATGGTGCCATAGCGGCGGATGAGGTCCGACGGGTCCATTCCCTGCAACTGGCCGATGGTGGTAATGCCGTCGCTGGCGAGCTTGCCCTGAAACACCTTGCCGACGCCCCAGATGAGACCCACGTGCCGTTCCGCCAGAAAGCTCTTGGCCTCCGCCGCCCCGATCACCGAAAAGCCGCGCGGCTTGTCGAGGTCCGAGGCGATCTTGGCGAGGAACTTGTTGGGGGCAAGGCCAACGGAGGCGGTGATGCCCACCTCGCTTTCCAGATCGCGGATGAAGCGGGCCAGCACTTCGGCGGGCGTGGCGTGATGCAGCCGGGTGGTGCCGGTGAGATCGAGAAAGGCTTCGTCGATGGACAGCGGCTCCACCAGCGGCGTCAGCGCCAGCATCCGCTCGCGCACCAGCCGTCCGGTTTCGGCGTATTTGGCCATGTTGGGCTTGATCACCACCGCATCCGGGCAGGCTTCCAGCGCCTTGTACATGGGCATGGCCGAGCGCACCCCGTGGATGCGGGCGATGTAGCAGCAGGTGGAGACAACGCCGCGCTGGCCGCCACCGACGATGACGGGCAAGTCGCGCAGCTCCGGATTGTCGCGCTTTTCGATGGAGGCATAGAAGGCGTCGCAGTCGATATGGGCGATTGCGAGCTGGTCCAGCTCCGGATGGCTGACAAGGCGCGGGCTGCCGCAGGCCTTGCAGCGCTGGCGTCCGGGCTCCGGCCTTGCGCCGCAGTCACGGCAAAGCGGCCGGGGGCGCTGCCCCACCGCTGCTGCGTCTGTGCTGCCCGCTTCACCCATGCCTTTGGCCCTGATCCTACCGGGAGGTGATCATAGTCCTGATATGGGCTTCTGTCTCAAGCCAGTCGCCGGAGACAAGATCAAGGCCGGGCAGGGGATCGAGCGCTTGGCGGAAGCGGGGATCGGCCACGAACTGGATCAGCCGCGCCGAGGGCAGCGCCTGCGCCACCGACTGAAGATTCTGCGGGCTGTCATCGATGAAGACGACCGGCTGGCCGCGCCCGGCAGAGAGCGCCGCGACAGCTCCGCCCTTGGGGCCGGAATTGGTGACGACCGGAAAGGTCAGCCCATGGGCGGCGAGCAGCTTTTCGCGCAAGGGTTTGTTGGCAACGCCCGGCAGATTGGTCAGAAAGACGATCTCGAAGGTTTCCGACAGGCGGGTCAGGGCCGGGACGGCCCCATCGACGATGGTCTGCCGGTCCGAGATATCCTCGAAAAATCCCTGTACCAGACGGTGCACTTCGTCCGCGCCCAGCAGCCGGCCGGAGGCCTCTTCGGCAATGTTGCCGGTCAGCCTGTAGCTATAGGCGATGAAGACAAGGCCGCGCGCGGCAAGGAATTCCTCCAGATGCAGAATCATGTGCAGCACCACCTCGTCCACATCGCAGATGATCAGCGGGCGGGTGGAGCGGGGCAGCAGGGCAATCTGGTCGAGGACACCCCGGCCGGGGGCGGCTAATGTGGACATGCGGCGCTCAGGCGTCCGGGCCGCCGGCCAGCACATAGCGCGCGGCGGCAATCAAGGTGGGGCGGACGCCGGAATTCTCGCAATAGGTGAGAAGCAGCGGCTCATCCGTCATGAAAAACTCAAGAACACCTGCCAGAAATCCGGGCTCCGCAGCCGCAGAGCGAATCGAATCCGGCCCGATACCGGAGAGCGCAAGGAACCGGCCCGTCAATTCCGGGTCGCGCGTCAGGTGCAAAAGCGCGTCCAGGGCCATTTCTTCTGCTTTTTCAAAGCTCATGCTCCGAGACTCAGGAATTGCCATTGCATTTTTGCCTTTCCGAAACGAATCCGCGCTACCATTTGTTCTTAAGTAATGCGGGCAGGGGAGAGACGCCAGCCAATCGGTGCTGCGCCGTCATCTCTCCTGTTGCCGTTTCCCTCCGTGCCGTGACCGGCGAAGGCTGTTTTGCATGTCCAAGACTGTGCTGATCGTTGAAGACAACGAACTCAACATGAAGCTGTTTCACGACCTTCTGGAAGCACATGGCTATGGCACGCTGCAGACCCGCACAGGCATTGAAGCGCTGGAGCTGGCCCGCAAGTACCGGCCGGACCTGATTCTGATGGATATCCAGCTGCCCGAAGTGTCGGGGCTGGAAGTGACCAAATGGATCAAGGAAGACGACGACCTGTGCACCATCCCGGTCATCGCCGTCACCGCCTTCGCCATGAAGGGCGATGAAGAGCGTATCCGGCAGGGGGGCTGCGAGGCCTATATCTCCAAGCCGATCTCCGTGACCAAGTTCCTGGAGACGGTGCGCTCCTATCTCGGAGAGGCCTGATCCTCACGCCTTTCTGCACCTTCTGCGGAGCCTCACGGGCTTCCGCAAGGGCTGGTGCGTGAATTAAGGTTAGAAGTTTACTAACTTTTTATGATTTGACTGATGTGGCGGCGGTGCTGATTGATTTCCCATGCCGATTCGCTACTGTAATTCCTGTATTTAAAGGGCACCTGCGGGAAAGCAGGGCATTTATTTAAGCTGATTGAACTGAATACCCTACGGAGCGCCTGGGTCCGCCGCATCTCCTGGGTCCGTGGGGCAAGGCTGGCGCGGTGTCTGCCCGATGAGTGGCCTCCTCGGATTGGCAGCCCCGCGCCGGCCGCCACGCAACCAGAAGACAGATTTTCAAACAGAATGATCGCCCCGCCGAAGGTTTTCGGCGGGGACTTTCCCTTACCCAACCGGCACCCAGACCGCACCGGCCGCCGGAATGTGGTGCCCGGCGAAGTGGACCGGTTCGGGGCCGTAGTTGAAGAGGAAGCGGTGCGTGGCCGTGTCGCGCTGGCGGATGCCTTCCGGCATGTCCGTGACCTCCAGCCCGGCATTGATGACAGCGCTGCGCAGGATGCGGTCGAGGGCTTCCTCGTCCGGCCAGCCGCCGAGATAGGTCATGTTGCCCGCGCGCATGGCAGCAGGCGTGCCGTCCACGGCCTCTTCCACCACTTCGGCACTGCCTTCCAGCACCTCGCGCCAGCCGGTGAAGGCGCCGCCCGCCACAAGCGGAACCGGCGCGTCGGGCGGCAGGCTTTCAACCCGCGCCACAAGGCAGTCCAGCCCCGGCAGGGCGGGCGGCAGCGGCACAGGAATGGTGAAGTCCGGGGTCTTGGAATTGAAGCGTGGGCCTGCGATGACGGCGGCACCTGAAGCGGTGAGCGCGGTCTTCAGCGTCTCTGTCAGGGTGAAAAGCCCCGGCACCAGAACAAGGCTGTAGCCGCTGAAATCCTGGGCCGTGGGCGGCAGGATATCGACGGAAAGGCCAAGGCGGCGCAGGCCCTTGTAGATATGGAACAGCAGGGCGAAGTAATCGAAATCCTTGCCCTGCGGCTGGATGGACCAGGCCCAGGCGCTTTCATAGTCGAAGACGAGAGCCACTTTCGCCTTTGCCACGGCGGTGACGGGCAGGGCCTTCAGCTCTTCGGCCACCTTTGCCGCCTCGTGATAGGCGGGGGCAGCGGCGCTGTCGGGGCGCAGCAGGCCGGCATGCATCTGCTCCTGCGCGAAAGGCGCCTGCCGCCAGCGGAAATAACATACCGCTTCCGCCCCGTGGGCAAAGGCTTCCCAGGCCCAGAGCCGTGCCATGCCCGGCAGCGGATCGGGGTTGTAGGGCGCCCAGTTCACCGGGCCGGGCTGCTGCTCCATGATCCACCAGCGGCCCTTGCCGACGGCGCGGTAGAGATCGTGATGAAAGGCCTGAAAGTCCGGATCACCCTGACGCAGATAGCGGCGCTTGTGCTCGGGGCTTGCCTCCAGCCGGTCGGAGAGGAAGCCGATAGGGTAAGCATCCCAGCTGGCGATATCGAGATCAGCCCCTACGGCGAAATGATCGAATTCAACGATGCGGCCCATGTAGTTATGGGCAATGGGTGCATCGGAATGGCGGCGGATGATGTCCGTCTGCAGCCGGTTGAAGCTGACCACCTGATCGGAGGAAAACCGGCGGAAGTCCATGACATGGGCCGGGTTCGGCTCAGTCACGGTCAGGTTCGGCAGGTCTATTTCCTCGAAACCGGCATAGTCCATCGACCAGAACACATTGCCCCAGGCCCGGTTCAGCGCCTGCGGCGACTGATACTTGCGCGCCAGCCAGTTGCGGAAAGCATCGCGGGCAGCGGTGGAATAGCTGAGGATGGTGTCGTGGCAGCCGTATTCATTGTCGGTCTGCCAGGCGGCCACATGTTCGTTGCGGCCATAGCGTTCGGCCATCAGCGTGACGATGCGGGCGCATTCCTGCCGGTAGCCTTCATGGGAGAAGCAGTAATGGCGGCGCGAGCCGAAGCCGCGCGGACGGCCTTGCGCATCCAGCGCGATCATGTCCGGATGGCGGTCCAGCACCCAGCGCGGTGGCGTTGCGGTCGGTGTACCCAGCACCACCTTGAGGCCTGCCTTGCCTAGAACCTCGATGGCCTCATCCAGCCAGGTCCAGTCCAGTGCGCCGGGCCCGGCTTCAATGCGCGCCCAGGCGAATTCGCCGATGCGCACATAGGTGAGGCCGATTTCCTTCATGCGGGCCGCATCTTCGGCCCACTGGGCAGCGGGCCAGTGTTCGGGATAGTAGCAGACGCCAAGGGCGCGGGTACGGTCGGTCACAGGTTTACTCGATGCTCTTTCTGGCCTTGCGCCCCGCTGGCGGCGGCAAAGGTCATGCCGGAAAGCGGCTTTGCAGCCCTTGCACTGGCGCCGAGGCCCTGACGGGCGCTGGTGCAGAACAGGGTGCCAAGGTCATCCCCGCCAAAGGCCGGGCAGCTGGTGTGGGGCGCATCAAATGTGATGGCACGCACAAAGCTGCCGTCCGGCGCATAGGCAGCAACGCGGGAGGAGCCCCATTCCGCCAGCCACAGAAGACCGCTTTCATCCACAATGGCCCCGTCCGGATTGCGGCCTTCGGAGGTAAGGTCGAGGAAGACCTCCGGCCCGCCCTTCGGCCAGCCGGCATCATCCAGTGCCACGCGCATGACACAGCCAGTGACCGTGTCGGAGAAGAAGGCCGTCCCGCCATCCGGGGCAAAAGCGATGGAATTGGAAATGGTGATGGGCGCAAACAGCTTGCGCAGCTCGCCCCGGTACCAGCGGTAAATGGCACCGGCATCCTTCTCGGCGTTCTTGCCCATGGTGCCGATCCAGAAGCCGCCATAAGGGTCGGCGCGGCCATCGTTGGAACGGGTGGCCGGATTGTCCGCCTCCAGCGCGCAGACCGTGCGGGCCGCGCCCGTTTCGACGTCGAAGGAGAATAGCTCCCGGTCGCTGGCGATCAGCAGCTTGCGCTCGTCCACCCAGCCGGCGGCCGACACCATGGTTTCGAAGCGGTAGATACGGCTGTGGTCGTTTTCCTGGGTCAGAAGACTCTTGTTCAGGATGTCGAACCAGAAAAGCTGGCGGCGCAGCGGGTGCCACAATGGGCCTTCGCCCAGCTCGCAGACGGTGGCGTCAAAGACGGAGGAAGCAGAAGCGGCGCTCATCGGGCGCCTCCCTTGGCAATGTCGAAGGCCTGCACCATGGCACGGGCGCGGGTTTCAACGTCTCCCACCGTCAACCCCGGCACGTAGAGCGCTGTGCCGATGCCGAAGCCATCAATGCCGACCTTCAGCCAGTCGGCGAAATTGTCCGGCCCGGCGCCACCCACGGCATAGAGCCGGGTTTCCTTCGGAAGCACGGCGCGGATAGCCTTGACGCCCTCAGAGCCCAGAAGACCGGCCGGGAAGAGCTTCAGTCCGTCGGCGCCCGCCTGCAGGGCGGCGAAACACTCGGTCGGGGTCATCACGCCGGGGAAGGACTGCATGCGGGCAATCTTGGTGGCGCGGATGACGGACGGATCGCAGTTCGGCGACACGGCCATGCGGGCGCCGGTGTCGGAGAGCTTCATCACGTCTTCCACCGTCAGCACGGTGCCTGCGCCGATGATGGCGCTGTCGCCGAACTCGCGCACCATGGCGGCGATGCTGGTGAAGGGATCGGGCGAGTTGAGCGGCACCTCGATGCGGGTAAAACCGGCAGCGATCAGGCGCTCGCACACCGGCAGGGCCTCGGCAGGGGTGATGCCGCGCAGAATGGCAATCAAGGGACGCATCAGTCAGCCTTTCTGGTTTTCCGTGAGGACCCGGCGCGCAAGCCCAAGTCCAGCCAGTGTCAGGCTTTCGCCCGCCGTTGCGCGCGCGTCAAGGCCCGCCAGTTTCAGCGCCGCCAGATAGTGCGCGGAAAGAGCCGGGGCGCCGATCAGCGTGACGTCTCCTGAGACGCCCTGCCGCACCGCCGCAATCTCTGCGCCGATGATGAGGCCGGACAGGCGCGCACGGGCAGATGCTGCCGCAAGCCCATGCAGCAGTCCTTCAGCCCGCAGCGAAAAGAAGGCGGCAGCCAGCATGTCCGGCCGGGCAAGGCTGGCCGTCACGCCGCCTGCAAAGGCCTCCGCATCCCAGCCCTCATCCGCCATGCCGTGGCGCAACACGGAGGACTTCGACAGGAGCGCGAAGAGTTCGCCCGTCATGAAGGTGCTGAAGGATGTGACCGTGCCGCCATCGATCCGCACCCATTTGCTGTGGGTGCCGGGCAGGCAGAGCGTGCCGGAAAAGCCGGGATTGCCGGCGAGGAAACCGGCGATCTGGGTTTCCTCGCCGCGCATTACGTCGGCAGGAGTGTTCTGGCTGAGGCCCGGAATGATCCAGACCGACAGGCGCGGATCAGCAACGGGGGTCTCGACCATGGCGCTGGCCTGGAGCGGCGGGCAGGGGACTGCTGCATAGGGCGCTTCCACCCAGCCCTGACGGCTGCCCACCATGCCGCAGGCAATCACCAGCGTCTTTCGATCTTCTGGCAGCCAATTGGCGATCAGTTCCAGCAGCGCGCCCTCGAACTCGTCTCTTGCAAGGCTTGCCATGCCTTTGGGCGAAGAGGCCTGCGCCAGAACGCGTGCCCCTTCCATGGCGAAGACGCGCAGATGCGTGGTGCCCCAGTCAGCGGCAATCCACCCGGGGGAAACCTCTTCGCTCATCCCGTCACCACCACGCCGCCGTCAATGACGAGCGCCTGTCCGGTCATCATCTTCGAGGCGGAGGAGGCCAGGAACAGGCAACCGCCGGTGATGTCTTCCGGCGCCAGCGTGTCCTTCAGGCACTGGCGCTCTACATGGGCGGCAAGGCTTTCCGGCGTCACCCAGAGATCTTTCTGCTTCTGCGTCAGCACCCAGCCGGGGGCGAGTGCGTTGACGCGGATGCGGTCAGGGCCGAAGTCGCGTGCAAGGCTGCGGGTCAGACCGTTGATGGCGGAATTGGCGGAGGTGTAGGCCGGGAAACCGCCGTTGCCCATCATGTAGCTGATGGAGCTGAAGTTGATGATCGAGCCGCCGCCCGCCTTCTGCATGCCGGGGATAACCGCTTGAGCTGCAAAGAAATAGGCCTTCAGGTTGATGGCCATTGCCCAGTCCCAGTATTCCGGCGTCACGTCCAGCGTGTTGTGGCGCTGGTCGTTGGCGGCGTTGTTGACGAGAACCGTGATCGTGCCATGGGCTTCCGCTGCCTTGGCAATCGCGCCCTTCAGGGCGTCAATGTCCGTGATGTCGCAGGGCAGGAACAAGGGGCGGCTGCCGGTTTTTGCTTCCATCTCGTCACAGAAGCCCGAGGCATCGGAGCGCTGCACGAAGGCCACCTTGCAGCCCTGCCGCAGGAAGGCTTCCGTCAGGCTGGCGCCAATGCCGGAGCCGCCGCCGGTGATAAAGACGGATGCGCCCTTGAGATCGGGAAAGACCGGCTGTGCGTTCATGATGTAGCCCCTTCAGGTTCCTGCGGGCGGGCTTCGCTGCTGCGTTGGCCGCCGCTGATATTTCAGTGTGTGCCTTTATGCCGATGGATCGGGAGACCGGACAAGCCATCCAGTCTCACAGACGGGTTCCTTCCACCGTGAAAACTGTGCCCGGCCATGCGACGGGCAGCATGATTCCCTGTTGCATCAGCGCGGTCCCGGAGAGCGTCACCGGTCCGCTCTTCAGGGCGCAGGCCCCGCGAGACTGGGGCGGCACATCTTCCGGGTTGAGCAGCACCAGCCGGTAACGCGCCGCCGGATCCAGCCCGGTCAGCTTCAGCGGGCGGGGCAGGGCCTGTGCGGAAGCCGCCGCCTGACCGGAGGACAGCACGAAGCGGCTGCCATCCCGCGCCAGCTGCATTTCGGCGGTGACGGAAGGATCAGCCGCATCGAGGCGCAGGATGTCTGCGTGCATCAGCCAGTCCCGGTTGGCTTTCCACCAGCCGGTAACGGCGGTCAGAATGGCCGTCTCTTCCGGATCGAGTTCGCGCAGGTCCATCTCGAAGCCCATGTGCCGCTGGGCGGCCACGCGGGCGCGCAGGCTCATGGACAGAACCCGGCCCGAGGTGTGGCAATGGCGCGGGCCCACATGACTGCCGGTGACTGAGGCGGGCAGGAACAGCGCCGCATCATGCTGGATGCGCAGGCGCTCAAGTGCGTCGTTGCTGTCCGACAGCCAGACCCGCTGGGTGTGGGTGAGGATGCCGGCATCAATCCGCCCGCCGCCTGAGGCGCAGCTTTCGATCTCGACTTGCGGATGAGCGGCACGCAGCCGCGCCAGAAGAGCCAGCGTGCCGCGCGCCTGCGCTGCGTCTACAACGGGAAGCAGGCGGTTGTGATCCCATTTGATGTAGTCGATGGCGTAAGTGGAGAGCAGGGCGGAGACCGCCCCGAACAGATGATCACGCACCGGCTCCAGCGCCATGTTCAGCACAAGCTGATTGCGCCCGCGTGTCTGGTCCGCCGGACCAAGGATCCAGTCCGGATGGGCGCGGTAAAGGTCGCTGTCTTCGCTCACCATCTCCGGCTCGAACCATAGGCCGAAGGTCATTCCCAGCTTGTGAACAGCCTCGATGAGCGGCGTCAGACCGTCCGGCCATTTGCGCCGGTCCACGGTCCAGTCGCCAAGGCTCGTGGTGTCATCATCGCGCCGGCCGAACCAGCCATCATCCAGCACGAAACGCTCCGCCCCGATGGCGGCCGCCTTGGCGGCGATTTCGGTGAGCGCGGAAAGTTCGTGGTCAAAGTAGATGGCTTCCCAGCAGTTGTAATGCACGGGCCGGGGGCGGGCCGGATCGGGCCATGTCACCACCCGGCCGTGGATGTCGCGCTGGAAGAGAGTGGCTATGCCGTTGAGGCCGGAGGTGGAAACGGCGGCGATGAGGTCTGCCGTCTCAAAGCAGGTTCCAGCCTCGCGCTCGCTGTTACTGGCATGGCCGAACTGCACCTGCCTGCGCCCGTCGTAAAGCTCTTCGGCCACAAAGCGGTGCCCGCCGGGCCAGGCGTAATGCAGGGCGCGGACTTCGCCTGAAGTGTTGCGGCAACCCGGTTCCGTGAACAGCGCATAGGGCGGGTGTTCCTGACCGGACCTGCCGGTGCGCGCTTCGCGCTGGCGGATGCCGGTGGTCCAGGGCGTGGACTGCATGCGGAATTCGCCGATCCACTTGCCCGCCGGATCAAGGATCTGGTCTGCGCTCTGCGGCACCGGCAGCACGGGCGCGGCGAGCCAGTCCACGCGCACCGGCGCAAGGGACTCCAGCCGGGTGCGCAGCACGAAAACGCCGGTCTCTTTCGCTTCGATCACATGGGTGAGTGTGAGGCCTGCTGCGGTGGAGATCAGTTCCAGCCTTCCGGCGCTCTGGCGGGATTCACGGAAGGCGAAGCGGGGCTGCCGCAGCTCACCCTCAGCAGAGCGCAGCACGAGGCCCGGCTGGCCCTGCCAGTCATTGCCCTGTACCGGGCAGAGGCTCAGCGGGGGCAGGGCGTCGAGCATGCCGCCGGTGAGATCAGACCGGCTGGCCGCTACGAGAGCTTCAAGGTCCTCCTCCTGCGGCAGGGCCGGGCCCCAGTAGATGGCCTCCGGCACACCGCCTGAAGACGTGAGAACAAGGCTCTGCCCTGCGCAATCAAGGCGCCAGTGCTGCGCGGTGTTCCCGGTCATTTCACGGCTCCCAGCGTCAGGCCGGCGATGAAGTGCTTCTGCATCAGGAAGAACATCAGCACAGGCGGAAGGGCGGCGATGATCGACCCGGCGGAAACGAGGTGCCAGGCGGCGATCCACTGGCCGTTGAGCGAGTTGAGCCCGGCGGTGACCGGCTGGGTGTCGGCGCCGGTGGTCAGAACCATGGCCCAGAAATAGTCGTTCCAGATGAAGGTGAAGATCAGCACGGACAGGGCGGCAATGGCGGGGCGCATCAGGGGCATGACCACGTACCAGAAGATCTTCAGCTCGCTCACGCCCTCCACCCGCGCCGCCTCGATCAGCTCATAGGGCAGGGCCTTGATGAAGTTGCGCATGAACAGGGTGCAGAAACCGGTCTGGAAGGCGATGTGGAACAGGGCAAGGCCGGTGATCGTGTCGTAAAGCCCCATCTGCAGCGTCAGGTCGCGCACCGGCACCATGAGAATCTGGAAGGGCACGAAGTTGCCCGCTACGAACAGGAAGAAGACCAGCAGGTTGGAGCGGAACTTGTAAATGGCGAGCGCAAAGCCCGTCATGCAGGACAGAGCCACAGCGCCGATGACGGTGGGGATCGTCACCTTGAAACTGTTGAGGATATAGGCGGCGATGGGCGAGTTCTGGAAGATGGTGACATAGTTCTCGAAGGCGATGGCCGAGGGCATGCCGAAATAGTTGCCGGACGCCAGGTCGGAGGAGGGGCGCAGCGAGGTGAGCGCTACGCCCAGAAGCGGGAGCAGCCACAGGACAAGCGCAACCGGCAGGGCCGCCTTGTAAAGCGCCCGGGCCGGGGCCGGGAGTTGCTGGATGGGACGGGGAAACATGCTCAGTGTTCCTTCTCGTCGCGCCACATCTTCCAGATGAAGCCGGAAATGAAGATCATCATGATGGCGAAGAGGACAACGGCAATGGCCGCGCCATAGCCCATGCGGAAGCCGTATTCGGACAGGGCCTGCTCGTACATGTAGAAGGAGAGCACCCGCGAGGAGCCGAAGGGGCCGCCGGATGTCATGATCGACACAAGGTCGAAGGAGCGCAGCGCGCCGATGACGGTGACGATGACGGCGATGAAGGTGGCCGGGCGCAGCTGCGGCAGGATGACGTACCAGAGCATCTTCCAGCCCTTCGCTCCGTCCAGCCGCGCTGCCTCGATCTGGTCGGGCGCGACGTTGTTGAGGCCGGTGAGATAGAGGATCATCACATATGCGATCTGCGGCCAAAGGCCCGCAGCGATGATGCCGTAAGTCACGAGGTTCTCTTCCGCCAGAATGGCAACCCCTTGACCGGTCACTGCCTCGATCAACTTGTAGAACAGGCCGAAATTTGGGGCATAGAACCACGAGAACATCAGGCCGACAACGACCTGGCTGATGACGAAGGGAAAGAAGAACAGGGACTTGTAGACCCGGATGCCCCAGACCGTCTGGTTCAGGAAAATCGCGATCATCAGGCCTGCCGGAATGGCCAGCATGTAGAGCGCAAGCCAGATGACGTTGTTCTTCAGCGAGACATAGAAAGCCTCGTCATCCAGCAGCTCGGCGTAGTTGTCAGCGCCAATCCACCGGGCCGTGCCGATGCCGTCCCAGTCATAGAAGGAAATGCTGACCGACTGGAAGACCGGCGCAATCACGTAGAAAACGAACATCAGGGCGCCGGGCGCAAGGAAAAGCCACGGGGCAAGCATGCGCTGGCGCGCTTTCCAGAAGGCGGTCATCTCGGCCTCGGATCTTTCGGGAACATGTCCCCCGGATCAGCTCCGGAGGACGTTTCTGGGAGGGCGCCTGCAAGGGGCGGCGGTGCAGGGCTCAGTAGACGCGCTGGCGCACCTTCTCGAGGCGGTCGAGGATCCGCTCCAGCCGGTCGGGCCTGACCATATATTCCTGGAAGCCTTCCATGGCAGCCTTGGCCATCTCGGCCGGGGCGTCCCGGTCGAAGAACTGGGCAACGGCTGAAGCGGTCGATACCGTTTCAAAGCCCTGGCTCAGGAACGGATCTGCCGCATCCACCGTGGCCTCGTTATTGACCGGCAGCTGGCCGAGGCGCTTGTTGAGGGCGGTCTGCACGTCGGCACGGGTGACAAAGGCGAGGAACGTCTTGGCGTCCTCCACATTCTTGGCGCCTGCCGGAATGTGGATCGTGTCCGTCGGGGCTTCTTCAGCACGCGGCAGGCCCGGGGTGATTTCGGGGAAGACCATGAAGCCGAGATTGTCATTGGTCATGCCGCCATCCTTGAAGGCGGCGACGGCAAAGTTACCCATGACATAGTTGGCGGCCTTGCCCTGAACCAGAAGGGAAACGGCATCCTGCCAGTCAAGGGCCGTATGATTGGCGGTGACATAACCCGGTTCCACCAGCTTCGCCCATTCGGCAAAGACGGCCTTCACCCGGTCATCTGTCCAGGCGATCTTGCCTGCGGTCAGGTCCATGTGGAATTCGTAGCCGTTGGTGCGCAGGCTCAGATAGTCGAAGATGCCTGCAACCGGCCACAGGGCCTTGGAGCCGGTGGTCACGCAGTCGATGCCTGCCGCCTTGAACTTGGCGCAGTTGGCGATGAACTCATCCCAGGTCTTCGGCTCGCTCACGCCCGCCTGCTTGTAGACGTCCTTGTTGTAGTAGATACCCCACTGATAATAGGTATAGGGCACGCCCCACTGCTTGCCGTCGATGGTCATCGAAGCCTTGGACGCCGAGAGCTTCTGGCCGAGGCCGTTCTTCTCCCAGACATCGCTGACATCCATGAACTGCCCGGCCTTGACGAAGGGCGCCATGCGGTTGCCGGCGTACCAGCTGGCCAGATCCGGCGCATCTGCGGTCATGAAATTGCGGATGGCGGTCTTGTAGCCCTCATGGTCGAAGATATTGACCTTCACCTTCACGTCCGGGTTTTCCGCCTCGAACATGGTGACCAGTTCTTCCAGTGCAGCCTTCGGTGCCGGGTCCGACATGTCGGTGTTGAAAACGAGGGTCCTCTGTGCGGCCAGCGCCGAACCGGACATCATCAGCGCAGCGGCAAAGGCCGCCAGCTTGAGTGGTGTAACAGTCATCTTGTCTCCTCCCGGACTGTGTTCTTTGGTAACGATGTTCCAAATATTGAAACCAAGTCTTGCATATTGAAAACTATGATGCGAAGCTTTAGGACTGTCAAGCAGCAGGCGCACCCCTGTGTGCCGGGCGAGGGTTTGCAAGACGATGAGCACGAAACAGCCAAAGGCGGATGGGCCCGGCATCAGCGGGGCGGAGGCGGAACAGGGCGGTGATGGCACCGTCGGCAAGGCTCTGGCCGTTCTGGATATTGTGGCGCAGGCCGGCCGCCCGGTGCGCTTCACGGATATTCTGGCCATCAGCCCCTATCCGAAGGCCACGCTTTACCGGCTGCTGCAGACCCTGACCCATCAGGGCATGCTCGCCTATGATTCGGACAGCCAGAACTATGCTCTCGGCGTGCGGCTTGTGCGGCTTGCCCATGCGGCCTGGTCGCAGAGTTCTCTGGCGCCTCTGGCACGGCCCTGGCTCGACAGGCTGTCGGCAGAGCTGGGCGAAACTCTGCATCTGGCGCAGCTTGATCAGGGGCAGGTGCTCTATGTGGACAAGCGCAATGCCGCCCGGCCGGTGGAAATGTTCAGCCAGGCCGGCAAGGTCGGGCCTGCCTATTGCACCGGTGTCGGCAAGGCCATGCTTGCCTTTCTGCCGGAGGCGGCAAAGCAGCAGGCCGTTGCGCGCCAGTCCTTCTACCGTTTCACGCCGAAGACTCTCTGCTCGCGCGAGGAACTTCTCGCCGAGCTTGAGGAAATCCGCAAGAGCGGCCACGCCTTCGACCGGGAGGAGCACGAGCCGGGCATCATCTGCCTTGCCGTGCCGGTTCTGTCGTCGGGGGGCAGTGTGCTGGGGGCGCTTTCGGTCACATCCACAACAACCCGGAACAGCCTCGACGGGCTGGAGCAACTGGCCCCGCAGCTCAAGGCCTGCGCCAGCGCCATTGCTGCAGACGTGGAAGCCTGGCGGTTTCCGGAACGCAAGCAGATCTGAGGGAGGAAATCCATGTCTGGCGTCTCGTTCGAGAACGTGGTCAAGAAGTTCGGCGAAGTCGGGGTCATCCACGGGGTGGACCTGACCATCGAGCATGGCGAATTCTGTGTCTTCGTCGGCCCCTCGGGCTGCGGCAAGTCCACGCTGCTGCGCATGGTGGCAGGGCTGGAAAGCACCAGTTCCGGCGCAATCCGGATCGGTTCGCGTGACGTGACCACCCTTGATCCGGCCGAACGCGGCGTGGCGATGGTGTTCCAGACCTATGCGCTCTATCCGCACATGACGGTGGCGGAGAACATGGGTTTCGGCCTGAAGATGACCGGCCATCCCAGGGCGGAAATCGAGGCGAAGGTGGCAGCGGCCGCGAAGATCCTCAAGCTGGAGCCGCTGCTGTCGCGAAAGCCCAAGGCGCTCTCCGGTGGCCAGCGGCAGCGCGTCGCCATCGGACGCGCCATCGTGCGCGGGCCGGAAGTTTTCCTCTTCGATGAGCCGCTGTCCAACCTTGACGCCGAGCTGCGCGTCGAGATGCGCGTCGAGATTGCCCGCCTGCACCGGGAAATCGGCGCGACGATGATCTACGTGACCCATGATCAGGTCGAAGCGATGACGCTGGCCGACAAGATCGTGGTGCTGCGCGCCGGAAAAATCGAGCAGGTGGGCAAGCCGCTTGATCTCTACAACGATCCGGACAACCGTTTCGTCGCGGGCTTCATCGGGTCACCTGCCATGAATTTCCTCGACGCCAGCGTCAGCGGCGAGGGGCTCAAGGTTCCGGGGCTTGGCGATGCCATCTTTGCCCGTCCGGCGGTGGCGGTTGCCAATGGCCCGGTCACCTTCGGCCTGCGCCCGCAGCATCTGCGCATCGAGCGCTCCGGTACCACGCACAAGGTGGACATGGTCGAGGCGCTGGGCGGCGTTTCCTACGTGCATCTGATGGCCGCCAATGGCAGCAAGCTGATTGTCGAGCAGCGCGAGGACATGGGGCTTCGTGCAGGTGATCAGGCTGGTTTGAGCTTCGATCCGGCGCAGGCGATGTATTTCACGGCAGATGAGGCAGGCCGCAGGATCAGGTGAGGGGGAAGAGAATGTTTTTCATGAAAGATCTACTTCCTCTCATCTCCGTCATGCCATGATCAAGTCATGGCATGACGAAAAATTATAAGCTTGTGAGTGGATATTATTCCGGAAAGCCGGCAAGACCAATGCCACCTCTCCCAAAAACAAGGGCCGCAATCGCTTGCGGCCCTTTTGTGATTCTGTCTGTCAGCTCGCAGCCCGCCTGGCTTCTGCGCTGGCCGAGGCCAGCCGTTCGGCATAGGCCATCATCAGCGCGCCGGTGCCCTTGTGGTCGTCGGGGCGCAGGGGCTCGCTGAGGTAATAGGCGGGGGAGCCGTCGCGCACACGGCCGCCGAAACCGCCGAGTCCGGCCATCTCGCAGACATTCTGCAGACGGATGATGCCGTCCTCGCCCGCATAAAGCTGGGTGGTTTCGAGGCTGGTGAGTGCCTTGAGGCCGGGGGCGGCCAGATGGTCTCCCAGTCCCAGCCTTGCGCCCTTCATCAGCGCGTAGGCGAACATGGCGCTGGCCGAGGACTCTTCGTAGTTTCCGGGAAGCTCCGGCTGGTCGATCACCTGCAGCCACAGCCCGCTTTGCGGCCGGGCAAGGGCGGTGATGCGGGTGAGCAGGGAGGACGCCCGCTCTGCAAGACCGGATGAGGCGGCTTTTTCCGGCCCGATGAGGTCAATTACATCAACCAGGGCCATCGCCAGCCAGCCAAGAGCGCGGGCCCAGTGGGCGCGGGAGAGGCCGGTTTGCGGATCGGCCCAGTCCTGCGCCCGCGCTTCATCGATGGCGTGGGCGTAGAGGCCCGTTGCTGCCACATGGGTCAGGTCCAGCGCCCGGTTCAGCTGGGCAAGGGCATCGTCCACCAGGTCCGGCTTCTTGCGGGAAAGGCCGTATTCGATCTGGAAGGGCAGGCCCATGTAAAGCCCGTCGAGCCAGACCTGCTGCGGATAGCGCTTCTTGTGCCAGTAATTGCCGCCGGCGGTGCGCGGATGGCGGGTCAGCTGCCCGGCGAGATGCTCGATGGCAAGGCTCCAATGGGTGCCAGGGGCGGCCTTTTCGAGGAAGAACAGCACGCGCCCGGCCAGAATGTGGTCGATGTTGAACTCATCCTGGGTATAGCCTGCCAGCGCGCCATCCTCGCCAACCTGCGGTCCGATCAGCCGCAGCAATTCATCCCGCCAGACCTCCTGCGGCTGCTGGTCATGCAGCAGCGCCAGCCCACGGTAGACACAGCCGTCCTCGTAGCACCAGCTGCCATCCTTGGCGTAGGTGTAGCGGGACAGAAATTCCTTGAAATAGCGCGGGGTCATCGGGCCGTCCTGACTGCGAGGGAAAGCATCCGGGCTCATAAGCCGTGCCCGTCTTTCCGGTTGGAAGTGTCATGCAGGCCATCCGGCGCTGCGAAATCTGTGGCCAGCCTTCGCGGGGCTGGCGGGAAGGGGCAGCTATGCCGCCGGGCTGGCGCGGGCAGGGTGATGGCGCAGGTCCTCAACATGCGCGCCCTCGAACACCAGATCCTCGTGGCGCATCGCCGGAACATGATCGGCCATCACCGGCACGTCCGCTTTGGCCGCAGGATCATAGGAGGCCTCGACGCCGGAGATCCGGACAGGCCCCATCGGCGCTTCGGGCAGGCCGAGGAAGACGCCAAGCGCCAGACGCAGGTTGGTGACCTTGATGTTCTCGATGGTGATCGCGCCAATGGACGGCGTTTCGCCGGTGACGGGATGAGGCGCGCGGGACTGCACAAAATCCGAATGCCCGTCCGCATCGCAGAAATAGAAGGCATTGGCGGCGAAAGCCGTGTCCACGCCGTCCATGTCGCAGTCGGAGAAGCGGACATTGCCGACCGCGCCGCCACGCCCGCGCCGGGTCTTGATCCTGAGGCCCCGGTCGGTCTGACTGAAACTGCAATGCTCCACGGTCACATCATGCACGCCTCCCCCCATTTCAGAGCCAATGACAAGACCGCCATGGCCACGTTCCATGAGGCAATTGCGGACGGAAACTCTACGGGCCGGGGCCAGATGATCTCTGGCGCCTGTCTCTGGCACCGGCTTGCCGGCCTTGATGGCAATGCAGTCGTCGCCGACCGAAAAATGCACACCCTCGATCCGCACGCCCTCACAGCTTTCGGGGTTGAGGCCATCGGTATTGGGGGAGTCCGGCGGGTTCCAGATCCTGAGATCTGCCGCGATCAGATCCTTGCAGAACAGCGGGTGCACGGTCCACGAAGGGGAATTGCGAACCGTGATTCCTGCCAGCGTCACATGGGTGCAGCGGCTGAGGAACAGCGTGCGCGGGCGCCGTGCGCCGTTGCGGGTTTCCTTCGGCCAGCTCCACCAGCCGCCTTCCGCCCCGCCGCCATCAAGAAAGCCTTCGCCGCAGATGGTCAGCCATGTGCAGGAGGTTGCGGTAATAAGGCTGGCATAGGCCGCTTCCGGCACGCCCTCCCAGCTGGACAGGGGCAAGCCATCCTGATCCCGGGCAGGCAGAATCGGCCAGTTGCTGCGGTCATGGATGGCGGCAAGGCCGGAGTCTTTGGCGATCTCAAGGGTCATGCCGGACTTCAGCATCAGCGGCGAAGTGCGGTAAATGCCGCCAGCGATGCGCAGCGTGCCGCCGGAAGGCGTTGCCGCAATCGCCCGGGCAAGGGCTGTGCCGTTATCCTCAAGCGCCGGATCGGCGCCGTGGTCCCGGGCGTCGATCAGACCGAAACACTTCGGCATGGGGATGGTCAGAGGCTCTGCGCCTTCAATGGCAAGAACATAGTCTGCGCCGGGTGTAAGGCCGAAGATCGAAAACACCGCCCGGCCGGTAACCCCTTGCCGTGTTTCGCCGCTGCCTTGGTCCGTCAGAACCCAGGCAGCAGGCTCTGGCAGGTGATAGCGCGCACCCGGCACGTGATAGCGCAGCGTGATGTGCCTGGGGGAAATCGCGCTGAGGCAGAGGGAGCCGGTTGCGGGTTCGGTGGACATGGCGGGCGTATTCCTGCGTTGTGGCGGCCGGGAGACCTGATGCCTCCCGGCAGTTTTTGTGATGAAGCACGGCTTTAGCGGCAGCCGGAGCTTTTCCCGAAGCGCCCGCCGTCTCGCCGCAGCGCCCTTCTCCCCCCTTGAGGAGGAGAGGAGTTGGGTTGTGACTGGCAGTCCGGGGAGCTAACTCCCGGCGGCCTCTCCCCTCAGGAACGGAACTTCTTCAGGGCTCCGTTGATGCCGTCGATGATCTCTTCGGCAGCGGTCTGTGCATCGATCTGGCCGTAGGCGAATTCCTCCAGGGCGTCGATGAAGATGCTGCGGACTTCCGGGTGCTCGTTGAAGGGGGAGACCGTCGGTCCTGCGCCTGCGGTGACGATTGCGTTGGCGACGATCAGTTCCATCTCGGTCGAACCGGCATCAGCCAGAGCCTTGGCCGCCGTCTTGCTGGCGGGCAGGCCGCGCGAGCTGCCAAGGGCCTTGATGCCTTCCGGCTCGTTCAGAAGGCAGTTGACGATCTGGGCCGCAGCCTGCGGGTTCTTCGAGTTCTTGGAGATCGCAAACACCATGGAGGGCTTGCGGTAGACGCCTTCGGTCTTGGCGTCCGGGCTGGTCAGCAGCTTGACGGCCTCCAGCTTCTGGCCCTCCTGCAGCGGATCGGCATACTTTGAATAGGTGGAATCCCATTCATAGGAGCCTGCAATGCGGCCGTCGGCCCACTTCGGGCTTTCAAACAGGTTGACGTTGCCTTCCGCTGCCGCATCCTGCTGTGACATCACCACACCGCCCTCGACCATCTTGCCGTAGAAGTCGATGGCCGCGGCGAGCTCTTCCGGCGTCCAGGCTACGGTCGTGGTTTCCGGGTCGATCAGGTCCTTGCCGGTTGCCTGGGTGGCGCGCAGCGAGACGAGCAGAACGGCCGTCTCCTTGATGGCGTTCATCGGATAGGCATCCGGGCCAATCTTCTCCTTCAGCACCTTGGCGGCTGCAAAGAGATCATCCCAGGTGGAGGGCAGGGGCAGTCCGGCCTTCTGGAACGAGGTGGTGTTGAAGAAGAACACGCGGCCCGTGGTGGAAACGGGCAGGCCGTTCAACTTTCCGTTCATGCTGCCCGATGCCAGCTGGTCCTCGGTCCAGTTGCTGAGGTCGATATATTCGCTGAAGTCGTTCAGATCAGCAAAACCGTCGCCCTTGATCGAGAACAGCGGCAGCCAGGGCCAGTTGACCTGCATGATATCGGCTTCCGTGCGTCCGGCGATCTGCGTCGTCAGCTTCTCGAGGTGCCCGTCAAAACCGGTGAACTCCGGCGCAATCGTGTGGCCGTGTTTCTCGCCGCAGACTTTCAGCGCTTCCTGCGTCGCCTTGTGGCGGCTGTCCCCACCCCACCAGGACATGCGCAGATCCGCCGCCAGCAGGGGCGTGGCAAAGCTTGAGGCGAGCGCAAGGCTCACAAGGGCAGTTGCTGTCTTTCTCATGGTTTTCTCCTCCCGTTTTCCGCCGGAGCAGGGCGTCTGAACCCGGCTCCGGAAAGGTTTGAGCTGCCAGAGCTGCGTCAGCTGAGCGGGGCCAGCGAGACGTTCTCGCCGCTGTCCGCATCGAAGATGTGCAGGTTGCTCTCGATGGGCCGCACCGCCACCGCATCGCCGCGCTTCAGGCCCTGCGGTACCTCCGCCGCAGGAAGCACGGCCACCAGCGTGGTGCCGCCAAGATCCACATGCAGGTTCATTTCGTGGCCAAGGAACTCGATGGTCTGTACTTTGCCCGTTACGGCATTCTCTGTGCCGGCGGGCAGCAGGCCGAGATGCTGCGGGCGCATGCCGAGGGTGACCGGCCCTGCCTTGGCCGTCAGGCGGCGGGCAAGCTCCGGCCCGAAACCGAGCGTCTGGCCAGCCAGCGTCAGTGTCACCCCGTCGCCGCTGCCGCCGCTGCCGCCGAGCGTAGCGGGGACGAGGTTCATTTCCGGCATGCCGATGAAACCGGCGACGAAGGCATTGGCCGGCCGGTTATAGAGCGTGTGCGGATCGGCCACCTGCATGATATGCCCGTCCTTCATGACGCAGATCCGGTCGCCCATGGTCATGGCTTCGGTCTGGTCATGGGTGACATAGACCACCGTGGAGGACAGGCCGTTTGCCTTCAGCTGCTTGTGCAGGTCGGTGATGCGCACCCGCATCGAAGCGCGCAGCTTGGCGTCGAGGTTTGACAGAGGTTCGTCGAAGAGGAACACGTCCGGCTTCTTGATCAGCGCCCGGCCCACGGCCACACGCTGTGCCTGACCGCCGGACAGTTGCTTCGGCAGCCGTTCCAGCAGCTGGCCGATTTCCAGAATGCCGGACACCTCTTCCGTGGCCGCATCGATTTCCGCTGTCTTCTTTTTCTGCAGGCGCAGGCCGAAGGAGAGGTTCTTCTTCACCTTCATATGCGGGTAGAGTGCGTAGTTCTGGAACACCATGGCAATGCCGCGCTTGCCCGGGGGCAGGTCGTTGACGGTCTGGCCGCCGATGCGGATGGCACCGCCCGTCACCGTTTCAAGGCCCGCGATCATGCGCAGGGTGGTGGACTTGGCACAGCCCGACGGGCCGACCAGCACCATGAACTCACCGTCCTCCACGTCCAGGTTGATGCCATGGACCGCCTTGAAGCCGCTGCCGTAGACCTTTTCCAGGTTCTGAATCTGCAAACGTGCCATTAGCCTTTCACCCCACCGCTGGAGATGCCTTCAATGAAATGTTTCTGTGCGAGGAAGAACACGGCGAGCGCGGGCGTGATCGCCAGGACCGACATGGCCAGAATGCGGTTCCAGTCGAATGCTTCCGAGGTGTCGATGGACAGTTTCAGCGCCAGGCTGATCGGGTACTTGTCGATGGAGGACAGGTAGATCAGCGGGCCGAGGAAGTCGTTCATCGTCCACATGAACTGGAACAGGCACACCGAGATGAGCGCCGGGGCCAGCATGGGCACGACGATGTAGACGAGCACCTGCAGGGAGTTGGCGCCATCGACGCGGGCCGCCTCTTCCATGTCGCGCGGGATGGCCCGCAGGAACTGGATCAGCATGAAGACGAAGAAAGCGTCTCCTGCAAAGGCCGAGGGCACCCACAGCGGCAGATAGCTGTCGAGCCAGCCGAAATCGCGGAACAGCAGGTACTGCGGGATGCGGGTCACCACATTCGGCAGCAGCAGCGTGGCGATCAGCGTGACGAACAGGATCTTCTTGCCCGGAAAGTCGAAGCGGGCAAAGCCATAGGCCACTGCCGTGCAGGACACTGCCGTGGCGATGACCTTCGGGATGATGATCCAGGCCGTGTTCAGGAAGAAATGGCCGAAGGTGTAGGGCGTCGAGGTCTGCCAGCCCTTGATGTAGCCATCAAGGGTCGGGTTCTGCGGCCAGAAACCTGCACCGGAGAAGATCTCGGAGTTCGGCTTGAACGAGGCCCCGATGAGCCAGATCAGCGGGTAGAGCATCAGTACGCCGACCAGCGTCAGCAGTGTGTAGCGGATGATCGCCGAGATCCGCTGGCGGCGTTGCTGGCGGGCGGCAAAGGCGGCTGCGCCTGCATCGGGGGCGACGAAGGACGGGGACATCTCAGCTCCTCTTGTCGCCGGCGTAATAGACCCACTTCTTCGAGGACCAGAAGGCCATGAGGGTCAGCGCCATGATGATGATGAAAAGGACCCAGGCGACAGCGGAGGCATAGCCCATGTCGAACTTCTTGAAGGCCAGCTCGTAGATGTAGAGCGGCAGGAAGTAGGTGGCCTTGAGGGGGCCGCCCTGGGTGATGATGTAGGGGCCGTTGAACTCCTGAAACGCCTGGACCATCTGCATGACCAGATTGAAGAAGATCACCGGCGTGATGAGCGGCAGGGTGATGTGCCGGAAGGTGGACCAGGTGCCCGAGCCGTCGATGGCCGCCGCCTCATAGAGCGACTTGTCGATGGACTGGAGCGCGGCGAGGAAGATCACCATGGCCGAGCCGAACTGCCACATGCGCAGCAGCGTGATGGTGAAGAGCGCATTCGTCGGGTCGCCGAACCAGTTGACCGGGCCGAGCCCCACCACCGCCAGCGCCATATTGACGAGGCCTTCGGTGGAAAAGAGATAGCGCCACAACACCGCGATGGCGATCGAGCCACCCAGAATGGACGGCACGTAATAGGCCGTGCGGAACAGGTTGATGGCTTTCAGCTTGTAATTGAGGATGACCGCGATGAAGAGCGCAAAGGCCAGCTTCAGCGGCACCGTCAGCCCCACGTAGAGCAGGGTGACATTGAGAGAGCGGGTGAAGGTGCGGTCACGGGTGAACAGCTTTTCGAAATTGTCCATCCCGACCCAGTTCGGGCTGCTGACCAGATTGTAATCCGTGAAAGCGAGATAGAGCGACGCGCCGAAGGGCACGGCCGTGAACAGCAGCAGGCCGACGACATAGGGCGTGACATAGGCCAGGCCGAGGAAGCGGTTTTCTCCACCCATGTCAGATGGCCTCCGCTCTGATTGTAGCCCGGATCGCAAGACCTGAGGCGGTATCTGCTGCCGCAAAAGCGGTCAGGTTCACGCAGGAACAGGCCGTTCTGATAGGGTTTTCTGATGTTTTCAAATGCCAATCCGGCGAAGGGGCAAGGCTGCGCAAGGGCGCAGAGCTCCCGCCCGCAAAGCCGCCTCCTCCCATGGTGCGTCTCGCAAGGGTTGCGATAGTCATTTTGTGACAGAGACGATATTCTAACCGGCAAGCTGACCGAAATTGACGGACTGAAATAAAAGGATGGACAAAAACGTAGGTGATGTACTCGCCGGTCTGTCACCCGCCGCGCTGACGCTGGCTCTGGCCCGCTCGGCCATCAAGATGCAGCACTCGCGCGCCTGGCGCGTCGACAAGTCCAACGCGGTGCATGATCTGGTGATCTGCCTGACCGGGTCTGCGCGCTACGAGCTGGATGGGGTGGAACAGTCGCTGGCTCCGGGCATGGCCATGCTGATCCCGGCCGGCAGCCGCTTCGTTGGCGAGTCGCTCTCGGACGAGCTTTACACCGGTGTCGCCCAGCATTTCACGCTGACGCTGTTCGGCTCGGTGGATCTCATCGGCCAGATGAATCTCCGGCCCGTTGCCGCCTTCCGCCAGTGGGAGGTGATCGGCGCCATGGTGGCGCATTATCGCGACATGGCGCCGCTTTCGATGACGACGCTGGCGCAGCATCACCTCTTCATGGTGATCCTGCTCGCCTATATCGAGAGCGCGTTTCTCGGCTGGAAGGAAGGGGCGGGCGGGGCGCTGGACAGTCCCGATCAGCTGTCGGTGCATATCATGCTGGTGGCGGCCCGAATCGCCGCCGATCCCTTGAGCGCAGCCGCTCTGGAGAAGGCGCTCGGCTCCGTGCCCTTCAACGGCGATTATTTCCGCCGCGCCTTCCGCGCCCGCATCGGCCTGACGCCGCAGAAATTCCAGGAGCGCAAGCGCATGGAAATGGCCATGAACCTCCTGTCCTCCGGCCGCAAGGTGAAGGAAGTGGCGGCCATGATCGGCATCGCCGATCCCTATTACTTCTCCCGCCTGTTCAAGAAGCACCTCGGCGCCAGCCCCTCCTGCTACCGCCTCGACAGCCGCGACGGACCGGACGAGGTCTACGTGGATGACCCGGAAATTCTGGTGATTGATTGAATTGGTAGAGACCGGAATGAGCAGGATGTGAGAAACTACGCGGATCGCCGGGGTGTCTGGAGCTCTGCTTTGCGGCATTTCATCTGCCCTGTTTCCTCTCCATCGTCATCCCGGACGGAGCGAAGCAGAGATCCGGGACCGGAGAGCCAAGGCCTCTCGCCTGCTTTAATCCTTTGAAAAATTAAGCTTTTGCTCACCGGTCCCGGCTCGCGCTACGCTCCGTCCGGGATGATGATGGAGAGGGGATACCGGATGGAGAGGTCTCTGGCTGCTCTCCGGCTGGCACTGATGGTCCATCGACTGCCGGGTTCGCCAATTATCGGAGAACACCTCCCTACCTTGCATTTGGTCTTATTTTGGTATTATATCAGCTGCATCATATCTGGAGGCGGCAGCATGTATCTTCTGGGCGTGGATGGAGGCGGAACCGGGTGCCGGGTGCGGCTGGCGGCGGGGGATGGCACGGTGCTGGGGGAAGCCTCCGGCGGGCCGGCGAACATCGTCAGCAATCCGGAACAGGCCCGCGCCAATATTCTGGCGGCTGTTGATACACTGCTGGCGCCTGTGCTGGGCCGGAGTGTGATGGATGCAGAGGCGCCGCTGCCGGTCTGTGCCGTGCTGGGTGTGGCCGGGGGCGGCGTGCCTGCGGCGGCGGATGCCCTGCGGGAGCGGCTGCCCTTCACGACTGTCCGCGTCGTCAATGACGGCATAGCCGCGATAAGGGGCGCGCTCAGGTGCGGCGATGGCATTCTGGCGGCCATCGGCACCGGCTCCATCTTCGCCGTGCAGCGGCAGGGCGTCATCCGGCAGGTGGGCGGCTGGGGCTTTTACGTGATGGGCGACGAGGGCGGCGGCTCCTGGCTCGGCCGCCATGCGGTGCTGCGGGCGCTGAAAGCCATCGACGGCTTCCACCTCATCACGCCCTTCCTGCGGGACATTCTGGAACATGGCGGCGGGGCGCAGGCGATTGTCCGCAACGCGCCCTCAATGCGCCCGGACGAATTTGCTGCGCTGGTGCCGCTCATTCTGGCGGCAGCGCGGGCGGGAGACCCGGCGGCAGAGGCAGTGCTGGCGGCCGGTGTGGCTGAGGTTCGCGCCGCGATTGCCCTGCTGCAGCAGGGCGGCGAGGTGCCTGTAGTGTTTCTGGGTGGACTGGGGCCCACCTATGCAGCGGCGCTGGCGGGTGAATGGCCGCAGGCCGAGCCGCTGGGTTCAGCACTGGATGGGGCCATGTGGATGGCGTCGGAGGATCTGGCGGCACATGGATGACGTCTTCTCACCCGTTGCCGGAGCGGGGCCGCTTTACGCTGTGCTGCAGGGGCGGATTGAGGCGGCAATCCGGCAGGGCAGGCTTGTGCCCGGTGACGGCTTGCCGGCAGAGCGGGAAATTGCCGCGCGCACCGGCCTCAGCCGCGTGACCGTACGGCGCGCCATTGCCGAACTGGTGCGTCAGGGGCTCCTGGTGCAGCGGCGCGGCTCGGGCACCTATGTGGCCCGCCCGGTGGAGCGGTTCGAGATGGGCCTGTCGCAGCTCACGTCCTTTTCCGCCGACATGGCCCGGCGCGGGCGCGATTCCAGCTCGCAGATCCTCTCCGCCGCAACTGGCCCGGCTGCGCCTGAAGAAATGATGGCGCTGGGGCTGGGCGCGGCGGAGCAGGTGGCGCGGATCGAGCGTGTGCGCTGGTCCGGGGGCATGCCGATGGCGCTGGAGCGATCGGTTCTTTCCGCCGAAGTTCTGCCGGACCCGTCAGTCATGGGCGGCTCGCTCTATGCTTACTTGCGCGCCCGCGATCTTCTGCCCGTCCGTGCCGTGCAGCGCATGTCGGCGGTGAACCTGACGGCGGCGGAGGCTGACCTGTTGCAGATGGCGCCCGGCGCGGCAGGACTGAAGATCGAGCGCGTGGCTTATTTGCCCGGCGGCAAGGCGGTGGAATTCACCCGCTCCCTGTTCCGGGGCGATTCCTATGATTTTGCCGTTGAACTGAAGGCGGGAGACGAATGATGACCAGCACGACCCACATGGCCCGCGAGGTCGCCGAAATCCCCGTAGCCGCCGAGCGTTTCCTGCGTGAAGCCAGTGACAGCATTGCAGCGGCTGCAGCGGCGCTGCGGCAGCGGGATCCGGATTTTCTCGTCACCGTGGCGCGCGGCTCGTCCGATCACGCCGCATCCTACCTGAAATATGCGGTGGAACTGCAGGCCGGGCTGGCGGTGGCCTCGGCCGGGCCATCCATCGCGTCCATCTATGGACGCACCTTGCGTCTGAGGGCGGCGGCGGCCATCGGCATTTCCCAGTCGGGCCGCAGCCCGGATATCGTCGAGATGCTGCGCCGGGCGGGCGGGGGCGGGGCGCTGACCATCGCCATCACCAATGATGCCGCCTCGCCCATGGCGGACACGGCGGATCATTCCTTGCCAATCTGCGCGGGACCGGAGAAGAGCGTCGCCGCCACCAAGACCTACGTCAACTCCGTTCTGGCAGGCCTCGCCCTTCTGGCCGAATGGCAGGAAGATGCAGCTTTGCGGGAGGCGGTCACCCGCCTGCCGGAGCAGCTTGCCGCCGCGCTGCAACTGGACTGGACGCCCCTGTCCGGCCGTCTGGTGCGGGCGCAGTCGCTCTATGTGCTGGGCCGCGGGCCTCTCCTTGCCATTGCCAATGAAATGGCTCTCAAGTTCAAGGAGACCTCTGGCCTTCACGCCGAATCCTACAGCTCGGCCGAGGTTTTGCACGGCCCGGCGGCGATTGCCAGCGGCCGCTTCCCGGTGCTGGCTCTTGGGGTTGATGATGCGGCGCTGCCCCATGCGCGGGCAACGGCAGAGCGGCTGGCAGGGCAGGGGGCGGATGTGTTCGCAACCGGCTTTGATGCGCCCGGCTGCAACCGCCTGCCGGTTCTGGATGGGGTGCATCCGCTGACTGCGCCGCTGCTGCAAATTGCCGCCTTCTACCGGTTTGTGGAAGGCTTTGCCCTCCGGCGCGGCTTCAATCCGGATGTGCCGCCCCATCTCAACAAGGTCACGGAAACGCAGTGATGCGGACAGTTCTTCACGGCGCCCGGATTTTCGACGGCACCCGCCTGCGGGAGGGGATGAGCCTTGTCCTTTCCGGTGAAGCAATCGAGGCGCTGGCCCCCGAGGCAGAAGCGCGGGCGCTGGATGGCTCCCATGTGGAACTGCCCGGCGGTATCCTCTCCCCCGGCTTCCTCGATCTGCAGGTCAATGGCGGCGGCGGGGTGATGCTGGATGGCTCGGTGGACGAGGGCAAGCTGACCCGCATTCTCGATGCCCACCGGCATCTGGGCACTGCGGGCCTGCTGCCGACACTGATCACGGATACGCGGGAGGCCACACGGGCGGTGATTGAAACCGGCATCCGTGCGGCGCAGAAACAGCTCCCCGGCTTTCTTGGCATGCATCTGGAAGGCCCGCATCTCGATGTGCGGCGCAAGGGCGCTCATGATGCAGCGCTGATCCGCCCCATGGATGACGCTGATCTTGAGCTTCTGTGCCATGCCGCCCGTCATCTGCCGGTGTTGATGATCACCATTGCGCCGGAAGCGGTGCGCATGGACCAGATCGTCCGGCTGAAGGAAGCCGGTGCCATCCTCAGCATCGGCCACAGCGATTGCGCCTATGAGACGGCGCTTTCGGCCTTCGACCATGGGGTCACCTGCGCCACGCATCTGTTCAATGCCATGAGTCAGCTTGGCAACCGGGCGCCAGGGCTGGTGGGGGCCGTGCTGGACCGGCCAGTGGCGGCCGGTATCATTGCCGATGGCATCCACGTCAGCGCGCCGGCCCTGCGCATCGCCCTTGCGGCGAAGCAGGACGAAGGGCTGTTTCTGGTGACGGACGCCATGGCGGTGGCAGGAACGGATCTTGACGGTTTCACTCTCGGCGGGCGCAAGATTCTGCGCCGTGAAGGCCGGCTGACGCTGGAGGACGGCACTCTGGCTGGCGCCGATGTGAGCCTGCCGCAGGCGCTGCGCTATCTTAAGTCATACACGGACTTGCCGCTTGAAACGCTGCTGGCCATGGTCACGAGCCGTCCGGCAAAAGTGGCGGGGCTTGGCAGCATCCATGGTGTGCTTGCGGCAGGACGCCGCGCCGATGTGCTGCATCTGACGGATGATCTCAGCCTTGCCGCCGTCTGGCATGGCGGGGCTCTCCTCCAAAGGGAGTAGGCTGGGGCGCTGTCATTCCCTTGACGTAAACGGAAATCCGCAGCACTCTCGCTCTCCCATCTGATGCGAAAGGTGCTGCCATGCCGTTGCCCGCAAGTCTCCAGGGCCGTCTCAAGATCCCGGCGATTGCCTCGCCCATGTTTCTGGCGTCCGGCCCCGATCTGGTGGTGGAAACCTGCAAGGGCGGTATGATCGGCACGTTTCCGGCGCTGAACCAGCGCACAACGGAAGGCTATGCCGCCTGGCTGGAGGAAATCGCCTCGCGGCTCGATGGCGTGGAAGGCGCTGCGCCCTTCGGCATCAACCTCATCGTCCACCGGTCCAACTCCCGCGTCGAAGTGGATCTGGCAAAGACGGTGGAGCACAAGGTGCCGCTGGTCATAACCTCGCTGGGGGCGGTGAAGGACGTGGTGGATGCGGTGCATTCCTATGGCGGGCTCGTCTTCCATGACGTGATCAACGCACGGCACGCGGAAAAGGCGGCGGCGGCCGGGGTGGATGGCATTATCGCGGTTGCCTGCGGCGCGGGCGGCCATGCAGGCACCCTCAATCCCTTCGCGCTGATTTCCGAAATCCGCTCTGTCTGGTCCGGCACGCTGGTGCTGGCCGGTGCCATCAATACTGGTGCGCAAGTGCTTGCGGCCCGCGCCATGGGCGCGGACATGGCCTATCTCGGCACCCGCTTTCTGGCAACGCAGGAGGCGATGATCGAGCCGGACTTCAAGAACATGATCGTCGAAAGCGATGCCAGCGACATTCTCTACACCCCCGCCATCAGCGGCGTGAATGCCAATTTCCTCAAGCCCAGCATCATCCGCGCCGGGCTTGATCCCGACAACCTGCCGCAGGCTGGCAAGATGAACCTCGAGCATGAAGCCAAGGCCTGGAAGACCGTCTGGTCCGCCGGGCAGGGCACCGGCGGCATCCACGACATTCTGCCTGCCGGGGACCTCGTGGCGCGGCTGATCCGCGAATATGACGAGGCGAAACAGATGATCGCCGGCTGACGGGCTCTGTACTGCAGTTCAGATTGGCTCGGCTTTCGCCATGAGGCGGACCAGCGCCAGCACCGACACCGTGGAAATGAGCGCTGCCAGCACGAGGGCGGCAAGGGCGGCGGAGGTGCCAAGCTGCTCCTTCAGGAAGATCACGGTAAAGGGCGCCGCTGCGGACAGAACCATGCGGATGCCTGAGAGGGTGCCGGTGCGCCGTCCATAGCCTTCCGGCCCGAAATAATGCAGCGGCAGCATGCCCCGGACGATGGATGTGAGGCCCTGGCCGGCCCCATAGGTGATGGCAAAGGCAAAGAGCAGGACAGGCGCCGGCGCGAACACGGTTCCGGCGAGAAGCACAAGCCCCAGCGTCAGGGCGAGGGCGGCGATGACGGCGGTCGCTGGCGGTGAAAACAGATTGCGCCGGAGATATTCAATCAAACGGGCGGCGACCTGCGAAGGGCCGATGCAACTGGCGGCCGCGATGGCCGTCGCCGTTGCAAAGCCCAGGTCCCCCAGCAGCACCAGCAGCGCCGCTCCGACGGCGGACATGACGAAGCCGCCGCTGGCAAAACTGATGGCCAGAAGCGCCATCGGGCGGGGATCCGGCCGTGGAGGGCGCGCCTGCGAGACCTGCGAAGTCCGGGGAGAGGCAGAGGAGGCCGACGGCTCCGGCCGGTCCGGCTGGCCCTGTCTTCCCTTCGGCCCCTGTCTTCCCTTCGGCCCCTGTCTTCCCTTCGGCATGGTCAGGTGAATCGGCAGTGCGATGACGAGGTTCATCGCGGCCAGCACCAGATAGACCTCCCGCCAGCTCATCAGCGTCAGCAGCCACTGGAGCAGCGGCCAGAACAGGGTGGAGGCAAAGCCCGCGATCAGGGTGACAAGAGTGATTTCGGCCCGGGCATTGCGGCCATAACGCTGTGCAAGAGCCGCAAAGCCTGCATCATATTGCACGGCAATGGCCACGAATTCGGCGAGCAGTGCGATGACGATGAATTGCCAAGCGTTTTCCATCACGGAAATCAGGGCAAGGGTCAGCGCCGCAAAGACAGACCCGAGGCTCATCACCGGCCGGGCGCCATATGTGTCGATCATCCGGCCGATGACCGGGGCGGACACGGCCCCGGCCAGCAGCCCGGCCGAGAAGATCGCAAAGACGAAACTCTCCGTCCAGCGGAACGCACGGGCTATTTCGGGTGCCAGAACGGAGAAGGAGTAATAGAGCGTTCCGTAACCGATGGTCATGGAAACACCCAGACCAAGGGTCGAGGGCGATATTTTCATGAGAGCCGCGAATAGCCGAGTCCTGTTTCGCCAGCATGACAGCGGTCCATGCCGGCGTCACCTCTCTTCAGAGCCAGGGGCGGCTGTAAAACTCAGATCCCCTGCAGCAGGTCGCGCAGCATGTGGGTGATGAGGTCGATGCGCCCGAGAGCTTCGCGCAGCTCGTCCTGATCCCGGTGGTTCAGCCGCGCAACTTCCACCCGGTTGCACGGCGCGATGCCCGCTTCCAGATCGTTGATCTGCTGGGTGAGGATCAGGCGGATGAGGAAGCCGTGGATATTGGCGAGGATTTCCGCGTCCGCCTGCGACCGCCCGGCGTGATGTGCGGCCTGCAGGATACGCTCGGGCGTGGAAAGGGCCGTCACCCCGTGGCGCAGCGCAATCGCCCGGGCCCCGGCGACAATGGGCAGAAGCCCGCCGGACTTGAGATCGACCCGCCCCTGATCATCCTTGCGGATGCGCCCGAAGAGGCCCAGCGGCGGGGCATGCGAGGCGGCGGTTTCGCCCAGGGCCCTGACCAGCGCAAGCGAGCCGCGCGCGGTATCCGCCGCAAAATGGCGCAGGGTTTCCGCCAGTCGCGCGCCGGTGCTGCCGGACACATGGGCGGGGGTGAAGTCGTAGAAAATATCCACATTGAGCAGCGCCTGCGGAGAAGGGTGATGGGCCCATTCCTCCACCTGGTGCTGCCATTCTCCCAGGCGCCGGCGCCACTGGATGTTGCGCGCCATCACACCGCCCTTGCAGTAGGGAATGCCCGCCCGGTCAAGGATCTCGTTCAGCCGTGTGGCAAAGCGGAAGAACCAGTCATCGGGCGAGGTCAGGTCGCCATTGTAGTCATCGGCAATCAGCAGGGCATTGTCCTGATCGGGGGCCAGCATGCTTTCCCCGCGCCCGCCGGAGCCCAGCATCAGCACCGCATAGGCGGCGGGGGCAGGGCCCGCCCCGGCAGCCTCCAGCTCGGCCTCGGCTATTTCGGCGGCGCGGGCGGTCATGGCCTTGTTCTCGGCCGAGATGATGGCGCAGACCTGCCGCGCATCCTGCCCGTCGGCGAGAAGCCCGGCCGCCAGAGTGGGCAGGGCGGATTGCACCTTGGCCAGATCGCGCGGGCGCCCGGCCATGGCGATCTCGTCGCCCACGGTGAGTGTCGCCAGCGCCCGCTCGCGCAGGAGCGTGCGCAGGGTGAAAATGCCGGCCAGACGTCCACCGTCATCGCTCACCCCGAGATAGCGCAGGTTCTTGCGGGCCATCAGCCCGAGGGCGCGGTAGAGAAAGGTGTCGGCCGGGGCGCTGATCACCGGAAAGCTCATCAGGGCGCCAACCTTCAGCTTGCCCGCCTCCGCACCGCGCGCCGCCAGCGCATGCAGCACGTCGCGTTCGCTCAGGATGCCCGGCTCTCCGGCCTCCCGCGTCACGATCAGGCAGCCAATGTGGCAGGCCGCCATCAGCTGGGCGGCACTGTGCAGATCGGCGGTCTCGCTGATCGAAATTGGCGGGCTGCTCATCACGTCGCCCAGCCGGTTGCGGTAAAGATAGCTGTCGATAGCCCGCTGGGTGCCCTGTCTCAGGGCGAGGCGGGAGAAGTCGTGCTGTTCGCGCGGCCGGTCAAACCAGCCCGCTTCCTCCTGGCGGGCAATCAGGCTTTGCGGCTTGCGGCAGAGGTTTTCGGCCTCCGCCAGCGTGCGGATGCCGCTGGCCAGCAGCCGGTTCTGCAGGCCCGCATAGACACGGGCTGTCGCCATCGCATCGCCCAGCGCCGTGTGGCGGCCCTCGATGGCAATGCCGAGACTGAGGGCAAGGCTGTCCAGCGAGGTGTCAATGAGGGAGCGGTCGAGGCCCGCCACCATCAGCGCCACATCGAGCGCCTTGGGCTCTGTCCATTTTACCCCGTGCCGGTCCGCCTCGTGGCGCAGAATGGCCAGGTCGAAATGGATGGAATGACCCACCACCACCGCATCGCCGATGAAGGCGGCCAGTTGCGGCAGAACCTCGGCAATCCCCGGCTTTCCGGACACATCCGCATCAGACAGGCCATGGATGCGCCGGGCCACATCGGGGATCGGCATATGGGGGTCAACGATGACGTTGAAGACCGCCTCGTCCTGGATCTCCCGGCCATAGAGCCGGACGGCCCCGATCTGCACCACCCGGTCGGAGCGCACGTCCAGCCCCGTGGTCTCGGTGTCGAGGACCACGGTGTTGAGTGCGATGAGCGGCGTGACCGGACTGACGGGCTGCTTCAAGCGGCCTTCTCCCCGGCGAGGGCGCAGAGCTGGCGGGCAAAGGCTGCAAGGTCGATCCGCTTGCGCAAGGAGGCCTGGTAATCAATGAAGCGGAAGGCCACGTTGTTGACCACCATCATCTTGTCCGCTGCGCGCACATCATCGGTGATGGGGGCATGCTGCAGCAGCCGCAGCGCCGTCGCCGTGGTGATGGCGTCGGGCGAGAGCGGCGTCTTGTCCATCAGGTGGGCAAGCCGGGCGTCAAACTCTGCTTCCACATCTCCCCAGCCCCGGTCCTTGCGGTGCTCCGGCAGGTCTTCGCTGGCCAGCACCTCGCGGTAGAGGCGGGACAGGATGGCTGCCCGCTCCTGCGGCGGCGCCGGCAGCAGGGGGCGCACCTCCGCCTCGATGATCAGGATGATATCCTGCGCTGCAACGGCAAAGCCTTCCCATTTGCAGATCTGCAGCGCGAATCCGAAATCCGCATCCTGGAAAAGTTTCGGCCCTGCCAGCAGCGAACGGGCCCGCAAGTAGGAGTAGCTGGCGCCTTGCGCCAGGAAGGCGGCGCCTGCCCGGATGGCTTCCACAGCGGAAGCCCAGTCTGAACGCTGCCGTCTCGGCAGGATGGATCCAATTAAATCAAGCACTTGAATGTGATCCTCCCATGTTTCAGCTATTGTTTGCCTGCTGAATTAGTCTTTAGGATAACTTCACATGATGAGTGTGAAGGGAATAGTCTCAAGGTGCAAGTATCTCCGCACTGCAATATAGAAAATTGCTGCTCTTGCGAAAAGCTTGAAGTATTAGACTTTAGTCTAGGGGAATATTGCGTGGGGGGAACGGGCCGTGCCGGCATGCTGGCTGTTGCGGCCCCTGATGCGTTTACGGGAGGAATGACCTTGACCGACAAGCTGCCGCCGGAAGTTGCAGCAGCCCACTGGAGCAAGACACGCGGTCTCATGTGGACCACGCTTGCGATCTGGGCTGTCTTCAGCTTCCTGATCCACATCTTCGTAACGCCGCTGAACAGCGTCGTGATCCTTGGGTTCCCGCTCGGCTTCTACATGGCTGCGCAGGGCTCGCTCATCATCTTCGTCGTGCTGATCTTCTGGTTCTCAAGCCGCCAGAACGCCATCGACGAGGAATTCGGCGTCGCCGAAGACTGAGGGGGGCTGCACCATGGCATTGAGCATGAAAGGTGACTTCACCGACAACCTCGGCAAGATCTATTCGGTCTATGTCGGCGGCTTTGCGTTCTTCGTCTTCCTGATGGCCATTTTCGAGGCGCTGGGTGTTCCCGACCGCTTCATCATGTGGAGCTACATGGCGGCGACCATCGGCATCTATGCCTTCATCGGCATCATGTCGCGAACGGCGCAGGTCTCGGAATATTACGTTGCCGGGCGCTCCGTTCCGGCCATCTACAACGGCATGGCGACCGGCGCCGACTGGATGTCCGGCGCCAGCTTCGTCGGGATGGCCGGCACGCTCTTCGTGCTGGGCTATGACGGTCTTGCCTATGTTCTGGGCTGGACCGGCGGTTACGTGCTGGTGGCTGTGCTTCTGGCACCCTACCTGCGCAAGTTCGGCGCCTACACGGTTCCGGACTTTCTCGGCACCCGCTACGGCGGCAACGCGGCCCGCCTCGTCGGCATCGTCGTGCTGTTCGCCTGCTCTTTCACCTACATCACCGCACAGGTCTATGCCTCCGGCATCATCGCCTCTCAGTTCCTCGGTATCGATTTCGGTATCGCGGTGTTTGCAGGCCTTGCCGGCATTCTCGTCTGCTCCATGCTGGGCGGCATGAAGGCTGTGACCTGGACGCAGGTGGCCCAGTACATCGTGCTGATCGTGGCCTATCTGCTTCCGGCGATTTGGATGTCGACGGTGCAGTTCGGCATTCCGCTGCCGCAGCTCACCTATGGCGGCGCCCTGACCCAGATTGCCGAATACGAGGCGCTCCTTGGCGTTGCCAAAGCGCACGTGGCACCCTTCGTCAACCTGACGCCGCTCGACTACTTCAGCCTGATCTTCTGTCTGATGGTCGGAACGGCCTCTCTGCCGCATATCCTCATGCGCTTCTTCACGACACCGACGGTGCGTGAAGCACGCAAGTCGGTGGGCTGGTCGCTGTTCTTCATCTTCCTGCTGTACTTCACGGCACCGGCCTACGCTGCCTTCTCGAAGTTCAACCTGATGGGTCTCTTCGTCGGGGCAGGGGCGGAAGCACAGTATCAGCTCGCCTATTCCGCCATCCCGGCGTGGATGCTGGAATGGGGTTCGATCGCCGGCCACCAGCTGGTGACGATCTGCGGCGTGAAAGCTGAAACGGTCGCGGCCATTCAGGCGGCCTGCGAGGCCAAGGGCTTTGCCAATGGCTTCCCCTATGGCGAACTGAAGCTCAACAACGACATGATCGTGCTCTCGACCCCGTCGATTGCCGGCATGCCGGTGTGGGTTGTCGGTCTCGTCGGTGCCGGCGGCTTTGCTGCAGCCCTGTCGACCGCCGATGGCCTGCTGCTCGCCATCGCCAACGCCCTGTCCCACGACGTCTACTACAAGATGATCGATCCGAAGGCCGACGCAAAGCGCCGCCTGATGATCTCCAAGATCCTTCTTGTCGCCGTCGCTCTGGCCGCTGCCTTCCTGGCACGCACCAAACCGTCGGACATCCTGTCCATGGTGGCATGGGCCTTCTCAATCGCCGCTGCGGGGCTCTTTGCGCCGCTGGTGCTGGGAGTCTGGTGGAAGCGCGCGACCAATCTGGGCGGCATTCTGGGCATGATCGCCGGTTTCGGCGTCACCATGTACTACCTGATCGGCAACGTGTACGGCTTTGACTTCGTCAAGGGCACGGGCGACGAGATCAGCTGGTTTGGCGTCAAGGCCATCTCGGCTGGTATCTTCGGTGTGCCGGTGGCCTTCGTCGTCACCTATGTGGTGTCGCTGGTCACGCCTGCCCCCAGCCAGGAGATGCAGGACTTCGTTGACCGCTTGCGTCTGCCGAAAGGCGGTACCATGATGGTCGCAGGGCACTGATCTGCCAAAAGAGAAGATGGCGCAGGGTCTTTGGACCCTGCGCCTTTTTCGTCTCTGCCGCTCGCCTTTGCGGCAGGACGCAGGAGAATCGGGAAGCACTCATGCAGCAGCAGGCAACCGCCCTTAACGGCGTCCTCTATCTGACCGGCACCTATCTTCTGGCGGTCTTCACCTTTCTGGCCGGCGGGGCGCCCGGCATCGTTGCCGTCTATCTCGGGGGCACCTACGCCCTGTCGGCGATTGCCGCATTCCTGTTTGCCAGGGGGCTGCTGGAGTTTGTATTCGGCGAGCGCGAGATCACCTTCTTCGTGGTGCTGCGAAAGGTCACCAATCCGTTTCTGGCTCTGGTGGCTCCGATCACGCCGGGCTTTCTGATGCCCTTTGCCGCGGCGCTCTATGCGGCGTTTCTGTTCTTCTTCCTGAAAATCGTGCTGTTCGGCGATGCCTTCTTCGGCCTGCCGCCGCTCTTCATCCCGGCCTATCTGACGATTGCCTCGCTCTTCGGGGGCTGAGGCAGCCTCAGGGCTGTTCCATGGCCGCGTTCCATTCCTCCAGAAAGCGGGCGCGCGTCAGCTTGTCGAGCTGGGCCAGCAGGCCGGGATCCAGGCGGATGGGGCGCAGATGCGGGCGCTCGGCATAGACGCCGGGATCAATCGGCGGCAGCCCGGTCCGCTCGGTCAGCAGGCTCTGGCCTTCGGGCGAGACGAGAAAGGCGAGGAAGTCCTGCGCGAGGCCCGGCTGGCGCGCGTTGGCAGGCACCAGCGCCGTGCGCAGCAGAGTGATGGTGAAATCCTGCAGTTCGATCACCTCGAAGCCTTCGCGTTCCATCTTGTCACGCGGCAGGTAGCTGCCCAGCACATTGTAGGCCATGAGAATCTTTTCCGTCTGCACATCCGTGATCATCTCGCCCGAACAGCAATAGAGCTTTGCGTCGAGCCGGCCCATCACCTCGGCAAGGCGCCAGAAGGTGTCGCTCATGCGGGCGTCCTGAGCCGCGAACATATAGCCGACGCCCGCAACGGCCGGATCATAGGTTCCGATGCGCCCGCGGAAGCGCTCCGGATTGTCGCGCAGCAGGTTGATCAGGTCCCGCCGGGTGCCCGGCAGGGGCAGACCGCCCGCCAGGGCTTCGTCAGCCAGGAGCACGACGGCCGGCTCCTGCGCCACGCCAACCAGCCGGTCCTGCCAGCGCGCCCAGGGCGGACGGGCGGCTATGATCTCCTCGTGCAGCGGCTGCGCGAGGCCATCATTTGCCAGTTTCATCTGCAGATCCATCGCGGAAGAGATGACCAGATCAAACCTCTCCTGTTCCGTCGCCACCGCATCGTAAAGCCCCTGGCTGGGCGAGACGATATAGTGGATCGCCACAGCGGGGTGCGCACGGACATAGCCCTCGATCACCGGCTGGAACACCTCGATGTCCGTGCTTGAGACGATGCGGATTTCATTGGGCGCCGAGGCCGGTCCGAACCTGCGCTCCGCTTCGATGGTCATCGCCTGAGCCTGATTAGGCGGCATTAGAAAGATTGTTGCCACCGCAAGGAGTTGCAGTCCTGTTCTCATAAGGCGCTTGAGCTCATCGCGGGAAGCCGCAGCATCAGGGACAGCTGTCATGATCTTTCCTCCTGCTGCGCCAGAAGCGGCAGCTGCAGCGTTGCGATCGCGCCGCCTCCCTCGGCGGCCTCCAGGCTGAACTGGCCCTCCATGACAGCCGCCGCCTCGCTGACAATGGTCAGGCCGAGGCCCGAGCCTATCACGTCATCGACATTGGTGCCGCGCTGGAAACGGCCGGAGAGAGTGCCGCCGCTCTGGCCGTCAAGGCCCCGCCCGTGGTCGCGGCAGGTCAGTTCGGCCCTCTCGTTCTTCCGTTGCAGCGTCAGGTGAATGTCCGTGTCCGGCGGAGAATACTTGATGGCATTATCGATGAGATTGCGGATGGCGGCCTCCAGCAGCACTGCGTCGCCAAAGGTGATCAGCGGTTCTTCCGGACAAGACAGCCGGATGTGAATATCCTTGAGATCCGCCGCCGTCCGGTAGCGCTCGGCCAGTGCAGCGGTCACCCGGCCGAGGTCGATCTCGCTGAAGCTCTGCTGGCCGGCGCGGTAGGCGACGGTCGCATGGTCCAGCAACTGGCCGGTCGAGCGGGAGCCCTCGTCAACGGCACGGATGAGGCCGCGCATGCGCTGGCGCATGGCTTCATCGGAAGCAAGGCGCAAGGCCAGTTCCGCTTCGCTGCGGATGGTGGCCAGCGGTGTGCGGATGTGATGGGCGGCCTCGGCAATGAAGGTTTCCGTCTGTGCCAGCGTGCCGCGCAGGCGCGTGATGAAGCTGTTGAGTGCAGAGATCAGCGGCACAAGCTCGGCCGGGGCAGGGTGGCGCACTGGACGCAGGTCACGCGGGCCGCGACGCTCCATGGCTGCGGCGAGCTTTTCGATGGGCCGCAGCAGGCGCGAGGCTGCCAGCAGCGACAGGGGAATGGCGGCGAGAAACACGGCAAGGCCAAGCGCGGCTGCCCGGTTGGCAAGCCGCGCGGCAATGGCATTCTGCGCTTCCCGTGTCTGCCCGATCATGACCAGCAGCCGGACCGGCCCCTCGTCAATCACCAGATTGCGAGCGACAGCCGCGATACGCAGCTCGGCATCGCGGTAGAGGGCGGTATAGAACACCGGCTCCAGCGAAGAGGGGGCCTTTGCGGGAGCAGGCAGATCCTCGTAGCCCGTCAGATCGCGCCCGCCGATCATGATCCGGTAGAAGATCCGTTCCTCGCCCATGGCCGAGAGGATGGAGAAAGTGCCGGAGGGCAGTTCCACCTGCGGGCCGCCATCGACGCTGCGCACTTCCTCGGCAATGGCCGTGGTCGCTGCGCCCAGAATGCCGTCAAGAGTTGCTTCCGAGGCCTGTTCGGAACTGATGCGGACGGCAAAGAACAGGGAAATGGCCAAAAATGCGGAAAGGCCCAGCAATTGTGTGATCAGCCGGCGCCGCAGGGATGGGGAATAGGGCGGTCGGGGCGCATCGCCGGTGTGCCGCCCATCCGCGTGTGTGCTCATGTGCCTGTAAGCCGGTAGCCAAGGCCGCGCAGGGTCTCTATGCGCACTGTGCTGCCCTGAAGTTTTTTACGAAGACGGCCCACATAGACCTCGATGGCATTGTCCGTGACCGGTTCGGAATAGGAGAACAGCCGGTCACACAGATGGTCCTTTGACAGGATGCGCCCGGGCGCGGCCAGGAAAACCTCGAAAAGCCGCAGTTCGCGGCTGCGCAGTTCCCGGCTCTCGCCCGCAACGATCACCTGGCCGGCCATCGGATCGAACACCACATCGGCAAAGCGCTGCTGCGCATTGGGCGTACCGCCGCGGCGGCGCAGAACCGCCCGGCACCGGGCTTCCAGTTCTGTGAAGTCGAAAGGCTTGGTGATGTAGTCATCGGCGCCCATGTCGAGCGTGCCCACGCGGTCGGAAACGGCGGACCGTGCCGTCATCACAATCACCGGTGTCGAATCGCCTTTCTGGCGCTGTGCTGCGAGAAATGCCCGGCCATCTCCATCAGGCAGCATGATATCGAGAAGGATGAGATCGTAATCGGCTGACGCCAGACAGGACCTCGCGGTTTCGAGATCCGGGGCGTGATCGACGGCATGGCCCTCCAGCGTCAGGCGCTCGCGAACAGAACGCGCAAGGTCGCCATTGTCCTCAATGAGCAGGAACCGCAAGGCCTTCCCCCAGAATTTACACCTGTGACAGGTTTGTGTCAGGTTTGGACGAAACTATGGCCGGGCGCAAGAGGTCCGGATCGGCCTTGCGGACTGATACCAATGCCCCAGGGAGGAGAACCAGGGATGAAAACTACGCTTAAGGCGCTCGCACTCAGCGTCATGATCGGTGCTGGCATGTCCACCGTTGCTGCGGCGACGGAATGCATTGCACCGGCAAACCCCGGCGGCGGCTGGGACTTCACCTGCCGTCAGGTCTCCCAGATCATGTATGAGATCGGCGTTGTGCCGAACCCCATCCAGGTCACCAACATGGCCGGTGCCGGTGGCGGTGTGGCCTACACCCATGTCGTGGGGCAGCGTGACACGGATGCCGACCTCCTCGTGGCCGCTTCCTCGGCAACGACCACCCGTCTTGCCCAGAACGCCTTTGCAGGCATGACGGCTGATCAGGTCCGCTGGCTCGGCACCCTTGGCGGCGATGCCGGTGTCATCGTCGTGGCAAAGGACAGCCCCTATCAGACCCTCAATGATCTGATCGAGGCTGTGAAGGCCAATCCCGCCAAGAACGCTTTCGCAGGCGGCTCGGCCGTGGGCGGCTTCGACCATCTCAAGGTGCTGATGATGATGGAACGTGCCGGCTTCACCGACGCACGCGCCATCAAGTACATCGGTGTGGATGGCGGCGCTGATGCCATTACTCAGACCGTGGGCGGCTTTACCGCTGCGATGACCGGCGATATCTCGGAGATCTCCGGTTTTATCAAGTCCGGTGATGTGCGTGCGCTGGCCGTCTTTGCCGAGGAGCGGGTCGAGGCGTTCCCGGACGTTCCGACGGCCAAGGAGCAGGGCCTGGACCTCGTGGCCATGAACTGGCGCGGCTTCTATGTCCCGAAGGGCATCTCCGACGAAGAGTTCAACGTCTGGGCCGGCCGCCTGCAGAAGGTCGCCGAGTCCGAGCAGTGGAAGAAGGTCATGGCTGACAACGGGCTTGCTCCCTACGCCCTGATCGGCGCCGAGTTCGAAGGCTGGGTTGCCAACAACATCGCGGAAATCCAGGAGATTTCCCGTGAGATCGGGATCATCAAGTAATGAAGGGTGACCGGATCTTTGGTCTGGTCATGATCCTCGTGGCGCTGGGGTATCTCTCCAGTGCCACACAGATTGAGACCAGCTTCATCTCGGACCCGATCGGTCCGCGGATTTTTCCCTATATGATCGGCGGCGTGACCATTCTCGCCTCCCTTACGATGATGCTGCGTCCGGACCCGGACGTCGAGTGGCCCTATGGCCTGATGCTCGCAAAGCTGGGTTTCACGCTGCTTCTGCTGATTGGCTATGCAATGATGATCCGCCCGCTCGGTTTCATCATTCCGACCGTCATCGTTGCCGGCATCATCAGCTATCAGATCGAGCCCCGGCCGGTCCCGGCACTCCTGACCGGCGCAGGGCTTTCCATTGGCCTCTTTACACTCTTCAAGTTCGTGCTCGGTCTCGGCCTCGTGGCGTTTCCGCGCGGGTTGCTTGGGTGAGGGGACAACATCATGGATATCCTGTCTAATCTGGCGCTCGGATTCTCCGTGGCGCTGACGCCGACCACGCTGTTTCTGGCGATCGTCGGCTGCTTCCTCGGCACCATCATTGGTGCGCTGCCGGGCCTTGGCCCCTCAAACGGCGTCGCGCTGCTGATCCCGATCTCCTTCACGCTCGGCCTTGACGCCATGCCGGCGCTGGTGCTGCTGACCTCGGTCTATTACGGCTGCATGTATGGCGGGCGCATTTCGTCGATCCTGCTCAATATCCCCGGTGACGAGCCGGCGATGATGACCACGCTGGACGGCTACCCCATGGCCCGCAAGGGCCGGGCAGGGGATGCGCTGGTGATTTCGGCCGTGGCCTCCTTCGTGGGCGCTTTCCTCGCCACCGTTGGCCTGATGGTCATGTCGCCGCTGCTTGCACGCGTGGCCTTCCAGTTTGGTCCGGCGGAGTATTTCGCCCTCTATCTGCTGGCGTTCTGCACGCTCGGCGGTCTGGGGTCGAACAACCAGGCCAAGGCAGCCCTTGCCGCTGCCATGGGGCTGGGCATCGCCATGATCGGCCTGGACAAGACCACGGGCATGCCGCGCTTCACCTTTGGTGAGCTGCATCTGATGGATGGTATCGATTTCCTAGTCGCCATCGTCGGGCTCTTTGCCGTCTCGGAAATCTTCTTCTTCATCGAGAGCCACGGCAAGAACAGCGCCATCGGTGTGAAGCTCGGGTCCACCCGGATTCCGTGGGCGGATATCTGGCTGACCCGCTGGACCATGCTGCGGTCGACTGTCATCGGCTTCATGGCCGGCGTGCTGCCGGGCGCGGGTGCCTCCCTTGGCTCTTTCCTTGCCTATGCCGGCGAAAAGGCCATTGCCAAGGACAAGCACACCTTCGGCACCGGCAATCCGAAGGGCATCGCCGCACCCGAAGCGGGCAACAACGCCGCTGCCGGTGGCGCGCTGATTCCGATGCTGACCCTCGGCGTTCCGGGCTCCGGCACCACGGCGGTGCTGCTGGCCCTGCTGCTGACGCTCAACATCACGCCGGGGCCGCTGCTCTTCACGGATCGTCCGGAAATCGTCTGGGGCCTGATCGCCTCGCTCTTCATCGGCAACTTCGTGCTCCTGGTCCTCAACATCCCGATGGTGAAGATCTTCGTGCGGATCCTGTCGGTGCCGAGCTACATCCTGCTGCCCGGCGTGACGATGATTGCCTTCGTCGGCATCTTCTCGCTGACCGGCTCGTCCTTCGACATGCTGATGATGGTTGCCTTCGGTGCCCTGGGCTACATACTGCGCAAGCTGGACATCCCCACCGTGCCGGTGATCCTGGGCATCCTGCTGGGCAACCAGATGGAAGACAACCTGCGCCGCGCCATGGTGCTGTCGGATGGGGACTGGACTTACCTGTTCTCTTCGGGCATTGCCATTGGCCTCTGGACTGCGGCCGTGCTGGGCTTCGTTGCCCCCATCTTCCTGCGCCGCTTCCTCAAGAAGCCGCTGCCGGACAGTGAAACGGCCGTTGCTGACGCAGCAGCGGCAGACAAGGACTAAGACATGACCACCCGCGTGCTGGTGCCTTCAGGCGTCCTCGGACTGGGGTTTGACCGGGAGGCGCTGGCTCGCGGCGTGCGTCTCCGCCCCGACATCATCTGCATTGATGGCGGTTCCACCGACAGTGGCCCCTTTTCACTCGGGGCGGGGGTCTCAAAATACTCCCGCGCCGCCACCAAGGCCGAATGGCGCGAGCTGATGAAGGCCCGCGCCGAGGCGGGCGTTCCTCTCGTCATCGGCACGGCCGGCACCTGCGGTGCCGATGCAACCGTGGACTGGATGTATGAGATCACCTGCGAACTGGCGGCCGAACTTGGTCAGAGCCTCAAGATCGCACGGGTCTATTCCTCCCAGCCGAAAGAGCGCATCCTCAAGGCGCTGGCAGAGGGCCGCATCCAGCCGCTGACCCCGGCGCCGGAGATTTCCGCGGATCTGATCGGATCGCTCTCCAACATCGTGGCGCTGGCCGGTGCCGAGCAGATCCAGGCCGCGCTTGAGACCGGTGCCGATATCGTCATCGCAGGGCGCACCACCGACACGGCGACCATCTGCGCGCTGCCGCTTGCCCGCGGTGAACATCCGGGCGGGGCCTGGCATGGGGCAAAGATCGCCGAATGCGGCGCGCTCTGCTCCACCAATCCCACCTCCGGCGTGATCATGGTGGACTTCGACAAGGATGGTTTTACGGTTGAGCCGCTGGCGGACAATGCCGCCTGCACGCCCCATTCCGTTTCCGCCCATATGCTTTACGAGAATTCCGATCCTTATCAGCTCTATGAGCCGGGCGGCTATCTCGATGTGCGCGGTTCGCGCTACACAGCGCTGGATGAGCGGAGGGTGCGGGTCGAGGGGTCGCGCTGGGTCGAGGGGCAATATACGGTGAAGCTGGAGGGAGCCCGTGTGGCTGGCTACCAGACCACCATCATGGCCATTTTGCGCAATGACCGTTATGTGCGCGAGGCCCGTGCCTGGGTGGAGCGGCTGACCGGTTTCCTCACCCGCGAAATCCGCTCGCGCATGGGGCTGGAGCCGGGCGCCTATGACCTGCAGTTCCGCCTCATCGGCGTGGACAGCGCGCTGGGGGCCATGGAAAACCGCAAGGGCGATCCGGTCGAGATCGGCGTTCTGGGTATCGTGACCGCTGAAACGCAGGCGGTTGCCTCTGAAATCGGCAAGCTCATCAATCCCTTCGTGCTGCATTATCCGCTGACGGACAACGAGGAACTGCCGACGTTTGCGTTTCCCTATTCTCCGGCCCAGTCGGACCGCGGCGCGCTCTACGAGTTTGCCCTCAACCATGTGCTGGAACTGGACGACCCCATGTCCGCTTTCCGCATTGACGTGACGGAGATCTGAGATGGCGCGTCTGGGTGATACTGTCCTGAAGGTCCGTTCCAAGAATGCCGGTCCCTTCTGGGTGACCGTCGACGTGTTCTGCGGCTCCGGCGAGGTGTTCAAGCGGATTGTGCCGTCGTTGAAGACGGCGGATGTGGCGGCGCTGTTTCACACCGAACCCCAGCTGCTGAAGCGCTTCGATATCGAGGATCTGTCGGTCATCAAGTTCAGCTTCCCGCGCCCGGTGGTGCAGGGCAGCGCGAATGACCGCGACATGCACGGCGCGCAATGGGCGGTGCTGCTGGAAGAGGCGGATGTGAAGATCGCCTGAGCGGGGCTTCCTGCCGGCCGGTCCACCTCCATTTGCTGCAAGAAGGAGCGGTTGCCGCCAGATCGCGGCAACCGCTCGATTCTGAATCAGGCCTTCATCGCCGCCATGGCCTGCGCCAGGTCGGCAATCAGGTCACGCGTGTCTTCAAGGCCGATATGCAGGCGCACGCACTGGCTGAGCGGCACCGGCGTTCCAGCCGTGCGCAGGCCTTTGAGCTTCACCGGGATGGCCAGGCTTTCAAAGCCGCCCCAGGAATAGCCAAGGCCGAACAGCTTCAGCGCATTGAGGAAAGTGACCGCCTGCTTCTCCGTGACGTCCGGCGTAAAATCAAAGGCGAAGAGCCCGCAGGCGCCCTTGAAATCCCGCTTCCACAGGGCATGGCCGGGATCCTGCGGCAGAGCTGGGTAGCGGATCGCGGCCACGCAGCTCTGCTCCGCCAGCCAGTTCGCCACCTCCAGCGCGTTGCGCATGTGCCGTTCAAGACGAACCGACATGGTCCTGAGGCCGCGCAGGGCGAGATAGACATCATCCGGTCCCACATGCAGGCCAAGGTTACCGTGCAAGTTTAGGAGGCCCGGCCAGGCCCTTGCGCTTGCTGCCACCGTGCCGATCATCACGTCCGAGTGGCCAACGATATATTTGGTGCCTGCCTGGATAGACAGGTCGACTCCATGGGCCAGCGGCTGGAAGAACACCGGCGTCGCCCAGGTGTTGTCCATGAGCACGAAAGCATCAATTTCGCGCGCAGCAGCGGCAAGGGCCGGCACGTCCTGCATCTCGAAGGTGAGTGAGCCGGGGGCTTCAAGAAAGACCGCCTTCGTATTGGCCTTGAACCGCTTCTTGATTCCCTCGCCGGCCCAGGGTTCGAAATACTCCACCTCGATGCCGTAGCGCGGCAGGATGGCGTCGCAGAAATGCCGCGTGGGACCATAGACCGTGTCTGCCACAAGGAAGTGGTCGCCAGCCTTCAGGCAGGAGAGGCAGGCAAGGGAAATCGCATTGAGACCGGATGTGGCAAGCTTGGCGCCGGCTGCCCCCTCGATGGCGGCGATGGCCTCTTCCAGGGCCTCGGTCGTGGGTGTACCGCGGCGGCCATAGGAATATTTCTGCGCACCCGGTGCCATCGCCTCGACATTGGGAAAAAGGACGGTGGAGGCATGGACCACCGGCGGGTTCACGAATCCTTGAAAGTCATCCGGATGCCGGCCTGCGTGAACGAGCACGGTGTCCAGTTTCTGATCAATCTCTGCCATTTTGTTACTCGTGTTGACCTTCTATGCAGCGGGAGGTGGAAGAGGGGCGGGTATCACGATGAAATAATCGTTTTACCACTCTGCGGCCTCTTGACCCGTCGCGTCAAATGCCATCGAATGGCCACATTGGGGCTCGGGTAGCGGCGCTATTCCGACTTCGCGTTTTGCGTGAGGGAGGACTGGAGCCCGGCACGGCCGGGCAGGGGGTCCAGCAGCTGGAAAAAGCGCATGCGGAACATCCGGGTCCTGATGCAAAACACAGATGGGTAACAAAAAAGGCTGCAAATCCATGAAAGCGAAATTCATTCCCATGATGCTCGGCGCGACCGTCGCTGCGGCTGCTGCGACCTCTGCGTCTGCAGCGACGCTTGACGACGTCAAGGCCAAGGGTTTTGTCCAGTGCGGTGTGAGCCAAGGTCTGCCGGGCTTCTCCAATCCGGATGCACAGGGCAACTGGAGCGGCCTCGACGTCGACATCTGCCGCGCCGTTGCAGCCGCCATTTTCGGCGACGCTGACAAGGTCAAGTATTCCCCGCTGAGCGCCAAGGAGCGTTTCACCGCCCTGCAGTCCGGCGAAATCGATATCCTGTCGCGCAACACCACCTGGACCTCTTCGCGCGACACCTCGCTCGGCCTGAACTTCACCGGCGTGACCTATTATGACGGTCAGGGCTTCCTGGTGCGCAAGTCGCTCGGCGTGACCTCCGCTCTGGAACTGTCCGGCGCTTCGGTCTGCACCCAGACCGGCACCACGACCGAGCTGAACATCGCCGACTACTTCCGCTCCAACAACATGCCGTATGAAGTCGTGGCCTTCGAAAAGGCCGACGAAGTGATCATGGCCTATGACGCCGGCCGCTGCGACGTGTTCAGCACCGACGCTTCCGGTCTCTACGCCGAGCGCCTGAAGCTCGCCAACCCGGCCGACCACATCGTGCTGCCGGAAATCATCTCCAAGGAGCCGCTTGGCCCGGTGGTCCGTCACGGCGACGACCAGTGGTTCGATCTGGTGAAGTGGAGCCTCTATGCCATGATCAACGCGGAAGAGCTGGGCATCACCTCGGCCAACGTCGAAGAGATGAAGTCCTCCGACAACCCGGAAATCAAGCGTCTGCTTGGCGTTGAAGGCGATTACGGCAAGCAGCTGGGCGTCGAGAACGACTGGGTCGTCAAGATCGTCAAGGGCGTGGGCAACTACGGTGAGGCCTTCGACCGCAACGTCGGCCCGGATACCCCGTTGGGCATCGCCCGCGGCCTGAACGCCCTGTGGTCGAAGGGGGGACTGCAGTACGCTCCGCCGGTCCGCTAAGCGCAAGACTTGATGGGGCCTTTTAAGGTTCCGCAAATGCGTCCCGGCCGGTGCAAGCTGGCCGGGACTTGCGTAATGACGGTGCTGGCAAAGACTGCAAAATGCAGCGGCCGGCATCAGGGGAAAACGGCCGTTTCTCTGTCGACGGGGTCTGGAGAACGGCAACGCATCACAGGTGCCGCTACAAGAGCACCGGTGCGTCTTTGGTTGGCGAGGCAATATGACAACACGGGATAACGGCGCAGCATCCTCTTCAAGAGGGTCGCTGGTCAACGACCCGCATGTTCGAGGTATTTTCTTTCAGTTGCTGCTGGTCTCGGTCATCGTGACCGTTGGCTATGTGATCGTGACGAACACGATCGCCAATCTCCAGCGCCAGAAAATCGCATCGGGCTTCGGATTTCTTGACCGGATTGCAGGATTTGGCACATCCCAGAGCCTGATCAACTATTCTGAGACCTCCACTTTCGGGGACGCCCTGCTGGTGGGCTTCCTGAACACGCTGCTCGTTGCCGTCATCGGCATTCTCTGCGCGACCATCCTTGGCTTCATGATCGGTGTCGCCCGCCTGTCTAAGAACTGGGTGATTTCGAAGCTGGCCTACTGGTATGTGGAAGTTCTGCGCAACATACCGCTGCTGCTGCAGATCTTCTTCTGGTACTTCGCCGTTCTGCGCTCCGTTCCGGACAAGCGGGACAGATGGTCGCTGTTTGATACAATCCATCTGAACATCGCAGGGCTCTGGCTGCCCAAGCCGGTGTTCGAGCCGGGCTCCTCGGCGATCGGCATTGCCCTGCTGATTGCCATTGCCGCCGTTGCAGTGATCAAGACATGGGCCCGCAAGCGCCAGGAGGCGACGGGGCAGCAGTTTCCGGTGTTCCTCACGGCTCTCGGCCTGATCATCGCCCTGCCGCTGGTGGCTTATCTGGCATCGGGCATGCCCGTTTCGTTCAGCCATCCGGTCTTCAACGACACAGGGCCGCTGTTGCAGCGGGGCTTCACGCTCGGCACCGGCATGACGCTGATCCCGGAGTTCCTGGCCCTCACGGTGGCGCTGTCGATCTATACGTCGGCCTTCATTGCAGAAATCGTGCGTGCCGGCATTCAGGCGGTCAGCCACGGCCAGACCGAGGCAGCCAATGCCCTGGGCCTGCGCAATGGGCCGACCCTCCGGCTGGTGATCATCCCGCAGGCCATGCGCGTGATCATTCCGCCGCTCACCAGCCAGTATCTCAATCTGACGAAGAACTCTTCGCTCGCGGTTGCGATCGGCTTTCCCGACCTCGTGTCCCTTGGCGGAACGGTGCTGAACCAGACCGGCCAGGCGATCGAGGTTATTGCGATCTGGATGGCGGTCTATCTTTCGCTCAGCCTGATCACATCGGCCTTCATGAACTGGTATAACCAGAAGATGGCTTTGGTGGAGCGGTAAGGATGAACACCATGGCTGAAACCAAATCTGCATTCCAGATCCGGACCGAGGAGGCACCGCGCCTTCCGGCTCCGGTATCGACCTCCGGTGCCATCGGCTGGGTGAGAACGAATCTGTTCTCCTCCATCGGCAATACCATTCTCACCCTCATCGGCATTCTGATCGCCTATTCCCTGATCAAGCCGCTGATCGAGTTCGCCTTCATCACTGCAGTCTGGACCGGTGAAAACCGCAATGCCTGTCTGGTGCCGGAGGGCTCGGGCGAGGTTGTCGGGGCCTGCTGGGCCTATGTGAAGGCGTATTTCCCGCAGTTCATCTATGGCCGGTATCCGGCTGACCAGACCTGGCGGGTGGATATTGTCTTTGTGCTCTTCGCGGCGCTGCTCATTCCGCTGGCGATCCCTTCGGTGCCCTGCAAGCGGATCAACGCGGTGCTGTTCATCGTCGGGCTTCCCATCGCGGCCTACTATCTGCTGACAGGGCTCTCCATCGGCGGCAATGTCATCCTGCCGGTGGTCTCGACCTCCCTGTGGGGCGGGCTGCTGGTGACGCTGGTGATTGCGGTGACCGGTATTGCCGCATCGCTTCCCATCGGCATTCTGCTGGCCCTGGGGCGGCGCTCGAAGATGCCGGTCGTCAAGCTGCTCTCGGTGATGTTCATCGAGTTCTGGCGTGGTGTGCCGCTCATCACGGTGCTGTTCATGTCCTCCGTGATGCTGCCGCTGTTCCTGCCTGAAGGCATCACCTTCGACCGGCTTCTGCGCGTCCTGATCGGTGTGACGCTGTTCTCCGCCGCCTATATGGCAGAGGTGGTGCGCGGGGGCCTGCAGGCGATCCCGAAAGGGCAGTATGAGGGGGCGATGGCACTTGGCCTGGGCTACTGGCAGATGATGCGTCTCATCATCCTGCCGCAGGCGCTCAAGCTTGTCATTCCGGGCATCGTGAACACGTTCATCGGCCTGTTCAAGGACACGACCCTGGTGCTGATCGTCGGTATGTTCGACCTTCTGGGCCAGATTCAGTCCTCGTTCACAGACCCGACCTGGGCAACGCCGGTCACCAGCCGTACAGGCTATCTGTTTGCTGCCGTGATCTTCTTTGCCTTCTGTTTTGGCATGTCGCGCTACTCCATCTACATGGAGCGGCGGCTGAACACGGGCCACAAACGATAGAGCGACCGTTGACAGGCTGGCGCGGATCCCCGCGCCGCCTCCGATCCCTGGATATTCTGGAGTAAACCCATGAGTGAGAACGCAGTCTCCGAAGTCGAAATCGCCGTTGACCGCAGCAAGATGACCGTGTCCGACACGGATGTGGCGGTCGAGATCATCGGCATGAACAAGTGGTACGGGGATTTCCACGTGCTACGCGACATCAACCTGAAGGTCATGCGCGGCGAGCGCATCGTCATCTGCGGCCCTTCCGGGTCCGGCAAGTCGACGATGATCCGCTGCATCAACCGTCTGGAAGAGCATCAGAAAGGCCAGATCATCGTTGATGGCATCGAACTGACCGATGACCTGAAGAAGATCGACGAGATCCGCCGTGAGGTTGGCATGTGCTTCCAGCACTTCAACCTGTTTCCGCATCTGACGATCCTTGAGAACTGCACGCTGGCGCCGATCTGGGTGCGCAAGATGCCGAAGAAGCAGGCCGAGGAAATCGCCATGCACTACCTGACCCGGGTGAAGATCCCCGAGCAGGCGCACAAGTACCCGGGCCAACTCTCCGGCGGTCAGCAGCAGCGCGTGGCCATTGCCCGCTCGCTCTGCATGAACCCCAAGATCATGCTGTTCGATGAGCCGACCTCGGCGCTCGACCCGGAGATGATCAAGGAAGTGCTGGATGTGATGGTCAGCCTTGCCGAAGAAGGCATGACCATGCTCTGCGTCACCCACGAAATGGGCTTCGCCCGCAAGGTCGCCAACCGGGTCATCTTCATGGATGCCGGCCAGATCGTGGAGCAGAACGAGCCGGAGCAGTTCTTCCTCAATCCGCAGCACGAGCGTACCAAGCTGTTCCTGAGCCAGATCCTGCATCACTGATCCGCAATAGCGCGGACCGGTTTTCCGGCCGCAGCTCGCAGGTTAAAATCAGGCCCCGGACCGGAAGGCCCGGAGCCTTGTTTTTATGTGACGGTGAATGCCTCCCTGAAAAAAAGACGATTGTGTATTTTTGCAATAAGGAGCATTACGAAAGCGCTGTGCCTTTCGCTATCTAGCGAAATCCGTTTTCAAGAATTTGCCGTAAACAACCTATAAGTCATGTCTTGCGGAAATGCCGGCCGGTTTACTTTGCGTTATCGGGCTTGGGGCATTCTGGAGTGCGGAAATCAACGGCCGCTTGTTATTGCATGCCTTATACGAGATCCCGGTGAGCTTGCCTCATCTGGATCTGCTCAAGCTCCTGCGGAGTTTGAGCATTCTCAAGGCGTGATGCGCCAGCATCCGGGGCCTTGGTATGAGAGGGTTGTTCGACGCATGACTGTTCTTGGAACTCTTCACCACCTTGCTGCCAAAACCGGTGCCTGCGCTGCCACCGCGCTGGCGCTGATGGCTTTTCAGCCTGCCGCCGCACAGGATCACGGACTGCCCTTCGATCTGGTGGGCAAATGGAAGGTGGAGGAAATTCAAGGAGAGGTGCCGCAGAGCGGCGCCGACAGTATCCTGCAGATCGAGGAGGCTGGAACCGTTGCGGGCTCCGGCGGCTGCAACACCATATTCGGGCAGGTCCGCCAGAGTGGCGGCGTTTTGAAAATCGGCCCGCTGGCGGTCACCCGCAAGGCCTGTGCTCCTGCCATCATGGATCAGGAGCGCAAATTCGTCGAAGCCGTCCATGCGGCTGTCGATTACCGGGGGGAGCGGGGCTCCCTGACGCTGCTCAACGCCAATTCCGAACCGGTGCTGCGCCTGTCGCTGATGTGAACCCGGCAACCGGTCCTGAAAACAAGGGCCCGCGTCAGTCTCTGACGCGGGCCTTCTGCCTTTTGCGGTCCAGCCCTGCGGGTCAGCCGGTGACGACAGGCGTGTCCGGCAGGCTGCCCCATTCAGTCCACGAGCCGTCATAGAGGCTCAGATCCTTGTGGCCGAGCAGGGTGAGGGCGAGGGTGACAACCGCGGCGGTGACGCCGGAGCCGCAGGAGGTGGTCACCGGGCGCGACAGATCCACGCCCGCATCCAGGAATACCTGGCTGAGGGCCTCGCTGGATTTCATCGTGCCATCCGCATTTAGAAGCTCGGTAAAGGGCGTGCTGAAGGCGCCGGGCATATGGCCGGAGCGCAGGCCGTCGCGCGGCTCCTTCACTTCGGCGCGGAAGCGGGCGCCGGCGCGGGCGTCCAGAACCTGGCGGCTGCCGCTGTCCACGATCGCCCGCATGGCATCGATATCCGTCACGGCGCCATTGTGAAGGCGGGCGGTGAAGTGGCGCTCCGGCCGTGTCACCTTGCCGTCTTCCACCGGCCGTCCTTCGGCTTTCCACTTCGGCAGGCCGCCGTCGAGAATGAAGACACGCTCTGCCCCCATGGTCTTCAGCATCCACCAGCCGCGCGGGGCGGAGTAGATGCCGGCCGTGTCGTAGAACACCAGCGTCATGCCGTCGCCCACGCCCAGCTTGCGCATCATGGACGAGAAAGCCGCCGGCTGCGGCAGCATGTGGGGCAGGGGGCTTGCCTTGTCGGCGATGGCGTCGATGTCAAAGCGGATGGCGCCGGGAATATGCTCCGCCAGATATTCCGCGTTCGCATCGCGGCCCGTGCCCGGCAGGTGCATGGAGGCATCCAGCACCAGAACATCCGGTGCTGTAAGACGGCTGGCGAGCCATTCGGTAGTGACGAGGGGCGGGCGGTTCATGCCGGTCTCCGGTGCTGCAGGGGCGGGTCTGCTTCTGGTCTGTTTCTGGGAAAGGGATCAATCAGCAAGGCGGATGCGGATCCGCCGGTTCAGCTTGCCCTTCTTTTCCATTTTCGTGATCTCAACGGGCCCGATTTCGGATGTGCGTGACACATGGGTGCCGCCGCAGGGCTGCAGGTCGAAATCCTCGCCGATGCGCACGAGGCGCACCTTGCCGTTGCCGCGCGGCGGGCTGACGCTCATGGACTTGATGAGGCCCGGATTGGCATCCAGCTCTTCATCCGTGATCCATTCCATGCTCACCGCCATGTCCCGGTCCACCGCTTCGCGGATCGCAGCCTCGATGGTCTCGCGTTCCGGCGGTTCGGGCATGTCGAGGTCGATGCGGCTTTCCTCGGCGCCGATCTGACAGCCGGTGATCTTGGTCTTCAGCACGGCGCAGATGATGTGCAGGGCGGTGTGCATGCGCATGAAACGGTAGCGCTGTGCCCAGTCCACATGCACGCTCACGGCCTCGCCTGCCTCCGGCAGGGCCTCTCCGGCCGCAGGAATGTGCCGGTGGCCGGTCTTGCCGTCTGCATAAAGGGCGGTGGTGATGGCAACCCGGCTGCCGTCGGCGCGTTCCAGATAGCCGCTGTCGCCGGGCTGGCCGCCGCTGGTGGCGTAGAACACCGTCCGGTCCAGCACGATGGCGCCATCTCCGGTAATTTCCAGCACCCGCGCTTCGCAGCTGCGCAGGTAGGAATCATCGCGGAAAAGGGGCTCGGTCATCTGAAAGGCTCCGGTATCGGACAAGGCGGGGCCGCACGGTAGCATGCTCTGCCGCTGCTGCAAGCCTTGAAAGGACCTGAAATGACCCGGACCCTAGAGGATCGGCGAAAACAGCCGGGCACTCTGGGCAAGAACCCGGAAGGCAAAGGAGCGTTTGTCGAGGTCATCCGGTCCGGTCTGTCTGGCGCGGCCAAAATCCTCCTCCAGCATGGCCGCAATCTGGGCGATGAAGCCGGGGCTGGTGAACCAGAGCGTGATTTCGAAATTGATCCGGAACGAACGGTTGTCGAAATTCACCGTGCCGACAGACGCCAGCTCGTCATCCACGAGCATGACCTTCTGATGCAGGAAGCCTTCGAGATAGCGGTAGACCTTGATGCCGTGGTTCACCATGTCATCCGCATAGGCGTGGCTGGCCAGCCAGACCAGCCGGTGGTCGGCCTTCTGCGGCAGCAGCACCCGCACATCGACGCCCCGCATGGCCGCTGCATAAAGCGCCGTCTGCACGTCCGGCCCAGGCACGAAATAGGGGCTGACGATCCACAGCCGGTGGCGGGCACGGGAGATGGCCTCGGTGAAGGCGATGGAGCAGTCTTCCAGCGGATCGGCGGGGCCGGTCGGCATCACCAGAACGGCTTCGTCGCCGGGGGATTCGTAGGGGCCGGGCGAGAAGAAATCCAGCGGCTCGCCGCAGGCCCAGTGCCAGTCCTCGGCAAAGGAGAGGGTGCAGCCGAGTGCTGCCGGGCCGCTGATCTTCACATGGGTGTCGCGCCAGTGGCCGAAATCCGGGTCCTTGCCCAGATATTCATCGCCCACATTGTGCCCGCCAACCCAGGCATGCCGGTTGTCCACGACGACGACCTTGCGGTGGTTGCGGTAGTTGATCCGCATGGGGCCGAGGATCCGCAGGTAGTGATGCGTTTCGTTGAAGCCCGAGACATGGATGCCTTGCCGGCGCAGCCGCCGGATATAGGCCTTGGGCAGGCCCTTGGAGCCGATCTCGTCATAAAGGAAATAGACCCGGACACCTTGCCGGGCCTTCTCGATCAGCAGGTCGGCCAGCGTGCGGCCCAGCACATCGCTGCGCACGATGAAGAACTGCACCAGAACCACGGTTCTGGCCTCGGAAATTCCCTGCAGGATCGAGGAGAACGTGGCATCGCCATCGATCAGCAATTCGCAGCGGTTGCCCGAAATGAAGGGCAGGTTGGCGACGCGCGACAGCACCTGCCAGTCCGTGGTCGCGGCCTTGTCGGCGATGCCGATCTGCCGGGCGCGGCGGCTGCGCTCGTCCCGGCCCATCTTGCGCTGCACATCGGCATAGTCGTCAAACTGCTTCCAGCCGAAGACGAGATAGAGAAAGATGGTGGGGAAGGGCAGGAAGAACAGCGACAAGAGCCAGGCGATGGTGCCTTGCGCGGTGCGGCTGTTCATCACTTCCCGCACGGCGCAGATGGCTGCAAGGGTGTAAAGCGCTGCCGTAACCGCGGCGATTATGCCGAGATTGTTCAGGATCGTATCGGCGAGACTGACATCCGTGAGGACGTCCCTGCCGATGGACGTGGCATCGCCCCCCATGGGCGTGGTCCTTATCTCAAAGGAAAGGTGCCTTCAGCCCGGACCGGCTCTCCAGCCACGCCGGAACCGGCAGGGACTTGGAGCGCAGGAAGTCCGGATTGTAGAGCTTGGACTGATAGCGCGAGCCGTGGTCGCACAGGATGGTCACGACCGTGTGGCCGCGGCCGAGATCCCGCGCAAGACGGGCCGCACCGGCGATGTTGATGGCGCTGGAGCCGCCGAGCAGCAAACCTTCATTCTCCGCCAGATCAAACAGCAGCGGCATGGCTTCCTCATCGGTCACCAGATAGGCTTTGTCCACCTTGATGTCCTCGATGATCGGCGTGACACGGCCAAGGCCGATGCCCTCCGACACGGAGCCGCCGGGGGAGGATTCCGCCTTGCCGGTGGTGAAGAGCGAGTACATCGCCGCCCCGCGCGGATCCGCGCAGCCGATGACGATGTCCTCCTTCTGCTGGCGCAGATAGGTGGAGGTGCCTGCCAGTGTGCCGCCGGTGCCGACCGCGCAGATGAAGCCATCCACCTTGCCGTCCGTGTCGCGCCAGATTTCCGGGCCGGTGCTGACGAAATGGGCCTTGCGGTTGTCGAGGTTGTTCCACTGGTCGGCAAAGAGCACGCCGTTGGGCTCGCTCTTTGCCAGGTCTTCGGCAAGCCGGCGGGCGACATGCTGGTAATTGTTGGGGTCGGAGAAGGGCTTTACTGGTACTTCGACGAGTTCGGCGCCCGCAAGGCGCAGCATGTCCTTCTTTTCCTGGCTCTGGCTGTCCGGCATGACGATGACTGTCCGGTAGCCGCGGGCGCGGGCGACAAGCGCAAGCCCGATACCAGTGTTGCCGGCCGTGCCTTCGACAATCAGGCCGCCGGGCTTAAGATCACCGCGCGCTTCAGCCTCCAGGATCATCTGCTTGCCGGCACGGTCCTTGACCGACTGGCCGGGGTTCATGAACTCCGCCTTGCCCAGAATCTCGCAGCCCGTCTCGTCAGAAAGCCGGTTGAGGCGGATGAGCGGGGTGTTGCCGATGGCTTCGACGGCAGAGGAATAAAGGGTCATGGTGATCCGGTGTTACTGTTTTCTGGTTGAAACGGCTTGTGCGCAAGCTAATGGTCCAAAGGCGCCGGATCAAGTGAGGCGGCTGCAATCTGACCTGTCATGCGTGGAAGGTTTTTCTGCATCTTCGCTTAAATGGAAACGGAAAACCTCCGCCTTGGCCCCGGTGGCATCTTGCCGGGAAGGGGCAGTTTATCTAGGTTTCCCTACTAACACGCAGAAAGACGTGATCCGGGCACCAAAGACCGCCGTAGAGCAGGAAAAGCTGCTCACTCAAAAGATGGCACCAGGCACTTTAATGGAAACCACCACTGGTCTGGACGAATTGCTGGCAGGATATGTCGCCGGAAGGCTGGCAGAACCCGCGCGCGTCCTCGTATCGTCTCATCTGGAACTCTCGCCCCGCCACCGCGGCTATGTCCGCTCGCTGGAGGCGCTGGCCGGAGCGGAACTGGACACCACCGCACCGGTGGAGCTGACCAGCCGGGATGCCCGCCTTGAGGCCATTCTCGGCCTTCCGGCCATGCCTGAACGGCGCATTCAGCCGTGCGAGTCCTTCGATCCGCGTCTTCCGTCCAGCCTGCGCGGCCTGCTGGGCCGCAACACGCTGGACGGCCTGAAGTGGCGCAGCCTGATGCCGGGCGTGAAGGAATTCAAGTTCGGCGAAATGGATGGCTGCACCGCCAGCCTCCTGTGGATCAAGGCCGGCCGCGCCGTGCCATCGCACACCCATGACGGCCAGGAACTGACGCTGGTGCTACAGGGCGGCTTCTCGGACGCTGACGGTCATTATGTGCGCGGCGATCTGGCCTTTGCCGATGATCACGTCGATCACAAGCCCGTTGCTGATGACGATGAAGACTGCATCTGCTTTGCCGTCACCGAAGGCCACCTGAGGCTGACTGGCCCGCTTGGCCGCCTGATTGCTCCCTTCATGCGGATGTGAGGGTGGGGCAGGTTAGATATGCCTGTTTCACTGCGGTGCTGCTGAAAGCCGGAGCGTCATCGTCCTTAGGCGCTGTCCCCGCCTTGAGCGGGGACATGCTTTTGTGTGATGGCCTCTATGCCTCCCGGGCGGTGGCTCCAGCGTTCCAGCCTCTCCATCGTCATCCGGCCAGGCGCAGCGCGAGCCGCGGCTTGCCCGCTTCCAGAGAGCTGAGATTATCTCAAGCCCTGCTTCAGGTTCCTGTCCGAAGCCAGATGCACCATCCCACCAGATCCACAGCCCGCCCTTGTCCGTAGAAACTCCAGACACAGGAGTTTCAGGTGACAGATTATACGGCAACCTCTTCGGACGGTTCGGCATGGATCACGGGCGCCAGTTCCGGCATCGGCCGGGCGGTGGCGCTGGAGCTGGCGAAGGCGGGCTTCAAGGTTGCGGTGACGGCCCGTTCGGCTGAAGCGCTCGAGAGCCTTGCCGGGGAGGCTACAGGCCTTGCCGGATCGATCCACGCCTATCCGGGCGACGTCACGGATGCGGCCGCCATGGCCGCTATTGCCGCCAGCATCGAGGCGGAGCTTGCGCCGCTTGCCCTCGTCATCGCCAATGCGGGGGTCTATATCCCGGTCGATGGTCTCAATGGTTCTGCAGAGGCTTACGCGCAGACCTTCGATGTCAATCTAAAGGGCACCGTACATGTGGTGCTGCCAGCCATTGCCGCCATGAAGGGGCGGGGGCGCGGCCAGATCGCGATTGTCGCCTCTGTCGCGGGCTACAGCGGTCTGCCCACCTCGGCCGCCTATGGGGCGACCAAGGCCGGACTGATCAATCTGGCCGAGAGCCTGAAGTTCGATCTCGACCGGGTGGGCATCCGCATTCAGGTGGTTTCGCCCGGCTTTGTCGATACGCCTGCGACCAAGGAAAACCCTTTCCCCATGCCGCATCTGATGCCGGTGGAAGAGGCGGCCAAGGCTTTTGTGGCGGGGCTGCGGGCGCGCAAGGGCTTCGAGATTTCCTTTCCCAAAGCCTTCGTGCGGCAGCTCAAGTTTTTGCGGCTTCTGCCCTACAGCCTCTATTTCCCGCTTGTCGCCAAAGCCACCGGCTGGAGCCGCAAGGGGCGGGGAGGGGATGTCTAGCTCCAGCCCGTATCTGTCCATCGTCACCCCGGACGAAAGCGAAGCGGAGATCCGGGACCGGTGAGCCGAAGCCTTTCGGCCGTGTTTCATTAAATCAACTAGCAATCCGGCGCACCGGTCCCGGCTCGCGCTAAGCTTGGCCGGATGACGAGGGAGAGATGGGTGGATTATGGGCACCATAACCTAAATCTGCCCGCCCTGTGCCTCGCCGCTGCCCGGCTTGTCCCGCCAACGCAGGCGGTGTTCCAGCTGACGCAGGGCGACGGAGAGGGTGACGGTCATCGACAGATAGATCAGCGCGACGAGATTGTAGGTCTCGAAATAGCGGAAGTTGCCCGCCGCTGCGACCTTGCCGAGCTGGGTGATATCGGTGACGCCCAGAACCGAGACGAGGGAACTGTCCTTCAGCATGGCGATGAAATCATTGCCGAAAGGCGGCAGCACCACGCGCAGGGCCTGCGGCGCGATGACCAGCCGGAAACGCTGCCAGCCGGTAAGGCCAAGCGCCTTGGCCGCTTCCACCTGACCGGGGGCTATCGAGACGATACCGGCCCGGAACACCTCCGCCAGAAAGGCGGAATAGGTAAGGATCAGCGCAGCAACGGCACGCCAGAGCAGGGAGACATCACGCGTCCTGACCTCGCCAAGGCCCAGGTGCCCGGCGAGCCAGTTCCAGCCCTCCACCAGCAGCGGCACACCGGCAAAGGCGATGTAGAGCAGCAGCACGATGACCGGGATACCGCGGATCAGTTCCACATAGAAGCGGACGAACTGGCGGATCACGGTGAAGCGCGACAGGGTGCCGAGCGCCAGCAGCAGCCCCAGCAGCGAGGCGCCGGTGAAGGCTGTGGCCGTGACCATCAGCGTGATGCCGATGCCGCGCGACAGGGTGGACAGCACCTGCGCCTGCTGGGCATCGGCCAGAGCCTGCGCAAAGGCATAGACGATCAGCAGCCCCATGGCGGCGAGCCACCATGGAAACTCGGGAGAAGAGGGTGAACGGCCGCCGGGGATGTGTCTGGCGCGCGGCTTCGGGCGGGCGGGTCCCATTCTTCACGGCTCTCCGGCGGGCATCAGATTCACTGGCCCATCTTGTAGTCGAGCAGCCACTTCTTATCGAGCGCGTCAATGGTGCCATCTGCCTTCATCGATGCTATGGCGGCATTGACCGGGGCAACGAGATCCGAGCCCTTCGGGAAGATGAAGCCGAAGTCCTCCGTGCCCAGTTTCTCACCCACAATCTTCAGCGTGCCATTGGAGGTGGAGACATAGCCCTCCGCCGCCGTGCTGTCGGTCAGAACCAGATCCACGTCACCGGCCCGGAGCGCGGCAACGCCGGCGCCAAAGGTCTCAAACTTCTTGATGCGCGGGTTCGCCTCGTCGCCGTCGAGCACTTCGTAGACACCGACATAGAAAGGTGTGGTGCCCGGCTGGGCGGCCATCAGCAGCCCGGCATCTGCGGCAAAGCCCTTGGCATCGGAGAACCGGGCTTCATCGGCACGCACCAGCATCACCATTTCCGAGCGCATGTAGGGATCGGAGAAATCCACCTTGTCCTTGCGGTCGTCGCGGATGGTGATGCCGTTCATGGCAAAATCATATTCCCCGGCGGCGATGGCAGGGATCATCGCGTCCCAGCTGGAGTTCTGATAGGTGACCCTGGCGTTGAGCCGCTTTGCGATCTCCGCCACCGCGTCATATTCCCAGCCCACGGCCTTGCCGCTGCTGTCCATGAACTGCAGCGGCGGATAGGCATTTTCCGTCAGCACCGCGATTTCCCGGCCGCCCAGATCCGGCAGTTCAGCGGCCTGGACAAGGCCGCCGGTGAAGGGCAGAACCGACAGGGCAAGGGCGGCAAGGCGGGCGAAACGCGGCAGAAGGGCGGTCATGGGTCAGGCTCCCGTTGACGTGAAACGTGTTCCCGACTGTTAGCCGTGAAGGCTGGCTGCGGCAAGCGCGATACAGCCAGAGGGGATATATCCGGACAGAAAACCTCTTCTGCCCGGAAGGCGGCTGCCTTAGCCCGCTTTGGCGTAGACGATCTGGCGCACGTCGATGTTGCCGGAGCGGAAGCCGGCCTCGCAGTAATGGAAATAGAACTCCCAGAGCCGCTTGAAGCGCTCGTCGAAACCGAGCGGGGAAATGCGCGGCCATGCCTCGCGGAAGCGCTCGCGCCACTCGGCGAGGGTGCGGGCATAGTCCTGACCGAAGATGCGCTCCGCCGACAGTTTCAGACCCTGCCGTCCGCCGATTTCCTGCAGCTTGCCGGGAGGCGGCAGCATGCCGCCGGGGAAGATGTAGCGCTGGATGAAGTCCGGGCGGCGGGCATAGTCCTTGAACATGGTGTCCTGGATCGTGATGATCTGCAGGCCCGCAAGCCCGCCGGGCTTCAGGCAGGACGACACCTTGTTGAAATAGACCGGCCAGTACTCCTTGCCGACCGCCTCGAACATTTCGATGGAGGCGATCCGGTCGTAAACGCCGGTTTCATCGCGGTAATCCTGAAAGACGACTTCGACCTTGTCATTGAGGCCGGCCTTGAACATGCGCTCGCGGGCATAGTCATACTGCTCGCGGGAAATGGTCAGGGCGCGTACATTGGCCCCGATCTCGCCGGCCGCAAATTCGGCAAAGCCGCCCCAGCCGCAGCCGATTTCCAGCACCTTGTGGCCCGGCTTGATGCCGGTGGCCTCCGCCAGCGCCATATATTTCTTGCGCTGTGCCTCTTCCAGCGAGGCGGTACTCTCGTCGAACAGGGCCGAGGAATAGGTCATCGAAGGGTCGAGCCATTCCCGGTAGAAAGCGTTGCCAAGGTCGTAATGTGCAGAGATGTTCCTCTGCGAGCCTTTGCGGGTGTTGCGGTTGAACCAGTGGCGCAGCGTGACGGCCAGGCGGAACAGCGGGCTGCCCTGCAGCTTCTCCACCGTCGCATCCCGGTTGACGCAGAAGAGTTCGAGGAAGGTGGTGACGTCCGAGCTGGACCAGTACCCGGCCATGAAGGCTTCGCCCACGCCCACATCGCCGCCTTCTGCCGCCATGCGCACGAAGCGCCAGTCATGCACGAAGAGATCCGCCACCGGCCCCGGTTCCTTGCCCTCGATGCGGAAGGCCTGACCGTCCGGTGTCGTGATTGTCAGCACGCCATAGCGCAGGGCGAGCACGATACGCATGCCCATGCGGACAAAGCGCGGCAGGCCCGACAGCACCTCGCGGGCGTTCGCCTGTGTCAGATGAATGACCTGCTGCGATCCGGCATTGGCCGGGGAGGGCAGAGAGGAGGCTAAAGGCATGTCGGTCTCCATCAGGCTTTCCCGTAAATTTCAGTATCTGCGGGCGCATTTGCCTTTTGGGCCTGTTGCGCGCCGCTGCCTGCCGCAGCTGCGGTGGCAGATGTCTTTGAATGAAAACGTATCCCCTTGAGCCAAAGCTTCAAGGCCTCCCAATGAATGCCGCCCATGACCTTGAGGGTCATGAAAGGCATCCTCAGGCATTCGCGCAGGATGACGCGGCCGGTCAAACTGTTGTGATGGCCGTGGAAGGTCGCGGCCAGCGAAGGGCCGTCCGGGTCAGTCTCGAGAATCCGCACGCGCACGGTCTCCCCCGGCGGCATCATGCGGAAGTGATAGGTCTGCACCATGTCGAGGAAGGGCGAGACGTAGAACTGCTTGTCCTGCGTCTGCCGGATGCCCGCCTCGCTCACCTGATCCGCTGTCACGGGCGCCACATAGGTGTGCAGATCGCCGAAGGTGTTACGCACCTCATAGACGATGCCGGTCAGCGTGCCTTCGCCGTCATAGGCGTAATAGACGCTGAGCGGGTTGAACACGTAGCCCAGCATGCGCGGATAACACAGCAACAGGACACGTGCGGGGCGGGCCACGCCCTTCTCCGCCAGCAACCGGTCCACATGCGCCCTGAGATCCGAGCCGTCACGGGGGCCATGGTCCTTCTCGTGGAAGGACAGAAGATTGAAGCGGCGATGGGAAAAGAACCAGCTCTGCCGGTCCGCGTCCTTCAGCCTGTCCAGATCGATCAGCAGGCTGAAGACGGAATAGCTGAAGCGGTGCGGCACAGGCTTCATGCGCGCATGCATGACCTGTCCGGCATAGAGGCTTGCCGCCTCCGCCGGGGCCGGGCCGTTGCCGCTCACGCGGGTCGGGGCGTGCCCGTCCGTCTTTCTGTGCGCCGCCATGCTGCGTCCTGTCTTACTCGGCAGCTTCCGCGAGGCCGGACGAGCCAGCCGCCGCAGAGCGCCATGGAAGTTCCGCGCCAAGGGCAGTGGCAACCTTGAGGCCGGAAACAAGACCGTCCTCATGGAAGCCGTGCCCTTGCCAGGCTCCACAATACCACGTGTTGGCCACGCCCTGTATCCGCGAGAGTTGCTGCTGGGCCGCCAGTGCGCCCGCGTCGAACTGCGGATGGTCATAGGTGAAGCGGGCGAAGGTCAGATCCTCGCGCGGCTCATGCGGGGGATTGAGGGTGACGAACAGCGGGCGGCTGGTGTCGATGTTCTGCAGCCGGTTCATCCAGTAGGACACGGCCACATCCGTTCCTTCCGCCGAGCCGGTGCGGGCGAGATAGTTCCAGGACGCCCACACGCTCTTGCGCTTGGGCATCAGGCTTTCGTCCCGGTGCAGATAGACCGTGTTGGGCCGGTAGCGGATGGCCGAGAGAATGCAGCGCTCGTCGTCGCTCGCATCATCCAGCATGGCCAATGTCTGGTCCGTGTGGCTGGCGAGAATGACGTGATCGAACATGTCTTCGTGGCCTGAGGCATCGCGCACATGCACCTTGCCGTCTGCCCGGCGTATGCTGGTGACGGGCGAGCCGAGGCGCACGTGGCCGCGCAGCGGCTCCAGCAGGCGCTGCACATAGTTGCGGCTGCCGCCGGACACCGTGCGCCACTGCGGCCGGTCGAAGTTGATCAGCCGGTGATTCTCGAAGAAGGAGACGAAGGAAGCGGCCGGGAAGGCCAGCATTTCGGAGGCCGGGGTGGACCAGATCGCCGCACCCATCGGCACCAGATAGTCTTCAATGAAGGCGGTGGAGAACTTGCGGGCGCGCATGTAATCGCCAAGGCTCATGCCCGTCAGATAGCCCGAGGCGAGGTCTGCGGCGCACTGACGGTTGAAGCGCAGGATCTCGCGCAGCATCCACAGGAAGCGCGGCGAGACCATGTTGCGCCGCTGGGCGAAGATGGTGCGCAGGTTGGTGCCTGACCATTCGCGCTGGCCTTCATCCACCGATAGGGCAAAGCTCATGTCGCTCGCCTCGGTGGCAATGCCCAGATGGGCAAAGAGTGCGGTCAGATTCGGGTAGTTCAGCTCATTGTAGACGATGAAGCCCGTGTCCACCGAAATGGCGGCGCCATCGTAATCGATATCGACGGTGGCACTGTGCCCGCCGGGGCGCAGGCGCTTTTCGTAAACGGTGATGTCGTGATGGCCGCTGAGGGCCCAGGCTGCGCTGTTGCCCGAGATACCGGAACCGATGACTGCAATCCGCATTCTGTTTCCTTGTCATGCGGGACGGGGTGTCCCAAAGGTGGGGGCAGCGGGGAAATGCCTTGTATTGCGAGATCTTACGCTGCGCCCAGCCGGGCGGATCACGGACGGGAATTTTTGTTGTGCAGGCAGGGGAGAAGACCGGTCTTGCCAGAGCAGCGAAGCGGGCCGTTCCGCCTCAGGCGCTCTGGCGGATGACCAGTTCCGGGGCGAGGCGGACGATTTCGGCGCTGCCGGTTTCGCCGTGGCCATCAATGCGCTGGCGCAGGAGGCGGAGCGCCTCGCGGGTGGTTTCCAGCACCGGATTGCGCACGGTGGTCAACTGATACGGCTCCCACGCGGCGGCGGGGATATCATCAAAACCGGCAATAGCCACGTCACCGGGCACGCTGAGGCCAAGGCGGCGGGCGGCGGCGATGGCACCAAGGGCCATGGCATCATTGCCGCAGAGGATGGCATCGGGCTTTTCCGGCGCCGTCAGCAGGGTGAGGGCCTGCGCAAGGCCGCTGTCGACGGAATAGTCGCCCTGACGTGCGGCCAAGAGCTTCATGCCGCGCCGGGCCAGCGCCTGCATCAGGCCGTCATGCCGCTCGATGTTGGAGAAGGTTTCCGGCGTGCCGCCGATCCATGCGAGCTTTTTGCGGCCGCTTGATGCCAGATGATCCACCAGCAGCTCCAGCCCCAGCCGGTTGTCGCAGCACACGGCATCCGTATCCCCGCCCGGCATGATGCGCCCGACCATGACAATCGGCGCGCCGGAGTTGCGGCAGCGTTCGGCCAGCGCCGGGCTGACGGATCCGGCGGCAACGATCGCTCCGTCCACCTGATAGGCGAGGGCGTCTTCCAGCGCATTGTCCAGTTCATCGCCCGGCTGCACCTGCAGCAGCAGCGGCCAGTTGCGGGCGGCACGGATTTCCCGGCTCATGGTGTCCAGGAGCCAGGCCTCATAGGGGCGGGAGACGGCGCCGACCACAAGGGCGATGAGGCCGGTGTGGCTGCCGGTGAGGCCGCGGGCGATGCGGTTGGGGCGGTAGCCGAGGGATTCTGCCACCGCGAGCACATGGGCGCGCTTGCGGGCGGCAATCGGTGCCCCTTCGGTAAAGGCGCGGGATACCATGGCGCGGGAAACGCCTGCGGCTTCGGCAACATCATCGGCGGTGACGCGCATTCCTTCTCCGGCTCAACTTGCAAACGCGTTCATACTTTGCATCGCACAAAAAACGGCTCTTTGCAAATGGAGTTGACATAAAACCGTCATGCACTGAACATAGATTGAACGCGCTTTCAATTGGAGGGGTCCCCATGGGAACTGAAGCGCTGTCACTGGAGGAGGTGTCCATTCGCCTTGGGCAGTCTCTCATTCTCGACGGCATCTCGCTGGAGGTGCCTGCGGGCACCTTTACCTGCCTGCTTGGCCCTTCAGGCTGCGGCAAGACAACATTGCTGCGCTCCATCGCGGGGTTCGCCCCGCTGAGCGCAGGAGACATCACCGTGGGCGGACGCTCCATCGCCGGTCTTGCGCCCGAGGCGCGCCAGACGGCCATGGTGTTCCAATCTTATGCCCTGTGGCCGCATATGTCTGTGGCTGGAAACCTGACCTATCCGCTGAAGCTGCGCGGCCTTGGCAAGGCTGAACGGGAGCGGCGTGCCGAAGAGGTTCTGGCGCTGTTGGGCCTTGAGGGCTATGGCGGCCGCGCCGTCACCAGCCTGTCTGGCGGCCAGCGCCAGCGCGTGGCTCTGGGCCGGGCGCTGATCATCGACCCGCCGCTGCTGCTGCTGGATGAGCCGCTGTCGAACCTCGACGCCTCCATCCGCCGAAGCCTGCGCGGCGAGCTGCGCCGCCTGCAGCAGAAGGTCGGCATCACCACCATCATGGTCACCCACGACCAGGACGAGGCGCTGGCCATGGCCGACCGTATCGTCCTGATGCGCAAGGGGCAGATCGTGCAGGTGGCGAGCCCCGAGGAGCTGTACAGCGCCCCGGCCGATCTTGAGGCGGCTGAGTTTCTCGGTGTCGGCAATGTCACCGCCTCCCGCCATGGCGATCCGGTTGCGGCGTCTGCGAAGATTGCCGGGTTCCGCACTGAAGTTGCACGCGCGTTCACTTCGGCAGAGGTTCTGCCCGAAGGCCCGGCGCTGCTGCGCAAGGGGCAGGTCAGCGCCTGCGCCTATGCGGGCGGCAACTACCAGATCACCATTGATTCTGCCGGGGAGAGCCTGTCGGGCTGCTCGCCCGTGCCCATCGCTGCGGGCGCTGATGCGTCCCTCACCGTTCCGGCATCCATGCTGATGAGCTTCGATGCCGAAAACCGCCTGCTTCAGGGCACGCTCCACGGGGCTGTGCTGGAGACACGGCACTAATTTTCCCACTCACGAACCTCAGGGAAGACAGTCATGAAACTCAGGATTGCCCTTGCCAGCATGCTGGCAGCCACGACCCTCACGACGGCTCTGGCGACCAGCGTGTCGGCCCAGACCCTGACGGTGATCACCGCCGGTGACACCAACATGGTGGATTACATCAACGACTATCTTGGACCGAAGTTCGAGGAGACCCATCCGGGCGTGACCGTGCGCGCGGTCGGCACCGGCCCGGGCGATGGCGGCAGCCAGGCGATCTATGAAAAGATCGACGCCCAGAAGGGCAAGGACGTGTGGGATGTGGACGTTGCCGTCGTGCATCAGCGCATGGCCGGCAAGATGGTCGAGGAAAAGCTGCTGTCGAGCTACCGTGATGGTCTCGCCACCGCCAAGCTCGTCACCCGCGAAACGGCAGAAAACTCGCTTGGCGTGAATGTCTCCGGCTATGTCATGCCGATGTTCCACAGCCAGATCGCCATCGCCTACAATCCGGACGTGATCGCCAACCCGCCGCAGTCCTATGAGGAACTGGCCAAGTGGGTGAAGGAAAACCCGGGCAAGTTCGGCTACAACGGCATCACCGGCGGCATGGCCGGCGTCGGCTTTGTCTTCGGCTGGATGTATGCCTTCTCCGGCACGGCCGACGAAATCCGCAACGGGCCGTGGGCTGACGATGTGGCTGCCAAGTGGGAGCCGGCACTCACCTCGCTGCGCGACTTCAACCAGAGCGTTGTCATGACCCCCGGCAACGCCGGCACGCTGGATGCCATGAACCGCGGCGAAATCGCCATGGGCCCGGTGTGGATGGACATGTTCTACACCTGGGTTGCCGATGGCCGACTGAACCCGAACCTGAAGCTGATGATCCTGTCGCCGGGCATGCCGGGCCAGCCGATGTATTACACGGTGCCGGCCAAGGCGGCGCAGCCGGAACTCGCCAAGGAGTTCATCGCCTTCGCCACCAGCCCGGCTGTGCAGGCTGACGGCATCGTGCGCCGTTTCAACTGGTTCCCCGGCATCGATCCGCAGAACGTCAAGAGCGAGCTGACGGATGCCGAATGGAACCGCCTGTTTGCCGACGTGACGCCGGAAACGCTGGCCGAGCGCGGCTGGTCCATGCCGCAGGCCAAGTACTTCGCGGCCATTCTGGAAGCCTACGAGAAGTACGTCGCCAAGTAAGGGGTGACTTGCGGGGGGCACCGGCGGTTCGGATCAAAGGGTTTCCTGACCGGCGTCATCCCGGCTCGCGCTGCGCTTGGCCGGATGACGAAGGGGAGGCTGAAGCTTGCCGTCAGTCTGACCTGCCCCCCCCCCCCCGCAGCCACTCTTCCAATCCCGTCTGGCCCGGCTCCCCGCCGGGCCGGGCATCTGCCTTTCAGGGAACAGGCCGGGGCCGCAGTGCGGACAATCCGGCTCAGAGGAAATGCCTCATGACTGCACATTCTGCCGCTGACACGCTGCGGACCGGACAGACCGCCGCGCGCGGGCTGTTCAGCCGCTGGGCGGGCATGGGCGCCGGGCTGCTGCTCGTTGCGCCCGCGCTGACGGCCATCGGCCTGCTTTATGCCGCGCCGCTGCTGCGTTCGCTCGTCACCGCCTTTCAGGATGGCGATGGCAGCTTTTCGACGGCCAATATCGCCAAGGCGCTGGAGTTCTACAGCGGTGATATCATCTTCTCCATTCTTGTCGCGCTTGCCTCGCTGGCGCTGATTGCAGCCGCCTCGATCGCCATCGCCGGTTATCTGACGCTGGGCGAAAGCCGCTGGGCTGTGCCGCTGCTGCGCTGGCTCTACCGCTGGCCGCTGTTCATTCCCTTCATCGTCGCCGGGCAGACGGCGCGCTCGTTCCTGGCCCGCAACGGCATGCTGAACACGCTGCTGGTGGATGCCGGGGTGCTGGATGCGGCGGCGGCGCAAAGCCTGCTCGACTGGCGCGGCCTTGTCCTGACCTTTGCCTGGAAGCAGATCCCCTTCGTCACGCTGCTGCTGGCCGGGGCGATGGCCTCGCTCGACCGGTCCACCATCGAGGCGGCGCGCAATCTCGGGGCAGGGCGGCTGCGCTGCCTGTTCGATATCGTGCTGCCTCAGGTGCGCCCGCAGCTGCTGGTGGCGCTGGTGCTGTCGCTTGTCACCATCATGTCGGTGCTGTCCGTGCCCGCCATGCTGATCTCCGGCAATCCCACCATGATGACCGCGATGATGGCCCACCGGGTCACCTATTACGGCGACTATGCGGTTGCCAATGCGCTCGGCCTGTTCTCCTATCTGCTGACGGCAGTGGCAGCCTGGGCTTACCTGCGCATGACGCTCAAGGCAAAGGCAGGCCAATGACCACTCTCTCACTCTTCGCCCGCAAGGCGGGCGCCACCCTCGGCCTTGCCCTTGCCATGGGACTGGTGGCCTTTATCGTCTTCGGCCCGCTGACCAATCTGGCCATCTGGGCCTTTGCCGAACAGTGGTTCTATCCCAACCAGTGGCCCACCCGCTGGGGCTTCGAGTTCTGGGGCCGGGTGTTCCGGCCGCGTGCGGGGGCGTGGGAGTCGCTGTGGAACTCCGTTTCCATCGCGGCGGCGACCGTCGGCCTCTCGATGGCTCTGTCCATTCCGGCCGGCTACGCGCTGGCGCGGCTGGCGCTGCCGGCCCGCAGCTTCATCATGCTGATCTTCCTGCTGCCGCAGGCTTTCCCGTCGCTGCCGATCTTCGTCAACATCGCCGCGATCTTTTACGGCCTCGGGCTCAACGGCACGCTTTTCGGCGTGGTGCTGGTGCATTCGCTGCCCGGTCTTGTCTATGCGGTGTGGATTGCCACGGCCTCTTTCAGCGCCGTGGACCGCAGCATGGAGGAAGCCGCGCGCAACCTCGGGGCAGGGCCCCTGCGCACCTTCCGTGACATCACCCTGCCGCAGGCCTTTCCGGGGCTGATGGCCGCGTCGATCTTCGTCTTCCTCGACAGCATCGATGAGTTCACCGGCACCTATTTCGTCGGTGCGCCGGATATCTCGACCCTGCCGATCCTGATGTTCAACGCCAGCATGGGCGGCAATTACCAGATCGCCGCCATCACCGCCTTGATCCTCCTGATCCCCTCCGTCGGCTTCATGCTGGTCATCGAACGCTTCCTGAAGGCGGATGTGCTCTCGCGCATCGGCCGCTGACCGAAAGACCTTTCAGGGCATGTACATTCTACATTTCTCCGACTTCCATCTCTTTGCCGCAGACAAGGAAAGCGCCCATCCGCGCCCCGATACGCTGGCCGCAGTGGAAAAGGTGCTGGCCGATGCCGCCAGCCTGACGCCGCAGCCGGATCTGGTGCTGATCTCCGGCGATCTGGCCGACTGCGGCAGCGCGGAAGACTATGCGCTGGCCCGGCGGATGCTGGCCCGGTTTGACGCTCCCGTGCTTGTGGTGCCGGGCAATCACGACCGGCGGGACGCCATGCGTGCAGCTTTCGCGGGCACCATTCCCTTCACGCCGGAGCCGTTCCTCAACTTCGACATGGTGCACAAGGGCATCCGTGTCATTGGCCTTGATACGATCATTCCGGGCAAGGTTGAGGGAGAGCTTTGCGTAGGACGTCTCTCATGGCTGGCCGAGCGTCTGGCCGACGAAAAGGTACGGGAAGAGACCACCTCCGGCGTTACCTTCTTCATGCTGCATCACCCGCCCTTCGGCCTTGCCTCACCGGCCTGGGACTGGATGACGCTGACGGCGGGAAGAGACGAGCTGCGCACGCTTCTGGCCGGTTTTTCCGGCCACCTGCACCTGCTGACGGGTCATGTGCACCGGCCGCTGATCACCAGCTTTGCCGGCCATTTCGCCACCATCGCCGGCAGCCCCGCCTTCCAATATGCCCCCGGCCTCGGCTGGACCAGCGAACCGCCGCTGTCCGCAGAGCCCTATGTCTACTGGCTCCACCACATCACCGGCTTCGGCGGCGTAATCACCAGCCCCCGGATGATTGATCTGGGGTGAGGAGGGGGCAGCCGCGCCCAAAACTCAGCGTCGCCCCGGACGAGAGCGAAGCGGAAATCCGGGGACTACTCGCAACCGGAGCGGCAAAGTTGTGGCGGTGAGGTGAGGCCTGGTGCCGGAGCCTGCCGCGAGGCTCCGGACAGCGGCATTGCTCTGCAAGTGAGTGGTCCCCGGCTCGAAGGCCGGGGTGACGCCGTGCGTGTGCGCCCACCGCGTCAGTGGTTGTGACGCGGTGGAGTGGAGGCGAGGCCGCGGAAGGTTTCGGCATCGCGGATGGTGGCGCCATCGGCGAGTTGGGTGACCGTTTCGCGGTAGATCTTCTGCCAGGGCGTGGCCGAGGGCGGCACCGGCGGGATGCCTTCGGCCTTGCGGCGTTCGATCTCCGCCTCATCCACCAGCATGTCGCAGCGGCCGGTGTTGAAGTCGATGCGGATGGTGTCGCCGCTGCGCAGGAAGGCAAGGCCGCCGCCAGCGGCGCTTTCGGGCGAAGCGTTGAGGATCGAAGGGCTGTCGGCGGTGCCGGACTGGCGGCCATCGCCGATGGTCGGCAGGCTGGTGATGCCGCGCTTCAGCAGATGATCGGGCGGCTGCATGTTGACCACTTCCGCCGAGCCCGGCCAGCCCAGCGGGCCCGCGCCCCGGATGGCAAGGATGGTGCGCTCGTCGATGCCGAGCGCGGGATCGTTGATGCGGGCGTGGTAATCCTCCGACCCGTCGAAGACCACGGCCTTGCCTTCATAGATGCCTTCGCGGCCCGGCTCGCTCAGATAGCGCTTGCGGAAATCCTCCGAGACGACGCTCATCTTCATGATGGCGAAGTCGAAGAGATTGCCCTTCAGCACGAGGAACCCGGCGCGCTCCTTCATCGGAGCGGTGTAGGGGCGGATGACCTCCCGGTCGGTGGCCTCGCAGCCTTGAAGGTTTTCGCCCATGCTGCGGCCCGTGACGGTGAGGCAGCCTGTGTCGAGCTTGCCCGCCTGCATCAGCTCCCACATGATGGCCGGAACGCCGCCCGCGCGGTGGAAGCGCTCGCCGAGATAGGCACCGGCCGGCTGCACATTGGCCAGAAGCGGAATGTCATAACCATGCAGCTGCCAGTCCTCGGGCCTCAGGTCAACGCCCGCATGCTTGGCCATGGCCATCAGATGCGGCTGGGCGTTGGTGGAGCCGCCGAGGGCGGAGTTCACCCGTATGGCGTTGAGGAACGCCTCCCGCGTCAGGATCTTCGAAGGGCGCATATCCTCCAGCACCAGTTCCACCGCCCGCCTTCCGGTGCGGTAGGCCATCTGGCCGCGCTCCCGGTAGGCGGCGGGAATTGCGGCACAGCCGGTCAGCGACATGCCGAGCGCTTCGGCCATGGAATTCATGGTCAGCGCCGTGCCCATGGTGTTGCAATGGCCGATGGAAGGGGCGCTGCTCAGCGCCGCTTCCAGGAATTGCTCGCGGGTGATTTCGCCCGCGCCATATTTGCGGCGCGAGCGCCAGATGACGGTGCCCGACCCCACCAGCTCCCCGTCATGCCAGCCATCCAGCATCGGCCCGCCGGACAGGACGATGGCCGGAATATCCACGGTGGATGCGGCCATCAGGGCCGAGGGCGTGGTCTTGTCGCAGCCGGTGGTCAGCACAACGCCGTCCAGCGGATAGCCATAGAGGATTTCCACCAGACCGAGATAGGCAAGGTTCCGGTCCAGCGCCGCCGTCGGGCGCTTGCAGTTCTCGAACAGCGGATGGGTCGGAAACTCGATGGGAATGCCGCCAGCATCCCGGATGCCGTCGCGCACGCGCTTGGCCAGATCCATGTGATGCCGGTTGCAGGGGTTGAGATCGCTGCCGGACTGGGCAATGCCGATAATGGGCTTGCCCGAGCGCAGCTCCTCCGGTGTCGTTCCATAATTCATGAAACGTTCCAGATAGAGCGCCGTCAGGTCCAGATGGTCCGGATTGTCGAACCAGTCCTGCGAGCGCAGCCGGCGGGCGGGTTTGCTGTCACCGCTCATGCGATGCTGCCTCCCAGCTCGTCCTCGATGTGGACGCGGATGATTTCGTCAAAGGAGGTTTCGGCGGTGAAGCCAAGTGCCGTGGCACGGGTGGCCTCGAAGCCGGGGGCCCAGCCAGAGACCATGCGGATGATCATCTCGTCCGGCTCGCGGCGGATCAGCTTCACGGCCTTCTCGCCGGCAATGCGGTGCAGAGCCTCGATCTGCTCGCCCACCGTGGCGCTGACGCCGGGCATGGAGAGATTGCGGCGTGGGCCGACGAGGCCGGTGTCAATGGTGGCGCCATGCAGCAGGAAGCCAACGGCCGAGCGCGGCGAGGCGTGCCAGTGGCGGATGTCCTCCGGCACCGGCAGCACGGCTTCTTCGCCGATGAGCGGCTCGCGCAGGATGTTGGAGAAGAAGCCGGAGGCGGCCTTGTTCGGCTTGCCGGGGCGGATGCAGATCGTCGGCAGGCGGATGCCGACGCCATCGAAGAAGCCGCGGCGGGAATAGTCGGACAGCAGCAGCTCGCAGATCGCCTTCTGCGTGCCGTAGCTTGTCAGCGGCGTGGTGTGGAAGTCGTCGGAGATGGGATAGGGCAGGGGCGCACCGAAGACGGCAACCGACGAGGTGAAGACCATGCGCGGATAATATCCGTCTGACCCGTGGGCGAGGCGGATGGCGTCGAAGAGATAGCGCGTGCCGTCAAGGTTGATGCGGTAGCCCTTGTCGAAATCGAGCTCTGCTTCACCCGATACAATGGCTGCGAGGTGGAAGATCACGTCCGGCCGGTCCGCAATCAGCCGCTCCGGGGTGCCGGGGACGGAGAGGTCTGCCGTCTCCAGCTTTGCCTGACCGGAAAAGCCTGCGGGAGCGGAGGGCTCGATCACATCGGCCAGCGTCATCCGGTCCACCGCCTTGCCGCCCAGCTGGCCATCCCTTGCCAGACGCTCAGCCAGCTTGCGGCCCACCATTCCAGCTGCACCAATGATCAGAACATGCATGCTCTCTCTCCTCCGGATCCTCAATCGCAGCCCTTTGGGAGGCTGCCTTTCCTTCATCCGCAGCGTTGCCGGACCGGTGTGCGGCAGCGTGTGGAAACCATTTGTAAGGTTGTCTGATAACCTTATATGATGGATTTGAAAACAGCCAGAGTGATTGTCTGCACAGGCGCCCGGTGGTGAAGACCGGCATCGCGCCATGGCGTCAGATGGGACCGGAAGAATGACGGATGTGATGGAACACCCGCAGGGAACAGACCTGCCTGAAACCGCAAGCGCAGCCGTGGCGGCAAGGCTGGTGGATGCGCTTGGCGCGGATATGGTGCTGGCGGGCGCTGATGTGGCCCGCTACTGCCGCGACTGGCACGGGGATGTGGAAACGGGCGCCGTCGCCGTGCTGCGGCCACGTTCCACGCAAGATGTGGCTCAGGCGGTGAAGGCCGTGGCCGCACTGGGGCTTTCCCTCGTGCCGCAGGGCGGCAACACCGGGCTGGTGCTCGGCGCAACGCCGGATGATCCGGCAGGGCAGGTGGTGCTGAGCCTTGAGCGGATGACCGCCATCCGGCGTCTTGATGCCGATGATTTTTCCGCCGTGGTCGAGGCCGGGGCGGTGCTGTCGGAGCTCAAGGACAAGGTGGCGGAGGCAGGTCTGTTCTTCCCGCTGGCGCTGGGGGCACAAGGCTCCTGCCGCATCGGCGGAAATGTTTCCACCAATGCTGGCGGCATCAACGTTCTGCGCTATGGCATGACGCGGGAACTGGTGCTGGGGCTGGAGGTGGTGCTGCCGGACGGCAGCATTTTCGATGGCCTCTCCGCCCTTCGCAAGGACAACCGGGGCATCGACCTGAAACAGCTTTTCATCGGGGCAGAAGGCACGCTGGGCATCGTCACCGCCGTGGCCGTCAAGCTCTTGCCGCAGCCGGATCAGGTTGCCACCGCCTTGCTGGGGCTCAATGCGCTGGAGGATGCCATCCGGCTTTACCGCCGGGCGCGGCGCGACTGCTGCGACCTGATGTCGGCTTTCGAATTCATGCCGCCGCTGGCTTTCACCCTGGCGCAGGAGGCCATCCCGGACCTGCCCATGCCCATGGCCGCAGATTATCCGGCCTATGTGCTGATGGAGATTTCGGGCTCCGGGCTCGTCGATGTGGACGATCTGATGAGCCGTTTCCTCGAAGGCGTCATGGCCGAAGGGCTGGTGGTGGACGGGGTGGTTGCCGCCTCGCAGGCGCAGGCGCGCACTCTCTGGCTTTTCCGCGAGGGCATGAACGAGGGGCAGGCAAAGCGCGGGCGGCACCTGCGCACGGATGTCTCCGTGCCCCTGTCGCGCGTGCCGGATTTCGTGCGTGAAGCGGAAGCCGCCATTCATGCGGCGCTGCCCGATTGCACCTGCGTGTCCTATGGCCACGTGGGGGATGGCAACGTGCATCTCAATGTGCTGCCGCCGGCGGGGCTTTCAAGGGAGGAAGCGGATGCGCGGATCTATCAGGCCAAGACCGTGCTGAACGCGGTTCTGGACGGCTTTGGCGGCTCGATCAGCGCCGAGCATGGCATTGGCCGGCTGAAGAAGCCTGACTTCGAGGCGCGGCTGCAGCCTGTCAAACGCCAGCTTCTGACCTCCATCAAGGCGGCAATCGACCCGCAAGGCATCATGAATCCCGGCTGCCAATTGAACTTGGCCGCAGTTTCGGGGTAAAGGCGCTGATCGCCCAGAAGACAGGACAGGGAATGGCCATCGGCATGGAACAGATCCGGCGCAGTGAACATCTGCCCGCACGCATTGCGGCCCAGATCGCCCGCGACATCAGCGAGGGCCGGATCAAGCCCGGTGACCGGTTGCCGACGGAACATGCTTTGGCCAAGACCCTTGGCGTCAGCCGCACGGTGGTGCGTGAGGCCATTGCCCAGCTGCGCAACGAGGGGCTGGTGGAAACGCGGCAGGGCGTCGGTGCTTTCGTGACCGAGCCGCAGGCGCGGCCGATCCGCATTGCCCAGGACGATCTGGACGACCGGGAGAGCTTCCGCGACCTGTTCCAGTTGCGCCTGCCACTGGAAATCGAAGCGGCCGGACTTGCCGCCCTGCATCATACAGCCGAAGACCTCGCCCGGCTGGACGAGGCGCTGGCGCAGATGACCGGGGCGGAGAAATGGACGGAGCAGGGCATCATTGCCGATCTTGCCTTCCACCGGGCCGTCGCCGATGCCACCGGCAATGCTTATTTCGGCATGTTTATCGGCTTCATCGCCGAGCGCATCAGCCTTGCCATCAATGCGGCACGGGCCAGCGCAGTGCTGGAAGAGATCGTCGAAATCACCATCGCCGAACACGTGGCCGTGCGTGACGCCATAGCCAGCCGCGACGCAATGGCCGCCCGCGCCGCCATGCGCCAGCATCTGACAGGCGCCGCAAGCCGTATTGCCCTCAATCTCGAGATTTACTGACTTATATCTCTCTGTCTGCAGTTCAGGCGGTAGATTTCGCGTTCGTGAGCTTAATGTTTCGTCATGCCATGACTTGATCATGGCATCCATACCCTTGCTATCCAAATGTTTTTTGCTTTTTTGTGGGAAATTCGCCGCTTCTCAGATGCGGTGATGTCATGGAATGGATGCCATGGTCGGGGCCATGGCATGACGAAACGGTTGGGTCTTGCGAAGGTCCGCCGGTGTCAAGTCGCAGAGCAATAGGCTGCAGGCTGCCGCTGATACCAAGTCTTTCGACACGGACTGCGCTTCGGCAAGCTCCCGATGTCCCTGGGGGAAAAGGCCTCACCTGCGGGAACCCGCAGGGTGTTTGCATATCTTCGCTGTTGTTGCGGACAGGCGCTGCCATAGGCTGGACAAGCCCGGCGTCATGTTGCTAAGACTCGTTAATGTGATTGTCTGACATCCAGACAATCCGGCAGGGCGTGGCAGGAGCAATGCGCGTGGAGGCGCTGGCCTGCCGTCCGGGGAATTGGGGAGGAGGGCTCTGGTGGCCGGTCAAGTTGTTACTGCATCTGGAATTCTGCCTGCCGATGCGCAGGACGCCGTGCTCGTTGGCCGTGTCTGGTCGAAAGCGGAAGACGGGCCTTGCCCGGTGCTTATCCGCGATGGACAGGTGCTCAACCTGACAGGCATTGCCGCCACCGTTTCCTCCCTTTTTGAAATGCCGGAGATCGCCGCACGGCTGAAGCAGGCGTCTGGCCTGCCGGATCTGGGCCCGCTGGATGCCTTTCTCGATGGCAGTGCCGGTCAGTTGCTGGCGCCCATCGATCTGCAATCGGTCAAGGCGGCCGGCGTCACCTTTGCCGACAGCATGCTGGAGCGGGTGATCGAGGAACAGGCCAAGGGCGACAGTTCCCGCGCGCTGGAGATCCGCGAGCGGCTGGCCCCGGTGCTGGGCGGCAGTCTGCGCGGCGTCAAGGCCGGGTCCAAAGAGGCCCGCAAGGTCAAGGCGCTGCTGCAGGACATGGGCCTGTGGTCCCAGTATCTGGAAGTGGGCATTGGGCCCGATGCGGAAATCTTCACCAAGGCCCAGCCCATGTCGCCGGTCGGCTGCGGCGCAAAGGCGGGCATTCATCCCATTTCCGAGTGGAACAATCCGGAACCGGAAGTGGTTCTGGCGGTTCGCTCGGACGGTGCCATTCTCGGCGCTTCCCTCGGCAATGACGTGAACCTGCGTGATGTGGAGGGCCGCTCCGCGCTGCTTCTTGGCAAGGCGAAGGACAACAACGCCTCCTGCGCCATCGGCCCCTTCATCCGCCTGTTCGACGAGGCCTTCACCATCGATGACCTGCGCAAGGTGCGGGTGTCGCTGCTGGTGGAGGGTGAGGACGGCTTCGTGATGACGGGTGAAAGCCCGATGGAAGCCATCAGCCGCTCGCCAGAAGAGCTGGTCAGCCAGCTCCGCAACCGCAATCACCAGTATCCGGATGGGGTAGTGCTGTTCCTCGGCACCATGTTTGCCCCTGTCAAGGACCGTCGCGGGATGGGGCAGGGCTTTACCCATGAGATCGGCGACCGGGTGGAGATCCACACGCCGAAGCTGGGACGTCTGGTCAACTGGATCGACCGCACGGATGCCTGCCCGGAATGGACCTTCGGCTTGCGTGAACTCTTCCGCAACCTTGCCCGGCGCGGGCTGGCGGACAAGGTGTGAGGGGCTCATGATCGCGACCCTCACCCGTCTCTTCTACCGCGCGCTGGAAGTAGTGCTCGTTTTCCTGCTGGCCTCCATGGCCATCATGGTCTTCGTCAATGTGGTCCTGCGCTATGGCATGAATTCCGGCCTCGTCGTCTCGGAAGAGCTGGCGCGGTACTTCTTCGTCTGGCTCACCTTCATCGGTGCGGTCGTGACCTTCCGGGAAAACTCCCATCTCGGCATCGAGACGCTGGTGGCGCATTTCTCCCGGCGCGGGCGCCTCTTCTGCATGGCGCTGGTCAACATCATCATCATGACCTGTTCCGCCATCTTCTTCTGGGGCACCTGGAAGCAGTTCCCCATCAATGCCTCCATGGCCGCCCCTGTCACCGGCATGCCGATGATCTGGGTCTATGGCATCGGCTTCTTCACCGGTGGCGGCATGTTCCTGATTTCGCTGGAACGCTTTATCCGCATCCTGCTGGGCCGCGCCACGGACAAGGAAATCGCCATGTTCGCCGGTGAGCACGCGGACCCTGCCAAGCTGATGGAGCATTGACACATGACGCTTCTCGTCTTCATCGGCTCCCTGCTGGGTTCCATGGCCATCGGCGTGCCGGTTGCCTTCGCGCTGATGTTCTGCGGCGTCATCCTCATGTCCTACATGGGCATGTTCAACACGCAGATCGTGTCGCAGAACATGATCTCCGGCGCAGACACCTTCACGCTGCTGGCCATTCCCTTCTTCATTCTGGCCGGTGAACTGATGAACTCCGGCGGTCTGTCCCGCCGCATCATCGACTTTGCGCTGGCCTGGGCCGGGCATATCCGCGGCGGTCTCGGCTTCGTGGCCATCGTGGCGGCGATCATCATGGCCAGCCTGTCCGGTTCGGCAGCAGCCGATACGGCGGCTCTGGCCGCGATCCTGGTGCCGATGATGGCCCGCGCAGGCTACGATGTGCCGCGCTCGGCCGGCCTCATGGCGGCAGGCGGCATCATCGCTCCGGTCATTCCGCCGTCGCTCGCCTTCATTATCTTCGGCGTGGCCGCCAATGTGTCGATCACCAAGCTGTTCATGGGCGGTATCGTGCCCGGCATCATGATGGGTTGCGCCCTTGCCCTGACCTGGACCTTCCTTGTCCGCAAGTCCAAGGTCGAGACCCTGCCGCGCCAGCCCATGTCCGTCCGCCTTGCGGCAACGGGCCGTGCCGCCTGGGCGCTGGGCATGCCGGTGATCATTCTCGGCGGCATCCGCATGGGAGTGGTCACGCCGACGGAAGCGGCGGTGATCGCCGCCTTCTATGCGCTGATGGTCGGGCTGTTCGTCTACCGGGAACTGAAGGTCGCCGATCTTTACTTCGTCATCCTGCGGGCGGCGAAGACGACTTCGATCGTCATGTTCCTCGTCGCGGCGGCGCTGGTGTCAGCCTGGCTGATCACGGCGGCGAATATTCCGGCAGAGATCACCCGCCACATTGCCCCGCTGATCGAGCAGCCCAAGCTGCTGATGCTGGTGATGATGATGCTGGTGCTTGTGGTGGGCACGGCGCTGGATCTGGCACCCACCATCCTGATCCTGTCGCCGGTGCTGATGCCGATCGTCAAGCAGGCTGGCATTGATCCGGTCTATTTCGGTGTTCTCTTCGTCATGAACACCTGCATTGGCCTCATCACGCCGCCGGTTGGCGTGGTGCTCAACGTGGTCAGCGGCGTGTCCAAGGTGCCGCTCGGCAAGGTGGTGACAGGCGTCATGCCTTTCCTGCTGTCACAGATCGCAGTGCTGCTGCTGCTGATCCTGTTCCCGCAACTGGTGCTGGTGCCGCTGTCCTGGCTGCACTAGGTGCCCTGTACCCATACGGCGGCAGGCCAGAGGAGTGGCTGCCCGCCGGAAAGACTTGATGAAAAGGGAGGAAGAGACAATGAAGAAACTGCTTCTTGCCACCACGGCCGTGGTGTTTGCCGCCACCGCCGCTGTTCCGGCATCGGCGCAATTCAATGACCGCAACATAAGGGTGTCCAATGGCATCAATGCGGACCATCCGGTCGGCAACGGCATCAATGCCATGCAGGCCTGCCTTGACGAAAAGTCCGGCGGCAAGCTGAAGCTGACCGCCTTCTGGGGCGGCGCGCTCGGCGGCGACCTGCAGGCAACCCAGGCCCTGCGCGCCGGCGTTCAGGAAGCTGTCGTCACCTCGTCCTCGCCGCTGGCCGGCATCGTTCCGGCGCTCGGCGTCTTCGACCTGCCGTTCCTCTTTGCCAGCAACGAGGAGGCCGATGCCGTGATGGACGGTGAGTTCGGCGAGTTCCTCAATGGCAAGCTGGCCGAGGCCGGGCTCGTCAATCTCGCCTATTGGGAGAACGGCTTCCGCAACCTGTCCAACTCCAGCCGTCCCGTCACCAAGTGGGAGGATCTGCAGGGCATGAAGGTGCGCGTGATGCAGAACAACGTTTTCCTCGACACCTTCCAGAACTTCGGCGCCAATGCCACGCCGATGGCCTTTGGCGAGGTCTTCTCCGCGCTCGAAACCAAGACCATCGATGCGCAGGAAAACCCCTATGTCACCATCGATACCTCGAAGTTCTACGAGGTGCAGGAATATGTCAGCGAGACGCGCCACGCCTACACGCCGTTCCTGTTCCTGTTCTCCAAGCCGATCTTTGACACCTACACACCGGAAGAGCAGGCAGCCCTGAAGGAATGCGCCATCGTGGGCCGTGACGAGGAGCGCAAGGTGATCCGTGAGCTGAACCAGAAGTCGCTGGAAAAGATCCAGGCCGAAGGCGTCAAGTTCAATACCCTCAGCCCGGAAGAGCAGAAGCGCATGCTCGAAAAGTCTCAGGTGGTCTACGAGAAGCACAAGGACACCATCGGTGCCGATGTGATCGAGCGCGTGCAGCAGGAACTGGCGAAAATTCGCGGCTGATCCTGGAGGAGGGGCGCGCCCCTCCCGACCCATCCCCCGGACTGCGGTGCCCCATCCGCCGCAGTTCAGCGCAGAGACCCGCGGCGGCAACGTTGCGGGTCTTTTCCGCTTGTTTTGCCGCTCATTCGGGCTGCTTATATCGAGGCTGACGCATCAGGCCTTGAAAATGCTCAAGCGCCGCACGGGCTTGACCAATGCTCGATGAGAAAAGCTCATCGAGCATTGGTATCGCTCTGGCCCCTCACTCCGGAATGGCAGGCAGCACCTGATCGCGCTTCTTCAGCTGCTGCTCGCGGAAGAAGATGAACAGTCCGGCGCCGGTGATGAGCGCTGCACCAAGCATCATGCTGGGCTTGGGCAGGTCGCCGAAGAAATACCAGCCGAAGACGACAGCCCACAGCAGCAGCGTATATTGCAGCGGCGCAACCGTGGCCGCATCCGAGATCTTCAGGGCGCGGTTGACCATGATATGGGCGCTCATGGCGACGATGCCGAGCAGGGACAGCAGCAGCGCATCTTCCATCGAGGCGATGGGCCGCCAGTCGAACGGGGCCATGACAAGCCCGGCAAGCCCTGCGCCTGCCGTCTGGAAGAAGACCAGCGTCTTGTCCGGCGTGCCGCGCAGGCTGCGGCCGGACAGCATCATGAAGGCAAAGGCGGCAGCTCCGGCGATGGAGAGGATTGCGGGCGGGGTGAACATGGCGCTCGACGGATTGAGCGCGATGATGACGCCGATGAAGCCCACCGCAATGGCACTCCATCGCCGCCAGCCCACCTTCTCACCCAGAAGGAAGGGGGAGAGCGCGGCCACATAGATCGGCGCCGCCAGCCAATAGGTCATCACGTCCGCAAGCGGCAGATAGGTGACCGCATAATAGAAGCAGAAAAGCTCGAAGGTGGAAAAGGCCACACGGGCCGCCTGCATGCCCGGCCGCTCCGGCTTGAGCAGCGGCTTGAGGCCAGACATCCAGAGAAATGGGGCGAGGATCAGCAGCGCCGCGATGCTGCGGATCAGCACTACCTGGCCAACGCTGTAGCTGGCAACGAGCCATTTGCCCATGGCGTCGTTCAGCGCAAAGAGGAACATGCCGAGCAGCATGATGGCAGGTCCTGCAATCCCGCCAAGACGATGAACGGCCGCGCTCGTGGAAGTCATGTTGAGGGTCCTTGTGGCCGGGATTCTGGCTGCCTGAAGCGGCCGGTATGATGTGGTGAAAGCAGGGTCCGCGCGAGGCCGCCAGAAGTGAGGCGGGCGGCTGTTGACCAGTCACGGAACCTGTCTCTGAGAATGCCATCTGCCGCAAAAAAGTGCACGCAATCTCCGCCCTTGGTCCACAGCTTGCCGCTGTTTTTTGCGAAGAGACAGGTCCTTGTTCCGTTCAGAGCACTTGAATGAAAGCGACCGCTTCGCCCGGTCCGGTTGGCCATGACGAACCCAATCTGGCTCTGTTCAAGCAGATTACCGGCAAGTTGACGAAGTAACTTGCAGCAGAGGGGCACGCGGCTTCACAGCGTGTCCCACAACCTCCAGAACCGCATCTTCCCCTGCAATGCGGTTTTTCATGAACCGGGAGAAGGGGCGGGCACAGCCTGCGTCAGGGCATCTGCACCCCGGTCGCCGTGACATGGACGGCATAAAGCGAGCGGGTGGCCGTGATGAACAGCCGGTTCCGGCGCGGCCCACCGAAGGTGAGATTGGCAACCGTCTGCGGCACCCGGATCTTGCCCAGCAAAGTGCCATCGGGGGCAAAACAGTGCACGCCGTCTCCGGCGCTGGTCCAGAGATTGCCATCCGTATCGAGGCGGAAACCGTCCGGCAGGCCGCAATCCAGCTCGCAGAAAACGCGGCCATTCTTCAGCCTGCGCCCGTCCACCACGTCAAAGACGCGGATCTGGCTCGGCACGGAGGCATCGTGGCTTGCCCCGGATTCGGCGATGTAGAGCCGCCGTTCGTCCGGTGAAAAGGCCAGGCCATTGGGCTGGGTGAAATCATCCACCACGGCGCTCACCGTGCCGGTCTGCGGATCTATCCGGTACACCCGCCGCGCCGCCTGTTCGGGCTCGGCCTTGTAGCCCTCATAGTCGGACAGGATGCCGTAGGTGGGATCTGAGAACCAGATGGTTCCGTCCGATTTCACCACCACATCATTGGGCGAGTTCAGCCGCTTGCCCTCGAAATGGCTGGCCAGAACTGTGAGGCTGCCATCGGCTTCGGTGCGGGTGACGCGGCGCTCCCCATGTTCACAGGTCACCAGCCGGCCTTCGCGGTCGCGGGTGTTGCCATTGGCAAAACCGGAAGGAGCCCGGAAGACGGAAATTGCGGCGCCCGGGTTTGAGCCTGTTCCGGCCTGCGCGCCCGGTTCGGGCACATAGCGCAGCATCCGCTCGTTCGGGATGTCGCTGAACAGGAGGCAGCCGAGATCGGCAAACCAGACCGGTCCCTCCGCCCAGCGGCAGCCGCTGAAAAGCTCTTCAAGCGCGGCGCTGGGGATGATCAGGTTGCGGAACCGCGGGTCGATGATCTCGTAAGGAGAGGTCATGGTCTGGATCTTCCGTTGCAAGGGACCTGTCAGCGCCCCGCCGCAGGGCGGCTGGCGGCAATGATGACGGCGATGATGATGAGGCCGGTGAGGACAAGGCGCGGGCCTGCGCCAAAGCCGTAGGTGTTGAGCATCGACACCACCAGGAACATGAAGAGCGATGCGCCCCAGATGCCCGGCACATTGGAGTTGCCGCCTGCCACGGCCGAGCCGCCGATCACCACCACGGCAATGGAGGCCAGCAGATATTCCGCGCCCATGTTGAGCGCCGCCCCGCCGGAAAAGCTTGCCAGCAGATAGCCGCAGACCGAGGCCAGCACCGCACAGAGCACATAGGTGACGAAACGGGTGCCATCGACGGGAATTCCGGCCATGCGCGCGGCAAAGGAACTCTGGCCGATGGCCGAGATCCAGCGGCCGTAGAGCGTGCGTTCCAGCAGCCACCAGGCCGGCAGGGTGAGCGCCAGCGCCGCCAGTGCCATGTTGGGAATGCCGGATGTGGTGCCGGTGGCAAATTGTGCCAGCAGTTCCGGCGGCTTGATGCGGATGCCGCGATTGTACCAGATGGCCGCCGACTGGGCGATGAAGCTCATCGACAAGGTGGCGATGATCGGGGGAATGCGCAGCAGCTTGATCAGGGCGTAGTTGGCAATGCCGATGGCGATGCCAACAAGGATTGCGGCCAGAAGACCGGCTAAAATCAGGGAATCCTGTCCGTCCATGATCTTCATGGACACGGTTCCGGCGAGCGTGATGGTGGCAGGGACGGAAAGGTCCACATTGCCCGGCCCAAGGGTGATGACGAACATCTGCCCGAGACCGGCAATCACCGAGAAGGCCGCGAAGGTAAGGGCTGCCTGACTGAGCCCGCCCACGCCCGCGCCGCCGGTGAAGGCTAGGGTGGTGGCCCAGGTCAGGAAGGCGGCGGCGAAGGACCAGATCCATGGGCGCAGGAGGCTGGCCTGCGTCCATGCGGTGCGGGTGGCGGGGCTGGTGTGCTTGCTCATGCCCGGGCTCCTCCGGTTTTGCCGCCGTTCTGGCGGGCATTGAAGAGGAGGCGCAGTCCCAGCACGATGATCAGGATCGCGCCCTGTGCGCCGATCTGCCAGTCGGGCGAGATGCGCAGGAAGGAGAGGAACGATCCTGCGAGCGTCAGCGTCAGCGCGCCGATGACCGCGCCGATGGGCGATACGCGTCCGCCGGTGAATTCGCCGCCGCCCAGGATCACCCCGGCGATGGACAGCAGCGTATAGCGCAGGGCGACATTGGCGTCGGCTGAAGTTGTAAGGCCGACAAGCGCCATGCCCGCGAGAATGGCGAAGACCGCGGCAAGCGCATAGGCCCCGGCCTTCAGCCGCAGCACCGACCATCCGGCCCGGGCGACGGACCGGCTGTTGCCGCCAACACCCCGGATGGCGACGCCGAAGGTGGAGCGCATGACGATGACATGCGCCAGAGCCGCGACGGCCAGGCTTGCAATGATGGCCATGGGTACGAAGGGCGGCTTGGCCGTCATCAGCCCGCGCAGCCACTCCGGCGCGGAGCCGCCCGGTGCGGGCAGGATCAGCACCGCAAGCCCGCCCCAGACGAAACTCATGCCGAGCGTGACGACGATGGAGGGCAGATCCCGCAGGGTGATGATGAAGCCCGTCAGCGCATAGACACAGACCGCGCCGCCAAGGATCAGGCCTGCGGTCAGCGGCGCTTCGGGCATGAAGGCGGCGGTGACGCAGGCGGCGAAGCTGACGAAGGTGCCGATCGACAGATCGAGGTCGTTCACCGCCATGATGATCATCTGCGCAATGGTGGCAAGGGCGATCGGCACCGCCAGATTGAACAGCAGGTTGAGGCCCGTGTAGCTCATGGCACGCGGCTGCAGGTAGAAGACGGCGGCCAGCAGCACGGCCAGTGAGACGGCCGGAATGAGCAGCCGCAGGGCTTCGGCGGAGGAGATCTTCATGCGGTTTCTCCGGAGAAGGACGCGGCAAGCACATGGTCTTCCGAGATGCTGCTGCCCTCAAGGACGGCCGCAATCACCCCGTCGCGGAACACATAGACCCGGTCGCACAGGCAGATTTCGTCCATCTCGGTCGAATACCAGACGAAGGTGCGCCCGGCTTCGGCTTCCCGGCGCAGGATGGCATAGACATCCTGCTTGGTACCGATATCGACGCCGCGCATCGGGTCATCCATCAGCACCACCTCAGCCGCGGTGCTGAGTGCCCGCGCAAACAACACCTTCTGCTGGTTGCCGCCGGAGAGTGACAGGATGGGGTTGCCCATGTCCGGCGTGCGCACCGCCATATGCTGCTTCCACTCGGACCCGAGCGCGGCCTCGCGGGTGGCACTGATGGCGGTGAGGCGGGAGAGGCCGGGCAGGCTGCTGATGGTGAGATTGCGCAGGATGCTCCACAGCGGAAACGTGCCATTGAGCGAGCGGTCGCCTGCGACGAAGGCGATCCTGTCCCGGAACGACGGCAGCCAGTTGCTGCGCTGCGCCTCATAAAGCGCCAGCAGCATCCGTGTCTGGCCGTGGCCGGCGAGGCCGGCAAGGCCGATGATCTCGCCCTTGCGCGCCTCGAAAGCGGGGCTGCCATCCTTCGGGCGGTGGCTGAGCACGATGGGCGCATCACCTTTGCGGGGTGCGGGGCCTGCGGCATGGCTGTCGCGCACCACGCTGCCCATGGCCTCCACAAGGCTGCGCGCGGTAAACTGCTCCGCAGGCCGGGATGCGGTCACGCGGCCATCCTTCATCACCACGATGCGGCTCGACAGGGACAGGATCTCGCCCAGAATATGTGAAATGAAAAGAATGGATCCACCTTCTGTAACGTAGGTTTTCAGATAGGCCAGAAGCTGTTCGGCAAGTCCGGCGTCGAGCGAGGACGTGGGCTCGTCGAGGATGACGAGCCTTGGCTTGCCCGTCACGGCAAGAAAGTTCAGGGCGATTTCCACCATCTGCCGCTCGGCGATGGACAGGCTGCTGACCGTGGCCCCGGTGGGGATGCGGTTGCCGGGGAAGATGGCATCCAGCTGGCGCCGCATCAGTTCCTCGGCGCGCCGCCGCCAGCCCATGCCCTTCAGCCCGGCATGCATCAGCCGGGCGTTTTCGGCGATGGTCAGGTTGGGGCAGAGGGAGAGTTCCTGAAAAACGCAGCGGATCCCCGCCTCGCGCGCGCCTGCGACGCCTTCCAGAGCCGTGCCGCCCCGTTCCACCGTGCCTTCCTGCGGTGTCAACGAGCCGTTGATCACGTTGACGATGGTGGATTTGCCCGCACCATTGTGGCCGACGAGGCCGATGGCCTCACCTGCGCAGATGTCGAGGCCGGCACCATCCAGTGCCGTGACGGCTCCAAACTGGACCCTTACGCCGCTTACGCGCGCCACCAGGCTGTTTCCGGTCATGCTTGCTTGAACCGTCCTGAATTTCGGAAAGAGACAGCCCTGCCGCGCAAGGCCCTTGCAGAGCGGGCGGCGGCAGGGAAAGCCTGCTCAAGCCCATGCGGCGCACGAGCAGTTCACTCGATGCATCAGCATCTCAAAGCCTTGGCGTCACTGAGCGGCCGCGATCACGGCCTGCGCGTCTTCCAGCGAATATTCCACGTTGGCAACGCCGCCCTTCTGGGTGGTTGCAAGGTTCTCTTCCAGCGTGTCCTGGCTGATGCTGAGGAAGGGCACGACGAGATCCTTCTTCACGTCCTTGCCGTCGAGGATCTGCTGGGCGACCCAGAAGGCGAGGGTGGAGACGCCGGGGGCGATGGAGACGGACATGGTCTCGTAGCCGGAGGCGTCCTTCTGCTTCTTCCACCACTGCAGCTCGTCTTCGCGGTTGCCCATGATGATCACCGGCGTCGGGCGGCCTGCGGCCTCGAAGGCCTGAGCTGCGCCATAGCCGTCTCCGCCCTGAGTGACGACGGCGGCGATTTCCGGCAGGCTCGGCAGAATGCCTGCAACGGCGCGCTGCGCCACGTCCTGCGCCCAGTCGCCATGCACGGAGCCGGCAATCTTGAACTGCGGGAACTGCTTCACGCCCTCATGAATGCCCGCCGAGATCTCGTCATCGACGAAGACACCGGCAAGGCCGCGGATCTCCAGCAGGTTGCCGCCATCGGGCATGCGCTTGGACAGATATTCCACCTGACCGCGGCCCATTTCCTTGAAGTCGACGGCGATGCGCCAGGCGCAGGGCTCGGTGACAATGCCATCGAAGGAAACAACGATGATGCCGGCATCGCAGGCTTCCTTCACCGCACCGTTAAGGGCGGTCGGGGAGGCAGCATTGAGGACGATGGCATCATAGCCCTGCAGGATCATGTTCTGGATCTGCGCGGCCTGTTCGGTTGCCTGGTTCTCGGCGGTGGTGAAAGGATCGGCAGCGGCAACAATACCGGCCTTCACGGCTTCTGAGGTGACCTTTTCCCAGCTCGTCAGCATCGCCTGACGCCAGGAGTTGCCGGCGTAGTTGTTCGACAGGGCGATCTTCTTGTCCGAGGTGTCCGCGTGTGACGCCATGGGCATGGCCGCGCATGTCACGGCCACAGAGGCCATGATGAATGTCCTGAATGTCATTGTCTCACTCCCTGGAGCCGTATCAGGCAATTTCCGGGGCCGCTCCTCAACAGCCCGTGCCGGAAATTTTGTTTCTGGAAAACCTGTCCAGCGGCAAGAAGGATGCCGGAAATGAAAATGGCTGTACAGGCGGATGGGTGAAGCGGACTTGCGGGAAACCGCATATCATTTGCGGGAATCCGCAGGACGAACCGGGGGCCTGCATGGCTATGGTGGGAGACGGGCAGGCCGGGGAGGGCCGCCGGGAGGACAAGATGCCGGATCTTCAATCGGCAGCCCAGCTGGCGCAGTATGTGCGCATTTCACGGCTTCTGGCCGGACGGCTGGACTTCCAGTCAGCGATAGATGCGGTGGCCAAGGAAATCAAGGCCGTCATCCCGCACGACCATATGGATGTCTGCATCATTTCGCCGGGCAGTACATTCCACATTGCCTATGAAAGCGGCCTTGCGACCGACTGGAGCCGCAGGCCCCCGGCGAGCATCCGCTTCAGCCCCTTGCGCGACATGCTGGAGGGGGCCTGCGACACCATGCTGACGGGCGATGCCTGCACCGATCCGCGCTTTCATTTTGAGGGCGCGTTTGCCGGGCCCATCCTTGAGCACCGGCTGCGGGCGCGTCTGCATGCGGCGCTGAAGGTGCATGGCGAGACCATCGGCGTTCTGTCCTGCTCGCGGCTGGAGGCGGATGTCTACACGCAGGAGGATCTCGACCGCGCCTGCCTGATCGCGGATCTGATCGCCCCCTATTTCTATGCCCTGCGGGCTTCCGAAGAGGCGCGCAAGCTTGCCATCATCGAGGCAGAGGCCCGTGTACGGGAAGAGACGCTGCGGCAGGGGGCAAGGCAGCTGACCGAAGAGCTGGACGCCGAGCGCCAGCGCATCGGCATGGAACTGCATGATCAGACGCTGGCCGATCTCACCCGCATTGCCCGGCGGCTTGAGCGGCTCAGCCTGTCGGGACCGGTGTCCGGAGCGATGCTGGAGCCACTGTGCCTGAGCCTGCAGCAGTCGATGCAGGAGCTGCGGCAGATCATCGAGCAGGCACGGCCCTCGGTGCTGCAGCTGTTTGGTCTGGCGGAAGCGATCGAAACCCATCTCGGCCGGGCCGTGTGTGACAGCGGCCTGTCGATCCGCTGGGCCATGGAGGATGCAACGGGCGGCGCATTGGCCTCGCTGCCGCCGCCTGTCAGCCTTGCGCTCTACCGGATCGCGCAGGAGGCCATCAACAATGCGGTGCGCCACTCGCAGGCAAGCCGTATCACGGTCCGGATCTGGCAGGAGAAGGCACAGCTTTATCTGGAAGTGTCCGACACCGGGATTGGCCTCAAGACGGGGCGCCTGAACAAGGGCACAGGCATCGGCAACATGCAGACACGAGCGAGCCTGATCGCAGCCAGTTTCAGTTGCGGGTCGGGCAGCAGGGGCAGTTATGTGCGGGTCATTCTGCCCTTGCCGCCGGTGCCGCAAGTCAGCAGCGGGGAGACCGCAGAGATGGGCGATCACGAAGGGGAGCATCATGAAGCTGCTGATCGTTGAGGATGACGCCCTGCACCGGGCCTATCTGCATGAGGCCGTGCTTTCGGCCCTGCCGGAATGCGGGCAGGTGATCGAGGCGGGTGATGGCCAGGCCGGCGAGCAGCTGGCCCGCGAGCACAAGGTGGAGCGGATCGTCATGGATCTGCAGATGAGCCCGCGCAACGGCATCGAGGCGGCGCGGGCCATCTGGCAGGAACGGCCCGGCACCAGCATCCTGTTCTGGTCCAATTATGCGGATGAGGCCAATGTGCGCGGCATTGCGCGGATCGTGCCCAAAGGCGCGGTTTATGGCTATGTGCTCAAATCAGCCTCCGAGGAGCGGTTGCGCCTCGCGCTGCGGTCGATCTTCATCGAGGCGCAGATCGTCATCGACCGGGAGGTCTGGGGCCTGCAGCAGCGTGGCAGCAGCGCAGCGCAGGGCCTGAGCGAATCTGAATACGAGGTGCTGGTCGATATCGCCCTTGGCCTGACGGACAGGATGATCGCCCGGCGCAGGCGCCTGTCCCTGCGCAGCGTGCAGAACCGGCTGCAGAGCATCTACGAGAAGCTGGATGTCTACCAGAGCGCACCGGATGGTGCGGGAGGCGGGGAGGCCGCCTTCAACCTGCGCGCACGTGCCGTGACCATGGCGTTCCTGCGCAAGCTGCTCAACCATACGGCGCTGGAACGGGCTGAGGCCGATCTCTCGCACTGGCTGCAGCGGCTGGAGCGGCAGGCGCATACGGTGGAATTGCCCGATCCACAGTAGGATCGCACGGGCGCAGGGAGTATCATGCCGTACTCCTCTCCGTCCTGGACCGTGCCGTGATTGATCTGCGCAATATTGAAACCTTCTTCTGGGCTGCGGCTCTCGGCAGCCTGCGGGCGGCGTCCGAGAAGCTGGGCACCACCCAGCCTGCCGTCTCGCAGCGCATCGCCTCGCTGGAAGGGGCGCTGGGGGTGCGGCTGTTCGAGCGCGCCGCACGCGGTGTGCGCCTCACCGCCAAGGGGCATGAGCTGCTCGCCCATGCCGAGCGGATGATGCAGGCGCGCAACGACATCATCCAGGCCGCCCGCGACCAGACCACCATGAGCGGCAGCTTCCACATCGGCGTGGCCGAAACCATCGTCCAGACCTGGCTGCCGCGTCTCATTGCCGAGGTGCACAGCGCCTATCCGGCGCTGACACTGGAAATCGAGGTGGACAGCAGCGAGATGCTGAAGGCGCATCTGACAAGCCGCCGCCTCAACCTCGCCTTCATGATGGGGCCGGTGCTGGAAGCGCGGATGGAGAACCGGCCGCTCTGCACCTATCCGTTGTCCTGGGTGGCCAAAGCCGGGCTGGATCTCGGGCCCCGGCCTCTGACGCTGGAGCAGGTTACCCGCCTGCCGGTCATCACCTATGCTTCCAACAGCGCGCCCTACAGGCAGGTGCGGGACATGCTGCGGCGGGAAGGAGTGCCTTCGCCGCGCATGTATGGCTGCGCGTCTCTGTCCATGATCGTGCGCATGGTTCAGGACGGGATCGGCACGGCGGTGATCACGCCCATCTTCCTTGGCGCCGAACTGGAGCGGGGAGAGCTGGAAATCCTCGATGTGGTCGCGGACCCGCTGCAGGACCTGAATTTCACCGCCACCTGGATCGACGGGCCGGACAGTTATGCCGCCCGGGTGATTGCCCGCATGGCGCAGCAGGTGGCTGCGGGGGAGGCAGGCACAGAAACTGTGCAGGTGCCTGGAATCGAAGCTGAGGAATAAATAAAATTTATATCACTCTTCCAAACATACGATTGGACAGCCGGGTTTCCGTCATCGTTCTATAGCGGACAAGACAGCGCTATAAGCTGCATGCAAGGGAACAGACTGGACGTATAAAACACCCGGTAAAGCGGAACAGGCGTGCCCTGTTTTTATATCTCCGGTGAAGCCAGCTGTTTCTTGTGTGCGGCGCTGTGACGAAATCCAGCAGAAGGGACCGCAGCATGAAACTCCTCACCCTCACGACCGCATTCCTTGCCGCTTCCACCTCGCTCTCCGCTTTCGCGCAGGACCTGCCGAAGACGGAGCTGCATGTCGTCGGCGGCCTCAGCAACCTGACGGCCTATCAGCAGTTCGAGCAGCCGTTCTGGGAAAAGACGATCCCGGAGAAGTCCGGCGGCCAGGTGACGGCCACCATCAAGGGCTTCAACGAAATGGGCGTGAAGGGCCCGGAACTGATGCGCCTGATGTCTCAGGGCGCCATTGAGTTCGGCACCGCGACCCTGTCCTATTTCGCCTCGGACAACCCGATCAACGAAGCCATCGACCTGCCGGGGCTGGCGCCTGACGTGGCAACCGCCCGCAAGGTGACCGCCGCCTTCCAGCCGGTCTATGAAAAATTCTACGGCGAAGGCTCGCGCGTGAAGCTGCTGGGCATCTCCACCTATCCGGCGCAGGTGCTGTTCTGCAACGCTGAGATCAACAGCCTGAAGGATCTGGCTGGCAAGAAGGTGCGCACCTCCAGCCGCACCCAGGCCGAGTTCGTGGAAGCCTTTGGCGGCGCCAGCGTGACCATGGCTTTCGGCGAAGTGGTTCCGGCCCTGCAGAACAAGGTCGTGGACTGCGCCATCACCGGTTCGCTCTCCGGCTATTCGGCCAAGTGGTATGAAGTCTCCACCCACCTTCTGGCGCTGCCGATCAACTGGAACCAGCAGATCCATGCGGTCAACCAGGGCGCCTGGGACAAGCTGGACCCGAAGGTGCAGGCCTTCATCCAGGAAAACATGAACACCCTGATGGATGACATCTGGGCCGCTGCCGATGAGCAGACCCAGCAGGGCTTCGACTGCAACACCGGCGCTGATGCCTGCACCCTTGAGGTGAAGGGCAAGATGACGCTGGTGGTGCCGTCCGATGAGGACAAGGCGCTTCTGGCCGAGACGCTGAAGACCAAGATCCTGCCGCAGTGGGCGGCCCGCTGCTCGGACGAGTGCGTTGCTGATTTCAATGCCACCATTGGCAAGGAAATGAACCTGACCGCAGCCAAGTAATGTCAGACTGACAGGGCGGGGCCTCACTGCAGCCGGGGTTCCGCCCTGTCCCTTTTTGATTGGAGCCGTGAGACATGGGCCTTTCCGGATCTCTTCCCGTTCTTGCGGGTGCCTACCGCTTCGCCAACACCGCGGCACGCCGTGCCGTTCTGGCGAGCGGTGCGCTGACCATCGCCAGCGTCCTGCTGATCTCCTATGACGTGATCGTCCGCAAGCTGTTCGGCATCACCATCGGCGGTTCGGACGAACTGTCCAGCTATGCCTTTGCCATCAGCACCTCCTGGTCGCTCGCCTATGGCGTTCTGCAGCGGGCGAATGTGCGGGTGGATGTGCTCTACCAGCATCTGCCGGTGCGCGTTTCGGCGCTGCTCGACTGGCTGTCACTGGTCTGCATGGGCATCTTCATCGGTTACCTCACCTTCTACGCCTATGACGTGGTGGCCCAGTCGTGGATCTACGGCTCGCGCGCCAACACCCCGCTTGGAACGCCGCTTGCCCTGCCGCAGGGCCTGTGGTTCGGCGGTCTTGTTTTCATGTGCCTCATCCTCGCGCTGATGCTGATCCGCTCCTCCGTCGCACTCGTCACCGGTGATATCGAGACGGTGAAGCTGGTGGCCGGCATGCGCTCCACCAAGGAGGAGGCCGAAGAAGAAGCGGCTCAGGGCGAACGCCTCATTCAGGGAGAGCGCAAGTGATCGCCACAACGCTCATCATTCTTCTGGTCCTCATCGGCCTGTCCGTTCCTGTCGCTGCGGCGCTGGGCGTGCTGGGTCTCATTCTGGACCCGCTCTATTCCATGCTGCCGCTGACGCGGGCGATGGGCGAGATGGCCTGGAGCACCAACAACGAGTTCCTGCTCGTCGCCATTCCGCTGTTCATCCTGCTGGGGGAAATCCTGCTGCGTGCCGGTTTTGCCGAGCGCATGTACAGCGCCATGAGCCTGTGGCTCTCATGGCTGCCGGGTGGCCTGATGCATGCCAACATCGGCGCTTCGGCCCTGTTCGCCGCGACCTCTGGCTCCAGCGTCGCCACCGCTGCTACGGTCGGCACCGTCGCCATCCCGCAGATTCGCCGCTATGGCTACAACGAGCCGCTGTTCCTCGGCAGCATTGCGGCTGGTGGCACGCTGGGCATTCTCATTCCGCCGTCGATCAACATGGTGCTCTACGGCGTGCTGACGAATACGTCCGTGCCCAAGCTCTATCTCGCGGGCATTCTGCCGGGCCTCCTCCTCACCGGCCTGTTCATGCTGACGATCATCATCGGTTGCGTCCTCGTTCCCCGCTGGGGCGGGGAGCGGGTGAGGGGCGCCTGGGGCGCACGCTTTGCCAGCCTCGTGCATCTGGCACCGCCCTTGGCCATCTTCGTGCTGGTGGTCGGCTCCATCTATGCCGGCATCGCCACCCCGACGGAAGCCGCCGCGCTGGGCGTGCTGGGAGCGCTGATCCTTGCCGCATGCTTCCGCCGGCTGACCCTCTCGATGCTGGCCACCGCCATCGAGGGTGATCGGCCCCCACGGACGGGTCCAATTTGATTGTTAGTGCAATGATGGTCGTGGCGCCAGCGCGGGCGGCATTGCTGGTTGGGGTTGCAGGGCC
>NZ_LIPT01000008.1 GCF_001418225.1 Pannonibacter indicus | reverse complement strand
CGCGCAGCCTCCGTCAGGATCAGCTTGTCCAGCGTCAGATCCGCCACCGCCTTGCGAAGCCGTTCGTTCTCCTTCTGGAGATCCTTCAACTGCCGAAGCTGGTCACGGCTCATGCCGCCATATTGCTTACGCCACCGGTAGAACGTCAGCTCGGAAACGCCGATCTGGCGAACGGCATCCGCCATCGCCATGCCTTGGCCGCGCAAAACCTCAACCTGCCGAAGCTTCGTGACGATCTCGTCGGGCTTGTGTCGCTTGTTTGCCATTGTGGTCCTCCTTCAGGGTCAAAACCATACTTCAAGGTGGACCCGTTCAATGGGGGTGGATCACTCCGGCGCTGATCGGCAGGCGCAGCGCTGGATACCAGAGCGGAAACTTGCCCTCCCTCGATGCGGTCAGATCAAGGGCGAACATGGCGGCAAAGCACGCGGCCAGCAGCAGAAGCCCCGAAGTCTGGGGCAACAGCAAGCCTGCCCAGCCTGCAAGAGAAGGGGCGACGGCGATGGCGAGCCGGGTGAGAAGCTCCCTGTCTTCGAAAGGCCCGTCCTGTCCGGCGGATGCGGCCATGGCCACGCCCCAGTGAATGCCCCCCAGAAAGGACAGGATGACCGCGCCATAAGCTGCAAGTGCGAAGGCTGCTTGCGGGCGCAGCTCGGGCGGTCCTGCAAAGGTCATCAGGCTGGCGGCCGCAAAGGGGATCAGCCCGGCAACTCCGAGGGCAAGCGCCGGGCGCGGCACAGTCAGGGGATTGAAGGTGAGGTGCCGTGTCATCTGTCTTGCTCCTGCGGATGAGGGCGGAACACGTGTCTTGCCAGGGATTGCAGGGCAGGGCGGATGATGAGTGTCAGACGGTAGCCGGACTCCAGGATGGCGCGCGGAACCGGCCGGTCGAGCAGGCGGGCAGCACGCGCGAAGCGTGGCAGGCTGTGCCACAGGCTGAGAAATGCTGCCGCGCCCGAGCGCAGCTTTCCATCGGCGCCGCGCACATGAAACCGGGCAAGCGCGGCGCTGCGCGTGAGCCCGTCCGGCAGGGTTTCCGAGGCCTCTGAGGAGACATCCACCCAGCAGACACCCGCCGCGCCGGCCTGCCGTCTGTAGACGGCGATCTCGCGCGCGCAGAGCGGGCAGGCGCCGTCATAATAGACTGTGACGGGCGGCATTTCCGGCTGTGGTGCTGCCGGGGGCGTGACAGCGGTGCTCACCATACGATCTCCTTGCCTTCCGCATCATGGAAACTGCCGGTCTGCGCAGCGCTGAGATTATCGATGGTCTGCAGCAGCAGGCGGGCCGCCTCGTGTGGCGGACGCACCGTGAGGCCGGATCTGGCGAAGGGCTCTGACAAACGGCTCTCCACCGTGCCGGGATGCAGGGCGATACAAAGGCTTTCAGGGCGTTTGCGGGCCAGTTCGATACTGGCGGAGCGGACAAGCTGGTTGAGTGCGGCCTTTGCAGCACGGTAGCTGTACCAGCCGCCCAGATTGTTGTCGCCGATGCTGCCCACACGGGCAGAGAGTGTGGCAAACACTGCCTTTCCCTCGCCAGCCAGCAGCGGCAGGAAATGCTTCATGAGCAGGGCCGGGCCGATGGTGTTGATGGCAAACACCCGTGCCATGGCGGCCGGATCCATCTGCCGCCAGCTCTTTTCGGGCTGGATATTCCCCTCATGGAGCATGCCGGTGGCATCGAAGACAAGCCGCAGGGGCGTGGTTTTTGACGCGTCGCCAATGGCGAGCGCAGCGGCGGCAATGCTTGCCTCATCCGTAAGGTCAAAGGAGAGGCCACCGGTGCCGGACCGGGAGAGCCCGATCACCCTGGCGAAGCGGCCGCTTGCCTCGATCTGGCGCGCGATCCCGGCACCTATCGCTCCCGTGCTGCCTGCAACAACGGCGAGGCCGCCGGGCGGGAACGAGTTCAGGTCTTGCGCAGCAGGTCCGGTCAACTCGGGTGCTCCAGTCAATTCAACCGCTATTAATACGCCGCAGATGCGCTGCCGGTTCAGATGCCCCCGATGATGCCAGTGCCTTGTTCCTTCACGGGGATAATCCGCATTTTTACCAAGCCGGATAAAGTGTGCTTCTGGGCACCTGCTACCTTGTCATCTGCCTGTGACACTGAGCCATTAACCGGTCGGGCGAGGCGATAGACCTCGTAAACAGTTTCGAGAGAGCTAGCCATGTCCGGCATCAAGAAGAGCGATCTGTCCTGGGACGAATGGGATGAACTGCAGAACCCGCCCCCGGCCGTGACGGATTTCGACTGCGTGGTCGAAAGCGCCCTGTCCCGCCGCGGCTTCCTTGGCGGTGTCCTGGCTTTCGGCTCTGCCGCTGCTGCCATGGGCACCGTGGGCAACCTGATGTCCTCCACCGCTGCACTGGCGCAGGACACGTCCTCGCGCTTCCAGTTCAAGCCGGTGCCGATTGCGACCGGCCACACCGTTCATGTTCCGGAAGGCTACACCTGGAAGCCGCTGGCCAAGTGGGGCGAGCCGCTGTTCTCGGGCGTGCCGGATCTGGACCCGGAAAAGGCTGTCAGCGTCGAGCATTCGGACAAGGTGTTCGGTGAAAACACCGACGGCATGGAACTCTTCGTCATCGGCGGCCATCAGGTCATCGCCGTGAACCACGAATATGTGAACCCGGAAATCAACCTGCCGCATGCTCCGGAAGGTGTGCCGCAGAGCGCCGACGACGTGAAGATCCTGCAGCACATGCAGGGCGTCACCGTCATGGAAGTGGCGGAAGGCGAAAACGGCTGGCACATCGTGGTGGACAGCCCGTTCAACCGCCGCATTCATCACAACACCCCGATGAAGCTCTCTGGCCCGGCTGCCGGTTCAGATCTCGTCAAGACCGATGCCGATCCGTCGGGCACGGAAAGCTTCGGCACCTTCAACAACTGCGGTGCAGGCAAGACCCCCTGGGGCACCTATCTGACCTGCGAAGAAAACTTCAACGGCTACTTCGGCTCCACCAACGCCGAATTCAAGCTGCCGGACGACTACAAGCGTTATGGCATCTCGGCTGAAACCCGCTACGCCTACGAGAAGTTCGACGAGCGTTTCGACGTTTCCAAGCACCCGAACGAGCCGCGCCGCGCTGGTTATGTGGTCGAGATCGATCCGTCGGACGCCTCCTCCACCCCGGTCAAGCGCACCGCTCTCGGCCGCATCAAGCACGAGAACGCTGCCTGCGTGATCGCGCGTGATGGCCGCGTGGTCGTCTACATGGGGGACGATGAGCGTGGCGAGTTCCTCTACAAGTATGTCTCCAACGGCATCTACGTTCCGGGCGGCGACACCTCTAAGCTGCTGGACGAAGGCACGCTCTTTGTGGCCAAGTTCGCGGAAGACGGAACCGGCGAGTGGCTGGCTCTGACGCCGGAAACCACCGGCATGAAGATGGACGAGATTTGCGTCTTCACCCGCATGGCCGCTTCCAAGGTTGGTGCCACCACCATGGACCGCCCGGAGTGGGTTGCCACCAACCCGGTCGCCATCGAAGCCTACTGCGCGCTGACCAACAACAGCCGCCGTGGTGAAGTGAAGGACGGCAAGCTGCGCACCAACGCTGGCGGAGACCCGCTGGAAGTGAACGCTGTCAACCCGCGCGAGAAGAACAACTACGGCCAGATCGTCCGCTGGTTCCCGGCGAATGAAGACCATGCAGATGCTGCCTTCAGGTGGGACCTGTTCTGCATGGCCGGCAACCCGGCTGTCCACAAGGACGCCTATGCCGGCTCTTCGAACATCAACGAAGGCAACATGTTCAACTCGCCGGACGGCATGATGTTCGACACCACGGGCCTGCTCTGGATCCAGACCGATGGTGAAGACTGCAACGAAGGCGACTATGCCGGTCAGGGCAACAACCAGATGCTGGCAGGCGACCCGGTGACGGGCCGCATCGAGCGCTTCCTCACCGCCCCGAAGGGCGCAGAAGTGACCGGCATGACCTGGTCTTCCGACAAGCGCACCCACTTCGTCGGCATCCAGCACCCGGATGCTTCGTTCCCGGACGGCGAAGGCAAGCTGCCGCGCTCGGCCATCGTGGCGGTCAAGCACGAAGACAACCGCATCATCGGCTGATCTGCCGTGATCCTCTGAAACACGAAGGGCGTGCCCACCAGGCGCGCTCTTTGGTTTTCTTGAGGCTTTCGGCCTCTCTTCCCGCGCCAAGCCTCCCCGTCTCCGTCTTGCCATGGCTCGGCCATGGCATCCATTCCGTGGCCGTACCGCACGGTCAGCCTGTCTGAAGGCTTGTGCTCCGTTACCGCCTGGCGCGGGGAGAGGCAGGGGCGTGGATGCCATGATCAAGTCATGGCAGGACGGAATTGGGGTTAAGTACTTTCAAAATATGACTGTCTCTCAATCCCGGAACACGGTCAGCGCCAGGTGGTCGAGCAGCAGGATGGTCTTGCCGTCGCAGATGCGGCCGTCGCGGACCATGGCAAACGCCTCGTCAAAGGCAAGGTCCAGAACTTCGATGTCCTCGCCTTCCTCTTCAAGGCCGCCGCCGTCACTCACCCGGTCATCGGGGGAATAGGGGGCGATGAAGAAGGTGACCTGTTCGGTGACCGAGCCGGGGCTCATGAAGGGCGCAAACAGGCGCTCCACCTTGCCCAGCCGGTAGCCGGTTTCCTCTTCCACCTCGGCACGGATGCGGGTTTCGGGATCGAGCTTGTCGAGCAGCCCGGCGGGCGCCTCGATCATCTCCTCCCGATATCCGGCAACAAAAGCCGGCAGGCGGAACTGGCGGGTGAGCAGCACGTGGCGGCGCTCCAGGTCATAGGCCAGCAGCACGGCGCCGTGCCCCCGGTCATAGACTTCCCGTGTCTGCTCCTGCCATTGACCATCCGACCGGCGCAGATCAAAGCGGTAGCGGGTCAGCTTGCCCCAGTAATCGGAAAGCAGCGCAGCTTCGCGGATGCGGACCCGGTCTTGCAGGGTGCGGGCGGGCGTACCGGTCTCTGACATGGGAAAGGCCTTCTTGTTGCAATGCAGCAGAAAGGCCCTTCCCAAGTCTGTCTGTCAAGGCCAACCCGTGGCCAATCAGCGCGCGATGGCTTTTGCAAGGGCCTTGAAGGAGGCCTTGGGGGTGCGTTTCAGTGTTTCGAAGTCGGTGTGCACGATGCCGAAGCGTTTCTCGTAGCCCACGGCCCACTCGTAATTGTCCATCAGCGACCAGAGGAAATAGCCTTTCACCGGCACGCCGGCCTTTGCTGCCCGGAGGATGGCGGCAAGGTGCTGGTCAAGGAAATCGATACGACCATCATCCTGCACCTCGCCGTTGATCAGATGATCATCATTGGCAAGGCCATTTTCCGTGACGTAGAGCGGCAGGCCTTTCGTGTATTCCGCGTGGGTGCGCTTGAGGAAGAATTCGAGGCCTTCGGGATAGATTTCCCAGCCCATCTGCGTCTTTGGCAGGGGACCTTCCACCTCCTTGTGGGAGGGCCAGGCGCTGTCCGGATCCGGCGCGATGAGCTTGCGAGTGTAGTAATTGAGCCCGCACCAGTCCACGGGCGTCCCGATCACGTCAAAGTCGTTCTCCCAGCCCTTCGGCATGTGGGGGCCAAGACCTTCCAGCACATTGGCCGGATATTCCTTCTTGAAGATGCCGCCGAGGAACCAGCGATTGTAATAGCCGTCGTAGAGCTCTGCGGCCTTGCGGGCTTCCTCGCTGTCATCGGCAGGCGCGGCATATTCGAAATTGCAGACGGCGCCGAGGTTCTTCACGCCCAGTGCGCGCATGGCCTGAATGGAGCGGCCATGGGCGAGCAGCACATGATGCATGGCGCGGGCGGTGGCGCGGATGTCGCGCACACCCGGCGCATGGATGCCGAGGAAATGGGACAGCCAGGTGACGCACCAGGGCTCGTTGATGGGGGCGACGGACCACACACGGTCGCCCAGCCGTTCCATCATGAGAGTGGTGTAGTCGGCGAACCAGTCCGCGATGTCCCGGTTGCGCCAGCCGCCCTGATCCAGAAGCGCCGAGGGCAGTTCCCAGTGATAGAGGGTGAGGGCAGGCTTGATGCCGCGTTCCAGCAGGCCGTCCACCAGCCGGTCGTAGAAATCGAGCCCTTCCGCATTCACCGCGCCGCGCCCTTCCGGCATGACGCGGGCCCAGGAGGTGGAGAAGCGGTAGACGTCGAAATTGCCCTGTTTGAGCAGGTCCAGGTCCTCGTCCATGCGCAGGATATGCTCGCAGGCGCGCGCACCGTTTTCGGCGCGGATGACATTGCCCGGCGTTGCGGCAAAGTCATCCCACTGGCTGCGCCCCGCTCCGCCGAGGGCGCTGCCCTCGATCTGGTAGCTCGAGGTGGAGGCGCCGAAGAGGAAGTCTCCGGGGAAATCGGCACGGGTGAAGTTCATGGAAATCAGGTCCTGGCTGGCGCCGGTCCGGTGGACTGGCCAATGATGAGATCGCATTCAAGAAGGCGGGTCTGCGGCTCGCTGGCAGGCTCGGCAATCTGCGCCAGCAGCATGTCCGCCGCCAGACGTCCGGCCTCACGCACGGAGGAGCGGGTGGCGGTGAAGAGGGGCACTTCCGCGCCGTTCTTCAGATATCCAAGCTCGTCATCATGGATGATGACGGACACGTCCTTACCCAGCTTCAGGCCGCGTTCCTCGACAGCGCGGCGCACGCCGATGCCGGAGATCATGGAAGACGCAAGGAAGGCGGTCGGCGGTTCGGGCAGGGTGAGCATCGCGGAAGCAGCGGCATAGCCCTGACCTTCGGTCATCTCGGCGCTGAACATCAGTTCCGGCGCAGGCTTAAACCCGCGCGCTTCCAATGCTTCGATATAGCCGGAGCGGCGGCGGGCGGCGAAGTCCATGAACTCCAGGCCGTTGACCAGCCCGATGCGGCGGTGGCCGAGATCCAGCAGGAAGTCCGTGGCGCGGCGGAAGGCGCGGCGGTTGTTGATGTCGAGCCAGGCATAGGGAACCGCCGTGCCGCTGGAGCGGCCATGCACCACGAAGGGCAGGCCGATGTCTTGCAGCCGCGGAATGCGCGGATCGGCCATCTTGGGGCCATGGACGATGATGCCATCCACCGTGCCGCGGGATTTCAGCTCCCGGTAGACGCTGGCTTCCTGGTCATCCGGCACGATGGACAGAACCATCTCGTAGCCGGCGCGCGAGTAGCTCTCGCCTGCACCTGCGATGAAATCGGCGAAGACGGGATTTACCATCTCGTGCCGGGTGGCGATGGGGATGACGTGGCCGATGGCCATGGCGCGGCCCGTGGCAAGGCGCTGGGCGCGGGCATTGGGCTGATAGTTATGCAGCTTTGCGGCCGCCAGCACCCGTTCACGCGTGGCCTCATTGACCTCCGGATACCCGTTGAGGGCGCGGCTGACCGTGGTGGGCGAAAGCCCCAGCTTCTGGGAAAACTGCTTCAGATTCATCGGGGCACAACGCGGAAAGTCTCGGTCTGATCACCCAAACCGCTTTGAGTTTTGCGTGACTTTAGCTGCCTGCGGTGCTTGCGTCAAAGACCTTTGACCGGGTGTTTTGCTGCAGTGCGGCGCGAAAACACTGGGTGGATGTGATGTTGTAGCATGTCTGAAAAAACATCCCCGTTGACTCGCATGCGCCGATCAGCGAGTGTGAGGCATTCAAAGCGGTTTGAATGACGCTTGGTCCGGCGTGTGAAGCGCAGGAACCTGGCGCGGTACTGGGAGGTAGCGATGAAGACAGTTTTGCTCGCCGGCGCGGCCGGGCTTGCGCTGATGTGCGGCGCAGCCAATGCGCAGAGCCTGAAGTTCGAGCCGGGCGCCGACAGCCGTTTCAACTGGGAAAGTTATGAGGGCGTTAAGTCCGATGCCCTGAAGGGGCAGTCGATCACGGTGCTTGGCCCCTGGCTTGGGCCGGACAAGGCGCTGGTGGAAAGCGTCTTTGCCTATTTCGAGGCGGCGACGGGGGTGAAGGTCAACTATTCCGGCTCCGACAGCTTCGAGCAGCAGATCGTTATCGATACGGAAGCCGGTTCCCCGCCTGATGTCGCCATCTTCCCGCAGCCGGGCCTTGCGCGCGATCTGGCAGCCAAGGGCTTCCTGACGCCGCTGGGTGATGAGGTCTCCAACTGGCTGCGCGACAACTATGCCGCAGGTCAGTCCTGGGTGGATCTGGCCACTTTCAAGGGCAAGGACGGTCAGGATGCGCTCTACGGCCTGTTCTACAAGGTCGATGTGAAGTCGCTCGTCTGGTACGTGCCGGAGAACTTCGAGGATGCGGGCTATGAAGTGCCCACGACCATGGAAGAGCTGAAGGCGCTGACGGATCAGATCGTCGCCGATGGCGGCACACCGTGGTGCATCGGTCTTGGCTCGGGCGCTGCGACCGGCTGGCCGGCCACAGACTGGGTGGAAGACCTGATGCTGCGCACCCAGACGCCGGAGGATTACGACGCCTGGACGCGCAATGACCTGAAGTTCGATGATCCGAAGGTGGTGGGTGCCATCGAGGAATTCGGCTATTTTGCCCGCAACGAAAAATACGTGGCTGGCGGTGCGGCCGGTGTCGCAACCATCGATTTCCGCGACAGCCCGAAGGGCCTCTTCGCCTCGCCGCCGCAGTGCTACATGCACCGCCAGGCATCCTTCATCCCGTCCTTCTTCCCCGAAGGCACGGTGATCGGTGAGGACGTGGATTTCTTCTATTTCCCGGCCTATGCGGAAAAGGACCTTGGTCAGCCGGTGCTGGGTGCGGGCACCATGTTCTCCATCACCAGGGACAGCCCGGCCGCCCGGGCGCTGATCGATTTCCTGCAGACGCCGATCGCCCATGAAGTGTGGATGGCACAGACCGGCTTCCTGACCCCGCACAAGGGCGTCAACACGGAAGTCTATGGCGATCCGACCCTGAAGAAGATGGGTGATATCCTTCTGAACGCCACCACCTTCCGCTTTGACGGGTCCGACCTGATGCCGGGCGCCATTGGTGCCGGTGCTTTCTGGACCGGCATGGTGGACTATGTGGCCGGTGGAAAGGACGCGGCCGTGGTCGGCGCGGATATCCAGAAGGCCTGGGACGCGATCAAGAAGTAATGGCCTGTGCTGCCAGCCGCGATACGGCTGGCGGCTCTTCACAACGACAAAAAGCCGGTTGAACCGGATGCCGGGACCCTGCAGGCCGCATGTGCTGCCGGCGGGCCGAGGCGGGCGGGAGGGACAATGCTCCAGCAGATCATGATGGCGGGTGCGACGATTGTTGCCGGCGTGTTCGGCTGCGTCGCCTATTTCTACGGCTCCAACCTCATCCTTGATGCGGTGTTTCCGCCGCGCGGGGCCAATGCGGGGCGCAACATCAACCGGGCGGCCCTGATCCGGCCCTGGCTGTTCCTGGCGCCCGCCCTGCTGCTGCTGGGCGTCTATCTGCTTTACCCGGTGTTCGTGTCGGTCTGGCTGTCGCTGCACGACAGTTCGGGCACGCGCTTTGTCGGCCTTGGCAACTACATCTGGCTGGTAGAGGACGCTAAATTCCGCGAATCCATCCGCAACAACATGCTGTGGCTGCTGTTCGTGCCTGCCGCCTCCACCGCATTCGGTCTGCTGGCGGCAGCGCTGACGGACCGTATCCGCTGGGGCAATCTCGCCAAGTCGCTGATCTTCATGCCGATGGCGATCTCTTTCATCGGCGCCTCGGTGATCTGGAAATTCATCTATGACTACCGGCCCGCCGGGCAGGAGCAGATCGGCCTTCTCAATGCAGTGGTGGTGTTCTTCGGCGGCGAGCCGCAGACCTGGCTGACCATTGACCTGTGGAACAACCTGTTCCTGATGATCGTGCTGGTCTGGATCCAGACCGGCTTTGCCATGGTCATTCTCTCGGCTGCCCTGCGCGGCATTCCGGAGGAGACCATCGAGGCGGCGATTCTTGATGGCGCCTCGCCGTTGCAGGTTTTCTTCCGCATCAAGGTGCCGCAGATCTGGGGCACCATTGCTGTGGTCTGGACGACGATCACCATCGTGGTGCTGAAGGTCTTCGATATCGTGCTGGCCATGACCAACGGCCAGTCGGGCACGCAGGTGCTTGCCAATCTCATGTTCGACTGGATGTTCCGTGGCAATGACACCGGCCGTGCCTCCACGGTGGCGCTGGTAATCATGCTGCTGGTGACGCCGATCATGATCTGGAATATCCGCAACGCCCGCAAGGAGATGCAGTGATGGATCATATTGCGGGCAAGCGCTCGGGGCTCACCTGGGCCGTCAACCTTTCCGTCATCGCGCTGGTGCTGCTGTGGACGGTTCCGACCATCGGGCTTCTGGTCTCTTCCTTCCGGCAGGCGGACCAGATTGCCGCCACCGGCTGGTGGAAGGCGCTGTTTCCATCGGTTCAGAATTCCATCGTCCGGGCTGGCGATGCCGCTTCCCAGCGCGAGGAGGCGGGGCGTTTCGTCATTGATGGAAATGTCTTTGACACAGGCAGCGGCATTGTGACTGCCTTCGGCACCTCCTCGCGGGATCCTGCGGCCCATGAGGCGGGCACCACGGCCAGCCTTGCCGATGGGCAGACGCTGACGGTGGAAGCCGATGGCACCTACCGGCTGGAGAGCCCGTCGCGGTTCGAGGGCCGCAGCCCGCGCATTTTCGTGACGGCGGAAACACCGCCGAGCTTCACCATGGCCAATTACGAGACGGTGCTGTTTGCCGAGGGGCTGGGCCGGGCGTTTCTCAACACGCTGACGGTGACCATACCGGCGACCATCATCCCGATCCTGATTGCCGCCTTCGCCGCCTATGCGCTGGCCTGGATGGAGTTTCCGGGCCGGGCGCTGCTGATTGCCGCCATCGTCGGCCTTCTGGTCGTGCCGCTGCAGCTGGCGCTGATCCCCTTGCTGCGGCTGCATAATTCGCTGGGTATCGGCAAGGAGTATCTTGGGATCTGGCTGGCGCACACGGGCTTCGGCCTGCCCATGGCGATCTATCTCTTGCGCAACTACATGGTGGGCCTGCCGCGCGAGATCATCGAGAGCGCGCGGGTGGACGGGGCGAGCGACTTCCAGATCTTCCTCAAGCTGATCCTGCCGCTCAGTTTCCCGGCGCTGGCGTCCTTCGCCATCTTTCAGTTCCTGTGGACCTGGAACGACCTGCTGGTGGCCACCGTCTTCCTTGGTAACAACCAGCAGCAGCTCGTCATGACCGGCGTGTTGCGCGAGCTTCTGGGCTCCAAGGGCGGGGAGTGGGAAATTCTCGCGGCTTCCGCCTTCGTGTCCATCTTTGTGCCACTGCTGGTGTTCTTCGCGCTGCAGAGGTTCCTCGTGCGCGGGCTGCTGGCCGGTTCCGTCAAATAACCTTCCTCCTTCAAGTATCAGACGTATCAACGACAGGATTTCGTGAATGACCACCCTCATCAAGGACAAGGACTGGTGGCGCGGTGCGGTGATCTATCAGATCTACCCGCGCAGCTATCAGGACTCCAATGGCGACGGCATCGGTGATCTGGCGGGTATCGTCAGCCGCATTCCGCATATCGCCAGCCTTGGGGCGGATGCCATCTGGGTCAGCCCGTTCTTCACCTCGCCGATGAAGGACTTTGGCTATGACGTGTCCGACTACTGCGATGTGGACCCGATGTTCGGATCGCTGGCCGATTTCGACCGGGTGATTGAAACCGCCCATGCCCATGGCATCAAGGTGCTGATCGACCTTGTGCTGTCCCACACCTCGGACAAGCACCCCTGGTTCGAGGAAAGCCGCCAGAGCCGCAATAACCCGCGCTCGGACTGGTATGTCTGGGCGGATCCCAAACCGGACGGCACGCCGCCGAACAACTGGCTGTCCATCTTCGGCGGCCCGGCCTGGCACTGGGATGCAAGGCGCGAGCAGTATTACCTGCACAACTTCCTGATCTCGCAGCCGGATCTGAACTTCCACAATCCCGATGTGCAGGACGCGCTGCTGGATGTCGCCCGCTTCTGGCTGAAGCGCGGAGTGGATGGCTTCCGTCTCGACACCATCAACTTCTATTTCTGCGACAAGGAACTGCGTGACAACCCGGCCCTTCCGGTGGAGGAGCGCAACGATCTGACGGCGCCCAAGGTGAACCCCTACAATCATCAGCGTCACGTCTACGACAAGAACCAGCCGGAGAACCTGGAATTCCTGCGCCGCTTCCGCGTGGTTCTGGACGAGTATAACGCGGCCACTGTTGGGGAGATTGGCGACAGCCAGCGCGGGCTGGAGCTTCTGGGGGAATATACCCGGGGCGATGACCTGATGCAGATGTCCTATGCCTTCGAGTTTCTGGCAAACCGCCCAATGACTGCGTCCTATGTGGCGAGCGTCTTCGAGGAATTTGACCGTGTAGCTTCGGACGGCTGGGCCTGCTGGGCCTTCTCCAACCACGATGTGGTGCGCCACATCACCCGCTGGCATCTGACGCCCGCTGCCGCGCGCACCTATGCGACGCTGCTCATGTGCTTGCGTGGATCGGTCTGCATCTATCAGGGCGAGGAGCTGGGCCTGCCGGAAGCGGACCTTGCCTTCGAGGATCTGCAGGACCCCTATGGCATCGAGTTCTGGCCGAAGTTCAAGGGCCGCGACGGCTGCCGCACGCCGATGGTCTGGAATATCCAGCAGCAGAGCGGCGGCTTCTCCGAGGCACGCCCCTGGCTGCCGGTGCCCAGCGAGCATTATGGGCTCGCCGTGGATGCGCAGGAAAATGATCCGGCGGCGTTGCTCCACCATTACCGCCGTGCCATTGCCTTCCGTCATGCCCATCCGGCGGTGATGAAGGGAAGCCAGTCGCCGATGACGGTGACGGGAGATGTGCTGAGTTTTTCCCGGAAGCTGAATGGCGAAACCATATTCTGTGCCTTCAACCTCTCGGACACGCCGGCCGATATCCGTATTCCCGCACAGGACTGGGAAACGATCGGGCATGAGATCGGCAGTGTTTCGGAGCATGACGGCATCATCGCGCTCGGGCCCTGGGGCGTCAGCCTCATGCGCAGGCGCTGAAGGCAAGGGGAGGGCCGGCAGATGGCAGATCTGAAGCTTACGGACGTGGCCAAGGCCTATGGCGGCGTCAAGGTTCTCAGCAATATCAACCTGGACATCAGGAAGGGTGAGCTGATCGTCTTCGTCGGCCCCTCCGGCTGCGGCAAGTCAACCCTGCTGCGCATGATTGCCGGGCTTGAAAAGATCTCCGGCGGCACGCTGGAGATCGGTGGCGTGGTGATGAATGACGTCCCTCCCGCCCAACGCGGCATTGCCATGGTGTTCCAGAGCTATGCGCTCTACCCGCATATGACCGTGCGCGACAACATGGCCTTTGCCCTGAAGATTGCCGGCAAGAGCAAGGCGGAGATTGACGCAGCTATCGCCCGCGCAGCGGATATCCTGCAGCTGACGCCCTATCTTGAACGCCTGCCCAAGGCGCTGTCCGGCGGCCAGCGCCAGCGCGTTGCCATTGGCCGGGCAATTGTGCGTGATCCCAAGGTCTATCTGTTCGACGAGCCGCTTTCCAACCTCGATGCGGCGCTGCGGGTGGCCACCCGCATCGAGATTGCCCAGCTCAAGGAGCAGATGCCTGACAGCACCATGATCTATGTGACCCATGATCAGGTGGAAGCCATGACGCTGGCCAGCCGCATCGTCGTGCTGGCGGGCGGCGGCATCAGCCAGGTCGGCACGCCGATGGAGCTGTATCAGAAGCCGCAGAACGAGTTCGTCGCCCAGTTCATCGGCAGTCCGGCTATGAACCTCCTGCCGGGCGAGATCATCGCCACCGGCGGGATGACCCGGGTGCGGCTGGACAGCGGTCTGGAAGCTGTGGCCGCCATCCCGACCGGTGACGGCGACATGGGCCTCAAGGTCAATCTCGGTGTCCGGCCCGAAGACCTGCGCGAGACGGAGGGTGATCCGCTGTTCACCGGCACGGTGGACATCACCGAGGCACTGGGCGAGGTGACACTGCTTTATTTTGAGAAGGATGCGGCGGGGCGGCAGATGGTGGCCAAGCTGCCGGGCATCCGTTCTGGCCTCAGGCATTCCGCCGTGCGGCTGACGGCCGCGCCAGAGGCGCTGCATCTGTTCCACGACGGCGTGTCGCTGCTCTACCGCTGAGGCTGCTTGGTTCAAGCAGCTTTGGTTATGGCCTCGATCAGGGCCTCGACTTGCGCTCCGAACAGGGCCTGGGTGTCGATGGTATAGCGTCCGCCCGAAGGGGGGCGCAGCTGCAGGGCAGGCACGCCCTGTGCCCGCATGGCCTGCATCAGGCCCCTGCCTTCGCTGATCCACTCCTGCATGGCCGTTTCCAGCGCCCCGTCTGCGGCTGCGAGCCGGTCAGACGCGGCCTGCAATCCCGCGTCACTCAGGATCTCTGCGAGGACGGCCGGACTGGTGATGTCCTTGCCATCGGCATATCGCGCTGCCTGCAGCGCCTTCAGGGCCTTGTGCAACTCGTCCGGTTCAGTCAGGCGCACGGCGGTGAGGGCGAGATTCGCAGGGCCGCTGTCGATCCTCTGCGTGCCGCCGAACAATACGTTCTGCCGGTAGCTATCGCTGAAGGGCTGGCCGGTCATCGCCGTGATCCGCTCGTCAGCCTTGACGATATAGGAGGCGAAACCCGGGTCCATGGGCCGCGCCCCCGCCCCGGTAAACAGGCCCACCGGCTGCAGGGTGACCGTGATGCCTGGCTCCGCCGCGAGCCGTGCAAGGCCCGGACCGGCGCCGTAGCACCAGCCGCAGAGCGGATCGAAAAGATAGATGATTTCAGGGTTCACGGCATGGCCTCTGCTGATGAGGCTTGTCTTATGGCATGTTCCCTGGCGAGGAAAAAGAACGCCTGCGTGGATGACGTGTCCACACAGGCGAGACAATCGGTGCTGGGAACGCCTCAGGCGCTGGCGAATGTCAGGCTGACCTTGATGGCCTGAGAGCGGTCACCGGCAATGCGGAAGGCTTCTTCCGCATCGTCCAGCGCAAAGCGGTGGCTGATGATGGGCTTCACGTCGATTTCGCCGCTGTCGATCAGGCGGGCGGCCAGCGCATATTCCTCATGGAAGCGGTGCGTGCCCACGAACTCGATCTCCTTGCCGACGATCAGGTTGACCGGAATGGGCAGATCGCCGGTTACGCCCACCTGCACGATACGGCCGCGCGGACGCACGCATTCGATGGCGGAGCGCAGGGCAGGGGACGCGGCGGAACATTCGAACACCACGTTGAAATGGCCCTTGTCCGCCTTGAAGGGCTCCAGCGCTTCGGGCTGGGTCATGACATTGATGGTCTGTGAGGCGCCCATTTGTGCTGCCACAGCCAGCGTTGCGTCCTGTAGATCGGTGACGGTGATGCTGGCAGCGCCCGCCCGTTTGGCTGCGGCCAGGCAGAGCAGGCCGATGGGGCCCGCGCCGGTGATGAGCACGTGGCGGCCTTCCAGGGGGCCGGCCTGATTGGCTGCATGCAGGCACACGGCCAGCGGCTCGGCGCAGGCCGCCTCCGCGTGGTCCACATGCGCGCCCACCGGCTCGCACTGGATGGCATCGGTGACCACAAGGTCGCGGAAGCCGCCCTGTTCATGGGGGAAGCGCAAGGCCGATCCCATGAAGCGCATGGCCAGGCAGTGGGCGAAAAGCCCTTCCGCGCAATATTTGCAGGTGCGGCACGGCCGGCTGGGATTGACGGCGACCTTCTGGCCAGCCTTGAGCGAGGTGACGCCCTCGCCAAGGGCTGCGATGGTTCCGGCAATCTCGTGGCCAAGGATGATCGGTTCCCGGACGCGGATGGGGCCGAAGCCGCCATCCTGAAAGTAGTGCAGATCCGAACCGCAGATCCCGCCCGCGCCGATGGCGACAAGCACCTCACCGGGGCCGGGCTGCGGCACGCCGGCCGTCTCAATGCGCAGGTCATGCTGGCCGTAAAGGCGGCACACGCGAGTTTCCATGACGGTTCAATCCAGAAGATAGGCGGGCAGCCAGGTCGACAGTCCGGGGATATAGGACACGAGCAGCAGCACGATGATGTTGGTGATGAGGAAGGGCGTGATGGCACGGATGACCGGCGACAGCGGCAGTTTGGCGATGTTGGCGCAGATGAACAGGCACACACCCACGGGAGGCGTGGTGAGGCCGATCATCAGGTTCAGCACCGCAAAGGTGGCGAAATGCAGCGGATCAATGCCGACACCCTGCGCAAGGGCGAGCAGCGGTACGAAGAGGATGATCAGCGCCGCGATCGTTTCCATGAACATGCCGACAATCAGCAGCACGATGTTGATCAGCAGGATCACGACGAACTTGTTGCCGGTGATGGACAGAACGCTCTCGGCAATCATCTGCGGGATGCGCTCGGAAACGAGGATCCAGCCGAAGACATTGGCAAAGCCGACGAGCGCGAGGATGGCCGCCGAGGAGACGGCGCTGTCGATGACGATCTTCGGCACTTCGCGGATGGGCAGTTCCCGGTAGAAGAACGCGCCGACAACGAAGGCATAGATGCTGGCGACAACGGCGGTTTCCGTAGGCGTGGCAAGGCCGGTCAGCAGGCCACCGACGATGAGGCCCGTCATGGCCAGAGCCCAGAAGGCGCCGAGGAAAGCGAGGCAAAGTTCGCGCACGCCCTGCCAGGGCTGGCGTGGAAAGTTCTTGCGCACGGCGATGATATAGGTCGTCACCATCATGGCGAGACCCATCATGATGCCGGGAATGGCGCCGGCCATGAACATCTTGCCAACGGAGATGCCAGAGAGGGCGCCGACGATGATCATCGGCACGCTGGGCGGAATGATCGGTCCGACGGTGGAAGAAGCTGCTGTAATTGCGGCGGAAAAGTCAGCCGGATAGCCGGCCTTTTTCATGCCGGGGATCATCATGCCGCCGATAGAGGCCGCATCGGCCACGGCGGTTCCGGAGATGCCGCCGAAGAGCATGGAGCCGGCGACATTGGCCTGTCCTAACCCGCCGCGCATCCAGCCCACCAGCGCATTGGCGAAGCGCACGATACGCCCGGTGATGCCGCCCCGGTTCATCAGGTTGCCGGCGAGGATGAAGCCGGGAATGCACAGGAGAACGAAGACGTCGATACCGGCAAACATCTTCTGCGGCATGACGACGAGAGGAATGCCCTTGAACCAGAGGTAGGTCATGGAGGCGAGGCCCAGCGTCACCGCGACAGGGGCGCCAATGATCAGGCCGAGGGTGAAGACGCCGAAGAGAATGGCAAGGCTCACGGGGTTTCTCCTCCGGCTGCCTGCGGCAGGCCGTCACTTTCGCCGGTGGCAATGGACAGGAAGCGCGCGAGGGAAAAAATGCAGAGCGAGACGAGGGCAACCAGCATGCTGGCGTGAATGAAGTCCATCCGCCAGGTCAGGGCAGGGGACGTCTGCATGGCGCCGATGGAAGTGAAGCGCCAGGCCGGGCCGATCAGGATCAGGCACAGCATCGCCGTAAGCAGGGCCGACAGCGCCCGCAGCAGTTTCGGCCAGGGGGCGGGCAGGCTCTCGCAGACCAGATCCACGTTGACCAGATCGCCGCTGCGATAGGCAAGCCCGATGCCGATGGCGGCAACATAGAGCAGGGCGAAGCGGGTGAGCTCTTCCGTCCAGACGGGTGACGAATGAAAGAGCGTGCGCCCGAGCACCTGAACGAGCACCGCGCCCATCAGGATGAAAAAGGCGGCTCCGGTGGCAAAGCGGCTGACCGCAGCCACAAGCGCGAGGGCCTGTCTGAAAATCATGATTGTCTCCCGAAGGAGGCATGCTGCGGCCCGGGCGAGGTGCCGGGGCCGCAGCTGCCTTTTCACTTCATGAGGTCTTCAACGATCGGGCGGATTTCCGGCTTTACATTGGCCAGAACAGCCGGACGTGCCTTTTCGGCAAAGGCGGCGGCATCCACCTCGACAAAGGTCATGCCTGCGGCCTGAAGCTCCTTCACGAGATTTTCCTCGTCGGCAAGGAACAGCTCGCGCTCATAGGCCTGTGCCCGCTTGGCCGCTTCCAGGACTGCGGCCTGATCTTCGGCGCTGAGTTGCGACCAGGTCATTTCGGAGATCGTGAGATAGATCCAGGAGCGCACATGCTCGGTCTTGTTCACGAACTTCTGCACTTCGGCAAAGTTGGCCGACTTGATCAGCGCCAGCGGGTTTTCCTGCGCATCGATCACGCCGGACTGCAGCGAGGTGAAGACCTCCGAAAAGGCCATCGGCGTGGGCTGTGCGTCCAGCGTCTTCCAGGTGTCGACGAACAGCGGCACGTTCGGCACGCGCAGGCGCAGGCCCTTTAGATCATCAGGGGTCTTGATCTCGCGGTTGGCGGTCAGGTTGCGCGGGCCGCGGGCGAAATAGGCGATGGGGCGGATCTGGGCCCTTGCCACGATCTCTGCCTTGATATCCTCGCCAATCTTGCCGGACGCCACTTCGTCCATGTGCTCCAGCGACTTGTAGGCATAAGGCACGGCCAGAAGAGCTGCCATGGGTGCCCAGTTCTGCAGGCTTTCGCCGGTGATCGTCATGTCGGCCGTGCCAAGCTGCATGCCGTTGATCAGGTCGACTTCCTTGCCGAGGGACTCGTTCGGATAGACCTCAACCTCGATACGGCCGTTGGTGAGCGCCTTCAGTTCCTCACCGAACTTCACGGAGGCCTTGTGCCAGGTGTTCTGCTCATTGGCGAGGTGGCCAAGCTTGAGCACGCGCTCTGCGGCAAGGGAAGGGGTGCCAAGGGCAGCCAGGCTGGCAAGCCCGATGGCAGCGGCAAGGGCCTGCCTTGTGAAACGACGCATGTTTTTCCTCCACTTCATGTGATTATGGGGTGACTTGCACCTCTTCCATGTCGAACAGTTCCGGCCGGGCGGCCGCGATGTTCGGCAGGTCTTTCAGGATCTCCCGCAGATGGATCCGCATGGCCTCCTCGGCGGCTTGCGGGTTGCGGGCTTCGATCGCATCGACGATGGCCTCATGCTGGGCGATGAGTCGCGGGACCGGAAAATCAGCGAAGCTGAGATAGCGCACCCGGTCCATCTGGGCCTTGACGCTTTCCACCACGTCCCAGGCATAAGTCTTGCCGATCACCCGGGCCATGGTGTGGTGAAAGGTTTCGTCCAGCGCCATGAACACATCCTGTGCATCGGCAGCGGCCTCGCGCTGGTGTGCGATCTGGGCACGCAGGTCCGCGATGATGGCCGGTTCGGGCTCGCTGGCCAGCAGGTGAACCACATTCGCCTCGATGGCCTCCCGCACGAAGCGGATGTCCATCACGCGCTTGATGGAGATCTTGCGCACCAGCGTGCCGCGCTGCGGGCGGACCTCGACAAGGCCTTCTTCGGCGAGCTTGATGAAGGCTTCCCGCACGGGCTGGCGGCTGGAGCCGAAGCTGCGGGCCATCTCCGCCTCGGACAGAAGAGTACCCGGCGCCAGCTCGCCGCGAATGATGCGCTGGCGCAGGTCGCGATGCACCAGCTGGCCGACGGGAACGCCCGGTTCGGATGCGGCAAGTGGTCTGAGCGGCAGAATCTGACCCGTCATGTTCCCGTCCATTTTCCACACTCTCCTCTTGTCAGCATCATTTTCCATACTACCATACAAGTCAATATCAAACTACCATACTAGTCGGCAGGGGCGAGGGCATGTTATGCCTTCCTCCTGAAAGAGGCGGCAAACCGGGGCAACCGGAAGGCCCGAAGGACCGGCCGGGCCAGAAGCGGCGGGCCGGAAACAGGAGTGGAACGCGTGCGGCAGACCTGGCGCTGGTTTGGTCCCAAGGACCTTGTGAGCATTGACGACATGTTGCAGGCAGGGGTGGAGGGCGTGGTCTCCGCGCTTCATCACGTGCCAAGCGGTGCGGTGTGGACGCCTGAGGAAATTGCCCAGCGTCAGCGGGAGATCGCCACGCGCAGTGATGGCAGCCCGTCGGGAATTGCCTGGGAGGTGGTGGAAAGCCTTCCGGTCTCCGAGGATATCAAGAAGCAGAAGGGTAACTGGCGCGAGCACATCGAGAATTACAAGGTCAGCCTGCGCAATCTGGGCGCGGCCGGCATCAAGGTGCTTTGCTACAATTTCATGCCTGTGCTGGACTGGACGCGCACGGATCTGGCCTGGCGGGTGGACCATGGCGGCACCTGCATGCGCTTTGACCATGCGGATTTTGCCGCCTTCGACATCCACATCCTGCAGCGCAAGGGGGCGGCAGAGGACTTCCCGGCTGGGATCGCCGAAGAGGCGGCCCGCCGCCATGCGGGCATGAGTGAGGAGCAGAAGCAGGCGCTGGCCATCAACGTGGCCTTTGGCCTGCCCGGGGCTGCCGAGCACATGACGCTGGACGATGTGCGGGCGCATCTGGCCGAATATGGCGCGATCGATGCCGATCAGCTGCGCCGCCATTTCATCACCTTCCTCGAGGAGGTGATCCCGGTAGCGGAGCAGGAAGGCATCCGCATGTGCTGCCATCCGGATGATCCGCCCTATCCGCTGCTCGGCCTGCCGCGCATCATGTCGACGGAAGCCGATTACGAGGCGATTCTCTCGGCGGTGGACAGTCCGTCGAACGGCATCACCCTGTGTTCCGGGTCGCTGGGCGCGCGCTCGGACAATGACCTGCCGGGCATGATGCGCCGCCATGGCGCCAAGGTGCATTTCCTGCATCTGCGCAACGTGAAGCGCGAGACGGACGCGATCTTCGGCTCCTTCCACGAGGCAGAGCACCTGAAGGGCAACACCGACATGGTGGCGCTGCTGGCCGAGGTTGTGAAGGAAGAAGCACGCCGCAAAGCCGAAGGCCGCAGCGACGTGTCGATCCCCTTCCGCCCGGATCACGGGCAGGACATTCTCGATGATCTCAAGCGCAAGGCACAACCCGGCTATCCGGCCATCGGCCGGCTGAAGGGGCTGGCGGAACTGCGCGGCATCGTCACCGCGCTGGAGCACGCCGAACACGGGCTTCTTGCCCGCGCCTGAGATTTGTCCTCAGGACTGGCACTTGATCATGCGCTGCCGCAAGGCTACCTGCGGCAGCGCATTTGTGTGGAGGAGGGGTGTCAGCGGATGAGTGGACTTGGCAGTCTGGCGGGGTTGTTTCTGGCTGCCTTTCTGGCGGCCACGCTGCTGCCTGCCCAGTCCGAAGGGGTGCTGGCGGCGCTGGTGATTGCCGGCGGCTGGCCCCCTTGGCTGCTGGTAGGCGTTGCCACGGCGGGCAATGTGCTGGGCTCGGTGGTCAACTGGCTGCTGGGGCGCGGGATTGCCAGTTTCCGGCACAAACGCTGGTTCCCGGTTTCGGACAAGGCGCTGGCGCGGGCTGAGGGCTGGTATCACCGCTATGGCCGCTGGAGCCTGCTGTTCGCCTGGCTGCCCGTCATCGGTGATCCGCTGACCGTGATTGCTGGCACATTGCGCGAGCCCCTAGGCATCTTCCTGCTGCTGGTCACCATCGGCAAGGCCGGGCGTTATGTCCTCGTGGCGCTGGCAGCGTCCGGGCTCGCCTGAGGGGCGGAGGGCAGGGGGGCTGCATCCGCATGACCTTCCGCCGGCCGGTAGCTGCCGACAAAATAAAGCGGGCGCTGTTTCGTTTCGTTGAAGATGCGGCCCACATATTCACCCAGAATGCCGAGCGAGATCAGCTGCACGCCGCTGAGGAACAAGAGGCCGACCATCAGCGAGGCATAGCCCGGTACGTCGATGCCATGAAGCAGCACATCGGTCACCAGGATGAGCGCATAAATGATGGCGATGAAGGAGACCAGAATTCCGGCGATGGAGGCGAGCCGCAGCGGGACGGTGCTGAAGGCTGTCAGCCCGTTCAGCGCAAGCCCAAACAGACGCCGCATGTTCCAGGCGCTTGCCCCGGCCGTGCGCTCGGCCGGCTCGTAGGGAATCTGCTTCTGCCGGAAACCGATCCAGAAATACAGGCCCTTCATGAAGCGCGCCCGCTCGGGCATGGATTTCAGCGCATCCAGCGCCGCCCGGTCCAGCAGGCAGAAATCGCCCGCGCCGCGCGGCAGCTTGATGTCGGAAAGCTGTGCCAGCAGCTTGTAGAAGGATTTCACGCAAAGGCGCTTGACCATGCCCTCGGACGGGCGGACGGCCTGGGTGGCGTGGATGATCTGAAAGCCCTCGTCCCAGGCCGCGGCAAGCTCGATGATCTTTTCGGGCGGATGCTGCAGATCGGCATCCATCAGGATCGCCGCATTTCCGCGCGCATGGTCGATGCCGGCGGTGATGGCGATTTCCTTGCCGAAATTGCGCGACAGGGCGAGGATGCCGATGCGCGGGTCGACGGCGGCAAGGCCTGCAGCCACCTCGAGCGTGCGATCGCGGCTGCCGTCATCCACCAGCAGGATCTCAAAGCTGCGGCCAAGCCCTTCCAGCACCGGAACAAGCCGGGCCATCAAGGGCGTCAGATTTGCAGCTTCATTGAAGCATGGTATCACGACCGAAAGTTCTGGAGCCTTGCCGTTCATCTCTCTCGCATCCCGGTCCAGGGACGGCAGCCCCCGCAGCAGCTGAATAGCGCCGTATTCTTTTCACAGTGTTTCTGTTGGCTGTTTACCTAAAGCAAGAGGAAAGGTTTTTCAAAGGGTGGCGTCTGATAAAAAACAGGTGATTCTGAGCGCAGATGACTATGGGCTGACGCCGGGCATCAGCGAGGGCATCCGCCAGCTGCTGCGCCAGCAGCGCCTGACGGCCACGGCAGCCATGACGGTGAGCCCTTTCTGGGCAGAAGAGGGACGTCACCTTCTGGCCGGGGCGGAGCAGATCGATGCGGATATCGGCCTGCATCTGACGCTCACCGATCACATTCCCCTGACCCAGATGCCGAGGCTGGCGGAAAGCGGGCATCTGCCGTCGAACGGGCGGCTGATCATCATGGCCCTGCGCGGTCAGCTTGAGGATGAGACCATCCGGCAGGAACTGGCCGGGGAGATCGCCGTCCAGATCGATGCCTTCGCGGCCGTCATGGGCCGGGTGCCGAATTTCATCGACGGGCACCACCACTGCCACCAGCTGCCGGTGATCCGCGATCTTGTGCTGGAGGCCTTCGCAGCCCGCATCGCCCCCCAGGGCGGCTATCTGCGCCTGTGCCAGGAGCCGCTGGCGGCCATCCTGAAACGCGGCAGAGCCGTTCCAAGAGCGGCTGTCATCAGCGCGCTGGGTCAGGGCTTTGCGCGCAAGGTGAAGGCGGCGGGGTTCAAGGCCAATGACAGTTTCCGCGGCGTGCGGGATTTCACTGCGCGGGAGAAGACGGGCGATCTATTTGGCCGGTTTCTGAGTGGCGAGGGGGAGCGGCCGCTGATCATGTGCCATCCCGGCCTCGTCGACGGGCATCTGATCGGGCTGGACCCGCTGACGGATCTGCGCGAGGCGGAACTGGCCTATCTCGCCAGCGATGCCTTCGCCGCGCTTCTGGAAGAAAAGAACGTCGAGCTCGTCCGGTTCAGCGGCTTTTCCGGCCGCTGAACCGGAGATCATCAGGGTCAGCCGGTGATGGTCAGGCTGATCTCCAGCCGGTCATCCCAGCGGGCTGTCCAAAGACCGGGAGCAGGGGCGTTCTGCACGCCGCTCATGGAACCGGTGATGATCCAGTCTCCGGCCTTGAAGCCGCCGAACCGGTCACCGCCTGCATTGACATAAGCCGCTAGCGAGCCTGCCGGATCGATGTCATTGGGCGTGAAGGGCTCCGGCGTGCCATCCCGCATCAGCACGAGGCGCTTTACCGGGGAGATGATTTCGCCGGTGAAGGGCACCGGAGTGCCGAGGACAAGGCCGTCATTGGACAGGCAGTCGGCGATCTTCTCTTCCACTTCCACATCCTTCGCCAGCCACCGCGAGGCGCAGAGCTCGAAGGCCAAAGCGTAATGAGAGACTGCCGCAAGGACGTCCTCACGGGTGTAAGGCGCGCCGTCGCGGAAGGGCAAATCCTGGCCAAGCTGCAGGGCGATCTCCGTTTCGAGGGCGTTGACGCGGCCAACGCTGGCGGGGCTCGTGAAGATGCGGCTGCCGTGGATCGGGGCGGTCATCGCGCCCTTCGGGCCGGTTTCGGAGGTTTTCCAGTGCCGGACCGGAGCATCGCCCAGCAGCGCATGGACGCGGCGCTGGATCTCGTAGCCCTCCAGCATGGATTGCGGGCGGGCTGCTTCCGGCAGGCGCTCCAGCGCGCCGCCCTGACGGCGGCATTCGGCGAGCATGGCACTGGCCTGCGTAAGGCGGGCTTCACGGGCGGCATCAAGCTTCATTGTTCTAGGTATCTCCGGTTCGGGGCCGTGAGGTTAATCAGGTTCATGCGGGCTTGAGAAGGTCAATTCTGCCAAGGGTCATCGTCCGATACACTGACCGCTGTTCCTGAAAGGAGACCTTTCGCGTCTTCCGAAGCTGTGACAGCATCGCGCCCGGGAGATTCTTCAAGATGAAAGAACTGACACTCCGGCAGGTCGAGGTCATCCGCGCCGTGATGATGGCCGGGACGATTGCGGGCGCCGCCAAGCTGCTGAACGTGTCGGCGCCCGGCGTCAGCCGCCTGATCAAATACACAGAGGATTCGCTCGGCGTGCGCCTGTTCGAGCGCAAGGCGGGGCTGTTCGTGCCGGTGCCCGAGGCGCAGAAGGTCTTCGACATGGTGCATCAGGTCTACCGGCAGATGGAGAACCTGAACCAGGCGGTGTCCTCCCTGCACAAGGGTGAGGAATTCACCCTGTCGATTGCCTGCGCCCCCTCGATTGCGCAGTTCATCGCGGCACGCGCCATCCGCAATGTGCGCCAGCGCTTTCCCGATCTCTTCATCGACCTCAACATCCTCAAGATCGAGGAGACCCTCGATTACCTGCTGCTGGAGCGCGGCGAGTTCGTGATCATGAGCTCGGCCATGGACAATCCGGCGGTGGATTGCCAGAAGCTGGTGGAGGGGCGGCTTGTCGCCGTGGTGCCGGAGGGGCACCGGCTGGCGGAAAAGCCTGTCATTTCCGTGCATGACCTCATGGAAGAGCCGATCATCGGCATCGATGAAAGTGATCCATATGGGCGCATCCTGTCCCACCCTTACCGGGACGCCGGACTGAAGCCGCGTTTTTCCATGCGCGGGCGCTTTGCCCAGACGATTGTCAGCCTCGTCCGGCATGGGTTGGGTGTTTCGGTGATCGACGAATTCTCGGTTGCTGAAGTCTACATGCCTGGCCTGGTGCGGCGCCCGCTGAAGGAGCCCGCGTCAATCAACGCCTGGGTGCTGACCAAACATGGACGGCAGCTCTCCAGCTTCGCCGAATTCACGGTCGAGCGTTTCCGCCACGAACTCCAGCGCGCCCGTGCCCGCGAGGCCTGGGACCCCGCACCTTCAGCATCGGGAACGGGCTGAGATGCTGGATTAACATCATGTTACTATGACGGCAAAATCGGTATTTGCTGTTATCTCTGACTTCTGGCAATCAAGGGTTCGGGCGGCTCAAAAGGAGAATGGGCCGGGACCGTTCAAATGGGAGGATCTTCATGAAGAAGACGCTTATTGGCGCAGCTCTTGCGCTCGGGCTTGCTGTTGTTCCGGCTCTTGCCGAATATCCGGACAAGGAAATTCAGGGCATCATTCAGTGGGGCGCAGGCGGCTCCACCGACACGGTGATGCGCGCCGTCACCCCGCATGCCGAAAAGGCGCTGGGCGGCAAGATCATCATGCAGAACGTCACTGGCGGCGTTGGCGCCCTGGCGCTCAACATGGTCGAGGCCGGTGATGCCGATGGCTACACCATCCTGTTCGGCGCGGAAAACCCGCTGCTTTACAAGGTGATGAAGCTGGGTGAGAAGGACTATTCCGACTTCACCCCGATCAACGTTCTGGCGCGCGGTATCCCGATCCTGGTGGCCCGTCCGGATGCTCCGTTCGACACCTATCCGGAGATGATTGCCTATATCAACGCCAATCCGAAGGCGGTGAAGTTTGGCTCCACCGGTCCGGGCGGTCTGCCGTCTGTCGTGACCGCGATGATCAACCAGAAGACGCCGATCGACGTGACCTTCGTTCCCTACGACGGTGATGGCCCGGCCCTGACCGCCCTGCAGGGCGGCGCCATCGACGTGATGCCGGCGGTGCTGGGCGCTGCGGTCGAGAATATCAAGGCCGGCACGATGAAGCCGATTGCCCTGTTCGACGTCGAGCCCACCCCGGCCCTGCCGGACGTGCCAACCATCGTGTCCACCAACCCGGAATTTGCTGAACTGCTGCCCTGGGGCCCATTCTTCGGCATTTTCGTGAAGAAGGGCACGCCGGATGACGTGGTTGCCAAGCTGGTGGCCGCTTATCAGGAAGGCGCCAAGAACGAGGACTTCCTCAAGCTGATGGACAGCCGCGGCTTCAAGATGATGTCCTATTCCGGCACCGAGGCGGAAGACTTCCTGTCGAAGTGGCAGTCCACCACCAGCTGGCTTGTCTGGGAAGCGGGCCTTGCCAAGGCCTCGCCTGAGGAATTCGGCATTCCCAAGCCCTGATCCTCGCCATAAACCAGAAAACGCCGCCTGATCTTCCGGGGCCTGGCCGCCGACGGCAAAGGGAAAGCACCCTGCCGGGCCTCGTGAAACGCTTCTGAAGCAGCCTGCATCATGCATTATTTCATGCGCGGCAGGCTGCCGAAGAGGGGCGGCGTTTTGCATGGGCAGGTGGTAAAACCCTGCCTGCCTGATCCGGCTGCTGGAGGTCACATGGAAAACCCGCAACCCCGCCGCTCCTTCGAACTGGTTTTCAGCTACTTCATGTTTGGCGCCAGTCTTTTTCTGTTTTACACCGCTTACGGGATTTCCGGCTTTGAGGCCCTGTCCGCACCGGGCGGCGTGCCGATGATGACGACCGGTCTGATGACCGTGACCTCCGGCATGGTGCTGATCCAGACCCTGCGCAAGCCCGCAGAAGGCAACCAGTGGGCCCTGCGGGAGATCCTGCCGCTGCCGGTGGTGCTGATGACCGTGCTGATCACGGCCTATGCCTTCCTGCTGAAGCCGCTTGGCTTCATCCCCACGTCCTTCCTGTTTCTGGTCATCGGCATCCGCATCCTGACCCGCCGCAACTGGGGCTGGACGGTGATGGTCTCGGCCTTCAGCATTCTTCTGATCTGGGTGATCTTCCGGCTGATCTTCTCGGTGCTGATGCCCGCCGGCATCGTGCCGGAGGCGGAAATCCTCGCCTTCTTCCGCAAGCTCATGGCGTAAGGCAGAGACCCTGATGGATATTCTCAACGCTCTTCTCGTGCCGCTGCTGGACATCAAGCTGCTCGCCCTCATCGCGGCAGGCACCATGGCCGGCATCTATATCGGCGCCATTCCCGGCCTGTCGGTAACGATGGCCGTCTCAATTCTCATCTCTTTCACCTTCTCCTGGGATGTGCTGCCCGCCCTGTCGCTGATGATCGGCATCTTCATGGGCGGGGTGTATGGCGGCTCGCGCACGGCGATCCTGCTCAACATCCCCGGCGCGCCTTCGGCCATCGCCACGGCGCTGGACGGCTATCCCATGGCCCAGCGGGGTGAAGCAGGTGAGGCCATTGGCGTCACCACCGTCATGTCCTTCTTCGGCGGCCTGATCGGCATTCTGGTGCTCGCCCTGGCTGCGCCTGCCGTATCCGATTTCGCCATCCGCTTTCAGCCGCGCGACTTCATGCTGCTGGCCATTCTCGGCTTGCTGCTGGTTGGCTCGCTGTCGGGGGAAAGCCTGGTGAAGGGCGTCTTCGCAGGCTCTCTGGGCCTGATGATCGGCTCTGTCGGCCTCGACCCGCTGACCATGGACCAGCGCTTCACGTTTGGCTCCCCGTCGCTGATGGGAGGCATCTCCTTCATTGCCGTGATGATCGGCATGTTCGGCGTGTCCGAAGCCCTGATGCAGCTGCACACGATCAAGTCCGAAGCGGTGAAGCAGAAGATCAGCCGCATCGTTCCGCGCTTCAGCACCATCCGCAGGCATCTGCCGCTGTCGCTGCAGACCTCGGCCATCGGTGTCGTTGTCGGTGCGCTGCCCGGCACGGGCGGGGATATTGCCGCGCTGATGGCCTATGACCATGCCAAGCGCGTGACGAAGGATCCGGAAGTACCCTTCGGCAAGGGCGCCATCGAGGGGCTTGTCGCCCCCGAGACGGCGAACAATGCCGCAGTCGGCGGGGCCTTCATCCCGATGATGACGCTCGGCATCCCCGGGGATGCGGTGACTGCCATCATGATCGGCGCGCTCTTCATCCACGGCCTCAACCCGGGGCCGCTGCTGATGGTGCAGCAGCCGCACATGTTCTGGTTCATCGTCAGCGCGCTGATGATCGCCAACTGCTTCATGCTGCTCTTCGGCCTCACCGGCATCCGCCTCTTCGTCAAGGTGGTGGAACTGCCGCGCGGGCTGCTGATCCCGCTGATCCTGCTCCTGTCCATCGTCGGCGCCTATGCGGTGAACAACCGGCTGGGAGATGTCTACTGGATGCTGGGCTTCGGCGTGCTGGGCTATTTCATGCGCCTTTATGGCTATTCCCTGGGCCCCGTCATTCTCGGCGTGATCCTGTCGCGCCTCCTGGATGACAACTGGCGCCGGGCCATCATCTCGGAGCAGGAAAGCCTGCCCATGCTGTTCAAGGGCATTCTCACCAGCCCGCTTTCGGCCACGCTGATGGCCGGTGTGGTGCTGATCCTTCTGTCCAAGACGCCGCTCTGGCGCCGCATTTTCCGCAAGCGAGCCTGATACGCCATGTCCGCATCCTCTCCCGCTGCCGTGCCGCAGACCGGCACCATCCGCCTCGGCCTCATCGGCGACAACATCGCCGCCTCATCCTCTCCCCGCCTGCACGTGCTGGCGGGGCTGCAGAACGGGCGCACGGTGACCTATGACCGGCTGGTGCCACGGGAGATGGGCATGGAGTTCGACCCTCTGTTTGCCCATGTGGCGGCAGATGGCTACCGGGGCGTCAACGTCACCTATCCCTACAAGGAGCGGGCGGCGGCCAAGGTTCAGGTCGATGATCCGCTGGTGCGGGCCATCGGCGCGGTCAATACGGTGATCTTCGAGGACGGCAGGGCACGCGGCTTCAACACCGACTATTCCGGCTTCATCGCCGCCTACCGCGCGGTGCGCGGCGATGCGGCGCCCGGTCCCGTTCTGATGATCGGGGCAGGGGGCGTCGGCAAGGCGGTGGCCTTCGGCCTCATCGCCCTGGGCATTGCCGAAATCCGCATTGCCGACCGGGATGTGGCCAAGGCCGATGCATTGGCCGAAGCGCTGAAGGCGGTGCGGCCGGAACTCGTCACCCGCACCGGACCGGAGGCCGCAGAACTTGCCGCTGGCGCCAGCGGCCTCATCAACTGCACGCCCGTCGGCATGGTCGGCTACGGCGGCACGCCGCTGGAGCGGGTGCACATGACAGGCGCTGCCTGGGTGTTCGATGCGGTCTACACGCCCGTCGACACGCCTTTCCTCAAGGATGCGGAAGCCGAAGGCCTGACCATCATCTCGGGCTATGAGTTATTCTTCGGGCAGGGCGTTGATGCCTGGGCCATCTTCACAGGACTGCCGCTCGATCATGGCCGCCTGCGCCAGGATCTCCTCAAGCCGGAATGAACCGATGCTGAATTCGATCGCCACCGTTTCCATCTCGGGCAATCTGCCGGTCAAGCTGGAGGCCATCGCCAAGGCGGGCTTTCAGGGGATCGAGATCTTCGAGCAGGATTTCATCGCCTCGGACCTGAGCCCCGCCGATGTGGGCCGCATGGTGCGTGATCACGGGCTGACCATCACCCTGTTCCAGCCCTTCCGGGATTTCGAGGGCCTGCCGGAGCCCTACCGCGCCCGCGCCTTCGCCCGTGCGGCGCGCAAGTTTGACCTGATGAACCAGCTGGGTACCGACCTGATGCTGGTCTGCTCTTCCGTGCATCCGGCGGCCATGGGCGGCATCGACCGGATGGCGCAGGATTTCCACGAACTGGGCGAGCTTGCCGCCCGCTTCGGCGTGCGTGCCGGGTTCGAGGCACTGGCCTGGGGGCGGCACATCAACGACCACCGCGATGCCTGGGAAGTGGTGCGCCGTGCGGATCATCCGCGCATCGGCCTGATCCTCGACAGTTTCCACACGCTCGGGCGCGGCATTCCGCCCGATTCCATCCGCGCCATTCCCGGTGACCGCATCTTCTTCGTGCAGCTGGCCGATGCCCCGGCCATTCCCATGGACCTGCTCTACTGGTCGCGCCACTTCCGCAACATGCCGGGCGAGGGCGATCTGGATGTGACCGGCTTCATGCGGGCGGTGCTCTCCACCGGCTATTCCGGGCCGCTGTCGCTTGAGATCTTCAACGACCAGTTCCGCGCCGGCCTGCCGCGCCTTGTGGCGCTGGATGGCCACCGCAGCCTCATCGATCTGCAGGACCGGGTGCGCCGGGCCGAACCCGCGCTGACCGTCGATCTGCCGCATTTCCCTGCGCCTGCCCCCGTGGAAGGGGTGGAGTTCCTCGAAATCGCAACGTCGGAAGCTGAAGAGCCGGCCATCGCCGCCTTCCTGACGGCGGCAGGCTTTGCGCCCGTGGCGCGGCACGTCTCCAAGCCGGTGACGCGCTGGAGCCAGGGTGCGGTGAACATTCTCGTCAACACGGCCGCCACCGGCTTTGCCCACACCGCCTATGTCACCCACGGCACCACCGTGTCCGAAATCGCGCTGAAGGTGCCCGATGCCGCCGCTGCCGCCGAGCGGGCGCAGGCGCTGCTGATCCCGGCCCATCAGAGCCATATTTCCGAAGGCGAACTGGCCATTCCCGCCGTGCGCGGCCATGGCGGCAGCCTGCTGCGCTTTGTCGATGGCGGGGAGATGCTGGGCCGCTTGTGGGATGTGGACTTCCGCCCGCTGCCCGATGCGCGTCAGGCTGGTACCGGCAAGGCAGATGCCGCCACAGGCGCGGGGCTGACGCGCATCGACCACATCGCCCAGACCATGGCGCATGACGAAATGCTCAGCTGGTCGCTGTTCTACCACGCCCTGTTCGACGCCCGCCGCGCGCCCATGGTGGATGTGGCCGATCCGGACGGGCTGGTGAAGTCGCAGGCTCTTGAAACCGGCGCGCTGCGCATCACGCTCAACGGTGCGGAAGCCCGCCACACTCTGGCCGGGCGCTTCGTCAAGGAAAGTTTCGGCTCCTCGGTCCAGCATATCGCCTTTGCCACGGATGACATCTTCGCCACCGCTGCATCGCTCAGCGCCCGCGGCTTCCCCATCCTGCAGATAGGTGCCAACTATTACGCCGACGTCGAAGCCCGCTTCGGCCTCGATCCGGCACTGGTGGCTCGCATGAAGGCGGCTAACGTGCTTTATGACGAGGATGCAGGCGGCAGCTTCTTCCAGCTTTATTCGCAGACCCGTCCGGAAGGGCTGTTCTTCGAATTCGTCCAGCGCGGCGGCAACTACGCCGGCTACGGAGCCCCCAACGCCCCCTTCCGCATTTCCGCCCAGAAACGGGCGTTGAGGCCAGCGGGTATGCCCCAGGCGGAATGAGGGTTATGGGTGCTGATCGTCGCGCAAGGACCTGATGATCTTGTGCCGTGGCTCCATGCTTTCATGCAGCACGCGCAGAATGATAACGCCGCTGCTTCCGTCCGGCAGGAGGCTCTTGATGTAATAAAGGCAGTGTGCGGCGGCCCCGCGCCTGCCTGCTGCAAGCTCCAGATGGAAAAGCCGGACACCCGCCGCGATCCGTGATCTGTCAAGAGATCTGCCGCGCTCCGGATCCTCTGTGACCAGTTCTATGCCACGATCGATAATCCCTGCGTAGACAGAGAGCTGCCTGACACCGGATGCTTTGATCGTTTCCCTCAGTATGTAGCGAATGTTGCGCTCGGCTGCCGCAGTGAGGGAATGCCTCCTTCGCCTGCGTGTTCCTGCCGAATCTCCTGCGCAATCTCCGCCGCTGTCTTCGACGTGGTGCGGCCTGCGCGCATGTCGTCGAGGCCAACGGAAATTTCCCGGCTGAGAAGAGCGAGGCGCTCCTGTTCGGCGGCCTTTTTATGCTGAAGCAAGCGCAGGGCATCGCGGATCACTTCGCTGGAGGTGGCATATCCACCTTGTGCGGCTTCATCTTCCACGAAATCCAGTACATCAGCTGGCAAGCTTACGTTCATCGTTGCCATACGGCTTTTCTCCGGTTTCGCGGTTACTATAGCGCGACCAGCAACTTTTGCCAAAGCTCTGCGATTTAACGGTGAAAAATGGTGCTGCCAGAGAGGATTGAACTCTCGACCTCTCCCTTACCAAGGGAGTGCTCTACCACTGAGCTACGGCAGCATCTCCGGGCGGACCCGATAGCCTTTTCCGGTGAGCCGGAAGGCCGTTCGTGACCGGCGCGCTGTGGCGCCGCGAACGGGTCGGCTTGTGCCACAGAAGGCAGAACATGGCAAGCGCTTATCGTGCTGATTTTTCTGCGTGCCTGTGGACAGTTTGCCGGGAAGGCAAGGGGGATGCCTTCCGGTGGCGGAAAGCATAAGCTATTTCTTGGAAAATTCGAAACAGCAGGGATGGCGATGACCAGGCAGAACAAGCCGGACGGGCCTAAGCCCGGGTCCCGCGAGGCGCGCCTTGCCGAGGCACTGCGGCAGAATCTGAAGCGGCGGAAGGCAGCAGACCGTCAGCGCCGTGAGGCTGCTGCGGGGCCGTTTGAGGCTGAGGATGGTGCTGCTGCGCCCGCCGGGCCGGGTGGGAACGCGGACGCGGTGCCGCAGGTGTGATGGCATGAGTTGAGTGCGTGCGGGAGCCGCAGGAAGCTGCGGGCCCCGCATGCTGCCGCAAGGCGGAAGCAATGCAGGCAGGGCGGTATGCCACGCTGCCTTGCCTCGGCCTTTATCCCGGTGTAGAGCCGGGCCAGTTTTTTATTTGCCGGCAGGCCTGAGACCTGCCCAATCAGGTGATTCCATGGACAGCATCAAGATCATCGGCGGCGCGCAGCTCAATGGCGTCATCCCGATTTCCGGCGCCAAGAATGCGGCCCTGCCGCTGATGATCGCCTCGCTCCTGACAGACGAGACGCTGACGCTGGAAAACGTGCCGCGCCTGCGGGATGTGGCGCAGCTGACGCATATCCTGTCGAACCATGGCGTCGACTATTCGGTCGATGGCAAGCGCACCGGCGTTGACGAGCTGCGCGGCCAGACGCTGCATCTGACGGCCCGCGCCATTGTAGACACGACCGCGCCTTACGAGCTGGTGTCGAAGATGCGCGCCAGCTTCTGGGTCATCGGCCCGCTGGTGGCGCGCATGGGCGTGGCCCGCGTGTCGCTGCCGGGCGGCTGCGCCATCGGCACGCGGCCGGTGGACTTCTTCATCGATGGCCTGAAGCAGCTGGGCGCGGAGATCGAGATTGAGGCGGGCTATGTGGTGGTCAATGCGCGCAAGGGGCTGACCGGCGCGCATATCACCTTCCCGCGCGTCTCTGTGGGCGCCACCCACACGCTGATGATGGCGGCGACTCTGGCCAAGGGCGAGACCATTCTGGAAAACGCCGCCCGCGAGCCGGAAGTGGAAGACCTTGCCAATTGCCTGAAGGGCATGGGCGCCAAGATCGAAGGCGCGGGCACCTCAACCATCCGCATCGAGGGCGTGCAGCGCCTCAAGGGCCACCGCCATGCGGTGATCGCCGACCGCATTGAAACCGGCACCTATGCCATGGCGGTTGCCATGACCGGGGGCGATGTTGTGCTGCAGGGCGCAAGGTCTGAACTTCTGGACGAGGCACTGAACGTGCTGCGCCAGACCGGGGCGGATATCACGCAGGTGGAAGACGGCCTGCGCGTCTACCGCAATGGCAATGGCATTGCGCCGGTTGATGTCACCACTGAGCCGTTCCCCGGCTTCCCGACGGACCTTCAGGCCCAGTTCATGGCGCTGATGACCCGGGCGGGCGGCCAGAGCCGCATTACTGAGACCATCTTCGAGAACCGCTTCATGCATGTGCAGGAGCTGGCCCGCCTGGGTGCCCGCATCCGCATCGACGGCAAGACGGCCATCGTGGACGGCGTGGACAGTCTGCGCGGCGCCCCGGTGATGGCGACGGACCTGCGCGCTTCCGTGTCGCTGGTGATTGCTGGTCTGGTGGCTGAAGGTGAGACGAACGTGAGCCGCGTCTATCACCTCGACCGTGGCTTCGAGCGGCTGGAAGAAAAGCTCGGCCGCTGCGGCGCCATGATCGAGCGCATTTCGGCCTGAATGCAGCATGCGGCAGGCGTGGTGCACGGCCTGCCGCATTGTCAAACGGACCGGGACGCGCTAGGCAACGGATTGGAATGGCGGGAGCTCTCCCGTCCCTTGCCAGAAGCCTTCCGGAGACAGAGCCGCCCATGGACCTGCTGAAACTTGCCGCCCTTGATGAAGAAGATCTGGCCGTGGTTTCCGCCCATGTGCAGGACGCGGTGCTGAGTGTTGGTGACATCCGTTACCTGCAGAAAGAGCGCAAGGTGGTGATCGCCATGAACCGCTTCGTCTGGGACAAGGCAGAAGACTGGCGCTCGCGCAGCCATGAAAGGCGCCGCTCGGCGCTGGCCTTCGCCCGCGTGACGGCGATGCGCGCGGCCCATATCCGGCAGGAGGCGAAGGGCGCCATCCTGTCGCTGCTGGCCATCCGCTTCGAACAGGGCGCGGAAGCCCCTTCCGGCACGGTGCGGCTGGAATTTGCCGGTGGCGGCACGCTGGCACTGGATGTGGAATGCATCGAGGCGCAGCTGACCGATCTTGGCGCCGCCTGGGCCACGCCCAATAAACCGCACCATCAACTCGATTGAGATTTTCCAGTTGGCAGGCGCCGCTTTGCCGGCGACAAGCGGCGCGGCCCCTTGCAGGGTGAGCCGGCGCCGCGAAAAGGCCTTGCAAGGAGACAGACGTGGCAATCCGGCTTTCTACCGCAGATGCAGATTTCGAAACCCGCTTCAAGGACCTGCTCGCAGGCAAGCGCGAGGTGTCCGAGGATGTGGATCAGGTCGTCCGCGCCATTCTGGACGATGTGCGCACACGCGGTGATGCGGCCGTGGTGGACTATACCAACCGCTTCGACCGGGTGAGCGTTGGTTCCATCACGGAGCTTCGGGTGACGGCTGAAGAGATCGAGGCTGCCACTGCGGCCGTCGAGCCGGCGACGCTTGATGCGCTGAAACTGGCGCGGGACCGCATCCACTCGCACCACGCCCGCCAGATGCCGAAGGATGACCGTTACACGGATGCTCTGGGCGTCGAGCTCGGCTCGCGCTGGACGGCGGTGGAGGCGGTCGGCCTTTATGTGCCCGGCGGTCTCGCCAGCTATCCCAGCTCCGTTCTGATGAATGCCGTGCCCGCGCTTGTTGCAGGGGTAGATCGCATCGCCATGGTGGTGCCCGCGCCGGACGGGGTGCTGAACCCGCTGGTGCTGGCGGCAGCCAAGGTGGCTGGGATCACGGAAATCTACCGCATTGGCGGCGCGCAGGCGATCGCGGCGCTTGCCTATGGCACGGAAAGCATCGCGCCGGTGAGCAAGATCGTCGGCCCCGGCAACGCCTTTGTGGCCGCCGCCAAGCGCCGGGTCTTCGGCACGGTGGGCATCGACATGATCGCCGGCCCTTCCGAAGTGCTTGTGGTGGCCGATGCGGACAACAATCCGGACTGGCTGGCGGTGGATCTTCTGGCGCAGGCCGAGCATGACCCGGTGGCCCAGTCGATCCTGATCACCGACGACGAAGGGCTGGCCGCTGCCGTGGAAGCGGCGGTGGAGCGCCAGCTGAAGACGCTGCCGCGTGCGGACGTGGCCTCGGCCAGCTGGCGCGATTTCGGCGCCGTCATCATGGTGAAGGATCTGGAGGAGGCGATTCCGCTGATCAACCAGCTGGCACCGGAGCACCTGGAGCTGGCGGTGGAAGATCCCGAAGCGCTGCTGGGCCGCGTGCGCAATGCTGGCGCCGTGTTCCTGGGCCGCCACACGCCGGAAGCCATCGGCGATTATGTCGGCGGTTCCAATCATGTTCTGCCGACCGCCCGTTCGGCGCGGTTCTCGTCGGGCCTGTCTGTGCTTGACTTTGTGAAGCGGACGTCGATCCTTAAGTGTGATGCGCAGAGCCTCAGGGCTCTCGGGCCTGCGGCAATTGCCCTGGGCGAGGCGGAAGGCCTCAGCGCACATGCAAGGTCCGTTTCCATCCGCCTCAATCTCGGAGCGGACTAAGGGAGTGGCCGGGGGAGGAACGCATATTGAGGGCTCTGACGGGGAAGGTGCGAGCCGTATGACCTTGGTGGAAAGCAGTGCGTCCTCCGGCGCCGGAGAGGGGTCCGGCCAAGATGCCTCAGGCCGTCTTATCGATGTCATTCTCGATGAGGCGTCAATTGCCCGTGCGGGCCCCGACATCGAGCATGACCGGGCCGTGGCCATCTATGACCTGATCGAGGAAAACAGCTTCTGCCCCTGCGGGCTGGGCGGGGGGCGCTTTGTGCTGCGCCTCTCCGTCGTGGAAAAGAAGCTGGTGTTCCAGATCACCAGCGAGGGTGGCGAGGATGTGGCCACGCACGTGCTGTCGCTGACACCGCTGCGCCGCGTGGTGAAGGATTACGACCTGATCTGCGAAAGCTACTATCAGGCGATCCGCCATGCGACGCCCAGCCAGATCGAGGCGATCGACATGGGCCGGCGCGGCGTGCACAACGAGGGGGCAATGGTCCTGAAGGAGCGGCTGAAGGGCAAGGTGGAGATTGACCAGCCCACGGCCCGCCGCCTCTTTACCCTTGTCTACGCCTTGCACTGGAAAGGCTGAGCACCATGACCGGGCCGGGCTCCCGTCCGACTGCGGTCCTGTTTGCCTGCAGCATGAACGCTGTGCGTTCTCCCATGGCTGCAACGATTGCCCGCAGCCTGTTTCCGGGGCAGGTCTATGTGCGCTCGGCCGGTGCGCGCAAGGGCGAGCGTGACCCGTTCGTGGATGCGGTGATGGCCGAAATCGGCATGGACGTCAGCAATCATCAGCCCAAAACGCTGGAGGATCTGGACGAGTCCGGCTTCGACCTTGTCATCACCCTTTCGCCGGAAGCCCATCACAAGGTCCTGGACCTGACCCGCGCCGATGCGGTGGACGTGGAATACTGGCCAACGATGGATCCGACCATCGTTTCCGGCAGCCGCGACCAGATTCTGGACGCCTACCGGGGGGTGCGTGATCAGCTGATGATGAAAATCAAGAAGCGTCTGGGCTGGACGCCGCCGCCCAGCGGGTGATAGAGAGAAGCGAAAGAGTTGGGAGACTGCTGCGAAGCGGCCCTTTTCCGCCCTCACGCCTGAACCGGCAAGTCCGCATGACGGCCCGCCCGATGGAAAATCACCGGCGCGGAGATTGCCCTGTTCACTTTTTTGCTTTGATCCTATAGGTTCCGCGCACCTCAGGATCGGTTTAACCGGGATACCATATGGCTAAGGAAGAAGTTCTGGAGTTTCCGGGCGTCGTCACGGAACTGCTGCCCAACGCGACGTTCCGCGTGCGTCTTGAAAATGACCATGAAATCATTGCTCACACTGCAGGGCGTATGCGCAAGAACCGCATCCGTGTTCTGGCAGGCGACCGGGTTCTCGTCGAGATGACCCCGTATGACCTGACCAAGGGCCGCATCACCTACCGCTTCAAGTAAGCCGCAGTCTGGCCGGGAGCGAGACATCCATGAGCGATACTGCTACCGTTCCCCTCGTTCTGGCTTCCGCTTCGCCGCGCCGTCTGGCTCTGCTGCAGCAGGCCGGTATCGAGCCGCAGCATCTCATTCCGGCTGATCTGGACGAGACACCCCTGCGCGGTGAGACACCGCGCGCTCTGGCGGTGCGTCTGGCGAAGTCCAAGGCCCGTCACGTGCGTGAGCAGCTGGCGGAAGATGCCGTGCTGTCGAAAGCCGTCATTCTGGCGGCGGACACGGTGGTCTGCGCCGGCCGCCGCATTCTGCCCAAGGCCGAGACGGTGGAGCAGGCAGAGGCCTGCCTTGGCCTTCTCTCCGGCCGTGGCCACCGCGTGCTGACCGGCCTTGCCGTGATTTCGCCGGCTGGCTCCGTGCGGACGAAGATTGTGGAGACCCGGGTGCGCTTCAAGAAGCTGTCGCGCCGGGAAGGTGACGACTACCTGGCTTCCGGCGAATGGCGCGGCAAGGCGGGCGGCTATGCCATCCAGGGTCTTGCGGGCACCTTTGTGGTCAAGCTGACCGGCTCCTATCCCAATGTGGTTGGCTTGCCGCTCTATGAGACAGTCAACATGCTGGCCTCCGCCGGTCTGGATGTCCGCGCCCTGTGGCGCGATCCGCTGAAGCTGCCCGCGTGAGGATGCCGCAATGACCGCAGCATCCGGCAATGCAGGGGATCAGGGCCGCCGCATGCGGCCGTGCCCCATCTGCTCCAAGCTTTCCACCCAGGCCGACTACCCCTTCTGCAGCGACCGCTGCGCCAAGATCGACCTGCACCGCTGGATGGCCGAGGGTTACAGCATTCCCGCTGTCGAGACGGATGATGTTGATGACGAGGCAGAGGGCGGCGAAGACCGCTGATTACTGCCGTGCCAGCCTGTGCCGTGAAATTCCGGGCAGGTATGCTGAAAAAATCATCTTGCCCTGAAAAATTTTCCGCCGCCATAATCAGGCCTGCCTGTCACAAACGCTGTCACAATTCAGCGGAAGGCGGGAGGCTGGCCTGCCCTCTTGCGCGCTGCTGCGAATAAAACTGTCGCAGACCTGTGCTAGGGCGGCTGTGTAGAAAAAGCGGAGGCCGGGGCTGGCTTCCAACAGGCGAGGCGAACATGAAAAAGATGCTTCTTGGCGCGACTGCCCTTTTTGCCGTGATGGCAACGGGCGGCGCAGCGCTGGCCGATTACTCGGTGACCATCCTTCACACCAACGACCTGCATAGCCGTATCGAGCATATCAACAAGTTCGATTCGACCTGCAGCGCCGACGAAGATGCCAAGGGTGAGTGCTTTGGCGGTGTTGCCCGTATCAAGACCAAGGTGGACGAGCGCCGCAAGGCGCTGACGGATGCCGGCAAGAACGTGATCCTGCTGGATGCCGGTGACCAGTTCCAGGGGTCGCTGTTCTACACGACCTATAAGGGCAAGGTGGCAGCCGAGTTCATGAACATGATCGGCTATGACGTGATGGCCGTGGGCAATCATGAGTTCGATGATGGCCCGCAGGGCCTTGCCGACTTTCTCGCGGATGTGACGTTCCCGGTCATCTCCGGCAACACTGATGTCTCCAATGAGCCGCTGCTCAAGGACAAGGTGCCCGGTTCGGTGATCCTGGAAGTTGGCGGACAGAAGATTGCCATCGTCTCGGTTCTGGCCGAAGACACCGCCGAGACCGCATCCCCCGGCCCCGGCGTCTCGTTTGTGAAGGCTGAGGATTACCTCAAGGGCGCCGTGGGCGAGCTGGAGGCACAGGGCGTCAACAAGATCATCGCTCTGACCCACATGGGCTACGAGCGTGACAAGGAAATCGCCAGCGCAGTTTCCGGTATTGACGCCATTGTCGGCGGCCATTCCCACACACTGCTGGCCAATGACAATGACAAGGCCGCCGGTCCTTACCCGACCATCGTTGCCAACCCGGACGGCAAGGACGTGCCGGTTGTCACGGCCTATGCCTACAGCAAGTATCTCGGAGAGATCGAGCTGACCTTCAACGACAATGGCGATCTGATCTCTGCCAAGGGCGACCCGATCCTGCTGGATGCGTCCGTCACTCCAGATGAGACCGTCGCCGCCCGCGTCGCTGAACTGGCCCAGCCGCTGGAAGAGCTGAAGGCCAAGGTGATCGGTTCCACCACCGCCGCCATCGATGGCTCGCGGGAGACCTGCCGTGTCTCCGAGTGCCAGATGGGCAATCTGGTGGCCGAGGCGATGCTGGACCGCGTGAAGGAGCAGGGCGTCGAGATCGTCATCCAGAACGGCGGCGGTCTGCGTGCCTCCATCGATGCGGGCGAGATCACCATGGGTGAGGTTTTGACGGTGCTGCCGTTCCAGAACACCCTGGCCACGTTCCAGCTGAAGGGCTCTGACGTTGTGGCCGCTCTGGAAAATGGCGTATCCAAGGTTGAGGAAGGCGCAGGCCGTTTTGCACAGGTCGCAGGTCTTCGCTACGAGTGGACCAAGGCCAAGCCGGCCGGTGAACGTATCCTCAAGGTCGAGGTGAAGGACGGCGACCGCTGGGTCCCGATCGACCCCGAGAAGGTCTACGGCCTTGCCACCAACAACTACATGCGTGGCGGCGGTGATGGTTATGCCGTCTTCGCCAAGGCAGGCATGAATGCCTATGACTTCGGCCCGGGCCTTGAAGAAGTGCTGGCGGAGTACATTGCCAAGAGCGGCGGCGACTACACCCCGTTCACGGACGGCCGCATCAAGGAAGTGCAGTAAAGGCCGGGCTTGCGGGCAGGACCGCTTGATCCTGTCCGCAGGGCACTGTTCCGTGCGGCGGCCGGGCTTGCGCCCGGCGATGCACCCCGAAAAAGCCACAGGCTCCGGAATGGCGCGGGATTTTGCTCCTCGCGCCATTTCTCTTTTCATGCCAGTGCCCTGGCTCAGGGAAGGGCAGATATAGCCTTTGATCAACGCACGGCGAGATAAGTGTCCCGCGCCGGATTGCAGGTTTGCTCCGGCGGGACACTCATGTATCTCTGCAAGCACGGGGCGATCTTAAAATCTGGTAAAGCGTGGGATGCTGGGGAACGTGACAAGTATCGGGTCAAATTCACCGCGGATATGGGCAGGCCGCACGGGCAACGGCCGCAGCAGGGCGCACCGGTTTGGCGGCCTTCTTGCGCTCGCCCTGGTGTTTGGCACGGCGGGTCTCGATGGGGCGGCTCAGGCGCAGCAGTTCCCGGCGGCAAATCTTGCTGCGCGCCAGCAGCAGCTTCTGCAGGCAACACTGGCAGAGCCGCAGAATCTGGACATCGCCTTTGAATATGCCATGGTCTCGGCTCAGATTGGCGACCATGAAGCGGCTATCGGCACGCTGGAGCGCATGCTCGTCTACGCGCCGGGCCTGCCGCGCGTGCAGCTGGAACTGGGCGTGCTCTACATGCGCCTCGGCGCTAAAGACATGGCGCGCAACTATTTCGAAAGCGCCATTTCCGGCCCCAATGTGCCGCCGGAAGTGACACAGCGGGTGAACTACTTCCTTGCCGCCATTGAGGAGCAGGAGGCGCCGGCCAAGGTCAGCGGTCTGCTTACGGCCGGAGTGCGCGCGCAGAGCAATGCCAATGCAGCTCCCGAGAACCGCACCATCAACCTGAACGGAACCGCCTTCACACTCGATGACGCAGGAACGGGCAAGGCGGACATCAATGCGTTCCTCTCTGCAAACGTGCGCTTTTCCTATGACCTTGCCAGTCAGGGGGACCGGCTTGAGGCAGACCTGATCTTCTATGGTGCGCGATATGGGGATATCAGCCGTCTCGATACGGAGATGGCAGAGATCACCTTTGGCCCGTCGTTCAACCTCGCCCGCTTCGGCATTGATGACGCAAGGCTCGGGATTTACGGCATCGCCACCGGCATCCGGCTGGATGGGGCCAACTACAGCGGCGGCTTTGGAGCCGGCGCGCGGGTTGCCATGAACCTGAGTGAGCGGGCAGGCCTTCTGGCACGGGTAGAGGTGCGCCACAGCTGGTTCAACGATACCGTGAAACAGCCCAATCTCTCCGACAGGGCCGGTTATGCGGTGCGGATTGTATCCGGGTATCAATATCGCCTGACCGAGACTTTTACCGCCCGGCTGACGCTGCTTGGCGACGTGGTGACGGCGAACAAGGCTTACAAATCCAATACAGCCAGCGGCTTTTCTGCCGGCGGAACTTACCGCTTCTCCTCGCCTTTCAGGCTGTCCGCTGCGCCCTGGTCCGTGGATGTTGAGGGCGGCTACCTGTACCGCGCCTATAACGAGCCGGACAGGCTGATCAACCGCAGCAGGGCCCAACGGGACAATGAGGGGTGGTTGCGCTCGTCGCTGACAATGCCTCTGGGTGAAGGCAAGACGGCCATAGGCCTGACGGGCGAACTGCGCCGCCAGCAGTCCAATTATGATCTGAATGATTACACCAATGCATCGGGCATGCTGTCTGTCATGCGCCGGTTTTAAGGTTTGACGCCATGATGAGCCGCTTCTGCACCGCCCGTTCTCTTGCTGCTGCCGTCAGCCTTCTGCCGGCGCTGCTGGCCTCCACTGCGATGGCAGCAACGGATGTGGGCGTTGCCACTGCGGTGAACCCGCAGGCGCAGGGCACGGCGCCGGGGGCAGGCGTACGCACCATCATGCTTGGCAACAACATCTATCACAACGAACGCATCCGGACCGGCGGCACGGGCCTCGTGCAGGTGCTGTTTGTCGATGGATCGACCTTTACCGTCGGTGCCAATTCGGATCTGGTGATCGACGAGTTCGTCTTTGATCCGGAAGCTGGCACGGGCAAGCTGGTGGCCAGCATGGGCAAGGGCGTGGCCAGATTTGTTGGCGGGAAACTTTCGAAAAACAAGGGCGGGGTGAATGTCCGCACGCCGGTCGGCACCATCGGCATCCGCGGTGGTATTGCCAATCTGGAAGTGCGTGAGGATGGCGGCACATTCTCGCTGATCTTTGGCAAGGAACTGACGTTCACCGGCCCGAACGGCACCGAACAGCGGATCTATGAACCCGGTTACACCATGGTCGTGGGGGGAGGCGGAAGCAGCCAGCCTGACATACGCCCGACCTCCCAGGCGGATCTCGGCTCCCTTCAGCAGTCCCTGACCAGCCGGCCCGGCCAGAACGGCGGCGCACCGCGCCCGCCCACCAATGAGATCGTGGCCCAAAGCGGTATTACTTCGGTCAACTCGAACCTCGCTGTCATCAACACCTTGCCGCCACCGAAGCCGGAGGTTGTCGTGGCGACGGCTCTGGCGGAGGTTGAAAAGACCATCGAGAAAACGCCTGATCCGCGTCCGGAGCAGACCGCTCAACCGCAGCCTCAGCCGCAACCCGAGCCACAGCCGCAGCCTCAACCAGAGCCCCAGCCTCAGCCGGAGCCTGAGCCCGAGCCCGAGCCAGAACCTGAGCCCCAGACGGTCACATTGCGTGCCCTGAGCGGGGGGAGTTATCTCGAGTTGCCGGGGCTTGCTGGCATACTTTCCAATCCTGGCCGTCAGGGCATTCTTGGCCGGACCATGGATTCCATCGACGAAGAGTTTGCGGTCACGCTGCCAGGCTCGGGGGGCGCTTCCGGAGCCTATTCCTCGGCTGATGGCGATGCTTTCCTGACCAGTGAAATCGATGGGCAAACGATTACCGTCGGCATCCCCTCGGCTTCGGGCCTGTCCTATTTCCAGTCCGTGCTGACGGACAAGGGCATCCATATGGGGCAGTTCAGCCAGTCCGGCGTTCCGTCCTGGCTGACGGTTGATGCTTCGGAAGATGGTGACATTGAAGCGAACGGGCGCGGTATCTTCTACCGGGGGAGCAATGGCTTCATCGCACTGCTCTACCAGAATGCTCTGCTTGAAGGGGACATGCCGGTCTTTGAGAGCGACTTCTCCGATGCAATCCTTGCATTTGGCGGAGAACCGGGTTCCTTCGAAGTGATGAACCAGTCCCGCCTGCGGACCTACACGCTGACGGCGGACCTGCAGCAACTCCTCTCGCTGGGCGCAGAGAACTCCGATGGCAGTCTCATTCCTGTCAATACGGGCGCTCTCTTCCTCAATCCGCTCGTGGCGGCGGATCTGGGCACTTCGTTCCTCGATGGCGTTGCCAACTCGGGCCTTCTGGTTCTGGAAGGTGGCGCAGATCTGGACGATGAGCCGCCGCTTGCGCTGGCTGCATCCTTCTCCATTCAGGGGCTGTCCTCGACGCAGCAGTCGGCCATTTCCCTGTTCCTTGGTGCCGTCAAGGATGATGGCTCGGGTGAGTTTGCCCTGTCGGGTGCGCGGCGTGGCGGATACAAGTCCGTTACTCATGATGCCACCGGCAGTTTCTCCGGCAAGATCGGGTCTCTGGAAGGGGCGGATGGCACCTATGCCTTCGGCAGCAATGCTGAGAACTTCGTCCTCAGCAGCAATGTCAGCCCGGCACAGAATGCTGACAGCTATGTGGTGCAGCCGCCGTCCAGCCAGCTGAGAGACCATTACAGCGCCACGACGCATATTGCGGAGCTTTCCTCCACAGTGCCGGGCTCCACCCTTTTGGGAAGCACCCGCAACATGTCCGGCTTTGCCGCAGGCATGGTGCAGACCAACAGCGCCGGCACCCTTGTGGTGACGCCTTATGTCTCGACCGGCAACTTCGGAAATTCGGTGAAGTTCGATGTGGACAGCCGGTCCGTATCGGCATCCTTCGAACTGGAGGATGCAAATTACACGGGGGGCGGTAGCGTGCCCCGCATGAATGTATCCTTCGGCAACAGTGCCTCCGCGCCCGAGAGCGAACGTGCCTCAGTCTTCATTGACAATGACCGCTATGCAGCGATCGAAACCCATGACAGCCTGGGCAACAGTCTGCGCGGTGACAGCGGCCCCAGCAAAGATGCCGACGCCAAGAGCTACTTCATTTCCAACACCCTGGTGGATGGGGCTGACAGTGCCATCTTTGCCGGTGTGACGGCCAAGTGCACCTGCGCCTTCCTGGAGTGGGGATACTGGGGCACGCATCTTTCAATTGACAATCCTTCCCCCACTCCGGACGAGCAGGTGCAGGTGCATCTTGGAACCTGGGCTGCGGGACGTATTCTCGGGCCGAATGACCTGCCCAGCAGCGGCAGTGCGAGCTATGTCGGCCATGCGGTGGGCAGTGTGGTGAACGGCGGCAGCCAGTATCTGGCAGCCGGTGATTTCAACATGAGCGTGGATTTCGCCAGCCGCCACGGCACCGCGACCATCAGCAACTTTGATGGCCGCACGTTCGGGGCCAATGTCTCGGAATCCAACCCTTTCGCCGATCAGAACCTCTTCAGCGGAGCGATCTTCGATAGCGGCACGATGGGCGGCACTTTCAATGCCTCTCTGGTGCAGGGGCCGAACAGCAATTTCGACGGCGTCATCGGCAACTTCTCTGCCATTGACGGCTCGTGGATGGCCACCGGTGTTGCGGTGGGTGAGCGGGTGCCCTGATGACCTCTGCAGGGCTGTTCCGGCGGCGGGGCCGGAGCAGCCGCAAGGGTCTGCAAGAGGCGCTTGTCCACAGGTGGAATGAGCTCCTGAAGTTGTTGAAACCATGGAGAAAAGCGGCGCTTTACGGTGGCTGCGAAAATAATGCTCCAAGCCTGCGAAAAGTTTTGCCGGGGCGCTGGACAAGGCCCGGGCGATCTCCTATAAGACCCCCACTTCCGGCGGTCACGCCACATGAAGTCAGGCCCAGATAGCTCAGTTGGTAGAGCAGCGGATTGAAAATCCGCGTGTCGCTGGTTCGATTCCGGCTCTGGGCACCACTTCTCTCTCCTGTACCAAAATCAGAAATAGCCGCTGCTGCATCGTGCTTTGTTTTGAGCTGCGAGCGCTAAACTATGCCGCGTTCCGGCAGGCTCCGGGTGCAGACATCTGTCTCGGACACCCCACACGCGCCGTCCCGGCCTTTGTGCCGGGACCCTTTATGGACGTGATGCGGGTGAGATGGGATGACCGCTGTAGAGCTGGGATTTGAGCCGGTGCTGTAGCTTTGTTTCAGCTGCCGTGCGTCAATAACAGGTCCCGGCACAAAGGCCGGGACGGCGCGGAGGGGATTGTGGCCTCTGCGTCCAGAGTGCGCCCAGGCCGCACTCTCGATTCCTTCAGCGGCTCAGCATTCCAAGGAGCTCTGCATCAGGGCCGCCCATGTGCGGACGAGCCCGCCTCTCTACCCCTTCTGTCCCGTCTCCTTCGCCAGAGCCAGCGCTTCAGCCAGTATTGCCGGGTCGCCGATGTGGTTCATCAGGATGAGGATCAGGCGGGCGTTGAAGGCGTGGCTTTCGTCTTCCGTCAGGCCTTCGTGGGCGGCGAGAAGGCTGGCGTAGGCATTGTCCGGGTTGGGCAGGTTCGGGGCGGTGATCAGCATGGTTCATCTATCCCGGCTGCCGCCAGGGGCGGGCAGCCTGTCAGGGGTGATCGTTCACGTCACGCAAGGCGTATTACGCAAGGCAAAGCGCGCGGGCGAGGGCGGTGGACACTTCGCTTGCATCAAAGCGCTCCCAGCGGGCGGCGGTGTGCTGGTCTGGGCGCACCAGATAGACGGCGGAGGCAGCCTGCCCGAGATAGCGCTCGCGCAGCGGCTCGTTGCCTTGCGGCGAAAGCTGCAGGCAGGGCAGGGTGAGGCCGTGGGCGGTGAAGCTTTCGGGCGCATCCGTGCCGATGGCCAGAAGATGGAAGCCGCCGCCAAGCCGCGCCAGCAGCCAGTCTTCCGCGCCCGGTTCACCGCCAAGAGGCGCGTCCAGCAGCGGTGCTCCGGGCCTCGTGCGGGGTGGCATCAGCGGATGATCCGCCCCGTTGAGCGGCAGCCCGTCATAGACGCAAGGCACGGACAGACGCCCGGAATTGACGATGCTGCGGGCAAAGGGGGCTTTGGCGGCCAGATCCAGCACTGCGTTGCGGAACATGCGCGACATGCCGCTTTTCGGGGTGATGAAGTCCGTGGCGCGGGTGGAGTTCAGGATGTTCTCGTCCGCCCCATGGATGCGCTCTGCGCAGTAGCTGTCGATCAGGGCTTCGGGCGCAATGCCCTTCACCACCAGCGCCAGCTTCCAGGCCAGATTATCCGCATCCTGAATGCCGGAATTGGCGCCGCGTGCGCCGAAGGGGGAAACCTGATGGGCAGAATCGCCGGCAAACAGCACGCGGCCCTTGCGGAAGGTTTCCATGCGGCGGCACTGGAAGGTGTAGATCGACGTCCAGACCAGTTCGTAATCCGCGTCTTCGCCCAGCATGGCATCCACCCGGGCGCGCACGCGCTCCGGCTCCAGTTCGCGCTTGCGGTCGATGTTCCAGCCCAGCTGGAAATCGATGCGCCACACGCCATCGGGCTGCTTGTGCAGCAGGGCGCTGTCGCCGGACTTGAAATGCGGCTCGAACCAGAACCAGCGCTCGGCCGGGAAATCCGCCGTCATGCGCACATCGGCGATGAGGAAATTGTCCTCGAAGACCCGCCCCTCGAAGCCCAGCCCCAGCATGGAGCGCAGCGGCGATCGGGCGCCGTCGCAGGCGATCACCCAATCTGCTTCAAGCTGATAGGGGCCGTCCGGAGTGGCGATGTCGAGGCGCGCGCCGGTACCGGTCTGTTCCAGCGCTTCCACCTTGTTGCGGCCCCGGATTTCGATGGGCGCACCTTCCGCGATGGCCGCAAGAATGCGGTCATGCAGAAATTTCTCGAAGTAGGGCTGCTGCAGGTTGATGAAGGCGGGGAACTCGTGCCCGTCTTCCGGCAGCAGGTTGAACTCGTAGAGCAGCCGGTCATCGCGGAAGACCTTGCCCTTGTTCCACTGCACGCCCTTGTCCAGCATGGGCTTCGCCGCGCCCAGCCGGGCGCAGATCTCCAGCGTGCGCTTGGCAAAGCAGATGGCGCGGCTGCCCTCGCCAACGCCTTCCTGATCATCCAGCACCAGAACCGGCACGCCCTTGAGCCCAAGGTCGAGCGCAGTGGCGAGCCCCACCGGCCCGCCGCCGACGATGATAACCGTATGGCGGACGGGGACCGGCTGGTCCTGATCGGCCGAGCGTGCATAGGGGTAAAGCGCGAAGGCAAGGGCGCGGTCGCCGGCCTTGCTGGCGGGCGCAGGTGCAATTGCGGCAGGTCTGTCCACGAGGTCTCCTCCCTCTTGTCCCGTTTTCCGTGCGAGGCGTCGCAGGGCTGGGTCAGCCCTGAAGTGCGGCCCACATTTCGAGGTCGCGGGCGGCGGTCCAGATGCGCGGATGGCTGATGCCGCGCGCTTCGTCATAGGCACGGGCAACATTGAAGGGCAGGCAGTGCTCGTAAATGGCGTAGTCCTTGAACTTCGGGTCACATTCGGCGCGCACCGCGTCCCAGGCTTCCTTCAGGGTGCCGTTGCGGGCGGCAACCCGTGCCACCGGGCGGAAGGTGCTTTCCACGAAGTCGCGGGTGCGGTCTAGGGCTGCGTTGACGGCATCCCGGCCCAGAACGGCATCGCCGCGTCCCGGCGCAATGGCATCAAGGTCAAAGGCGCGGATGGCCTCCAGCGTCGGGCCCCATTCGCGGAAATGGCCGTCGCCGCAGTAGCAGGCGGCATGGGCCTCAACGATATCTCCGGTGAACATGACATTCTGGTCCGGCACGTGGATGACGATGTCGCCTGCTGTGTGGGCGCGGCCAAGGTGCATCAGGTCCACCCGGCGCTTGCCGAGGAAGATGGTCATCCGGCCACTGAAGGTGGTGGTGGGCCAGGTGAGGCCGGGGATGCTTTCATGGCCCTGGAACAGACGCGGGAAACGCTGGAATTCGCTGTCCCAGTCCTCCTGACCGCGTTCGGCCACCATGGCGCGGGCGGTCTCGCCCATGATCACTTGCTGCGCCTTGAAAGCGGAGGCACCCAGCACGCGCACGGCGTGATAGTGGGTGAGCACAACATGGGTGATCGGCTTGTCGGTGACGCTGCGCACACAGTCGATCACCTTCTGGGCAAGGCGCGGGGTGGCCTGCGCCTCGACGATCATCACGCTGTCATCGCCGATGATGACGCCGGAGTTGGGATCGCCCTCGGCGGTGAAGGCATAAAGACCCTCGCCTATTTCGGTGAAGCTGATGGTCTTTTCGGTGAGGTCGCCCTGCGAGGCAAATTTCTTGCTCATGGATATTGTCCGTCCGTCCGTAAATCTGTTTCAGGCGTTCCGCTCTACCGTCTGCTCGATGGCGCCGAAGATGGAATGGCCCGTGGCATCCAGCATCTCGATGCGCACCGTGTCGCCAAAGCGCAGGAAGGGGGTCTTGGCGGCGCCGCTGTTGATGGTTTCGATCATGCGGATCTCGGCAATGCAGGAATAGCCTGCGCCACCCTCGCTCACCGGCTTGCCGGGGCCGCCGTCCAGCTTGTTGGAGACAGTGCCGGATCCGATGATGGAGCCGGCGGCCAGCGGGCGGGTCTTGGCTGCGTGGGCGATGAGTTGCGGGAAATCGAAGGTCATGTCGATGCCGGCATTGGCGCGGCCGAAGGGCTTGCCGTTGAGGTCCACCTTCAGCGGCAGATGCAGCCGTCCGCCATCCCAGGCATCGCCCAGTTCGTCCGGCGTCACGGCAACGGGGGAGAAGGCAGAGGAGGGCTTGGACTGGAAGAAGCCGAAGCCCTTGGCCAGTTCCGCCGGAATGAGCCCGCGCAGCGACACGTCATTGACCAGCATGATGAGGCGGATGGCCGCCCGCGCTTCGTCCACGCTTGCCCCCATCGGCACGTCATCGACGATGACGGCCACCTCGCCCTCCATGTCGATGCCATAGGCTTCATCGGCCATGCGGATGGGGTCGCGCGGGGAGAGGAAGCTGTCAGAGCCGCCCTGATACATCAGAGGATCGGTCCAGAAGCTTTCCGGCATTTCGGCGCCGCGCGCCTTGCGCACCAGTTCCACGTGGTTGACGTAGGCTGAGCCGTCCGCCCACTGATAGGCGCGCGGCAGCGGCGAATGGGCGTCATGCTCGTGAAAGCGCATGGAGGGCACGGCATCATGTTCCAGGCTTTCGGCCAGCACGGCCAGCTTGGGCGCGAGTTCTGCCCAGTTGTCCAGCGCGGCCTGCAGGGTGGGGGCAATGTGGGTGGCTTCGGTGCAGCGGGTCAGGCTCTTGTTGACCAGCACAAGCCGTCCGTCACGGCGGCCGTCCTTCAGCGTGGCAAGTTTCATGGTGTTTTCCCGAAAACTGGTGTGAGAGGGCGGCAGGCTCCTCCGGCCCGCCGCTGCCCCGTGTCATGCCTGATTGTGAGCGCTTGCCGCTCACTTCACGCCGGGCGTGCCGTCGAACTTCTTTTCAAGACTGTCCCAGCAGTCGATGTAATCATTTTGCAAGGGCGCGGAGGTCGCTGCCCATTCGGTCAAGTGCTGCGGGAAGCGGGTTTCGAACATGAAGCTCATGGTCTCGTCCAGTTTTTCCGGCTTCAGTTCCGCGTTGGAAGCGCCCTCGAAGGCGTTGCGGTCCGGCCCATGCGGCAGCATGCAATTGTGCAGGCTCATGCCGCCGGGCACGAAGCCCTTCGGCTTGGCATCATAGATGCCGTAAATGTTGCCCATCAGCTCGGACATGATGTTCTTGTGGTACCAGGGCGGGCGGAACGAGTGTTCGGCCACCATCCAGCGCTCGCGGAACAGCACGAAGTCGATATTGGCGGTGCCTTCCACGCCGGAAGGGGCGGTCAGCACAGTGAAGATCGACGGGTCTGGATGGTCGAAGAGAATGGCTCCGACCGGTGAGTAGGTGCGCAGGTCATATTTGCAGGGCGCGTAATTGCCGTGCCAGGCCACCACATCCAGCGGCGAGTGGCCGATCTTCGTTTCGTGGAACTGGCCGCACCACTTGACGATGACGGTGGACGGCACCTCCCTGTCCTCAAAGGCGGCAACCGGCGTCTTGAAATCGCGCGGGTTGGCAAGGCAGTTGGCGCCGATGGGGCCACGGTTCGGCAGGTCGAATTTCTGGCCGTAATTCTCGCAGACAAAGCCCCGGCACGGGCCTTCCAGCACTTCCACCCGGTAGACCAGGCCGCGCGGCAGGATGGCGATTTCCTTCGGCTCCAGATCGATGACGCCCAGTTCCGTGCAGAAGCGCAGGCGGCCTTCCTGCGGCACCACCAGAAGCTCGCTGTCGGCGGAGAAGAAGTATTCGTCCACCATCGAACGGTTGAGCAGATAGATGTGGCTGGCCATGCCGGTCTGGGTGTTGACGTCGCCAGCCGTCGTCATGGTTCGCATACCGGTGACCCAGGTCAGCGGCTCATCCGAATGGGGCACCGGGTCCCAGCGGTACTGGCCCAGGCTGATCACGTCATCGACGATGTTGGGTGCGCTCTTCCAGAAGGGCACGTCAATCTTGGTGAAGCGGGTGGTATGCTTGACCGAGGGGCGGATTCGGTAGCACCAGGTGCGCTCGTTCTGGCCGCGGGGAGCGGTGAAGGCGGTGCCGGAAAGCTGCTCGGCATAAAGGCCATAATTGCACTTCTGCGGCGAATTCTGTCCCTGTGGCAGGGCGCCGGGCAGGGCCTCCGTCTCGAAGTCATTGCCAAAGCCGGGCATATAGCCCTCGACCGTGCCGTTGACCGTGGCGGCGCGAACCATGCCTGTGGGCAGGGCGTGCGTTGTCATGATGTCCTCCTCTTGCCGGCTCCCCCGGCCGTTGCCTGCGATAATAGTTGCAAGTGCAACCAAGTCAAGGGAGGGTGACAGTCAAGGGCGCTCGTGGCAGTTTGCGCGCCCGAAGCGGTCCATGAAGTGAGCATGCGGCATGGAAAATGGGGTGAAGATGACTGGTCCGGCGGATGGATTCGATCTGGAGGCGTTTCTGCCTTATCTGCTCAATCAGGCGGCAGAGGCGACCAGCCGGTCCTTTCAGGCGGTCTACCGGGACGACTTCGGCCTGACACGGACCCAGTGGCGGGTGATGGCCAATCTCGGCAAGTTCGGCTCCATGACGGCGCGGGATATCTGCGCCATTTCCCACATCGAGAAAACCAAGGTCAGCCGAGCGGTCGCGGGGCTGGAGGCAGGCGGCCACCTGCAGCGGCAGACGGCGCCGCAGGACAGGCGGGCGGAAATCCTGTCACTGACGCCCAAGGGCCGGGACGTCTTCCTCCGGCTCGGGGAGCGGGCGATGGCCTATGACCGGGAACTCCGGGCTGGGCTGGGGCCGGATGTCTCTGCTGCCCTCGAGGAATTCCTGCGCCGGCTGATCCGCGAAGGGCGGGATATGCCGCCGGATGAAGATGCGGATTCGGCTGCTTGAGATCGTTTAATCCGCAGATTTGACAATGAAAGACGCTTTGCTGACCGCTTGGACTTCATCTGGTCAGACCACGGGTGGCGAAATTTTGGGCGGCATGCGGAGCGTCAGGGATCAGATGGGCGCAGTGGATTGATGCCTTGATGCCCGGCAAAACCCTTCCGCCGTCATTCCGGCCAAGCGCAGCGCGAACCGGGACCGGTGAGCTGACGACTTAGATAATTCAAAAGGTTATCGTTGACAGGCCGTGGTTCTCCGGTCCTGGATTTTCGCTTCGCTGCGTCCGGATGACGATGAAGAGGAGGGGGATGGGCGTGGAGCAGACTGCAATGTGCTGGTCCGCATGATCCGTCATGACCGAATTAAGTATCTGAATAAAAAGATAAAAATCTTCTATGCCTGCTTGTGCTGCGCTTCCGTGCTGAAACCGAAGGCAGTGTAAAAACCTGCTTGCCTGCTGTGCATCCCCGCGTCACTCTGTTTTCACAAACTGGGAAAACCAGAGGGGAACAGCATGCGTCGTCTGATGGGTTTTGCGATGGGTCTGGCGCTGTCGGCGTCTTCGGCTCTCGCTGCAACGGATGTGAAATTCACGCTCGACTGGAAGTTCGAGGGCCCGGCGGCTCCGTTCTTCATTGCGCTGGACAAGGGCTATTTCGCCGAGGAGGGGCTCAATGTCACCATCGACACGGGGGCAGGCTCGCGCGAGTCGATCCCGCGTGTGGCAACGGGCGCCTATGAATTTGGCTTTGGCGATATCAACGCCCTGATCAAGCTGCTGGACGAGCAGCCGGACCTGAAGGCCAAGGCCGTGCTGATGGCCTATGAGCGTCCGCCCTTCGCCATCATCGGCCGCAAGAGCCTTGGCATCACGGAAGATCCGAAGTCGCTGGAAGGCAAGAAGCTGGGTGCGCCCCCGCCGGACGCTGCTTTCGGCCAGTGGCCGGCTTTTGCGGAAGTGGCTGGCCTCGACACCTCCAAGATCACCATCGAGAATGTCGGCTTCCCGGTGCGCGAGCCCATGCTGGCGCAGGGCCAGGTGGATGCCATCTTCGGCTTCTCCTTCTCTTCGGTGCTGAACCTGAAGGCGCAGGGCATCGCTGATGACGAGATCGTCACCATCCTGATGGCCGAGAACGGCCTCGATCTTTACGGCAACGTGGTGATGGTGAACACGGACTTCGCCGCAGCCAACCCGGAAGCGGTGAAGGGCTTCGTCAAGGCGCTGACCAAAGGATACCTCGACGCCATTGCAGATCCGCAAGCCGCCATTCCCTATGTGATGAAGCGCAATGAGGTGCTGGATGCGGCCGTGGAGACCGAGCGTCTCAAGATGGCTGTGGAGCAGGCCATTGCCACCCCGGCGGTCAAGGCCAACGGCTTCGGCGGCGTGGATATGGCCAAGCTGACCAAGAGCATGGACTATCTCAAGACCTCCATGGGCGTAAGCGATACGCCGCCGGCCGCTGAAAAGGTCTTCGATCCGTCCTACCTGCCGTCCGTAGAAGAGCGGGCCGTCAAGTAAGCCAGACGTTGCACCCTCCCGGCTGGCCTGCCACCCGCCGGGAGGGTGTTTTCATGATGCGGAATGACCTTTTGGGGGCGCGGGTGACCGGTTTTGTAGAATTGCGGGATATCCGCCTCACCTATGGCGGCGGAGACACGGGCACGCTGGCGCTGGACGGACTGACCATGTCGGTGAAGAAGGGCGAGTTTGCCGCCGTTGTCGGGCCGTCAGGCTGCGGCAAGTCCACGCTGATGAAGCTCGCCACCGGCCTGATGCGCCCCAATGCGGGCACCGTGGAAGTGGCAGGCAAGGAAGTCAGCGGCCCGGTAAGTGTGGCCGGAATGGCCTTCCAGAACCCCTCCATGCTGCCCTGGCGCACCACCCTCGACAATGTGATGCTGCCTCTGGAGATCGTTCAGCCGCACCGCGCCCGCCTGCGCAAGGAAAAGGCCGCCTACGTGGCCAAGGCCGAGGCGCTGCTGTCGCTCGTCGGCCTCAAAGGTTTTGGCGCCAGGTTTCCCTGGCAGCTTTCCGGCGGCATGCAGCAACGTGCCAATCTGTGCCGTGCGCTGGTGCATGATCCGGCGCTGCTGATGCTGGACGAGCCCTTCGGCGCACTGGATGCCTTCACCCGTGAAGAGCTGTGGCAGGTGATGCGGGATCTGCATGCGGAAAAGGGCTTCACCACCATTCTCGTCACCCATGACCTGCGCGAAGCCGTCTATCTGGCGGACCGGATCTTCGTCATGAGCGCAAGGCCGGGCCGGGTGATCGTGGAACGCGAGGTGACCTTCCCGCGCCCGCGGCCCATCGATCTAACCTATGAGGCCGGGTTCAACGACATTGTGCACGAGCTGCGCGGCTATATTGCAGAGGCGAGGGAGGCAGCATGAGCGAGCGCTGGATCAAGGCGGCCCCCTGGCTGTGGACCATCGGGCTCTTTCTCATCTGGCAGGCGGCCTGCAGCATCCTGAAGCTGCCGGTCTATATCCTGCCTGCGCCCACGGATATTTATGTGGCCGCGGTGAAGTTCTGGCCGGCCATCTGGAAAAACTCGCTGCAGACCCTGTTCACCACCGTGCTCGGCTTTGCGCTGGCAGTCGGCGGCGGCCTGCTGCTCGGTCTTGCCATCGGCTGGAGCCGGGCGATCTATGCCGGTCTCTATCCGCTGATGATCGGCTTCAACTCAGTGCCCAAGGTGGCTGTCGTCCCGATCCTGGTGATCTGGTTCGGCATCGGCACGGTCCCCGCGGTGCTGACAGCCTTCCTGATCGCCTTCTTCCCCATCGTCGTGAATGTGGCCACCGGCCTTGCCACCATCGAACCGGAGATGGAAGACGTGCTCAGGGCGCTGGGCGCGCGCAAGATGGACATCATGCTCAAGGCCGGCATTCCGCGCTCGATGCCCTATTTCTTCGGCTCGCTGAAGGTGGCTATCACGCTGGCATTCGTCGGCTCGGTCATCTCAGAGACGGTGGCTGCCAACTCCGGCCTTGGCCACATGATGCTGGCGGCGCAGTCACAGTTCAACGTGCCGCTGGTGTGGGCGGGGCTGATGGCGCTCGCCGTGCTCGGCATCGTCATGTATGCCATCATGGCCTGGCTGGAAATACGCATGACCGGCTGGGCGCACCGGTCCGGTTCGGCCAGGGCCTAGGCCGGGTTTTCTTGCGCGGAATGCTGTTTATAAAATGACCCTGCGGCACGCTGGCGGCTGGATGAATCCAGCCGTTTTGCGTTTCCGCCCGCGTCCGGCATCTCTGATACGGCTTTGCATTAAGGCTTGACGCTTCAGAGCATTATTGTGACGTTTCGGTGCTGTCATATTTGGTAGAGCCGGAGTTTCATGAAACTGTCATAAAAGAGAATCCGAACTGACATGCTGATGCTCTAAGGCGCATGTCTGAAACCTTCGCGGTGATCGGCGAAGGGCGGCGGCAGGGCCGGGTGGGAGGGGCAGTATGGGCTGTCCGTACTCCGGCCGTCATACGTGCAGGGCAAAGGGCCTGGCACTTGCCGCTTTAGCAAGCGGGTTCCCCGGCCAAAGGCCAAGAGGGCAACTGGTTGACACCGGCGGGCGCCGTCCGCCGGAACAGTGAGGAGAAGCGAATGAGCATGAAGAAGACACTAGCTGCAGCGGTGAGCCTGGCGGCTCTCATGCAGGCCACTGCCGTGAACGCGCAGTCGATGGAAGAGATCATCGAAGGTGCCAAGAAGGAAGGCATGCTGACCACGATTGCTCTTCCGCATGACTGGTGCGGCTATGGCGACATCATCGCTTCCTTCAAGGCCAAGTATCCGTTCCTGACTGTCAATGAGCTGAACCCCGATGCCGGCTCCGCCGATGAGCTGGAAGCCATCCGCGCCAACAAGGGCAACACCGGCCCGCAGGCTCCGGACGTCATCGACGTTGGTCTTTCCTTTGGTCCGCAGGCCAAGGCCGAAGGCCTGATCCAGCCCTACAAGGTTTCCGTCTGGGATCAGATCCCGGCTGATGTCAAGGATGCCGACGGCTACTACTACGGCGCTTATTATGGCGTGATGTCCTTCATCGTGAACAAGGACCTCGTCACCAACACCCCGGCCGAATGGGATGACCTGCTGAAGCCGGAATATGCCGGTCAGGTGGCCCTCGCCGGCGATCCGCGCGCGTCCAACCAGGCAATCCTCGGTGTTCTGTCTGCCGGCATGGCGCAGGGTGCAAAGGCTGGCAAGGAGTCCGGTGAGGCTGGCCTCGAATTCTTCAAGAAGCTGAATGATGCCGGCAACTTCGTTCCGGTCATCGGCAAGGCCGGCACGCTGGCGCAGGGCACCACGCCGATCATGGTGATGTGGGACTACAACGCCCTGACCGCCCGTGACACCCTGAAGGGCAACCCGCCGGTGGAAGTCGTCGTGCCGACGAAGGGCACGCTGGCTGGCGTCTACGTTCAGGCCATCAGCGCCTACGCCCCCCATCCGAACGCTGCCAAGCTTTGGATGGAGCACATCTTCTCCGACGAAGGCCAGAACGGTTACGTGAAGGGCTACTGCCACACCGCCCGCTTCAACCAGATGGTTGCTGATGGCAAGATCCCGCAGGACCTGCTGGACGCCCTGCCGCCGGCCGGCCCCTATGAGAAGGCCTACTTCCCGACCATCGAAGAGCAGAACGCCAACAAGGAAGCTGTTGTTGGCGGCTGGGACAAGGTCGTTGGCGCCAACGTTCAGTAAGAACGTCTGACGCATGAGACTGTCCGGTTCCGGCCCTTTGGCCGGGACCGGTTCTCTGCATTCCGAGTCAGCTGCCTGCGCGTGGCTGGCATGCGTTTCACAAGGCGCCTTGGGGGCTCAGCCTTATGACGAAACCGGCAAGGGCAAGCGCGTTCCGATTGAACCTCAATTGGCTCGGCCTTGCTCCTTTCACGCTTTTTGCGTTTCTTTTCCTGATCCTGCCTGCCCTGCAGATCGTGCTGGGCGCGTTCCAGACGGCCGATGGCAGCTTCACTCTTGAAAACATCCGCGGCCTGAACACGGACTCGATCAAGTCCTCCTACTGGGTGTCGATCCAGCTCAGTCTGGTGACGTCACTTCTGGGATGCCTGATCGGCTTTGGCATGGCATCGGCGGTCATCCTCGGCGGTTTGCCGGCACGGGTGCGGTCGGCGCTGATGACCTTTTCCGGCGTGGCCTCGAATTTCGCAGGCGTGCCGCTGGCCTTTGCCTTTCTCGCCACACTCGGCCCGGTTGGTCTTGTCACCATTTGGCTGCGCAACGAATTCGGCATCAATCTGCGGGCGATGGGCTTCAACCTCCTGTCCTTCTGGGGGCTGGTGGTCGTCTATCTGTTTTTCCAGATCCCGCTGATGATCCTGATGATCGCGCCTGCGCTGGATGGCCTGAAGCGCGAGTGGAAGGAAGCGGCGTCGATCCTGGGCGCGACCTCCGTGCAATACTGGCGCTTGGTGGCCATTCCGATCCTGTTCCCGTCCTTCCTCGGCACTTTTGCGCTGCTCTTCGCCAATTCCTTCGGCGCCATTGCAACGGCCTTCGCGCTGGCCGGGCCGCAGTTCAACATCGTGCCGATCAAGCTGTTTGCGCAGATCCGCGGTGACGTTCTCGGCAATCCGCATCTGGGCTATGCGCTGGCCTTCGGCATGATCGTCATCACCGGCGTTGCCAACGGGATCTACATCTGGCTGCGGGTGCGCAGTGAAAGGTGGCTCAAGTGAACCGTCTTCTTGCCTGGGGCACGCTCATCCTCGGCTGCATCTTCTTCGCCCTGCCGCTGATCGGCATGACGGAATTCAGCCTGCGGATGCGGCGCGATGCCTATTCCTTCGATGCCTATGTGGCGGTTCTGGCCGACAGCCGCTTTCAGGACACCTTCATCTACTCTGTGTCCATGGCGCTGGCGACGATCGTTGCCGGGGTCCTGCTGGTGGTGCCGACGGCCTTCTGGGTGCGGCTGAAACTGCCCGCCGCCCGGCCGTGGGTGGAGTTCATCACCCTGCTGCCGCTGGTGATCCCGGCCATCATCGTGGTCTTCGGCTATATCCGGCTCTACAACACCTCGTCCTTCCTGCCGCTGACGGGCAGCATCTGGGGCACCAACATCCTGCTCATGTGCGGCTATGTGATGCTGGCGCTGCCCTATATGTACCGCGCGGTGGATACGGGGCTCAGAACCATCGACGTGGCCACGCTGACGGAAGCAGCCATGAGCCTTGGCGCCGGATGGACGACGATCCTGTTCCGGGTGATCCTGCCCAACGTGCTGATCTCGGTGCTTTCGGGGGCTTTCCTGACCTTCGCCATCGTCATTGGCGAATTCACCATGGCAGCGCTTCTGAACCGTCCGGCCTTCGGACCCTTCATGGCAAGCCTTGGCGTCAACCGTGCCTATGAGCCGGCGGCGCTGGCGGTGATCGCCTTTGCCATCACATGGGGCTGCATGGCGCTGATCCAGCTGGCCGCCCGCTTCTCCAAACATCTACAGGCTCGACGCTGATGGCTTTTCTCGAACTCAAGAACCTGCAGAAGTCCTTCGGGCTCAACACCGTCGTGAAGGATTTCTCCCTGTCCGTAGGCGCGGGGGAATTCATCTCGCTGCTGGGGCCTTCGGGCTGCGGCAAGACGACGGTGCTGCGCATGGTCGCCGGCTTTGAGACGCCGACCACCGGCGTCATCGAGATCGGCGGGCAGAACGTCACCTGCGCCAAGCCGAACGCCCGCAACATCGGCATGGTGTTTCAGGCCTATGCCCTGTTCCCCAACATGACGGTGGCTCAGAACGTTGCCTTTGGCCTCAAGATCAAGCGCGTGTCCAAGGCCGAAACTGATGCCCGTGTAGCGGAGATGCTGAAGCTGATCGGCCTGCCGGATCTGGGCGGGCGTTACCCGTTCCAGCTGTCGGGCGGCCAGCAGCAGCGCGTGGCCCTGGCCCGTGCCCTGGCGCCGCGCCCCAATGTGCTGCTGCTGGACGAGCCGCTGTCGGCGCTTGATGCCAAGATCCGCGTCAGCCTGCGCAACGAGATCCGCGAGATCCAGAAGGAACTGGGCATCACGACCATCTTCGTGACCCACGACCAGGAAGAGGCGCTGTCCATGTCCGACCGTATCGTCGTCATGTATGGCGGTGTGGCCGAGCAGGTGGGCAATCCCTTCGAGATCTACAGCCGTCCCAGGACGCAGTTCGTCGCCAATTTCGTCGGCACGCTCAACACGTTCGAGGCAAAAGCCGTGGATGGGGAGAAGGGTATCGTCAGCCTTGCCGGGCGTCAGATCACGCTGACGGAGGGCGGCCTTGCTGCACGCAAGGATGAGGCGCTTTCCGTGGCGCTGCGGCCGGAGGCGCTGCATCTGGGGCGGGGCAATGACGATGACGTTCTTCTGCCCGCCGAGGTCGAGGATGTGCACTTCATGGGAGCCATCATCCGCCTGAAGCTGGATGTGGCGGGCACGAAAGTGTCGCTCGACACCTTCAACCGCAGCGATGCACCGCCCCCGTCTGCAGGCTCCACAGTCGAAATCGGCTTCGCCCCGCGCGACCTGATCGTGCTGCAGGGCTGAGAAACAGAAAAAAGGGCGGCCGGGGGCCGCCCTTTTGATCAGCTCTTTGAAATCATCCAGTTGAGGATGAGGCGCCAGTCGGTCATGCGGATCGGGGTGCCGTGAGTGCCGGTCTCGAACAGGGTGAAGCGGACCGGGTATCCGGGGGCCTTCGCGCGGAGCTGCTCAAAGAACTGCACCTGTTCTTCCCAGTTGTAGACCTTGTCCCAGCTGCCGTGGCCCATGTAGATGGGCACGTGCAGGGCCGGATCCTTCAGGGTGCGGCTGGCGAAAATACCCTCGTCCCTGGGCGAGCCGAAGAACAGCAGGCCTGAGAGCTTGCGCGCGGTGGCCGGGGATTTTGCAAAGTTCCAGCACAGGATGCCGCCCATGGAGCCGCAGGCCACGAAGATCTTTGCGCCCGGCGAGTTGGCGGCATAGGCATCAATGATGGCTTCCACATCCTTCGTGCCTTCAGCGCCGAAGTCCGTGAAATCGGGCGTGATGTAGACGCCGCCGTTGCGCGACATCAGGTTCTTGATGCGGTTGAAGTTGCCGCCGAAGGTGACGTCATTCATGCCCTGAAAGCGGTTGCCGCCCTGACCGTGAACGTAGATCACCACATAGGCCGCGCCACCCTTCGTCTTGCCGGCCGCCATGTATTTCACGGTCCTGCCATTGGCCTTCAGCTCCATGTCTTCCTGGCTTCCACGCGGATGGTAGGAAACATAGTTGCCCCAGACCTCGCGCTCCGGCTCCTTGTCGCGCTGGTGAATGTCGCGGGCCTTGTCATAGGCGACCACCTCAAAATCACCATCATGGTAGCTGTTGAGCAGACCCGGATAGGCGAAAAGGTCATCCTTGTAGGGGGCAAGGGACCGGGCGGCCGCAGGGGCAAGGGAAAGGCTTGTAGCCACAAGAAGGGCACTCAGTCCGGCAAGGAAGCGGGAAGGTCTTGCGGTCATTGCGGCATCCGGTTGAAAACGGCGCTGTATCCGCCACCCGCCTCACGAAATTGCGCAGAGGGGCCGGACATGCAGCTTATGGTTCCAAGAGATAATGGCGGGGGCGGGGCCTGACAAACGATTAATGGCAGTTTTGAACACACAGTCCCCTCGCAAAGGAATACTCGCGAATTTGTTTTGTGTGTTCCAGATGGGGTGATTGATTCTCGTCTTTTGCCGCAGTTCCCGTTTCATGTGTCAATGGTGTTTGCGCGTGATAACTGTCCGTTCTGGTGCGTTAAGTAGGTATTAATGACAGGAAATTGCATTTTGCAGGCCGGTTATGAATTTGTTAACCATGGAGTATTGTAATCACTCCCGGGAGAGGCAGTCAGCAAAGCGCCACCTGCCGCAGATCCAGGAGAGACCAGATGCCCGTTATTTCCTTCGCAAATGCCAAAGGCGGGGCCGGCAAGACGACAGCGGCATTGCTGCTGGCAACGGAAATTGCCGAAAGGGGGAAAACCGTCACCATTTTTGACGCGGATCCGCAGCGCTGGATTTCCACCTGGTCGGACCTGCCGGGCCGTCCGGCGAATATTTCAGTTCAGAGCCAGCTGACGCCTGCCACCATCACGGAACAGATCATCGAGGCATCTGCCGTCAGCGACTACGTGATCGTTGATCTGGAGGGGACGGAGAATCTGCTCGTCGCCAACGCCCTTTCCGTGTCTGATCTGGTGGTTGTGCCGATCCAGGGCTCGTCCATGGACGCAAGGGGCGGGGCGAAGATCCTGCGTCTCATCAACAAGCTGGAAGAAATCGTCCGTCACGAAATCCGCCATTGCGTCGTGCTGACACGCACCAATGCCGCCGTGACGACGCGCGCGCTCAAGGCGGTGCAGGATCATCTCGCCGTCAGCGGGATTGACGTGCTGATGACCGCGATTGTCGAGCGGGCAGCGTACCGGGACATGTTTGAATTTGGCGGCAGCCTCGCATCGCTTGATCCCAAGCTTGTGACCAACCTCGATAAGGCGCGGGACAATGCGGCCCAGTTCGCTGCGGAAGTGCTGGAGCGCGTCGAGGCCCGTCAGCAGCGCCGCTGGTACGACTGGTTCCGCAAGGCGTCCTGACCGTTTCCCGATTGCAACGCGGCGCCCGGCTGGAACAGCCGGGCCGCTCCGCAGATTGGATGCCCTTTGACCGGGATGGCAGACGCCTCATGCCATGCGGCGCGCCACGATGAAGTGGCAGGGCGGACTGGCCGGAAAATCACCTGTTTCCAGGATTTCAAATCCATGTGCCGTGACCCGGTCGTCAAGGAGCTTCCGGGACAGAAAAAGCACATGCGGGGCCTTGCCCGCGAGCTTCATCAAGCCCAGCACGGGCCGGAGCAGACGGTAGGGTGAATCGGACAGACAGACGGTCTTGGAGATGAACAGCCCGCCAGGGCGGACCCGCCGGGCAAGCGCTGCCAGAGCTGCATCGAGATTGCGCGACAGGTGCAGGATGTTGAAGGCCATGACCGCATCGAAGGGCCCCTCCGGCAAGCTTTCATCATCGAGTGCGGCAACCTCGAATGTGACGTTGACCGGCGCATCTGGCTCCAGAAGCTTTCGTCTTGCGATCTCGATCATTGCGGCGGAGATATCCGTGCCTAGAATGTGAGCCGTTGATCCGGCAAGGCGCAAGGCAGTCGTTCCGGTGCCGCAGCCAGCTTCCAGAACACCGGCATGAGGCGGCAGGAAACTGCGCGTTCTTTCGAGAGTGTATTCGTAGGATTTTATATCCTTGATGGGGGAGCGCGCATATTTCTCAGCCGCCCTATCCCAGAACTCCGCGTCACGGTTCATCTGTTGTCCCTGCGTCTTTGCCGGACTCCTTGGTAGACCCATGCGGAAAAATTTGGAATTGCGGATTCATGTAATCATGATATGCAAAAATGCATGAATTGGCCAAAGCTCGCCTTTGACTGGAACCATGCCCGTGCGCTGGCCGCGGTGGCGGATCTCGGCTCCCTTTCGGCTGCGGGCAAGGCGCTCGGACTCACACAGCCGACTGTCGGCCGTCAGATTGCCACCTTGGAGCAGGAGCTTGGCCTTGTTCTGGTGGAGCGGACGGGGCGCACGCTAGTCCTGACGGAAACGGGCAGGCAGGTCGTGGAAGCGGCCCGGTCGATGGCCGAAGCGGGCCTGCGGCTCAGTCTCGTGGCCTCAGGTCAGGCGCAGGCGGTGGCCGGGCCGGTCAGCATTTCGGCTTCTGACATGTTTGCGCATTATTTGCTGCCACCGGTCCTGCGCCATCTGCATGCCATTGCGCCCGGCCTGGAAATCGAGCTGATCTGCTCCAACGAAATCAGCGACCTGAAGCGGCGTGAGGCAGATATCGCCGTTCGTCATGTCCGGCCGGAGGGGGGAGAGCTGATCGGGCGCCTGTTACGGCACACGGATGCCCATCTGTATGCCGCACGCAGCTTTCTTGATCAGGCCGGACGTCCCGAAACGGCCGCTGATCTGACCGGCCAGCCCTTCGTCGCTTTCGGCAACAAGGCTGAAATGATCAGATATCTGAAGATGTTTGGCATCCAGGCGGCTGAACGGGACCTTCGTTTCAGTTCGGCCAGTGGCACGGCCGCCTGGGAAGCGGTGCGGCATGGGTTCGGTTACGGCTTCATGGCCGTTGACTTCATCCGCTTCGCTCCAGAGGTCGAGGTGGTGCTGCCCGGGGAAATCAGCGTTAGCTTTCCGGTCTGGCTGGTCACGCACCGGGAGCTCCACACCAGCCCGCGCATCCGGCTCGTGTTCGACGTCCTGGCAAAGGCACTGTCAGCCCAGCCAGAGCTGCGCTGACTTGCCCCTTCAAGCCCCTCCCTGCCAGACCTTGATGGCCTCCAGCGGGTAGAGCAGCATGATCACGTTGAGGATCAGGTTGTCGCGGATGACCCAGAGGGCGATCAGCTCGAAGGCGATGGCGGCGGCAACCGTGACCCAGACAGGCATGCGGGCAGCGAACCAGAAGCCGGCGAGCATCCAGAGGATATCGGCGATCGAATTCAGCACGCTGTCGCCGGTGTAGCCCACGGCGATGGTGGCCTCGCGGTAACGGTCGATGACCCAGGGGCTGTTCTCGACGATCTCCCAGGCCGCTTCGATGACGATGGCGAGCAGCGCCTTTTCGCCCAGCGGACGGGCGCGCATCACGAGCCAGGCCAGCCCAAAGAACAGGAAGCCGTGGATGATGTGCGAAGGGGTGTACCAGTCGGCAATATGCTGGGAGGAGCCGGAGACATCGCTCGCCGGGGTCCAGAACTTGACGTAGCCGCATTCGCAGATGGGAATGCGGCCCATGGAGAGCAGGATTGCGGCGGTGGCGGCCAGAAGAACGAGGCCGGTGATGAAGGAAGCACGTGCGGACAAATGGGTCTCCTGTTGAAACTGCCCATATCATCCTTAGCCGCAGGCGCTTGCGCTGGCCAGAGGCGCTGCGTGACGGCTCGGGGCCGGGAAGCGGCGGGAAAGCCTTATTCTGTGCTGGCATTCTGGCGCTGCTGGCTCTATGACCTTGCGCCAATGACAGACCCTGCCGGCTGAAGCCTGCGGCCTGGCGCGCCCGCGCTGCCTTGCCCGCCCACGCTTCGCCTGTGCCCCGCCTCTCGCCAAGGAGCTGACCATGACCGCCCCCTATCTGACCCGCCGTACCTTTGCGATCATCTCGCATCCGGACGCCGGCAAGACGACGCTGACGGAAAAGCTGCTGCTTTCGGGCGGCGCCATCCGGGCAGCCGGTCAGGTGCGTGCCCGCGGCGAGCGGCGCCGCGCCCGGTCGGACTGGATGAAAATCGAGCAGGAGCGCGGCATCTCGGTGTCCTCCTCCGTGATGACCTTCGAGCGCGGCGGCATCACCTACAATCTTCTCGACACGCCGGGCCACGAGGATTTCTCGGAAGACACCTACCGCACGCTGACGGCGGTGGATGCGGCCATCATGGTGATCGACGCGGCGAAGGGCATCGAAACCCAGACGCGGAAGTTGTTCGAGGTCTGCCGCCTGCGCGACATTCCGATCATCACCTTCGTCAACAAGATCGACCGTGAAGGCCGCCACGCGCTGGAGATCCTCGACGAGGTGCAGGAGGCGCTGGCGCTGGACGTGTCACCGATGACCTGGCCGGTGGGCATGGGCTCGGATTTCTTCGGCATTTATGACTGGCATCGCAAGACGTTCCAGACATCGTCCGGCGAACGCGGCGGCCCCTATGCCCGCACGCTGGAGGTCTCCGGTCTGGAAGATCCGGTGCTGACGGACTGGGTGTTTGACCGCATCATGGACGAGCTGAGGGAAAATGTGGAACTGGGCGCGGAAGGCTACACACCGTTTGACCGTGAGAGCTTCCTTGAGGGGCATCTGACACCGGTGTTCTTCGGCTCGGCCCTGCGTGATTACGGCATCAATGATCTGCTGGATTTCATTGCCGAATATGCGCCAGCACCCCATTCGCAGGCAGCAACGGGCGGGCGGACAATCAGCCCGGACGAGCCGGATGTGACGGGTTTCGTCTTCAAGGTGCAGGCTAACATGGACCCCAAGCACCGCGACCGCATCGCCTTCGTGCGCCTGTGCTCGGGCACTTTCAAGCGCGGCATGCGGCTGAAGCATGTGCGCGCGGGCAAGAGCATTGCCGTTTCGGCGCCGGTCCTGTTCTTCGCCGAAGAGCGCGAAATTGCCGATGAGGCCTATCCCGGCGACGTGATCGGCGTGCCGAACCACGGCCAGCTGCGTGTGGGTGATACGCTGACGGAGGGCGAGGAAATCCACGTCACCGGCCTGCCAGCCTTCGCGCCGGAAGTGCTGCGCCGCGTGCGCCTGTCCGACACCATGCGCGTCAAGCAGATGCGGCAGGGCCTGTCGGATCTGGCGGAAGAGGGATTGGTGCAGATCTTCAAGCCGGACCTTGGCTCCAGCTGGATCGTCGGTGTCGTCGGCATGCTGCAGCTTGACGTGGTGGTGGACCGCCTGAAGAACGAATACAGCACCGAAATCGGCTTCGAGACCGTCCCCTATACGACGGCGCGCTGGATCGAATGCGAGGATCCGGTCAAGTTGCAGAAATTCATCGAGGCCAACCGCATGAGCGTCGCCCTCGACCGTGACGACAAGCCGGTCTTCCTGTTCAAAAGCGGCTGGGAAGTCAATTACGTTGGGGAAAAGAATCCGGGCATCTGTTTCCGCGAGACCCGCGAGATTGTGCATAGTGCCTGATTGTTGATCCTGCCACCGGAAAGACCGAACCTCTTTGCCGGTGGCAACTCGAATTGTATTTCATTGTTATAAGTGCCGATCGAAGCCCTTCGAGAGACTAAGATTGTCGTAACATCTATCCTGCATCATTCCGTCTGGATTGGCATTTTCATCGCATGTGCCGAAGAGGGATTGCAGGATGCGTGTTTCCGGGAAGCTGCTGAGTATTTTCTCCGCGATGGCTGCAGTCGTTGTTGTGACGGGCGTACTGACTTTCATACAAAGTGCCAGACTGGCAGATGAAGGGCTTCACGTTGGAGAAAGACTCGCGCCGCTCGCTGACGCTGCGATGGAAATCAAGCTGACGGCGACACGTGCCCATCTGATCTTCGAGGAGATCATGACCGGGGACGAGGGCGAGGACATCAATGAAGTCTGGGGCCTGCTGAAGGAAGCGCGCTTTTTCGCCGGTGCCATTGTGAATGGCGGCACCAATGATGAGGGCAGGTTCTTTCCCACGGAGTCGGCGGAAGTGCGCCGCGTGATGCAGGCTGTCCAGGAAGAAGTCGATACGTTTGAGAAGGTCGCCCGCGAGCGCTACATGAATGCCGGCAAGGACATTGCCGGCAGCAAAGCTGACGAAGTGTTTGACCAGGCGTTCGACATGCTGATCGCAGAGGCGGACAAGGCGGAAGAACTGATCAAGCAAGAGATGGCCGAAGGCATTGCTGGTCTGCGTGCCACCGCCAGCGTTGTGGTGCTGGTGCAGATGATCTCGATTGTCACGACCCTGTTTGCCGCGATTGGCGGCTGGCTGTTCCTGCGCTCACGCATCGCGGTGCGGGCGGATGAACTGGCGGCAACCGCCGGTGCCCTGTCGCGAGGGGAACTGTCCCACCGGCTGCCGGAATGGTCCAGCGCGGATGAACTGGGTGATCTGCGCGACGCTCTTGCCGGGTTCCGCCAGTCGCTGATCGAGCAGAATGAGCTTGCCGAGACCGTGCGCAGGCGTGAGGGCGAGGCACAGGCCGAGAAGGCCGAACTCATGCGCCGCCTTGCCGAGGACTTCCGCGCCACGACCGGCAGCTATTTCGATGCTCTGCAGAATGCAGCGTTGGAGCTGAGCCGCGATGTTTCGGCGATGGACGCGACCGCGCGCCAGAGCAGCGGCATGGTGAGTGCCGCCGCCGACGCCGCGCTGCAGGCTTCCGCCAACGTTGAAACGGTCGCCGCTGCCTCCGAGGAACTGTCTGCCTCGATTGGAGAAATCACCCGGCAGGTGACGACGACGGCCAAGGTGGTGGATGACGCCTCCCGCCAAGCGGAAGCCACGAACCAGAAGGTGACCAGCCTTGCAGTCGCAGCAGACAAGATCGGCCAGGTGGTAACGCTCATTCAGGAGATTGCCGCCCAAACCAACCTTCTGGCGCTCAATGCCACCATCGAGGCGGCGCGGGCCGGCGAGATGGGCAAGGGCTTTGCGGTCGTGGCATCCGAGGTGAAGCAGCTTGCCTCTCAGACGGCCAAGGCCACGGACGAAATTTCCAGCCAGATTTCGGCCATTCAGGCCTCGACGGATGATGCGGTTCTGGCGATCGAGAAGATCACCGAGATCATGCGTACCATTGATGAACATGCTGAATCCGTCAGCCGCGCCGTCGAGCAGCAGGGGCAGGCGACGGCGGAAATCGCCTCCAATGCGCAGATCACGTCTGCCCGGACCTCCGAGGTCACCGGCAACATGGAACAGATGCGCAGCGCGGTGGCGCAGACAAATGAGACTGCAGCCCGGCTCATGATCTCCTCGCATGCGGTGGGCAGCCAGACGGATGCCCTGCGCCGTGCGGTGGATGACTTCGTGCGCAGGCTTGCCGCAGCGTGATCTGCCTGCAGGCGGCGCAAGGCGGCTTTGACCTTGCCCGCTGCGGCTTGTATGAGTGCGGATGAACCGGCCGGGCGGCAGTGCAGAACTGCCGCCCGCCTGCATTGAAAGCGCCGCCATGTCCGACACAGTCCTTGAAACGCTCCTCCTTCCCTTTCTGAACGGCACGCTCGACCTGCCACAGACGCGAGGCAGCATCCTGTTCCTGCGTGCCCGCGCGGGTGCGGACCTGAAGGAGCTGCCCGAGGGCGCGCTGGTGCCGGTGCAGAGCTTTGCGCCCGACCGGGATGCGCTGGCAGCTCAGGGGTATACGGTGCTGCATCAGGCTGAGGGCGAGCGCTATCCGCTGGTGCTGGTGCTGCCGCCGCGCCAGAAGCAGGAGGCACGGGCGTTGCTTGCCGATGCTGTGCGGCGGGCCGCTCCCGGGGGGCTGATCGTGGTCTGTGCGACGAACGCAGAAGGCGGCAAGGCGCTGGAAGGTGATCTCGAAAGCCTTGCCGGTCTCGACGGCAAACTCTCCAAGGCCAAGTGCCGCGTTGCCTGGACCATCAAGGATGAGGCCCGCGTCAACGGCGCGCTGGTGGCCGAATGGGTGGAACTGGATGCGGTGCGCCCGATCCTTGATGGGCAGTTTCTCAGCCGTCCGGGTGTTTTTGCCTGGGATCACATTGATGCCGCTTCCGCGCTGCTGGCGGCCAATCTGCCCGCCAGCCTGTCCGGCGAAGGTGCGGATCTGGGGGCGGGCTTCGGCTATCTGTCCACCGAGGTTCTCAAGCGCTGTGCCAAGGTGACCGGGCTCGATCTTTACGAGGCCGAACAGCGGGCGCTGGATCTGGCGCGGGAGAATGTGACGCCGCTGGCCACCGGCCGCCGTCTCGGCTTCCACTGGGTGGACGTGACCAAGGGGCTGAACAAGACCTATGATTTCATCGTCACCAATCCACCGTTCCACCAGACCGGCAAGGCCGGACGGACGGATATCGGCCAGGGCTTCGTGCGGGCGGCTGCGCGGTCCCTGAAGCCGGGCGGGCATCTGTGGCTCGTCGCCAACCGGCATTTGCCCTACGAGGGCGTCATCAATGAAGTCTTTGCCGAGGTCATCATGGTGGCGGACGAGGGCGGCTACAAGGTGATCCACGCACGCAAGGCGCGCGGCCGATGAGACTGGTCAAGCTTCTTGCCAATCTCGGCTATGGCACCCGCAAGGAAGTGCAGATCGCCATTCGCAACGGCTGGGTGACCGACCGGGCCGGGCAGCGGCTTAAGGCCGATTCCAAAACCGCACATGAGGACATCCTGTTTGATGATGAGCCTCTGGATCCGCCGCAGGGCATGATCCTGCTGCTGAACAAGCCGGTGGGCTACACCTGCTCGACCAAGGATCAGGGCCGGCTCGTCTATGACCTGCTGCCGGACCGGTTCCGTTACCGAAAGCCGGTGCTGTCCACCGTTGGCCGCCTTGACCGGGAAACGGCCGGTGCGCTGCTCTTCACCGATGACGGCACCTTGCTGCACAAGATCATCTCGCCCAAGGCCGAGGTACCGAAAGTCTATGAGGCCGAGCTGGACAGGCCCTTGCAGGGCAATGAAGCTGAGCTGTTTGCCTCCGGCACCATGATGCTGGAAAGCGAGGACAAGCCGCTGAAGCCTGCCGAACTGGAAGTCCTGACCCCGCAAAAGGTGCGGCTGACGTTGCATGAGGGCCGTTACCACCAGGTCCGCCGCATGTTCGCCGCCACCGGCAACCACGTGAACACCCTCTCCCGCATCCGCATCGGCCATCTGGGGCTGGACGGCGTCGCAGAAGGCAAGTGGCGCCTGCTGGATGCCGCTGACGTGGACAAGGTGTTCGGAACGGTTTGAGGGATGTGCGGTAGAACAGATCTGCCTGCCGCACCCTTAAAGGGGCCCCGTTCCGTCAGCTTTCGGGTGCGCTTGGCTTCTGCCGCGCAGCCACCGGCCGGTGTGAGGCATCCACTGCGACCATGACGAACTGCCCTTTCGCGGCCAGTTGCCTCTTTCCCGTCAGCAGACCTTCGGACCACAGATCCACCTCGACATGAATCGAGGACCGTCCGACGGACGCTATCCGCGCCACGGCCTCCACGATTGCCCCAAGGGCAACGGGATGGTGGAACTCGATCTGCCTTGTTGCGGCCAGCACTGTAAGCCTGCCGCTGAGGCGCGAGGCGCTGATGAAGGCTGCCTTGGTCATGAAGGCAAGGGCGTGGCCGCCGAACAGGGCACCATTGCCATTGACCTGATCGGCAAAGACAATATCCGCCATGCGCAGTTCGTCAGGTCTGGCAGGGGCTGCCTCTTCTGTCAGGGGCGGAAGGCTCCAGCCGGCAGCTTTTCCTTCAGCGGGCAAGGCAACCATGTGGAACACACCTGCGGTGCAGACGTGACGCTCGCCGCCCAGAATGGTCTGAGCGGCCATCTTCACTTCCACAGTCAGCGACCGGCGCCGCACCTCACGGATGGAAGCGTCAAAGGAGACGATCTCGCCCACATGCGCAGGCTTGTGAAAACCCACATTTTCGCAGGAGGCCGTGACGAAAGGCACGCGGCCGTGACGGCTGGCTGCGATGAAGGCGATCCGGTCCATATAGGCCAGCCCGGCACCGCCGAAGAGTGTGCCATGGTGGTTGGTGTCGCCCGGAAAGACGATCTCCAGCAGAGTGGCGATCGGGGCTGGCGTGTGCGCCAGCCCTTCCTGCAGGGTTGAAGTTGAAACAGCGGTGACCGTCATGCTGCGTCTCCGCCTTGTGTGCAGGCATTTGCGGCACGGCGCAGGGCGCGGGCTGCTTCAACCATGTTGATCAGGGCCGGGCGGACCTCATCCCATTTGCGCGTCTTTAACCCGCAATCCGGATTGACCCACATCTGACCGTCGCGCAACCGCTGGCGCGCGAGGCCCAGCAGGGTTTCGATCTCGCCGATGCCCGGAATGCGGGGCGAGTGAATGTCATAGATGCCGGGACCGATCTCATTCGGGTAACCCTGTGATGTCAGGGCATCCAGCAGTTCCATCCGCGAGCGGGAGGCCTCGATGGAGATGACATCTGCATCCATGGCGATGATGGCGGGAAGGATGCCATTGAACTCTGAGTAGCACATATGGGTATGGATCTGGGTCGAGTCTCCCGCCTCGCTGCAGCAGATGCGGAAGCAGCGGATGGCCCAGTCGAGATAGTGATCCCAGTCCCTGCGGCGCAGCGGCAGGCCCTCACGCAGGGCGGCTTCATCGATCTGGATCATGGAGGCTCCGGCCGTCTCAAGGTCCGACACTTCATCCCGGATGGCCAGGGCGATCTGGCGGCAGACCGTTTCGCGTGGCAGGTCGTCGCGCACGAAGGACCAGTTCAGAATGGTCACCGGACCGGTCAGCATGCCTTTGACCGGCTTGCCTGTCTGGGACTGGGCGAAGCGCCACCAGTCCACCGTCATGGGAGCGGGCCGGGAGACATCACCGTAGATGATGGGCGGGCGCACGCAGCGGGAGCCGTAGCTCTGCACCCAGGCATTGCGGGTGAAGGCAAAGCCCTTCAGCTGCTCGCCGAAATACTGCACCATATCGTTGCGCTCGAACTCGCCATGCACGAGCACATCAAGGCCGATTTCGTCCTGCCAGCGGATGGCTGCGGCGGTCTCGCGCTTGAGGAATGCTGTGTAATCCTCATCCGTCAGCTTGCCGCGCCCATGCAGGGCACGGGCCTTTCGTACATCTGCCGTCTGCGGGAAGGAACCGATCGTGGTGGTTGGAAAGAGCGGCAGCGGATTGCGGGTGCGCTGGAGCACCTGCCGCAAGGCAAAAGGCGCGCCGCGCAGATGCTGCCCCGTGCCGAGGGCCTGCACTCTTGCCTGCACGGCGGGGTCGCTGACCCTGTTGGACCTGCTGCGCGTTGCAAGGGCTGCCGCTGCCGTGTCAAAGGCCGCCTGCGTGCCGCCGTCAAGCAGGCTGCTGCCGCTGGCCCAGGCTGCGAGAGCGTTCCGCAAGGCAGCAAGCTCGCCCAGCTTCTGCGTGGCAAAGGCGAGCCAGGAGGCAAGCTCCTGATCGAGGTCCGTTTCAAGCGCGAGATCCACCGGCACATGCAGCAGGGAGCAGGACGGTGCGATTTCGATGCCGCCGGGCCAGGTGGCTGCTGCGCTGATGCGGTCGAGGCATCGGGCGAGATCCGCACGCCACACATTGCGCCCGTCGATGATCCCCAGTGACAGGCGCAAATGCTCCGGCGCACTGGCCAGCAACGGGGCAAGGGTCTGCGGTGCGCGGACAAGATCCACATGCAGTCCGGCAACGGGCAGGGAAAGGGCCGTTTCGAGGTTGTCCTCAAGTCCGCCGAAATAGGTGGCCAGCATCAGAGAGAGGCCGGGAACCTCTGCAGCGAGGTACCGGTACGCCTGCACCAGCGCTTCCTTCTCGATGGTGGAAAGGCTGGTCACAAGGCAGGGTTCATCCATCTGCACCCAGTCTGCGCCTGCCGCCTTCAGCTCCTTGAGGATCTGGCCATAGACCGGCAGCAGCTTATCCAGCAGCGCGAGAGAGGCTGATCCGTCCCGCGTCTTGGCAAGCGTCAGGAAGGTCACCGGCCCCAGAATGACGGGCCGCGTATGAATTCCCAGAGCGGCGGCTTCCCGGAAGTGCTCCAGCGGCTTGTTCCCGGTCAGGCTGAATGTTTGTCCTGCGTGCAGTTCTGGCACCAGATAATGGTAATTGGTGTCGAACCATTTGGTCATTTCCAGCGCAGGTTTTGCCTCTGCATCACCTGAGTGCTGGCCGTTGCACGCGCAGGTGTTGCTGGCGGTACTGGCTGAGCCTCTGGCAAGGGCGAAGAGGGTGGCAATGGAGACCGGTCCGCCAGTCCAGCCATAGCCATCCGGGATTGCTCCGGTCATCACCGCCAGATCAAGGACATGATCATAGAGCGAGAAATCGTTGGACGGGATGATGCTTATTCCAGCCTCCCGCTGATGCTGCCAGTGGGCGGCGCGCAAGGCGCGGGCCTTGGCTTGCAGGGTGGCCTCGTCAGATTTGCCTGACCAGAAGTCTTCCAGAGCAAACTTGAGTTCGCGCTGTCTGCCAATTCTCGGAAAACCGAGGTTTGCGGTCTGTATGCTCATTTCCTTACCCCGAAGGTTGCGGGCAAAGTATGGGCATGACGCAAGACAGCCCGAGCACGCGCATGCGTGTCCCGGGCGGAACAGGCGCACACCGGGACACCCCGCCCGAGAACGTTATCTACCGTGGCAGGTCTCCTGGCTTGCAGGTCATCGCGGCCATCCGTCTTCCCGGGGCGTCTTCCCCAGTGACATGGTGAATGGCAGCTCGCTGCTTACAGTTGCGGGGGCAGCTCCGGCATGAGTGCATCACTGCACCGCACCGGATTCCCTCTTAGCTCCGGATCATTGATCCGCAGAACCACGATTGAAGCAGTGTTGCCGCGATTCTTGCGCGTGTCAATGATATAAAGATATCTTTATATTAACCTTTAGAGCGGCAGCGTCACCGTGGCGGTGAGGCCGCCTTTGGAGCTGTTGGTGAGGGTTATGGTGCCGCCGTGGGCGTGGATGAGGGAGCGGGCGATGGCAAGGCCGAGGCCGATGCCGCCCGTCTCGCCGCTGCGGGATGTCTCCAGCCGGACGAAGGGCTCGAACACATCGCCCATCCGGTCTTCCGGGATGCCAGGACCGTCATCTTCCACGCGGATGATGACTTCACGCTGGCCTGTCTCCACCGAAATGCGGGCCGCGCCGCCGTAGCGGACGGCGTTTTCGATCAGGTTGCGCAGGGCACGTTTCAGCGCCATCGGGCGGCAGGGCAGAGTGACAGGCGCTGCCTCTGCATCAGTCCCGGTTGCCATCAGGCGCACATCGTGGCCCATGTCGGCCTGGTCGCCCGCAAGGCTTTCCAGAACGGCGACAAGGTCCACTGCTTCACGCGGCTCGCTGACGGCTTCGTCCCGGGCGAAAGCGAGGGTGGCTTCCGTCATCGCGGCCATTTCATCCAGCGTGGCGATCATCTTCTCCCGGTTCTCGTCATCGTCGATGAATTCGGCCCTGAGGCGCAGGGAGGTGATGGGGGTGCGCAGGTCGTGGCTGATGGCGGCCAGCATGCGCGTGCGGTCTGCCACGAAGCGGCTCAGCCGGTCCTGCATGGCATTGAAGGCGGAGATGGTGCTGCGCAGCTCGCGCGGGCCTGCCTCCGGCACCGGCGGCACGTCTTCGCCCCGGCCCAGCCGGTCGGCAGCATCGGCCAGCTGGCGCAAGGGACGGGAGACCTGCCGGATCGTGAAGGCAACTATGGCGATGATGGCCAGAGCCATCAGGCCCATCTGCAGGACCAGGGTGTAGAAGGCGCCGGGTGGCGGCGGGCGCTGACTGGTCACCACGTTCAGCCATTGCCCATCGGTGAGCGGCACGGAAAACTCGATCGCAATCAGCCGGTGGCGCAGCCGCTCCTCGCGGCGGCGCTCCCGCTCCTCCAGCCTTTCAAGATTGGTATCTCCTGCCTCTTCGCGCTTCTTCCGTTCTTCGCGCGGTGGCCTGCTGGAGCCTCGTTCTGCGCCTCTTTCCGGGCCTTTGCCCGCTGCGCTGAGCGAGGCGCGGATGCCCGGGTCCTGTCCGAGCTCGTCGGCCAGTGCTGCGGCAAGCCGCCGCTCTGCGCCGGACCGGGGTACGTTGGCCACCGAGGGCTTCTGGTCCAGCCAGAAGCGGGTGATGGCCGAGCTGGTGGCCTGCAGCAGCTGGGTTCGGGTCGCTTCGCCGGAGGTCTCCAGCAGCGGCACCAGAGAGGCGGTGCGGACAATCACCCCGTCGCCGATCGCCTCATAGACCGCAAGCCGCCGCTCCCCGGCAAAGAGCCAGATGGAAACCGCCTGGCTGCCGATGAGGGCGATCAGGAGCAGTGCGATGAGCTGGCCGCCAAGGCTGCGCGGCCACAGGCGCCGGAAAAAGGCGGCGGAATTGCGGAAGAAGGCAGGCGCGGTCATGCGTCAAGCTCCTCCACGGCAGCGGTGAACATGTAGCCGCCGCCCCAGACGGTCTTGATGATGCGCGGCTCCTTCGGGTCCTCCTCGATCTTGCGGCGCAGGCGGCTGACCTGGTTGTCGATCGACCGGTCGAAGACACCGGGCGTGCGCCCGCTCGTCAGGTCCATCAGCTGGTCACGGGTCAGCACCATGCGCGGACGCTTGAGGAAGGCGAGCAGCAATTGAAACTCGCCGCTGGACAGGGCGATGGGCGCACCTTGCGGGTCAAAGAGCTCACGCCGCGCCGTGTCCACGGTGAAGCCTTCAAACACGAGGCGCTCCTGCGTGATCGGATCGCGCGGCTTGGGCACGCTGGCGGTGCGGCGCAGGACGGCCTTGATGCGGGCCAGCAGCTCGCGCGGGTTGAAAGGCTTGGTGACATAATCATCCGCGCCGATTTCCAGGCCGATGATCCGGTCGGTGTCCTCCGCCATGGCGGTGAGCAGGATGATGGGCGGGCCATCTGAATCAACCAGGCTGCGGCAGAGGCTGAGACCATCTTCACCGGGCATCATCACATCCAGCACGACCAGATCGATGACGGCCGCCTTCAATGCCTTGCGGGCAGCGGCTGCGCTTTCGGCGGTGGTGGCCCTGTAGCCGTTCTTGACCAGATAGCGGGCCAGCGTTTCCCGGATATCGCGGTGGTCATCGACCACAAGTATATGGGGGCTTGGCTCACTCATCACGCTGATTCCGGCTCACTGTTCTCTGCCGGCGGGCTGATGCCGCCGTCCTTCATCTTCTAGGTAGCGCCATTTTCCACGGCGGGGCAGGGGAAAGTGTAACAGTCTGTCGCAGGAGGCCAGGCCTGTCACAGGTCACGACACTTGGGCCTCCTGCCCGCCCTAATCCGGCGCGGATCCTTCGCCTATGTTCTGGTCATCGCAGGACGGCACGGCGGTTCCGCCAAAGACCGCCAGGCACAGACCGCGAGGTACGCCTTGCCGCTGCAGACATCCGGATAGGCCGGAAAAGGAGAAGATTGATGACCGCACTCAAGACCATCGCCATTGGCACGCTTGCTGCCGCGCTTGCCACCTCTGTGGCCGGAATCGCGCTGGCTGACAGCTTCGGGCCCAAAGGCTGGGGCGGCATGGACCGCGACGGCGGCCGCCACGGCGGACGGATGATCGAAATGTTCGATCAGAACAAGGACGGCGCCGTCACCCAGGATGAAGTGAACGCCGTTGTCGCGGAGCGCTTCGCAGCCGCTGACGCCGACAAGGACGGGCGCGTCACTCTGGAAGAATTCAAGGCTTACCGCCTTGCTGAAATGCAGCCGGTGAAGGTGCGTGCCTTCCAGCGGCTGGACCGCGATGGCGACGGCAAGGTCACCCGAGCCGAGTTCGACCGCATCTCTGAGCGCATGTTCGCCCGGCTGGACCGGGATGGTGACGGGGAGCTGAAGGCCATGCCGGTGCCGCCGCGCGGCCCTGAAGGCCGTGGTGCCGAGGCACGTGGCCCCGGTGGCAAGGGGCCGGAAGGTAAGGGACCGGAAGGCCGGGGTCCGGAAGGCAGGGGCCCTGAAGGGAAGGACCATGAGGGCTGGAAGATGGGCCAAGGCCCCGAGGGTCCGCATGGCCGCCACGGCATGATGATGATGGAGATGTTCGAGCGCTTCGATGTGAACGGCGACGGCACCGTGACACGCGCTGAGTTCGACGAGGTGCGCGGCCAGCTCTTTGCCCTTGCGGATACGGGCAATGCCGGCAGCTTCGACCTGCAGGGCTTTGATGCGCTGTTCGCCAGCATGGCTGAGCCGCGTCTGGTGCGCATGTTCCAGCGCCTCGACACGGACGGCGACCTTGCCATCACTGCTGAAGAAAACGCGGCACGGACTGCTGATCTTGTGGCCCGCATGGATCGTAACGGAGATGGTGTGCTGACCAAGGCCGACTTCCGCAAGGGCGGCAAGGAAGGCCGCAAGGGCCCGCATGGTGAGCGCCACGGTGACCGCAAAGGTGGCGGCAAGGGCCCGCAGGGCCGCCAGGGCTGATCCGCAGGCGCAAACCTGAACAGAATCAGATCTGTCCGTCAAAAGCCGCCAAGCTTCGCCCCCCGAACGGCGGACAGATCTGAGCCGCAGGGCCGCCCCAGTGCGGCCCTTCGTGCTTATGAAGAAAAGGATCTGATTGCTGCCGGGACGGCATGCCGTTGCCCCATCTGCCGCCGTTGCGCGGCGGGCTTCTGCGCGCGATGTTTGCAAGTCTAAAAAAGTGGCGAAAATCCGGCGTTTACCTTGTCTTTTCCAGGCTTCCGGCTTCACGAAAAAAATCTGCGCCTCATTCAAAAAATCCCTTGAACATGACAGCGAATGGGCGCAAATAACCGTTGCCCAAATTCGCACGTGCCCGTGGTCGTCCATGAATTCCAGTGGCAGTCAGACAAGCCCCACTACGATTCTTGGGGTCTGACAAAACCGGACGGCTTAAAGCAACGACGTAAGAGGGCTTTTTTGGTCTCTGCCGGGTTTCCACATCCCGGGGTTACTGAAGAGGCACTTGTTACTTCATTGCCGGCCGTGCGGAGCGATCCCCGTTCCAAGCCAAGGCATCCCATAAAGGGACAGTGTGCAGCCACCGCTGTGCGCTCGACCGATCGTCACCTCTTGCCGAGCCTCCCTGTCCATACCGGAGGGCTCCGCGGCGAGCGGACGGACGACCTCGCGCCAAGACTTGATGAACGGGAGAACCCCGATGACCGATCGCATCCGTGAATTCCTCCGCCAGCGCACCGAAGATGGTCCTTGCGTTGTTGTCGACCTTGACGTTGTGCGGTCAAACTACGAGGCTTTTGTCCGTTCGCTGCCCGACACCTCCGTCTTCTATGCGGTGAAGGCTAACCCGGCCCCCGAGATCCTCAGCCTGCTGGCTGAACTCGGCTCCTCCTTCGATTGCGCCTCCGTCGGCGAAATCGAAATGGCTCTGGCTGCCGGTGCCAGCGCGGACCGCATTTCCTATGGCAACACCATCAAGAAGGAACGCGACATCGCCCGCGCCTTCGAGCTGGGCGTGCGCCTCTATGCCGTCGACTGCGAAGCCGAAGTCGAGAAGATCGTCCGTGCCGCACCGGGCGTGCGCGTGTTCTGCCGCATCCTGTGCGATGGCGCAGGCGCCGAATGGCCGCTGTCGCGCAAGTTCGGCTGCGCTCCGGAAATGGCTCCGGACGTGCTGGAAGCTGCGCACCGCGGCGGCCTCGAGGCCTATGGCGTGTCCTTCCATGTCGGTTCCCAGCAGGCAAACCTGGGCGCCTGGGACAGCGCGCTGGCAACGGCTGCCGGTGTGTTCCGTGAATGCGCCACCCGCGGCGTCCCGCTGAAGATGGTCAACATGGGCGGTGGCTTCCCAGCCCGTTACCTCAAGGATGTCCCGGGCGTTCCGGCCTATGGCAATGCCATTTTCCAGGCTCTGACCGATCACTTCGGCAACAACCTGCCGCAGACGATCATTGAGCCGGGCCGCGGCATGGTGGGCGATGCCGGCCTGATCGAAGCGGAAGTCGTGCTGATTTCCCGCAAGTCGGCTGACGACACCGTGCGCTGGGTCTATCTGGACATCGGCAAGTTCCATGGCCTCGCCGAGACCATGGACGAGGCGATCCGCTACCCGATCCGCACCCCGAAGGATGGCGATGCCACCTCGCCCTGCGTGCTGGCAGGGCCGACCTGCGACAGCGTGGACGTTCTTTACGAAAAGACGCCCTACGAGCTGCCTGTCTCCCTGTCGATCGGCGACAAGGTGCTGATCGAGTCCTGCGGTGCCTATACGACGACCTATTCCACGGTCGGCTTCAACGGCTTCGCCGCTCTCGCATCCTACGTGATCTGAAGGATCAGGTGAGATGATCGAAATTCTGGACGAGGCGCCGGAGCACACCGGCGCCCGCGAGCTGCTGCTCGACCGGGCGTTTGGTCCGGACCGGCATCAGAAAACCTCCGAACGCCTGCGCGAAGGCCGCGTGCCGGCCATCGCCCTGACCGCGCTGGATGATACCGGTGCGCTCGTGGGTACCCTGCGCCTGTGGCATGTCACGGCCGAAGGCGGCCAGGGCCTGCTGCTGCTCGGACCGCTGGCGGTGGAGGCCACTTGCCGCAGCGAAGGGCTTGGCGCGCGTCTGATGCGTGCCGCGCTCAATCAGGCCGCCATTGCCGGCTTTGGCGGCGTCATGCTGGTGGGCGATCATGCGTATTATGCAAGGTTCGGCTTTTCGCCGGACCTGACTCTTGGCCTTGATCTGCCGGGACCGGTGGAGCGTCACCGCTTCCTCGGTCTCGAGCTGAAGGAAGGCGCACTCGCCGGAGCCTGTGGCCTCGTCGAGGCAAGCGGTGCGGAAGATCCGGTTTATGCGCAGATGATGCCTTTCACCGGACTGCGCAGCGTCACCTCCCGCGCGGCCTGAACCAAATGCATGAGCCCTGTGCCTGCGATGGCGCAGGGTTCATGCAGCTGCGATGATCTGCCGGATTTCGTCCAGAATCGGAACCGGGATTGCCAGACCTTCGGCGATGGCTTTCTGCCGGGCAGCAAGGCGGCGGGAGCCGGGCAGGCGTGCGCCGTCTTCGGCCGCCACCGTATCCAGCAGGGTATCCATTCTTTCGCCAAACAGGCCGCCGGACACCAGTTCCGGGTCAATGGCAATGATTGTCTGGCCGAGATTGAGCACAGGCCCCTCGGACGTGAAGAGGCTGGGTGCCTCGAAGGCCAGGCTGGCTCCCACCATGGCGGCTGACATCACTTCCACCATCATCGCCAATGCCGCGCCCTTGGCCTCGCCGATCGGGATCATGGTGCCTGCCATGGCTGCGCTGGCATCGGTCGTCGGATTGCCATCGGCATCAAGCGCCCAGCCTTCGGGAATGGATTTGCCCGCTTTTTCGGCTGCCATGATCTTGCCCTTGGCGACGCGCGAGACAGCCAGATCGATGATGAGCGGCGCGCGGCCCTTGCCGGCGGGGGCAGCGAAGGCAATCGGGTTGGTGCCGAACAGCGGTGTCCGCCCGCCCCAGGGCGCGATGGATTTTGGTGCGTTGCCATAGACGAAGGCTGCCAGCCCATGTTCTGCCAGCTTTTCGCAATGCGCCCCAGCCTGGCCGAAGTGATGCGAGCGGCGCACGGCTGCCATGGCAATGCCCAGCTTGTGCGCCCGCCCAGGCAGATGCTGGATGGCCATGTCAAAGGCGGGATAGGCAAAGCCGTCGCAGGCATCCACCCGGAAGAGGGCTGGCGTCACATCCTCCAGCTTCGGCACCGCATGCCCGTTCACCTTGCCGCTGCGCGCTTGCCCTGCATAGGAGGGAACCCGCGACAGGCCGTGCCCGCTCTGGCCATCTGCCTCTGCGGCCACCAGCGCCTGCGCAACGCTTTCGGCCACATCCGGTGCCGTATTGCTGGCCACAAGGGCTGCAACGGCCAGGTCATGAGCTTCGGCAAGGGTAAGTGTCTCGGTGGCGGACATGGCAGGCTCGCGGCAGGATGTCTGATATGTCTGCCTAGCATGCCGGAGCTCATCCGGACAAACGTGGTGTCAGGTTTCCTCCCCCGGCAGGGACAGCCTCACCACTGTGACCGGCTGGCTCTTGCCCTTGACCGTCTGTTCTCCGAGCGGTGTTATGACGGGGCATGATGCGCTCTGCTGCGCTGCAAGGGCACTTGCCACATCGGCAGAGGCAAGGATCACCGCTTCGGCGCCGGGCTCTGCCGTGTGGCCGAGGCTTTCCAGTCTTGCTGCAATGTTCACCGTGTCGCCAATGACCGTGTAGTTCACGCGGCCCGGTGCGCCAATGTCCCCGACGATGAGCGGCCCCACATGAAGGCCTGCCCGGATGCGCACGGGGGCAAGGCCTTGTTCGCGCCTGACGGCATTGTCGGCCTTGAGCGCCCGTTCGATATCGAGTGCTGCGGCTGCAGCAGCTGCTGCGGGATTGTCCATATGATCGGGCGCGCCCCAGAAGGCCATGACGCTGTCGCCGATATATTTGTCGATGGTGCCGCCGTGGCGCTCGACGACGCTGCCGATCAGCGTGAGGTGGTGATTGACGAAATCCGCCGTCTCCCGTGCGTCCATGCCTTCACAGATGCTGGTAAAGCCCGCCACATCGGTGAAGAGCACGGCTACCTGGCGTTCCTGTGGGGCGGCGCTGCCGCTGCCTTCACGCAGCAGCTTGAGAACGAGGCTGCGCGGCACGTAGCGCACGAAGGCGGTCAGCGCCGTCGTCATGGCGTTGAAGCCGCTGGCCAGATCCTTCAGTTCCTCGATGCGGCTGGAGGGCAGGGGCCTCAGCCCGGCAATATCCAGCCGCGCGATGGCCCGCGCGCCTGCTGCTGCCCGGCGGATGGGCTGGGCGATGCGGTAGGCCATGACGGCGCTGCCCGCAAGGGCTGCGGCCAGGATGGCCAGGGCAATGAGAATGGAGACGTAAAGCTCCTCCAGCGGCTGCTCCAGAACGGAGGCAGGCATGATCGCCCCGGTGATGACCGGCAGCTCGCCGAATTTCGCCGCCGTGCGCTCCAGCACCACATAGTAGCGGCCATGCTCCTCCGTCTCGCCCTCAAACATGGCATGGGCTTCATTGAGGTCGAACCGGAGCGGATCAACGGGCTTGAGGCTGGCAAGGCGGGCGAGCAGCGGGTCGGGCGCGTCCTCTATGTCCACAAGATCATTCTCTTCGGACAGGGTGGCATCCAGCGGGTCGAGATCCGGGTGGGCGAGAATGTCGGCTTCTCCGTAAAGAAGAAACACTTTCAAAGTCTCGTCAGACAGGGCTTGCGCAATGCGGGACAGGCCGGAGGAGGGGATGGAGACGGCGGTGTAGCCCAGATAGGCGCCGTCCCGCCTGACCGGAACCACGTAGGAGAGCAGCGTTTCCTGACGCTGCGCATCGTAGTCCGGCGGCAGCCAGAAGGGGGCATCTGCGGCTTCCGCCTCTGTGAGGCGGGTTGTCAGCGCCGCATTCTCCGTGTGCGGGATCCGGCGCAGCATCATGCTGCCGCCGGGCATCTGGCCGACTTCCAGCGCATCGCCCTGCGCTGCACGGGCAACGGTGATGCGGGTGCCCTCCGGCGCGGCAGCCAGCCCGCCAAAGGCAAGGCGCGCCACATCCTCATCCAGCGCGATGGGCGAGGCGCCCCGTGCGAAAGCGGCGGCTATGAAGCCGGCCTGATTGCGCAGGACGTTGATCTTGCTTTCGAATTTCTGCTCATAGGCATCCATGCCGAGATCGACGAGCCGGCTGCCGAGCCCGGCCACGATCCGCCGGGAGGCCGTGCTTTCCACATAGAGGACGGAAGCGGTGGTGAGAAAGACGAAGGTGCCGATCACGGTGGCGAGCGTGGGCGTGAGGCGCAGGGTAAAGGGCATGGGCTGTCGCTGGCCTTGTCGTTTCATCCGGCGGCAGGGCTGATCCGCACAGATTCGCTTAAGGCTCATCCTAACCCGCATTGGCGGCCTCTGTCCGTTTGCCCCGGAAAGTGGCAAGACGGCATAAAGAAAAACCCCGCTGGGCGAACCGGCGGGGCCAAAACCATCGCGTCAGGGCAGCAACAGATCAGTTGCAGACTTCCTGATGACCGACGACAACATACTGGCCGATATAGCCATCCCAGCGCTGCACCGGGCTCAGGTAGCAGCGGACCGGCGGGGGCGGCGGCGGCGCGTAATAGACCGGGCCACCATAGACAACCGGCGGCGGGGGCGGCGGTGCATAATAGGCCGGCGGGGCGTCGATATAGTCCGGGCCGCTGTTGGCCATGGCCGTGCCCAAAAGCGCGCCGGCGGCAAGGCCGACGACAGCACCGGCTGCCAGCGCGCCGTTGCGCCCATCCCGCGCTTCGGCAGAGCCCGTGGCGGCGCCCAGCGTCAGAGCACCGGCCATCACCAGCGCCAGTGCGGTGGCGCCGGCTTTGCGGGCGAGAGCCGCGAAATTCATGTTAGATACAGTCATCATGACTTCGTCTCCGAAGGAACCGGCCCCACCGCCTCGTGCCCATTCTCAAGAGGGCGAAACAGGGGCACCGGACCAAGCTCAAATTATCTGAACCCGGATCGCGGCGAAGTGATGGCAATCACAGAGGGCAGGAATCCTTCCCCGCAGACGGCGGCCTCAATGGCAGTGATAGGGTTCAGCGCGCCATCGCGGTTCCCGGCCTCCGGGGCCTTGCGGGCGCCCGTGCGGCAGCGCCCTCAGCATTTTCTGCTTGGTTCGGAAAGCACTATATTGCAGGCATCAGGAGATCGAAGATGCTGCTGAAGAAGTTCGATGAGAACAAGAAAGCCCTGATGCAGATCGGCCGGGAAGCGATGGCCGAGAGCCGCCGTCTGGGGCTGCCAGTCTCTGCCAACGATCTCGAGAATGAGGCCAAGGATTGTGCAGAACACGATAAGGAAGAACGCACTCCTGCGGCCATGAGGCGGTAAAGCTTGCCGCCGCATTCCTGTATCATCCTCGGCGGTCCAATCCGTCCTGTCCAGAATTCCCCCACTCACGACGCTGAACCGGATGCTGAAGAGTAGATTACGGGAATTGCTCCGGCCGGTACCTGTCAGCGCCTGCCCTTCTTTCGCGCTTGGCTGGGGACGGGGTGGGGGGTAAAGGTGAGGGGAGGTGGCAGGGGGTGAGTCTTCTGCCGCAACTGGAGGCTTGTGCGGATGTGTCCGCCGGGCCTGATGTTTTGGACGGGGCAGGAGGTGCTTTTCGATGAAGCCGACAAACCTGGTGTTCACCGGGCTTGAGACCACGATTTTCGAGACCATGTCCCGCCTTGCCAACGAGCATGGGGCTGTCAATCTCGGCCAGGGCTTCCCGGACGTGGACGGTCCGGAGGATGTGCGGCGCGTGGCCGCCGAGGCTTTCATTTCCGGCCCCAACCAGTATCCGCCCATGCTGGGCCTGCCGGAACTGCGGCAGGCGGTGGCGGACAGCGCCAGCCGCTTCTACGGTCTTGATGTGGACTGGAAGAGCGAGGTCATGGTCACCTCCGGCGCGACGGAAGCACTTGCAGACTGCCTGCTGGCACTGATGGAGCCGGGCGATGAGGTGATCCTGATTGAGCCGCTTTATGATTGCTATCTGCCGATGGTGCGCCGGACAGGCGGCATTCCGGTGCGCGTGCGGGTGACACCGCCGAGCTGGAGCCTCGACCTTGAAGCGCTGGAAAAGGCCTTTACCGAGAACACCAAGGCCATCCTCATCAACAATCCGATGAACCCGGCCGGCAAGGTGTTTACCGAGGCGGAGCTTGCCCGCATCGCCGAGCTTTGCGTAGAGCATGACGTCTTCGCCATCTGCGACGAGGTCTATGAGCACCTGCTGTTCGACGGGGTGAAGCACCGCCCGCTGATGAGCTTTCCGGGCATGCGCGAGCGCACGGTGCGGATCGGTTCTGCCGGCAAGACTTTCTCCTTTACCGGCTGGAAGGTGGGCTATGTTACAGGCGCAGCCAAGCTGCTCGATCCCATCGCCAAGGCACATCAATATGTGACCTTCACCACGCCGCCGGGCTTGCAGAAGGCCGTGGCCTATGGCCTGCAGAAGGATGACAGCTACTTCACCGGCCTGGCTGCCGAGTTGCAGGCCAAGCGGGACTTCTTTGCAGCCGGTCTGTCCGAACTCGGTTTTGGTGTGCTGCCCTGCGAGGGAACGTATTTCCTCACCTGTGACGTGGCGCCGCTGGGCCTCAAGGGCACGGATGTGGACATCTGCCGCCGCATGGTGACGGAGGCGGGCGTTGCAGCAGTGCCTGTGTCTGCCTTCTACATCACCGACGCACCGCCCAATTACGTGCGCTTCTGCTTCTGCAAGCGTGATGAGGTGCTGAGCGAGGCGCTGGACAGGCTGCGGGCCTGGCTGCTGCCAATGAAGGCCGTGAGCAACGGCTGACAGGCCGCAAACGGAAATCCTTGAGGAGACTGGCAAACATGAGCAATCCCGTCCTTGTGGAAGTGACACGCGGGCAGATGACCGAGAGCCGCCACCGCGGCGCGATTGCCATTTTCGATGCCAATGGTGATCCGGTGCTGCGGATTGGCGATACGGGCGCCCGCGTCTTTCCGCGCTCGGCCATCAAGGCACTGCAGGCGCTGCCGCTGATTGAATCGGGTGCCGCCGATGCGCTGGGCTATGAGGCGCCGGAGCTGGCGCTGGCCTGCTCCTCCCACAACGGCGAAGAGCGGCATGTGAATGCTGCCCGCGTCATGCTGATCAAGGCGGGGCTCGACGAGGATGCCCTTGAGTGCGGTGTTCAGTGGCCTTCGCGGCTGGAGGATGTCGCCAGTCTCCTGCGCGCCGACGAAACCCCTTGCGCCCTGCACAACAACTGCTCGGGCAAGCACGCCGGTTTCCTCGGCCTTGCCAAGGCGATGGGGCTGAAGACCAGGGGCTACGTGGAAGCGGACCACCCGGTGCAGCAGGAAATCCGCCTCGTGCTGGAATCCATGACCGGGGACAGCCTGACGGCGGATGTCTGTGGCACGGATGGCTGCTCCATCCCCACCTATGCCAGCCCGCTGGACGGCTTTGCCCGCGCCTTTGCGGCTTTTGGCACCGGAGAGGGATTGGAGCCGAAGCGTGCAGAGGCGGCGCAGCGGTTGTTCAGGGCCTGTGTCGAAAATCCCTTTATGGTGGCTGGTACCGGCCGCTTCTGCACCCGCGCCATGGAAGGCCTGCGCCAGCGCGTCTTCGTCAAGACCGGGGCGGAGGGCGTGTTCTGTGCCGCGATCCCCGAACTGGGGCTTGGCATCGCGCTGAAATGCGATGACGGCGCGTCGCGGGCCTCGGAGGTGATGATGGCGGCCGTGTTGGAGGCCTTCCTGGATCTCAATGACGACGAAGCCCGCCTGCTGGCGGACCTGCGCCAGCCGGTGCTGAAAAGCCGGAATAATGCAGAGGTGGGGCTGATCCGCCCCTCGCAGGACTTCCTGACGGACCTGCGCCGCGCCGCCAGCGCCAGTGCCTGAGGAGCTGTTTTCTGATGAAGTCCATTTGCGTTTTCTGCGGGTCGAATTTCGGCACGGACCCGGCATTTGAACAGGCGGCCCGCGAGACGGGGCGGGTGATTGCCGAGGCGGGCAAGACCCTTGTTTATGGCGGGGCCGCGGTGGGCCTGATGGGCGCGGTCGCTGATGGTGCGCTGGCGGCTGGCGGTAAGGTGATCGGCATCCTGCCCGAGGTGCTGAAGGCCAAGGAGATGGAGCACAAGGGCCTCAGCGAACTTCACATCGTCCGGTCCATGCATGAGCGCAAGGCGATGTTTGCCGAACTCTCCGATGGGTTCATCACCCTGCCGGGCGGCACGGGCACCATGGAAGAGATCTTCGAGGTCTGGACCTGGGGGCAGCTTGGCTATCACTCCAAGCCCTTCGGCCTGCTCAACACGGCGCATTTTTACGATGCGCTGCTGACTTTCCTCGATGAGCAGGTTTCCAAGGGCTTTGTGCGGGCGGAGATGCGCAGTATGCTGCTGGTCTCGGAAGACCCGGCACATCTGATCGCAGGCTTTGAAACCTATGTGCCGCCGGTGATTTCCAAGTGGATCAAGAAACAGGATACCTGACAGTCGCTGATCGAAACGGCTGGTTAACCCGGATCAACCATTGTGCCGCGCAACAGGGGCAGGCTTGCCGCAGGGCTGCCCCAATTGGCTGGCAAAGGAATGCCGTCTGGCCCGGCTGCCTGCCGATTTGCCGAAGCATCATTCTAGTGTCCGGAGTAATTCTCACATGCGTCTTCCGCTTGCCGCTGCACTTGGTCTTGTCCTGCTTCTGCCCGCATGCTCGCGAACGTCGGACTATGTGGAGACCACGTCTTCGGTCAGCACCATGTCCTATGCAGCGGTGCCGGCCGCGCGGACGTCGAATGTGACGCTGGTACAGATCACGGGGGCCGGTGTTGGCGGCATCCGCGCAGGCACGGCCTATTCCTCCAAGGCCATCCAGGCCGCCCTTCCGGGCTTTACCACCGACACTATCCAGACGGCGGAAGAAACCACCACCGAAAACGCGCTGGGCGCGTTCAACTCGGATGGCTTCCAGGTGCTGCAGATCTTCCGTGGCAAGGACGGTAATGTGCGTGCCGTGCATGGAGTGACCCATCATCTGGCCGGCCCTAACGGCGAGCGCATCGGGATGACCTTCGCCGAGGCCGGCATGCGCCGGTCCGATTGCCGCGTCGGCCAGAACCTGTGGCGCGGCATGGCCATCTGCCGTTCCAAGGGCGCGCCGAATGTGGAGCTTGTCTTCGCCATTCCCCAGTATCAGGGCCCCTGGGATGCCCTGCCGGATGAAGGCCAGCTGCGGGGCGCTGCCCTGCAGCGCATCGTCTGGACGCCCACCGCACAGGGCTGACACAAAGTCTTTTGGCGAAGGTGACGGGGCGGGCGTGATCGGCTAAGCCTGAAGGCATGAGCGCCGAATCTGTTGTCCGCACACCGTCCGTCGACGATCTCGCCCGGCAGATCCTTGCCGGGAACCGGGCGATGCTGGCCCGTGCGATCACGCTGGTGGAATCACGCAAGGCAGAGCACCGGCAGTCTGCGCGGGATCTGCTGACCCTGCTGATGCCCCACACGGGCAAGGCGCAGCGTATCGGCATTACCGGAGTGCCGGGCGTCGGCAAATCTACCACCATCGACACGCTGGGCAGCAACCTGACCGAAGATGGCCACAAGGTCGCGGTGCTGGCGGTTGATCCCTCCTCCACCCGCACCGGCGGGTCCATACTGGGCGACAAGACCCGCATGGCGCGGCTGGCTGTCGATCCGAAGGCCTTCATCCGTCCATCCCCCTCCGCAGGAACGCTGGGCGGCGTGACGGCGCGCACACGCGAAACGATGCTTCTGTGCGAAGCGGCCGGTTTTGACGTGATCCTTGTGGAGACGGTCGGCATCGGCCAGTCGGAAACGGCCGTCGCGGAGATGGTCGATTTCTTCCTCGTGCTCATGCTGCCGGGCGCCGGCGATGAGTTGCAGGGCATCAAGAAGGGCGTCCTGGAAATCGCCGACCTCATCGCCGTCAACAAGGCAGACGGCGAGGGGGCCATGCGGGCGCGGGCGGCGGCGGCCGATTACCGCAGTGCGCTGCATATCATGGCACCGCGCTCGCCCACATGGTCGCCGCCGGTGGTGACGGTCTCCGGCCTTGCCAACGAGGGCCTGCGCGAGATGTGGGCGCAAGTGGAACTGCACCGCGACAAGATGCAGGCGACCGGCGAATGGCAGGAGCGGCGCGCCCGCCAGCAGGTGTCCTGGATGTGGGACATGCTGCAACAGCGGCTGATGGAGGCCCTGACCCGCGATCCCGGCCGGGCCGCCCTTATTCGCGCGCTTGAGGACAAGGTGCGCTCCGGCGATGTTCCCGCCTCCGCCGCCGTGGAGGACATCGCCAAGCTTACCGGCATCTGACCCTTGCTTGTCTCTGTCTGCGGGCATGGTTCTTGCTCAGCTGCCCGCAATGGCAGGTGGCAGCGCCGCCTGCTGCGCCAGATTGAAACGCGCGGTGAGGCGATGAGCGGGATTTGCAGGTCAGACAGGCTGAAGACGGGCCGCAGGGGATTTCTGGCCGGGCTGGGCCTGTGCCTTTCCGGCACACCCGTTCTGGCGCTGACACAGGTGGCGGATCTGCGCGGCAGTATTGACGGGCAGGATATGGGCCTTGTGCCGGACCGGCCCGAGGACCAGAGTGCCGCCATGCAAAAGGCCATCGACCGGGCCGTAGCCCGTGGCAAGGCGCTGTTTCTGCCCGCTGGCAGCTATCCCGTTTCCAACCTCGATCTTCCCTCCGGTGCCATGATCGTTGGCGTGCCGGGGCGCACGCAGCTGGTGCATCTGGGCGGCGGCGGTGTGCTGATGGGGGCCAATGGCGCCAGCCGCATCCGTCTGGAGGGCCTCTCCTTCGACGGCGGCAACAAGATGCTGGGGGAGGGAAGCTTCGGCCTGCTGCATTTTACCGGCGTCACCAATCTCGGCATAACGGATTGTCAGATCACCGGGTCCAGCCGCTCGGGTCTGGCGCTGGACCGCTGCAGCGGCCATGTGGAGCGCTGCGTGATTTCCGGTGCGGCGGAAGCCGGCATCCGCTCCGTCGAGGGGGCGGGGCTGACCTTCTCCGGCAACACCATTACCGGATGCGCCAATGGCGGGCTGCTGGTGCTGCGCTGGAGCCAGGGCGAGGACGGCACGCTGATCACGGGCAACCGGATCAGCGCGATTGCAGCCAAGGCGGGCGGCACCGGTCAGCACGGCAATGGCATCAATGTCTTTCGCGCGGGCGGCGTCATCATCGCCAATAACCATGTGTCGGACTGCGCCTTCTCGGCGATCCGGGCCAACTCGGCTTCCAATGTGCAGATCAGCGGTAACACATGCCTGCGTTCGGGTGAGACGGCGGTCTACAGCGAATTCAGCTTCGAGGGGGCCATCATCTCCGGCAATCTGGTGGATGGCGGCGCCATGGGCATTTCCGTGGCCAATTTCCAGCAGGGCGGGCGGCTGGCGTCGGTCACGGGCAATATCGTGCGCAACATCCGCCTGGATGGCCCCTATCCGGAAGAAGTGGCGGGCTTTGGCATCGGGATTGCCGTCGAGGCCGATACGGTGGTCAGCGGCAATGTTGTCGAAGGTGCGCCCAAATACGGCATCCTTGCGGGCTGGGGACCATACATGCGCGACTTGCTGATTGCCCAGAACATTCTGAGAGACTGCCCGCTCGGCATTGCCGTGACCGTGGTGGAGGGTGCGGGCACGGCCGTCATTCAGGGCAACATCATTTCAGGCGCCCGCAGCGGCGCCATTGTCGGCCACCGCTGGCGCGAGGCGGTGACCGGAGAACTGGCCGGCAACTTTGCCGGAGCCCGCACCGTCCCGCAGCATCTGACAATTTCGGGGAACACGGTGAGCGGCTGACAGCCCCTCAGGCGAAGGGCTGATCCATGCCGCCAAACAGGCGCCTGAACATGATGGGATGGAAAGCCTCGATATTGGAGGCCACATGCCGTGCCATCAGCTTGCGGCAAAGCTCAGGGTCCCGCTGACCAAGTGCCTCAATGATGGCCACATGCTGATCCGGGAACAGATCCAGCCAGAAGGTTTCCCCCACGCGCTGGGCGATCATGAAACGGTGAACCAGCTGCAGAGTGCGCGCCAGAACCGGCATAAGGTTGGGCAGGTTGGCACGCTCGAACAGCTTCAGATGAAATGCGAGATCAATGCGGCTGAGGAGATAGCCATCGCCCAGATCGCGGACCTTGCGGTAGTCCTCGACCGACTGGAGCAGGAACTCACGGGTGGCCGTATCAATGTTCAGGCAGGCCCGGGCGATGCCGGCGCTTTCGAGGGCGATACGCTGGTGGATGAGGATCTCTGCCTCTGCCTCACTGATGCTTGTGACGAAGGTGCCTTGATAGCCCCTGCGTTCGACAAGCCCATCCTGTTCGAGCCGCAGCAGCGCCTCTCGGATGGTGCCTTGCGAGCAGGCGAACTCGTGCGCCAGGGACTGTTCGGTCAGAATGCTGCCGCCATTCAGCTCCGACAGCATGATGAGCCGTCTCAAGCTGCCGTAAACCGCATTCGATTTGCGCCCGTTCTCCTTCGGAAGCGTCGGAAACTTCATCTGCATCGCCACTGACATGCGGCTGTGCCCCCACCTTCTCACATGCACGTTCCGGGCAGCGGCCCGGCAGGAAACAGCAAACCAGACCCAAATGGCACCGGAGGCTGAAGCGTGCCGCTGACAGCAGAATGCTGATTGAAGCGGCCTTTTGGAAGAAACTTCTGGCGGGAACAAGCCTGCCGCGCCACGCCGGCAGCCGGAATTGTCTCATTCTGAAGCAAACGGCCTGCGATGCATGTAGATCAGCTTACAGTCACGCTTATCCGGACATGTATCATAATTCATCATGAAAATTGTATAGTATTTTAAACAAGTTTACATCAGATTAGCCCGGTCTATATGGGCCGGCTTTAAATTCCGCTGCGCGAGATGACGGAGATCCAGTTCCTCCAGGCCAGCTTTTCGATCAGATTTTCACCAAACCCGTGGTCCCGGAAGGCCGCGATCAGGCGCGGCAGACCCGACACATCACCGATATCGCGGGGGACAAGGCATCCGTCGAAGTCGGAGCCAAGGCCGACGTGATCCTCGCCAAGTTTGTCTATGAGATAGGCCGCGTGGCGGACGACCGTTTCGAGCGGCGTATTGCTGTCGGGGCGTCCATCCCCGCGCAGAAAGGCGCAGTGGAAATTGACGCCCACAAGGCCCTTGCTCTCCGCAATGGCTGCCAGCTGGAGGTCCGTCAGATTACGGGCGCTGGGGCACAGGGCATGGGCGTTGGAGTGGGACGCGATGAGCGGCCTGTCCGAAATGGCCGCCACATCCCAGAAGCCTTTTTCGGTGATATGCGACAGGTCCACCATGATGCCGAGAGCATTGCAGCGGCGCACAAGCTGGCGGCCGAGGTCTGTCAGCCCCTCGCCCGTATCGGGCGGGGAGGGAAAGGCCATGGGCACGCCGTCGCCAAAGATGTTGCGGCGGCTCCAAACCGGGCCGAGGGAACGCAGGCCCGCGGCATGGAGAACATCCAGCGCGGCAAGGTCCGGGCCGATGCACTCCGCCCCTTCGATATGCAGCACCATCGCCATCTGTCCGGCTGCCATCGCCGCCTCGATTTCGCGGGCGCTGCGGGCGATGCGGCAGGCGCCTTGCGAAGCGGCTTCCAGCTTCAGGGCACGCGATGTCATAGCCAGGGTCCAGGTCAGGGCTTCTTCCTGGCCCAGCCGCTGATAGTGGCGCGGATCGGTGGAGCCAAGCGAGCGCATCAGCTGCATGTCCTGCACGCCGGGCACGAACATGGCGAAGAGCCCGCCGGCGAAACCGCCTGCCCGGGCGCGGGGCAGGTCTATGTGGTCCTCTGAGGAATGCTCGAAGAAGGACTTGCCGCGCCCGGCACGCTCGCGCATCTCCAGCTTGAGGAGAGTGTCATTGTGGCCATCGAAAACGGGCACGGGCGGATGGCCGGACTGTGATTCGCTCAATGGGACCTCGTCAGGGGGCAGGGCTCGGGCGGGTTGCAGGTGTATCTGCAGGTTGGAATGCTTTTCATTTAGGCATTGCAGTGGCGGTCATGGCAAGCGGCAGCATGCATCTGTGGCGGAATTGCCGCGCTCGCGGGGATTTCATTTGTTCATTCCGGGCGAATATTGCCTTCTGCCCGTGAGCCGGCGCAAAAGGTGGCGTTTATGACGGTTCGTCAGGTCAAGGGTGAGCCCAAAATGGCAGCTGATGTTGCTTCGGAATTTGAAAATGGATCGCGCGGACTGAGCCGCCGCGGTTTTCTCTTCACAGGTGCGGCGCTCATGGCGTTGTCGGCCGCAGGGTGCCAGACGCTTGAGCAGCCGGTCGGGCTGCCGAATCAGCCGCCGCTGCCGGACGAGAAGTTCGACTATGATCTGGCCTATGCCGCCCGCAAGGACGGTGACTGGGACATTCCGGCGATCAAGTACAAGAACTTTGACCGGCAGTTCTGGCGTCAGGTCGTTGACTACGAGAGCAAGGAAGCGCCTGGGACGATCATCGTCGATCCCTACAATCACTTCCTGTATTGGACCATTTCCCGCAAGAAGGCCCTGCGTTACGGCATCGGCGTCGGCAAGGCCGGTTTCGGCTGGTCCGGCGCTGCAACGATCCGCATGAAGCAGGAATGGCCTGCATGGTTCCCGCCGAAGGAAATGATCGAGCGCCGTCCTGAACTGAAGAAGTACAAGGACGGCAAGATGGACGGCGGCATCGAGAACCCGCTGGGTGCCCGCGCGCTCTATCTGTGGCAGGGCAATGTCGACACGCTGTACCGGATTCACGGCACCACCGAGCCGCAGAGCATCGGCCGCAGCGTATCGAGCGGCTGCATCCGAATGTGGCATCAGGACGTGATCGACCTCTATGATCGCGTTCCGATGAACACCAAGGTCGTCGTTCTGGGGGATGCGGTGCCGGACAGCGTGAAGAAGCAGATGGCCGAGGCGGAAAAGAAGAAGGCCGGCTGAGCCGCTTTCATTCCTGCCATTCGAGACGATCAGGCCCCGCCATGTGTGGGGCCTTTTCCGTTCCGGCTCAGGTCAGGGCGGGTGTCAGGGCCACGTCGGAAAGAATGGCGCCGAAGTGGCAGATGGCAGCGGCGAGCACGAAGCCGTGCCAGATGGCATTCTGGAAGGGCAGGGACTTCCAGGCGTAGAAGGCCGTGCCGGCCGAATAGAGCGCACCGCCCGCCACCAGCAGCCAGAAGCCCAGCGGAGAGGCGTTTTGCAGCAGCGGCTGATAGGCAAAGACAATGACCCAGCCGAGCGCCAGGCAGATCGGGACGGTGTATTTGTCAAAGCGCTGCAGGCGCACCAGCTTGATGGTGGCGCCCGTGATTGCGCCCGTCCAGACGACCGCAAGCACCAGCATGCCCGGCCAGCCGCCGATGACCATGGCCGCAAAGGGGGTGTAGGTGCCGGCAATCATCAGGAAAATGGCGGCATGGTCAAAACGGCGGAACCAGCTGGCATGGTTGTTCTTGGCCAGCATGTTGTAGAGCGCCGAACAGATCAGCATGGCCATCAGGCAGGCTGTATAGACGGAAATGCTGGCAATGCGCCCTGCCGCATCTGCCTGCGGGATAACCAGTGTCAGAAGAATGATGGTGGCCGCCACCCCCAGTGCTATGCCGATGACATGTACCGTTCCGTCTGCAATCCGCTCTGCTCTTGTCTGCTCCCGCATGCGCCCCTCGTCTGGTTGTCTTCCGGTTACGTCAACGTAATGTATCGGCCGGTTGATCGCAAAGATAGATCCGTTCTTGTCAGATTTGATGGCGGCTGATGCCTGATTTGTGGGCATTTCTCCTGCCTCTTGTGCAGTCTTGCCGCAAGGTGTCTGCGGGAAATGCCGGTTTTCTGCCGTTCCGGTAGCCATTGCGCCTTGGCACGGCACTTGCAAGACATCACGCAGAGTTTAGCGGCTAGGGTTCCGGTGTCTCATGACGCGGCTGGTCCGAGAGCTGCTACCGGCGGGGAGACAGTCCGCCGGGTGCACGGCGGGATAAAAGCCCGGGAGACCTCGTAAGCCAAGGGATTGGCGGCGCGAAGGTCCATGCCGATCCCTTTCTGAAGATGCAAGAAGGGGAACACCAATGCAGACCATTTCCAAATTCCTTGCGTCCATTGCGGTTGCAGCCCTCGTGGCGGGCGCTCCATTGGCCGCCCATGCTGCTCCCAAGAAGGACTTCAAGGTTGCCTGGTCCATCTATGTGGGCTGGATGCCCTGGGGCTATGCGGCTGATCAGGGGATCGTGAAGAAGTGGGCTGACAAATACGGAATCACCATCGAGGTCACTCAGTTCAATGATTATGTGGAGTCCATAAACCAGTACACCGCCGGTGCCTATGACGCGGTGACGCTGACGAACATGGACGGGCTTTCCATTCCGGCTGCCGGCGGCGTTGATACGACAGCAGTGATCACCGGTGACTTCTCCAACGGCAATGATGCGGTGATTCTGAAGGGAAAGGACAGTCTGGAGGACATCAAGGGCCAGACCGTCAATCTGGTTGAATTCTCCGTCTCGCATTACCTGCTGGCCCGGGCACTGGAAACCATCGGATCGTCCGAGCGCGACGTGAAGGTGGTGAATACCTCGGATGCGGACATGGCGGCCGCCTTCCAGACGCCGGATGTGACGGCGGTGGTGACCTGGAACCCTCTCGTCTCCTCGATCATGGAAGATCCCTCGGCCCGCAAGGTCTTCGACAGCTCGCAGATCCCGGGCGAGATCATTGACCTCATGGTGGCAAAAACCGAAGTGCTGAAGGACAATCCGGAGTTCGGCAAGGCGCTGGCCGGCATCTGGTACGAGACCATGGGCATCATGCTGGCCGATAGCCCCGAGGGCAAGGCTGCGCGTGAGGCCATGGGGGCGGCGTCGGGCACGGACCTTGCCGGCTTCGAGGCGCAGATGGCGGCCACGAAGCTCTTTGGCAAGCCGGATGAGGCCTTGGCCTTCACCCTCTCGGAGAGCCTGCCCAAGACCATGGACCTGGTGCGCAACTTCCTTTTCGAGAAGGGGCTCTTGGGCAGCGGTGCCGCCTCTGTGGACGTGATCGGTATCGAGATGCCGGACGGCAGCGTGCTGGGCGGCAAGGAGAACATCCAGTTCCGCTTCACCGGCACCTTCATGGAAGCAGCCGCCAAGGGCGACCTCTGATCTCCTGCCCGGTCCGGGAATGGCGGAGAGCCCCCATTCCCTCTCCCGTTGTCCCGAGAGGTACCTATGCGCTGGATCAATTCACGCCCGGGAAAAGGCGCCAGCCTGGCGCTGATGATGCTGCCCTTCGTGCTGCTGCTGGCGGCCTACATACTGGGCTCAGCTGCAAGGCTGGCGGAAAACCCCAATGACAAGCTCTTGCCGGGCCTTGCGGCACTTGGCGATGCCATCAGCCGCATGGCGCTTGAGCCCGATGTGCGGACGGGAGACTATCTCCTCTGGTCCGATACCTTGGCAAGCCTGAAACGGCTGTTTGCGGGTCTCGGGATTGCAACGGTCATCGCGCTGCTGACCGGTCTTGTCACCGGCATCCTGCCCTATGCACGGACGCTGCTTTCGCCCTTCGTCGGAGCCTTTTCCATGGTGCCGCCGCTGGCGCTGCTGCCGGTGCTTTTCATCGTCATGGGGCTGGGGGAAGCTTCCAAGATTGCCTTGATCGTCATCGGCGTTGCTCCCGTCATGATCCGCGACCTGGCGCTCAAGGCCATCGAAATGCCGCGCGAGATGATCGTCAAGGCGGAAACCCTCTCCGCCTCCTCCTGGCTGATTGCCTTGCGTGTGGTGCTGCCGCAGGTGCTGCCCCGGCTGATCACCTGCCTTCGGCTGCAGCTTGGGCCTGCCTGGCTGTTCCTGATCGCGGCGGAGGCCATTTCGGCGGACAGCGGTCTTGGCTACCGCATCTTTCTGGTGCGCCGCTATCTCTCCATGGATGTGATCTTTCCCTATGTGGTGTGGATCACCCTGCTGGCTGTCGTGACAGACATACTGCTGGACCGTCTGCGCATCGCCGTCTTTCCCTGGTCTGAACTGGAGAAGGGCAAATGAGCGCGCTGTCCGTCAGGCACCTCTGGAAGGAATATGGCGACCAGATCGTGCTGGAGAATGTCTCCATCGAGATCGAGTCCCGTGCCTTCGTTGCGCTGGTCGGCCCTTCCGGCTGCGGCAAATCCACCTTCCTGCGCATGCTGCTTGGGCAGGAGGTGCCCACAAGGGGCGAAATCCTGCTCGACGGGATGCCGCTGCCGAAGGAGCCGGGCCCGGACCGGGGTGTTGTCTTTCAGCGCTATTCGGTGTTTCCGCATCTGACGGTGCTGGGCAATGTGATGCTGGGCAAGGAACTGCAAGCCTCGCGCATTGCCGGGCGGCTGTTCGGCGCGGCCCGCCGCACCTGTGCAGATGAGGCGCGTGCGATGATTGCGGCGGTTGGCCTTGCCGGCGCCGAAGCCAAGTATCCGGCCCAGCTTTCCGGCGGCATGCAGCAGCGGCTTGCCCTGGCGCAGGCGCTGATCATGCGGCCCAAGGTGCTGCTGCTGGACGAGCCCTTTGGCGCGCTCGACCCCGGCATCCGCGCCGAGATCCATACATTGATGAAGAGGCTCTGGCACGAGGCGCCCATGACCGTGGTCATGGTCACCCATGACATGCGGGAGGCTTTTACCCTCGCCACCCGCGTTGTCGCCTTCGAGCGCCCGCGCGATTGGCCCGAGGAGAAGCTGCGCTACGGGGCCACCATCACCCGCGATATCGGCATCTGGCCGCCCCGCAAGGCGGGACAGCCCTCACTCTTTCGCCCTGACCGGGACGGCCCGGTCTCTCTGGACGGGCAATAGCCGGGACGGCCCGGCCATCCATCCACAGGAGCTGCAACCGTGCACATCCGCCGTTCTCCCGAAGAGATCGCCGCCAACAGGGCGCGCTATGAGGAACATCAGAAGAAGGGTCTTGAGTTTGCCCCCAAGGCCCTGCCGGGCAAGAGCGTGAAGCCCGCGCCTGCCATCGCCGCAGACAGGATCATCCACCGGGAGGTCATTCCCGGCGGCTGGCACTGGACGACACGGGTCAAGGCCGGAGAAACCCTGCGTGTTGCGCTGGATGAGGGCCTGTCCACCGTGTCGCTGGTTGCCTGGAGCGCATTGGACCCGAGCGAGCGGCTGAACCTGCCCGATACGGTGAAGGTTCAATGGACCACGGCGCTGGCAAAGGGCCGGGTGATCTTCTCTGATATGGGCAAGGTGATGTTTTCCATCGTCGAAGACAGCTGCGGTGCCCATGACTGTCTGATGGGGGGCTCCACGGCGGCGTCCAATGCCCGCAAATATGCCGGCGCAAACGGAGCTTCCTTGCGCAACACCCGTGACAACTTCGTGCAGGCCGCCACCAAGGCCGGGTTGGACAAGCGCGACATTCCCGCCGCCCTTGCCCTGTTTGCCCCTGTGCGTGTTGATGCAGAAGGCCGGTTCTGCTGGATGGCGGAAATGGTCTCGGCCGGGGACTACGTGGAGCTGCGCGCCGAGATGGATATGACCGCCGCCTTCTCCAACTGCCCGCATCCGCTCGACCCGAACCTGGTCTATGCGCCCAATCCCGTCACCATCACCCGCATTGCAGCCAGTCTGCCTGCTGCGGATGACCTGTGCCGCACGGCAACCGCCGAAGCCGTTCGCGGCTTTGAAAACAATGCGCTGGCAGCACTGTGAGGGGGAGACAGACCGATGACCGCATTCATTCAGACATCTCCCGCCCGCACGCCTGAAACGGCTGTACAGGACCATTACATTCCTGCCGAAGCGCCGTTTTCCACCTTTGTCCGCAAGGGGCAGGTGCTGCGCATTGAGGACAGCCATGGTCAGCAGGCCGTCGACACGCTGTTCTACAACGCCCATGACTTCTCCGAGCGCTATTCCAGCCAGGACACCATGCGCGAGCAGGGGGCGGCCTATGTCTCCACCGGCACGAAGATCATGTCCAGCGAAGGCCGGGTGATGCTGACGGTAACCGCGGACAGCTGCGGCCGCCATGACACATCCGCCGGGGCCTGCTCCTGCGAGAGCAACACGGTGCGCTTTGGCGCCTACACGAAATATCTCCACGCCTGCCGCGACAATTTCGTCATCGAGGTATCGAAGCACGGCATGAGCAAGCGGGACGTGGTTCCAAACATCAACTTCTTCATGAACGTGCCGATCGAGCCGTCCGGCAAGATGACCATTGTTGACGGCATTTCCTCGCCCGGCGACTACGTGGAAATGAAGGCGGAGATGGATGTGCTGCTGGTCATCTCCAACTGCCCGCAGATCAACAATCCCTGCAATGGCTTCGATCCGACACCCATCCGGGTGCTGGTCTGGGATGACGGGGCGGCGTGATGTTCCAGAAGGTTCTGATCGCCAACCGCGGCGAAATCGCCGTGCGCGTCATCAAGACGCTGCGCAAGATGGGGATCGCAAGCGTTGCGGTCTATTCCGATGCGGACCGGTTTTCCAAAGCGGTGCTGATGGCCGGTGAGGCTGTGCGGCTGGGGCCCGCCCCGGCGGCTGAAAGCTATCTGAATGTGGATGCGGTCATCGCCGCCTGCCGGGAGACGGGGGCAGAGGCTGTCCACCCGGGCTATGGCTTCCTGTCGGAGAACATCGGCTTTGCCGAAAGGCTGAAGGCGGAGGGGATCACCTTCATCGGCCCCTCGCCGGACCATATCGCGGCCTTCGGCCTCAAGCATACGGCACGGGAACTGGCGAAGGCCAGCGGCGTGCCGCTGCTGCCGGGTTCGGGCCTCATTGCCAGCGGGACTGAAGCTCTCGCAGCGGCGGAGGCCATCGGATATCCGGTGATGCTGAAGTCCACCGCCGGGGGCGGGGGCATCGGCATGCAGCTGTGCGAGACGCCGGAAGCGCTGGGCGCCGCCTTCGAGACGGTGCAGCGGACGGCGCAGGCCAGCTTCGGCGATGCCCGCGTCTATCTGGAGCGCTTCGTTGCAAGAGCCCGCCATGTTGAGGTGCAGATCTTCGGGGACGGCAAGGGCAACGTGGTGGCGCTGGGCGAGCGGGACTGCTCGCTGCAGCGGCGGAACCAGAAGGTGATCGAGGAAACTCCGGCGCCGGGTCTCTCTGATACTGTCCGGCAGAAACTGCATGCGGCAGCCGTGGCGCTGGGCCGTCAGGTGAACTACGCCTCGGCCGGTACCGTGGAGTTCATCTACGATCCGGCGCGGGAAGAGTTCTATTTCCTTGAGGTCAACACCCGCCTGCAGGTGGAGCATCCGGTGACGGAAGCCGTCTTTGGCATCGATCTGGTGGAATGGATGATCCGTCAGGCCGCCGGGGAGGATGTGCTGACTGGCGCAGAGTATCTGAGGCCAAAGGGAGCGGCCATCGAGGCGCGTGTCTATGCGGAAATGCCCCATGCGGGCTTCCGCCCCAGCGCGGGCCTTCTGACGGAGGTGCGCTTTCCTGAAGACGTGCGCGTGGATGGCTGGGTGGAGACGGGCACGGAGGTGACCGCGTTCTATGACCCGATGCTGGCCAAGATCATCGTCAGCGGCAAGGACAGGGCCTCGGCCATTGAAGCTCTTTCATCTGCACTGTCACAGACATCCCTGTGCGGGATCGAGACCAATCTCGGCTATCTGAGGGCGATTGCCGCCTCGGACCTGTTCCGCAGCGGTCAGGTGGCGACGACGGCGCTCAGGGATTTTGCCTTTGTGCCGGATGTGATCGAGGTGATCGCGCCGGGGGCTCAGTCGAGCCTGCAGGAGCTGCCGGGCCGTCTTGGCCTGTGGCATGTGGGGGTGCCTCCCTCAGGACCGATGGACGAACGCTCCTTCCGCCATGCCAACCGGCTGGTGGGCAATGCGGATGAGACGGCAGCGCTGGAACTGACCGTTGCCGGCCCGGTGCTGCGGTTCTTCTCGGATGTGCGAGTGGCGCTGGCCGGAGCCCTGATGCCTGCTTTGCTGGACGGCACGCCGGTGCCGCACAACGAGGCCTTCGAGGTGCTTGCTGGCCAGACGCTCTCCATCGGAGCCATCAAGGGGGCCGGACAGCGGACTTATCTTGCTGTTGCAGGCGGGCTTGATGCGCCAGTGGTGCTGGGCTCACGTGCCACCTTCGGGCTGGGCCAGTTCGGCGGCAATGCCACCGGCACTCTGCGGGCGGGCCATGTGCTGCGGCTGGCGCGGGCGGAGCAGGCTCCGGTCAAGCCTGCCGGTGTGCCTGCGGAGCTGACGCGGGAATGGCAGGTGGGCGTGCTGTATGGCCCGCATGGTGCGCCGGATTTCTTCCTTGAGGAAGATATCGAGACGCTGTTTTCCGCCGCTTACGAGGTGCATTACAATTCGGCCCGCACGGGCGTGCGGCTGATCGGCCCTGCACCGAAGTGGGCACGGGCTGATGGCGGGGAGGCGGGGCTGCACCCTTCCAACCTGCATGACAATGCCTATGCCATCGGCGCCATCGACTTCACCGGCGACATGCCGATCATCCTGGGGCCGGATGGCCCCAGCCTTGGCGGCTTCGTCTGCCCGGCGGTGATCGCCCGGGACGAGCAGTGGAAGATGGGACAGTTCAAGCCCGGCGACCGGATCCGTTTCCATGCGGCCGGGCGCAAGGGCGATCCGCTGGCGGGGCCTGCCGTCCGCAAGCTGGGTGAGGAGGCGGGGCCGCCTGTGCTGGCAACGGGCATGGCCGGAACCGTTCCCGTTGTCTACCGCCGTCAGGGCGATGACAACCTGCTGGTCGAATATGGCGCGATGCAGCTCGACATCGGCATCCGCATGCGTGTCCACCTGCTGATGGAAGCGGTGAAAGCGGCAAAGTTGCCCGGATTGATCGACCTGACACCGGGCATCCGCTCGCTGCAGATCCATTATGACGGCATGAGCCTGACCCGCAGCCGCCTGCTGGGGCTTCTGTCGGAGATCGAGCAGACCCTGCCGCCGGCCTCGCAGGTGAAGGTGCCGAGCCGCACCGTCTGGCTGCCGCTGTCCTGGAACGATCCGGACGCGGAACTGGCGATGCGCAAGTATCAGGAACTGGTGCGCCCCAATGCGCCCTGGTGCCCGTCCAACATCGAGTTCATCCGCCGTATCAACGGCCTTGCGGATGAGCAGGCGGTGAAGGACACCATCTTCAACGCAGCCTATCTGGTGATGGGGCTGGGGGATGTCTATCTCGGTGCACCGGTGGCAACGCCTGTCGATCCGCGCCACCGGCTGGTGACGACCAAGTACAATCCGGCCCGGACCTGGACGCCGGAAAACGCGGTAGGCATCGGCGGCGCTTACATGTGCATCTATGGCATGGAAGGGCCTGGGGGCTATCAGCTGTTCGGGCGCACCATCCAGATGTGGAACACATGGCGGCAGACGGATGTGTTCGGCAAGGACAAGCCGTGGCTGCTCGATTTCTTCGACCAGATCCGCTTCTTTCCTGTCTCGCATAAGGAACTGACCGAAGCGCGGGCCGCCTTTCCCCATGGCGGTTATCCGGTAAGGATCGAGGCGGGCATCTTCTCGCAGGCAGAGTATGAGGCTGGCCTTGCGGCTAATGCGGCCAGTATCTCCGCCTTCAAGCAGGGCCAGCAGGCTGCCTTCGAAGCAGAGCGCCAGCGCTGGAAGGACGCGGGGCTCGACAGTTTCGTGGCGGACGAGGGGGCCGGGCCGGGCCTTGGCGGTGACATTCCGCAGGGGTGCACGGGCATTGAAAGCGCCGTGCCCGGTAATGTCTGGAAAGTACTGGTGGAGCCCGGTCAGAAAGTGGAAGCTGGCGAAACGCTCGCCATCATCGAGTCAATGAAGATGGAAATCACGGTCACCGCCCATGTGGCCGGACGGGTCAGCGAGCTGCGTGCCGCCCCCGGCCGCAGCATCCGGGCGGGTGACGTGCTGGTGGTACTGGAGGATGCACTATGATCCCGGTGATGCTTGACCTTGCCTCCCTGCGGGCAGCCTATCAGAATGGCCTGACGCCGCTCGCTCTGGTGGAAGAGGTGATTGCCCGGTGCAATGCCTGTGATGACCCGGCAGTCTTCATCACGCGTGCGAAGGACGAGGATCTTCGGGCCGCCGCCATGGCGCTGATGGCGCGGGCGCCGGAGCCCAACAGCCTGCCACTCTGGGGAATTCCCTTTGCGGTGAAGGACAATATCGATGTGGCAGGCCTGCCGGTGACAGCAGGCTGCCCGGCCTATGCCTATCTGCCGGAGGCGGATGCGGTGGCGGTGGCGCGGCTGAAGGCTGCGGGGGCTCTGGTGGTGGGCAAGACCAATCTTGACCAGTTCGCCACCGGGCTCAACGGCACCCGCTCTCCGCACGGGGCACCGCGCTGCGTCTTCAACAAGGACTATGTCTCCGGCGGCTCTTCTTCCGGTTCGGCGGTTGCCACGGCGGCGGGGCTTGTCAGTTTTGCACTTGGCACGGATACGGCAGGATCTGGCCGCGTGCCTGCGGCCTTCAACAATCTCGCCGACATCAAGCCGACGCCGGGACTGGTGCCCAACACGGGCGTCGTGCCCGCCTGCCGCAGCGTGGATGTGGTGTCGGTGTTTGCCGCGACTGTGGGCGATGGCGTTGCCATCCGCAAGGTGATGGATGGCTTTGACGCGGGCGACCCCTATTCCCGCAAGGCAGAGCCTGTGAGCCTGCCCGTCTCCGGGATAAGAGTTGGTGTGCTCTCAGGTCCAGAGCGGGAGTTTTTCGGCAATGCCAGCGTCGAAGCGCTTTATGATGCGGCCATCGAGCGGGCGCGGGGGCTGGGGGCAACCATCGTGCCTTTCGATTATGCGCCGTTCCGGCAGGCGGCGGAGCTGCTCTACAACGGCCCCTGGGTGGCGGAGCGGCTGGCGGCGGTGAAGGATTTCTTCGCCACGAATGCCGCTGACTTCGACCCCACGGTGCGCGCAATCATTGAAGGGGCGAGGGCCTATGATGCGGTTGCTGCCTTCGAGGGGCAGTACAGGCTGGGCCACCTGCGCCAGAAGACGCTGGCCGAGTGGGCGAAGGTGGATGTGCTGATGCTGCCGACCTCGCCCACGATCTATACGGTCGAGGAGATGCTGGCTGATCCTGTCACCAGAAACAGCCACTTTGGCCGCTACACCAACTTTGCCAATCTCTTCGGCTATGCCGCCATTGCCGTGCCGGCCGGGTTCGGCCCGGATGGCCTGCCGGGCGGGGTGACCCTGTTCGGTCCTGCCTTCAGCGATGATGCGCTCGCTCCCTTCGCCGATGCCCTGCACCGGGCAGCTGCCTGCGGCATGGGCAAGGACAAGACGGCGGAGCTGCCTCAGGCCAGCCGCGTGCCGGAGCCCGATGACGGGCTGGTGCCGGTTGTGGTGGTTGGCGCGCATCTGAGCGGCATGCCGCTCAATCACGAGCTGACCGGTGCGGGCGGCAAGCTGGTGAAAACCTGCCGCACGGCGGGCGACTACCGCCTCTTCGTGCTGCCGGGCACCACGCCGCCGAAGCCAGGGCTAATCCGCGAGCCGGGCTTTGCAGGAAGCGGGCTTGAGGTGGAAGTGTGGAAGGTGACGCCGGAGGCTTTTGGCCGGTTCGTCCAGAAAATCCCGGCACCGCTCGGCATTGGCAAGGTGACGCTGGATGACGGCAGTGCCGTCTCCGGCTTCCTGTGCGAGAGCCATGCCGTGGCCGGAGCGCAGGAGATCACCAGCCTCGGCGGCTGGCGGGCCTATATCGCGCAGCGAAATTGAACGCAGGAGCGGCAGAAGGGCAGGGACTTGCTGCCGCTCGTCCACAAGGCGATCGCAGAAGAGCGGGGGAAACGGCTTCACCCCCGCCTGAAAATCGCTATGTTTGCGGCGCAGAGCATTGACCTTGCCCACCTTGAGGGAGTACCGCCGGACGGCCGGGTTTGACCGGCAAGTCTCAGGCGGCGGCAATGCCATGCCCGAGGTCTGTAGACCTAACCGGATTTCAGCGGCACGGGACGGGGAATGACGGTCAGCATCGATATCGGCGAAATGTCAGGCGGCGCAAAGGCGCTGATGGATCTGGAAGAACTGCTCGCAACGCGCCTGCTGGTGCAGGGCAACTCCGGCTCTGGCAAATCGCATCTTCTGCGCCGTCTTCTCGAACAGTCCGCCAGCTGGGTGCAGCAGGCGATCATCGATCCGGAGGGCGACTTCGTCAGCCTTGCCGAGAAATTCGGCCATGTTGTGGTGGATGCCGCCGGAACCGAGCGCGACCTGCAGATGATCGCTGCCCGCGTGCGCGCACACCGGGTTTCCGTCGTGCTCAATCTGGAAAGTCTGGACGCCGACCGGCAGATGAAGGCGGCTGCAACGTTCCTTGACGGCTTGTTCGATGCGGACCGTGACCAGTGGTATCCGATGCTGGTGGTGGTGGACGAGGCGCAGCTTTTTGCCCCTGCGGCTGCCGGTGAAGTGAGTGAAGAGGCGCGCCGCCGCTCGCTGACCGCAATGACCAACCTCATGTGCCGCGGCCGCAAGCGCGGGCTGGCCGGCATCATTGCCACGCAGCGCCTCGCCAAGCTTGCCAAGAACGTGGCGGCGGAGGCTTCCAACTTCCTGATGGGCCGCACCTTCCTGGACATCGACATGGCCCGCGCGGCCGATCTCCTCGGCATGGAACGGCGGCAGGCGGAAGCCTTCCGCAATCTCGACCGGGGGCATTTCATTGCCTTGGGGCCTGCCATGTCGCGCCGTCCGGTGCCGGTGCGCATCGGGCCGGTGGAGACCTCCGGCCGTGGCGGCGGGCCGAAGCTGACGCCGCTGCCAGACAAGCCGGCGGAAGACGCCAAGGATCTGATCTTCACGCCCATGCCGGATGAGGCCTTGCGCATCCGCCCGCGTGCGCCGGAGCCGGTTTCGACGGCGGAGATCCTGACGCAGCTGTCGGCTGCGGGCCGCATGGAAAGCGCTCGCAACCAGCCCGCACCGCAGCCGGACGAACCGCCGGTGGACACGGCCGAGCGGGATGCGGCAATCGACGAAATCATGACGGCAATTCTGGCTGAGCCCGAGGCGGCCTTCCAGCCGGTGGCGGCGCTTTATCAGGACTTTCAGGTCCGCTGCCGTATCGCCAAGGTGCCCGGCGGCGTGCCGGATCTCTCCGTCTTCCGCGAGAAGCTGTCGGTGGCCCGTGCGGGCGTCCACAGCGGCGAGGTGGACACCAATGACTGGGAGCGGGCAGCGCTGATTGCCGCGGAACTGCCGGAGGACATGCGCGGGGTCTATCTGCTGCTGGCCAAGGCGGCTCTCGCCAAGGCGCCATGCCCGCCGAATGCGGAAATCGCCAAGGCCTATGGCACCCGCTCGCCGGGCCGTGCCCGCTGGCTGCTGGCCCATATGGAGGAGCGGGGCTTCCTGCTCTGTGCCACCGACATGCGCGGCAACCGCATTGTCACGCTGACGGATCTGGGCTGGCAGACAGCACCGGGCGATGCGGAAGCGGCAGCCTGAGAGCATTCTCAAGGCCTGACACGCCAGAGCTCGCTCCTCTGACATGAAAAGGGGCGCCGCAGCGCCCCTTCGGTTCCTTATGACGGTTGTTGCCTGTCAGGCGGCGCGCACGCGCTGCAGGAAGCTCGCTATTGTCTCTTCCAGCTTTGCCGCCTGACGGGTCACATCCTGCGAGGCCTGCAGAACATCGCTGGCCGAACCGCTGGTCTCCTGGGCCGACTGCATCACATTGCCGACACTGCCGCTCATGTCGCTGGTGCAATCTGCGGCGCGCTGAACGTTGACCGTGATTTCACGCGTTGCCTCTCCCTGCTGGGAAATGGCATCGGCGATGGTGGTGGTGAACTGGTTAACCTCACTCATGGTCTCGGCAATTTCCTGGATCGAGCCAACCGCCTCGCGGGTGGACGACTGGATGCCGCTGATCTGCGACGAGATTTCCTCGGTCGCCTTCGCGGTCTGGTTGGCGAGTTCCTTCACCTCCGCCGCCACAACTGCAAAGCCCCGCCCGGCTTCGCCCGCACGGGCCGCCTCGATGGTGGCGTTGAGGGCCAGAAGATTGGTCTGCTCGGCAATGGCCTGAATGAGCTGCACCACTTCGCCGATCTTCTGGGCCGCGGTGTCAAGGCTCCCAACCCGCTCGTTGGAGAGGGCGGCAGCGCGGGCCGCAGCTTCCACCACGCCCTTGGTCTGCTCCACCTGGCGGCTGATTTCGCCGATGGAAGCGGACAGCTCCTCCGCCGCAGAGGCAACCGTCTGAACGCTGATCTGGGCCGTTTCAGAGGAGGCAGCCACGGTGGAAACCTTGCTGGAGGTCGCCTGGGCAATCGAGGTCAGTGCACCTGCCGTTTGTTCCATCCGGCCCGAGTTGGCCGATACCTCGGAAATGGCCTGGCGGACCTCTGCCTCAAAGTCCTGGATGAGCGCCTCGACATGCTCCTGCCGGGCAAGGCGCGCCTGCTGCGCTGCTTCGCTTTCGCCCTGGAGCTTCACCCGTTCAATCGCATTTTCCACGAAAACGCCGAGGGCGCCGGCCATCATGCCGATCTCGTCCTTCCGCTCCCGGTGTGCAACGGGGCTGTCCACATCCCCGGCCGCAAGGGCACGCATGCGCTGGGTGAGCTGGGAAATGGGGCGGGAGATATTGCCGCCCAGCAGCCACATCAATGCCGTGCCCGCCGCCAGAATGACCAGAGCCAGGATGATGGCGGTGTTGCGGGTGGTGATGGCGGCAGCCAGCAGCTCGCTTTCCTCAACGGTAAGGATGACGAACCACTTCTGGCTGGTGTTGACCAGCGGAATGGCGCGGATTGCTTCATAGACGCCATCCGTCTCCTTCATGCTGATGCCGTCCTGCACCTGCGAAAGGCGGGAGATTAGGCTCTGGTCCGCCGTCTTGCCCAGCAGGCTGCTGTCGGGATGAGAAACCCAGACGCCGCCCTCGCTGATCAGGCCGACGTAGCCTGTCTTGTAGGGATCGAAGGAGGCGACCTGCTTCTGCAGTCCTTCCAGAGACACGTCGATGGTGGCGCCGCCTGCGCCGCTGCCCCTGACATCGATGATGGGAGAAGACGCGGTGGCCATGAGGACATCAACGTTGTTGACCGGGTAGAGATAGGGCTCGGTCACCGTGTCCTGCCGCAGCTGGCGGGGCTTGTCGTACCAGTCCTCCGATCCGCTGTCGCCGCCAAAGATCAGCGGCTCCATCGCCACCTTGCCGTCCGCATGATAGAAATAGGGAATGAAACGGCCGTTCCCGTCCGAGAAGCCTGTTCCCTTGTTGTCCGCATCAAGGCCGGCGAGATCGGGTTCCAGGATGGCGCCGCCGCCGACAAACTGCGGGTTGCGGGCAATGATCTGCTGCATGACCGCGCCATAGGCATTGCGGTCCGTGATTCCGGCATGGAGCAGGCCTTCCATCGCATCTGCGGCAGAGCGTGCGGCCAGCTGAGCTTCGGCCACGGTCTTGCTGACCTGTGTGGCAAGCGACAGCGTTGCCTGTTCAACCTGCTTTTCGCCTGACCTGCGGGCAGACGATTGCATCATTGCCGAGATCACCGCGATGACCACGACAAACCCGATGATGAATACGGCACTCGCCGAAATGAAGATGCGGCCCTTCAGTGACATGGAATGCTCCAGACATATTGAATTAAGTGCCAGAATTCTGCGTGTGTGCGGTGAAAAAAGTGTAACCCTTCAGGAATAAATATAAATTCGGTAGTCGGCTATTGAATATATAGTCCAGTATTCCTCAGCGTAAGACGGGGCTGCCACAGTTTATTGCGCACGGCGCATCCGTGTCATGGGGGCAGAGGATGGCTGCACCGCTGGGACCGGAAACTCCGGGGCCGCCAGTAAAAATTTCAGCTGTGCCAGTTCCAGCTCCAACCCCTCAATGGTACGGGCGAGCACTGTGTCGAGGTAGCTTCCGGCCGGGGCGTTGCTGCGGATGCGGCTGGCCTGATTGAGCGTTGCCCGCAGATAGCGCGCAATGTCTTCCACTTCGAAGCGGGTGATGCTGATATCCATCTGTCCGTCCATGTCAGTGACTCTGGTTTGTTCTCTTTTTGTTCTTATACCCCGTTCCTTCAAGACAGGCAAGGGGAGTCTGCGCTCCTGTCTGGATCCACCCGGTCAGCTCCTGCCGGATCAGTATCAATGCCTGTCCATTCCCGGCTTGCGCTTTGCCGCAAGGCTGACATGATCGCCTGAGAGAGAAAGCGGCATGGCAGGGATTCTGCCGCTTTAAAACATGCTGCAGTCCCGGCGGGGCCGGGTGCGCCAGATGGGGTGAGTGCCGGAAATGCTGAAGACAGCCGTGTTCACAATTGGGCTTGTCCTGCCGGGGGCCGTTCTTGCCGCCGATGCCACCGCGCCCGTGCGCGAGATCATGAAGTTGACGGAAGCGAATTGGTCCGAGAGCGGGGCTGAGTATCAGGACATCTTTGACGCCAGCCGGCTGAAAGTGCTGTTCAGCTCCGATTTTGCTGCCCGCTACGAGAAGGCGATGCAGGGCGAATATGCCCGCGAGAGCGGCTCGCCCTTTGATTATGATGTGATCGTCAACGGTCAGGATGGCTGTCCTCTGAAGAATATCACGATCACCGCCGCTCCGCCGCAGGGCGCCGTGACAGATGTGAAGGCCCGTTTTCAGGCCGTGACCTGCTTCGGTCAGGAGGCCGAATATCAGGTCTATAACGAGACGCTGTTCAAGGTCATCGTCGAGAACGGCAAGCCGGTGGTCGATGACATCGTGCTGTCGATGGATGGCACGCCCTTCTCGATCAAGGCGGAACTGGGCGCTGCCGCAGGTCAGTAATCTTCCCTCGCGGGAGGTCATGAAATGGCAGGCGGAAGGCCTTCCTAACCTTCCGCCGTCAGAATCCTGTTGCGTTATTTATTTCGGGCAAGCGCCTGCTCTTGAGTCGAGGCTGCGCCGCCCCGGGCTCGGAGCAGAGTCAATCCGCTGAAGAGTGCGGTTTTAAAGCTGTGCCCTCTGCTGCGCATAAGGCCTGATTTATTTAACCTGGCGGAATTTACTGAATTTTTATTCCGATGCCCCGTAATTCCTGCAAGAGTAACGGGAGTTGAATATGCCGGGGCTGCGCGGGTTTTTTTCCCATCTGAAAGTTTCCACCAAGCTGGCGGGCGGTTTCGCCGCCATGATCCTCCTGACAGGTCTTGCTGGAGGCGCGGGCACGCTGGCCGTGCTGGACCTCAAGGACAAACAGGCAGTCAGCAGTCTGGCAACGGAGTCGATTGCCGCGCTTCAGGAGGCGTCGGCAGCCAGTCAGGCCTATCTGGCAGCGCCTGCCCCGGAAGCTGCGCAAGCGGCAGAAGACAGGCTTTCGGCACTGGCGGGCCAGCTCATCCAGCTCCAGTCCCGTCTCACTGACGGCCAGGCCCGTGCCGCGACACAGGCGGCATCGGGCGCTGTCGCGGAGCTGCAGGCGAATTTTACTGAAGTGGTCGGTACCATCGCTGCCCGTCAGGCTCAGCTTGAGCGGCTGACGGCTTCTGCAGGCAAGCTCGACACACTGGTAACCTCGATCAGTGACCAGATGCAGCAGGCGCAGCGCGCCGCCATTGACGAAAGCAAGAAGGCTGGCGGCACACGTGACCGGGCTGACCGCGTTGTGCGGCCGCTCTCCGCTATTCTTGAAAATCTGCTTCTGGCCGAAATCACACTGCTGCGTGCCGGCCGGGATGGAAATCTGGCCCTGATCGGCGAGGCCGTCTCACTTGGTGGAAACCTGACGGATAGCGCCGGGGTGATTGCAAAAGTGAAAGGCAGCGGCATAGAGCCGTCTGATCTGGCAGCTCTGACCGAGGGGCTGACAGCCTTTGCTTCCCGCCTGCAGCCGCTTGGCGCGATGGACAACCCGTGGGGCCGCCGCGCGGCGGTGGCTGTTGTGGCCGGTGAGCTGGAAGACGTGCGCAAACAGGCCTCCAGCCTGCAGCAGCGCCTTTATGCCGTGCAGGACGATGCCCGCAAGTCGGCTGCTTCCGCCCAGAGCCGGGCTGGAATTGTAGACATGGTGAAGGGCAACGTGGACAAGCTGACCCGCGCCGTGCTGGAGCTGCGCTCGGCCACGATGGAAACGCTGGCCGCAGATGGGCCGTTCAAGCCCGATCCGGTGCTGAACCGGATGGAATCCCTGCGGACCCTTGCCAACACGCTGGCTGCTGACGCAGGGGCCTTTCCGGAAATCAAGCCCGCCGTGGATGCGATTACGGCCGAGGTGGATGTTTATGCGGCCGAATTTACCAGCTTGACCAGCGCCCTGCAGCAACTGGCCGAAACGGCCACGGCACTGGATGCCTTGTCGGCAGATGTGCGCCAGCAGATCAGCCAGCTTGCCAGCGCTCAGTCCCAGGCTGCGTTTTCCGCCGCCAATGGCGCTCTGGGCACCATTGGTGGTGCGGTCGCGCTTGCCATTGCCGCGGGCATCGGCCTTGCGGTCCTGCTGGCCATGCTCATCACCCGGCCGCTGCGTGCCATTGGCGTGCAGATGGAGCGGCTGGCGGAAGGGCGCACGGATATTGACCTGTCGCAGGAGGCGCGCCGGGATGAATTCGGCGGCATGATGCGCACCATCCGTGTCTTCCGTGACAATATTCTCGAGCGTCAGCGGCTTGAAGCGGCCAATGAGAAGGAAGCCCGCGCTCAGGTGGAGCGGCAGGAACGGATGACGGCCCTGATTGCCAGCTTCCGGGACCGGGTGCAGGAAACGCTGGCGGCTGTGGGCGAAACCGCGTCCGGCATGGAAGGCACTGCGCAGGCGCTGGCCGGGATTGCAGGCGAAAGCGCGCGCCAGGCCGGCGATACGCTGGATGTCAGTGGCGTTGCGGCCCACAGTGTCGAAAGCGTTGCAGGCGCCGCCGAGGAACTGGCCGCCTCCATCGGCGAGATCGGCTCCCAGGTTCAGCGCACCAGTCAGGTTGTTGAAATGGCAGCCGCCTCCGTGGACGACACCAACCGTAAGGTCGAAAGCCTGTCTGAAGCGGCCGACCGCATTGGCGAGGTCGTGACCCTGATCCGCGCGATTGCCGAGCAGACCAACCTTCTGGCCCTGAACGCCACCATCGAAGCTGCCCGTGCCGGTGAAGCCGGCCGCGGCTTTGCGGTGGTCGCCTCAGAGGTGAAGGAACTGGCGACGCAGACGTCCAAGGCAACCGAGGAAATCTCAGGACAGATTTCCGCCATTCAGGATTCCACCCGGGCCGCCGTCGATGCCATCGCGGGAATTGCCCGTATCATGTCGGACGTCAACAGCTACACCACGGCCATTGCAGGAGCCGTGACGCAGCAGGGGGCGGCAACGGGTGAAATCTCCGGCAACGTCCAGAAGGCCGCCGAAAGCACGCAGGCCGTGCGCGACAACATGAACGCCCTGTCTGCCACCGTGGAACAGGCCAGCGAAGTTTCAGGCCAGGTGCTGGAAGCCAGCGAAAAGCTCGCCGCCCGCACCACGGACCTGCGCAGTGAAGTGGAGCGGTTCCTCAACGGTATCGCGGCGGCCTGATACCAAGGCGTGATGAGCGGATACCGCAAGCGCGGACGTCATCCCAGGTCTTATGATGCTGACGCATCACGCCTTGAAACTGCTCAAGCGCTGCACGGGCCTAGCCACCTCTCGATGTGCCATTCTCATTGAGAGGTGGCGTCAGCCGAGGGGCGGATTCCGGCGCTTGACGGGCTGTGACTTGACGATCGAAGTGTTGGTCTCTGCCTTGCCGGCGATCCGGTCCAGCAGCTTGTCCAGTTCATCAATCGACCGCACGGCAATGCGGGCAATGTAGCAGTCGTCACCCGTCACCTTGTCGCATTCAAGCACCTGAGGCAGATCGGCAATCATCTGCTGCACGATATGCAGCTTGCCCGGCAGGGGGCGGATGCGGGCAATGGCCTGCAAGGTGTAGCCCAACGCCTCGTGGGAGAGATCAGCCGTGAAGGCGCGGATGATGCCGCGCTCCTCAAGACGGCGCAAACGCTCCGATGTGCTGGGCGATGACAGGCCGGCGGCTTGCGCCAGTTCCTTCAGTGAAACGCGTGCGTCCCGGGTGCGGATGTCAATGATCCGGCGGTCGGTGCCGTCAAGCATCGGTTTTCTATCAGGTGTCTGGCCTGTTTCACCTTCGTAAATAAGATCTGGGTAAGATATTACCTACTTTAGATCATGTTTTGCGCTTCTGTCTGCCCTTATCATGAGGGCCTTCAGGATGGAGCGCCACGCAGATTTTCTGGTTTCCGGGATCAGGCTGGAGCCGCTGCAAATGGCTGGTGTGGCCGTCATCCTGCTGGCTGCAGCCGGTGCCGCATCCGGCTGGTCCCTTACGGGCCGCCCGGCTGAGCGGACAGGATCTTGTTAAACGGAAACCGTCCAGAGCACTGTGGCATTGTGCCAGGACAGTGATCACGCTGTCTGCATAGCAAAAAAGGGCTCAGCTAAGGCTGTGCCCTTTTTGATGGTGCGGCGCAAGGGCTTGGGCTCAGTAGCCCGAGCAGCGCGTCAATTCGTTGACCAAGGTCATGACGATGATTTTCAGATCGCCGCGCGTGCTCTGGGACCTCAGATATTCGAGATCATACTCGAGACGCATGGACGCATGATAAGGGTCGGTCGTCTCGCCGCGAAAGCCGTTGACCTGTGCAAGGCCGGTGATGCCGGGGCGCACCTGATGGCGGGAAAGATAGCGGGTGTCGAACTCTTCATAAAGCTTGCCGGCGGCGAGCATACCCGGAACATGCGGGCGCGGGCCGACGAGAGACATCTCACCCTTCAGCACGTTCCAGAGCTGCGGCAGTTCGTCGAAGTTCGACTTGCGCAGGAAACGCCCGATCGGCGTGATCCGCGGATCGTTTTTCCGGGTCTGGACAACGCCGGTGGCATCCTGCTTGGCCACATACATGGAGCGGAACTTGAGCGCCATGAACAGTTCGTTGTTCCGTCCATAGCGGGCCTGACGGAAGATTACCGGGCCGGGGCTCGACAGCTTCACGCCAATGGCAAGACCGGCGAGCAGGGGGCTCAGCAGGATGAGGCCCGCAGCGCTGCCGGCAATGTCGATGCTGCGCTTCAGGAAAGGACGGATACGGCTGCGAAGGCCGCTTTGAATACCGCTGGCAGCGGATAGAGCATTTTGAAGCGCCTCTTCAGGTGCCTGAATGGAAGGACGAAGCGCCTGTCCCACGCCTGAAGACTGTGCTGCCAGTGGGCCGCCCAGTTCCGCTGTTTGGGTGACGCCATGCTGCCGGCCGGCGGCCAAAGGGCCAAGATGCCGGGCAGGCGCAAGATTACGCTCTGAAAGGGCTCTGGAGAGAAAGGGAAGGCGTTTCGTGGGCTTCTGCGGGGTGGATCGCTTGCGTGCTTCACCTTCAATAAACTCGTGCACCATTGCAATCTCCAAACTCACAAGAAATTAACACGTCAGGTGCCTGAACGGCGTTCTGTCCGATGCGATCTCCGCTTCAAAACCAGCGCGGATGTTGATCAATTTAAATCAATTCTCAGATTTACTTTAGGTCTTTGGTAACATATTCCGCACCGCAGCGCAATCGGCGGGATGCGGCACTTTTAGGCACGGTCTCCTTCAAGGCGCTGAAATACCGGCGTGACACGCCTTGAAATTGCTCACGGGCCGCGCCGGCTGGACCGGCATTCGCTGCATTCGGGTCATCGGACACCGGTCCATACGCCGTCTTTTCAGCCAATCTGCATCCGGCGCGGGAAGTCTGCGCGGCGATGGAACCTGACGTAGCTTCAGGCAGCCTCCGGCCATGAAAAAACCGGCTGCGCAGCCGCAGCCGGCCAGTTGTGGGGCTGATTGTCAACGGCCGTTGATGAGCCGGCTTGTCCATCGCCCTCCGGCGGACAAGCCGCCCCCTGCGCCCGTACCTACTCCGTGTAGTAGTCGGAATAGGTGTTGTAGAAGGTCGTCTTGCCTTCCTGCTGGTTCAGGGCGATCAGAATGCGGCAATGCTCGCTCTTTGTCTGGCTGAGGCGCTGGATGGCGTTGACGCACATGCGTTGCGGCGTCCGGGCCCAGCGGATGACGAAGGTGATCACATCCGCATATTTTGCGAGATAAAGGCCATCGACCACCGGCTCGATCGGGGGGGAATCCAGCACGATATAGTCAAAGCGGGGACGTGCGGTCTGAATGAGGCGGGAGAACTTTTCCCGAGTCAGCAGCTGATCCGTCGGCACGTCTGCCCGGCGGGCGCCGACCACGGCCGTGAGCGACGTTTTGGGATCAGACCTTACGATGTTCTGCAGCAGTTCATCCGAGCCGATGTCACCAATCAGGAAGTCCACCAGCCCATTGGAGGGCTCGATGTTCAGATGGCGCTGGATACTCGGCTTGCGGAAGTCGCAGTCGATGATCAGCGTGCTGGCGCCCGAAAGAGCGAGCGTGCGTGCCAGTGACAGGGCGAGAGTCGACTTGCCTTCTCCGGGCATGGCCGAAGACAGCATGATCACACGGCCAGACTTGCGGGCCTCTTCCGGCTGCTGTACCCAGGAGCTTTGAAGCGCATTGTCGAGTGTCGCCCGGAGCCTGCGGATGGATTCCGCATACATGGACAAAGGACTGTCGACAAGCGCATCTGAAATGGAGTGCATGCCGGCCACATTGCTGTTGTGCCGGGGGACGACGGTTGCAAGCGGCAGGCGTGTCACCGCCTGAACCTGCTCCTCGTCCGTAAAGCCGCCAACGAAATTCTCGAAGATGAAAGCCAGTGCAAGGCCGGCGCCAATGGCAAAGAGAACAGCCACTCCGAGAATCAGGGGCACTTTCGGCGAACTGGGCCTGTTCGGCGGATAAGCCGGAGAGACGACACGGCTGTCGGCAATCTGCAGGGCGGCTTCCGTTTCCAGCGTCTGCGAGCGGGCAAGAAGCATCTGGTACTGGGAAGTCGCGTTACGGGAGATCTGCTGGAGCCGGTAGATCTGCGCCAGCATGTCAGCAGGCAGATTGCTGTTGAGGATGGCGCTGCTGAGGTCCCGCCGCAGCGTTGCAGCTTCCTGCTCATACTGAGATGCGGAGTTCTGCAGCTGTTGCAGCGCCGAGGTCGTTTCCTGCTGCAGGCTGGCGTTGATCTTGTCCAGTTCCTCGCGCAGATTGATTGCCCGTGCAGAGCCGCCTTCTACCTGTGCCAGGCTGCGCTCCAGTTCCATGCGCTGACGGTTCAGCTCGGTTACAGCGGCCGTCTGGAGATTGTCGGCAACGCTTTGCCAGTCGCTCCGCGCCACGCTTTGGCGCAACGCCATGGCCTGGCTTTCTGCCAAGGACCGGTCCGCGATCAGCTGATCGATCCGCCCGCGCATGCTGGTCAGATCAGTGCGTCCTGTCTGCTCGGCAATTGCGTTGACATTGGAGAGAATGAAATCGTCGTAGGCCTTCTCGGCGGCGATGACGGCATTTTCAGCATCGGCCACCTGGCGCTGCACGATATCGCGCGCCTCTCTTGTATTCGATGTCTTGGACTCGATCTGCAGCCGGATGTAGGTCGTGGTGATTGTGTTGGCGAGCTCGGCAGCACGGGCCGGATTCTCTGACCGCACGCTGACCGCAATCAGATAGGTAAGGCCGCGGCGGGACACGGATACATTGTTCTTGAGCTTGGCCAGAACCGAGCCAAGTGCCTCTTCGCCCGTCGGAATCGTTATGTCTCTGATACGCAGGAATGCGAGCAGTTTGTCCCGAAGGCCAATCTTCACACCGAACTCGGGATCGGTCACAAGCCCCTTTTCAGCAATGACAGAAAGAAGAACAGCGTCGGAATCGACTATTTCCACTTCGCTCTCGACGCGCGCGCTGTCAGCTGCCGAAGATCCTATGGAATTGCTGGGGTCCAGAAGATTTTTGCGGCTGGGATCAACAAGAACGAGGGCGGTTCCGGTGTAGAGCGGTGTAATCGAGAAAAGTGCGATGCTCGCAATGGCGAGGATGATTGCAATTGTTGCAATGATTAACTTGAGCTGGCGGCGAACTATGCCAAAAAGGCGGCGGAAATCAATCTCTGCGTCATCCATGAAAAGACATCTTTCCTGTCAGACTGAGGGGAAGGCTCAGATCTTGGGTCAATGATTGGAGACAAAACATTATCGCGCAAAGTCATACTTGAGCAGCGCCTTTGCGTCCAGCGCTTGCCTGCAGGAAGGAAATATGCCCGTCGTAGGTCACGCGCAGAGCTGTCAGTACTCCGGTTGCATATGCGCCGGTATCGATGGCGATGCGGTTGCTATGGACCTCGGGCGCCTGAACGACCGTATGCCCATGCACCACGATGGCACCATGGTCGGCGGTGCTGGACAGAAAATCCTGTCTTATCCAGGCCAGATCCAGATCGTCCTGCAGCGCAAGCGGCACATTCGGGCGGATGCCCGCGTGAGCGAATATGATGCCGGGCATCGCGTATGCCGCCGGCAGGCTGTCCAGCAGCTGCACATGCTCTTCCGGGATGTAGCTGCGCAATAGCATCGCAGCCGTTCTGGGATTGCGCCGGAGGTTGTCAATTTCCTCCGCGCTCATGCCGTAGGAAAAGAGCGCCTCCTTGCCGCCGTGGGCCAGCCAGGCCATGTTCGCTTTCGGATCCTCCAGGAAGCCGAGCATCATCATTTCATGATTGCCCGCAAGAATGGTGCGCCTCATGCCGCCGCGAGGCGGGGCCAGCATGCGATCGAGCATCTGCGCGGTCGAAGGGCCGCGGTCGACGAGGTCGCCGAGCAGAATGAGGTCTGCAGGGCCGGAGAACTGGGCCGCGTCCTCCAGGATCATGGCCTCGAGCTCTTCATAAAGATCAAGGCATCCGTGGATGTCGCCTACGGCATAGAGCACCTGTGGCCGGTCTTCGCGCAGGATAACGCGCGGATTGACGCCTCCGGTTTCCCGCGCTCTGCCCGAAAAGAGGCCGCCAAATGCAGTCAGCAGGCGCCTCATGCGCTGCCTCCTGCATCTCCCGCGGCGCGCGCAGCGCGTTCACGCGCTGCGGCATAGCCAAGGCCCAGCATGATGACAAAGAGGAAGGTGACGGCTTCGATCTCAAGACTGAAATCGACAAGCGAGTGAACGGCGCCCAGGACGATCGCTCCTGATGCCGCGCAGATTTCGATCTGCCGGTTGCCGCGAAACAGAGCCGCCGGCAGAAGCGAGGCGGCAATGACAAGGACGATGACGATCGGCAGGCTGCCGAACAAGAGGCCCATCTCGCTCCAGTGTGCCAGGTACGTGGAGTGCGCCTTGTCAAAGACGACGGAGGTGGACCGGGGCATGACATTGTAAAGCGGATAGGCCGCTTCGAACGTGCTTGCGCCGAAACCGAGAAGGGGGCGGTCGCCGATCATTCTGAAGGTGTTTTCGTAGACTGCCCAGCGGACGTCGGCATCCCGTTCAACGGTCAGGCTGCGTTCCAGCGTGCCTTGGCCATAAACGGCAACGATCGCCAGTCCGCCCGCTATCAGCAGGCTGAAGGCAATGAGGCGGCTGCGCAGTGAGGGCAGGCGCAGGAGCACGGCGGTTGCGACGCCGCAGCCGCCGGCAAAAAGACCCATGCGCGAATTGGAGGCGGCAAGTGCCGCTATGATGATGAGGAAGGCGGTGGCAGCCAGGACCTGCTGGGATGAGATCCTGAAGCCCCGCTTGGGCAGGCCGCTGCGCTCGCCGACGCCGCGCAACTGCGGCGGGGGCGAGCCGGGTTCGTTCTCAGCCGGTGGCAGGACAAGCAGGGCAGCCAGAATGGCGCCAAACCCCATGAAAGTGGCAAAGGAGTTCCGGTTGATGAATGTGCCTGTGGCATCGCCCATGTACTGCGACTTTTCGACGAACAGCACGCCATCACCCAGGTAAAGCAGGGCGATGATGGCATAGAGCGCCTGGGCCGTGACGATGCCTGTCAGAAACAGCGTGATCCGCCGCGCGCGGTTCTTGCGCACGCCTGCCTGTACTGCGAGGAAGAAAAGCACGCCATAGGACAGCCAGCGCAACAGGGCGAGAAATGTGTCGCCCGGCACAAGGCTGATGCTGCGGCTTTCGAAAACGGCACCGGTCTGCCCGGTGAAGGTGAAATTGCCGAGCGGCAGGGTCTGGGCCAGCATGAAGGCAGCAACGGCGAAAAACGGGATCGCCACCGGCCATGTGGCGGAAAGAGGCATCCGCAGGCTGACGCTGCCGGAGCGGCTGAACTGCAAGCAGTACCAGGCGAGCACAAGCCCGAGCACCAGGGCCCAGAGCGCCCAGAAAACAGGCCTGTTGCTGCCGAATGGCACCGGGGCCACAAGCATGACGGCAAGGAGAACCCTGCCGGCGGCGTCATTGAGACGGGTGGTGCCGCTGCCGTGTGAGGACAGTCTGTCCCGGGTTGCTCTGGGCCTGCTGCTGAACATTTAGGGGTCTCTGAATAACGTCGTTCTTATGGACCGCGTCAGGCGCCCTGACGCGACTGGGCCCGTAGCTGCCGCAAGAATTGCGTCTTTGGCTCATTCGGCAAGTTGTCGATTATACCGATCAGAGCCTGACCGTTTTCACCGTTCTGCTGGTAGAGTTCCGCAAGGCGGGCCGGACCGTTGCGTGACATGGCCAGCAATGTCACGTCAGGCACAAGGATGGCCCGTCCCTCCTCACCCATCGCCGAAAGTCTCGGCAGCAGAAAGCGGATGCGTGAAACGGCGAGCCAGCCTTCTCCCGCCGACGCCTCCTGGGAGCGCCGGATCGCCGCCGCTGCCGCTGCCCGATCTCCGAGCACGTCCTGTGCCTTTGCCTGAATGAGCCATGCCACGCCGCTGGCAGGCGAGCTGCCTGTCACTTCCCGTGCAAGGGCAAGGCAGTTGCGCGCTCCGGCCTCCCGCTGCTCCTGGGGAAGAAGACGGGCATAAACGGAGGACAGGGCTTCGTCGCAGTCCCGCATCAGCAGCTTGTTCGAGTAGGTCGACAAGCTGGGCCGGGCCTTGCCATCATAAAGCGGCTGCAGCCGTTCGGCCTGATTGCCCGACCGGGTGAAGAAGGCGCTGCTTTCGCCGATGACCGCATCCAGCCCGGCAAGGGCGAGGCCGAGACCGGCGATGCAGCCGGCAAGCGCCAAACGCACCGGCCGGCGCCCGGTTGGGAAATTTCCTTTACGAGACTTCAAGGCTAAAGTTGCTCTGCTTTTTTGCCTGCAGTGCCTGCAGGACGTGAACATAAACCCATCCTGATGCGTCTGACACGGCAAAATCTGTCATTGGCATCACGTTATTGCGTATTACACCAAAATTCTAAATAGATGTGGAAGGAGGGCGGAGGGCAGTGTCCCCAGAAAGTGCCGCCAGGCGGACTTTCCTTCGCGGAAAATGGCAGGTAACCATGATCCTTGCATGGGTTAACGGAATCTGTAAAAACTGATGACAAGTTTTGAAAGGTATGGCATAGAAGAGTCCGAGATTGCCGGACTTTACGGCATGCGCTCCGTTGCGTGATGAAATTTATAGTTTTAGGAGACACAAAATGGCTCTTTTGAAGATGGTCCAGGCTGCTGCCGCAGCCGCAATGATCGCAGGTGTTTCTGTTCCGGCGCATGCTCAGCAGGCGTTGACTGTCGAGGCGGTCGTTGCAGGCTGCGCGTCCGGCAGTGATTGTGCCGCGCTCGTCAATGCGTACCTCGCCACTGTGCCGGCTGCCCGCCGTGTCGCCGCGATCGCCAATCTCGGAGCGCGCCTTGCAGAAATTCCGGGTGCCGGCGCAAACGTGGCCCGCGGCATTCAGGCCGCAGCCGCATACAGCCCGGATGCCGGTCAGCGCGCCCAGCTTGCCAGCCTCGCCAGCACCCTCAGCGCAGACGCCGGTGGCCTTGACATCGAGACGGCTGCCAGCGAAAGCTGATGCTGCTGCCTGACCTCGTCAGGCTTGATGTGAATTCCTGACGCTTTGCGGTAGAATGAAAGCGCGCCATTTGGCGCGCTTTTCTTTTGTGTGGCACGCCTTTTCCTCATCCGGTCTCACGCCGCTGCGTGCAGCGGGAGGGCGGGGGCGCAAACAGCCCGCGAGAGAGAACATGCATGATCTCCCGCAGCGCCATTTTGAAAAAAAAGCACCGCCTGAGGCGGAGCCAGGCGGCGCTTTGGCACTTCAGGGCCCAATGCGTTTGTGTCATATGTCCCGTGTCAGAGGCGTTCCCACTTCAGCGGGTCGGCAGAGGCAAGGCCGATCCAGCGGTAGTTCGTCTGTTCGCGGGTGAGGACTTCATCCTTGGTGTTGTCGAGAACGAGGTCGCCTTTGGTGGTGCGGACCACCAGAACAGCATGCCCTTCGCCCTTGCGTGTCTTCACGACGGCCATGCGCAGTGCTCCGGCAGGAACGCCCATGCGGACCAGGCGGCTGCGCTTGGTCAGGGCAAAATCCTCACAGTCGCCGGCTGCGCCGCCAACCTTCCAGATATCGCGCTCGTCCTGCCTCCACTTCATTGAGCGGTTCACGGACAGGTTCACCCGTTCGATCTTGGCGGCGAGGGCGGCCGAGTAGGGAACAGACGTTGCGCCCTTGGACTTCCGGCACTCGGCACTGTTGCGCAGGCAGAAGATCTGATAGGCCAGCGGCGCGCGAACAGTGTTCTTCGGCTCGATGCGCGAGATTTCCGGGTCTCCGAGTGTGCGGGCACCGCCAAACCAGCTGGCTTGGGCCGGTTGATATGCGGTTGCGCTGAGAAAAAGCGCCGCGGCCGCCGCTGCAAGTACTTTCTTGAACATGACCTTTTCCCATCTTCGAATGGTGGAAGCAGCAGCCATCGGCTTGAGACCTTACGGCGCATGACTTTCCCTTGATCCTGTTCCGTTGATACAGCGTCTCCTCCTGAAAGCATTTTAAATGGATCGGGACAATTTTATCGAAGTGCTCTTTTTCTGGCGCTTGAAGAGAAGTGTGGCGGGGCCGTGGAGCCGTTACGGAAGTTCAAGCCTTGTTAATGATTTCCAGTCTATGAATCGAATTGCTCAAATGCCGTGGATCTCCACCGGGTGGCAGTGCCCGCGGAGCCTGGCATCGGCAGTTGACCGGCGTGGAGTTTGCGATGACTGGAACCCTTGTTCTGAGCCTTCTCGGTGGCGGGATCTATTGCATTGTTGCCGGATTTTTCCTGACGTTCTCCTTTGCCGAGCTGGTTGAAACCCGTAACTTCTCCCGCTTCTCCGCCGCACTTGCCGTGGTTTCCGCGCTGTTCTGGCCTGTTGCGCTTATGGTGGCGACGCTGGCAGCGCTGATGATGCGGCCGAAGGCTGGCTCCGTCCTTGGCCAGCAGGCGCGTGCAAGGGCTGGAACCCAGCCCGCAGAACGTCTTGCGGCCTGAGGGCTTTCAGCGAAGCCGCTGATTTCATTCGCAACTTCTGCTGCCAATTTCCGCTCGCGCTGCACAGCTTTCCTCTGTATGAGAAGAGCAGTGTAAAGCGTGGGGATCTGGTGTGACGGAGCTTGGCCATATGGCTGCGGCGAGAGAAGCTGCCATCGACTGCAAACCTCTGATCAGCATGGCGCTGGAGGCGGGGCGGGCTATCCTCGAAATCTATTCCGGTGATCATGACGCGGCCGAAAAAAAGGACGGATCGCCCGTGACCCTGGCTGACCGGGCGGCTGAAGCGGTCATCCTGAAGGGCCTTGCGGATGCCTGCCCGGACATTCCGGTTATTGCGGAGGAGGCGGTTTCGGCCGGGCATGTGCCGGCTGCTGCAAGCCGTTATTTTCTCGTCGACCCGCTTGACGGAACCCGCGAGTTCATCAGCCGCAACGGCGAATTCACGGTCAATATTGCGCTGATCGACCGGGGTGTTCCGGTGGCCGGCGTCGTCTATGCTCCGGCTTCAGGCGAAATTTACTGGACCGGCGGTGCGGATGCCCGCATGGCCAGGGTCAGCCCTGACGCGCTGGAGGCGGGGGACGGTGTGCCGGTCCATGTTCGCCCGGCGCCTGAGGGTGGTTTGACGGTTCTGGCCAGCCGTTCCCATGCCTGCGCGCGCACCAAGCAGCTGATTGAGCAACTGCCCGTCTCGGATGTCACGTCTGCGGGATCTTCATTGAAATTGTGCCTGGTGGCGGCAGGACGCGCGGATGTCTATCCGCGCCTGTCGCCGACCATGCAATGGGATATTGCTGCCGGTCACGCGGTTCTGCGTGCAGCCGGCGGAAGGGTTTTGTCTCTGACCCCGGGTGGGGCAGAGGCCACGGAACTCGCGTATCACGCTCCCGCCTCACGGGATGGCAGCGGGCTCGAGAATTCCGCTTTCATCGCAATCGGCGATCCGGAGCTTGCTCCGGTGGTTCTGAAAGCAAGTCATATTTGATTAAATGAGGTTACCGCCATGCGCGTGACAATGATTGGGACTGGGTATGTCGGGCTTGTTTCCGGCACCTGCTTTGCGGATTTTGGTCATACGGTCATCTGCGTCGACAAGGACGCCAGCAAGATTGACGCACTGAACCAGGGACAGATCCCGATCTATGAGCCGGGCCTGGCTGAACTTGTTGCCAAGAACGTGCGCGAAGAGCGCCTGTCCTTCACCACTGATGCGGCAGACGCCATTGCCGGTGCGGATGCGGTGTTCATCGCCGTGGGCACGCCGTCGCGCCGTGGCGATGGCCATGCGGACCTGAGCTATGTCTATGGTGCGGCCGAAGAGATCGCCGCCGCCATCAAGGATTTCACGGTGGTGGTCACCAAGTCCACCGTTCCGGTGGGCACCGGTGACGAGGTGGAGGACATCATCCGCCGCGTCAATCCGGCAGCTGACTTTGCCGTCGTATCCAACCCGGAATTCCTGCGCGAAGGCGCGGCCATCGAGGACTTCAAGCGTCCGGACCGTATCGTCGTCGGTACGGATGATCCGCGTGCCGTCGAGGTGATGCGCGAACTGTACCGCCCGCTTTATCTCAATGAAACGCCGATCCTGGTGACGCGCCGCCGCACGTCCGAGCTGATCAAATATGCCGCAAACGCCTTCCTCGCCGTGAAGATCACCTTCATCAACGAGATGGCCGACCTTTGCGAGAAGGTGGGGGCCAACGTTCAGGAAGTGTCGCGCGGGATCGGCCTTGACAACCGCATCGGCTCCAAGTTCCTGCATGCAGGTCCCGGCTATGGCGGCTCCTGCTTCCCGAAGGACACTCTGGCCCTGTCCAAGATTGGCCACGAGGCAGGGTCTCCTGTGCAGATCGTCGATACGGTGATCAAGGTCAATGATGACCGCAAGCTGGCCATGGCCGACAAGGTGATCCGTCATCTGGGCGGTGACATCGCCGGCAAGACGGTGGCCGTGCTTGGCCTTGCCTTCAAACCAAACACCGACGACATGCGCGAGGCGCCGTCCATTCCGATCATCAAGCGCCTGCAGGAAGCCGGTGCCACGATCCGCGCCTTCGATCCGGTAAGCATGCATGAGGCGTCCAAGTCCATGACGGACGTGATGTTCTGTGACGGCCCGTATCATGCGGTCGAGAATGCCGATGCGGTAGTGATCATCACGGAATGGGACCAGTTCCGTGCGCTGGATCTCAACCGGCTGAAGTCGATCATGCGCGCGCCGAACGTCATCGACCTGCGCAACATCTACCGCATTGATGACATGACCCAGCGCGGCTTCAACTACGTCAGTGTTGGCCGCAGCTACTGATATCTGTCAGGTCTCATGAAACAGCAATGCCCCGGCGGTGAGCCGGGGCATTTTCCATTTCGCAGGGGGATTGGACTCATACCAATTCTCGATGTGCTTGACTCATCGAGAATTGGCTAAGCCCGTGCGGCGCTTGAGCATCTTCAAGGCGTGATGCGTCAGCATCGAAAGCCTTGGTATCAGTTTCCGTCCATGACCTCGACGGTGACGCGGCGGTTGAGCGCGCCGGTGCGGCCGAAGCGGCGGGTTTCGCCGACGGTGACAATGGTGATGCGGTCCGCGCTGGCGCCCTTTTCCGTCAGGAAACCTGCCACGGCCTGCGCACGCGCATGGGCAAGGGCCTCGTTCGTCTTGCGCGGGCCGGCGACACTGCTGAAGCCGGTCACCTCCAGCTTGCAGCCCTCTTTTGCACTCAGCTCCGCCAGCGTCTTCAGCGGCAGGTGCGCTTTGCCGGGCAGGTCCGAGCGGTTGAGCGGGAAGCCGGTCACATCAACGCGCTTGGGCGCGCATTTGGCTTTCGGGCTCGGCGTTGCCGTGTTGGCCGATGCCTTGGACTTCGGCGCGTTCGGCACCTTTTCACCAGCGGCAGGCACGGCAGCTTCCGGCGCAGAGGCCTGAGGAACGGCCGGGGCGTCAGGAACGGCCGGGGACGTGGACGGCTCGGCAGTGGCGTCAGCCTGTGCTTCCGGAGCCTTGTCCGCGGGAGCAGGCTCGGCCGGAGGCAGGGCCCCCTGTCTTGGTGCGTCCGGTGTTTGCGTCTCTTGTGTTTGCGCGTCCGCAACCGGAGGCACCGGATTTTCGGAAGGCGTGTTTTCCCCGGCCTGTGCAGAGGCCGGCAGCCAGCCGGTTGCCGGCGGCTCGATCACGGCAATGCTGGAATTGTTGCTAAGCCGGGCGCCGCGCGGTCCGGTGGCGTTGTCCTTGGGCTGAGCCTTGTCAAGCACCTTGATGTCTTGCGCTGGAACCTTCACGCTGCCGATTTCCGCCGACAGCACGTAGAGGTTCCGGTCCATTGCCGTGCCTGCGCCGCCCCATTTGTCATTGGTGAAGTGGACGGAGAAGGGCTGGTTCTTTTCAAGATCGGCAGAATCGACGGTGAAAGTGACTGCCTTCTGATGATCCTGCCAGTCCGTCAGCTTTGAGAGCGGTCCGTCTGTTGATGTATCGATTGCGTTTTCAACAGTGCCCTTGGCTATTTCCTGGTCACCATATCGGATTTCGTATGCGGGCGGGCCATCGAATGCCTCGCCAGCCAGAGTGAATGTAACGTTGATGCTCCCGGCATTTGCCGGGAAAACGAACAGGGAAACGCCGGCAAGGGATATGACGGCGAGCCGGGCAAGAGAATAACGGGTTGAAATCATCTGGTCCGCTCCGCGAATAGAAATCTGGAGCGGCATTAAGGCCAGAGAATGCGGCGGCAAGATGAAGCCGCAGGACGGCGTTCAGGCGTCCTGCGCGGCGGCTTCCGGCTCCCGGCAGACATCCACCCAGATGGCATCCGTCAGTTCGGCCATGCGCTCCGGGGTGATGCAGACGGCAGCATTGACGGCACCAGCTGCGGGATAGACCACATCAAAGGCCTTCAGCGACACATCGCAGTGGACCTTCAGAGGGCGGGCGAGGCCGAAGGGGCAGACACCGCCGACCGGGTGGCCGGTGATCTCTTCCACCACATCCAGCCCCAGCATCTTCACCTTGCTGCCAAAGGCGGCCTTGGCCTTCTTGTTGTCGAGGCGGGCATCGCCGCGTGTGACCAGAAGGATCGTCTCATCGCCGGCAGCGATAGAGAGCGTCTTGGCAATCTGCGCTGGTTCAACGCCAAGAGCCGCAGCAGCTTCTACAACGGTGGCGGTGCTGGCATCCTTCACCATCACCTCGATATCCGGTGCCTTGCTGGCAAAGAAGGCGCGCACGCTCTCAAGGCTCATAGTCTTCCCCTGCAACTCTGGTGATGATCCGCGTACCGAACCGTTCGGTTCGCTTCTGGGAGGGTAACGACCTGTTGGCGGAGTGTCCAGCCCTTCACCTCACATGTGCAGCGTACCTGCGTCCCTTGGAATGGAAGCCTCTCCTCGGCGGGAGGCGAATGTCAGCGCCCTCCCGGGGCTTTGCCGGATGGGCATAGGGAGGCCGGAATGCCAGATGGTCAAACTGCGGGGTCAGGCAAAGTGGGCGCTCGTGCGGAAGGTCGGGGGCAGGGGGTGCTCAGGCTCCTTGCCGCAAAGCTCGGCGGCAAGGGCCGCACCAACAAGATGGGCAATGCCAAAGCTGATCTTGAAGCCGCCGGTGGCGGTAAAGATGCTGTCGAAGCCGGGAACGCGGCCAACCAGCGGATCACGGCCAAACGGCTTCGGACGCACGCCGGCCCAGGTCTCCACAAGCGCGCGGCCCGCCAAGGCGGGGCAGAAGCGTATGGCACGGGCGAGCAGGGCCGCGGCGGGGGCCGCCTCCGCTTCGGTGTCCGTGCGGCCGGCGATCGCGGTGCTGCCGATGGCGACGGTGCCGTCCCCGTGGGGCACAACGTAGAGGCCGTCGCAGTAGACGGCGGGCATGGCGGAAAGCTCCGGGGCGGCGACGCGCAGGGCCTGTCCCTTCTCGCCCTCGCCAAGCGGTTTGCCGGTCAGCGCCTCCAGCATGGCAAAGCTGGAAAAACCCTGCGCCAGAACGATGGCACCGGCACTGAGAATCTCTCCATCCGCGAGGGTGACGGAAGGGGCGCTGCCGCTGACGCTAGCAACGGGCGCACCGGTGATGAGTCGGCCGCGCGCGGAAAAGGCCAGCGCCAGCGCCTGAAGATAGCGGCGGGGGCTGATGCGCGCGGCCAGCGTCTCGCGGACAACGCCAAAGGGGGCGGCTTCGGGGGCAAGCCAGGCAGCGTGGTCCCCCGCCTCCTCGATCTCGTAGGCAAAGCCGGTAACAGGGGTGTTCCAGTGCGTCCGCGCCTCAGCCGCCCGGGCGTGGTGGTGCGTGAGAAGATCCGCCGTGGTGATGGGAAGAACCCGGCCGCAGCGGCGGTAGCCGGTCTCAAGGCCCGTCTCGGCCTCAAGTTGGGCAATGTGCCCCTCAAGACCGGCAAGGGCCTCAAACTGAAAGGCCTTCTTGGCATTCCAGCGGGCAGGCATATGCGGCATCAGCGCACCAAGAACGCCGCCGCTGGCACCTGACCCCACTTGATCCGCTTCCACCAGTGTGACCGACAGACCGGCCTCTGCCGCAGCCCGTGCGATGGAGAGGCCGAAGACGCCAGCACCGATGACCAGAACATCCGGTGCCCCCTGAAGGATGGCGGGGCTGGGCTGCTGGGTCATGCGGGGCGTCCTTGGCTTGTACTGATGGCGCGGGCAGAAGGATGGATTGGCTTTGACATCTCGTCCGGAAGTGATGCAATCCAAGGCAACTGTCACGATCCGATCAGTAGCGCATGACACAGGCAGGGCAAGAGGATTTGAGGGCTGAATTGCCGCAGGCAGGCACAGCGCCGGAGCTGGAATGGCTGGAAGACGGAGTGCCCCGCGCCGGGCGCTTCGGCGACACCTATTTCTCCCGCGCGGGTGGTCTGGCCGAGACGGGCCATGTGTTCCACGCAGGCAATGGCCTGCCGCAGCGCATGGCGGGGCGTCAAGGCTTCACCATCGGCGAGCTTGGCTTCGGCACCGGGCTGAACCTTCTGGCCACACTGAAGCTGATCCGGACACTGGAGGCGCCGCCGCAGCTGACCTTTCTGTCCTTCGAGGCTTATCCCCTGACGCTGGCGCAGCTGGAGCGGGCGCATGCGGCCTTTCCCGATGTGGCCGGGGAAGCGGCTGAGCTGCGCGCGGCGCTTGCCGGCATGGCTTCAGATGACGGCGCGCTGGCGCCGGGCTGGCATCTGGCGGCGGTGGACGGGGCGCGCCTGTGGCTTGGCATTGGCGACGCGCGCGTTCTTCTGCCAGCGCTGACATCGGGACAGGGGCCTGACGGGCTTTTGTCCGCGCTGCCGGTCGAGGCGTGGTTCCTCGATGGCTTCTCCCCGGCGAAGAATCCGGAGCTCTGGAGCCCGGAGCTGATGGCGTCTGTGCATGGCCTGACGGCAGCGGGCGGCACCTTTGCCACCTATAGCGCCGCTGGATGGGTGCGGCGCAATCTTGAGGGTGCGGGCTTTGAGGTGGAGCGTATCAAGGGCTTTGCGGGCAAGCGGCAGATGATGCGTGGCATGCGGCGCTGAGCGCTTCAGAAGCCGATGGAGAGGCGCCCCGTGGCGCTCCAGCTCTGGCTGCTGGCGCCGATGCCGGACACCTGGCCGCCCAGATTGAGGCTGGCCCCCCCGGCGGCCTGAAAAGTTGACGCCGAGGCTGGCGCTGGTGAGGGCAGACCAGGCTCCGGCCACCATTGGCTCGGTATTCGGCTGGCTCAGGTCGAGGGCCTGCGAGTAACGCAGGTTGGCATAGACGCCCGCATAGGGAAAGGCCTTGATATCGGGGGGTGAGTGTCTGGGTGATGCTGGCCCGCGCGCCGAGGGTCGTGCGCCCCAGAAACACATCCATCGCCTCCATTGAGGTGCCGTTGCTGGCCGTGCAGCTGCCGTGCCGCTCATAGGCGCTATAGAAGCGCGCTTCCGGAGAGAGAGGCCCGCCCCTGTGCCTCCCGGAAACTCCGGATGCTGGCAGCTTCCGGGCTCATGGGGCCTGTCTCTCGCGATGGAACGCAGGCGGCGGTAACCGTGACCGTGTCGAAATAAAGCCCCTCAGTCCGGAACTGCAGCGTCAATGCACTGTTTGCCCGCTCGATGGTGCGGGTGATCGTCATCGCACCGGAGGGAGCGGCAGATCTGGGCGGTTCGCCGGTTTCGGACAGGGTGTAGCGATAGGGCGTGCCGCTGTTCGGCGTGAAGGTGATGGTCACCGTGTCGTGTCCCCAGTGCCGAAGCCGGCTGCCGTCCGCTCGATCTGATTGAGATTGCCGGACATGGCGTTGAAATGCCCGGCGTTGATCTCAAGGCAGCCTTGCGAGACGGCCTGTGCATTGGCCGGTGCCTCTCCTGCCAGCAGCAGCACCACGGCCGGAAGCAGACCGTACCGCAGGCGCCGGTAGCTGTAGAGCGGATGAGGCACGGGGCTGGCTCCGTGAATTCCTAAATCAAAAACAAGATCTTCGCCTTGCCGAAAACTGGAAAATCGGCGCTACCTGAAAAAAGATGGGCTGTCTGTTTGGTGTTTATGTGGCGATTTTTCAGAAAAATGTTGTAAGCAATTCTGAAATAAATAGAGATTTATTGATGGATCGTTTCAGATCTCGGTGAGAAGCGACCTGCGCAAGACTGAAAAATACAAATGCCGCCGGAAGGTCCGGCGGCACCTGCGTCAGATGTTGGAAGAAAATCAGCCGCGGCCGATGAAGGGCATATTTGTGGCCATCACGGTCATGAACTGGACATTGGCCTCCAGCGGCAGGCTGGCCATGTGCAGCACGGAGCTGGCGACATGGGCCACATCCATCACCGGTTCCGGGGCGATGGTGCCATTGGCCTGCGGCACGCCTTTCTGCATTGCTTCCGTCATGTCCGAGGCGGCGTTGCCGATATCGATCTGGCCGCAGGCGATGGAGAAGGGCCGCCCGTCGAGCGAAAGGGTGCGGGTGAGGCCGGTGATGGCATGCTTGGACGCGGTGTAGGCAACAGAACCCGGACGCGGCACGGCGGCGGAGATCGAGCCGTTGTTGATGATGCGCCCGCCCTGCGGCGTCTGGTGGCGCATCATGCCGAAGGCGCCACGGGCAATGAGGAAAGCGCCGTAAACATTCACATCCAGCACCTTGCGGAAGTCCTCGGGCTTCATGTCGTCGATCAGCGTCGAGGGCAGGCTGATGCCGGCGTTGTTGAACACCACATCCAGACGGCCGAACCGCTCGCCCAGACGGGCAAAAAGACCATCGGTGAAGCTTTCGGTGCTCACATCTCCTGCCAGGATCAGGGCCTTGTCAGCAGCAGCTTCCGAGCGGGCGAGTGTATCCGCCAGCGCATCCTCCCGGCGGCCGGTGAGAACCACATTCGCGCCGGCCTTCAGGAAGGCAATGGCGGTGGCACGGCCAATGCCGGAGCTTGCGCCGGTGACGAGAACGGTCTTGCCGGTGAAATCCATGAAACATCTCCCATACGGCCACAAGTCTGTGCGGCCATGTTGTCTGACAACTCCGGCTGCAGGCTAGCCCGCAGTCCCGCCCTCCGGCAAGACCGGAAGGCGGCAAAAGTGTTCTGCAACAAGGGAAAGCTATTCTGGCGCGGCAAGCGCCGCCGCATCTGCCTGGTTCATGCCGAGGCGGACCTGGGCCAGATGTTCCACGTGGGCGCGCAGATCCGCCGAACGCTTCATCAACGCGCGGAAATCGGAGGCCGAGAGCACCAGCAGATTGCAATAGCCAAGGGCGACCACATCGGCACTGCGCGGCTGGCCGGTCAGAAGGGCGATTTCGCCCACCACATCGCCACGTCCGACGGCATGCGTGCCGAAGGCGGTCCGCACCTCTGCGGCTCCCGATGAGATGAAATAGGCTGCGTCGCCTTTCTCGCCCTTGCGGATGATGTATTCGCCGGGCGTTGCAAAGCGCGGGCGCATCAGCCGGACGATTTCCTCACGCTCGGCATCCTTCAGCCCGGAGAAGAACGGGTTCTGGGCAACGAGATCGCGGGTCTTCAGCCCAAGGTCCAGACGCGGGCGGCCGCCGCCGGTGGTGCGGCGCTGGGCCAGCTCGTGCTTGAGGTCGTTGTAAAGCTCGGTGCCGATCAGCGTCTGGGTATAGGCGTCGGAATAGGCGGCCTCCTCGAAGCGCTGGCCGGTGCGGCGCAGGAAGTCCAGCTCCAGCGCATCGGCATAATCGGGATATTGCAGGCGCATGGCATCCAGCCCCTGGACGATATCCTCGCGGCGGATGTCGAGGGTTTCGTGCAGGATCGAAGCCACACGGTCGCCCAGGAGCGGCTTGATGCGGTTGCTGTTGAACTCGATCAGCTCGTTCAGGACGATGCGGGTCAGCAGCAGCCGCTCGAAACGGTCGGCCACGACGATGCGCAGCGGCAGGTCGATCTTCAGCCAGCGCTGGGTCCACTGGGCGAGGCGGAACAGCTTGCCGAAGGAGACGATCCGCCGGGCAGAGCGGTTGTAGCCGGTCCGGCCCTTGGTGCGCGCCTGATCGGCGATCCGGCCGACAATCGCCAGGTGGCTGGTGATGGTGCGGTTGGAAACCGTGCCTTCGCGGAAATGCTTGAGAACGAATACCCTTTCCCGGTCGGCAAGGGCGATGAGGCCCAGCAGCACGCGTTCACGGTCCATGATGTCTTCGGCAAAGGCATTGATTTCCGCCGCTTCGGCCGAGCGCGCCGCATAGTCATCGCTGACCTTGCGGGCGATGGCATCCGAAATGGAATAGGCGTGCGCGGCCTCGTCCACCTTGTCCCGCACATCCGAGAGGGCAAGCGCCAGGAACTGGTGCCGCAGCGCCTGATCCAGCGGCGACAGGGTGTTGAGCTTCAGGATCTTGATCAGCGGCTTCAGCGTGGTGCCGTAGATCAGCAGGGTGAAGAGCACGAAGCTGGTGGCCAGAACGGCCACGAAGCGCTGCACATCATCCGGCAGGGTCCGGTGCTCGGTGATGGACAGGGCAAGGATCAGCGTCACCGCACCGCGCATGCCGCCCCAGAGAATGACGGTCTTGTAGCGTGTATTGACCGGTTCGCTGAGTTTCATCACCTCAAGCAGTGGCATGATCCCGAATATGACCACGGCGCGTGCGGCAAGGGCGGCAACGATGAGAACGACCAGCAGCAGGGCGTCCAGCATGCGGAAGCCTGTCAGCAGTTCGGGGATCAGGATCGAGGCAAGCACGAAGATGAGGGAACTGGCCCAGAAGGCGATCTGCTCCCACACATCATGCAGATAGGACCAGGCATCCGGGGTGATGCGGGCCGGGCCGTAAAGATTGAAGACGATGCCGCTGGCGACCACGGCGACTACGGCCGAAACATCCGCCAGATGCTCGCTGACCACGTAGACGAGATAGGGCAGGGCGACGGAGAAGGTGACCTGCGCCAGCTTGTTCTCCCGCATAATCGGCAGGAAGGCCACCGCTACGCGCCCCGCAACGAGGCCCAGAAGGATGCCGCCGATGAAGGAGCGGAAGAAAGTGACGACAGCTGCCATCGGCTCGGGGGTCTGCGCACCGGTCAGCATGCCCAGAAGAATGACGAAGAGCACGATGGCGGCGGCGTCATTCAGCAGGCTTTCGCCTTCGACGAGGCGCCCGAGGCGCCCTGGAGCGCCGATGTCGCGGAAGATGGAGACAACGGCCACGGGGTCTGTGGTGGCGACGATGGCACCCAGCAGCAGGCAGGCCACCAGGGAAACACCCGCCAGCGGGAACAATGCAAAGCCGATGATCGCGGTTGCCACCAGCACGGCGATGACTGCCAGCAGCAGGATCGGAACCCAGTCTTCCAGGATCCGCCGCACGTCCAGCGTCAGTGTCGTCTGGAAGAGCAGCAGTGGCAGGAAAATGTAGAGTACCGTCTCGGAATCGATCGGCGGATCGACGAAGACATAGGCCAGCGCGTTGAATGTGTCGGTGCGCGGCGTATAGAGCAAATAGGCCGCGAGAACGCCGATCATGGCGCCCACCGCGGCAATGAGAACGCTGGGCGCAAGGTCAAGCCGCCGCGCCAGAGGCTGCAGCAGGGCGATGACAACAAGGAGGCTGGCGAAGGCCGCGATGACGACAGGAGTGTGCATGTGCCTATCTTGGCGGGCGATGTGGCAAAATGTGGTTAAAATTCTCTGCCAAGCTGCTTTGAAAGCAGTTTTTTATGTGCTTAGCCCTCACCTGACGCAGAGGCGGCCTCCGGTGCCTTCCGCCGCTCGGACAGCCAGATGCCGGTGAACACCAGACCCAGCGCAAGGGCGTGGTAGAGGTGGAAAGGCTCGCTCAGGATCAGCACGGCCAGAATGGCGCCGAAGATGGGCACCAGATTGATGAAGATGCCCGCCCGCGCCGGGCCGATCAGCTCCACGCCGCGCATGAAGAAGATCTGCGACAGGAAGGACGGAAAGATGGCGATGAACAGCACGATCAGCCAGCCCTTGGGCGTCGGCCACAGGGCGTTCCCGGCCATCACCTCATAGATCACCGGCGGAACGGAGGCGACGGCGGAAATGAGCGCCATGACGCCGAAGAAGATGGCGCCCGGCACGAGCGGACGGTTGCGCAGGGCGAGCGTGTAGCCTGCATAAAAGACGCAGGCGATCAGCATGATGCCGTCGCCCATGTTGATCTCCAGGGCCGCCAGATTGCTCAGGTCCCCCTTGGCCGCCACCAGAGCGACGCCTGTCATGGTGACAAAGATCCCGGCAACCTGCAGCGCCACCACCCGTGTGCCGAAGGCAATCACTGCGCCGATGAGCACAAGGGCAGGCATGGCGCCCTGGATGATGCCGAGATTGACTGCCGACGTTGAATGGGCAGCAATGTAGAACAGCATGTTGAAGCCCACGAAGCCGAAGAGGGCCATCAGCGTCAGATGCAGGAAATAGGGGCGCATCTGCGGCCAGTGGGCGGTGATACCCTTGCGCATGGTCACAAGCACAATGCTGCCGACGATGGCCCACCGCAGGAACACGATGACCATCGGTGACACTTCGCCAATCGCCATTTTGCCTGCCACCGAATTGCCGCCCCAGGCCAGTGTCGCCAGCATCAGCATGAGAACGGGACGGTCATAGGCGCTCCGCAGGAGGCGTGAAAGCGGCTGGATCATGATGGCTCCGTGACGGACGCCCCGAAGGGAGGCTCCGGCGCCTGCAGGCGCTTCTGGCTGGAGGTCGGACGTTGCGCGGTGTGCCCAAAGAAGTTGCACGGCTGATCCGCTGCTGGCAAGCGGCCCCGCCTGAAAATTCCTCTCTGCCTTGCGTCTGCATCAGGTCCGGCTCCCTTTCTCAAAGGGAGCCGGGAGATTTGATTTGTTCCCTCAGGGAAAAGGTCATGTGGGATTTCGTTGGATTGACGCAAGGCCTGCTCGCGGAGAGAGTGCGGGCATGATGCGGCGGTATCTGCCGCGAGAGGTGTTTGCACAGGGCAGTTGCCGGGAGCTGGACATGACAGAGCGGATTGAAATCGATGGCCTGAAGATTGCGCGCGCGCTTCATGACTTCGTGAATGATCAGGCCCTGCCGGGCACTGGCATCAGTCCGCAGGTGTTCTGGAGCGGCTTTGCGAAGATCCTGGCGGATCTGGCGCCGGTGAACCGGGCCCTCCTTGAAAAGCGCGACGGGCTGCAGGCCGCCATTGATGCCTGGCACCGGGCCAATCCGGGTGTGCCGGATATGGAGGTCTACAAGGCCTTTCTGACCGAGCTTGGCTATCTGGTGCCGGAAGGCGCGGATTTTGCGGTTGGCACGCAGAATGTGGACCCGGAAATCGGCGAAGTCGCCGGGCCGCAGCTCGTGGTGCCGGTGATGAATGCGCGCTATGCACTGAACGCGGCCAATGCCCGCTGGGGCTCCCTATATGATGCGCTGTACGGCACCGATGCCATGGGCACGCCACCGGCAGGCGGTGGCTATGACGAAGCGCGCGGGGCGCAGGTGATTGCCTATGCCCGCAAGGTGCTGGATGAGGCGGCGCCTTTGGCCGAAGGCTCCTGGTCGCAGGTGACAGGGCTTGCCGTCGAAGGCGGGGCGCTGGTCTGTTCGCTCATGTCCGGCAAGACCGGGCTTGCTGCACCGGAGCAGTTCGCCGGTTATACGGGCGGGGCTCAGGACCCGGAGAAGGTGCTGCTGCGCCGCAACGGCCTGCATCTGGAAATCCTGCGGGACCGCACCCACCGGATCGGCGCCACGGACAAGGCGGGCATCGCCGATGTCGTGGTGGAGGCGGCGCTGTCCACCATCATGGACTGCGAGGATTCCGTTGCCGCCGTGGATGCGGAAGACAAGGTGACGGTCTATGCCAACTGGCTGGGCCTGATGAAGGGCGATCTGGAAGACACGTTCGAGAAGGGCGGGCGCCAGATGACCCGCCGCCTCAATGGCGACCGGACCTATCTGTCGCCGCGAGGGGACACCTTCACGCTGCATGGCCGCTCGCTGATGCTGGTGCGCAATGTCGGGCATCTGATGACCATCGATGCGGTGCTGGATGCGGAGGGCAACGAGGTGCCGGAAGGCATTCTCGACGGCATGGTGACGGCGGCCATTGCGTTGCATGACATCGGGCCGAAGGGCCGGCGCGCCAACAGCCGGGCGGGCTCGGTCTATATCGTCAAGCCGAAGATGCACGGGCCGGAGGAGGTGGCCTTTGCCGACACGCTGTTTGCGCGCATCGAGGATGTGCTGGGCATGGCCCGTAATACGCTGAAGATGGGCATCATGGACGAGGAGCGCCGCACCACGGTGAACCTGAAGGAGTGCATCCGCGCTGCGAAGGACCGGGTGTTCTTCATCAACACCGGCTTCCTCGACCGCACGGGCGACGAGATACATACCTCGATGGAAGCCGGGCCGATGATCCGCAAGGGCGACATGAAGGCCGCCGCATGGATCTCGGCCTATGAAGCCAATAACGTTGATGTGGGTCTTGCCTGCGGGTTGCCGGGCCATGCGCAGATCGGCAAGGGCATGTGGGCCATGCCGGACCTGATGAAGGCGATGATCGAGCAGAAGATCGGCCACCCGATGGCCGGCGCCAACACCGCCTGGGTGCCGTCGCCCACCGCTGCCGCACTGCATGCGCTGCATTACCACAAGGTTTGCGTTGCCGCCCGCCAGGAGGAGCTGAAGAGCCGCCCGAAGGCAAAGCTGGAGGGCATTCTCTCCATCCCGGTGGCCACACGGCCGAACTGGAGCGCGGAAGACATCCAGGCCGAACTCGACAACAATGCCCAGGGCATCCTTGGCTATGTGGTGCGCTGGGTGGATCAAGGCATCGGCTGCTCCAAGGTCCCGGACATTCACAACGTGGGGCTGATGGAGGACCGGGCGACACTGCGTATCTCCTCGCAGCATATCGCCAACTGGCTGCGCCATGGCGTCTGCTCACGCGAACAGGTGATGGAAACCATGAAGCGCATGGCTGCTGTGGTGGACCGGCAGAATGCCAGTGATCCGGCCTATCAGCCGATGGCCGCAGATTTCGACGGATCCGTTGCGTTCCAGGCGGCCTGCGATCTGGTGTTCAAGGGCGTTGAACAGCCCAATGGCTACACCGAGCCGGTGCTGCACGCCCGCCGCCGCGAAGCCAAGGCCCGCCAGCGCGGCTGAGACCAGCAGCAAGGGAAAAGCAGGAGGCGCAGGCAGCGGTTGCCTGCGCCTTTTCTCTTGGGGGTGAAGCCGCTGAAATGAGCTGTGATTCTCGATACTTGTCCGCGCGCCCTGTGAACGTGTGGGGCGGTTGTGTCGTTTTGGTGCGTCTTTAAGCGTTTTCGTTAAACATTGTAAGACTTTGGTGGGATTCATCTAGACAAGCTTTCTGCATGCTTCTCATTCGGCTTGAAAGCGCAAGGGGACAAGCATACCTTGACGTTGGTACAGAACGCATAACGCGCCCCATCGACGCTGTACCACCGGTGCGAGAAGAGCCAGAAGGCGCCCGGTACCGGGCTCCGGTTGCAAGGCCAGCAGCCGGGGAGACTGGACGGAAAGTGCTTGTTTCCAGTTCGATGCAGGCGTGTGCCTGTTCTGGAGATTGCACTGACTGTCCGTCTTGGGCTGGTCAATTGTTTGAAGAAGGCAACCCCGCAGCTGCGGCAGCGGGGTTGCCGTTTTTTGCGGACCCACCCGGTGTTTTTCCATCTGACGGGCATAGTGCCTTGCGTTCTGCTGCGCCCGCTATAGCCTTGCCGCAAATGGGATGTCGCGGATGGAGACGGGACTGTCAACATGCTGATTGCGGAAGGGCTTGCACGCAACGAGCGGATCGATCTGGCGCTGGCCTGCTCGCTTGCTGCGATTTCTGGCGCGCTGAATGCGGCAGCTTTTTACGCTGTCGGTTTCTTCTCGGCCAACATGACGGGCAATGTCTCGCTGTTCTCCGACAAGGCGGCTGAGGGCAACTGGCTGCCGGCCCTGTTTTTCCTGACGATCGTCGTGGTGTTTGTCGCCGGTGCTGCCGTGTCCGCTCTGATGATCAGTGCCGGGCGCCGCAGAGGAAATATCGGCATCTATGCCTACAGCATCTTCAGTGAGGCCGTTCTGCTGGCGGCGCTGGCGGCAGCCGACCTGTGGCTGCTGGCGGAATGGCGCAGCACGGTGCTGGTGCTGGGCCTTGCCTTCCTTATGGGGCTGCAGAATGCAACGGTTACCCGCATTTCCGATGCGCGGGTGCGCACGACGCATGTCTCCGGCATGGCGACGGATATCGGCATCGAGATCGGGGTTGCCGTTGATATTGCGCGCGGGCGCGATACGCAGACGGATGCAGCCCACAACATGGCCAAGCTGCGCCTGCACGGAGCGACGATCCTGTCGTTCCTTGCCGGAGGCGTGGCGGGTGTTCTCGTCTACCGGGAGATCGGGGCGGGGCTCTTGTTCATCTGCTCCGGCGCGCTCAGCCTCATTGCCACGCGGGCTATCTTCCATGTGCGCAAGCGCAGCCGCCAGAACGGCGCCTCGGGCGCCGGGGCTTGACCGCTCCGGAGCATTGTCCGGAGCGGTCAGGCAGAAGGCATCTGATCAGGCCTTGGCCAGTTCTTCCAGCACGCGGGCCCAGGAGCGGATGCCCTTGTGGAAGCTCTTCAGCTCGTATTTCTCGTTGGGCGAGTGGATCTGGTCGTCATCAAGACCGAAGCCGATGAGCATGCTGTCCATGCCGAGCATGCGCTTGAAGTCGCCGACGATCGGAATGGAGCCGCCCATGCCGATGAGGGCGGCTTCCTTGCCCCATTCGGCCTTCAGCGCCGCCTGACCCTTGGCAATGGCCGGCATATCCGGGTTGAGGGAAATGGCCGGGCTGCCGTCCTTGGCGATGAAATCCACCGTGCAGTCCGCGGGGATCTTGGAGCGTACATAGGCGCGGAAGGATTCGCGCACCTTTTCCGGATCCTGATCGCCAACGAGGCGGAAGGTGAACTTGGCATGGGCTTCCGCCGGAATCACCGTCTTGGAGCCGGGCCCCTGATAGCCGCCCCACATGCCGTTCACTTCGGCGGTCGGCCGGGTCCAGATGTGCTCCAGAGGCAGGCGGCCCTTTTCGCCGCGCGGATACTTGAGGCCGATTTCTCCAAGAAATTCCTCTGCCGAGAAATCGAGCTTCGACCACATTGCGGCGAGGCTCTCCGGCAGGTCATGCACGCCGTCATAGAAGCCGGGCAGGGTGATGCGGCCGTTCTCGTCATGCAGGCCCGCAATGATGCTGGCGACGATATGGTTCGGGTTCTGTGCCGAGCCGCCGTAGCTGCCCGAGTGCAGGTCACGGGCGGCGGCCTTGACGATGATCTCGTCCCCCACCATGCCGCGCAGCATCAGGGCAATGGCCGGGGTGTCCCGGTCCCACATGCTGGTGTCGCAGACAAGCGCGAGGTCGCAGGAGAGTTCGTCACGGTTTGCTTCAAGGAACGGGTGCAGCGAGGGCGATCCGGATTCTTCCTCGCCCTCGAACAGGATGGAGACATCCACCGGCAGATCGCCCGTTTCGGCGATATAGGCGCGGGCGGCTTCGACGAAGGTCATCAACTGGCCCTTGTCGTCGGCGGCACCGCGCGCAACGATCATCTTCGAGCCATCGGCGCGGGTGACAATGCGCGGTTCGAAGGGATCTGTCTCCCAAAGGTTCAGCGGATCGACCGGCTGCACGTCATAGTGACCGTAGAACAGCACATGCGGGCCGGGCTTGCCGGACTTGCGGTGGCCGACGACCATCGGATGACCCGCCGTATCACGCACGCTTGCAGGAATGCCGATGCTGGTCAGCTCTGCCGCCAGCCACTCGGCCGCCTTGCGGCAATCGGCCTTGTAGGATGGGTCGGTGGAGATGCTGGGGATCTTGATAAGGTCGAAGAGGCGCGCAAGGGCGTTGTCGAGATCCGCGTCAATGCGGGCGAGAACCTTGTCGATCTGGCTCATAAAGAGGCTCCTGGGGTGTGTCTGCCATCAAGAGGCAAAAGGGGGGCAAAAGGCGGGGGCGAAGGCATGGGACCTTGCTCCGGTTGCGCCACAATGGCGGCATCGGACCAGCGGGGCAAGTGTGCCGCGGACAAAGGACACAGATGGCTGCGCCCTGCGTCAATCCGTTCCTTCCGGCCAAATTGCATCTGGCCGTGCCGGTGCTAGGATCGCTGGCACAAGCTGAAGGAAAAACTCATGTTCTCCATCTCCCGCCGCGAATTCCTGACCGGGACAGCCGCAAGCCTTGCGGCCTTCGGGGCGGGCGGTCTTGCCGCAAGCCGGGCAAAGGCGGCGGATTTCGTGCTGCCGATCCGCCCTTGCGAGCATGAATTGCGCCCTGGCACCGTTACCCGCGGCATGATGGGTTTCGGCGATACGGGCGTGCCGCCTGTGCTGCGGCTCAAGCAGGGCCAGCCTTTCATTGTCGATGTGCAGAACCAGCTGGAAGAGGCTTCCGTGGTGCATTGGCACGGCCTGCGCATCGCCAATGCCATGGACGGCGTGCCCTACCTGACGCAGGACCCCATCGAGCCGGGACAGAGCTTCCGCTACGAGCTGACCGCGCCGGATGCGGGCACCTTCTGGTATCACCCCCATTGCAACACACTGGAGCAGATGGCCAGAGGGCTGACGGGCACGCTGATCGTGGAAGAGGCGGAAGACCCCGGCTTTGACCTCGATCTGCCGCTGAACCTGCGCGATTTCCGGCTGGGCAGCGACGGGCAGTTCATCGAGTTCTACAAGCTGCGCAACGCGGCCAGAGGCGGCACGCTGGGCACGGTCTCCACGGCAAACTGGCGGGAAGAGCCCGTCTATGAGGCCCCGGCGGGCGGGCTTGTGCGGCTGCGCCTGATCATGACGGATGTAACGCGCGTTGGAACCTTTGCTGTTTCAGGCGGCGAGGCGCGGGTGATTGCGCTGGATTCCAACCCGCTGGCTTCGCCGCTGTCTGCTGACAGCATTCTTCTTGCCCCCGGCCAGCGCGCTGATGTGGCGCTGCGCATGCCGGATGGGGAAGGGCAGGAGGTGCAGGTGACGCTGGCCACCCAGAAGGGGCCGCGCGTGATGGCCCGGCTGAAGGCGCAAGGGCAGAGCCTTAAGCGCAGTCTGGCGGAGCTGAAGCCGCTGCCCGCCAATCCCGTGCTGCTGCCGGATCTGGCCTCGGCGGAAACCATCGATTTCGTCTTTGGCTGGACGCCGGATGGAACCGCGCCGCAGCCCAGCATCTGCGGCACGCTGGGGCTGAATTTCTGGTCCATCAACCGGGTGGCCTGGCAGGGGGATACGCCGGGGCCGGTCGATCCGTTGGCGGTGCTGCGCAAGGGCAGGTCCTATGTGCTGCGCCTGCGCAACGAGACGCAGAACGACCACCCCATCCATCTGCACGGCCTGTCCTTCCAGCTGCTGCGCTCCAACAAGCGCGAACTGCCGCCGCTGGTGACCGATACGGCGCTGCTGATGGCGCAGGAAACCATCGAGGTCGGCCTTGTGGCCGACAACCCCGGCAACTGGGCCTTCCACTGTCACGTCATCGAACATCAGAAGACCGGCCTGACGGGCTATATTTCCGTTGAGGCGTGACGAAAGGGCAGCTCACACCCGCGGCATCACCTCTACATTGTCGATCAGGCGCACGCCGTCGAGCCAGACGGCGGCGAGGAGGCGGGCGGGGCGGTCGGCGCGGGACATGGGCGTCAGGTCGCTTTCGGCGCGCAGTTCCAGATATTCAAGGTCGCCGAAGCCGGCAGCTGCAATGGCTGCGCGGGCATCTGCCAGAACGGGCTCTGCCGCTTCACCGCCAGACAGGCGCTCTGCGGCGGCGAAGAGGACGGCGGGCAGGGCTGCTGCCGTGTTGCGGGCCTGCGCTGACAGGCGCACATTGCGGGATGACATGGCGAGGCCGTCCGCCTCGCGCACCGTCGGGCAGGGGACGATCTCCACCGGGATGTCGAGATCACGTACCATGCGCTTGACCACTTGCAGTTGCTGGAAATCCTTCTCGCCGAAGAAGGCAAGGTCTGCGCCGGTCTGCAGCAGAAGCTTGCTGACGACCGTTGCAACGCCATCGAAGTGCCCCGGCCGGTGCGCGCCGCACAGGCCTTCGCTGACGCCGCTGACGGAGACATTGGTGGCAAAACCGTCCGGATAGATCTCTTCCACTTCCGGCGCGTAGAGCACATGGGTGCCGAGCGGTGTGAGCTTGGCCGCATCGCTTTCGGCCGTGCGCGGATAGGCGGCGAGATCCGCCGCGTTGTTGAACTGCTTCGGGTTGACGAAAAGGGTGACGATGACCCGGTCGGTGCGGGTGAGGGCGGTGCGCACGAGGCTGAGATGGCCGTCATGCAGCGCGCCCATGGTGGGCACCACGCCAATGGTCAGCCCCTCGCGCCGCCAGCCGGCAGTGCGGGCACGCAGGGCGGCAAGGCGGTTGATCGTCTCAAGGCTCATGCTTTTTCTCCCTTGGAGCGAGGCGCGTCAGCGAAGACATGTTCGGGGCCGGGGAAGCTGCGGGCGCGCACCTCTTCGGCATAGGCAGCAACGGCAGCCTTCGCCGTGTGGCCCAGTTCGGCGTAGCGCTTGACGAAGCGGGGGCGGAAGGCGGTGAACATGCCGAGCATGTCGTCGATAACGAGGATCTGCCCGTCGCAATCCACCGAGGCGCCGATGCCGATGGTGGGAATGGCCAGCTCCTGCGTGATCTGACGCGCGAGGCTGTCCGGCACTTTTTCCAGCACCACCGAAAAGGCGCCGGCCTGCGCCACCGCATGGGCATCGGCCAGAATGCGGGCGCGATCCTCGCCCCGTCCCTGCACCTTGTAGCCGCCAAAAGCGTTGACCGCCTGCGGCGTCAGGCCGATGTGGGCCATGACGGGAATGCCGCGCCGGGTGAGGAAGGCGATGGTCTCCGCCATTGTCTCGCCGCCCTCAAGCTTGACCGCGCCAGCACCCGTTTCGCGCATCAGCCGTGCGGCATTGCGGAAGGCCTGTTCCGGGCTCTCCTCGTAGGAGCCGAAGGGCATGTCGATGACGAGCAGGGCCTTTTCGACGCCGCGCCGGACGGCCTGGCCATGCAGGACCATCATCTCCATGGTGACGCCGAGCGTGGAGGGCAGGCCATGCAGCACCATGCCGACACTGTCGCCCACCAGGACCACGTCACAGGCGGTGTCGGCAATGCGGGCGACGGGGGTGGTGTAGGCGGTGAGGCACACCAGCGGTGTGCCTCCCTTGCGGGCCTTGATCTCGGGCGGCGTCAGGCCGCTGACGGAAGCCGAAGCGCTCATGCAGTTCCTCCCAGATGCCTGATGGCGGAGACTGCCGGAAGGTCCGGGCGGGGCCGCCGCAGGCCGATGCGTTGCGCATGGCCTGCGTCATTGGCATATTTTCTTGCGTCTGCGAAGTGAATTGTGCGCCGCAGTGGTGAAGCAGGGCTCAGAAGCCCCGCTTGAGCGAGCCCAGAACACCGCGCACCAGCGCCCGGCCCAGCGAGGAGCCAAGGCTGCGGGCGGCGGATTTCATGCCTGCTTCCAGTGCAGTGTCGCGGGAAGAGGCCCGCTGCCGCCGCTGGGTCTGGCTGTCCTGCCGGGGCCGGTCGTCGCGGCCGAAATCCGGCAGTTGGAAGCCGGTGCGCGTGCGGCGGGCTGGCTCTTCCCGGTCATAGGCGCCGGTGCGCAGATCGTCTTCCCGCTGGCGCTCCTCGATCCGCGCCTGATCACGCGCGCGCTCGGTTAGCATTTCATAGGCGGATTCCCGGTCACGGGCGCGCTCATACAGGCCGAAGAGGGGGCTGGACTGGATGCAGTCGCGCCGCTCTGCCGCGCTGATGGGGCCAAGGCGGGAGGAGGGCGGACGGATGAGCGTGCGCTGCACGACAGAGGGCACACCCTTGCCTTCAAGCGTCGAAACCAAAGCCTCGCCAACGCCCATTTCCATGATGACGCTGCTGGTATCAAGGTTCGGGTTGGGGCGGAAGGTTTCGGCGGCGGCCCGCACGGCCTTCTGCTCACGCGGGGTGAAGGCCCGCAATGCGTGCTGAACCCGGTTGCCAAGCTGCGCCAGCACCGTCTCGGGCACGTCCATCGGGTTCTGGGTGACGAAATAAACGCCCACGCCCTTGGAGCGGATCAGACGCACCACCTGTTCCACCTTCTGCAGCAGCGCCTTGGGGGCACCGGTGAACAGAAGATGCGCCTCGTCGAAGAAAAAGACCAGCTTTGGCTTTTCCGGATCGCCCACCTCGGGCAGCTCCTCGAACAGCTCCGACAGCATCCACAGCAGGAAGGTGGCATAGAGCCGGGGCGAGTGCATCAGCCGGTCGGCGGCCAGAATGTTGATGGTGCCGAGCCCATCGCGGCTCTGACGGGCAAAGTCGCGGATGTCGAGGGCAGGCTCGCCAAAGAACTTGTCGGCGCCTTCGCGTTCGAGCACCAGCAAGGCGCGCTGAATGGCGCCCACAGAGGCGGAAGACACATTGCCATAGATGCGTGACAGCTCGGCCGCCCGCTCGCCCACATGGGCGATCATGGCGCGCAGATCCTTCAGATCCAGCAGCAGCAGGCCCTCATCATCAGCCAGTTCAAAGGCAATGTTCAGCACGCCTTCCTGCGTTTCGTTGAGATCCAGCATCCGGGCCAGAAGCAGCGGTCCGATCTCGGAGATGGTTGCCCTGAGCGGATGGCCCTGCTCGCCGAATAGATCCCAGAAGACGGTGGGGAAGCCTTCAAATTCATAGCGGTCTGCATAGCCGATGTCCTTTGCCCGCTTCAGCAGGAAGTCCTTGGGATCGCCCGGCATGGCAATGCCCGACAGATCGCCCTTCACATCGGCACAGAAGACCGGGACGCCGGCCTTGGAAAAGCCCTCCGCCAGGATCTGCAATGTCACCGTCTTGCCGGTGCCGGTGGCCCCGGTGATGAGCCCGTGCCGGTTGGCAAACTTCAGGTTCAGAACCTCATCCTTGCCGCTGCTGCCAATGAAAATGCTGTCCGTCACGTTTTCCCGTCCTTTGGCGTCATGTCCCTTGGTGATTTCTATCACCGCATGTGACCCGGTCCAGAGGCAAATCACTCCCGGGAAAATGTTGCGGCATGGGTGATTGCATTTTTTGACGCAGCGGCTTCAATGCATTGGTGGTGGTGCTGCGGCGCCGGACCGGTGGGAGCTAAAGGGAGTAATGCGCATGTCTTATCCAGTCATTGATATTGAAGGCATCGGTCCTGTCTATGCAGAAAGGCTTCACGCGGCGGGCATCCGGACGACCGGCGATCTGCTGGAGCTTGCCAAGGATCCCAAGGGGCGCGAGGCGCTGGGCGCGGAAACCGGCATCGAACACAAGCGGATCCTGAAATGGGCCAACATGGCCGATCTGATGCGCATCAGGGGCGTTGCAGAGGAATATTCCGAACTGCTGGAAGCAGCTGGTGTCGACACTGTGAAGGAACTGAAGCACCGGGTGCCCGCAAATCTGACCGCGAAAATGGCCGAGGTGAATTCGGTGAAAAGACTTGTCCGCCAGGTGCCGTCGGAGACGATGGTGGCCCGATGGATCGAAGAGGCCAAGCAACTGCCGGCCATCCTCACATACTGACAGCCGAGCTTCGCAGCTGCCTGAAAAACAAAAGGCCCGCCGGATGCAACTGGCGGGCCTTCGGAATCTTGCCCTCATCCGCGCTCAGACGCGGATCTGCCCGTAGCGCAGGGCCTCAACGACCGTATGGGTCTTGTTGGAGGCGTTCAGCTTGACGCTGGCGTTCTGCAGGTGGGCATGCACCGTACGCTGGGAAATATCCAGAAGCTCGGCAATTTCCCCTGCAGTCTTGCCGAAGGCGGTGAGTTCAAGCACCTTGCGCTCGCGGGTGGACAATGCGCCGGGGCGCTGGGCGGTGATGACACCCATGTCCTGCAGCTTCACGAAGACCGCTTCCGCAATCATTTCGATGGCCGCGAGCGAGCATTTGTCGGACTTGAGGCTGGGGCCGGCGCAATAGACGAAGGCCTGGAAGGGCTGCAGTTCGGTCACCGGCACCGCGATGATCTGGTAGCCTTCTCCAACCGCAGCCATCAGGCGCGAATGCTGTGTGTCACCGGCCGACACTGTCCAGACCGACGTGCGGTCCGAGGCAAGGCCGAGGGACAGGACCGCATCATTGGCCGAGAGCGGCGGATTGTCAGCCGAACCGGTGCGTGCATCCGGCCAGCGGTAGCGCTGTACCAGGCTCTCGATGGAGCGCTTGGGCATCGGCAGGCCGGTGACGAGAATATGGGTCGCCCCCAGACGGCGGAGATTTGTCTCCAGAACGTCAAGGACAATCTGGGCAGAGTCCGACTCTGAAATGGTACGCAGCTCTGTGCTGAGTTCAGCTTCATCCATCATTGTGCACATCCACTTGCAGGCGGCATGAACCGCTTGTTGTTATACTTCCGGGTGACCGGAAGTTTGACCTTATTCGGGTCTGCAGGCCGTCCGCTGTTTTTTGATGGGAAGCGTTTCCGGTCTGCGGGCTGCCGGGAAACAGGCGTTTTGCTTGCCGGAAGCTTGTCTTTGCTTTTAGCCTAGAAACCATAAAAATACCAACCGTAATATGAGCAGAGTTTTTGCCAAATCCGCCAATCTGCACCTGATGCCGGAACAATCAGGCAAAGACGGGCAAACGGCGGCTGGATGGTTATCATCATGATAACGCTGCGTCCGTTGGCGGAAAGGCTTCAGCCTTTGGGCGAGCTTGTCTCACTCTCCCTCAAATGAAATAAAGGTGACAATCCCGAGGAGTTGAGCGTCGTGGCAGAATTGCACCCGGACTGGACACCTGATGAAGCTGCATGGCTGGCAGCCGTTGACAAGGCGCTGAAGGGCGCTCCGCGCGAGCGTCTCGTCTCGCGCAGCGAGGACAGCCTTGCCATTGCGCCCTTGTATCCGCGCAAGGCGGAAGCCTCCCCGCGCGCTGGCCGCCCGGCCGGGCAGCCCTGGAAAATTCTGCAGCGCGTTGACCACCCGGATGTGGAAGCTGCCAACCGGCTGCTGCTGGAGGATCTGGCGGGCGGTGCCGATGGCATCGACCTGGTTCTGACCTCCTCAGCCAATGCCCATGGCTTTGGCTGCGGGGCGCAGGATGCAGCCGGGTTCGACCGTCTGTTCGAAGGCGTCTACACCGATCTCATCACCATACGGGTCGATGGCGGTTATGAAAGCGGTTCGACGCTGGCCCTGCTGATTGGTCACGCTCAGCGCATGGGGCTGGACGTGTCGAAGCTTAATATCATTTCTTGCAGTGACTATGTGACCAAGCTGGTGCACACTGGCACGCTCAAGAATTCCATTCCCGTATTGCGCAAGCGGATGGCCGATCTGGACCGTTTCGCGGCGGATCGCGGCCTGAACGGGCCGTTGATGTGCAGTGATGGCCGCAGCTGGCATAACCGCGGGGCAACTGATGCCCAGGAACTTGCCTGGACGCTGGCAGCCGCCCTGCAGTATCTGCGCGACTTTGATGCAGAAGGAGCAGGCGGGGACAACCCGGCCGCCCGCATCAGCATGACGCTGGCCGCCACGGCCGACCAGACCGGCACCATTGCAAAGGCGCGGGCGATGCGCCGTCTCTGGGCGGCTGTGCTGGAGCAAAGCGGGTTGCCGCAACACCACCTGCATCTGCATATGGAAACCTCCTGGCGGATGCTGACCAAGGCCGATCCATACGTGAACATTCTGCGCGGCACCGTGGCCTGCTTTGCGGCCGGCGTGGGCGGGGCGGACAGTATCAGCGTGCTGCCCTTCACCACCGCCTGCGGCCTGCCGGACAGCTTTGCCCGGCGCGTTGCCCGCAACACCCAGACCATCCTGATCGAGGAGAGCAACCTGCACCGGGTGGCCGATCCGGGCGCCGGTTCCGGCGCCATCGAGGCCCGGACTGAAGATCTGGCCGCTGCTGCCTGGGCGCTGTTTCAGGAAACGGAAGCAGCCGGCGGCATCGTTGAGGCCATGATGGCCGGTACCGTCCAGAAACGCGTGGACGCGGCAAGGGCGGAGCGCAGCCAGAAGATTGCCAGCCGCCGCCAGCAGATCACCGGCGTCAGCGCCTTCCCCAACCTGCAGGAAGGGCCGGTGCGGGTTCTCTCCGGTGAGCATCTGCTGCTGGACGCTGCCTCTTCAACCCTCGCTCTGCCGAGACCGGGGGAGGGATCCGTCATGCAGGCGGTTTTCGACGCGCTGGAACAGGGCGCGACGCTGACGGACATCATGGCGTCCCGCCCGCTGATCGACGAGATCAGCCTCAACACCAGGATGCCGCGGCCGGAACGCCAGTCCGAGCCATTCGAGCGCCTGCGGGAGGCCGCCGCCCTGACCAATCCGTCCAGGCGTACCGTTTTCCTGGCCGCGCTGGGGCCGCTGGCGGATTTCACAGCGAGGGCAACCTGGGCCAAGAATTTCTTCGAGGCGGGCGGCCTGCCGGTGACCGGCGGGACAGAGACGGACGGCATCGGCGCCACCGTCGAGGCCTGGCGCGCCAGCGGGGCGCCGCTGGTCTGCCTCGTCTCTTCCGACAAGATCTATGCCGCGCAAGGCGCGGAGGCGGCCGCGGCCCTTTCCGCCGCCGGGGCGGAGCACATCTATCTGGCCGGAAAGCCGGGCGAACTGGAGGCCTCCTTGAAGGAAGCAGGCGTCAGCACCTTTGTCTTCGAGGGCTGTGCCATGCTGGACATCCTCGCCGACGCGCACAGGCGTCTTGGCTTGCCAGTTGAGGTGGGAATATCAGGGGAGGGGCTGCTGTGAGCCGTATTCCGAATTTTGCGGGCCGTCCGTTCCGTGACGCACTGGGCAAGGCCGAAGCGCCTGAGGGCCTGGACAGCTGGATGACGCCGGAGGGCATCGCCGTGCCGCCGGTGCCAACAGCTGCCGATCTTGAGGGCCTCCCGCATCTCGACAGCTACCCCGGCCTGCCGCCTTTCGTGCGCGGGCCTTATCCCACCATGTATGTGCAGCAGCCCTGGACCGTGCGCCAATATGCGGGCTTCTCCACGGCGGAGGATTCCAACGCCTTCTACCGGCGCAATCTGGCGGCCGGCCAGAAGGGGCTCTCCGTCGCCTTCGACCTTGCCACCCATCGCGGCTATGACAGCGACCACCCGCGTGTGGCCGGTGACGTGGGCATGGCGGGCGTGGCCATCGACAGCATCTTCGACATGCGCACGCTGTTTTCCGGCATCCCGCTGGATCAGATGAGCGTGTCCATGACCATGAACGGCGCCGTGCTGCCGGTGCTCGCGCTCTATATCGTTGCCGCCGAAGAGCAGGGCGTGGCGCAGAACCTGCTGTCGGGGACCATCCAGAACGACATCCTCAAGGAGTTCATGGTCCGCAACACCTACATCTACCCGCCTGCGCCCTCGATGCGGATCATTTCGGACATTTTTGCCTATACCTCGCAGAACATGCCGAAGTTCAATTCCATCTCCATCTCCGGCTATCACATGCAGGAAGCCGGGGCGACGGCGGATCTGGAGCTGGCCTATACCATTGCCGACGGCATCGAATACGCCCGCGCCGGGGTGGCGGCGGGCATGGACATCGACCAGTTCGCGCCGCGCCTGTCGTTCTTCTGGGCCATCGGCATGAACTTCTTCATGGAAGTGGCAAAACTGCGCGCCGCGCGCCTGATCTGGGCGCAGCTGATGCAGCAGAATTTTGCGCCGAAGAGCGGCAAGTCCCTGTCGCTGCGCACCCATTCGCAGACCTCCGGCTGGTCGTTGACGGCGCAGGATGTCTACAACAACGTCATCCGCACCTGCGTGGAGGCTATGGCGGCGACGCAAGGCCACACCCAGTCGCTGCACACCAACGCGCTGGACGAGGCGCTGGCCTTGCCGACGGACTTTTCCGCCCGGATCGCCCGCAACACCCAGTTGTTCCTGCAGCAGGAAAGCGGCACCACCAGCCCCATCGATCTGTGGGGCGGGTCCTTCTATGTGGAGAAGCTGACGGCGGATCTCGCCGCGAAGGCCATGGCGCATATCACAGAAGTCGAGGCGCTGGGCGGTATGGCCAAGGCCATCGAAAAGGGCATCCCGAAGCTGCGCATCGAGGAGGCCGCCGCCAAGACGCAGGCGCGCATCGACAGCGGCGCGCAGACCGTGGTGGGCGTCAACAAGTACAAGCCGGACTTCGAAGAGCCCATTGAGGTTCTGAAGGTGGACAATGCGCAGGTGCGCGCCATGCAGATCGAAAAGCTGCAGCGCCTCAAGGCCGAGCGCAACGAGGCCGAAACACAGGCCGCGCTGGCCGCCCTCACCGCCTGCGCTGCATCCGGCGAAGGCAACCTGCTGGACCTTTCCGTCAAGGCGGCAAGGGCGAAGGCGACGGTGGGCGAAATCAGCCTGGCGATGGAGCAGGTGTTTGGCCGCCACAAGGCGGAGATCCGCTCCATTTCCGGCGTCTACAAGCGCGAGGCAGGGGCCATGTCGGACAAGGTGGGCAAGGTGCAGAAGCTTGTCGAGGCCTTCGAGGAGAACGACGGGCGCCGCCCGCGCATTCTCGTCGCCAAAATGGGGCAGGACGGCCACGACCGCGGCCAGAAGGTGATCGCCTCCGCCTTCGCCGACCTCGGCTTCGACGTGGACATCGGCCCGCTGTTTGCAACCCCGGAGGAAGCCGCCCGGCAGGCGGTGGAAAATGACGTGCATGTGGTAGGCGTGTCGTCGCTCGCCGCCGGCCACCTCACCCTGGTGCCCGCCCTCAAGGCGGCACTCGCCGCAGAAGGGCGCGAGGACATCATGATCGTCGTCGGCGGCGTCATCCCTCCGCAGGACTACGGCGCCCTCTACGCCTCCGGCGCCACCGCCATCTTCCCCCCCGGCACCGTCATCGCCGACGCCGCCGTGGACCTCATCGCCAAGCTGAACGCGAGGCTGGGGTATGAGGGAAGCGCGGCGGCGTGAGGGATCAGGAGTAACCGGCTTCTCTCTGGTGCCGGATTGCGAGAATGATGACGGTTTCACCGTCGAATTGGTGGCGCGCGGTATAGCCGCTATCGCCGAAATCGACGAGCCATTCCCTGAACTGCTCCGGCAGGCCTTCAACAGGGCGGCGGATGCGGGGCTGTGTACCGAGTATCTTCAGCCCCAGCGGATGGCGTCACCTGCATGCTGTGCGGCTGTGGGGTTCTTTTCGCGCAGAAACTCGCGCAGCCGGTGACGGTCCCGTATGGCTGCGGGGCGAGGATTACTTGCGGCATTTGGGGGCGGGCAGGTCGGCGTCAGAGCCCAGCTCGCCAGCCATTGGTCCACCTCTTCGGCGGTGGCGTGCATGCCGGTTTGCTGAAATTCCTGCCATGCCTTGAGGGTTTCCTGACGCAGTGCCTCGCGTTTTTCCTCACGCTCGACATACTGGGCAATGGCTTCGCGCATGATCCAGTGCGAGCTGCGCTGACGCGCCTCCGCCAGATTCTGGATACGCTCTTTCAGGCTGTCATCCAGCTTGATGGAGGTTGCCGATGCCATCTCATGTTCCGGAGTAAAAGGTATTACCTTTTGATACTTCACCGCGTTCGTGCCTGATGTGCCCATTCACGGGCCGCTACCAAACGTGAGCAGATCGTACCGGCCGGACGGCCCAAAAGACCGCAGATCTGGCGGCATCGTGAGTGATTTCGGCGCATTGTTTTGCCCGCATGGTGCGATGAAGGGCTGATCGGGCCTTTGTGTCCGCAGTCCTGCAGCCGAGGTTGATTGGAACATGCCGCCCATTGCCGGACGCATTGCGGGCGATGAACGCCTTCCGGTTGAGGCCGGTGCCGTCATTGTTGGCGGGGACATCCTCGGCGCCACCGCTGCCTGCTTCCTGGTAAGGCGGAACCGGCACTCGCCGCGCCTGCCATCGCGGAAAGGGCCAGAGCTTTGGGCGCCACGATCCATCAGGGATGCGCCGCCCGGGGGATTGATCTGGCCAATGGCAGGATCGCCGGTGTGCACACGGAGAAGGGCTATATCAAGACCAGTGCCGTGCTGTGTTCGGCGGGCGCCTGGTCCTCGCGGTTCCTGAGGCCGCTTGGGGTCAGCTTCCCGCAGGCAAGCATCCGCCAGACTGCGCTGCGCTCCGCCCCGACGGTTAACATCGGCGAGGCGATTTCCACGCCCTATTGCACGATCAAGCGTCGGCTGGACGGAAGCTGCACACTTGCCATCAGCGGCAAGGCGAACCTCGAAATCACACCCCAGGCTATCCGCTATAGCCGGGAATTCATGCCGCAGTTCATCCGCCGGCTGAAGAATGTCAAACTCGGCATTGGCAAGCTGTTCCTGTCCGGGCCGGATTCACTGTCTGCCCTGCTGGCCACCGACGGCCGGATCTTTGAAACGAACCGGGAGCTGGACCTGCCGCCGTTGAAGTGGCTGGTCCGCATGTGGTGGAGAGCGTGCGCAAGACCTTCCCCCAGCTGGACGTCTCCGCCATCTGATACCCGGGCGTGATGCGTCAGTGCTGAGCGGGCGGCCCGCACATTGGCCGGGGGAGCTGGCATCTGCCGTGCCCCCGGCCCGGTGTGTCAGCCCTGCAGCGTCCGGGTGCCCGTTCCTTGATGACGCCGCCGATCTGGATGACCTTCAGAGTGCCCGCGTCAATCTGCTGCCGCGCGTGCTGGAAATCACCGATCTGGACGGATTGGGACAGCCGATCGCAGAAAAGGCGCGCACGCGGATAGAGACCGGTTGGCAATTCGTGCTTACCGGGCACATCCGGGCCCATGTTGACCACATGCCTGCCGGGACGACCCGAGCCGGCATCGAACAGCGGTTCACGCGAAGGGGGGGCCGTGACGGTGATATCGGCGGTGGCGGTCCGGCAGGTGTTGACCTTGCCGCTCTAAAGCACGGCGGGCAGACGTCGGGTCCGCGGGTCGAGCAGCACGATGGTCGAATTGTGCCGCGGCAGGCCGATGGCCGGGGCAGCGTCGGGGGGCTGTGTCAGGGGGCAGATTGCATCTTTGCCCGCATGGCCGCCGCCAATTGTGCCGATTGAACGGCAAAAACGAATGATTTTACTGGCTTGATTGCGGCAAACGGCAGGGGCGACTGGCCGGGGAGTGTCATTTTGTCCGTGACTTCAGCAGAAGCCGGACCACGTTGCACCTGTGGCAAGCCAGAGCGTGAGAGAGGTTGCGGCTTGCATGACCATCGCCACGCCTCCGGCGCAGGGCAATGGCATCCGGTTCTTCAAAGACCTGCCTGGGCCGCAGGACGGCCCTCAGGTACGCCCCTGAAAATCAATCCTTTGGCCAGTGATGAGGATCGCGCCACCCATGCAAACCGCAGAACAAACCAGCCCGCACCCGCCATCGATCCACGGTCCCGTCACGCCATCACTTCTGCTCGACCGCAGCAAGTTCGACCGCGACGTCACCCGGCTGGCTGATCACGCGCGGCAGTTGGGCATGGTCCTGCGCCCGCATATGAAGACCGCAAAGAGCATTGACGTGGCACGGCGTGTCTTTCCGGATGGGCCGGGGCCGATCACCGTCTCCACGCTTGCCGAGGCCGAGTACTTCGCCAGCCACGGCTATCGTGACATGACTTATGCAGTGGGCCTGTTGCCGGCTTCTGCCCTGCGCGCCATGGAGCTTTGCACCCGCACAGGCGCAGACCTCAAACTGTTGCTCGACACGGTGGAACAGGCCGATGCCCTGGCTGCGGTGCGCGAAAATGCCGGTATCGGGGCGCGCAGGGAACGCATTCGCGGCTGGTGAAGGCCGCCGCTACGACAAGAGGCTCGAAGCAAGATGAAACTGACATCTGGCAGGGCGGCGTCCCCGCTCACGCACCTCGCCGGCAACGGCCATCTCGGCCTTTTCTACATCGGCGGTCAATGGGTTTACCCCAAGGGCACTGCCCACGCCGATGTGGTCAACCCGGCCACCGAAGAGATCATTGCGCGGGTTCCGCTCGGGAACAGCGCTGATGTGGATGCTGCGGTGTCTGCCGCACGGCGGGCGTTCGCCAGCTGGAGCCGGACGCAGCCGGGCGAACGCTCCGCGCTTCTGGAGCGTCTGCAGCAGCAGATCGAGGCGCAGAGCGAACGCATCGCGCAGTGCCTCAGCCTCGAAATGGGGGCCGCGATCAGTTACGCGCGGAGCGCCCAGGTGCCGCTGGCCATCGCCCATGTGAAAGCCGCGCGGGAGGTTCTTGCTGACTTCCGGTTCATCGAGCGGCGCGGCCAGACCGCCATCGCGCGCGAGGCAATCGGCGTCTGTGCGCTGATCACGCCGTGGAACTGGCCGCTCTACCAGATCACGGCCAAGGTGGCTCCGGCCCTTGCCGCAGGCTGCACCGTGGTGCTGAAGCCGAGCGAGCTGTCGCCGCTGAGTGCGCTGCTCTTCGCAGAAGCCATCGAGCAGGCGGGCTTCCCGGAGGGCGTGTTCAACCTCGTCCATGGCAGCGGCCCGGACGTTGGGGCCGCGCTCGCCGCGCATCCCGATGTCGACATGATCTCCATAACCGGCTCCACCCGCGCCGGCATTGCGGTGGCCCAGGCTGCCGCAACGACGGTGAAACGCGTTGCCCAGGAACTCGGGGGCAAATCGCCCAACGTTATCCTGCCGGATGCCGATCTCGCGGGTGCAGTTCCCCTCGGCGTTGCTGCCAGCTTCCGCAATCTGGGGCAATCCTGCAGCGCACCGACCCGCATGATCGTGCCGCGCGCGCGGCTGGCCGAGGTCGAGGCATTTGCCGTCAAGGCTGCGGCCGAGATTGTTGTCGGGGATCCCTTTGTGGAAACGGTAACGCACGGGGCCATCGCCAATCGCGCGCAGTTTGACCGCATTCAGACCATGATCGGCGCGGCCATTGCCGAAGGCGCCAAGCTGTTGACTGGCGGGCAGGGCCGCCCGGACGGCCTCAAGGCCGGGTTCTTCGTCAAGCCCACCATCTTCTCAGACGTGCGCACCGGCATGCGGATCGCGCAGGATGAGGTCTTCGGGCCGGTGCTCTGCATCCTTGCCTATGACACGGTCGAGGAAGCCGTCGCCATCGCCAACGACACGGTCTATGGCCTCGGAGCCCATGTTCAGGGCAGCGGCATGGATCTGGTCCGGCACGTGGCATCGCAGATCCGCTCCGGCCAGGTGCACCTGAACTATCCGGCCTGGGACCCGCACGCCCCGTTCGGTGGCTACAAGCAGTCCGGCAACGGGCGCGAATATGGCCTTGAGGGCATGCTGGAATATCTCGAAATCAAGTCGGTGCTGGGATACTATCAGGACGCCTAGGTCCGGCGTCTTCTATTGTTGTTTGTGGACAGCGTCCGGACACACCGTGCCGTACGCTGTCTGCTTTTTTGAGGGCGCCCGGTCTGGGCGGTTCTCAGGCCACCGGCCGGAAAAGGGTTCGCTCAGACGAAGCGGGCAACACTGATGCGGCACTCCCTTTTCAGATGGCGCAGGCGTGACCGGCTCCCGGACAGGGGCATCAATTGATCTTCTGGGCCTGCCGGCGGATCTTCAGCGTGGTGCTGGCCACAAGCTCCACAGAGTCTGCGATATCACTGATGGCGCTGCTGATCTTGGTCACTTCGGTTGCCGCGGATTGCATACTGGAGGAGATATCGCGCGATACAGCTGACTGCTCTTCGACAGAAGCCGCGATCGTTGTCGAGATCTGGCGGATTTTTTCCGTCGTGTTGAGGATCGAGGAGATGGCCCTGCCTGCCTTATCAACGGAGGACTGGACCGCCGTGATCTGACCGGCGATTTCCTCGGTCGCCTTGGCTGTCTGCGCTGCAAGGTTCTTCACTTCGGTGGCGACCACGGCAAAGCCCTTGCCTGCTTCTCCGGCTCTTGCGGCTTCAATTGTCGCATTGAGAGCAAGCAGGTTGGTTTGATTGGCGATTGTATCGATCAGCTCAAGGACCTCACCAATTTTCTGCGAGTTATCTGTAAGGCTTTCCATGATGCTGCGGGAGGCTTCCGCCTCGCCTGCGGCCTGATCCGAGATAGCGTTGGCATGCGTCACTTGCCTGCTGATCTCTGAGACGGACGCCACCAGTTCTTCCGTTGCGGCAGCCATGGTCTGGACGCTGGTGGAGGTGGTATCGGATGCGTCCTTGGCGTCACGTATCTGCCGGGTTGCTTCGGTCAGTTTGCTAGCGACCTCCAGCAATTCGTTATTGAGCCGCAGGTTCTCGTTCCTGCGATTGATTTCCTCGGTCTGATCGGTTGCGATCTTGATGACCTTCAGCACCTTGCCGGTGTTGTCGAGAACAGGTGTGTAGGTGCCGACGACGAAGACATCCTTGCCGCCTTTTCCCTTACGGTTGAATTCGCCTGTGTTTGGCTTGCCTTTTCCCAGTTCCTTCCAGAAATCCCGGTAGCTCTCGGAGGCCTGCTCCTCGCGTGACAGGAACATTCTGTGATGCTGTCCGGCGACTTCATCCAACCGGTAGCCCATCAGGTTCAGGAAGTTCGCATTTGCCGTGAGAATGGTGCCATCGGGTGTGAATTCGATTATCGCGCTGGTCCGCCCGATGGCACCGACAAGAGCCTGTGTCTCAAGGCTTTGCATTTTTGCAGCCGTAATATCTGACGCGATCTTGATGACGCTCTGAACCTGACCCGCGGCATCAAGCACCGGGGTGTACGATCCAGCTATCCAGACGTCCTTGCCGTTTTTCCCGATGCGGCGAAACTGCCGGGTTTCCGATTTGCCCTTGGCGAGTTCTGACCAGAACTGCCGGTACTCCGGTGTCTTTGCCTCGGCAGGATCCACGAAGATACTGTGATGCTTTCCCGTAATCTCGCTGAGTTTGTATCCCATCACTTCGAGAAAGTTATCATTTGCCGTGATGATCGTTCCGTCAGGTTTGAACTCTATGATTGCCTGGGCACGGCTGATGGATTCAAATTTTGCCCTGAAGGGATTGCGGATACGAAACATATGGGAAGCTCCGGACGCTGAATTTATGTCCAGAGGCAGTTTGAGCTCAGTTGCGTAAATAAAGAATAACTTCTGGGTTGGTCTGGAGGGCGTAAGCAAATTTTATTTTGCCTGATATTGTATTGTTAAAAATGACTATATGTTAAATCTGGCGATCCTCAACCCCTCGGCGCAATCGTCTTGTCTTTGTATCAAGTGTGTCCGGAACGGACTGCCGGTGGTTTGCGTGCCACACAACGCCGGCTGAGCCAGAAAATGGTGAAAGGGTGCGGACATTGGTTTGCGACTGTGCCGCTGGATCAGGACAATAGGCAATGCCTCTGCAAGAGGCCTCAAGCTTCTGAAATTCATCAGCAAACCGCCTTTCCGGCTGCTTGATCAGAAAATCTGATTGATACAATCAGAAGATACGAATTTTGCTAATTCCAGCAATTGGGTAACGTCATGTCACTGGCGCTGTTCCTGATCAGGGAACGGCGGCTGATCCCTGCTGAAGCGGGGCAGATTTTCCGGGCAGCGTACCCCGCCGCTGCCTGCCGAAGAAGAGGGCGGCGCGCCGTGCCGCCCTGCTGAAGTGCCTCAGGCGGCAGAGATGCTGCCGGGGGCAATGTTCGGGCGGTCGGCTGTACCGCTTGGGGTAAACACAGGCGGTGTCTGGCCGCCTCAAGAACCATATGGACCGGAGAGAGACAATGGACGCGACGAATGCCAGCAAGGCAGGCAAGTGCCCGGTGATGCATGGTGGCAACACCGTCACCGGCAACTCGAACATGGAGTGGTGGCCAAACACCCTCAACCTCGACATCCTGCACCAGCATGACGCCAAGTCCAACCCGCTGGGCAAGGATTTCAACTACCGCGAAGAGCTGAAGAAGCTGGATGTAGAGGCGCTGAAGGCCGATGTGAAGGCACTGCTCAAGGACAGCAAGGACTGGTGGCCGGCTGACTGGGGCCATTATGGCGGCCTGATGATCCGCCTTGCCTGGCACTCGGCCGGTTCCTATCGTCTGGCGGATGGCCGTGGCGGCGGTGGCTCGGGCAACATCCGCTTTGCTCCGCTTAATTCCTGGCCGGACAATGCCAGCCTCGACAAGGCCCGCCGCCTGCTGTGGCCGGTGAAGAAGAAGTACGGCAACAAGATCTCCTGGGCCGACCTCATCCTGCTTTCCGGCACCCTGGCCTATGAGGACATGGGTCTGAAGATCTTCGGCTTTTCCTTCGGCCGCGAGGATATCTGGCATCCGGAAAAGGACACCTACTGGGGTGCGGAAAAGGAATGGCTGGCGCCGTCCGACAACCGCTACGAGGACGTGACCAAGCCGGAGACCATGGAAAACCCGCTGGCTGCCGTGCAGATGGGCCTCATCTACGTGAATCCGGAAGGCGTCAACGGCAAGCCGGACCCGCTGGCCACCGCTGCCCACGTGCGCGAGACCTTCGCCCGCATGGCCATGAACGATGAGGAAACCGTGGCGCTGACCGCTGGCGGCCACACCGTCGGCAAGGCCCATGGCAATGGTGATGCCGGTGCGCTCGGCGCCGAGCCGGAAGCGGCTGGCCTTGAAGCTCAGGGCCTCGGCTGGCTCAACCCGAACCAGCATGGCAAGGCCAGCGAAGCCGTGACCTCCGGCATCGAAGGCGCATGGACGACGAACCCGACCGTGTTCGACATGGGCTATTTCGACCTGCTGTTCGGCTATGAGTGGGAACTGACCCGCAGCCCGGCAGGAGCCCAGCAATGGCAGCCGGTCGGCATCAAGGAAGAGCATATGCCGGTTGATGCGACGGACCCGTCCATCCGCCGCATGCCGATGATGACCGATGCCGACATGGCCATGAAGATGGATCCGAAGTACCGGGCCATCTGCGAAAAGTTCATGGCTGATCCGGAGTACTTCAAGGAAACCTTCGCCCGCGCCTGGTTCAAGCTGACCCACCGCGACATGGGCCCGAATGTGCGCTACATCGGGCCGGATGCGCCCAAGGAAGACCTGATCTGGCAGGACCCGGTCCCGGCTGGCCCGAAGAACTACGACATCGGCGCCATCAAGTCGAAGATCGCTGCCAGTGGCCTTTCGGTTGCCGAACTGGTTTCCACCGCATGGGACAGTGCCCGCACCTATCGCGGCTCCGACAAGCGTGGCGGTGCCAACGGTGCCCGTATCCGCCTTGCCCCGCAGAAGGACTGGGAAGGCAACGAGCCGGCCCGCCTTGCCAAGGTGCTGGGCGTGCTGGAGCCGATCGCCAAGGCCTATGGTGCAAGCCTTGCCGACGTGATCGTGCTGGCTGGCAGCGTGGGGATTGAGAAGGCCGCCAAGGCAGCCGGTTTTGATGTTTCCGTTCCGTTCGAACCGGGCCGCGGTGATGCCACTGCCGAGATGACCGACGCGGACTCCTTCAAGGTTCTGGAGCCGATCCACGACGGTTTCCGCAACTGGTTGAAGAAGGACTATGTGGTTTCGCCGGAAGAGCTGCTGCTCGACCGCGCCCAGCTGATGGGGCTGACCGGTCCGGAAATGACCGTTCTTCTCGGCGGCATGCGCGTTCTGGGCACCAACCACGGTGGCTCCAAGCATGGCGTGTTCACGGACCGGGAAGGTGTCTTGACCACGGACTTCTTCGTGAACCTGACCGACATGGCCTACACCTGGAAGCCAGCCGGCAAGAACCTCTACGAGATCCGCGACCGCAAGACCGGAGCGGTGAAGTGGACGGCGACCCGTGTGGATCTGGTGTTCGGCTCCAACTCGATCCTGCGTGCCTATGCCGAGATCTATGCCCAGGATGACGCGGCAGAGAAGTTCGTGAAGGACTTCGTGGCTGCCTGGGTGAAGGTGATGAACGCAGACCGCTTCGACCTGACGGCCTGATCCGTCCGGTTAAGGAAACAAAACGCGCGGCGCTCCGGGAAACCGGGGCGCCGTTTTGTGTTTGCAGGCCTTGATTGTCAAAGCCCGTAACCCTGCGCCATGGCTGCGGCAAAGAGCGGAAGAAGGGGGAAGAGCAGTAACTCGGCCACAAGGGCGCGGCGGACCAGCCTGTGCCCGGCTGCCGGAGGCACAAAGGCAGGATCTGCCTTCAGCTGGCGCCGCCAGGACAGGATACGCAGGGTTGGCAGGATGGAGATCAGCCCAATGGCGAGGAAGATGCCCATCTTTGCCCAGAAGAACAGGTTTTCAAGGTAGTAGTCCGCTCCCTTGCCGCCATACATGACGCGCAGGCCGCCAGCCAGCAGCACCAGAACGGCGAGCGCGCCATAGTGGAGATCGAGCAAGGCAAGCCGCTTCAGATCCTCCGATGCGAGTGTCTGGCGCAGGCAGATGGCCAGTTCCATCACCAGCACCGCGAAGAGCGCGAAGACGGCCAGATGATGCAGGCCGGCAAGAACAAGGCCAGAAAGAAGAAGGGATGCGTCTGCCATTCAATCCTCCAGAGGGAACAAAAACGGCCCGGCAACCCGTCCCCACTTACTCCACCTGCAGGTGGGGCCGTCGCGGTGCGCAGGGTATGACTGGCCTGTGGTCACACTGCATTCCCCCGCACCGGAAAAATTAGTCTGAGCGGCCTGCCAGGGCACGTTGCCAGGGGAAGGACTTGATGTGTACACTGTAAACATAAGATCGAATGTGAACGGTGTCAACATGCCTGGTAAAACCGGAAATGGCCGCAGGCCTGCGTACCACCACGGCGATCTGCGCCGAGCTCTTGTTGATGCTGCAATGGCGGAAGCGGGCAGGGGCAGTCTTGCAAATCTGTCTCTGCGGTGGCTGGCGGCGAGCGCCGGGGTCTCCCCGGCGGCAGTCTACAGGCATTTTCCGGATGTCGAGGCCCTTCTGGCCGCCGCAGCACACGAGGCTTTCGACCGGTTTGCAGCATATCTTCAGGCTGGTGCCCGGACAGGCGGCGATGATCCGGCCAAACGCCTGAAGGCCATGGGCTGGGCCTACCTGCGCTTTGCGGAAACTGAGCCGGGGCTTTATTCGCTCATGTTTGGCCGGACCTACAGCCCGTGCCATACCGGACTGATGGAGGCTGCGGCCCATGCGTTCCGTCAGTTGACGGAAGGGCTGTCGCACCTGCTGCCGCAGGAGCAGATGGCTGATGCTGGTAAGATTGCGGGCAGCCTCTGGGCGCTGGTGCATGGGCTTGCAGATCTGCGGGCCAAGGGGCTGTTAGGCGCGAGTGGCAGCACGCTGCAGGGGGCGTTTGACGAGCAGGCGGAATATGCGCTTACACTGGCCGTCGAAAGCATGGTGTCGGGCCGCAGCGGGCAGAAAGTCCCTCAATAGGGCGTCAAAAGGCCTGAGAGGCGGGGTGCCGGCTGGCAAGCATTGACTCGCCCGTCAGGCTCAGGGCAGCCTGGCGGCCGTGATGCCATAGAACGCTGGCGGGGCAGACCGTCTGATCCTGCTCGTCCAGCACCAGAACGCGAGACGGCAGGGTGACTTTCACCTCGATGAGGGCGCCCGTCTCGCCGCTTTCCGCATCAAACAGGGTGCAGGCCGTAATGTCCGCGCCGGCTTCCGTCTTCAGGCGGCCGCCGCGCATCCGGGCCCTCAAGGCGGGCTTGAGCTGCGGCGGGCGGAAGCGGTGGCCTGTACGGGCCGGGGGTACGCGGGTCATGGTTTGTCCAAATGGCAATAGCGGCGCGCAGCATGCACAGCCGTTCATCCTCCTGTCAGTTATCACAGGGTTAGACGCCTTAACTTGCCCGGAGCTTGCCGGAATTGGGGTCAGACCAGAAACGGCAGGCCCGTCAGGTCGGACAGAACGGCGCTGGGGGCGAGATCCGGATATTCGTCCGGCTGGGCGGTGCGGTTCATCCAGACGGTGCGGAAGCCATAGGCAGTGGCGCCTGCAATGTCCCAGCGGTTCGAGGACTGGAAGGAGATCGCTTCCGGATAGACCCGGAAATGGTTGGTCACCAGTTCATAGACGCGCGGATCGGTCTTGTAGGTGCGCAGGTCATGCACCGAAAAGATCTCATCCAGAAGCTCGGTGATGCCGGCAGCCTTGGCCGCTGACTCCAGCATGGAGGGCGTGCCGTTGGACAGGATGGCGAGCCGCGCCCCGGCCTGCTTCAGGCTGGTGAGCACTTCGGGCACTTCCGGATAGCAGTCCAGCGCCCAGTAGGCGTTGAGAAGGTCGGCCCTGAGGCCCCGGTCGGCGGAGGGGAAGAGATTGAAGGTGGTGTCGAGCGCCTGCTCGGTCAGCACCCAGAAATCCTCGTAGCGCTGCATGAGGGCGCGGACCCAGGAATATTCCAGCTGCTTCTGCCGCCACACGAAGGAAAAGGTCTGCGCGTCGGGCCCCAGTTTCGCGGCATGTTTGCGCACGGCGGCGTGAACATCAAAGAGGGTGCCGTAAGCGTCAAAGACATAGGCCGAATGGGCCATCGGGATGCTCCGTGGGGTCGCAGGACAAGATCCGCCGTCAGCTTTCCTGAACAGCGTCCGAACATATGCCGATCATTTGCCGGGATGCAATCAGGACGATAGGCATATGCAAGCTGTGTCAACGATTTGCTGCGCCGTTCAGCCCGGCAGCACGATGGCCCCGTGTTCATCCAGGGACCAGAACGGGTTGAAGGCGATTTCCAGAAGATGGCCGCCAGGAATGCGCACATAGGCCGTGTAGCCGCCCCAGAAGGCCTTTTCCGGCGGCACGACGGCTTCAGCGCCAGCCCGCAGCGCCCGTGCATAGGCCGCATCGACCTCGGCCTCGTTGCGGCCATTCCAGGCAAGCGAGATTGCACCCAGACCTTCCGGAACGGGGCGGCCAATGTCCTTTTCCAGCGAGGCGCGGGGATAGAGCGCAAGAGCAAGGCCGGGAAGCTGATAAAAGGCAATGCCTTCCTGGCTTTCGGAGGAAGCTGTCCAGCCGAGCCCATCCTCGAAGAAGCGCCGGGTTCCGGCCAGATCATCTACGGCGAGGGTGATGAGGGAAAGGCGCTGTTCCATGATCGGGCTTCCTTGGGCTGGAGGCATCAGCGGGTAACGATGAGCGTGGCGCCCGTTCCGGCTATGACGGCTCCGGCGGTGCGGTTGACCCGGCGCACAACGGCAGGGCTGCGCAGCAGGCGGCGGGCACGCATGGCCATGAGAACATGACCGCCGATGACCACTACTTCAACCGCCAGAATGACGGCGGCAAGTTCCAGCACACTCAAGGGAGTGAGGACGGTTCCGGCCACATTGGGCAGAAGCGCCACATAAAACAGCGGCATCTTCGGATTGCCGAGATTGAGGGCAATGCCGGTGGCGAAGTCAGACAAGAGATTGCCGCTGCCGGTGGTTTGCAGGGCCGGCACCACAGGCTCCGCCGTCCACAGGCGGATGCCCGTCCAGATCAGCCAGAGGGCACCGGCATAGCGCAGCACGGTCATGGCCGTGCCCATTTCCGAGGCCAGCAGCGACAGGCCGAAAGCGGCAAGGCAGAGGAAGATGAGGATGCCCGCCACGGTGCCTGCCCCATAGGCAAGGCCGGATGCGGCCCCATGCGACAGGGTGCGGGCGATGATGGTCATGTTGTCCGGGCCGGGGCTGGCGGCAAAGACGAAGAAGGCGGCAGCAAAGGCAAGAAGCGTGGAGAGGTCCATGGTCAGTCCTCCGGATGGCGCCTGAGCGAGGGGCGGGCAGATGGAGGATCAGGCGGAATCTTTGAAAGATCAAAGGCTTTGTGAGCCGGGAAGCAGACAGTGCAGATAGTTGTGCGGATCAATTTTCCTGCAAGAGCGCTTTTCAGGAATGAGAGCCTGTCCGGGTGCGGCCTTGCCGGAGCAAGTCTTCCGATTTTCGGGTGAAGGGCGTCAAACGGTTGACCTTGCCTTTTTCCGGGCGTTTGTTCGCTGGCAGTGAAAAATACAGCGGAGGACGCGCAAGATGAGCGGCTGGAGTGAGACCTGGACCTATGTGGATGGCGCCTGGCATGAGGGCAATCCGCCGCTGATGGGGCCGCGCACCCATGCGGCCTGGCTGGGATCTTCGGTCTTTGACGGGGCCCGGTTCTTCGAGGGTGTGACACCGGATCTCGACCTGCATTGCCAGCGCGTGAATGATTCGGCCGTGGCTCTCGGCCTGAAGCCGACCGTCAGCGCGGGCGAGATGATCGAAATGACCCGTGAGGGCGTCACCAAGTTCAAGCCGGGCAGCGCCGTTTACATCAAGCCGATGTATTGGGCGGAAAGCGACGGGCCGGGGGTGATCGTGGGCGATCCGGAGAGCACCCGGTTCTGCCTGTGCCTGTTCGAGGCGCCGATGGCGCCTGCCGGTGCCTCCTTCTCCATCACCCTGTCGCCGTTCCGCCGCCCGACCATGGAAACCATGCCGGTGAATGCCAAGGCGGGCTGCCTTTATCCCAACAACGCCCGCGCCATGGCCGAAGCCAAGGGCCGTGGCTTTGACAATGCGGTGGTGCTAGACATGCTGGGCAATGTGGCCGAGCTGACCAGCGCCAATATCTTCATGGTCAAGGACGGAGCGGTGCATACGCCGGCGCCCAACGGCACGTTCCTCAATGGCATCACGCGCCAGCGGGTGATCCAGCTGCTGCGCAAGGCGGGCCATGCGGTGCATGAGCGCACCATTGGTTACCGTGAGTTTCAGGAGGCGGACGAGATCTTCTCCACCGGCAACTATTCCAAGGTGGTGCCGGTGAACCGCATCGAGGAGCGCAGCCTGCAGCCGGGACCGGTGGCGGCCAAGGCGCGGGAACTCTATTGGGACTTCGCCCACGGCTGAGGTTTCGGCTGATCACTGCTGCCGGGCGGGCACAAGCACCAGTCCGGCGGCCAGCAGCAGGCAGATGGCGGCACCTGCCGAGGGCAGGGCAAAGCTGCCCGTACTGCCTGCGGCAAAGCCCGCAAGGCTTGGCCCCAGCATCTGGCCAAGGCCGAAGCTGGCCGTCATCAGCGCGATGGTGCGGCGCGGATCGCCCGTGGACAGGCGCCGGGCTTCGATGAGCCCCAGCGCGGTGATGCCCATGAAGGTTATGCCGAGCAGAAAAGCCGCGAGCAGAATGCCGGCAGGGCCAGTTGCGGTGACGCTGAGTGCAACGCCGCAAGCCTCAATGACACAGGCGAGCGCATAGGCGCGGGGCACGCCCATGCGGGCGGCGATCCGGTTCCAGATGAAAATGGACGGTGCAGCCGCAAGGCCGACGATCAGCCAGAGATAGGGTTCGGCCATTACCAGCGCTGGATCGGAGCGGGCAATCACGGCGATGAAGGTTGCCGTCACCACATAACCGATGCCGAACAGGCCGTAGGCGGCGATCAGCTGCGGCAGCCCGGCGGGCAGGCGGCGGGGGCCGGTTTTCGCGGGCGCGGGCGGTGCTGTTTCGGTGGCGCCGGGAACCATCCATGCGATCAGGACCGTCAGGGCCAGACTGATGACGCCGCAGCCCGTCCACAGGCCCTGCCAGTCTGCGCCCAATGCGGCCAGGCCGGAGACGATGAGGGCGGAGCCAGCAATCCCTGCGCCAACACCCGAGAAATAGAGTGCTGACAAGCCAGGCCGTCCGGCCTGCGCCAGCCGGTCGAGGATGAGTGCTGCCGAGAAGACGAAGGCAAAGGCGCTGGCAAGGCCCGCCAGAAACCGCAGCAGCATGAACACCGGGATGCTGTCCGTCCAGGCCATGGCGAAGGAAAGGACAGAGCTGGCAATGAGCGAGCCGATGAACCACATGCGGCGGCTGCCGGGCAGGGAGCCGGAGGAGGCCGCAAGCGCCCCCACCAAATAGCCGAGGAAATTGGCCGAAGCGATGAGCCCGCCGTCAGCTTTGCTGAGGGGCACCTGAGCGATCATGAAAGGCAGCACGGGTGTGTAGACGAAGCGCCCGATGCCCATGGCCGCAGCCAGCGACAGAAGGCCGCCGAGAGCAAGGCGGACGGGGGAGGCTGCTGATGGCATAGAAGTGGTCACGGAAGGGCTCCGGCTGGCTGGTGAGCCGACACTAAGCCAGCTTTACCGTCCGGCGAAGCCCTGCAAGTGGATGAGACGGCCGGGCAGACCAGTGGCAGTTCAATTGGCCAAGGCTTTGTGGACCTTGCCGTCATCATCAGCAATAGGGACGGCCATCGGTACGCTCATCGGCAGCCTCTGAACGGCGAACTGCGGCGCCACTTTCTATCTATCTATAGCCTTGTCTTGTGTGGATCAGCAGCTCTCACGCGTCCGTGATTTCAGTTTTGCGGCGCACTCGGGTCTGAATGGGCGCACCGGCCAGTGACGCGGCCGGCTCTTTTGAGGGAGACTTTGATGCGCAAATATTTTTTGGCCGGCGCCTTGCTGGCCGTAACCCTGACTGCGGCATCGGCTGCCGGTGACCCTGTCGCGACCCGCAAGGCCATCATGCAGTCCGTGGCTGCCAATGCCGGTCTTGCCGGTGCGATGATGAAGGGCGACATCGCCTACAGCCCGGCAGCGGGCAAGGCGGTGATCGCTTCGATGAATGCAGCCGCCAATGCTCTTGGTGCGTTCTATCCCGACGGCACACAGAATGCGGAAGGCTCTTCCGCCAGCCCGAAGATCTGGGAGGATGCAGCTGGCTTTGAAGCTGCGCTTGCCAAATTTTCCGAGGTTGCGGGCGCGGCAGCTCAGGCCTCTGGCAAGGATGGCCCGGCCGATGTGGAGGCCTTCAAGACCGCAATGGGGCCGGTGATGGCCAGTTGCCGGTCCTGCCATGAGGCTTACCGGGTGCAGAGATAAGCAAGACATGGAAGGCGTGGTCCGATGCTGAAGAAACTGGCTCTTGCCGGTGCCCTCGTATTGGGGGCGGGTGGATTGGGTTTCTGGGCTCTGACTGCGCCCGCCTCGATTGAGCCCGCGCGGCTCGCAGCCCTGCCGGAAGGCAATGCCGGGCGGGGGGAAGCGATGTTCTGGGCGGGAGGCTGCGCCTCCTGCCACGCCGCGCCGGGCGCATCAGGACAGGACAAGCTGAAGCTGGGCGGCGGCATGAGGCTGGAAACACCTTTCGGCGTTTTCGTTGCCCCGAATATCTCACCGGACATTGAAACGGGCATCGGCAGCTGGACGCTGCCGGACTTTGCCAATGCCATGCTGGCTGGAATTTCGCCCGAGGGAGAGCATTACTACCCCGCCTTTCCTTACACATCCTATGCCCGCATGAAGGATCAGGACATCTCCGATCTCTTCGCCTTCCTGAAGACCCTGGAGCCAGTGCAGGGTGTTGCGCCCGGCCATGAGCTCGCCTTTCCCTTCACCCTGCGGCGGGGGCTGGGGCTGTGGAAGCTCATGTATCTCGATCCGGGTCCGGCCGTGGTGCTGCAGAGGATCGACGAGCAGCTGCAGCGCGGCCAGTATCTGGTGGAAGGGCCGGGCCACTGCGGCGAATGCCACACGCCCCGGGACATGGCGGGTGGCCTGAAGCTGGATCAGTGGCTTGCGGGGGCAAAGGCGCCGGTTGGCGAAGGCCGGATTCCCAATATCACCGGCGGAGAGGGCGGGATCGGCGGCTGGTCTGCTTCGGACATCGCCTATTACCTCGAAAGCGGCTTCACGCCTTCCTATGACTCCGTTGGCGGGGAAATGGTGGCCGTGCAGGAGAACATGGCCCGGCTGACGGCGGAAGACCGGGAGGCCATTGCCGCCTATCTGAAGGCCATTCCCGCCCACGCGCAGGGCCAGTAGGAGAAAGGCCGCAGTCTTCCTCACTGGCCTGTCCTCATCCGCTGCCGCTAGACTGGCAGCGATTACAGGGAGGCGGAGCAGGGGCATGAGCGGACAGATTGCAGGCAGCAATTTTGAGGAGGCGCTGCGCCTGATGGGGCTTTCGGATCTCTCCGAGGCCGGGCGCCGGACCGTTGAGCAGGCCCTGCGGCAGATGGCCATTCCGGCTGGAATCGAAGTCTTTGCGCCCGGACAGGCCTGTCCGGGCTGGCTGGTGCTCACCTCCGGCAGCATCCGCGTGCTGATGACATCCGATACAGGCCGGGAAATCCTCTTGTACCGCGTTGCTGCCGGTGAGAGCTGTGTGCTGACCACATCCTGCCTGCTGGGTGAAGAGCCTTATGCCGCGTCGGGCATCACCGAAACGGCCTGCCAGGCCTTCATGATCCCGGCCGGGGTGGTGGCGCGGCTGCTCGACAGCGAGCCGGTTTTCCGCAAGCGCATCTTTCAGGGCTTCAGCCTCCGCCTTGCCAGCATTCTGCGGAAGATGGAAGACACCATGTTTCACCGGCTGGACGCGCGGCTGGCGCGGCTGCTACTGGAACTGGCCGGAGACGGAGGAGAAATTCACCTGACACAGGCTGCCCTTGCCGCAGAAACCGGCAGCGCCCGCGAGGTAATCGCCCGGCTGCTGGGGCGTTGGGCAGAGGCCGGCCATATTGCGCAGGGGCGCGGTGAGGTGCGGCTGCTTGACGCTGCGGCGCTTCGCCGGATCGCCGATGCGGGCTGAGCGGGCGAGAAGTAAGTGCAACTACGCTGCCGGGTTTTGTTTGTGACCATGTCACAGACGGGGTGTCCCACTGGCGCTAGGATCGTCTCACCGTCCGGACAGTCCGGACAAGCCTTGAGCCAAGGGGACGGGATATGACTGTGAACATGGGAACCCTCGACCGGGCCATCCGCTTCCTGATAGGGATTGCACTGATTGGTTTCGCGCTTTTCGGACCGGCTGACATCAGCTGGAAGTGGATCGGCTGGTTCGGCGTCATTCCGGCAGTGGTTGCACTGGTGGGCTGGTGCCCTGCCTATACGCTGTTCGGGATCAAGACCTGCAGGGCAAACTGACCCCCTGCAATGATCCCGCAGACAGAAAGCCGGAGCAGCCCCATACTCCGGCTTTCTTGCATCTAGAGGATGTCGTTACAGCCGCTTGCATTCCCGCGAATAGACGAAGTCGATATAGCCGCTCATCACGTTGAGGAAGGCCTGGCAGTCCTGCTGTGTCCGGAAACAGCCTTCACGGCTGACCGGACTCGTCTTTTTCGCGTCTGGCCAGACCTGACCACCGATCAGGCCGCGCCAGACGCCTGCCGTCTGATTGGCGGCTTTCAGCGGACGGCAGTCATAAGCCGTGCCATAGGTCTCCGGGACGTCCCCCGGGGTGCGGGTCGGGGACAGCAGAAGATGCTCCAGAAAACTGCCCTGCGCCATGGCAGCCGATTGCCCGATCACGAGGACCAGTGCGGTGAGCGTGGATCTGTTCAACATTTTCATGACTTCTCCAAACATGAGGCAATCTTCCGGCCGCTGCGGTGATGCAGCCAGGGCGGGCACCTGCCGGGCCCGGTTCAGCCTTATGGAAGGTTATGGGAAGCGTAAACGCAAATGGGAAGAAGCTTCTGCGGCATTTGTGCTGTTTCTGACGGTCCAGTTCAATTGCTCTGCCGCAGCGCCTTGTGCAGGGGGAGGCGGACTGCGGTCTGCGCCGGGAGGACGCCGCCTGCATGGCTGAGGGCGACGCCGGGCCCCGCAAGGCAGATGGCCTCGATCCAGACTGCAAGAAAGGCGGGCAAACGGGCAAAACCGAGGGCCCGCAGCGTGGCGATTTCGCCGGAGCGGCTGGATACGGCGCTGAACATGGTGTTAAGCACGCCCGCCGCCGCCTAACGCCCAGCCCTGCGCCTCGGCCAACGCTCGGCCCGCCAGCAGACTGTCACGGCTCTCGTTCAGGTTGGCGATGAGGGCGGGCGTCAGCGCCAGTTCCGGTCCGTTGACGGCGGCAGCACGGGCAGGACCCACTGCCGCGACCGCGATGACATTGGTCTCCCGGTCCTGAAAGCCGCGCAGGCGGGCGGCGGGGCCGGCGAGAACGGCTAGCACATCCCCGGCCCGGACTTCAGACCCGAGCGTGACGCTGACGCTTTCGATCCGCCCCTCGTAACGGGCAAAGACAGGGACGGATTGCAGGGCAATGACATGGCCCGAGCCGGTGATCTCCCGCGACAGGAGAGCTGGAGGAAGAGACGGGGATAGGGGTGCTGCCGCCTGCTGCTGCGATACTGCGGTTGCGGCAGGGACTGAAGCCGTGCCGGTGAGCGCTGCCACCCCAATGGCAAGGGCGGCGCTGCCGAGGCCGGTCAGCAGAAGCCATGTGGGGAAAAGACGCGGCTTGCGCTGCGGCTGTTCCGTGCCGGGCGCGGGATCGGGGAGGGAGAGAGACCGCAGCGTCCCGGCGAGCTGGCGGTTATTGTCTGTCAGGCTGGTCATGTGGCCAGACTGGCGCCGTCAGCCCATCGGCTCGACCTTGAACACGATCCGGGAGGGTGCAGATCGTGATCGAGGACCTGATAGGAGAGTTTCAGGCCGCGCCGGACTTCTGCTGGCGCCACTCCACCGGGCTCAGGCCTGTCACACGGCGGAATTCACGGTTGAAGTTGGATTTGGTCTGGAACCCGGCTTCGAACATGATGGCTGCCACCGGCTTGTCCGTGCTTTGGAGAAGCTGGCAGGCCTCTGCGATGCGGAACTCGTTGACATATTGCGAGACGTTCTTGCCGGTGGTGCGGTTGATCGCGCCGGAGATCTGCCGGGCGGGAATTCCGGCACGCCGGGCCAGCCGGCCCAGAGTGAGATTGGCGTCCCGGTAAAGCGTGCGGGCCTGCATCAGGGCTTCGATGCTGGATATGACCTCACGGCCGGCAATCACCGTGTCTGCGCCTGACACAGAGGTGCTGGCGGTCTCTTGTCTGGTGGCTGAGAGGGCCGGCTCTTCCGTTTTGCGGGGCGACCGGAGAATGGCTGGCGGCGGAGGCGGCGATGGCGAGAACGATCAGAACGCCTATGTTCCCGCCAGTGATGACGCTGATCGCGTGCTGGCCGTTGAGCCAGGTGAAATCCAGAGCAACGTAACTATCCACCAGCGCTGACAGGATCAATGCCACGGCGGCGAAGAGGATGGCCTTGTGGACGCGGGATGCGTCCTCAAAGGTGGCAAACCGAAGTGTATCCGTGCCCTGGCGCGTAAGCCGCAGGATTGCGGCTGCATAGCCGAGGAATATGGAAATCAGCGAAACGTCAATGGCTTGTGGGAGAGCGATCACGATAACGGCCATGAGGAAAGCCGGGGCAGCATGCAGCGCAAGCCGCTGTAGCAAGGGACGTGTGCTCCGGCGCACCAGCCGGGCGACGCCGCAATAGGCGAGTGGTGGCACCAGAGCAGCTGTCACGGGCAGGGCATACATGAGGACCGCGATGCCGTAGCCCCAGCGCAACCCCAGCAGTACCGATTGCGCCGCGGCCAGAAGGATCAGGGCCAGAAAAGGGACGTTGCGGCCTTCCCTTTCGGATCTGCGCAGCGATCCGGCGAAGAGCATCAGCAGCACCATGACTGCAGCAAAGGGGAAGGGAATGAAGAGCTTGGAGGGGATCACGGGGGGCCAGCAGAACCCGCACTATGCCTGCCCCGTCCGGTAAATTCGGCCTGAAACACGTTTGAGGACGAAAGGTTTCAGGGGCAATTGGCACCGCCCCGGTGGTTGACCGGGGCGGCGCGGATGTTTCTTCAGGCCTTGCCGGTCAGCATCAGAGCGAAGGACTGGACGAGGGCGACTTCCTTGAGGCGGTCGAAGCGGCCAGAAGCACCGCCGTGGCCGGCGTCCATGTTGGTCTTCAGCATCAGCAGGCTGTCACCGGTCTTGCGCTCGCGCAGGCGTGCGACCCACTTGGCCGGTTCCCAATAGGTGACACGCGGGTCAGTGAGGCCGCCAACGGCGAGGATGGCCGGATAGTCCTTCGCCGCCACATTGTCATAGGGCGAGTAGGAAGCGATCAGGTCATAGGCCTCGCGCGAGGCAATGGGGTTACCCCACTCCGGCCATTCCGGCGGAGTGAGGGGCAAGGTGTCGTCAAGCATCGTGTTCAGCACATCGACGAAGGGCACTTCGGCGATGATGCCGGCGAACTTCTCCGGCGCCATATTGGCGACCGCGCCCATCAGCATGCCACCGGCAGAACCACCCTGCGCGACGATGCGGTCATGGGCGGTGAAGCCCTCCTTCACCAGATGCACCGCTGCGGCGATGAAATCGGTGAAGGTGTTGGTCTTGAACTCGCGGCGGCCCTTCTTGTACCAGGCGTAGCCCTTGTCCTTGCCGCCGCGGATGTGGGCGATGGCATAGACGAAGCCCCGGTCCACCAGCGACAGGCTGGTGGTGCTGAAGCTGGCCGGGATGGAGATGCCATAGGAGCCGTAGCCATAGAGCAGGCAGGGCGCTGAGCCATCAAGCGGCGTGTCCTTGCGGTAGAGGATCGACACCGGCACCAGTTCGCCGTCTGGAGCAGGCGCCATCAGGCGGCGGGTGATGTAGTCATCCGGATTGTGGCCGGAGGGCACTTCCTGCTCCTTGCGCAGGGTGCGCTGGCGCGTTTCCACGTCATAGTCATAGACCCGCGCGGGCGTCGTCATGGACGAGTAGGTGAAGCGGATGATGTTCGTGTCGAACTCGTAGCCATCGGCAAGGCCCAGAGAATAGGCTTCCTCGGCAAAGGCAATCGGGTGTTCGAGGTGATCCGCCAGCCGGTGGATGATGATGCGCGGCAGGCCCTCGGCCCGCTCCAGCCGCACCATGAAGTCCTTGTAGAGCGTGTGCGACAGGATCAGCCGGCCAGCCTCATGCGGGATGAAGTCGCGCCAGTTCTCCCGGCCGGGCGTCTCCACCGGAGCGGTGACGATCTTGAAGTCCTCGGCATCATCCGCATTGGTGAGAATGTAGAAGGTGCCGCCGTTCTCCTCGACCGAATATTCGATGCCCCTGTCGCGGGCCGCGATGAGGCGCGGAGCAGCGAGCGGCTGGTCTGCCGGGATGACGTGGACTTCCGAGGTTTCGTGGTCGTGGATGTCGATCAGGATATGGCTGTCCGACTGCGTCTTGCCGACGCCCATGAAAAAGCCAGCGTCTTCTTCTTCGTAAACCAGCACGTCAGCAGCCGGATCCGTGCCGATCTCATGGCGGAACAGTTTTGACGGGCGGTGGTTTGCGTCAAGGCGCACGTAGAAGAGATAGCGCCCGCAGGCGGAGAAAACTCCGCTGCCAGCGGTATCCTCGATCCGGGTGGGCAGGTCCTTGCCGGTGGTGAGGTCGCGGATGAGCAGGGTGAAGAACTCCGAGCCCTTGTCGTCAAAGGCCCAGGCCAGCCGGTCATGGGCGGGGGAATGCATGGCACCGGCCATGCGGAAATAGGCCTTGCCTTCGGCTTCCTTGTCGCCATCGACGAGGATCTCCTGCGCGCCGCCGCCAAGAGGCGTGCGCACAAGGCGCGGATGCTGGCCACCGGTGACGTAGCTGACGCCATATTCGAACGGGCCGTCCGGCATCGGCACGGAATTGTCGTCTTCCTTGATCCGGCCCTTCATCTCGGCAAAGAGCTTGTCCTGAAGTTCTTTCGTGGGCGCCATGACCGTTTCCAGATAGGCGTTTTCCGCCTCAAGATAGGCGCGGATGTCCGGCGCCAGCACGGACGGATCACGCATCACGTCCTGCCAGTTTTCCGCCCTCAGCCAGGCGTATTCGTCCTGGCGGGTGATGCCGTGAGCTTCGAGGGTGAGGGGGCGCGCTTCGGCGCGCGGGGGAAGTGTCTGTGTCATGGCGGGGAGGTAAGGTTTTTCCGGAAAGGTAGCAAGAGGGAGGAGTGATCATGAGGGCGGAACAGCTGCAGGACGCAGCAGCAAGCTGGCACAGAGGCCACCTGAAGGGTGGGCGGCAAGTTCCAGCCTGCCTCCGGAAGATACGGCAATCTCCTGCACGATAGACAGTCCGAGCCCGAGATTGGCGAGCGGACTGGTATCTTCTTCGTCCAGCCTGTTGCCGCGCACGAGGCAATGCCTGATCTGTCTTTCTGTCATGCCAGGGCCGTCATCCTCGACCGATATCCGGACACAATCCGCTTCGGCATGGGCCGTGATCCGGATGCTGGAGTGGGCATAGCGGACAGCATTTTCAACGAGATTTCCGAGGGCTTCGGCAAGGTCATCAGGATCAACCGCGGCAGCAAGGGAGGGGGGCGTTTCCACTCGCCAGTTCAGGGCGGTGCCTGAGGGTGTGCGCTCCATGACGCGGGTGATCTGGCTGATAATACGGGCCACATCCGGGGTGAGCGCATGACCGGAAAGGTTGAGCCGTGCGCGTGCGAGTTCACGCTCCACATGACGGCGCATGGCGGCTGCGACCTGTTCGATTTCGTCTGCGATTTCGCGCTCTCCAGCAGTGCGCAGGCGCTCCACGTCCCCCATAAGAACCTGCAATGGTGTCTTGAGGCAATGGGCCAGATCTGCGGCACGGCTGCGGGCCCGGACGATCTGGTCCTCGCGGGCCGACAGCAGGTCGTCAATGGCTGCGGCGACCGGCTTCAATTCGTCGGGAAAGGTGGAGCCAATGCGTGCCTGCGGATTAGCCCGGATCTGCGACAGGCGGCTGCGGATGCCTTTGAGGGGAGACAGGCCAACCGTGACCTGAAGGGCTGAAGCTGCCGTCAAAACAGCAGCCAGAAGCAGCATGTAGGGCAGCATACCGAGGGCGAAGGAATAGGCGGCATCGGATACTTCGCTGCTGACGACGGCGACCGATATGCGGACCGGCTCGCTGCCAAGGCGTTCGGGCAGAACGATCTGACGATCCAGCACAAGCAGCGGCGCTCCATCAGGGCCTCCGGCCTCGTGCTTGTGCAGATGGCCATCCGTGACGCCATCCTCCGGAAGGTCCAGCCAGCCGTCCCAGAGCGAGCGGGAGCGCAGGTTGCCTTCTGGCGACGTGATCTGCCAGTAGAGGCCGGAGAGTGGTTGATTGAAGCGGCTGCTGGCCTGAGGGGATTGAATCACAAGCTGGCCGGTGGCGGGGTCTTTCTCGAGGCCCGCCGCAAGCTGATCGAGAATCCCAGTCAGTTCCGCCTCGACCCTTTGTTCCACATGCCGGGAGAAAAGCTGGGTGAGGCCGAAACCGGCGAGGGCAAGGGCAAGGCAGGTGGAAACGGCACCAGCTGCAAGAAGGCGGATGCGCAGGGAGCCGGAACGGATCACGCGCCATCTCCTGCCATGTAGCCGAAGCCGCGCCGGGTTTCGATGGCATCGGGCCCCAGCTTTTTGCGCAGGCGTGTGATGACGGCCTCCAGTGCATTGAAGTCACGAGCGTCATCATCGCCGTAAAGGTGCTCCAGCAGCTCGGCAGGCGGCACGACACGCCCCTTGTGGTGCAGCAGATAGGCTGTGAGACGATATTCCAGCGGTGTGAGGGAGACCGGCACACCATCGCGGCTGACACGCATCTGCCGGGTGTCGAGTGTCAGCGCGCCTGCTTCGATGACCGGTGAGGCGATACCTGCCGACCGGCGGATGAGGGCCCGCACGCGAGCGGTGAGTTCCTCCATCCGGAAAGGCTTCGGCAAATAGTCGTCAGCGCCTGGGTCGATGCCCTCCACCCGCTCGGACCAGGAGCCTCTTGCCGTAAGCACCAGGATGGGTGTTGCGAGGCCCGCTGCCCGCCAGCGCTTGAGCACCGCAAGCCCATCCATGCCCGGCAGGCCGAGATCGAGGATGATGAGATCCCAGGCCTCGGTGTCACCCATGAACCAGGCAGTTTCGCCGTCACTGGCTTCTTCCACCCGGAAGCCCGATGCCTCAAGGGCCGCTTTCACGTTGGCGCGGATGCGCGGTTCGTCCTCCACGAGCAAGACACGCATTCAGTCGTCTTCCTCCTTGAGGATTTCTCCGCTGCGGGCGTCAATCACCATTTCGCGGATCTTGCCCTTTGCAGAGAGTACCTTGAACTCGTAGACGAACCGGTCATCGTCTTCTTCGAACTCGATGCCGATCACTTTCCCGTCCAGCACCGGCGACACTCGCTTCAGGATCTCTGCAAGCGGAAGGGCCTTGTCGTCCCGAAGGGCCTGTTCAGCCCGCTTCTGAGCATCTTCGTCTGCGTGCACCTGCGAGGTCGCTAGACATGCGGCAGCAAGGCCAGCGCACAGGAGAGTTGCCTGCAAGGCGCGGCCGGCAGCTTTGGATTTCCTGTGAGAGATGGATGAAGTGAACATGGCGGAAGACTAGCGTTTCTTCTCTGACAATTCACTGACAAAGGCCGGAGGGCAGCTGTCAGGAGGGGTGTGCCAGATTGCGTCTCACCGGACGCCAGCGTGCCGCCGCAGACATGAAACAGGAGACTGACATGCGCAAGTTTGCAATCGCCACCCTCATCGCCCTTGGCGCCCTGACCGGGGCAGCTCATGCCTCCGAAAACAAGTTCAACGTTGATGCGCCGCGTGATCAGTGGATGACCGTCGAGCAGGTGGCCGCCAAGTTTACTGCTGAAGGTTACAAGGTGCGCGAAGTGGGTGAAGAAGATGGCGTCTATGAAGTCTACGCCATGGACAAGGACGGCAAGCGTGCCGAACTCTATGTTCATCCGGTGACGGGCGAGATACTGAAGCGTGGCGGGGACAACTGATGCACACGCCACATTCCTCCCTATCCTCCGGCGCAACGGCGCCGGAGGAGACCGTCCGGGTCTGGGACCCGTTCGTCCGCCTGTTCCACTGGTCTCTGGTGGGACTTTTTGCAACGGCCTGGCTGACCGGCGATGAAGTGCAATGGGTGCACGAGCCGGTTGGCTATGTGATTGGCGGCCTGATCGCCGCGCGTGTTCTTTGGGGGCTTTTCGGCAGCCGTCACGCCCGCTTCCGTGACTTCATCTATCGCCCTGCTACGGTTGCCGGTTTTTTGCTGGACAGTCTCAAGGGGCGGGCAAAGCGCTACATCGGCCACAATCCTGCAGGCGGCATGATGGTGATTGCGCTGATCCTGACCATCGCGGGCATCTGCACCACGGGCTACATGCAGACCACGGACATGTGGTGGGGTGTGCGCTGGGTGAAGGAAGTGCATGAAACCCTTGCCACACTGGCGCTGGTTCTGGTGGGGCTTCACGTGGCAGGTGTGGTTTTCGCCTCCTGGGAGCACCGGGAAAACCTTGTGAAAGCCATGATTACCGGCCGCAAGCGCCGGGAGCCATAAGGCGAATGACATGCACTAGAAAAGGCCGGACGGGTAGCCCGTCCGGCCTTTGTCATGGCGGCCAGCCGCCTATTCCGTTTGGCAGAATGATGCGTATCTGCCACCATCGCTGATGTTCCGTGTTGGCTCTGGCCTCTGTGTCATGCCGGGAGGGATGATGGAGCGGATTACCAAGCTTGCCCGTATTTCCGTGACGCGGGCCTGGGGCTTTTGCGGTCTCGCCATCCTGATGGTGATGATGGGCACGGCCTCGCATCCACCCTACTGCTTCACCTTCGGTGCGCTGGGCTGTGGCATCACCGGGCTGGTCATGGCGTGGTATGGCCTGACCTACCATCACCGGAGGCGGGTCGAGGATACCGAAGTGTGGATGCTGCTGGCCCCCGAAGACCGCCCGGCCAAGGCGGTTGCACTGCCTCTCATAGCGACGGCGATGCGCGATGAGCTTCTGGAAAAGGCCTGGTACTCGGCGCGGCTCTGCGGGCTGTTTCTGGTGCTGGCCGCAGCGCTTCAAGCCGTGCGGCTGGTTCTGGGGCCGGCGGGGTGAAAGGCGGCGGCCCCAGAGCGGCGCAAAGTCTGGCCCTTGCAAGGATTTATATCAAGGCTCTGAGATGCTGACGCATCACGCCTTGAACATGCTCAAGCGCCGCACGTCTTAACCGGCGCTCGATGAGCCAAGCCCATCGAGCATTGGACTTACGCCTTCCCGGACTTCTCCAGCCGGGCGATGAGGCTGGAGGTGTCCCAGCGGTTGCCGCCCATGTCCTGCACTTCGCCGTAGAACTGATCCACCAGCGCGGTGACGGGCAAGCGGGCGCCTGTCTCACGTGCGGTGTCGAGCACGATGCCGAGATCTTTGCGCATCCAGTCCACGGCAAAGCCGAAGTCGAACTTGCCGTTCAGCATCGTCTCCCAGCGGTTTTCCATCTGCCAGGACTGGGCCGCACCGCCCCGGATGGCGGCGATGACGGCCGGAATGTCAAGGTCTGCTTTCTTGGCGAAGTGGATGGCTTCGGCAAGGCCCTGCACCAGACCGGCGATGCAGATCTGGTTGACCATCTTGGTGAGCTGGCCGGCACCCGGTGCGCCAATCAGGCCCACGAACCTGGCAAAGCACTCGATGACGGGCTTGGCGGCGTTGAAGTCTGCCTCCTCACCACCGCACATGACGGTGAGAATACCCTTCTCCGCGCCCGCCTGACCGCCGGAAACGGGGGCATCGACAAATCCGCAGCCTGCTGCCTTGGCAGCAGCGTGAAGTTCGCGCGCCACTTCTGCGGAGGCGGTGGTGTGGTCGATAAAGATGGCGCCCTTCTTCATGCCGTGGAAGGCGCCATCCGGGCCGGTGGTTACGGCGCGCAGGTCGCCATCATTGCCGACGCAGGCGAGAACGAAGTCGCAGTCTTCTGCGGCCTCACGGGGAGTGGCGGCAGACTTGCCGCCGTGCTCAGCCACCCACTTGTCTGCCTTGGCTGCGGTGCGGTTATAGACGGTGACCTCGTGGCCGCCGCGCGAGGCAAGGTAACCGGCCATGGGATAGCCCATGACGCCCAGACCAATGAATGCAACTTTTGCCATGCCAGAACTCCCGGTAAGCGGATTGTTGCGTTTTGCTCGCACAGCCGCGCGCCGGGTGCAACGGATAATACCAGCTCTCAATGCGCTTGCTTCATTGAGAGCTGGTCAAGCCCGTGCGGTGCTGAGCGATATCAAGGCGTGGTGCGTCAGCCTCTCAATGTCTTGGCATGACGTCAGGCGTTGCGGCGCAGATGGCGGGTCAGGCGCCGCTCCATCAGGTCCCAGGCGCGGCGGATGAGTTCCACCGCGATGAGATAGGCAACCGCCGCCCAGATATAGGCCTGAAAGTCGAAACTGCGCGAAAACGCCCGGTTTGCCTCGCCCATGATGTCGTAGATGGTGACGATGGAGGAAATTGCGGAACCCTTGAGCAGCAGGATGATCTCGTTGCCATAGGGGCGCAGGGCCACGATAAGCGCTTGCGGCAGAATGACCTTGAAGAAGGTGATGCCGCGCGGCAGCCCGAGCGAGAAGGCGCCCTCCCACTGGCCCTTTGGCATGGACTGGACGGCGCCGCGCAGGATCTCAGCCTGATAGGCGGCGGTGTTGAGCGCGAAGGTCAGGAGCACGCAGTTCCAGGCGTCACGGAAGAACCACCACAGGCCAAGACTATCCAGGGCGCTGCGGAAGGAGCCAAGGCCGTAATAGATCAGGAAGACCTGCGCCAGCAGCGGGGTGCCGCGGAAGAAATAGACATAGGCATTGCCGAGCGAACGGACGGCTGAGTTCTTTGCGGAACAGGCCAGAGCCAGCGGCACGGAAAGCGCGGCGCCAATGAGGAAGGAGTAGATGGTCAGCTTCAGCGTCACCACCGCGCCGGTGACATATTTGGGCAGATACTGGCTGGCGAAGGTGCTGAAAAGGTTCTGGCCGAGGTAAAGGGCGAGACCAATGCCGCTGACGATCCAGAAGGCCATGAGCACATGGCCGGTGATGCGTGCGGCCGTCCAGGGGCGCCGGGCGGGCAGGGGCGGGCGGCTGATGGCGGGGGCGGCGGTCTGGCTCATCGGGCCATCTCCGCGCGCTTGGCCCAGCCTTCGGTGCGGCGCAGCACCAGGGAGGACAGGATCGCCAGCATCAGATAGATGAGGCAGGCAAGACTGTAGAAGAAAAAGGCTTCCTTGGTGTTGCGGGCGGCAATGCCGGTCTGGCGCATCACATCGACAAGACCCACGGCAGACACGAGCGATGTTTCCTTGAGAAGGATCAGCCAGAGATTGGTCAGGCCCGGCATGGCAAGGCGGATCAGTTGCGGCATGACCACGAGGCGGAAGGTCTGGAAACGGCTGAGGCCAAGCGCCTTGCCGCCCTCATATTGGCCCTGCGGGATACCGAGGAAGGCGGAGTGGAACACTTCGCTGGAATAGGCAGAGAACACCAGCGCCAGCGCGATCATGCCGGCGAGGAAGCTGTTCACCTCGATGGAGATGCCATAACCCATGCGCTCGGACAGGGTCTTGAGGGCGATCTGGAAGCCAAAATAGACGAGGAACAGCGTCAGCAGCTCCGGCAGACCACGGAAAATCGTGGTGTAGATCGTGCTGGCAAGCTGCAGGGACGGCTCGGGCGATTTCTTGCCCAGGGCAATGATGAAGCCCAGCACCAGCCCGAAGGGCAGGGTGGACAATGCAAGGCTGACCGTGATGAACAGGCCGCCGAGAAGTTCATCACCCCATCCTGTGGGGCCGAATGCAAGAAGTTCCAGATATTTGTCCATCAGCTGCCCGGACCCTGCGCCTCAGGGGCACATGCCCCTGATCCTGGCTTTGCCGGACATGCCTTGCTGTCAGGGGAGGGGCTGGCAGCGCCGGCCAGTTCTGCCCGCGCTTTCCAGCCTGTACCTGCATCCGGCGTTCCGGCCACCTGTCTGAAGCGGTGCGGGCAGGACATCGCCTGCCCGCCCGAGCCTCATCAATCGCCGTAAACGTCGAAGTCGAAGTACTTGTCGTTGATTTCCTTGTACTTGCCGTTCGCGCGGATGGCGGCAATGGCAGCGTTCAGCTTTTCCTTGAGCTCCTGGTCTTCCTTGCGGATGGCAATGCCGGCGCCTTCGCCGTTGATCACCGGGTCCGGCTTCAGGGTGCCGAGGATCTTGCAGCAGGCTCCGTCTTCGCTCTTCACCCATTCCGAGAGCACGACAACGTCGTCAATCACGCCGTCGATGCGGCCGTTGACGAGGTCGAGCTTGTACTCGTCGGACGTCGGATAGAGCTTCAGATCGGCCGAAGGAAGCTTCTCTTCCGCATAGTTGGAGTGGGTGGTGGAGCTCTGTGCGCCGATGGCCTTGCCAGCGAGGGCCGCATCGGTGGCTTCCGTCAGCGGGCTGTCCTTCGGCACGGCAATCGCCGGGGGGGTGTTGTAGTACTTGTTGGTGAAGTCGACCTGCTGCTTGCGCTCTTCGGTGATCGACATGGAGGCAATGATGGTGTCGAACTTGCCCGCCTGCAGCGCCGGGATGATGCCGTTCCAGTCAGAGGTGATGAATTCACACTCGACCTTCATTTCCTCGCAAAGCGCCTTGGCAATGTCAATGTCGAAGCCCGTCAGCTGACCATCGGAGCCCAGCACGTTGAACGGAGGATAGGCGCCCTCCGTGCCCATGCGGATCTTGCTCCAGTCCTTCGCCTCAGCTGCACCGAATGCGGCGACCGACAGGATTGCAGCGGCGGCAATCGTCTTGATACCCATGTAACTTACCCCTCGCGCCTTGTGTCGCGGCAGCAGGCCGCTGGCGGCTGCTGTGCCTCAGGTTGCTTGTTCTTTCATTCATCCAGGCACCGGTCCGCAGCACTTCAGCAAGCGGCAGACCCGGCACCCATTGTATGAACATATCCCGGCAGAAACCGCTCGCCCAGATGAAAAAACATGCTGGCACAGAGGATGTGCACTGACATTTTACCGGTATTCACTCCGTGACGCAGCGTCCGGCTGAGGCTGCAGGGCGCGACATCATGCCAGAAAGCTGCTGAAGGGAAGAAAACACACCACGTCGCCCCTGTGGATGGCCGCCGTTTCTTCCGGAATCTCGATGAGGCCGTCCGCCTCTCTGAGGCTCGAAATCAGCCCGGAGCCGGAGCGGGGATAAAGCTCTGCATGCACGGAGCCATCGGGATGTGTGACAAGACGTCCGCGGCTGAACTCCCGCCGCCCGGTCTTGCGCCGGGGCAGGTCGAAGGCGGCCTGTACCTGAAAACCCTGGACTGGGGCGGCCGCCATTCCGGCACGGCGCAGCAGCAGGGGGCGGGCATAGAGCAGGAAGGAGACCATCGCCGCCACGGGGTTGCCGGGCAGGCCGATGATCAGGCAGTCTCCGGCCCGGCCCGTGATCAGCCTGCGGCCCGGCTTGATGGCAAGGTCGAAGACCTGTGCTTCACCAATGCGCTCGAGCACGGCCAGAAGGTGATCTTCCTCTCCGTGGCTGGCCCCGCCGCTGGTAAGGATGACGTCGCAGCGGCGCGATGCCTCAGACAGGGCAAGCTGCAGCGCATCGCGCCGGTCCGGGCAGATGCCGAGATCGGTGATGTCTGCCGGGCAGCTTTCCAGCAGCGATGTCAGCAGGAAATGATTGGCATCATAGAGCCCGCCGGCGCCAAGGGCGGTGCCGGGGCGGACGATTTCATCGCCTGTCGAGATCACACCGGTGCGAATCCGCGTGAACACAGGGACCTCTGCCGTTCCGGTTGAGGCGATGGCGGCAAGGTCCTGGGCCCGCAGCCGGTGGCCTTGCACAAGGATCTGCGTGCCTGCCGCGAGGTCTTCCCCCGCCAGCCGCCGGTTGGCACCCTTGGGCAGACCTGCGGGGATGACAACAACACTCTGGCCGCCGCTGGTCTCGAGGCGGCAGTCTTCCTGCATGGCCACCGTGTCGGCACCTTCCGGCATCACGCCGCCGGTGAAGATACGGGCGGCGGTCCATGGGGCCTGCGCCTGCACGGCCGGGTGGCCCGCGGGAATGCGCGTTTCCAGCCGGAAGAAGCCGCCGCAGGGGGCGAAGTCCTGATGGCGGAAGGCGTAGCCATCCACGGCGGAGGTGTCGTGCTGCGGCACGTTGCGCGGGGCTGTGACGGGCGCTGCCAGAATGCGGCCGCGCCCTTCGCCGAGGCTGATGGTTTCATGGCCGGGCGCAGGCAGAGGCAGGCGTGCGAGCAGGTCCAGCGCCTCGTCATGGAGCAGGCGCTTGTCATCTGCGCCAAAACAATCCTCACCCCGCATCCGCTTTTCCCGCTGTCCATCTGCCGCCTGTGTGTGGCTGTCTGGAACATTCCCTGCTTTGCGCCTGCGTGCAAGCCGCATCAGGATCATGCGTCAAGAGGTCAGGTGTATCTGAGGCCCGCTCCCTTCCGCGCAGCAAGGATCCGCTGTGCTTCGGCGAGATCTTCCGGCGTGTTGATGTTGAAAAAGGGGTCTGTGCCATCCCCATCGAGCGGAAAATCCACCTCGGCAGCGCCGCATTCGCTCAGGAACTGGCCCACGCGGGCGTTACCGGCTGCCACCCAGTCCTGCAATCGCGGCAGCAGCGAAACGGGCCAGCAGGCAAACAGCGGATGCCTGCGGCCATCAGACACGGCTATGACCGGGGTGCCGGGGGCACTGGCTGCGGTCAGCCTCTCAACCAGTGTTTCAGGGAAGAACGGGCCATCACAAGGAATACTCACCAAATGATTGCACTCCGGATGGTTTTCTCTTGCGTAAAGCATTGCCGTAATAATACCGATCAATGGCCCGCCGCGCCCCGGCTGGAAATCACGGGCGACCGGTAGCTTCAGAGTTTCAGGCAAATAGCCTGGATCGTTATTGATAATTATAACAGTCTCGACTTGTTTCTGAAGCCTTGCCGCCACATGCGAGATCAGTGGAAGTTCCGTAAGTGGAATCGATGGCTTATGGCCAATTTTCATCCGGGAGCCGGCACCTCCTGCAATAATAAAGCCGATGATCATCGTGGCCTCTAACTTTCCCTTGTTTGAGCTGGCCGCTTTGCAGCGCATTGTTGAACAGGCTTGTTAACTTCACCCAGAGATTTCATGACGTATTGTTGCGCAATCCAGAACAGGAGCTGTCATGTTTATCTCGACCGTTCGTGCGAAGCTTTGGGGCGGATTTGGCGCATCTGTTGCCGCCCTGCTTGTGGTATCGTACATCGGCTACAGTGGTTTGCAGACTGCTGCCGCCTATTTCAGCCAATTCCGCGAAACGGCGAGGTAGAGCCTGACTGGTTATGAGGCGCAGGCCGCGCTGATGGAAGCCAGGCTCGCCATCTTGCGATATCAGCTGGAGGAAACTCCGGGCAGCGCTGCTCAGGTGAATGAGCTGATCGGGAAGATCAGCGCAGGCGCATCGCAGATCGAGGAGGTCTTCGCCGGATCTCCGCTGCTGGCCGAACTTCGGGAACTGATCCAGCCGGTTGACGCCTATCAGGCTGCCTTTGATGAGTTGCGTGCGGTGAATGAGGAAGTTGCTCTCAGCCTGACGCAGGTTAAAGAAGGGGGCGACGCCTTCAGCGAGAATATGGCCGGTGTGATACACAAGACCATTGAGGAGCAGAATTACCTCATTATGGAAGCCGTGGCCCCGGCGATGCGGGAATTTCTGCTGGCGCGGATCTATGTCGAGCGTTACGCGAGCAGCGGAAACGCGGACGACCTCTCTGAGGCCATGGACCATCACGATGAGGCGACCCCGCTTCACCAGCGCCTGCAGTTTGCACAGAAGCCGCTGGAGCTGAACCGGCTTGTGGCACCGCTGCCCGCGCAGATGGAAGATGTGATCAGCGAGGCTTCCTATCTTGAAATCGCCATTTCCAAGGCCGCGGACATTCGCGAGAACAACCTCGAGATGCTGGGGCCGCTGATCATGTCCGGATATCAGGCGGCCGTCGGCAAACGGATCAATGTCGGGGACACGATCGCGCCGCTGAACGGCATTGCCGCGACAATTGCCGCTGCGGTGGAAGAGCAGAATGCGGCCGCGCTTGAGATCGCCCGTAACGTGCAGCAGGCCTCTGCGGGCACGGTGGAAGTCTCCTCCAGCATCACCGGCGTCAGCCGCGCTGCCGAAGAGACGGGTGCTGCGGCTTCAGAGGTTCTGGGCTCCGCAGGCGGACTTGCCAGGGACGCGGAAATCCTCAAGGCCGAGGTCGCCCGCTTCATCGCGCAGGTGCGTGCCGCGTAACACCAAGGCTTTCGATGCTGGCGTATCATGCCTTGAAATTGCTCAGGTACCGCTTGGGTTTATGATGCTCACGCATCATGGCCTGACAGGCCTGGACGCCGTAGGGGCCTGAGCCATGCATGAAACGTGACATCTATCAAGCGCTGATATCAGGCGCAGCACAGGGCGGGGCAGCGATGTCCGGCATTTTGCTGTTTGCCGCGGGTCTTGCTGCGTGCGGCTCCCGCAGGGATGGCGAGGCGGTTCCGGGCTGTCAGGTTTTTAATGCCGCAGGTGCTTGCCGTACCGCTGTTCCAGATGCCAAGACTGCAGCTTTTGGCTGTTATAATAAGAATTTACAATAGTTAAAATTAACAGTAGCTCGCGTCAGGTTCTCTCTGGTGGGCCATGTGCGGCTGGCTTGCGGTAACCCAGGACAAATTCCTTCATAAAAATCAAACATATAATAAATCGGAGGGGCAGATTGGGGGGTACTCCTCTGAAAGACCAAGTTTTCTGCAGATTTTGGCCTGTATGCACCCGCAGAGTTGATTGGGTGCCAAGTATGGAAATCTTTGGGTGTCGTTCAGAGATAATCTTTCTTCCGCAGGGTTTCGATTTAGAATTTTGAAATTTATACGTTGTTATTGGTGGTTTATTAAGTATGTATGAGTAATTTTTATTTTTTGATGTGTTCTTTCAGGCTCCAGACTCAATCATAGCCAGAATGCGACGAGGGTTGCCAGGGCGACGGCGGACAGGAAGTTTCTGGCGAGTTTGTCGTAGCGGGTTGCGACGCGCCGGAAGTCCTTCAGGCGGCAGAAGGCGTTTTCGATGAGATGGCGGCTCTTGTAGCGTCTGGTGTCATACCGGATGGCGCGCTTGCGGTTTGACCGGCCCGGTATGACCGGGACAATGTGAGATTGGCGCAGGTGCTTTCGCAGGCTGTTTGCATCATATCCCTTGTCGGCCAGCAGATACCTTGCCCCCTTCAGTCCGGCCAGCAGATGGGGCGCCACCGGGCTGTCTGCCGCATTGCCTCCGGTCAGCATGAACGCAAATGGGCGGCCGATCACGTCGGTAAGGGCATGGATTTTCGTGGTTTGCCCGCCTCGCGAGGGCCCGATAGCCTGATTTTTCGCCCCCCTTTACCGCCGTGCGCCGAGCGGTGCGCCTTGACGTAGGTGCTGTCGATGGACGTGCTCTTCGTCACCGCTCCGGATGCCGCAAGCGCCTCGACCAGATCGATCCAGAAGCGTTTGCGTGACCATCTGTTGAAGCGGTTGTAGATCGTGGTCGAAGGTCCGTAGTCTTTCGGGCAGTCGCACCACCGGCAACCCACCTTGAGAACATGGATGATGCCGGAGATCACCCTGCGATCATCGACCCTGCGGGCTCCACCCTTGTTCGCCGGAACAAACGGCTCAATCACCGCCCATTGTTCATCCGACAGCCAAAACAGATGCCCCATCCAAGCCTCCAAATCACCGGTTTGGAGCTTTGAATCAGATTTGCTAAGTTAAATCAATGATATCAATGGGTTTTGACCCCAGGCTCTGGGTGGAGTTCGGATCTGTTTGATTATATTCCGTCCTTGCCGTTAACTATGTATATATTGTTTTGGTTCAGCCTGATGAGACCTGTTAACCGGGGATAAAAATGCTTAACCTCACTGTGCGCTCCAAACTCTTCGGCGGCTTCGGGCTTTGTGTCGCCGCACTCCTTGCAGTCTCCTGGCTCGGCTATAGCGGGCTGCAGACCGCGTCCAATTATTTCCATGACTACCGGGCAGCGGCCCGGCAGTCGCTAGTGATTTCTGAATCGGCCGAGACCCTGACGGATGCTCGTCTGGCTGTGATCCGCTATGCGCTGTCGCCCAATGACACGGACGGGCAGAAGGCTGAGAAACTGCTGTCCGAGCTCAAGGCCAGCAAGGCCAAGGTCAGCCAGTTCTTTGCAGGCTCCCCGCAGCTTGCCAAGCTTCAGGCACTTGAAAGCGATGTTGCCGCATACGAGCGGGCTTTCCTTGATTTCCGCACCTCTCCAGTGCAGCCGCATTGAAGGGGCTGGAAGGGCTGCAGAAAGAGGGTGTGGAATTCCGTGTGCTTTTGACGGACACCATCGAGGAGGCCATTGCCGAAGACAATGTTGCCGTTCTGGTGGCTGCGGCGCGCACGATGCAGGAGTTTCTCCTCGCCCGGGTGTTCATGGAACGCTATGGCCTTGGTGCCAATCCGGCTGACCTGACCACGGCCCAGACCCATTATGTAAATGTGGAGCCGCTGCTGAAGACGGTTGTTTCAGCACAGCAGAGCCCCAAGCTGTCTCAGCTGACAGGCAAACTTGCGGCGGAGTTCGAGCAGGTGCGCCAGCAGGCGGCTGCCGTTGAAACCGGCGTTGCGGCCCAGCAGGAGGCTCTGACGGCGCGGATCTTCAAGATCGGCCCTCCCATTTCTACGGCCTATCAGGAGATCACCGGGGAGGTGGTTGCGGTACAGAACGACATCGGCCCGAAGGCCTCTGCCGGCATCTCGAGCACCCTCTCGACGATGCTGACGCTGGCCAGCATCTTCACGCTGTTGATCGCAGGGATTGCTGTCTTCCTCGGCATGTCCATTTCGCGTGCCATCTCTGCGATCACCGACTGCATGCGGGCTGTTGCTGCCGGCAACCTGACCATGAAGGTCTTCGGCTCTGGCCGCTCTGACGAGATCGGCGAGATGGCCGCTGCTGTCGAGGTGTTCCAGGCCAATGGCATCGAGAAGGAGCGGCTGGAGCGTGAGCAGGCTGCCGTCAAGGAGCAGCAGGAGGCCGAGCGCCGCCGCATCATGAACGAACTGGCCGACAGCTTCGAGCGGGCCGTGGGCGGTATCGTCGAAACCGTGTCGGCCGCCGCACAGGAAATGCAGGCTGCTGCCAACACGCTGAGCGCTTCGGCAGAAGAAACGGCCCAGCAGTCCACCGCGGTGTCGGCGGCTTCCGAAGAAGCTGCCGCCAATGTGCAGACCGTGGCCTCTGCGACGGAACAGCTGGCAGCCTCGGTGAACGAGATCGGCCGCCGGGCGGAAGAGTCGTCCAGTATGTCCCAGCAGGCGGTTGGTGATACCCAGACTGCCAGCGAGCGTATCGCCTTCCTGTCTTCGGCATCGCAGAAGATCGGCGACGTGCTGAACATGATCTCGGAGATTGCCGGCCAGACCAATCTGCTGGCACTGAACGCCACCATTGAAGCGGCCCGTGCCGGTGAGGCTGGCCGTGGCTTCGCGGTCGTGGCGTCGGAAGTGAAGGCGCTGGCGGAGCAGACGTCCCGCGCCACCCAAGAAATTTCCGGTCAGATCGCCGAGATTCAGTCTGCGACCAACGCCTCGGTGGATGCGATCCAGAACGTTGGCGACACCATCGCCAAGCTGAACAGCATCGCCGCGACAATTGCCGCGGCGGTGGAAGAGCAGACCGCAGCCACAGCTGAAATCGCCCGCAATGTGCAGCAGGCCTCGGCCGGCACGGTGGAAGTCTCGTCCAACATCACCGGCGTCAGCCGTGCGGCGGAAGAAACCGGGGCTGCCGCTTCGCAGGTTCTGGGTTCGGCTGGCGGCCTTGCCAGGGACGCGGAGACGCTGAGGATGGAAGTGGCCCGCTTCATCGCGCAGGTGCGGGCGGCGTAAGCTTCAGGCGAACACGTCAAAACAGCGAAGGCCGGGCAGCAATGCCCGGCCTTTATGTTTCTTCAGCCTTCGGCTTCCTCACGCAGCATTTCCAGTTCCAGCCACTGCTCTTCGGCCGCATCCCTTTCGCCAGTGAGGCGGGTGATTTCGACGGAGAGCTTGGCGAAGCGGTCCGGGCTTTTAGCATAAAGGTTCGGATCGGCCATCTCGGCCTGCAGCTTTTCCAGCTTCTTTGTCAGGCCGTCGATAGTCTCCGGCAGGGTCTTGAGGAGATGCAGCTGGGTGAAGGAGAGTTTTACCCTTGAGGACGCTTTGGCTTCGGTTACGGCCGGCGCGGGAGCTTTCTCGGCCTTGGCGGCTTTCTCTGCCTTGCGGGCGGTCACGCCATCGCCGCGCTGTGCCACCATGTCGGAATAGCCGCCGGCATATTCCTGCCACTTTCCGTTGCCTTCCGAGACGATGACGGAGGTGGCGACGCGGTCGAGGAAATCACGGTCGTGGGAGACGAGGAGAACGGTACCCTCGTAATCGCTCAGCAGTTCCTGCAGGAGGTCCAGTGTCTCAAGGTCGAGATCGTTGGTCGGCTCGTCGAGCACCATCAGGTTGGACGGGCTGGCGAGGGCACGGGCGAGCATGGCACGGGCGCGCTCGCCGCCCGACAGAACGCCGACCGGTGTGCGGGCCTGTTCGGGAGCGAAGAGGAAGTCCTTCATGTAGGACATGACGTGCTTCGTCTCGGTGCCCAGAACCACCGTATCGCCACGCCCGCCAGTGAGGACGGTGGCCAGCGTGTCGAGCGGATTGAGATTCTCGCGTTTCTGGTCGAGGGTAACCATCTGCAGGTTGGTGCCGAGGCGCACGGTGCCGCTGTCCGGCTCCAGTTCACCAGTCAGCATCTTGAGCAGGGTGGTCTTGCCCGCACCGTTGGCGCCGATGAGGCCGATGCGGTCGCCGCGCTGGATGCGGCTGGAGAAATTCGAGACGATGGAGCGCTCGCCGTAGCCCTTGGAAATGGACTTGGCCTCGATCACCAGCTTGCCGGATGTCTCGCCTTCGGTGGCTGCCAGCTTGGCGGTGCCCTGAGGGCCACGGTGATTGCGGGCCTTGTCGCGCAGGTCAGCCAGCTCGCGCACGCGGCGCATGTTGCGCTTGCGCCGGGCGGTGACGCCGTAGCGCATCCAGTGCTCTTCGCGCTTGATCTGCTGGGCGAGCTTCTGCTGGTCGCGTTCTTCCTGCTCGAAAAGCTCGTCGCGCCAGGCCTCGAAATGCTCGAAGCCCCGTTCCATCCGCCGTGACGTGCCCCGGTCGATCCAGACGGTGGCACGGGAGAGGTTTTCGAGGAAGCGCCGGTCGTGCGAGATGAGCACGATGGCGGACCTAAGGCTCTTCAGCTCGGTTTCGAGCCACTCGATGGCCGGAAGGTCGAGATGGTTGGTCGGCTCGTCGAGGAGAAGAATGTCCGGTTCCGGCGCCAGAGTGCGGGCGAGCGCGGCGCGGCGGGCCTCGCCACCGGACAGGCTCTTCGGGTCTTCCTTGCCGTTTAGGCCAAGGACTTCCAGCAGATAGGGCGCGCGGTAGGGATCATCGCCGGGGGCAAGGCCTGCGGTCACATAGTCGAGCACGGTTTCGTAAGCCGACAGATCCGGCTCCTGCGGCAGGTAGCGGATGGTGCGGCCTGGCTGCACGAAAATCTCGCCCTTGTCGGCTTCGATCATGCCGGCGGCGATTTTGAGCAGGGTGGATTTGCCCGAGCCATTGCGCCCGACAAGGCAAAGCCGGTCACCTTCCGAAACGCTGAGTTCGGCTCCGGTCAGAAGTGGCGTGGCGCCGAAAGTGAGATGAATGTCACGCAGGATAAGAAGCGGAGGGGCCATGTGGTCCTGTCAAACGTCGAGTGCCGGAACGCCGCCCATGGAGCGCGGCGTGAAAATCTCGCGCAGAGGAACGCCATCTTGGTCCGCCATGCAAGAGGAAACCGCAGGAGGGCCGTTTCTCTGTTTTCAGCGTGTCCGTGCAGCGGGCAGGTGAAAAAGCCGCAGAATGCAGGCGTTTTCTGGGCCTTGATTGTGGGCGCGATGAATAACTAAGCGGAATGCATAATTTTTCAGGGGAGGAAAAATTTTTCGAATGACTGGCGCTGCCGAAAAGAATCCGTTTTTTTACCCTCCTGCAACCCGTGTTCCCCCGTGGCAGGGTTGAACAGGGTGGGGCTGCATGTGAACGTGCCAGCGCACCGGCATCAGGTGCTCTTCAAGTGTTGAAGAGGGGAGACTAAAATGTTCAAGTCCGCAAGGATGACTGCGCTCGCCGCCGCGCTTCTGGCTGCAACCTCCTTCTCCGCCATGGCGGAGATGGTTTATCACCGTGGCAATTCCGCCGATCCGGAAACGCTGGACCAGCACAAGACCTCGACGGTCTATGAAGGCAATATCCTGCGTGACCTCTATGAGGGGCTTGTTGCCTACAGCGCTGCCGGCAAGATCATTCCGGGCGTTGCAGAGAGCTGGACCCAGTCCGAGGACGGCAGGACCTACACCTTCAAGCTGCGCGGCAACGCCAAGTGGTCGAATGGGGATCCGGTCACGGCCGGTGACTTCGTTTTCTCGCTCCGCCGCATCATGAACCCGGAAACGGGCGCGAAATACGCGACCGTGCTCTATCCGATCCTCAATGCCGAAGCGATCAACAAGGGCGAGAAGCAGGGTGAAGAACTGGGCGTGAAGGCGGTTGACGACCACACGCTGGAAATCACGCTTGAGCGGCCAACCCCGTATTTCGTGGACCTCCTGGCCCACCAGACCGGCCTGCCGGTGCATCCGGCCAGCGTCGAGAAGTTCGGCAGTGACTTCGTCAAGGCCGGTAACATGGTATCGAACGGCGCCTACATGCTGGCCGAGTTCACGCCGAACGCCCAGATCAAGATGGTGAAGAACCCGAACTTCCACGATGCTGCCAATGTGGCCATCGACACGGTGTTCTACTACCCGACGGAAGACCGTGGTGCTGCGCTGCGCCGGTTCCAAGCGGGCGAACTGCATTCCAATGATGACGTGCCGACCGAGCAGATGGCTTTCATCAAGAAGGAACTGGCAGACCAGTTCAAGCCCGCTCCCTACCTTGGTACCTACTATTATGCCCTCAACATGAAGGACGAGGCGCTGGCCAAGCCGGAAGTTCGTCAGGCTCTTTCCATGGCGATCGACCGCGAGTTCCTTGCGGACGAGATCTGGGGCGGCACGATGATCGCCGGCTACTCGCTGGTTCCACCCGGCATCAACAACTACGGTGAGCCGGCCTATGCGGACTACAAGGATCTGCCGCAGATCGACCGCGAAGAGAAGGCCATCGAGCTGATGAAGCAGGCGGGCTATGGCCCGGACAAGCCGCTGAAGCTGACGATCAACTACAACACCTCCGAGAACCACAAGAATACGGCAGTTGCCATTGCCGACATGTGGAAGCCGCTGGGTGTGGATGTGTCGCTGGTGAACACCGATACCAAGACCCACTACGCGATGCTGCGCGACAAGCAGGACTTTGATGTCGCCCGTGCGGGCTGGATCGGCGACTATTCTGATCCGCAGAACTTCCTGTTCCTGGTGGAGTCTGACAATGCCGGCTTCAACTATGCGAACTACAACAACCCGGACTATGACAACCTGATGAAAGAGGCCGCCAACACCACGGACCTCGAAAAGCGCGCTGCCATCCTGAAGGAGGCAGAGACCATCTTCATGCGCGATCTGCCTTTCATCCCGATGATGTACTACGCCTCCAAGAACCTCGTCTCGCCGAAGCTCAAGGGCTTCGAGACGAACCTCATGGACGTGCATCCGACCCGCTGGATGAGCATTTCCGAGTAAGACAGGACACGGCTGGCTGCGGCTTCCAAAAGGAGGCTGCAGCTGGCCGTTTTGCGTCATGACGGGCGCTGTCCTGCAGCTGCTGGCTGCCGGGCAGCGTTTCCCGCTGGCGAAAGAAAGGTCTGGGCATGTTGCGCTACGTGCTTGAACGGCTGTTGGGAGCCATCCCGACACTCTTCCTTATTGTCACTATCTCCTTCTTTCTGATCCGCATCGCGCCGGGCGGGCCCTTCGATCTGGAGCGTCCGCTGGAAGCCAAGGTGATGGAAAACCTCAACCGTATCTATCATCTGGATGAACCGCTCTGGAACCAGTACCTGATCTATCTGAAGAGCATTGCGGTTCTGGATTTCGGTCCGAGCTTCTATTTCCGTGATTTCTCCATCAACGAACTGTTTGCCGCCAGCCTGCCGATCTCGATGCAGCTGGGCCTGAGCGCACTTGCGCTGGCGCTGGTCGTGGGTGGTGTGCTGGGTGTTGTGGCTGCTCTGCGGCAGAACCACGGCCTCGACTATTCCGTGATGGCGGCAGCAACTCTTGGCGTGACCATTCCGAACTTCGTGTTGGCGCCGGTGATGCAGTTGCTGCTGGGTGTGCACCTCGGCTGGCTGCCGGTTGGCGGATGGGCGGCCGGCAACTACGCCGATGCAATCCTGCCCGTGGTGACGCTGGCTCTGCCGCAGATTGCCGTGGTGGCGCGCCTGACGCGCGGCTCGATGATCGAGGCGCTGCGCTCCAACCATGTGCGCACTGCACGGGCCTATGGCCTGTCGGCCTATACGGTCATCGTGGTGCATGCCCTGCGCGGGGCGCTGCTGCCGGTGGTCTCCTACCTCGGACCGGCCGCCGCTGCGCTGCTGACTGGATCGGTGGTGGTGGAAACCATCTTCGGCATTCCCGGCATCGGCCGCTACTTCGTACAAGGGGCGCTCAACCGGGACTACACGCTCGTCATGGGCACCGTGGTCATCGTTGCCTGCTTCGTCATTCTTTTCAATCTCGTCGTGGATCTGCTCTATGCGCTGCTTGATCCGCGCGTGCGTTTCGACTGAGGACCAGCCATGAGCCTGACTTCCTCTGCAAACGGACCTGTGCCGGTGAAAGGCCGCTCCCTCTGGGATGACGCGCGCGACCGGCTGAAGGCCAACCGGGCGGCGGTTGCGAGCATGATCGTGCTGGCACTCGTGACGCTTGTCTCCATCATCGGCCCTTATTTGTCGCCGCATGGCTTCGATCAGGTCTATCGTGACTTCGTGAAAGTGCCCGCGAGCCTGCAGCCCTATCCGCAACCGGAACAGGTCGAGCCGGGGCTAATGAACGTGCTGCGCCGGGCGCGCCTGGACGCTGAGAACTTCCAGCGCGACGGGGACACGGTGAGCGTGCGGCTCACCTCCCCGCGCGAGATCGATCCGCGTTCGGTGCAATATGTGGACCGCAGCGACTTCTTCCAGAATGCCCGGCTTGAGGACATGGCGGCCGATGGCAAGTCGGTGACGCTGAAGGCGGACGTGCGCAAGCTGTATTTCTACTTCGGCACGGACGCCAATGGCCGCGACCTGATGACCCGCACGATGATCGCAGGCCGCGTATCGATGACCATCGGCCTGCTGGCAACGGTGGTGGCCATCTCCATCGGCGTCATCTATGGCGCAACCTCAGGCTATCTCGGCGGCCGTGTGGACCAGGTGATGATGCGCATCGTCGATGTGCTCTATTCGCTGCCGTTCATCTTCTTCGTCATCATGCTGGTGGTGTTCTTCGGCCGGAACTTCGTGCTGATGTTCATTGCCGTGGGTGCGGTGGAGTGGCTGGACATGGCCCGCATCGTGCGCGGGCAGACGCTGACCATCAAGCGGCAGGAATATGTTCAGGCGGCCGAAGCCATGGGCGTTGGCAATGCCGGCATCCTGCGCCGCCATGTCATCCCCAACACACTGGGGCCAGTGGTGGTCTATATGACGCTGCTGGTGCCGAAGGTGATCCTGCTGGAGAGCTTCCTCTCCTTCCTTGGCCTTGGTGTGCAGGAGCCGATGACAAGCTGGGGCGTGCTGATCTCTGAAGGGGCGCGCAACCTGCAGGGCGGCGTCTGGCTGCTGTTGTTCCCCTCGATCTTCCTGACCTCGACGCTGTTTGCGCTGAATTTCATCGGCGATGGCCTGCGCGATGCGCTTGATCCGAAGGACCGCTGACATGACGGCATCTGAGAACCAGAACGAAGCGGTGCTGAAGATCGAAGGCCTGACGGTCAACTTCCGCACCAACACAGGCATGGTCGAGGCCGTGCGCGGCGTCGATATCCACGTCAACCGGGGCGAAACGGTCGCCATCGTGGGCGAAAGCGGCTCGGGCAAGAGCCAGACCATGATGGCGGCCATGGGGCTGCTGGCGTCCAACGGCATCACCGGCGGTCGTGTGCTCTACCGGGACCGGAACATCCTAGGCCTGAAGACGGGCGAGCTGAACCAGGTGCGCGGCAAGAAGATCACCATGATCTTCCAGGAGCCGATGACCTCGCTCGATCCGCTCTACACCATTTCCCGCCAGCTGTGCGAGCCGATGGTGGAGAATGGCGGCCTGAGCTGGGCGAGGGCAAAGGCGCGGGCGCTGGAGCTTCTGAAGCTCGTCAATATTCCCGAGCCGGAGCGCAAGCTGAAGTCCTATCCGTATGAGCTGTCCGGCGGGCAGCGCCAGCGCGTGATGATCGCCATGGCGCTGGCCAATGACCCGGACGTGCTGATTGCCGATGAGCCGACCACGGCGCTGGACGTGACGACGCAGGCGCAGATCCTTGATCTTCTGGCAGATCTGCAGAAGCGGCTGGGCATGGCGGTGGTGTTCATCACCCATGACCTTGGCATCGTGCGGCGGATTGCGGACCGCGTTTACGTGATGCGCAAGGGCGAGGTGGTGGAAGAGGGCGAGACGGCGCAGATCTTCGAGGCGCCCGCCCATGACTACACCCGCATGCTGCTGGACGCCGAGCCGGAAGGCACCAAGGCTCCGGTGGATGTGTCGGCACCGGTGGTGATCGAGGGGCAGAAGGTGTCGGTGGAATTCGCTCTCGGCGGCGGGCTGCTGACCAAGCCGTTCATCCTGAAGGCGGTGAATGACATCTCGCTGACCGTGCGCAAGGGCCAGACGCTGGGCATCGTGGGCGAGAGCGGGTCCGGCAAGTCGACGCTGGGCCGGGCTCTGCTGGGGCTGATGCCTGCGCAAGGGCGGGTGTTCTTCAACGGTACGCTCATCTCGGACAAGAGCAAGGCGGAGTTGCGCCCGCTGCGCAAGCATATGCAACTGGTGTTCCAGGATCCGTTCGGCTCGCTCAGCCCGCGCATGACCGTGGGCCAGATCATCACCGAAGGGCTGCTGGTGCATGAGCCGGGCCTGAGCAGTGCCGAGCGTGACCGCAGGGCCTGTCAGGCACTGGAAGAGGTGTCGCTCGATCCGGTGATGCGCAACCGCTATCCGCACGAGTTCTCCGGCGGCCAGCGCCAGCGCATCGCCATCGCGCGTGCCATGGTGCTGAAGCCGGATCTGATGGTGCTGGACGAGCCGACATCGGCACTGGACCGCACGATCCAGAAGCAGATCGTGACGCTGCTGCGTGACCTGCAGAGCGCCCATGGGCTGACGTATCTCTTCATCAGCCACGACCTTGCAGTGGTGCGGGCCATGTCGGACACGGTGATGGTGATGCAGCACGGCAAGATCGTCGAGGCGGGGTCTGCGGCGGATGTATTCGAGGCGCCGCGCGAGGAGTACACGCGCCGCCTGATCGCCGCCGCCATGCTGCCAACGGCGCATGCGGCCGCGTGATCTGTGACGAAAAACCTCTCCCGGATGGCTCCGGGAGAGGCTGATATGCGTGAAAGGCGGTCGGTGGTCAGCCCTTCACGGCCTCAGCGACCATGACGGCCAGCGGAGTCGTGGGACGGCCCGTCAGGCTGGAAAGCGTCTTGCTGTTGTCCTCAAGGTCGCCCTTGGCGGTGCAGGTGTCGCAGTCAGCCAGAATGGCGGCAAAGCCTTCCGGCAGGCCGGCCTGCACGAGAACGTCCTTGTAGGCCGCTTCCGGCAGGTTGGTGTAGGTCACCGGTTGGCCCGAGGCGCGGGACAGTTCAGCCGCATAATCCGCCTTGCTGAAGGACGTATCTCCGGCCAGTTCATAGATGGTGCCGGAGGGTGCGCCCTTGCGCAGCACTTCAGCGGCGGCAGCGGCATAGTCGGCGCGGGCTGCGGCGGAGATGCGGCCGTCACCGGAGGCGCCGACGACGCCATGAGCAATCTCGGCCTGCACGGCGGAGAGATAGTTCTCGATATACCAGCCATTGCGCAGCAGGACGTAGTTGAGGCCGGACGCGGCGAGCATGTCTTCGGTGGCCTTGTGTTCACCGGCAAGGATCATGCCGGACTGCTGGGCGCGCAGGACGCTGGTGTAGAGGACGAGGCCGACGCCCGCAGCTTTCGCTGCCTCGATGACGGCCTTGTGCTGCGGCACGCGCTGGCCGACTTCGCTGCCGGAGATGAGCAGCAGGCGGTCAACACCGGCGAGGGCAGGGGCGAGGGTTTCCGGCTTTGAATAGTCGAAGGCCACCACTTCCACGCCGCGTGCGGCAAGATCGGCCACCTTTTCCGGGGACCGGACGAGCAGGCGCAGCGAGGCGGCCGGTTCGGTGGCGAGCAGGTTTTCGGCGACGAGGCGGCCAAGCTGACCGGAAGCACCGGTGATTGCGAGTTTCATTTGCGGCTCCATCTGCTGATTTGCTCCGGCGGGATCGCCGGATCCATGCGATGCGGCAGATATGCGCTATGTACTTTCTTTTGGAAAGTACATACAATTTGGTAAGTTAGAGGAAAGTCGTCCCGGCTGGATGTGTCTTTCAGGAGAAAAGATATGGAAAACAGTACCTTGGACAGGGAGGAAAAAATCTCTGACGAAGCCGGAACTGTGGACGTGCCCCCCGATCTGGTCACGGGACAGCCGCTTTCGGAGCTGATACGCCGGGGCGCGCTGTTCAGTGTGGCCTGTCCGTCGCGGGAGATTCTCAATCATCTGACCAGCCGCTGGGGTGTGCTGATCCTGCTGGCGCTGCTGGAGGGCACGCACCGTTTCAGTGAGCTGCGCCGCAAGGTCGGCGGCGTGAGCGAGAAGATGCTGGCGCAAACATTGCAGCAGCTGGAAGGGGATTGCATGATTGACCGGGTATCGCTGCCCGTGGTGCCGCCGCATGTGGAATACAGCCTGACGCCGCTGGGCCGCGAGGCAGCCGGGCGGGTGAAGACGCTGGCGGACTGGCTGGAGGTCAACACCCCAAACATCATGGCGGCGAAGGCGGAGCGGCTACGGGGAACCAGTTGATCAGCTGCTGTGAGCAGGCCGCCAGCCTGCGGCAATGGCTTCCGCTTCCGTGCAGAACCAGCGCTCACCCTTGTTTTCGTTGATGCTGGTGCGGGCGTAGGAAGCGGACCAGGGCATGTGATAGATGCGGCCGTTCTTGGAGATGTTGCCCTTGATCGGGCATTCCCTGTCCGCATCCGCCGAAGCCTGGACGTGTCTTTGAGTGCTGGCATTCTGCCACTTGGCGGCCCTGAACTCCCACGGGGCTTGGGCTGTGCCTGCGAACATGCCGATACGGCCTGCACGGGCACGGGCTTCCTCGGCCACGTAGCTGGAGGAATAGCGGACGAAGGCGAAGGCGTGACCGCTTTCCGCCATGGCTGCATTCACGTTGATGCCGCCGGAATAGCAGGTGCCCAGCCGGCGGCCATAGGTGTCGGTAACATCGCCCTTGCAGGTCACCGGCCCACGTGAGAGCAGCGCCTTCAGGGCATTTGCCGCCTCTTTGCCGCAGTCATACTCCTTGCCGGAAGACGAAAGGCAGCGCTGCGCCAGCTCGGGCGCATCAATCCCTTCCAGGCGGATCGTCTCGCCGTTCAGCACGATCGTATCGCCGTCGGTGACCTTCAGTGCCTGAAGCGTCAGAGGGGCCGCACCGCCGGTGACACATGCAGCAATGACAAGCGCGCCGAGCGGAAGACGGCTCCGGAGGGATAGCCGGATTGCGTGTGTTTTCAAGGCGGTAATCTCGGAATCAGGCGAGGCCTATGTGGCTTTGAGAGAAGTTTGGGGAGCAGGGGTTAACGGGCTGTTAAGATCTTGCTTCCGGTTTTAAGGACGCGCGGATTGGCCGCTTGTGAAAGGCGGGAGGCGCTGAACGCGGCGCACCGGAAATGGTTCCAGCTAATAAACCAAGAAAAATATTTTTTTATTTGCCCGGACGCATTGCCCACGAGCGAGAAGACGCCTATTTTGCATTCCGGCGCGAGCTGCTTCCCCGCAGCTCCGGAAGGGCCCGGCGGGCATGAACGCATGCAGCCGGGCCGCACCACAGCTTTCCTGAAGGAGGATTTGCCATGTCTTTCGAACTTCCCGAACTGCCGTATGCCTATGACGCCCTTGGCCCCTACATGTCCAAGGAGACGCTTGAGTATCACCACGACAAGCACCATCAGGCCTATGTGACCAACGGCAACAACCTGCTGAAGGACAGCGGCCTCGAAGGCAAGACGCTGGAAGAGATCGTCAAGGAGAGCTTCGGCAAGAATGCCGGTCTCTTCAACAACGCCGGCCAGCACTACAACCACATCCATTTCTGGAAGTGGATGAAGCCGAATGGCGGCGGCAAGTCCATCCCGGGTGCTCTGGCCAAGGCCATCGACAGCGATCTGGGCGGCTATGACAAGTTCCGTGCCGACTTCATCGCCGCCGGCACCACCCAGTTCGGCTCCGGCTGGGCCTGGGTTGCCGTCAAGGATGGCAAGCTGATCATTTCCAAGACCGCCAACGGCGAAAGCCCGCTGGTGCAGGGCGCGTCCCCGATCCTCGGCGTCGACGTGTGGGAGCACTCCTACTACATTGACTACCGCAACGCCCGTCCGAAGTACCTTGAGGCCTTCGTCGACAACCTGATCAACTGGGACTACGTCCTGGAAATGTACGAAGCTGCAACCAAGTAAGCCTCCGTTTCGTTGAAAGGCCCGGCCTTGTGCCGGGCCTTTTGGCATTGGAGGGGAGGCTGAAGGCATGACCATCCGGCTTCGCGGACATCACCTGCTGTGCATGCTGACCTTCGTCGGGGAGGGCTATTCCCCCCGCTTTGTCGCCAATTATGCGAGGGTGATCCGGCGGATGAGGGCAGGCGAGCCTGTCTTGATCGTGCAGGGGCCGGATGACATCTGTGCGCCGCTTCTGGCTGGTGACGCTCCCCATTGTCACCGCGACAGCGTTGTGGAACGTGACCGGCTGGCTCTCGAAAGTGCCGGAACACTGCTCGGGCGGCGGCTGGAGGCTGGCAGCGAGGTGATCGTGGACGGGGGCATGCTGAACCGGTTGCAGCGTGGCTTTGTTTCAGGCGAACTCCGCCCGGCCTGCAGTGGCTGCGAGTGGTCCGGCCTGTGCGACAAGGTTGCCGAGGCGGGGTTTGAAGGGACCCGGCTTATGGCAGGGACAGGAGACTGACCTGGCAAACATCTGATTCGGCCTCTTGCCATGCAGGGCAAGATCTCGGTAGGCAGTGCCAGGTAAACGTGCCGTCCGGGCAGATTTTCTATCCAGAGATTTTCGTCCTGGGGTGCTCCTTTCCGGGTTGCCGCGGCGTGAAGGCGCGGGGTCTTGCGATTATGGCGAAAAGTGGTCTTCGCGCCCTTGTGCAGCACCTCGACAGAGCCTAATTCGATCAAAATTCTTAACTCTCGGCCGCTACACTGAGAGTCCCGATTTGCATGTACTGGCAATTTGCCCTAGCCGAAGAGTGAGCATGACACCCGCCGCACTCGACACGACCATTCTCGCCGTGCTTGCACCCTTCGCGGCTGCAATCATCGCGCCATTCGCCACGAAAGTGCTGAAGCACAATGCGGCCTGGCTGCTTGCCATCGTGCCGCTGCTGATCTTCTTGCACTTCACCCGGTTCGTGCCGGGTGTGTCCGAAGGCGAAGTCTATACCGTCGCAAAAGAATGGGTGCCCGCCTATGGCGTCACCCTTTCTTTTTATCTGGACGGGCTTTCGACGCTGTTTGCGATGCTGATCTCCGGGATCGGCACCTTCATCATTCTCTACGCTGGCGGCTATCTGAAGGGACATCCGCAGCAGGGCCGGTTCTTCTCGTTCCTGTTCCTGTTCATGGGGGCGATGCTGGGACTGGTGACGAGCGATAACCTGCTGTCGCTGTTCATCTTCTGGGAATTGACCTCGATCACGTCCTTCCTGCTGATCGGTTTTGATCATCTGAGGGCTGCCTCGCGCCGTGCTGCGCTGCAGGCGCTGCTGGTCACCGGTGGCGGCGGACTGGCGCTGCTGGCCGGTTTCCTGCTGATCATGCAGGTAACGGGCGTGTCTCAGATGTCGCAGGTGCTGGCGGGCGGCGATGTGCTGCGCAACAGCGGCCTCTATCTGCCGATCCTGATCCTCGTTCTGGGCGGCGCCTTCACCAAGTCGGCGCAGTTCCCGTTCCATTTCTGGCTTCCCAATGCCATGGAAGCGCCGACGCCGGTGTCGGCCTTCCTGCACTCGGCCACCATGGTCAAGGCCGGTGTCTATCTGCTGATGCGCATGCATCCGGCTCTGGGCGGCACCGAAGTCTGGATGACCGTGCTGCCGCTGTTTGGCGGCATCACGCTGCTGGTGGGCACGGTCCTGGCCGTGCGCCAGACCGACCTGAAGCTGATGCTGGCCTATACGACGGTTGCCTCGCTCGGCCTTCTCGTCATGCTGACGGGCACCAGTTCGCAGAAGGCGCTGGAAGGCGCTGTGCTCTATCTGCTGGCGCACTCCCTGTTCAAGGGCGCTCTGTTCATGGTGGCCGGTATCATCGACCATGAGACGGGCACGCGCGACGTGACGAAGCTGGGCGGGTTGCGCAAGGCGATGCCCATCACCTTTGCGGCTGCCGCGCTCGCCGGGCTTTCCATGGCCGGCCTGCCGCCCTTCATCGGCTTCATCGCCAAGGAAGTGCTGTATTACGGCACCTGGGGGCTCTCCAGTGGCGCTCTGCTGATATCCGCCGTGGCTGTGGCGGGCAATGCGCTGATGCTGGTGATTGCGGCAGCTGTCGCCATCAAGCCATTCTTCGGGCCCGAGGTACATACGCCCAAGCATGCCCATGAAGGCCCCGCATTGCTGTGGGCCGGACCTGCCGTGCTGTCGCTGACCGGTCTTGCCGCCGCTCTGCTGGCCCATTCGACGGGCGAATTGTTCATAGGGCCGATGCTGTCCTCCCTGATGGGCGCGCAGACGGCCGTGGAACTGCATCTCATCCCCGGCTACATCTCCGCACCGCTGATCCTGTCGATCATTACCGTGGCTCTGGGGATCGGGCTGTTCCTGATGCTGGACCGCCTGCGCGCGGCGGTGGCCGGTGTGCTGAAGGCCATCGGCTGGGGACCGGACAAGGGGTTCGACCAGTTTGTGGCTGCCATCGTCAAGCTCTCCACCGGCATCACCCGCCTGCTGCAGGGCGGTTCGATGCAGACCTACATGGCTGTCGTCTTCCTTGCCACGGGGGCCGCGCTGCTGTTGCCGGCAGTCTTTGCCAATGGCATGCCGCAGGTGCCGGAATGGCCTGATTTCCGCTTCTATGAATGGGCCGTGATCCTGATTGCGGTGGCAGGTCTTGGTGCGGTTCTTGTGGCGAACACCCGGCTGACGGCTATCGTGACGCTTGGCATCCAGGGCTTTGCCGTGGCGCTGATCTTCATGCTGTTCGGTGCACCGGATCTGAGCTTCACCCAGTTCATGGTGGAAACCCTGTCCGTGGTGATCCTGGCCCTCGTCATGACCCGGCTCAACCTGTCACCCCGCGACCACCGTCCGATGCTTGCGCGGATCGTCAGCCTTGGCATTTCCGGTGCTGTCGGCCTCGGCTTCACGCTGGTGCTGCTGGCCATCACCCAGCAGCCCTTCGACGCGCGCCTGTCTGACTTCTTCAGCCAGTACAGCCGCGTGATTGCTCATGGCCGCAATATCGTCAACGTGATCATCGTCGACTTCCGCGGCTTTGATACGCTGGGCGAAATCTCGGTCGTGGTGCTCACGGGCCTTTCTGTGCTGGCGCTGATCCGCATCCGCACCAAGCCGGACGCGGCGGCGCCGAAGAGCGGCAAGTCCCCGAAAGCCAAGATGGTGGAGGCACGCTGATGCGCACGATCATCTTCCGCACCTTTGCGCCCTATATCGCGGCCCTGATGGTGCTGTTCTCCATCTTCGTGCTGCTGCGCGGCCATAATGAACCCGGCGGCGGTTTCATTGGCGGCCTGATTGCAGCTTCCGCCCTGGCCATCTACGGCATCGCCTGCGGTGTGGAGGGTGTCCGCAGGGCCATCGGCGTGCATCCGATGACGCTCGCCGGTATCGGTTTGCTGCTGGCTGCCGTTGCCGGGCTGCTGTCGGCTTTCACGGGGCAGGCCTACATGACCAGCCAATGGGTCACGGTTCATGTCTTTGGTACGGCGGTGGATCTGTCCACGCCGATGTTCTTCGATATCGGGGTTTATCTCGTCGTGGTGGGAGCCTTCGGCTCCATCGCGCTCGCGCTTGAGGAAAGGGAGAGCGACTGATGGAAGCCGGACTGTCCATCCTCATCGGCCTGTTCTTCACCGTGGCCGTCTATCTGATGCTGTCGCGCATGTTCGTGCGGATGCTGATCGGTGTCGTCATCCTCGGCAATGCGGTCAACATGCTGATCTTCGTCAACGGGCGCCTGACCCGCGAAGTGCCGCCGCTGATCCCGTTGGATCAGGCGACTGTCACGCAGGCAACCGCCAATCCGCTGCCGCAGGCTCTCGTGCTGACGGCCATCGTGATTTCCTTCTCCTTCTTCGCCTTCCTGCTGGTGCTGGCCTACCGCACCTATCAGGAACTGGGCACCGATGACGTGAACGACATGCGCATCGCCGAGCCCAAGGGTGAAGCCGGTCCTCCGCAGGGGTACTGATCCATGGCCGGACCTTCCTATTCGGTTGATATTTCTCAGGCTATGACCACCGCGCCGGTGACGGCGGCGGACTGGCTCATCGTCGTGCCCTCGATTCTGACGATCATCGGCGGCTCGCTCTGTCTCGTCATGCGCAAGAACACCAGCTTCCAGCCGAAGCTGGCGCTGTTCTTCCTCGGCTTGCTGGTGCTGACGACTGGCGCGCTGCTGGTGCATGTGCTGAAGACCGGTGTCGTCACCATGGTGATGGGCAACTGGCTGCCGCCTTTTGGCATCGCCTTCACGGCCGATCCTCTGGGCGCAGTCCTTGCCTTCATCGCCTCGGTGGTGGCGCTGTGTGCGGGCATCTACGGGGCAGGGACCATTGATACCTCCGGGCGGCGTTACGGGTTCTATCCGTTCCTGCTGTTCCTTATGACGGGTGCCTGCGGCGCCTTCCTGACCGGCGACATTTTCAACATGTATGTCTGGTTCGAGGTGCTGCTGATCTCGTCCTACGGTCTTCTTGTGCTGGGCAACGGCAGGGCGCAGCTGGACGGCGCCGTGAAATACGGTGTGCTGAACCTGATCGGCACAAACCTCTTTCTGATTGCCACAGGCCTGCTCTATGGCCATCTGGGCACGCTGAACATGGCAGATGCCGCCATGAAGCTGTCGAATGCAGAGCCTTCCGGCCCGGTGATGACCATCGGTGCCCTGTATCTGCTGGCCTTTGCGATGAAGGCGGCAGCCTTCCCGGTGAATGCCTGGCTTCCTGCGTCCTATCACACCCCGAGAGTTGCGGTTTCGGCGATCTTTGCCGGGCTTCTGACCAAGGTTGGCGTCTATGCGCTGCTGCGCGTCATGGTGATGCTGATGCCGGTGGCCCGCGCCGAAATGAGTGAAGTGATTGCCTGGGTAGCGGCTCTGACCATGCTGGTGGGGGTTATCGGTGCTCTGGCGCAGTCCGATCTCCGGCGTTTGCTCGGCTATCTGGTCATTTCCGGCATAGGCTCGATGCTGGCGGGCATCGCCATGGGCACGCCTGCGGCGATTTCCGGCACCATTTTCTATACGGTGCATTCGATCATCGTCATGACGGCGCTCTATATGGCCGCCGGTGTGATGGCTTCGATGTGCGGCAGCAATGATCTTCGCAAACTGGGCGGCCTTTACGGCGTGAGCCCGGCCCTTGCCGCCGTGTTCCTGATCCTTGCCTTTGCCGTGGCCGGCCTGCCGCCCTTCTCGGGCTTCTGGCCCAAGCTGATCCTCGTCGATGCCGCGCTGGAGAGCGGCTGGTCCTGGCTGGCGGCCGCCATCCTCGTGACAGGGTTCCTGACCTCAATGGCCGTTGGCCGGGTTTGGATCTATGCGTTCTGGCGCGGCGGACCCGAGGGAACGGCTGATGGCGGTCAGGTGGCGATGCAAAGCGGTGGTTCTGCAGCGGTTGCCGTGCAGGCCTCAGGCTTTGCTTCTCCGGCGCTCTGGATCCCGGTTGGCGCACTTACGGCGCTGGCCGTCCTGTTCGGACTTGCGCCGGAGTGGCTGATGAACATCGCCATGCGCGGTGCCGGCGGCCTGATCGATCCTGCCGGTTATTTCCTGTCTGTCTTCGGAGGTGCAGCATGAGCGGCCTGTTCCTCGTCAATATCCTGCTGGCTGCCGCATGGGGGGCGGTGACTGGCTCCTTCTCGGTGGTCAATCTTGCTTTCGGCTTCGTGCTGGGACTGGGAGCGCTGTATCTGATCCGCGAGCAGATCAACACCGGCGGCTATTTCCGCCGTGCCTCGCGCGTCACCGGGCTGATCCTGCTCTTCCTCTACGAGTTGGTCATGTCGGCCTGGCGCGTGGCCCGGATCGTGATCCGCCCGAAACTTGGCCTCAATCCGGGATTCATCGCGTTCCCCCTGACGGTTGAAAGCGACTTCGAGATAGCGCTTCTGGCCAATCTGATCACGCTGACGCCGGGAACGCTGTCCGTGGATGTCTCCGAGGACCGGAAGGTGCTCTATATCCACTGCATCGACGTTCCTGATCCGGAAGGGACCATTGCGGACATCCGCAATGGGTTCGAACGCAAGATCATGGAGGCCTTCCGTTGAGCCCGCTTGACCTGTTTGCCGAAAATTTCCTTGAGGTCTGCATCCAGATTTCTCTGGTGCTGCTGGTCTTCACCTTCGCCGTGACGGTGGTGCGCACAGTGCTCGGACCGAGCCTTCCGGACCGGGTGGTGGCCCTCGACATGCTGGTGGCGACGGCGATCGGCTTCATTGCCGTGATCGGCATTGCAACCGAGTTCTATCTCTACGTGGACATCGCCATTACGCTTGGCCTTGTCGGGTTCCTCAGCACAGTGGCGCTGGCGCGCTTCATTTTGAACCGGGGTCAGGTTGGCGATCCGACCATCTCCGCGGAAGTGAAGGAAGATCTCGCCCGCAGAAAGGCTGGAAAATGAACGCTGCAATCGAAATCGCCAGTGGGCTCTTCCTGGTTGCCGGAGCGCTGTTTGCGGCAGCTGCCGCACTTGGCGTCATCCGCTTTCCCGACGTGTTCTCGCGCATGCATGCCGCGTCAAAGGCCGGGACGCTGGGGTCAGGGCTGATGCTGATCGCGCTGGCCCTGCATGCGAGGGAACTGGATGTGATCACCAGAGCGATCGCTGGTGTTGTTTTCTTTCTGCTGACCGCTCCAATCTCGGCGCATCTTGTGGCCAAGGCGGCTCTTGCTGCCGGATACCGCCCTTGCGCGGTGACAAAAATGGACGTCCTCGCACCGCTTCTCGACCGGAAGAAGAAGCAGAAGACCTGACAGGGTTGCCCTTCCGGTCAGGAGAGGAAAGTGCTTGTTGCAAGGCCTGGTATCAGAAACCGGGCCTTACTTTTGCCGCGACAAGTTCCGGCTCTATAAAGCTTGCAGGGCCGGGCAGGGAGCTGCCCAAAGGCTGGTTGCGCGCGGGATGCGGGAAAGCCGCAACTTGACGGCACTACAGCGGGTTTTTACCACAAATTGGACAAATTTGAACTACAGATGACGGAGGTGTTTCGTTGAAAACGGGTCGTTTTACTTTTTTCTTGTTTGTTAGGGCTTGTCCAATGAATGAAGCATCTATATAAGCTCGAATACGTTGCCTCTGCATAAGAATCAAATTTTTCTCGTCGCGCTTCCCAAGTAAGCTTGTGCTGCAAAGCGCCGATTGGTGAAGACGTTGGGTTTGTGCAGGAATGCGAACACGCGACAAATTTACGAGATGGGTGAGAAATGACTGACACGCCGGTAGATGCAAACCTGATCGACCTGACCGCTGAGATTGTTTCCGCTTATGTGAGCAATAATACCGTGGCGGCAACTGAACTCCCGGGCCTGATCAACGAAGTTTACGGTGCATTGCAGCGCACGTCTGGCGCCCAGGTCGAGCCGGAGCCGGAGCCGCTCAAGCCGGCCGTTCCGGTCAAAAAGTCTGTGATGCCGGACTACATCATCTGTCTGGAAGACGGCAAGAAGTTCAAGTCGCTGAAGCGTCACCTGCGCACGCACTACGACATGACCCCGGAAGAGTACCGCGAGAAGTGGGACCTGCCGGCCGACTACCCGATGGTTGCTCCGAACTATGCTGCTGCACGTTCGGAACTGGCCAAAAAGATGGGCCTGGGTCAGCAGCGCAAGCGCGCCAAGTAACTGGCAGCCCTGCTTTGCAGGCGTGATTTTGAGACCGCTGCGGGAAACCGCAGCGGTCTTTTGCATTTGTGGCTGCAGTGCCTGGAGGCCAGGCGCCGCACCCGCCGGAACTCTTCCGGTGAAAACGATGGCGCTGAGAGGCTCTCTCTTGGCCTTGAAGTAAGTATGGCCGAAAAGCCGGTTCCCGCTTCTGTCCGAATTGCCTGAGATGAGCTGCAGGCAGGACAAGTTCACCAGCGGTGGCATGAGTGGCGCAGGGGCCATAATGTGCGGAAGGAGGCGCGCAGTCCGGCAAGGCGGTTGATATCGCCTGTCCAGTGCGCTTGCCGGCACCTTGCCCGCTCTGCCCGCATGGCATGGACCAGGTGGAGCAGCAGGACCGGAAGACCGTTGGCTGCTGTGCTTTGCTCCCGCAATCCTGTTCCAAGCCCAAGACGCTCAAGGCGCATCCAGAACACTTTGTCCGGCACTGGCGTTTTATGCATCCGGGCTCCCTTCACGTCTCCAGGAGCCGCCAAGGCTTGATGCTGACGTCTCAGACATCAAAGAGGCCCAGGCTCCGGTTTTCTGCCGGCGGTGGCCGTCAGGAATGTATCCATCATCCACCGGTTGACAGAGGTGGGGAGAAATGGCGGATATCTGCGCTCCCTTAAAAGTTGCTAGGAAACTTATCCCTCACCCCGGATTGCTGGCGTATTATGTAGGAATATAAGCCTAAGTGGGAAATCCACGGGGAGATTGGTGATGGAGTGCGTAGCGAGGACTTCTATCCGGCAACAGCGTCAGGGTGGAGGCGGGGGACAGGCGGGAGAAGTGAGGAACAGAACCGTCTTGGCCCGGCTTCTGCTGATCGAGGGGTTGGTTGCGGAAGTTTATGGCATCAGCCCGCCGGAGCTGCTCAGTGAGGGCCGTGGCGTCCGGCTGATTGCCGATGCCCGGCAGCTGGTGATGTATCTGGCCCATGTCGCCCTTGGCCTCTCCTGCGCCGAAGTGGGGGACTACTACGGCCGGGACCGGTCCACGGTCGCTTACGCCTGCCGCAAGTGGGAGGACCGGCGCGATGATCCTCAGGTCGACGCCGTGCTTTTCAAGATTGAACAACTGATTGCAGGTGGCATGACCGTCTATGGTCTTGCCCGCTGGGAGGGGGGACGATGAGCAGAACGTTGACAGACGAAGGACGCAAGGTTCTCAAGTTTCTGGCCGCGACAGGGGCGGTCATTGTGTCCGGCAGCGGTCAGGAAGAAGCTCCGGTGCGGCTTGAGGGGCGCCAGGAGACCGGGGGGAAGCGCCGGCAGATGATTGTGACGGTGCGGGTGCTCCACTGATCGGCCCCCACGGACGGGTCCAATTTGATTGTTAGTGCAATGATGGTCGTGGCGCCAGCGCGGGCGGCAT
>NZ_LIPT01000007.1 GCF_001418225.1 Pannonibacter indicus | reverse complement strand
GGGCTCAGAAGTTTCCCCGCGCAGCCTCCGTCAGGATCAGCTTGTCCAGCGTCAGATCCGCCACCGCCTTGCGAAGCCGTTCGTTCTCCTTCTGGAGATCCTTCAACTGCCGAAGCTGGTCACGGCTCATGCCGCCATATTGCTTACGCCACCGGTAGAACGTCAGCTCGGAAACGCCGATCTGGCGAACGGCATCCGCCATCGCCATGCCTTGGCCGCGCAAAACCTCAACCTGCCGAAGCTTCGTGACGATCTCGTCGGGCTTGTGTCGCTTGTTTGCCATTGTGGTCCTCCTTCAGGGTCAAAACCATACTTCAAGGTGGACCCGTTCAATGGGGGTGGATCACCCAAGCTTGGCCCTCCTCGCCACTTCTGCAGCCGGGAAGAGTTCACCCCCCCGCCACAAGCCCCGCGCTTTCCAGTGCCGCAGATTGACGGGCAGCGACCGTCTCTACCTTGAAGCCATCGATCTGTTCGTTGAACAGGCGGAAGAAGTTCAGTTCGGCACGCAGATGCAGGAACACCCCGCCGAGGCCGATGGCGGCGCGGTCCATGAAGACGAACTCGCGCGGCACGGTAACTGGACCAAGCTTCTTCAGGGATTGCTGCACGCGGAAGGCTTCCTTGCGGCCATATTCGGCCGGGCTCACCCCGTCAGCAATGGAGCGCACCCGGTCGGTCAGGAGCGGGCCATAAATGAAACGGGCCCAGATGTTCAGCACATCGATCAGCTCCCGCGTCAGCCCCTTGAAGCCCCATCGCTCATAGGCAGAGACCACCCGTGCCTCATCCTCATGCAGGAGCCCCAGATAGAGATCCACCACCCCTTCGGCAAAACCGGGCGGGAAGATGCGGATGCAGCCATAGTCGAGCAGGTTGATACCTGCCGCCTCGCCATTCTCGCGAAACACGGTGTAGTTGCCAAGATGCGGATCGCCATGGATGACGCCGAAATGGCTGAAAGGATGCCACCAGGCATGGAACATCGTGGAGGCCAGCCGGTTGCGTGTCTCCAGATCCGCGTCCTTCCAGGACAGCAGCGGCCGTCCCTCCAGCCATCCCATGGTCAGCAGGCGATTGGTGGAGAGCTCCGGCACCACTTCGGGCACGCGGATGCGCGGCTCATCCCTGAAGATGGCGCGATAGACGGCCATCTGCTGCGCCTCGCGCTGATAATCCAGCTCCTCACGCAGCCGCTCGCCGATTTCCTTGGCGATCTCCCGGGTGTCGATGGCCGACTGCATGCGCCGGTGCAGGGAGAAGAGCACGGAGAGCTGGCTCAGATCCGCCTCGACGGCAGAGGCCATGTCCGGATATTGCAGCTTGCAGGCCAGAGCGCGGCCATCCAGCGCCTCGGCCCGGTGCACCTGACCCAGCGATGCGGCCGCCGCCGGTTCCTTCTCGAAGATGGCAAAGCACTGCTCCCAGTCCGCACCCAGTTCGGCGCGCATGCGGCGCTTGACGAAGGCCCAGCCCATCGGCGGGGCATTGGCCTGCAGCTTGGCAAGTTCGGCAGCATATTCGGGTGGCAGCAGATCGGGGATGGTGGAGAGAAGCTGCGCCACCTTCATCAGCGGCCCCTTCAGACCGCCCAGCGCGGCGGCAAGGCTTTCGGCATCCTTCCTGTTGTCCGCCGCAAGACCGAAGAGCTTGGCTCCGGCCAGCTTGACGGCAACGCCGCCCACATTGGTGCCCACGCGGGCATAGCGGCCAACGCGGGCCGAAAACCGGTTGGCTTCCCTGTCATTCCCTGCGGACATCAAGGCTTCCTGCCATACTGAACTCTTGTCCTGCTCCCATATGGGATACAGGCCCCTTTCAGCAAGTCACATTGGCGGCAGTCATCAGACAAGGCTGGCGAGATCTGCGGCAAGCTGGTCGCGATGCAACGTCAGGCCCTTGTAGCGCAATTGCGCCTCATCAAGGCTGGCAAGCTGCTCCGCCAGCCCTGCGGCCAATTCCCGCGCCCGGGGCTGCGCGGCCAGCAGGCGCAAGGGATCGTGATGGATCTTGATGGTAAAAAGCAGATCGCCGCTATCCGGCAAGCGGGAGAGCGTCTGCCGCTCCACCCGGATGAAGGCGCCCGCCAGCATCGCCCCCTCGCCTTCCGCCATTTGCGGCGACATCTGTTTGGGACGGGAATGATGCAGCTCCGGACTGTCATAGACCGACCAGTTGAGCCGCGCCACCAGCTGGCCGGGCTTCAGGTTGTCGAAGATGCGGTCCACCGTCTGGCCCATGCGCCCGGCATAACCCGGCACATGCTCATGGATCTGCGCCATGGGCAGCGACGCCTTGGCGGCCAGCGACCACGAGGACGGAAAACAGAGCGAGGCCGCAGCCAGCCGCCAGCCGCCCTCCCCCTTGCGCATGAGGACGAGATCCTCCTGCACGGCACGGCTGATGGTCAGAAGCGGCGGCTCATTGCCCCGAAGATGAAAGGCCGTGCCATCCGCGACCAAGGCAACGCCGCCGTCCACGGGCTGGTAGAGATCCGGATGCGCCACCGGCAGATGCGCGGCCATGAGTGCGAAGGCTTCCGCCTGCGCGGCCAGCGTCTCCGGCTCACTGTGGAACACCACATCCGGCACGGTGGCCATCAGCTCCCGCTTGCGCGCCAGCTGTTCGGCAAAGCGCTCGTCCGGATCAAACCAGCGCTCCTGCGGCACCGGTTCAAGACCGATGGAGAAGGGACGCTTCGACCCGTCATAAGGCGTGTAACGGAACATCCCCCCTCCTCATTTTAACAATGGAAAACCGGACCTCAGTCTTCCATCGCCTCCAGTTCGTCAATGATGCGCTCGATCACCGACAGGCCCTTCTTCCAGAAACCCGGATCGCTGGCATCAAGCCCGAAGGGCGCCAGCAGCTCCGAATGGTGTTTGGTGCCGCCGGCCTTCAGCAAATCAAAATACTTCTGCTGGAACCCGGCCCCGGCTTCCTCATAGACTGCATAGAGCGAATTCACGAGGCAATCGCCGAAGGCATAGGCATACACATAGAAGGGCGAATGGATGAAGTGGGGGATATAGGTCCAGAAGGTCTCGTAGCCCTCCCCCAGATGGATGGCGGGTCCAAGGCTCTCGCGCTGAACATCCATCCAGATCTCGCCGATGCGATCCGCCGTCAGCTCGCCGTTGCGCCGCTCGGAATGGATGCGGCGCTCGAAGCTGTAGAAGGCGATCTGCCGCACCACCGTGTTGATCATGTCTTCTGCCTTGGAGGCCAGCATGATCTTGCGGGTGCGCTTGTCCCCGGCCTTGTCCAGCAACGAGCGGAAGGTCAGCATCTCGCCGAAGACGCTCGCCGTCTCGGCCAGCGTCAGCGGCGTTGGCGCCATCAGCGGGCCGTTGGGCGCAGCCAGCACCTGATGCACACCGTGCCCCAGCTCATGGGCCAGCGTCATCACGTCCCGCGTCTTGCCGAGGTAATTGACCAGCACATAGGGATGCACGCTCGGCACGGTGGGGTGGGCGAAGGCTCCCGGTGCCTTGCCGTCACGCGCAGGCGCATCAATCCAGCCCCTGTCGAAGAAGCGCTGCGCGATTTCCGCCATTTCGGGCGAGAAACCGGCGTAAGCAGCCAGCACCGTATCGCGGGCCTCGCTCCAGGGGATGACACGGTTGTCCGCCTTCGGCAGCGGTGCATTCCGGTCCCAGTGGTTCAGCTTGTCCATGCCGAGCCAGCGGGCCTTGAGCGCATAATAGCGGTGCGACAGGCGCGGATAGGCATCGCGCACGGCAGCCACCATGGCATCCACCACCTCGCGTTCCACCCGGTTGGCCAGGTGCCGGCTGTCGGCAATGTCCTCGAACTTGCGCCAGCGGTCGGAGATTTCCTTGTCCTTGGCCAGCGTGTTGGTGATCAGTGTGAAGACCCGCAGGTTCGCCTTGAAGGTCTCGGCCAGCGCATCGGAAGCGGCCTTGCGCCGTGCCGGATCGGCATCCTGCAACAGGTTCAGCACCTGCTCGATGGCAAGGCTTTGCCCGCCAACGGTGAAACGCAGGGAGGCGATCGTTTCGTCAAACAGCCGGTTCCAGGCACCGCGCCCGGTGACGGACTTCTCGTGGAACAGCTGCTCCACCCGGTCTTCCAGCTGGAAAGGCTTTTCCTTGCGCAGATCCTCGAACCAGGGACGGTAGTGTTTCAGGCCGGAATCCTCCAGTGCCGCTTCGATCACCGCATCCTCGATGGAGTTGATCTCCAGCGTGAAGAACAGAAGGTGAGAGCTGGCCGAGGTGATCTTTTCCTGCACGTCGCCATAAAACTTCTGCCGGGCCGGATCGGTGGTGTTGCCGGCATAAACGAGGCCCGCGAAGGAAATCAGCTTTCCCAGCAGATCTTCCAGGTCCTCAAAGGACTGGATCGCAGCAAGGAGCCCATCCCTGTCTTCGGCGGCAAGCCTTGCCAGATGCCCCTTGTAAGCGCCTTCAAACTGGCGGGAGCGCTCGAGGGCTGCGGCCAGATCGGCCTGAACCTGCGGCGCATCCGGTGCCGGATAGAGGTCTGTGAGATCCCATTCCGGCAAGTCGCCCAGCCCTGTTGCGGTTGCGTGAGAGCTGGCGGCTTCAATACCCTTCATAAATCCTCCGGTAGCATCCGTGCGATGCGTCAAAGACATGTCTGCAAGTCTGTGCTTGTTGAAATTAGGGCGCAAACCCCGTCACAAGCAATCATCATTCTATCGAATGGCGCCATGATTATGGACGATTTGTTTACTTGCGGCTGCGAATGATGGCCCGAATTGAGACAGGCAAGGCCGGGACGTAAAATGGTAGCAGCCAGCGGACGCATCCTCGTTGTTGATGACGACCCGATTCAGCGCCGCCTGTTGCAGGAGGCCATCACCCGCTTTGGTTACAGGGTGAAGCTGGCCGGGAACGGCGCTGAAGCGCTGAAAATCATGACCGGGGCGGAAGGCGCGGATATCGACCTTGTCGTCATGGACATGGTGATGCCGGAGCTGGACGGCCTTGGCGCCCTGCGCCAGATGCGGGCCCAGAGGATTGCCGTGCCGGTGATCATGCAGACCGCCCACGGCGGCATCGACACGGTTGTCAATGCCATGAATGCGGGCGCGCAGGATTTCGTCGTCAAGCCGGTGTCGGCCGAGCGGCTGGAGGTCTCCATCCGCAACCTGATGAAGGTCTCGGCACTCGAAAGCGAAATCACCCGCCTGCACAAGCGCGCGTCCGGCACGCTGACCTTCAACGAGATCATCACCCGCTCGGCCGCCATGGAGCGCGTGCTGCGCCTTGGCCAGCGGGCCGCCTCGTCCAACATCCCGATCCTGATCGAAGGGGAGAGCGGCGTCGGCAAGGAACTGATCGCCCGAGCCATCCAGGGCACCAGCGACCGCAAGTCCCGCCCTTTCATCACCGTGAACTGTGGCGCCATTCCGGACAATCTGGTGGAATCGATCCTTTTCGGCCACGAGAAAGGCGCCTTCACCGGCGCGGTCGACAAGCATGTCGGCAAGTTTCAGGAAGCCCATGGCGGCACCCTTTTCCTGGATGAAGTGGGCGAGTTGCCCATGGAGGTGCAGGTCAAGCTCCTGCGCGCGCTGCAGGAAGGGGAGATCGACCCCATCGGCGCCCGCCGCCCCGTGAAGGTGGACTTCCGCCTCATCTCCGCCACCAACCGGCGCCTGCTGGATCTGGTGAAGGAAGGCGGCTTCCGCGAGGACCTTTATTACCGGCTCAACGTCTTTCCGATCTGGATCCCGCCGCTGCGCGACCGCATCGAGGACATTCCGGCGCTCGCCCGCCATTTCCTCGCACGCTTTGCAGCTGAGGAAGGCAAGCCGCAAGTGCGCGGCATATCGGCCGAAGCGCTTGCCCTGCTGCAGGCCTATACCTGGCCTGGCAACATCCGCCAGCTGGAAAACACCATCTTCCGCGCGGTGGTTCTGTGCGATGGCGACCAGCTTGTGCCTGAGGATTTCCCGCAGGTGGCAGCTGCGCTCGATCACCCCCTGCCCGTGCCTGACCTAAAGTCAGCGCCTGTCAGCGTGACCGCGGGCTCTTCGCCGGCCACAAGCGCAGCGGCGGCGTTTTCCACAGGCTCTCCACAGGACCGCCAGGCTGTGCCGCCTCATCATCAAGCTGCCACAAGCGCCCCCTACGGGTTCCTCCGCAGTCTTGACGATGGCGGTCATCTGCGCAGCCTGACGGCTGTGGAGGAGGAAATGATCCGCATGGCCATCAGCCACTATGGCGGGCGGATGACAGAAGTCGCGAAACGGCTAGGCATTGGACGCTCGACGCTGTACAGAAAGCTGAAGGAGTATGGTCTGGAGGACAGCACCGATCAGCAGACTGGAGAAACGTGACAGCGCAGCTGCGGCATACCGGCATCTGTCAATGGATGTTTGATTGAGCCCTTCTGCACTGCTGACGCAGAAACCTTCTCCTGGATCTGCCTCGACTGGAGGACAAGACAATGGGATTCAGCCGGTTACCAAATGTGACATACGCAAAATCAAGGGCTGGATTCCTCGTTGTAAATTCGCCACTATGGGCCGTGAAATGAAATCACGGTAAAAACTTCTTAACCTCGCGCCGGTAACGTCCTCTTCATCATCGGGGGGAAGTTCCGGCCGCCAGGCCGATAGAATGCGAGAAGTGATTTGCGTACACGGTTTGCCCGAGACAACGCCCTGACCCGACTGAAGCGCCTTATGGCGCTCGTCTGTGTTTTCGGCGCCATGCTCCTTGCGCCTGCACTGGTTGCACCCGGCCTGTCATCCGCACATGCCGAAACCCGCACCCTCAAGCTCTATAACGTGCACACCAAGGAAAGAGTTCAGATCACGTTCAAGAAAGACGGCCGGTATATCCCGGGCGGCCTGCGTGACGCGAACCGTTTCCTGAGGGACTGGCGGCGCAACGAGATCACCAACATTGATCCCAATCTGCTGGACCTGGTATGGGAAGTGTATCAGCAGGTTGGCGGCCGCGATTATATTCATGTGGTGTCGAGCTACCGCTCTCCGGCGACCAACAACATGCTGCGCTCCCGTTCACGCGGTGTCGCGCAGAAGAGCCAGCACATGCTCGGCAAGGCGATGGACTTCTTCATCCCCGGCGTCGATCTTGCAACACTCCGCGCCACAGGCCTGCGCAAGCAGGTTGGCGGTGTCGGCTTCTATCCCACCTCGGGCTCGCCTTTCGTTCACCTGGACACAGGCAGTGTCCGCCACTGGCCGTCCATGACACGCCAGCAGCTTGCAGCCGTGTTCCCGGATGGCAAAACCGTGCACATCCCCTCCGATGGCAAGCCGATGCCAGGCTATCAGCAGGCGCTGGCCGATCTCAAGTCCGGCCGCAGATCTGCCCCGGTCATTGTAGCCAATAACAGCGGCAGTGAAGACGGTGAAAGTACCAGCCGTATGAACACACGTGGCCAGACACTCACATCGGGTGACGATGGCCGCCCAGTGCGTCCCGCCGCCAGTGGTGGCCGCAACTTCCTGGCCGCCCTCTTCTCCGGCGAGGATGACGACATCGAACAGGCCGCCGCCGCGCCGGATGCCAGCCCGGCAGCGGTCCGTCCCGGCGCTGCCGCAGCACGCGGCACTGTAGCCGCAACTCCGCCTGCTGCAGCACCCGCACAGGCCCCTGCTGCAGCACCGGCACGTGCGCCTGAACCCGAAGCTCCTGTTGTCACCGCAACCGCCCTGCCTCAGGGCAAGCCCGCCTGGGCCCGCGAGCCGGCCAGCATCCCCTTCCAGATTGCATCGGCTGATGCAGGCGGCGTCAGCGCCGACGAGGCTCTGAAGCAGGCTGCCGCAGCCGCAGCGCCGGTCCCGCCCGCGGCACCGTCCCAGCCAGCCGCCGCGCAGCAACTGGCCGCAGTCGCGGTTCCGCACGCCAAGCCGCAGTCAGCAACCGCCCGCGCCGTGGCTCAGGCCACCGACCCTGTCTCTGCAATCATGGCTGCCACGGGCACCCAGCCGGCTCCGAAGCCGCAACTGACGGCAGCGGCCATGGCCTATGCCTCGCAGGCCGCCACCCAGCCGCAGCTGGCCACGCAGGACGTGCTGCGCGCCAAGGCCGCGGAAGCTGCGGCCCGGATGGCCCGCGACAAGAAGAAGCCGGCCACGCCTGCTCCGACCCTTGCCGGCCTGCTCCCCGCGCAGATCAAGGATCCGCTGGCTGGTTTTGCCCGCGCACCGGACAAGAACGCGCCGGATATCATCTCGGCCGCATCGACGCTGCGCACCGGATCCTTCGCGAAGATGAGCCATCCGAACCAGCGCAAGCTCACCGAGCTGCTGGTGCCGGGCAACCGCTTCCTGAAGAACAGCTTCACCACGGCAGCTCCGCAGGACATCCGTGCTGACAGCTTCACCGGCACCGCCGTGGCAATTCTTCCGGTGGTCTACACTCGCTGAACCGGGTGGAAGCACAAGCTTGAAACAAAAAGAGCGGCCCCTTGAGGCCGCTCTTTTCATGTCCGGTATCCTGAAATAAAAACGGGCGGCAAAGCCGCCCGTCTTCTGCCCGTCATGGACCGGTGATCAGCCGTTTCCGGCGTAAGCAGACATGCCAAGAGCCTGGAGGTAGAGATCGAGGATTGCTTCCTCTTCCTCACGCTCATGCGGCTGCTTCTTGCGCAGGGCAATCACCTTGCGCAGGATCTTGACGTCAAAGCCGTTGCCCTTGGCCTCCGCATAGACATCCTTGATGTCGTCGGAGATCACCTTTTTCTCTTCCTCAAGACGCTCGATACGCTCGATGAACGCCCTGAGCTGGTCTGCGGCAACGCCACCCGGATCTGACATGCTAGCACTCCTTCAGTAGTGAATTGCGCCTGCCCTGCCACGGTCCGAAGGCCGGGTCAAGCGGCGGCTTGATGGGAAGTCCCAAAGTTTGAAGACGGATCAGTGCTCCGGACGGCTGGCGTCGAAGGCGGCCTTCTGTTCCGCCGTCGCCTCGCGCTGGTGGAGCCTCTTCCAGTCTTCATAAGGCATGCCGTAGACAAGTTCCCTTGCCTCGTCCTTGCCGAGGTTCACACCCGCCTTGCCTGCTTCCTCCACCATCCAGTTGGACAGGCAGTTGCGGCAGAAGCCGGCGAGATTCATCATGTCGATATTCTGCACATCGGTGCGTTTGCGCAGATGCTCCACCAGCCGGCGGAACGCCGCTGCTTCCAGCTTTTCCTGCGTTGCAGCATCAAGATCCATCGCTGTCTCTCCGCATGTTTCAGTCCGCCCGCGACCCGTGATGCCGGATCTGGCGCAGGTCCGGCATGCCGGTCATGCGGCGCAGAATGGGCTCCAGCCGGCCGGCCCATTCCAGCACACCCGCCTCATCGCCGATCAGATCCTGCCGGACTTCGATCAGCACATGGGCCAGGCCGCGCCGGGTGCAGTGGCGGTACATTGTGTCGTTTTTCAGGGCTCCGTCGTAAGGCTCATTGTCGCCGACGACAAGCGTTCCATCCGCAGACAGGGCTTCGAGAACGGGCATGACCGCACGCGGATCCTTGTCCCACAGCAGCCCCGCATGCCAGGGCCGCGGGGTGCCGCGCCAGACCGGCGTATAGCTGTGGATCGACACGACGACCGGAGGCGCCGCCTCTTCCAGCATGGCATCCAGCGTCGCGGCGATACGGTCATGATAGGGGCGGTGATAGAGCGCAATGCGCCGCTCCCGCTCTGCCGCATCATGGCGGGCATTGCCGGGCACAACGGCACCATCGGACAGGCGCATCACCAGCGTCGGATCATCCTCCCCGCGGTTGGGATCGATCAGCAGGCGCGAGAAGGTCGTCATCAGCGCGGGCGCGGCAAGCCGCCGTGCCAGCTCCAGCGTCAGCGGCCGCACGCCGATGTCATAGGCGATATGCCGTTCAAACTGCGCTGGAGGCAGGCCCAGATCGCCATATTCGGGCGGGAGACTGTTGCGGGCATGATCGCATAGCAGAAGCAGGCCGCAGCCCAGATTCCCGTCAATGGCTTCGACAGGTTCAAATGCGGAAGGGATCAATTGCATTGCTCGGGGATGACGGTTGAGAGGATGCGCAATTCGGATGACGCAAGCGCTTTGCTTGCGTAAGAAATAGAACATAGAGGCGCCTCTACCAACAGGTTTTCGATGCCCGTCGCCATACATACCGCTTCCTTTCTCGAAACCTTGTTTCAGGCTGCGGTTGATGCTGCTCTTCCGGGACAGTGCCTTCCCCCGCATTTGCCTGAACCTGTGGACGGCGGACGGATCATCCTGCTGGCGGCAGGCAAGGCCGCAGGCTCCATGCTGGAGACGGCCGAGCGGCATTACCGGGAAGACCGCGGCCTCGGCCCGGACCGGCTTCTGGGCCTTGGCGTCACCCGCCATGGCTACGCCCGCCCCACAGGCACCATCGAACTGGTAGAGGCCGGACACCCCGTGCCGGATGAGGCGGGCGTTTCGGCAACGCTGCGCTGTCTCGACATCGCCCGCAGCGCGCGAGCCGGCGATCATGTGGTCGTGCTGCTCTCCGGCGGCGGCTCTGCAAACTGGATTGCCCCGGCTGAAGGCGTGTCTCTTGCCGACAAGCAGGCGCTGACCAAGGCGCTGCTGCGCTCCGGGGCGACGATCGACGAGATCAACACCATCCGCAAGCATCTCTCGCGCATCAAGGGCGGCCGCCTTGCCAAGGCGGTCCGTCCGGATGTGGCGCTGACGACGCTGGCCGTATCGGATGTGCCCCATGACGATCCTGCGGTAATTGCCTCCGGCCCTACCGTACCGGACCCGACCACGCTGCAGCATGCGCGCGAACTGTGCCTGGCACGCGGCATCAGCCTGCCACCCTCCATTCAGGCTGCACTGAACGACCCGGCCAACGAAAGCATCAAGCCGGGCGATGCCGCTTTCGAAGGGCGCAGCTACAAGCTTGTGGCAACGCCGATGCAATCCATCGAGGCCGCAAGGCGCGTGGCAGAGGCCGCAGGTTACGAGACGATCATCCTGGGCGACAGCCTTGAAGGTGAGGCGCGCGACGTCGCCGCCTCGCATGCGATGCTTGCTCTTGACCTGCAGCGGAGCGGCCGGCGCTGCGTGCTTCTGTCAGGCGGAGAATTGACCGTTACCATCCGCGGCGACGGATGCGGCGGGCCGAACCAGGAATATGCGCTGGCACTGGCGCTCGCCCTCAACGGCACCGAAGGCATTTCGGCAGTCGCGGGGGATACGGACGGCACGGACGGCGGACGCGGACGCGCCGATGACGCAGCTGGTGCCATGCTCGATTCGTCCACACTCGCCCGCGCATCGGCCACGGGTCTTGATGCTGCCGCATTTCTGGCGAGAAACGATAGCACCGGCTTCTTCGAGAAGCTTGGGGATCTGCTGACTCCCGGGCCAACTTTCACCAATGTCAACGACTTCCGTGCCGTTGTCATTGACAGGACATGACCCGGGCCGCAAAAGTTCTCACAAATTATCGGATTAAATCGGTTTAATGATCACGGACAAGGAACGCAGGGCATGAGAGATCCGGCATGGACCGGCACAGGCTTTGCGCGTGCAGCTCTTGCATTTGCAGTTTTTTTTGCTGTTGCTCTCCTGAGCGATACGGCAAAAGCGGACTTGCGTCTGTGTAACAAGACCGAAAGCAACGTTGGCGTTGCCATCGGATACAAGGACAAGACTGACTGGGTCACCGAAGGCTGGTGGAACCTGACAGCCAACAGCTGTGAAACGCTTGTGCCGGGGGCACTTGTGTCACGCTACTATTACATTTATGCCGTCGATTACGATCAGTTTGGCGAATGGGGCGGCCGGGCGTACATGTGTACGCGCGAAAAAGAGTTCACGATTCGCGGAATTGAAGACTGTGTGGCGCGCGGCTACGAGCGTACTGGATTTTTCGAAATCGACACAGGCGAGCAGAGCAATTGGACGGTTCAGCTGACTGAGCCGGTACAACAGGGAACGGGTGCACAATGAGGCGAAATCGGCGCGTTAAAATTCTTGCAACTCTGGGACCGGCCTCTTCCACCCAGGAGATGATCGAGAAGCTGCATACGGCCGGTGCGGATGTGTTCCGCATCAACATGAGCCATGCTGACCACGATCTGATGCGCGAACTGGTGCGCCGCATCCGCGCTGTCGAGGAAAAGGCCGGCCGCCCGATCGGTATTCTCGCCGATCTCCAGGGTCCGAAGCTGCGCGTCGGCAAGTTCGCCGAAGGCCCGGTGATGCTGGAAGACGGCGCCACCTTCGTGCTGGACTCCGACCCTACCCCGGGCGACGTCTCCCGCGTTTTCCTGCCCCATCCGGAAATCCTCAAGGCACTTCAGCCGGGCCACCGCCTGCTGCTCGACGACGGCAAGATCCGCCTCGTTGTCACCGAGTGCACTCCCTCGCGCGCCATGACCCGCGTGGAAGTCGGCGGAAAGCTGTCAGACAAGAAGGGCGTCAGCGTTCCGGACTCGGAACTCGGCATGAGCGCCCTCACCGACAAGGACCGCGCCGACCTGACTGCCGTGCTGGAAACCAGCGTGGACTGGATCGCCCTCTCCTTCATCCAGCGCCCGGACGACATTGCCGAAGTGCGCAAGATCGTGCGCGGCCGCGCCGGCATCCTCGCCAAGATCGAGAAGCCGCAGGCGATCGACCGTCTGGCCGAGATCATCGAGCTGTCCGACGCCCTGATGGTTGCCCGTGGTGACCTTGGCGTGGAAATGCCGCTGGAGCAGGTTCCTGGCCTCCAGAAGCGCATCGTCCGCGCTGCCCGCCGCGCCGGCAAGCCGGTGGTCGTCGCCACCCAGATGCTGGAATCCATGATCACCGCTCCGGTGCCGACCCGCGCCGAAGTGTCGGATGTCGCCACGGCCGTGTTCGAAGGCGCCGATGCCATCATGCTGTCGGCCGAATCCGCTGCAGGCCAGTTCCCGATCGAGGCGGTCAGCACCATGGACCGGATCGCCCAGCAGGTGGAAACGGATCAGAACTTCCGCAACATCATCCACGCGCAGCGGACCGAGCCGGAGGCCACCGGCGCCGATGCCATCTCGGCAGCAGCACGGCAGATCGCCGAAACGCTGAACCTTGCAGCTGTCGTCTGCTACACCTCGTCGGGCGCGACGGGCCTGCGCGCGGCGCGTGAACGCTGCTCCACCCCGGTCATTGCCCTGTCGCCGGTCGCCTCCACCGCGCGCCGTCTCGCCCTTGCGTGGGGCCTGCACTGCGTCGTCAGCGAGGACGCGAACGACGAGAACGACATGGTGAACCGCGCCTGCAAGATCGCCAGCCAGGAAGGCTTCGCCAAGCCCGGACAACGCGTGATCGTGACCGCCGGCGTGCCCTTTGGCACCCCTGGCTCCACCAACATGCTGCGCATCGCCTTCGTCGGCAGCGACGGCAAGACCGGCCTCTGAGGCGAGTCAAGCCTTACATGATAAGCGGGAACGGAAACGTTCTTTCGCCGCCCGGAAACGGGAGCTAAATGCCAAGCCACCCCTCGGGGTGGCTTGGGTTTTTCAAGCGCCCGCACGCTTCCCACCCATGCCTCAAAGCCCCCGGATCAGCGCCACGATCTCATCCGTGTGGCTGTGCTGCGGCATGTGGCCGGCGCCGGGCAGTTCGATCAGACGGCAATTGGGCAGATCGCGCTCCAGGCCCTTCGAGTGAATGCTGGGCCAGACAACCGTGTCCTGATCGCCTGTGATGGCAAGGGCCGGCTGGGTGATGGCTCCGTAGTGGCGGCACTGCTCCGCCAAGTGCCGGTTGAAGGCGGCCAGGTCCATGGCATTGGCGCGGAAGCTCTCCGGACGGAACAACAGGTCCACACCAATCGCCGCATCATATCCCTCCGGCACGCTTGCAGGCGCAAAAACGTTGCGCATGGAGGCAGGCGCCAGACGTTCGGCAGCAGGCAAGGCCAGCGTGCGGCAGAACAGCTCCCCGATCACAGGCAGCGCAGCGAGCCTGTAGTACCATGCGACGCCGCCATTCCAGGGATGGGTGGCGGGCGCCAGGAAGACGAGGCCCCTGACCCGCTCCGGCGCCTCCAGAGCCAATGCAGCTGCCACAGAAGCGCCGAAGGAATGGCCGATAACAACAGCCGGCCCGAAGTCCAGCATCTTCAGGAGCGCGGCGATGCGCCGGGCCTGATCCCGCGGCGAGGCATCCGGCGGCAGGTTCCGCTCGGAGAATCCAAGGCCCGGCCGGTCCACGAACAGCATCTCGTGCGTGTCCTTGAAATGCGGCGCAAAGGCGAGGTGCAGATCCTGCAGGTTTCCGCTCGCCCCATGGATGAAAAGCAGGCGGGGCACTTCACCAGAGACAGCAGCGGGCCGCGAATGGACATAGTGCACTTGTGCACAATTAACAAAACCAAGGGTTCCTGCCGGCTTGTGACGGGCATTGATGCGTCTGCGGCGCAGTTCTGTATAGAGAGCGAGGAACAGGAAAACGGCGACAACAGTCAGCAACAACGACACTCCAGCAACCGGTTGAGCCTAAGTGCGGCAGCAAGGGAACGGGCCCGGCTTCAGATCGGCTCGCCGTCCAGTTCCTTCTCAAGCTCTTCGATTGCTTTACGTGCGCTTTCCAGTCCCGGATGTATTTGCAAGACACTCCGGAAGGTGGCCAAGGCCTTTTCCTTCTGGTCCAGATGGCGCTGGATGATCGCCAGACCGGACAGCGCGCCCCAATGGCGGGGCTCCAGCGCGAGAACATGCTCGATGTCTGCCAGCGAACGGCCATACTCGCGCTGCACATAGTAGATGGTCGCCCGGCGGTTCCAGCCCTCGGCGTAATCGGGCTTCAGGCGCAACACAGCATCCATGAGATCAAGGGCCAGACCGTAATCCTCGGCCCTGAGAGCAACGGCCGCGCGCTGCATCAGCAGATTTACCGTATCGCTGCCGGATTCAAGGTGCGCCCTCTGGATCTTGCGCGCGATGGGAGCCGCGTCTCGGTCCGATTTTGCAGCAGCAAGGTCCCGGTAGAGGCTGTCCAGCGGCTTCTCACCGGCCTGGATCTCAGGCGCCATCGCAGCACCGGACGCATCTTCCTCGCCCTCCGGCGGCAGAGTGTTGAGATCCTCTGCGGAAGGCGGTGGCGTACCAGGCGTCACTTCCTGCGCCAGCGATGGCTGAAGCAGAAGGGCAAAAAGGGAAGCTGCAAACAGGAAAAACCGCATGCTGGCAAGGATACCTTGCTGCACGCGGCCGTCAATCCTGCAAAGCAAGAAGGGGCTCACGATCCCGCGAGCACCAGCAACTCAGCCCTGACGAGCCTTGAAGCGCGGGTTCTTCTTGTTGATGATGTAGACGCGGCCCTTACGGCGAACCATGCGGTTTTCCCGGTGACGGGCCATCAGCGCCTTGAGAGAGTTCTTGATCTTCATCGTTGTGTCCCCGGAAGGGCCCTGCTGTTCTACTCAAAAGAAACGGGCGCCTGGGCGCCCGCATGGACTTGGCTTCTGGTCAAAACCCCGGCGCGGATATCGCGCCTGAGGCCTCTTTCCTCACCTGCAGCTGACCGGGCCCTCGCCTTGCCTGCTGCAATAATGGTGGGCGTGACAGGGATTGAACCTGTGACCCCTACGATGTCAACGTAGTGCTCTCCCGCTGAGCTACACGCCCGAAATCTTCGGAACCAAGCGCCGGAGCGCTGCGGTGGTCAGCGATATAACGGGGATCGCCGGACTGTGCAAGACCCCAATCTCAGAACCGTCAAACAATTTTTCTGACGGCTCTGACCTGTGGAAAGACACCTTCCCACATCACTGACCGGCAGCCCTCAGGCTGCCAGCATGCGTTCTACTTCCTGCACAAGGTCCTTCAGGTGGAAGGGCTTGGACAGAACCTTGGCATCTTTCGGCGCATTGGAATCCGGGTTCAGCGCCACGGCGGCAAAGCCGGTGATGAACATGACCTTGAGGTCAGGATCCAGCTGCGTGGCGCGGCGGGCCAGCTCAATGCCGTCCATCTCCGGCATGACGATATCCGTCAGCAGCAGGGCGAAAGGCTCTTCCCGCAGGCGTTCATAGGCGCTCTTGCCGTTATCAAAGGACACGACATCATGGCCGGCGTTCTCAAGCGCCTTGGCCAGAAAGCGCCGCATATCATTGTCGTCTTCCGCCAGAAGGATTCGCGACATGGTGGACAACCGTCAAACTCCGAAACTCAGGGAAACCACCGCCGGGGGTGGGTGCTCGATGCCAGTTATAATTCCAATCCGCCTTAAAGATAGAGTGAAGCGGGCTTGAACACCGCGCTTTCGCTCATTTGTGGACAGGACTGTTGATTCCTTGGCAAGATAAGGAAACAGCAAGCTTGCGACCGGGCAGGTTTGCCGGCAGAGCGGAAAGCGGTCAGCCCCATGCGCATCATCACCGGCTTCGGAGCGGAGCCCGTCTTTGAACCAGCCTTCGAGATTCTCGCGCCCGCCGACCAGCGCCTGCCTTTCGTGTTCAACTCCCCCCATTCCGGTGTCTGCTACCCGCAGAGCTTTCTCGACGCCTCCCGGCTGGACCGGCTGACGATCCGCAAGTCTGAAGATGCCTTTGTGGACGAGCTGTTCGCCGGCGTGGTGCCGATTGGGGCACCATTGCTGCGCGCTCATTTTCCCCGCGCCTATCTGGATGTGAACCGGGAGCCCTATGAACTCGATCCGAAGATGTTCGAGGGGCGCCTGCCCTCCTATGCCAATGTGCGCTCCCTGCGGGTGGCTGGCGGTCTTGGCACGATCGCCCGTGTGGTCAGTGAAACCCAGGAAATCTATGCCCGCCGCCTGACGGTGGAAGAAGGCATGGCCCGCATCGAGGCCATCTACAAACCCTATCACTCCACCTTGCGCCGCCTTCTGGCCCAGACCCATGTGGCTTTCGGCTACGCGGTGCTGATTGACTGCCACTCGATGCCCTCCACTGTGAGGTGCCAGACTTCGGGCATCCGGCCGGATTTCATTCTGGGTGACCGCTATGGCACTTCCTGCCCCATCGAGCTGACGGACATGGCGGCGGATCTGCTCCGCTCCAAAGGCTACACGGTCAGCCGCAACAAACCCTATGCAGGCGGCTTCATCACCGAGCATTACGGCCGCCCGGCCAAGGGGCTGCATGCCCTGCAGGTGGAAATCAACCGGGGCCTTTATATGGATGAGGAAACCCATGAGCGGGGCGCGGATTTCGTCCGCGTCGCGGCCGATCTCATGGACTTTGTGCGGGAGCTGACCGCCATGCCCGACAGTGCCTTTTCCGCCTGGTCCATCGCCGCCGAGTAACGCACCTCAAGACAGCGCAGGCTGGCGCGCCCCAGAAAAAAGGGCCGCACTCAAAAGAGGCGGCCCGAGTCTAGGGAGGAAACGCCCAAGGAGGGCGGCGCTACAACGCAACGCGTCGTATCGCGCTGCAATAAGGTCGCATTGCAGCGCACAAACGTCAAGAGGTTCCGCACCTTTCCAAGCGGTTCCCTTTGACGGCATGGCGTGGCGGAGGCTAAAACTGCGGGCACTGCAGCATTTATTAAGTGGCTGAAATAAATGGAAGTCTCCGCGAAAATCCGTATGTTGCGCGGCAGAATGAGCCTCAAACGGCAAGACATGCAAGGAAGGCGCACCAGACATGCAGTTATCACATGACTTCTATCCCTTCCTCGAAGACCTGGCCAAAGCGTCCAGCGCCGCGATTCTCCCGCATTTCCGCACCAGCCACGGGGTGGAAAACAAGCTCAGCGGCGGCTTCGATCCGGTGACGGTGGCCGACCGCGGCGGCGAAGAGGCGATGCGCGCCCTGATCAACGCCCGGCACCCGGAGCACGGCATTCTGGGCGAGGAATTCGGCAGCGAGCGCACGGATGCGGAGCATGTCTGGGTGCTGGACCCGATCGACGGCACCCGATCCTTCATCACCGGCCTGCCCACCTGGGGCACGCTGATCGGCCTGACGACCAACGGCAGGCCGAGCCTTGGCATGATGGTGCAGCCCTATGTGAACGAGGCCTATGCCGGCGACACGAAGTCCGCCTGGTACCGCGGCCCGCTGGGCACACGGCAGCTGAAGTCCCGCGCCTGCGCCAGCCTTGCCGGCGCGGTGCTCTTCACCACCAGCCCGCGCATCTTCAAGCCGGTGGAGAAGGACGCCTATGACCGCATCGAGAAACAGGTCCGCCTCGCCCGCTATGGCACCGATTGCTACGCCTATTGCATGGTGGCGGCAGGCATGGCCGATGTAGTGATCGAGGCCGGTCTGCAGGCCTATGACATCGTGGCTCTTGCCCCCATCATCGAAGGGGCGGGCGGCGTTGTCACCACATGGAGCGGCGGCTCACCGGTCAATGGCGGACGGATTGTTGCCAGCGGCGATCCGCGCCTGCATGAAATCGTGCTGAAGCAGCTTATGGATGTGCCGCAGACCTGAGCCTTCTCTCAGGCGTCTTCATTCCTCGCCGGGGATGAAGGCGTCGAAGGCAGCCCAGAACTGGTCCCTATAGACGTCCTGCTCCATCAGCAGCTCGTGCTCGGCCCCGGGAATCTCGATGAAGCCGGCGGCACGGATGCGGGTGGACAGCTCTTCCGTTGCCCGGCTTGAGACGATCCGGTCCCGTCCGGCAGTGATCATCAGCACCGGCACGGCCACGGACGGGCCAAACCGCAATTCGCGGAACGACATCAGGCAGCGCACGGCGGCCGCCAGCCAGCCAATGGTGGGCGGCCCGATTTCGAGAGCGGGATTGGCCTTGCCGATTTCCACCATGCGCTCAAAACGCCGCCGGTCGCTCGTTTGACGGTTGGTCTCGAAGGATTCGGCCTTGCCGTTTCCCTGCCCCGGCACAGGTGCAAGGGTTAGGCCCAGCATGGCCAGAAGCCGCGCCAGCCGGAAGATCATCCGTTCCTTGCGGCCAAAATCACTCAATCCTGTGAAAGGTGCCGAAAGCACGGCCCGGGAAATCTGCGTGCGCAGGCGCTCCGTCGCCGAGAGGAACACCGCACCGCCCGTGGAATGGGCCAGTACATAATGCGGTCCCGGACAGTCGGCGAGCGAAATCTGCCTCACTACAGTCTCGAGATCGATACGGTAACGGGAAAAGCTGCTGACATTGCCGCGCTTCAACGAGCCGGGATGGCTGCCCGAACCGCCCTGCCCACGCCAGTCGAAAGCCACCACATGGAAGCCGCGCTCCTGCAGTTCCCTGATGACCTCGAAATATTTCTCGATGAACTCCGCCCGCCCCTGCAGCAGTGTCACTGTGCCCTTGAGCCGGCCCGGCGTTGCGGGAAAGCGGGCATAGCGCAGCCTGACGCGATCCGGCGTTTCAATGAAGCCGGCCACCGCGCCATCAGGGATCGGATTGCCGGGAATTTCGGTCAGCGTCATCTGGGAAGCCTCGGGCACAAGGGCAGGCTTCCCAGAGTTACCTTGGCCAGCGCGCCAGCTCAACTGTCTTGGACAGGGCGCTGTATAAGTCAGGGCCTGGAGAGGGAAACTCTCCGGGCCCTGAGATTTACCGGCGGCGGCTTACCAGCGGCGGCCGAGGCGCTGCTGGTCGATGATGCTGCCGTTGTAGGCATTGACCGTCAGCTTGACCGGACCGCTGCGGCGGGACGTGGCGAACACGACATAGACCGGGCCGCGTGCATCGCGCACATCAATCCTTTCGTAGCCACGCTGGCGCAGGCTGCGATGGACATCACGGGCGGAGAGCCGGACATCACGGCGGCCCCAATCGCGGCCGCGGTCCGGGCCACGGCCCCAGTGCGGGCCGCGGCCATCGATCTGCACGACAGGTGCGCCCTGACCGGCGCGAAGTTCAATGGACAGGCCGGAGGAGGCCTGAGCCGGAACGGTGGCGAGAGCTGCGGTGGCGGCAATCACGGTGGCGGAGATGAGTGTCTTCAGCATGGTATGCTCCTTTCTTCCTGTATGCGGCTGGCGGTGTTTCTCTGCAGTGCCGGCCTGTTGTGAAGAAGATGCACCCTGGCGCTTGAACCAAAACGGAAGGCGTTGTTCATCTGCCGTTCATCTGCACCGGCAGGGGGTGCCAACGGGTCTTGAAACCGCCTGAGCCCCTCCCCACCTCATTGCTGCAGGCGCCAGACGGGCCTGCGGAACGGCCGGTTTCCCGCCTGAATTGGGGGAGCACCGGCACATGCATTCAGTTGCTCATGAAGAGGACAGAACCATGCGTCATTTTGATCTCAGCCCGCTTTACCGCTCCACCGTCGGCTTTGACCGGCTGCTTTCGATGCTCGACAGCGCCACCTCCGACACCCCGAGCTATCCGCCCTACAACATCGAGCGGACGGGCGAAAACACCTACCGCATCACCATGGCCGTCGCAGGTTTCGGCAATGACGATCTCTCGATCGAAGCCAAGGAACATGCGCTGACCGTCAAGGGCGAGAAGAAGTCCGAGGAAACCGCCGGTGAAGTGCTCTACCGCGGCATCGCCTCGCGCGCTTTCGAGCGCCGCTTCCAGCTCGCCGAATATGTGAAGGTGGAAGGTGCCCATCTGGAAAACGGCCTGCTGCACATCGATCTTCTGCGCGAAATCCCCGAAGCCATGAAGCCGCGCAAGATCGAGATCAACACCGCCGGCACGCCGAAGCAGATCGAGGCGAAGGCCCACTGAGGCCACCGTTCAAAACACTCCGCAGTGCGCGGGGACAAGAGACAGGACAGAAGTGCCCGGCCCGGCCGGGCGCTTTTTCCGTTCAGCGTGCCAGTTCGAACTGAATCTCGATACGGCCGAAGCTGGCACCTGCCCCCCGCCAGTCATGGTAGATTTCCCGGCTCTGGCCTGAAAGGACATGGCGGGAAGCCTCGATATCCTGCAGCAGCGGACGGTATCCTTGCGTAAAGAGGCTGCGCAACGGCCCCATGTACACCGCTGAAGCCACCATCACCGGCTCCAGATGCAGAAAATCCAGCGGCCCGTCATAGGTTTCTGCACCGGTGACAGGCAGACAGATACGCCAGTCGAACTCTGTTTTTCCATCGCGCGGCAGACCCTGTGCAATGAAGATCCAGGGACCAGCGGCGACAAACCCGTACCGGTGGCAATCAGCTTCAATCACGGGGGCGAGCTCTGCAGCAGCGGCTCCCACATCGGGAATCCGCAGCCGCCGGGCAATCGACAAGACCCGCAAGTCTTCGGTTGGGTGAATCTTCATGGCACGATCCTCACTGGCCGGGCGGATCGCATGAAGGATCCGCACCGCAACGACTCAAGGCCTGCAAGGCTAGAACAAGACTGGAAAAGGCAAACCCGGATTGCAGAATTCACTTCCAAATGTGCAGAGAAATCCGAAGCCTGAGGAAAAGTTTTCCTACGCGACGCGCTGAGTGCTCTGCTGGCTTTCATCAGCCGGCGGCCAGTGCCAGGAAGCGCTCGACTTCCTCTTCCGTCGTGGCGAAGGAGCAGACGAGGCGCAGCAGCGCTTCATCGGCGCCCGGTGCGGTATGGCCTTCAAGGCCGGCAGGCGGCCATTCGCGGATGACGGCACCTTCGGCCCTCAGCCGGTTGATCACATGGGTGGGCAGCACGGGGAAGACCTCGTTCGCCTCAACCGGCCAGGCGAGCCGGGCAAAGCCGGAGCGGACAAGGCCATCGGCCAGACGGCGGGCCATGGCATTGGCATGGCGGGCATTGTCCAGCCAGTGGCCGTCTTCCAGATAACCCTCGAACTGGGCCGCCACAAAGCGGCTCTTCGACAGGATATGCCCGGCCCGCTTGCTGAGATAGCGGAACTGGCTGCCCTCGCCCGGATTGAAGAAGATCACCGCCTCGGCACACCAGCAGCCGTTCTTGGTGCCGCCGAAGGACAGAACATCCACACCCGCGCGCCAGGTGATGTCCGCTGCCGAACCGCCGCTGGTGATCAGTGCATTGGCAAAGCGGGCGCCGTCCATGTGCACAACGATGCCACGCGACTTGGCCACATCGGCCAGAGCACGGATTTCCCTCGCGGTATAGACGGTGCCGCATTCGGTTGCCTGGGTCAGGGAGAGACCGGCCACCTGACCGCTGTTCAGCTCCCCATCCGGGTGCTCGGCCATGGCATTTGTGAGAACGGCCGGTGTCAGCTTGCCATTGGCGCCGGGAAGGCCGCGAATCTTCTGGCCCATCGTCAGAAACTCGGGCGCATTGCATTCGTCATTGGCCACATGGGCCGTGGCATGGGCGAAGACCACGCCACCGGGCTTTGCATAAGCGGAGAGCGCCAGCGCGTTGGCGGCCGTGCCGGTCGGTACAAAGAAGACCTCGACATTGCATTCGAAAAACTCGCTGAAGCGGGCTTTGACCGAAAGCGTCAGCGGATCGCCGCCATAGGCCGGAGCAAGCCCGGTGGAATGGCGGGAAAGGGCGGCGGCGACCGGTGCGCTGGCACCGGCCCAATTGTCACTGGCAAATATCATGCGGTCACACTATCCGCCGCAGCCCGTGCCTTGCAACTGCTCTCAATAATATCGCGCCCGCCGGGCCAGCGCGCGGCGCAGGACCCAGTCAACGGAGAAGCGCCCCGGCCCGTAGATGGTCAGAACCAGCAGCAGGAAGCCCCAGAGCAGGCGCTGATCGGCAATCATCGACGAGGGGTTGCCATCAAACATCGCGCCGATGGCCGTTGCATCGGCCCCAAGCTGATAGACATCCACATAGGACATGACCGCAATGAAGCCGATCATGCCGAGGCTGGCTGCACGGGTGAACAGGCCAATCGTGATCAGCGCCGGCAGGATGAATTCGGCCCAGGTCCCGGCAATCACGATCACATGATAGGGAAAGAAGGCGAGCTTGGTGGTGTCATAACTCACCGCTTCCATCATCGACGGCAGGATCTGCGCAAAGGCGCCATCAGACGGATGCAGGAACCCCAGCAGGCCCGGTCCGATCTTGGTGAGGGCGGAATTCCAGAAGTAAAACAGAAGGACGCTGGCAAAGACAAAGCGCGCGGCAAGGCCGATCAGCCAGCCGTGGCTGGCCCGTTCCAGCCCGGCGAAAAAACCATTGTACAGACGGATGAAGAAATCAAACATTGTGTCCCTCCCGGACAGTTCCGGGTGTCATACCAAGCCCGTGCAGCGTCTGAGCATTTTGCGGGGCGTGATGCGCCGGCGTGGCAAGGCTTGGTGTTAGAGTGCATCCGGATAAAATTTACGCAAGGTCAATTTGGCATTCGCAAGCTGCACCGCTGCGCAGCAACAGGCCAATGGCGGTGGCAAGATCAAAGGCCGGATCGACAGTCAGCGCGCTGCCTGCGGCCTCTGCGAGACGATCGCCAGCTGCCAGCGCCGCCATGAAAGCCGCCTCCCCCGCCTGCAAGGGGTGAAGGATGACATTGATGCCGGGCCGGGTGAGGAGTACACTCTGCCTCTGCCCCGGATCAACCTCTACGCCCCCGTCAACTTCGAACCGGTTGGCCCTGACCAGATCCAGCACCGGGTAAGACGACACAATCAGGCGGCAGGCCGGGTGCAGCGTGAAGCGTAAGGCGCCAAGCTGCTCCGGCGGCACAGCGGCAAGCTGGGCCGGATCGGGCGGCGCCCGGTCTGCCGCGTGATAGGCCTCGAGCCAGGCCCATTCCAGCCGGGCCACATCCGGCAGATAAGGATAGCCTGCCAGCGGCGGGAACCCTGCAATGAAGCTGGCAAAGCTGCCGCCATAGGCCAGAAGCACGGGCGATGACGGCGGCTCGGCGCTCACATAAAGCCGCGCGAGCGCCCGGAAATATTCTTCTCCCAGCAGCCGCACCAGCGCCGGATAGGTCGCCATCAGCGCTTCGGTCAGGCTGACGATGACATTGTTGCGGTAAACGCCGAAACGCTTGGGCGCGGGGGCGCCGTCCGGGCCGGTCACGTTTTCGGGCACCGGCAAATCCGGCTGCATCAGCGCCGCCACAAGAGCTGCGCTGGAAGCGCAAGCCTGCTCAGCCATGGCGCAACACCCCTTTGGGCAGCGCCTGAGCCATGATCTGCTCTGCCTCCTGCACCTGCCCGAAAAGCACCGGCCAGGATGGCACGTTGTTGTCCCACTCGATCAGCACCGGCAGCGGACCGGTCCGCGCCATGAGATCCGCGAAGAGGCTCCAGACTTCTTCATCCACTTCCCGGTCATGGGCATCGATCAACAGTGGCCCGCCTTCGTCATCCGTGTCCGGCGCGTGGCCGCCCAGATGAATCTCGCCAACATGTTCCATGGGAAAAGCCGACAGATAGTCCGGCGCATCGCGGCGGTGGTTGACCGCTGAGACGTGAACATTATTCACATCCAGCAGCAGCCCGCAGCCGGTGCGCCGGACAATCCCGGCCAGAAAGCTCAGCTCATCCATTTCACTGGTGGCAAAGGCCACATAGGTGGAGGGGTTTTCCAGCAGCATCCGCCGCCCCAGCACTTCCTGCACCCGGTCAATATGGTCACAGACCACATCCAGCCGCGCCTGTGTGTAGGCCAGCGGCAGCAGGTCATTGAGGAACACGGTGTCATGGCTGGACCAGGCCAGATGCTCCGAGAAGGAGGCTGGCTCATAGCGCGCGCAAAGATGCTTCAGCCGGGCAAGATGGGCTTCATCCAGCGGGCCATCGCCGCCGATCGACAGGCCCACGCCATGCAGCGAGATGGGATAGTCCGCCCTGATCCGCGCCAGATAATGATGCGGCGCGCCGCCCGCGCCCATGTAGTTTTCGGCGTGGATCTCGAAGAAGCCGACGTCGGGCTTCTGCGCCAGAATTTCGGTGTAATGCTCCGGCTTCAGCCCTGCCCCACCGCGCTGCGGCAGGGTGAAACTGTGGTCCGCCGTCTCCTGCAGCCCTGTCATGATGGCAATCGCTCCCCCGCAAAGCGGCTTCCGGCGGCAGGCGCCGGAAGCCTTGATCCTGCATTCCAGTCCTGCAGCCTCAGGATTTCGGCAGATCGCGGTCCAGCTCGGTCAGCGAGCCCATGCGGCCATCCGGCAGCTTCATCTCCGTGCAAGTGCCTGCAGGCACAAGCGTCCAGGCATTGCCCTGATAGTCGACCGTGGACGTGCCGGCGCAGGTCGTGCCCGGACCGGCCTTGCAGTCATTCTTGCCAGCGAGCGCCACGCCGTAGCATTTTTCCTTGGCCTGTGCGCCAGCCTCCGTCGGCGCAGTCACGCCAGCCACCGCCGCCGCCACAGCGCTGGCCACCATTGCCGCAGAAAGAAAGGTCTTGCTCATTTTCGTACCTCGTTTCATCCGTCCCGGCTCCCCCGATGGCGCCGTTTCCCGGATGCCCGGCATATTGCTCGCTTCACCTGACGCAAGGAAATCAAAGCCCTGTGACGGCGGAGTGATACGCTGGTACCGGGAGTGTGAACGGCAATCGTGAAACTTTGTTGCTCATTCCGCCGCAGCCCGTTCCGAAAATGAACCTGAAACTGCAAATAGCGAAACAAAATGAATTTTAATCCTTATAAACGGTCTTGCCCCCCCGGGGGAAATCTGGCATGTTCCCCCAGCTCGGAATAGGGCAGGAATACTGTCCCTTTTTTCGGGTCCCGAGGTTACTCGCTAGGCCGTGGCCAATCCGCGGCAATCGCCGGATATGGGGGAGGCACCACAGACACCGGCACCTCATGCGAGAGCCTGCGGACAGGCTCACGACTGCCTTGCGGCCCTGTGCGGCAGGCAGAAACAGGGCATCACCGGCGAAGCGGGAGGCTTGCTTTCGCCAGAAGACGGTTCGCTTTGTGGAAGCGAAGCGTTAAAACTACGACAGAGCCGCGGCACAGGCTGAGGGAGATCTGCGTGTCTTGCCCCAAGAGGGGAAAGGTGCGCACATGCAACCTGAGGACGGCTGCGGAAACACTGGATTACAGTGAGGGCGCATATGATGAAGAGTGAGCTGACCACCAGCACAGCCATGGCCGTAGCAGGGCGCGAGGGAGCGGAAAAAGCCCGCACCGCGACCACTATCGCCACGCGTCTGCGCGAGGCGGCAGATAAAGGGCTCTACAATCCTTCTCGCGAACACGACGCCTGCGGTGTCGGCTTCATTGCGCATCTCAAAGGTCAGAAATCGCACAAGGTCGTCGCGGACGGCCTGAACATCCTCGAAAACCTCACCCATCGCGGTGCGGTTGGCGCCGATCCGCTGATGGGCGACGGTGCAGGGATGCTCGTGCAGATCCCGCATGACTTCTTCAAGGCTGAACTGTCCGTGCAGGGGGTGGCCCTGCCGGAGCCGGGCCAGTATGGCGTCGGCTTCCTGTTCCTGCCGCAGGACGCGGCCCTGCGCGCCAAGTGCGTGGAAATCGTCGAGCGCGTTGTCGCCGCTGAAGGCCAGAAGGTCCTCGGCTGGCGTGACGTGCCGGTCGACAACTCGTCCCTGTCCAAGGCCCCGGACATTGCCGCCACCGAGCCCTATTCCCGCCAGCTCTTCATTGGCGCGGCTGATGGCATCGACCAGACCACCTTCGAGCGCCGCCTGTTCATCCTGCGCAAGGTGATCTCGAATGTCGTGCGCGCCGAGAGCGACGCGGTGAAGCACGGCTTCTATGTGGTCTCCATGTCCAGCCGCACGCTGGTCTACAAGGGCATGTTCCTGGCCTACCAGCTGGGCGCCTATTACAAGGACCTGAAGGACGAGCGCTTCACCTCGGCCCTCGCCCTCGTGCACCAGCGCTTCTCCACCAACACGTTCCCGTCCTGGGATCTCGCCCACCCCTACCGCATGGTGGCGCATAACGGCGAGATCAACACCCTGCGCGGCAACGTCAACTGGATGGCCGCCCGTCAGGCGTCCGTGTCCTCGCCGCTGTTCGGCGACGACATCACCAAGCTGTGGCCGATCTCCTACGAAGGCCAGTCGGACACCGCCTGTTTCGACAACGCGCTGGAATTCCTCGTCATGGGCGGCTACTCGCTGGCCCATGCGGCGATGATGCTGATCCCGGAAGCCTGGGCCGGCAACCCGCTGATGGACGAGAACCGCCGCGCCTTCTACGCCTATCACGCAGCCATCATGGAGCCGTGGGACGGCCCGGCTGCCGTGGCCTTCACCGATGGCCGCCAGATCGGCGCGACGCTGGACCGCAACGGCCTGCGTCCGGCCCGCTACATCGTCACCGATGATGATTATGTCATCATGTCCTCGGAAGTGGGCGTTCTGCCGATCCCGGACGAGAAGATCGTCAAGAAGTGGCGCCTGCAGCCGGGCAAGATGCTGCTCATCGATCTGGAAGAAGGCCGCATCGTCTCCGACGACGAGATCAAGCGTCAGCTGTCCACTGCCAACCCCTACAAGGACTGGCTGCACCGCTCACAGATCGTGCTTGAGGACATGCCGGGCGTGCGCGAGCGCGCTCCGGTGGCCGGTGAAAGCCTGCTCGACCGCCAGCAGGCCTTTGGCTACACCCAGGAAGACATCAAGCTGCTGATGCAGCCGATGGCGACCGTGGGACAGGAAGCCGTGGGCTCCATGGGCACGGACACGCCGATTTCGGCGCTCTCCGACAAGTCGAAGCTGCTTTACACCTACTTCAAGCAGAACTTCGCGCAGGTGACGAACCCGCCGATCGACCCAATCCGCGAAGAGCTGGTGATGAGCCTCGTCTCCTTCATCGGCCCGCGCCCGAACCTGTTCGACCTCAAGGGCCTGTCGCACGCCAAGCGCCTGGAAGTCCGCCAGCCGATCCTCACCAACGAGGATCTGGAAAAGATCCGCCGCATCGGCGACATCGCGGACAACCACTTCTCGGCCAAGACGCTCGACATCACCTATTCCGCAGCGCGCGGCGCCGAGGGCATGGAAGATGCGCTGGAGGAACTGTGCCAGCGGGCCGAGAAGGCCGTGCGGGACGGTGACAACATCATCATCCTGTCGGACCGCCTGATCAGCCGCGCCCGCATCGCCATTCCGGCACTGCTGGCCACCGCTGCCGTGCACCATCACCTGATCCGCAAGGGCCTGCGCACCTCCGTGGGCCTCGTGGTGGAGACCGGTGAAGCGCGCGAGATCCATCACTTCTGCGTGCTGGCCGGCTACGGCGCCGAGGCGATCAACCCCTATCTCGCCTTCGAGACCCTGCTCTCGATGCACCACGAAATGGATTTCCCCGAGGAAGTCGATGCCGATGAAGTGGTCTACCGCTACATCAAGTCGATCGACAAGGGCATCCTCAAGGTCATGTCCAAGATGGGCATCTCGACCTACCAGTCCTATTGTGGTGCGCAGATCTTCGACGCCATCGGCCTGTCCTCTGCCTTCGTCGAGAAGTACTTCTTCGGCACGGCGACGACCATCGAAGGCATCGGCCTGAAGGAAGTGGCGCAGGAAACCGTCATGCGCCACCAGATGGCCTTCGAGGATGTCGCCATCCTGCGCCGGTCGCTGGAAGTGGGCGGTGAATACGCCTACCGCATCCGTGGCGAAAGCCACATGTGGACGCCAGACTCCATCGCCACCCTGCAGCACGCCGTGCGCGGCAACCTGCCGGACAAGTACCGCGAGTTCGCCGAGCTTTCCAACAAGGAAACCGGCCGTTTCTCGATCCGTGGCATGTTCCGCATCAAGAGCGCGGAAGAGCTGGGCCGCAAGCCCATCTCCATCGACGAGGTGGAACCGGCTGAAAATATCGTCCGCCGCTTCGTCACCGGCGCCATGTCCTTCGGCTCGATCAGCCGCGAGGCGCATACGTCGCTGGCCATCGCCATGAACAAGATCGGCGGCAAGTCGAACACCGGTGAAGGCGGCGAGGAAGCCGAGCGCTTCAAGCCGCTGCCGGATGGCTCGATGAACCCGCAGCGTTCCGCCATCAAGCAGATCGCGTCCGGCCGTTTCGGTGTGACCACCGAATATCTGGTCAATGCCGACATGCTGCAGATCAAGGTGGCCCAGGGCGCCAAGCCCGGTGAGGGTGGCCAGCTGCCGGGCCACAAGGTGGATGCGGTCATCGCCAAGGTGCGTCACTCGACGCCGGGCGTGGGCCTGATTTCGCCCCCGCCGCACCATGACATCTACTCGATCGAAGATCTGGCGCAGCTGATCTACGACCTGAAGAACGTGAACCCGGAAGCCGACATCTCCGTGAAGCTGGTGTCGGAAGTGGGTGTCGGCACGGTGGCCGCTGGCGTTGCCAAGGCCCGCGCCGACCACATCACGATCTCCGGTTATGACGGCGGCACCGGCGCTTCGCCGCTGACCTCGATCAAGCACGCCGGCAGCCCCTGGGAAATCGGCCTTGCCGAGACCCAGCAGACGCTGGTGCTCAACGGCCTGCGCTCCCGCGTGGCGCTGCAGGTGGATGGCGGCCTGAAGACCGGCCGTGACGTGCTCATCGGCGCCCTTCTGGGTGCGGACGAGTTCGGCTTTGCCACCGCGCCGCTGATCGCCGCAGGCTGCCTGATGATGCGCAAGTGCCACCTCAACACCTGCCCGGTTGGCATCGCCACCCAGGACCCGGTGCTGCGCAAGCGCTTCAAGGGCACGCCGGAGCACGTGATCAACTACTTCTTCTTCGTCGCGGAAGAGCTGCGCGAGCTGATGGCCTCTCTCGGCGTTGCCAACCTCAATGAGATCATCGGCCGCTCCGACTTCCTCGACAAGGACACTGCCATCGACCACTGGAAGGCGAAGGGCCTCGACTTCAGCCGCATCTTCTTCCAGCCGAAGGCAGCTCCGGAAGAAACCCGCTGGACCCAGCGCCAGGAGCATCCGATCACGGATATTCTGGACCGCCGCCTCATCGCGGCTGCCCGCCCGGCGCTGGAAGACAAGACGCCGACCATCATCGAGGAGACCATCTGCTCGGTCGACCGGTCTGCCGGGGCCATGCTCTCGGGCGAAGTGGCCAAGCGCTACGGCCACAAGGGCCTTGCAGCGGACACGCTGAAGATCAACCTGAAGGGCACTGCCGGTCAGGCCTTCGGCGCCTTCCTCGCCCGCGGCATCACCATGGAACTGCGGGGCGATGCCAACGACTACGTCGGCAAGGGCCTGTCGGGCGGCAAGATCATCGTGCGTCCGTCGGACAAGGCACGGATCGTGCCGGAAGAATCCATCATCGTCGGCAACACCGTGCTTTACGGCGCGACCGAAGGTGAGTGCTACTTCCGCGGCGTTGCGGGCGAGCGTTTCGCCGTGCGCAACTCCGGTGCGATTGCGGTGGTCGAGGGCGTGGGTGACCACGGCTGCGAATACATGACCGGCGGCATTGTCGTCGTCATCGGCCAGACCGGGCGCAACTTCGCAGCCGGCATGTCGGGCGGTATCGCCTATGTGCTGGATGAGGAAGGCACCTTCTCCTCCCGCTGCAACCTTGCGATGGTCGATATCGAGCCGGTGGCCGAGGAAGACGACCTTCTGGAGAAGCTGCACCACCATGGCGGCGATATCGAGCACAAGGGCCGCGTGGACGTGACGGGCGACATGACCCGCCACGACGACGAGCGCCTGCGCCAGCTCCTGCTCAACCATGTGACCCACACCGGCTCCACCAAGGCTCAGGCGATCCTGGATGCCTGGGATGTGTACAGGCCGAAATTCGTCAAGGTGATGCCCGTCGAGTACCGCCGGGCCTTGCGCGAGATGGAAGAAAAACGGCTCGGTATGGTAGCGGCAGAATAAACCCGCCACCTGCGCCCGGCCCTCGCGGCAGACGCTGAGGGCCGGCACCACCCGGCAACAGCGCCGTCTCCCGGACAAACGGTCGAGGCGGCTGAGGACGAAACGAGTTTTGAGGAGGTCACCTTGGGCAAGGTCACCGGATTTTTGGAAATCGACCGGCAGGAGCAGAAGTACCAGCCGGCATCCGACCGCATCCGCCATTTCCGCGAGTTCACCCTGCCGCTGAACCAGAGCGAGGTCGAGCGTCAGGCGGCCCGCTGCATGGATTGCGGCATCCCCTATTGCCACGGCCCCACCGGCTGCCCCGTGCACAACCAGATCCCGGACTGGAACGATCTGGTCTATCAGGGCGACTGGGAACTGGCCCTGCGCAACCTGCATTCGACCAACAACTTCCCGGAGTTCACCGGCCGCGTCTGCCCCGCCCCCTGCGAGGAAGCCTGCACGCTGAACCTTGAGGACGTGCCGGTCAGCATCAAGACCATCGAGCAGGCCATTGCCGACAAGGGCTGGAAGGAAGGCTGGATCCGCGCCGAACCCTCCGCCACCAAGACCGGCAAGACCGTTGCCGTCATCGGCTCCGGCCCGGCCGGCTTGGCCGCTGCCCAGCAGCTGGCCCGCGCCGGGCACACCGTCCATGTCTATGAGCGCGAGCCCAAGGCCGGCGGCCTGCTGCGTTATGGCATTCCGGACTTCAAGATGGAAAAGCGCCACATCGACCTGCGCGTCAAGCAGCTGGAAGAAGAAGGCGTCACCTTCCACTATGGTGTCAACGTCGGTGTCACCGTCACCATGGAAGAACTGTCCGAGCGCCATGACGCGGTGATCATCTGCGCCGGTGCCGAGCGTCCGCGTGATCCGGGCGTCCCCGGCATGGAGCTGGAAGGCTGCCACTGGGCGATGGACTATCTGGTCCAGCAGAACCGCCGCGTCGGCGGCGAGGATGTCTCCGGCGAGGCGCCGATCTGGGCTGCGGGCAAGCATGTGGTCGTCATCGGCGGCGGCGACACCGCCTCCGACTGCGTCGGCACGGCCTTCCGACAGGGTGCCCTGTCAGTGACCCAGCTCGACATCCGCCCGATCCCGCCGCTGAAGGAAGACAAGCTGACCGTGTGGCCCTACTGGCCGACGAAGTTCCGCACCTCTTCCTCCCAGGCTGAAGGCGCCGAGCGCGAATTCTCCGCCGCCACCCTCGGCCTCATCGGCGAGGACGGGCACATCGTCGGCGTCAAATGCGCCCGCGTGGACGAAAAGCGCAAGCCGATCCCCGGCACGGAGTTCATCCTGCGCGCTGATCTGGTGATGGCCGCCATCGGCTTCTCCGGCCCGCGCCTCGACACCTTCATCGCCGAGCTGGACGGCAAACTGGAGCTGGATGGCCGCACCAACGTGAAGGCCAACACCGAGGACTACAAGACGAGCTATGCCAACGTCTTTGCCGCCGGCGACGTGCGCCGCGGCCAGTCGCTGGTCGTCTGGGCCATCCGCGAAGGCCGCCAGGCCGCCCGCGCCGTGGACGAATTCCTCACCGGCTCCTCCAACCTGCCCCGTTAGGCAGCAGGCGGAACAGCGCAATCCTCAGGAGCGGCCACCAGGCCGCTCCTTTTGTTTTGGGACATGGCCAATACCAGGATTTTCGATGGTGACGCATCGCGCCTTTGAAATGGCTCGGGCGCCGCATGGGCTTGGCCAGCCCGCCGTGAGCCAGGCTCTTGAGAACCAGCGTCTGGAGCTGCTCACCCCGGCTCTCTGCGGCCGGGGCCGCCACCGTCCGGTCCTGCGCGCCCAGCCCCGCCGCAAGCCGTCTAAGGCTTCCTGTCAAACCGCTCCTGTGCAGCGGCAAGATCGCCTTGATGCGCAACGGCCCAATCGTAAAGAGCCAGAAATGGATCCTGCAACGTCCGGCCCAGCGGCGTGATCGAATATTCGACGGCAACCGGCGACGTGGCTGTCACCGTCCGCTGCACCAGCCCGTTTCTTTCCAGCTTGCGCAGCGCCTCAGTCAGCGCCTTCTGGGTAATCCCGTCGAGGCGGCGCTTGAGAGCATTGAAGCGCTTCGGCTCCTCGCAGAGAAAGGTCAGGATCAGAATAGACCACTTGTGGGCTATCTGTTCGAGCACCGGTCTGACGCCCGGCAGTGTTTCGAGAACACGCTCTTCTGTATAGGACATCCGGTTTCCTTGACGATACCTAGGATACATTAAGTGCGTAATTGACACTTAGTACACGATATATACCTGTGTTGAAGCAATTCGTCATCCTCATAAGGAAAATCGCCTTGACACATTCAAACCTCAAGAAACCTGGAACAGCCATCGTGACCGGAGCTTCCTCCGGGATTGGCAGAATGTATGCCGAGCGTCTTGCGGCGCGCGGATATGACCTCGTGCTGGTTGCCCGGCGGCAGGACCGCTTGCAGCACATTGCCGGGGAATTGCAGCAGCAGTTCCCGGTTTCCGCCAGAGCGCTGGCCGCCGATCTCACCACCAATGAAGGGGTCTCTGCGGTGACGCAGCTCCTGTCGGACGATCCTTCCATTTCACTTATCATCAACAATGCCGGCTTCTCTGCTCTGAAGCCTCTCACACAGACACCTGATGCCACAATCGGGAGCATGATCGCCCTGAACATTACGGCCCTGACCGCCCTGTCGAAAGCCGCGCTCGCGGCGTTCAAGGGCCGCAATGCCGGAACGATTGTCAATATCGGGTCCGGCGCCGGTTTCAGCCCCTATCCCGGCATTCCTGTTTACGGCTCCACCAAGGCCTATGTATTCCTCTTCACCCAGAGCCTGCAGCACGAAGCCGAAGGCACTTCGGTCAGGGTTCAGCTGGTGCTGCCCGGTGCGGTCATTTCCGAAGGCTGGGAAGTCGCCGGAGGCGCAGACCTTGAGCCTCTGCCGGAGGCAATCGTCATGACCACGGAGGATTGTGTCGATGCGGCGCTCTCAGGCCTTGAACAAGGGGAAACCATCACCGCACCGTCGCTGCACGACACGTCTCTGCTGTCGGACTACGTTGCTCTGTCCGGCAGGCTGTTGCAGGCGATGTTTGATGGCAAACCTGCCGAACGCTACAAGCTGGCCAGATAGCAGCTGCCGGCGCAGCTGGTGACGCCAGGCTCCAGCGGGTTGCGGCAACCGGAGACCTTGTTCAAGGGCGGCCGCAACTGACACCGGGGCAGAGCCGGCCTTCAGAGCGCCAGAACCCGGGATGCCCCAATCCGTCAATTCGGCACAGTACCCGTGAAATCCACGCGGCCGGGAGTGGGAGCGCCGGTGTCGCCTGTGGCCAGGAACTTGCGGGCGAGGCGGGCGGCGGCTTCGGTTTCCACCGGAGGCAGGATCTGGGGTTCGTTGGCATCGCCCGCCAGATGGTCCTCTGCCGACAGGGCGCGTCCGGTCAGGACGATGAAATTCGGATCGTCTGCCACGCCTTCAAAGGCGAGCCCGCCGTAGCCGCCAAGCACACGGGCAAGCTCCCGCTCGACGAAAAACGCCACCTTGCGGGCACCGGCCCAGGTAAAGCCAACGCCATCATTGGCGCGCAGGCGGCGGCGCTGGCCGTCCACATCCGGCCCGAAGGCAGTATAGGCCTCGTTGTCATCCAGGAACATCTTCCAGATGTCCACATAGGTTGAACGGGTCATGGCGGCTTCGCTCTGAAGCAGATCGTTGATCAGCGTAAAGCCGGGATCAAGCCGGGCGGCTTCGGTCGGCGGCAGGCCCACCAGCAGCAGAGGCTTGCGCTCCTGCCGCATGGCCAGCGCCAGGGCGCGCAGCTTCTTGCGGTATTCCGCCTTGAAGGCATCGCTGCCAAAGGGCACCAGACCGCCATCCGGCTGCGGCAGATCCTTGAGATCGGCATAGCCGAAGACAGCCACGACCGCCTTGACGCCGCCGCCGCGGATGCGCGAGACCGCCCGTTCCGTCCACGCCGGGTCCGGCTCTCCCATCAGGCCATCAGGCCGGACGGCCGGCTGTGCCGCCCCGGTGCCGCCCTCGGGAGACGCGGCCGGTGAAGCCGCGGGCGCCTCTGTGAGAAGTTCAACCCGGATCATCGGCTTCTGTGCAAATATGGAGGTCAACCCTTCGGCAAGGGCTGCGGCCGTTGGCCCGCCGAGCACGAGCACAACACCTGCATCCGGCTCCTTCGGCGCTTCCACGACTTTGGGAGGGGTATTGCTGGGGGCGGCAGGGGCTTTCTTGCGCACCACAGGCTTGGCCTCCTGCACCCGCACCTCGGGCCGGGACACGCCGAACAGGCGCATGAGCGGGCGCAGCGGGTTGAAGCCATCTTCGGAAGGGGGAGGCGGAATGGGGCGCCCCTGCGCCAGCACAGCCCCCTGCAGCACCGGCAGAACAACCAGAGCTGCAAGGAGAATGGCAAGCCAGCGCATCCTGAACGAAAGAAGCGGCACCCGGAAACCTCCATCTGAACAAGGTCAGACTATAGGCAATCCGGCGCCGCTCCGGAAGTGCTACACCAACTCTCGATGCGTTCGGCTCATCGAGAGTTGGTCAAGCCCGTATGGTGCTTGAGCCTTTTCAAGGCGTGATGCGTCAGCATCGAAAGCCTTGGTATTAGCTGCCGCTGCCGATCCTGGACAGCAGCATGACCGAGGCATAGCCATCCGGGATCAGGCCGCGCGACTTCTGGAAGGCGCGGATGGCGCGGCGGGTTGCCGGACCTGCCAGACCATCCGGCTCGCCAGCCTGGAAGCCTTTACGGTTGAGAGCTGCCTGCAACTGCATGGTCTGGTCCTTGTTGAGCGGCAGATGCTCCCGCGCCCAGTCCCCGGCAAAGGCATCGCCGCCCCGGATCCGGTCGGCCAGATGGCCAACGGCCAGTGCATAGGCGGTGGCATTGTTGTAGCGCTTGATGACAGAGAAGTTCTTCAGCATCAGGAAACTCGGGCCAGCCGCCCCGGCCGGCAGCACCAGCACGGCGGTGTCATCGGCACGCGGGAAGCCGCGGCCGTTGGGCCGCACGACACCAAGCCGCGACCATTCGGCCAGCGTCTTGGATGTGGTGTCATCCGCCAGCGAATAATCGAAGCCGCGCGGCAGGCTGACCTCATAGCCCCAGGTCTTGCCCGGCTGCCAGCCGTGTTCCTTCAGGTAATTGGCGGTGGAAGCCAGAGCATCGGGAATGGAGGTCCAGATATCGCGGCGGCCGTCGCCATCGAAATCGGCAGCATAGCGCTTCCAGCTCGACGGCATGAACTGGGTGTGGCCCATGGCACCGGCCCAGGAACCGATCATGTCCTTGTGGCGCACATGGCCGGCCTGAATGATGCCCAGGGCCGAGACCAGCTCGCCCTGCCAGAACTCACGGCGGCGCGGCGCCTCATAGGCCAGTGTCGCCAGCGCACGGATCACATCATGGCCGCCCATGAAGCTGCCGTAGTTGGTTTCCATGCCCCAGACAGCCAGCACCACTTCGCGCTGCACGCCGTAGCGGGCCTCGATCTCGCGCAGAACGGCGGCATGCTCACGCAGCATCTTCTGGCCATTCTCGATCCGCGTGGGGGAAACCGCGCTTTCGAGATAGTCCCACACCGGTTTCACGAATTCGGACTGGCGCGACATCAGGCGCACCGTGTCCGGATCAGGCGTCATGCCGGTGAAAACGGCGTTGTAGGTCTGGCTGCTGATCCCTGCCGCCTGTGCCTGCGGCCAGAAATTGCGAACCCACGTCTGAAAGCCCGCATCCGCGAGCGCAGAGCCAGCCTGCATCATCCCTCCAGCAGCAAGCAGCACGGCGGCGGCAAGGCCGCGAGCCTTTTTGGCGATCCGGCCCATTGGCCGGGACACATCCTGTCCGGTCAAACCGTTGTTCGTCATTCAGGCCTCCTTAATGCCCGGAATGCCCCCGCACCCCATGTTGGCAAGCTGATCTTCTGGCCTCATCGGCTCACCGGCGTATCCGGACGCCCGCCTGGATGCGGTTTTCATCGTAATCCGCACCGGGGATTGAGCTGTCAAAGGTCCGATAGGTATATGTCCCCGTCAAGGCAACGTTGCGGGTAAGGGCATAGGTTGCTCCCGCCAGCGCGCTGGCGGTTGCCTCTTCGATACCCACGCCCTGATAGTGGCGCCGCGCATAGCCCGCACCCGCCTGCGCCACCAGCCTCTCGGACAGGGCATGGGACACGCGCAGGTCCGCGCTGTAGAGGATCGAGCCGGAAGATCCGGCCAGATCCGACGGGCTGAGCGTTGTGGTCAGGCCGGCCGTGACGGTGGTCAGCCGCGTCGGCGACCAGACGAGCGAACCGTCGATGGTCAGGCCGGCCAGATCCTGAAGCTGGCGGCTGTCCAGCCGCTCCACCCGCCATCCGGCCGCCACTTCGCCCGCAAGCTTTGGCCCGGCGGCAATGGTCACGCCGCTGCGCAGGGCATAGCCGCTGGCATCACGGCGGATGCAAGGGGCAGCGCAATCCTCATCGAAGGAGCGGCGCAGAGCGGTCACTTCGGCAAAGGGCTGCAGTATTGCGCCCGTGCGGGCATCCAGCCGCAGTGTCGCAGAATAAAGCGTGTTGTCGCGTCCGCTGCGGTCTGTCCCGCTCTGCCCCTCGGAATACATCGTCCGGGCCACATCACCGCGCAGGGTGGCTGCCAGAATGCCCGCCTCCCGGGTCACGCCCAGCGAGGCATTCACCACATTGACATCGCCTTCCCCATTCGGGTTCTCCGCCGTGGATGTGTCTTCACGCGAATAGGAATGGCCGAGTGCGCTGTTGATCTGCGTGCTGTCCCCGGCATCAAGCCGCAGCGCCGCTCTGGCCTCGATGGAAGGCTCGCTCCGCACGCTGCTGCCGGGATAGGCCGCATAGGAGCCGCGCAACGATACATCCAGCTGATGCCGGGACCAGTCCGAGCGGATCTGCAGGTCGGGTGCAACGGAGTAGAGCGCGCTGGCACGCCCGCTGGAAGAGCCGGCCGCATTGTCCGACCAGCCGCCGGAGACCGTCAATTGCGGCACAACCGTAAAGGTGCCCACCCGCAGCCCCAAAGGCGCATCATAGGTGGTTTCACCGTCAAACACATCGTTGCCGAGGGCGCCGCCCTGCCCGCCATTGGCGCTGACCCGGCGCACGGCATTGACCCGGCCGGAGAAGGGCCGCGTCTGGCTCTGGCGGCCGGTGCCGACAAGCCCGGCAGAGCCAGCCTCTTCCGGGCCGCCGATCAGGGAGTAGACCTGCGCCTGCGTCGGATTGACCGGCGGCAGGGAGCCTGTGGCCGAAGGCGCCGCGCCACCAGCCGGTGGCAGAGCCTGTCCGCCGGTGCTGTCCATGGCCTGCCCGCTGCCATCAAAGGTGCTGGTGCGCAGTCCCGTTGCGCCCATGGACGGACTGCCGGCCACCTGCGCAGCCGCAGGCAACGCGCTCAAGGCGCTCACAAGCAGGCAGGAGAAAAACTGGCGCATCATCAAAAGCCGGACCGGGACCCATGGGTACAATTCGTCTCAAAATGCGGGATACATGGTTAACCACGGGTTTCCGTGCCGTAAATTGGCATTGCCAGAGGGTTACCGCTGACCCGTCCGGGCAGGCATCATCCACCCGGATGCTTGCGCCGCCGCCGCCGCTGGCATAGACAGGCCTCAGTCCGCACAAGCCTCAGCCCGCACAATGGCTGAGGTCCGCAGCGCAACAGGACAAAGCCATGCACAGCGCCAGCCTTACCGACACCGCCCCCTCATCACTTTCAAGTGAGGACCGCGAAACTTTAGCTTCAGCGGACCGGACGCTCGGCACGGAGCTGGCAGCTCTGACCTCCCTGCGCGATGCGCTGCAGGACAGCCTGGCTCAGCCCTTCACCCGTGCGGTGGCGCTGCTGCATGGCATTGCAGGCCGCGTCATCATTTCCGGCATCGGCAAAAGCGGCCACATCGGCACCAAGATTGCCGCCTCCATGGCCTCCACCGGCACGCCCGCGTTCTTCGTCCATGCCAGCGAGGCCAGTCACGGCGACCTTGGCATGATCACGCAGAATGATGCGGTGGTTGCCCTGTCCTGGTCCGGCGAAACGCCGGAACTCGCCAGCATCATCGCCTATACCCGCCGATTCAAGGTGCCGCTGATCGCCATCACTTCATCGGCCACCAGCGCGCTCGGCAAGGCAGCCGATGTCGTCCTCGCCCTGCCGCAGGTGGTGGAAGCCTGCCCGCATGGCCTTGCGCCGACGTCCTCGACGCTGCTGCAACTGGCCATCGGCGATGCCCTGACCGTGGCTCTTCTGGAGGCGCGCGGCTTCACGGCGCAGGATTTCCGCGTCTTCCATCCGGGCGGCAAGCTGGGAGCGAGCCTCCGGCTTGCCCGCGACATCATGCACAAGGGCGATGCCATGCCGCTCACGGTGGAAGGCACGCGGATGCGTGATGCCATCGTGCTGATGACACAGAAGGGCTTTGGCGTCGCCGGTGTCACGGATCAGGCCGGCAATCTCACCGGCATCGTCACCGACGGTGACCTGCGCCGTCACATGAGCAGCAATTTCCTCGACAAGACCGTCGATGAAATCATGACCCGGCGGCCGAAATCCGTGCCGGGCGACATGTTGTCAGGTGCCGTTCTGGAGTTCCTCAACACGGCGGCAATCACCTCGATCTTCGTCGTGGAAGATGGCAAGCCTGCCGGCATCATCCACATGCACGATCTCTTGCGCATCGGCGCGGCCTGACGCAAGGGCTGCTTAACGCAGAAACCTCAATTCACGGCCCGATTAGGGATTGATTAGCCTAGTTTCTCTAAGCTCTCGCCAGAGTGTTCGGCCTCCCCGGCCTTTGGAAACGGTGCTTGGAATGGATCTGGGTTCAATTATCGGAGTTGTTGGCTCTTTTGCGATCGTCATGATCGCAATCCTGATGGGCGGCAGCTTCGGTCAGTTCATCGATGTTCCGTCCATTCTCATCGTGGTCGGCGGCGGTCTTGCCGCAACCCTCATCCGCTTTTCGCTGGGCGGCATCGTCAGTGCCTTTGCCGTTGGCGCAAAGGTCGGCTTTGGCGCCAAGAACATCAAGCCGCGCGACCTGATTGAGGAAATCAGCAGCCTTGCCGAAATCGTTCGTAAGTCAGGCCCGCTCGGGCTGGAAAATGTTGCTGTTTCGGACCCTACCCTGGCAAAGGGCGTGCAATACATCGCCGATGGCTATGAGATCGAGTTCATCCGCGAATCGATGATGCGCGAACGGGACCTGACGCTTTCGCGCCTTTCGGAAGGCAAGCGCGTGTTCAAGGCCCTGGGTGACAGCGCCCCGGCCTTCGGCATGATCGGCACGCTCGTCGGTCTGGTGCAGATGCTGGCGAACATGGATGATCCTTCTGCCATCGGTCCGTCCATGGCCGTCGCCCTTCTGACCACGCTTTATGGGGCGCTGATTTCCAACTGCTTCTGTCTGCCGATGGTGGACAAACTCGACGCCAAGTTCGACGTTGAAGAGGTCAACCAGACCCTCATCATCGACGGCATCCTGCAGATCCGCGAATCCAAGAGCCCGGCGCTGATCCGCGAAATGCTGATCGCCTATCTGCCGGAAAGCGCCCGTGCCGGCCTGATCGACGCGGCATAAGGCAGGGACCGGAAAGGGAGCACAGGTCATGGCACGCAAAAAGCCTGCAGGCGGCGGCGCCCCGGAATGGCTGGTGACATTCGCCGACCTGATGTCCCTGCTCGTCTGCTTCTTCGTGCTGATCATCTCCTTCTCGGTGCAGGACAAGCAGAAGCTCCAGATCGTCGCCGGTTCGATGAAAGATGCCTTTGGAGTCAAGGAGAACTCGCGGCGTCTTGGCGTGATCGAAATGGAAGGCATTCCGATCCGCGACTACATGAAGCAGGTCTCACAGGTTCCGCAGGAACTGGATTCGGACTTCGCCAGCGAACGCCACGAGAAGAACACCAAACAGGGACCGGAAGCCAACACCCACGACACGGTCGAGGCCGAGATCGAGCGTTCCCGGCAGTTCGCGACGGCAGCTGCGACCCTGCGCCAGGCCCTGCAGGAAATGCCGGAGATCACCGAAATCTCCCAGCACATCATTTTCGAGGAAACCGAAGAAGGCCTCAACCTCATGATCGTGGATCAGGATGGGCGGTCGATGTTCCGGGAAGGCTCGAAATATCCCTATGAGACCACCCGCCGTATCCTGGCAAAAATTGCCCCGGTTCTGGCGGATATGCCGAACCGGATCCAGGTCACCGGCCACACGACAACCGGCAGCGCCGCCACAGACCCCAACTACACCACCTGGGAACTGTCTACCGACCGGGCGAATATCGCCCGGCAGATCCTCAACGAATATGGGGTGCCGTCAGACCAGATTTTCTCGGTGGTGGGCAAGGCCGATACGGAGCCTCTGTTCCCGAACGACCCCTACCTGGCGGCGAACCGGCGCGTCAGCATCTTGCTGATGCGCGAGGCCCCGCCAATCCCGCCGGGTAACCTGTAATACCAATGCTCGATGAGCTTGACTCATCTAGCATTGGTTGAGCCCGTGCGGCGCTTGAGCACTTTCAAGGCGTGATGCGTCAGCACCGAAAGCCTTGGTATAAGCCCCGGGGCTTACGCAGCTGGCAAAAATGCGCCTTGAACCGGCTCAACGCCACCCGGGCTCGACCACGCTTGTGAGAATTGGGTTCAGTCCGCCTGCCTGACCCGCAAGCGCACACCTTCCACGCCTTCAACAATCACGCGGGTGCCCGCTGGCAGATCCGGGCCGGTGATCTGCCAGACCGTGTCATCAACGGAAAGCCAGCCTGTCCCGGCGACAATCGGGTCCTTCAGGACAAAGATGTGTCCGGCATAGCGGCTGCCCCGCCTGTTGAGGCCGGGATCGCCAACGGCGCTTTCCCGCCGCCGCATGAACCATCGCCCGGCAATCACGCTGATGATGGACAGCACCGCGAAGAGGATGATGTTCGTCTGCCAGATGAGCGGTTCGATCAGGTTGACCACACCAACCAGGATGGCCGCGACGCCGAACCAGAGGAAGAAGGTGCCCGGAACGAGCACCTCCGCCCCAAAGAGCAGGATGCCGGCGAACCACCAGCCCCAGACGCCAAATCCCTGGAAGATCTGCTCGAATGTGCTCATGCACCCTCACTCTGCCCCGGACGCGGCACGGACGGCAGGCCCGAACCCGAGCTGGACCGGCTCTCGCCATCCCTGTTGCCGAAAGCCTCGCGGGCAATCTCGCCGATGCCGGTCAGGGCACCGAGCAGCGAAGCCGACTCCATCGGCAGGATCAGGGTCTTCTGATTACGGGAGGTTGCCAGCTCCTTGAAGGCTTCCACGTATTTCGTCGCAACGAAATAATTGATCGCCTGCATGTCGCCGGCCGAAATCGCCTCGCTGACGAGGCGGGTTGCCGTCGCTTCGGCCTGAGCCTCGCGCTCGCGCGCCTCGGCATCACGGAAGGCAGATTCCCGGCGGCCTTCGGCCTGCAGGATCAGCGCCTGCTTCTCACCCTCGGCCTTGAGAATTTCAGCCTGACGCTTGCCTTCGGCCTCAAGAATCGAGGCGCGCTTGTCACGTTCGGCCTTCATCTGGCGGGCCATGGAATCCACCAGATCGCGCGGCGGGTTGATGTCCTTGATCTCGATGCGGGTGATCTTCACGCCCCAGGATTCGGCTGCGGCATCCACGACGCGCAGCAGGCGGGTGTTGATCTCGTCACGGTTGGACAGAAGCTCATCCAGATCCATCGAGCCCATCACCGAGCGGATGTTGGTCATGGTGAGGTTAAGAATGGCGTTTTCCAGCCCGGCCACCTCATAGGCAGCACGGGCAGCATCCAGCACCTGATAGAAAGTGATGCCATCCGCCGTCACGGTGGCATTGTCGCGGGTGATGACCTCCTGGGAGGGGACGTCGAGCACCTGCTCCATCATGTTAAGACGGCGGCCGATCTTGTCGATGACTGGAACAATCAGGTTGAGACCCGGCGTGAGGGTGCGCCGGTAGCGGCCGAAGCGTTCGACCGTCAGGTTATAGCCCTGCGGAACAGTCTTCACGCCCGCAAAAATCAGCAGGATGACGAAGAAAAAGAGTGCAACTAGAACAATGTTGAAACCATAATCGGCCAAGGGCATGCGAGGCTCCCGTCTTATCTGCCTTCAAAACGGGCGGAGTATGCGACGGATCAGCCTGCGATGCCACCCGGATCGGGAGCATTCCCGTTGAGGACCGAAGGGTTCAGAGCCAGCCGGACAGTTCGCGCTGCACCACCTGCTCCAGCACGGCCATGCCCAGATCGCTGTCATTGAGGCAGGGGATGTGGGTGAACTCGCCGCCGCCATTCTCGTGGAAGATCTCCCTGGCCTCTCCGGCAATTTCCTCCAGCGTTTCAAGGCAGTCTGCGGCAAAGCCGGGGTTCATCACGGCAATTTTCTTCACGCCTTCCTTCGCCAGCGCCTCCACAGTCTTGTCCGTGTAGGGCTGCAGCCACTCTTCCGGGCCGAAACGGGACTGGAAGGTAACACGCAGCTTCTCCTTGCTCATGCCCAGCCGCTCGCGCATCAGCCGCGCCGTCTTCATGCAGTGGCAGTGATAGGGGTCGCCCTTCTTGAAGTAGGACTGCGGAATGCCGTGATAGGAGGTCAGGATCACATCCGGCTCGAAATCGATGCCGGCAAGATGCCGCTCCACCGATTGGCTCAGGGCCTCGATATAGGCCGGGTCATCGTAATAGGGCGGCACGGTGCGGATGGCGGGCTGCCAGCGCATCTCGAGCAGAGCCCGGCACACTTCATCATTCACCGTCGCCGTGGTCGAGGCCGAATATTGCGGATAGAGCGGGAACACCAGAATACGGTCGCAGCCATCGGCCTTCAGCGCTTCAAGGCGCGAGCGGATGGAGGGCTGGCCATAGCGCATGGCCCAGTCGATCTTCAGCCGGCCGCCATGATCGCCCATCAGCTCCGCGAGCTTGTCCGACTGGCTGCGGGTGATGGTGCGCAGCGGCGATTCGTCCAGCTCCTTGTTCCAGATCTCCTGATAGGCCTTGCCGGACTTCTTCGGCCGGGTGATCAGAACGATGCCATAGAGGATCGGGTACCAGAGCGCCTTCGGCCATTCGATGACGCGCCTGTCGGACAGGAACTCGCGCAGATAGCGGCGCATCGGCCAGTAGCTGGTGGCATCCGGTGTGCCCAGGTTCACGAGAAGCACACCGATCTTGCCCGCCTTCACCGGCGGGTGGGCCTCCGGCAGCTTGATGCTGCGCATGGATGGGCCGGCTTCAGCCAGGGCTTCAGGGGAAAACTGGACGGTCATGACAACTCCGGAAACGGGCAGGCGTGCAAACGCGCACATTTGGCCGGAACATAAGACACCAGCCAGCCTTGTCCAGTACGTCAGAACTCACAGTCCGGATCATTACCGCCCAAAAGAAGGAAAACAGGCGGATCAGGCCGCCTGCCCTCCATAGTCACGCTCATCGGAAATGACCTTGCCGTCATTCGGCAAGCTGCCTTCCGCCAGGCATTCGACGGCGCCCTTCAGCTTGGTCACCTCCCGAAGGGTTGCGGCAATGGCAGAGGCCGTTTCCGAAGTGGCCGTTTCCACCTGCAGGGTCATCACGTCCTGCTCGCTGGCGCGTGTGACAACGAGCCGCGCCTTGCGGATTTCGGGGTGGCGGGCGAGCACATCGGCGATCTGCACCGGATCAACGAACATGCCCTTGATCTTGGTGCGCTGATCGGCCCGGCCCATCCAGCCGGCAATGCGCTGTCCGGTGCGCCCGCAAGGAGATTGGCCCGGCAGCACCGCCGACAGATCGCCGGTACCGAAGCGGATCATCGGATAGGTCCGGTTGAAGGTGGTGACCACAAGCTCGCCAACCTCACCATCAGCCACGGGTGTACCCGTGCCGGGACGCACGATCTCGACGATATAGTCCTCGTTGACGATCATGCCGCTGCCGGCCTCGCTCTCATAGGCAATGACGCCCAGTTCCGCCGTGGCATAGCACTGAAGAACCGCAATACCGCGCGCAGCATACTCCGCCCGCAGCGATGGAAACAGCGCCCCGCCGGAGACAAGCCCACGCTTGAGGCTGGACATGTCCCGCCCCATCTCGGCTCCCTTGTCGAGCAGCACCTTCAGGAAGTCCGGCGTGCCGGCATAACCGGAGGGCTTCAGCGTCTCGATGGCCTCCAGCAGCATTTCCGTGTTGCCGACGCCGCCGGGGAAGACGGTGCAGCCCAGCGCCCGCGCGCCGTGATCGAGCAGAAAACCGCCTGGCGTCAGATGATAGGAGAAGGTGTTGATCACCACATCGCCCGCCTGAAACCCGGCAGCCTCCAGTGCACGGGCCACATTCCACGGGTCCTGCCCTTCCGGCTGCGGCTCCCAGATCGGTCCCGGGGACATGAACACCCGCTGCACGCCCTTGAGGGAACCGGCCAGAAACCCGCCGAAGGGCGGTTCCGCCTTCTGGTGCTGCAGCAGGTCCGACTTGCGCAGTACCGGCAGGGCTGCCAGTGCCTGCCGCGAGGTAACGGCAGCCGGATCCACGCCTTTCAGATGGCGGGCCCAGCCGGGCGCTTCCTCCCGCGCATGGCGCAGGATTTCCGGAAGCCGGGCAAAAAGCTCCGCCTCGCGCTGATCCGGCGACCGCCGTTCGCGCGCTTCACGATGTTCCGCCGTCATAGCCTGTCCTCGCTTGCTTCGCCTTGAAATAACTTGCGCTGGTTACGCCAGCCACCGCTTGCGGCGCTTGTAATGCTTCACATCGCGGAAGGACTTGCGGCCCTCACCGCCAACGCCAAGGTAGAATTCCTTGACGTCTTCATTTTCGCGCAGCGCCTTGGCCTCGCCGTCGAGCACGATGCGGCCCGATTCCACGATGTAGCCGTAGGTGGCATAGCGCAGCGCGATGTTGGTGTTCTGCTCGGCCAGGAGGAAAGACACGCCCTGTTCCCCGTTGAGCTGCTTCACAATTTCGAAGATTTCTTCCACCAGCTGCGGCGCCAGTCCCATGGAAGGCTCGTCCAGCAGGATCATGCGCGGCCGGCTCATCAGGGCCCGGCCGATGGCACACATCTGCTGCTCGCCGCCGGAAGTATAGCCCGCCTGGCTGCGCCGCCGCTCCCGCAGGCGGGGGAAGTAATTGTAGACCATCTCCAGATCGGCCCTGATCGCCCCTGCCCCGTCCCGCCGCGTATAGGCGCCGGTGAGCAGATTTTCCTCGATGGTCAGATGGCCGAAGCAATGACGGCCCTCCATCACCTGAATGCAGCCGCGCCGCACCAGATCATTGGGGGAGAGGCCCTGCACCTGATCGCCCTTGAAGGTGATGCTGCCCTTGGTCACATCCCCGCGCTCGGCCCGCAGCAGATTGGAGATGGCCTTCAGCGTCGTGGTCTTACCCGCACCATTGGCCCCCAGAAGGGCAACGATGCCGCCTTCCGGCACCGTCAGGGACACGCCCTTCAGCACAAGAATGACGTGATCATAGATCACTTCGATGTTGTTCACCGACAGGATGGGGCTGCTGGCCGCAGCCGGGCTGGAAGCTTGAAGCACGGGTCTGATCCTCTTTCCGGCATGTCCCTGCCGCGGGCGGTTCACGTCCGCGGCAGAAAGCGGTCCTGAACTCTTGTCAGTTCGGGCAGGGCTCCGTCCGGGCCGGCCAGGGAGCGTTCTTCTCGGTGTATTCCTTGGCGGCGGCCTCAAGCAGCGGACGCACGGCGTCCTTCATCGGCTCGATCCAGTCCGAAGCCTTCACCCACTTGGCGCCGTCCCACTCCTGAATGTAGACAGGATGCGAGCCGGTGTGATCCTCACAGGTGACCTTCATCGGATGGGCGAAGCCGGCAAGGCCGATTTCCTTCAGACGCTCTTCGGAGAGGTTGAGCGCCTCAAGGCCGATACGGGCATCTGCACCGGTCAGAACCGTCTTGCCGGTCTTTTCCTGCGCGGTGCGGATGGCTTCGGCAATCAGCACGCCGTTCAGGACGCCGCGGTTATAGAGAACGGTGCCGAAATTGGCTTCGGTGGTCTGCGACTTGCGGGCATCCACGACCAGCTTCTTGATGTCGGCCAGTGCCGGATAATCCGTGCCGAGGCCGGAGATGTTCAGCGCCTTGTAGCCCTTCGCACCGGCGCCACCAGCTGCCGCATCATCATCACCGCCGGACCACCACACGCCGATCATCTTGTCCATCGGGAAGCGGGTCTTGACGGCTTCCTTGATGGCGGTCGGGTTCATCGCGCCCCAGCCCCACATGATCACGTAATCCGGACGGTCGCGGCGGATGTTCAGCCACTGCGAGGACTGGTTCTGCATTTCCTTGGCGGGCACCGGATACTGGGTGACCTCGAAACCGTAGGTCTTGGACAGCTGCTCCAGCAGCGGCAGCGGCTCGCGGCCGAAACCGGCATCGAGGAAGATGTAGCCGATCTTCTTGCCCTTCAGCTTGTCCAGTCCGCCTTCCTGCTCGCCAATATACTTGATGACCACGGAGAGGCCATCCCAGTAGGTGTCCGGCACGTTGAAGACCCAGGGGAAGGTGTTGCCGATGGCCGCAGCCGACAGGCCATAGCCCATGGACAGAACCGGGATCTTGTCGACGCCCGCTTTCGGGATGATCTGCAGCGTCGTTCCGGTGTTGTAGGGATTGTACATCAGGGCGCCCTTGCCCTTGGTCGCCTCGTAGCACTCCATGCCCTTCTGCGGGTCATACCCGGTCTCGCATTCCTCCAGAATGATCTTGACGCCGCCGATGCCGCCATCGCGTTCGTTCAGCATCTGCAGATAGTCATACATGCCATTGGCGATGTGGATGCCCGAGCCCGCAAAGGCACCGGTGCGGTAGGTCAGAAGCGGGATATAATTGCCTTCCGCTGCCGCGGTCTGGACGGTGAAAGGCGCAGCGCCCCCCAGCGCAAGTGCAGTTCCCAATGCGATTGCCTTGAAGTTCATGTTGCTTTCCTCCCAAAGAACGGCTGGCTTTCCGGTCCGCTTGCCTTTGTGTGTTGTGGCGGACGAAGGCTCCAGCCGGGTTTCTTTCCAGGTGGCCGTCAGTACGGGAACGGCCACACCCGAAGCTTCTGCTTGCCGATCTGCCACAGCCGGGCGAGACCATGCGGTTCCACGATCAGGAAGAAGATGATCAGCGCGCCCACGATCATGTGAGACAGATGCTGGATCGTCTCGGCCCCCACCTCGATACCCGTCATCGCCGGAATGGCACGCAGCACGACCGGCAGGATCCAGATGAAGGCAGCGCCCAGGAACGAGCCGCCGATGCTGCCCAGCCCGCCCAGAATGACCATGAACAGGATCTGGAACGACAGGGCGATGGAATAGGACGAGGGTTCGGCCGCATTCAGCCAGAAGAACACCATCATCGCACCCGCCACGCCGCAGATGTAGGACGACACTGCGAAGGCCAGCAGCTTGGCCCGGAGCGGACGGATGCCGATCAGTTCCGCCGCAATGTCCATGTCGCGGATCATCATCCAGGACCGGCCGATGCGGCCACGGATGAGGTTCGACACCAGCACCGCAATGGCAAGCGTGATGCACAGCACGATGAAGTAGCGCGTCAGCGGTGTGGCCTCGGCCCCGGCGATGGTGATGCCGAACATCGTGCGGTGCGGGATCTCGATGGCGCCGGAGGCGTTGTAATTGTAGAGCCAGCCGATGCGGATGAAGCACCACTCCAGAAAGAACTGCGCCGCCAGCGTCGTCACCGCCAGATAGAGCCCCTTGATGCGCAGGCTCGGCAGACCGAAGATCGCGCCGATGCCGGCCGAGAACACGCCCGACACCAGCACCAGCAGGATCACGTTCACATCCGGGAAGATGGAGGTGAGCTTGTAGGCTGCATAGGCGCCGACGCCCATGAAGGCGCCGGAGCCAAGGGAGAGCTGACCGGCAAAGCCCGTCAGCACATTAAGCCCGATCGCCGCCAGCGAGAACACCAGGAACGGGATCATGATCGAGCTGAGGAAGAAGTCGTTAGCCAGATAAGGAATTGCGACAAAGGCTGCGAAGATGAGGATCGCAATGCCGATCCGGTCCTGCCGGATCGGGAAAAGCGCCTGATCCGCCTCGTAGCTCGTCTTGAACTGGCCTGCCTCACGGTAAAACATGGGACCTCACACGCGCTCGATGATGCGTTCGCCGAAGAGACCTTGCGGACGGAACAGAAGGAAGACCAGGGCGATGATGTAGGCGAGCCAGGACTCGATGCCCCCGCCCACCAGCGGACCCCAGTAGATCTCGCCGAGCTTCTCGCCGAAGCCGATGATCAGTCCGCCGATGATGGCGCCGGGGATGGAGGTGAAACCGCCAAGGATCAGCACCGGCAAGGCCTTGAAGGCGACGATCTCCAGCGCAAAGGACACGTCCGAACGCGCGCCCCACATGATGCCCGTCACCAGCGCCACGATACCGGCGGCAAACCACACGATGGCCCAGATCTGGTTCAGCGAGATGCCGACCGAGAGCGCCGCCTGATGGTCATCGGCCACCGCACGCAGCGCCCGGCCGATACGGGTCTTGTTGAAGAAGATGCCAAGGCTTGCCACCATCAGCATGGCGATCACTGCCGCCGCAATGTCGATATGCTGCAGGATGACGAGACCGCGCTCGCCGAACTCGATGGCGGTGGAGCCCGTCGGCAGCCACAGCTCTTCGGTGATCATCCGCTTCGGCTCGCCGCCGAAGATGAACTCGCCAAAGCCGATGAGGAAATAGGTCATGCCGATGGTCGCCATCAGCAGGATGATTTCCGGCTGGTTCACCAGCGGCCGCATCACCACCCGCTCGATGGTGTAGGCCAGAATGCCCATCACACCGATGGTCAAAAGCAGCGCCAGAAACGCGGGAACGCCGTGCTCATAGAGCCCGACAAGTGTCAGACCCGCGAAGACCACCATGATGCCCTGCGCAAAGTTGAAAACGCCGGAGGCCTTGAAGATCAGCACGAAGCCAAGGGCGATCAGGGCATAGAGAATGCCTGCCACGAAGCCTTCCCACAGCACCTGCAGCAGGAAATCCGGCTGATCGGCCATCTGCGCAAACGGCAGGATGAAAATATCATAGAGCATCGCCGTCCCCCCTTAATGCGCCACGCCGAGATAGGCGTCGATGACTTCCTGACTGGCCTGCACCTCGGCAGGGGGGCCATCGGCGATCTTCTTGCCGTAGTCGAGCACGACCACCCGGTCGGACAGGTCCATGACCACGCCCATGTCATGCTCGATGAGGGCGATGGTGGTGCCGAACTGCTGGTTCACATCGAGGATGAAGCGGCTCATGTCCTCCTTCTCCTCAAGGTTCATGCCGGCCATCGGCTCGTCGAGCAGCAGAAGCTCCGGCTCCATGGCCAGCGCCCGGCCCAGTTCCACCCGCTTCTGCAGGCCATAGGGCAGTTTGCCCACCGGCGTCTTGCGGATGGCCTGGATCTCCAGAAAGTCGATGATGTCCTCGACCTTGCGGCGGTGCTCGATTTCCTCATCCCGCGCCGGACCGTAATGCAGGAGCTGCCAGAAGAAGTTGCGGTGCATCTTCAGCGAGCGGCCGGACATGATGTTGTCCAGCGTGCTCATGCCCTTGAACAGCGCCACATTCTGGAAAGTGCGGGCGATGCCCTGCGCCGCCGCATCATAGGGCCGCATCTTGCTGCGGGTCTGCCCTTTCCAGGTGATGGTACCCTGCTGCGGATGGTAGAAGCCGTTGATGACATTGAGCATCGACGTCTTGCCTGCCCCGTTGGGGCCGATGATGGCGCGGATCTCGCCCTTGCGGATGTCGAAGGAGATATTGGTGATCGCCTTCACACCGCCGAAGGAGAGCGAAACGTTCTCAATCTTCAAAAGCGCTTCCGGAGCAGGTTCTATTCTGGACGCCGGCTTGGCAGCGGGCATGCTGGTTGCTGTCATCGCGTTCATTCTGCAGCCTCCCGCATGGCCTGCACTGGGGCGTGCGGCGTCATGTCCCTGATTTCGACAGTTGCCTCGATGACGCCCGTGCGGCCATCCTCGAAGGTCACTTCGGTGCGCACATGGCGCGAAGTGGACCCGTCGTAGAGCCCTTCGATCAGCGGCGCGTAGCGCTCGGCGATGAAGGACCGGCGAACCTTCTGCGTGCGCGTCAGCTCGCCATCGTCCGCATCCAGCTCCTTGTGCAGGATGAGGAAGCGGTGGATCTGCGCGCCGGCCATCATCGGCTCTGCCGCCAGATCCCGGTTCACCTGATCCACATGCTGCTGGATCATCCGGTAGACCTCCGGATGGGCGGCAAGCTCCTGATAGCTGGCATAGTTGACGTTGTTGCGCTCGGCCCAGCTGCCCACCGCCGTCAGGTCGATGTTGAGGAATACGCCGACGAAATCCCGCTCATTGCCGAAGGCAACCGCCTCCTTGATGTTGGGGAAGAACTTCAGCTTGTTCTCGATGTATTTGGGCGCAAACAGCGCGCCACTGTTGAGCTTGCCCACATCCTTGGCGCGGTCGATGATCTTCAGGTGGCCGTTGGGGGCAATGAAGCCGGCGTCACCGGTAAAGACCCAGCCATCTTCCGTCTTGGTGGTGCGGGTGGCCTCGTCGTTCTTGTAATAGGCGACAAAGGTGCCCGGCGAGCGGTAGAGCACCTCACCGTTTTCGGCGATCTTCAGCTCCACCTGCGGGGCGGGCTTGCCGACCGTATCGGCAAAGATCTCGCCATCCGGCTGCAGGGTGATGTAGACGCTGGCTTCCGTCTGGCCGTAGAGCTGCTTCAGATTGAGGCCTAGCGAGCGGTAGAAACTGAAGATCTCCGGCCCGATGGCTTCACCGGCGGTATAGCCGACCTTCAGCCGGGTAAGCCCCATGCGGTTCTTCAGCGGGCCATAAACAAGAAACTCGCCAAGGCCGTAAAGCAGCCTGTCCGTCAGCGGCACTGGCTGACCGTTGAGGATCTTCTCGCCGGACCGGCGGGCGACGCCCATGAAATAGTCGAACATGGCCTTCTTCACCCGGCCTGCATCTTCCATGCGCACCATGATGCGGGTGAGCATGCTTTCAAAAACGCGCGGGGGAGCGAAGAAATAGGTCGGCGCGATCTCCAGCCGGTCCAGATCCACCGTATCGAGGCTTTCCGGGCAGTTGACGCAGTAACCGGCCGTATAGGCCTGCGCCAGCGAGAACACGTGGTCGCCGATCCAGGCCATCGGCAGATAGGCGAGGATGTCCTCGCTCTCGTCCAGCTTGTCGAAGGCATTGGCGTTGCGCGCCGAAATGACCAGATTGTCGAAGGACAGCATCACGCCTTTGGGGCGGCCGGTGGTGCCGGAGGTGTAGAGCATCACGGCAATGTCGCTGCCCTTGCCCTGCGCCAGCCCCTCTTCCCAGGCGCTGAGCGCCTTCGGATCTGCTGCAACATGCTGGCGGCCAAGATCCTGCACGCCGGTGAAGCTGAACAGGCGGCCGTGGTCATAGTCCCGCAGGCCGCGCGGATCATCATAGATCACGGCACTCAGGCTCGGCACGGTCTCCGCCATGGAGAGAAGCTTGTCGACCTGCTCCTGATCCTCTACAACCGCAAAGCGAACCTCTGCGTGACCCAGAACATAGGCCATTTCTTCCGCTACGGAGTCTGCGTAGACCGGGACAGGCACGGCGCCAAGCGCCTGAGCCGCCACCATCGACCAGTAAAGCCGGGGCCTGTTGGCGCCTACAATTGCGATCTTGTCACCGGCCTTCAAACCAAGTCTGCCAAGGCCGATGGAAAAGCTGCGCGTCTCGTCAAGAACTTCTGACCATGTCCAGCTTTGCCAGATACCAAGGTCCTTTTCCCGCACTGCAGTGCGAGAACCAAGTTCTTTTGCATTGCACAAGAGAATCTTCGGAAAGGTGTCAGCACCCTCCCTCGCAGCGCTGGTCAATCCTGCCATCGCGTCGTCCACCCTCCCAGGCGCCCCGTTTACCGGAGTCGCGTTTTGGCCCTCATGAGACGCCTTCCTCCCGAAGGGCCGCAAGCTCTTTCTTTGGCGGAGCCTGCGGATGTCTCACCATGGGTTGCATTTGACGGTAGACGCGGTGCATTGCGCCAGTATGTTCAGACTGTGACGAATTGTTTCAGGGTCATCCTCCATTCATCCGATGGCTGACTGGTGTTCCCTCCGGCCTTCTGCCTAAACTCACGCCATGACGATCAGCTCCGGCACCACCGAATATATCGACATGCTGCAGGCTGCCCTTGATCATGTGAATCAGGGCTTCTCTGTCTTCGACTCAAACCTGCAACTGGTGGCCTGGAACAGGGGCCTGTGGGAGATGCTGGACTTTCCGCAGGAACTGGCCCGGCGCGGCGCGCATCTGGCCGAGTTCCTGCGGGTCAACACGGAGCGCGGGGAATACGGGCCCGGCGATGTGGAGGGCAAGATCCAGCGGCGGCTGGAGCGGGCGCGCCAGTTCGTGCCGCATTATTTCGAGCGCATCCGCCCCAACGGCCAGGTCATTGCCGTGCGTGGCACGCCTCTGCCGCAGGGCGGGTTCGTCACCATCTACACCGATATCACCGAGGAGCGGCAGCGGCAGGAGAAGCTGGAGCGGACCGTGGCCGAGCGCACCCGCGCCCTGCGCCAGAGCGAGGACTGGCTTCGCTTCGTTACCGACAACATTCCCGCCCTTGTCGCCTACATGGCCCCGGACACGGGCTCCGGCGCCGGTCCCGTCTTCCGCTTCGCCAACCGGCGTTATGCGGAATGGTTTGGCCATTCCATCGCCTCCATTGCGGGGAGGCCCGCCCGCGAGGTGCTGGGGGCGGAACTCTTCACCGAATTGCAGCCGCAGATCGAGCATGCATTCAGCGGCCATGCGGTGTCCTATGAATACAGCCGCCGCAAGCCGAATGGCGATCTGGCCTACATGCGCTCCACCCTGATTCCGGACATGACGGTAGACCGGCGCACACTCGGCGTTTTCGTGCTGTCGCTGGATGCAACGGAGCAGAAGCGCAACGAGGCGGCGCTCGCCCAGTCGCAGCGCATGGATGCGGTCGGCAAGCTGACCGGCGGGCTGGCGCATGACTTCAACAATCTGCTTGCCATCCTGATGGGCAATCTCCTCAGCCTGAAGCGCAAGGGCAGTGAGGTAACGCCCGCCGACGTGGAGGCCCACCTGGCCCCCATGCTGCAGGCGGCACAGCGCGGGGCGGACCTGACCCAGCGCATGCTGGCCTTCAGCCGGGGCCAGTCCTCAGACCTGCAGACCGTGGAACTGGCCCCGCTTCTGGCCAATACCGCGACGCTGCTGCACGGCTCCCTCCCCGGCGCCATCAACCTGTCCTTTGATCTTTCCGATGAACGGCTGGTGGCACGTGTGGACCCGGCGCAGCTGGAGACGGCCATCGTCAACCTCGTCTTCAATGCCCGCGATGCCATGCGTGAAGGCGGCAGCATCACCGTCAGCCTGTCGCAGGTGCAGCTGGCGGAGCGCGATCTGCCAGGCGCGGGTCTGGCGGCAGGCCCCTATGCCCGCATCAGCGTGCGCGACACCGGCCAGGGCATGGATGAAGCGACCCGGCAGCGGGCCTTCGAGCCTTTCTTCACGACAAAGCCCTTCGGCACCGGCTCCGGCCTGGGCCTGTCGATGGTCTATGGCCTTGTCCGGCAGGCGGGCGGGCATGCGGATATTTCCACCGCCCCCGGTGCAGGCACCACCGTGTCGCTGCTGCTGCCCCTCAGTGCCGGCACCGGCCCTTCCGGAACGGCAGCTGAGGGCGTGCAGACGGCCCTTGCCATGGGCAATGGCGAGCTGATCCTGCTCGTGGAGGATGAAACGGCCGTCGCCGAAGCGGTCGCCCTTCAGATCCGTGACCTTGGCTATACGGTACTGACGGCAGAAAGCCCGGCAGATGCCCTTGAACTGGCACGGGATGTGGCGGAAATCCGGGGCGTGCTGTCCGATGTGGTGATGCCCGGCCAGATGAACGGGCTGGCCCTCGTGCACCAGATCCGGCAGGAGCGCCCGGACATCGGCATTGCGCTGATGAGCGGCTATGCCGACTATGGTGCGCCAGCGGAAGGGGCAGGCCAGAAGGCCGATGCCGCAGCTTTTCCGCTTCTGACCAAGCCCTTTGATATGGCGGCGCTGTCTGGAACCTTGAGGAAGATCACCGCTCATGACGCCTGAGACGCCCGGCACCGGAAGCAGTGCAACAGCCATGTCCGGACTTGTTTACATCTGCGACGATGAAGCGGAGATCTGCGCCATTCTGGCCAGCACACTGGAGGTCTATGGCTTCCGCTCGGTCTGCTTTCAGCAGGCGGGCAAGATGCTCGCCATGATGGACCAGCAGCTGCCCGACGCCTGCCTCATCGATCTGGGCCTGCCGGACATGGACGGCATGAGCCTCATCAACGAAATCCGCAAGCGTACCTCCCTGCCCGTCATCGTGCTTTCCGCCCGCAGCCATTCCTCCGACCGGGTGATGGGGCTGGAAATGGGTGCAGACGATTATGTGGTGAAGCCTTTCGACCCGCGCGAGATCGTGGCGCGGCTGCGTTCCGTGCTGCGCCGCTCGTCCGAGCGTCAGGCCGCGCCCCCCGGCAAGGGCAATGCCGCCCGCTTTGCCGGCTGGACCTTTCATCCCGGCGCCCTGCGGCTCGTCTCGCCCTCGGGCGAGGAGACGTTCCTCTCCACGGGTGAAGCCACCCTGCTGGAAGCCCTGTTGCGGGCCCCCAAGCGCGTGCTCTCACGCGATTACCTGCTGGAGCACGGCGGCCGCGACGACAGCCTCGACCGGTCCATCGACGTGCGCATCTCCCGCATCCGCAAGAAACTGGCGACCGAATCCGCCACACCCCTCATCCGCACCATCTACGGCTCAGGCTACATGCTGACGTCACAGGTGGACTGGGCGTAAACTCCAGCGGCTACCCGTAGATCGCCTGCGGCAGCCAGGTGGCGAGCTGCGGCACGAACCAGAGGATCACCAGCATCAGCACCTGGATCAGCACGAAGGGGATGATGCCGAGGTAGATATCGGAGCTGCGCACGGAGGCTGGCGCAACGCCGCGCAGATAGAACAGGGCAAAGCCGAAGGGCGGCGTGAGGAAGGAGGTCTGCAGGTTGACCGCCATCATCACCCCCAGCCAGGCCGGATGCATGGAACTGCCGTCGGGCATGGGCAGCTGCAGCAGCACGGGGGCGACAAGCGGCACCACGACGAAGACGATTTCCAGGAAATCGAGGAAGAAGCCCATCACAAACATGACGAGCATGACCGCAAGCATGGCGCCGAGTGCGCCGCCCGGCAGGTCCCTCAGCAGCGAATGCACCAGCTCGTCGCCGCCAAGATCCCGGAACACCAGCGAGAAGAACGTCGCACCGATCATGATCGTAAAGACCATGGCGGTGATCTGTGTCGAGGACAGGATCACCGGCGCCAGCACGCCCGAGCGCAGCACGCGGGCAAGGCAGACGGCAATGCCACAGGCCCCGCCAAGGCACAGCAGCGCCGCAAGGCTGATCCCGGCCCATTCCAGCGGCCCGATTTCAAGCCGCGTGATGCGAAGATCCACCACCCGCGACAGGGCAAGGGCCGCCAGCAGGCAGACCGCTCCGGCATAAACCGGCAGGGGCCGGGATACATCGGCCCGGAAGCCCGCCAAAAGCAGCGCACCCACGGCGCCGACTGCGGCAGCTTCCGTCGGCGTTGCCACACCGGCCAGGATCGAGCCGAGAACGGCGATGATCAGAGCCAGCGGCGGCACCAGCACGCTGACCAGTTCCTTCAGGCTCACCTTTTCCGGCGCGCCTCCATCTGCCCCGCGCATGGGCGGCGCCTTGTGGGGCGACAGGAAGGCAACGGCCATCTGATAGGCAATGTAAAGCCCGACGAGGCAGAGTCCGGGAATGAGCGCGGCGGCAAACAGATCGCCCACCGAGAACGGATCCGGCGACCAGTTGCCAAGGTTGCGCTGCGCCGTCTGATAGGCGCTGGAAAGCTGGTCGGCGAGAAACACCAGCACGATCGACGGCGGAATGATCTGGCCCAGCGTTCCGGCCGCTGCAATCGAACCGGTGGCAAGGCGCGGGCTGTAGCCGTTGCGCAGCATGGTGGGCAGGGACAGAAGCCCCATGGTCACCACCGTCGCCCCGACGATGCCGGTGGAGGCGGCCAGCAGCGCGCCGACGATGGAAACAGACAGCCCCAGCCCGCCGGGCATCTTGCCGAAGAGCCGGCCCATGGCCTCCAGCAGATCTTCCGCCACCTTGGAGCGCTCCAGCATGACGCCCATGAAGATGAAGAGCGGCACGGCAATCAGCGTCTCGTTCGTCATGATGCCGAAGATGCGCAGCGGAATGGCGCCGAGCGACAGGGAAGCACCTGAGAAATGGCCCAGCAGCGAAAAGACGAGAGCAACGCCTGCCAGCGTGAAGGCCACCGGGAAACCGGCCATCAGGCAGATGACTGCCGTGGCAAACATGAGAATGTCGAGGATGGAAGTCAGGTCCATGGAATGTCTCAGCCCTCTTTCCGGGCGAATGTTTCAAGCGCCGGGGCATTGCCCGACAGGGCAGCGGCAGCGCGCAGCATCAGGGCAAGGCCCTGCAGCGCCAGCAGCCCGGCATAGACGAGGATCGCTGTCTTCAGCACATAAAGAGCCGGAATGCCCGACGTCTCGCGCGAGCCTTCCCGGATCATCCAGGAGATCTGGACGAAGGGCCAGGCGTGCCAGAGGATGACGGCGCACATGGGCAATAGGAACAGGGCACATCCGGCCAGATCCACCAGCGCTTTGCGGGCGGAGCTGGCATCCCGGTAGAACACATCCACCCGCACATGGGCATCAATGGCCAGCGCGTAGGCGGCAGACAGCAGGAACAGGAAGCCGTGCATGTAGAGGATGCTTTCCTGCACCCAGACCGAACCTGCCCCGAACACATACCGCAGGATGACCACCGCAAACTGCACCAGCACAATGCCCAGCATCAGCCAGGACACGGCGCGGCCAATCGCCGAATTGAGGGACGAGATCACCTGAGCGGTGCGGAACATCGCGGAGCCTTTTCGGAAAAGCAAAGGGCGGGGAAGAACCATCAGCCATCCCCGCCCTGCTTTCGTCAATAGCCAGCTGTCAGAAATTCAGCGAGACATCCCGGTGTTTCGACAGGCACGGCGCCAGAGCCACCGCCACATCACGCGGCAGGCGCGGCAGCTGGCGCAGGCCGATGGTGCCGCTGGTGGCAGCATCATAGGCGCTGATCTTCGGCAGCAACTCGTCGAAAGCGCGCTGGCGCCACGCGAGATCCTGCCTGAGCGCGGCGATGGAATTGTCCAGCTCGGCCACAGCGGCCTGCGGATCGGGCACATTGGAGCGCATGATCTTGCGGGCCTCGTTGATCCCCTTGCGGATCTCGGCCGTGCCTTCAAGGGCGGAGACCTCGCTGCGCAGCAGGTCGATCTGCTCCAGCACCTCGGGCAGAGGCTTGGAGATGACCGCATCCTGCAGGGCCGTGAACTTCTCCTCCATCTCCTGCAGAGCAGGTGCGGCCTGAAGCGCGGCGGTCACCTTCATCACAGGCTCGGAGGCATTGTCCACGAGGCGGCGGTAGGCAAGACGTGCCTTGTTTTCCGCATCCTGCACCTTGGCAAAGTCAGTATGGACGTCTTCCCAGCTGGCCGGGATCTTCGCCAGCAGCGCATCATGCGCGGCCTGCAGCTCCGCTATTTCCGCCTTTGCATCCTCTCCCCGCTCCGCGGAATAGATGCCGGTCGGACCGGAGCGCGAAATGATCACCTCCAGTTCCTTGATCTCACGCTCGATCTTGCGCGCATCCCGCTCGATCGCCCGCACCTGAACCTGCAACGGACGGTAGGTCACTGCGGCCTGCGTGACGGCGGCAACGGCGGCATCGATCTCCGCCATCTGCGGAATGGCCTTTTCAGCGTTCTGCAGCCCGGACTTCAGCTCCTGCTGCAGATCGGACGGCAGATAGCTGACATCCGTTCCCTTGAGCTGGCTGATGGCGGCGGTGATCGCGGTGCCGTTCTGGCGGAACTGCTGGCTGGTGTAGGTCTCGATGCAATACTGCAGACGCGGGTTCTTCGGCGGCGGCGCGGTCTCTGACAGCAGCGAGGACCGGTTCGGCAGATAGTTCACGATCTGCGGATTGAAGCCAACAATCGCCAGCGCCACCAGCTGGATGCCGATGAAGGCGATCACGCCCTTGTAGATCTGCAGCGTCTTCACCACCGCCGGAGCCACGCCGCGCAGATAGAAGAGCGCGAAGCCGAAGGGCGGGGTGAGGAAGGAGGTCTGCAGGTTGAGGCCGAACATCACGCCAAGCCAGACTGCCGTCACGTTGGCGGACGGGTCAGCCAGCAGGATCGGCGCAACAATCGGCACCACCACCACGGCAATCTCGATGAAATCGAGGAAGAAGCCGAGGATGAAGATCACCAGCATGACCATGAGGAACTGGGCCCAGAAGCCGCCGGGCAGGCCTTGCAGGAAGTCCTTGACCAGATCCTCACCGCCAAAGGCGCGGAAAGCCGATGTCAGCATGGCCGCGCCAATCAGGATGATGAACACGAGGCACGAGCCCTTGGCCGTCTCGATCATCACTTCGCGCAAGGTGTTGTCCGTCACCATCGTGCGCCAGCCGCTCCAGATCACCGCAAAGACAAGCATCGAAACGGCGATGGCACCGAGGACGATGCCGGTCGTATCGCCATTGGCGAAGACCCGCTTGATATTGGTGTCATAGAAGCTGACGGCGACGGCAATGCCCAGAAGCGCCAGAACGGCAATCATCGCCGGCGTATAGACGCCCCTGCCCTTGCCGTCCTGCAGCCGGTAGCCGGCCATGATCATGGCACCGATGGCACCAACAGCACCGGCCTGGTTGACCGTAGCGATGCCGGCCATGATCGAGCCGAGCACCAGCACGATCAGGGCGAGCGGCGGCACCAGCGTGATGAACACCTGAAACAGGAACTGCCGGTCCATCTTGCCCTGACCGCGCACAGCCGGTGCAGCCTTGGGGTTGATGAGCGCAAAGCCGAGCATGAACAGCACATAAAGACCAACCAGCAGCAGGCCGGGCAGGATGGCGCCGAGGAACAGCTCGCCCGCGCTGGTGGAGGCAATGGCCAGATCGGACGGCATCTGGCCGGGGCCATTGGCATCGCGGAAGAGAGCCTGGCGCAGGTTGCCGGCCTGATCGACGCTGGAGGACAGCTGGTCGGCCAGAATGATCAGCACGATGGAGGGCGGAATGATCTGGCCCAGCGTGCCGGAAGCAGCGATCGTGCCGGTGGCCAGCGGCACCGAATAGTTGTTGCGCATCATCGCGGGCAGCGAGATGAGGCCCATGGCCACAACGGTGGCGCCGACAATGCCGGTGGTGGCGGCGAGCAGCGCGCCCACCAGGATGACCGAAATGCCCAGACCGCCCGGCACCGGTCCGAAAAGCCGTGCCATGGTGATGAGCAGATCCTCGGCGATCTTGGACCGCTGCAGCATGATGCCCATGAAGATGAACAGCGGAATGGCGATGAGCGTGTCGCGCTCCGCCTCCCAGTAAATGCCGCGGAAGTTGGTCACCCCGGCGCTCAGCCACTGGGTGGGGCCGCCATGAGAGAAATAGGCATCGGTGTGGCCGGCGAACAGATAGCCAGCGCCGGCAGCCAGGCCGATGGAGATGATTGCCGATCCCGGCAGGGCAAAGGCGACGGGAAAGCCCGAGCCAAGGGCCGCCGCCATCAGGACGATCAGCAGAATAAGGAAAAACAGTTCCATAGGTGCAAATCCTGCTGGGTCAGTGCTTGATGGAGCTGGAAAGTTCGCGGCGTCCGGGTTCGCCGCGCATATCCGCCACGGCAGCAAACAGATAGCTGACAAACTGGATCATCATGCTCACGGCGAAAACGCCCAGGAAGCCCGCCATCAGATACTTCACATACAGGCCGAAGCCAGCCTGTGTCGTCTCATAGGAGAGCATGGGGCTGTTGATGATCGACTGCCTGGACCCCAGACCGAAGTAAAGAATGGTCCAGCAGAACACCATGCCGAAGGCGATGGCACCGAAGGCATTGGCAAAGCCCTTCGCCGTCTCGCCGAAGCTGGCATAGAGCACATCCACACGCACATGCCCCTCTTCAAGGAGCGTGTAGGCAGAGGCAAACAGGAACAGCGCCGCATACCAGAAGCGCACGAGGTCAGACAGGAACGCCTGTTCGTAGGAAAAAACGAAGCGCCCCAGCACGATCAGAAGCTGGGATACCACCACCAGAAGAGCCAGCCAGTAGAAGCCGAGGGTCCGCGTAACCGCCGCGAGCAGGACCGACAGTGCGATGAGCGGCATGTGTACATAGCCGCCGCGGAATTGCGCCCGCCCGAGATCGCTCGCCAGCTGCCGGCCGAACACCGCTTCCAGCACGCCTTCAACCCGCAGGAAAGAAATCGTTGCGTCGGCGATCCCGACGATAACCACTGCCCAGAAAGCCCAGCGGATCAGGAAGGCGTTCAGCCTGTTGATCCGCTCGCTGTCGGCGCGCAGTCCGGGTGAGCCGGGATAAAGCACATAGGCCACGGCCAGAAGCGCCAGCACGGCATAGAGGCCGGTCTGCATCTGCGCGCCGGCCGATCCGGCTCCAGGTCCGGGAAAACCCTGCCAGTAGGTAAGGTAGTTGTTGATCAGGAAGGCAGTCATGACTGCCAGATTGATCCAACCGAACAACCGGATGGCAAGAACACCACCGGTCCGGGATTCCAGCGCACGCGCACCCTCTGCAGCGGCGCCTTGAACCGGGTTCAAGGCCGTCATCATCAAGCGCCTCGTCAAAAAAGGTTTGAACCAGGAAGGGGGGCGGGGCTAGCCCCGCCCCCCGGTCAGGTGGACGCCAGTGGCGGTCAGACCCTGATGCCGAGCACGCGGTTGCGCTGCACCGTGTAGCCGGTGTCAGCCAGAAGCATCCAGCGCCCCACTTCCGAACGGGCCTTCACGAAGCTCTCGTGAACGCGCTTGGTCAGGTCGCCGTGCTGGATGGTTTCCTCGAACACTTCAGCCGCTGCATCGCCAAAGGCGTCATAGACTTCGTCGGAGAACTGCTTCAGCACCACGCCATGCTCATTGATGAGCTTGTCGAGATAGGCGCCGTTGAAGCCGTTGGCTTCCGCCATCGAGAAAGCGTTTTCCTCGTTGCAGGCCGCTTCGACGATCAACTGGTCGATCTTTGACAGCTTGGAGAACCAGGACTTGTTGCAGCCCAGCGCCAGCATGGAGCCCGGCTCATGCATGCCCGGATAGTAGTAGTACTTGGCGGCTTCGTAGAACTTCATGAAATAGTCGTTCCACGGGCCGACCCACTCGGTGGCATCCACGGCGCCGGAGACGAGGTTTTCATAGATCTGGCCGCCCGGCAGGGACACCGGCGAGGCACCCAGCTTGGCCATGACGTCGCCGCCAAGGCCCGGAATGCGCATCTTCAGGCCCTTGAGATCGTCGGCGGTTTCAATTTCCTTGTTGAACCAGCCTCCCATCTGCACACCGGTGTTGCCGGCGTTGAAGTTCTTCAGGCCAAACTGGTCAGCCAGTTCGTCCCACAGTTCCTGGCCGCCGCCAACCTTGATCCAGGCGTCGATTTCGGCGTAGGTCAGGCCGAAGGGAACAGCCGTGAAGTAGGACCAGGCCGGGTGCTTGCCCTTCCAGTAATAGTCGGCGCCGATATAGGCCTGTGCGTTGCCCGAAGCCACTTCGTCGAAGGCATCGAATGCACCGACGCGCTCACCGGCGGCGAAATACTGAACGTTGATGCGGCCTTCGGTCAGTTCGGCGATACGAGCCGCCAGGCGCTGCGCGGAAACACCAAGGCCCGGCATGTCGCGCGGCCAGGTGGAAACGATCACCATGTCGGTGCGGGACTGCGCAATTGCCGGAGCGGCAAGCGTGGTTGCAGCGGCAATACCGCCAGCACCAATACCAGCCTTCTTGATAAACGAACGACGATCCATAACGATATCCTCCCAGATATGGCGAGTGCTCGGCCACTTTGAAGCCTTGCACTGACACCTGTCTGTGTCTAGGTGATCCTTTGAATGAGGCGCTAGTCGTGTTTCTGCGCATCTTTTCCGTAGTACTACTGAAAAGACGCTGCTTTCCGGCAATTTTATTGCCGGAAACGGATCACTTTCGGAATGCAGGGGGCCACCGGTGACATTCAAAACAAAACTGCTCCTCATCACCATCCTGCCCCTTGTAGCTGTCTCGGGGCTGATTGGCGGCATCACCTTCTTTCAGGCCTCGCGCCTGATCGAGGCCCAGACCCATGCTGTCGAGGAGCGTATCCTGTCCAGCAAGCGGCAGGAGGTGCAGAACGCCATATCCCTTGCCCTAACCTCCATCCGGAAGCTTTATGAGGAGGAGCATGGCGGGCGCGAGGCGGCACAAACGGAAGCAAAACGCATCCTCAACGACATCACCTTCGGCGAAGACGGCTATTTCTTCGTCTATCTGCGCGACGGCACCAACATCGTCCATCCCAAACTGGCCAATCTTGTCGGCGGCAAATGGTGGGATCTGCAGGATCCGGAAGGCGATTACGTCATCCGCAATCTCATGGCCGCAGCCGAGGCAGGCGGCGGCTTTCACCGCTATGTCTGGGACAAGCCGAGCGCCGGCATGAATGCCGAAAAGCTTGGCTATGCCGTGATGCTGGACAAGTGGGGCTGGATGGTCGGCACCGGCCTCTACATTGACGACATCGCCCGGGAAGTGGCCCTCGTCCGTGCCGATTTCACCGCCAACGTGCAGCAGACGGTGCTGGTGATCTTCCTCATCACCATGGTCGCCATCCTCCTGAGCCTGACCGCTGTGGCCACGGTCAGTTTCTCGGAGCAGAAATTCGCCGACGGCAAGCTGAAGGAACTGACCCACCGGATCGTCGATGTGCAGGAGCAGGAGCGCAAGCGCGTGTCGAGCGAGCTGCATGACAGCATCTCCCAGCTGCTCGTCTCCGTGCGCTATGGCATCGAGATGCTGCATTCCCGCAGCCCCGGCAGCGGCGAAATGCAGACCCAGGCCGAGCGCTGCCTGCGCATTCTGGATGAGGCGATTGGCGAGGTGCGGCGCATCTCCAAGGATCTGCGCCCGAGCATTCTCGACGACATGGGCCTGTCCGCAGCCCTCACAAGCCTTGCCAAGGATTTCGAGGCGCAGTCCGGCATCACCGTCGAGATTTCCGCCGACCGCTGCCGCAGCCGCCTGCCGGATTCGGCCAAGACCGCACTGTACCGGGTGGTGCAGGAGGCGCTGACCAATGTGGCACGGCACTCGGCCGCGGCATATGTCAGCATCCGGCTGGTGGCGGGAGAGCGGGCGCTGACCCTGACGATCCAGGACGATGGCGTGGGCATTCCCCTGCCTCTGCCGCAGCTTGGAGGACTGGGCATACGCAATATGCGTGAACGGATAGAGACACATGGCGGCACCATGGTAATGTCGCGGGTGGGTGCCCGGGGCACCATGATCCGGGTGACCATGCCCATGCTGCCGGAGGAGAACCGGACAGCGGCGTGAACCACGCCCGGCAGATGAGGAGACACAGTGCATGACCAGCCCGCAAGCCCGCGAGGACGACCTGCCGCGCAAGGTGCGCGTGCTGCTGGCGGATGACCATGAACTGGTGCGTGCAGGCATCAGGGCCCGGCTGGAAGGCGTCGCCCCCTTCGAGATCGTGGGCGAGGCCACCGACGGGCGCATGGCCGTGCAGCTGGCCGAAACGCTTAGGCCCGATATCATCCTGATGGATATTTCCATGCCGGGCCTCAACGGGCTGGAAGCAACCGAAACCATCCGCCGCAAACATCCGATGATCAGCGTTCTGGTCCTGTCGATCTATGACAACCCGGAATATGTGCGCGGTGTGATGCAGTCCGGGGCCAGGGGCTATCTGCTCAAGGACATCTCCGCGAAGGAGATGATCAACGCCATTCTCGCCGTGGCGGACGGCGGCTATTACTTCTCCTCCCGCGTCGGACCGGCGCTGATGGAGAACAAGCCCTCCCCTTCGCCAACCAACCCCTATGGCCTGACGGAGCGCGAGCGCGAAGTGCTGCAAGGGGTCGCCCGCGGACAGGCCAACAAGGAAATCGCGGTGCATCTGGGCATCAGCGTGCGCACGGTCGAATCGCACCGGCTCAACATCCGCGACAAGGTCGGCAGCGGCAACGCCGCCCATCTCTACCGCATCGCCCAGGAACTGAGGCTGGTGTGATACTGCCCCCTTGGCGGCGGTGTGGTCTTCGTGCAAACCTTGCAGCCCATCCCGTTTAGCGGCCAAAGGGTCCAAAGCCTCGAATGTCCAAGCCGATTGTTCTTGTCACCGCCGATGTAAAGCCCGTTGACGGCTACCGCTGGCATGCAGCGCCCTCCACCTATCTTGAGGCCGTACTGAATGGCGCTGGTGCCATTCCCCTGATCCTGCCCTCCCTCGGCAGCGCCCTCGACATTGACGCGGTGCTGGACCGGGTGGACGGGGTGCTGGCCACCGGCTCGCGCTCCAACGTCAACCCCGATCTCTATGGCGGCGAGGCGACGGAAGAAAACGGGCCTTATGACCCGGACCGTGATGCCACCTCCCTGCCGCTGCTGCGCCGGGCTCTGGAAAAGGGCCTGCCGGTCTTTGCCATCTGCCGTGGCATGCAGGAGCTGAATGTCGCCTTTGGCGGCACCCTGCTCACCGAGATCCAGGAGCTTGACGGGCGCAACGACCACCGCGCACCCGTATCCGAAAAGCAGGAAGAGCGCTTCGCTCTCGCCCATAGCGTTGACGCGCGCGCAGGCGGACAGCTTGAAGCAGTCATCGGCACGGCACAGTTCAAGGTCAACTCCCTGCACCGGCAGGGCCTTGGCGCGCTGGGTCAGTCGCTGGTGGTGGAGGCCACGGCCGAGGATGGCACCATCGAGGCGGTCTCGGTGGAGGGCGCGCGCAACTTTGCCATCGGCACCCAGTGGCACCCGGAATACTGGGTCAGTTGCGACACGCCTTCGCAGAAGCTCTTTGCCGCCTTTGGTGAAGCCGTGGAGGCCTACCGCCGCAAGCGCGGCGATAGCTGAGGCTTACATCAGCCTGATCAGGCTGGGACGGAACCCCAGCCGGTCATGGCAATCAACAGGGTGAGCCCCAGCAGGAACACGGCAGCGGCGGCAGCAATCTCGATGCCCCGGTGCACCCGGTAGGCCCATACCCCATCGGCCCCTGCAAGGCGCGCCGCCAGCCCCTTGGCCCCGACGGCCAGCGTGGCCAGCAGCGAAACGGTAATGCCCGTGCCAACGGCCATGGCCAGCGTCGAGGCAATGCCGGCCAGGATCATGCCCTGCGACAGCGCGAAGACCAGCACGATCAGCGCGCCCGAACAGGGCCTGAGGCCAATGGCCAGAATGATCGACAGCGCACGGCCCGGCGTCAGCCGCCCGGCGGCCATCTCCGCGGTGGGCGCATGCACGTGGCCACAGGTGCCGCAGGCGCCATCCTCGCCCGGCAGATGCACATGATCATGCCCGGCAGGTGCCCCCAGCAGCATCGGGCGGAAAGCCTTGACCCAGAGCAGCCAGGCGCCCATGGCCATCACCATCACATAGGAGGCGATCTCCAGCCAGCGGGCAGTCTGCTGCATGGCAATGGAGGTGAGGTTGAAGACCACGGCAACGCCGCAGACGATCAGTATGGCGGTCAGGGCCTGCGTAAAGGCCGAGGCGAAGGAGAGCAGGATGCCCTTCTTCAGCGTGTCTTCGCTGGCCAGCACATAGGACGAGATCACCGCCTTGCCATGACCCGGGCCTGCCGCATGGAAAATGCCATAGGCGAAGGAGAGGAAAGCCAGCAGCCAGCCCGCATCCGGGCTGTTGCGGAAGCTGCGCAGCGCGGAAATGAGCTTCTGGTAGAATTCGGTCTGATAGCGGGCGATTTGCGCAAAGAAGCTGCCGACCAGCGCATTGCTCTTCAGCGCCGCAGAGGGAACGCCTTCCATGGGCGCAGGCGGCATCTGGGAGGCAGCATCCGCCTGACGGTCCGAAGGCGGAGCGCCTGCGGTGTCCGTACCTGCCGTCTGGCCCTCGCCCTGAATTTGGCCATTAAGCGGCGTCACCGGCGGGAACGGCGGCTTGGACGCAGTAACTGCTGCCTCTCCCGGCCCGCAATTGACGATCATCTGATTGACGAGGCCGGCAGCAACGTCCGCCAGTTCCGGCGGCAGCTCCCGCTGATCGGCCCCGACCTGAGCAAGGGCCAATGCGACGGCAGGATCAAGCGGAGGCGGCTCCTTGCGGGTCACCGTGCAGGAGGCCGGAGCATTGATCAGCCCCGTGGCATCGGGATTCTTGGCAAAACGGAAATCGACGTAATAGGTCGGGTCATAGACATCGAGCGTGATCGTTTTGGCGAGGTCCGTCGGCTCTTTCAGCGGCAGCAGGAAGTGCAGTTCCAGCAGCTTCACCGTGGTCATCATCGGCCTGCCGGTGCGCTCGGCATCTTCCTTGATCGCCGCGATATCCTCCTGCTTCATCGCCCAGTATTCGGTGAGGGGAACCTCCACCACTTCCAGCCAGTAGACTTCCGGCATGGCGAAATCCAGTTCCACCCTGGAGTTGTCACCGAAGGTGAAAAAGCCGAATTCCTCCATGCTTTGCACATTGACCCTGGCCAGCTCCGCCAGTTCCTCCCGGCTGAAGATGCCGTCACGGTTGGTGTCGAAACCCTGGATGGCGAAGGCCGTATAGGCATCATCAAAGCGGAAAACCTGGTCCACCGCCGTGGCAAGGCCATCGTCATTTACCACCAGTTTGGTGCGGGCTTCGACAAACACGTGCGGATGTGCGGATGCAGTCCCGCCCGCAAGCAGCCACATGGAAATCAGCATGGCCGCACAGCACAGCAGCACAAAGGCCCGGTGCAGAAAGACGGTGGGGCTCACAGCGGCAGACATTCGTGGTGATTCCATTCTCGTTGGGGCGTGATTCCGGCACGGCTCATTGCCCTGAGAAGGGGGCAGGAAGGTGACCTTCCGCAAGCGTCTTTTGCGCCGCAGAAAGGGAATTGGCGTTTTTCATCCTTTCAGAATTCATTTTTGAGAGAAATTTCCCCATCAGGCGACTTATGGCGCAAGATCGGTCACAAATTTCCATGCAGATCAGACATTTTCTCCCTCATCAACTTTTCATCAAACGGCCTGATCGCCGGCATCGCAAGACTTGGCATGAGAGAGAGGACCATGAACGCCCCGTCCCGCACCGCTCCCTTTTCCACGCAAGGGATGACAGCTTTCGACCATCCCGAGTTTTCCGGCCACGAGCAGGTGGTGTTTGCTCATGACCGGGAAACCGGCCTGCGCGCCATTCTCTGCGTTCACGACAGCCGCCTCGGTCCCGCCCTTGGCGGCTGCCGCATCTGGCCCTATGCCACAACGGAGGACGCCCTGCGGGACGCCCTGCGCCTGTCGCGCGGCATGACCTACAAGAACGCCCTCGCCGGGCTCGATCTGGGCGGCGGCAAGGCGGTGATCATCGCCGATCCGCGCAAGGACAAGACGCCAGCCCTGATGCGCGCCTTCGGCCGCCATGTCGCCCGCATGAACGGTTCCTACATCACGGCAGAAGATGTGGGCGTTTCGGCTGAGGACATGGAGGACGTGGCCCGCGAGACAGCGCATGTGCGCGGCACCCGTGCCACCGGGCTTGGCGATCCGTCCCCCTATACGGCGCTTGGCGTCTTCGCCGGCATCCGCGCCGCCCTCGCCTATGTCAACGGCACGGACAGCCTGAGCGGCTGCACCGTTTCGGTTCAGGGCCTCGGCCATGTGGGCTTCGATGTGGCGCGCCAGCTGAAGGCCGCCGGCGCCCGGCTGATCGTCTCCGACATTCACCAGCCGGCCGTGGACCGGGCCGTGGCGGAACTGGAGGCGGTGGCTGTCTCTCCGGCAGAGGCCCATGCAGTGGAGGCCGATGTCTATGCCCCTTGCGCCCTTGGCGCGGTGCTGAATGCCGTCACCATTCCGCAGATCAAGGCAAAGATCGTCGCCGGTGCCGCCAACAACCAGCTCGCCACCCCCGCAGATGGTCAGGCATTGAAGGACCGCGGCATTCTCTATGCGCCGGATTATGCGATCAACGCAGGCGGTGTCATTTCCATCGCTCTGGCAACGCCCGGCGGTGATGACGCTCTGGTGCTGGAAAAGACACTCGCCATCGGCACCACCCTCACCCGCATCTTCCAGCGTGCGGAGGCCGAGGGCCTGCCCCCGGAAACCGTCGCAGACCGCCTCGCCGAAGAACGGCTTGCGGCTGCCGGCAAGTGAGAGGCTGGGGCAGCGCGGAGTAGATCTTCTCCGCGCTGCCCCCTTCAGCAGCTCTTGCCCGTCTTGCGCTTCTCAGCAAACCAGGCGGTCAGAAAATCGACGAAGGACCTGACCTTCCCCGACAGATGGCGGCGGTGAGGGTAGACGGCGTAGATCGCCGGGCCGTCATGCTCGTAGTCTTCCAGCACGATCTGCAATGCGCCTGCCTTGATGTCGTTGTAGACGAACATCATCGGCGTGCGCAGAAAGCCCAGATGGCACATGGCGGCATCGCGGGCGGCAGAGGCGCTGTTGACCTCGATCCGGCCCTTCACCGGCACCGTCACCCGGTCCCCTTTGTCCATGAAGATCCAGTTCGACTTGAACCGGTAATTCGTGTCCACGATGCAGGGCATGTTGGAGAGTTCTGAAGGGTGCTTCGGCGTGCCATGGTCAGCCAGCACCTTCGGCGTTGCACAGACCACCGTGCGGACGGGGGAAATCTTGCGGGCGATCAGGCTGGAATCCTCCAGATCCGTCACCCGGATGGCGAGGTCGAAGCCTTCTTCCACCAGATCGACAAACCGGTCATCCAGCCGCAGGTCGATGGTGATGGCCGGTTCTGCCACCAGAAATTCCATGATCGCCTGATTGATGAAGCCATCACCCATGGAGCGGGGGGCCGAAACGCGCAGGCGCCCGCGCGCCTCGTGATGGGTGGACTGGACGGAAGCTTGCAGGTCATCAATGCGCTGCAGGATGTCGCTGGCTTCCTTGTAATAGGCTTCGCCCACTTCGGTCAGCGAGATCTGCCGTGTGGTCCGGTTGAGCAGCCGGACGCCCAGTTCGTCTTCCAGCTCGCCGATATATTTGGACACCAGCGCCTTGGAGCGGCCCATTTCGCGGGCAGCAGCGGAAAAGCCGTTGCTGTCCACCACCTGAATGAAGCAGCGCATGCGCGTGATGGCGTCCATATGCCGTCTCTCCTTCCGGTGCGCGCCCTAGGCCGCCGCCGCTCCGCCGTCCGAGCGCGGATCATGCGCCCCCTCAAGGCCGCCGCGCGAGCCGCGCACGATCATGCCCGCATGGCCCATGGTATCGGAATAGGCCTCATTCATCACAACCACGTCATGACCCGCCCGTTTCAGCTCTTCGGCCAGATCCGGGTCAAAGCGTGATTCGAGCCGGAGCGAGGTGTTGGCATCGCCCCATGTGCGGCCCAGCAGCCAGCGCGGCGCATCGATGGCCTCACCCACCGCCATGCCGTTCAGCACATGGCGCACGAAAATCGCGGCCTGCGTCTGCGGCTGGCCTTCGCCGCCCATGGTTCCATAGGTGACAAGCCGCCCATCGGAAAGCCGTGCCATCGCCGGATTGAGCGTGTGGAACGGCAGCCGCGCCGGCTCCAGCGCATTGAGCGCTTCCGGATGCAGCGAAAAACTCGCTCCGCGGTTCTGCCAGATGATGCCGGTGCGCGGCAGCACGCAGCCGGACCCGAATTCCCAATAGACCGACTGAATGAAGGAAACGGCGCAACCCTTTGCGTCGATGGCGCCCATCCAGACGGTGTCGCCATGCGCGGATTTCACCGGCCACTCAAGTGCTCGGCTCGCGCTGATTTCAGAGGCTGTGCGGTCCAGCCAGGCGTCTTCCAGGAAAGGCGACACCGGCTCCGGCAGGCGGTCCGGGTCGGTCACCACCCGGTCACGCACGAGGAAGGCCCGTTTTGTTGCCTCCACCAGTCCATGCACCATGGCAAAGCTCTCCGGCCGCGCTGCCGGAAGCCGGTCATGCAGGCCGAGGATCAGCAGCGAGGCAAGACCTTGCGTTGGCGGCGGGGCATTGAAGAGAGTCCCGGCCTTGGTCGTCACCTTCAGCGGCTTGCGGATGCGCGCTTCATAGCGCTGCAGATCCGCCTTGGTGACCGGCGCGCCGATGCGCTCCAGATCGGCCGCGATTTCCGCGCCCACATCGCCCCGGTAGAAATCATCGAACCCGGCGGCGGCCAGCTGGTCCAGCGTGTCGGCCAGCCGCTCCTGCCGCATCAGGCTGCCCGCTTCCAGCGGCTTGCCATCTTTCAGGAATACGCCGGCAAAGCCCGGCTGATCCTTGAGCTCCGGCAGCTTTTCTTCCGTCAGCTTTTGCTGGCTGGCGGAAACGGCACAGCCTTCCTTGGCGTGACGGATGGCATTCATCAGAATCTCTCGCCGGGGCATGCGCCCGCCAAGGCTTGCCGCCGCCTCGAAGGCCTTCTGCCAGCCGCCCACAGTTCCGGCAACCGTCAGCGCCGCCAGAGGACCACGCGCTGGCACGGCGCCATGCCCGGCGCGGTTATAGGCGGCAATCGTCGCGCCCGATCCGGCCGGCCCGCAGGCGGAAATCACCTTCGGGTCCTGCCCCGGCCCGGCAATCAGCCAGAAGCCATCCCCGCCAATGGCGTTCATATGCGGATAGACAACGGCGATGGTGGCAGCCGCTGCGATCATTGCCTCGATAGCCGAACCACCTTCGCGCAGGATTTCAGCGCCCGCTTCCGCCGCCGCCATGTGAGGCGCAACGACCATGCCGCCGGACGAGGTTACAGTGTCCATGTTCTCTCCTGTCAGCTTGATCAGCGTGCGGCAGACCGGCGCGGGCCGAAAATTCTCCACAGGCCGCGCAGAAAGGCCCCGGAAATCCGCAAGGCGCCGAGGCCCGCAAACAGGCCCAGGATGCCCGTCAGAATGCCCTCCGCCGTCACCGGCACCGCAGGCTCGAAGTCGTCATAGGTGCGCCTTGCCAATTCCCGGTCGGCACTGGTGAGGAACACCAGCAGGCGGCCGAATTCATCCGCCCCGGCATAGGCCTCCCGCTCGGCCCGCATGCTGGCCAGCCGGTCGCCGATCTCCTCCAGGCTTCGGCCCTGAGCGGCGACAAGCTGGTCACCGCTGGCCTTGAGCCTGGCAATCGCGCCATCCACATCAAGGCCGGAGCGCTGCGCATCCTCGGCCGCCTGCAGCATGACCGTCTGCAGGGCATCAATCGCCCCGCCGAGCCGCTGGCGGTACTGCTGAGCAAACTCCGGCAGCTGTGAGGCAGTAATGCCTGCAAGCAGACCGAAAGCCAGAGCAACGGGTCTCGCCAGCATCATCACCTGTCTCCCCCAGTCCTTCCAGTCCCTGTCATTCCAATGCGATGACACCACCCTCGCCATCTTCCGTCCCGAAAGCAAGCCGGACGCCTGCCCGGTCCCAGGCCATGGTGGAAATGGGTGACTTTGCGGCACGGCGCAGCAGCACCTCCGCGTTATCTTCGAACCGGCACAAAAGAATCATGCCGTCCTGATAGCCTACGGCCACCACATCTTCTTTCGGATGGCAGGCAACGGAGGTCACCAGCGCATCGCCGCGGGTGCCGAGCTGCAGCGGCGCCTGTCCCATGGGGCCGGTCTTGCCGGTAAAGGGCCAGACAATCGCGGCATTGGCACCGGAAGTTGCCAGATACCGGCCCTTCGCGGACCAGCTCATCGACTTCACCTTGGACGGATAGCCGGTCATGCGCATGTCCTGCGCATCCGTCAGCCGCCAGCCGTGCAGCGCCGCTTCCTGCATGGAGGTGACAAGGTACTTGCCGTCCGGCGAGAAGGTTGCAGCCAGATGCGCTCCCTTCCACTCCAGCAATTGCGGCTGGCCCTGCGTGTTCACCCACCAAAGGGTCGCACCGTCATAGCGGGCGACGGCAAGGCGCAGGCCCTTGGGCGCAAAGGCGAGGCCGCCCACCGCGCGCTCATGCGGGAATTCCTTTTCCGTGCCATCGGCAAGCCGCACCCAGGCGGTGCGGCCGCTGGCGAAGGCCGTTACCCCCGAAGGGCCGCAGGCCACCAGATCGATCCACTTGCGCGGACGCTCCGACAGCTGGCGCACCTCGCCCGAAGCGCTGAGCTCCATCACCCGCCCGTCGTCACCGCCAGTGACAAGCGCCGTGGCGTGGCCAGACGCCTCCACCCGCTCGTCGGCCGCCAGCAGGCCGCCGGAGTGCAGGCGGATGGTCTTCTGTCCCCCCTCCACCAGCACCACCTCGCCGCTGCCGAGGGCGAAATAGGGAATATCCTTCAGGAACCCGGCCTTGACGGCAAAGCCGGTGAGTTCAGTCGCAGCAAGTGTCGGCACGGTCAGTCCTTCAATGGCTTTTGTGGCTGTCCGTCAGGCGGCGCAGGCGGCAAAGCTCTGCTTCAGGGCATCAGAATCCAGCTCGCGGCCGATGAAGACGAGGCGGCTTTCGCGCGGCTCGCCATCCTTCCAGTCACGCTGATGATCACCTTCAACGATCATGTGCACGCCCTGAATGACATAGCGCTGCGGATCTTCCTTGAAGGCCAGAATGCCCTTGAGGCGCAGAATCTTGGCGCCATCGGTCTGGGTAACGCGGTTGATCCAGGGGAAGAATACCTGCGGGTCCAGCTCGCCGGCGCGAAGCGAAATGCTGCGCACCGAATGCGGGTCATCGCGATCATGGTGATGGTGGTCATGATCGCAGCCCGGACCGCAAACATGGTCATGGTCATGGTCATGACCGTGATCGTGGTGATGGTGGTGCCCATGATCATCATGATGGTGATCATGGCCGCAATCCGGGCCGCACTCGTGCCCATGGTCATGGTGATGATCATGGCCGGTATTCAGGAACTGCGGATCCAGCGTCAGGATGCGGTCGAGGTCGAAGGCGCCACGGTCCAGCACCTTGCCAATGTCGATGCTGCAACGCTCGGTCTTGTGGCGCACCGCATAGGGATTGATCTTGTGAATGCGGGCCTCGACGGCGGCCAGTTCTTCAGGCGTCACCAGATCGGTCTTGTTGATCAGGACGACATCGGCAAAGGCAATCTGGTCTTCCGCCTCGGAGGTGTCGGCAAGGCGCTGCAGCACGTGGCGTGCGTCAACCACGGTGACGACCGCATCCAGCCGCGAGGCGGCGCGCACGTCGTCATCCATGAAGAAGGTCTGGGCCACCGGGGCCGGATCGGCCACGCCGGTCGTCTCGACAATGATGGCATCGAAGCTGCCACGGCGCTTCATCAGGTTCTGCACGGTGCGGATCAGATCGCCGCGCACGGTGCAGCAGATGCAGCCGTTGTTCATCTCGAAGATTTCTTCATCCGACTCGACCAAGAGGTCGTTGTCGATGCCGATCTCGCCGAACTCGTTGACGATCACCGCATATTTCTGGCCGTGATTCTCCGAAAGAATGCGGTTGAGAAGCGTCGTCTTGCCGGCGCCAAGATACCCGGTGAGAACGGTAACGGGAATCTGCTTGGACGCGGTGCTGGCATCGGTGCTCATGGCGTGAAGTCCTGTTTCCTGAAGCGGATCGCGGCTGCAAACGGCAACTGGCGCAGCAGCGGCGAACCATAAGAGGTGATGCGTTTGGCGGCAATATAGGTAGTCCGCAGGCAAAGATCACCACTTCAATGTAAATGCCGAACACAAAGAGGCTCTTCCGCCCTTGCACGGCGCCCGTCCCGCCTTGATCCTGCGCGGAACGGGCGGGGAGGAGTGAAACCGCCGCAAGTGAAGGAGAGGACATGCTCAGAACCATCGGCGCCTTTGACCGGATTGGAGAGGAAAACGCCTTTGCGGTGCTTGCCCGTGCCAATGAGCTGGCACAGCAGGGGCGCAGCATCATCAATCTGGGCATCGGCCAGCCAGATTTCAGGACGCCGGGGCATATTGTCGAGGCGGCCATCAAGGCGCTGCGCGACGGCGAGCATGGCTACACCGGCGCCACCGGCATCCTGCCCCTGCGCGAGGCGGTGAGTGCGGACATTCACAAGCGGGTGGGTGTTTCTGTCAATCCGGACAATGTGGTCATCGTGCCGGGCGGCAAGGTCACCATGTTCATGGCCATCCTCATGTTCGGCGCGCCGGGCATCGACATTCTCTACCCCGATCCGGGATTTCCCATCTACCGCTCAATGATCGAGTTCACCGGCGCCCGGCCCGTGCCGGTGCCGATCCGCGAAGAGAACGGCTTTGGTTTCTCGGCGGAGGAAACGCTCTCGCTGCTGACGCCGCAGACGCGGCTCGTCATCCTCAATTCTCCAGCCAACCCAACCGGCGGCATCACCCGACGCGCCGAGATCGAAAAGCTGGTGCTGGGCCTGACGGAGCGGCCGGACATTGCCATTCTCTCGGACGAGATCTACGGCCAGATGACCTATGACGGGCAGGAGCACGTGTCACTGCTGGAGTTCGAGGCGGTCCGCGACCGGGTGATCCTGCTCGACGGCTGGTCCAAGACCTATGCGATGACCGGCTGGCGCATGGGCTATGCGGTGTGGCCCGATGCCCTGATCACCAAGGCACGCAAACTCGCCGTCAACTGCTGGTCCTGCGTCAATTCCCCGGCCCAGTTCGGCGGCCTTGCGGCTCTCACCGGCCCGCAGGATGCGGTGGCGGCGATGGTTGCCGAATTTGATGCCCGCCGCAAACTGGTGGTCGAGGGGCTGAATGCGCTGCCCGGCATTTCCGCCCGCACGCCGCTGGGCGCCTTCTACGCCTTCCCCAACATCAAGGCGACGGGCTGGAAGGCCAAACCATTGGCCTCCGCGCTGCTGGAAAAGGCAGGCGTTGCAACCATCGGCGGACCGGATTTCGGCATCTTGGGCGAGGGCTACATCCGCCTTTCCTACGCCAACTCCCGCGAAAACATCAGTCTGGCGCTGGAGCGGATCCGGGAGTTTCTGGAGCGTGAAAAGCCGGAGTGAGGGAAACCTGTCACAGGGATCGAGTACTCGCAGCGGTGATGAAGCGCAACGTAGGGCGTACTGGATCACTACCTTCTTGGAGGTGACAGCAGAGAGCCCTGCTAAAGCTTGCTGCCCAGCCGGACGCCGGGAGGCGGGGAGCTGTCGCGGATCTTTAGGTCCGGCGGGATCAGATGCAGCGTGTTGGGCACGCGCTCGCCGCCGATCTGGCGCAGGATGAGGCCGGCGGCACGGCGGCCGATTTCATCCGGGTGGCTGGCGATGGTGGTGAGCGAGGGCGTGCGTGAGGCCGCGCCATCCACATCGTCATAGCCGGTGACGGCGATATCCGGCCCCGGCTCCACACCGGCCCGCCGCAGAGCCGGCATCATGCCGAGTGCCACCAGATCATTGAAGCACATGACGGCGGTCGGGCGCTCGCCGGTGGAGAGAATGCGCGGGGCAGCCTCACGGCCATCGGCCTGGGTCATCAGTTCGGGAATATCGATCTGCGTGTCCGGGTCGATGCCCGCTTCCGCCAGCGCCTTGCGCCAGCCCGCATTGCGGTCGCGCCCGGTCGAACTGCCGCGCCGCCCGCCCGCCATGGCGATACGGCGGTGCCCCTGCGCGATCAGATGCCGGGTGATCATTTCACCGCCCAGCTCATCGTCGCCGCGCACGGCCGGCGCCCTTGCACCTTCCACATCACGGCACATGAGCGTGACGGGGATGCCCTGGTCGGTCAGCCGGTTGATCTCGTCCGCCGTGGTGCCGACCGAGGAACACAGGATCAACCCGTCGGCGCGGTGCTGCATCAGCGCGTCCACAAAGGCGCGCTGGCGCTCCACATTGTCCCGGTGGTTGCAGATGAAGACCATCTGCCCCTGCGCTTCCAGCACGTCTTCCAGCGAACGGAAAATTTCGGCGAAATAGGGATTGATGATGTCATGCACCGCAACGCCGACGATCTGCGTCTTGGCGGTGCGCAGGGAAGCGGCCGAGCGGTTGTAGATATAACCGACCTGGCGGGCCATTTCCTTGATCTTGTCGCGGGTGGCCGAGGCCACCAGCGGCGAATCGCGCAGGGCGAGCGACACCGTGGCTGTGGACACGCCAAGCCTGTCGGCAATGTCGCTGAGTGTCAGCCGTTTGCCGCGCGGCGTGTCGTCACCGTCGCCACCCATTTCGTCACGGGGCGTGTCTGCACCCATACGTGCCGTCCCTCACATGCGCCAAAACAGTTCCGGCCCACTTGCGGGGAACCAGCCAGACTAAAGGCTGATAGACCGGCAAGGCCCTGAATCGCAAGTTCTATCCAGCATGGGGGGCATCAGCGGCAAGTGCAAGCCATGCGCCGCACTTAGCGGCCAAACCGTTTGAACTGCGGCGCACTGTCGTCGAACTCGTTGCGCAGATTAACCGTGACCTGACGGCTCAACCGGGCACAGTCCTGCGGATCACAGTCCGTCTCCGGCCGCTCGATGCCATAGCCCTTGAACCACAGCCGCTGCGGATCCACCCCCAGCGCCACCAGCTTGTCAAAGACAGCCTTCGCCCGTTGTTCGGACAAGCGCTTGTTGGCCGCCTCTCCGCCGGGATCATCGGCGTGGCCCTGCACCTTGGCAAGCCACTGCGGATAAATATTGAGCCAGGCGGCCTGCCGGATCAGGATGGCTTCGGCCTCAGGGGTAAGTGCCGCCGAGCCTTCGGCAAAGTGAATGCGGCGCCCCGCATTCAGCATGAATTCCTCTTCGGTGCCAGGAGCAAATCCCGCCGCCTGTGCCGGTGTTGCCGGTGCCTGAGCATCCGTCAGGCCAAACCCCGCGCATCCCGCCAGCGGCATGGCGAGCACCAGTGCCCGCAGTCCTGATAAGCCCCATCCCCGCACGAAAATCCCCCGATCTCCGCCCCCTTGCAGGAGTTTCAGACCATCTCTGCTGCGAAGCGTCAATGGAAAAGACTGGGGAGATCCGGCAAGCGGAAACCTAATGCTTTTTGACGATCTGCTCGCGGTAGAGAATGTAGAGCCCGGAGGCAACAACGATGGACGCGCCGATCAGGGTGGAGCTGCCCGGCAGGTCAGCAAAGACGAGGTAGCCGAGGCTGATCATCCAGATGATCTGCACATAGGTGAAAGGCGCCAGCACCGAGGCAGGCGCACGGCGGTAGGCGCTGATCAGGATCCAGTGGCCCAATCCGCCCAGAACACCGGTGGAAAGCAGAAGCCCCCAGTGGAACAGGCTGGGCGGCGACTGCCATACGGAAATGCCGCCCGGTGCCATGGCAAGAGATGCCACGGCTGCCGGGATGATCAGCATGCTGAGGGTGGAATCGGTGGCCGAGAGCATGCGCGTCAGCAGCGTGTAGAGCGCGTAACAGACCATCGACAGCAGCGAATAGATCACCGCCCAGTTGAGCGGACCGGAACCGGGCTGCACGATGACCAGAACGCCGATGAAGCCGACGAAGACAGCCGCCCAGCGCCGTGGCCCCACCTTTTCGCCCAGCATCGGCACGGCCAGCGCCGTCACCAGAATGGTGCCGGCAAACATGATCGACATGGTTTCCGCCAGCTGCAGATGCCGCATGGCGAGGAAGTTGAACGAGGTGTTCCCGAGCAGGCAGAAGCCGCGCAGAATCATCAGCACCGGCCGGTCCGTGCGGAAATATTCCGGATGCGCCCAGATGCGGAACAGGAAAAAGGCCAGCACCATGTGCGTGACGAAGCGCACCCAGACGACCTGAAACGCCGGCAGGTCACGGACCAGATATTTCGCCGTGGCATCAAGGCCTGCAAAAAGGAAGCAGGCAAGCAGGAGCATGCCGATACCGATAAGCTGGCTGCGCGACGCCTCACGCTGCCCCGGGCCGGATCCATCCGGAGTGCTGGTCATGGATTTTCTTCCAGAAACGCCCGCGCCAGAACCGGCGCGCCACCCACACCTTAGAGTGAGTGCCCGGCGAACGGAAGCCCACAAACAGACCGAACGGTACGGTTCACCCTGCCCTTTTTGGTATGGCAGCCTTGCAGGGAGCCGCTACCGCCAATCAGCGGCTCCTGAGCGTGCAAACCGTGCGAAGGGCCAGATCCCGATAAGGGAAGGGTCTCAGCTTTCCGCCGTTGCCAGAGCGATCACGGCTGCCTTCGGCGCATCGTCCTCATCCGGCTCCAGCAGCTCTTCGTCGCCTTCATCGTCATCGAGAGACAGGGAGAGGTTCTTCTCGATCTGGCGCAGCAGCTTCTTCAGGCGCTTGCGGTCCTTGTCGTCAAGACCGGCGATGGCTTCCTTTTCGAGCCGCTTCCAGGCCTTGTCGACGGCCTCGATCCGGTCACGCCCCTCATCGGTGAGGAACACGCGGGCAAGGCGGCCGTCGGTGTCGGAGATCTGGCGGCGGACGAGCCCCTGTGCGGACAGGCGGGTGACCATCTTGGTCACGGTGGGCGGCTGCACGCCCAGCGCCAGCGCCAGCTGGCTCATGGTGCGGCCGTCGCTGTCGGCCAGCACTTTCAGCACCAGCTCCTGCCCCGGATGCAGGCCCGCACGCATCAGATGGGTGCCGGCGCGTGCCCGCTGGGCCTTGGCCGCCTGCAGCAGGCGGAAGGTGACGCTCTTCTTGTAACTGAATGCCATGATCGCTCGCTCCGCAGTGGAAATGGCGGGCACGGCACCCCGGACGAGGACGCCGTTTCGCCGGCACCCTAGCCGCGTTGTTTAACCGTCAAATGACACTCTGTGCCCCGGCTCAGAACTTTGCGAGCCTTCTTGCAACTTTTTTTACGTAGCGGTCCCGGCTTTCCTGCGTGGAACTGTCCATCCTGTAATGCGCGAGGTAAAGCGTCTTGCAGCGCGGCGCGCAAAGAGCGCGCAGCCCCCGCATGATGGTCTTGCGCCCCGGTTCGCCCATCAGCTTGGAAACAAACCAGCTTGCCCCGCAGGTGGTGACGATGGCGATCTTGCGGATATGCTGCATTTTCGGCCGCATTCCCGTGTGTTCGGACGGCATCTCAAAGGTGACATGCGGCACCCAGACCCGGTCAAACCAGCCCTTGAGCATGGCCGGAAGGCCGAACCACCAGGTCGGATAGACGAAGACCAGCATCTCGCACCAAAGGATTGCCTCAACATGCGCCTTCACGGGCAGCACATTGCTGTCCACATCGTGATAGCTGCGCCGCTCGTCTGCGCTCATGGCAGGATCAAAACCTTCGGCATAAAGATCAATCAGCCGCACCTCATGCCCGGCCCTCTTAAGCTCCGAGACAACGTGATCACGCAAGGATGCGTTGAAGCTTTCCGGCACAGGATGCGAATAAACAACGAGAGCCTTCACCTTGATGCCTCCGGCATCCCGGCGAGCACATAGGCTGGCCGGATCAAATGACTGGTCAAACGGAGTGGGGCCGCGAACCGCATCTTAGGCGCGCGCAAGCCCCGGAAAGAGGAACACCTTGCCACTGCGGAAATCGTAGGACGGGTCTTCCCAGGCAATCATCTTGCCCGGATTGAGCAGACCCTTGGGATCTGCCTGCCGCTTGAAGGCCAGCTGCACCTCATCGGTCTGCTTCATGCCGCCCTCTTCCAGCGTGTACCGGTGCGGGTTGAAGATCGGGCAGCCACCGTCCTCATGCAGGCGGATGATTTCGTTCAGCCGCTCTTCGGAGGTGTAGCGCACGATGGGCAGGCCGAAGCAGGTGATCTTGCCGTCAAAGCGCACGAATTCCAGATGCCCCGGCACCTCATCGCCGAAAAGGTCACACATGCGGCGCACCTTCTCCACGTGATCGGGGAAGGGATAAAGCACCTGCAGATAGGTGATCGACGGATCGACCCGCAGCCCGCGCAGCGTGGTGTGGTTCCAGGCGAGCTCATAGGCCGGCGGCAGAGACTTGCGCGTCGCCTCATCCGCCAGATCAGAGCGGTAGAGGATCGAGGCGCGCCGGTCTGCTGCGGTGAAGGCGGCAAAGGCGTCCATGGCGAAGGACGCCACCATGACCACCACTACGGACTGGTCGCGGCGGATGTATTTCTGATGCCGCAGGAAATAGTCATGCGGCACCGGCGCGGCGATGGGGGCGATTTCCTTGACCAGCAGACCGTCCTGATTGCCCAGCGCATCGGCAAAGCGCACGCCGTCCATGAAGGCATCAAAGCCGACAACCACATCCACCCAATCATAAGAAGCCGTCAGCGGCATCTCCACTTCGCTGATGACGCCGTTGGTGCCATAGGCATGCATGACCTTGTGCAGGTCATGGCCAGTCATCTCCAGCACCTTCGGCTCGGCCTCCATGGTGATGACGCGCAGGCGCAGCACATTGCCAAGGTCACGCAGCCCGCCCCAGTTGATGGAACCGACGCCGCCGGAGCCCCCCGCAATGAAACCGCCGATGGTGGCCGTGCGGTAGGTGGAGGGATGCAGCCGCAGCTCCTGTCCGGAATGGGCGCGGGTCTCGTCATCGATCTTCGAAATGATGGCGCCCGGCTCCACCACCACAACGCCGGGGCGGATGGACTTCACCTTGTTCATTTCGGCCAGATTGAGGATGACGCCGCCGGACAGCGGCATGGCCTGACCATAATTGCCGGTGCCTGCGCCGCGCACCGTCACCGGAACATCAAGGGCATAGCAGGCCTTCAGAACCTTGATCACCTCCGCCTCGGACCTCGGCGTTACTACCAGATCGCCCGTTACGTGGTCCAGCTGCTGCTTGAGAACCGGCGAGTACCAGAAGAAATCACGGCTCTTCTGTTTCACGATCTGCGGATTGTCCTCGATGGCAATCCCGGCAAGGTCAGCCTTCAGCTTTTCGAGCGCGCTCATTCTGCAGCTCCCCGTTCAAGTGTCACGGCATTGGTCATCAATGGGTCGAGTTCGCGATAATCCGGCAGGGTCATGTCGATGGTCCGCCCATGGCGCAGCACCGCCTTCAGCCCATGCGGGCGGGACAGAAGCTCCCCCCAGTTGCGGGCGCGCAGCAGCACCATGTCGGCAGGCGCGCCTTCTTTCAGACGGCCGAGATCAGACCGGCCCAGCAGCTGAGCCGGCGTCCGGGTCACCGTGTTGATCCAGTCGCCGAAAGGATGGTCCAGCTGCAGGATGCGCGTTGCCTGGGTATAGACCTCGATCAGGTTCATATCGCCATAGGCATAGAAGGGATCGCGGGTGTTGTCGGAGGCAACGGCCACCGGAATGCCGCGGGCCTTCATCTCATGCAGCAGCGTGACACCGCGCCAGCGCGGCGTGCGCCCGGCCTGCCGGTCCTGCAGATACATGTTGCACATGGGCAGGGACACGATGCCGAGCCCAGCCTGCGCCACCAGATCCAGCGTGCGGCCGATTTCGTCCGGCTCCTGCAGCGCGAGGGAGCAGCAATGCCCCACCACCACCTGCCCCTTGAAGCCGTTGCGGAGGGCCGCTTCGGCAATGTGGCGCAGGGCGCGGGCGCCCGTATCGCCGGTTTCATCCGCATGGAAGTCGAGCGGCAGGTCCCGTTCGGCAGCGGCGCGGAACATGGCGTCCAGATGCTCATCGAGACGCGGGATCATGTAGGTGACCGCCCCGAGCACGCCCCCGGCGCGGGAGACCCGGTCTGCCATGGCGGTGAGATAGCCGTCATTCGCATCCAGCCGGTCGATGCCGAAGAGGCAGGCCGCCTGCAGCTCGATCCGGCCCGCCCAGTCCTCGCGCACCTCCTGGAACACGGGCCAGGAAATCGTCTCCTGCGGCGGCAGGCTGTCGAGATGGGTGCGGATCAGCACCGTACCCTGCGCATAGGCGCAGCGCAGTGAAAACTCCATGCGCGCCCGCACATCCGCCGCCGTCCAGTTGGCCATGCGGTCCTCTCCCACCGCCATCAGCGCCCCCATGAAGGTGCCATCCGGGTTGGGGCGGCGCGGGGTGATGTGGCCCTTGTCGAGGTGGGTGTGCATGTCGATGAGGCCCGGCAGCACCATGCCGTCATCGAGATCATGGCAGTCGCCGCAGGGTGCCGCCGGAAGGCCGCCGGAGGGGCGGATCATCCCGATGCGGCCATCGCGCACCTCGATATCCACCTGCACCAGCGCGGCAGGATCGTTGCCTGCAACATGCTCGGGCAGGAGGGAGGCGGGCACTCTTGCGCGCTGGAAACGGGCCGTGCCGCGCACCGGGGCCTTCAGCAGCCAGGTCATGTCAGTTCTCCCTGCGGATGGCGCTTTCGTGCCAGCGCCGCAGCAACAGATGCGAAACAAGGCTGGTCGCCGCGAAGATCGTTACACCCGTCAGGGACAGGAGGATCAAGGCCGCAAAAAGCCGCGGAATGTTGAGCCGGAACTGACTCTCCAGCAGGCGGTAGGCAAGGCCGGACTGCGCCCCGGCGGAGCCTGCGGCAAACTCGGCCACCACGGCGGCAATCAGCGCCAGCCCGCCCGCAATGCGAAGGCCTGCGAGAAAGTAGGGCAAGGCCGCCGGAAGCTTCAGATAAAGCAGCGTCTGCCAGCGGCTCGCGCCATAAAGCTCGAACAGGTTCAGGAGATTATGATCCGTCGACTTCAGCCCCTGCGTCGTGTTGGACAGCACCGGAAAAAAGGCGACGATGAAGGCGCAGATCAGCAGCGCGGTCTGCGTGGTCGGCGCATAGATGAGGATGAGCGGCGCGATCGCAACGATCGGCGTCACCTGCAGAATCACCGCGTAAGGGTAGATCGCCAGCTCGATCCAGCGCGACTGCGTCATCAGCACGGCCAGCCCCACGCCGCCCAGCAGCGCCAGCAGCAGGGCGGTGAGGGTGATCTTCACCGTAACCCAGAGCGCACCGGACAGGGTGCCCCAGTCAGTGTAGAGCGACTGCGCCACCCGGGCGGGGCTGGGCAGGATGTAATGCGGCACGTTGTAGGCGCTGACATACCAGGCCCAGGCCAGCACCAGCAGCCCCAGCATCAGCACCGGAATGCCAATGCGCAGCAGCCGCCCCGTCAGATCCGGCCCGCCGGAGACGGGCGAAAGCGCCGCAGTCTGCGCAGATGCAACGGGCGCCGCGGTCTCTTTTTCAACCACTGTCATAGATGGTCCCTCACATCCATGGCCGCGTGCAGGGCTGCCGAGGTCTGGCGGCAGTAGTCGTTGTAGACGGATGACGTGCGGAACTCCTCATCCCTCGGATAGGGCGCATCCACCGCCAGATCACTCACCACCCGGCCCGGCCGGGCCGCCATGACGACAATGCGGTTCGACAGATAGACACTCTCATAGACGGAGTGTGTGACGAAGATGACCGTCCAGCCGAACCGCTCCCACAGCCGCAGGAGATCATTGTTCAGCTTGAAGCGGGTGATTTCATCAAGCGCTGCGAAAGGCTCGTCCATCAGCAGCAGCTTGGGCCGCGTCACCAGCGCGCGGGCAATGGAGACGCGCATCTTCATGCCGCCGGAGAGTTCACGCGGGAAAGCCTCGTGAAACTGGCCAAGCCCGACCATCTCCAGCGCTTCGCTCACCCGCTCGCGCGCGGCCTCCTTCGAAATACCCTTGAGCCGCAGCGGCAGCCAGACATTGGCAAAGACGGTCGCCCAGGGCATCAGCGTCGGTTCCTGGAAGACGAAGCTGATTTCCGGGTGCGCCTTGCCGAGTGCATCATGATCCGATGCCGGCCATTCCAGCGTGCCGGAAGACGTGTCGCCAAGGCCTGCAATGATGCGCAGCGCCGTGGACTTGCCGCAGCCGGAGGGTCCCAGAAGACTGATGAACTCCCCCTGCCCCACGTCCAGCGTCATGTCATTCAGCGCCACGGTGCCGCTGGAAAAGACCTTGGAAATGCGGTTGAGACGGACCAGCGGACGGGAAGAGGCAGCATGGGGCGCGGCTGCGGCCAAAGCGGCAGAATGAAACAGTTCGGACATGCCTGACACAGGCTCCCTGACAGACGGACAACAGGACGCCGGCTCACGGATGCATTGGCTGCACCACATGAGCGGCGGCTGACAGCAGGCGGCACGCGAATGCCGCCCGCCGGAGCAGCTTGTCACTTCTTCAGGTTCATGCCCACGCCCTTGCAGACGAATTCCGTGGTGTAGATCAACTTGATGTCGATCCCGTCCTTCACCACACCGGCCTTGACCATGCTGTCATAGAAGGCCTGCTGCTTGGCGTCCGTCATGCAGCCGATGCCCTTTTCCAGCGCCTCGCCCGATTCCACGAGGCCGAAGGACTTCATGGCCTCGATGGAGAAGGCGATCTGGCCGTCGGTCATCTCCGGGTTGTCTTTCTTGATCAGCTCATTGGCGGCTGCATTGTCGCCGTAGAGATAATTGTACCAGCCCTCGATGGTGGCATCGACAAAACGCTGAGTCAGATCCTTGTTGGCTTCGACGTAATCCTTCCGGCCCTCGATGAGGGTGGAATAGGTCTCAAAGCCCGCATCAGCCAGCAGGAACAGCTTCGGCTTGAAGCCACCTTCCGTCTCGATGGCATAGGGCTCGGACGTGATATACCCCTGCTGTGCCGACTGCTTGTCGGCAAGGAACGGGCCGGGGTTGAAGGCATAGGGTTTGTACTGCTCGTCCCTGAAGCCCGGATAGGCCGACTTCATCCACTGGAAGTATGAGGCAAAGCCATCCGTACCCATGAATATGGTGGGCAGCTTCGCCAGATCATCGAATTTTTCCAGCCCGGTATCCGGGTGGGCAATGAGAACCTGAGGGTCCTTCTGGAAGATGGCCGCAACTTCCAGAACCGGAATGTCCTCTGCCAGCGCATTGAGCGGCTGAAGCATGTTGCCGGCCATGTAGAACTCGACCTTGCCCGCCAGCATCAGCGCCCGGTTCGCCGCCTGCGGCCCGCCCTGCACGATCTCGACCTTCAGGCCGTATTTTTCATAGGTGCCATCGGCAACAGCCTGATAGAAGCCGCCATGTTCGGCCTGAGCCAGCCAGTTGGTCGCAAACTTGATCTCATCCAGAGCAAAAGCCTGACTGGACAGCACGAGGCCAAGGGCCGCAGCCCCGCCAAGAGAAGTCAAAAAGCGCATGTTGTCTTCCGCCTCCGTATTGCTTTTTAAAGCTCTGCCGCTGTGCCTCCTCAGGCCCTTGGAGCGGTTCAGGCAATCACGCTGAACTGATGGTGCAAACCCCATGCCAGCCGCTTCAACGCCTTGACCGGCGCTCCCGGCGGCGGTTTCCCGTCATTCGCCTGCCGCACAGGCAGCCCCGCCCCCGCCGGCCCCTGGCCCGACAGGCGTAAGCTTGCACAAACAGCAGGCATTTGCCACCCGGTTCAGCATGCACAACCCTTGCGCAACTGCAAAACCGGCTGCACTCTGGCTTGCACAAATGCGCCGACTTTCCAGCAGGACTGCCCAAAGCCTCATGTCAAATCCCGTCACACCCGCCACCATCCGCCCGCCCTTTGCCCGCTACAGCCACGGCATTGAGGTGTCCGCCGGCCACAGACTGCTCTTCACCTCCGGCCAGCTCGGCATCGGCCCGGATGACGTGATCCCGCCCGGCGTGGAGGCGCAGACGCGGCTTTGCTTCGGAAACATCCGCGAAATCCTCGCAGCCGCCGGCATGAGCCTTGCCGACATCGTGCGCATCAATGCCTTCGTCACAGGGCGCGAGCACATGGCCGGCTACATGAAGACCCGTGACGAATTCACCGCCACGCCTCCCCCGGCCTCCACCCTGATGATCGTCGGCGGCTTCACCCGCGAGGAGTTTGTGGTGGAAGTGGAAGTGATCGCTGCAAAGGCGGACTGAGCTGCGGCGGAGACACCATGTTCAACAAAAATAATTTTTGTTGAACATGGCAGAGAGACGGCAGCCCAGTCTGGAGTGACAGCCTCGACAGAAGCCTTGAAGCTGTGCCAGAAACCCGCGCGCGCATTCATGCCTGCCTGTAACACCAAAGGCCTGCAGGCAGGATGCCTCCCCGGTGAAATCCTGTGCGGAACTCGGGCAGGCAAGTGCCTGCCATCCAAGCCCGCAGGTCCAGCTTCAGAAGGACCAGACCGGACATGCGTTTGTGGATCAAGGACCCGGTTGCCATCCTCGCCGAAGGGGCGGAACGGGGCATCGTCGTGGAAGACGGCATTATCGTGGAACTGGTGTGCCGGGGGCGCGAGCCCATGCTGCCGGTTCAGGCCACCTTTGATGCCTCACGGCACGTGGTCATTCCCGGCCTCATCAACACCCATCACCATTTCTACCAGACGCTGACCCGCGCCCATCCGCAGGCGATCAACAAGGAACTTTTTCCCTGGCTGCAGGCGCTTTACCCCATCTGGGCGCGCAATGTGACGCCGGAAACCTTCCGCCTTGGCACCCGGCTGGCGCTGACAGAGCTCCTGATGTCCGGCTGCACCACCGCCTCCGACCACCATTATGTCTATCCCGCAGGCCTTGAGGCGGCGATGGACATACAGGCCGAAGAGGCCGCACGCCTCGGCATGCGTATGACCATCACACGCGGCTCCATGAACCTCAGCCAGAAGGACGGCGGCCTGCCTCCGGACAGCGTGGTGCAGGATCAGGACGAGATCCTCGCCGACTGCGAGCGGGTGCTGTCAAAGTTCCACGACCGCTCGAAGGGCTCGATGCTGCAGGTGGCGCTGTCGCCCTGCTCGCCCTTCTCGGTGACGCGGGAGCTGATGCGCGAAAGCGCGGCGCTCGCCGAGCGTTTCGGCTGCCGTCTCCACACCCATCTGGGCGAGACCCACGACGAGAACAGCTATTGCGTCGAGAAATTCAGCTGCCGCCCTGTGGATTATCTGGAGGACTGCGGCTGGCTGACGGACCGGGTGTGGCTGGCCCATGGCATCCATTTCACCGATGACGAGGTGAAGCGCCTCGGCCATGCCCGCGCCGGCGTGTGCCATTGCCCCACCTCCAACATGGTGCTGGCCTCCGGCCAGTGCCGCACGAAGGAGCTGGAAGCGGCCGGATCACCCGTTGGCCTTGGCGTCGATGGCTCGGCCTCCAACGACAACTCCAACCTGATGGAAGGCCTGCGCCACGCGCTGATGATCAACCGCCTCACCTATGATGCGGCCTCGGTAACCCATCACGACGTGTTCCGCTGGGCAACGGAAGGCTCTGCCCGCTGCCTTGGCCGCGATGACATCGGCGCCATCAAGGTGGGGCTGATGGCGGATCTTGCCTTCTACACGCTGGATGAGCTGCGCTTTTCCGGCGCGGGCGATCCGCTGGCCGCCCTCATCCTCTGCGGCGCCCATGCGGCCGACCGGGTGATGGTGGGCGGCGCATGGCAAGTGACGGACGGCCAGCCCCACGGCGTCGACACCGCCCGCCTGCGCCACGAGCACGGCGAAGCGGCAAAGCGGTTTCTGGAAAGCCTTTGAAAACGCTGAAGGTCACGCCTCGCGGTTGACCTTCAGCGTTCCAGCCAGAAGCGGGATCAGCAGGGCCAGCAGGGCCACCACAAGGAAGGATGTGCGCAGCGACAGGGCGTGGCCGATGAAGCCCAGCACGGGCGGGCCGAAGAGAAAGGCGCCATAGCCGAGCGTGGCGACGGAGGCCAGCGCCGCGCCCTTGGAGGTGCCGGGCTCTGCCGCAGCGCGCGACATGGCGAGCGGAAAGATCACCGCATTGCCGAGACCCATGATCAGGCATGCGGTCCAGATCACCCAGACAGCCCCCCCCATGACCAGAAGCGCAGCGCCACTCACCGCCGCAAGCCCGCTGATCCGCGCCACCGGCACCGGGCCGAAGCGGGCGATCAGCAGATCACCGGACAGGCGCATCACCACCATGGCCACGGAAAACACGGCAAAGCCGACCGCAGCCGTCGAACTGTCAAAGCCCAGTTCCTGGATCTGATAGAGCGCGGCCCAGTCGGTGATGGCGCCTTCGGCCAGCGCCGCCACCAGCGCCATGATGCCGGCAAAGAACAGCGCGCCACGCGGAATGGCGAAGAGGGGCGCCTTTTCACTGCCCTTTGCCGCCCGCTCGGATACCCATGGCGTGCGGTGGACCCACAGGACCACGGCCAGCAGCAGCACGCTCCAGCCCAGAAAATGCTGCGGCACCGTCAGATCCAGCTTGAGGGCAACCGCCCCCACACCGGCACCAACGCCTGCACCGAGGCTGTAAAGCCCGTGATAGGAGGACATGACCGGGCGGCCCAGCGCCTGTTCCACCTCGATGCCCCAGGCATTCATCGAAACGTCGAGGCAGCCCATCGAGAATCCGAAGAGGAACGCAAGGGGCGCAATCACCACAACGGAGGTGCCGAAGGCAAGACTGGCGAACAGGGCCAGTGTGACGGCGACAGCCACCTTCGCCATGCGGGCGCCACCCCACACATCGACCATGCGGCCCGTTACCGGCAGGGAAATGAAGGCGCCCGAGGCCATCACCAGCAGCAACATGCCGAAGCCGCTCTCGTCAACGCCAAGGATGATCTTGATATCCGGGATACGCGAAGCCCACACACCGATCATGGTGCCAATGACGAAAAAAACCACGCCAACAGCATGGCGCGCACGGCGGATAGCAGACATCGGAACTGATCCTGAATGGGAGCCGCCAGCAATGGAGCGGCATAGAGGTGCCCGCTAACTAGGCAACCGGGCAGACGCTTGCAAGTGAAGATATGGTGACGCGGCTCAGGCCACAAGCCCCGGCGGAGCACTGGAGCCGCCACCGCCAAAGAGGGAACGGGCCTGTTCATAGGCCGTGCGGGCCGAAGCCCGGTCGGCGCGGCGGCTGTCTTCCTCACGCGGCGCCTCACGGGCTTCTGATCCGGCAGGGCGCCGTTCATCCGCCGGCGCGGCATCGCCGGATCCTTCGGCCTCATCCCCGCCGCGCAATTCTTCGGCAGCCCGCGCCCGCATCTCGGCCTGGGCCTCCTGCAGGCTGGCACGGGCCTGCTGGGCAACACGCAGGTCCTGCGAGGAGGGCTCGGCGGGGGCCAGGGCAGCACGGATGACGATCTGCATCTTGCGGGCGGTTGCTTCCGGCGTGCGCTCCTTCGACGTGTCGATCTGCACCTCACCGCCAACGGCATAGCGCTTCTTGTCCGGCCCCTGCTGGAAGGTGTAGCTGGGCGCACCGGCATAGGCGCCGCCCACCCGGGCATGGGCCTGCTCATGCGCCCGGACTTCCCGGTCGCGGGCCTGAAGCTCCTTGACCTGCTTGTCCTGTTCCTCGGTCAGCTCGGACGCTCCGGCCGTGCCGCCGCTGCCGGTGCCTTCCCCCTCCTCCGCGGCGGGCGAACCACCGGCAGGAGGGGGAGCTTGAGCGCTGGCGCTCCCGTCACGCTGCTGCGCCCCGGCAGAAACTGTATCCTCTTCGCCGGCAGATCCGCTGCGAGCGCCTGTTGCAGATTGGGCCTGCGGTTCTTCACCATCTGCGCTGCGGCTGCGGCGGACATCGCGCAGGCTGCTGCCGTCCTCGTTCAATCCTTGAAGAAACTGAACCGCATCAGCGCGGAGCGTCGGGGCGGCGCCCGAAAGTGCGGCCGTGGCCTGTGTACTGGCCACACTCCGGCGTGCAGCATCGTCCCGCCCCTCGCGTTCACCTTGAGGGGCAGCGTCCCGCATGGCAGCAGACACCGGACCGGCACGGGAGCCAATGCCGGCGGAAAGTCCTGCGAGCACACTCACCATACCGCAAAAGGTACCGCGCCCCGATTGCCGGTTTCTTAACGGACGTTAAGTCATTTGATCAGATGTGCGTGAGGCGGAGTGCCGGCAAGCCTGCGCGTGGCGCAACAAGGGGCATGACGGCGGGCTTCAGCCCGGCTAGTCTGCCCATCCAGTCCTGATCGTTCCTTCAGAAGGTTTCACAACATGTCCGCCCTGCCGCGCCGTTTCTGGCATGAGATGACCACGGCCGAATTTTCCGGCTCCGACACACGCAACTGGATAGCCGTCCTGCCGGTGGCGGCTATCGAGCAGCATGGCCCGCATCTGCCGGTATGGACCGACACGGCGATTGCCGAGGGCCAGATCGCCCGCACGCTGGAGCTTCTGCCCGAGGACCTGCCGGTCACCTTCCTGCCCGTGCAGCAGATCGGCAAGTCGAACGAGCATATTTCCTCACCCGGCACGCTGACGATTTCCTGGGACACGCTGACCCGCGCCTGGATCGACATTGGCGAAAGCGTCGCCCGTGCCGGCATCCGCAAGCTGGTGCTGATCAATTCCCACGGCGGCAATGTGCCCATCATCGACATCGTGGCACGTGAGCTGCGCATCAGCCACGAGATGCTGGTGACCGCCACCGCCTGGTCGCGCTTCGGCCAGCCGGAGGGCGTGTTCCCGGCGGATGAATTCACCTATGGCATCCACGGCGGCGACATCGAAACCTCGATCATGCTGCACCTGCAGCCCGGCCTGGTGCGCATGGACAAGGCCATCGACTTCCCCTCCACCCAGCAGGACTTCATCAAGGAGTTCAAATATCTGCGCGGCCATGGCCAGCAGCAGTTCGGCTGGAAGGCGCAGGATCTCAACCCGGCAGGCGCCGTCGGCAATGCCGCCCGCGCCACGGCGGAAAAGGGCAAGGCCTCGCTGGATCATGCCGCAGCAGGCTTCGTGGAGCTGCTGAAGGACATTCACGCCTTCGATCTCTCCCGCCTCTGGTCTGCTGGCGCATGAGCGTCTGACGGCCCAAACTGCAGAACAACGGAAAGCGTCCAAGGAAACGCCCAAGGAAACGCCATGAGCAAACCCGACATTCTCATCCCCTCCCCGCTCCGGGACATGATCATCGACGGCCTCGAGCCGCATTTCACCCTGCACAAACTCTATGAAGCCGAAGACGCGGAAGCCTTCCTGAAGGAGCGCGAAGCCATCATCCGGGGCATTGCCGTCAGCTTCTTCAACGTGGACCAGCCCTTCATCGACCGCTTCCCGAATCTGGAGATCATCTCCAACTTCGGCGTCGGCTATGACAAGGTGGACGCTCGCCACTGCGGCACGCGCGGCATCATCGTCACCAACACCCCGGACGTGCTGAGCGAGGAAGTCGCCGACACGGCCATCGGCCTGATGATCATGACCATCCGCGAATTGTCAGCCGCCGAGCGCTGGCTACGGGATGGCAACTGGGTGAAGAAAGGCGCCTACCGCCTGACGCCGGGCACCCTGCGCGGCCGCACCCTTGGCATCTTCGGCCTTGGCCGCATCGGCAAGGCCATTGCCACCCGCGCCGAGGCCTTCGGCATGAACGTTCATTACCACGGCCGCACCCAGCAGGCGGGCGTGGACTACACATACCATCCCAGCCTTGTGTCACTGGCCGAAGCCGTGGACACGCTGATGATCGTCGCCCCCGGCGGTCCGGAAACCCAGCACATGGTGGGCGAGCGCGTTCTGGAGGTGCTGGGGCCGGACGGCGTTCTCATCAACATCGGCCGCGGCTCGGTGGTCAATGAGACGGCTCTGATCGAGGCACTGAAGAAGGGCACCATCATGGCGGCCGGTCTGGACGTGTTCGAGCAAGAGCCGCATGTGCCGCAGGACCTGCTGGACCTGCCGAACGCTGTGCTTCTGCCGCATGTGGGCTCGGCCTCCGTCGCCACACGCGATGCCATGGGACAGCTTGTGGTCGACAATCTCAAGAGCTGGTTCAGCACCGGAAAACCGTTGACCCCGGTTGCCGAAACGCCGTTTCCCCGGACCTGAACGGCCAGCACGGTGCGGCCAGCCCGGCCTGCAAGGCTGACGCAAGGCCGCTCCTGCATCTGGGAAGAAGAGCCATGAGGAGATGAGCCCTTGCGTCAGCTCAGCAAACCGGCGGAACCGCGCCGGCACAAGCGTCAGAGAACACGTCTCAGGGCGGGCCGGGTTGCCGACAGCAGCGACACGTTCCTGTGCGACTGCCTGATCAGCGACATGTCACCGGCAGGAGCCCGGCTGAAACTGCCTGCCGAAGTGGATCTGCCGGAGGAAATCGTCCTCTTTGACGAACTGGAAAACACCGTGGCGGTGGCAAGCCTGCGCTGGCGGTCGGGCTGCAATGCCGGCATCCAGTATGATGTCCCGCCCGCCAAAGCTGCGCTGTTTTCCTTGACCCGCCAGCGGGCTTTGACGCGGCGCTACTACGCTTTGAACGACTGAGGCAGCAGGCCTTTGCGCCGGACACAGAAGGCGCCCCGCCCTTGACTTGAGCGGCGGGGTCTGAACAGTTCAGGCCAAGAGCCGGTTCATCGTGACCCGGCGTTAGTCGTGAGGCAGTCATGTTGAAGCCACTTGTGGCGGCAGTCTTTTCGCTGATGCTTGCCCTGACGGCACAGACTCAGGCTGAGGAAATGCAGATCAAGGATATTCAGATCGGCACCGGAGCCGAGGCCGATGTGGGCAACACGGTCTTCGTGCATTACACCGGCTGGCTGATGGACGGTACCAAGTTCGACAGCAGCGTCGACCGTGGCACGCCCTTCAGCTTCACGCTGGGCGAACGCCGCGTGATCCCGGGCTGGGAGCAGGGCGTCGTCGGCATGAAAGTGGGCGGCAAGCGCGAATTGGTCATTCCCCCGGAACTGGCCTATGGCCCGCGCGGCGCCGGCGGCGTCATTCCGCCCAACGCCACCCTGCGCTTCGAGATCGAACTTCTGGACGTGAAGGCCAAGAGCTTTACCAATCTGGACAATGGCGCCCTGAAGGCCCGCATTGCCGCAGGCATTCCGGTGATCGACATCCGCACCCCCGACGAGTGGCGCGAAACCGGCATCATCCCCGGCTCGCACCTTGTCACCTTCTTCGACGCCGCCGGTCAGGTGAACCCGGATTTCGGGCCGGAACTGGAGAAGATCATCGATTCGCCGGACGATGAAGTCATCCTGCTCTGCCGCACTGGCAACCGCAGCGGCATGCTGGCCAAGTATCTTTCCGAACAGGCAGGCCTGACCAGGGTGGCCAATGTGCAGGACGGCATCATGAGCTGGATCGCCACGGGCGGCGAGGTGGAAGAGCCGAAGCTGCCCTAAGCGGACAGATGTTGCACACAAGGCCCGGCAGCCTCAGGCTCCGGGCCTTTTGCATGGGCAAAGCACCAGGCACGCATGCAGCCGGCAGCATCTACATGAACCGTTAACCTTGTTTTTCATGACAATTTTAACTTTCGGGGCCGAGTCTTGGGGCAAGGGGACACTGACCCAGCAAGGCCGAATTCATGACCCGCCGACTGTCCACACATGCCATCCTTCTTGCCGCCGCTCTGTCCTTGAGTGGGTGCGGCACGGTGTCAGGCATCACCGGACTGGGCTGGATGACCCCGTCCTCGGACAAGGTCATCTACAACGACACCAAATGGTGCGTTCCGCGCGATCTCAAGCGCGTCCTCAACCGCCTGTCCGACCGTTTCGGACGGGTGACGGTGATCTCCACCAAGCGCTGGTGGCTGGAGAACTGGTGGAAGGGCGGCGCCGGCAACTCCTACCATCTCAATTGCCGCGCCGTGGATTTCCGCGTCAACGGCAATCCGCAAGAGGTTCTGGCCTTCCTGAAGGCCCAACCGGAGGTCGGCGGCTACAAGCGCTACTCCAGCGGCTTCTACCACATCGACAACGGCCCCCGCAGGACATGGTAGGCAGGCCGGTAAGCAGGCTGGGACCTGCCCAGCCCTCGTCCGTGTCAGCCCAGCTCGCCCATTTCCAGCGCCATTTCCCAGGCCACCGGATCATAGCCAAGCAGGGTGCGGCCCCTGGCTTCGGCAATCGGACGCTTGATCGCTGAAGGGTGCTCCAGCATCAGGGCGATGGCGCTGGCATTGTCCTTCACGGCATCCTGCACCTCATCCGGCAGCTTGCGCCAGGTGGTGCCGCGGCGGTTCAGAACCTGCTCCCAGCCGAAGGCCTCGACAAACTGCGTCAGCTTTTCTGCGTCCACGCCGTCCTTCTTGTAGTCATGGAAGGTGTAGGCCACACCGGCCCCATCCAGAAAGGCGCGGGCTTTCTTCACCGTGTCGCAGTTCTTGATTCCATAGACGATCATACGAAGCCTCACTTCACGTTGATGGACATTGACGGCCTCATAGCAGATTTATCAGGCTGTGGCGCCCATGCGGGTGACCAGCTTCAACAGCTGCTGCATTCCGCAATTTGCATCATTCCGCTTGCATGTTTCCAGCGCAGGCTCAAACTGCGTCCGCTTACGTGTATTTACTCAAATCCCTGTTTCAAGAGACAGTTCCATGGCACCACGGCAGATGCGCACGCCGCCCGGCAACGGCCCGCTTCAGCAGCAGCTGCGGCTTTATTCCGGGCTGATCCTCTTTGTCTTTGCCAGCACCCATTTTCTCAACCATGCCCTCGGCAACATATCGCTGGACTGGATGCAGAAGGGCCAGGAACTGCGCCTCATCGTCTGGTGGTCATGGCCCGGAACAGTGGCTCTTTACGGCGCATTGGCCGTGCATGTGGGGCTTGCCCTGTGGCGCATCGCAGCGCGGCGCACATTCCGGATGCCCGTCTGGGAGGCAATCCAGATCCTGCTGGGCCTGTCCATTCCCTATCTGCTGATCCGGCACATCTACATGACCCGCGGCGCAGCCGAGGTCTATCACGCCCATATGGATTATCAGCATGAACTGTCGGTGCTCTGGCCCGGTTCCGGCGTCACGCAGAGCCTTCTGCTCATGCTCGTGTGGCTGCATGGCTGTGTCGGCATTCACTTCTGGCTGCGGCTTAAGCCCTGGTATCCACGCTGGAGCGGCATACTGCTGACGCTGGCCGCAGCTGTCCCGGTTCTGTCGCTGACGGGCTGGATCAATGGCGCAAGACGGCTGGTTCTGGAAGGCCAGTACCAGCTCAAGGTCACGGCGGAACAGACCGCCCAGCTGCAGGTCTATACCGATATCAGCCGTGCGGCGTTCTTTTCGCTTCTGCTGCTGGTTCTGGTCATCTCGCTGGTCCGCCAGCTGGCGCCGGCCGGGCGCAAGGCTTTCACCGTGCACTATCTGGGTGAAAAGACCGTCCGTGCCAGACCCGGTCCAACCCTGCTCGAGATCAGCCGCATGCGCGGTGTGCCCGTCATGTCAGTCTGCGGCGGCCGCGCCCGCTGTTCCACCTGCCGCACGCTCATCGTCTCCGGCAATGCGGAGCTGCATGCACCCGGGGAGACGGAGGCGCATGTGCTCGAGCGCATACACGCGGGCAAGAATGTACGCCTCGCCTGCCAGATCCGGCCGGAGACGGATCTGGTCGTCCGCCCCCTGCTCCATGGCGGCACGGCCATTCCCCGCGAAGGCCTGCAGGACCGCTACCGCTGGGGCACGGAACAGCCGGTGGCGGTGATGTTCGTCGATCTGCGCGGCTTCACGGCCTTGAGCGAAGGCAGACTTCCCTTCGATGTCGTCTTCATCCTCAACCGCTATGTCGACAGCGTTGTGCGCGTCATCCGCAGCCACAATGGCATGATCGACAAGGTGATGGGCGACGGCATCATGGCCCTGTTCGGCATTGAAAGCACCCTTGAGCAGGGCTCACGGGATGCGCTGCAGGCCATTGTCAGCCTGTCGGCCGAACTCAAGCATGTGAACCGGGATCTTGCATCGCAGCTCAGTGGTCCCTTGCGGATTGCCGTCGGCCTGCATGGCGGCCCTGCCATCCTTGGCCGCATCGGCCTTGACGGGCGCAACGGCGTTGCCTCGGACCTGACAGCCCTTGGCGATGTGGTCAATGTCGCCAGCCGGCTGGAAGGCGTTGCCAAGGAGCACAACGCCACCTGCGCCGTCTCGCGTGACATTCTGGACGCCTCGGGCCTTTGGCTGGAACCGCTGCGACCCTTCCACCAGGTGCCGATCCGCGGGCGGAAAGAACCACTTGAGGTCGCCTGCGTGGAGAACCTGGCACTGCTGCAGAGAGCCATCGCCGGCAACAAGGCTGCCTGATCCCGGGCCTTTCGATGCCGGCGCCTCCCGCCTTGAAACTGCCGATGCGTCAAATGCCGCTTTCCGGACAGGAAAAGCGAGAAAATACAAATTTCTAGCTCTGGACGGCATGCCCCTTCCATTGCGATGATGGGCTGAGCGGCAAACATGCCGCCAGCCCCAGTTCACCCGCTCGGCCATCTGCGGCCCGGAGGCTTGGGGCAGGCGGGCAAAACAGGACACGGGCGGGGCACCCATGATCTTCAGACAGTTTCTCGCAGGCGGCTTGTTAGCCATCTCTGCAACTCTTCTTCATGCGGAACCGGTCACATTCCGCTATGCCTATCAGGGCGGGCTGAACAGCCTTGATCCCTATTCCCTCAACGAGACCTTCTCCCTCTCCGCTCTCGGCAATGTCTATGAAGGGCTGGTGCGGCGGAACGCGAAGCTGGAGCTGGAGCCCGCGCTCGCCGAACGCTGGGAGATGCTGAGCCCGGTCCACTGGCGCTTTCACCTGCGCAAGGACGTGCGCTTTCACGACGGCGGCACGCTGACGGCAGATGACGTGGTTTTCTCCGCCACACGCGTCCGGTCGCAAGGGTCTGACGTGGGCACACGGCTGCCCGCAGGCACGGAAGTGGTGGCCGTTGACAGCCATACCGTCGACTTCCATCTGACGTCCCCGGCCCCGGCGCTGCCCGCCGAATGGGAAACCTGGTACATCATGGACAAGGAATGGACGGAGGCAAACGGCGCCGTTCCGGTCACCTCGGCGTCCAGTGCGGCGCCGGGCGTTGCTGCCCTCAAGGCCAACGGCACCGGCCCCTACCGGATCATCAGCCATGAGCCAGGCCTGAAAACCGTCTACGGCAAGAACCCGGACTGGTGGGATGCCACGGACGGCCTGCCGGACCGGGTGGAGTTTTCCGCCGTCACATCCGGCCCCACCCGCGTTGCCGCGCTTCTCTCCGGCGAACTGGACATGATCTATCCGGTGCCGGTGCAGGATATCTCGCGGGTGGACCAGAGCCCGTCCGCCCAGGTGCTCAGCGGACCGGAACTGCGCACGCTGTTTCTGGGCCTCGATCAAAGCCGTGACGAGTTGCTTTACTCCGACGTGAAGGGCAGTAACCCGTTCAAGGATGTGCGCGTGCGCAAGGCCGTCTATCAGGCGATCGACACTGGCGCCATCACCAGCAAGATCATGCGCGGCACAGCCGAACCTGCCGCCCTTATCGTCAGCCCGGCGCTGTTTGCCCGCGCAGGCGAATTTTCGCGCCTGCCCTACGACCCGGAAGCCTCCCGGCGCCTGCTGGCAGAGGCAGGCTATCCGGACGGCTTTGCCCTGACGCTCGACTGCCCGAATGACCGCTATGTCAACGACGCCAGCATCTGTGAGGCTGTCGCAGCCATGCTCTCGAAGGTTGGCATCAGGACCCGCGCGGACATCCAGCCGAAGGCGAAATACTTCGGGCGAATCCTGCCCACTGGCGGCTATGACACTTCCTTCTATCTGTTCGGCTGGACTCCGGCCGACTTCGACAGCCTCAGCCTGCTGCAGGCCGTTGCCATGTGCCGGAATACGGCCACGGGCGAAGGCGCTTTCAACATCGGCGGCTACTGCAACGAGCAGGCAGACGCCCTGATCCGCCAGCTTGCCGGCGAGGGAGACAAGGACAGGCGTGCGGACATCACCGCTCAGATCTACACCCTGCTCAACGGGGATGTGGCCTATATCCCGCTGCATCAGCAGAAGCTGGCCTGGGGTGTCTCAAACCGGTTCCGTGTGGAGCAGCGGGCCGATGACCAGTTCCTGTTCCGCTTCATCCGGCAGAAATAACCGGCCTGCGGCACTTTGTCCGGCCTGATTGCGGACTGATTGCGGACTGGCTTTGGCCAGGCGGCGGCAGCGCGAAAAAAGGGGGAAGCACATGGCCTCCCCCCAACACTTAACGCCCGTTCAATGACTTGGACTAAAATCTGGCCCTCAAATACGCCGGACCCACTCAAATTCCACAAGATGATGTTACCGCATTGCACAATAAAAAGAAGAGAGAGATTGAGGAAATTTTGAGCAAGAAGGCTCGCAATCTGCCGAAATATGCCGCACCGCAACAACTCTTGACCTTCCAGCAGCTGGAAGCCCTATTTTGGGCAAGATCCCGCGATTCAAGACACCGGCCCCGCAACAGCGATGGCCCGGCAGGCATAAGGACCAGGCAGCCATGACATCCGCAGACCTTTCCAGCCCCCGCCAGCTGATGCTCGACGTTTCGGGTATGACCTGCGGCGGCTGTGCCGCGAGCGTGCAGCGGCTCCTGACCAGCGTCGATGGCGTCTCGGCGGCGAGCGTCGATCTCGCCGCAAAGAGCGCGGCCGTAACGGTCACAAAGAATGTGCCCGTGCCGGAACTGGTTGCCGTGCTGGAAAATGCCGGTTTCCCTGCCCGGCTGCGGGAGGAGTAACCGGCATGCGATCTGCAAGCTCTTCGAGCGCCCGCGAACTGACGCTCGACATCTCCGGCATGACCTGCGGCAGCTGTGCCGCGCGCCTGCAGCGTTCCCTGTCCGCCGTCGACGGGGTGGCGGAAGCCAATGTGAACCTGGCCATGGAAAATGCCCGGCTAGCGCTGGTACGGGACATTCCCGTGCCGGACCTGATTGCCGCCGTGGAAAAGGCCGGTTTTTCGGCCCGCCTGCATGAGGATGAAGCCGCCAAGGCCCGGGCAGAACGCGAGAAGGCAGAGGCCGCCGCGCGGGCGGAAGACCGCAAGGCCTTCCTGCTGTTCGTGATGGGCGCTGCCCTTTCCCTGCCGCTGGTCATTTCCATGGCGCTGATGCCTTCCGGCATCCACTGGATGATCCCCGGGCTGGTGCAGCTGCTGCTGGCAACCCCGGTGCAGATCCTGCTGGGCGCCCGCTTCTACCGGGGCGCCTTCAAGGCCGTGCTTTCGGGCGGTGCCAACATGGATGTGCTGGTCGCCCTCGGCACGTCTGCCGCCTATGGCTACAGTCTTTACCGGGTCTTCGTGCCGGATCCCTCTGGCGTGGAGCATCTTTATTTCGAAGCGTCCATGGTGATCCTGACGCTGGTCCTGCTCGGCAAGCTGCTGGAAAACCGCGCCCGGCGCGCCACTTCTGCCGCCGTGCGGGCACTGATGGCGCTGCGGCCGGAAACCGCCAACAAGATTGACGGCGATACGGTCACCACCGTTCCCATCACCGAGATCCGCCTGGGCGACCGGGTGCTGGTGCGCCCCGGTGAGAGAGTGCCGGTGGACGGCCAGATCGAGAAGGGCAAGAGCGAGCTGGACGAAACGCTGATCACCGGCGAAAGCCTGCCCGTGACCCGTTCTGCCGGCGATCACGTCACTGCAGGCACCATCAACGGCTCTGGCGCGCTGACCGTTGAAGTGATGGCGCTTGGCGAGGAGACGGTCCTTGCCCGCATCATCAAGCTGGTCGAGACAGCGCAAGGGCGCAAGGCGCCGGTGCAGAAGCTCGTCGACAAGGTGTCGGCAGTTTTCGTGCCGGTGATCATCGTCTTCGCCCTTCTCACCTTTGCCGGATGGATGATCTGGGGCGGCAGCCTTGATGCGGCCATTGGCGCCAGCGTCGCAGTCCTTGTCATCGCCTGCCCCTGCGCCCTGGGCCTTGCCACGCCCACCGCGCTTGTTGCCGGAACAGGCGCTGCGGCGCGGGCAGGCATTCTCATCCGCGATATCGAGGCGCTGGAAGTGGCACACCGGCTGAAGCTCATCGCCTTCGACAAGACCGGCACCCTGACGCGCGGCGCCCCCGCCGTGACCGATGTGATCGCCTTTGACCGGGACAATGACGGCCTGCTGGCCGCCGCGGCCTCTGCGCAGCTCGCCAGCGAACATCCGCTGGCCCGCGCCATGGTGGAAGCAGCCAGAGCCAAGGGCCTGCCGCTGACCGCACCGGACGAGTTCGAGGCAGTGCCTGGCGAAGGCATCGCCGCCATGCTGGGCGGGCATTCGCTGGTGATCGGCAACAGGACCCTGATGGACCGGCTGAAAGTGGAAAGCATTACCGCAGACTCCATCCGCAAGTCACTGGAAGGGGAAGGCAAGACAGCCGTTCTTGCCGCACTCGATGGCCGGGCGGTTGGCGTCATCGCCTTCTCGGACACACTGCGCGACACCTCCGTTCAAGCTATTCAGGCGCTGAAGGACATGGGCATCCGCACCGTGATGATCACCGGCGACAGCGAGACCGTTGCCCGCAAGGTGGCCGCTGAAACCGGTCTTGACGAGGTGCGCGCAGGCGTGCGCCCGGATGGCAAGGCCAAGGCAATCGAGGCTCTGCGTGCGGAGGCTGGCGGCGCCGTCGGCATGGTGGGAGACGGGCTGAATGATGCACCAGCGCTTGCTGCCGCCGACATCGGCATTGCCATGGGCTCCGGTGTTGATGTGGCCATGGAGGCTGCCGGCATCACGCTGATGCGCCCGGATCCGCTGATGGTGGCGGCGGCTGTGCGTGTTTCAAAGGCAACGCTGGGGAAGATCCGGCAGAACCTGTTCTGGGCCTTCGCCTACAATGTCATCGGCATTCCGCTGGCGGCCTTTGGCATGCTGTCCCCCGCCATTGCCGGGGCAGCGATGGCGCTCAGCTCGGTTTCCGTTGTCACCAACGCGGGCCTGCTGAAGCGCTGGAAGCCTTGAGCTTTTTGCAACCTTGCCATGGCATAGTCGTTTCTGCTGGCCGATTGCCCACTTGACGATTACGTAAACGGTATGCTTGGGTCAGTGCAGAGGAATTGAAGCCTCATGACTTTAACGGCAGGGTGAAGATTTGCCCTGCGCCACGGGAGATGGAACGAATGAGCCTGCAGGAACTGACCGAAGCCGTACGTGCAAAAGTGGCTGGCGGCGGCATCGACGACACCGTAAAATTTGATTGCGGCAGCGACGGCGTCATCTTCCTCGACGGCTCGACCGTCACCAACGAGGACAAGGACGCCGACTGCACCATCAAGATCTCGTCGGACAACCTCGCCGATCTTCTGGCCGGCGAGTTGAACCCGACGACGGCCTTTATGACCGGCAAGATCAAGGTCGAGGGCAACATGGCCGTGGCCATGAAGCTCGGCAGCATCGTCTGATGCCAGATCCTGAAACGGCATGATGCGGCTCCGTCCATGGGCGGGGCCGCTCTCATACCAATGCTCGATAAGCTTGACTCATTGATCATTAGTTAAGCCCTTGTGGCGCTTGAGCATTTTCAAGGCGTGGTGCGTCAGCACCTCAACGCCTTGGTATCATTTGCGCGGGCGTTCGCCGGTGTAGATGGCGCGGGGGCGGATCTGCTCGGGAGTGGCGTATTGCTCCAGGGCATGGGCTATCCAGCCCACCATGCGCCCGGCGCAGAAGATGGTCTTGCCCGCCTGTGGCGGCAGACCGAGGGCGCGGCGTAGAACGGCAAAGGCGAAATCGATGTTCGGCTCAAGGCCGAACAGATCGCGCGCCAGATCGATGACGATGACTGCCAGTTCCGCCGCGGGACCGCCACCCTTCTTCGCCTTCAGCATATCCATCAGCATGTCTCCGCGCGGATCCTTGCCGCGATAGACCGGATGGCCGAACCCATGCAGCGGCTCTCCCAGCATCAGCCGCTCGTGCAGCACTGCTTCTGCATCCGCTGCTGAATGGATCTGATCTAACCACAGCCCCACCCGGTCGGACGCCGCCCCATGCCGGGGACCGGTGAAGGCGCCTGCGCCCGCAATCAGCGCCGCATGCAGGGGCGCACGGGTGGAGGCGGCGCAGCGCACGGTGAAGGCACTTGTGTTGAGTTCATGATCGGCGGAGAGCACAAGCGCGGCCCGGATCAGATCCGCTCCGTCTGCGGCTGAAACTCCCCCGGCACCGGAGCGGCCGGGCACCAGCCAGCACTCCGCCAGTTGCTCATGCACCGGCAGGCTCGACACCTCCGCCCGCCCAAGCAGCGCAGCCGCCGCAACCCGCACGAAAGCGGCCCCCTTGCGCAGCAGCAATTGCGGCGAGCGGGTATAGGCGGCAGGGTCGGACACGGGCCAGGCGGCCAGCGCCGTCATCAGCCGCTCCATTGCCCCCATCCCGTCCGGAAAGAGCGGCAGCTGCATGCTGACCGGCCCGGCGAAGGGATCCTCCTCGCAGTCCCACAGCAGAGCGGCAGTGGCTTCCAGCGTCAGGCTCCTGGCAAGATCGGTCGCCCTGTGCCCCCGGTACCATGGCCCATCCTCGCCAATGTGGGTGAGCCGGGTTTCCAGCACCGGATCCCCGGACAGCGGCCTTGCCCCGCCCTGCGGCTCGGGCCTGTCGCGCTGCACCAGGAGCTTGCGGATGTCGCTGGCATCATAGCGCTTCTGCTTGCCCGGTCCCGGTACGGAGCGGATCAGGCCCCGGCTGACATACGCATAGAGGGTGGCCGGCTGGATGCCGAGTTCAGCGACGGCCTCGCGGGCGGAGAGATAAAGCGGCTGGCTCATATATTGATTGTATCTATCAATATTGACCACATCAAGCATTCCTCCTTTCATGCCGTTCAGATGGCAAAGGAGGGAGTTTTTCCATGACGCTCGCTTACCCCAACCCGGTTTTCACCGGCGCACAGGCCGAAGGCCTCGATGGCATCACCGCTGCCGCCACGATCCTCAGTGAAGTGGACGGCGAAGGCGGACGGCTGGTGCTGCGCGGCAAGCCCATTGAGGAGCTGGCCGGGCATCTCACCTATGAGGAGGCGGCCAGCTTCTTCTGGGCCGATATCCTGCGCGTGCCGCGCGGCGCAGAGCTGACGGCCCGCTTTGCCGAGGCCCGCGCCACAGCGGCCCGCGCCCTGCCCGTCCTGCAGGCTGCTTCACCGAAACTGGGCACCTATGAGCTGATGCGGCTGGGGCTTTCGGCGCTGGCCAGCGAAGGGGCAAATGAGGATCCCGTGGTGCTGTGCGGCAGTCTGCCGGTATTTCTGGCCGCAGGCTGGCGGATCAGCCAGGGCCTCGCCCCGGTGATGCCCGACCTTAGCCTGCGCAGCTCGGAAGACATGCTGCGCATGCTGACGCGCAAGGCGCCGGATGCCCGGGCGGCGGCAGCGGTCGACCGCTATCTCGTCACCATTCTCGATCACGGCTTCAACGCCTCCACCTTCACCGCCCGTGTCATTGCCTCGACGGGCGCGGACATGGCTTCTGCCGTCATCGGCGCCATGGGAGCCCTCAAGGGCCCGCTGCATGGCGGCGCGCCGGGACCGGTGCTGGACATGCTTGATGCCATCGGCACCTCGGACCGGGCGGAACGCTGGATCGAGCGGACACTGAAGGACGGCAAGCGGCTGATGGGCTTCGGCCACAGGATCTACCGCACCCGCGACCCGCGCGCCGATGTGCTGAAGGCAGGTCTTGCGGAACTGCCCTCCAACGCCGGACGGCTGGTTCTCGCACAAGCGGTGGAACAGGCGGCCCTTGCCGCACTGGCCCGGCACAAGCCGGACCGGCCCCTGCAGACCAATGTGGAGTATTACACCGCCGTGATGCTGGAAGCGGCGGGTATGGACCGCAGCCTGTTCACGCCCCTGTTTGCCATGGGCCGGGCCATCGGCTGGTGCGGCCATGTGACCGAGCAGCGCGCCACCGGCCGCCTCATCCGCCCCGCCTCGCGCTATGTGGGGCCGGTCGCCGCATAACCTCCCCGGATGCAGATCAGGCCGCGGCCGCCGCTGCGCCCTGACGCCGGTCCTCCCGGATCATCGCCGCGCCCTTGTCCGCGATCATCACCGTGGGGGCGTTGGTGTTGCCGGAGGTGATCAGCGGCATGACGGAAGCATCCACGACACGCAGGCCTCCAATGCCCCGCACCCGCAGCCGCCCATCCACGACGCTGGCCTCATCCGCACCCATGCGGCAGGTGCTGGTGGGATGGAAGATGGTGGTGCCGATATCGCCGGCTGCCCGCGCCAGTTCCTCATCGCTCTGCAGCGAGGGGCCGGGCAGATATTCCTCCGGCCGGTAGCGGGCCATGGCCGGGGCTTCCATGATCCGCCGGGTCAGGCGGATGCTGTCCGCCGCCACCTGCCGGTCAGCCGCAGCGGAGAGATAATTGGGGCGGATCTCCGGCTGGTCCTTCGCATGGCCCGTCAGCGCATGCACATGGCCCCGGCTCTCGGGCCGTAGATTGCAGACACTGGCGGTGATCGCCGGGAAGGGATGCAACGGCTCGCCGAACTTGTCGAGCGACAGCGGCTGCACGTGATATTCGATGTTGGCCGTTTCGAAGGAGGGATCAGACTTGGCAAAGACACCAAGCTGGCTGGGCGCCATGGACATGGGGCCAGAGCGGTTCAGCGCATATTCCAGCGCGATGCGTGCCTTGCCGAAGAGGTTGCCCGCCATCTGGTTCAACGTCTTTGCCCCATGCACCTTGAAGATGGTGCGCAGCTGCAAATGATCCTGGAGGTTCTCCCCCACCTCCGGCAAACTATGCCGGACAGTGACACCGATGCGGTCCAGAACATCCGGATTGCCGATGCCCGACAGCTCCAGAATATGCGGTGACTTCACGGCCCCGGCGGCAAGGATCACCTCGCCGCGCACCCGTGCGGTGGCAGGCTGACCCTTCACCGTCAGCGCAACGCCAGTAGCGCGCCGGCCATCCAGAAGAACGCTGGTCACCTCCGCCTGCGTCACCACCCGCAGATTGGGCCGCTTCAGCGCCGGGCGCAGGAAGCCCTTGGCCGTATTCCAGCGGATGCCATGCTTCTGGTTCACCTGAAAATAGGATGAGCCGAAATTGTCTCCCCGGTTGAAGTCATCCACCTTGGGAATGCCCGTTTCGGCGCAGGCTTCACGGAAACTGTCCAGCACGTCCCAGGACAGGCGCTGCTGCTCCACCCTGAGCCCGCCGCCCTGCCCGTGGAGGTCATCATTCCACTGGTAGTGGTCCTCGCAGGCGCGGAAATGCGGCAGCACATCCTCCCAGCCCCAGCCGGTGAGGCCAAGCTGGCGCCAGCCGTCATAATCGCGGGCCTGGCCGCGCATGTAGATCATGCCATTGATCGACGAACAGCCGCCCAGCACCTTGCCGCGCGGATAGTTGAGTGCGCGCCCGTTCAGCCCCGGTTCCGCCGCCGTGCGGAAACACCAGTCCGTGCGCGGATTGCCCATGCAATAGAGATAGCCGACGGGGATATGGATCCAGTGATAGCTGTCACGCCCGCCCGCTTCCAGAAGCAGCACCCGGATGTCCGGGTCCTGCGACAACCGGTTCGCCAGCACGCAGCCCGCTGAGCCTGCGCCGACGATCACATAATCCCACTCGCCCAGATCCTGCATGTTTCCACCCGTGTTCTTTGGCACAAGTGGAGACACGCAGGCGCGGTCCGGTCAAGACCGTCAAAGGGCGGGCATGGGATTACGCCATTTCCTGTTCGCGCACGGCCATCTCGATCTCGTCCACCAGCGCCGGATCGAGGTTCAGCCGGGCGGCGAGCATCTGGAGATAGGCTTTTTCCGCCGCGTGATCGGGATCAATGGCAAGCCGCGAGGCGGCGTAGATCTCGGCGGCGGTTTCCGGCGACGTGGCGCTGTTGACGATCTTGTCGAGATCGAGCGGGGCGCGCAGCTCGTCCATCAGGAAAGCCTTGGATTCGGAATCAAGCCCGGCCTCGTCCATCTTGCCGAAGATGCGGCGCTGTTCTTCCGCGTCGATATGGCCATCCGCCTTGGCAGCGGCGATCATGGCGCTGAGCAGGGTCCGCGCCACGATCTGGCTTCCACCGGGGGCGCGCTCAGGGTCAAAAGCCGTGCCGCGCGGAGCTTCGAGTTCGAGCGGGGCGCGCTGCTGCGGGCCGGGGGACTGGCCGCCATTCTGCTGGCCGGCCTGATAATCGCGGTAGGCCTTGTAGGCGAGGCCAGCGACCAGCGCGAGGCCGCCATAGGTGACCGCCTTGCCGCCGATCTTGCGCGCGGACTTGCTGCCGAGCAGAAGTCCGGCGAGCCCGCCAGCAGCCAGCCCGCCTGCGTTCGACGACAGGAAATCCTTGCCGCGGGACATCAGGTCACCGGCGCCGCCCGTCTTGCCGCCTTGTGCAAGACCGGAGCGGGAGGCCGCACCCATCACCTGATCGAGAAGGGATTTCGCATCGAACATGTCTGGAAGCTCCTTGGCAAACCTTGCGTCAGCCTCAGATGGTGGCTTGGCTGCCCCACTGCAAGTCAGCGCCCGGCGGGAACACTGTCCAGAGGCAGAAGATTGTCATCCTTCAGGGTTTCCATGGCGATGGAGGAGCGCACATTCTGCACCGCCTCATGCGGCAGCAGGTCGTCATTGATCACCCGGCTCAGCGCCTTCAGATCCGGCACCACGATCTTGAGCATGTAATCCACATCACCCGTCAGCGTATGCGCCTCCTGCACCTCGGGCATGGCCTGCACCATGGCGCGGAACCGGCGGGCATTCTCCCGGCTGTGCGCCCCAAGGGTGACACCGACAAAGGCCATCACCGAAAAGCCCAGCCGCTCGGTTGCCAGATCCGCCCGGTAGCGGCGGATGATGCCCTCTGCTTCCAGCGCCTGCCGGCGGCGGGAAATCTGGCTGGCAGAGAGCCCGATCCGCTCCCCCAGCTGCTGGTTGGTGAGGGCGGCATTTTCCTGAAGCGCGGACAGAAGCCGCAGATCAAAGCTGTCAACCTGCATGATGATGCACCAAAACCCATTAAGACGCACAGAACTTGCACAATCTTACGGGATTTTACGTCCTTTGCACACACATTGCGCGCACCAGAGCGCAAGCTTGTCTCACCATCAAGAGGAGGACAGCATGGGACCCTTCCCGCACGACGCACCGCCCGCCACCATTACGGCAGAAAACCCGGCAGGCACCGACGGCTTCGAGTTCGTGGAATTTGCCCATCCGGAGCCTGAGAAACTGGACGCCCTGTTCCGCCGCATGGGCTATAGCCCCGTTGCCAAGCACAGGACGAAAAACATCACCGTCTACCGGCAGGGCGACGTGAACTACATCCTCAACGCCGAGCCCGGCTCCTATGGCATGCGTTTCGTCGAGGCACACGGCCCGTGCGCACCGGCCATGGCCTGGCGCGTGGTGGATGCACAAAAGGCATTTGACCATGCGGTGAAGATGGGCGCAACGCCCTATGAAGGGGACGGCAAGACGCTGGATGTGCCCGCCATCATCGGCATCGGCGGCTCGCTGCTCTATTTCATCGATCAGTATGGCGAAAAGGGCTCGGCCTATTCGGCGGAGTTCGAGTGGCTCGGACCGGTTGATCCGAAGCCGCAGGGCGTCGGCTTCTATTACCTCGACCACCTGACCCATAACGTCTACCGGGGCAACATGGACAAGTGGTGGGACTTCTACCGCAACCTCTTCGGCTTCCGGCAGATCCACTATTTCGACATCGACGGCCGCATCACCGGCCTTGTCAGCCGCGCCATCACCTCGCCCTGCGGCAAGATCCGCATTCCGCTGAACGAGTCCAAGGACGACACCAGCCAGATCGAGGAATATCTGCGCAAGTACAAGGGCGAAGGCATCCAGCACATCGCCGTGGGCACGGATGACATCTACAGCGCCACTGACCGTCTGGCGGACAACGGCCTGAAATTCATGCCCGGCCCGCCGGACACCTATTACGAAATGTCCAAGGCCCGCGTGAACGGCCATGACGAGCCGCTGGAACGGATGAAGAAGCACGGCATCCTCATCGACGGCGAAGGCGTTGTGAACGGCGGCATGACGAAGATTCTCTTGCAGATCTTCTCCAAGACCGTCATCGGCCCGATCTTCTTCGAATTCATCCAGCGCAAGGGCGATGAAGGCTTCGGCGAGGGCAATTTCCGCGCCCTGTTTGAATCCATCGAGGAAGACCAGATCCGCCGCGGCGTCATCAAGGTGGATGCCGCGGAGTAACTTGACTCCAAGAGCCCCGCTGCCGGAAAGTGGCGGGGCCTGCGCAACTCAAGGAGGGATGTGGCGGCGGCACCCGCCTCGGCATCAGGCCGCCGTCAACGAGGCCCCAACTTCCCGCCGCGCCGCCACGAGATCCGCGACAAAGGAGGAGGACCAGTTCTTCGCGTCCTCCCGGCACAGCCGGTCAAACATCGGCTGCCAGCGGGCGCGGCGCTCGTCCAGCGGCATGGTCAGAGCCCGCTGGAGCCCGCGCGCCACGTCTTCATCCGAATAGGGATTGACGCTGATCGCCTCCGGCATGCCTTCTGCCGCACCGGCAAAGCGGGACAGCACCAGCACCCCCGGATCCTCCGGTGCCTGCGCCGCCACATATTCCTTGGCCACAAGGTTCATACCGTCACGCAGCGGCGTCACGAGCCCGACATGGCTCGACCGGTAGAGCCCCGCCAGCACACGGCGCGGAAAGGCCCGCGCCAGAAAGCGGATGGGTGTCCAGTCCAGCTGCGAGAAGCGGCTGTTGACATGGCCGGTCAGCCCCTCCAGCTCGCGCCGGATATCGATATAGGCATCGAGTTCCGCCCGTGACGGCGGCGCCACCTGCATCAGCGACACCTGCCCCTGATTTTCCGGATAATCCTCCAGCAGCCGGGCAAAAGCACGGAAGCGCTCCGGCAGGCCCTTGGTGTAATCGATCCGGTCCACGCCGACGATCTGGCGCCGCCCGGCCAGCTGCTTGGCAAGGCGGGCAGAATTGCGCTGCGCATCCGGTGTCGCGGGAAACTGAGCGAAGGCCTCCGCGTCGATGCCGATGGGATAGGCCTTCACCAGCACCTGCCGGTCCTGCAGTTTCACCACCCCGCCCGCACCCTTGACGCCCCCCAGCTCATCCACCACGAAGCGGCGGAAGTTGGCAGCATCGCGCGAGGTCTGGAAGCCGACCACGTCATAGGCCAGCATGGTTCGGATGAGCGCGCCCGCATTGGGCAGCGCCGCCAGAACCTCTGGCGCCGGAAGCGGAATGTGCAGGAAGAAGCCGATGGGCGCCGTGACGCCCATTTCGCGCAGCGTCGCGGCCAGCGGCATGAAGTGATAGTCATGCACCCAGATGAGATCATCGGATTGCAGCAATGGATGCAGCCGGGAGGCAAAGCGCTCGTTCACATGCCGGTAGCCGTTTTCAAAGGCACGGTCGAAGACAGCCAGATCAAGCCGGTAATGCAGCACCGGCCAGAGCGTCCGGTTTGCATAGCCGGCATAGAAACTGTCGTGATCGGCCTGCGTCATGTCGATCTGCACCAGCTGGACCGACTTTGTCTTCTGCTGTTGAAAAGGGCCGAACGTACCCTCTTCGGAGACCTTGCCGCTCCAGCCGAACCAAAGTCCGCCGGAGCTTGTCAGTGCATCGACCAGAGCCACGGCGAGCCCTCCAGCCTTGCCTGTGTCCTTCATCGGGCCTACCCGATTTGATACCACAACAAGCCGTCCCATGGCCTTCGCCTCCTTTGCTTTGATTGATGTGCCGGACACCTGACAACCGCCAGGCAGGCAGCAAATGAAATGCCCTCTCAAGACACAGTGAAACCAAGGCTCCGGGATGCTGGCGCATCACACCTTGAAAATACTCATGCAGCGCCAGGCGCCAATGACTGAACAGCCAGCACCGCAAAGAGTTCCCGCAATAGATGTTCGAAGCTTCCTTGAAGCCCCGCCTGCCGGTTTATGCCGTCAGATGGCGCGCCTGCTGCGCGAGCCAGTCCGTAACGGCAGCAACATCCGGCAGGCGTGCGGTTGCGCAGGTTGGCCCCTCCCCCACCTTCAACGCGCTCCCTCCAAGAGCAAGCGCTGCGGCCATGGCGTCTTCATCCGTCACATCATCGCCTGCAAAGACCGGCACCCGTCCGCTGAAAGGCGGAAGCTCCATGAAGCGGCGTAGTGCCAGTCCCTTGTCATGGGTCGCCGGTTTCACTTCCATCACCATCTTGCCGCGCAGGACATGCAGGCCGGGCAGCCCGGTCAGAACACGCGCAAGATAAGCCTCCAGCGCGCTTTCCAGATGGGGAATGGACCTGTAGTGCAGCGCGATGGCCGCGCCCTTGTCTTCCAGCAGGATGCCGTCAGCCAGCAGCCCGCAGGCTTCCACCGACCGCCGCAGATACTGCAGTTCCGGTGAGGCTTCGGCACGCACGGGATCAGCAGCAGCGGTGCTGCGCCATTCAAGGCCATGGAGCCCGGCGGCGGGCAAAGCGAGGGGGTGGAGAAATCCGTCGATCTCTGAGATAGGTCTGCCGGTGATGATGGCGACAGCACCATCCAGACAATCATTGATCCGGCTCAGAAAGCTGATCACTTGTTCATCAACGTCTACGAGCTCCGGCCGGGGCGCAAGAGCTGCCAGCGTGCCATCAAAATCGAGAAAAAGAGCACTATCGGGCTGCAGACGGACAGGATGTTGCATGTGCTCAGTTTAAGACACACGCGGGAAAAGTCCACCCCTGCCCCGGATTTTCTCCGGAGCAGGGACGGAAGATTGCAAGACTTCAAACGAAGAGGTTGACGAGACTTTCCAGATATTCCTGACGGCCGGACTTCGGCTGCGGCTCAAGACCCGTGGCATGAACGCGGTCAGCCAGAGCTTCCAGCGACACTTCCCCCTTGAGGATTGCCGCATTTTCCGGCTTGGACCAGCCGGCGTAACGGTCTTCGACAAAGCCGCCGAGACGGCCATCTTCGATCATCGCGGCAGCAGCCAGCAGGCCGCGCGCGATGGCATCAGCCGAGCCGATGTGGCCCTGGATCAGATCCACCGCGTCAATCGACTGACGGCGGATCTTGCTGTCGAAGTTGGTGCCGCCGGTGGTGAAGCCGCCGCCCTTGAGGATTTCGTAATAGGCCAGCGCCAGTTCCGGAACGTTCATGGCGAACTGGTCCGTGTCCCAGCCCGACTGGTAGTCATTGCGGTTCATGTCCACCGAGCCGAAGATGCCCAGCGCATTGGCGAGTGCGAGCTCGTGCTCGAAGGAGTGACCGGCAAGGATCGCATGGCCCTGCTCGATATTCACCTTCACTTCCTTCTCAAGACCATAGGCCTTGAGGAAGCCGAAGACGGTGGCAACATCATAGTCATACTGGTGCTTGGTGGGCTCCTGCGGCTTCGGCTCGATCAGGATCGTGCCCTTGAAGCCGGTCTTGTGCTTGTACTCGACCACCATGGACAGGAAACGGCCAAGCTGGTCCAGCTCGCGCTTCAGATCGGTGTTGAGCAGGGTTTCATAGCCCTCGCGGCCGCCCCACAGCACGTAGTTTGCACCGCCCAGACGCTTGGTCACGTCCATGGCGTTCTTCACCTGCGCTGCGGAATAGGCGAAGATTTCCGGGTCCGGGTTGGTGGCCGCACCGCTCATGAAGCGGCGGTTGGAGAAGAGGTTCGCAGTGCCCCACAGCAGCTTCACGCCCGTCTCGGCCATCTTCTTTTCAAAGATGTCGGCAATGGCATTCACATTGGCATTGCTCTCGGCCAGCGTCGCCCCTTCCGGCGCGATGTCGCGGTCGTGGAAGGTGAAGAAGGGCATGTCCAGCAGCTGGAACATCTCGAAGGCAACGTCGGCCTTCAGGCGGGCCTGTTCCATCGGATCACCGGCCGCCATCCACTTGCGCTGGAAGGTATCGCCGCCGAACGGATCACCGCCCGGCCAGCAGAACGAGTGCCAGTAGCATATGGCAAGGCGCAGATGGTCTTCCATGCGCTTGCCGAGAACCACCCGGTCCTTGTCGTAAAAGCGGTAGCCGTAGGGGTCCTTGGAATCAGGACCAACGAACCGGACCTGCTCCAGCCCGTCAAAAAAACCAGTCGCCACGTCAGATCTCCTTCACTGCGGGATAGAGTTTGCGCCAGCGGGCATAGGCCTCGCCATAGGCGGAACGAAGAGCGGGGTTGGGGCCGACGGCAGCGGCCATCGGCGGGGCGCTGAAGAGCGCATCAGAATAACCATCCGCCGCCGCCTGACCGAGGCGGGCAGCGCCCAGCGCGGCGCCGAAGTCACCATCCTGCGGCAGATCAACGGTGACGCCCAGAACGGTGGCGATGATTTCCAGCCACCTGCGCGAGCGCGAACCGCCGCCCACGGCGGTGACACGCTCCACCTTCGTTCCGGCGGAAGTCAGCGCCGCGAGGCAGTCCATCAGGGCAAAGGCAACGCCATCCAGCACTGCATGGGTCAGCTCCGCCTCATCCGTGTCATGCGAGATGCCGAAGAAGCCGCCCCGGATCGCCACGTCATTATGCGGCGTGCGCTCGCCGCCCAGATACGGCATGAACATCACATCCGAAGGCCGCTTCAGCTCCGTGACGAGCCCCGTCAGCTCCTGCGCCGGGCGGCGCAGCACCTTGGACAGCCAGTTGAGGCTGTCGGTCGCCGACAGGATCACGCCCATCTGGTGCCATGTATCCGGCACCGCATGGCAAAAGGCATGCACGGCGCTGCCGACATTGGGCGAGAACCGGTCATTGGTGACGAACAGCACGCCCGAGGTGCCCAGCGAGACGAAGGCCGAGCCCGGCTTCACCGCACCCGTGCCGCAGGCCGAGGCCGCATTGTCGCCGCCGCCACCGGCCACCACCGGGGCAGAAGTCATGCCCCAGCGCTGCGCCAGCTCCGGCCGCAGGCGGCCACTGGCATCCGAACCCTCGACAAGGCGCGGCATGTGGCTGCGGTTGAGGCCGGTGGCCTCCAGCAGCGCATCGGACCAGTCGCGGGCGGCCACATCCATCCACAGCGTGCCGGCACTGTCCGACATGTCGCCCACATGCTCGCCGGTCAGGCGCAGGCGGACGTAATCCTTCGGCAGCAGTACCTTGGCCGTGCGGGCAAAGATCTCCGGCTCGTTCTCACGCACCCATTGCAGCTTCGGCGCGGTGAAGCCCGGCATCACCCGGTTGCCGCCAAGGCTGAGGAACCGCGGCTCGCGCGCTTCCAGATCCGCGCATTGCGCGGCGGAGCGGCCATCATTCCACAGGATGCAGGGGCGCAGCGGCTTGTCTGCCGCATCCAGCAAGGTAGCCCCGTGCATGTGGCCGGACAGGCCAATGCCGCGCACCGCTGCCATCTCCTTTGGATGAGAGGCGGCAAGCGTGTCCAACGCCTGTTCCAGCGCCGTCCACCAGCTGTCCGGGTCCTGCTCCGACCAGCCGGGATGCGGGCGCTCGACCGTGAGATGGGCACTGGCCGAGGCGAGCACCGCCTGGCTGTCATCCATCAGGATCGCCTTCACCGAACTGGTGCCGATATCAAGGCCGATATGCATGAGGTACGCCCCTCAAAATTGATCCGAAAGAAACCCGGAACAGGCAGCGCGTGTGTGCGCACCCGTCCGGGGACTGCTTCTTCTAGCCGATGACGGCCGTTTCTGCCAGAGCCTGCGATGCCGCAGGCTCCCGCATGGTCAGGTGGTCAGGCCGCGGCCACATCGTTGAGCGCGCCCGGTCCCGGCGTTGCGCCGGGAGGGCACTTGCCGAGGATGATCATGCCCAGCACGTCATCATCGGTCACATCCGTGGTCTTGGCGGTGCCGACCAGCTGGCCGTTCTTCATCACGGCGATGCGGTCGCACAGCTTGAACACATCGTGGATGTCATGGCTGATGAGGAAGATGCCGAGGCCCTGCCTCTTCAGCTCCTCGATCAGTTCCGCCACCATCTGCGTCTCGTGTACGCCAAGGGCGGCCGTCGGCTCGTCCATGATCAGGATGCGGGCGTTGAAATAGACAGCACGCGCAATGGCGACCGACTGGCGCTGACCGCCCGAGAGAGCCTTCACGGGCGCCTTGAACTTTTTGAAGTTCGGGTTGAGCCGCGCCATGATCTTGCGCGTTTCCGCTTCCATCCGGTCATCATCGACGAAGCCCAGCGGCGTCACCAGCTCGCGGCCCAGGAACAGGTTGGAGGCGGCATCGAGGTTATCGGCCAGCGCCAGCGTCTGATAGATCGTCTCGATGTTGTACTTGCGCGCATCACGCGGGCTGTTGATCGTGGCATGCTGGCCATCAATCAGGATCTCGCCGCTGTCCTGGCGGTAAGCACCGGACAGGATCTTGATCAGCGTCGACTTGCCCGCGCCATTGTGGCCCAGCAGGCCCACCACTTCGCCGGGGAAGAGGTCGATGGACACATGATCCACCGCACGCACCCCGCCGAACGAGATGCAGATGTCTTTCATTTCGACCAGAGGCGCCATGGATCAATCCCCCGTGCGCTTGCGGTAGATGATGTCGACGTAGACTGCGAAGACCAGCACGATGCCGACGACGATGTTCTGGAGCGGTGCATCCACACCCACCATGGCCATGCCGGATTGCAGCGACTGCATGATCAGCGCACCCAGGATTGCCCCGTAGATGGTTCCCACACCACCGGAGAGCGCCGTGCCACCGATCACCGCCGCCGCGATGACGCGCAGTTCGTCCAGCGTGCCGATGTCATTGGTGGAGAAGCCAAGACGGGCGGCGGCCACCGCGCCGGAGATGGCGCAAAGCCCACCCATCAGCGCGAAGATCTTGACCGTCAGCAGGCGGGTGTTGATGCCCGACAGTTCGGCCGCATCCGGGTTGCCGCCGGTTGCAAAGATGTAGCGGCCAAGGCGGGTGCGGCGGGCAAGGATGGTCATGGCGACCGCCACGACGATCAGCACCAGCACCGAAATCGGGATGCCATAGCCCATGCGGAAGCCTTCAGGCATGGCCTCGCCGCGGTCGGCAAAGATGCGCTGCACGCGCTGCACCGGCATGTCATAGGCATTGAGAACAGCCACGAAGCCGAGGATGGCACCGCAGATCACTGCTGCAATGACCGCCTCTGCCCAGGCAGGCTTGACGGCAAAGCCATGCGAGGCTCGGCGCTTGCGGGCCGAGAACAGCAGCGCCATGGATGCAGCCACGCAGACGATGCCGAAGATCCATGACCAGGTTTCACCAAGCGAACCGCCCGTTCCACCCAGCAACAGGAAGGTTTCATCCAGCGGGCCGATCGTCTTGCCGTCGGTGATGAACCAGGCAACGTTCCGCCAGACCAGCAAACCGCCGAGCGTGACGATGAAGGCGGGAATACCGAGATAGCCGACCATCCAGCCTTGCGCTGCGCCAATGACGACACCGGCCACGAGACCTGCAAGAATTGCTATGATCCAGATGGCGGGATGGCCGAGGCCAAGCATTGAGGGCAGCACCTGCGTCTGCACGACAGCCATCACCGCCGCGACCGTCGCCAGGAGCGAACCGACGGACAGGTCGATGTGGCGGGTGACGATGACGAAGACCATGCCCGTTGCCATGATGGCGACCGAGACGGTCTGGATCGTCAGGTTGAAGATGTTGCGCGGTGTCAGGAAACGCCCGTCCGTGATCACGTTGAACACGAGACAGAGGACGATGAACGCCCCGATCATGCCCAGCAGGCGCGTGTCCAGCTGCAGCGCGGATAAAAACGAGCGGGCCGCCGGAGTCCTCGCCCCGGACAGGTCTGCATTCGACATCGAAGTGCTCCTGGTTGAAAAGCCGGTCCTGATGTGCCGATTGGAGCGCGTGACCCAAGGTCAGTCAAGCAAGCGCGGCGGTTTCACATCGAAGACACTGCCCCGGAACCATCCGGGGCAGTGCAAGGTCTTGACCGGTCAGGCCTTAGTTGCAGGGAGCCGGGCCGCCGGAAACGCCCTGGCAGAGTGCGTCCTTGCTGATCCAGCCCGCGTCCACGACAACGTTGAGGTTGTCCTTGGTGATCGCGATCGGGGTCAGGAAGCGTGCGGTCATCTCGGTGCCAGCCGGCGAGGTCCACTTGGCGGCACCTTCAATGCTTCCCAGATCAGCGCCCTTGGCGAGAGCCACCGCGATTTCGGCAGCCGTCTTGCCGAGTTCGCGCGAGTCCTTCCACACGGAAACCGTCTGGGTGCCCTTGGCGATGCGGTTCAGAGCGGCATGGTCGCCGTCCTGGCCGGAAACCGGAATGCCTTCCATGCCCTGAGCAGCCAGAGCGGCAACGGCGCCACCTGCGGTGCCATCGTTGGAAGCAACAACGGCGTCCACCTTGTTGTCATTCGCGGTCAGGATCTGTTCCATGTTCCGCTGCGCGTTGGCCGGAAGCCAGCCGTCGGTGTAGGCTTCGCCCACGATCTTGACCTTGCCGGCGTCAATCGCCGGCTGCAGGACTTCCTGCTGGCCGCCGCGCAGGAAGTCGGCGTTCGGGTCCGTGGAGGAGCCCTTAATCATGACGTAGTTGCCTTCCGGCGCAACCTTCAGCACTTCGCGGGCCTGCATGCGGCCCACTTCCACGTTGTCGAAGGTCAGGTAGAAGGCACGCGGGTCTTCGATCAGGCGGTCATAGGCGACAACCGGAATGCCTTCGTCGGCAGCGGCCTGCACAGCCGGGCCAATGGCCTGAGCGTCCTGTGCGAGAATCACGAGGGCAGTGGCACCCTGTGCGATCAGGGCTTCGATGTCGGACAGCTGCTTGGCAGAGGAGCTCTGAGCGTCAGCAGAGATGTATTTGGCACCGGCAGCTTCAAGAGCCGCCTTGATTGCAGCTTCGTCGGTCTTCCAGCGTTCTTCCTGGAAGTTGGACCAGCTCACACCGACGACGACATCCTGCGCCTGTGCGGCAGCAGTCAGAGCGGTCGCAGACATGAGCGCGCCCGCAAAAATCATGGCAATCTTGCGCATTGCGTTGTTTCCTCCTGAAAGGCGTCACCCTTCTCCCGGCGCAGCCTCTTTCAATCCTGAGAGTGTCGAACCCCCATCTCAGCGGGCGGACCTTTATTTTTTTCGGCGCCCGAAAAAAAGTTGCTCCAAAGCTCGCCGCCTGTCAACATGCTTTTGGAGGCCGGAAACGGTTTCATTACGCTGAAGACCATGCTGGCGGCATAAAGACTGGCAGGTCAGGGACGGAAACAGCACGGGAACTACGTCAGGACATGACGCAGACAGCGAACAGGGACCAGATCCGCAAACGCAACCGCAGCATCATCCTGCAGACGCTGCGGCGCGAAGGGCAGATGGCGCGCATCGATCTGGGACGGGCCACGCGTCTCAGCCCGGCGACGATCACCGCCATCACCTCCGACATGCTGGATGAAGGCCTGATTGCCGGGATCGAGACCGAAGAGCCGCGCGCTGCCCAGTCACGGGGCCGGCCGCGCAGCATGCTGGCCCTCAACGGCGCCGCGGCCAGCGTCATCAGTCTGCGCATTTCAGTCAACTGGATCGATCTGGCGCTGGCCGACTTTACCGGCAAGATCATCTTCAGCCGCAAGTATCCGTTCGACACAACCCGGGCGGATGCCGAGAGCTTTCCAGATCTTCTGTGCAGCACCATTACGAGCTTTGTCGAGGAATCGGGTGCCAATCCGGCCACCGTGCAGGAAATCGGCGTCGCCTCGCAGGGCATTGTGGACAGGGTGCGCGGAGAGATCGTCTGGAGCCCTGCCTTCAAGGGCCGCAACATCCCCGTGGTCGCGCCCATCCGCAGCCGGCTGGGCGCCCGCTGCTTCCTGACCAACGACACCAACATGATCACCGAGGCGCTGCACTGGTCGGAGCCAGAGCGCTACAGCGGCACCTTTGCCGTCCTGATGGTGGATTACGGCGTCGGCATGGGCCTGTTTCTCGATGGCCACCTTTTCGTCGGTGCCACGGGAGCGGCGGCGGAAATCGGCCATGCCAACCACATTCCCGGCGGCGCCCTGTGCCGCTGCGGCAAGCGCGGCTGCCTTGAAGCCTATCTTGCAGACTACGCCCTGCTGCGTCAGGTGCTGGGCCTGCCGGATGACACGGACCCGCGCTCGCTGCCCGTGAACAGCCAGACCTTTGACGATCTCTATTGCAAGGCGAAAGCCGGGGACCCCCATGTGCGCGCCGTCTTCAATAGCGCCGGCAAAGCGCTCGGCATTGGTCTTGCCCGGCTGCTGGCCATCATCGAGCCGGCGCGCATTGTGCTGACCGGCGCGGGCATCGAGGCCTTCGAGTTCATGGAAGCCGGCATGCATCAGGCACTTGAGGAGGTGCTGGTGGAGGACCTGCGGCGGCATCTGGTGATCGACGTGGTGGAATGGAACGAGGACTTCATCCGCCGCGGGCTTGTCGCGCAGGCCATGCGGCGGCTGGATGAGAGCCTGACCGGCCAGCCGGAGGGCATAAGCCCCCGAGCGAGCCTCATCCGGCAAGGCGCCAGCAAAGAGATCTGATCGCTGCGGCACATATGAACCGCAGCCCGGGGGAGCGACGGCATGAGGGGGAGACAGGAACGAGGCCGCATATGGCTGCCTTTTGCTGCGGCGCTTGCAGGAGCAGGCGCGCTGTGGCTGGGCCTTGCGGCATCTGCGCATGCGCAGAGCTGGAGCGAGCGGAACCTTGATCACACGCCGCCGCTGGAGGACATCCGCGCCTCTCTGGAGGAAGCCCGCAAGACCGGCAGCCCCGCCGCGCTGGAAGCCCTTGCCGAAGAAGGCCGCCGCCTGTTCGAGGCGCGTTTCATCCGCGAGGAAGGCGCCGGACGGCCCATGGCAACGCAGGCCATCGTGCCGACGAAACGCAAGCGCGCGGTCGAGAACCTGTTCAACCGCATGCCCGGCCCGGATGCGGCCGCCTGTTCCGGCTGCCATCACCAGCCTGTCATCGGCGGCGCTGGGGATTTCACCGCCAATGTCTTCGTCTCCGAAGGCTTCGAGAGCGCCGATTTCGACACCTCCGACCCGCAGTTTTCCAACGAGCGCGGCACCAACATCCTGCAGGGCTCCGGCCTGATCGAGCTGCTGGCGCGGGAGATGACGGCTGAGCTGAAAGCCCAGCGCGCCGAAGCCGTGCGCAAGGCGCGGGCGGACAAGGTGCCGGTGACGGCGCCGCTCGAAACCAAGGGCGTCAGCTTCGGCAAGGTGACCGCCCATCCCGATGGCACGATCGACGTCTCCGCCATCGACGGTATCGACCCGGATCTGGTGCTGCGCCCCTTCAGCCAGAAGGGCGTGTTCGCCTCCCTGCGCCAGTTTACGGTCAACGCCCTCAATGTGCATCACGGTATGCAGGCGCAGGAGCGCTTCGGCAGCATGTGGACCGGCACGGATGATTTCGACATGGACGGCGTGGCCGATGAAATCCGCCCCGAACATGTCTCTGCTCTCGTCGCCTTTCAGGCCACTCTGCCCGCGCCGGGCCGCAAGCAAGATCTCCCCGATGACTGGAAGGCCGCCGCCGCAAGGGGAGAAGACCTCTTTGCCGCAACCGGCTGCACATCCTGCCACCGCCCGTCCCTGCCGCTGGAGAGCCTTGCCTTCGAGGACCCGGGCCCGGTGGAAGGAGCTGGCACCTTGCGGCGGCAGGATGTGGAGACGCCGCTGGTCTATGATCTGTCCGCGCTCGCATGGGTGAAGGCCCTGCCGCGCGATGACAAGGGCCGCGTTCTGGTGCCGCTCTACGGCGACCTCAAGCGCCATCAGATTTCCGGCCAGCGCAACAACCGGCTGGGCAACGAGCTGCTGGGCCAGCGTTTCGTCGAGCGGGACGTGTTCATCACCGCCGAACTTTGGGGCGTGGGCAATACGGCGCCCTATGGCCACCGCAACGACATCACCACCCTGCATGAAGTGATCATGGCCCATGGCGGCAAGGCGGAGGAGACGCAGAAGGCCTATGCCGCCCTGCCCGAGGAAGACCGGCAGGCGGTGATTGCCTTCCTGCGCAGCCTGGAGGTTGGCAAATGAGCATTCTCCGCCCGGTTACCACCTCTCTCCTCGCCCTGCTGCCACTTGCCGCCACGGCTGCGCTGGCGCAGGAGCGCAAAGTCTCGCTCGCCCCCGTGCCGCATTTCGTGGAGGAAGCGGAAGCCGCCGGCATCCGCCAGAGCTACGAAGGCCCCTGGGAATATTTCGTCGGCGGCGGCGTTGCTATTCTCGACTGCAACGGCGACCGCAAGCCGGACCTGTTCATCGCCGGCGGCAAGAACCCGGCCGGGCTTTTCGTGAACGAAAGCACCACCGGCGGGCCGCTGAAATTCGCAGGCACCGATAGCGGCGCCGATGAACGCAGCCTGACCAAGGTGCTGGGCGCCTATCCGCTCGATTTTGACAATGACGGCGAACCGGACCTCGCCGTGCTGCGCGAGGGCGAAAACCTGCTGCTGCGCGGCAAGGGAAGCTGCCAGTTCGAGGTGGCCAACCGCTCTCTCGGCTTCAAGGGCGGCAACGAATGGAGCACGGCCTTCTCCGCCGTGTGGGAAGCTGGCAACGCCTATCCAACGCTCGCCTTCGGCAATTATGTGGACCGCTCCCTGCCCGGTTCGCCCTGGGGCACCTGCCACGACAATTTCCTCTTCCGTCCGCAATCGCAGGACCGGCCGGACTATTCGCAGGCCGAGCGTCTGACACCTGGCTTCTGCGCCCTGTCGATGATGTTCACCGACTGGAACCGCTCCGGCGAAGCTTCACTCCGCATTTCCAACGACCGGCATTACTACCGGGGCGGCGAGGAACAGCTCTGGGCCGTGCCGCCGGACCGCCCTGCGAGGCTTTACCGCCGGGCCGACGGCTGGCGCAGCCTCACCATCTGGGGCATGGGCATTGCCAGCATCGATCTGGATGTGGACGGCCAACCCGAATATGCACTGACCAGCATGGGCGATACCAAGCTGCAGACGCTGGAAAAGGAAGGCGATGAGGTGGTGCCGGTCTATGCGGACATCGCCTTTGAAAAAGGCGTCACCGCGCACCGGCCCTATACGGGCGGGGACCTGCGCCCCTCCACCGGCTGGCACGCGGAATTTCAGGATGTGAACAACGACACCCTTTGGGACCTCTACATCGCCAAGGGCAATGTGGAAGCCATGCCGGACTTTGCCGCCTTTGACCCGGACAACCTGCTGCTGGGCCAGTGGGATGGCAGCTTCACCGAAACCGGTGACCTTTCCGGCATCGCACTGGAACGGCGCGGACGCGGCGCGGGACTGGCTGATTTCAATCAGGACGGCCTGCTGGATCTGATTGTGGTCAACCGCAGCGCCCCCGTCAGCCTGTTCCGCAACACGGGCGCAGGCACAGCCGAAGCCCCGCGCCCGCTCGGCAACTGGGTGGCCGTGGAGCTGAAACAGCCGGGCAAGCCCAACCGCAACGCCATCGGCGCAAAGATCAGCGTGCGGGCAGGCACCAAGTCCATCGAGCGCGACCTGCAGATTGGCGGCGGCCACGCCTCCGGCCAGCTCGGCTTCGCCCATTTCGGCCTCGGCGTCTCCGAACGCGCCCAGATCCGCGTGCGCTGGCCGGACGGCGAATGGAGCCACGCCTACCGCGTCTTCGCCAACACCCACGTGGTCATCGAGCGCGGTGCAGAAGAAGCGAAGCTCTGGCTGCCGGAGTAGGTAGATTGTCACTCTCCACCGTCCTGCCATGATCAAGTCATGGCAGGACGAAAACGGAGGGGTTTGACCGGTTCGATTGCCCGAATACCGGCTCTCCCGGCCGGATGAAGCCGGAAAGGCGGTTGATTGGAGAACTGCCACCCCAAATCATTTCAATCAGTTAGCACCTGCAAAAACATGACTATCATGCTCATGTAATTGATCTTTCGAAAAATATTTGACTGTTTGGACAAATTTTCCTTCAATGGGAGCGGATAAGCCTGTTCGCAAAAAGAAACGGGCGCCGAACATAGATCGCCACCTTCCGGAGATCCTCCCATGACTGAGACCAGATCTGGTCCGGACATTGCGCCTGCGCGCCTTCCGGCTGACCAGTATGCACAGAACTTCTGTGACCTGCACCCGCGCCTCGATCCGCATGAGGCAAGGGTTGAGAGTGACCGCTGCTACTTCTGCTATGACGCGCCTTGCGTGAATGCCTGTCCGACCAGAATCGACATTCCGCTGTTCATCCGCCAGATCTCAACCGGCAATGACACCGGCGCGGCGCGGACGATCTTTGCGCAGAATATCCTTGGCGGCATGTGCGCCCGCGTCTGCCCGACGGAGACCCTGTGCGAGCAGGCCTGCGTGCGCAACGAGGCCGAAGCCAAGCCGGTGAAGATCGGCGAGCTGCAGCGCTTTGCCACCGACCATTACATGGAAACGCACAGCACCACGCCCTTCACCCGCGCCCCCGAAACCGGCAAGCGTGTGGCCGTTGTGGGCGCGGGCCCGGCGGGCCTGTCCTGCGCCCACCGCCTCGCCGTGCATGGCCATGCGGTAACGCTCTATGATGCCCGCCCCAAGGCGGGCGGGCTCAACGAATATGGCATCGCCGCCTACAAGTCCGTCGATGACTTTGCGGCGCGCGAGGTGGATTTCATCCTCTCCATCGGCGGCATCACCGTGGAACATGGCAAGGTGCTGGGCGAGGACCTCTCCCTTTCCGCCCTGACCAGGGACTTCGACGCCGTGTTCCTCGGGATCGGCCTTGCCGGTGTCAACGGCCTGTCCGTTCCCGGCGAGGAGCTGGAGGGCGTGGTGGATGCGGTCGCCTATATCGCGGAGCTGCGGCAGGCGAAGGATCTTTCCACCCTGCCCGTCGGACGGCGCGTTGTGGTGATCGGCGGCGGCATGACGGCGGTGGACATTGCCGTGCAGAGCAAGCTGCTGGGCGCCGAAGAGGTGACCATCGCCTACCGGCGCGGCAAGGAGCACATGAACGCCAGCCCCTATGAGCAGGACCTCGCCCAGACCAATGGCGTGCGCATCCTGCACTGGGCAGCCCCCAAGGCGATGCACGGGGAAAACGGCAAGCTGACCGGCATCGAGCTGGAACGCACCCGGCTCGACAACACCGGCAAGCTGGTGATGACCGGCGAGACCTTCCGTCTTGACGCCGACATGGTGTTCAAGGCCGTGGGCCAGAAGCTCAACCCGGCCGGGCTGAACGGTTCGGCGGCGGCGCTGACCCTCGACAATGGCCGCATCGTCACGGACGCCACCCGCGCAACCACCATGGCCAAAGTCTGGGCAGGCGGCGACTGCATCGCCGGCGGGCAAGACCTGACCGTGGCCGCCGTCGAGGACGGCAAGGTTGCCGCAGAAGCCATCCATCAGGCGCTCAGCGCCTGAGCCAGCCGTTCTTTCCGGAGATCCCGTCATGGTTGATCTGAGATCTGATTTCGTCGGCATCAAGTCGCCCAACCCGTTCTGGCTCGCCTCCGCGCCGCCAACGGACAAGGAATATAACGTGGTGCGCGCCTACAAGGCGGGCTGGGGCGGCGTCGTGTGGAAGACGCTGGGCGAGGACCCGAATGTGGTCAACGTCAATGGCCCGCGCTATGGCGCCATTCACGGCAAGGACCGCCAGCTCATCGGCCTCAACAACATCGAGCTGATCACCGACCGGCCACTTGAGGTGAACCTGCAGGAAATCAAGCGCGTCAAGCGCGACTGGAAGGACCGCGCCCTTGTCGTGTCCCTGATGGTGCCCTGCGAGGAGCCCAACTGGGCCGCGATCCTCAAGCGCGTGGAAGAAACCGAGGCCGATGGGGTGGAGCTGAACTTCGGCTGCCCGCATGGCATGAGCGAGCGCGGCATGGGCTCGGCCGTGGGCCAGGTGCCGGAATATATCGAGATGGTCACCCGCTGGGCAAAGAAGCACACCCGCATGCCGGTGATCGTCAAGCTGACGCCCAACATCACCGATGTGCGCAAGCCCGCGCAGGCCGCCAAGCGCGGCGGGGCGGATGCGGTGTCGCTGATCAACACCATCAACTCCATCGTGGGTGTTGACCTTGACCGCATGGCGCCAACGCCGACCATTGACGGCAAGGGCTCGCACGGGGGCTATTGCGGCCCGGCGGTAAAGCCGATTGCCCTCAACATGGTGGCGGAAATCGCCCGTGATCCGGAAACCTACGGCCTGCCCATTTCCGGCATCGGCGGCGTCACCACCTGGCGCGATGCGGCGGAGTTCATCGCGCTGGGTGCCGGCAACGTGCAGGTCTGCACCGCCGCCATGACCTATGGCTTCAAGATCGTCGAGGAGATGATCGAGGGCCTGAAGGACTGGATGGGCGAGGCCGGCTATGAGCGGATATCGGACTTCTGCGGCCGGGCGGTGCCTAATGTCACCGACTGGCGCTACCTCAACCTCAACTACGTCGCCAAGGCGAAGATAGACGAGGACCTCTGCATCAAGTGCGGCCGCTGCCACATCGCCTGCGAGGACACCTCGCATCAGGCGATCACCAGCATGGTGGACGGGGTGCGCAAGTTCGAGGTGATCGACGAGGAATGCGTCGGCTGCAATCTCTGCGTCTCGGTCTGCCCGGTGGAAAATTGCATCACCATGGAACCAATGGCCGCTGGAACCGTTGATCCACGGACGGGCCGTTCCGTCTCTGGGGACTATGCCAACTGGACGACACATCCGAACAACCCCAGCGCCCGCATCGCCGCCGAGTGATTAAGCCCCGGAGAGCTTTGCTCAAGGGAAACTGTTCAACCACTGCGGCGCCTGAGCGTTCCAGGCCTTGATGCGTGAGCATCTTAAGACTTGGCGTAAAGGCACAGACTTGCGGCTGCACCCTGCCCCCGGGATGCAGCTCACCCCCAGCTCGATGAGAGGCGACTCCCCCGGCTGCCGGCATAGGCAGCCGGGGTTTTTTTTGTCCTTCCGAAGCCCGCATATTGTAATGTTATCTTATAACATATATCACTGCCACCGTATGAAGACCCATCCTGAATTTATGACGATGGAGCTTGACAGGAAGGACGGCGGCTTTGATCATCTGCGGCGATGGTTCCCGGCTGGCAAAGCCTTGGCCGGGTGAAAAGGGAACACGGTACGGTGTAGCCAAAAGGCGCCAAGTCCGTGACTGCCCCCGCAACTGTAGGCGGCGAGCGACCCCGGAGTGATCCACTGTTCCAACGAGGAACGGGAAGGACCGGGCAAGCGGCGACCCGCAAGTCAGGAGACCTGCCATCGCAGCAGACCTCAAACCGCCGGGCGGGGTGTCCCGGAAGGAGCATAGCCATGACCATTCAGGGACCGGCCTTGGCCGGAACACCTGTGCCTGCGCCCGTGCAGGCCATTCCCAAAACGGTGGGAACCTCCCCTTCCCATCATCTCACCATCTGCGTCACCTGCCGTGACACGCAAACCGGCGAACGGCCAGGATTTGACCTTGGCACCGCGCTTGCCAGCGCCCTGCAGCAGGACGCGCATTGGACCGTCTCCGCCGTTGAATGCATGGCCGCCTGCAGCCAGCCCTGTGCTGTCGCGCTGACGTCTCCCGGCAAAACCGGCTGGCTGTTCGGCCACCTGACGCTGGACGACGTGCCGGATATTGCCGCTTTCGCCCGCCAGTATCACGGGCTTGCCGATGGCTGGTGCAGGGCCTCCGAGCGTCCGGGCCGTATGGCGAAGACGGCGCTGGCCCGCATTCCCGCGCCCGGCCGCACAACCGCCTTCGGACCCGGCACGTGAGCGCGCCATTCTTTGAAGCGGACAATCTCGGCTGGGGGCCGCGCGGGAATCTGGCGCTCCTCTCCGGGATCAGCTTCACCGTCAATCAGGGCGAGATGCTGGCCATCTGCGGTGCCAATGGCGCGGGTAAGTCGTCGCTGCTGCGGCTGTTATACCGCTTCCACAAGCCGCAGACCGGTGATGTGCGGCTGGAGGGCACGAGCCTTTGGGTCATGTCGAGCCGCGAGACGGCCCGCCGCATTGCCGTGGTGCTGCAGGAGCAGCCGACGGATTTTGCCCTCACCGTGCGCCAGATCGTCAGCCTCGGCCGCCTGCCGCATCAGCGCGGACTTGCGGCAGCAGGAGCGCATGATGGCGAGGTGGTGGAGCATGCCCTGGCCCGGCTGCACCTGACGGCGCTGAGCGAACGCTCCTTCGGCACCCTGTCCGGCGGAGAGCGCCAGCGCGTGCTGGTGGCCCGTGCGCTGGCGCAGGAACCGCGCCTGCTCATCCTTGATGAGCCGACGAACCATCTCGACATCCGCCACCAGCTGGAGCTGATGGCGCTTTTACGCGGCCTGCCGCTGACGGTGATCACCACCCTGCATGACCTGACGCTGGCCGCAGAACATGCCGACCGGGTGCTGCTGCTCGCCAACGGCACCGTGCTCGCCATGGACACGCCGGGAGCGGCGCTGACCGAAGCCAATATCGCCGGGGCCTTCTCCGTCCGTTCGCGGATCGATACCTCCGGCCATTCCCCCCGTTTTTCCTTTCACTTGTGAGATCTGACCGATGCGTATAGCCCTTGCTCTCGCTGCCCTTCTGGCCACAACCGCCAGCGCCTTTGCCTATCCGGTGACGGTGAAAAGCTGCAACCGCGATGTCACCTTTGACGCTGCCCCTGCCCGCGCCATTTCCAACGACGTGAACCTCACCGAAATGATGCTGGTGCTGGGCCTGACGGACCACATGGCCGGCTACACCGGCGTGTCCGGCTGGAAGACGCTGGATCCGGAGATGCGTGAAGGCGTGAAGGAACTGCCGGAACTCGCCGAAAAATACCCCACCAAGGAAGTGCTGCTGGGTGCAGAGGCGGACTTTTATTTCGCAGGCTGGAACTACGGCATGAAGGTGGGCGGCGAAGTGACACCGGACACCCTCGCCCCCTTCGGCATCAAGGTCTATGAGCTGACCGAAAGCTGCATCCACATCGGCCCCAAGGAGAAGATCTCCATGGCCGACATGTACAACGATCTGTTGAACCTCGGGACGATCTTCGGCGTCGAGGACAAGGCCAAGGCGCTCGTCGCCGGTTACGAGGCAAAGCTTGCTGAAGTGACGGCCGGGGTGAAGGAGCCGGGCAAGGAGCCGCTGCGCGTCTTCGTCTATGACAGCGGCGAGGACACGCCCTTCACGGCCGGCCGCTACGCCATGCCCACCGCCCTCATCGAGGCCGCAGGCGGGCACAACATCATGGATGATCTCGGCAAGAGCTGGGCCACCGTCGCCTGGGAACCGGTGATCGAGCGCAATCCGGAAGTGGTCGTCATCGTCAACTACGGGCAGGTGACGGCGGAGCAGAAGATCGCCTTCATGAAGTCCAATCCGGCCTTTGCCAGCATCGACGCGGTGAAGAATGACCGCTTTGTCGTGCTGGAATATGTCGAGGCAACGCCCGGCCCCCGCAACATCCGCGCCGTGGAGAAGCTCGTTGACGGTTTCGCACGCAACTGAGGCCGATGCGCTGACAGGCGCACCGGACCGGCACCGGTCCAGAATCTGGCCGGTGCTGGCCATCGCGGCCTTGTGCTTTGCCCTTCTGGCCACGGCGGTGATTGCCGCCCTGGCCGTGGGCGCCGTCGCCGTGCCGCCTGCGGATGTCGCTGGGATCCTTCTGTCGAAGATCTTTCACGGATCGGTGGAGAAGACCTGGAGCGCGGCGCGCGAGGCCATCGTCTGGGATGTGCGCTTTCCCCGGGCGCTGCTGGCAGCTCTTGTCGGCGCGGGCCTTGCCATGACCGGTGCCGCCCTGCAATCGGTTACCCGCAACCAGCTGGCGGACCCGCACCTGCTCGGCATTTCCTCAGGCGCTGCCTTCGGCGCCATTCTGGCGCTGCTGCATACGGGGCTGTTTCTCGGGCTGCTGACCGTGCCGCTACTCGCCTTCTTCGGCGCGCTGGGGGCAACAGCCATCGTTCTTTGCGTGGTGCGGATCACGCGGGCCGGTTCGCCCGACCGGCTGGTGCTGGCGGGCGTTGCCGTGTCCTTCGTCATCATGGCCTGCGCCAACATCCTGATCTTCCTGGCCGATCCCAAGGCCACCCATACGGTGGTGTTCTGGATGCTCGGCGGGCTGGGCCTTGCCCAGTGGAGCCACCTGCTCTACCCGCTGGCCGTGCTCCTGCCCTGCGGGATCTGGCTGTGGCTGAAGGCGGGCCAGCTGAACGCCATCACGCTGGGGGACGAGACGGCGGCAACGCTCGGCATCCCCGTCAACCGGCTGCGGCTGTCGGTGTTTGTGGCGGGCGCCCTCATCACCGGCGTGTCGGTCGCCTTCTCCGGCATCATCGGCTTCGTCGGCCTGATGATGCCGCATCTGGTGCGGCTGGTGGCGGGCGGCGACAACGCCCGCGTCCTGCCGCTGTCCGCACTGGCCGGAGCCCTGTTCCTGATCTTTGCCGACATCTGCGCCCGCGTCGTCATGGCCCCGGAAGACATGCCCATCGGCATTGTCACCGGCCTCGCCGGCGGCCTGTTCTTCATCTGGCTGATGGCACGGCAGAGGTGAGGCGAGCACTACCTGTGCCCGCAGCACGCCTCTCCCACCTTTCAGGGGCTTCCGGATTCACGCATCGTGCAGGAAAGCGCCACAGACGTTACTTTGAAGCTGGAAAAGATAAGTAATTTCAAGGATCTGCTTGTCTGGCTGTGACCTCTCATTCCCCCCCTTGAGAGGAGGGGCACGGAGACGCTTCAATACCAATCAGACACATAACTCCGGGTAACTCTCAGGATTGCATGTCGAATCAAGCCGCCGTCAAAGCGCCAGCATGTGGTTGTCCCAGGAGATGCCCGGCACGAAGGCGAGGGATTGCGCCCGTGTGCGGGGGTCTTCGGCAAGGCTGAGGCCGCCGTTGCCGTCGGAGACAAGGAAGCCGTGCGCATCGATGGCGGCAAGGCCGCAGCCGTCGGTGATCGTATCCATACCGAGCAAGACGCCGCTGTCTGCAGCCATATAGAGAATGCGCCCTCCGCGCGGGCAGGACAGCGCCACCACATCGCCGCTGGCATTGACGGAAACCGAGCCGATGTAATTGTCGAGCTGGGCCAGAACATCGCTCTTCAGCGGCACCAGTTCCATTTTCCGGTCCCGCTCCAGACGAGCGACAAGCTGCGGAAAATGGCTCTTCTCGCCCTCGAACTGACCACCCACCCACACCTGCCCGCGCCCGTCCAGCGCCATGTGGCGGAGCGAGAGCTGATGCAGATCCTTGTCCAGTTCATGCCGGGCGAGCAACGCACCGGAGGCCGCATCCAGATAGACGATGGAGGGCTTCATCGTGTCGAGATTGAGCATCTCGCGGCCGGTGACCGGATGGGTGTCGATGCCGCCATTGGCGACCACAAGCACGCGGCCCTGCTCGGCCAGCAGAATGTCATGCGGACCGATGCCATGGGTCTCGAACTCGCCGATGCGCTTCAGGATTTCGCCGCTGGCATCATAGATGCCGACGCGCCCCTGCGTTTCCTCCCCCACCGTGCCGAAGGCGTTCTCGACCGCATAAAGCAGCCGCCCGTCAGCCGAAAAGACGCCATGGCCATAGTAGTGGCGCCCGGGCCCGGCTTCCGTCAGCTGCGGCGGAGTTTCCCCGCTCCGGTCAATCAGCATGATGAAATGGCCCGGGCGGCGGGCGAAGGCGGCCAGCCTGCGGCCGTCCGGTGACAGGGCCACGCCATGGCCGCGTGCGGGCAGCGGCACCTCCATCACGTCCCGGCCATCGGCTGTCAGGATGGCGACCGCATGGCTCCCGTCCGCATTGCGCCGGGCGCTGGCGAACAGCGGCTCGTCCAGGTCCGCGCCAAGGAGCTTGACTGCAGCGTCCGCGGGCAAGGTCATCAGCGCAGCGGCGGTTGTCAGGCCAAGACCCGTTAGAAACCGCCTGCGGTTCAACACCAGCGCATCAGTCGCCGTCCAGCGCATTGAAGCCTCCAGTCATATCCAGCGATCCGGCCAGATTGAGCGCAACGAGATCGCGCAGGCCCTTCAACGAAATCAGCATGTCCGACAAGGCCTTGTAGCCTTCAGGCGTCTTCACCGTCTCGCGCATGGGCTCACCGGCGCGGGCGAGTGCCTTGAGTGAATTGGAAACCTCGAATTCAAGGCTCGCGGCAATCCACTCACCTTCGCTGTCCACGCCCTTTGCATAATTCGAGGCGCGGATGAAATCGCGGATGCCGGTCAGTTCACTGGCGATATAGGCCTGCCCGAAATTGGCGCGGGAAAAAGGTATGCGGTTGGGCTTTGCCGATGCCGGATCATTGCCCAGCGCTGGGCCAAAAGCGGGGATAACATCCTGATCGCGCACGATCACCAGCCCGGTCACCAGCGCATTGAACAGGGTTTCCGCCGCTTCCTTGCTGTTGCGGAAGCGTGGGTTGTCAGGCCCCGCGGCTTCAAGCTGCCCGCTGAACCCGTCCGGCGCCTCCCAAAGGGCAGCAACTTCGCCGGAGAGCTGCGCCAGATTGACGGCGAGCGCCTGCGCATAAGCGCAGGCATAGACGCCCGCCTCATCCGTGCCGCCCAGCGTCACCTGGCCGTCGTCATCAAAGGCCGCCAGTTGCAGCGCCGTCAGGCCCTGAACGGCCACGCTCTTGGCGGCAAGGCTTTCAGGTGTGGTGGCGCTTTCATCCCGCTCTGCCACCAGCTTGCGGATCTGCCGCTGCGCCACGCCGCGCGCATCGGGCAGGAAAGCGATACGTTCCAGCCGGCTTTCTTCCGCCAGCGGGCCATAGCGCAGGAAACTGATCCGGCCAAAAGCGGCCACGGCACCGCCATAGGCAACGCGGAACTCATCCGCCGTCTCCGTGCCAGGGCTCTTGCAGGCGTCCTCAACAGCCGTGGGCAGACGCGTGGCAGCATTGGCAAAGGCACGGGTCTCCGGCCGGATATAGCCCTCGACCGCCCCTTTCACATAATCCGCATAGCCAGCCCTTTCCTGCGCATGCAAAGGCAGGAGAGTGCTGGCAAAGGCAAGGGCAAGGCAGGCAATGCGGCGCATCAAAGAGACTCCAGAAAACGGATCAGGGCGGCGCGGTCCTCTGGCGGCATGGCCACCACCGCATCGCGTGCGGCCTGCGCCTCGCCGCCATGCCAGAGCACGGCCTCCAGCAGCGAGCGGGCCCGCCCGTCGTGGAGGAAACGGGTGTGGCCACTGACGGTCTGCGTCAGACCAATACCCCAAAGCGGCGCCGTCCGCCATTCGCGGCCACCGGCATCCCCATCCGGGCGGTTATCCGCCAGCCCTTCACCCATGTCATGCAGCAGCAGATCGGTATAGGGCCAGATGAGCTGGAAACTGTGCGCCGGGTTTTTTGCGTCCTTGCGGGTAACGTATTTCGGCACATGGCAGGAGGCGCAGCCGGTGCCATAGAACACCTCCTTGCCCCTCAGCACATCGGGATCAGCCATGTCCCGCCGGGCGGGCACGGCAAGGTTCTCCGAGTAGAACGTGACAAGATCCATCACCGGGCCGGGCGCTTCCGTTTCCCCCAACCGGTCCTGCCCGCCCGTGGGCAGGGCACGGCAGGCTGTCTGGGCTGCCGTGCAATCGCCGTAAGGATCCGGATGTTCCGGCGTCGAAATACCGATGTCGCCCGAAAAGGCCGCAGCGCTCTGCGCCCGCACATCCGGCATCGTCGCCTTCCAGCCAAAGCGCCCCGGCACAAGCTCGCCGCTTGCAGGATCCCGCACAAGGCTGAGACGGCCGGAAATGCCGTTGCCATCCGCATCGTCCGGGTCGGCAAGAGCTTCGAGATCCGCCGGGTGAATCGCCTCCAGAAGCCCAAGCCCGATCATCTGCGGCGCAACACGGGGCGAGATCATCGTGTCTGGCCGCATGGGACCATAGGCAAGGTTCGCTGCCTCATAGCGCGGCTTCTGCAAGACAACCGTTTCGCCGCCAGACAGTGCCACAGGCAGATCCTCGTAAGTGATCCGCAGTTCCCCTTCCGGCGCCAGGCCCGGCACGGCGAAGGTCTGAAACTGGCCGCCATAGACAGGCTCCGGCAGCGTGGCCACCTGCCGGTCTGCCAATGCCTGCCGCTCCTCTTCCGTCACCGGCGGCACTGACAGCCGCAGGAACAGGGAGACGGCGGGCTCACCCGGCTGAGGCGGCGCACCACGCCCGTCCTTCAGATGGCAGCCCTGGCAGGAGCGCGCATTGTAAAGCGGCCCCAGCCCGTCCGAGGCTTGCGTGGAGGACGGTGCAGAGACCCAGAACTTGCGGAAGATACCGTTACCGACCCGGAAGGTTTGCTGCTCTTCGAAACTGAGATTAGCGGACGGATGGGAAAAGGCATCCCGGTTGATACGCTTGCGCGAAGTGGCAGCACCGCCCGGCATGTCCTCGAAAGGCTCGGGCACGGCAAAATTTTCAGGAGCGGCCAGCACTTTTGCAGCCTTTTCCCGGTCCGCCGTTGTCAGATCATGCCGGTGATCAAGCGCACGCGTCTGCGCGGCCGCAGCGCTGGCCCCCGCAACAAGGCAGATACCGGCCGCAAGCCGGGCCGGAGCCGCAAAACGCCTCCATCGCAAGAAAATCATGCTGTTCCCCTGGCTGTTCAGGAAAGATCAGCCACACCCCTCTGCAGCGGCAGGAGAGAGAAACACAGTCCCCTCCCCGTCTCTTAAACCGTCAGCCCTTCCATCATCCCGGATCGCGCGGGGCGCGTCCGGATGACGATGGAGAAGCCTTGCAAGCCCCGGAAAGGGAAAACTCCCCATCCCCGTTGTCGCGTCCAGTCCGTCCTTACTGGAAGACTGCGCCCGGATTGTCCAGGCTGTCAGAGCCTTCGAAGGCGATGGACTCAAGGCCCAGCACGGCAACGGCGCGCTCGATCGACTTGGTCTGATCGATCAGGCTGTCCACGGCGGCCTGCACAACGGCATTGCCCTCCGCGTTGCCTTCACCAATCATCTGGTCATAGGCCTCGACCGTTTCAGCGCGGGTCTTGAGCTTGTCGAACGCGGCGAGCGATGCATCAAGCTTGCCCTTCAGCTCCTCCGCGACGGCCTTGTCCTTCGAAGCGACCAGATCTGCCAGCGACGGACCGGAGACCTTGCTGCCATCAAGGCGGGTATAGGTGCCGAAATAGACATTCCGGATGCCGGCCACGTCGTTGTAATGAGACATGTGGGTGTTGTCGGAGAAGCAGTCATGCTCCTCTTCCGGATCGTGCAGCATGAGGCCGAGCTTCATGCGCTCGCCGGCCAGTTCGCCGTAGGAGAGCGAGCCCATGCCGGTGAAGATGGTGGCAAGGCCGCCCGCTTCACCCTTGGCCGCAAGCTCCTCGCGCGCCGCACCACCCGGAGCCCAGGCAGCCGCCATTTCTTCCAGATCAGCAATCAGCAGGTCCGTTGCCGCCTGCAGATACTGGATGCGCCGCTCACAATTGCCGCCGGTGCAATTGGCCGGATCAAAATCCGTAGCCGGACGGTTGCCCGCGCCCGGACCCGTGCCATTCAGATCCTGCCCCCAGAGCAGAAACTCGATGGCGTGGTAGCCGGTCGCCACATTGGCCTCGACACCACCTGCCTCCTGAAGCTTTTCCGACAGAAACTCCGGCGTGATCACCGTGGCGTCGAGTTCTTCACCATTCAGTTGCAACTTCGGATTGGCGATGACATTAGCCGCATAAAGCGGATTTTCTTCGGAACTATCGCCATAGGACACATCCACATAGTCGATCAGGCCCTCGTCCAGCGGCCAGGCGTTCACCCGCCCCTCCCAGTCATCCACAATGGCATTGCCGAAACGGTAGGCCTCCGTCTGCTGATAGGGATTGCGGGCGGCAATCCAGGCCTTGCGGGCGGCAGCCAGCGTTTCGTCATTGGGCTTGGCAATCAGCGCATCGATGGCAACCTTCAGCGCCTTGGCAGAGGTGACGGAATCCGCATAGGCCGCAGCCGCGACATCCTGATAGGTGGCCAGAACATCGGCCGCCTTCACATCGGCCGCATGGGCGGAAATGGTGGCGGGAAGGGCCATCATCGCAGTGGCTGCAAACAGAATGGCTTTGAACGAGCGGGTCATGGGCAATCTCCCTGGGCATCGGACGGCCCCAGCGCCGCCCGGTGACTGCCCGGCAGAAATGTCCCGGATCTGGCGGAAGAGGGGCACGCGCCTGCGGCAGGTCTCGGCGGACAAGACAATTCTTGAAGGTTTGTGTCAAGTTACAAAACAGCGCAGGCAGCGGTGCAAACGGACAACACCTCACGCGCTTGTGGCCCAAAGTCAGGTTTTCGGGTGGTTTTTCCGCCACGCCTTCACCTATATCTCAGGGAAGATACGGATATCCGGTGGCGAGAACCCAGAACCGCTGCGGTTAACGGGTCCCGCGCCCAAGAGTTCAGGACGGATGATTTTATGCTCGATGCTTTCAAGCGCTTCATCAAGGACGTCACCTTTGGCGACAGCGACAATCTGACTTTCGCCGAAGATGATCACCGGCTGGCCGTCGCCGCTTTGCTCGTCCATGTCATCAGTGTGGATGGCGAAGTCGATGACGTGGAGAAGACCAAGCTCACCTCGATCCTGAAGACCCATTATTCCCTGAGCGACAGCGAAACGGCCGAGCTTGTGGCCCTTGCCACGGACAAGGACAACGAAGCTGTCGACATGTACGGCTTCACCTCCGTCCTGAAGCGCAAGCTGGATGAAGAGGAACGCCAGAAGATCATCGAGCTGATGTGGCAGCTTGTCTATGCGGACGGCCACGTGCACGAGTTCGAGGACAACACCATCTGGCGTGTCTCGGAGTTGCTCGGTGTCTCCTCGCGCGAGCGGATTGCCCTGCGCCAGAAAGTTGCCCGCGAGCAGGGGCAGCCGGACACGGAGTGAGCCGGCAATTGCCTGATTTCATGGCATATTGCTCTGGATTAGCGCTCGACGCCGGGCCGGTTGCAACGTTATCGTGACGCCATGAATCCTGATCCTGCTTCCCCGCACCGGCCGCGCATCCTGATCGTCCTGCATCAGGAAACCTCGTCGCCCGGCCGTGTGGGGCAGGAACTGGTGAAGCGCGGCTTTGCACTGGACATCCGCCGCCCGCGCTTCGGCGACACGCTGCCCCACACGATGGAGCATCACGCGGGTGCCGTCATCTTCGGCGGGCCGATGAGCGCCAATGATCCGGAAGCCTTCGTCCACCGGGAGATCGACTGGATCGGCGTGCCTCTCGCAGAGCAGAAGCCCTTTCTTGGCATTTGCCTTGGCGCGCAGATGATGGTGAAGCATCTGGGCGGTAAGGTAGGAGCCCATCCGCAGGATCTGGTCGAGATCGGCTATTATCCGCTGTACCCTACAGAAACCGGCAAATCGCTGATGCACTGGCCATCCAAGGTGTACCAATGGCACCGGGAAGGCTTCGACCTGCCGCGCGGGGCCGATCTTCTGGCATCGGGCGACACCTATCCCAATCAGGCCATCCGTGTCGGCCCGGCCGCCTATGGCATTCAGTTCCATCCGGAACTTACCCACGCCATGATGGTGCGCTGGACCACCAAGGGTGCTCCCCGCATGTCCCTGCCCGGTGCGCAAGGCCGCCAGGACCATTTCGCCGGCCGCTACGTCTTCGACCAGGCCTTGCGCAAATGGCTGGACGACTTCCTCGACATCTGGATCGGGCGGGCTGGGTAAAACCTCACCACGGCCAAGATTGAATTGCAAGAAATGCAACATGTGAGACACAAATAGCTTTGCCTCTCACGGGTGAGGGGCAAGCACCATTGTCTTGCATAAAGCGAAGGATTTGATAGACAAACTCCCGAAGGGCGGAACATACTCCTGACAGTCCGGACTTGCGCCGCCATCGCGGTACAAGGCAAAGCTAGCAGAGACCACAATGACCCCGCATCCCTCGGGCCTCTCCTTCGAAAACGCAGTGGGCTATCACTATGGCGGCTTTCCACCCGAAGAGCTCAATTTCTCACGCATCGTGAAGCCGCTCGCCAAAGCACGTGAAGCTTTGGCACGCTATGATCAGATGCTGAAAAATCTGCACAACAGCGAGATTCTTCTTGCTCCCTTGCGCAACAAGGAAGCCGTTATCTCCTCCAGAATCGAAGGCACCGTCAGCACGCTTGATGAAGTGCTGCGCTACGAAGCCGACAAGGAAGGAGATGCGGATGGCAACGATGCAAGGTACCGCGGCGAGACCATGGAAGTCTTCCTTTATGCCCGGGCCCTGCGGCAGGCCCAGAAGAGCATGGAAGATGGAGCGCCACTGTCGAAGTGGCTTCTGAGATCGATCCACGCAGTGCTGCTGGGCTTTGGGCGCGGAGCCCATCTTTCGCCGGGTGATTTCAAGGATGAGCAAAACTATCTGGTCGACAAGGTGCGCAGGAAAGTCATGTTCGTTCCCGCCTCGCCGGAACAACTTGCCCATGGCCTCGACAACCTGATCAGCTACATCAGTACCTCCGACGATGAAGAACTGATCAAAACCGCTGTTTCCCACGTTGAATTCGAGGCCCTGCACCCGTTCAAGGACGGCAACGGGCGCATCGGACGGATGCTGATCACACTGACATTGTGGCAGAGCAAGCTGATATCGGCGCCGCATTTCTATATCAGCCGGTACTTTGAAATCCATCGAGACGAATACATCGATAGAATGCGCGAGGTCTCCAGGACTGGTGCCTGGACAGACTGGGTCATATTTTTCCTTGATGCTCTTGCAAGTCAGGCCTACGAAAACCTGCAGACAGCTGAGAACATCAGAAATCTCTACGAGGACATGAAGCTCCAGTTTCGCGAAGAACTGTCATCCCAGTGGAGCATCAATGCGCTCGATTTCATGTTTTCGCGCCCCGTCTTCAGAAACAATGTCTTTACAAGCCGGTCAGGAATACCGGCTGCCACAGCCCAGCGGTTTACTAAAGCACTGGTTGAGTCTGGCATGTTGAAGACGCTTGAGGCCCCAGCCGGCAGACGGCCCGGTCTGTATGCCTTTGAGCCGCTATTGTCGGTCGTGAGAGAGTAACCTCACCACGGCCAGACGCTGATGAGCACGCGAAGGCTCATGGCAAAGCATACGATGACAGTGACCGGACGGATGATCCTTGCCCCGCCCCTGACAGCGAAATGGGCGCCGAGATAGGCACCGGCCATCTGCCCCAGCACCATGACACCGCCCGCCACCCAGGCGATCTGGCCGAAGAGAATGAAATAGAACAGCGCGCCCAGATTGCTGGTCAGGTTGAACAGCTTGGCATGCGCGGTGGCATCGCGGATGGTCATGCCGCGCAGCAGCACCAGCGACGTGGAGCTGAAAGACCCGGTGCCCGGCCCGAAGAAACCATCATAAAAGCCTATGGCAGGCGCAGCGGTCACGGCGTAGCGCTCTGCGCTCATGCGCGGCGCCCGCTCTTCATCAAGGTTCCTGGCGAAGAACAGGAAATAGAGGCCAATCGACACCAGCAGGAGCGGAATGAACAGCACCAGCAGCTCCGCATTGATCTGCTGCAGCACCCAGCCGCCGAAAATGGAGCCCAGGGATATGGCAATCATGGGCAGGATGTTTGCCCGTACCGACACCATGCCCCGGCTGATGAAATAGGTGGCCGCTGTCAGCGTGCCGGAACTGCCCTGCAGCTTGTTGGTCGCCAGCGCCGTTGCGGGCGGCAGGCCCGCCAGCAGCAGCGCGGGGATGGTGATCAGTCCGCCGCCGCCTGCAATCGCATCGATCCAGCCAGCCATGAGAGCGGCAAAAAACAGGAGGCCGAGAACCTCATAGGACAGTTCCATGGAAGAGCACCGGAAGGGGCTGGTGTCCTGCCGCCTCATATAAGGCGGCGGCACGGGCCAGCATCAGGGAATGGGACGCCTGCGATGCCACGGAATAGGAGGACTGGCAAGGGCGGTTTACGGGGTTGAACAGGTTGAAGCAAAAAGGGGAGACCGAAGCCTCCCCTTGGGCATTTCCTGTCCGGCCGTTGCACTCAGGCCTTGAACACCACAAGCAGGTCCTTGGCGTCGATCTGGCTGCCGGGGGTGACGAGCACTTCGGAGACCACACCGTCGCGCTCGGCATGAAGCGCGGTTTCCATCTTCATGGCTTCGATGGACAAGAGCACGTCACCGGCCTTGACCGCCTGCCCCGCCGCAATGGCAACGCTGGAGATGACGCCCGGCATCGGCGCGCCGACGTGGGCCTCGTTGCCGGCCTCGGCCTTGCGGCGGGCGGCATTGCCTGCCGCGCCATGGGCCCGGTCCGGCACCTTGATGATGCGCGGCTGGCCGTTCAGCTCGAAGAACACCTTCTTCTCGCCCTGCTCGTCCGTTTCACCCATCGCCTGACAGCGGACCACCAGCGTCTTGCCTGGTTCCAGCTCGACGAGAATTTCCTCGCCCACCTCAAGCCCGTAGAAATAGACCGGCGTCGGCAGCACGGAGGTCGGGCCGTACTGGCTCTGCGCCTTGGCAAAGTCGGTGTAGACCTTCGGGTACATGAGATAGGACGCCAGATCCATGTCGCTGATCTCAAGCCCGGTCTTTTCGGCCGCTTCCTTGCGGCGGGCTTCCAGATCCTCCGGCTTCAGGAGCGAGCCGGGGCGGACGGTGATGGGCGTATCGCCCTTCAGCACCTTGGCCTGCAGCGCCTGCGGCCAGCCGGCCGGGGGCTGCCCCAGATCGCCGCGCAGCATCTGCACCACGGAATCGGGGAAGGCCACATCCTTTGAGGGGTCCACCACATCGGCCACCGTCAGCCCCTGGCTGACCATCATCAGCGCCATGTCGCCGACCACCTTGGAGGACGGCGTGACCTTGACGATATCGCCGAACATCATGTTGGCATCGGCATAGGCCTGCGCCACTTCGTGCCAGCGGGTTTCAAGACCAAGCGAGCGCGCCTGTTCCTTGAGATTGGTGAACTGGCCGCCCGGCATCTCGTGCAGATAGACTTCGGAGGCCGGTCCCTTGAGGTCGCTTTCGAAGGCCGCATACTGGCCGCGCACCGCTTCCCAGTAGAAGGAAATACGGCGGATGGCCTCTGCCGAAAGCCCCGGATCCCGGTCCAAGCCCTTCAGCGCCTCCACGATGGAGCCAAGGCAGGGCTGCGAAGTGTTGCCGGAGAAGGCATCCATCGCTGCATCAATGGCATCGACGCCTGCATCCACAGCAGCCAGCACCGTCGCAGCCGAAACGCCGGAAGTGTCATGCGTGTGGAAGTGGATCGGAATGCCGATTTCTTCCTTCAGCGCCTTGAACAGGATGCGTGCGGCCGCAGGCTTCAGCAGGCCCGCCATATCCTTGACGGCAAGGATATGCGCGCCGGCCTTCTCCAGCTCCTTGGCAAGGCTGACATAGTACTTCAGGTCATATTTCGGCCTTGCACTGTCGAGCAGATCGCCCGTGTAGCACAGCGCACCCTCGCAGAGCTTGTCCGTCTCCAGCACCGCGTCGATGGAGACACGCATGTTCTCCACCCAGTTGAGGCAGTCGAACACGCGGAACAGATCGACCCCGTTCTGGGCCGCCTGATGCACGAAGAAGCGCACCACATTGTCCGGATAGTTGGTGTAGCCAACGCCGTTGGAGCCGCGCAGCAGCATTTGCAGCAGAATATTCGGCGCCTTCTGGCGGATCAGGCGCAGGCGCTCCCACGGATCTTCCGTCAGGAAGCGCATGGCCACGTCAAAGGTCGCCCCGCCCCAGCATTCCAGCGACAGAAGCTGCGGCAGACCGCTGGCATAGGCATCGGTGATGGCGGCAATGTCATGGGTGCGCACGCGGGTCGCCAGCAGCGACTGGTGGCCATCACGCATGGTGGTATCGGTCACCAGCACCTGCGGCTGCGCCTTCATCCAGTTCGCAAAGCCCTTCGGCCCCAGCCGTTCCAGCAGCTGACGGGTGCCATCGGGCTTCACACTGCCGAAATCCGGCACCACCGGCGCCGCCGCTTCCCGGCCGGGGCGCGGGCGCGAGCGGGTTTCCGGATGGCCGTTGACGGAAACATCGGCGATGTAGGTCAGCAGCTTGGTGGCGCGGTCCTGACGCTTCACCTGCGCAAACAGTTCTGGCGTGCTGTCGATAAAGCGCGTGGTGTAGTTGTTGGCGCGGAAGTCCGGGTGGCCGATGATGTTCTCAAGGAACACAAGATTGGTCGCCACGCCGCGGATGCGGAACTCGCGCAAGGCGCGCTCCATGCGCTTGCAGGCTTCCTCGGCGCTGGGGGCCCAGGCGGTCACCTTTTCCAGCAGCGGATCGTAGAAGCGGGTGATCACCGCGCCCGAATAGGCCGTGCCGCCATCGAGACGGATGCCGAAGCCGGTTGCCCCGCGATAGGCAGTGATGCGGCCATAGTCGGGGATGAAGTTCTGTTCCGGGTCTTCGGTGGTGATGCGGCACTGCAGCGCATGGCCGTTGAGCCGCACATCGTCCTGCACGGGAACGCCGCTCGCCTCGGTACCGATGGCGGCCCCGTCTGCGATACGGATCTGCGCCTTGACGATGTCGATGCCGGTCACCTGCTCGGTCACCGTATGCTCCACCTGCACGCGCGGGTTCACTTCGATGAAATAGATGGCGCCTGTGTCCGAATCCATCAGGAACTCGACAGTCCCGGCCCCGCAGTAGTTCACAGCCTGGCCGATTTTCAAGCCATAGCCGCACAGTTCCTGCCGCTGCGCCTCGGACAGATACGGCGCGGGCGCACGTTCCACGACCTTCTGGTGGCGGCGCTGGATGGAGCAGTCACGCTCGAACAGATGCACCAGATTGCCGTGCGAATCGCCCAGGATCTGCACTTCCACATGACGGGCGCGCTCGACCAGCTTTTCCAGATAGATCTCGTCCTTGCCGAAGGCGGCCTTGGCCTCGCGCTTGGCAGCGACCACTTCGCGCACCAGCGTGGCCTCGTCGCGGATGACGCGCATGCCGCGCCCGCCGCCGCCCCAGGAGGCCTTGAGCATCACCGGATAGCCGATCCCATCCGCCTGACGCTTGATCTCCTCGATGTCATCGGGCAGAGGATCGGTGGCCGGCATGACCGGAACCCCGGCCTCGATGGCGAGATTGCGCGCTGCCACCTTATTGCCAAGGCGGCGCATGGTCTCGGGCTGCGGGCCGATGAAGATGATGCCATTCTGGGCGCAGGCCTCAGCAAATTCGGGGCTCTCCGACAGGAAGCCATAGCCCGGGTGGATGGCATCGGCGCCCGAGAGTTTGGCAACCCGGATGATCTCGTCGATGGACAGATAGGCCTCGATCGGGCCCAGGCCCTTGCCGACCTGATAGGCCTCGTCGGCCTTGAAGCGGTGCAGCGCCAGTTTGTCCTGCTCGGCAAAGATGGCGACGGTTTTCAGCCCAAGCTCATTCGCGGCACGGAACACGCGGATGGCGATTTCAGATCTGTTGGCAACGAGAATCTTACGGATGGCCAAGCCCATACCTCCCCAATATGAAAGCGCATGAGTCATACAAAGGGATGAGGGCAAAGAAAAGAGCCAACACTCTTGACCTATTCGCCTGCGCCAGCTCAACAATCAAACGCCCCATAATGGGACATAATTCTTTATTTTTGACCCGGTTCAACTGGTTGCCAGGAGCAACCAGTTACGTTCCCCTCCCCCTATTTCGTGGCCCCGCCGCCTGAACACTACAAACTGTCGTAGGAACAAAACAAAAACGCATAACGGACAGCGATTCGTGCATGAGCCGTTCCGCTTTGGTGCTGAAGGTTGAGATAGCGCTCATGAAAATTGCTGACCCGGTTAACCTGATCTGCACGACTTCCTGCGCTTGACGCGATTCTGGAAAACGTCCCCCTGCCCACCTTAAATCCTTGGCCAGATTCAGGATTTCGTAGCCAACCCCTTGCCGGAAACCACATGTCGTAGGGAACAAAAACAGACTCGCGGCCTGTCTGCGATTCGATCAGCCTTTGTTCCAGACTCGTTCCTTTGCCCGGATTCGCTGCCCCGTTTCAGCCATGGCGCCGCGTTAGAACCGGGGCCGAAAATCGTGAGGGACAGGGGGAAGACCCTATGCTAGACAGCCTTCCGCATGCCCTGACATTTGTGAGGGCCAAGACACCCGGCCGAACGAAGCACTCCGCGCGATGCCTGCGATCCAGATCATGACCTTGCCGCCGGCCGCCCGGTCCAGAACCGTTACGGCGGTGCTGGGCCCGACCAACACCGGCAAGACCCATCTCGCCATCGAGCGGATGCTGGCACAGCCCTCCGGCCTCATCGGCCTGCCGCTGCGCCTGCTGGCGCGCGAGGTCTATAGCCGTCTGGTGGAGCGCGCAGGCGAGGCTTCGGTTGCCCTGATCACGGGCGAAGAGAAGATCGTCCCCAAGGCACCGCGCTTCTGGGTTTCGACGGTCGAGGCGATGCCGCTTGATCTCAACACCGAATTCGTCGCCATCGACGAGGTGCAGCTGGCAGCCGACATGGAGCGCGGCCACGTCTTCACCAACCGCATCCTGAACCTGCGCGGCCGCTCCGAGACGCTGCTGCTGGGCTCTGCGACCGCCCGCCCTCTGCTGGAAAAGCTCATTCCCGGCCTTAATGTGGTGACGCGGCCGCGCATGTCGGTGCTGACCTATGCAGGCTCCAAGAAGATTTCGCGCCTGCCGGCCCGTTCCGCCGTCGTCGCCTTCTCCTCCAGCGAGGTCTATGCGATTGCCGAGCTGATCCGCCGTCAGCGCGGCGGCGCGGCGGTGGTGCTGGGCTCGCTCAGCCCGCGCACCCGCAACGCACAGGTAGAGCTGTTCCAGAACGGCGACGTGGACTACCTGATCGCCACCGACGCGATCGGCATGGGCCTCAATCTGGATGTGGACCACATCGCTTTTGCCGGGAACCGCAAGTTCGACGGCTATCAATACCGCAATCTCAGCCCCGCCGAGATGGGCCAGATCGCCGGGCGCGCCGGGCGCCACATGCGCGATGGCTCCTTCGGCGTGACGGGCCGTGCCGATCCCTTGTCCGATGATCTCGTGGAGATGATCGAAAGCCACCGGTTCGATGCACTGAAAGTTTTCCAGTGGCGCAACACGCAGCTCGATTTCACGTCGGTTTCCAGCCTGCGTGACACACTGGATCTGCCTCCGCGCGAAGACGGGCTGGTGCGCGCACCACCCGCCGACGACGCGCAGGCCCTCGAATATGCCGCAAAGGATCACGGCATCCGCGACATGGCGTCCTCCCCCTCGCGGGTGGCGCTGCTCTGGGATGTCTGCCAGGTGCCGGACTATCGCAAGATTGCTCCGGCTAACCACGGAGACCTGCTTATCCACCTATACACGTTGCTCGTGCGCAACGGGGTGGTCGATGAAGACTGGTTTCAGCGTCAAGTGGCTTTCGCAGACAGGGTGGATGGTGATATCGACACTCTTGCGAACCGGATTGCGCACATCCGCACCTGGACTTTCGTGGCAAACCGTGCCGAATGGCTGAAGGACCCTGTTCACTGGCAGGGTGTCACCAGAGGCATTGAAGACAGACTGTCGGACGCCCTGCATGACCGTTTGACCCAACGGTTCGTGGACAGGCGGACAAGCGTATTGATGAGACGTTTGAGAGAGAACGCCATGTTGGAAGCGGAAATCACGCAGACTGGGGACGTCCTTGTGGAGGGCCAGCATATCGGCCGCCTGCAAGGGTTCCGGTTCGCGCCGGATGCGGTTGCGGACAGCCCGGAAGGGAAGGCCGTACGCGCAGCAGCCCAGAAGGCACTGGCCAGCGAGATCGAAGCCCGTTCCGACCGGCTGTCGCGCGCGCCCAATGAAGATTTCGTCCTGAGCACGGACGGCACCATCCGCTGGCAGGGCGAACCTGTCGCCCGTCTCACCGCCGGTGACGACGCGCTGGTGCCCGGCTTCGTGCTGCTGGCCGACGAGCATCTGACCGGCCCCGCCCGTGACCGGGTGCAGGCCCGCGTTGACCTGTGGGTGAAAGCCCATGTCGGCACGCTGCTGAAGCCGCTGATCGACCTGAAGGACGCCGAAGGGCTGGAAGGCCTTGCCCGTGGCATCGCTTACCGCATCTATGAGGCGCTCGGCATTCTGGAACGCCAGGATGTGGCCAATGATGTGCGCCAGCTCGATCAGGACATGCGCGCCTCGCTGCGCAAGCTGGGTGTCCGCTTTGGCGCCTACAACATCTATGTCCCGGCCCTGCTGAAGCCGGCTCCGAGCCAGCTTCTGGCCCAGCTCTGGGCGCTGAAGCACGGCACGCCGGACATGCCCGGCCTCGTGGAGCTGCCGCAGCTGTCCGCCTCGGGCCGCACCTCGATCTCCGTCGATCCGCAGATCGACAAGGCGCTGTACAAGGTTGTCGGCTTCCGCGTCTGCGGCCCGCGCGCCGTGCGCGTCGACATTCTGGAGCGTCTGGCGGATCTTATCCGCCCGCTGATCGCCTGGAAACCGCTTGATGCCAGCGTCACCCCGCCCGACGGTGCCATTGCGCAGGGCGGCGGCTTCACCGTCACCGTGGCCATGACCTCGCTGCTGGGCTGCGCCGGTGACGACTTCACGGAAATCCTGAAGTCCCTCGGCTACCGCAACGAGAAACGCGAGATCGAGCGCCCGGTCGCAGTTGCTCCCGTGGCCAGCGTGACGGTTGAGGCCGCACCTGCCGATACTGCCGCGGCCGAAACCGCCCCGGCGGAAGCGGAAGTTGCAGCGGAAAAAACCGCAACCGAGACTGAGGCAGAAACGGCTGACGCCGGTGAAGCTGCCGCAGCCGTTGCCACCGAAACCATCACCATCGACATCTGGCGTCCGGGCCGCACCGGCGGGCGTTCGCGTCAGGGCGGTGAAGCTGGCGAGCGCCGTGGCGGAGCTGAGCGCGGTGACCGCAACAAGGGCGGCCGTGGCCGTGCGCAGCAGGGCAAGCGCGGCGAAAGCGAAGGCGCAGAAGGCGGCCGCAACCGCTCCGGCGGCGAACACCGTGGAAACCGTGACGGCAACCGCGAAGGACGCCGTGATGACCGGCGCGAAGGCGGCAAGGGCGGCAAGCCGCATCATCAGGGCCAGAAGCAGGGTCAGGGCCATGCCGGCCAGCGTGACCGTGCGCCGCGTCCGGAAAAGCCGATGGATCCGAACTCGCCCTTCGCAGCCCTGCTGGCTCTGAAGGCCAACATGGAGAAAGGCAAGTCCTGAGCGCCAAAGGCACATCAGACGCGGCCCCGCACGCGGGGCCGTCCGCCTCGCAGCGGATCGACAAGTGGCTCTGGTTTGCCAGGGTAACGAAATCCCGCACGCTGGCTCAGAAACTGGCCGCCGGCGGGCATGTGCGTGTCAACCGCGAAAAGATCGGCAGCGCCAGCAAGGCCATCCGCACCGGCGATGTGCTGACCATCACGCTGGAACGGCGGGTTGTCGTGCTGGAAGTCGCCGGTCTCGGCACCCGGCGCGGCCCGGCCCCGGAAGCACAGCTGCTCTACAAGGACCTGACCCCGCCACCCGCCCCGCGCGCGGATGTGCCCTCTGCCCCGGCGCAGCGGGATCCCGGATCGGGCCGCCCCACCAAACGCGACCGGCGCCGCATGGACGCTTTTCACTCCGGCCTCGATGATCCGGAGTAAGTTGATCCCCTGACAGGCAAAAGGACGCATGCCCTTTTCTTTTCGCACGCCATTCCTGCCCTTACTGTGCTTGCCACAAAGGGGCAAAAGCGGTAGGCAACGGCCCTGAAACGGGAAGCAGGCTCTGCAGGTCCGCCGTAGCTGAGGGAGACGGCACGAGGACCGGCTGATACCGCCAGCGCCATCAAGAGGAACGCGATGACCTACGTCGTCACTGACAACTGCATCATGTGCAAGTACACCGACTGTGTCGAAGTTTGCCCGGTCGATTGTTTCTATGAAGGCGAGAACATGCTCGTCATCAATCCGGACGAATGCATCGACTGCGGCGTGTGCGAGCCCGAGTGCCCGGCCGAAGCCATTCTGCCGGATACCGAACCCGGCCTTGAGAAGTGGATCGAGCTCAACGCCGAATATGCGGCAAAGTGGCCCAACATCACCGAGAAGAAGGATGCCCTTCCCGAGGCACCCGAGTTTGACGGCATCAAGAACAAGCTGGAAACCCACTTCTCGCCCAACGGTCCGGACGGCGCCTGAGCCATCGCAAGGCTTGATGCGTCAGCATCCCGCAGCCTTGGCAAAAGCGGGAAATCCTTGACTTGACGCATGGCGGAAGCCTGCAGGTTACGATACGGAAGCAAGTTGCCAGAGCGGCCGGGATAACACCCGGTCGCTTTCTGCTTTGGTTTTTTGAGTTTTTGTGATAGGTTGTTCAAGTAGTCGTCGCAGTCTTGGTTCACCCCTCCCCCTGGAGGTTTTTTTATGGTCGCAGTCCACCGCTGGATCGTGCGCGAGATCAAGTTTCTCCGCAGCCACGCACATGTGAAATGCGGCCCGTTTGAACCGGCGAGCACCGGCGGCTGACCACCCAAGACGTACAGACAGGTCCGGAGCTCATGCGCGAGCAGGTTCCGGTCCGGTTTGCGTTATCACAGGAACAACGGTCCGCCCCGTGGCGGCCCGGTACGGCTCATTCAGCCGTAACTGCGCAGGAGTTACGAAGCGTATGGCAACCCCCACCAAGAAGACCGCGCAGCGTCAGGGCTTCAAGACTGGCGAACATATCGTTTATCCCGCTCACGGCGTCGGCCAGATCACGGCCATCGAAGAACAGAGCGTTGCAGGTTATGCGCTGGAACTGCTGGTCATCAGCTTCGAGAAGGACAAGATGACCCTGCGTGTCCCCGTCGCCAAGATCGCCTCGGTCGGCATGCGCAAGCTGGCGGATGCCGCTGCTGTGAAGAAGGCTCTGGAGACCGTTCGCGGCCGTCCGCGCGTCAAGCGCACCATGTGGAGCCGCCGCGCCCAGGAATACGAAGCCAAGATCAACTCCGGCGACCTGCTGGCCATTTCCGAAGTCGTGCGCGATCTCTACCGCTCCGACGCCCAGCCGGAACAGTCCTATTCCGAGCGCCAGCTCTATGAAGCTGCACTGGACCGGATGGCGCGTGAAATCGCTGCCGTAAACAAGTGCTCCGAGACGGAAGCCGTCAAGCAGATTGAGCAGAACCTCGCCAAAACCCCGGCCCGGGTCAAGAGCGCCGAGGAAGAAGACGAACAGGAAGAAGAAGCCGCCTGATCAGGCCGCATCTTCTACGATCAGGAAGGGCGTCCGGCGTAAGCTGAGCGCCCTTTTCGTTCTTTGCCCTCACTGAGGCCATTGTCTCATACTAACTTCCGATGAACCTGGCTTAACCGGGAACCGATCAGGCCCGTGCGGGGTTTGACAGCCCCAGGGCGTGATGCGTCAGCATCTCGGATGCCTTGGTATGATGAGACGCTGCAGCCACATTTTCGTGATGCGCCTGCGTCAGAATGTGCCAGAAACTTGGCCCGGCGGGCAGGCCGAAAGGCAGCCCTCAAACGAAAAGCCTATTCTGGGCAAGAAGTTGCCCTCCCCCGCAGCTTTGCGTGCCTGAGGCGCGCTGACGGGCACTGCATTCCCTAACTGCCACGCCACCTTCCAAACCGGGTGAAAACGCTGATCTGGACCGCCGCAAGTGGCGTAACATATCCGACAAGCAACAGGGAGCCTGCCATCATGAGTACATCGATGAGCACCCGGCGTCAGATCGTCAAGGCCGCCATCAACGCGCCGTACCTTAGCCGTGAGGAAGAACAGCAGCTCGCCATCAAATGGCGGGATGAACAGGATCAGGCCGCATTGGACCGCCTGTCCCTCTCACACATGCGTCTCGTCATCGCCGTGGCCGCCCGATTCCGCAACTTCGGCCTGCCGATGAACGACCTGATCCAGGAAGGCCATGTCGGCTTGCTGGAAGCCGCAGGCCGGTTCGAGCCGGAGCGCGAGGTCCGCTTCTCCACCTATGCCACATGGTGGATCCGCGCCTCCATCCAGGACTATATTCTGCGCAACTGGTCGATCGTGCGCGGGGGCACCTCCTCGGCGCAGAAGTCGCTCTTCTTCAACCTGCGCCGTCTGCGCGCCAAGATCAGCGCCGGGCAACAGGGCATCAACGAAAGCGAGATGCACCGGCAGATCGCCGAGACCATCGGCGTGAAGATTGCCGACGTGGACATGATGAGCGCCCGGCTGTCCAGTCCCGACACCTCGCTCAACGCGCCCCTGTCCGACACGGAAGGCAGCAGCGCCGACCGGCAGGACTTCCTCATCTCCGATGCACCGCTTCCCGATGAAGTGGTGAGCGGCGAGATCGATGGCGAACGCCAGCGCAAGTGGCTGCGCTCCGCCATGAATGTGCTGACCGAGCGCGAACGGCAGATCGTGCGCGATCGGCGCCTGAAGGAAGAAAGCGCCACGCTGGAGGCCATTGGCCAGACCATGGGCATCTCCAAGGAGCGTGTCCGCCAGATCGAGAACCGGGCTTTGGAAAAGCTGAAAGAAGCCCTGCTCAAGGCCCAGCCGGACCGTCTTGCCCTGATGCCGTGAGAGGGGCATGCTCCCAGGGGAGGAGTGCTTTTAACCGGCGATCCCTGCCAGGGCATTGATACCGGCGCTCGATGATCCTGAACTCATCGAGCGCTGGTTAAGCCCGTGCGGCGCTTGAGCATTTTCAAGGCGTGATGCGTCAGCATCTCAGAGCCTTGGTATGGGTCACCCCGGCCAAGCGTAGCGCGAGCCGGGGTCTACCCGCTTGCAAAGCGCCTCTGTCATCCTGAACTTTGGCAACGGGTCACCGCCGGAAGCACCACTCACCGCTTTGCGAACGAGTGGTCCCGGATCTCAGCCTCGCTCCGTCCGGGACGACTCCCAGGCACGGTTTCAGGCTCAGCTCACCCCCGCTTCAATCCACCACCAGCTTCACCGACGTTCCTGCCGGGATCTCGTCATCCGGGCGGAAGCCATTCAGCACGGAGAAGAACTCCAGCCGGCGGGACGGTTCGATGCCGCTCATGCCGATGGCGAGGCTGCGCGGCGTATCGCCGTCGCGGCTCTGCACCACCTTGATGCGCAGCGACTGCAGCCGCGCCCGCTCTGTCGGAGACAGCTGGCGGAAGCTCTGGATCGTCTGGTCATAGTCACGGGTGAAAGCCGCGCCCGGATCCCGGCTGGCAAAGATGAAGCGGTAGCCATTGCGGCCGATGCGCACCACGGCGATGCGGAAGGACCAGCCCTGCGTGATCGCGGAGCCGACAACCGCCGGCAGGCCGTTGATGGTTGTTTCCTTGACGCTGTCGGGAATGAGGCCGTTGATCCAGCCCGCATTCATGTAGCTGCGCAGGCTGTCATAGCCGGTCAGATCGGCACCATCAAAGCGCATGGCCGTGCCCGAGCCATTGCTGGCCAGCACAGCCTCCGGCGAGTTTTCCAGCACATAGCCGGCCGGCACCGAGAAACCGATGCCAAGCGCCTTGTGCAGGAAGTCACGCCCGCGCACGAAGCCCTCCAGCGGATCATCGCCAAACAGCATGCCGTCGATATTCGACAGATAGGCCGTGCGGTCACGCTCGCCGATGCCCGGCGCGCTGATGGCGCGGGCCTCCTGAATGGCAAGGTTCATCCGCTCCGGCGTGCTCGGATGCGAGGAAATGAAGTCCGGCGCGGAGGAGCCTTCCTTGCGGGCGCTCTGCAGGGCGGCAAAGGACGACATGGAATTGAGGAAGCGGGCGGCGGCGAAGGGATCAAACCCGGCGCGGGCCAGCGTGCGCACGCCGATCTTGTCCGCCTCCAGCTCCTGTGCCTGCGAGAAGCGGGCAAAGGAGAGCTGCGAGGAGATGACCGCCTCTTTCACCTTCTCCGGATCCTTCACCACATTGCTGACAACGCGGTTGGCGAGCTCCGTAGCCTCGGCCTTCTGCTGGCGCTGGATGGCGTGATTCGCCGTCACATGCGCCATTTCATGGGCCAGCACCGCCGCAGCCTCGGACGTGTCATTGGCCAGCGCCAGCAGCCCGCGGGTGATGTAGAGATAGCCACCCGGCAGGGCGAAGGCATTCACCGCCGGAGAATTGAGGATGGTGATGCGGTAGCTCTGGCTCGGATCATCGGAAGCAGCCACGAGGCGGCCAACAACAGCCGCAATCGCCCGCTCCGCACCGGGGTTCTGATAGACGCCGCCGTAGGTCGCCACCACACGTGGATGCTCGCGCGCGCCGATATCCGCCGCAAGGCCCGGCCGCAGCGTGCCCGGCGCCACAACACCCACAGAAGCCGAATTGCCGCCCAGCATCTGGCAGCCCGCGAGACTGGCCATCAGACCTGCCGTCAGCAGGGTGCGGAGCGCCTTGCGCACCGGACTAGACTGGTTCTTCACTGGCACTGTTCCAACCGGCAATTCATTCACCGCCCGACACTCTATCCCTGGCAAAAGCTTCAATCTGGACCGGATCGGTCACCTCCAGCAAAGGCCCGTTCCTGTCCTGCAAAATTCCCCTCACCCGGACCCAGCGCCCTTCAAGCGCCTCCGGCGGCACCCCTTTGGCGGCCAGTTCGGCATCCAGCCGGGCATCAATTGTGACTGTGAAATCCGAAGACCAGTGACGGCCGAAATTCAGATAGCGAGTCTGGCCGCTTTTTCCAAGAGATACAACAGGTCCTTCAACTATCGTGAAGAGCCCTGTGCGCTCCGAAAGCCCGGCCAGATCACCCGAGCGCAACCGCACCCCTTCGCCCCAGTCTGCCCCAAGCTTCTTTCGTGCAACGCTTTCGCGAAGCTGGAGTTCCCTCAGGCACTCAGAGGAAATGGCCGGCGCCGCATTGCCACGGGCCTTCACGGGCGGCAGAACGAAGGCAAAGCCATCGGAAAGAAGCCGCCCCTGCAGCCATCCGCCCGGTGCCACCACCTGGGCGGACCGGCGGCCCCAGCGGTCTTCCGGCCCCAGGTCGCGCACTGTCAGCCCGGTGCCGGGCGCCAGCATGTCCCGCAAGGCATCGCGGCCCGGCTGAGCCAGCCAGACGCCCGCCAGCACGATGCGGCGGCCATCCTCAAGGGTCAGTTCGCCGCCATCCGATATGGAGGCGAGGCGAACGGCTTCGGCCCTGCCTGCACTGCCATGGCAAGCCAGTTCGGAGGGAAGGCCGGCGGCCTGCGCCCGCGCGGCGGACATGGCAAAGAGCGGGAGGACCAATCCGAGCCCGCACACAAAGGCAGCGCTTCCCGCCCTGCCCCAAAGGCCTCTTGCCCTGCGCATCACAGAACTTGCCTGCATCCACCCTCCGCCCGTGGAAACCACCTGCCCCGAACCGCCCAAAGCCCTGCAGGCCCGGAAAGCCACAGCCAGGTGAGGAATATCCCGGTCTGGCACCCCTGCCGCATAGGGGATGATTGCGGCTCATAAATGGCGGAAAAGGCACAAGATTTGTGCGCATTGCGGCTTCACCCGCAATTCACACCCACCGCGGCGGCACCCTGCCCCTGACAATGGATTGTCAACACCCCCCTGCCAACACATTTCCCGCCACACACACTCTCGCCCTCGTCCGCAAATCATGCTATGCGCATTCCCGGCTGGTCCCGTAGCTCAGCAGGATAGAGCATCAGATTCCTAATCTGAGGGTCACAGGTTCGAATCCTGTCGGGATCACCATTTTTTCAGCCCAGTCAAACCGCCATTGCCGTTCTGCACTCAGTGCAGCGGAATCTCCGGCAACACATCCTTCCTTCTCTTCGGTCATGGCCGGGCTTGTCCCGGCCATCTGCAAACCATTGATTTGTTTAGATCCTCGGCACAAGGCCGAGGATGACGATGGAGGGGCTACAGGTTTGCAGGCGGCCTCATGCCCACCCGGACCGTTCAACCTCACACCCTCACCCAGGCCCCCGCCTTGTCCGATGCAAACAGGGCATCGAGGATGACCATGTTCTGGATGGCGTCTTCGGGGCCGTAGGGGAACGGGGCTTCGCCGAGGACGGCGCGGCCGAAGGCGTCGATGAGTTCGGCGTATTGATCGGCAGGCTCAACCTCGATGCGCTGCGCACCGGCATCGGCGAACTGCGCGCCATCATCCAGCAGCAGCGGGACGGACCCGCCCTGCGGGGCGTTGTAGGGGATAGTGATTTCCAGCCGCTTCTTCGTGCCCACGAGCTGCAGGCGCTGATAGGGCGCAAGCTGGGTGGCGACGGTGAAATCAAGACGGCGGCCACCGCCAAAATCCAGAATGCCGCTGGAAAGACGGTCCGTGCCGAAGGCCGGGTCCCGGTCGATCATCGACATGACGCGGACGGGCTCTGCCTCGAAGAAAAAGCGGCCGGCCACCATCGGATAGCAGCCGATATCCAGCAGCGCACCGCCGCCGATGTCCGCCCGGTTGCGGATGTTGGCAGGGTCGGCGTTGAAATAACTGAAGAAGGACTGGATGGCCCGCAGCTCGCCCAGCTCGCCCGAGCGGACGATTTCTCGCGCCCTCAGCCACTGCGGATGCCAGCGCACCATGAAGCCTTCGGCCACCAGCGGGCCGGACTTCGGCAGGGTGAGCAGCTGGCGCGCCTCTTCGGCATTGAGCGCCATCGGCTTTTCGCACAGGACGTGCTTGCCCGCCCGGGCGGCCGCAAGGGTCAGCGGCACATGCAGATGGTTCGGCAGCGGATTGTAGATGGCGTCGATGTTCGGGTCCGCCAGCAGCGCCTCATAGCTGCCATGCGCCACCTGAATGCCGAGCTGGTCTGCAGTCTCCTGCGCCTTGGCCGCATCGCGCGAGGCAATGGCGACCAGCGAGCCGGTGCGCGAAGCGCGGATGCCGGGGATCACCTTTTCACGGGCAATCTTGGCAGTGGACAGGACACCCCAGCGGATGGGCCGTGAAACCAGAGACATGAGTTACGCTCCTCAACGTATGGAAAGCCGTTCCTCCGGCAGGTCGGAGGAACGGAAAGACGGGAGCCGCAGATTGTCAGGCTTTGCCGCAGAAGGCCAGAGTCATGAGCTGAAAAACCTGCCCAGACTGCGTCACACTCTCAGTAACGCTTGGGCACGTAAAGCTCTTCCGGCAGCGTCATGCGCTCGTAATCCGGGTTGAACACGCGGTCCGGCAGCGTCACCGGATCATGCGGGATCTCCTCGTAAGGCACCATGGACAGAAGGTGCGAGATGCAGTTGAGCCGCGCCGCCTTCTTGTCATTGCCTTCGACGATGAACCAGGGCGCCTCGGGAATGTTGGTGCGGGCGAAGGTCTCTTCCTTGGCCTTGGTGTAGGCCTCCCACCGCACCCGCGACTGCAGGTCCATGGGCGACAGCTTCCACTGCTTCAGCGGATCATGGATGCGCATGAGGAAGCGCAGCTGCTGTTCCTGATCGGTGATGGAAAACCAGTATTTCACCAGCTTGATGCCGGAGCGCACCAGCATACGCTCGAACTCGGGCACGTCGTGGTAGAACTCCTCCACCTGATCATGGCTGGCAAAGCCCATGACGCGCTCGACGCCGGAGCGGTTGTACCAGGAGCGGTCGAACATCACCATTTCGCCGGCAGCCGGCAGGTGCGGCACATAGCGCTGGAAATACCACTGGCTCTTTTCGCGTTCGGTCGGGGCAGGCAGCGCCACGACACGGGCGACGCGCGGGTTCAGCCGCTGGGTGATGCGCTTGATCACGCCGCCCTTGCCGGCCGCATCACGGCCCTCGAAAATGACGACCAGTTTGTAGCCGGTGTGCTGCACCCAGTCCTGCATCTTCACCAGCTCGGCCTGAAGGCGCAGCAGCTCGTGGAAATAAACCTGCCGCTCCACCGTTGACTTGTGCTTCAGATCGGAGATGAAGGCGAGTTCACGGGCCAGTTCCGGCGACATGAGCTGGTCGTCGATCTCCATTTCCAGCTCTTCGTCCAGGCTGTCCAGCCACTCCGCCTGCGCCCAGCTGATATCCCGATTGTCGTCCATGACCGTCCCGTCTCCAGATCCGGCGGCTGCGCCGCCCTTGATGCCGGCAAACTACACGCCGATTGCGACAGATTGCCGAAGGTCCCGGCCTGATGTGGGGATTTTCGCGCCAGCCGGGAAGGGAACCGGGAACGAAAACGGGCGGCAAAGCGCCGCCCGTTCTGTCTTTGTGAAACGGTTGCCGGATCAGAGCTTGTCGGTCACGACCGTGGTGGTGGCGCCGGAAGGCTCCTTGGTGATCACAGGGTCGGAGCCGCCGGAGAGCAGCGACTTCACGGTGCGCTCGTAAGCCTCCATGTCGAGCTTGCCGTCGGATCCATCCACCAGCTTCACCACTTCGCCGACCATGCGCTTCTGGTGCTTTTCGGTCTGGGCACCGGTCGCATCGTTTTCCAGCACGATCTCGGCGGCTTCATCCGGATTCTCGGCCGCATAGGCCCAGCCCTTCATGGAAGCGCGCACGAAGCGGGCGTATTTGTCCACCATGGCCGGATCGTTCAGGCTGGCTTCCAGCACATAGAGCCCGTCTTCCAGCGTGGCGACGCCCTGATCCTCATATTTGAAGACCACCAGATCATCTGCCGGAATGCCGGCATCGATCACCTGCCAGTATTCATTGTAGGTCATGGTGGAGATGCAGTCGGCCTGCTTCTGCAGCAGCGGATCCACGTTGAAGCCCTGCTTCAGCACAGTGACGCCATCGGCCCCGCCTGCCGTGGGTATGTTCAGCTGGCTCATCCACGACAGGAACGGATATTCGTTGCCGAAGAACCAGACGCCCAGCGTACGGCCCTTGAAATCCTCCGGAGAGGTGATGCCGGTTTCCTTGCGGCAGGTCAGCATCATGCCGGACTTCTTGAACGGCTGGGCGATATTGACGAGCGGCACGCCCTTCTCGCGGGAGGCGAGGGCGGACGGCATCCAGTCGATGATGACGTCGGCACCGCCACCGGCGATCACCTGCGGCGGGGCAATGTCCGGGCCGCCCGGCTTGATGGTGACATCAAGGCCTTCAGCCTCGTAGAAACCCTTGTCCTTGGCCACGTAGTAGCCCGCGAACTGCCCCTGCGTCACCCACTTGAGCTGCAGCGTCAGCTGATCCGCCGCATGGGCCGGGCCCGTGGTGAGGGCTCCTGCCAGCATGGTGGCGGCGGCGAGGGCCTTTACTGCGAAATACGCCATTCCCCTTCTCCTCTTGCATCCCCGGAGCTGAGGCCCCGGTCTCTGGAAGTGTCATGCGGGAGCAGGCGTGGCGGCGTGAAGACTGCCAGCCGGTTTCCGGTGGCGGGTCTCCCCATATCCTTCGCCTCCCCCCTCCGGGCCCGTTTGCCGGGCCATCTTCTTGTCGTCACCTGACCATTTGGTCAAAAAAGCCTAGGGAACCTGCGGCCCTAAGGTCAAGGTGATTATTTACGCAGCGGCGGCTATTTTGTAACCAGACGCAAGGTCAAGAGTGCGCGGCTTTCGGGGCCGGGTCAAAGGGTTTCCGCCTCCGCAATTGGATGGATTGCAGGCAGGCAGCTGTCATCTTATGTTCATATGAACGTCGCTAGCGGTTCATATGAGCGGACTATGGGAGAGGAACCGCCCGGTGCATAGTCAGCCGAAAGACGGCAATGGCTTGAGGCCTGACCCCGGAAGAGCGGGCGGCAACCAGAGTAGTGGTGCGAATATGCTCGGTCAGCAGGACTTAAGCAACAGGCAATCGGAGATTGCCGATCTGGTACAGAGCCATGGCTTCATGTCGGTGGAAAGCCTTGCCGAACGCTTTGACGTGACGACCCAGACCATCCGGCGCGATGTGAACCGGCTGTGCGAAATGGGCATCCTGCGGCGCACCCACGGCGGGGTGGAACCTCCGGTGCCAGGCGGCAACGTGCATTACAGCACCCGCCGCATCATGAACCTGCCGCAGAAGCGCCGCATCGCCCGCAGGGTCGCCAGCATGATCCCTGACGGGGCATCGCTTGCCTTCTCCATCGGCACCACGCCGGAACTCGTCATGCAGGAACTGGTGCGCCACGAAGGCTTGCGCATCTTCACCAACAATCTCTATGTTGCGGTGACAGCCTCGGAGAACCCCGGCTTTCATGTCACCATCGCCGGTGGGCGCCTGCGTTCGGGCGACAGGGACGTGCTGGGCACGGTGACGCAGGACTTCTTCGCCAGCTACAAGGTGGACTACGGCATCTTCGGTGTCGGCGGCGTGGATGAAGACGGCACGCTGCTGGACTTCACCGAAGAGGAAGTGGCGGCACGGCAGGCGATCCTTGCCAACTGCCGCAATTCCCTGCTGGTGCTGGACCAGAGCAAATTCGGCCGCGTTGCCCATGTGCGCGGCGGGCACCTCAGCCACCTCAGCCATGTGGTCTGCGATGGCCCCATCCCGGAAGCGCTGGTTCCCGTGCTGGAAGCCTCGGGAACACAGCTGGTCATCTGCCCGCCGGAAGAAGACTGACCGGCCTACCGGCCGTCATCCGCAAGCCTGCCCATCTGTCCGCCCGCAATCACCGCGACAGATTTCAGCACCATGAAGCAGGGCACATCCGGCGCCAGTTGCAGGCTGGTAGCGGAGCGGGCGGTGATCCGGGCGAGGAACAGATGCGGGCCGCAGACCAGTTTCACCAGCAGGCTGCCGGTCTGGGCCGGTGTCAGACCAGTCACCTTGGCCGGCAGCACGTTGAGAGCCGACAGGCCCTGCGGCACGTGGCGGGAGATGAGGATATCCTCCGCCTCAATGCGCAGCCGCACAGGCTTACCCGGATGGGCAGAGAGGCGCGGCAGCAACAGGCGGTGATCCGCCCCGCCTCCGTCAGGCAGGCTAACCTCCGTCAGGCCATCGTCCGTATGGGCGCGGACGGTTCCTTCCAGCAAAGCGCCAGCGCCGGAAGGCCCGAGGGCGGCGAGGGACTGCGGATCGGCCAGAACTGCGCCGGGCGCCCCGGCGTGGCGCACACGGCCTGCCTCCAGCAGCACCACATGGGAGGCAAGGCGGGTGACTTCCGCCAGCGAATGACTGACATAAAGCACCGGCACATCGCTGGTCCGGGTCAGCCGCTCCAGATAGGGCAGGATCTCGGCCTTGCGTGCCTCGTCCAGAGCGGCCAGCGGCTCGTCCATCAGCAGGAGACGCGGACGGGAGAGCAGCGCCCGGCCAATCGCCACCCGCTGCTTTTCACCGCCCGAAAGCGCCGCCGGACGGCGGGCGAGCAGTGGTGCGAGCCCAAGCAGATCAACGATCCGCTCCAGATCCACCGGCCTGCCGCCCCCGTTGAAGGCATGGCCATAGAGCAGGTTCTGCCGGACGGTGAGATGTGGAAACAGGCGGCCTTCCTGAAACACATAGCCGATACGGCGCCGGTGCGGCGGGATGAAGATGCCCGAAGCACTGTCCCACAGAACCTCGCCATTCAGCCGCACATGGCCCGCATCCGGGCACAGCAAACCAGCCACAGCCTGCACAAGCGTCGTCTTTCCCGAGCCGGAACGGCCAAAAAGCGCCGTCACCCCGGCGCTGCCGGTGAAGGCCGCGTCCAGCGAAAAGCCCGGAAAGGCATGACGGATGGAAACATCAAGCGTCATCGGCCGGAAATCCTGCGGGCGACCCGTGCGGAGACGAATTCGGACAGAAGCAGCGCCGCCATGGCAATGGCAATCGCAATCAGTACCAGCCGGAAAGCGGCCGGCTCGCCGCCCGGCACCTGCAAAAAGGCATAGATGGCGGAGGGCAGCGTCTGCGTCTGGCCGGGAATGTTGGAGACAAAGGTAATGGTGGCACCAAACTCGCCCATCGCCTTGGCAAAGGCGAGGATCGCCCCGGCGATGATGCCCGGCAGGATCAGCGGCAGGGTAACGGTGAGGAACACCCAGAGGCGCGAGGCCCCCAGCGTCGAGGCCGCTTCCTCCAGCTTCACATCCACCGCCTCGATGGAGAGCCGCATGGCCCGCACCATCAACGGAAAGGCCATGACGGCTGCCGCGAGCGCCGCACCGGTCCAGCGGAAGGCGAAGACGATGCCGAAGGTTTCCTCCAGAAGGCTTCCCACCGGGGCCCTGCGGCCAAAGGTGATGAGCAGCAGATAACCGGTGACGACCGGCGGCATGATCAACGGCAGATGCACGAGGCCATTGAGCAACTGCCGCCCGTAAAACCGCCCCCGCGCCAGCGCAAAGGCGGTGGCAAGACCCAAAGGCAGGCTGATCAGCGTGGCCCAGAAGGCAACCTTGAGGGAGAGCGCCACGGCGCGCCACTCTTCAGGACTGAGCCATTCCGTCATTGCCACCCCGCCAAACCTGCCGATGCTTCAGGCCCATCACTGCTTCAGAACCGTAAAGCCTTCCGCCTGGAACACGGCAGCGGCCTTTTCACCCTTGAGATAATCCAGAAACGCTTCCGCCCCATCCCGTGCCGAAGCAGTGAGCGCTGCGGGAAATACAATAGGAGCATGGCTTTGCGCCGGGAAGGTGCCAACAATGCTTACCTTGCCGTCCGCCGCCGCATCGCTGCCATAGACAATGCCGTAAGAAGCGCCGCCAACGGAAACGAGAGCCAGCGCCACGCGCACATTGTCCGCCTGCGCCACCTTGGGCGCAACAGATTCCCAAAGTCCCAGCGAGGAGAGCGCCTCCTTGCCATAGACACCCGCCGGAACGCTGTCCACCAGCCCCATGGCCAGCTTGCCATCGCCGATCATGCCGGAGAGGTCCAGCTCGGAAGTGATTTCCACCTTTGGCGCATCACCGCCATGGGCGACAAGCACCAGCGTATTGCCCAGAAGATTAACCCGGGTCCCGGACCTGATCAGACCAGCCTCGTCCAGCTTGTCCATCCAGTCCGTGCTGGCCGAGATGAAGATATCTGCCGGCGCTCCCTGCTCGATCTGCCGGGCGAGTGCCGCACTGCCGGCATAGGACACCACAACAGCCCCGCCTCCACTGGCCTGATAGTCCGCCACAATCCGCTGCAGCGCCGTCTGAAGCGCTGCCGCCGCAAACACCGTCACCTCCTGTGCCTGTGCGGCAAGGCTGGACAGGCACAGGGCCGCAACCGCAGCCACCGCGAGTGCGGCACCGCGCAGGCGCCCCGCCGTGCTGCGGCAAAGATGGATGGTCATGCGTCTCTCCCTGAGAGGCAAAAGGCAACCATCAGCTGCCTCGTTATATTCGAAAGGAAATATCGCAAAGCCTACCCAGAGAGGCAAGCGTTATTTCTCACCGGGAATATCCCTCAGCAGGGCGCAGATGGCGTCGATCTCTGGCGCGCCTTCCTGTGCGAGCCGGTCCACCAGCCGGTGATAATTCGCCAGAACCAGCTCGCCGGCCTCCGTCAGCCGCGCGCCGCCGCCCTTTGCCCCGCCGCGCGCACTGTCCACCAGCGGCTCGCGGAAGGCCGCATTGAGATGCTCTACCAGCTGCCAGGCGCGCTTGTAGCTCATGCCCATGCGCCGGCCGGCCCCTGCAATGGAGCCTTCCTCACGGATCAATTCCAGAAGTTCGGCCTTGCCCGGCCCCAGCATCGCGTCATTACCGAAGACAAGCCGCAACCTGAGGCGCGGCCAGGGTTCGCCCGCTGGAGCCAGGGAGGTATCGGAAACGGTGGCGGAAGGATCATCTTGCATCATCCCGCCACCCTGCAAACCGCCCGCCGCTTTGGCAAGCGGAAAGCTGCGCTTCTCCCGCAGCAGCCCCACCGGGCAGGCTGGCTGCCCCCTCACATTCCGGTGCACGGCAGGCCACGGACTGGGCAAGAGGGGGAGGACGCTCCATATTGCATCCGAGGCCTTGCGAAGGCACCCCCCTTTCCCGCCTGACATTCAGGAGTTCATTCATGACACGATACGAGAAGTCGGCAGATGCCATTTCGAAGCTGACGCCCGAGCAATACCGCGTGACTCAGCAGAACGGCACCGAGCGGCCGGGCACGGGCGAATATCTCTACAACAAGGAGCCGGGCATCTACGTGGACATCGTCTCCGGCGAGCCGCTGTTTGCCTCCTCGGACAAGTATGAATCCGGCTGCGGCTGGCCGAGCTTCACCAAGCCGATCGAACCGGCCAACGTGGCGGAGTTGCTTGACACATCGCACGGCATGATCCGCACCGAGGTCCGCTCCGCCCATGGCGACAGCCATCTGGGGCACGTGTTCCCCGATGGCCCGCGTGACCGGGGCGGCCTGCGCTATTGCATCAACTCGGCCTCCCTGCGCTTCGTGCACAGGGATGACATGGAGCGGGAGGGCTATGGCGCCTATCTCGACCAGGTGAAGGAGATCTGACGATGACAGAGACAGCCATTCTCGCCGGCGGCTGCTTCTGGGGCATGCAGGATCTGATCCGCAAGCTCCCGGGCGTCATCTCCACCCGTGTCGGCTACACGGGCGGTGATGTGCCCAACGCCACCTACCGCAATCACGGCACCCATGCGGAAGGCATCGAGATCGTTTTCGATCCGAAGCAGATCAGCTACCGGCGGATTCTGGAGTTCTTTTTCCAGATCCACGACCCGACCACACCCAACCGGCAGGGCAATGACGTGGGCATGTCCTACCGTTCGGCCATCTATTATCTGAGTGAAGAGCAGAAGCAGACGGCGATTGACACTGTCAAAGATGTCAATGCATCGGGCATCTGGCCGGGTAAGGTGGTAACGGAGATCGAACCTGCCGGTGACTTTTGGGAAGCCGAGCCGGAACATCAGGACTATCTTTTACGTTATCCGAATGGATATACTTGCCATTATCCCCGGCCCAACTGGGTCTTGCCCCGCCGCCCGGCGGTGGACTGATTTTCCGCGGCGGGCGCCGCTTCGGCGCCCCCGCTCCAGACTGTTTCTCCACGCCCGCCGGGCCGCATTGCCGGAATACCGATGACCGAGCCGCTTTTCCGTTTCGACAACAGCTACGCCCGCGAGCTTGAAGGCCTCTATGTGGCCTGGAACGGCGCGCCTGCGCCTGCGCCCCGGATGCTGAAATTCAACAGGGATCTGGCCAGAGCGATGGGGCTGGATGCGGTGCGGCTGGCCGGTGACGAAGGGGCGCAGATCTTCTCCGGCTCCGTGGCCCCGGAAGGAGCGTCTCCATTGGCACAGGCCTATGCCGGGCATCAGTTCGGCGGCTTCTCGCCTCAGCTGGGCGATGGCCGGGCGCTGCTGCTGGGGGAAATCCTCGACCCGGATGGCAGGCGCTTTGACCTGCATCTGAAAGGCTCAGGCCAGACGCCTTTTTCCCGCGGCGGGGACGGCAAGGCTGCCGTGGGGCCGGTGCTGCGGGAATATGTCATCGGCGAAGCCATGCATGCCCTCGGCATCCCGACGACGCGGGCGCTGGCGGCCGTCGCGACCGGGGCACAGGTGCTGCGCGACAGCGTTCTGCCCGGCGCCGTGCTGGCGCGGGTGGCTTCAAGCCACATCCGGGTGGGCACGTTCCAGTTCTTTGCCGCACGCGGTGATATTGCCCGGCTGACGAAGCTTGCCGCCTATACCATTGCCCGCCATGACCCCGACCTTGCCCCGGATGGCAAGGTGACGCCCAAGGCTGCGCTTGGCCTGCTGGACCGCGTGGTCCGGCGGCAGGCCTTTCTGGTGGCGCAATGGATGCTCGTTGGCTTCATCCACGGTGTGATGAACACCGACAACATGACCATTTCCGGCGAAACCATCGACTACGGCCCTTGCGCCTTCATGGAAGGCTATGACCTCAGGACCGTGTTCAGCTCCATCGACACCCATGGCCGCTATGCCTATGGCAACCAGCCGGCCATCGCCCAGTGGAACCTTGCCCGGCTGGCAGAAGCGCTGCTGCCGCTGATGGGCAATGATGAAGACGCAGCCATCGAGAAGGCCGGTGCCTGCGTCAACGGCTATGCGGAGCATTTCCAGGCCGCCTGGATCAATGGCGCCCGGGCGAAGCTTGGCCTTGCCTCCAGCGAAGAGGGCGACGATGCCCTGGTGAAGTCGCTGCTTGCCGCCATGAGCACGCCGCAGGGTGCGCCGGGTCAGCACGCGGCGGATTTCACCGGCACCTTCCGCGCCCTCTGCCGCTTCGGGGATGAGGGCGAAGCCGCCCTCGCCCCGTTCTTCGGTGGCACGGAACGTATCGCAGACTTCACGCAAGCCTACACGGCGCGCCTTGCCCGCGACGGCATGGCACCCGCACAGCGCCGGACTGCGATGGAAGCGGTGAACCCCATTTACATTCCGCGCAATCACAAGGTGGAGGAGGCCCTCGCCGCCGCCACAGCGGGCGACCTTGAGCCCTTCGACAGGCTGGTGGATGTTATCTCCCAGCCCTTCACCGAGCGCCCGGGCCTTGAAGCCTACGCCGAACCCGCCCCCTCCAGCTTCGGCTCCTACCGCACGTTCTGCGGGACGTGATGGGAAGGCAGCAGGCAATAACGTTCACCTCTCCGTAGTCATCCGGACGCAGCAAAGCGGAGATCCGGGATGACTACGGGGGAAGCTTGTGGTTCACATCTCCCCTCACCCCAGCGGCGAAAAGCTCAGCCCGCCGGTATAGCGGCTAACCGGCTTGCCCTCGCCATCCAGCAGCAGCAGATGCAGCCAGCGCTGGTCGAACAGGGCCCGCACGCCGGGATGGCGGGAGAGGATGTCCAGCACGGCGTGCTCCGGTGCCTCCACCATCACGGTCAGCCGCAGCGGCTCGTGCATCAGCTTTTCCCCGTCATGCACCGACTGCCAGGTGAGGCCGGTGCGCAGCAGGCCGCCGTTGCCCTCCACCACGCCCATGCCGCCGGCCGCATTGTGCAGCAGCTTGTTGCCCGCGCCGAAAAGCTGCGGCACCACGGCCGAGCCGTAATATTGCAGGCTGATCCAGCTGGCGACGACGACCGGCGCGGTGAGGATCAACTCCAGCACGCGGAAGCCTTCATCCTTGGCCGCCACATAGTCGTGCAGAAACACCCGGCCGCCGAGATCGGCCCCGGCGCTGTGCTGGCGCGGAGCGGCGATGAAGGCGGCGCAGCCTGCAAGGCCCCATTCGGGCCGGGTCTGCGACCAGTCCCGCGCCCTTGCGCCCATCGCCTGCTGCCGTTCAGCCCCCGGCAGCTTCTCTGCCCGCTCCGCCCGCGCCAGAGCGCCAGCCGATGCCAGCCAGTCCTTCAGCTGCGCCAGATCGTGCAGATGGGTTGAGGTATCAACATCGCCCTCATAGAGAGTAACGCCATCGGAGGCGGTGTCATGCAGTCCGGCGAGGAACAGGGTGTCCTCAGGAACGGCGATGCCCTCAGCGGTCAGCCCTGCCCGCACTGCCGGATCATTCAGCAGAGATACCAGAAGCCGGGCGTTGACCTCGCCGGAATGGCCGCCGCAGGCGCCGCATTGCAGGGCGCTGGAATGCAGGTTGTTGCGCACATCCGAACCATGGCCGGTGAGCAGCACGATCCGGGCAAAGCCCTGCGTCAGCGACATGGCCCGCAGCACGGTGGCCGCCGTGGCGGCCGCCTGATCCGGTGCCAGCGGCGGATCGAACCGGGGAGCGGGTGTGGCGTCAGCCGCAGCCTTTGCCGGCAACAGCGCATCCTTGACCAATTTGGCCGCATAAAGCGGGCCTGCTGCCTCGACAAAGGCGAAGGACGACACCGCCGCCTGCCGGAACCGGCCAAAGGCCCGCTTTGCGCGCGCCGCAATCCGGCTGTTCCTGTCTGCATCTTCCTGTCCAACCGGTGTCGAGCAGGAGAACCGGGCCGGCTGCAGCAGCACGGGCAGCCGCTTTTCCGCCCGGCTTGAGGCAAAGCCCCGGTGGCTGGTACCGATGCCGAAGAAACCGGCAAAGCCAAGGGTCCGGATGGCAGGGTCAAGCGACTCCAGCGCCCGCCGGAACACTTCCGAACGCACGTCGATGCAGAAGGCCGCCTGCACGGCGGGCCGTTGCACGGCGCAAGCGGCAAGGGACGTTTTGCGGGCGGCCAACTTGTCAGAAAGCTTGCGCTGCGCGGCCCGCTCAGACGCTTCCTGCAGCACAGCATCGATGATCATGTCTTCGGTGGGCACGGCAGGCTGGGCATGGGCAGCGGCCGTCTGCCGCCACTTCAGCAAAGCAGCTTCTCCCTTGGTGCCCTGTCCGGCCAGATGCAGGAACAGTGCCTCTTCCCACACGAGCCGGATGGCCAAGAGGTCGAGAAGCGTTGCATCCGTGCCGCCGGAAAGCTCTGCCTCCCACAGCCGGTAGCGGGCTGCCTGAGCCCAGCCGCCAAGGCCAAGCAGCAGCTGATGGAAATAGCTTTCCAGCGCCTCAACCGTCAGCCCCAGCGTCGTCACGGCCCGCAGGAGTGCGCCCTGCGCCGTATCCGGTGCGGCGGCCACGAAGGCGCCAAAGCCGGTCAGCCCCATGATTTCGGGCGTCAGGTCATGCGAGCCGTTCATCTGCCAGCCGGCATAGACGGAACGGCTCTTCGCCAGCGGCCAGAGTGCCTGGCCCTCATCAAACAGCGCGGCGCAGAATGCGCCCATCCGGTCGGTCACCAGCGCCTCGAAATCCCAGTCCCCAAGCTCCGTGGCAAGTGCCGCGACGGTGGGCAGAGCCTGGGGTGCGGACGGCTCGGCATTCAGCCGGGCGATGACCGCCCCGGCATCAAGAGCCAGCGGCTCCGGACTTGCCGCAAGAGCCTGTGCGATGTCTTCCCGGGTCAGGTCCCCCTCTGCCAGCTTCGCGGCAAAGACGCAGCGGGGCGGCGTGATGCGAACACCGGCCAGCCGGGCCAGCTTTGCAGCCGTCCGGGCAAGGGTCATGCCCGTCTGGCCGAGAAAGGGATTGACGGCGACGGTTGCCGCCAGCGGGAAGGCGGGCGGGATCTGCCGCTGGGCGGCGAGCGCCGCCTCCATCACAGTGGCGAGCGGCAGGGCGGGAAGCGTATCACCAAGAGAGGCGGCTTCAGCCGGGTGCATGTGCAGGGTCATTTCAGGTCTCCCGTTCGGAGAAAAAGACAGGAAGAGGCCGGCAGGTCAGGAGCGCAGGGCGGGCCGTGCCAGCCAGCGGTCCAGCAGCGCATTGACGTAGAGCCCATTGGCGAGATGCACCCTGAGGCCAGCTGCAGCCGGATGTGCCGCCCAGAGCGGGAACATCGCCTGCGTCACCGCGATCACACCGAAGGTTGCCAGTGACAGCAGCAGCAGAGCCGTTTCCAGCGGGCCGGGCTCCGGCACCGGCGGCAGCGTGCCGCCGTAGATGGCTGCGGCTGCACCATGGAAGGCGAAGTAGGCAGCTGCGGTTGCCAGCGAGGCGGCAATCGTGCGCAGCATCAGACCGCGCGGCGCGGCCCCGGCCAACCCCTGCGCCATCAGATAGGCGACGCCGAAGATGAGGATGACACCGAGCGCCAGCGCCTGCGGCGGCTTGTCCGCCCAGCCGAAGGCCGCAGCAGCGAGCGCATAGACACCCACCGCCAGCGCAAAGGCCCGCGCCACGGCTTTGGCTTCCGGCACCGCCACCGGCCCCGGCCGGGAGGCTGCGGTCACCGCTTCCACCGCCGTGCCCGAGGAGAGGAAGGCGTGGGCCTTGTAGAGCGAATGAGCCACAATGTGCAGCAGCGCCAGATGGAACAGGCCGAAACCGCACTGCAGGACCATGAAGCCCATCTGAGCCACGGTGGACCAGGCGAGCGCCGTCTTCACCAGAGGCTGGGTCAGCATCACCAGCGCACCGAAGAGCGCCGTGAAGCCACCGATCACCACCATCAGTGCCAGCACACCGGGGCTGAGCAGCATCACATCGGCAAAGCGCACCAGCAGGAAACCGCCCGCATTGATGACGCCTGCATGCAGCAGGGCCGACACCGGGGTCGGGGCCTCCATCACTTCCGTCAGCCAGCCGTGCAGCGGGAACTGCGCCGACTTGAGGCAGGCGGCCAGAGCAATGAGTGCAGCCGCCGCAACCACAAGCGTGCCACCTTCGCCCATCCGGGCCTCAGCCAGAATGGCCGCAATATCACCTGTGCCATAACTGAAGCCCAGCGCGAGCACACCGGCCAGCAGCACCACATCACCCGTCCAGGCGCTCAGCCGCTTCTTGGCCAGCACCTTGGTGACACCCGGCCGTTCCGGATAGAACCGCAGCAGCTGCATCAGCGACTGGCTGGCCAGCACCCAGGCAAGCCAGATCTGCGCCAGCGTCGCGGCAGAGACGAGCAGGATCACGGCCGCCAGTGTCAGGCACAGCCAGCCCATGAAGGCCCCTTGCCGCGCTTCGCCGTCGAGATAGGTCCGCGAGTAGCGCAGCACGATCCAGCCGATGAAACTGACCAGCACCAGCATGGTGGCCGACACCGCATCCAGCCGCAGGCCCGGCATGAAAAGATCCGCCAGCGGATGCCCCGTCTGCACGATAACCTGCTGCGGACCCGTCGTCAGGAAACCGGCCAGAGACGCAAGCGCCAGAAGAAAGGCCGCAAGACCGGAAAGCTCAGCCAGGCGCGGCAGCGGATGAGGACGGCGGCCAGGCCTGAGGGCAGCGGCGGCGGCAGCAAGGGCCAGCAGACTGGCAGCAGCTGCCACGGCCATCACGGCATGAGGCGCGGCAAAGAGAAGTGCTGCAGGCAGAAGCGCGGCGGACATTTCAGGCATCGGAACCTCCGGGTTACTCGGATGCCGAAACTGGTATCAGTCCGCAAAACTCAATAAAAATACATTGTTTATGTGTTTTCATTCTATAAAATAGAACTATGCCTGACCTGAATTATCATCACCTGCGGTATTTCCGGGCCGTGGCCAATGATGGCAATCTGACCCGCACGGCGGAACGGCTGAACCTGTCGCAGTCGGCCCTGTCCGTACAGATCCGCCAGCTGGAGGAGCGGCTGGGCCATGCCCTGTTCGAGCGGCGGGGCCGCCAGCTGCATCTGACCGAGGCCGGGCGGATCGCGCTGGATCATGCCGATGCCATCTTTGCCGCTGGGGAGGAGCTGATCGCCACCCTGCGTCACACCGGCACCACCCGGCGGATACTGCGGGTGGGCGGCATGGCGACACTGTCACGCAACTTCCAGATTGCCTTCCTGCGCCCCGTACTGGGGCGGGCGGATGTGGAAGTGGTGCTGCGCTCCGGCTCGCCGGCGGAATTGCTGCATCAGCTGGAAACGCTGAACCTTGATGTGGTTCTGCTGACCCGCCCGCCGGAGAACAAGGCGGACCTGCCCTTCGTCGCCCACAAGCTGGCCGAACAGCCCGTCAGCCTGATTGGCAAGGCAGATGCGGAAACGGCGGGCCTGAGCCTTGGCGAACATCTTTCCCGCTCGCCGCTGATCCTGCCGACACGGGACAGCAGCGTGCGGACAAGTTTTGATGCATTGGCCGCAAGGCTTGATGTCCGCCCGCAGATCGCCGCCGAGGTGGATGACATGGCGATGATGCGTCTTCTCGCCCGCGAGGGGCTTGGCCTTGCCATCATGCCGCCCATCGTGGTGCGGGACGAACTGGCCAGTGGCCTCCTGCGGGAAATCGACCGGCTTGAGGGACTGACAGAAAGCTTCTATGCAGTCACCCTGTCGCGCCGCTTCCCCAATCCGCTGCTGCGCGACCTCATCGCCGCGCGGCCAGCTGACTTTGCCGCCGGGAATGACGCAGACTGACTTCAGAAACTGTCGCGCACCTTGAGGTGGATGTGGCTGTGGCTGGCGCCATCGCCATGCTGATGCACCTCTGCTTCCTCGCTGACCGGCACCAGCGACAGAGCACCATGGCGCACCCCCCGCTCGGTGAAGAGGCCATTGGCGTAGTTCTCCACCGTCTCCACCGGTCCGCGCATCACCGCCACTTCCACCGCCACCGTGTGGTCCAGCGGCACGGACAGCGCGGCAACGGCCATGTGGTGATGCTCGTGCCGGGACTGGGGTACCCGGCGGCCAAGGTCGCGCATCGACAGATCCACCGTATAGCTGAGCACGCCGACGCATTGCGCATCGCCTGCAGCCTTGCGCGCCAGTCCGCGCCGCAGAAGATCACGCAGGGCTTCGGAGCGGTTCGTGGCCCCCGAACGCGCCATGAAGGCATCCAGCTCGTCCAGAAGATCATCCTCGATACTGATCGTGATCCGCTGCATTGGATTTCCGCCTCCGCCTATCGATCATTCATGCCGCCAATTTAGGCAAGGCAGCTCACGGAACAGACTTGCACCGGTTTGCGGCCAGATGCAGTATGAAAAAAAGAAACGAAATTCATACTCATCAGGATCCCTTCCGAATGCGCCTGCGTAACTGTCTATTTGCCACCGCCTCTGTCTTCGCTTTTGGCCTGCTTCTGAGCCCCGCCAGCGTGACGGCGCAGCCCGCCCCCCCGGCTCTGGTGCTGGCGGTGGGCGGCGAGCCGGAAACCGGCTTTGACCCTATCACCGGCTGGGGCTCCTACGGCAATCCGCTGTTCCAGTCCACCTTGCTGAAGCTCGACACGGATCTCAATCTGGTGGGAGACCTTGCCACCGGCTGGACACTCTCGGCAGACCGCAAAACCTGGACGCTGACACTGCGCGAAGATGCAAGGCTGCCGGATGGCACCGTTTTGACGGCGGAGGATGCTGCCTTCACCTACAACACGGCGCGTGATGCAGGCGGCGTGGTGGACCTCACCAATCTGCACGAGGCGCGCGCCACCGGACCCTACACGCTGGAAATCGAACTGAAGGAACCGGAGATCACCTTCACCAGCCGCCTTGCCAGCCTCGGCATCGTGCCGAAAGCCGCCTATGGCCCGGACTATGCCCGCAAGCCCATCGGCTCCGGACCCTTCCAGCTGGTGGAATGGCGCGAGGGCGAGCAGCTTGTCGTGGAACCGAACCCGCATTGGTATGGCACGAAGCCCGGCTTCTCCCGCGTCAGCTTCGTCTTCGGCTCGGAAGATGCTGCCGTCAGCCTCGCCCGCACTGGTGCCGCCCAACTCGTGGCCGTGCCTTCCTCGCTGGTGGACGAGACACCGCAAGGCATGAAGAGCCTGCATGTGAAGACCGTCGACAATCGAGGCGTCATGTTCCCCATGGTTCCTGACACGGGCGCAAAGACCGGCGAAGGCTATCCGATCGGCAACAGCGTGACCTCGGACAAGGCCATCCGCGTGGCGCTGAACGAGGCGCTGGACCGGCAGGCGCTGGTGGATCTCGCTCTGTCCGGTCATGGACGGCCCGCCTATGGCCCGGCTGACGGCCTGCCCTGGGACAATGCGGATGCGAATGTGAAGGGCGGCGATAGTGAAGCGGCCCGCGCCACATTGGCCGCAGGCGGCTGGCGCGACAGCAACGGCGATGGTGTTCTCGAAAAAGACGGCAGAGACGCGGCCTTCACCCTGCTTTATCCGGCTTCCGATTCCACCCGGCAGGCACTGACGCTTGGCGTCGTGGAACAGGCGAAGACGATCGGCATCCGCATCACCCCGCAAGGCAAGAGCTGGACCGAAATCCGCACCATGATGCATGCCAACGCCGTGCTCTTCGGTTTCGGCTCGCACAGCCCGGCGGAAATGGTCCGGCTGAACGGCAGCCGCTATGCGGGCGCGGGCTATTACAATCCGGGCTATTACAACAACCCGGCCGTAGATGCCGCCTTTGCCAAGGCTGAAGCTGCAGAAAGCTTCGAAGCTTCCCTGCCCTTCTGGCAGGCCGCGCAATGGGACGGCGCCACCGGCTTCGGCTCCAAAGGCGATGCGGCCTGGGCCTGGCTCGTCAATCTGGAGCATTCCTACTGGGTGTCGGACTGCCTCGATACCGGCCGCCAGCAGATCCAGCCCCACGGCCACGGCTTCCCCATCACCCGCAATCTCGAAGAGTGGCGCTGGACATGCCAGTGAGGGCTGAACGTTCAGGTCTGATGGGCCACTTGAGAGAAAAAGAGCCCTCTCCTCTTGCCGCGGTGCCCCTCTCCCCCCTTGAGGGGGAGATGTCTGCGCCAGCAGACAGAGGGGGGGGGCAGCGCTTCAGCAAGGCAGAGACTCTCTTACAAACGGACAGTCAGTTACCCCCCTCTGCCCCCTGCCGGAGGCATCTCCCCCTCAAGGGGGGAGAGGAGCTGGGGCCTGACCGGAAGTCCGATGTAAACACTGCCCCGGCAAAGAGCCGCCGCCGCCATACTGATGCATCACTGCGGTTAGCTGTCCGCAACGGACGCGCCCCCGCACACCCGGCAAAGGAAGGCAGCCATCATGACTGACTGGCTGCGGCCTTTGCTGCGTGACCGCTTGATCCGGCTAGCTTGGATGGTGCCGGTGGGGGCCTTTGGGCTGTTTGCGCTGGTCTCGCTGGCGCCCATCGACCCGGTCCAGAGTTTTGTCGGCGCGAAGATGATGCAGGTGGGGCCGGAGCAGCGCGAGGCGATTGCGGCGGCCTGGGGCTTGAACGATCCATTCGGCGAGCGGTTTCTCCGCTGGGCCGGCAACGCACTCTCCGGCGACTTCGGCAATTCCATCACCTACAACGCGCCCGTGCTCGACATCATCCGCGACCGGTTTCCCGCCTCGCTGGCGCTGATTGCGGCGGCCTTTGCCTTTTCCTTCGTGCTCGGTCTTGGCCTTGGCACGGTGTCCGCGGCCACGCGCGGGCGCTGGCCGGACCGGATCATCCGGGGCTTTTCGGTGATGCTCGCCTCCAGCCCCGGCTTCTGGGTGGCGCTGCTGCTGGTCGCCATGTTTGCCGTGGGCCTCAACTGGCTGCCTGCCTGCTGCGCCGCCCCGCCGGGGCTGCAGGCCGATGAAGCCCCCCTTGGCCAGCGCCTGTGGCACATGATTTTGCCGGCTATCTCGCTCTCCATCGCCGGCATTGCGCCGCTGATCCTGCACACGCGCCAGAGCATGATTGCCTTTCTCGACAGCCCCGCCGGACGGCATCTGGCCGCCCATGGCTGGGCGAGCCTGCCGCTGGCCTTCGGGCCGGGCCTGCGCCACGCACTCGGCTGCGCCCTGACCGTACATCTGGCCGGTGCGGGCGAATTGTTCGGCGGTTCGGTTCTGGCCGAAACCGTCTTCGCATGGCCGGGTCTCGGGCAGGCAACCGTCCGGGCAGCTACAGGCGCGGATGCGCCGCTGCTGATCGGCATCGGCCTGGCCACGCTGCTGTTCGTCTTTGCCGGAAACCTTGCCGCCGACATTGCCGCAAGACTGCTCGACCCGCGCCTTGCAAGGAGGAATCCGGCATGAGCCTTGTCCATACAAGTGGCGCCGCCCCCGCGAAGGTGCTCCCAGCCCGCCCGCGCAGCAATCCGCAGAAGCGCGTTGCCCTGCTGGGCCTTGCCGCGCTTGGGCTCATCGCTGCCATCGGCCTTGCTGCGCCGCTGGTTCCGGAAAGCTGGTATGCGGTGAACCCAGTGGCACGCGGCCTGGCGCCCTCACTCGCCCATCCCATGGGCACCGATCTTCTGGGCCGGGACATGGCCGCCCGCACGCTCTCCGCCCTTGGCCGCAGCATCTGGGTGGGCTTCTTTTCTGCGGCCCTTTCAACACTGATTGCCCTCGCCATCGGTCTTGCCGCAAGTCTCGACCGGCGCGCCGACCGGCTGCTGGGCGGGGTGACGGAACTGGCCCTCGGGCTGCCGCATTTCGTGCTGCTGATCCTCATCTGCTATGCCGCAGGCGGCGGTACCACGGGTGTGATCATTGCGGTTTCCCTCACACACTGGCCGCGTCTGTCCCGCGTGCTGCGGCATGAGGCGCAGACGGTGCTGACCTCGGATTATGTGATGATCTCCCGCGCCCTTGGCCGCTCTCCCGGCTGGATTGCCCGCCGGCATCTCGTGCCGCATCTGCTGCCGCAGCTCGCCGCCGGTTTCGTTCTCATCTTCCCGCATGCCATCCTGCATGAGGCGGGTCTCAGCTTCATCGGCCTTGGCATCGAACCGCATCTGCCGTCCATCGGCATGATGCTGTCGGAATCCCTGCGCGGGCTGATGGCCGGGAAATGGTGGATCGCCGCCGGTCCCGGTCTGGCCCTGATGCTGGTGGCGCTGTGTTTTGAGCTTCTGGGCGAGCGCCTGCGCAAGGCGGCAGACCCGCGGGCGGCGGATATCGCATGAGCCTTTCGGTCATCAACCTGACGGTCAGCTTCCCCAGTGCGGCTGGCCAGTCCGTGCAGGCGCTCAAGGGCCTGAGCCTCACTGTCGAACGCGGCGAAGTGGCCGGGCTTGCGGGCGCCTCCGGTGCAGGCAAGAGCCTGGTGGCCGAGGCGCTGATGAGCCTGCTGCCGGGCAATGCCATCACAGGCGGCCATGTGACGGTGGACGGCCAGAAGCCGCACCCCGGATCGCTCGCCCTTGCGCCCCAGACCATTGATGCCCTGGATCCGCTCGCCCGCACCGGCCCGCAGCTTGCCCGCTTCGGCAAGCCATTTGGCCGGGCGGTGGATGCCGCGAAACTTCTGGGAGATGTGGGGCTTGAACCGGACGTGGCCCATGCCTTCCCGCATGAGCTGTCCGGCGGCATGGCCAAGCGCGTGCTGCTGGCCAGTGCGCTGGCTTCAGGCGCTGACTTCATCATCGCAGACGAGCCCACCAGCGGGCTCGACCCGGATAATGCAGACCGCATCATCGCGCTGATCGCAAGTCTCGCCCGAAAGGGCCACGGCCTGCTGGTGATCAGCCACGACCTGAAGCGCCTTGCCGCTATCTCCCGGCGCATCACTGTGATGCAGGATGGCGCCATCGTGGAGACGGCAGATGCAAGATGCTTTGCCAGCGAAGGATCAGCCCTTTCCGCCCCCTACACACGCGCCCTTTGGCAGGCGCAGGAGATCTACGGCACATGCTGAGCGTGGAAAGGCTGAACCTGAAGCTGGGGCAAAAGCAGGTGCTGGATGGGGTGAGCCTGACGCTTGAGCCGGGCAGCGTGACCGGCCTTGGCGGGCCATCGGGGGCAGGCAAGACAAGCCTTGGCCGCTGCCTTTCCGGATTTATTGCGCCCGCCTCAGGCTCTGTGCGTCTCAATGGCGGTGCCCTGCCCCCCTTGCGCGCGGGACGCCCGCACCCGGTGCAATATGTGCCGCAGATGGCGGAGCTTGCCGCCGATCCACGCTGGCGCATCGGCGATATCCTGCGCAACGGCGGCACGCCGGATCAGGAGGTACTGTCCGCCCTCGGGATTGATCCGGCCTGGGAGACTCGCCACGCGGGCGAGGTTTCGGGCGGCGAACTGACCCGTGTGTCGCTGGCGCGGCTGATCCTGCCTTCCACCCGGGTGCTGATCCTGGACGAGGTGACGGCCCGGCTTGACGCGCTGTCGGAGGATGCCCTGTGGCAGGCGCTTTTGCCTCTGGCGAGACAGCGAAGTCTGACCCTCCTGATCATCAGCCACAAGCAGGGCCTGCGCCAGCATCTGTGCAGCACCAGCTACATTCTGGCGAATGGCAAGCTGATTCAGGAGACCTTCTTGCCAACCTCGGCAATGCGCCGGTCCTGAGCGCCCAGCGCCTCAAGTGCTTCCAGCGTCGTTTCGGCAGGCACCCAGCCCAGCGCCATCAGCGCGGCCGGGCTGGCGGCGAGCGAGCCGCCCAGCCGTTCGGCCATTTCGCCCTTGCCTGCCAGTTTCAACCCCAGCTCCAGCAGGGCGGGCGGCACCGGCAGAAGGCCCGGCCTGCGGCCAAGGCCGCGCCGGTAGGCCGCGATGATCCCGGCCAGCGTCACCGGCTCCGGATCGGCCACGATCAGCGCCCGGTTGGGGGCTTCCGGCAGCCTCAGCACGCAGTCCACCGCACCCGCCAGATTGGCGAGCGAGATCAGTGAGCGCTTGCCGGTGAAAAGTCCGAAAGGCAGCGGCACGGGCTTGCGGGCCAGCGCGAACAGCGCCTCCAGATTGCCCCTCGCGCCCGGCCCATACACCAGCACCGGCCGCAGCGCGGCGTAGGGCATGCCGGTTTCGGCAATCGCGGCCTCGGCCTCCAGCTTCGAGCGGCCATAGGCATCGGTGGGCTGTGCCGCGTCTGCTTCCGTCAGCACGTGATCGGCCGAAGGGCCGGACTGGGCCCGGATGGAGGACAGGAACACGAAACGCTTCACCCCGGCCTTGCGCGCGGCCTGCGCCAGTGCCGCCGTCGCATCCCGGTTCACAGCCCGGTAGTCATCCTCCGGACGGCCCGACATGGCATGGGCGATACCGGCGGAATGGACCACGAAATCCACGTCCCGCATCGCCTGATCGAGATTGCGCGGACGGGCGAGGTCACCGATGAATTCCTGATCCGCGCTCACCGCATCCTCCACCGGACGGCGCAGCAGCAGCCGCAGACGGTACCCCCGGCGGATGAGATCGGCAGCCAGATACTGGCCAACGAAGCCGGTGGCACCGGTCAGCGCAACAAGCGGGGCTTCGGTCATGGGGCATCTCCGGTCAGCTGGCGTGCACCGGACAAGCGGTACTGCACCCGTCCCGCCCACACAAGCCCCGCTGAAACGGCGGCCCCTTTCCCGAAGCTGTCAGCCTCTTCCCTCGGCCAGAGCCCGGACGAGCAGCAGCATGACGAGGGCCTGACCGTAGGGGGCGGGCACGTTGGGGATCTGACGGTAGAAGTCCAGCGTGTGGCCCATGGGCGTACCGTCCGACACCTGCAGCACGATGCCGCTGTCATCGATCCGCTCCAGCACCGCCGCCAGCGCCCGGTCGGCCACCGGGCGGTAATCCTGCGGCAGCAGACCTAGGTCGATGCCGCGCAGGATACCATAAGCGATGGCGGCAGTGGCGGAGGTTTCCTCCGGTGACTGCGGGTCCAGCACCAGCGTGCAGAACATGCCGTTGCCGCGCTGGTTGGCGGCCAGCGTGCGCACCTGCGCGTCCAGAATGAAGGTGAGATGCGCCTTCAGATGGCCGGGGATATCCTTGACGAGGCCGAACAGCTCCGGAATTGCCACGGTGATCCAGGCATTGCCCCGCGCCCAGAATGCCTTGGCGAAGTTGTGGTTCCCGTTGAAAGTCCAGCCATGATACCAAAGCCCGGTGACCGGATCGGCGAGGAACCGTTCATGCACGAGGAACTGGTAGAAGGCTTCCTCGATCCAGTCCTGCCGGCCGAAACGCTGCCCGGCGCGGGCAAGGAACAGACACGTCATGAACAGCGTGTCGTCCCACAGCTCGCCGTCGTTCATCCGCTCCTTCACCACATGCTGGAAACCGCCGTCGCGGGTGCGGGCAAGGCTGGTCATCAGCCAGTCCGCCCAGTCCTTCACCAGCGCCTCGAAATCCGGGCGGTCCACATGGTCGATCAGCACCGACAACGGCAGCATGGGCGAGGAGGAATTGACCTGACGCGGCGGGATGCCTTTGGAGATCTGCCAATCATACCAGCGGGCAATCGCCTCGATCAGCGACCGGTCGCCTACCGCTTCCGCATGGCGGATAAGCCCATAGATGCCAACGCCCACTTCCCAGTCCCATTCCTCAAACTGCAGGTCATAGGCATCTTCGGAAATGGCCGCGGTTTCGTTCATGCCCTTGAGGCGGGCGAGGCCGACCGCCACGCGGGACAGCGTCGCGGACAAGGTGTCAGGATTGATCATCAACATGGCGGGGTCCTGTCAATCGGCGGATCAGATCAATGGGAGACGGCAGGAAACTGCCGGATGAGCGGGTCGAGGCTGCGGTTGGGGAAAGGCATTGCCGTGCCATCCACAACAAGGCCGGAGCCCCAGGAAAGCGCGAGGGACGGATGGCCCGCCCCCGAAAGCGTCAGGGTGAGAACCTGCGCATCAAAGGCGAGGCTGAGGGCCTGAACGCTCGAGCGGAAGCGGGCGAAGGCAGCGGCGGGATCAGCATCATCAGCAGCCTCTCCCATCAGAGCCGCCCAGCCACAGCGGCTGGCATGAGCGCGGAACTCGATACCCGCACCCGGCCCTTCCGTCACAGGTTCAAGCGGGGCGCTGGCCGAGAGAGCGGCAAAACCGGCACCGGAACGCAGGAACAGCCAGTTGCCCTCCTGCTGCACCTCGTCAAAGGCGGAAGCTTCCACATAGGCGTGAGTGAAACCGATACGCGGACCCTCGCCCAGATCGAACACCAGCAGCGCCGCGTTGCCGTGCTGGCCAACGCGGGGCATGACGCCGTTGCCCGCCCAATAGGACGGGCGCTGGCCGCCCCAGGGATCATCGGCACCGGGATGATTGACCCAGGCACGGGCAAAGGGATGGGCGGCAAAGCGCAGATCCACCTGATGCTGCTGGTGGCCCTTTTTGCCCGGCTCGCCATCCACCATCGAGGAGAGCTGCACATGGGCGGATTTGTAGAGCGCCAGCCGGGCCGCCTCGTCATGGCCCTGCACGTAATGGGCCGTCAGCGCCGTACCCGGAGCGGGACTTACCACGTCAAGCGCGCGCTGCGGCGGAGCGTAGGAGCCTGCCGCCAGCATCGGCAGCGCGGCCACACCGTCATTCAGCCAGCCCTCGCCAAAGCCGAGAGTGGCGAAGGGGGCAAGCTCGGTCAGCGGCCCGGCGCGCAGCTCCTTGTCATAGGCCCGGCCCATCGTGCCGGCCGGAACACCGCCCAGCGTATGCAGGCCGATCATCAGGAACAGCCGGTCCAGCAGTTGCGCCGCCCGCTCGCGGATGCGGCCGTCACCCAGATGCTCCAGCGCCAGAAGACCGATGAAGTCGATCGGGTAATAGGCGGCAGAATTCCATTCGGCGAGGCCATGGGCCTCGACGCTGTCGAACCAGCGCATCAGCCGCTCTTCGCCAAGCCTTGCCTGCTCCGCACCCTTGCGGCCGGAACAGGTGAAACTGGCACCTGGATAAAGGCGTCCGGCGAGATATTGCGAGACGTGGAAGCACAGCACGTGGTTCTCGCTCCAGAACCACATCACGTCATTGCCCGGTTCATCCACCCAATAGCGGTAGCCCAGCACCGAGGCATCAATGGCGCCGCGCAGATCCTGCGGCAGGCCCGCGCCATAATCCGCCGCCAGCCAGAGCAGCGGCACCATCACGAAGTCGGAGCAATCGCGCCGCTCGTCGATGGCTTCCAGCGTGTTGGCGATGATCTCGCGGAAGGTGGCATCCACGGGCTTTCCGGCCGCCTGCATGGCGATGGCCCGCCCGGCGCGCATTTCGCCGTGGTCTGCCAGAAACTCCAGCACCTTCGGCTTGCGGTCAGCAAGCGGCAGGGCGTGCCAGTCGAGCTTTTCCAGCCGGTGCGTGGCAAAGGCAATGTGCCGTTCCACCCGCGCCGTGCCGATGGAGAAGGTCAGGTCCAGCGGGTGATAGGCATCGGGCAGCGCTTGCGCCCCCGGCAGGCTCACCCGTGTTTCCCCCTTGCGCAGCACCGCAGAGGATTGCAGCAGCGGCGGCTTGTCGCGCATGTGAACGCTGGGCTGGATCAGGGCGGTCACGCTGACGTCCACATCCGGCGCATGAGCGAAGACAAGCGCCAGCTCGCCGGTGGTGCTGTGGAACGGATCCGGGCGCACGGAGGTGGCCAGCTCCATCAGCGCTGCAATGCCGGCAGGCGCCACATCCACCGGCAGCACCGCCGTGATCGCGGCATCGGAAAGCAGCGTCAGTTCAAAGAACCAGATGGCATCGCGCTCGGCCAGCTCTTCGGTCAGCACGGTCACTTCACTGCCTTCCGGCTTGAGGCTCAATTCAATTTCCGTGCTGCTTTCCCTGTTGCGCTGGAAAGGCTCGAAGGAGACGGCCTTTTCCCCATCCACCCAGATGGTAACACCGCCGCAGGTAGACAGGCGGAAGCAGAAGGGCCCGGCCGGCGAAGGCACCAGACGGGTCTTCAGCCAGCGCTTCAGCCGGGTTGGCCGGTGCCAGAAGCTGGAAAACTCCACCCGGCGGTTGAAGCCCGGCAGGTTCAGCGCCTCCACCTCGAAAGGCTCCAGCGGAACTTCTCGGGTCTTGATCTCTTCCCACAGGGCGACACGGCAGGGCAGATCGCCCACATCCACGAAACCGTTGATGAAACGGTATTGCACCCGGTCCTCGGCCAGCGCCGGCGTGCCAGGATAATAGGTCTGATGCACCGGCCCCATGGCCCAGGCGGTGATACTGCTACCCCGCATGACAGGGAAGCCGGCAGCAGCAGATGCGGTAAGGGGCGCGGTCATTCATCCTCTCCTTCGCCGGGCAGCGGCAGGCTGAGTTCGATCTTCTCCAAGAGATCCGGCAGGCGGCCGATCTGGTTGAAGGTCAGCATCGGGCGCTCTGCCCGGGTGCCGGGCTTGTGGCTGCGCCGGGTGGACCAGTTGAGGAAGATGGAGATGAGGCCGAAGCGGTTGGCGCCCAGAATGTCCCGCTCCAGATTGTTACCCACCATCACCGTGCGTGCCCGGTCGCCCTCGGCAAGCCCCAGTGCTTCACAGGCGGCAGCGAACATCTTCGGCGAGGGCTTCAGCTCGCCGATGTCGCCGGAAATGATATGAGCCTCGAAGCAGTCCCACAGGCCATGATGCTTGAGGATGTTCTCGAAGGTCGCGCGCGGGCCATCAGCGACAAGCGCCAGCCGGTAGCCGCTGCGGACCAGTTCGTGGAGCATATCGCCTGCACCGGGGATGAGATCGGCGCTGGTGACCACTTCCGTGCCGGGGATCTTCACCTCGGTGCGCTCGTCCACCAGGGTGTCGCCGCAGTCCAGAAACACCGCGGCCAGATGGGGCACGCGGGTTTCCAGACTGGCAACGAGCGCCTCCACCCGCCGCGGCACCCAGGCATCAAGCATGGGCCAGGGCATGAGGCACACACCGCCTTCCTCATCGCTGCAGCGGGAGAACTGCCAGGACGGGGAAAACGCCATACGCTTCAGGGCAAGGCGCGCCAGACGGCAGCTCAGCGGGGAGGCCGAGATGCGTCCGGCATCGGAGAACCGGTTGGAGAGGTGCACGCCCCCATCCCCGGCGAAGGCACCGCACATGGCGGCGATCAGGGGACCTGCGTTGCGGCGCATCTCGCCGTCATCGGCCCAATGGGCATGTTTGCCCGGCTCCAGATAGAGAACCGGGCGCCCTGCCTCCACCGGCAATGCGCCATCTGGACATCGCATAAGGCGGCGCGCGCCATGGCGCGAAGCCTCGACCCTGGCGATGCTGCCGTCCGGCTCGACATGCACCCAGACATGCTCAAGGTCATAGAGGTGCTGGATATCCCAGTCGTACCAGATCGCATATTCGATCACCGTGCGCCCGCGTGGACGGATGATGAATTTCGAGGACAGCGAAGGCCCCTCCTCCCGGTAGACCACATAGCCTGCGGCCAGCGGGCGGAAAGGCTCTGCATCATCCATGCGCAGCACCGGCAGATAACGGGCGGCAAGAGCAAAATCGGGCGCCTGATCCGCATCCTCCGGCAGGCCGGAGAGCGGCAGGTCTGCAAGAAGGGCGCGCATCAGCCGTGAACTCCGGTCAGGGTGAGGCTTTCGGCGTGGTGGCAGCGCACCTGACGTCCGCCCTCCACCGTGCGCAGGGCCGGAACCGTGCTGCGGCAGCTTTCATCCGCATAGGGACAGCGCGGATGGAACGGGCAGCCGGAGGGCACATTCATCGCGTCGGCGATCTCGCCCTTCAGCGGCACGCGCTTGCGGGTGCGGTTGCCGCGAGGGTCCGGCTGCGGCACGGCGGCAAGCAGGGCTTCGGTGTAGGGATGAAGCGGCCGGGCGAACATCTCCTCCGTCGGCCCAACCTCCATCAGGCGACCCAGATACATGACGCCGATCCGGTCAGAGATATGCTCCACCATGCCAAGGTCATGGGTGATGAAGAGATAGGTGAGGCCCAGCTGCTCCTGGAGGTCCTGCAGCAGATTGATGTTCTGCGCAGCGACGGACACATCCAGCGCCGACACAGCTTCGTCCGCGGCAATGAAGCTGGGGTTGAGCGCAAGTGCGCGGGCAATGCCGATGCGCTGGCGCTGGCCGCCGGAGAAGGCATGCGGATAGCGCAGCAGATATTCCGGGCGCAGGCCGACAAGGCGCAACAATTCCGCCACACGGTCACGGATCTCGCTTTCCGAGCCAGCGCCATGCACCACCATGGGCTCACCCACCAGCTCCAGCAGCGTCATGCGCGGGTTGAGCGAGGAATACGGGTCCTGAAAGATCATCTGCATTTCGCGGCGGATGTCGCGTATCTCCCGGTCGGAGAGGCGCGAAATATCCACCACGGAGCCATTGCCGCGCCGGAACAGGATTTCCCCGCCGGTCAGGTCATAGGCCCGCAGGATAAGGCGGGCGATGGAGGACTTGCCCGAGCCGCTTTCGCCCACAAGGCCAAAGGTCTCGCCCTTGCGGATATCGAAGGTGATGTCATCCACCGCCTTCACCGCCCCCGCCTCGCGGCGGAACCAGCCTTCGTAGACGGGGAAATATTTCCGCACGCCCCGGACGGAGATGAGGGTGTTCTCGTCCATGATGAGATCCTGAGCGGCGGTCATTCGGCAGCCTCCGCAATGCCGGCGGTTCCGGCGAAATGGCAGCGGGCGCGCTGACCGCTGGGGAAAACGGCATCCTCCGGCACGGTAACGTCGCAGGTGCCGGCCACCCCATGCATGCAGCGCGGATGGAAGGCGCAGCCGCCGGGCACGTTGTAGGGGTCGGGCACCATGCCGGAAATGGTGCGCAGGCGGCGGCCATGGCTCTTGCCAAGGCGCGGGATCGATTGCAGCAGCGCCTGGGTGTAGGGGTGCTTGGGCTCGTAGAAGATTTCATCCACGGTGCCGGTTTCCACCACGCGGCCCAGATACATCACCGCCACCCGGTCGGCGATATCGGCCACCACGCCGAAATTGTGGGTGATGAAGACGATGGCCATGTTCAGCTCCTCCTGCAGCCGCTTCAGCAGCTCCAGGATCTGGGCTTCCGTGGTCACATCCAGTGCCGTGGTCGGCTCGTCGGCGATCAGCAGCGCCGGATCACAGGCCAGCGCCAGCGCGATCATCGCCCGCTGGCGCATGCCGCCGGACAGGTGATGCGGATAGCGGCCGGCGATGTCGGCCGGCCGGGGCATCTGCACGCGCTTCAGCAGTTCGATGGCCTGATTGCGCGCTTCGGCCTTGGACACCCCCTTGTGCAGCATCACCGTGCGCATGATCTGCGTGCCGATGGTGTGAACCGGCGACAGGGCCGTCATCGGCTCCTGAAACACCATGCCGATTTCCCCGCCGCGCAGGGAGCGCATGGTGCGGCTCTGCCGGTCTTCGGAGGAAATCAGCACCTCGTCACCCGATGAACGGCGGAAGCGGATGGTGCCGCTGGCATTGAGCGCATTGCGCGGCTGCAGCCGCATGATCGAGCGGGCCGTCACCGACTTGCCCGAACCGCTTTCGCCAACGATGCCCAGAACCTCCCCCCGGTTGACATGGTAGGAGACGCCGTTGACCGCCCGCACCAGCCCGTCGCGGGTGGGGAAATGCACGCCGACATTGTCCAGTTCCAGCAGCCGCTCGGGCGGCATGGGGGCAAGATCGGGCCTCGGGGCTTTCTGCTTGAAAAACATGATGGCTCCTCCCCCTCAGTGGCCGTAGGGGTCGGCGGCATCGCGCAGGCCATCACCAATGAAGTTGAAGGCGAGAACAACGAGCACGACCGCAATGCCCGGGGCCAGAAGCCAGGGGGCCAGGGAAATGGTGCGAAGGTTCTGGGCGTCCTGCAGCAGCACGCCCCAGCTGACGACCGGCGGGCGCAGGCCCAGCCCCAGGAAGCTGAGTGCGGTTTCGCCCAGGATCATCTCCGGGATCGCCAGCGTGACGGCGGCGATGATGTAGCTGGTCATGGCCGGCAGCATGTGGCGGGTGACGATCCGGTATTCCGAAGCGCCCGCGAGCCTTGCCGCCAGCACATAGTCCTCCGTTTTCAGCGAGAAGAAGCGGCCACGCACGACACGGGCAAGATGCGTCCATCCGATCAGCGACAGGATGATGGTGATGAGCACATAGACGAACAGCGGGTCCCAGGCGATGGGCAGCGCCGCAGCCAGGCCCATCCACAGCGGGATCGTCGGAATGGAGCGGATGAACTCCATGAGCCGCTGGATGCCGGCGTCAAGCCAGCCGCCGTAGTAGCCCGAGATCGAGCCCAGCGCGAGGCCGAGGATGAAGGCAAAGGCAACGCCGACAAGGCCGGCCGACAGGGTGACGCGGGCGCCGTAAAGAAGCCGGGTGAAGAGATCGCGGCCAAGGGAATCGGTGCCCAGCAGGTTGATCTGCTGCTTGCGGTCATCGATGCCGAAGAGATGCACACGCGTCTCGTAAAGCCCGAGCAGGTGATAGCTTTCCCCTTCCACGAAGAAGCGGATGGGCAGCGGCTTTTCCGTGTTGGGCTGATAGATCACCCGCGCAGTTTCCGGATCGCGCTTGCGCTCCAGCGGGTAGATAAAGGGCCGGTGCAGGCTGCCTTCATGGAAGATGTGCACCATGTTGGGCGGGGCAAAGGTGTTGAGGCGGCTGATCGTCTCCGGCCGGTAGGGCGAAACGAAATCGGCGAAGAGCGCCAGAACGCCAAGAACTGCCATGAAGACGAGCGAGGCCACCGCCAGCCTGTGCTTGCGGAAACGCCACCAGATGAGCGTCCATTGCTTCGCGGTCGAAAGCTCTCCGCCCATCACCTCCTCGCGCGGGGCAAGCGGCGGCAGGACCGGCATTTCAGCGGGCGTGGTGGACAATGTCTGATCGAGGGTCTGGGTCATACGGCCTTGCTCCTCATGCAAACCGGATGCGCGGATCGGACAGCGCGAGCAGGATGTCGGACACCACCGTGCCGATGACGGTGAAGACGCTGAGAATGAGAATGAAACTGCCGGCCAGATACATGTCCTGCATCTTCAGCGCCTGCAGCAGCAGCGGGCCGGTGGTGGGCAGGTTCAGCACCACGGCGGTGATCACGTCGCCGGAAAAGAGCGCGGGCAGGGCCCAGCCGACCGTCGAGATGAAGGGGTTGAGCGCCACACGTACAGGATAGCGCCAGACAACGGTGCGCTCGGTGAAGCCCTGTGCGTAAGCCGTTTCCACATAAGGCTTGCGCAACTCGTCCAGCATGTTGGCGCGCATGACGCGGATCAGTCCCGCCGCACCGCCCGTAGCCAGCACCACCAGCGGAATCCAGAGGTGCTCCAGCAGGTTGATGATCTTGGCCAGATCCCAGGGCTTTCCTTCGAACTGCGGCGAGATCAGCCCGCCCACATCCATGTTGAGCCAGACAAAGGCGGTCCACATCAGGATCAGCGCCAGCAGGAAATCCGGGACGCCCTTGCCGAGAAAGCCGAAGACCGTGAACACATAGTCGAAGATGGAATATTGCCGGGTGGCGGAATAGACGCCGACCGGAATGGCGATGAGCCAGGTGAAGATCATGCTGAGGGTGGAGATGAGCAGCGTCAGCCCGAGGCGGTCCCAGATCAGGTCGCTGACCGGTGCGTTCCACTCCAGCGACCGGCCAAAGTCACCGTAGAAGACGATGTTGGAGATCCAGCGCCAGTATTGCACCAGCAGCGGATCATTGAGCCCGAACTGGGCGCGCATCATCGCCTCTTCCGCTTCGGTGATGTACTCCCCGCCATTGCGCAGCTGCGCCGCATAGGCGGTGACGAAATCGCCCGGCGGCAGCTGGATGATGAGGAAAGAGATGAAGGAGACGAAGATCAGCGTGGGCACGGCCCAGGCCAGACGCCGCAAGATGTAACCAAGCATGAACACCCTCCAGTTCCGCACGCAGCCTTGGGGTAAAGGCCGGCGGTGCGCCGCGCGGGCGGGAACAGGATTTCAGATTGACCGGATCCGGCACCCCCAGCCCTTCGGCATCGGGGCGCCGGTCGGAACGTTGCAGCCGCTACTGCTTCATCCACATCTGCTGGGTCACGCCCAGACCAATGCCGCGGGTGATGTCATCCTCGATCAGGTCATCGGGGAAGTTCATGAAATTGTTCTTCACGATGGTGATGGCAGGCAGCTCCCCGACAACGCCAATGACCCAGCCCTGCGTGACGAAGGTCTTGATCAGGTCGTTGAGTGCACCATCGGCTTCGGCGCGGCTTGCAGCCTTGGCCGCCTTGTCCCAATCCTCGAAAAGCTTGCGGATCGCGTGATCTGCAGGCGGCTCGATGCCCGAAGCACCCTTGGTCGAGTACCAGATGTAATACTGGTTGGCGTAGGAATCATTGCCCATCATGATGCGCGGGTCAGCCGCCACGACCGACAGGCGGTCGAAGGGATACCACTGCATCTGGAAGTCATTGTTGTCGCGGTTCGCGTCCCACTGGGTCCGGTCGATGATGCGCGGCAGCAGCTCGACACCGATATCCTTGAAATTGGCCGCGATGATTTCCATGGTCTTGGGACCATTGGCATGCTGCATTTCGACAACGATGGACAGGCGCTTGCCATCCGGGCGCAGGCGGAAGCCCTGGGCATCGCGCTTGTCGAGACCGGCCTTGTCCAGCAGCTCGTTGGCCAGATCGGGATCATACTCGGCCCAGTGCGTTTCCAGCTCCGGATCGAAATTCGGCGATCCGGTCACAGGAGAGGCCTGACGGGGCTCGGCAAGGCCGGAGAAGATCAGCTCGTTCACCGTCTCGCGGTCGATGGAAACGCTGAGCGCCTGCCGGAACTCCGGCGTTTCGAACAGCCCGCGCAGCACTTCATCCTTGACGGTGAGGTTCGGCACCAGCGCCCAGGTCTGGGCCTGCGTCCACCGGCGGACCGTATAATTCCCCTTGGCCTCGTTCTCCTTGTAAAAAGTGAAGTCCTGCGGCTCGACATAGCGCATCTGCATGTCGATCTGGCCCTGCACGATCATCAGGTTGAAGGCTTCCTGATCGTTGAACAGCTTGTGGGTGATGCGGTCGATATAGGGCAGCTGGTTACCGGCCTGATCAACCGCATAATAATAGGGATTGCGCACCATGGTCACGATCTCGGCGGGTGCCGGGGTCTCGATCTTCCAGGCGGTGATCACCGGCAGGTCCGGGTTCTGCCACCAGGCGGTTGCCGCCCCGCGCGAGCCCCACAGGTCGCTCCACTTTTCGACGCCGAACTTCGCAGCCGCCGCCTTCAGCTCCTCTTCCGAAGCATATTTGTTGTTGAACTGCTTCAGATAGTGCTTCGGAAACAGGAAGCTCGGGCGGTCAAGGCTCGGGTTGCCGGTGGAATCCTTGGCGAGGATTTCAAGGAAATAGACATAAGGATCCTCGAAGCTGACCTTGAAGGTCTGCTCGTCGATGATCTCCAGCTTCATCGGCTTGCCGCCGGGGGCGAGCGTCTGGTCAATCTCGGCCAGAATGTCCTTGTTGAGATAGACATCCTCATACCAGAAGCGCACGTCTTCCGTGGTCACCGGCTCGCCATCCGACCACTTCAGCCCCTTCAGCAGGGAGAAGGTGAACTCGCGCGAATCCTCGCTGACCGAATAGGACGAGATATAACCCGGCACCAGTTCCAGCGGGCCGCCGGTCTTCTGGCTCCACTTCACCACGCGCTCTTCCATGAGCTTGGTCGGGCCCCAGCGGTCGCCCGGCCCCTTGTAGGCGCGCTGCCAGTTGCCGCCATACTGGCCAACCTCAGCAGCTTCGATCACCGCCGGCGTCTCCGGCAGGCGCTGATCCACTGGCGGCAGCTTGCCCTCCTTCACAAGTGCTTCCAGCATCGGCGCTTCCTGGAAAGCATGGGCGGAACTGATGGCAGAGCCTGCCAGTAAGATCATCGCAAGTGAAGTGAAAATATTTTTACAAATCCCCATATCAACCTCCTCCCAGAGCCAGAAGCACAACCATAAACACAGCAGATTAGCTTCTGATAAGCTTGACGAAGGAGACGATCCCGCATTGCAAGTACAATTTCAAGAACAAAAATATTTTCATTTACTTGAGACTTCCCTCGCACTTTCACGGATAATGAGCTGGCAGGCCAGTTCGATCCGGACGGGCGGGAAATCGGGTGCGTGCACGGCAAGACGGTTCTCGAGCGTCTGAACGGCGGCCGCGGCCAGATGGTCCAGCGGCACCCGGACGGTTGCCAGCGGCGGCGTGGTCAGCTCGCCGATGGTCACGCCGTCAAAGCCGATGACACTGACCTCCCCCGGGACGCTGATCCCGGCAGCGCGCAGTGCATTGAGCGCACCGATGGCAAGATTGTCGGCTGCGCAGAAGATGGCCGTGTTGCCGCCCAAGCCACCCCGGGCTGCGATGTAGCGTGACAGCGCCGCCTCCCCGTGACCGGGTTCATAACCATCGGCATAGAGCACCTCGCAGGCATCGGGCGAAAGGTCCCGGGCCAGCAGGGCGTCACGCACTCCGTCCAGACGGCGGCGTATGGTGCTGCGGCCACGCCAGGTGAGATGCAGGATGCACTGATGCCCGCGCGACAACAGCCACTCCGCCGCAAGCCGCGCGCCATAGCGGTTGGACGGCACCACCGTGTCGATGGACATGGAGGGATCATCGCCATTGAGCAGCACCGTGGCGATGCCGGACGCGGCTAGCCCCTTGATCAGGCGTGGCGTGTGATCATGCACCAGAATGATGCCATCGGCCCCGCAGGTCTGTGCTCCGGCAATGATCTCCGGCGCGCTCAGGTCTCCTTCGCTGGCATGCGGCACCAGCTTGATGGCCCGGCGCTCGCACTCCCGCGTCAGGGCAGAAAGCATCGTCCAGGAGAAGAGATTGGTATTCACATGCGGCAGATTGCCGTTGGGCACCGCGAGATAGAGCGTCGAGAGTGAGGCAATCGCCCCCTTCTGCTGGCGTTTGGCCAGATACCCCAGTCTGCGGGCTGCATCCAGCACCCGGGCGCGCACCTCGGCGCTGATCGGCGCCGTGCCGTTGAGCACATGCGAGACAGTGCTGAGCGCAACACCCGCCTCCTGCGACACATCCTTGATGCCGACCTTGCCCGGCGTTTTCTTCTTCATGTAAGCCCCTCCCTGAGCACACAGCAGCGCGTGCGGCTTTCAGCCTGCGTAATAGGGATTGGTGAAGAGCCTTGGCTCGCCGCCGTTCCAGATCTCATAACGCAGGAACCGGCTGGCGAAAGCTGCCTCATGGGTCAATGCAGACCCCGCCGGGGACAAAGCCTCCACGACGCCCTTGTCCGTGATCACGCGCAGCTCGTCTCCGGCTGCAAGGCCGGTGAAGGTTGTGGCCAGTTTCTGCCCTGCCCGCGCCTCTTCGCCAAATTGCGGCCCTGCTTCATTGGCCGGCTTTGCCATGCGGTCATCAGGCCCTGCAGCCACCACGTTGCGCCCGGCGCGGATGGCCTCCAGAATGCCCGCCATCGTGTAGCTTTCCGCCAGCAGCCGGTTGGAGGGGTGGCCATGACGGCGGCGGTTCTTGAGGTGGAAGTCGCTGCCCGCCGTCACCGGAATCCGGCGTCCTGCACAAAGCAGCTCCTGCCAGAAATCGATGGCCTGCTGGTTCATCGGCGTCCAGTTGCCGTTCCAGATTTCCATGGCATCAAAGGCCACATCAAAACCGGCCTGCCAGCGCCCGCCATCGGAGTTCTGGAAGGGATGGTTGATCACCACCGTTGCGCCCTTTGAGCGGGCCTCCGCCATCTTGTCCGCCACATCCTGCGGCGAGCGGCAGCGCCAGTCCTCCACCGGACGCTCCAGCCCGAAGAAGTTGGTGTGGCCGTAGAAAGAGGTGAGTTCCATCGCCGGGATCACCAGAATGTCCGGATCATCCGGGCGGATGATGTTCTGCGACACGGTGTTGTGGTCGGTGATGGCGACGAAATCGAGCCGCGAGGCACGGGCGCGGTGGATGGCATCCAGCACAGTGACGCCACCGTCGGAATGTTCCGAATGGCTGTGAATGTCGCCCACCAGCCACGTCCTGCGCTTGGGCACGAGGCGAACGCGCAAGTCCGTGTAGCAGTTGAGGCCGATCTTCACGATGCCCAGCACCACATCCCAGCGGCCCGGCAAGGCCCCAAGATCATAGCCCGGGGTCGCCCGGTCTGCCGCCACATGCACATGGCCCCGCTCGGAGCCGGACCAGCCGCGCATGCGCCCGTTCTGGGCAAGGCCAATGTCGATGACACTGCCGCCGCTGCCGGCCGGAAACATATAGCTGACCTCGATCCGCTCGATACTGTCATCGACGGTAAAGGGGATCTCGATGAAGGACTTCTCGCCTTCCGGAAACTCGGTGATGCGGCGGGTGAATTCGTACAGCGGCTGGGTCATGTCAGGCTCGGCATTGAAGAAGTGGCAAGAGCGCTCCGCGACAGGCTGAGCGTCAGGATTTCAAACGGCGCAAGGGAGAGACTGACAGCGCCCTCCTCCACCGTCAGGGCTTCAGGCTCGCGCTCCAGAAGGTCCGTACGCGACACGGCGGTGATGGCCGGATCCAGCCGCAGCCGCGCCTTGCGGCGGGTGCCGGAAACCTCCCACAGGCGCAGGATGATGGCATCCCCCTCTTCGGCCTGTTTCACCGCCTCGATGCAGACGCCCTCACCCTCCAGCGTGAAGGGCATGGCAGCAGAGCCGCTGGCGGCATTATCCGCAGCAGCAACGAAGCGCAGCGGCAGATTGAAAGCCTCCGCCGCCTGATGCACCGCCACCTTGTCCCCGTCATGCAGCATCACCGCATAGCGCAGGTGATGCGCGCCCTGATCGGCATCTGCCCAGGGCCAGGTGGGCGAGCGCAGCAGCGTCAGCCGCACATCGCTGCCGATCGCGTCATAGCCATATTTGCAATCATTGAGGAAAGCGGCCCCGAAGTCCGGCTCGCTGACATCGATCCAGCGCTGCATGGAGCACTCGAAACGGGCCTTGTCCCAGGAGGTGTTGCGGTGGGTGGCGCGGCGCACATGGCCGAACTGAATCTCCGCATTGATGGCCGCCGTGTTGAGCGCCAGCGGGAAGGCTGCCTTCACCAGCGTGTTGTGCTCGTGCCAGTCAATGAAGCAGTCCACCTCCACCTGCCGGGCACCTGCCTCCAGCGAGATGACCTGCACAAGGCGCGAGGTTTCATACCGCCATTCAAAGCGGATGGCCGCCCGCAGGGGGCCGCGCTCCACCACCTCTGCCGAGACAAGATCGTCGATCTCGAAGACCTGATCCTCGAAATCCGCATCAATGTCCCAGGCATCATATTCGGCGGGCATGTCGCGGAAGGCCTGAAGCCGGTTGGCTTTCGCGTCCGCTTTCAGAACCTGCCGCCCGGTCTTGCGGTCGAGGAGCGAGACCATGCGGCCAGCCTCATCGAACAGCACCTCGACATGCTCATTGGCAAGCCGCACCGGCGAGACTTCCAGCCCGTCCAGCGGCGCTGGAGCCGTGTGGGCCTCCAGGCTGACAAGCGCCAGCGGCGGCAGGGCCTCGACGCGCACTGCATGGGCCGCCGAGCCATCGGCCCGCACAATAGCCTGACCTGAAATGAGGCCGCCGGCATCCGGCATCATCACCAGCCCGCTGCGCGCCGTGCCCGACGGATTGAACACCTGCGCCCCCTCACCCGGCAGCGCCGCCAGCAGACGGGCTCTCAGCTCATCCGCAGCCGAGAACAGGCGGGCATAGTCTGCATCGCTGTCCTCATAGACCGCGCCGATGGAAGAGCCGGGCAGGATGTCGTGGAACTGGTTCAGCATCACGATGTCCCAAAGGCGGCGCAGCTCTGCCGCCGGATAGGCCACGCCATGCTGCGCCGCCAGAACAGCCAGCAGCTCCAGTTCCCGCAGCGCGGCTTCCGCCAGCCGGTTGCTGCGCTTGTTGCGGGCAACGGAAGTCAGGGTACCGCGGTGAAACTCCAGATAGAGCTCGCCCACCCAGGTGGGGTAGTTCTCCGGATTTTCCGCCATGCGCTTCAGCAACCGCTCGAAGAAGGGGCGCATGGGCGCATGTTCTACCTTCGGGCAGCCGGGGATGCCGCGTTCCATGCGGCGGATGTTGTGCAGCATCTCCCGCGTCGGCCCGCCGCCGCCATCACCATGGCCATAGACGAGGAACAGCTCCTTGCTGAGATGCTGCTGCCCATGCCGCCGCCAGGCGCCCATCACATGGGTGGGCTTCAGGTTGGGACAGTAGGTCGTGCCGATGCTCTTGGAGTCATACGGCTGCGTCGTCAGGAAATAGGCGGCCACCTTTGTGCCGTCGATGCCCTGCCAGAACAGGCTCTCCTCCGGCATGCGGTTGGTGTCGTTCCACGACAGCTTGTGCGTGACGAAAGTGTCCAGCCCCGCCCGCTGCATGATCTGCGGCAGGGCGGCGGAATAACCGAAGGTGTCCGGCAGCCACACCATGCGCGGGCGCACGCCATAGGTCTCTTCGTGATAGCGCACGCCATAAAGGATATGCCGCACCAGCGACTCGCCGCTGGAAATGTTCACATCCGGCTCCAGCCAGAGCGCACCCTCGATCTCGAAGCGCCCATCCTGAACGCGCGACGCAATGCGCTGCGCCAGTTCGGGATAATCCTGCGCCAGATAGTCGAGCAGGACGCACTGATTGTACATGAACTGATAGTCGGGAAACTCGTCCATCAGCGTCATGGCCGTGGCCATGGAGCGGGCCATCTTCTGCCGCGTCTCGCGCACCCGCCACAGCCAGGCCACGTCGATATGGGTGTGGCCGGTGGCGGTGATGACGGGCTTTTGCCCGAAATCCTGAGCCGCATAAATTTCGCCCGCATGATAACGGGCCAACGCCAGCGAAGCGCGGAAGCGGGCGCCGTTGCCGGGGCGCAGATCAATGGCATCCACCGCCGCATCCAGCTGACGCAGGATAAAGGAGCGGCGCGGATCATCCTCCGCCAGAAGCCGCGCCACATCGAGCGGCACCCGCAGATCGTAATAGGTTTCCTCAACATCAAGGTCATGGCGGACCACATGGCAGGCAAACCCGAGCTGGCGCCGGTCTTCGATGGTTCCAGCCTCGATGAGGATATCGAAGGCCTCGCCGGGACGGGCCTCCTCGGTCAGCGGGAACTCCCGGTGGTTGCCATCCACGCCCTGCACGATGCGGCCGTTGACCCGCACGAGGCACTGCGGATCGGAGCGGCCCATGACGCTGCCAAAGGCCGCTTCCACATGCACGGCAAGACGCTGGCCGATCAGCTCGTCGGGCAGCGTGATGCTGCCGCCGAACCAGTAATAGCCATCCGGCCCGCCCCAGACGAGATCGCGGCTGACCGGCGTCCAGTCTTCGCGCGAGGAGGCAACGAGGGCGGCACGGGTTTCAGAGGACCCGGCGCAATAGCGCAAGGCCACCTCATGGCCGGTGCGGGTGTAGATCCTCTGCTGCAAACGCGACAGCAGATGCTCCAGCTTGCGGATCAGCTTGCTCACGAGAGCTCCTCAAAGACCGTAGACAGACCAGACGGCGGGCATACCGGAGACAACAACCTGCTCCTGCGCATGCCATCCCTGCGGCAGCGGCAAGGGGCGCTCGATCACCACATCCTCCAGCACCAGCCCTTCCACATTATGGGCATAAAGACCGGGCATGCCGCCCGGATAGGGCACAAGGCCAATGACCTTGCCATCGGCACCCTTCACCCAGGCATTGGCGCGCCCGGCAGCATCGGGCGAGGGAGCCAGATCGGCTGCGGTGGGGCGCACATCATAATAGTGACCGCGCCAGACCCCGTCGGCCTGAACCAGACGGATGCGCGACAGCCGCAGGCCCGAGATGGCACCGGGTTTGTCGGCGATGAGGTTCACCGCCCCTTCCATGCGCCCGGAGATATCTTCAAACACCACATCGCGCACACCGCCCGCAGCCTTGCCGCCGGGCGTGCCCAGCGGGCGGCGGTCCAGCACGGTTATGGTGACCGCCTCGCCCGAGCCCCAGAAGCCCTCCGGCGTTTCCTCGCAGGACAGGCCAATGCGGCGGAAGGCAATGTTGCGCACCTTGCCGCCATCGCGCGAGAAGATGCCAAGCGCCCGGTTGGAGCCGAGGATGCGGCAGTCGCGGAACTCGATGTTCTCGAAATCGCCGTGGCTTTCCGTGCCCAGCTTCAGCGCGCAGCTGCGGCTTTCGATGTCGCAATCTGCCACGACAATATTGCGGCAGGCACCGGCAGGGGCGCCATCAAGGCGGGCGCTGGTCTTCAGCACGATGCCGTCATCGGCGGTGGAAATACGGCAGCGTTCCACCCGTACATCCCGGCAGGCATCCAGCACCACGCCATCGGTGTTCGGCATTTCCAGATCATTGGTCACCGACAGGCCGGAGACGCGCAGACCCTCGCATTCAACGAAATGCAGCGTCCACATGGGCGAAGCTTCGACGGAAAAATCTGCGAGCGTCACGCCCTTGCAGTTCTCCAGCACCATCACTCGTGGCCGGGCGGCGGCCGGAACGAGCGTGCCCATATCCTCCAGACGGCCCGTCACATAGGCAGGCCCCGGCGCGCTGATGAGGCCAGGGCCGGTAATGGAGATATTCGTGGCATCCTTCGCCGTGATCATTGCCCGGCCGGATTTCTCCGCCTCAATGCCGACCTCATTGGCCGCATAGGCCTCATAGCTTTCAGCAAAGACAAGCACGGCCCCGGCGCTGAAACGCAGATCAAGCCCGGACGGCAGCTTCAACCCGGCGCAAGTATAACGCCCCGCAGCCAGCCGCAGCGCCTCACCCTTTGCTGCAGCCGCCTCCATCGCCGCCTGCAGCGCAGCCGTTGCGTCACCTTCTACGGGTGTAAATAATTTTTCATCTGGACGCAAAGCACCCTCCCACCCGCCGCCCTCCAGCAGCGAAATTTGCAAAAGGATTAAACGGTTTTTTGCGGCAATCAAGGGCGGGAGATGCAGAAGAAGAAATTCCGCCGCAGAATTAGAAATGAAAAAATTTCATTCATTACGACTTCTCGGCTTTCCCTGCCCCACTCTCCGCACCGTCCCGGCCTTGTGCCGGGACCTGTCAGGCACGTGCAGCCTTTCCGCCCCCTCGGCCGTCACCCCGTCCTTCGAGCCGGGGTGGCGCGGTGGGTGGAGATGCAGATTGCCTTTTGCTGCAGCTTCTCTTCTTGTTATCCCCGCGAAGGCGGGGATACAGTATTCCCGGCGCTCACCTTCCTCGCGCAGGGCGTACTCGATCCCGGTCCTGCCGCTGCGCGCCAAACCGGGATGACATGATGTGTGTTTGTGCGTCCCTCACCCCAATGCACCAGAAACACAGCCCCCACCTGAATCCGGTTCCCCCTCCTCCCCGAAATGCGCTAGAGCATGGCAACATTTTGTAAGGCCAGCTTCCGGTACTGGCCGCCTCATCTCAAGGATACCCCGATGCCCGAAGGCACCCCACTGAATGCCCCCTTTGCCGAACTGACCAAGCCGGACCTGCGCCGCGAGATGGCCGGGATGGTCACCCTGCGCGATGCACTGAGGCTCGCCGTCAGCGCCTTTCAGGAGGCTGGGCTCTATTATGGTCACGGCTCGGCAACAGCGGTGGATGAGGCGGTGTTCATGATCCTTGAAAGCCTCAACCTGCCGGTTGATGACTTCAACGCCTTTGCCGATGCGCGTCTGACCGAACGGGAAAAGACGCTGCTGGGCGAGCGGCTGGCCCTGCGCATCGAAAAGCGCCTTCCGGCGGCCTATATCACCGGCCGCAGCTATCTGCTGGGCCTGCCGTTCCGTTCCGACGCCCGTGCGCTGGTGCCGCGTTCCTATATTGCCGAACTCCTGCGCTCGCCGCTGTTCGATGGCTCGGAACCGGCACAGAGCCTCATCGGCGATCCTTATGAGGTGACGTCCGTTCTGGATCTTTGCACCGGCGGCGGCTCGCTCGCCATCTTTGCCGCCTATGCCTTCCCCAATGCCGCGGTGGATGCGGTGGATCTGTCGCCGGAGGCCCTGAGCCTTGCGGCAGAGAACGTGCGCGATCACGGGCTTGAGGACCGCATCACCCTGCTGCAGGGTGACCTGTTTGCCCCCGTCAAGGGCAAGACCTATGACCTCATCATCACCAACCCGCCCTATGTGGGACCGGAGGTGATGGAGGTCCTGCCGGGCGAATTCCTGCATGAGCCGCAGATGGCGCTGGCCGGCGGCGGCGGTGACGGGCTCGATCTGGTGCGCCGGATCATCGAAGAGTGCCGCGCTCACCTCAACCCGGAGGGCGGCATGCTCTGCGAAATAGGCGAGGACCACGACATTCTCGACGAGGATTATCCGGACTGCGAGTTCCTGTGGCTCGATTCCGAAGACTCCGCCTCCGAAGTCTTCTGGCTGCCTGCCACCTCGCAGTGGAGCTGAAGGCAAGCCGCCCGCAAGACGCTGCGCCGCAATCGTGTCACACGGTTGCGGCGCTTATCCCGGCACCCTTGATCGCACTTGCAAAGACCGCCGGTTTTGGGTCAGGTGCCGGGAGGTCCAGCCGCGCGCAAGTTTGATTGCCTGGCGCAAGGACCGGTGATTTTCTGGGCAGGAGCAACCATGCGCGAGGTCAAGCCGAAGGTCTTTGTCAGCGCAAAGATGGTTGCCGAGCGGGCCGGAGTGTCGCGGTCAGCGGTCTCACGCACCTTCACCGACGGCGCCAGCGTTTCGGAGGAAACCCGCCGGAAGGTGATGGAAGCCGCCGAGGCCCTTGGCTATCACGTCAATCACCTGGCCCGGCAGCTGCGCGAGCGCAGCAACATCGTCTGCCTGATCGTGTCGGACATGACGACGCCCGTGCGCGCCGGAATGCTCGAAAGCCTGACGCGCAAGCTTCAGGCCGCAGGCAAGATCACCATGGTGATCAACACGGAGAGCAACGAGGAAAGCGTCGGGCGCGCCCTGAAGCTGACGCTGCATTACAGAGCCGATGCGACTGTGGTTCTGTCCGGCACCCCATCTTCGTCACTGGTCCATACGGCACTCGCCAACGGCCAACAGGTCGTGCTGATCAACCGCGACGATGGCTTGCACGGCGCCCAGAATGTCGGCGTGGACAATGGGATGGCAGCCAAAGAAGCCCTCTTCCTGCTCCGGCGCGCAGGCTGCCGGAGAATTGGCCTCCTGACGTCGCAGGCGCGCACGCCAAGCCTGCTGGCCCGTGAGCGCTGTTTCACCGCCGCCGCCTCTGCCTGCAACCTCGATGTCACCGTTTTTGAAGCGGGGCCGACAGGCTACCGTTCCGGCTATGAGGCGGCCCGCCGCGTCTTTGCCCGCTCCGTCTCGCCCGATGGCGTCTTCTGCGTCACGGATTTGCTCGCCCTCGGCTTCATGGACGGCGCCCGCCAGGAATTCGGATTGAAGATCCCGGAAGACCTGTGCGTCATCGGCTTCGACAATATCGAACAGGCGGGCTGGGAAGCCTATCAGCTTACGACCTTTGAACAGCCGCTCGACCGCATGGCGGCTCATGTGGTGGATCTGCTGACCTTGACCGAGCCATTGCCCGAGCAATTGCCTGAGCAATTGCCCGGCAGGCAAAGTTCCGGGGCCGCCATCTTTGAACCGCTCCCGGTCTGGCGCCGTTCCGTAAGGGCAAAGCCAGCCTGACACCAGGATTTCCATGCTTCGCGCAGGACACCAGGCCTTACAGCGCTGCCCCATCACGCCCTGAAATATTCAGGCGCTGCACGGGCTTGACCCGTTTCTGACGCGCCAGTCCCGTCAAAGACCGGCGGACAAACCAGTTCTTGCACACATGTGCAAAGCCATCTTGTCATGAAAGCGTTGCGTTGGCGCGATAGGCAGTTACCGCCGGAACCGGAAATATTGCACTCATGTGCAGTCAGGTGTCCTGCCATGCAGAAACCCGTTCTGATGGCAGCCGGTGCTTCTCCTTTCCGGGCCGGAAGGGCGGGGCTCATGGAGAGCGAACGGCAGCGCCGGCCGGCTGCCGTAAACGGCGCTTGTGCCGCCTCTCGTTTGTTTGACCGCCGGCACGTGCCGGGTGCTCCTGCCTGGCCGCCATTGGAGAAGACAATGAACCGTCGCGCCTTTCTGATCTCTTCCGCTGGCTCCGCCGCCGGCATGATGCTGCTGCCGAAACTGTCCTTCGCCGCTGAAGGGCGGATCGACTGGTACACCGCTGCCGACAGCAACGTTCTCGATTTCTGGACCAACATCGTGAAGCCGGCCTTCGAGGCCGCGCATGCGGGTGTGAAGCTGAACCTCGTCGATGCCGGCGACAATTCGGGGATCCAGGCCATTGCCGAGCGTGCAATCGCGGCAATGCAGACACAGACCGACCCGCAGGCTGACTATTTCGAGCATGCCGATCCGCGTCTTCCGCTTGGTGCGATCGAGGCCGGCCTCTATGTCAACATGAAGGAAGCAGGACTGGCCAACTATGCGAAGGTGAACCCGCTGGCGATCGACAGCGATTACAGCCTGCCCTATCGCGGCTCGCAGGTTCTTCTTGCCTATGACACCGCCAAGCTGTCCCCGGCCGACGCTCCAAAGACCTGGGATGCGCTGGTTGCCTGGATCAAGGCCAATCCGGGCCAGTTCGTCTACAACCGCCCGGACAAGGGGGGGTCCGGCGGCAACTTTGTCCGCCGCGCCATCCACCAGGCCAACGGCCTCGATCCCAAGGCTTTCCGGGTGGACAATTACACGGAAGCCTTCGGCAACGAAGCTCTGGGCAAGGCCTGGGACCTGCTCAGGGACATTGCCCCCTCGCTCTATGACAACGGCGCCTATTCCTCGGGCAACACCCAGTCGATCCAGTTGCTGGCTCAGGGCGTGGTCACCATGACGCCGGTCTGGTCGGACCAGGTGCTTCAGGCCATTGACAATGGTGTGCTGCCGGAAACGACCGGCATCGTGCAGCTGCAGGATCTGGCCCTGTGCGGCAACTTCTCGCGCGCCGTGGTGCTTGCCAATGGGCGCAACCGCGATGCAGCCCTCGCGCTTGCCAATTTTGTGCTGACCGAAGAAATCCAGAGCGCCATCCTGACCGGACTCGGTGGCTTCCCCGGTGTCAGCTGGGATTATGTTTCCCCTGAGCTGCGTGAAAAATTTGCAGACATCATTCCGGCTTCCATCCCGACCTTCCCGGCCGGCGCCTGGGAAACCGCCGTCAATGACGGCTGGTACCGCAACGTGGCACCGAACATCAACCGCCAGCAGTGAGCGGACAGACCGTGCCCGTCCGGCAAATCCATCCGGCAAGCAGGGGGCCAGCCGGCCTCCTGCTCGTCGCCGTGCCTGTGTTCCTCGCAGGCTGGCTCGTCATCTGGCCGATCTTCAGCGCCCTTTGGCGGACCGTCTGGCGTCCGCAGGCCGATGGGCAGATGGGCTTTGACCTGTCGAGTTACATCTTTTTCTTCTCCGATGCCTACAGCCTCAACAACCTGTCGCTGACACTCTGGACCACGGGCGTCTGCGCGGCACTGCTTCTGGCCGTGTCTCTGCCGATCGCCCTGTACCTTCGCTTCGCCAGCAGCCGGACCGCCGCTTATGTGCAGGCGCTCGCTATCCTGCCGATGTTCGTGCCATCGATCATCCTGGCCTATGCCTTCATCCGTGTTCTGGGCCCCAACGGCATGGTGGATCTTCTGCTGAACAGTGCCGGACTGCCGAAAATCCGCACGCCCTACCTGACTCCATGGGGACCGGTCATCGGCCTCGTCTGGGACAACATCCCCCTGACCGTGCTCATCCTTCTGTCCGGGCTCGGGTCCGTCAGCAACATGGCCATCGAAGCGGCCCGGGATGTGGGGGCAAACCGCCTGCGCGTGTTCTGGCACATCATCCTGCCGCGCATCGGAAATTCCATTCTGGTGGCTCTTTCCTTCGCAGTCCTCGGCATCTTCTCCGCCTTCACCCTGCCTTATCTGCTGGGGCCCGCGTCCCCGGAAATGATGGGCCCCTTCATGCAGCGCACCTTCCGTGACCTGAATGACCCGGTAGCGGCCATTACCCAGGCCGTCATCACATTCAGCATCTGCCTCGTCTTCGGGCTCTTCTATGTGCGCTCCGTCGCCCGCAACCAGGGAAAGTGAGACGGCCATGAGCAAGCTGACCGCCCCGCGTGCGCCCTTCGATGGAACAGGCCTTCTCTTCGCCGTCCTTCTGACGATTGCCGTTGTCCTGCCGCTGCTCGTCGTCGGTGTCTGGGCCTTCACCGAAGTCTGGCGCTATCCGAGCGTCATGCCTCAGCAATTCGGGCTGCGTTTCTGGGAGCAAACGCTGAACCGCTCCGATGTCTGGAATGCCTTGCGGCTCAGCCTCACGCTCTCGGCAATCGTGACACTCGCATCGGCAGTGATCTGCCTGCCTGCAGCCTATGCCTTTGCCCGCATGCGCTTTCCACTGAGGAACATCCTGTTCTTCTCGTTTCTCGCAGGCCACGCCTTTCCAAAATTCGGCCTGCTGGTCGCGATTGCGGCGATCTTCCTGCAGCTCGACCTGATCGGAACCTTCTGGGGCGTGGCGCTGATCCAGCTCGTCAACACGCTGATGTTCATGATCTGGATTCCCGTTGCGGCTTTCCAGGCAGTGGACCGCCCCATGGAAGAAGCGGCGCGTGATGTTGGCGCGGGGCCATTCCGGGTGTTCTGGTCGGTTACCCTGCCCCAGGCCGCTCCGACGATCGCAGCAGCCCTGCTCCTCACCTTTGTCAGCACCTTTTATGAAACCGAAGGCGCCTGGCTGATCGGTGCCCCCGGCATCCGCACCATGCCGGTGCTGATGATCAGCTTCATCAACAACCAGATGGTGATCCAGTTCGGCGCCGTGCTCTCGGTCATGCTCTGGGTTCCGTCCTTCATTGCCCTGATGTTCGCCCGCCGCGTGATCGGAGGCGCCTCCTTCGCCCGCGGCTTCGGCGGCTGATACCAGCTCCCGGTGGGCTGGCCTCACCGGGAGCCGGACAAGCCCGTGCGGCGCTTGAGCAATTTCAAAGCGTGATGCGTCAGCATCATAAGACTTGGCATGAATGGTTCTTTCGGGAAAAAACAATGTCTGTTCTCAGCATAAACGGCATCTCCAAGGTCTTCCCCGGCGGAACCACCGCCGTGGACGGTTTCTCGCTTGAAGCCGCCGATGGCGAACTGGTCTGCCTGCTGGGGCCCTCCGGTTCCGGCAAGTCAACAGTGCTGCGCATGGTTGGGGGATTTGAGCGGCCGAGCGCGGGCGTGATTGCGATCGACGGTGAAGACGTGACACGGATTCCCCCCGAGCGGCGCCCCACGGGGATGGTTTTTCAAAGCCATGCACTCTGGACCCATATGAATGTCTTCAACAATCTGGCCTTCGGGTTGAAGCTGCGGCATATGCCTGCGGCCGAGATCCGGGACAGGGTCGAGGCTGTGCTCGAACTGGTGGGTCTCGCCGGATATGGCAAGCGCATGACCACACAGCTGTCAGGCGGGCAGCAGCAGCGTGTCGCGCTGGCGCGTTCCCTGGTGCTGGAGCCCAAGATCCTGCTGCTCGACGAGCCTTTCGCCAGTCTCGACCAGCACCTGCGCGAACGCCTGCGCGAGGAGGTCCGCGATATCCAGCTGCGGCTGAAGATCACCACCCTTTTCGTCACTCACGGGCAGGACGAGGCCTTGTCCATGGCCGACCGGATTGTCGTGATGCGCAATGGCCGGACCGAACAGGCGGACCGGCCGGACGTGGTCTACCGGAACCCGCAGACGCCATTTGTCGCCGGCTTTATCGGTTCCATGAATTTCATCGAGGGCGTCGTGGCCAACGGCCAGTTCATGCATGATGATCTCAGCGTGCCGCTACCGGTGGCAGACGGTCCTGCGACCCTCGCCGTGCGGCCCGAAGCCCTTGGCCTTGCCGCAGACGCGAATGGGCCGGCGAGGATCCATCGCATCACCGATTTCGGCACCCATGGCCTTGCCGATCTGGTCCTTGCCGATAGCACCCGGCTGAAAGCCATGGTTCCAGCACCCGGTTACTTCGCGGCAGGGCAGACTGTCGGCCTGAGGCCCTCGGCCTTTGCCGCCTTCCGCAACGAACGGCAGATCTACAGGACAACGGCCCATGGCTGACCCGCTTTACATCGGCACCAATGGCCACCGCACCCGGCTGAAATGGCACAGGGCCCGCCGCAAGGGAACGGATGCGGAGTTCACGGCCTCGCGGATCATGGAAGCCATGCAGCTTGGCGCCAGCGTCGAGGTTGATCTCGTCGTGCATGCTGATCGCGGATTTGCGATCCTGCATGATCTGGATCTGGCACGCAGCACCACGGGGACCGGACTGGTGCGTGACACCAGTGCCGCAGTCCTGCGCAGCCTGGAACTCAGAGGAAATAATGGCGCGCCGATTGGCGAGACCGTGATGCTTCTCGAAGATCTCTGCGGCCTGCTGGCATGCACGCCCGCCCATCCTGACGCCCTGCTGCAGCTCGATTTCAAGGAAGACCTGTCTTGCCTGGATGAGCGCACCGCCGCAAATTTTGCGCAGGCAGCCGGACCGGTTGCCTCCCGGCTGATCCTCTCCGGTGGTGATGCCGGCGCCGTTGCCCTGCTCGCCGCCCGGACGCCGGGACTGAAGACCGGCTACGACCCGACCCATCCCGGTGTGCTTGATGGCCTGAAGAGCGTGCAGGACTTCATGAGCTTCATCACCCGCGCCCTTCAGGCAGCACCGGATGCAGCGATGATCTATCTGGATTATGAGCTGGTGCTTGCAGCCGATGCCGCAGGTGCGGATCTGATCGCGGCTGTACAAGCCGCCGGCCGCCAGGTTGATGCCTGGACGATCCGGACGGTCGAGGCAGAGACAATCGCGGCTGCCCGCCGTCTGATCGAATTGAATGCCGATCAGATCACCACTGACGACCCCGAAAAACTTTACGAGGCCCTGACATGAGCACCGGCTTGCAGACGATCGAGGCGGGCAAGGTGCTCGCAGACATGGAAGCAGCCGCGCGCCTCGCGGGAGATCTGACCCTCGGCTATTTCCACAAGCGCGGCACACTCCACATCGGGGTGAAGGGGCCGGGGGATTTCGTCAGCATTGCCGACGAGCAATCCGAGATCCAGATCCGCGATTACCTGCTGAGCCGATATCCGGACTGGAGCTTCACCGGTGAGGAGTTTCCCTCTGTCGAAGGCGCCAGCACGGCATGCCGCTTCCTGGTGGACCCGATCGATGGAACGGCCAACTTCCTCAATGGCATGGATTATACAATCACCATCGCCTTGCGGCAGGGCGCAAGAACCCTGTGCGGTCTCGTCTACAATCCGGTGACCGGTGAAATGTTCACGTCCGTCCTCGGCGGCGGAGCCTTCCTCAATCGCGAGAAGCTCACCATCCGCGACAATGCGGACACCGGCCAGATGGTCATCGGCACGGGACTTCCGGCACCGGGCCTGAGCCTCTATCCGGGAGCCTATGACCGGATAGAGGCGATCCGCGCGCCAATTGCTGCCGTGCGGGTCATCGGCAGCGCCGCCAACTGCTGCGCCTATGTCGCCAGTGGCCGTTTCAGCGGCTATTTCGAGCAGACCGGTTTTATCGACACGGCCGCCGGCATCCTTCTCATTCAGGAGGCAGGCGGCATCGTAACCGATTGGTGGGGGCGTGGGCCCGAACACTATGAGCGCTCCGGCATCCTCATCGCCGCCGCTCCCTCCGCCCATGCCTATCTGCTCAGCCACTTGCAAAAGGTGGCCATTCCGGACCACTTGGGCGGACAGGGCTCTGCGTGAGCTTTGTGCGTGTGACGGATCTTCGGGCCTCAAGGCGTCCCGTCTTTACGCAGCAGGATGACCCTTCCCGCCGGATCCGAGGTCCAATGGCCTGAGACACCGGTCAACGGCTCCAGCTCATCACGCCGCGGGCTTCCCAGACGGGCCAGGGAAGCATCGGGATTGTCATCAAAAAGTTCGATCCAGACATCGGTCTGACTTTGATGCGGCACGCGGTCGCGATAGAACTCGGCAGTTATCTCGGGCCCAGTTCCTCTTCAGGTGCCGCGCTTGCCTGGCCAGGCCGTGAGTGCGAGATCGATCAGCCGCTTCAGCCGCGCATTGCAGGCGCCGTCGCAGGCCTGTGCCGACATGCCCTGGATAATCGCACCATAGAAGCGCGCCAGCGTATCGGTGTCGGTTTCAGCAGGCAGCTCACGTTCCTCGACGGCCCGGTCAAAGCGGGTTTTGAGGATCTGCATCGATGCTTCCCGCAAGGCCGCTGTCATCTGCGCAACGGATGCGTTTTCTTCCGCATGCTGCAGAACGGCGGTCGAGACCATGCAACCTCGCGGCTTGCCGGGCTGGGTGTCTCCATCAGCGATATCATAGAGATACAGCCTGAGGGCGTCGTAAGCTGGAAGAGGAGACGCCAAGATCTCCAGCCGCCGGCCGCTTTCACGGGCGATGCTGAACTCCAGCGCCTGACGGTACAACGCCTCCTTTGAGCCGAACATGGAGTAAAGCGTCGGCGGATTGATCCCCATGGCCTTCGTCAGATCGGCGGTTGAGGTCCCTTCATAGCCACGCTCCCAGAACAAGCGCGCCGCGATTTCGAGGCCCACGTCGCGATCGAGCGCGCGCGGTCTGCCCCGTTTGCGAACTGGATTCGACATTAAATAGTGATCCCTATTAATTCATTGACAGGAACCGCCACACCATTATTGTAGCGATCGCTATTTAATTTAGCAGCGGAGCAGTCCATGACCAAGAGACTTGAAAATAAGATAGCCCTCATCACTGGAAGTTCACGCGGCATCGGCCGGGCGGTTGCGCTTGCCTTCGCGAAGGAAGGCGCCGCTCTGATCGGCTTGCACTATACTGCAAATGCCGATGCGGCCAATGCCACGCTTCGCGACATCGAGGCGCTCGGGGTAAAGGCGGTTGTTGTCAAGGCTGACTTGCGGGAGGGCAAGGAGGCGGCCGATAATCTTTGGTCACAGTTCAGCGAGGCCGCACGTGCCGAGACGGGGTCCTCCACTCTCGACATTCTGGTGAACAACGCCGGCATTGCGCCCGCCCTGCCCTTGAAGCAGACGAGCGAAGCCGCCTTCGATGAGATTATGACCATCAATTACAAGGCGCCCTTCTTCCTGATCCAGGCAGTGGCCGGCCATATTCGTGACAATGGCCGCATCATCAATGTGTCCACCGGGTTCACCCGGATTGCAGCGCCGACCCATCCGGCCTATGCAGCCTCCAAGGGAGCGCTGGAGACATTGACACTGGCGCTGGCACCTGAGTTTGCCCCTCGGGGGATTACGGTCAATGCCGTGCTGCCGGGCGTGACGGAGACGGACATGAATGCCGAGTGGCTGGCATCGCCCGAAGCGCGCGCCGGTGCCGAAGCCCTCTCGGTCTTCTCACGTATCGGCAAGCCAGAGGACGTTGCCGGCGTCATCGTCTTCCTCGCATCGAACGACGCGCACTGGACGACCGGCCAGATGATTGATGCGACCGGAGGCGCCCGGATCTGAACGATCCCATCTCCGCTATGCAGCCATGAGCGGGCCGCCTCTCATGGCCCTGGCGGGCGCATCGCCATTTGGATGCGCTCGCCAACGCGACATCATCCTCGGAAGCAGGCAAGGTTTCATTGGGCGCACGGAGCAGGATCGGACCCTCGTTTTGCCGCAGCGCCCCTCTCCCCCCTTGAGGGGCAGGGGAGTCGCATATGGAATTTCTGGATTCGGGTCTGTCGCCGCAACGCATTTCCGGATTCCCAAATTGCCCTTCCCAAGGACTGAGCGTTCGATCCTTACGCAGGCGGAAGAGATTTCCGCCATATGCGATAGCCCTTCCCTCAAAGGGGAGAGGAGTTGGTGCATGACTAGGCTCAGGACCTATCAATTTGCATTGACCCGGGCGATGTGATTCAGGATGGCAAAAGAGTTTGCTGCGACTGATCTGTTTTTGCTCTCACCAGCGCAGATGGCGAAGATCGAACCGTTCTTCCCGCTTTCTCATGGTGTTCCTCGTGTTGATGACCGGCGGGTGATTTCAGGCATCATCTATGTGCTGAAGCACGGCCTCCAGTGGAAAGATGCACCGAAGGACTACGGGCCGCACAAGACGCTTTACAACCGCTTCCGCGTTGGACTGAGCTTGGCGTGTTCGACAGGATTTTCAGTCACCTGGCAGGGTGCGGCGGTCCACCGGAGACGATGATGATCGATGCAGCGCACCTGAAGGCTCACCGCACGGCGTCAAGCCTCTTGCAAGGGGGGGTATTTCCCCGCCATACCGGCCGCACAAAGGGTGGGCTGAACACCAAGCTGCGCGCCGTGTGCGATGCTGAGGGGCAGCCCATCGCGATGTGCCTGACGGCGGGACAGGTATCCGATCACACCGGTGCCAAGATCCTGTACCCAGCACTGCATGAAGATCCCAATGCGACGATGCCAATGCGACGATGATAGCTGACAAGGGCTATGACTGCGATGAGTACCGCGCCGCTCTCAAGGCAAAAGGCATCTCACCCTGCATTCCGCCGCGCAGGGGCCGCAAAGCCTCCGCATCATTCTGCAAAACACAATACAACCAATGGCATAAGATCGAGAACATGTTCGGGCGGCTCGAGGGCTGACGCCGCATCGCCACCCGCCATGACCGCCGGGCAGACGTCTTCATGGCCGCAATCACAATCGCTGCAATTGTCATATGGTGGCTTCAATGAGTCCTGAGCCCAGACAGCGACATACGCTAGCAGCGCCCCGCCCCGGCGGGGTTTCTTCAATTACGAAACCAAAACGCGGGATCAACGAAGGTATGCAGGCCAGTAACGACGCTCGCGGTCGTGCCAGTATCGGTATCCGCTGCCGTTGCGGTAGAAGGTGTAGCAAGTCTGCACGCCCGAATTGCTGTTGATCGTACACAGCACGCCGTCATTGGCAATTTGATAGGTGCCCCGCGCGCTTGTATGGCTGTCGTCATACCGGTAGGTGCCATCCCGCGAGAACATGAACGTTCCTGTTCCCTGACTCCATGCCCGCCCAACAAAAGTGCTACGCACTTGATCAGCCGTCAGACGGTTGCCGTTATCGGCCGCTGCTGTCTGGCAGGCCATCAGGCCCAGCATGAAAAGCGCGGCGAAGACCGCGCCGAAGCGTGACACGCCCGGGAACATCATTGCTTACCTCGGCAGCGCGGCTTTGATGCGGTCGAGGATCGTCAGCGACTCCCGCATGGCTCCGGTATCGTTCTGTTGATGGGCGCGGTCGTGCAAGGCGCGGCCCCTTTTGAGTTGCCGGGTAAGGTCGGCTTTCCTGTCGGCGGGCAACGAGGCGGCGGCAAGCCGGGACGCTACGTCCGGGTATTCCGCCGTACCCCGGCAGGCAAGCACGCTGGACGCCCCCGCCACAGTGAACATAAGCCCGCCTAAGAGAAGTACGGCAGGCCGCAGGAACGATTTGATTTGGTTGGTCATGGGTGCCCCCGGCTTCCGCAAAGATTGTTCATGCCGCCCGCCTCATAATGCCAACACGCGCACGACTATGACCCGTTAGGACCCGTGCGACGGGACCCGTGCGACGGGCCGCCCGGTTATGTTTATAAGGACGGCCGCCGGCTGGTGTAACCAGAAATGTTGGAAGGCATGGAAAAATCGGAAAACGCGTCGAATAGGTGATCCTTCTCAAAAGCTTGATCGGGAGTCTCGGTCTGGCTAGAAAGGAGGGAAAGAGCCGTGTGAGGGAACGGCATGGGGGACAAGTTCGCCAGTTTTGCAGAATGGTGGAAGCTGTTCGATGCCTTGTGCATCGAGCGTGGCCATGTCGATAACGACCAGCTTGCCAGCGAATATTGCAACCTGACCAAGAAAAAGGCGGACGGCGCTTACGAAAGCGCGCTGAAAAGCCTGAACAACTGGCGCAGGGGGTTACACACCCCCAGCCGCCGCAACTTCCGCATCCTGACCTTGCTGCTTCGCGTGGAGGACATGGCCGATGCGCTGCCGTACTGGCACCGGCTTTATGAAGATGCCCAGCGGCGCAAGCCTGCCACCGAACCGGACAACGGCGGCGCGAAGGGACACACGGCCACCCCCGAAGGGATAGCACCGCCCCACCCTGTTGCAGCGTCCCGCCGCGTTCGCCGATGGAAGATTGCCGGAATCGTCGCCCTTGTGGTGTTGGCCGCTGGCGGCGGCATGATCGGATTGAGCGGTTGGCATGAGCCGGAAAGCGCGGCCATCCAAAGGAAGCGGCCCGAACCCGGCCCGCGTGTGATCGACATGACTGACCAGCGCATTTACTGGCGTGAGCTCTCCGAGGTGAGGGTAGGCGAGTCGGTTGTGATCCACGCCAAGCGCGGGCGCTGCGGCGAGCAGCCGCCATCGTGGGAAGAGGTATTCGAGTATCTGCCGGAACTCGCCACGGGCATTTGGTCAGATGGAGGGGTAGGCTATCGCGTCAGCCGCTCATGTGGCGGAGCGACTCCCGCAAGGGCGGTCGTGTTCACGGCCACGCGCCCCGGAGAAGATCGGTTCATGCTTTACGAAGACCCCATCACGATCCGCGTGGAAGAGTAGCCCCGCAGCCCGCAATTCCTGACAGGCAACGCCGGCCAGGCTCAGCCAAACCCTCAGCAATTCGGCAGCCCTGCTGAACAGTTTCCCTTTTGCCCGTTTGTTTTTGTACTTTTTTTGTTCTTTTGGGCTTGGAAAATGTACAAAAAAATTCTCCCAGCGGGTTTTGCCCGGGAGTGCGGTTATTTTGGGTTGCGGGGGCAGGATTTGAACCTGCGGCCTTACGTCCCGCGAACACCCAGCCATTCCCGTGTCGCATGAGTGTTGCACGGAGGAATCGGGGATGTTCGTAAGGGTTTGGAATCTTTGGGGAATGTGTGGTGGCGTGCTGCAACGCAAAAAGCGCCCCGTGGGGCGCTGTGCTTCGACGTAAGCCTTTGATATCTTGTCGGAATTTTTGGTTGCGGGGGTTCGCCTTGGTTTTGGCCTGCTTTTTAAGGCCCCTGACCTCACAAACGCGGCGTAACACTCATAACCCACTGATTTAACTGAATTCCATCAGTGGGGGTATCGGGAAAAGCACTACGCTGATGTTGCGGGTCATGGGCTGGATGATCGGCCCCCACGGACGGGTCCAATTTGATTGTTAGTGCAATGATGGTCGTGGCGCCAGCGCGGGCGGCATTGCTGGTTGGGGTTGCAGGGCC
>NZ_LIPT01000006.1 GCF_001418225.1 Pannonibacter indicus | reverse complement strand
GTAACATCCCGCGCGTATCTCAAACTAAGAAACACATCGATCAGCAACAGCTGAAAAGACCAGTTCCTCTCATCTGCGTTTCGCCGGCCTGGTGGCCCCAGCGGGGGGCCAACACCCGATCCCATCCCGAACTCGGCCGTGAAACCCCCCAGCGCCAATGGTACTTTGTCTCAAGACACGGGAGAGTAGGTCGCTGCCAGGCCTGCAAAACGCAGATAAAATCAAACTCTTCAACAAACCGCGGCAAAAAAAACCGCCAAAACACCTCAACGCGGGGTGGAGCAGCCCGGTAGCTCGTCAGGCTCATAACCTGAAGGCCGCAGGTTCAAATCCTGCCCCCGCAACCAGAATTATCAAATATATCAGTAGCTTCCGAGGCTCCCGAGCGGGAGGCCTTTTGCATTGCGCGCCCGTGTCAACACGGGCAAAGCAGCCCCTCAATGAAAATCGCGGCTCCGGAATAAAAGCTTGGCCTGTTCACGCGGATGGCGGGCGCCGGGTTTTCCCCCCCTCAGATCAGCGCCGCCGGGTGCGGCAGGCGTTCCGCCCGTGGCATCTATCTCTCCGCCAAACTGGCCGAGGCCGGGCAGGATGTGGGACAGGTCCTCGATCTGTCCGGCGATGAGATGCACCACCTGCCCTTCGCGCTGCAAACGCCCCGTCACGCGCAACAGCCGCCCGCCGATGACGGCGCGGCGGAAGGCTTCATAAACCTTGGGCCAGACCACCACATTGCTGACGCCGGTTTCATCCTCCAGCGTCAGGAAGATGACGCCCGAGGCGGTGCCGGGGCGCTGGCGGGTGATGACGAGACCGGCCACGCTCACCTGCCGCAGATCCGGCCGGGTCAGCTGGTCATGGGCCGTGAGGCCCGGCAGCGCGGGGCGCAGCAGCTCCATCGGGTGGGCACGCAAGGACAGGCGCAGGGCGGCGTAATCCTCCACCACCTCTTCTCCCAGCGACATGGAGGGCAGGGCAACCTCAGGCTCGGCAATCGCTTCCCCGTCCATGCCGGAGAACAGCGGCAGGGTGCGGGCCTGCCCCAGCGCCTTCACCTGCCACAGGGCGGCCCGGCGGGTGAGGCCAAGGCAGCTCAGCGCGTCGCCTTCCGCCAGCCGCTGCAGCACATCGCCTTTGAGGCGCGTGCGCTGCCAGATGGTTTCCACATCCGGATAGCCGTTGCCCCGGCTGGCGGCGATGGCCTGGCAATCCGCCTCGCGCAGGCCCTTGATCTGGCGGAAACCGAGGCGCAGGGCCAGTGCGCCGTCGCTGCGCCGCTCCAGCGTGTTGTCCCATGCGGAGTGATTGACCGAGACGGGCCGCACCTCCACCCCATGCTCGCGCGCATCGCGCACGATCTGCGCCGGAGCATAGAAGCCCATGGGCTGGGCATTGAGCAGGGCGCAGGCGAAAATGGCCGGATGGTGGCATTTCATCCATGCGGAAGCATAGACCAGCCGGGCAAAGCTCGCCGCATGGCTTTCGGGAAAGCCATATTCGCCGAAACCCTCGATCTGGCTGAAGCAGCGTTCGGCAAACTCCGGGCTGTAGCCATTGCCCAGCATGCCGGAGATGAACTTGTCCCGGAACGTATGGATCGTGCCCATGCGCTTGAAGGTGGCAAGGCTGCGGCGCAGCCGGTCGGCCTCGCCGGGCGTGAAGCCCGCTGCCACCACGGCAATCTGCAGCGCCTGTTCCTGGAACAGCGGCACGCCCAGCGTCTTGCCCAGCACAGTCCTGAGTGCTTCGGACGGGTATTCCACCTTTTCCCTGCCCCGCCGCCGGTTGATATAAGGATGCACCATGCCGCCCTGGATGGGGCCGGGGCGGACGATGGCGACCTCGATCACCAGATCGTAGAAGACCCGCGGGCGCATGCGCGGCAGAAAATTCATCTGCGCCCGGCTTTCCACCTGGAAGACGCCAATGGCATCGGCACGGCACAGCATGTCATAGACGGCCGCATCCTCCTCCGGCACGCTGGCCAGCGTCAACGCCTGCCGCTCGTGCTGGACCAGAAGATCAAAGCCCTTGCGCAGGCAGGTGAGCATGCCGAGGGCGAGCACATCCACCTTGAGGATGCCGAGGGCGTCGATGTCGTCCTTGTCCCACTCGATGACCGTGCGCCCCTCCATCGCGGCATTTTCGATAGGGCACAACTCGTCCAGCCGGTCACGGGTGATGACGAAGCCGCCCACATGCTGCGACAGATGGCGGGGAAAGCCGATGATTTCCGCAATCAGCTCCAGCGTCATGGCAAGGCGCCGCTCCGACGGGTCCAGCCCGATTTCGCGCAGCCGCGCCGGATCCGGCGGGCCATTGGACCAGCCCCAGCTCTGCCCGGCAATGGCGGCGAGCACATCCTGCGACAGGCCCATGGCCTTGCCCACCTCGCGGATGGCGGCGCGGGAGCGGAAATGGATGACGGTGGCGGTGAGCCCGGTGCGGTGGCGGCCATAGCGCTCGTAGATGTGCTGGATCACCTCCTCGCGCCGTTCATGCTCGAAGTCGACGTCGATATCCGGCGGTTCGCTGCGCTCGGCGGAAATGAAGCGCTCGAATACCATCAGCGTGGTGCCGGGCTTCACCTCGGTGATGCCAAGCGCATAGCAGACAATGGAATTGGCCGCCGACCCGCGCCCCTGGCACAGGATGTTCCGGCTGCGGGCGAACTGGACAATGTCATGCACGGTGAGGAAATAGGGCGCATAGGCCTTGAGGCGGATGAGCGCCAGCTCCTTCTCCACCTTGGCCAGCGTGTCCGCATCCGCGCCATCGGGAAAGCGCTCGCGGCTTTCGAGACCGGCCCGCACCAGCCGCTCCAGCCGGCCTTGCGCATCCTCGCCGCCGCTCACTTCCTCCGGGTACTGGTAGCTGAGGTCATCCAGCGAAAAGCCGCAGCGGGCGGCAATCTCCAGCGTGCGGCGGAGCGCTGCCGGATAACGGGCGAAGAGGCGGGCCATGCTGGCACCGTCCTTCAGCCGCCTTTCGCCATTGGGCAGGGCGCGGCGGCCAAGGGTGGCAATGGTGCAGCCCTCGCGCAGGCAGGTCAGCACATCGGCGAGCGCCCGGCGGCCCGCCCGGTGCATCAGCACATCGCCAACGGCCACCAGAGGCGCGGCCGTCGCCAGCGACAGGCGGTACAGCGCATCGAAGCGGGCCTGATCCTGCCCGTCATAGCCGGGTGCCGCGCCGGTGTAGACATGGCCGGGGAACTGTTGGACGAGCCGGTTCAGCACGGCCTTCACCTCCAGCGCCATCTCCGGCTTCGCGGTGAGAAGATCCGGCGGCAGGGCGATGAGGATGAGGCCGCGGCCCCACTCCATCAGGTCGGAGAGATAGAGCGTGCAGGCGCCCTTGACGGCACGGCGCTTGCCGATGGTCAGCAGCCGCGACAGTCTTGCATAGGCGGGTTTGTCCACCGGCAGAGCCGCAAACTCCACCGGGCACTCCTGCAGCACCAGCCGTGACCCGGGGATCAGCTTCGGCAGGGCGGGGCCTGCGGGCTTCTGCGGCTCGCCGGATTCTGGCGCCTGCATATTCTGCCGGCCCATATCCTGCCGGCCCATATCCTGCCGGCTTGACGGGTCAATGCGCCGGTGGGAGCGGACGGGCGGATGCGGGCGGCCCGTCATCGGGTGCAGCGGTGTTTCTTCCGGCCTTTCCGGCGCGCCAGCCTGTTCCGCCCGCTGCCGCCGCAGCTCGCTCAGGGCCACATGGGCCCGCACCACGCCTGCAAGGCTGTTGCGGTCGGTGATGGCAATCGCCTGCAGCCCCAGTTCCGCCGCCCGCAACACCAGCTCCTCCGGATGCGAGGCGCCTGTCAGGAAGGTGAAGTTGCTGGTGACGCAAAGCTCGGCATAGCCGCCCGCTGCCGTTTCAGGCAAATTCGCCATGGATGTACCATCCCGGGTCCTGCGGTGTATGAAACAGCCAGAGGCGGCGGCCCTCGCGGGTTTCGACGAACCAGTAATCGCGCAGGCCCCGGCGCCAGGCGGGATCATCCAGCCACCATTCTGGCGACAGCCGCTCCGGCCCGGAGGCGCGGCCAAGGGTGAAGCGCATGCGCCGCCAGGAGAAACGGGCGGGCGGCTTTGGCCCTTGTGCCGTCAGCGGCTCGGGCGGAAACAGCAGGAGCGGGCGGCGCGGGCCACTTCGGGGAAAAGGCTCCGGCCGGCTGAAGGCGGCGGGGGCGGCGAGATAGCTGCGTTCCGGAATGTGGCTGTCCGCAGGCAGGTGGCGGCGCACGGCATCAAAGCCCAGCCGGTTGCCGATGCGGGTGATGAGATCGGCGAGCTTGCCCTCCGCTTCGCCCTCACCAGCACTCGTCAGCTGCTGCGGCTGCATCTCCTCCACGAGGCTGACGGTCATGCGCAGCTGGTCGAAGCCGAAACCGGCATCCAGCTTTTCGATCGAGCGGGCAAACAGGCGGGCGATGGCGGCGGGGTCGCGCATGGGCCGGGCAAGGCCCACGTCCAGCTGTGCCAGATCGCCGTCAACCCGCCGCAGTTCCACATGCAGCCGCCGGGCGCCGAGATTGACGGCCGCCAGCTTTTCGCACAGCCGCTCCAGCAGGCGGGTGAGGGCGGCCATCACGTCATCGACAAGGCCCAGCGGCTCCGGCAGGGTGATGCGGGCGCCGAAATGCGGCGGCGGGCCATCGGGAGAAACGGGCTCTCCGGCAAGGCCGAGCGCCTGATCGAGCCGCAGCATCAGCGAGGCGCCGAAGCGGCGCGCCAGTGGCGCACGCGGCACCTGCGTGAGGTCGCGGATATTGCGCAGGCCCATCTGCTGCAGGCCGTTGGCGGTTTCCCCATCGATCCGCAGGGCCGAGGGCGGCAGGGCGCCGATGGCGGCGAGCTCCTCACCCGGCGGAGCAATACCGCCGCCATGGCGCGAGAGCGCATAGGCCGCCCCGCGCGTACCGGCAATGGCGGCGGCGGCTGTCAGTCCGGCCTGGCTGAAGCGGCCATGGAGATCGGCAAGTAGACCCTCCTCCCCGCCGAAAAGATGCGGGACGCCGGTGATGTCGGCCACCAGCCCATCGGCGCCATCGCGCCCCACCATGGGGCCATAGCGCCCGGCCCAGCGGCCAAGAGCGGCCAGAAACTGCCGTTCGCCGGGCAGGTCGGCCGGTTCGCTGACAAGCTGCGGGCACAGGGCGCGTGCATCGGCAAGGCTCATGCCCCGGCGCAGGCCGCGTGTTTCTGCCGCCCTGTTCAGGCAGTGGATATGCTCGCTGTTGCTGCGGTTGAGGCTGATGGCAAACGGCCCCTCATGAGGCCGCAGCCGCAGGATGCGGTCGCTCGCCAGTCTGGGAAACCAGATGCACAACACCCGCCGGGCCAGAGCTCTTGTCATTGAGGCGCACCATCCAGTTGCCGTTTGTTCCTCTTTTGTTCTTTATAAGCCGCCAGGCCTGCAGAGTCGAGTCCGCCTCGTCCCACAGGGGCGCGCAGTGCCAGCGGGTTTCGCTGGCGTTGCTGCCGCCCTCCTGTCCGGTGACGAGCAGGCCCAGCGTGCGCCCGCTTTCTGCGGCCAGCTGCAGGCGGCGGCCCTGCGTCAGGGTCAGGGGCTTTTCCGTCAGGGTGATCACCGCATGCACCGCGCCGGAGCGCAGCGCCTCTTCCATGCTCCACAGCTGATCCGTCTGCGTGGGGGCCAGCACGGTGATGAGGTGGCTGGGGTCGATCAGCGGCGCAACGCCTGAGGGCAGCAGTCCGCCGCGCAGATGGGTGGGCACGATCAGCAGCACCGCCTTGTCCGTTCCCTTGCCCTCACGCGGTTGCGCCGCCTGCAGCAGTGCAAAAGCCAGCGCTGCCGGGCCGGAGGCTTCGTGCACCCGGTCCGGAGCCAGAACGGGAAGGGAGATTGACGGACTGTTGCTCATCACTTGGCAGGCTTGGGGTAAAACGTGAACATATCCACCTATAGCCTGAAAGCTGCAGCGAGTCTCCCTGTTGAATCTGGCAAGCCATCCGGAGTGCCTGATGCACGGCACTGTTTCACCCGGAAGAGGAGAGAAGCCCGCATGCGTGGGCTTGTGCTGCTGGTTTCCGCGTCAGCGGATGGGGCGGTCCAGATAGGCCAACCTAGACTGGCCAGCCCAGATCCGTATGGGTGAAGTCATCACCCTTGTAGGCGATCTTCGTGCGGTAGGCTTTCGCGCAAGCGTAGCTGTAGCAGTCGCCCATGTTCAGGCGCGCCGGGTGGTTCATGATCTTGCCGAACTGCAGGGCTGCATCGAGCGCCTTGGACCCGACATCGCCGGAAATCATGGCTTCCTTGCAGTCGAGGTCCAAGGCGAACTGTTCGACCAGACTGCGCGCCTTCAGCATCATCTGGGTGGTCGCGGGCATATCCCTGCCGGTGGCCTCTGCCATCCGGCGGGTCAAGGCCAGTGTCGCCTCCATGCGGACGATGGAGGAGATGTAGTAAGGTCCACCATCCGCCTCGAGGCGGTCCAGAAGCGCGCCTGCATCTTCCTCCTGGGCGAGAATTGCGACGATGACAGAGGCATCAATAAACAGCATCAGCCGTTCTCACCCCACATCTCATCGGTTTCCTGCTTGTGGTCTCCCGGTGCCAGTGGTCCAAGCGCATGCATCATGGCAAAGGTCTTTGCCAGCTTTTCGCGGATCGGGAGATTGGCCCGTTTATTGGCGATGGCGCTCTTGAGGGCATCCTTGACCGCATCGACCTTGCTTGACTTGGTCAGGCCGATCAGCTCATTGGTGAGCCTGTCGACCTCCGGGTCTTTGATGTAGAGCGGCATGGCAGCATATCCTTTCAAGGATATTATCATATCCTGAAATTCATATCCTTACCAGATGCCATCTGCCGCCTCACGCCTTGAAATTGCTCAGGCGCCGCACGGGCTTGACCGGTTCCTGATCGGTCAAGCTCATCGAGAGCCGGCTTCAGTGCTGGCTTGCTGGAAGCTCCACCACCAGGCCGTCCATGGCCTCGCTGACGGTGACCTGACAGGTGAGGCGGCTTTGCGGGCGGGGATCGATGACGCATTCGATCATCGCCAGTTCCATCTCTTCCGCCTCCGGCAGGGCGATGCCCTGTCCCTCGGGGATGTAGCAATGGCAGGTGCCGCAGGCGCAGGCACCGCCGCATTCGGCGGCGATTTCCTCGATGCCATGGGCAACGGCGGCACTCATCAGGCTCTGGCCGCTTGCGGCCTCCACTTCGGTGCGGGTGCCATCGGCGGACTGGAAGATGATACGGGGCATGGGGGCGTGTCCAATTGGAAGCTGAAGGCTCAGGCAGGAGCCAGATGCAGGTTGAGGCGCTTGGGCCCGCGCACGGAAAGGCCGCGCTTGTAGTCCACCTGGTCTTCCGCCAGCTCCAGCCTTGCGCAGCGGCGCAGCAGGGTGGCGAAGATGATTTCCATGTCCAGCCGCGCCAGATGGTTGCCCAGGCAGAAATGCGCGCCGCCGCCAAAGGCCAGATGCCGGTTGGGCTTGCGGCCTGCGTCAAACCGGTCCGCATCGGCAAAGGCCGCAGGGTCGCGGTTGGCCGCGCCATAGAGCAGGCCGAATTTCGTCCCGCGCGGATAGGCAGTGCCGGCGATGGTCACGTCTTCCGTGGCGTAGCGGTGGAAGAAGGGCAGGGGCGCCTCGAAGCGGAACATCTCCTGCACGGCGGTGGGCAGCAGGCCGGGATCTGCCCTCAGCTTCTCCCGCTCGTCCGGAAAGCGGAACAGGCAGTGCATGCCTGAGCCCAGCACGTCGATGGTGGAGCCGTGCCCGGCCATGAGGATCAGCATGCAGGTGGAGATGAACTCGTCCTCGGTGAACTGTCCCGAGGCTTCGGCGCGGATCAGCTCGGAAATCAGGTCTTCGCGCGGGGCCTTCTGCCGCTCTGCCTTCAGCGCGGTGAGATAGGTGTAGAACTCGGTGGTCGCGGTTTCGGCCAGCTGCTTGCGGGCGTCCGACCGGTCGATGTCGAAGAACTGGACGATATTCTCGGACCAGATGCGCAGCTGCGGGCAGTCCTCATCCGGCACGCCAAGCAGCCGCCCGATGATATGCCCCGGCACCTGCGCCGCCAGATCTTCCACGAAGTCGATGTCCCGCTGGTCCAGCAGGCGGTCCACCAGCCCGTCCACGTAGGACTGGATGCTGTCGCGCAGCCTTGCGATCATGGCCGGGGTGAACAGGCGGAACACGGCCTTGCGCAGCCGGTCATGCACCTCGCCGTCACTGTCCAGCAGGCTGAACTGCACGAAGCGGGAATGGTGGGGCATGTCGTGCCAGTTTCCGGCGCGCTTTTCAGCGGCGATCTCCTCGGGGCTCACCAGCCCGTCCAGCGAGCGCACCATGCGCTTGTCCATGACGATGGCGGACACATCCTCGAAGCGGGAGGCGAGATGGATCTTGAAATCGGGGAACCATGTCAGCCCCTCGCGCGCCCGCAGCTGCGCATAGGCGGCATAGGGATCCGCCGCAAAGGCAGGCTCCAGCGGCGCAAAGACAAACTCACCCTGTGACGGCGCTGCGCCGGCTACGGAACCTGACATGACAAAATCTCCCTCAAGGGGCGGAAGATAGCTTCATAAAATCCGGGCGGAAATGCAGGATCAACGCAAAAACTGGACAAAACTCGCAAGGCGCCGCATCGTCAGCGCATAATGGACGAGCGTGAAGAGATTGCCTTTCACACCCCTGGTGCGCTGGCGGCGGTGCTGCCCTATGCGCTGCAGGCGGCCGGTCACGGGCTGGCGCTGCCCGGCGCCGAGCCGACGCGCAAGCGCTACCGTGATCACGTGCTGCTTATCGCCACGCAAGGGCAGGGCTGGATCGAGACGGGCGGTGCCACGCACACGGTCCTGCCGGGCATGGTCGCCTGGCTCGACACATCAAGGCCTTATGCGCATGGCGCGGCGGGGGAGGGCCGCTGGCGCTATTACTGGATGGGTCTGCGCGGCGCGGGGCTTGATGCGCTGCACCGGGTGCTGGATGTGGCGCGCCAGCCGCTGTTTCTGCCTGAGGCCTGCAGGGACATGGAAGCTGCCTTTGCGGCTGTGCTGCGGCTGGCACAGCAGGGCGGGCCTGCGGTGGATGCCCTGGTGAATGCGCAAGTGGCACTCATTGTTTCACGGCTGGCGGCCGGGCGCCCGGCGGATGGAGGGCGCACGCAGGATCCCCGTATCGCCGCGCTGATGGAGCGCCTGCGTGTCAGTCTTTCCCATCCCTGGCGGATCGGGGACATGGCGGCGCTGACAGGGCTCAGCCCCTCCCAGCTTTTCCGGGCCTTCCGGGCGGCTACGGGCACGACGCCGATGGATTTCCTGCGCCATGAGCGCATCACCGCCGCCAAGCGGGTGCTGACGGAAAGCTCCGGCTCCGTGGCAGAGGTTGCCGCCGCCTGCGGCTATGCCGATCCTTATCATTTCTCCCGTGACTTCCGCCGTCTCACCGGACTTCCGCCCGCGCGGTTCCGCAAGGGCGCCGGTTTCTGACGGGCAGCAGCTGCGGCCTTGGCTTGCCATTGGAAACCTCCGCCTGCCACGGTATCTTCTGCCCGAAGAGGACCTGACCTGATGGCTGATGCAATATCTCCTGAAAGACGCATCATTGCAGCGCGGCGGATGATTGCGGCGCTGATCGTGCTGCTGGGGCTTTCGGCCCTGGCGCTTGTGACGATCGGCGACAGGACCCTGACACGGCATTTCATGCAGGAGGCCTCGCTGCAGGCCGGCAGTGCCTTGCGTCTGGCGGTCGCAGCCCTCAGCGGCCATCTCAGCCGCTATGAGCCGCTGCCGACCCTGATCGCCGATCATCAGGACATGAAGGATCTGCTGATGGATCCGGACAATGCCGGCCTGCGCCAGCTGGCAAACCAGTATCTCAAGGACATCAACACGCTGCTGGAATCCTCCGACATCTATGTCATGACAATGGATGGCACGACCATCGCCGCCAGCAATTTTGACGGGCCGGCGAGTTTCGTCGGCGAGAATTTCAGCTACCGCCCCTACTTCCAGGAGGCTGCAGCCGGGCGGCCGGCGCGCTTCTATGCCCTTGGCACCACTTCGGCCAAGCGCGGCTATTACTTTTCGGCACCGGTCCGGGTCTCGGGAGAAATCCGCGGGGTGATTGTCTTCAAGGTCGATATCGAAGGCATCGAAAGCTCCTGGCAGGGCGGCGAATACAAGATCCTCGTTTCGGATCCGGAAGGCATCATTTTCATGACCGGCAATCCCGAATGGCTCTATGCCTCGGTGCTGCCGCTGACCCAGGAGCGGTTGAGCCGGACAGAAGAATCCCGCCGCTATTCCGACGCGATCCTGCGGGAGCTGCCGGTGGCGCGCAGCAGTTTTGCCGGGCATGATCTGATGACCATCAGTCAAACCGGCAGTCAAACCGGCGGCCAGTCCGGCAGCCAGACCGGCGGCAGCCGTGAATATCTGATGCTCGAGCATTACATGCCCGGAGCCGACTGGACGGTGAAGGTGCTGCTCGACACGGCCTCGATCCACACCCAGGCGCGCACCAGTCTTGTCGCCATTCTCCTGTTCCTCTGCCTGTCCGTGCTCGGGGGCTCCGCCGTCATCCAGCGCCGCGCCCGGCTGCAGGAGCGCATGTTCATGCAGATCGAGGCGCAGGCGGAACTGGAGCGGCGGGTGGAGGAGCGCACGGCCGATCTTGCAAGGGTGAACCTGCAGCTGCGCCAGACCCAGGCCGATCTGATCCAGGCCGGCAAGCTCGCCGGGCTCGGCCAGATGTCAGCGGCCCTCTCGCATGAGTTCAATCAGCCGCTGGCCGCCGCCAAGACCTATGCGGACAGTGCCGCCCTGCTGATCGAGCGGAACCGCATCGCGGAGGCGCTGGACAATCTCGGCCGCATTTCCAAGCTCATCGACCGGATGGCGTCGATTTCACGGCATCTGCGCAATTTTGCCCGCAAGCCGAACGAGCGGCTTGGGGCGGTGCGGATCGAGGATGCTGTCCGTGATACTCTGGAAATTGTCTCGGCCCGGCTGGCTTCGGCCGGTGCAACCGTGAATGCCAGCATTCCTGCGGGCCTTCCGCCGGTGCGCGGCGGTCCGGTGCGCCTGCAGCAGGTGCTCGTCAACATTCTGACCAATGCCTGTGATGCGGTCGAGGAGCTTGAGGACCGGGAGATCATGCTCCGCGCCCGTGAGGAGGGGAGCCATATCGTCATAGAAATCGGCGACCGGGGGCCCGGTGTGCCGCCGGCAATCATCGAGCGGATTTTCGATCCCTTTTTCACCACCAAGGGTGTCGGCAAGGGCCTTGGTCTGGGCCTTTCGATTTCCTATAACATCATCAAGGACTTCGGTGGCAGTCTCGCCGTTCTGCCAAGGCCGGGGGGCGGGGCGCTGTTCCGTATCGGGCTTATGCAGGCGCAGGTGGAAGCGGGCGCCGGGACTTTGCAAGAGGTGGCCGTATGAACTCCGGCGTGGTTCTGCTTGTTGATGATGAGGAGGATCTGCGCCTCTCCACCAGTCAGGCGCTGGAGCTCTACGGGCTGCAGGTCAAGACATTCTCCTCCGCAGAAGAAGTGCTGGCACGCACCGGCTTCGGCTTCGACGGGATTGTGGTCAGCGACATACGCATGCCGGGCATGGACGGTATGACGCTGCTGCAACGGATCCGGGAGCTGGATCACGAGATCCCGGTGATCCTGGTGACCGGCCATGGCGACGTGCAACTGGCCGTGAAGGCCATGCGCGAAGGGGCTTATGACTTCATCGAGAAGCCTTTCACCACCCAGGCGCTTGCGGGTGTGGCGCGCCATGCGCTGGACCGGCGGGCACTGGTGCTGGAGAACCGCCGCCTCAGGGCTGTTGCAGGCAAGCGTGATGATATCGAGACGCGCCTGCCGGGCCGCACCCCGGTGATGGTCGATCTGCGCTACCGGTTGCGGGCCATCGGCGCCAGCGATGCGGATGCGCTGATCATTGGCGAGACGGGGGCGGGCAAGGAAGTCGTCGCCCGCAGCCTGCATGACATCAGCGCCCGCGCCAAGGGACCGTTCATTGCCATCAATTGCGCGGCGCTGCCGGAAACGCTGATCGAGAGCGAGCTGTTCGGCCATGAGGCGGGAGCCTTTCCCGGGGCGCTGCGCGCGCGTTACGGCAAGTTCGAGCATGCGCGGGGAGGCACAATCCTGCTGGATGAGATCGGCTCCATGCCGGTGGACCTGCAGGCCAAGTTTCTCAGGGTGCTGCAGGAGCGTACGATCACCCGGCTCGGTTCCAATGAGGCCGTGCCGCTGGACCTGCGGTTTCTGGCGACCAGCAAGGTGGATCTGGCGGCGGAAGTGGCGGCCGGGCGGTTCCGCGCCGACCTGTTCTACCGGCTGAATGTGGCGACCATCCGCGTTCCGTCCCTGGCGCAGCGGCGGGAGGATATTCCGCTTCTGTTCCTGCATCTGGTGCGGGAGGCCTGTGCACGCTATGGCCGCGAGGATCTGGAAGTGGCGCCGGAGGTCCTGTCGGAAATCGCCGGGCGTGACTGGCCGGGCAATGTGCGCGAGCTGCGCAATGCGGCCGACCGGCTGGTGCTGGGGCTGGAGACCGGACTGGACAGCGCCGGGGCTCAGGATGCGCCCTCGACCCGGCTGGCCGACAAGGTGGCCGCCTATGAGCGGCAGCTCATTGCCAATGCCATCACGGCTCATGGCGGGGCTTTGAAACCGGTCTACGAACAGCTCGGCATTTCGCGCAAGACGCTTTACGAAAAGATGCAGAAATACGGGCTCGACAAGAGTCTTGCGCTGGATGCCCGCGAGTAGGGCAAGGCGTCAGTTCTGTTCAGATGGGCCGGATGACCTGCGCATGTGTGGAATTCCACACATGCCAACGGGGCAATGTTACGGATTCCTCCCATCCTTTAACGGAAAATGAAACAAACCGGCCGTCTGGAGGACCTCCCGGCGTTGCCATGCGTCCCGGCAGGCGCTTAGGTCCGGTCAAGTCCGGCCCAGAGGAGGCGCCGGATGGACCATACCGGAAGACCGTTGGGAGGATTCCATGAAGAAGCTGATGATTGCCATGGCTGGTGCCATGGCGCTTTGCGTTGCTGCCCCGGCCGTTGCTCAGGACAAGACCGGCTGGCCCGGCAGCATGACCATTGGAACGGCAAGTCAGGGTGGCACTTATTTCATCTACGGCACGGGCCTTGCCGGCCTGATCACCGAAAAGCTCGGCGTCAATTCTTCGGCTGAAGTGACCGGCGGGCCGGTGCAGAACGCCACGCTGGTGGAAACGGGCGACCATCTGATGGGCCTCGTCACCATGGGGCCGGCCTATCAGGCCTGGATGGGTGAAAGCGAACTGGCTCCGGGTGTCGAGCACAAGAAGCTTCGCGCCCTGTTCCCAATGTATCAGACGCCGTTCCAGGTCGTTGCGCTGAAGTCGTCGGGCATCACGAAGGTAGCCGATCTTGACGGCAAGCGCGTGTCGGTTGGTCCGGCTGGCGGTACGGCCGCAACCTATTGGCCCCGCTACTTTGAAACCGTCGGCGTGAAGCCGGTGATTTCCTATTCCGGCGCCAATGATGCGACCAGCCAGGTCAAGGACGGCCTGATCGACGCCTTCGCTTTCGCTGCCGGCGTTCCGATCTCCGCCTTCGCCCAGATTGCAGCTGAAAACCCGGTCAACATCTTTGGCTTCAGTGAAGACGAGCAGACGAAGATCCTCGAAGCCATGCCGGAACTGGCTGCCTTCGAAGTGCCTGGCGGCCTCTATCAGGGCTTCCCGGACCCGCAGGGCACCGTGAGCCTGTGGAACTTCGCCGTTGCCAATGCCGAAATGCCGGAAACGCTGGCCTATGAAATCACCAAGCTGGTGATGGAAAACAATGACCGCATGGTGCAGATCCACGCCACCGCTGCCGAGACAATTGCAGAGAACATCGACAAGAACTCGTTCCTGCCGTTCCATCCGGGCGCCGTGCGCTACTATGAAGAAAAGGGCATCACCATTCCCGATGCCCTGAAGGGTCAGTAAGACCAAGGCTATAGATGCTGACGCATCAAGCCCTGAGATGAGCCCCCGGCCCTTGTGCCGGGTGGCCAAACTCCGGAGGGCGGCAGCTGCCGGCTGCCGCCATTCTTCGTGAATGATCCGGTATCCATTCGGGACGAACACCATGACACAAGCTGACAACGCCTCAGCGCCCAAGGGCAGCGGGCCGATTCTGGCCCAGAATGTCGATGAAGAACCGGTTGCCAGCAACCAGCGCCTGCATGGCAGCTGGATCAACCTGACAATCACGGTTCTCTGCATTGCCTATACGGCCTTTCACATCGGGGTCATGAACCTCTACCCGCTGGAGACCTGGACCTACCGCCTGATCCACGTCTGCGGCGGGCTGCTGCTCGGGTTCCTGATCTATTCCGCCGTGCAGCTGCCGCATACGGCGCCCGCCGAGGCGCGCCGCAATCCGCTCGACTGGCTGTTCATGGCCGTGGGTGCCGGCGGCATCGGTTATGGCTTTGCCATGGTGGCCTATGCCTGGGGCGGCTACTGGCTGGCCGGCATTCCGCGTCCGCCGGCGTTCGTTTTCGCCAATTTCGGCCTGCCGCTTCTGGTTGGCACGCTTGCGGCTCTGGCCGGGGCCTGGTTCCTGCCGAACCGCGACCGTGCCCGCATCGGCTGGGCGGATTATGCCCTCGGCATCGCGTCCATTGCGGTTCTGGGCTACATCCTCTTCAACGTCGGGCCGCTGCGCCTGCGCGCGGGTACCGCCATGGCGCAGCCGGCGGACTATTATGCAGCACTCGTCGGTGTGATCCTCATTCTCGAGGTGACGCGGCGCGTGGCCGGCCTCGCGCTGGTGGTGATCGCCTCGATCTTCATTCTCTATTCCTTTGCAGGCCCCTACCTGCCCGGCTTCCTCAACCACCGTGGTTATGAGCCGACCCGTTTCTTCACCTACATCTTCACCGATCAGGGCATCCTGAGTGATCCGGTGGCGGTGTCCTCCACCTACATCATCCTGTTCATCACCTTCGCCGCCTTCCTGCAGGCCTCCAAAGTGGGCGATTATTTCGTCAACTTCGCCTTTGCAGCAGCAGGCCGCGCCCGTGGCGGACCGGCCAAGGTGGCGGTTCTGGCCTCGGGCCTGATGGGCATGATCAACGGCACATCGGCCGGCAACGTGGTGTCGACCGGCTCGCTCACCATCCCGCTGATGAAGAAGGTCGGATATCCGGCCAAGACCTCGGCTGCCGTCGAAGCGGCTGCCTCGTCCGGCGGGCAGATCATGCCGCCGATCATGGGCGCGGGCGCCTTCATCATGGCCGAAGTGACGGGCATCCCCTACACGGATATCGTCATTGCGGCGATCATCCCCTCGGTGCTCTATTTCGCTTCGGTTTACTTCATGGTCGATCTTCAGGCGACGAAGATGGGTATGAAGGGCCTTCCCAAGGAAGAACTGCCGGTGTTCAAGGAACTGCTGAAGCAGGTCTATCTCTTCATCCCGATCATCATGCTGATCTACACATTGTTTGCCGGCTATTCTGTGATCCGTGCCGGTACGGTGTCGATGATGGCGGCGGCGGTGGTCAGCTGGCTCACGCCGCACCGGATGGGGCCGCGCCTTCTCGCCAAGGCCTTTGATCTGGCGGCGCGCATGTCGATCCAGCTGGTGGCGGTGTGTGCCTGCGCCGGTATCATCGTCGGCGTGATCGCGCTCACCGGTGTTGGTGCCCGCTTCTCCAGCCTGCTGCTTGGCATTGCCGAACAGAACCAGCTTCTGGCGCTGTTCTTTGCCATGTGCATTTCCATCGTGCTGGGCATGGGCATGCCGACGACGGCCGCCTATGCGGTCGCTGCCGCTGTCGTGGCACCGGGCCTCGTCAACCTCGGCATCCCGGTGCTGACGGCGCATTTCTTCGTGTTCTACTTCGCGGTCATGTCCGCCATCACACCGCCGGTGGCGCTTGCCGCCTATGCGGGGGCGGCCTTGTCGGGGTCGGATCCGATGAAGACGTCGGTCGAAAGCTTCAAGATCGGTCTTGCCGCTTTCGTCGTGCCCTTCATGTTCTTCTATTCGCAGGCAATGCTCATGCAGGGCACGTGGATGGAAGTCCTGCATGTCTTCGTCACGGCGAGCGTCGGCATCTACATGCTCTCGGCGTCCGTGCAGGGCTGGTACTTCGGCAAACTCGCTTCTGTCCTGCGCGTGGTGCTGCTGATCGGCGCTCTGTGCATGATCCAGGGCGGCCTGATCTCCGATCTCGCCGGCCTTGCCATCGGCGTGGCGCTGCTTGCCTATCAGAAGCGCTTCGTCACGCCGGGCATGCTCGCCCGCGGCTCGGACTGATCCGGCCGACGGGGCATGTGCCAGCGAACCATGTGAATGAAATTAAGCGGCGCCATCCATCCGGTGGCGCCGCTTCTTTTTTATGCGCCATAGCGCCGGAATGGAGATTTTCAGGGCGTGATGGCGACTTTCAGAACGCCGTCGCGCTGATTGGCGAAGAGGTCATAGGCCGCTTCAATGTCATCCAGCTTGAACCGGTGCGTCACCAGCGAGCTGGTGTCGAGGCGGCCGGAGGCAATGACATCCATCAGCCGGCGCATGCGCTCCTTGCCGCCGGGGCACAGGGATGTGACCAGCTTGTGGTCTCCAAGTCCGGCGAGGAAGGGCCCGAGCGGGATGGTGAGGTCGCTGGAATAGACGCCGAGCGAGGAGAGGGTCCCGCCGGGGCGCAGCACCCGCAGCGCGGCTTCAAAGGTTTCCTGCCGGCCGAGGGCCTCGATGGCGACATCCACGCCGCGCCCATCCGTCAGCCGCATGATTTCGTCCACCGGGTCGCCCTTGCTGAAGTCGACGATGTGGTCCGCGCCCATGCGGCGGGAGATTTCCATGCGGGCAGGGACGGTTTCCACCCCGATGATGGCCGTTGCGCCCATCAGCCGCGCACCCGCCGTGGCGCACAGGCCGATGGGGCCTTGCGCAAACACCGCCACCGTGTCGCCGATCTTGATGGCACCGCTTTCCGCCCCGGAGAAGCCGGTGGACATGATGTCCGGGCACATCAGAACCTGCTCGTCCGTCAGCCCGTCGGGGATGGGCGCCAGATTGACCATTGCGTCGGGCACCAGCAGATATTCGGCCTGAGCGCCATCAATCGTGTTGCCGAAGCGCCAGCCGCCCATGGCCTTGAAGCCATGTTTCGTGCCAGCGCCATCCTGGGACATGCAGCCGCACAGGCAGGCCGCGCTGTGGCCGCTGGGTGTGATCGCGCCGGCAATCACCCGCTGTCCTTCCTGGTAGCCCTTCACGGCGGAGCCCAGCTTCTCGATGATGCCGACCGGCTCATGCCCGATGGTCAGCCCCCGTTCCACCGGGTATTCACCCTTGAGAATATGCACGTCCGTGCCGCAGATCGTCGTGGTGGTGATGCGGATCAGCGCGTCCAGCGGGCCCACATCCGGCACCGGCTTTTCATCAAGAACGATGCGGTTGGGTCCGGCGAAGATCGCTGCCTTCATCATCTGTGCCATGGTGTCCTCCTTCTGCCCCCATGCGGGATGCCGGAACAGGCCTGCCGGGCAGGTCCCGGACGTCTGGCAAGCCATCCTGCTGCCTGGCGGCTTCCCGATCACCTTGGTTGAAACCCTGACGTTTCACGGTGGCGCTTCACATCCCGCACGGGCCGCCTCCCTTGGCTGTTCAGGCCGTCTTCCCGTCATACAAGCACGCATCGGCAGCTGCTGAATTGATCCATCTCAATCAAAAGATGTCAAACGCCGCTATGCTTCACCGAATTGAAGTCAGGGGCAGTCAGGATGCCTTGCGAAACCTATCAGACCGTCCGGGAGGTCGCTGACCGCCTGAAGATTGCCGAAGCCACGGTCCGGCACTGGATCAAGGCCGGAGAACTCAGGGCCATCGATATCGGCAGGGGCTGGCGGATCGCGGATGCGGATCTGGCCGAGTTCCTGCGCCGCCATGAAACCGTGCCAAGGACCTGCGGACCGTCTGAAACGCCGCATGCGGAGGGGCAAAGCGAATGAGTGTTTTCACCGAAGTCTCGATGCTGCTTGTGCTGGCTGCCGCCGTCGGCCTTGCCGGCACGCTGCTGCGCCAGCCGCTGATCGTCAGCTTCATTGCTGTCGGGCTGGTCGCCGGGCCATCGGCACTGGATGCCGTTCACTCCGGGGAGCAGATCAAGCTGCTGTCCGAACTCGGCATTGCGGTTCTCTTATTCCTCGTCGGCATCAAGCTGGATGTGAAGCTGGTCCGGTCCCTTGGCCTTGTTTCGGTCATGACCGGCCTGGGGCAGGTGCTCTTCACCGCCTTCTTCGGCTATCTGATCGGGCTTGCGCTGGGCCTTGGCCATGTCACCAGCCTCTATGTGGCGGTGGCCCTGACGTTCTCCTCCACCATCATCATCGTCAAGCTGCTGTCCGACAAGCGCGAGATCGATGCGTTGCATGGCCAGATCGCTCTTGGTTTCCTCATCGTGCAGGATCTGTTTGTGGTCTTTGCCATGATCGTGCTGTCGGCCATCGGAATCGGGGCTGCCGGAGAAGGCGGGCATGGGGATGGCTCCATCGTCACCATCATGGGTGCGGGGCTTGCCATGGTGGCAGCGGTGGTATTGTTCGTGCGCTATCTTGCCAATCCGCTCACCGCATGGCTGGCCCGGGTGCCGGAGCTGCTGGTGATCTTCGCGCTTGCGCTGGCGGCCATGTTTGCAGCCATCGGCGATCAGATCGGCCTTGGCAAGGAAGTGGGCGGCCTGCTGGCTGGTGTGGCGCTGGCCTCCACCGCCTACCGGGAAACCATTGCAGCCCGGCTCGGGCCGCTGCGCGATTTCCTGCTGCTCTTCTTCTTCATTGCGCTCGGTGCCACGCTGGATCTGTCGCAGCTGGGCAGCCATGTGACCGGGGCCGTGGTGTTTTCCCTGTTCGTGCTCATCGGCAATCCGCTGATCGTTCTGGCGATCATGGGGGCACTCGGCTACCGCAAGCGTACCGGCTTTCTGGCCGGCCTGACGGTGGCGCAGATCAGCGAATTCTCGCTGATCTTCATCGCCATGGGCGTGACGCTGGGTCATGTGCCGGACGAGGCGCTGGGGCTGGTGACCATGGTTGGCCTCGTCACCATCGCCGCCTCGACCTACATGATCACCTATTCCCATCAGCTCTATGCCCTGTGTGAGCCCTGGCTCGGCCTGTTCGAGCGGCGCAATGCCCACCGGGAGGCAGGGGAGGCTGCGCCTCTGCCCAAGGGGCGGTTCCAGATCATTCTCTTCGGCCTCGGGCGCTTCGGCACTGCCATCGGCATGCGGCTGCAGCGGCGGGGCATCCGGGTGCTGGGCATCGATTTCAATCCGCAGGCCGTGCAGCGCTGGAAGGAACTTGGCCTTGCCGCCGAATTCGGGGATGCGACCGATCCGGAATTCGTCGCCGAACTGCCATTGCGTGAGGCGGTCTGGATTGTCTCCACGGTGCCGATCCACCCGGCCGGGATCAGCCATGAGGATGCCCGCCGGACATTGATCCAGCTGACGCGGGCGGCTGGCTTTACCGGGCGCATCGCAGCGGCCTCCCACACCGCTCACGACACAGGCGTCCTGTCCGGTTCGGGCGTCAATCTGGTGCTGGAGCCGTTCCAGGATGCGGCGGACCGGGCAGCAGAGCTGCTGTGCGGTGCCGAGGCGGAGGAGCGCACCGAGATCCCTGAAATTGCCTCGGAAGGCCGTGCCACGGCCTGAGAAAGGATCTGAAAGAGGATCGCGTGGGGGCAGGGCCCTCTGACATCTGATGACGAAGGAGCCAGAAACTGCATGACCCTGACCTCTCCGCATAGCCAGACCGCGCAGGCCTGCCTTGATCAATTGTCCGCAGGCCCCGGGGGGCTGTCCCCGGAAGAGGCGGCCAGCCGCCTGGTGACCTACGGCCCCAACCGTCTGCCGGAAGTTGCCGGGCGCAGCGCGCTTGTCCGGTTTCTCTCCCAGTTCCATAATGTGCTGATCTATGTGCTGCTGGGGGCGGCTGTAGTGACGGCCCTGCTGCAGCACTGGATCGACACCGCCGTCATTCTGGCAGTGGTGGCGGGCAATGCCATGATCGGCTTCCTGCAGGAAGGCAAGGCAGAGGCGGCGATGGCCGCCATCCGCAGCATGCTGGCGCCGCGGACGGCTGTCCTGCGCGGCGGGCAGCGGGTTTCGGTGGATGGCACGGCGCTGGTGCCGGGCGATGTCGTGCTGCTGGAGGCCGGGGACAAGGTGCCTGCGGATCTGCGGCTGCTGCAGGCCCATGGGCTGAGCGCGCAGGAAGCCATCCTGACCGGCGAATCGGTTCCCACGGACAAGAGCGCCGCCCCGGTTGCGGAGAATGCACCGCTGGGGGACCGGCGGTCCATGCTCTGGTCCGGCACGCTGGTGACGCAAGGTTCCGGGCGCGGCCTCGTGGTGGCAACGGGTCCGCATACGGAAATCGGCCGCATCGGCGGGCTTCTATCCGGCGTGGAGACGCTGAAGACGCCGCTCGTGGAGCAGATGGATCACTTTGCCCGCTGGCTCTCGCTGCTGATCGTTCTGGCCGCCGCGATCCTGCTGGCCTGGGGGTATTTCCTCGGCGGCCATCCTTTTGCATCCCTGTTCATGGCGGTTGTCGGCGTGGCTGTGGCCGCCATTCCGGAAGGCCTGCCGGCGGTCACCACCATCACGCTGGCCATCGGCGTCAGGGCCATGGCGCAGCGCCATGCCATCATCCGCCGCCTTCCGGCCATCGAGGCCATCGGCTCGGTCTCGGTGATCTGCACCGACAAGACCGGAACCCTGACCCGCAACGAGATGGCGGTTGTTTGCGTCGAGACGCCGGACGGCGTGTTCGAGGTTAAAGGCGACGGCTATGCCCCCTCCGGAGCGATCCAGCCGCGCGGAGATCTCTCTCAGCTCGCCCGGACGGCCGCGCTTTGCAACGATGCGGCCCTTGCCTGCAAGGCCGGGCACTGGATCGTCGAGGGCGATCCGATGGAAGGGGCGCTGCTTGCGCTGGCGGGCAAGGCTGCGGGCGAGATCAATGCCGAGCGGCTGGATGTCATCCCGTTCGACAGCCGCCACCGCTATATGGCGGTCCTGGCGGAGGCCGGCGGCGAGCGCGTCACCCATGTGAAGGGTGCGCCGGAGCGGGTGCTGCGCATGTGCCACGGGATTGACCTGCCGCACTGGCATGACCGGGCCGAAGCCATGGCAAAACGGGGTCTGCGTGTTCTGGCCCTTGCCATGCGGCACGAGACGGGTCCGGAAATCGACCGGAACAGCCTTGACGGAAGCCTGACGTTCCTGGGCCTGGCCGGGCTGATCGACCCGCCGCGCCCGGAGGCGGTCGAGGCCGTGGCCGAATGCCGGACCGCTGGAATCCGGGTGAAGATGATCACCGGTGACCACGCCGGAACGGCTGCGGCCATCGCCCGGCAGATCGGACTTGAAAATCCGCACCGGGTGCTCACCGGGGCGGATCTCGACAGGCTGGATGACCCTCAGCTTGCCATGGAAGTGGTGGATTGCGATGTCTTCGCCCGCACCAGCCCCGAGCACAAGCTGCGGCTGGTTGCGGCCCTGCAGGCGCGGGGCCTCTCCGTGGCCATGACGGGCGACGGGGTAAATGATGCCCCGGCCCTGAAGCGTGCCGATGCGGGCATTGCCATGGGGCTGAAGGGCTCGGAAGCGGCCAAGGAAGCCGCAGATCTGGTGCTTGCTGACGACAATTTCGCCTCCATCGCCGCCGCTGTGCGCGAAGGGCGCACGGTGTGGGACAATCTGAAAAAGGTGATCAGCTGGACGCTGCCGACCAATGCCGGTCAGGCCCTGCCGATCATTCTGGCGCTGTTTCTCGGCCTTGCCCTGCCGGTCACGGCGGTGCAGGTGCTGTGGATCAATCTGGTCAGCAGCGTGACGCTGGGGCTGGCGCTCGCCTTTGAACCCTCTGAGCCCGGCACGATGGCGCGCCCGCCGCGCCGCCGTGATGAGCCGTTGCTGACGGGGGATCTGGCCTGGCACATCGTGCTGGTCGGCAGCCTTTTCGTCGCAACCGTTTTTGGCATGTTCAACTATGCGCTGGCGCGCGGCTACTCGCTGGAACTGGCGCAGACCATCTCGGTCAACACCGTTGTCGTGCTCGAGATTTTCCACCTCTTCTTCATCCGCAACATCTACGGCACCTCCCTCACATGGGCGGCGGTGAAAGGGACGAAGGTGGTCTGGACGGTGGTTCTGGCGGTCACCGCCGCGCAATTCGCCGCCACCTATCTGCCGCCCTTGCAGATGCTGCTGGGGACTGAGGCGGTGCCTTTCGCCGACGGGCTTCTGATCGTCGCGGCCGGCGTGGTATTCTTCGCCCTGACGGAGATCGAAAAACAGATCCGGCTGGGGTTTAGGGTCAGGCCAGGCAAGGCTTGACCGGCCCTTACAGCGGCGGGTTTGCTGCGCCAGCCCGCGGCTCACCTGAACGTGTTCACATCCTTAACGCACCGGTAATAACTTCGGTTGATGTTGACGCATATCCATGCCACCACCCGCTCCGGGGGGCTCAGGACCGGAAGCTGAAGATACTGCCAGAATGAGTTCGCTGTTCCATCCGCCCGGCACATCCATCCAACCCCAAGGCCGTTCGAGACAGGGGCTGCGGTCCTTGCGCAGGTTCGTCCTTGCGGGCGTCATGGCGCTTGCTCTCGCCGGCTGTGCCGGGCCGGACTACGAAAACCTGTCGCGCAATGCGCCGCGCCTTTCCAGCGCCACGATCTCCGAAATGGCGAAGAAGGACATGAAGCCGGAAAGCCCGGTGCTGGTCCGCATCTTCAAGCAGGAGAGCGAGCTGGAGGTGTGGAAGGTGGACAAGACCGGGCGCTATGCCCTGTTCAAGACCTATCCCATGTGCCGCTGGTCCGGGAAGCTGGGGCCGAAGCGCAAGCAGGGAGACCGTCAGGCGCCCGAGGGCTTTTACCATGTGTCAGCGGGGATGCTGAACCCGCAGTCGCAGTATTACGTCTCCTTCAATCTCGGTTATCCGAACCGGCTGGAATCGGCGCTGGGCTACACGGGGGATGCGCTCATGGTGCATGGCGCCTGCTCGTCTTCCGGCTGCTATGCGATGACCGATCAGGCGGCGGGCGAAATTTACGCCATTGTCGCCAAGGCGCTGGCCTCCGGTCAGGCCGCTTTCCAGGTGCAGGCCTATCCCTTCCGCATGACGGCGGAGAACATGGCTCTGCACCGGTCCGATCCGGAAATGCCGTTCTGGCGGACGCTCAAGGAAGGCTACGACAGTTTCGAACTGACGAAGCAGCAGCCGAAGGTGGCAGCCTGCGGCAGGCGCTATGTCTTCAACACCGAGTTCAAGGACGGCACGCCACGTAATCCGCTGGCGCCGTGCCCGGAGGTGGCCGTTCCGCCGGAACCGGAACTGGTGGCCCAGCTGGAAGCGGAAAAGCTGAAGGTGGACAAGGCGATTGCCTCAAGCCGCGGAAACCATGTGGTGTCCTATGTGGACGGCGGCATGCACCCGAGCTTCCGTGCGCTGCTGCGCCGTGACGGGCCGGAACAGCTGGCCGCCCGCACCTCGAACCGCGCCTATCCGGTCAGCCGCCCGGAAGCTGCGCTGGCCGACCCCTTCAAGATGCTTGTGGAGCCGGAGGACCGGCATGCGGGCAAGGACTGAGCGCAATCCGAATGTATGAACGGGGAGCCTTGGCTCCCCGTTGTTGTTTTATGCTGGAACCTGCCGCAGCTGGCGGCCGGCGGTGAGGCTGGAGACGGCGGCAACGATCGAGGCCGTGTCGATGCCGAAGTGGCGGTAGAGATCGCCGATGGTGCCGGTCTGGCCGAAATGCTCCACCCCGAGTGCCAGCGACTGATGACCACAGACACTGCCAAGCCAGGAGAGCGTGGCCGGGTGGCCGTCGATCACAGTCACCAGCTTACAATGGCGCGGCAGGTTCCACAGCAGGCGTTCTGCATGGCTTGCCGGGCCGAAGGGCGGCAGTCCGCCCTTGCGGCGCAGACGCTGGGCCGCCGTCCAGCCCGCATGCAGGCGCCCGGCGGATGTAACGGCCAGCACGGCCACATCGCGGCGGCCTTCGCCGATATAGCCGGCAGCGGCAATGGCTTCCGGCGCCACGGCGCCCTGATAGGCAATCACCACCTCGCAGTTCGGCCCCGGCGGGCGCAGCCAGTAGGCGCCGTTGATCACATCGCCGGCAAAGGCCTCACCTGCCGGAAGCGTGGCCTGTTCGATGGGCCGGGTCGTCAGGCGCAGATAGACCGCGCCGCCCTTGGCATCCGGGAGCAGGTTCAACGGATCGGGTGTGGCCTCTCCCTCGCGTTGCATGTAGTCGAAGGCCCAGCCCATGATCAGCGCCAGCTCGGCGGCAAAGGCGGGCTCGAAGGCGGCCAGCCCGTCCTGCGACATGCCGATGAGCGGTGTGTTGATCGACTGATGCGCGCCGCCTTCGGGGGCAAGCGTTATGCCCGAAGGCGTTCCGGCGATGAGGAAGCGGGCATCCTGATAGCAGGCATAGTTGAGGGCATCGAGGCCACGGCAGACGAAGGGATCATAGACCGTGCCGACCGGCAGCAGCCGCTTGCCGAAGAGGGGGGATGAAAGCCCCGCCGCTGCAAGCTGCAGGAAGAGGTTCATCTCCGCAATGCCCAGCTCGATGTGCTGGCCTTCCGGGGCGAAGTCCCACTTGGCGGTGGAAGGAATGTTCTGGGCGCGGAAGAGATCGGCTCTGGCGTTCCGGGCCCAGAGCTTGCGCCGGTTGACCCAGGGGCCGAGGCCGGTGGTGCCGGTGACATCGGGGGAGAGGGTGACGATACGCTCCGCCAGTTCGCTCTTCTGGCGGCCGATATCATCCAGAATGCGGCTGAAGGCCATCTGGGTGGAGGTCTCGCGTTCGCCCGAAGGGGCGGGCAAGGCAGGGACGCTGACCCTGTCACTGCTGTGACGGCGGCGGCCTGCGGCGAAGAAGGGCACGGATTTCAGGAAGGCCTGCAGTCCGGCCCGGTCCTTCACACCTGCGAAAGGCTCCCATTCCTGCCCTTCCGGCACGCCCATATGGGCCTGCCAGTCCTGCATCTGCGCCTTGGTCATCAGGCCGCCATGGTTGTCCTTGTGCCCGGCAATCGGCGTGCCCCAGCCCTTCACCGTATAGGCGAGGAAGCAGACCGGCCGGTCATGGGTGATGCCGGCGAAGGTCTGCGCCATGGTTTCCACGCAGTTGCCGCCGAGATTTTCCATCAGCGCGGCGAGTTCTGCGTCGCTGCGCCGGGCGATCAGGGCGGAAACATCGCCCTGATCGCCCAGATCATCCATCAGCCGCTGGCGCCAGACGGCGCCGCCGCTGAAGGTGAGGGCGGAGTAAAGCTGGTTCGGGCAGGCGTCGATCCAGGCGCGCAGGCGCTCACCGCCCGGCTCGGCAAAGGCGGCGCGCTGCAGCACGCCATATTTCACCTTCACCACATCCCAGCCGAAGGCTTCGAAGATCTTTTCGATGCGGGCCCACAGGCCCTCATGCACCACGCCATCGAGGGACTGGCGGTTATAGTCGATGATCCACCAGACATTGCGCAGGTCGTGCTTCCAGCCTTCCTGCAGGCACTCATGCACATTGCCTTCGTCCACCTCCGCATCGCCCATCAGCGCGATCATGCGGCCCTGGCGCAGATCCTTGCCCCAGGGCTTGCCGGAGATGTAGTCCTGCACGATGGAGGCAAAGGAGGTGATGGCAACGCCAAGGCCGACGGAGCCGGTGGAGAAATCCACGTCATCCACGTCCTTGGTACGGCTCGGATAGCTCTGCACCCCGCCATAACCGCGGAAATTCTCCAGCTTCTCGCGGGCGATGTTGCCCATCAGGTAATGCATCGCATGGAACACCGGCCCCGCATGGGGCTTCACCGCCACTCTGTCTTCCGGCCGCAGGGCCGAGAAATAGAGCGCCGTCATGATCGACACCATCGAGGCGGATGAAGCCTGATGGCCACCAATCTTGATGCCGTCCGCCTTGGGCCGCAGATGGTTGGCGTTGTGGATCATCCAGTGCGACAGCCAGAGCAGGCGCTGCTCGATGGTCTTGAGATGCTGATGGGACATGGTTGTTCTCTCCTTCCGGCATCCCATCATGGGATGAAGTGGCGGAGTGTGTCCTTGCTATTTCCGCCTTTCAGGCGCAGTGTTTTGCTGGTTTTCTCCAATTTTGGAGTTCTGGTGGTGGAAACAGCCAGGATTGATGAATTTGATGTCCGTATCCTGCGGGAGTTGGGCGCCAATGGCCGCCTGAGCGTGCAGGATCTAAGCGAGCGCGTGGGCCTGAGTCCGACGCCGGTGGCAAGGCGCGTGCGCCAGCTTGAGGCGGAAGGCATCATTACCGGCTATGCCGCCCTCATCGACGAGGCCGCGCTGGGGTTTTCCGTTTCCGTCTTCGTGTCGGTGAAGCTCGACCGGCAGGTGGATCAGGCACTGGCCCAGTTCGAGGAGGCAGTGCGCGCCTTTCCCGAAGTGGTGGACTGCTGGCTGATGACGGGCAACCGGGACTATCTGCTGCGGGTGGTGACGGATGGTCTGGCGGGGTTCGAGGCGTTTCTGACCGGCCGGCTGACAAAGCTTGCCTGCGTTTCCAGCATCGAAAGCTCAATCCCTCTGCGCCGTGTCAAGTCCGGCATCAGCCGCACGCCGTGAGGCTTTGCCTTTCACCGTCTGCTGCATGGCGTTTTCCGTGCCGCCTGGTGACGGAAACGGACCAGTGCGGAGGCGCAATTGGCCGAAGCTGAGATGATCTCAAGCGGGTGGACAGAAAAGCGCACTGCACTTTCCGCCGAATTGATTTACAAGGCTCGCCCACTGACTGGAAAACAAGATTGGTCCTCAAAATGAAGTCTTTTGTCCTGACCTTGTCCTGCGAAGACCGTCCGGGAATCGTGGCGGCCATCACCACCGAGCTGGCCGATCTTGGCGCCAACATTGCCGAGAGCGATCAGTTCTGGGACCGGGTGACCAACCGCTTCTTCATGCGGATCGAATTCATCGTGCCGGATGAAACCAGCCGGGACGCGATTGCCAATGCCATCTCGCCCGTGGTGAACCGCTTCGACCTGAAGACCGAACTTACCGACATGTCGCGCCGCAAGAAGATGATCATCATGGTGTCGAAGTTCGACCATGCGCTGCTGCATCTTCTCTATCAGATCCGCGTCGGCTGGATGGATGCGGAGGTCGCCGCCATTGTCTCCAACCACGAGGACAGCGCCCGCACCGCTACCCACGAGGGCATTCCGTTCCACTACTGGCCGGTGACCAAGGCCAACAAGGCTGAGCAGGAAGACAAGCTGCTGGCACTGGTGAAGGAGACCGGTGCAGATCTGGTGGTGCTGGCCCGCTACATGCAGATCCTGTCCGACACCCTGTCCAAGCGGCTGTTCGGCAAGGTGATCAACATCCACCACTCGTTCCTGCCAAGCTTCAAGGGGGCGCGGCCCTATCATCAGGCGCATGAGCGCGGCGTGAAGATGATCGGTGCGACAGCTCACTACGTAACGGCGGATCTCGACGAAGGCCCGATCATCGAGCAGGACGCGGAGCGGGTGAACCACTCGTTGTCGGCCAATGATTTCGCGGCCCGCGGCCGCGACATCGAGGCGCGGGTGCTGGCCCGTGCCGTGAAGTATCACCTGGAAAACCGGGTGATCATCGTTGGCAACAAGACCATCGTCTTCAACCGCTGAGGTTCAGGCCTTCAGGCCCGAAAGCCGGTCCACCGCCTGCAGGAGCAAGTCCACATCCTGCTGGCGGGACAGGCGGTGATCGCCATCAGGGATCAGCGTGAAGGTGACATCATCTTCCGCCAGAGCCTCCACCAGCCGGCTTGCATGCTGCCAGGGCACGTCCGGGTCCTCGCGCCCCTGCAGGATGGTGACCGGGCAGCCCGTGGCGAGGCGCTTGTCCAGAAGCAGGTGATTGCGGCCATCCTCGATCAGCTGGCGGGTGATGGCATAAGGCCCGTCCCCATAGGCGGAGGGGCGCTCGATCCGGCCCTCGCGCATCAGCTGCTCCCGGCCTTGCTCGTCCAGCCGCTTCTTCCAGATGAGTTCCTCGGTGAAGTCCGTGGCCGGAGCAATGAGCACGAGGCCGCGAATGCGGCTCGGCTGCCCGGCGGCCAGTGCGGCTTTGCGATGCTCCTGCGTCAGCCGCAGCGCCAGCCAGCCGCCCATGGACGAGCCGATGAGGACCTGCGGGCCGCTGGTGCAGCGGTCAAACACGGCCTGCGCCTCTTCCAGCCAGCGCGAGATGGTGCCGTCTTCGAAAGCGCCGCCCGACAGGCCGTGGCCGGAGTAATCCATGCGCGTCACTGCTTGCCCGCGCGCCGTCGCATGGGCCGCCAGTGCCTCGGCCTTGGAGCCGTTCATGTGGGACTTGAAGCCGGAGAGCCAGAACAGGCCGGGCTGCCTGCCCGGTTCCGTCTTCACCGCGATCTGCCGTTCATCCGCGCCATGGCCGAGGGTGAGGAATTGAAGGCCGTCCTGATCCAATGTAAGGCTCCGCTGTAACAGTCCTGCTGCGGGCCGGTGTGGCACAGGCGGGCGGCAAATTGAAGGGCCCTGCCTGTGAAGAGCGACACCACCACCCGCCCGGCCGTGCTTCAGGTCATCCCGGATCTTAACACCGGCGGGGCCGAGCGCACCACGGTGGATGTGGCTGCGGCGCTGGTGGCCAAGGGCTGGCGGGCGGTTGTCGTCAGCGAAGGCGGGCGGCTGGTGCCGGAGCTGGAAGCCCTTGGCGCCAAGCACATCATCCTGCCGGTGAAATCCAAGAACCCGCTGACGATCCTTGCCAATGCACGGCGGCTGAAGCAGGTGGCGCATGCGGAGAGTATTTCGCTCATCCATGCCCGCAGCCGTGCACCCGCCTGGTCGGCGCTGATGGCGGCGCGCGGGCTCGGGCTTCCTTTCGTCACCACCTATCACGGCATCTACAAGCAGAAGGGCGCGCTGAAGTCCTGGTATAATTCCGTGATGGCGCGGGGCGACTGTGTCATCGCCAATTCCCGCTACACGGCAGATCTCATTGCTGCCCGTCATGAATTTGCCCGCGGCAAGATTACGGTCATCTACCGGGGCTCGGACATCGCCGCGCTGGCGCCCGAGGCGGTGACGGCGGAGCGGCGTGTGGCGCTGATGGAGGCCTGGGGCGTGGACGGGTCCCGGCCCATTCTGTTGCAGCTGGCCCGGCTGACCGGCTGGAAGGGGCAGAAGGTGCTGATTGCCGCCCTGGCGGAGCTGAAGGCGCAGGGCGCGGCGCTGCCGCTCGCCATCGTTGCCGGGGATGATCAGGGCCGCAGCGGCTATCTGGCCGAACTGAAGGCGCAGATTGCCGCTGCCGGTCTGGAAGGCGACGTGCGGCTGGTGGGGCACTGTGCCGATGTGCCCGCCGCACTTTCCCTCTCCTCCCTCTCCGTGGTGGCGTCGATTGAGCCTGAAGCCTTCGGCCGGGCGGCGGTGGAGGCGCAGGCGGCCCGCGTGCCGGTGATCGTGTCGGATCTGGGCGCCGTGCCGGAGACGGTGCTGGCCCCGCCGGAAGTGCCGGAAGACGCGCGCACCGGCTGGCGTGTGCCGCCGGGGGATGCCGCCGCGCTGGCCGGTGCCATTGCCGGCATTCTGACGCTTTCCCCTGATGCAAGGGCGGCGCTGGTGGAGCGGGCGCAGGGGCATGTGGCACGGCATTTCACGGTGGAAGCCATGTGCGCTTCCACGCTTGAAGCTTATGCCGGGCTGCTTGGCCGCAGGGCAGAATGATCGCCGGCTTGCAAGAAAGGTTGACTTTCTCTGCGCTTCGGCCAATGCTTTGTCCGTTCCTGCCACACTGGATGTGGCCGCGGCCCCGGCGTAAGCGTGCGGGGCTGAAGTGCATTGGAGTGGTGCTCTGTTCCCGTTCTGGAATGGTGCTCTGTGCCCTTGCGGGAACTGCCACATGACCGTGCTGCAACGATAGAGGAGATAGCGACCATTCGCCGTCCGTTCCGCGCCCCGCCTCCCACGAAGGATGGCCCGCGCACCAATGAAGAAATTCGCGTTCGCGAAGTCCAGCTGATTGATCACGAAGGCCAGAACCGCGGCATTGTCCCGACCGGTGAAGCTCTCGAAATCGCGATGGAGGCCGGTCTCGATCTGGTCGAGATTCAGCCGAATGCGCAGCCGCCCGTATGCAAGATCCTTGACTACGGCCGGTTCAAGTATCAGGCGCAGAAGAAAGCAGCTGAAACGCGCAAGAAGCAGAAGACCGTCGAGATCAAGGAGATCAAGATGCGTCCGAACATCGACACTCATGACTATGAAGTGAAGATGAAGGCGATGATGCGTTTCTTCTCTGAAGGCGACAAGGTGAAGGTCACGCTCCGGTTCCGGGGCCGTGAAATGGCTCACCAGGATCTTGGCATGAAGCTGCTGATGCAGGTGCGCGACGAGACGGCGGAAATCGCCAAGGTCGAGTCCGCGCCCCGCCTCGAAGGCCGCCAGATGGTGATGGTTCTGTCGCCGATCCAGCGCTGAGCCTTTTCCGGAAAAAGATTCGTGCGGCGGCTGCGGAGCAATCCGTGGCCGCCCTGCTTTTGTGATGCAGGTGATCCTGTGCCCGCATGAATCCGGTTGCAAAGGCGGCTGGCTGTCCCTATAAGCCTCCGGTCCAGAGTCGTCCGGCTCTCCGTGGACCAGTTGTCTGTTGCCGTTTTCTGACCTGTTTTCCTGAAACAAATCAGACTGCGCAGGCGGGTCCCAAGAGAACCAGGGCATGCCGTGGCGGCTTCTCGATGCACCAACAAACGAGCGGGCTTTGGCCCGCGCCAATGAAAGGATGCAAAATGCCCAAGCTGAAGACCAAGTCTGGAGCCAAGAAGCGCTTCAAGCTGACCGCGACCGGTAAGGTCAAGACCGGTCAGGCCGGCAAGCGTCATGGCATGATCAAGCGCACGGCCAAGTTCGTCCGCAACGCACGTGGCACCACCACGCTGTCGCCGCAGGACGCCAAGATCGTGAAGCAGTACATGCCGAACGCCTAACGCCACCTGACAATCAAGGAGACTACCAATGGCGCGTGTCAAGCGGGGCGTAACGGCCCATGCCCGTCATAAGAAGGTTATCAAGGCAGCCAAGGGTTACTATGGCCGCCGCAAGAATACCATCCGCGTGGCCAAGCAGGCCGTCGAAAAGGCAGCACAATATGCCTACCGCGACCGCAAGGTCAGGAAGAGGAACTTCCGCTCGCTCTGGATCCAGCGCATCAACGCTGCCACCCGTGAGCTGGGCCTGACCTACGGCCGCTTCATCGATGGCCTCAACAAGGCTGGCATCGAAGTCGACCGCAAGGTCCTTTCCGATCTCGCCATCCATCAGCCGGAAGCCTTCAAGGCTCTGGTCGAGAAGGCTCAGGGTGCTCTGGCTGCCTAAGCAGTCTGGCCCTCGCGGCGTGATCGCATGATCGCAAGGCGCTCCCGGAAACGGGGGCGCCTTTTTCTTTTTGGAGTGGATTGATGCATGAACCCCTCCATCGCCATCCCGTCCCATTTCACGTCCCCATTTCTGTGCCAAAGCGGGGCCGGGTGCCGGGACGGGACAGGCTGGCGGACCGGAGGCATGGACCTGACCTGCGCACTATGCCCGCCCCGGGGCGCCAGTACGGCGCAAAGGGCCGCCGGAAGCGGGTGGCGGGGCGGGAAGATTCGGACGGAATCTCAGTGTCTTGAGCGCTTCAGGTCTTCCTGTGGCCTGTGGCGTTAACCATTAAATGAAATTTCTCAATAAATTCAATGTTAAAAAGTTAACGCGATCCGGCCTGCTGGCACATGCCTTGCGACTTTCAGGACAAGCCCCGTGAGGGCGTCCCGAAGTGAAACAGGCAGAGGCAGATCCGTTGCGTATCGATCCTATCCGAGCCCAAGAGCGTGCCGCCGCCCGCCGCAGTGCCAGAGCGAGAGCCAAGGCCGAAGCTGCCACCGCCGCGCAGGCCGAAGAGCTGCGCCGCACGCCGCCCTCCGTTCCCGTGCCCATGGTGCTGCGCACCGAGGAGCGCACCGCCAGCTTCACCATGTACCGGCCCGATGCGGCGTTTCTGGCTCAGCTCATCGCCATGCGTGATGCCGGTACGCTGAATGATGATGCGGGGAGCGATGCGGCGGTGAGTTACCGGCGCACGGCCGCCAGCCCGCGCCGCCGGCCGGCCGGTTTCGTGGTGTCAGCCAGTTTCTGAAGACAGGTATCAGTGCTGATACGAGGTCCCCGGGTGGGGACTTCAGGAGGGGGCGGTTTCGGGGGGAGCCGCCCTCTCGCCTTTTCGGGGTCAGTATCCCGCCGCGTGGCCATCCTTGCGCGGGTCGGAACCGCCGATGAACAGGCCGCGCTTGCGGTCGATGCGGATGGCCTGCGAGCCGCCAATCGGTGCAGGTGCCTGCTTCACGATGTGGCCCCTGGCGCGCAGCACGTCGAGGCTTTCTGCCGGAATGCCGCTCTCGGCCTGCAGGAAGCTGAAACCGTCATCCATGAAGATGCGCGGGAAGTCGATCGCCTGCTGCACGTCCATGCCATAGTCGATCATGTTGGTCAGCACATGGGTGTGGCCGCAGGCCTGATACTGGCCGCCCATGACGCCGAAGGACATCCACGGCGCACCATCCTTCAGCACGAAGGCGGGAATGATTGTGTGCATGGGCCGCTTGCCGCCCTCGATGGTGTTGGGATGGCCCGGCGCCACCTTGAAGCTGGCCCCCCGGTTGTGCAGCAGCACGCCGGAGTTGGGCGCCAGAATGCCCGATCCGAAGCTGTGGAAGATGGAATTGATGAAGGACACCGTCAGCCCGCTGCTGTCGGCGACGGTCAGATAGACGGTATCCGTCTGCGGCGGGGCGCTGGGCAGGGGCAGGTCCTGCGTGCGTGCAGCAGGGTTGAGAAGCGGGGCAAGTCTTTCGATCATGTCATCGGCGAAGAGGGACATGTGGCAGGCATCCATATGTCCCGGATCGGCGACGAACCGGTCGCGCATGGCATAGGAGATGCGGGCCGCCTCCATTTCCAGATGCAGCCGCTCGCCGCCCAGCGGATCGAGGCTGGAAAGGTCGTAGCGTTCCAGCAGGCCCAGCATGATCAGCGCAACAATGCCCTGGCCGTTGGGCGGCAGCTCGGCCACCGTGTAGCCGCGGTAGTCTCGGGTGACGGGGGCAACGGCGGTGGTGTGGCAGGCGGCCAGATCCTCCAGCGTCATATAGCTGCCGCGCGCCTTCAGCGTTGCAACGATGTCCTCGGCTACCGGGCCGGTGTAGAAGGCATCCGCGCCCCCGCTGGCGATGGCGGCCAGCGTGTCGGCCAGCGCCGGGAACCGCATGATATCGCCCGCTTCCGGCGCCCTGCCGCCGGGCAGGTAGGTCTTGGCCGCTGCTTCATCGGCCGAAAGCTTGGCGATGGAGGCCGGCCAGTCGAGCGCGACGCGCGGCGCCACGGCAAAGCCGTCGCGGGCATAGGCAATGGCGCGCTTGAACAGGGTTGCGAAGGAGCGGGTGCCGTGGGCCTTCAGCAGGGTCTCCCAGGCGCGCACCGCGCCGGGCACCGTCACCGCGTGGGCGCTTTCGAGGGGGATGCTGGCCAGTCCCGCATCGCGCAAGGCTGCGGAGGAAACGCCGCTTGGTGCTGCGCCCGAACCGTTGAAGCCCGCCATGCGGCCATCGGCTTCCGTCACGATGGCAAAGCAATCGCCGCCGATGCCGGTCATATGCGGCTCGACCACGCATTGCACGGCGACGGCGGCAATGGCCGCGTCCACCGCGTTGCCGCCATCCTGCAGCACCTCCAGGGCGGCGGCCGTCGCCAGCGGGTGGGAGGTGGCGGCAAGGCCGTTGGTGGCATAGACCGGCGAGCGGCCGGGCATTTCAAAGTTTCGCGCCAAGATCGTGTTCTCCCTCGCCCATTGTTTCCCTCCCGGCGCAGATCTTTACCCGCTGCTGCCGCTGTGTCCCGTCCGTAAGATCTGGTAGCCAGATGGAAGGGCAGGGCGATGAGGCCCTGCATGGAGCAAGTCTAGAGGAGAAGCCGGGCCATGAGCAAACTGACACTTTCATCCGCACAGACAATCATCTCTGCCGCTCTGGCAAAAGCGGGGAGCCTGAAGCTGAAGCCTCTGACCGTGGCGGTGATCGATGCCGGCGGGCATCTGGTCGCCATGGTCCGGCAGGACAATTCCTCGATCCTGCGGCCGCAGATTGCCTTCGGCAAGGCTTACGGTGCTGTCGGGGTTGGGGCTGGGTCGCGCTGGCTCAACACGGCCGCTGCCGAGCGGCCGCATTTCGTCCAGGCGCTCAATGGCATTTCGGGCGGTGCCATCGTGCCGGTGCCCGGCGGCGTGCTGATCCGCGATGGGGCAGGGGAGATTCTTGGCGCCGTGGGCATCTCCGGCGATACCTCGGACAATGACGAGGCCTGCGCCGTGGCGGGCATTGAAGCCGCCGGTTTCAAGCCGGACTGCGGCTGAGGGGCCGGCTCTTACAATCGGACGTAAGGGGCACATTCTTCTTTTGCCGCAGAGCCCCTCTCCCCCTTGAGGGGGAGATGTCTGCGCCAGCAGACAGAGGGGGGTATCAGCGTCTCAACAGGGTTCTGCCTCTCGCATAAATGGACAGTCCGTCACCCCCTCTGCCCCCTGCCGGGGGCATCTCCCCCTCAAGGGGGAGAGGAGTTGGTGCCTGGCTGGCAGCCCGGTTCAAACACTGCCGTCTGAGAGGCGCCCGCGGCCCTTGCCGTCTCACGTCCAGGGTATTTCGCGGACGTGAGCGCGGTCTGGTGAGACGGCGCGCCGGGAGGCTGCCTCAGTCCTTGCTGCCGCTGATGGCGTCGAGCTTTTTCTGCATGGCGGCCAGTTGCTTCTTCATGTCGTCCAGATCCGATCCGGCGGAGGCGGCCGGTTTTTCCGGTGCGGCGGCAGGGGCTGCGGCCGTGCCGGGGGCGGCGGCGCCGGGCAGCGAGAAGGGCATGAACATCTTCATCGCCCGCTCGAACATTTCGGTGTTGCGCTTGACCTGCTCTTCCATTGCCTCGAAAGCACTGGCGCCGAAGGCTTCGCTCATCTGAGCCCGCAGCTTCTCCTGCTCCTTGGTGAGCGAGGAGATCGAGAACTCCAGAAAGCTCGGCACCAGACCCTGCATGCTGTCGCCGTAGAAGCGGATCAGCTGGCGCAGGAATGTGATCGGCAGCAGGTTTTGCCCGCCCTTGCCTTCCTGTTCGAAAATGATCTGGGTCAGGACGGAGCGGGTGATGTCCTCGCCGGTCTTGGCGTCGAAAACGACGAAATCCTCTTCGCCTTTGACCATCACCGCCAGATCCTCCAGCGTCACATAGGTGCTGGTGCCGGTGTTGTAGAGGCGGCGGTTGGCGTATTTCTTGATGATCGTGGGCTCGCTGGTCTTGGCCATCTTTTCTTTCGCTCCCGGTTGCCTGTCCTGCCTGCCCGGGTTTGCGGGGCAGGTGGCGGCAAGTTCCTCTTTTGCTGCAACATCTTCCCCGTGTTGCAGCGTCCTCCGCGACAAGACTATGCCAAAGCCGGGCACCCATGCCAGCCTTTTCCTGTTGCGGGGCGAAATCGGGTGTGTGGTGCACGCTATACGGGTTGTTGCGGGCGCGAAGGGCGGTTGACTTGTCGCGTTTCACAGTCTCTAGTCTGACGGAGCGGGGAGTGTGGTCCTGTCAGAAAAAACAAGCGGCGGACCCGCCATATCCCGGGAGGAATCAGTTTCAGGAGGTCTTCATGAGCGCTTCTACAGACGTCGTTATTGTCAGTGCCACCCGTACGGCCGTGGGTTCATTCAACGGGTCTTTCGCCAATACGCCCGCCCATGAGCTGGGTGCCGCCGTCATCAAGGCAGCGCTGGCAAAGGCTGGCGTGGATGCAGCAGACGTCAACGAACTGATCTTCGGCCAGGTGCTCACCGCCGGTCAGGGGCAGAACCCGGCCCGTCAGGCCGCCATTGCCGCCGGCCTCTCCCAGGATTCCACCGCCTGGCTGCTCAACCAGGTCTGCGGTTCCGGTCTGCGCACCGTTGCCATTGCTGCTCAGCAGATCATGTGCGGCGACGCCAGCATCGTGGTTGCAGGCGGTCAGGAAAACATGTCGCTCTCGCCGCACTGCGCTCCGATGCGCGCCGGCTACAAGATGGGCGACTACAAGATGATCGACACCATGATCAAGGATGGCCTGTGGGATGCCTTCAACGGCTACCACATGGGCCAGACGGCGGAGAACGTCGCCCAGAAGTGGCAGATCAGCCGCGACGAGCAGGACGCTTTCGCCCTTGCCTCGCAGAACAAGGCGGAAGCTGCCCAGAAGGCCGGCCGCTTCAAGGACGAGATCACGCCCGTCACCATCGCCGACCGCAAGGGCGACAAGGTGATCGAGGATGACGAATACATCCGCCATGGCGCAACGCTGGAGAGCATGTCCAAGCTGCGCCCGGCCTTCAACAAGGAAGGCTCCGTCACCGCTGGTAATGCTTCGGGCATCAACGATGGCGCGGCAGCGCTGGTGGTGATGAGCGCGGCCGAAGCTGCCCGCCGCGGCCTCACCCCGCTCGCCCGCATTGCGTCGTGGGCAACGGCGGGCGTTGATCCGGCCGTCATGGGCTCCGGCCCGATCCCGGCCTCGCGCAAGGCGCTGGAGAAGGCCGGCTGGAGCGTTGCCGACCTCGATCTGGTGGAAGCCAACGAAGCCTTCGCGGCGCAGGCCTGTGCCGTCAACAAGGACATGGGCTGGAACCCGGACATCGTCAACGTCAACGGCGGTGCCATCGCCATCGGTCACCCGATCGGTGCCTCGGGCGCGCGCATTCTCGTCACGCTGCTGCACGAAATGGGCCGCCGCGACGCCAAGAAGGGCCTTGCGACGCTCTGCATCGGCGGTGGCATGGGCGTGGCGCTCTGCGTCGAGCGCTAAGCACAAGCCTTTGCCGCGAAGCGGGCCGCAAGAGCCTGCATGTCCAGTTCCTTCCCGGCGGGGTGCCTGCCGGGAAGTTCAATCGGGAACAGGGCTGAAGAAACAGGCCCGTAGTCTGGGGAGAGATGAATGAGCAAGGTTGCGTTGGTCACCGGTGGCACCCGCGGTATCGGTGAGGCCATTTCTCTGGGTTTGAAGGCCGCCGGTTACACGGTGGCCGCCACCTATGCCGGCAACACCGAAAAGGCCGAAGCCTTCAAGGCGGCCACGGGCATTCACGTCTACAAATGGGACGTGGCCAATGAGCAGGAATGCGCCGAAGGCATTGCCAAGGTGGAAGCAGAGCTCGGTCCGGTCGAGATCCTGGTGAACAACGCCGGGATCACCCGTGACGGCATGTTCCACAAGATGACGTTCGAGCAGTGGCGCGCGGTGATGTCCACCAACCTCGACAGCATGTTCACCATGACCCGCCCGGTCATCGAGGGCATGCGCAACCGGGGCTGGGGCCGCATCATCAACATTTCCTCGATCAACGGTCAGAAGGGGCAGATGGGCCAGGCCAACTACTCCGCCGCCAAGGCCGGTGTGATCGGCTTCAGCAAGGCGCTGGCGCAGGAAAATGCCTTCAAGGGCATTACCGTCAACACGGTCTGCCCGGGCTACATCAACACGGACATGGTTGCCGCCATGCCGGAAAAGGTGCTGCAGCAGATCGTCGCCGGCATCCCGGTCGGCCGTCTCGGCCACCCGGAGGAAATCGCCCAGACGGTGGTCTATCTCGCCTCCGACGCGGCCGCCTTCATGACCGGCGCGGTGATAACCATCAACGGCGGCCAGTACATCGCCAACGGCTGATAGAGCGTGACGTTTTGACTGAGCCCCGCCGTGGCCCTGAAGGCTGCGGCGGGGTTTTCTATTCCGAAACTCTACCGGCCGGGTGCAACACCCTTGACCTCGTGACCCTGCTGTCCCTATCTGCAGGCAGGCGCAACGGCAGCACTTGATAAGCCACTATCATTGAGTGCTGCCCAAGCCCGTGCGGCGCTTGAGCAATTTCAAGGCGCGATGCGTCAGCATCTTGCGCCTTGACACAATGACGGCCTGCGGCTGGTGGAGTGAGCATGGAATTTGAACGGGCCCCGAACGACCCTGCACACAAGGATATGGCACCACTCTTGAAGCTGGCCCTGGAACTGGGGCCACTGGCGGTCTTCTTCCTGTTCAATACGCGCGGCGAGGAGATCGCGGCGGCTTTTCCGGCGCTCAGCGTCTTTGGCGCGCCGATCTTTCTGGCGACCGCTGCCTTCATGGTGGCCATTGCCATTTCGCTGGCCGTGTCGCTCTATCTGACGCGCCGCCTGCCCATCATGCCGCTGGTGTCGGGCATCGTGGTCTTTGTGTTCGGCGCGCTGACCCTGTGGCTGCATGATGATCTCTTCATCAAGCTGAAGCCGACGATCATCAATACCCTGTTCGGCGTCATTCTGCTGGGCGGGCTTTTCTTCGGCAAGTCGCTGCTGGGTTATATCTTCGACAGCGCCTTCCGCCTGACGGACGAGGGCTGGCGCATTCTCACCCTGCGCTGGGGCATCTTCTTTCTGGCGCTGGCGGTGCTGAATGAAGTGATCTGGCGCAATTTCTCGACGGATTTCTGGGTCAGCTTCAAGGTGTTCGGCATGATGCCGGTCACGCTCATCTTCACCATGAGCCAGCTGCCGCTGATCCAGCGCCATTCCCTGCCGGACGAGAGCAGCAAGACGGACGCCTGAAGTCCAGTCCAGCCCGCGGGAGCGGTTCATACCAGGGCTCTGAGATGCTGACGCATTACGCCTTGAAAAGGCTCAAACGCTGCCCGGGCTTCACCAGCGCTCGACAAGTCAAGCTCATCGAGCGTTGGTGTTAGTCCCGCCCGTCGAGGCTGATGTCCCGGCGGGCGCCGGTGAGGCTGACGGTAAAGCCTGCAATCACGTCGATCATCGCGATCACCGTCAGGATGAAGAAAACCGAGCTGGCGGCCTGCGGCAGGGTCAGGAACTCCACCAGATAGACGGCAAAGACCATCATCGACAGGATGTGGTCGGAAAGGGCTGCCGTACCGGTGCGCGTGGCCTTGAGGATTTCGGCAAACAGCACCACCAGCCCGCAGAGGATCATCAGGTCGCCCGAGACCAGCGAAAACCTTGCGCCTGATACCAGTTCCAGCGTCAGCATCGGCTGGAACCACGGGTCTCCTGCGGGACTTCCGAAAAAGCCGAAGGCGGTCAGATTGTAGAGCGCGAGGGGGATGAGCGTCAGGGGAAGGGACAGGAACCTTGACATGCGCCTCTCCTTGGAGACTCGATTCTGCGGTGATGCCGCCTGTCTTATACCAACTCTTTCGATGCCGGCGCATCATGGCTTGCAGCTGCCGGCCCCCGCCATCCTGGACGGCTGTCCGGTGCACACGAAAAAGGCCGGTGTTGCCACCAGCCTTGATCTTGAGATCGCGGTCGCGACCCTTGCCTCAGACGTCGGCCTTCGGCTGCAGGATCTGACGGCCCCGGTACATGCCGGTCTTCAGGTCAACGTGATGCGGGCGGCGCAGTTCGCCCGAATCCTTGTCCTCGACGTAGGTCGGCTGCTTCAGGGCGTCCGCGGAACGGCGAAAACCGCGCTTCATGCGCGACGTTTTTCTCTTCGGAACGGCCATTTTTTGTTCTCCGTGGTCCATAGTCAGCGCGGCCCGGACCGGGATTGCCCGGGGCGTGGCATCACGCAGCGTGTAAGAATGGGCGGGGTTATACAGGCAACTGAAGGCTTTTGCCAGTCCATAACAGAATTTTTCTTCACCGCCTCAGCGGCTGGCCAGAACGCAGCCGAAAATGTTGCCCGCATTCGCAATCCGGCGCTGATTCGTGTCGGCCAGGCGGGCGTGTCCGCGGCCGGGTCTGGCGGGGTTGCGCAGGATCGGGTTGGGCAAGGCTGTGGCCAGGCGTGACGCCTCGGCCTGCGTCAGGTCTGCCGCTGACTTGCCGAACCAGGCCTGCGCGGCGGCTTCCGCTCCGAAGATGCCTTCGCCCCATTCGGCGACATTGAGATAAAGCTCCATGATCCGGCGCTTGGTCAGGATCTGGTCGATCATCAGCGCGGTGGGCAGTTCCAGCCCCTTGCGGATGAAGCTGCGGTCGCCCCAGAGAAACAGGTTCTTGGCCAGCTGCATGGTGATGGTGGAGGCCCCGCGTGCTTCCTGGCCGGCATTGAGCTTCTGGATCTGCCCATGCAATGCATCCCAGTCCACGCCCCGGTGCTCGCAGAAGCGGGCGTCCTCGGAGGTGATCACGGCCCGCACCAGGTGCGGGGAAATCTGATCGAGAGACCGCCATTGCCGGTCCACCCAGAGGCCTTGCGCATAGCGGCCGATCATCAGCGTGCTGATGGGGGGGGCAACGGAATAAATGACTGTCAGCAGCGGCGGCGCCAGGACAAGCAGCAACAGCGTCCAGACGATGATCCGGGTGATCTTCAGGCTGCGTCTTGTCCGGTTGCGCGGCATTCTTGCGGCCTCATCCCCATCGCTGGTTCCGGGCGCGTCTGTCTCGCGCACACCCGTGTCCAGCGTGCCTGGATGCCGCGTTTCCGGCGGACTGGTCGTGCTGCCTGGCAAGCCATCTTCCTGGGCCAAAGGAACGCTGCTCCTCACCATCGCGGCGGGTGCATGCCGCCTCGTGCCTTCCTGCCGTTTCTACATGCGGTTGGGTCCTGCGTCAAAGCCGGGCGGAAGATGTGCAAGCCGTCTTGACGGCGGACCGGTTTCGGGTGACGAGGGCATCCGGTTGGAGCCTTGCGTGAAGGGCAGATGCAATGACGTGGCTTGAGGACAGCCTGCGCCAGATGGTGCAGCAGATGGATGCGGTTCTGGGCAGGGTGCTGTCGGACGCGCCGCGGCCGGGCGAGGTTCTGCGGCCCGCACAGCTGCTGGCGGCCATGCGCCACGGCTCGCTCAACGGCGGCAAGCGCCTGCGCCCGCTGCTGGTTGCCGAAACCGCCGCTGTCTTCGGCCGCAGGGATGAGGGCGTTCTGCTGGCGGCTGCGGCGCTGGAATGCGTGCATTGCTATTCACTGGTGCATGACGATCTTCCGGCGATGGATGATGACGACCTGCGCCGGGGCCAGCCGGCCGTTCACAAGGCCTTTGACGAGGCAACCGCCATTCTGGCGGGCGATGCGCTGCTGACCCTGGCTTTTGATCTGATCGCGGAACCGGAGATCCATGCTGATCCGGCTGTGCGGCTGCAGCTGTCGCAGGAACTGGCGCGCGCATCCGGTGTTGGCGGCATGGCGGGCGGGCAGATGCTGGATCTGGCGGCAGAGCACCGGCAGTTGTCCGAAGACGAAATCCGCACCCTGCAAGCAATGAAGACCGGCGCGCTGCTGCGCTATGCCTGCCGGGCCGGTGCCATTCTGGCCGGGGCTGCCCCTGACGATGTGGCGCGCATGACCCGGTTCGGGGAGATCATTGGCCTCGCCTTCCAGCTGGCGGATGATCTTCTGGACCTGGAGGCCTCGCCGGAGGTGGTGGGCAAGGCGACGGGCAAGGATGCCGGGGCGGGCAAGGCCACCTTGGTCAGCCTCTATGGGCCCGAGCGCACCCGTGCCATTCTCAAAGGCCTTGCCGCCGAGGCGGAGCAGCTGGTGGCGGGCGCCGGCGAGGGCGGCAGGCGTCTGGCGGAAGTCGCAGCTTTCGTTGCCTTCCGCGACCGCTGAACGTCAGGCCTGAGCCGTGCCCGGCCCCCGCAGATTGCGGGACCTCAGCTTGAGGCCGTTCTGGGACAGGCTTTTGGGCCTGGCGTGGCGCTGGAGGCCGTATCCTGACCCGTGTTCATCGCCTTGGCCATGTCCCGCAGCATCACACCGGGAACTTCCGCTGCGGTGACGGGCTTGCCGAACAGGTAGCCCTGCACATTGTCGATCTCCAGATCCCGGATGACACGGGCCTGAAACACGGTCTCGATGCCTTCGATCGTCACCTGCAGCTTCAAGGCCCGGCCAAGGGCCACGATGGCCTTGAGGATCTGCTGGATGGTCTCGCCCGAATGGGAATAGGCCTCCATGAAGCTGCGGTCGATCTTGAGTTTGTCGAAGGGGAAGCGCCACAGATAGCTGAGGCTGGAATATCCGGTGCCGAAATCATCCATGACGATGCTGACACCGAGCGCTTTCAGGTCGGTCAGCTGCTGCAGGATGGCGCCGGTGTCTTGCAGCAGGATGCCTTCGGTGATTTCCAGTTCCAGCCGGCTGGCCTGAAGCCCGGAGGCCTGAAGAGCGTCAGCCACCTTCTGCGGCAGGTTGCCAGAGGCAAACTGCGTGGGAGACAGGTTTACGGCGACGGCAATGTTACCGCCCCAGCCCACCGCTGCTCCGCAGGCCTGCCGCAGGGCCCACTCGCCAAACTCCGGCAGCAGGCCCAGCTCTTCTGCAACGGGAATGAAGAGTGCAGGCGAGACAGGGGCGCCGTTTCCGTCGCTCATCCGCATCAGGGCTTCAAAGCCTGAGATCCGGTTCTGTGACAGACTGAGGATCGGCTGGAAATTGAGGCTGAGGAGATTGTTCTGGATTGCGGAGCGCAACAGCTGCTCCAGCTGGCGGCGGCTGTTCAGCTCCTCTTCCATCGTGCCGCTGAAGAAGCCCGAGCCACGGCTGCCGGTGGACTTGACGAATTGCAGCGCCATGCTTGCCTTTGTCATCAGCTCATTGGCAACAGTCGTATCCGCCGGGGCGAGGCTGGTTCCGGCGCTGACAGAGATCTGAACTTCACGGCCCTCCAGGGCGTAAACTTGAGAAAGCTGTTCAACGAGCCGCGCGGCCATGGCCCTTGCCTGTTGCGCCGACGTGATGCCGCATTGGGCCACGATCAGTTCATCACCGCCCAGACGGGCAACAAAGTCGCCCGGCCGCACCATTTCGCTCAGGCGCAGCGCCACCAGCCGGATCAGCCCATCAGCGCCATCTTCCCCCAGTTCGTCGTTGATCCGCTTGAACCGGTCGATGTCGAGATGATGCAGCGCGATTGAACGGCCCCGGTCCAGTTCCGACAAGGCTGTTTCCAGGCGGGCCTGGAAGGCCGTACGGTTCAACAATCCGGTCAGCCGGTCGTGGCTGGCCAGGAATTCGGCCCGTTCTTCCGAGGCATTGCGGGCGCGCACCGCTGTCATGATCCAGGAAAAGCAGATGGCAAAGCCCAGCCCCAGCAGGCATGCCAGCACGAGGCTTGCAAGGATCAGATCCTTGCGGAAGCCTGCCGCCAGGTCGGATTCGTCGATGACTGTCTCAAGCAGTGCAATCGTCCGGCCTTGCTGCTGAACGGGCAAGGTCGTTACCGCTGTGATCGATATCCGGCCTGCCAGCAAATTTCTTTCGACCGTTGTGTGAAGACGGTCCGGGGTATTGGTGGCCGTCAGCCGGGTCTCTGGCGCGGATGGGCCACGCAGAAGCTCGACCCGCCGGTCTTCGACCCGCAGGACAGGATCTCCATCCGGCGTTGCCAGAATGAAGCGTGTGGTCCGGCCGAGAGCCTGCATCAGCGCAAGGGCTTGAGTTTCCTGTTGTGAGGGTGCCGTGCCGCTGACAATTCCGGCAAGATCAGGCAGCTTTCCGGCCAGTGCCTCTGCAAGCGCCGCGCTCTGGATTCTGGCATCCTGCCGGACCCAGTGGCTGACTGCTGTTCCCAGAACAGACATCGCGATTGCAACAAAGATGAGTGCAATAAGTATAGAGCCGCCAATCAGCCGAAAGTCTGCAGATCTTGCTGGCTTTCTCATCACCACCCCCCGCTCCAGCCCGGAAGAAGCTAGACAGAAACTCCCTAATTTTCCCTATCCAGGGCGTGGTTTCTAGGGTGGTAAATGCTGAGGGCGCTCTCTGCTTTTGGTTGCAGGAGATTAATGCCTAGTTGAGAATTTTATTGATACAATTCAATATGGTTCCGGTTGCGGGGTTAGCGCAGATTTCTGCTGTAGCGCCGGAACTATGACTGGTCCTGCTTCCATCCTCCATCCTCCATCCTCCATCCTCCAGCCGCAGCCTTTGGATGAATGAGCGCGGTTCCAAGGAGAAGGCGCAATCCTTGCACCTCTCGCCGCCAATGCCAGCCCGGCGGCTGGGCTTTCTCAGCGGGCACCGTCCAGGCCTCAGTCCATGACGATCATGGAGCAAAAGGGCGGGACGTCCAGCAATTTGGTGCAGGGCCGTCTCGACAAGCAGGATGCGAAACTTCTGCCGATCGTCAGGGGCGGGATTCTTGGTGAGTTCTCCGAAGAGTTCCTCAAGGAGGTTGAGGGCTCCCTGCAACTCGGCAACTCGCTGCAAGACGCCATGGCAAAGGCCAGGGACGACCAGCGTGCAGACAAGATCGCCCGATCGCAGCAGCGCATCGATGCCCTCAAGGAACGGCTGAAGTTTGCAAGCCCCGCGCAGGCCAAGGCCCTGATCCGCGAGTTGAAGAAACTGGGTCAGGATTTCAAGCTGGCCGTCAGCCTGTCATCCACATCCGTCAGCCTTGTGCTGCAGACGGATGTGACGGTCTGAGGACGTGCCCTTAGACCAAGTCTGACGATGCTGACGCATCACGCCTTGAAATGCTCACACGCCGCACGGGCTTGACCAAACCTGGATGAGACATCTCATCAAGGTCTGGTCTTATTCGCCTGCGCCGGGGGCTGCGGCCTGACGGCCGAAGTCAGGCGCCGGGGTTTCCTGGCCGGCCTCGATGATCGAGCGGCGGATGCCGCGCGTGCGGGTGAACAGGTCGAACAGCGCCTGCCCGTCGCCCCAGCGGATGGCCCGCTGCAGGGCGGACAGATCCTCCGAGAACCGCGCCAGCATTTCCAGGATCGCATCCTTGTTATGCAGGCACACGTCGCGCCACATGGTGGGGTCAGATGCTGCCAGACGGGTAAAGTCGCGGAAGCCGGACGCGGAATATTTGATGACTTCCGACTTGGTGACCGTCTGGAGATCATCCGCGGTGCCGACGATGTTATAGGCGATGATATGCGGCAGGTGCGACACGATCGCGAGCACCAGGTCATGGTGCTGCGGGTCCATGGTGTCCACATTGGAGCCGCAGGCGGTCCAGAAGGCCGCGAGCTTTTCAAGCGCCCCGGCATCGGTGCCCGGTATCGGCGTCAGAATGCACCATCGGTTCTGGAACAGCGCGGCAAAGCCTGCGTCCGGGCCGGAATGCTCCGTACCTGCAATCGGGTGGCCGGGGATGAAATGCACACCCTCCGGCACATGCGGGGCCATCTGCGAGACGACCGAGCCCTTGGTGGAGCCCACGTCCGTCAGGATCGCGCCCGGCTTCAGATGCGGCGCGATGGTTTTTGCCACCTCTTCCGAAGCGCCGACCGGCACGCTGACCACCACCAGATCCGCATCCTTCACCGCATCCGCTGCCGAGAGGCAGTATCGGTCCCCAAGCCCCAGCTCTTCCGCACGGGCCAGTGTCGGCGCCGAGCGGGTCGAGATGGTGATGGTCTCCGCCAGGCCCTTTTCGCGGATGACGCGGGCAAGGGAGGAGCCGATGAGGCCGATGCCGATCAGGGCAACGCGCTGGAAATGGGGATCTGACATGTCTTGTCTGGTGTCTTCAAATGGGTTTGGCCCGGCTGCCGCTGGGGCTGTTGCCGGGCCATCAGGGGCTTGGCGCTTTCAGCGCGCCATGAAACCGGCAAGAGCGGCAACCACCGCCTTGTTGGCTTCCTCGGTGCCGATGGACAGGCGCAGCGCGTCCGGCAGGCCGTAATTGGCAACCATCCGCAGGATCAGGCCATGCTCTGACAGATAGGCATCTGCATCGGTGGCGCGCTTGCCGTCCTCATCCGGGAAGTGGATGAGCAGGAAGTTGCCGACGCTGGGCGTGGTCTTGAGGCCGAGCTTTTCGATCTCCGCCGCTGTCCAGGCCATCCAGGTCTCGTTGTGGGCTATGGCTGCCTCCACGAAGGCACGGTCGCGGATTGCGGCAATGCCGGCGGCCATGGCCGGTCCCGAAACGTTGAACGGCCCGCGGATGCGGTTCATGGCATCGATCATCTCCGCCGGGCCGAAGCACCAGCCGAGGCGCAGGTTGGCAAGGCCATAGATCTTGGAGAAGGTGCGCGTCATGATGACATTGTTCGAGGTCGCCACCAGCTCGATGCCGCTCTCGTAGTCATTGCGCCGCACATATTCCGCATAGGCCGCGTCCAGCACCAGCACCACATGGGAGGGCAGGCCCGCGTGCAGGCGGCGCACCTCGTCAAAGGGAATGTAGGTGCCGGTCGGATTGTTCGGGTTGGCGAGGAAGACCATCTTGGTCTTCTCCGTCACGCGGGCCAGGATCGCGTCCACATCCGTCGTCAGGTTCTTCTCCGGGGCGACAACGGGCGTTGCACCGGCAGCGCGGATGGCAATCGGATAGACGAGGAAGCCGAACTCGGAATAGATCGCCTCATCGCCCGGCGCCAGATAGGTGTTGGCGATGAGCGTCAGGATCTCGTCCGACCCGGCGCCGCAGATGATGCGCTCCGGATTGATGCCCACCACCTCGCCGATGGCGTCACGCAGGGCCGTGGACGCGCCATCCGGATAAAGCTCCAGCTTGGAGGCGACTTCCGCATAGGCCTTCTTTGCCGCTTCGCTGGCGCCCAGCGGGGATTCGTTCGAGGACAGCTTGTGCACCTTGGCGGTGCCCGAGGCCTTGGACTTGCCGGGAACGTAAGGGGCGATGTCGAGAATGCCTGCGCGCGGTTGGGGGCGGGATTTGCTGGCGCTGTCCATGGAAGTGTCTCTGTCTCTCGTGTGTTTGGCCGCTGTCTGTGAAAGGCCTGCAGGCCAGGATATCAGTCTTGGTCTTCGCTGAAATCGTCAAGCTCGTCCGCCTCGCCCTCGTCGATGTCGATGGGAGAGGCGTAGCCGCCAACAAACCTCAGCACGTCCGGCTCCGCCCCGGCCTCGCGGCAGATCGTCAGAACCTCGTCTTCGCTGATATCGCCGGAGGCGGCCAGCAGGGCGTCAACGCCGTCGGCATGGCGGAAGAAGCTCAGGATTTCGAGGCCCGAATCCATCAGGCTGCCGGGCAGAACGCCGCGCCAGCGGGCATCATAGACAGCCGTATCCGGCGCGCCGGAGCCCGGAATGGGGCGGCTGATGACCATGGAGGCCAGATCCGCCGGGCGCTCCTCGGCCACGAAGAAGGGCAGGCGGGCGATGATCTGTGCTCCGTCCTGTCCAAGACCGCGCCACCAGGGTAGTTCGGCCCGTTCTGTCAGGGCAATGACGCCAAGGTCGGAATGGGAGGCGGCGACCGTGCCGACCACATCCGCCGGATCGCCGGCTGTTTCCATCTCCACGGCAAAGCCGAAGTAGAAGCGCGCGGCATCGCGCATGGCGGCAATGTCGGCGGACCCGTCCAGATGCACCTGAAACTCGCCCTGAAGGCGGGTGCAGGCCGTGATGATCTCGCGCCAAAGATGCTCGGCGCTGGTCAGCGGCAGACTGCCTTCGTGGCGCTCGACCATGCGGCGCATCATGTCGGCTTCCCGGTCCGGGCGGAACATCACGCCGTCTGCGCCGCTGGCGCGCTTGGCCGCAATGATGCCGTCGATGACGCGCACCCGCTCCATCAGCAGACGATGCAGCTCGGCGTCGAGCACGTCGATGCGCTGGCGCAGGCTGTCGAGAGCGGTGCCTTGGGTGTGGTCACTGGCCATGGGCGGGAAATGCCTTCCTGAAACATGCGATGCATTCGGCGATAGTCATAGGCAGCAAGCGGGCGGAAAGCAAAAGAAAACGTTGACACCATGGCCCCGCGAACCCTAGCTAACAACCCCTTGAAGATGGTGGCGCGCTGTTGCCGCAGCGAGGCTTCCGCCGCCCGGCAGGGCAGGCCTCTCTCGGGAAAATGGCGTGTGAGAACGGCCCTTGAAACGGCCAGTGAAAACGGGATGATGCGTCCGGCATGACCGATACACCTCAGACTTCGATCCCGCAGGACGGCGCAGCTGCCGTGGCCGCGAGCCTTGCCGATCTGGAAAAGGCACAGCGCCGGGAAATCGATACGCCCAGCAGCCAGTGCCTGCGTTTCGGGCCGGATCAGGCGCTGCCGCTGGATGCCGGCGGCACGCTGGCCAATTGGCAGATCGCTTATGAGACTTACGGCACGCTCAATGCGGACCGCAGCAACGCCATTCTCATTTGCCATGCGCTGACCGGTGACCAGTATGTCGCCTCGCGCAATCCGGTGACGGGCAAGCCCGGCTGGTGGACGATGCTGGTGGGGCCTGGCAAGCCGGTGGACACGGAGCGTTTCTTCGTCATTTGCGCCAATGTGCTGGGTGGCTGCATGGGCACGACGGGCCCGGCCTCCACCAATCCGGAAACCGGCCAGCCCTATGCGCTGACCATGCCGGTGGTGACCATCCGCGACATGGTGCGCGCGCAGGCCCGTCTGGTGGATCATCTGGGCATCGAAACCCTGTTTGCCGTGGTGGGCGGCTCCATGGGCGGTATGCAGGTGCTGCAATGGGCAGCGCTGTTCCCGCAGCGTGTCTTCTCCGCTGTGCCGATTGCCACCAGTGCCCGCCATTCCTCGCAGAACATTGCCTTCCACGAGGTGGGCCGTCAGGCCGTGATGGCCGATCCCGACTGGCGCGGCGGCAGCTACCTTGCCGATGGCACCCGCCCCAGTAAGGGGCTGGCAGTGGCGCGCATGGCCGCGCATATCACCTACATGTCCGACATGTCGCTGCATCAGAAATTCGGCCGTAACCTGCAGGACCGTGAGGCGCTGACCTTCGGCTTCGATGCGGATTTCCAGATCGAAAGCTACCTGCGCCATCAGGGCATGACCTTTGTCGACCGGTTCGATGCCAACTCCTATCTCTATGTGACGAGGGCGATGGACTATTTCGATCTGGCGGCAGAGCATGACGGGGTCCTGAGCAAGGCCTTCCTGCATACGCCGACCCGCTTCTGCGTCATGTCCTTCACCTCGGACTGGCTGTTCCCGACATCGGAAAGCAAGGCGGTGGTGCGGGCGCTGAATGCGGCTGCGGCCAACGTCTCCTTCGTGGAGATCAGCAGTGACCGCGGCCATGATGCCTTCCTGCTGGATGAGCCGGAAATGTTCCGCACCGTGCGCGGCTTCCTGACGGGAGCAGCCGCCGCACGTGGCATTGCCGGACCAGGAGGGGCGTAAGATGGCAAACGGCAACACGGGCGGAACTCTGACCCAGCCGCGCGGCGATCATCTCGTGATGTGCGAGCTTGTGCCCGAGGGCGCAAGGGTGCTGGATGTGGGCTGCGAGGACGGGGCGCTGCTGCAGCTTCTGGCAGAGCGGCGGCGCGTTGACGGGCGCGGCATGGAGCTGTCGCAGGGCGGCGTTAACAAGGCCGTGGCACGCGGGCTGTCCGTGGTGCAGGGCGATGCCGACACGGATCTTGCTGACTATCCGGACAATGCCTTCGATGTGGTGATCCTCAGCCAGACGCTGCAGGCCACCCGCGATCCGAAGGGCGTGATGGAGCAGCTGCTGCGCATCGGCGGGCAGGTGATCGTCTCGATCCCGAATTTCGCCTATTGGCGCAACCGCATGCAGCTGCTGCTGCGCGGGCGCATGCCGGTGACCAAGTATCTGTCCTACCAGTGGTATGACACGCCCAACATCCACTTCTGTTCCATCCGTGATTTTGTCGCGCTGGTAGAGGAGATGGATGCCACGGTGGTGAAGGCCGTTGCGCTCGACGGGCAGGGGGCGCGCATCAGCTTCAATGCGCCCTGGTGGCTGTGGAATCTGGTGGGCGAGCAGGCCGTGTTCCTGCTGCGCCGCTGAATTTCAGCGGGTGCGCGGCGGCGTTCTGTCGCGCCGGTTCGGATTGAGGCCGGGGGTGACGCCGGCCTCCGGCACGAAGACGGGTCTCAGCACCCTGAGCACGCTGCGCTTGCCGCCATCGGCCTGGGCGGGTTTGTAGAGCCGCTTCTGCGCCTCGATCACCAGAAGACCCGCAAAGGCCGGCCAGAGTGCGCGGCCCACGGTTTCCCAGGTGCGGGCCGAGCGCAGGATGACCTTCGATTTCACCGGGGGAATGTAGAGCGTTTCTTCCCTCGAGATCACGTCGAACTGGCAGCTCTGCAGCAGCGCCTGGATCTGGCTTTTGGAGAACGGGCGGCCATAGCCGAAGGGCGAGGTTTCCGCCCGTGCCCAGACGCCGCGCCGGTTCGGCACGATGACGATCAGCTTGCCGCCCGGCACCAGCACGCGCCAGGCCTCGCGCAGCAGGGCGGCAGGATCGCCCGCCATATCCAGCGCATGCACCATGATGGCGCGCTGGAAGAAACTGTCGGAAAAGGGCAGCTGATCCGCTTCCACCAGAACCGAGGCATTGGCCCGCTCGCGAGGCCAGTGGACGACGCCCTGCGCCGCCGGCATGGCCGCAACGCAGCGCTCCGCCTCATCCATGTAGGGGCGCAGGAACGGTCCCGCATAGCCGATGCCGAGCAGGCTTTCGCCCTTTGCGCTGGGCCAGAGGGAGCGCACGCGCGCGCCGATGAGGCTGCGCAGCAGGCGGCCAAGCGGCAGGTCGTAAAAGGTTCTGAGATCAGCAACGTCGAGATACATGGCCTGCCCGGTTCAATCCGGCGCGATTGAACCTTGCCTTGACCCAAGACGCAAGGGCTGATGACCCGATCGCCCTTGCCCCTGCCTGCGGCATTTGCCACTCTGCAGGCCGGATTCATCAACGGGAGAGACAAAATGGCGCGGCTTCAGATCAGGCAGTTTCCCTGCCTGTCCGACAATTACGGTGTGCTGGCACGCGATCCGGAGAGCGGATCGGTGATCGCCATCGATGTGCCGGATGCCGCGCCCTATCTGGCGGAACTGGCCGAAACCGGCTGGCGCCTCACGCATATTCTCATCACCCACCATCACTGGGACCATGTGCAGGGGCTGGTGCCGCTGAAGGAGGCCACCGGCGCACGGGTCATCGGCCCCGGCCTGTCGCGCGACAAGATTTCCGGCCTTGATGAAGTGGTGGAAGACGGCGACATCTTCCACATCGCCGAGCTGAAGGTGGAGGCCATCTCGACGCCGGGCCATACGCTGGACCAGATCTCCTGGTGGTTTGAACAGGCGGGGGTCATCCACACCGGCGACACACTGTTCTCGCTGGGCTGCGGGCGCGTCTTCGAAGGCGACATGGAAATGATGTGGGCCTCGCTCGGCAAGCTGAACCGCCGCCTGCCGGATGATGCGGTTGTCTACTGCGGCCATGAGTATACTCTGTCCAATGCCCGTTTCGCGCTGAGTGTTGATCCGGATAACGCTGCGCTCAAGGAAAGGGTAGCAGAGGTGGAGCGGCTGCGGGCGGAGCATATGGCCACCCTGCCCACCACGATGGGGCGGGAGCGGGCCACCAATCCGTTCCTGCGGGCGGGTGATCCGGCCCTCGCCGCAGCCCTCGGCATGGCAGGGGCCAGCCCTGCCGAAGTCTTCGCGGAGCTGCGGGGACGTAAGGACAGGTTCTGAGCCATGAGACCGCTGACCGGATTCACTGCCGCCGAAATCATCGAGACGCTGGGCATGCAGCCGCATCCCGAGGGCGGTTATTACGCCGAGACCTTCCGCGATCCGGTCTGTGATGCATCAGGCCGCGCGGCCTCGACGGCGATCTATTTCCTGCTGCCGGAGGGCGTCTTGTCGCGCTGGCACAAGGTGGATGCGGTGGAGGTGTGGCACTGGTATGGCGGGGCGCCGCTGGAGCTTCTGATCAGTGACGCAGAAGGGCCGGTTGAGCTCGTGACCCTCGGGTCCGATCTGGCCGCGGGGCAGCGCCCGCAGGCGGTGGTGCCGCGCCACGCCTGGCAGCAGGCGCAAAGCCTTGGTGATTTCACCCTCGTGGGCTGCACAGTCGCCCCCGGTTTCACCTTCGACGGCTTCGAAATGGCCCCGGAAGGCTGGCAGCCGTGAGGGGGTGACAGATTTTACATGCCGTTCTTTCCGGCATGAAGCCCCTCCATTGTCATCCCGGATCTCCGCTGCGCTTCGTCCGCGATGACGATGGAGAGGTGGAAAATCAGGCGTTGCCCGGCTCACACGCCCGCTTCAAAGGCCTCGACCAGATCGATGATCTGCGAGCCGTAGCGGTCGAGTTTCGACTGGCCGACACCGGAGACGGCGAGCAGGGCATGGGGCGTCAGGGGCCGGGCGATGGCGATGCCGGCAAGGGTCGCGTCCGGGAACACCACATAGGGCGGCACTTCGTTTTCCCGGGCGATCTGGGTGCGCAGGCGGCGCAGGCGCTCGAACAGCAGCCGGTCTTCAGGATCAAGATCATCGGCAAGGCTCGCCGACCGTTCCCCGCGCGAGGCTCTGAGGCTGGCGGCGGCGCGGTCGCGGCGCAGCAGCACCTTGCGCTCGTTGCGGAACACGGCGCGGCATTCGTCCGTCAGCACCAGTGCGCCGTAATTGGCATGATCGACGCCGACAAGGCCCATGGCGACCAGCTGGCGCGCCACCGATTGCCAGGTCTTGGGTGAAAGCTCCTTGCCGATGCCATAGACCGACAGCTTGTCGTGGCCGAAGCGCGCGATCTTGTCGTTTTCCTTGCCCAGCAGCACGTCGATCACATGGCTTGCGCCAAAGCGCTGGCCGGTGCGGTAGATGGCGGACAGGAACTTGGCGGCAGCTTCCGTTCCGTCCCATGTCTCCACCGGAGACAGGCAGGTGTCGCAGTTGCCGCAAGGCTGGGAATAGGTCTCGCCGAAATGGGCCAGCAGCGCCTGACGGCGGCATCCGGCGGTTTCGCAGATGCCGACAAGGGCGTTGAGCTTGGCGGTTTCCGCCCGTTTCACCTCTTCCGGTGCTTCGCCTTCGGCAATCATGCGGCGGCGCTGCACCATGTCGGCCATGCCATAGGCCATCCAGGCCTCGGCCGGGGCGCCATCACGGCCCGCGCGTCCGGTTTCCTGATAATAGGCCTCGACGGAAGACGGCAGGTCGAGATGGGCGACGAAACGTACATCCGGCTTGTCGATGCCCATGCCGAAAGCAACGGTCGCCACCAGCACGAGGTTTTCTTCCAGCAGGAAAGCGTCCTGATTGGCCTCGCGGATCTCCCGGTCGAGCCCGGCGTGATAGGGCAGGGCGCGGATACCCTTCTCCGTCAGCCAATTGGCGATGTCCTCCACCTTGGCGCGGGACAGGCAATAGACGATGCCGCTCTCGCCCTTGTGGCGCTTGAGGAAATCCAGCAGTTGCTGGCGCTGGTTCACCCGCTCGACGATCTCGTAGCGGATATTGGGCCGGTCGAAGGAGGTGGTGAAGACCTGCGCCGTCTCCAGCTTCAGCCGGACGCGGATATCCTCCTGCGTATGCGGATCGGCGGTGGCGGTCAGCGCCACACGCGGCACACCGGGATAGCGGTCCGCAAGGCTCGCCAGCTGCAGATACTCGGGCCGGAAATCATGCCCCCACTGGCTGACGCAATGGGCCTCGTCGATGGCAAAGAGCGAGATGGCCGCGCCATCCAGCAGGCGGGAGAAGCCGGCCGTCGCCACCCGTTCGGGCGTCACATAGAGAAAATCCAGCGTGCCCTTGCGCAGCTCTGCGGCAATGCGCGCCTGCTCTTCCGGCGGGACGGAGGAATTGAGCGCGGCAGCGCGCACGCCAGCACCCGTCAGTGCACCGACCTGATCCTTCATCAGCGCAATGAGGGGAGAGATCACCACACCCGTTCCGGGGCGGCAGAGCGCAGGGATCTGGAAGCAAATGGACTTGCCGGCCCCCGTGGGGAACAGCACCACCGCATCGTCCCCGGCGATCAGCGTGTCCACCACCTCGCGCTGGCGGCCGCGGAAACTGGGGTAGCCGAACACATCCGCCAGAACCTGTGCAGGATCCTTCGCTGCGGGCCTTGCGGTGCCCTCAGACGCTGCTGTGTACTCTGTCCCGGCGAGACGAGGCTGTGCTTGCGGCATGAACAGGTGATTCCTTCGTCGCCGCACCATCCCCTATTCGCCCGCACCGGGCAATGTCAGCCTGTGGATGACCTGTGCAAGACCGCGAGGTTTTTGCAGCGGCAAGGGCTTCAGCCGTCAATGTTGCCCTGCTGGCCTCGAATGTAGGATTCGATATAGCTGAAGACCTCGGAGGCTCCATCGTCCGTCTCGATCAGGTCAATCGGACGCCGCCCGCTCCCTACAGCACATTGGAGGGCGCGCTCGCGAGCGGCTTCGCTACCAACAAGCTACACCACGCGCCGGGACACGATCTGACGGATCTGACGGTTTGTGAAGGACCGTTGGTAAGATCCTTGTCTCGAACAGTGTCAGTACGTCGAGCCACTTGAACCCAGTCTTGTTCAGACAGCCAACAATAGAGGTTGTAGCCATCAATGTAGATGCGCGTTCGCAACGTCGGCAATGTCTGGCCCAAGACATAAAAAACCGGCTTGCGCCGGCTTTTTCGCCCAACCTACGGGAGCCCTAGGAACCTGTTGGCAAACACGGCCAGGGCAGTTCCCCATCCAGTTCGGCGAGTGTTTCCAGTGCCTTGCCGCGAACGGCGTCACGCTTGTCCTTATAGGCGAACAGATCCTCCGCCCTGCTGCGCCGGTGACGGCCAACGCGGTCATAGGGAATATCGCCGCGCTCCAGCAGCCCGATCAGGAATGGCCGGGACATGTTGAGAATGTCCGCCGCCTGCTGGGTCGTCAGCATCTGAGAGACAGGAACGAGCGTTACCGCGTCTGCCTTGCCGGCATGCCGCAGGAGGTCCATCAGAAGCGCAGACAAGGCTGGCGTCAGGATGACATCGGCAGGCTTGCCATTTTCCAGCACGCGCAAGACCGCTCCGCCCGCTTACGCAGCGAGAATACGCCGCAACTGGTTTGCCGCTTCCCGCTCCTTCCTTGAGGGAAGCCTGCTTCCGAGTTCATGGGCGTTGGCGGAAATGGACATCACATCCTCTTGTTGCATCTTTCCTATGGGATTTCATTGAATCACTTATTTGAAACAGCCGTAATATTCGAAACAATCGAAAAGCATCCGCATACCTCCCACCTCGACGCCCTCCCGCATCCGCGCTAGAAATCGTCCTCAGATCCTTTCCACTGCGGACCTCCCCTCATGACTGATGCATCCCCCTGCCCCTGCGGTTCCGGCCAGATCCTGGCGCTGTGCTGCGGGCCGGTGCTGGCGCGCAAGGCTGTCGCGGGAACGGCCGAGGCACTGATGCGCTCACGCTACAGCGCCTATGTGATGCAGGACATTACGTATCTGAAGGAAACGCTCTGGCCGAAATATCAGCCGGGTTTTGACGAGGCGGCTACGGCCCGCTGGGCCTCGGAAAGCCGGTGGACGGGCCTCAAGGTGCTGCAGACCACCGGCGGCGGACCGGATGACCGGGATGGAACGGTGCTGTTTGAGGCGCGGTATCTGTCTTGTGCACAATTGCACATCCACCGGGAGCTCAGCCGTTTCCGCAAGAAATCCGGCCGCTGGTACTATGTGGAGGCGATGGAGGAGACATGAGCGCGGCAGCCCGCCACACTGGTGCTGACTGATCTGAGGGAACAGACGGAACGGGACGCGAACCCCATTTCCAAATCTCTGGAGACACGCAATGACACGCAAGCCATCGCTCCCCCTTCTCGCCGTTTTCCTTGTCATCAGCGTGGGCGGCGGGCTGCTGATCGGCGCCACGAACCTGCCCGGCGAATGGTATGCCGGGCTCGCCAAACCCTCCTTCACACCGCCCAACTGGCTTTTTGCGCCCGTGTGGACCGTGCTTTACATCCTCATCGGCATTGCCGGCTGGCGCAGCTTTGGGGCTGGCGCAGGCTCCCCCCTGTTCTGGCTGTGGGTGCTTCAGATGGTGCTGAACTTCGCCTGGAGTCCAACCGTCTTCACCTTTCACCGGCTGGATGCAGGGCTCGGCATCATTCTGGCGCTATTGGCCTCGATCCTCGCCTTCATCGCCACAGGCTGGCAGCGCGACCGGCTGGCGGCCCTGCTCTTTGTGCCCTATGCCGCCTGGGCCGGCTTTGCCACGGCGCTCAACCTTGCGCTGGTGCAGCTGAACTGACCCCGTCTCTGGCCGGGTGGACTGTCAGCTTTGCCAAGGTTATTGCACCGCAGCACGGAGGGGGATAGGCTCCGCCTCCGGTTTGTGACGGGACAAGGCCATGCTTCAGCGGGCAGCAGATTTCGGCAGCTTGCGGCGCCAGTTCACCTGGCAGCTGCCCGAGCGCTACAACATTGCGGCTTCCACCTGCGAGGCATGGGCCGCCGCTGAACCAGAGCGGCTGGCCATCCGTGAGATCGGCGAGGACGGCAAGGCCACAGACTGGAGCTATTCGGCGCTTGCCCGTGCCTCGGCACAGCTTGCCAACGCACTGTCTGCAAAAGGCATATCGCGCGGGGACCGGGTGGCGCTGCTGCTGCCGCAATGCGCCTGGACGGCGATTGCCCATCTCGCCATCTACCGCATGGGCGCCATTGCCGTGCCGCTGGCGGCCCTGTTCGGCCCCGAGGCCCTGCGCTACCGGCTGGGCGATTCCGGTGCGCGGGCGCTGATCACCAATGATCAGGGCCTTGCCAAGGCGCTGCCGCTCAAGGCGGATCTGCCGGGGCTGGAGCTGCTGATCACCACCGGCGCGCCGGAAAGCGGCAGCGAGAGCCTTTCCGCCCTTTGCGCCAATGCACGGGACAGTTTCGCAACCCTGGATACCAGCCTCCATGATCCGGCGCTGATGATCTACACCTCCGGCACCACCGGCCAGCCCAAAGGCGTGCTGCATGGGCACCGGGTGCTCTTGGGCCATCTGCCGGGCATTGAGCTGTCGCAGGAGTTCCTCGGCCAGCCGGGCGACCTGCTGTGGACCCCGGCCGACTGGGCCTGGGCGGGCGGGCTGCTGAATGCGCTGTTCCCGGCCCTGCATCTGGGCGTGCCGGTGATTGCGAATGCTGCGCGCAAGTTTGACCCGGAAGCCGCCTTTGCCCTGATGGAGCGGGAGGGGGTGCGCAATGCCTTCATCCCGCCCACGGCGCTGAAGATGCTGCGGGCGGTGGACAGCCCCGGCAGGCGCTTCCACCTTGCCCTGCGCAGCATTGGCTCGGCGGGCGAGTCGCTGGGCCGTGAGGCCTATGACTGGGCGAAGGCAGAACTGGGCCTGCCCGTGAATGAATTCTACGGCCAGACCGAATGCAACGCGGTGCTTGGCTCCTGCGCGGGGCTCGGCATCAGCCGGGCGGGCGCCATCGGCGTTGCCATTCCCGGCCATGAGGTGGCGGTGATCGATGAGGCGGGCAATCCCCTGCCGCCCGGAACGCTGGGACAGATCGCCATCCGCCGCCCCGATCCGGTGATGTTCCTCAGCTACTGGAACAAGCCGGAGGCCACGGCGGAAAAGTTCATCGGCGACTGGATGACCACCGGCGATCAGGGCGAGATGGACGCCGATGGCTATGTCCACTTCACCGGGCGCGATGATGACCTCATCACCTCCGCCAGCTACCGCATAGGCCCCGGCGAGATCGAGGATTGCCTCTTGACCCATCCGGCGGTGGCGCTGGCTGCCGTCATCGGCAAACCGGATCCGCTGCGCACGGAAATCGTCAAGGCCTATGTGGTGCTGGCCGACGGGCACCAGCCCTCGCCGGAGCTGGAAGAGGCCATCCGCATCCACGTGCGTGACCGCCTCTCGGCGCATGAATACCCGCGCGAGATCGCCTTCATTGATGAACTGCCGATGACCACCACGGGCAAGATCATCCGCCGCACCCTGCGGGATCTGGCAAGGAAAGAGGGCTGACCCTTACCTTCGCCGCAAAACCCGCCGCGCCAGCGCCTTCACGGCCCGGAAGGCGAAAGCATCCAGCTGGTGCAACCGGTGCAGCAAAGCGCCCGCCGCACCGCGCAGCAGCACGGGATGGGCATAGGTCAAGCGCCCGCGCCACAGGGGCTCGATCATCGGGTGGCCAGGCACTGCAAGGGAATCGCCGCCGAGCGGCAGCGCCGGGTCGGCAAGCGTCGTCCGCATGGTATGCAGGGCCAGATGCTGGCCGGGCGAAAAGCGGGCAAAGTCCTCGTCAAAGGCAATCTTCCAGGCAAAGGCGCGGCCGCCTGCCTTGATAACCGCGAGCATCGCCAGCGGCTTGCCATCAAGCCGCATCCGGTCCAGCCGCAAGCCATCCATGTCTGCAAGCCGTGCGGCAAATCCTTCCGCAAAGCGGCGCGTCACCTCGCGGCTTGCCAGCGCCGTTGCACTCCTGCCCTTCCAGCCGGAGCCCTCAAGCGCCAGAAACTCTGCCATGGCGGCCAAGGCTTCGTCGCCGGTCAGGCTGTCGAAGACCAGTTCACCGTCTTCCGAGAGACGGCGCTTCAGCCGCTCCATCTCCTTGCGGCGCTTGGTGGTCAGGGCGGCGGCAAGCTGGGCCTCGCCGTCTGCCGCGCCATCATGGGACGCGCGCTCTTGCACCGGCCCTTCCAGCCAGCGCCAACTGACGGCGGCGGCCTTCAGCCGCTGCGTCACGGCACCGGCCACGGGCAGAAACGGCAGGCGCAGGACCGGGGACCCGGCGGCAGCTGTCTCCAGCAGCAAGGCCAGCGCTTCATCCGGCGCCTGCGGATGCACCAGTGGCACGCCAAGCGGGCCATATTCTGCCGCCCAGAACGTCCGCTCCCGGAAGAGGAAACCGCAGCGCCGCAGCGCAACGGGAGCCGCTGCCAGCCAGCGCCCGCCGCCCCTTTCGCGCACCACGGCAAGCCTCAGGTCCGCCGGCCCGAGATGGGCGGCATAAGGCACGAGAAAGGCAGGAGAGAAGAAGGGGGTGGGGCTCAGCGCCTCCCGCACGAGCACATCCCATTCCGGCGCATCGGCCACCGGCAGCAGCAGGCCTTCCGGTTTTTCAGCCGTTTCAACCATTGCGGCCCTCCCGGCTCAGAGCGAGGGAGAAGGCGAAGGGCGCAAAGGACAGCACGCCAAGGCGGCGGCGGGCAACGAAGATCAGCGCCAGCGCCTCGCCGGTGATGGCAAGGGACGTCGCCACAGCCGCGCCCATCAGCCCGAAAGGCGGGATCAGCAGCAGGTTCAGCCCCACATTGAGCACGAAAACGCCGGAATAAATCGCGGCACAGGCCTTCTGCAGGCCGCACATGGAGAGAAGAGCATCGGCAGGCCCGGCGCTGGCCCGCGCCAGCACGCCGATGAGCAGCACGGCAATCAGCGGCGTGCCCGCCTCGAACCCCGGCCCGAACAGGGCCAGCAGAAAGGGTGCTGCGGCGATCAACACGCCGGCCGCTCCCACTGAGGGCCAGAAGGTCCAGAACCCGGCGCGGCGGACATAGGCCTCGAAGGCGCTGCGGCCCGCGGCCTCATGAGAGGCGCCATGCAGGGCGGCGAAGCGGTGGGCGGAGGCGGCACGCACGGCGAAATAGATGAAATGCACCAGCGCCAGAGTTTTTGAGGCGGCAAAGTAAACCGCCACCTCGTCCGGGCTCTGCCAGAAGCTGACCATGATCACATCGGCGCTGGTGACGAGCTGCAGAAAGCCCTCCACCAGCAGCATGGGCAGGGAAACCGCCAGCCACAGGCGCGGCGCATGGGCCCGCGGGCCCGCGGGCAGCTGCCGGCCAATCACCCGGTTCAGCCGCCACAGCTGGTCCAGTGCCACCAGAGCACTGGCAACGGCCCCGGCCAGCACCGCGGTGGCAGCATCCACCGCAAACCCCGCCTGAAGGGCGAGGAACAGCAGAAGCAGGATCAGCAAGGGCCGCCAGATGAAGCTGGGCATCAGGCCCAGATCCGGCCGGTCATGCGCTCTTGCAATGCCATCCTGCACACCTGCGAGCGCAAAGAACGGCAAGGCCAGCATTGCCAGCATGAGGGGCTGCACATAGGCCGGATCGAGAATGGGACGCAGCAGCAGCACCATCAGCGCCACGGCCGTGCCGATGACGCAGGCCGCCAGAAAGACAATCACCCGGCTGGCCGTGAGATAACCACGCAACAGCGCCAGCGCGCCCTCACCCCGGTAAAGCGGGATGAAACGGCCGGGTGACGAGGAAAAGCCGAGGCAGGCGAACAGGGCGAGGATCATCACCACGGTCCAGACGACCGAATAGATGCCGTAGTCGAATGCGCCCATCCAGCGGGCCATCAGCACTTGTGCCACATAGGCGAGCGCAGCACCGGCGATACGGATGGCCAGCGTCACCAGCGCGGCCTTGCGGGCGCCCCCGCCCGCAAGGCTCAGCCAGAGCCGCTGAAGACCTGCTGCCTGTTGCCCGGCCTTTCCGCCGCCGTCCTGCGCCTGCACCAGATCCAGTCCCTCTGCACATCCAACACCCCGCGATCCTGCCACGGCAGCCTTAAGATTATGCCAAGACCGGATCTTCTAGCCGGCGTCAGGCCTCCAGCCGCGCAATCACCGGAACGTGGTCGGAGGGCTTTTCCCAGCCTCTCGCAGCACGCAGCACTTCGATGCCGCGGGCGTGCGGGGCAAGGCTCTGGGTCATCCAGATGTGATCGAGACGGCGGCCCTTGTCGGCTGCATCCCAGTCCTTCGCCCGGTAGCTCCACCAGGTGTAGAGCTTGTCGGACATGGGGACGTGCTGGCGCATCACATCCACCCAGTTGCCGCCGGTGCGGATGGCTTCCAGCAGTTCCGTCTCCACCGGTGTATGGCTGACGATCTTCAGCAGCGCCTTGTGCGACCACACGTCATGCTCATAGGGCGCGACGTTGAGATCCCCCACGACAACGGCCGGACGCGACGCCTCGTCCCCGGCCAGCATCGCCTTCATCTCGGCCATGAAGTCCAGCTTGTGACCGAATTTCTCGTTGACCGTCCGGTCCGGCTCGTCGCCGCCCGCCGGCACGTAGAAGTTATGCAGGCGGAACGAGCCGCCATTGAACGGCACGCTGGCGGCAATGTGCCGGGCATCGCCCTTGCCGCAGAAATCCCGCCGTTCCACGGCCTCCAAGGGGCGGCGCGAGACGATGGCAACGCCGTGGTAGCCCTTCTGACCGCTGATCTCCACGTGCTCATAGCCCAGCTTGCGGAAGGCTCCGAACGGAAAGTTGGCATCCGGGCACTTGGTTTCCTGCAGGCACAGCACATCCGGCGCATGGGTGATGAGGAAGGTCTCGACAATCGGCATGCGCAGCCGGACGGAGTTGATGTTCCAGGTGGCGAGGGTCAGGCGTTCGGTCATGAAGAGGTCCGTAGGTGTGAGCCGGGACAGGCTGTGCAGCGGGCGTGACAAGTCTGGACAAGCACGTGACCCGGTGTTGCCCCGCCCGTCAAGCCGGTTTCAGACAGCAAAGACGGTGCAGCACAGGCGGGGTAACCGCAAATGCCGCATTCCCGCCACGATTTTTCTACGATCCGTTAGGACTTTTCGCGCAATTTGACGCTAGGTGTTTGTAATTCGTTAACCCGGAGGAACACGTGTTCCGGCGCCCGCGCTTCCTTGCCATGCTTGCCCTTACCGCGCTTCTGTCCTCCTGTTCGGGGGTGGAATACCGCGATCCCATGCCGCAGGACTTCCCTGTCCACGGCATCGACGTGTCCCGCTGGCAGGCGGAGATCAACTGGCATGAGGTCAAACGGGACGGTGTCGAATTTGCCTTCATCAAGGCGACCGAGGGCGGTGATTTCATCGACCCGATGTTCGTGACCAACTGGTATGCGGCCAAGGAGGCCGGTGTGCCGCGTGGTGCCTACCATTTCTATTATTTCTGCCGCCCTGTCGAAGAACAGATCGCCTGGTTCATCCAGAATGTTCCGCGCGATCCCGAGGCCCTGCCGCCGGTGCTCGACATGGAGTGGAACCACATCTCGAAGAACTGCCCGAAACCGCCCCCAGCCGACAAGATTGCCGCAGATGTTGGCGTGTTCCTGGATGCCGTCGAAGCCCATTACGGCAAGCGTCCGATCGTCTACACCACCATCGACTTCCACCGGGACGTTCTGGTCGGCAGATACACCGGCCACGACTTCTGGCTCAGGTCGGTCGCCAGCCATCCGAGCTACAAATACGACCGGCGCGACAACTGGGTTTTCTGGCAATACACCGCGCAAGGCACCATCAAGGGCATCAAGGGCCCCGTCGACCGCAATGTCTTCTTCGGCACCCGGTCCCAATGGCAGCAGTGGCTGCGCGGCGAACTGCGGGCAAGTGATCGCAGCCTGAAATAACGCATGGCGCTATATAACGCCATGCGTTATATTTACCCATGATCCAGGGCTTTGCCGATCCTGAAACGGAACTTATCTGGTCCGGGCGCGTGAGCCGGCGCCTTCCGTCCGCCATGCAGTCCGTTGCATTGCGCAAGCTCCGCATGCTGAAACAGGCAAGGGTCATCAATGACCTGCACGTGCCGCCGGGCAATCGCCTGGAGGCCCTGAAGTGCGATAGAACCGGCCAGTTCAGCATCCGCATCAATGATCAGTTGCGCATCTGTTTTGTCTGGCAGGAAGGAGGTCCGGCACATGTCACCATCACCGGCTACCACAGCTGATCTTTTGCCGAACCCGCATCCGGGCGAAGTTCTGCTTGAGGACTTTCTCAAGCCGATGGATCTCAGCCAGAATGCCCTTGCGCGCGCGCTGGATGTGCCGCCGCGGCGCATCAATGAAATCGTGCTCGGCAAGCGGTCCATCAGCGCTGACACGGATCTGCGGCTTGCGCGCTATTTCGGCATCTCGGAAGGCTTTTTCCTTGGCCTTCAGGCAGACTATGACCTGATGCAGCGGCGCCGTGAAATCGCAGAAGATCTGGCTCAGATCAGTCCCCGCGCTGTATAGGCTCAATCCGCCAGCAGGACAATTTCCTCGCGGCCTTCGCAGGTGGCGAGGGCCTGCGCGGCGGTGCGGCCGCCGCCGATCGGAGCATCCGGCCAGATTTCGGCCAGCGGCACCAGCACGAAGGCCCTTTCGCCCATGCGCGGATGGGGGATGGAGAGATGCTCCTCCTCCACCTGTTCACCGCCATAGATCAGCACGTCGATGTCGATGATGCGCGGGCCCCAGCGCACGTCCCGCACCCGGCCCAGTTCCCGTTCGATCTCAAGGCACCGGCCCAGCAGGTCACGCGGGCTCAGCACCGTCTCGATGACGAGGCAGATGTTGCGGTAGTCATCCTGCGGGATCGGCCCCCACGGCGGTGTGCGGTAAGCGGAGGAAACGGCCAGAACGGAGATCCCCTCGCTCGCATCAAGCCGGGCGATGGCGGCGGCCAGATTGGCCTTCGGGTCGCCCATGTTGGAGCCGAGGCCCAGCGCCGCGCGCACCGCGTTGTCAGCAAGGCTCATTCAGACGGCTTCCCTTTTCATCGCGGCAAAGATCTTCGCCGCCTCCACATGCGGGCGGACATCGTGGACGCGCAGGATCGCCGCGCCCCGTTCCAGCGACAGAAGATGCACCGCCAGCGAGCCGAAAAGCCGCTCCTGCGGCGGCACATCCAGCACCGCGCCGATCATGCGCTTGCGCGAGGCGCCGCTCAGCAGCGGCAGGCCATGCTTGCGCAAGCTTGCGAAGCGGTTGAGGATGAGGAAATTCTGGTCCAGCGTCTTGCCGAAGCCGAAGCCCGGATCGAGGATCAGCTTTTCTCTCGCAATCCCGGCGCGCTCTGCCAGCTCCATCGAGCGTTCGAAGAAGCGGTCGATGTCGGCGAGAATGTCGATGGCGGGATCTGCGGCCTCGCGGTTGTGCATCATCACCACATGGACGCCCGCTTCGGCCACGGCACCGGCCATGGCCGGATCTTTCTGCAGGCCCCAGACGTCATTGACGATGACCGCCCCGGCGCGGCAGGCCCGGCGGGCGGTCTCCGCCTTGTAGGTGTCGATGGAGACCGGGCAGCCCAGCGCCACCACCGGTTCCAGAACCGGGGCAAGGCGGGCCCACTCGTCGTCCAGCGAGACAGGTGCCGCTCCCGGCCGCGTGCTTTCGCCGCCGATGTCGATGATATCGGCGCCTTCGGCAATCATCTGCCGGGCATGGGCGATGGCCGCTTCCGCTGCCGCGTGCAGCCCGCCGTCGGAGAAACTGTCCGGCGTGACATTGAGAATGCCCATCACATGCGGGCGGGCAGAACCGGCAAGGTCCGGCAGCTGATAGGCAGCCTGTGTCATTGAGGAAGCTCCCGCAAGATCGAAGGCGCTATGTCGCGCTTTGCCGGGGAGAGGTCAAGCTGCAGGACGGTTGCGGCACAGAAAACGCCGCAAGGCCGCCGGTCAGCTGCCGCCGCCCCACTCCTTCGCCCTCGCAAGCGGCGTCAGAGCCAGGTAGAGCCCCGCCCCCAGCAGCATCATGCCCGGCGCAACGATGATCAGCGCCAGCACCGGGTCACCAATCCATGCGGCCACCAGACTGCCGAGAATGCCGGTGCCGAATTGCAGAAAACCTGTCAGCGAGGAGGCAGAGCCAGCAAGCTGCGGAAAGCCCTGCAGCGCCGCCGTGGTGGCAGCGGGCAGAAGGCAGGCCAGTGAGAAGGAGAACAGGCCCACCGGCAGCATCACGCTGAGAAAGCCCGGCGCAAACAGCGCGTGGGAGACGATGATCGCCGCGGCAGCCAGCGCCATGCCGCAGAGCGCGGGCGGCACCAGCAGGCCCGCATCATGCCGCCGCAGCACCTGCGAGGCGACAATCGTTGCCGCCATGAAGGAACCGGACTGCACCATCATGCCGAGACCGAACTCGCTGGGCGTCAGCTTCACGTGGTCGATCAGCACGAAGGGCAGGATGGTGGCCAGCGTGTAGATGGTGCCGATGCCAAACCCCACCAGCAGACTGGGCCGCAGAAAGGAGGGCGTCTTCAGCAGCGTCAGATAGTTGATGACAAGCCGCGCAGGCTGAAGATTGGCCCGGTCGATGTAGCGGTTGGTCTCCGTCATGAAGATCCACACCGCCCCCAGCAGGACCGCGCCATAGACGATCATGAAATAGAAGATCTCACGCCAGCCGAAGAACTCCAGCGTCAACCCGCCAACGGTGGGCGAGATGGCCGGGCCGATGGCCAGCATCATCGCCACCGTGTTCATGATCCGCGCCGAGGTCTGCCCGGTGAACTGGTCGCGCACGATGGCGCGGGACACGGACACACCGATGGCCGCGCCAACCCCTTGCAGCGCGCGGGCGGCAATCATGCCCTCGACACTTGGCGCGAAGGCCGCCAGCAGGGTGGAGGCGAGATACAGCAGCAGAAAGGCAAGGGTGACCGGACGGCGCCCGAAGGCATCGGTCAGCGGGCCACAGATCAGCTGTGTCAGGGCAAAGCCGGTGAAATAGGCCGTGAGTGTCAGCTTGATCATCGAGCGCGTCGTCTCGAAAGCGTCGGCCAGCACCGGCATGGCCGGCGTATAAAGCGCCATGGAAATCGGCCCGATTGCCACCAGCGCCGCGCCGATCAGGGCGGTGCGCCTTTCGCTCATGGGAGGTGTCACGCTGTCCCGCATCTGATCCATCCGTTGTGCGGGCCTCCCCGCCCGGAGAAATCCGAATTCCATCTTTCTGGCTTCTGGCTGCATGCCTCTGGTCTCAGGCCCGGTCTGCGGCCGCCGCCAGATTGCTGCGCACCTGAAGCAGGACCCGCACCGCGGCTGCGGTCTCCTCCGGGGTCATGCCGTGGCTGATTTCCGCGCGCACCTGCAAAAGCGCCTCGTCGATCTTGGCCAGCACACTCTGCGCCGCTTCGCCCAGAACGACGATCTTGGCGCGCCTGTCCTGCGGGTCGGTCTCCCGGCAGATCAGGCCCGCCTGTTCCAGCCGGTCGAGATGCCCCACCAGCGTCATCGGCTCGATGCCGAGGATCGCCGCCAGCACGCTCTGGCGCTGATCCGGCAATTGCCGCACCATGTTAAGCGTCCGGGCCTCCGCCGCCGTCAGGCCGCAGTCCACGCCGCTCAGCGCCGCCTCGAAGCGCTGGCGGATCAGCCGGCCGACATCGGCGACAAGAAAACCAAGGGTCGGATCAGCCACGCAAGGCACCATGCAAATTTCATAAGACGGACATATAGTAAGGCTGACTTACATTTAGAGCGGCAGCTGATTTGCGTCAAGATGCGCTGCCGCGTTGCACAAATGGCCGCCGCAGACTATACAGGGCGCGAATTTCCGCCCGTGAGCACCAGCGGGCGTCAGCCACAATTTGAAGACAAGCACTGCGGGCACCCTGCCCGCAGTGTCTTTTGGAGCCCTTAATGAAGCTGCGCAATATCGCCATCATCGCCCACGTCGACCATGGCAAGACAACCCTAATCGACGTCCTTCTGAAGAAGTCGGGCTCCTTCCGCGAGAACCAGCGCACGGAAGAGCGCATGATGGACTCCAACGACCTGGAGCGTGAGCGTGGCATCACCATTCTGGCGAAGGTGACTTCGCTGGTGTGGGGCGACACCCGCATCAACATCGTGGACACCCCGGGCCACGCCGACTTCGGCGGTGAAGTCGAGCGCATCCTGCACATGGTGGACGGTGTGGTTCTGCTGGTGGACGCTGCCGAAGGCCCGATGCCGCAGACCAAGTTCGTGCTCGGCAAGGCCCTGAAGCTCGGCCTCAAGCCGATCGTCGCCATCAACAAGATCGACAAGCCGGAGCAGCGCGCCGAGGAAGTGCTGGACGAAGTGTTCGACCTCTTCGCCGCCCTCGATGCCAACGAAGAGCAGCTCGACTTCCCGGTCGTCTATGGCTCTGCCAAGCAGGAATGGATGGCCAATGACCCGACCGGTCCGGCTGAATCCATGGCCCCGCTGTTCGACCTGATCGTCAGCCACGTTCCGGCACCGAAGGCAGAGGAAGGCTCCTTCCGCATGCTGGCGACCACCATCGAGAGCAACCCCTTCCTGGGCCGCATCCTGACGGGCCGCATCGTTGCCGGAGAAGCCATTCCGAACATGCCCATCAAGGCCCTCTCGCGTGAAGGCAAGGTGGTTGAGAGCGGCCGCATCTCCAAGGTGCTCGCCTTCCGTGGCCTCGAGCGCCAGCCCATCGAGAAGGGCGAGGCCGGTGACATCGTCGCCATCGCAGGCCTGCAGGAAGCAACCGTCGCCGACACGCTCTGCTCCATGGACGTGAACACCCCGATCATGGCACAGCCGATTGATCCGCCGACCCTGTCCATGACCTTCTTCGTCAACGACAGCCCGCTGGCCGGCACCGAAGGCGACAAGGTGCAGTCGCGCGTTATCCGCAAGCGCCTGATGGACGAAGCGGAAGGCAACGTTGCGCTGAAGGTCGAGGACACCCCGGAAGGCGACGCCTTCATCGTGTCCGGCCGTGGTGAACTTCAGCTCGCCATCCTGATCGAGAACATGCGCCGCGAAGGCTTCGAGCTCTGCGTCGGCCGTCCGCGCGTGGTCTTCCAGTTCGACGAGAAGGGCAACCGCCTGGAGCCGATCGAGGAAGTCACCATCGACGTGGATGAGGAGCATTCCGGCGTCGTGGTGCAGAAGCTGTCCGAGCGCAAGGCCGAGCTGCGTGAAATGCGCCCCTCCGGCGGCGGCCGCACCCGTCTGCAGTTCCTCGCCCCCACCCGTGGCCTCATCGGCTATCAGGGCGAGCTGCTGTCCGACACCCGCGGCACGGCGATCTTCAACCGCGTGTTCCACGAATACGCCCCCTACAAGGGCGACATTCCGACCCGTCACACCGGCGTGCTGATCTCCAACGGCGATGGTGAGGCCGTGGCCTATGCCATGTTCAACTTGGAAGACCGTGGCCCGATGATGATCGAGCCGGGCGTCAAGGTGTATCAGGGCATGATCATCGGCGAGCACACCCGTGGCAACGACCTGGAAGTGAACGTTTTGAAGGGCAAGCAGCTGACCAACATCCGCGCCGCCGGCAAGGATGAAGCCGTCAAGCTGACCACCCCGATCCGCCTGTCCCTCGAAGCGGCGCTGTCCTACATCGCTGACGACGAGCTGGTGGAAGTAACGCCGAAGAACATCCGCCTGCGCAAGGCCTTGCTGGACCCGAACGACCGCAAGCGCGCCGAACGCGCTGCATCCAAGGGCAACTGAGCCTTTCAGCCATTCAAAATAGCAAAGGGCAGCCTTCACCGGCTGCCCTTTGCGCATTCAGGACTGAATCTGCGCTTCAGCGGATGACAACCGCCGTGCCGGTGGCGCTGACCATCAGCATTGAGCCGCCATTGCCGACGGTTTCATAGTCGAGGTCAACCCCGATCACCGCATTGGCGCCGAGGCTCGCGGCCTGCTGCAGCAACTCGTCCAGCGCAATCTTGCGTGCCTTGGCCAGCTCCGCCTCATAGGCACCCGAGCGCCCGCCGACGATGTCACGGATGCCGGCGAAAAGATCCTTGAAGATATTGGCCCCCAGAATGGCCTCACCGGTGACGAGGCCCCGGTATTCGACAATCTCGCGGCCCTGAAGGGTGCTGGTGGTGGTGACGAGCATGCAGCGGCTCCCATGGTTGCCTTGTGCCGGACCAGTACCGGCTTTTCAGCAACTGGGCTTGCGCCTGCCGGAATGCAAGAGGCGCCATTGTACCAAGGCTTTCGATGCTGACGCATCATGCCTTAAAATTGCTCATGCGCCGCACGGGCTTAACAAATGCTCGATGAGTCAGGCTCACCGGGCATTGGTATCACAGGTCGTCGTCATCCGTGCCGAGGGCTTCGGCAAGCAGTGGATCGTCGATGCTTTCCTCTTCCTCGTTGACCCGCACATCGACGACGCGGGCGCCGGGGAATTCGGCCAGAAGCGCGGCGACGGTCGGATGCGATCGGGCATCGGAGAGGAGCTGGGCCTGCATTGCCTCGCGCTCCTCGTGGATCGTCGGGCGGCCCTGCTCGCGGCTGACGGAAACGATCCAGCGCATGCCGGTCCATTCGGTCAGCTTGCGGCCAAATTCACCGGCCAGATCCGCGCCCGCGTCCTTTGTCGGCTGGATCTCGATGCGCCCCGGCTCGAACTTCACCAGCCGCATCTGCCGCTCGATGGAGACCTTCAGCGGAATGTCACGCCGCTCGGAGGCAAGCGCCGCACAATCGGCCAGCGAGCGCAGCTGAACAGCAGGTGCCTGCTGCACGGCGGCTGGCTGGGGAGACGGTTGAGCAACTGACTGGGCCACAGACTGGGCTGCGCCCCCGGCGATGGCCGAAAGACGCGGGCCGTTGCCGCTCATCGTGGGGCCAGCATAGCCGCTCTGCCCTGCAGGGCCACTCTGGCCGCCCGGCTGGCCCATCTGACCGCCGGCCTGCGGCTGCATGCCGCCATTTTGGCCACCACTTTGGCCAGAACCTTGCTGACCTGCCCCCTGCGGCGCGCCGCCGGCGGGCAGGGACGGGAAGCCGCCGCTCTTCAGCAGCTTCAGCGCCTCTTCCGGATCCGGCAGGTCCGCCGCATAGGCAAGGCGCACCAGCACCATATCGGCAGCCGCCAGCGGCTTGGGCGCGGCCTGGACCTCGGAAATGCCCTTCAGCAGGATCTGCCAGGCCCGCGACAGGGCGCGCATCGACAGTTTTTCGGCAAATTCCCGGCCACGCAGACGCTCTGTCTCAGTGACGGAGACTTCCTCACCCGCCTTGGGCACAATCTTCAGCCGGGTCACAAGATGGGTGAAATCGGCCAGATCCGTCAGCACGACGGCGGGGTCTGCGCCAATGGCATATTGCCCGGCAAGCTCTTCCATCGCTTCGGCAATGCGGCCGGACATGAGATGGCCAAAAAGGTCGATCACCCGCGCCCGGTCGGCAAGGCCCAGCATCTGCCGCACCTGTTCTGCATCAATGTGACCGCCGCCATGGGCGATCGCCTGATCCAGCAGCGACAGGCTGTCACGCGCCGAGCCTTCGCCCGCGCGGGCAATCAGCGTCAGCGCCTCGTCGGAAATGTCGATGGATTCGGCGTTGGAAATGCGCCGCAGGAGGCCAACGAGCTTGGGTTGCTCGATGCGGCGCAGGTCAAAGCGCTGGCAGCGGGACAGCACCGTCACCGGAACCTTGCGGATTTCCGTGGTGGCGAAGATGAACTTCACATGCTCCGGCGGCTCTTCCAGCGTCTTCAGCAGGCCGTTGAAGGCCGCGTTGGAGAGCATGTGCACTTCGTCGATGATGTAGACCTTGTAGCGCGCCGAAGCGGGGCGGTAGCGCGCTGCATCCGTGATCTCGCGGATATCGTTGATGCCGGTGTGCGAGGCGGCGTCCATCTCGATCACATCGACATGGCGGCCTTCCATGATGGCGCGGCAATGGGTGCCCTCGCGGGTGAGCTGCACCGTCGGGCGCTCCACCTCGCCGGGGATCTCATAATTGAGGCCGCGCGCCAGAATGCGGGCGGTCGTCGTCTTGCCGACACCGCGCACGCCGGTCAGCATCCAGGCCTGCGCAATGCGCCCCGTTGCAAAGGCGTTTTCCAGCGTCTGGACCATCGGCTCCTGGCCGACGAGATCGTCAAAGGTCTGGGGACGGTACTTGCGCGCCAGCACCCGGTAGGCGCCGGACTGCTTCCCCTCGCCAGCAGGCGCAGGTGCGGGAGCAGAAGGGGCAGGTTCAGCCGGAGCATCGCCGAACATGGAGATCGTCAGGTCATCCCGCTCATGCTCTGCTGCGTGCTCGGGGCCGTTGCCTCCGGGGCTGTCACCGTCCATGCCGCTCATCCAGCCCGCCTGTCCCCGTCTTGAATTCATGAAGCCGGCGCCTTCACGAAAGACAGCCGGAAGCCCCGCCGCGCCTGAGGCACGCGACGCCATGGTGCATCTGCGCGGGGAAAAGGGTGGGAGGCTGGCACGGCGACCCGTGCCGGAACTCGTTGGGGCTGCTTCCTTCCGGACCTGACCCGGTTGGCGAGTGGCTCGTCCACCACCAACCTCCCGAGCCCCTTATATCAGAAGCACACGCCCCTTTGGCAAGGCCTCATATTGCCAAAGGGGCAAACTTCGTGTCTGGAAAGAAAGATATCTTTCCGGACAATGAGTTACAGGGATGAAACAGTTCAGTTTCCGCCTAGCGCCCTGTCGATCACGGCAATGGCCGCCTCCACACCACCGCTTTCATGCGGAATGCCGAGGCGCCGCAGCCCCAGTTCCATGGCGGAAAGCGTGCCCAGAACCATCGCCGCATTCACATGGCCCATGTGGCCGATGCGGATGCCCTTGCCGGCGAGATCGCCGATGGCGATGCCTATGGTGATGCCGCAGACACTCTTGACGAAGCTGCGCAGCGGCGCCGGATCAACCCCGTTGAAGCAGATGACCGACACGCTGTCCGAGCGGTCTTCAGGCTTGAGAATGTTCATCTCCAGCACACCCTTGCGGCCCCAGACCTCAACGGCAGCGCGCACGGCTTCGGCGAGGATCGCATGGCGGCGCCAGACGCCTTCCAGCGTTTCCTCCTCGATCAGCTCCAGCGATCTCTGGAAGGCAAAGAGCAGATGCTCCGGCGGCGTGCCGCAATATTTCATGTAATGTTCCGGACCATCGCGGAAGGTCCAGTCCATATAGGCATTACGCAGCCCGGCGGTCTTGTGGGCGGCCAGCGCCTTCTGTCCAGCCATGACAAAAGCCAGACCCGGAGGAGACATGAGGCCCTTCTGCGACCCGGCCATGGCCACATCCACGCCCCATTCTTCCATCTCGAACGGCACGCAGCCGAGCGAGGCCATGCAGTCCACCATCAGCAAGGCGCCGTGGCCGCTGGCATCCATCGCCTTGCGAATCGCCGGAATGTCGTTGAGCACGCCGGAGGCCGTGTCCACCTGCACCACCAGAACGGCCTTGATCGCGCCTTCCGCATCAGCCCGCAGCCGCGCTTCCAGCGCCGCCGGATCGACCGCCTTGCGCCAGTGTCCCGGCAGGATTTCAACCTCGATGCCGATCAGCTCTGCCGCCTCGCCCCAGCCGATGGCAAAGCGGCCCGATTCGAGCACCAGCACCTTGTCACCGCGCGACAGGGTATTGGACAGCGCCGCATCCCAGGTGCCGTGGCCGTTGGCGATGTAAATATAGGGTTTGCCCGAGGTGCTGCGGAACACGCGGGAGATGCCCTTCAGGCAAGCGTCCGTCGTCTGCAGCAGCGGGCCTTCATAGATATCGACAGCCGGGCGGTGCATGGCCCTCAGAACTTCGTCCGGCACGTTTGTCGGACCCGGGATCATGAGGAATTCCTTGCCATACCGCAGCGTCATTTTTCTTTGCCCTGGAATTGTCGTCCGGAAGGTGGGGCCGCCAGCATAGCTGCCCGCAGAACGAACTCAAGCAGCAACTCTGCCGCAGATTCAGCCGGGCAAACATTCATATATGGCCGGGAAAATTGAAGTTTCTGGGGATTACCCTGCGTAGCAAGAAGCTCCTCTGCGACGGGTCGCGGCAGACGTGGCAAAAGTTTAGGAAAGATTAAAATAAACGCCCTTGACCGTGATGCGCCTCGCATCACGCCGCTGAGGCGTACCCATCCCGGCAGGCCCATCATCCATGATTGCCGTAAAGGAACGTTCCTCACCGCTGATCCTCTGCATCGGCCATTCTGGCCTGCGGATTCCGCCGGCTATCGACAAGCGCCTTTCGGCAACGGGACGGCTGCAGGCCGATGCCTCCTGGCACATGGACCAGCTGGTGGATTTTGCCGAAGACATTCAGGCGACGGTGATCTCAACCCCCATTTCCCGGCTTGTCGTGGATGTGGATGGCGACCCGGCCAGCTTTGGCCGCCCGTTCGAGGATGGCGCCCTGTCCATCTGCCCGGTGCTGACACTGGAGGGCAAGCGCGTCTATCTGCCTGGCGAAGATCCGGGCCGCTTCGAGATGGACGAGCGGCGGCGGCTCTATCATGCACCGTTCCACGATGCGCTGAGTGCACAGATCCGGCGGCTGCGCGCCATCCATGGCCGCATCACGGTGATCAGCCTGCAATCCATGCGCAGCCGCATCAAGGGCCGTTATCCGGGCGATCTGCCGCTGGTCAACATCGGCACCCTGTATGGCCGCAGCTGCCACGAGGATGTGGCCAGCCTCAGCATGACCATGCTGCATGACTTCACCGACAAGACCTTTTCGGAAAATGACGCCGTGGGCGGCGGCTATATCGCCCAGACCTATGGCAACCCTTCAGGCGGGGTGCATGTGCTGACGCTGGCACTGGCGCTCAGGTCCTACATCCGCCACGAAAACCCGCCCTTCGAGATGGACAGGGAGCGGAGCCGGCAAACACGTATTGCCCTGCGCAACTTCTGCCAGAAGCTGATCGAGTGGGCCAACGGAAAACGCAAGGCCCCTGCCCGCGTGCTGCTGGACCACCTGCCGGACCTGCTGCAGGACTGAAAGCCTGCCGCGGCACGCTGCGGCGGCGAAACGGCTTCCGGCCGGAGTGACCTGCATTCAGGCGGTGGGGACCCGAATATCAGACCATCCGGCCGGAATAAAACGGACAGAAACAGGATGCTGCTGTCCGCGAGTGTTCCTTGCCCGCATGCCTCAGAAGAAGGCCTGAAGACCGGTCTGGGCACGGCCCAGGATGAGGGCATGCACATCATGCGTGCCTTCATAGGTATTGACGGTTTCAAGGTTCTGCGCGTGACGCATCACGTGATATTCTTCCTGAATGCCGTTGCCGCCGTGCATGTCGCGGGCCTGGCGGGCGATATCCAGCGCCTTGCCGCAATTGTTGCGCTTGACGATGGAGATCATTTCCGGCGCCACCTTGCCCTCGTCGAACAGGCGGCCAACGCGCAGCGAGCCCTGCAGGCCGAGCGCGATTTCCGTCTGCATGTCGGCCAGCTTCTTCTGGAACAGCTGCGTCTGGGCCAGCGGGCGGCCGAACTGCTTGCGGTCGAGGCCATACTGGCGGGCGCGGTGCCAGCAGTCTTCGGCGGCCCCCATCGCACCCCAGGAAATGCCGTAGCGGGCGCGGTTGAGGCAGCCAAACGGCCCCTTGAGGCCCGAGACATTCGGCAGCAGTGCATCTTCCGAGACTTCCACCCCGTCCATGACGATTTCGCCAGTGATGGACGCGCGCAGGGACAGCTTGCCGCCGATCTTCGGCGCGGACAGACCCTTCATGCCCTTCTCCAGCACGAAGCCGCGAATGGCGCCGTCATGGGCTTCGGACTTCGCCCAGACCACGAAGACATCAGCGATCGGCGAATTGGAGATCCACATCTTGGAGCCCTTGAGCCGGTAGCCGCCGTCGATCTTTTCGGCGCGGGTGCGCATGCCGGCGGGATCGGAGCCTGCATCCGGTTCAGTCAGGCCGAAGCAGCCGACGAACTCGCCGGAAGCAAGCTTGGGCAGATACTTCTTGCGCTGTTCTTCCGAGCCATAGGCATAGATCGGATACATCACCAGCGAGGACTGTACCGAGTTCATCGAGCGGTAGCCGCTGTCAACACGTTCGATCTCGCGGGCAACGAGACCGTAGGAAACGTAGGATGCGCCGGCACAGCCGTATTCTTCTGGCAGGGTCACGCCGAGCAGGCCAAGCTCACCCATCTCGTTGAAGATCTCGCGGTCCGTCTTCTCATGGGCATAGGCTTCTAGCACGCGTGGCAGCAGCTTGTCCTGCGCATAGGCGCGGGCGGTTTCCATGATGAGGGTCTCGTCCTCGCTCAGCTGTTCGCGCAGCAGGAAGGGATCTTCCCAGGCAAAGGTGCCGCCGCCGGTGGGATCGGACTTGAGAGCTGCCATCACATTCCTCCGTCTCATGGGTCATGCCTCAGCGCCGTACCTCCATGTGAGGCAAACGCCAGAATTGCGCGGACTATGCCTGCTGACAGGAGACGCGGGAAGAGATAAGTTCTCCGCAAGTCATGAGCCAGTGGAATGAGCCTGATGGTCAAGCGCGCCTTCCTGCCGCCCGCCGATGCCCTCATCGCCTTCGAATGCGCCGCCCGGCATGAAAGCTTCACCCGCGCGGCGGAAGAGCTGCATCTGACGCAGGGTGCGATTTCCAAGCAGATCCGCCATCTGGAGCAAAGGCTGGGCGTGCCGCTGTTTGCCCGTGTTCGCCAGCGCGTGGTGCTGACCGATGCCGGGCGGCTTTACCTGCATGAGGTGCGCGGTGCGCTGGACCAGCTGGGCGATGCCACACGGCAGGTCATGTCCTTTGCCGGGAGTGCCGATGTGCTCAATCTGGCGGTTCTGCCCACCTTCGGCACCCGCTGGCTGGCGCCGCGCCTGGCCGAATTCCTGCGCCGCACGCCGAAAGCTGCGCTCAACATCTCAATCCGTCTGAGGCCCTTCGATTTTGCCGAAGAGCCCTTCGACGGCGCGATCCATCATGGTGACCCAATCTGGGCGGGGGCCATTGTCGAGCCGCTGTTCCCGGAGGAATCCGTGGTCGTGGCCTCGCGCACATTCCGCGACCGGCACATGATCAGCGAGCCGCGTGACCTGCTGAAGGTGCCGCGCCTGCAGCTCTCCACGCGGCCCATGGCCTGGCGCGACTGGTTTGCCGCCATGGGGGTGGAAACGGACAGCGCCTATCAGGGCCCGCGCTTCGAGCAGTTCGGCATGATCGCGGAAGCCGCCGCCCATCATCTGGGCGTGGCGCTGATGCCCCGGCTTTTCATCGACGAGGAACTGGCAAGCGGCCGTCTGGTGCGCCTGTTCGGCCAGCCGCTGGACCAGAAGACCGCCTATCACTTCGTCTATCCGCAGGACCGCACCCTGCGCCCGGTTGTCGCTGCCTTCCGCGCCTGGCTGCATGAGGAAGCACGCATTTCCCGCACCAGCCGCGAAAGCCAGCTGCCGGGCTGACCCTCAGCCCGGCTTGCCTGCAGGCGTACCCTCGAGATTGGCAGCCGGACGCCGCTGGGCCAGCTGCCCGGTATACTGACCAACGAGAACGCTGCCCAGCACCAGCACCATGCCGGCAATCTGCACCGCACTCAGGGTCTGATCCAGAATGGCCCAGCCGAGGATCACCGCCATCAGCGGGCTGAGCAGGCCCAGCGGCGGGATTGCCGAAGGGCCAAGCAGGTCAATGCCCCGGAACCACAGAAGATAGGTCAGGCCTGCGCCAATGAAGGTCATGTAGGCAAAGCCCGCAATGTTCCAGCCCGTCAGCGGCGGCAGGGCCGGTTCCGTCAGGAGCGCCGCAGGGGCCCGCAGCCACAGCCTGTCTCCCGCCGCCGTCAGCAAGGCCATGTCGGAACTGGAAGGCGATCTGGGGGCAAGGCTCTTCCACCGCACCACCCGCCGTCTCAGCCTGACGGAGGCGGGCACGCTCTATCTCGACCAGATCCGCCGGGTGCTGGAGGATCTGGAAGAGGCGCAGCAGTCTGTCGGCAATCTCAGTTCAGAGCCTTCCGGCCTGCTGCGGGTGAGCGCGCCCATGACATCCAGCCTTGTACTCATCACCAGCCGCATCCCGGAGTTTCTGGCACGCTACCCAAAAGTCTCGCTCGACCTTGACCTGGACGACCGGCGCGTGGACCTTGTCCGAGACGGCTTTGACATGGCCCTGCGCGGCGGACGCCGGGATGAGGACCGGGAGCTGATCGTCAAGAGGCTCGGGGCGCTGAAACACGTTCTCTGCGCTTCGCCCGCATACCTTGCCCGCGCAGGAATGCCACAGGAGCCTGCCGACCTTGCCCGGCACGAGTGCATCCGTTTCACCTTGTCCGGCCACGCGGACGAATGGACCTTCTTCCGCAATGGCAAGGAGCACCGGCAGCGGGTGGCCGGGCGCTACAAGGTTTCCTCCAGCCTAGCCGTCATGGATGCCCTGCGCGCCGGCTTCGGCCTCAGCCTCATTCCGCAGGCCTATGTGGCGGCGGACCTGGCAGCGGGAACGCTTGTCCGGCTGCTGCCGGAGTGGGGCATGAGCGAGGTAACGATCAACGCCGTCTATCCCTCGCGCCGCCACGTCCCGGCCAAGGTTCGCGCCTTCGCCGGGTTCATTGGCGATGTGCTGCGTGACACCTTGAGAGATTGACCGGGCCGCTTAAAACGTTACCTCTCCACACAGAAATTCCAGCAAACGCCAAAAGGATCATCCCATGCCCGTCGCAATCTGGTGCGTGCTTGCCGCCGCCTTCCTGCCCATTCTGTCGGTGTTTCCCGCCAAGCTCACCAGAGACTTCAGCAATGCCCGCCCGCGTGACCCCGCCTTCTGGGCAGAAGGTTTCCGGGCACGGGCGCAAGGCGCGCAAGCCAATGGCTTCGAGGCCTTTCCGCTGTTTGCCGTCGCCGTACTCGTGGCTTTTCAGCAGGGCGGCGACCCGTTCTGGATCGATGTGCTGGCGGCGGCCTTCATCGGGCTGCGCGTCCTCTATGTGCTTTGCTACTGGATGGACAAGGCCACCCTGCGCTCGCTCATATGGATTGCGGCAACAGCCTGTGCCGTTGCCATCTTCACAAGTCCCGTCTGGAGCTGATGGGCGGACCGGCGCCCGCCGCGACAAAAAATGCCCGCTTTATGACAGAATGCTGTCACAGGGCTCTGCGAGGCTGAAGGTTCATGGCCATTGCAGGTTGCTGTCTGGATCTGTAACCATCAGGCCTTCAAAGGGCATGTCCGCCCGCCTTGAGGATTGTGCCCGTGCCGCGTTTCCAGCACCCTGATTCGGCCCTCCTGACACAGAGCCACACAGATGAGACCAGCGGCTCCGCCCGCCATATCGTCGATGTGCTGATTGCCGAGCGCGGCAAACATGTGATGGCCGCTCCCTGGTGGCCGCTGTTCCGGCCCATCGCCTACCGGATGCTGCGCTATTTCGATGCGCTGGAAATGGCAGACGCCATCTCCAACCTGCCGGCGGAAGAGGTCTTCGTTTATCTGTCCAATCTGCTGCAGCTGAAACTGACCGTTCAGGGGCTGGAGCGCATTCCGGCTGACGGGCCCTGCATCCTCGTTTCCAACCATCCGACAGGTATCGCCGATGGTGTGGCGCTCTATGACGCAGTGAAGAACCGCCGCCGGGACATTTCCATTTTCGCCAACCGGGATGCGGTGCGCGTCAACCCGCGCCTTGCCGGCATGATCGTGCCGGTGGAATGGCGCGCAAACTTCAAGACCCGCGAAAAAACGCGTGAAACCCTGAAGAACGCCGCCTCCGCCTTCGAGCGCAACCGCGCAGTGGTGCTGTTCCCTTCCGGCCGCCTTGCCTACATGAACAAGGGCAAACTGACGGAGCGGCCATGGATGACCTCGGCCCTCGCCCTGGCCCGCCGCCATCAGGTGCCGGTCATCCCCATTCACATGGGCGCGCGCAATTCGCGTCTGTTCTATTTCCTCGCAAAGGTCTCGATCGAACTGCGCGACATGACCGTCTTCAACGAGCTTCTTAACAAGAAGCACGCCCACTTCCGCTTCCACGTGGGCGAGCCGCTGGCACCCGGCCAGCTGGACGGCGACCTTGCCGAAGTCACCGACAAGCTCCGCATCCACTGCGCCGAGACCCTGGCGCAGGATCCGGATGCACGGTTCAGCCTGTGAGAACGCAATCAGCCGCCGTCAACATATGGTTGACACGCAAGACAAGCGCGCGCATTTTTTTACGCAACAACTAACCCTTCATCCTGTGAGACTAGCAGGCTGTTGAAGAAGTCTTTCGTCTAGCCTTGAGGATAGCCTCGTCGCCGTTGTGATATGCGAAGGTGATCTCGATGGTGCCATCGTCGAGCAATTCGGCGTGGCCGTCGCCGGAGACCTCGTCCATTTCTTCATATCCGGCCCACGTGAAGTGGACGATGGACTGGCTGTCGCCGAGATCGGGGCCCGCCTGCAGCGCGCCGAAGGCGATTTCGCCGTGACCATTGGCGCCGATCGTGATCATTGCGGGCTCGACCAGGTCGAGATGGCCGCGATCCCAAATGTCGGCCTCGACGATCCGCCATCGGCCCATCAGGCGGCAGCCCGAGGCGGCGCTCATGCCGACGCCGCCATGAGCTTTGGCAGCCGCACCAGATTGTAGGCGGCTGCTGCGCAGGTAAATGCCCATCCGGCGCGATCCCGGCCGCGGAATTTCGTCATGTCCTGACAGGCGACCGTCTTGATCCAGCCGAATGCTTCTTCGATGCGCTTACGGATACGCTGACTTACGGCATAGCTGCCGTGGCGCTTTGTACGGCCGTCGATCGCCGAACGGTGGCTGCTGGTGTTTTGCGCCACATGCTGCGTCACCTTCATCGAGCGCAATTCGTTGACGAAGTCCTCCGTATCGTAACCCTTGCCGGCGCCGAGCGTGATCCTGCGAGGCCGGTCGGCCAAGGGCTCGATCATGTGCAGCGCCGCCACCCGCCCGGCATAACCGCCGGCCGGCGTCAGGCAGGCATCGACCAGAAGACCGTGACGGTTCTCCATCAGTCCATGCCCCATGAAGCAAAGCTTCGCCTCCTTGCCTTTGCCCTTCTTGTAGAGCCATGCCTGCGGGCCGGTGGTCGAGGCATGCGTGTCATTCGTCCGCTTCTGGCCGTGGAAGTCGGCTTCGGCATTGCGTCCGCCGCCCTCGGCCGGAGGATTGTCCGGGCCATCTTTCGGCCTCACGCTCTTCATCGACGCCCAGGCCTCGATCAGTGTGCCGTCCACCGAGACGTGATCGCTCGACAGAAGCCGCTTGATCCGGGGCTGGGCCAGCACCGCCGCCAGAAATTCGCGGCAATGCCGCCTGCCAGCAGCCGGTCGCGGTTCTTGGAGAATGTGGAGTGGTCCCGTGCCGCGTCATCGACGCCGATGCTCACGAACCAGCGGAACAGAAGGTCGTATTCCAGCCGCTCCATCAAGAGCCGCTCCGAGCGGATTGAGTGGAATGCCTGAAGCAGCATCGCCCGCAGCAACTTCTCGGGCGGGACCGGCCGCCGCCCGATCAACGAGCAGAGCGCCGCGAATTCCCGCTCCTGCGCCCCAAGCGCTTCGTTCACGATCGTCCGTATCGCTCGCAGCGGATGATCGCGACGCACACGCGCCTCCAGGTCCACATAACTGAACAGTTCGCCAGTTTGCTCGTCCACGCCGCGCATGTCTCGTTCTCCCAACCCTCTCCCGAGCTACTGAATCATGGTTTGCGAGCCGCCGCGAGCGTCCCTTTTCAACACCCTGCCAGGGCGGAGTGCATGTGCTACACGAGAGGGCTGGTGGAGCCGAGGGGAATCGAACCCCTGACCTCTGCAGTGCGATTGCAGCGCTCTCCCATCTGAGCTACGGCCCCTGAGCAGGTTGCGGAATTTAGGAGGGGCTCCGAAGATCTGTCAAGCACGTGGTTTTACGCCCTGCCGCGTCCAGCTGGTGCGGGACGGGCGCGTGCCCCGCCCGTATCCAATTGGATGAACACATCGCGCAGAAAGACGTCCAGGGCTTTGGCACAAATTGGCAGCCGTTGTTTCAACGGCACGGCCTATCTGTCCCCCTCCCCCTTGAGGGGAGGGGTGGGGTAACAGGCTGAAAACACGGGGTATTTTCGTTGAAGGCGCTCTGTGTAAAGATGAGCATCAATCAAGCACCGCTCCTGCGTGAAGACCCCCACCCCTACCCTCAAGGGGGAGGGGAAACGGGAGGCCTCAGCCAGAGAAGTAAGACTCTCAAATTTCTTGTCTTTCCGGCATAAAGCCAACGGGTGTGGTGTCTTGCTCTGCGATATGGCCCCTCCTGGGGGCGCTGCGTGCAGGTCAGGGGGACTGCAAAGGCCCGTCACTTAATCCTGTTCAACATGATGCCTTGCGGCGGCACCTGTGCGCCGCTACATCATGGAGAACTGAACGCCATCACAAAGCGGAACTCATTATGCGTGCAATTCTGGACGTGCTCATGCTGGTCCTTCAGCTTTATACCTACGTGATCATCGCCAGCGCGATCTTCTCGTGGCTCTATGCCTTCAATGTGGTGAACATGAGCAACCAGTTCGTGGCGACCATAGGCCAGACGCTCTATGCCCTCACCGAGCCGCTGCTGCGCCCGATCCGCCGCGTGGTGCCTTCGGTCGGCGGGCTGGACCTTTCGGCCATCGTGCTGCTGCTGCTGATCTTCCTGCTGCAGAACGTCATCATCCGCTACATCTACCCCGCCGTCTTCTGATGACGGGGCCGGATAGGCCCTGGCGTCCGGTCAAAGGCGGGGTCAGCATCGATGTGCGCCTGACACCGCGTTCTGGTCATGACCGTGTGGATGGCCTGTCCGCCCTGTCCGATGGCCGCCAGGTGCTGGCGGCACGTGTGCGGGCCGTGCCGGAAAAGGGCGCGGCCAATGCGGCGCTTGAGGTGCTGATGGCCAAAACCCTTGGCCTGCCCAAATCCGCCGTATACCTCGCGGCAGGCTCCACCGCCCGCATCAAGACGCTGCATGTGACCGGCGAGCCGGACACGCTGATGGCCGCACTTGAGGCGGTATGTGGTGGTTAAGCCCGTGCGGCGCCTGAGCAATTTCAAGGCGTGATGCGTCAGCATCTCAGATGCCTTGGCATGATGCTTTCGCTGAGCCTTGATCAGTCTTCGATCTTGCGCGCTTCGTCCGGCAGCATGACCGGGATGCCGTCCTTGATCGGATAGGCCAGCTTGGCGGCGCGGGAGATCAGTTCCTGCGCATTGGCATCATATTCCAGCGTCGTCTTGGTCAACGGGCAGACAAGAAGCTCCAGCATCTTGCGGTCGATCTGTCTGGCACTGTGTGAAGCGGCGGTTTCCGTCATCTGGGCGTTCCGGTCTTTCGGGTCTTATTGAAGGGGCGGGCCCCCCTCATGGCCTGAGCTGCGCGCCAGGTCAATCTCGGTGATGGCGACCAGCGTTTCGGCGCGGGTCTTGAGGTCGGCGGCTTCCAGCATGGCCTGTTTCTCCGCCGGGCCGTAGGGGCTCATCATGCACAGGGCGTTGACGAGCACTTCCGTTTCGGCCCGTTCCACACTGTCCCAGTCCGCTTCCATGTCATGGGCGTCGAGATAGGCGCGGAAGGCACGCAGAAGGCCTTCCCGGTCCACGTCACCTTCGCCGCGGCCGGTCTCCAGATCGGGCAGATAGGGCATGAAGTCACAGGCCACCTGCCGGAAGGGCGTCATCGCCGGAAGCTCTTCGGTGATGCGGAAGCGGGCGACCCCCTGAAGCGAGATCAGGTAACGGCCGTCGCCGCTTTCCTGAAACGACGTGATCCGCCCGGCGCAGCCGACGCGGCACAGCGCGGGCTTTGATCCATTCTGCATGTCAGTGATGGATGGCTGCACCATGCCGATGAGCCGCTGGCCGGCCAGGGCCGCATCCACCATGGCCAGATAGCGCGGCTCGAAGATGTTCAGCGGCAGCTGGGTGCGCGGCAGCAGCAGGGCACCGGGCAGCGGAAAGACGGGCAGCGTCGCGGGCAGGTCCTTGATACTCGTGTAGCTCGCGTTTCCCGCCTTCATCGTGTCACCTCGCATGGATTGTCCCTGGGCGGACAAATGCCCGCCAAGGGACATATAGGTCAGGAGAACAGCACTGACGACAGCTTGCGGCGGCCATAATTGGTGGCCGGCTCCTTCGGGCCCCAGGCCTCGAAGAACTGCAGCAGCTGCTTGCGCGCGCCGTCCTCATTCCAGCTGCGGTCACGGCGGATGATGCCGATCAGCTGATCGACGGCACCCTGATGGTCGCCGCGCCCGTTCAGCGCCAGCGCCAGATCGAAGCGGGCCTGATGGTCGCCGGGGTTTGCCTCCACCTTCGCCTGCAGCCCGGCAAGATCGCCCAGCTGTCCGGCCTGTTCGGCCAGATCCAGTGCGGCAAAGGCGGCGATGACAGTCGCGTCCTTGCGGGCGTCTTCCGGGATCATCTCCAGCGCCTGCCGGGCGCGGGCCAGATCCCCGGCGCCCAGATAGCAGCGGGCAAGACCGGCAAGGGCGCGGGTGTTGGCGCTGTCCATCTGCAGTACACCGCCGAACATCTGGGCGGCCTGACCGTAATCCTTGGCCGCCAGCAGGGTCTCTCCCTCGGCCAGATAGGTGTCCACCGGCGAGGCGGGGGCAGGGCCTGCCACGCGCTCGATGAAGGCCTTGATCTGGCCTTCCGGCTGGGCGCCCATGAAGCCATCGACCGGCTGGCCGTTCTTGAAGGCAATGACGGCCGGGATCGACTGGATGCCGAGCTGGCCCGCCACTTCCGGGTGGTCGTCAATGTTCATCTTGGCGAGCAGCACGGCCCCCTTGGCGGCCTTAACGGCGGCTTCCAGCGCCGGGGTCAGCTGGCGGCAGGGGCCGCACCAGGGGGCCCAGAAGTCCACCAGCACCGTCTGGTTGCGCGAGGCCTCCAGAACGGCCTTTGCAAAGGTGGGGGTGGTGACGTCGAAGATCAGATTGTCTGCGCCTGCCGCCTGAGAATGAGACTGGCCCTGCTGGCTGCCATAGCCGGAGCCGCCGTAGCTGCCGCCAAAGGAGCCGCCAGACTGACCGCCCATGCTGAAGTTTCCACCGTTCATCTTCGTCTTCCCTTGCCGTCACAAGGACAGCTCAACAGCATGGCGCGTGAGCCGTCTGGAGTTTGCTTTGTCTTTAACATGGCGCGGCGGCGGGGGAATTACAAACCCTGCGCCTTCGCCTCTTCCGTGACTGCCAGCACCTGCGGCTCATGCCCGCAGGCGCGGGCAAATGCCAGCAGGCCGTCGCGGGAAATGGTGGTGGTGGCGTCGTTCGACAGCGGGTGGAAGTTCAGCACCTCGTGCTGCATCATCGCCGCGTCGAAAATGGGCGTCACGCGCTGCGCTTCCCGGTCGTTGTAGAGGCCAAAGGGCGTGACGGAGCCCGGCACCACGCCAAGGCATTCCATCAGCTGGTCAGCATTGCCGAAGGAGACGCGGCCCTGTCCGCCGATCAGCGTGTGGATCTGCTTCAGATCCACCGTGGCATCATGCAGCACCACCACCAGAAAGATGCGGCCCTTCTTGTCCTTCAGGAAGAGGTTGCGCGTGTGGGCGCCGGGGATCATGGCATGCACGTCTTCGGATTCCGCCACCGTGAACACCGGCCGGTGATCCGTGGTGCTGGTTTCAAGCCCAAGATCATCCAGAAATGCCAGCAGCTCGCTGCGTGTTGCCATCATGCCGTCTCCCGCTTCCCGCCCGCCGCTGGGGCCGCAAAATCGCTCTCTTTCCATGCTTCTAGCTGATCAGGGTCTTGCGCGGCAAGGCTTCCGCGGAGCGGGCAAAGGGCGCGCTGCGGCCTTCTGTCCACAGCTCGTCCACACGGCGGAAAAAGCCGTAGCCGGGTCAAAAAAGCCTGTTGCATTCGCAGGCCGCTTGGTTCATATACAGCCCACCTCAGCGGCGGGCCTTCGCAAGACGGCTTTCTGCGGCGCTTAAGCGGGCGTAGCTCAGGGGTAGAGCACAACCTTGCCAAGGTTGGGGTCGTGGGTTCGAATCCCATCGCCCGCTCCAGTTTCCGGTCAATCGGCAATCTGGTCCAGCGTCATTGAGGATACCCATCCGGCTTGCCGGATTTGTGCGGGCGTAGCTCAGGGGTAGAGCACAACCTTGCCAAGGTTGGGGTCGTGGGTTCGAATCCCATCGCCCGCTCCAGTTTCGAAAAAAGGCTGCCGCAAGGCGGCCTTTTTTAATGTCTGCAGAGCGGGTTGCAAATCCGTGCGGTGCGCATTGGCAACAGCTCGTTAAAATTACCCTTTTGTTAAACTCTTTATCGCAATTTGCCTTAAGATCCGTCCCATTCAGTAGTTCGTTCAGGACAGACCCCACCCATGATGCGCAAGTTCGCTCTCCTCGCCTTGACCTCTGCTTTTGCCGGTGCCTCCCTTCCGGCGGCCGCGCAGGATTATTCCTATGGTTCCTCCAGCGGCACCTCCGGCCATCAGTATGTGCTGGATCTGGGTGTCGGTGCCATGGTCAAGCCGCGTTATGATGGCGCGGATACCTATCTGGTGTCACCGGTTCCGCTGATCTACGTCAGCCGCTTCTATCTGCCGATTCTGGGGCAGGTGGCTGACGGCCAGGCGCGCACGGGCATCTATTTCTACCCGTCCTTCAACTTCATCGGACAGCGCCGGCCGTCCGACACGTCCAGGCTGAGCGGCACCCGCAAGGTGGACTGGGCACTGGAAGCAGGGCTGGGTGCCGGTTTCCAGGGCGATGGGTTCCGGGTGTTCGGCGAGCTGCGCCAGGGCTTCAACGGTCACAAGGGGCAGACCGGCCAGATCGGCGCTGACCTGATCATGAAGCCGATGCCGAAGCTGGAACTCAGCGCCGGTCCGCGCCTCGGCTTTGCCTCCAGCCGCTACATGGACACCTACTTCAGCGTTTCGCCGTCTGAGGCCCAGGCCAGCGGGCTCAACGAGTTCCGCGCCAGCGGCGGTTTCAAGAGCATCGGCGTTGCGTCCCGCGCCAGCTATGATCTGACGGATCAGGTGAAGCTGCATGTGGAAGGCGGTTATGACCGGCTGATCGGCGATGCGGCCCGCAGCCCGATCGTCCGCAACCGCGGCAGCCGCAATCAGTACACCATCGGCACCGGCGTGACCTACCGCTTCTCCTTCGACGCGTTCTGAGCCGCGTTACCGGTTGACAGACATGAAAAAGGGCCGTCCGGTGGGGCGGCCCTTTTGATTCTATCCCTGCCACTCACGAGCAAGGCTTCAGCGGCTCGAAGCCGGCAGGCAATTCGGTGCGCGCGTCGCCGCACAGGTTGATCATGCGCTTGGGGTCAAGCCCGCGCACATCCTTCAGCTTTGCGCCGGGCAGGCGGGTGTTGCGCAGCAGTGCGCCGGTCATGTTGGCGCCCGAGAGGTCGGCATCGGTGAGGTCGCCGCTGGTGATGCGGGTGCCGCTGAGGTCCGCATTGCGGAAACTGGCATCCACCGCGATGATCCGGTCGAGGCCGGCATAGGGCAGGCGGGCATTGTCCAGCATGGCACTGCTCAGGTCCGCCCGTTCCAGACTTGCTCCGTCCATCTTGCTGCCGGAGAAATTGGCGCCGATGGCTATGCTGCGGGTCAGTTTGGCGTTGCGCAGATCCGTGTTGTCCAGCTTGGCGCTGGTCAGCACCGCGTCATTCAGATCCGCGTCCCGCATGTCTGAGCCGGACAGCCTTGCCTTGATCAGGGAGGCCTTCTCCAGATCCACGCCGCGCATGGAACTGCGGGTCATGTCCGCCCCATCGAGAATGGCTCGCTCCAGTTCCGTGCGGCGCAGGTCGGCGCCAGCGAGCCTGGCGCCGGTGAGAATGGCTTCCTTCAGATCGGCCTCGCGCAGGTTGACGCCGGTGAAATCCGGCATGTCCAGTTTCAATGTGCGCAGGCTTTCCAGCTTCAGGTCGCAGCCGGGGCAGCCATTCTGTGCGGTGATCTGATCGAATGTGCCTTGCGGGGCCGCCGTCTGTGCAAAGGCGCCGCCTGAGCCCTGCGGCAGCAATGCCAAGGCCGTCAGGATGAGCGCTCCTGCAAGTCTCGATGTCAATCGCAGTGCCATGTCCAACCTCCTGCGCCCCGCGCCTCTTTTAGCCCTCACCGGGCCGGGCGCAAAGCACAGAGTTGCATAGCCGGACATCTTGTCCCGGTCTGCATTTCAAAGATGGGGGGAAGAGTGCTGCGGGCCGGAAGGAAGTAGCGGGTCGCAGTGCCACTTCCTTCCGTCTGCAATCGCTGACGACGCACAACCTGACAATCAGCTTTCCGACATTAGGATTGGAGTGGTTTCCAAAAGGTTTTCTTTGCCGATAAAACTGATCTTCGTGCGTTTTGTTTGGTTTAATGATGTTTATCTTTGTTATTGATTTTATTCTGCGTGGCAGAATGCAAATTCCGGTTAATTTCTATTAATCACTGGAACTCCGAGCGCAGATCGACGGTCGATCGCTCGCCAACGGCATCGTAATTGCGCTCCACCCAGCCGGCTGCGGTCTTGCGGCCGATGGAGAACAGCTCCTTGATGAAGGCCCATTCCGCATTGAACTTGGAGGAGGCCTGCAGCGGCTTCAGGGCTTCTCCGTCGATGCGGTGGAAATAGACCCTCTTGTAGTCCTTCTCATCCAGCTTGCCTTCGTTGAGAAGGCGCAGCACGAATTCGATGGACCGCATTTCGCGCAACAGCGTGGAATTGAAGGTGATCTCGTTCATCCGGTTCTGGATTTCGCGGGCCGTCTTCGGGGTTCCCTTGCGCTCGATCGGGTTGATCTGCACCAGCAGCAGGTCCTGCGTGCCGGTCTCGTAGAACAGCGGATAGAGCGGCGGGTTGCCCATGTAGCCGCCGTCCCAGTAGGGCACGCCGTCAATCTCGACCGCCTGGAACACCTGCGGCAGGCAGGCCGAGGCCATCACGGCATCGGCCGTCAGCTCGTCACCGCTGAAAACCTTGATCTTGCCCGTGTGCACATTGGTGGCCGACACGAACACCCGCACACGCCCGCAGGCGCGGACGGAGTCAAAGTCGATGATCTCCTTCAGCACCTCATGCAGCGGATTGATGTTGAGCGGATTGAACTCGTAGGGCGAGGCAAAGCGGGAGATGAGATCCATGGCAATGTAGCTCGGCGAGAAGTCGAGGCTCCACTGGCCAAGGGCCATGTCCAGCGGCGAGCGCCGGATCGGGCTGAGATAGGCGTGCTGGCTCACCTTCTTCCAGAAGGTCCGCAGACGCTCCCGCGCCCCTTCTGGTCCGCCCTCGTGCAGGCCGCAGGCCAGGGCTACTGCATTCATGGCGCCTGCCGAAGTGCCGCTGATGCCGTCAATTTCAAAGCGGTCATCTTCCAGAAGATAATCCAGCACCCCCCAGGTGAAGGCGCCATGGGCGCCGCCCCCCTGAAGGGCCAGATTGATGACCTTGCGCCCCGGCGCGGATTTGCGCGGCGGAACTTTCCGCTTTCTGGCCTCTGTCATTACTGGGCCGTCCAGCCGCCATCGACGGGCAGCAGCGTGCCCGTAATGGACTTTGCTGCATCCGAACACAGGAAGACGGCAACAGCCGCGACCTCTTCCACGGTGACGAATTCCTTGGTCGGCTGGGCCTTGAGCAGCACCTCGCGCTTGACCTCGTCCTCGGTCATGTGGCGCGCCTTCATCGTGTCGGGGATCTGGGCCTCGACCAGCGGCGTCCAGACATAGCCAGGGCAGATGGCGTTGACGGTGACACCCTTTTCGGCAGCTTCCAGCGCAACGGTCTTGGTCAGCCCGGCAATGCCGTGTTTGGCGGCCACATAGGCGGACTTGAAGGGGGAGGCGACCAGCGCGTGAGCGGAGGCGGTGTTGATGATCCGTCCCCAGCCGCGTGCCTTCATGCCTGGCAGGGCGGCGCGGATGGTGTGGAAGGCGGACGACAGGTTGATGGCGATGATCGCGTTCCACTTGTCGACGGGGAACTCGTCGATGGGCGAGACATGCTGGATGCCGGCGTTGTTGATCAGGATGTCGACGCTGCCGAATTCCTTCTCCGACGCGGCGATCATGGCGGCGATCTCGTCGCTCTTGGTCATGTCGGCTGGCGAATAGATGCAGCGGACGCCGAAGTCCTTTTCGATGCCGGAGCGCTCGGCCTCGATCTTGTCCTTGTCGCCAAAGCCGTTGATCATCACATTGGCGCCTTCGGCTGCCAGCGCCCGCGCATAGGCAAGGCCGATGCCGGAGGTGGATCCGGTGATGACGGCGTTTCTGTTCTTCAGCATGTCTTTCAGGCTCCCTGACCGAATTCCGGCCGCAGCTTCACATGAAGCTGCCTTGCACTGCAACAACGCAGTTGCGCTGATGCGGTTGCATGACAAATCGGTAATGAAAGCCTGAGCTTTTGCAGGACGCTGCGCTGCCTGCGCTGGCCAGCCTGTCAGTACTGGGCGAATATCGGATTGTCAGGGTTTTCGGCCCAGAGTTTTTCCGCGACGTCCTTGTAGGCCACCGTCACGACAGCAAGGCCAATGGTGGTGGTGATGATCTGCAGCAGTGTACCGAAAACCGCCAGAACCACGAAACCGAGGATGATCGAGCCACCGGCGAGGATCTGATATCCGCCTGCAATGGCAAGGCCGAGGACCAGGATCACCGGAATGCTGAGCAGAAGCGTTGTCACGAACATCGGGCCGGCATAGCCCTTGCTGATGCGGAAGGCTTCTGCGACCGGCAGATGGTGGCCAACGGCAGAGGCCGGGACGATGAAGCTGATGCGGTACATCAGCGCAATGGTCAGGACCGTCAGCCCGGCAAGCAGCACCACCATGATGATATGCGGCACGAAAGTGTTGAACATCATGGCAACGAGAATGATGCCGATGACCGGCCCCATCAGGATCAGGGCCGTCTGCACCATGCGCCAGAGTACCCGCCGCTCATACAGTCCAAAGCGCAGGTGGATGAGATCGGGTTGTTCCTGCAGCAGGCCAAACCGGTGCCAGCCGCTGGCGATGGAGGCGCCGCTGACCAGCGACAGCACGAAACCGGTCAGGGCCAGAATGATATTCAGGCCCGGGACGCCTTCGCTTGCATCGGTCAGGGCATTGATGACCAGCATGATCACCATCCACGATCCGGCAATACGGAAGGCGATGGTGATGTTCTGGCGGATCAGGGACGCTGACTGATGCAGGATATCCGAATACATGGGGGCTCCAGGCTGGTCTTGTCACTTGCAGGAAATGCCAAGTGCAATCATCAGGTCTATAGGCTGGTCCGGCGGGGCGGCGCAAGTGCTCCGGATCACAGTTTGCCGCGCTGATGCGCTGCATCGCGCCTTGCGTGCGGTTCTTGATTGCCCTTATGTGAGAGCCAATTTAATCAGGCCATGAAAAGCGCCCGTCCCCGGTGCGGGCGGAGGGTGAATACGAGGTTGGCTGATCTGATGAGCGAGTATGTCCCGATGCGCCTGCCCCGGCGCCGGTCGGTTGCCGTGCAGGTGGGTTCCGTGATGGTGGGCGGCGATGCGCCCGTCGTCGTGCAATCCATGACCAACACGGACACGGCGGATGCCGATGCCACCGTGGCGCAGGTCGCCGCGCTGGCGCGGGCCGGGTCCGAGCTGGTGCGCATCACGGTGGACAGGGACGAGTCCGCTGCGGCCGTTCCGCGCATCCGCGAGCGGCTGGATCGCATCGGCATCAATGTGCCGCTGATCGGCGACTTCCATTACATCGGCCACAAGCTGCTGGCCGACCATCCGGCCTGTGCCGAGGCTTTGGCCAAGTACCGCATCAATCCGGGCAACGTGGGCTTCAAGGCCAAGCGCGACACCCAGTTCTCGCAGATCATCGACATCGCCCAGAAATATGACAAGCCGGTGCGCATCGGCGTCAACTGGGGCTCTCTCGATCAGGAGCTTCTGACGAAGCTGATGGACGAGAATGCCGCCAGCGCCAATCCGGTTGCCGCTTCCGCCGTCATGCGTGAGGCGATCATCCAGTCCGGGCTTCTCTCGGCCGAGCGCGCCGAAGGTCTCGGCATGGCGCGCAACAAGATCATCCTGTCCGCCAAGGTCAGCAATGTGCAGGACTTGATCGCCGTTTATGCGGATCTGGCGGCGCGCTGCGATTATGCGCTGCATCTGGGCCTCACGGAAGCGGGCATGGGCACCAAGGGCATCGTCGCCTCGGCGGCCTCCATGGGCATCCTGCTGCAGCAGGGCATTGGCGACACCATCCGCGTGTCGCTGACGCCGGAGCCGGGCGGTGACCGCTCGCGCGAGGTGCAGGTGGCGCAGGAGCTGCTGCAGGTGATGGGCTTCCGCGCCTTCGTGCCGGTGGTGGCGGCCTGTCCGGGATGCGGGCGCACCACGTCGACCGTCTTCCAGGAGCTGGCCAGCGACATCCAGGAGCATATCCGCGTGTCGATGCCGGTCTGGCGCGAGCAGTATCCAGGGGTGGAGAATCTCAACGTCGCAGTGATGGGCTGCATCGTCAACGGGCCGGGCGAATCCAAATTCGCCGACATCGGCATCTCTTTGCCGGGCACGGGCGAATCGCCTTCTGCGCCTGTGTTCATCGATGGCGAGAAGGTCATGACGCTGCGCGGGCCCTCCATCGCGGAAGACTTCAAGGCCATGGTGCTGGGCTATATCGAGCAGAAATACGGTTCGGGCAAGCCGCTGGAATTGCCCTCCGCTGCGCAGGAGTGAGTTCGCCCTCCCGGCCGCAGTGCTGAAACAGGAGTTGCCGGAATGCTGAATGCGGTGAAGGACGGCGGTGCAAAGCCGGCCATTCTGGTGATCACATCACAGGTGGTGCGCGGCAGTGTGGGCGGGCGCGGCGCTGTCTTCGCGCTGGAGCGTCTGGGCTTCCCGGTGTGGTATCTGCCGACCATTCTGTTGCCCTGGCAGCCGCTGGTCGGGCGCGGTCAGCGCATCGTTGCGCCGATGACGGATTTCGACGCCATCACGGCGGATCTGGCAGCTTCCCCCTTCCTGCCGGAGATCGGCGCGGTCATCAGCGGTTATCTCGGCTCGCCGGAACAGGCCTCTGCCGTCGCCCGGCTCGTCAAGGCGCTGCGCAAGCTGCGGCCCGAGGTGTCCTATCTCTGCGATCCGGTGATCGGCGATCTGGAAGGCCTCTATGTGCCGGAGGCAACCGCTGCAGCCATCCGTGACGAGCTTGTCCCGCTGGCGGATATCTCGACGCCGAACCGTTACGAGCTGGCCTGGCTGACCGGGCGGCCAACCGATACGGAGCTGCAGGCCCTGTCCGCCGCGCGGCATCTGGGTCCGGAACGGGTGGTTGTCACCTCCGCCCCGGCGCTGCGGCGCAATTCCATCTCCAACCTGCTTGTGGGCAAGCGCGGCGCCGTTGCGGCCGAACACGCGGCCATCGACAATCCGCCGCATGGCACGGGTGATTTCTTCTCTGCCCTGTTCATGGCCCGCCTGCTGGAAGGCATGGATGAGGACGAGGCGCTGGTGCGCGCTGCCGCTTCCGTATTCGAGCTGGTTGCCCGCACGGTGAAGCAGGGCGCCAACGAACTGCTTTACGCCGCCGAACAGCAGACGCTCTGCCGTCCCATGGCGCTGGTCAGCACCCGCCGGGTGATGGAGAGCGCCGGCGCGCGATGACCGGGCCGGGGTCCATGTCTCAGGCCAGACGGGTTGCCGGAGTTGATGGCTGTCCGGCGGGCTGGATTGCGGTAATTCTTGACGAAAGCCTGACCGCGCAGCCGCAGGTGCTGGTGACGCCCCGTTTTGCGGATCTTCTGGCGCTTCAGCCCCGGCTTGAGGTTCTGGCCGTGGACATGCCCATCGGCCTGCCGGACCGGATCGGCCCCGAGGGGCGCGGGCCGGAACGGCATGTGCGCCCGCTTCTGGGCATGCGCCAGTCCTCGGTGTTTTCCGTTCCCTCCCGTGCCGCGGTCTATTGCGAAGACTACCGGGAAGCCTGCCGCATCGCGCAGGAAACATCCGAGCCGCCGCGCAAGGTGTCAAAACAGGCCTTCCATCTCTTCCCGAAAATCCGCGAGCTGGACAATGCGCTGGTCTCGGAACGGCAAGAGCGCGTGTTCGAGGTGCACCCCGAGGTGGCCTTCTGGCGGCTCAATGGCGGCGCGCCCATGAGCCTGCCGAAGAAGATCAAGAGCCGCATCAATCCAGACGGCATGGACGAGCGCCGTGCCTGTCTCGCCGCTCACCGGCTTGAGCCTGCGTTCCTGTCACAAAAGCCGCCGCGCGGGGCAGGGGCGGATGATTTCCTCGATGCCTGCGTCAATGCCGTCATGGCCCTGCGCATCCTGGCAGGCGGGGCGGAGCCCTTCCCGAAGGATTTCTCCCGCGACAGCCTCGGCCACCGCATCGCCATCTGGGCCTAAGGTTCCGCGGGGTTCAGGGCTTTACCCGCGGCGCCGTGGTGACGGTGGTCAGGTCGACCTGGGGCGGGGTGGTGTCATCGTCTTGCGAGCCGCTGAAACTCAGCCAGCGCTTGAAGAAGCCGGGCTTCTGTTCACCAGCCTGAGCGTCCGGAGCGAAGGCCGTTGCGGTCACCTCCGCTGCGGGCTGCGGCTTTGCTGCGGCAGGGGTGGCTGCCTGAGAGGCTGCTTGAGAGGCCGCAGGTGATGCCGCACTGGCGGCGGTCTGCCCGGGTTCGCCAGGTGTTGTCTCTGCCGGCTGGGCGGCTTTCGAGGCAAAAAGGCTGGCGAAGACGCCGCCGGTGGAGGCCGGTGTTGCTGGAGCCTCTTCGGCAGACGTCGCGGCAGCCGCCTGTTCGCCTGCCTCTTCCGGCTTGCTATGGCTGCCGAACTTCGGGTTGACGATAGAGGCGATCAGGGCAGCGCGTTCCTTGGCGCGCTTTTCGCGCTCCGCCTCTTCCCGGATATTGGCCATCGCCACTTCGAAGGCCTCAGCGTCCTTCTTCTGCTTGGCTTCCACGGCGAGGCGGATGGCCTGCGGGACTTCATAGGCCGGGCATTTGGCCGTGGCGCGGAAGGGCACATTGGCCATCAGCGGCATGGCGTTGAACACATACTGCTTTTCGCAGACATCGATCTTCGGCGCCTGTTTCGTCACCTCGAAGTGGTCGTAGCCCACCTTCAGCATGCGCCAGAAATCCATGTGCGGGCTGTCATTGTGCCGCGCCATGTTTTCCGCCGTCATGCGGAAGGGGAACGCCTGCACCTGGAACGACCGCTGCCCGCCCTTGAAGCTGTCCCGTGCCAGCGCATAGATGTCCTCGATCTGCGGATCGGTCATGGCATAACAGCCGCGCGAGGAGCAGGCGCCATGCACCATCAGATGCGTGCCGGTGCGGTTGTGCGCCCGGTCATAGGCATTGGGGAAGCCCATGTTGAAGGCAAGATGGTAGCTGGAGTTCGGGTTCATCAGCCCCGGCGTGATCTCGTAGAAACCCTCCGGCGCCTGCCGGTCACCTTCCTTGATCTTCGGTCCAAGCTCGCCGGACCACTTGCAGATATCGAAGGTTTGGAGCAGGGCAAAACGGCCTTCCCGGTTCTGCTTCCAGACCTCAAGCGTGCTTTCTTCCTTGAAGATGCGGATCAGGATGGGCGAGTGCGCATCCATCTTCAGTTCGGTGAACTTCGCCTTGATTGCCGGGCGCACCTCGCGCAGGTGCTTGGGGCCGAAGGCAACGTATTCATCCCCCGACTGGCAGCCGGCAAGAAGCGTGGCCACAGCCAGGGCGCCAGCCAGGCGGATCACCTTGCGGCCCGGAATCTTTGGAAAGGCAATCACGCCCATCTGCCGTCACACCTGAAAGAAAAACTGCCCATCTTCCCGCTGAGGACAGGCAAAGCCATCACCGGCACAAGGGTAAGGTGCCGTCTCTTCTTCCGCAAGATGGCAGTACCACGCTGGATCATAAATCACCGTAGAGAAAACGGGGAGTGGAGGGCATGAACCGGTCAAAACAAAAACCGGCGCAGGCATCCCTGCACCGGTTTCAGAAGATTCCATCTGCGCAGCTCTCAGAGATTGCGGCCGATGGCGAGGAACTTGTCGCGGCGCAGCTTGCGGACCTCATCGGCAGACAGGCCCTCGAAGGACTTCAGCGCCTCTTCGATCGCCTTGCCGGTGCGGTCGATGGCCGTTTCACGGGCGCGGTGGGCGCCGCCCGCCGGTTCTTCGATGATGCCGTCGATGATGCCGAGTTTCAGGAGGTCCTGTGCAGTGATCTTCATGCTGGTCGCCGCTTCCTGCGCCCTGGCGCTGTCGCGCCACAGGATCGAGGCTGCGCCTTCCGGGGAGATCACGCTGTAGATGGCGTGTTCCAGCATAAGCACCTTGCTGGTGGCGGCAATGGCGATGGCGCCGCCCGAGCCGCCTTCACCGATGACGGTGGCAATGTTCGGCACGCCGAGGCTGAGGCAGCGGTCGGTAGAGCGGGCGATGGCTTCCGCCTGGCCGCGCTCTTCCGCGCCAAGGCCCGGATAGGCACCGGCCGTGTCGACGAAGGACAGCACCGGAATGCCGAACTGGTCGGCCAGATCCATGATGCGCACCGACTTGCGGTAGCCTTCCGGACGGGCCATGCCGAAATTGTGCTTGAGGCGGGATTCCGTATCCGACCCCTTTTCCTGCGCCAGGATGGCGACAGACTGGCCCCGGAAGCGGCCGAAACCGGCAATGATCGCCTGATCGTCGGAGAACTTGCGGTCGCCGGCCAGCGGCGTGAAATCCTCGATCAGTCCCTGGATGTAATGGGCCGCATGCGGGCGGTCCGGATGGCGGGCCACCAGCGTCTTCTGCCAGGGGGTCAGCTTGGAATAGAGGTCGTTGAGGGTCTGGCTGGCCTTGGCTTCAAGGCGGCCGACTTCCTCGTCCACGTTCACCGCTTCGCCGGTCGCTGCCAGCGCGCGCAGTTCCTGGGCCTTGCCGATGATGTCGGCGACGGGTTTTTCAAATTCCAGATAGCTGTGCATGAACCGTTTACCTGATGGCCGCCGCAGTCCTGCCCGCAGAGGGCCGGACCTTTCGCGCGCCGTGTGTCCCGGGTCTAATGTTGTGGCGCGACACTGGAGAGCAAGACCCCATGAGTCAAGCGGGGCTGTATCAGGAGGTTAAGGATCGTGCAAGCGATCCCCGGCAAAACCGCCGGGGCCTGTTTTGAAAAGGCCGGAGATCCGTGCCTTCAGCGGGCAGCCTGATCCTGTCCGGGGCCGTTGATGTTCAGCTTTGTTGCTTCCACAACCATCTGGCCGCTGGCTGTGGGCATGACGATCCGGTAGGGGATGAGCACGTCATTGCGGCCCATTGGCGCCAGCCAGGCTTCCATCTGGGCCTCTTCCATCTGCTTGACGGATTCCTTGCCCGGGCGGTGGCCGGCAATCGCCTTCCAGCGCGCCCCGCAGACGACGACGGGCCCGTCATAGCCGCGGCCGGAGACTTCCTTGATCTCCTTGTATTCCATCTCGATGTCGAAGCGGGTCCAGCCGTCAAACACGGGCAGCTTGCGATTGCAGGCGGCGGGCCCCAGCGCGTCCTTGCCCGTGGCGACCGGCATCACGGCGGCGCTCAGCGGGTCCATGGCGTTCTGCTGGTGCTTCTTGGTGATTTCGATGCGGTCCGGCACCGGCTTGAAGGGGGGCGCGGCCTCTGCCTCGCGGATGTTGCCGGAGCCCTGCGTCATCAGCACGTAGAAATCGCGGTTCGCTGCCTGCGAGGCCATGGAATATTTGGACGGAACCACCTTGCCGCCCACCAGCCAGCCGGTGGCCTCTGCCCCGCCGCGTCCGGTGGAAAACAGGCTGCCGATACCGGCGGGCTCAAGCCCGACCTTGGCCGAATAGGCATTGCCCTGCAGCACGATGGACATGCTGCCCTTGCCGATGACAAGTCCCGCGACCGTGATGTCATAGAGTCCGCCGATGCGGGCGGTCTTGGCACCTGCGTCCGCGGAAGCCATCGAAACGGGCAGGGCGGTGGCGCAGGTCAGGGCGAGCGCACGAAGGGTGGCGGGCAAGGTTCCGGCCTTTCTGCTCAATACGTATCTCGACACGTCGAACCTCCTCGGCACCTTGTCCGGTGCCTGGTGACAACTTTTCCTGGCAGGAGCCGCCGCCCCTTTGCTGCCTGCCTGGCGAATTCTTTCATGTGCTTCCGGCGCGGCTGGCGCGCAGCGAACGGCATCATCATGCCAATTGTTCGGCGGTATGGTAACCGCTTGGTTAATTTCCGGCATCCTGCATCGGATTTTGCAGCTTTCGCTTTCCTGAGGCGGTGATGCCTTGACGCTGACCGCCAAGGCCAGTATAGGGAGCCAGATTTTTCCGAAATGAGCCGGTTTTGATGTTGCCGGACCTCGCGGTCCGCTCCATACCGGCTGTAACCGTACCGGGTCCCAGCGGCCCCGGCCAGTAGAAAAAGGGTGATCCAATGGCACGCCGTTGCGAGCTTTCCGGCAAGGACGTCATGTCCGGGAACAACGTTTCCCACGCCAACAACAAGACCCGTCGCCGGTTCCTGCCGAACCTGTGCAACGTTTCCCTCATCAGCGACACGCTGGGTGAGACGTTCAAGCTGCGCATCAGCGCCCACGCCCTGCGCTCGGTCGAGCACCGTGGCGGCCTGGATGCCTTCCTTCTGAAGGCTGCTGACTGCGAGCTGTCCAGCAAGGCACGCCTGATCAAGGCCGAAGTCAAGCGCCGCCAGGCCGCCGCTGCCTGATTTGGCTCTTGCCGGATGAGCAAGACAAACGCCATTTCCAATGGTGATATCGCCATCGCAGTGCTTGCGATGGCGATTGTCGTTGTGGCCTCCAATTTTCTGGTCCAGTTTCCGGTCGAGGGAACGGTGGGCGGCCTTCTGCTGGCCGACCTGCTGACCTGGGGCGCCTTCACCTATCCGGCTGCCTTCCTTGTCACCGATCTCACCAACCGGCGCTTCGGTCCTGCCGCTGCGCGCCGGGTGGTTTATGCCGGCTTTGTGCTGGCGGTGCTGCTTTCGGTGGTTCTGGCAACGCCGCGCCTAGCGGTGGCTTCCGGCTCGGCTTTCCTGATTGCCCAGCTTCTCGATGTGACGCTGTTCAACCGGCTGCGCCGCGCGGCCTGGTGGAAAGCGCCGCTCGTCTCGTCGGTTATCGGCTCGGTGGTGGATACGCTGATCTTCTTTTCGATTGCCTTTTCGCCGCTCTTTACCGGCCTGCTTGGCTATCACGATGACTTCGCCGTTGAAAACGCCCCGCTTTTCGGCATCTTCGCCGCGGAACTGCCGCGCTGGATTTCCTGGGCCCTGGGCGATCTGACGGTGAAGCTTTCCGTCGCCCTATTCCTGCTGGCACCCTACCGCATTCTCTTTGCGTTCATCCGGCCAATGCAGGACGCAGGCTCCGCACCGGCCTCCCGCTGATCTGCCGTTTCAATCATCAAGCCTGAACCGCAGCAGCAGCGTGCGCTGCAGCAGCGAGCGGTTGTTGTCCGACATCAGGGTCAGGATCACGCGCCCGGCCGAATCCTTGTGGATGCCGAGCGCTTCCATATTGTCGATCTCATGTGAGGGACCTGCCTCCAGCACGATTTCCCCCTTCAGTTTTGCGCCGGGGCGGATCTCGCTGCCCTTGAAGCGGCGCAGGCGCATGCCGATCCAGTCCTGCATGTTGAAGCGCCGCTCCAGCAGCAGCAGATCGCCACCCGGCAGGAACTCGGCCTCCGTGGCATCGAACTCGCCGGAGCGCTCGATCTCGAAACTGCCCGCCAATGGCCCGCCGATGATGAAGCCGGGCAGGGCGTTCTTCGCCGCATCCGGGTGGCGTTCACCGATGGCAACGAGACCGCCCTTCAGCGGGCTGGACAGGGCCGAGCCTGCCAGTGCCTCCGGTCCCTTGTTGCCGCGCAGTTTGCGGAAGCCTTCCGGCGTTTCCACCTGCGACAGGGCCTTGGCCTTGCCTGACGTCAGCGGCCAGGCAAAGCGGTAGATGCGGTTGACCCGCTCCACACTGACGAACAGTTCCGTCCGCTTGCCGTTGATGCCAAGCGTCATGCCTTCCGTGTCCCAGGCATTGCTGTTTTGCAGGGCGGTGCCCTTCGGGTCGAGTGCAAGGGCGGTGCGGGCAGACACGATGCCCAGCGGGCGGCCGTTGGCGTCCTGCTGCAGCTCAAAGGCAATCCAGCGGGCGTCATCGGTCACCGCCAGATGGGACGTTCCGCCCTCCAGCGTGATCAGGGCGGAGATGCCGCCATATTTCTTGGCAGGCAAGGACAGGTCCAGCCCGCCCAGAAAGGTGAGCTTGCCAAAGCGGGTTGCATCGCTGCCGCGCTGAAACTGCGTGATTGGCCGCGTGCGGATGGAGAGGCTTTCCCCGTCCTGCAGCAGCGGTGCGGCATGGGCCTCCGGAAGGCCTGCCGCACCGGTGAAGGCCAGCAGGACGGCGGCTGCCGCCGCCAGCCAGGCCTTCCTCATGCGCGCTTGCGCCGCCCGCGCTGGGGCACTGCGCCCACATTGGTGTCCTGGAACAGGTCGGCGAGCTGCTCGGTCATGGCGCCGGCCAGTTCCTCCGCATCGACGATCGTCACCGCGCGCGAATAGTAGCGCGTCACGTCATGGCCGATGCCGATGGCGATCAGTTCCACGGGCGACCGGTTCTCGATTTCATCAATGACGAAACGCAGGTGCCGCTCCAGATAGTTGCCCGGATTGACCGACAGGGTGCAGTCGTCCACGGGCGCGCCATCGGAGATCATCATCAGGATGCGGCGGTTTTCGGTCCGCGCCAGCAGGCGGCGGTGCGCCCAGTCCAGCGCCTCGCCGTCGATGTTTTCCTTCAAGAGGCCTTCGCGCATCATCAGGCCGAGATTGCGCCGTGCCCGCCGCCAAGGGGCATCTGCCGCCTTGTAGATGATGTGGCGCAGATCGTTGAGGCGGCCCGGCTGAGCCGGCTTTCCGGCGGCAAGCCAGGCCTCGCGGGACTGGCCGCCCTTCCAGGCCCTGGTGGTGAAGCCGAGGATTTCCACCTTCACGCCGCAGCGCTCCAGCGTGCGGGCCAGAATATCGGCGCAGGCGGCCGCCACGGTGATCGGGCGGCCGCGCATGGAGCCGGAATTGTCGAGAAGCAGCGTCACCACCGTGTCGCGGAAATTGGTGTCGCGCTCCTGCTTGAAGGCGAGCGGCTGCATCGGGTCCGTCACCGCGCGCGTCAGGCGGGCGGTGTCGAGGATACCCTCCTCAAGATCGAAGTCCCAGGAGCGGTTCTGCTGAGCCATCAGCCTGCGCTGCAGGCGGTTGGCAAGCCGGGCTACGGCGCTCTGCAGGTTGACGAGCTGCTTGTCGAGAAAGGCGCGCAGACGGTCGAGTTCGGCCGCATCGCACAGATCTTCCGCCGTCACCACCTCGTCGAAGCGGGGCGTGTAGATGCGGTAATCGGAGACCGGGCGGTTGCTCAGCGGGGCTTCACGGCGCTGGTTCTCGCCGGGCTCCTCCGCATCCGCATCGAGGTCTTCCTGATCCATTTCCATGGAGCCGGATTCGGAGGCTTCGGTGTCGCCGGCCTCCATTTCCTCGCCGGTCATCTCCGTTTCCTGCGGCACGCTTTCGTCGCCGCCAGTGTCTTCTTCCGCTTCGCCGCCGGTTTCCGCGTCCTCGTTGCGGCCCTGCTCGTTGCTCTCCTCCGGATCGTCGTGCTCGTCATTCTCGTCGCCGGCCTCATCGGCCATGTCGAGCGCCTTCAGCACGTTGCGCATCTGGCCGGCAAAGGCCGCCTGATCCTCAAACCGGGTGACGAGCCGGTCGAGATCGTGTCCGGCCTTCTGCTCGATCCAGCTGCGCCACATGTCGACGAGCTTGCCGGCGCTTGGCGGCGGCGGGGCTCCGGTCAGGCGCTCGCGGATCATCAGCGACAGGGCATCGACCAGCGGCGCCTCCTCGCGGCTGGTGATATCGGCAGAGCCGAGGCGGACGTATCTGTCATCCAGCATGGCGGCCAGATTGCTGGCAACGCCAGGCATGCGGGCCGCGCCCACCGCCTCGCAGCGGGCCTGCTCGACCGCATCATAGATCTGCCGTGCATCGGGAGCTTTCGGCGCGTGGCGCTGATGCACCTTCACGTCGTGGCAGGCCATGCGCAGGGCCATGGAATCACCCAGTCCGCGGGTGATCGTCAGCTCCCGCAGACCCGGCTTGCGTGCCGGTTCGGGCAGGCGCGCCGCATTGGGGGCAAGGCCCGGACGGTCACCGGAGAAGATGACCTCCAGTTCCGGATTGCCCGCAATGGCACGCATGGTGCCGGTGAGGGCCTGCTTGAAGGGCTCCGTGGGCGGCTGCCCCTTGCCCCCGGCTCCGCTGTTGCTGCCCGGACCTGCCATTGCCTCAGCTCATGACCATGTTGACGGAAGATTCCGGCAGCTCTTCACCGAAGCAGCGCTGATAGAACTCGCTCACCAGCGTGCGCTCGGTCTCGTCGCACTTGTTGAGGAAGGTCAGGCGGAAGGAGAAGCCGACGTCGCCGAAAATCTCGCAGTTCTCGGCCCAGGTGATGACCGTACGCGGGCTCATCACGGTGGAGAGGTCGCCATTGACGAAGGCGCTGCGGGTCATGTCGGCAAGGCGCACCATGCGCGACACGGTGTTGCGGCCTGCCGCGCCCTGGAAGTGCTTGGCCTTGGCCAGCACGATCTCCACCTCGTTATCATGCGGCAGATAGTTCAGAGTTGTCACGATCGACCAGCGGTCCATCTGCGCCTGATTGAGCTGCTGCGTGCCGTGGTAGAGGCCGGAGGTGTCGCCAAGGCCGATGGTGTTGGCGGTGGCGAACAGGCGGAAATAGGGGTGCGGACGCAGGACGCGGTTCTGGTCGAGCAGCGTCAGGCGGCCGGAGGATTCCAGCACGCGCTGGATCACGAACATCACGTCGGGGCGGCCTGCGTCATATTCGTCGAACACGAGGGCGACGTTGTTCTGGTAGGCCCAGGGCAGGATGCCATCGCGGAATTCGGTCACCTGCTTGCCGTCACGCAGGACGATGGCGTCCTTGCCGATGAGGTCGATGCGGCTGATGTGGCTGTCGAGGTTGACACGCACGCAAGGCCAGTTGAGGCGGGCAGCGACCTGCTCGATGTGGGTCGACTTGCCGGTGCCGTGGTAGCCGGTCACCATCACGCGGCGGTTGCGGGCAAAGCCGGCGAGGATCGCAAGGGTCGTGACGCGGTCGAACAGGTAGTCCGGGTCGGCTTCCGGCACATATTCGTTGGCCGTCCTGTAGGCCGGCACGCGCAGGGTGCTCTGGAAGCCGAAGACTTCCTCGACGGAGATTTCGGTGTCAGGCGTATTTTCAGCCACAGTCTTCGTATCAGTCATCGGTCCTCCGCTGCCACGGCCGGGCCGGGGTCAGGGTCGTTGGGGGGATGCCCGCGGAACGGCGGGCTAACAGAAACCGGCTTTCTTCAGGACGTTGTAGGCCTGAATGATTTCCCGCAGGCGGTCCTCGGAAGAACGATCCCCGCCATTGGCATCCGGATGATGCAATTTCACCAATTCCTTGTAGCGCGCCTTGATTTCGTCTCCGCGTGCCTCTCCGGGAAGATTGAGCACATCAAAGGACCGCTTTTCAAGGGCCAGTAGCTTTCTTGCGCGCGACACATGTCCGGCATTTTGCCGCGCATGGGCGCGCTGGCGGACCGTGGCCCTCGGATCGAACCCGTCCGGCCCGTCAGCTGCCTGCCGGTTGACGCCCATTTTCCACGTGGGACGGTGGCCGGTGAGTGATTCCTTCTGATAGGCGCGCACCGCATCGTCGCTCATGCCGGAGAAATAATTGTAGGACTTGTTGTATTCGCGCACATGGTCGACGCAGAAATTGAAGAACATGCCTTCCCGGTCGCGGCCTTGCGGCGCGCGATGGGTTCCGGGGCGGCTGCACCCCGGAAACTGGCAGGTGGGATAGGTGTCTTCTTCGAGCCGGTCCCTGTCCGGCTTGACGCGTATGCGGTCGAAGATTTTGGAATCCAGTTTCATGCAGCGATTATGGACAGCGCTTGTGCCCGGAACAAGGTTGACCCGGACAATAAAGGGGAGGAATGAGTACCAGAACAGGCCTTGCAGTCCGGTGCGTGGTGCCGGTGCCACAGGGCATGAAGCTCATAACTCACACGGGATGCCATGAGTATCAAGACCCGCATGGCCGAAAGGCTGACTTCGATCTTTTCCCCCGCTGCGCTGGAGGTTCTGGACGAATCGGACCGGCACAAGGGGCACGGCGGATGGCGGGAGGGCGGCGAGACCCATTTCCGCATCCGTATCGTGGCCGAGGCTTTCTCTGGAATGAGCCGTGTGGCCCGCCACCGCGCCATCAACGATGCGGCTGCGGAGTTCTTCGCCGAAGGGCTGCATGCGCTCGCGATCGAAGCGCGCACGCCGGATGAGCCGGACCCGCGCGCCCGTCAGGTCAGCCAGCCGGCCGGCTGACCTGCATTCAGCCCGAAGCGCTGCCGGAGGCCGCCTTTGTCTCGCGCTTCTGCGGCGCAGGGCGCTGGTCCTTGGCCGACAGCGGCATGACGCGCAGCCGGGTGATGCGGTTCTTCTCCCGCCGCAGCACGGTGAAGCGGAAGCCGTGGAAGGTGAAGATCTGACGCTCCTCGGGGATCATCCGCGCCTCATGGATGACAAGCCCGGCGATGGTTGTCGCCTCGTCATCCGGCAGAGCCCAATCATTGGCGCGGTTGAGGTCGCGGATCGTCACCGATCCGTCGACGATGACCGAGCCGTCCGCCTGCGGGCGCACGCCGCTCAGTTCCACGTCATGCTCGTCCGCAATCTCGCCGACGATCTCTTCCAGAATGTCTTCCAGCGTTACGATGCCCATGACCTCGCCATATTCATCGATGACGAAGGCCAGATGGGACTTTCGCTTGAGGAAGGCGTTGAGCTGGTCCTGCAGGTTTGTGGTGTCGGGCACAAACCAGGGCGGCGTGGCGATTTTCATAATGTCCAGCTTGCCGAAGTCACCATCAGCCGCCTTCAGCGCGCGCAGCAGATCCTTGGCATGCAGCACGCCGACGAAATTGTCGCTCTCCCCGCGCCAAAGCGGCATGCGGGTGTAGGGTGCGGCGAGGGCAGCATCGACGATCCGGGAGACATCGTCATCCACATTGAGCGCCATCATGTTGGTGCGGTGGACCATGACGTCGGAGACTTCCAGTTCGGCAAGGTCCAGCAGCCCGCCCAGACGGTCGCGGTCGGCCTTGACCAGCCCGCCCTCCAGATGCTGCAGGTCCACGGCGCCGCGCAGTTCCTCATGAGGCGACAGGATCGAAGTGTTGTCGTCCACCCGGATGCCGATGGCCCGCATCAGCAGCCGGACGATGACTTCGATGCCCATGACGACCGGGCCGAAGATGGCAACGATGATCCGCACCGGCCGGGCAACGGCAAGGGCGAAGCGGTCCGGGTTGGAAATGGCCCAGGTCTTGGGCATCACCTCCGAGAGAACCACGACGAGCACGGTCATCACCAGCGTCGCCAGCGCCACGCCCGCCTCGCCGAAAAGGCTGAGGAACAGGCTGGTGGCCAGCGATGACGCCAGAATGTTGACGATGTTGTTGCCCAGAAGCAGCGCGCCGATGAGGCGCTCACGGGCGGCAATCAGCTTGCCGACGATGCCGGCGCGGCTGTCACCGGCCTTTTCCATCTGGTGCATACGCGCGCGGGAAGCTGCCGTCAGGGCTGTCTCGGAGCCGGAGAAAAATCCGGACAGAACGAGCAGGAACAGGATGGAGCCGCCGGTGAACCAGAGGGTGGTGTCGTTCATCGCTGAAGTTTCTCCTTCAGGAATTCGAGTACGGCGGCCGGGTCCACGCCCTTTTCCACGAAGGCGTGGCCGATGCCCCGGGTCAGGATGAAAGTCAGGGCGCCGCGGCTGACCTTCTTGTCCTGGGCGATGCTGTCGAGAAGGGTTTCGGCCGGCGGCAGCTGGCCGGGGATCTGATGCATGCGGACGGGCAGCCCCACCTTGATCAGGTGGGCTTCGACCCGCTCCACATCCGCCTGCGGCAGCAGGCCAAGGCGGGCGGAGAATTCATGCGCCAGCATCATGCCGATGGACACGCCTTCGCCGTGCACGAGCCGGGTGCCGTCATATTCGACCGCTGATTCCAGGGCGTGGCCGAAGGTGTGACCGAGGTTCAGCAGCGCCCGCTGGCCGCTTTCCCGCTCGTCGGCGCCGACAATGGCTGCCTTGGCGGCGCAGGAGCGCGCCACCGCTTCCTCACGGGCGGAGGTGCCGTCGAAGATGCCCTTCCAGTTGAGGTCGAGCCATTCGAAGAAGTCCGCATCGCCCAGAAGGCCGTATTTCACCACTTCGGCATAGCCGGCGCGGAATTCGCGGTCCGAAAGTGTGTCGAGAATGGCCGTATCGGCCAGCACCAGGGCGGGCTGGTGGAAGGCGCCGATCAGGTTCTTGCCGTAGCGGGAGTTGATGCCGGTCTTGCCGCCGACGGAGGAATCCACCTGGGACAGCAGCGTGGTCGGCATCTGGATGAAGGTCATGCCCCGGCGCACGGAAGCCGATACGAAGCCTGCCAGATCCCCCACAACGCCGCCGCCAAAGGCAAGAACCGCGTCGCCGCGCTCCAGCCGTGCAGCCAGAACCTCGTCGCACAGACGCTCGAACTGGGCATAGCATTTGGTCTGCTCGCCCGGCGGCACGGTGATGACCGTGTGTTCCAGTCCTGCGGCCTTCAGGCTGGCCGACAGCGCGGGCAGATGGGTGCGGGCGACGGTTTCGTCGGTGATGACGGCGAGCCTTGCACCCGGCATGAGGGTGGCAATGCGCGCACCGGCGCCCGTCAGCACATCGCGGCCGATGACGATGTCATAGGAACGCTCGCCCAGATCCACCGGCACGGTGACCGGCTCTGCCGTGGTCTCAAGTCTGTCAGCCATTTTGGCCCTCTTCGCTGTTCATCCTGCCTGTGCGCAGGTTCAGATGGCCTTCGACCGCCGAAATCACGTCTTCCATCACCACTTCATGCGGCACTTCCCGGGACCAGACGGTGGTGTCCGCCAGGGCATAGACCGGCTCGCGCTTTTCCAGCAGCTGGCGCATGGTGCTTTCCGGATCGGCGTTTTGCAGCAGCGGGCGCGTCGGGCGCTTGCGGACCCTCACCATCACTGTCGCAAGGTCGGCTCTCAGCCAGACAGACACACCGTTTGCCTTGATCGCGTTGCGTGTCGCCTCGCTCATGAAAGCGCCGCCGCCGGTGGCCAGCACCTGCGGACCCTGCTGCAGCAGGCGGGCGATCACCTTTTCCTCGCCGCGGCGGAATTCCGGCTCGCCGTGCAGGGCGAAAATCTCGGAGATCGTCATGTTGGCTGCCGTCTCGATTTCGGTATCGGCATCGACGAAATCAAGGCCCAGGCGTTGGGCAAGGCGGCGCCCGACGCTGGATTTGCCGCAGCCCATGATGCCGACAAGCACGATGGAGCGGTTTCCAAGGGCGGTGACGATCCGGGCCGCACGTGCGTCCTTCACCTGTGTGCCCGATGCGGCTGCGTTCACCTTGGCCCTCCCTGAACGGTTCATGAAGCGCCTTTTAACATATTCCGGCAAAAAACAAGCGGCTTGCTAGGGGAGCCTGCCTGCCGCAAAAAGAAAGGCGAGCCGCCGCCGATTCTCCTTGCCGGTTCTCTGGGGTTTTTGCCGTGCCGACCTTGACCCGACTGATCCTGGTTCTGGCCCTTCTGGGGGCTGCTGCCTATGGCATCGTCTTTTCGCTGGCGAATTTTGTCCATCCGAGCGAGCGGGAGATCACCGTGCGGGTGCAGAAGGATGGCTTTGCCCGCTGACGGGCGGCCACAAGGGTGCAGCCAGCATGAACAGCAGCATCGAAGCCTTTCTGGAAATGATCGCGGCCGAGCGCGGCGCGGCGCTCAACACGCTGGAAAGCTACCGGCGCGATCTGGAGGATTTTTCGGACTTTCTGGGCTCCACCGCGCCGCAGTTGGCGGGCCAGGACGATATCTCCGCCTATCTCGGCGATCTGGCAGGGCGCGGCTTTGCCCCGTCCTCGCAGGCGCGGCGGCTTTCGGCGCTGCGCCAGTATTTCAAGTTTCTGTATGCCGAGGGTATGCGCACGGATGATCCGACGCGCACACAAGGGGCGCCGAAGCGGCGCCAGTCCCTGCCCAAGGTTCTCTCCGAAGACGAGGTGGACCGGCTGATCGAAGCCGCGCGCAGCGCTGCCGATGCGGTGCAGGCAGGGGATGGCGAGGATGCGCAGACGGCCGCCAGCCGCCGCCTCAGGGCCGCGCGGCTCTACACGCTGCTCGAAGTGCTCTATGCCACGGGCCTGCGTGTGTCCGAACTGGTGGCCCTGCCGGTGAAGGCGGCGCTGCGCGATGCCCGGCTCATCGAAATCAAGGGCAAGGGCGGCAAGGAGCGGCTCGTGCCACTGAGCTCAAGGGCGCAGGCGGCGATGAAGGACTATGTGGCCCTGCGCAACGCCGCAGGCGCCTTTACCGCCAGCCCCTGGCTGTTTCCCTCCTATGGCGAAAGCGGCCACTTCACCCGTCAGGCCTTTGCCCGCGACCTGAAGGCGCTCGCCGCCTCTATCGGCCTTGATGTGCAGAAGGTCTCGCCGCATGTGCTGCGCCATGCCTTCGCTTCGCATCTTTTGCAGAACGGCGCGGATCTGCGCGTTGTGCAGCAGTTGCTGGGCCATGCGGATATTTCCACAACGCAGATTTACACCCATGTCCTCGACGAGCGCCTGCAGGCCCTCGTCGAAACCCATCATCCGCTGGCGAAGCGGTAAGGGGTTGGCGGGTCACTTCGGCATCAAGGCCCAGTAGTCGAAGTCCAGCACCACATTGTCCGCATAGACGCCATCTGCCGTGGCATAGGGGAAGTCCGCGCAAGGGGTGTTTCTGGTGGCGACGAGCCGCAGGCGCAGCGCGCCCACGTCTTCCCGGCCCTCGATCGTTGCCGCATCGATCACTTCCGACCAGGCATAGACCGTGTCGCCCGCAAACAGCGGTGCCACATGGCGGCCGGCGTTGATGGCGGCGATGTGGAAGGCGGAGCCCAGCCCGTTGAAGGAGAGGGCGCGGGCCAGTGAGATCACGTGGCCGCCATAGATCAGCCGCTTGCCGAACCGGCCCTTGCCTTCCGTGTGCTGATTGAAGTGCACCTTCGCCGTGTTCTGGTAGAGCCGGGTGGCAAGCTGGTGCTCGGCCTCTTCCACCGTCATGCCATCCACATGGTCGATGCGCTCGCCGGGCACATAGTCATCAAAGCGGAAGCGGCTGCCGGCCAGGTCATTGTCCCAGTTGGCCGTATCGAGCAGCGGCACGGCATCGCCAAGAGCATCCGGCGCAATGCTCTCGGGCAGAGTCGGGACAACGGGCGCAGGCGCCGGATTGCCGGGGTCCCGCTTGTTGACCATGACCCAGCGCACGTAGTCCAGAACCTCGGTGCCATCGGACTTGTAGCCGGTGGAGCGCACATAGACGACTCCGGTCTTGCCGTTGGAGTTTTCCTTGAGGCCGATCACTTCCGACACGGCGGACAGGGTGTCGCCGGGATAGACGGGGGCAAGGAAGCGCCCGCCCGCATAGCCGAGGTTTGCCACGGCATTGAGGGAAATGTCCGGCACCGTCTTGCCGAAGACGATGTGGAAGGTCAGCAGGTCGTCGATGGGTGCGGCCGGATAGCCCAGTTCCTGCGCGAAGGCATTCGAGCTTTGCACCGCAAAACGCGGGCCGTAGATGGCGGTGTAGAGCGCTACGTCACCAGCGGTCACCGTGCGCGGGGTTGCATGCCGGATCACCTGGCCAATCCGGAAGTCCTCGAAGAAATTGCCCGCGCTGGTCTTGCTCACGTTCCGCCTCCCAAATCGTTGCATCTGCGGATGATTAAGACCGCTGCCCGGCTCCGGGGCAAGGGGAACCTTGGTTGAAGGCCTTGGGACAAGCCGGCGCAAGGGAGGACAGGTGCAGGGCAGGGAAGGCGCGGGGTTGGCGGCAGCGTCCCCAGCCTTTATAACCGCCTTCCGCGCCGCATACTGGGGCCTGCCGGATGGCAAGGAGCATGACTGACATGGCAAACGAGTTTCCGCAGGACCTGATCGACGGTTATGGCCGCTATCTCCAGAAGGGCTATGTCCGCTTCCGCGAACAGCAGGAGCAGCTGGCGATTTATGGCCAGAAGCCCGAGGTGCTGGTCATTTCCTGCTGCGACAGCCGGGTCGCGCCGGAAGGTGTGTTCCATGCAGGTCCCGGCGAGCTTTTCGTGGTGCGCAACGTTGCCAATCTGGTGCCGCCCTTTGAGCAGACCGAAGGCCAGCACGGAACCAGTGCCGCGCTGGAATATGCCGTGCGCGTTCTCAAGGTGAAGCATATCGTTGTCATGGGCCATGCCAAATGCGGCGGCGTGCAGGCATTCCGGCAGAATGCCAATGCACCGCTGGCGACGGGTGAGTTCATCGGCCGCTGGATCAAGCTGCTGGAGCCTGCTGCCATCGCCATGGCCTGCATGCCGGTGGACCGGCTGGATGACCCGCAGCTGGCGATGGAATATGCCGGTGTGCGCCAGTCGCTGAAGAACCTGCGCACCTTCCCTTTCATCGATCAGGCCTGCACGGACGGTTCTCTCAAGGTTCACGGCGCCTGGTTCGATATCGGCAGCGGCGAGTTGCGGGTGATGGACCCGGAGAGCGAGCGGTTCGAAACCTGCCCCGGCTACGAGATTATTGCGGCGCCGCAAGGCTGATGCCGCTGGAAAGAGAACGGGAAAGGGCAGGGAGGGGAAGCCGCCGCCTGCCCTTCGTTCTTGCGCCGTCCTGAGGTCAGCCCTTGGGCGAGACGAGCACGAGGCTCCAGAACACCTTGTACTTGGAGGAGGGGCTGTAGGCGGTGGCAATGCCCATGCGGGTCACGCGCTCATCCAGCATCACCTTGTTATGGGTGGGCGACTCGCGCCAGCCGGAGAAGGCCTCAGCCAGCGTGCGGTAACCGGCGCTGACGTTCTCGACGCCATAGGACTTGCTCTCGCCGATGGCATCCAGCCGGTTCTTCAGCTGGTTCTGCGGGTAGAGCGAGGCGCGGATATCATCCGCCGCTGCGATGACCCTTGCCTGCTGCTGGGCAAGGGTGATCAGGACCGGGTCCGCCACGACGCGGCCGCGTCCGTTGTTCTCCCGGTACTGGGAAATCATCTGCTGGGCCGTTGCCTGATCGACAACGGCGTTCACCCGCGCCAGATCCCGGTAATAGGGCGGAACGTCAGCTGGTGTCTTGCTCTGGCAGCCGGCCAGCAGCAGCGCGCCGCCCAGCATCATGGAACCTGTCAGGATCTCGCGCCTGGAAGCGATGGCTTCCTCATCAAAATGCATGTCTTCGCCGCCTCTTGTCCGGTCGCCCCGCAACCCGCCGAATCGTATGCGCACATTAGGCCGGAATTCCGGCGCCGGGCGATAGACGGCGCGTGGAATGCTCAACACTTAATATATTTCAGGTTGCGTACCTGTAATTTTTTCTGATCGGCCTCGCTAAATAAGGGGGGTTCCGCCGAATGCTTCTGGAAAATTAAGAAAATCATGTTTCATATTGCCGCCAAGACCGCCACCCGGAATGAGCGGCCGGAAAAAGACAACTCAAGGCAATCGCGGGGCAGCTTTTTGGGATCGTCAGCTGAAGAGCCAATCAGGGTGCTGGTTGCAGACGACAGTGCAACTGTGCGCAAGTTTATTGAGCGGGCGCTGCAATATTCAGGGTATGACGTTGCCATCACCGCTGCGGCTGATGGAAAGGAAGCGGTCGAGCTTCTGAGCAAGAACGCATTTCAGATTGCCTTCCTCGACATCAACATGCCGCAGCTGAACGGCGTCGAGGTCATGGCGGCCATTCAGGTCATGGGTTCGAAGACTTTCGCCGTCTCCATGTCCGATGGCCTGGATGAGGCGGCAGAGTCCAAGCTCAAGAACTTCGGTGCCTACGACTTTCTGGCCAAGCCTTTCACGGCTGCACAGGTCAAGCATATCCTCGATGTCTTTCAGGCCATCAGCACGCCCTTTGACGTTCTGATCGTGGATGACTCGACGACTGTCCGCAAGATCGTGCGCAAGGTGCTGGAGCGGTCGATCTTCAAATTGAACATCGTCGAAGCCGGGGACGGCGCGGCCGCCATCAAGCTGGTCAGCGAAAAACCCTACCGGGTGATCTTCACCGATTTCAACATGCCGAACATGACGGGTCTGGAACTGGCCGAGCGGCTGTCGACCTTGGCGCGCGGCTCGGATGTGATCCTGATGTCGACCGAATACAACGACACGCTGGACTCAGCTGCCGAGAAGGTGCGGGCCCGTGCTTTCCTGCGCAAGCCCTTCTATCCGGCGGACGTGGACAGCATCCTGCACCACCTCTTCGGCCTGCGCCATTCGCGTTTCTCCAAACAGGTGCGCATGTTCGCCATGACGTGATGCGGGCCGCCGGGGGGCCGCCCGCTCACTGACAAGCCCTTTCAGCGCTTGCCCGCCTCCAGCACATCTTCGAAGGTCCGCAGGCCCGGCACTGGCGAGTTGACCAGAACCGCCATGTTGCCCGGCGCATGCTGGTTCTTCCACATCTTGGTGTGGGCCTTGGGGATCTGGTGCCAGCCGAACACTTCCGACATGCACGGATCGATGCGCCGGTCGATGACGAACTTGTTCGCCTCGGATGCCTGCTTCAGATGGGCGAAGTGCGAGCCCTGGATACGCTTCTGCCGCATCCAGACATAACGGGCGTCAAAGGTGATGTTGAAGCCTGTCGTGCCCGCACAAAACACGACCATGCCGCCGCGCTTGACCACCAGAGCCGAGACCGGGAAGGTCTGCTCGCCCGGATGCTCGAACACCATGTCCACGTCATTGCCCTTGCCGGTGATGTCCCAGATGGCCTTGCCGAACTTGCGCGCTTCTTGCGTCCAGGTGTTGAACTCGGGGGAGTTGACCTTGGGCAGCTGGCCCCAGCAGTTGAAATCCTTGCGGTTGATCACGCCCTTGGCGCCCAGCGACATGACGTAATCGCGCTTGTCCTCGTCCGAGATGACGCCGATGGCATTGGCCCCGGCGGCGGCGGCCAGCTGCACACCGAAGACGCCAAGGCCGCCCGAGGCGCCCCAGACCAGCACGTTCTGGCCCGGCCGCAGCTGGTGCGGCGCATGGCCGAACAGCATGCGGTAGGCGGTCGCCAGCGTCAGCGTGTAGCAGGCGGCTTCTTCCCAGGTCAGGTGCTTGGGGCGCGGCATCAGCTGCTGCGACTGGACGCGGGCGAACTGGGCGAAGGAGCCATCCGGCGTCTCGTAGCCCCAGATCCGCTGGGTGGGCGAGAACATCGGGTCGCCGCCATTGCACTCTTCGTCGTCGCCGTCATCCTGATTGCAATGGATGACGACTTCATCGCCCACCTTCCAGCGCTTCACCTTGGAGCCGACGGCCCAGACAATGCCCGAGGCATCGGAACCGGCGATGTGATAGGCGCTCTTGTGGCTGCCGAAGACGGAGATGGGCTCGCCAAGTGCGGCCCAAATGCCGTTGTAGTTGACGCCAGCGGCCATGACGAGAACCAGAACCTCGTGGCTGTCGAGCGTCCAGGTCGGCACCACTTCCAGCTTCATGGCCTCTTCCGGCGGGCCGTGCCGGTCTTGCCGGATTGCCCAGGCATACATCTTCTCCGGCACATGGCCGAGAGGCGGGATTTCGCCGATTTCGTAAAGATCCTTCAAGGGTGTGTCCCTCTTCGTCAGATTGTCGTTTGCCTCGGATGCTGCCTGCGATGCTGCCTGTGCCACGGTCGCCATGGGTGTCCTCCTCCACTCCGGCATGAAACTGCCAGCCCGGCTCCTGCACGCCTCCCTGCGGCGCAGGACTATTGCGGCGCAGCAGCGGTTGGGTGCGAAAGACCTGCTATCGCGCAACTATCCGTCTAAAATGGCGCTTGATCTATACGACTATTGCTTAACTTGCGTTGCGGCAGTCTGCACTGTTTTGCGGTGCACAGAAGGCAGGGCGCTGGGTGCAGGGCAGGATCAGGTGAGCGGACGCGCTCCGGTCACCTTCTCCACGATGGCCCTTGCAATCTCATGCTCGCCCATGATGATGGTGCCGACACCAAGGCCTGCGAGATGGTCCACCTCCGCATCGAAATGCGCGCGGGCGATGATCTCGATCTCCGGATTGGCGGCTTTGGCCTGAAGGACGATCTGCCCCGCCTCGAAGGCGTTGGGAATGGCAATGATCAGCCGCCGGGCTTCTGCGATGTTGGCCGCCTGCAGCACGTCCTGACGGGCGCCATTGCCAACGATCGCCTCGATGCCGGCTTCTTTCAGCGCGGTCAGGGATTTGTCCGCATCCTCGATCACCAGCAGCGGTTCGCCTGCAGCCTGCAGCTCCCGCCCGGTAAGGCTGCCGACCCGGCCGAAGCCGACGAGAATGGTATGCCCGGTCTGGCTGGTGGCCTGCACGACCGGCGTATTCGCCTGCTTTTCCGCTTGCTGGGCCGTTGGTGCATCAGCGCCTTCCTCCTGTGCTTCCGTCCTGGGCTTCAGCCAGTCGATGGCGGCGAAGAACAGCGGGTTGAGCAGGATGGACAGGATGGCACCGGCAAGGATGAGATCGCGGCCCTGGTCCGGCAGGAGGTTCAGCTTGCCGCCAAGCTCGGCGAGGATGAAGGAGAACTCGCCGATCTGGGCAAGGCTCGCGGCAATGGTCAGCGCAGTCTCCCGCGAATGCCCGAACAGCCGGACGATGACAAAGGCCGCAACGGACTTGCCGGCAATGATGATGAAGACCGTTGCCATGACGGGCAGCGGGTCCTCGATGATGCTCGCCGGGTCGAACAGCATGCCGACCGAGACGAAGAACAGCACGGCGAAGGCATCGCGCAGGGGCAGGGATTCCTCGGCGGCCCTGTGGCTGAGCTGGGATTCGCTCAGGATCATGCCGGCGAAGAAGGCCCCCAACGCCAGCGACACGCCGAAAAGCTTGGCCGCGCCAAAGGCGACACCCAGAGCGATGGACAGCACCGCAAGGCGGAACAGTTCGCGCGAGCCGGTGTGGGCAATGTAATGCAGGATCCAGGGGATCACCCGCCGCCCGATGATCAGCATCAGCGCCACAAAGGCCGCGACCTTGACCAGTGTCAGACCCAGGACGCCCCAGATGCCAAGGCCGAAACGGGCGGCCAGCGGATCGGGCGCAATGTTGCTTTGCCCGCCGATGACGCTGGCAATCGCGGGCAGGATGACAAGCGCCAGCACCATGGCCAGATCTTCGACGATCAGCCAGCCGACCGCGATGCGCCCTTGTTCTGTCGCAACGAGGCGGCGTTCCTGCAGGGCGCGCAGCAGCACTACGGTGCTGGCAACCGACAGGGCAAGGCCGAAGACAAGCCCGGAACGCAGCGGCCAGTCCATCATCCAGGCAAGGCCAGCCCCCATCAGCGTCGCGGCGAGGATCTGCACCAATGCGCCTGGCACAGCAATCGCCCGCACCGACAAAAGGTCCTTCAGCGAAAAATGCAGGCCGACGCCGAACATCAGCAGGATGACGCCGATCTCCGCAAGTTCGGGCGCGAGATTCTGGTCGGCGACGAAGCCCGGGGTGTGCGGACCCACCAGCACGCCCGCGATCAGGTAGCCCGCCAGCGGCGGCAGCCTCAGCCGGTTCGCAATTGCCCCCAGAATGAATGCGATGCCAAGTCCGGCAACGATGGTGGCAATCAGCGGCGTGTCATGGGGCATATGGCTGTTATCCTTCTGGAACTTTCTTTTTGATTGAGTTCGTCCGTGCGGTGCAAGTGCCCCGCCGGCAAAAAGCGGCGGGGCAGTCCGTTTTTATGCGCTCAGGCTTGCGCCGCCGGTTCGGCAGCCGGTGTTTCTGCCTTTTTCTGGCGGCGTTTGCGCCAGTCGCCGAGGAAGAGGAGGATCGGTGCGGCGATGAACACCGATGAACTGGCCGCCACCACGATGCCGAACACCATCGGCACGGCGAAGCTCTCCACCGCGCTGCCGCCCCATATGGCCATGGGCAGCATGGCCAGGAAGGCGGTGATCGAGGTGTAGAGGCTGCGCCCGAGGGTTTCGTTGATCGACTTGTCGATCATCTCCCGCAGCGGCATCTGCTTGTAGAGGCGCATGTTCTCGCGCATGCGGTCATAGACCACCACCTTGTCATTGACCGAGTAGCCGACGAGCGTCAGCAGCGCGGCAATGGCCGTGAGGTTGAAGTCGATGCCGGTGAGCGCGAAGAAGCCGGCCGTCTTGGTCACGTCCAGCACCAGTGTGGCGATGGCGCCGACCGCGAACGGCCATTCGAAGCGGACCCAGATGTAGAACAGCATGGCAAGGCTGGCCAGAATGACGGCAAGGATGCCCGCTGCCGCCAGTTCGCCGCTGACCTTCGGCCCAACCACTTCCGTACGCTCCACCTGAGAGCCGGGTGCAATCTGGGCAAGGCTGCTGCGGATGGTGTTGACGGCTGCCGTCTGTGCCTCCTCGCCGCCCGGCTGGCGCTCGGCCCGCAGGAGGACGTGGGTGGGATCGCCGAATTGCTGCAGGGCGATCTCGCCTAGACCCAGCCCGCCCAGCCCGCTGCGCAGGCCGGCAAGATCGGCGGGCCCTTGCGTTGTCACCTCCATCTGGATGCCGCCCCGGAAGTCGACGCCGAGGTTGAGGCCCGGCTTGATCAGCAGAGCCACGGAAGCAAGCGACAGGAAGATGGACATGCCTATGCCGATGAAGCGCCCGCGCATGAAGCGGATGCTGGTGCCGTCGGGGATCAGGCGGAAGCCGAAGGGCGGTTCGATGACCAGCTTCTTCAGCCGCCACCTGCGCACGATGGCCGTCATGATGACCCGGACGATCGACACGGCGGTGAACATGGAAATGGCGATGCCGAGGCCCATGGTGACGGCAAAACCGCGCACCGGGCCGGTGCCGAACCAGAAAAGCAGGACGGTTGCGATCAGTGCCGTAACGTTGGAATCCACAATCGTCGCATAGGCGCGCCTGAAGCCGGCATCGAGCGCCGCGTGGGCGCTGAGCCCCTTGCGTGTTTCCTCGCGGATGCGCTCGTTGATCAGCACGTTGGCATCCACCGCAAGGCCGATGCCGAGTACGATACCGGCGATGCCGGGCAGCGTCAGCGTTGCGCCCATCAGGCTGAGGCCGCCCAGCGTCAGCAGCACGTTCAGCGCCAGCGCGAAATTGGCGACAAGGCCCCAGCGGCCGTAGAGCACCATCATGAAGGCAAACACCAGGCCGAAACCTGCGATGCCGGTTTCAACGCCCCTTGCAATGGCATCTGCTCCCAGATCCGCGCCGACGGTCCGCTCCTCGATGACGGTGAGCGGGGCAGGCAGGGCGCCCGCACGCAGCAGGGCGGCAAGGTCTGCAGCTTCCGCAATGGTGAAGTTGCCGCTGATCTGGCCCGAGCCGCCAGTGATCGGCTGCTGGATGACCGGCGCGCTCAAGACCTTGCCATCCAGCACGATGGCGAAAGGTTTGCCGGTGTTGGCCTTTGTGATTTCGGCAAACTGCCGTGCGCCGCTGCTGTCAAAGCGGAACAGCACCAGCGGAGCGCGGGTCTGCGGGTCAAAGCCTGCCCTTGCATCGGCCAGCCGCTCGCCTGACAGGGCGGCACGGTTTTCGACCGGATATTGCGTGCTGCCCCTGACTGCCGGGAGCAGGCTGACACCGGCCGGCAGGCGTGCGCCCGGTGCGGCATCGGCCAGCATGTGAAAGGAGAGCTTGGCGGTGCTGCCAAGAAGCTCGCGGATGCGGGCCGGGTCCTGCACGCCGGGCAATTGCACCATGATGCGGTCCCCGCCCGCCCGCTGGATCACGGGCTCGGCGACACCGGCCTGATCGATGCGCATGCGGATGATCTCAAGGCTCTGGGCCACGGCCGCACTGATGCGGTCGCGGATGCCTTCTTCCGTCAGCTTCATCTCCAGCGTGCCGGGGCTGGTGCGGGTGATGGTCATGTCCGGCGCTCCGGCCATGCCGGGCATCAGTCCGCCAGCGGCGTTGATCAGCGGGCGCAGCGCTTCTAGGGCGGCGTCCGTCTGCCCTTCATCCTTGAGGGCAATGGTGACGGTGCCGTCCCCGGCGCGCAGGGACGATGTGGCAATGCCGGCGCTGGTCAGGCTCTGACGGGCCTGCCGCTGCAGATCGTCGATCCGGTCCTTCAGCAGGGCCTTCGTGTCCGTTTCCAGCACGAGATGCGATCCGCCGCGAAGATCAAGGCCCAGCGTGACGGGCTGTTTCGGCAGCCAGCCGGGCAGGCTGGCCAGTTGTGAGGGGGACAGGAAATTGGGCAATGCCGCCAGCAGCCCGAAGATGATGACAGCCAGATAGGCTGCAAGCACCCAGCGTGATTTGCGCATGGTGTGATGATCCATGGAACGGCACACCCGCGCGGAACCAGTCCTGCGCAAGCGTCAGCCGTGGAGAAAAACAGGGAAAGTCAGGTCAGAAAGGGAGCAATGCTCCGTCAGGCCGCAGCCGGAGGGGCGCGGGCATCAAAATCGCGCGGCAGTGCCAGTGCGGGCAGGGCAGGGGAAACTGCTGCCTGTGCTAGCCGTCCGGCCTGCGGAAGGTGCTCTGTGCCTGAGGGGGCAAGGCCAGCCGGATCAGAGCCTTGCGGAGGCGGGGAGAGGTGACGGTCCGGTCCGGACTTGCGCCATTCTGCCGTGGCATTGCGCCAGGCGTCTCTGGCGCGCTGGGCCGCTTGCGCGGCCTGTCCGGCGCTGGCAAGCCCTGCCTCGGCCCTTTGCAGATCCGGCCGGGAGATTTGTCCCGGCAGGGCCGTCCATTGCAGGGTGGCCAGAAAAGCCAGCAGCAGCAGCTTGAACAGAACCGGCGCAAGGCGGGATGCGCCTGCGGTGCCGTCTTCTATATCCTGTCTGCTGTGTGCAGGTGTCATGCCATGTCCGCAGCGGGCCGCCATTCCGGGACATTCACCCGGCCGATGGGTCCAACATAGGGGCTCATGCTGCCGTTTGCCAGCCATTGCGGCCGGAAAACCGGTATTTCGCCGGGGGGCCTCACATGAAGACAGCCCCGCGCGGGGGCTGTCCTCGTCTTGCAGTGGTGGCGGTGGCTGTCAGCCGGCGCGAACGCGGCGGACGAAGCTTTCCACCTTGCCCTTCAGTTCCTCTGCCTGGCTGGAAATGCCGTTGGAGGCGCTGACAACATCACGGGCGATGTGGCCGGTCAGTTCTGCGGCTTCGTTCACATCGGTGATGTTGCGGGAGACTTTCACTGTGCCGGCCGCCGCTTCCTCGACATTCTCGCCCCGGATCTGGCGGACTTCGCCATCGACTTCGGCTGGGATCTCCATTTCGCGGTCGATTGCATCCAGCACCGTCTTGTTCATGTTTGCGGAAGCCGCAAACGTATCCTGCGAGGCCTTGCGGCGCTGCTCCAGCGGAGCGGAGAACACCAGCCGGTCATTGGCTGCGCGCATCTGGAGCCAGTCTGCCTGGCTCTTTTTCACGATGTCTGCAGCGGCGGCATTGGCCGGCTCAAGCGCGGCAAGCTCTGCCGCTGCATCCAAGGCCTTGGTGAAGGCAACATCCGCCGGCTGGCGGCTCTTGGCAACGTCGGCCTCACGCGAGCGTTCGGCCGCGTTTTCGGAATCCAGAAGAAGAGTGATCAGGCCCCGATCCGCGTTCGCATTTGCGGGAATGTCAGACAGGGCCTGCATCGTCTTAACGCGCGCACTTGCAAGGCTATATTTCTGAAGCCTCGAGTTCGATTCAATACTTATCCATCCTGTGACCGGGCATGCCGTTGCGGCAAGTGTTACGACAACTGCTCTAAGTATAAATGATAATCTCATGTGACTGAGTTCCTGATTTCAACCTAACTATACGATAAGTATAGTTCGTGTTAATTTCTTATTATTTGACGTAACGGTAAATTTGTACGGCGCGGTATTTTCTTATGAAAATTATTTCGTTTGGTGAAATTATATTGCGCCGCAGCAGGGCGACTTTTGGCGAATTTATCCGGTGCCGCTGAGGCCTTATCGTGCTGGGATGGATGACGGCCGTCAGGCCGGGTGGAGGGTGTCCGCATGAGTGATGACAAGACGATGGGCGAGGGCGGCCGGAAGCGGGATGAGCCCTGGATCTTCCGCACCTATGCGGGCCATTCCACGGCGGCCGATTCCAACAGGCTCTACCGGGCCAATCTGACCAAGGGCCAGACCGGTCTTTCCATCGCCTTCGATCTGCCGACCCAGACGGGCTATGATCCCGATGACCTGCTGTCGCGGGGCGAGGTCGGCAAGGTGGGCGTGCCGGTGGCGCATCTGGGCGACATGCGCACCCTGTTTCAGGACATTCCGCTGGAGCGGATGAACACGTCCATGACGATCAACGCCACCGCCCCCTGGCTGCTGGCGCTCTATGTGGCTGCGGCAGATGAACAGGGCGCGGACCGCAAGCGGCTGGCCGGTACCACCCAGAACGACATCATCAAGGAATATCTTTCGCGCGGCACTTACGTTTTCCCGCCCGCACCCTCGCTGCGGCTCACCACGGATGTAATCGCCTGGACCTACAGCGAGATGCCGAAGTGGAACCCGATGAATGTCTGCTCCTACCATCTGCAGGAAGCGGGGGCGACGCCGGTGCAGGAGCTGTCCTTCGCACTGGCAACGGCCATCGCCATTCTTGACGGCATGAAGGCGAGCGGTGCCATTCCGGAAGCCGAGTTTCCGCAGGCAGTGGGCCGCATTTCCTTCTTCGTCAATGCGGGCATGCGCTTCATCACCGAGATGTGCAAGATGCGCGCCTTCACCGAATTGTGGGATGAGATCTGCCGCGACCGCTATGGCATCGCCGATCCGCGCTACCGCCGCTTCCGTTATGGGGTGCAGGTCAACTCGCTGGGCCTGACCGAGCCGCAGCCGGAGAACAACGTCTACCGCATTCTGATCGAGATGCTGGCCGTGGTTCTGTCGAAGAATGCCCGCGCCCGTGCGGTGCAGCTTCCGGCCTGGAACGAGGCGCTGGGCCTGCCCCGGCCGTTCGATCAGCAATGGTCCTTGCGCATGCAGCAGATTCTCGCTTATGAGACCGACCTGCTCGACTATGACGATATCTTTGACGGCTCCTCCGTCATCAACGCAAAGGTGGAAGAGCTGAAGGCCGAAGCGCGGGCAGAGCTGGCCCGGATCGATGCCATGGGTGGGGCCGTCGCTGCTGTTGAGACCAGCTACATGAAGCAGCAGCTGGTGGAGGCGAACAGCCGCCGGCTTGCAGGCATCGAGAGCGGCGAGCAGATCGTCGTCGGTGTCAACCGCTGGACGGAAAGCGAGCCCTCGCCACTGGCCGCCGGGGAAGATGGCGGCATCCTCACCGTTTCAGCGCATGTGGAAGATGAAGCCATCGAGCGCATCAAGGCCTGGCGTTCCGCTCGTGACGGGGCCGCAGCGGAGGCGGCGATTGCCGGGCTCAAGGCGGCGGCGCGTGAAGGGCGCAACATCATGGAACCCTCGATCGCTGCGGCCAAGGCGGGCGTAACAACTGGCGAATGGGGTGCGGCGCTGCGCGAGGTCTTTGGCGAATACCGTGCCCCCACCGGCGTTGGCCGCGCCGCACGGGACGATGCGGGCGATGTGGCGGCGGTGCGCGAAAGCGTGGAAGCCGTCTCGCGCAAGCTGGGCCGCAGGCTGAAGTTCCTTGTTGGCAAGCCGGGGCTCGATGGCCATTCCAATGGCGCGGAGCAGATTGCCGTGCGTGCCCGCGACTGCGGCATGGAAGTGGTCTACGAGGGCATCCGCCTCACCCCGGCGCAGATCGTCAACGCGGCGCTGGAGGAGAGCGTGCATGTCATCGGCCTGTCGATCCTCTCCGGCTCCCATCTGGCGCTGGTGCGCGACGTGCTGGAGCGGCTCCGGGCGGCAGGCATTGCCGATATTCCAGTCGTTGTCGGCGGCATCATTCCGGATGAGGACGCCCGGACGCTGAAGGCCATGGGCGTTGCTGCGGTCTACACCCCGAAGGACTTCCAGCTCACCGGCATCATGGCCGATGTGGTGCGCATTGCCGGCGAGCAGGGAGAGCGGGCGGCCTGAAGGGGCTATACCCCGAACATCAGCCCGCAGCCGAAGACGACCAGTGCGGCGCCGATCCAGGCGCCAGGGGCCGGCATTTCGCCGGTGCGCCACCACAGGAGCGGCAGCTGCAGGGCTGGCGTCGTGGCGGACAGGGTGGAGATGATCCCCACCTTGCCGCCGGACAGCGCAAACAGCACCAGGGTCATGCCGACACCCATGCCGATGAAGCCCGACAGGGCCGTCCAGCCGGCAATCCTGAGCGTGAGCGGGTTCGCCGGTTTCAGATAGGCAAAGGGCAGGGCGCCGAGGCAGACAAGGCCGAGCGCGGCGATGCCGATGCGCACGGCCGAGGCCACGACCGGATCAACGCCCGTTTCCATCACCGGGCGTGCAATGAGGGAGCCAACGGATTGCGACAGGGCGGCTGCCAGGCCGAGGAGAAGACCGATCCACAGTGGCCCCTTGATGCTCTCCCAGGTGTGGAGCTGCGACCGGCGTTTGCCGAAGGCGATGGACAGTATCACTCCGGCAAAGCAGATGATGACGCCTGCCAGCACCTGTCCGCTCAGCGCCTCGCCCAGCACCAGCCAGCCGAGCACCGCAGACATGGGTGCGTTCAGCGAGAACAGCATGGCGGTGCGGCGCGGACCCATCCGGTTGAGCGTCAGGAACAGGGCCGTATCGCCGATGAAGATGCCGATGAGGCCGGAGAGCACCAGTGCGCCCAAGTGCTCAAAGCCAAGCGAGCTCCAGCCGGGGCCAACGGTCACCGCAGCGGCCAGCATGGCAAAGACCATGAGCATGCGCAGCCGGTTGAAGGCAATCGCACCCAGATGGGAGGACGGGGTGGCGGAGATGATGCCGCCGTAAGCCCAGAGGGCCGCGGCCGCGAGCGCGGCGATTTCATGGATGGGCATGATGGTGGGGGTCAGGCCGGTTGGGCCGCTCCTGCTGGGCCGTTCCAGGCCGCGTCGAAGAAGGATTTTTCCAGTGCGCACATGTGCACAAACCGCTCCATGGCCCGGTTTCTCTCAGTTTCCGTAAGGCGGGCGGCAGTCCGGTCCATCTCGTCGCGCAGGAACGAGACGAAGCCCTCGAAGCCGGGACCGGCGTGCAGATCAATCCATTCGGCCAGCCAGAAATCGGCCGGGCGCGGCTTTCGGGCCTCTCGTTCGCCCCAGGTCAGATAGACCCATTCGGCGCAGAGCAGGCAGGCAAGCCCTTCCTCGTAGCTTGCCTCGGCCGCCTCCAGCAGCAGGCTGGCGAAGGCACGGGTCACAGGCCCCTGTGCGGCCTCAAGATAGACCTCCGGCGCCACATCGAGCGCTGCAAAGGAGCGGATGAAATAGTCGTTCTCGTTGGAGGTCAGCAGCGCCAGAAACGCCGCGAACGGGCGCTTTGCCGCCATGTCCGGGGCCTTGGCCACCAGATAGCCGATCACGGAAGCCAGATCCGTGATGAACGTATAGTCCTCGATGAGATAGCGCACATAGGCGTCCCGGGGCATGGTGCCGCTGCCGATGGCATGGGTGAAGGGATGTTCGGTGGCAGCGGTCCAGTTCGCTCCGGCGGCCTGCACCAGCTGGTCCGAAAAGCGCGTGGCGGCATGGCCTCTAGCGGCTGCGCCCAAGATGCCCCTCATCTGTTTCCTCCATGGCCGCAGGCTGCCTGTCCGGCGCGCGGCGTTCTGTTCTGGCGGGCATGTTAAAGCTGAAAAGCCCCGGAGGTTCAATCCGGGGCTTTTGCTGACGGGCTCTGTTCAGTGCAGAAGGATCAGGCGGCCTGCTTCTTCGGCTTGATCAGGCCGCGGTTCACCAGAACTTCGGCGATCTGCACGGCGTTGAGGGCTGCACCCTTGCGCAGGTTGTCGGCCACGACCCAGATGTTGAGGCCGTTCTCCACCGTGGCATCCTCGCGGATGCGCGAGATGTAGGTGGCGTCTTCACCGGCGGTCTCGTGAGGCGTGATGTAGCCGCCGTCCTCGCGCTTGTCGATGACAAGGCAGCCCGGCGCCTCGCGCAGGATATCGCGCGCTTCATCGGCCGAGATCGGCTTCTCGAACTCGATGTTGACGCTTTCCGAGTGGCTGATGAACACCGGCACGCGCACGGCGGTGCAGGTGACCTTGATCTTCGGATCAAGGATCTTCTTGGTCTCGGCCAGAACCTTCCACTCTTCCTTCGTGTAGCCGTCTTCCATGAACACGTCGATGTGCGGGATGACGTTGAAGGCGATGCGCTTGGTGAACTTCTGGTTCTCGACCGGATCATTCACGAAGATGGCGCGGGTCTGGTTGAACAGCTCTTCCATCGCCTCCTTGCCGGCGCCCGAAACGGACTGGTAGGTGGAGATGACGACGCGCTTGATGGTGGCCGCGTCATGCAGCGGCTTCAGCGCCACGACGAGCTGCGCGGTGGAACAGTTCGGGTTGGCGATGATGTTCTTCTTGGAAAAGCCGGCAACTGCGTCGGCATTCACTTCCGGCACGATCAGCGGCACGTCCGCGTCGTAGCGCCAGGCGGAGGAGTTATCGATGACGACGCAGCCCTGTGCGCCGATCTTCGGAGCCCATTCCTTGGCAACGCTGCCGCCGGCGGACATCAGGCAGATATCGGTGTCGGAGAAATCATAGTTTTCCAGCGCCTGTACCTTCAGCGTCTTGTCGCCGAAGGAGACTTCGGTGCCCTGCGACCGGCGCGAGGCCAGCGGCACGACTTCAGCCGCCGGGAAGCCGCGCTCGGCCAGAATGTCCAGCATTTCGCGGCCCACATTGCCCGTGGCACCAACAATGGCGATCTTGTAGCCCATGAATTCCTCTCTCATCCGTCTCCCCGCTTGCCCGGCGGGTCCGCACACGCGGCACCTGCCCGGCTCTCCGGCGCCCGCCCATCCCGGGGGAGCGCGGGACGAGAGGCACCGTCAAACGGTGGTTTTAGCGGTGGTTTTAGTGAGTTTGGCTGCGGTGGTCATAAGACGAGCGGCAGCAGCGCTGGCCGGAGCCATCGCCTCAATGCCCATGTCTGCGGCAGCAAGCCGGAACATCATCGTCTCAATCCACACTCTCTAACGGCAGGACCGGCCACGCTTTTGGCGGGAATTGCGGCTGTTGTCAATGTTTGATTGGCTGGAGGCCGCTCCACCTCAGGGGTGGAGCGGTGCGGTCCGGTTCCGCCCCAGCGTGGGGACAGCGACGATGAAGGCGCAGGCCGCACAGGCGGCGATGGCGCCCACCATGGGCAGCACGCTTCCGTCGAAGAACGGGCTGGCCAGCACCAGCATCAGGGCGCCAGCCAGCATCTGCAGCGTGCCGCCGAGGGACGAGGCAAGGCCTGCGTTCTCGCCGTGATCGTCCAGCGCCATCACCATGGTGGGGGCAATGACGAGACCAAGGCAGGCATTGCCGAGGAAGAGCAGCACCATCACCACGGCAAGAGCATCGAAGCCGAAGGCCACCAGCGTCACCAGCACCCCGTTGCAAAGGGCAAAGCCAGTGACGGCCAGAAAGGCGACGCGCGCCATGCCATGCTTGCGCCCGAGCCCAGCCGCGAGCTGCGACGTGCCGAAAAAGCCGATAGCATTCAGCGCGAAGGCAAGGCTGAAGCCCACCGGGCTCATGCCATAGTGGCCGGTGTAGACAAACGAGGCCGCGCCGATGAAGACGAAGAAACTCGCCATGCCGAAGCCGCCTGTCATCGTCAGCCCGAGGAAGCGGGCATCGCGAATCAGGTCAAGGCAGCCTCCGAAAATGGCTTTCAGCCGCAGCGGCATGCGCCGCTCCGGCGGCAGGGTTTCGGGCAGCTGCCAGGCGGTGAGGGCCATGGCCAGTGCTGCGGCAAGGCCAAGGGCCACGAACAGGAAGCGCCAGCTCCCCACCGCAATGATGGCTGAGCCGGTGAGCGGTGCCAGCATCGGCGAGATGCTGATCACCAGCATCACCAGCGCCATCAATCGAGTAGCTTCTGTGCCGGTGTGCATGTCGCGCACGATGGCGCGCGGAATGACCATGACAGATGCCGCGCCCAAGGCCTGCACGAAGCGGCCAAAGACAAGCCAGTTGATATCCGCAGACAGTGCACAGATGGCGGATCCGGCGATGAACACGGCAAGGCCTGCATAGACCGGCGGCTTGCGGCCCAGCCAATCTGCCATCGGTCCATAGATCAGCTGGGCAAGGCCAAAGGCGAGGAAATAGGCGGTAAACGTCATCTGAGCAGCGCTGGCGGTCGTGCCAAGGCCAGCCGTGATCTGCGGCAGGGCCGGCAGATAGAGATCGACCGCAAAGGGGCCAATGCAGGAAAGCAGGCCAAGCACAAGGGCAAGGCGCAAGAAGCCGCGTGTCATGCTGGGTGTCCGCAAAAGGAGAGCGTGGGAATGGCTGGCGGCACTCAAGTGGCCAGCCAGCGGATGTTGAGCCATCCGCAAGGAGTACCTTAGTAGAAACCCGGCGGGGGGCTTCTGTCCAGAATTTATCTGCAGTCTGACACCCCGAGCCTTGCGGGCTGTGGCGCAACTGCCGCAGTTCCGGGGTCTGCGTCACAAAAGCTTCATCGCTCTGTCACCGCAGCTTCGTCTGTGCTGCCTAGCGTGCCCCGTCTTTCAACCAAACATCCCGCTTCGGGGGGCATCATGATTTCTCTGCGCAGCCAGCTTCTGGCTGGTTTTTCCGTTCTGGCCGCGGTTTCACAGGCATTTGCTGCCGACACCTATTTCACCCGCATCGCCACCATGCCTGTCTACAAGACGCTGGCCGAAGGCGTTGATCCTGCGGCGCAGACCTCTGCCGAGATCATCACCGCGACGAAGGATGGCCAGACGCTGGTTTTTTCCGACAGCCCCGGTGAAGCCGTGGTCTTCGTTGACATCGCCAATCCGGCCGAGCCGAAGCCGGCGGGCCGCATCGCCATGGGCGGTGAGCCCACTTCGGTGACGGCGGCGCAGAAGTTCATCCTCGCCGGTGTCAACACCAGCCCGAACTACACCGAGCCGTCGGGCCATCTGGCGGTGATCAGCCTTGCGGACAAGTCCATCGCCGCCACCTGCGACGTGAAGGGCCAGCCGGATTCGGTCGCCATTTCGCCGGATGGCAAGTTCCTGGCCGTTGCCATCGAGAACGAGCGCGATGAAGAGTTGAACGAAGGCAAGCTGCCGCAGCTTCCCGCCGGCCATGTCGCCATCTTCGATCTGGATGCCGATGGCATGCCCGTCAATTGCGAGGCGGCCCGCATCGTTGACGTGACCGGTCTTGCCGAGATCGCACCGGAGGATCCGGAGCCGGAATTCGTCTCGATCAACGAAGACAACGTCGCGGTCCTGACACTGCAGGAAAACAACCATCTGGTCCTCATCGATCTTGCCTCCGGCACGGTGACGGCACATTTCTCCGCCGGTACCGCCAGCGCGGAAGCTGTTCCGGTCGCCAAGGGCGCCAGCTCCGACGCCTCGGGCAACACCGAGAACGTCAAGCGCGAGCCCGATGCCGTGGCCTGGCTCGGCAATGACCGCTTCATCACCGCCAACGAAGGCGACTATGAAGGCGGCTCGCGCGGCTTCACCATCTGGAACACCAAGGGTGAAGTGCTCTACGACAGCGGCAACAAGCTTGAGCACATCGCCATGATGACCGGCCACTATCCGGCCAAGCGCGCCTCCAAGAAGGGCACGGAGCCGGAAGGTGTGACCGTTGGTGAATTCGGCGGCCAGAAGCTCATTTTCGTGAACTCCGAGCGCGCCAACATGGTGTCGGTGTTCAAGGACACGGGCGGCGAGCCGCAATTCCTGCAGATGCTGCCCACCCATGTGGCGCCGGAGGGCGTGCTGGTCATTCCGTCCCGCAATCTGTTTGTCGTCGCCAACGAAGCGGACAGCGCCGAAGATGGCCTGCGCTCGCAGGTTAGCATCTATGAATTTGGCGCAGACAAGCCGGCCTATCCGGTGCTGACCTCCGCCTTTGATCCGGAAACCGGTGCTCCGATCGGCTGGGGTGCGCTCTCGGGCCTTGCGGCTGACAAGAGCAATCCGAACAAGCTCTATGCGGTTTCGGACAGCTTCTATGACAAGGCCCGCATCTACACGCTCGATCTGTCGATGAGCCCGGTGGAGATCACGTCCTATGTGAACATCACCGGCGGCTCGCCGAAGAAGTTCGACATGGAAGGTATTTCGCTGGCTAAGGATGGTGGTTTCTGGCTTGTCAGCGAAGGCAATCCGGAGAAGGAAGGCGTGCCGCATCTCCTGGTCAAGGCCGATGCCAACGGCAAGGTGACGGAAGAAATCAGCCTGCCGGAAGCTCTCGTTGCCCAGTCCAGGCGTTTCGGCTTTGAGGGCGTTGCCGAATTCGAGCGCGGCGGCAAGACGCTGGTCGTGACGGCGATCCAGCGCGAGTGGGGCGATGATGCCAAGGGCCTCGTCAAGCTGGGCATCTACGACCCGGCGGACAAATCCTGGGGCTTCGTCCACTATCCGCTCGACAAGCCGAAGAGCTCTGCCGGCGGCTGGGTTGGCCTGTCCGAAATCACCCATCTGGGCGGCGAGCGCTTCGCCGTGCTGGAGCGTGACAATCAGGGGGGTGAATTTGCTGCCATCAAGCAGATCACTGTGATCGATCTTGCCGGCATCGAGCCGGTTGCCCTCGGCGGCACCCTGCCGGTGGTGGAAAAGACCGTGAAGCTGGATCTGATCCCGGCGCTGGCCTCGTCCAAGGGCTGGCTGCTCGACAAGCCGGAAGGCTTTACCGTCACCGCCGATGGCCGGATGATCCTCGTCACCGACAACGACGGCGTCGACGATGCGCCGGGTGAAACCCAGATCTTCACCCTTGGTTCGGTGGACAAGCTGAACTGATCTCTTCCGCAGATGCCAAGACCGGAGCCCGGGTCTCACGCCCGGGCTCTTTTCGTTTCAAACGGCAGACGGGCGAAGAGCCTTGGCAGCCCTGTCAGGGCGTCAGGATCACTTTGCCCATGACCTTGCGGTCTGCGATCTCCTGGATGGCCTTTGCGGCCTCCTCCAGCGGGTAGACCGCGTGGATCTGCGGCTTCAACCGGCCCTGGCGCACCCAGTCGAGAATCTGGCTCATGTTGGCCCAGTGGCCCTCGGGGTCGCGGATGATCGATTCGCCCCAGAAGACGCCGAGGACATCACAGCCCTTCAGCATCACCAGATTGAGCGGGATCTTCGGGATCTGGCCTGCCGCAAAGCCGATGACCAGATAGCGGCCTTCCCAGCCGGTGGCCCGCAGCGCCTGCTCGGCCAGATCACCGCCCACCGGATCATAAACCACATCGGCCCCGGCGCCATCCGTCAGCTCCTTGATCCGCGCCTTCAGGTTCTCTTTCTCGTAATTGATGGTCAGCACTGCGCCGAGCTGGCGGGCGCGGCTGAGCTTTTCTTCCGAGGAGGCGCAGGCGATGACGCGTGCGCCCATCAGGGAGGCGATCTCCACCGCAGCCTGCCCAACGCCGCCGGAAGCGCCCAGCACCGCCACGGTTTCGCCTTCCTGGAGCTTTGCCCTGTCGCGGAAGGCGTGCAGCGTGGTGCCATAGGTGACGGAAACCCCGGCAGCTTCCTCGAAGGAAATCCCTTCGGGCATGGGGATGAGGTCATCCTCGCTGGCCACCACCAGTTCCCGCGCCGCGCCGAAGCGGATGTAGCCGATGACCTTGTCGCCCGGGCGCAGGCGTTCCACGCCCTCGCCGGTGCGCTCCACGATGCCTGCAAATTCGGCGCTGGGGGAGAAGGGCATTTCCGGCTGCAGCTGGTATTTGCCCTGAATGATCAGCGTGTCGAAGAAGTTCAGCGCGCAGGCTTTGACGCGGACCAGCACTTCACCCGGACCAACTGGCGGCACAGGCAGATCTTCAACGGTCAGCGATGAAGCCGGACCGTAGGTATGACAAAGGATGGCTTTCACGCAGGGCCCCCGCTCCACACATGTTGTGAACCATGGTTAATCTGCGGTCCGCAGTGCTGCACTGCAAGGGAAATCTCGTCACGGAACGCGCTGCGCAGCGGGGACCCATGAACGCAGATGCGCGTTGACGGGTTGAGGCGGGCAGCCCCAGCGTCTATGAGCCTCTGCAGGAATGACGGAAGAGGGAAGTGGAAGATGCGCGGCTATTTCGGTGTGGGGGCTGAGGGCCTGTCCAAGCGGATGAACCTTGGCAACCTGATGCGCTCGGCGCATGCCTTCGGGGCGAGCTTCTTCTTCACCGTGGATGCTGGGCCTGCCATCCGCCGGGCGCCGCGCTCCGACACCTCCAAGAGCCCGGATCATCTGCCGCTGTTCGAATGGGACACCGTGGACACGATGGATCTGCCCGCGGGTTGCCAGCTTGTCGGCATCGAGCTGACGGACGAGGCCATCGATCTGCCGAGCTTCATGCACCCGCTGCGCGCTGCCTATGTACTGGGGCCAGAGCGCGGCTCCCTGTCCTCCGCCATGCTGGCGCGCTGCGACCATGTGGTGAAGATCCCGGCCAAGTTCTGCATCAACGTCGCCACCGCCGGGGCCATCGTGCTCTATGACCGGCACCGGGCGCTGGGCCGCTATGCTGACAGGCCGGTGACAGCCGGCGGGCCGAAGCAGGACAAGATCCCGCACCGCCATGGCGGGCCCATCATGCGGCAGGGGCGGCAGATTCCGGGCTGGGACGACTGACATCAGCTTCCGGTGACTCTGGTTCACCGGAGGCTGATGAAGCCGTGCGGCCCTTGAGCAATTTCCAGGCATGATGCGCCAGCATCATCAGCCGTGTTCAGTCGGTGTCGACCGCCGCATCTGCCTCCAGCACCTGCCGCAGGCGGGCGAAGGCAAGGCGGATGCGGGATTTGACGGTGCCGAGCGGCAGGCCGGTGCTTTCGGCGATCTCGTTGTGGGACAGCCCGAGGAAAAAGGCCTGGCGCACCACCTCCCGCTGAGCCTCGGGAAGCTCATCGAGAGCTGCGCGGATGCGCTCCTCCCGCAATCCTGTGTCGAGAATGACATCTGGATCTTCCGGCGCGGAGGGCTGCAGGGCGGGATCTTCCGCATCCAGATCGCCGTTCTTCAGGCGGCGGAGGGAGTCGATGCGCCGGTTGCGGGCAATGCGGAACAGCCAGGTGCTGGCAGAGGCCTTGCTCTTGTCGAAAAGGGCGGCCTTGCGCCACAGGATGACCATCACCTCCTGCGCCAGTTCCTCGGCGCTGGCGCTGTCGGTGCCCTGCTGCATCAGGTAGCCTTTGATGCGCGGCGCGAAGTGATCGAATAATTCGATGAACGCAGCCTTATCCTGCGTTGCGGCGACCCTCTCGATCAGTTCTGAAAAATACTGCGCCTGACTCACCGCAGACTTCACTCCCAATGCGCCGGGTTTTAACACGATCATAATCCGGTAATCCCGGAACGTATGTCACACTCTCGCCCGATTTATCCAGCCAGCGTGCGCATGACGCGAGCCGATAATAGCGGGAATGGCGGCGAGCGCCACGCGATTGATTGGCTTTCAACCCTTTCGTAACCGGCTTTAAGGTAGCCTTAATCCAAGGTTTATATGCCGGACGACACTTGAGTAAAATCTGAAGCGTTTGACGCGCAAGCAAAACGGTGTGGAGATGATGCAAGCACGAACCCTGGTAACCGCCGGTCTGTTCCTCGCTCTGTCCGGAGCTGCCGCCGTCGCCCAGGCTCCGACGCTGCTGAAGCAGCAGAGGGATTGGGCGGCCTATACCCACGCGAGCGGTGGCGGCAAGGTCTGCTTCGCCCTGACCAAGCCCACGCAGATGCTGCCGACGGACCGTAATCACGGAGATGTGTTCTTCTTCGTGTCGACCCGTCCTTCGGAAGGCGTGAACAACGAGCCGAGCCTGCAGGTCGGCTATCCGCTGCGGGAAGGATCGCAGGTGACTGTCGATATCGACGGCAAGCCCTTCACCATGTTCACCAAGAACGATGGGGCATGGGTGGAGAACGCGGCTGCCGAACAGCAGCTCGTTGCCGCCATGAAGGCGGGCAGCAAGATGAGTGTAAAGGCTGTTTCGGGCCGCGGCACGGAAACATCCTATTCCTTCTCGCTCTCGGGCGTGACGGCGGCCATCGACACCGCCAACCAGGCCTGCCGCTGAGCCTGAAGGCAGCCGGCTGTACCGGCCGCCTGGCACTCCGCGGACCAGCGGCTTGAACACGGCGCAAAGGGGGCAGCCTCCAGGCTGCACCCCTTGCCGCACGGCATTTGCCGCCTCTCATCGCATCGGCAGTTGATTTTCCGGCGCTCCTGTGGTTTTTCAGGCGCCAATGGACGCGGCTCCTGCGGGAGGCTGCGCCTTTTCTGTTTTCAAAGCGCTGAAGCAGCGGACTGGTCCGTTCCGGCGCATGGCCTTTGCGGCCTCTCAACCTTCGGGTTTTGACCCTCGGATCTGGATACTGGACGCCATGGCGATCTCGCTTGACCTTGCGCATCGTTCCGCCGCGCAGACATCTGCAGCTGCACAGCCGGCCGCTCCGGCCCCGGCGCTTGTTGCTGCGGCGGAAAAGCCTACGCTGATCGGTCTCGACAGGGCCGGGCTCGCCGAAGCCATGGCCTCCATCGATATCCCCGAGCGCCAGCGCAAGATGCGCGCCCAGCAGTTGTGGCACTGGCTCTATGTGCGCGGCGTGTCTGACTTCGGCCAGATGAGCAACATCGCCAAGGATCTGCGCTACACGCTGCAGGACCATTTCTCCATTGCGCGGCCGGAAATCGTCTCGGAGCAGATTTCCGTCGACGGCACGCGCAAGTGGCTGTTCCGCTTTCCCCCGCGCGGGGCAGGGCGCCCGGTGGAGATCGAGACCGTCTATATTCCGGAAGAAGGGCGCGGCACGCTCTGCGTTTCCTCGCAGGTGGGCTGCACGCTGACCTGCACCTTCTGCCACACGGGCACCCAGAAGATGGTGCGCAATCTCACTTCGGAAGAGATCCTCTCGCAGATTCTGATCGCGCGCGACCGGCTGGGCGATTTTCCTGACGCCGCTACCCCGCAGGGTGCCATCGTGCCCTCCGAAGGCCGCCTCGTCACCAATGTGGTGATGATGGGCATGGGCGAGCCGCTCTACAATTTCGACAATGTGAAGCAGGCGCTGCTGATCGCGTCCGATGGTGACGGCCTGTCGCTGTCCAAGCGCCGCATCACCCTGTCCACCTCCGGCGTGGTGCCGGAGATTGCCCGCACGGGCGACGAGATCGGCTGCATGCTGGCGATTTCCCTGCATGCGGTGCGCGATGATCTGCGCGACGTGCTGGTGCCGATCAACAAGAAGTGGCCGATCCAGGAGCTTCTGGAGGCCTGCCGCCGCTATCCGGGCCTGTCCAATGCCAAGCGCATCACCTTCGAATATGTGATGCTGAAGGGCGTGAACGACAGCGATGCGGATGCGCGGGAATTGGTGCGCCTGCTCGCGGGCATTCCGGCGAAGATCAACCTCATCCCCTTCAACCCCTGGCCGGGCTCGGACTACGAGTGCTCCGACTGGGAACGGATCGAGGAATTCGCCGACATCGTCAACCGCGCCGGCTATGCCTCGCCCATCCGCACCCCGCGCGGCCGCGACATTTTCGCCGCCTGCGGCCAGCTCAAGTCCGCCTCTGAGCGCATGCGCAAGAAGGACCGGGACGCGCTGGAAGGCGCGGCCTGATACCTCAGAATGGTCCGCACAGGCGTGTTGCCTGCGCGGAGCTTGAGGGCCGGTGTCAGTCCCGTTCGGCCAAGGAAAAAGGACCCGGAGGGGTTCCAACCGGGTCCCTGATACAGCCATATGCCTGTCAGGCGAGTCTGTGACTGACCGCTGCGCCGGCCTTTGAGGGTCAGGCCAGCCCGTGCTTGCTGAAGGGCAGCACCGTCACATAGTCACCCCTTGCTGCTGCAATGGCATTGGCCACTGCCGGTCCGATCGGCGGCGTGCCGGGCTCGCCGATGCCGGTCGGGGCTTCTTCGGACGGAACGATATGCACCTCGATGACAGGCATGTCGGACATGCGCAGGGGCAGGTAGGTGTCGAAGTTCGACTGGTCCACCTCGCCGTCCGTGAGCGTGATCTCGTTGCGCAGCACGGCGCCAAGCCCATAGCCAATGGCACCTTCGACCTGAGCCCGGATATTGTCCGGATTGACCGGGATGCCGCAGTCCACGGCGCAGACGACCTTTTCCACCTTCACCGTGCCGTCTTCGCGGAAGGAGATTTCCGCAACTTCGGCCACATAACTGCTGAAGGAGGTGTGAACCGCAACGCCGCGGTAACGGCCCTCGGGAAGCGGGGTGTCCCAGCCTGCCTTTTCTGCGGCCAGCCGCAGAACGCCCAGCTTGCGCGGATCATTCTTGATCAGGCTTTCGCGGAAGGCGACCGGATCGGCGCCGGTTTCCCGGGCGATGCGGTCGATCATGGTCTCCATCACATAGGCCGTGTGGGTGTGCCCGACCGACCGCCACCACAGCACCGGCACCGGCGTTGCGGTCATGTGCGCTTCCAGCTGGAAGCCGGGGATGTCGTAGGTCGTGCCATGCACGCCTTCCACCATGGTGTCATCGATGCCGTTCTTGATCATGAAGGCTTCGAACCCCGTGCCCTTCATGATGGACTTGCCCGCGATGCGATGCAGCCAGCCGGTGATCCGGCCTGCCTCGTCCAGTCCCACCTTCACCTTGTGGGCCGTCATCGGGCGGTAATAGCCGCCGCGAATGTCGTCCTCACGGGTCCAGACAATCTTCAGCGGCTGGGGGGCATGGCCTGCCTCATGCCGTGCCTTGGCAATCAGAGCCGCTTCGGCGAAATAGTGGCTGTCCGGCTGGGCGCGCCGGCCGAAGGAGCCGCCGGCCCAGAGCGTGTTGATTGTCACCTTGTCCGGTGTCAGTCCAAGGATGGCGGCGCTGACGGCCTGATCCGTCGTCTGGAATTGCGAGCCGGTCCAGAAGGTGGCGCTGCTGCCGTCGTAAAGCACGGTGATGTCCAGCGGCTCCATCGGTGCATGCGCGAGGAAGGGGAACATGTAATCCGCTTCGATGATCCGCGCTGCCCCGGCCAGCAGGGGCTCTGCATCGGCGTTGCCTTCTGCGGCTGCGCCCGGTGTGCCGGTCAGTTCTCTCAGCTCGGCTTCCATGTCCGCAGTCGAGCGCATTTCGGCGCCACTGTCGTCCCAGGTGACGGAGAGGGCATCACGCCCCTGCATGGCCTGCCAGGTGCCGCTTGCCAGAACCGCAACACCGCTGGGCACGGTGATCACATCCACCACGCCGGCAATGGCGCGGGCGGCACTGTCATCGACGCTGGCCACCGTGCTGCCGAAGCGCGGAGGGCGGGCGAGGACGGCGGTCAGCATGTTGTCGAAACGCTGGTCCATGCCATAGATGCCAGCTGCGCCGTTGGATTTGCGCGCAGTGTCGACCCGCTTGAACGACTTGCCGATATAGACCCATTCCTGCGGAGTTTTCAGCCGCGGTTCGGCCGGAACGGCCTCGGCCGCCGCAAGCCCGGCCATCTCGCCGAAGCTCGCTGATTTGCCGGAAGGATGAGAGATCCGGCCGGCGCTGACGGTGACTTCAGCTGCGGGGACCGACCAGGCCCTGGCGGCTGCCTGAACCAGCATGCTGCGCGCGGCCGCTCCGGCCGTGCGGTATTGCATGAAGGAATTGGCAATGGCTGTGGAGCCGCCCGTGCCCTGGATGCCGAGGAGCAGGTTCTTGTAGAGCGCGGCGTCGGCCGGGGCGAAATCGGCCCGGACCTGGGCCCATTCTGCGTCCATTTCGTCTGCAACCAGTGTTGCAAGACCCGTGGCCACACCTTGTCCCTTGTCGAGATGCTTGGACAGGACAACGACGGTGTTGTCCGGCAGCACATGCACGAAAGGCAGGAACATGCCTTCAGACGTTGCGGCAGCCGCTGTTCTTCCGCTGCCCGGCAGGTTGAGGCCGATCAGCAGCCCGCCGGCAGCGCCTGCGGAAAGCTTGAGGAAACCGCGGCGGCTGGGCGCTGCAGCGGTGAGGGGAGAGAAAATCCTGTGCTGCATTCTGTCAGCCCTCCAGCTTGTCTGAAGCCGCGTGAATGGCTGTCTTGATCCGGGCATAGGTGGCGCAGCGGCAGACGTTGCCATCCATGGCCGCCTCGATATCGGCGTCGGTGGGTTTCGGTGTTTCCATCAGCAGGGCCGCTGCGGCCATGATCTGCCCGGATTGGCAATAGCCGCACTGCGGCACGTCAAGTTCCGTCCAGGCCGCCTGAAGGGCCTTGGCGGCCGGGCTTTCAAGCCCTTCGATCGTGGTGATGCTGGTTCCCTCCAGATCGCCCAGATAGGTCTGGCAGGAGCGGACCGGGGTGCCGTCCAGATGCACCGTGCAGGCGCCGCACTGGGCAATGCCGCAACCGAACTTGGTGCCCGTGAGGCCGAGGGTGTCGCGAAGGACCCAGAGCAGGGGCGTGTCCGGGCCGGCGTCGATCACCTGTTCCTTGCCGTTGAGTGTCAGGGTAACTGGCATGAAGGGCTCCCGTGGCTAGCTTGTGTTGGCTAAGGGTAAACTACACGGTATAGTTTACATCGTGGGCGGCGTTATGTAAAGTCCCGAGTTTACAAGGGGGCCAGTTTCTGGAAAGAAAGGGCCATGACCGAGGACAGAGGGCTTTCGCTCAGCGAGCAGAAGCGCAAACAGATCATTGAAGCCGCCGTGGCCGAGTTTCAGGAGCGCGGATTTGCAGGGGCCAGCATGGACCGCATCTCCGGCCGAGCAGGTGTTTCCAAACGCACGGTCTACAATCACTTCGAAAGCAAGGAAGCGCTGTTCCGTGCCATCACGGATTGCCTCGCTTCCTGGATGACCGCAGCCCTCAATGTGACGTTCCGTCCGGACCTGCCGGTTGCCGGGCAGCTTGAAGCCCTTGGCTGGGCCGAGGGCGAGCTTCTGGTCAATCCCTGCTTCCTGCGGATGGCGCGCATGATCTTTGGCGAGGCGTTCCGTGATCCAGTCCTGTCTGCTGAAGTTGCCGCGCGCATGGACAAGTTCCGTGTTTTCGAACGCTTCATGCAGGATGCTTTCGCAGCCGGTGCCCTGCAAAGGGGAAAGCCGGAAGTGGCCGCCGCCCAGTTCCTGGGGCTGCTGAAGTCGCGCGGTTTCTATCCCTATTTCTTCTCGGGCAGCGCGGTCGGCCGGGAGGAGATGGGCGCGATCATCTCCGAGACCGTGGATATGATGCTGCGGGCTTATGGCCCCGGCTCCGGAACTGGCGCCTGATGGCTGCCTGACAGATGGCTTGGTCCTGCAAGAGCGGAAAAGGCCCGGACGGGGATGCCGTCCGGGCCCTTTCTGTTTGCGTTACAAGCCCTTACTGCGGGCGGGCGACCAGTTCGTGACTGATCTGGCCGAGCCAGGTTTCGGTCACCACGTCATCGCCGTGCCTGAGGAAGGCGCGGGCTTCGATCGGGTCATGATCTTCCACCTTGGCGTCGAAGATCAGGCGCCAGCGGTTCGTGCCGACGACCGGCAGGACGTAGGGGTTGATCGGCTCGCCGCGCGACAGTTCCACCACCGCCGTCACACCATCCTGCTGGCCGAGACCCTTGAGGGCCGGGCCCTCGAAGTCGATGGACAGCTTGATCTGGTCTGCCGGGCGCGGCTGGCCGGGAACACCGCCCTGACCGGCACGGGTGGCTACGGTGCGTGCGCCGGAGCCGGGCAGAGGATGGGCGTCCTTCCAGTGCATCCGGTAGGAAAAGCTGCGCTCCTCACCGGCGGCCGGCAGGTTGCTGGGGATGAAATAGGCGACGATGTTGTCGTAGATCTCGTCATCGGTCGGGATCTCGATCAGCTGCACCGCGCCTTCGCCAAACGGCGTCAGCGGCTCCAGCCAGACGGACGGGCGCTTTTCATAAAACACGCCGTCATCTTCATAGTTGGTGTAGGCGCGGTCACGCTGAGCCAGGCCGAAGCCCTTCAGGTTGGTGGCCTGGAAGGTGGAGGTGCGCACGCTCTTCGGGTTGTTCAGCGGACGCCAGATCTGCTCGCCGTTTTCCATGACGATGGCAAGGCCGTCCGTGTCATGCACTTCCGGGCGCCAGTCGAGGCCCGTGGAGCGGTTCGTCTCGGAATACCAGTACATGCTGGTCAGCGGCGCGATGCCAAGGCGCTCCACCGGCTTGCGGAAGAACAGGCGGCTTTCCACGTCGATGGTCTGGCCTGCGCCATCCTTGTTGCGCATGGTCATCTTGTAGGCCCCGGCAACGCTGGGGCTGTCCATCAGCGCGTAGAGCACCATGGTTTCTTCCGGAGCTTCGCCCGGCGCCAGCCAGAAGGACGTGAAGCGCGGGAATTCCTCCGGTTCGGACATGCCCGAGTTGATGGCAAGGCCGCGGGCCGACTGGCCATACTGATGCGACTGGCCGTCGGTGCGGAAATAGGACGCGCCGAGGAAGGAGACCCAGTCCGTCTTCAGGTCTGGACGCATGATGCGGAAACCGGCGAAGCCGATATCGGCAGGCAGCTTGCGCGCCGGGCTGTCCTTGGGGCTGTCGAAATAGGCCGGATCGTAGAGGATTTCCCGGCTGACTCCGCTTTCGACCTGATAGATCTTGACCGGGTTCTTGAAATAGCGGCCGAGATGGAAAAACTGGACCGGTGCATCCGGGCTGATGGACACCGTTTCCTTCGGATCGAACCGGATCTTCCAGTGAGCATCGAAGTCAATCTTTTCGAGCGTGTCGGCAGAGCGGGTCTTGGGCTCTGCATAGGGTTTGGCCGCCAGAGCCTTGGCCTGGCCAATCACGGTATCGAAGCTGAAGGGCGATGCAGGACCGCGCCGGGCGGACAGGTCGCCGGCAAGCGCTGATCCGGCGGAGGCCGCAGTCAGTCCGAGAAGAAGCAGACAGGAAGCGAAGAAACGCATGAGACATCCCTGATGGAAAAACCGCCAGCTGGGAACAGGCCCGGCAAATCTGCCCATTTCAGGGCGGCGGCGGAAAATACATCTGCGGCGATATACCTGCAAGCGGCGTATTTGCTTGGCTCGCGGCCCTTTGGGGCTTGAGGCGCTTGGCGCAGAAAAAGGCTTTGCAGTCTGCTTTGCCGCAACTAGAGTGCGCGCGGTTTTCCAAGGCATCCGGCGGCGCAGCCGGAATGTCTTAACACGCCAAATGTGACGTCAAAAAGAACAGCGAACGGACATATCTCCATGGCCCATGGCGACATCAAGAAGGTCGTGCTTGCCTATTCCGGCGGCCTCGACACCTCCATCATCCTGAAGTGGCTCCAGACCGAACTGGGCGCCGAAGTGGTGACCTTCACCGCTGACCTCGGCCAGGGCGAGGAGCTGGAGCCGGCCCGCAAGAAGGCTGAGATGCTGGGCATCAAGGAAATCTTCATCGAGGACGTGCGCGAAGAATTCGTCCGCGATTTCGTCTTCCCGATGTTCCGCGCCAATGCCGTCTACGAAGGCGTCTATCTGCTGGGCACCTCCATCGCCCGTCCGCTGATCTCCAAGCACCTGATCGAAATCGCCCGCAAGACCGGCGCGGATGCCATCGCCCATGGCGCCACCGGCAAGGGCAATGATCAGGTCCGCTTCGAACTGTCCGCCTATGCGCTGAATCCGGATATCAAGATCATCGCCCCCTGGCGCGACTGGACCTTCAAGAGCCGCACCGACCTGCTGGACTTTGCCGAGAAGCACCAGATTCCGGTCGCCAAGGACAAGAAGGGCGAGGCCCCGTTCTCCGTGGACGCCAACCTGCTGCACTCCTCCTCCGAGGGCAAGGTGCTGGAAGACCCGGCGGTCGAGGCTCCCGAATATGTGCATATGCGCACCATTTCCCCGGAATCGGCGCCCGACACCCCGACGATCATCAAGATCGGCTTCGAGCGCGGTGACGCGGTTTCCATCAACGGCGAGCGCCTGTCCCCGGCAACCCTGCTGGCCAAGCTCAACGACTATGGCCGCGACAACGGCATCGGCCGCCTGGACCTCGTCGAGAACCGCTTCGTCGGCATGAAGAGCCGCGGCGTCTACGAAACGCCGGGCGGCACCATCCTGCTCACCGCACACCGCGCGATGGAATCCATCACGCTGGACCGCGGCGCCGCGCACCTGAAGGACGAGATCATGCCGCGCTATGCGGAGCTGATCTATTACGGCTTCTGGTTCTCGCCCGAGCGCGAAATGCTGCAGGCCCTGATCGACAAGAGCCAGGAGCATGTGGAAGGCGAAGTGACTCTGAAGCTCTACAAGGGCAACGTCATGGTCATCGGCCGCGAGAGCCCGAAGTCGCTCTATTCCGACAAGCTGGTCACCTTCGAGGACGACCAGGGCGCCTACGATCAGAAGGACGCCGCCGGCTTCATCAAGCTCAACGCCCTGCGCCTGCGCACCCTCGCCAAGCGTAACCAGAGCCGCTGAGCATTTCTCAGGGCGGCAAGTTCAGACCGGGGCGCCGCGCAATCGGCGCCCCGATTGTTTTTGCGCCCCGATTGTTTTTGGTGCAGGCAGGCGGAGCCAAAACCCAGCAGCCGGCAGCCAGCACCAGAATGCGCCGTTATCACTGGACCCGCCGTCATCACTGGCCATGCCGCTGGTGGAGCCCTTGCACAAGCTGGCTGGCCGCCTGCCCATAGCACATGCGTTCACGGCGAATTTCCAAAATGCCCGGCCGCCCGCCTTTCCGGCCCAAGGCGCTGGGAGGAAAGGCGGAGCAGAAGGCGAGCGCCAAGGCACCCGGGGCAGGATGCCTGCGCTGTTGCCTGCTGTGTCTGCGGGCAGGTGCGGCATGGTCTGCGGCACCCACGCAGGCGGGGATACTGCCAGCATGCCTGACTATGCCCGGTTGTGTGCCGGGCGCAAACCATGTGCGGATAGGGAGCCTCCCTCCAGGCTGGCGTTGAATGGTCCGGTTGGCGTTCCGGCCCGTCATCTGGATTTTGTTCTTTCTATGTTCCTATCGATTCCAGAGGGGTTTGATCCAGTCAAGAGGCGGTTTGACTGTATTTTCACTTTTTGTTCTGATCTGCGCCAGCCTTAATACCAAGGCTTTCGATGCTGACGCATCACGCCTTGAAAAGGCTCAAGCGCCGCACGGTCTTAACCAATGCTCGATGAGTCAAGCTCATCGAGCATTGGAATAACATCCCTCAATGAGTGAGCCTCATTAAGGGGTGGCTTTACTGCGAGCGGCGGTAGACGGAGATATTGCGGCTGGTGACGGCGCCGGGCAGCAGGACAGTCTGGGTGACGGTCAGCGTGCGGCCATCTTCCGAAAGTTCGCGCTCCGCCTTCATCAGCGTGACGCCGTCGCGCTGGGCTTCGGAGACGAGATTGCGCTCGGTCGCAAAGCCGAGGCGCATGGAATCGGCCAGCCCGCTCTTGCCAAGTCGGATCGGCGGGCCGTCCGGCATGGCGGTGAAGCTGTCGTTGGTGACTTCGCCATTGGCCGATACGGTGTTCATCGTGAAGGTCAGCACGCCGAAATCGTCTTCGATGCGCAAGGTGGCCGAGCGCGGCGGATCGCCCTGCTCGAAGTCGCTTTCCTCCACATCGAGGATCCAGGTGCCGAGAAACGGTTTTTCCTTGGCCATGTTGCCGTGCCTTTCGACTGGAGTGTGCCTCTGGTTGGGGCGCAATGCATAAGGCCGCCGCCTGCGCATGGCAAGCGGCGGCCTCGTGATCGGTTAGTATTCAGATCAGGCGCTGAGGGCGTTCAGCTCAGCCACGATGGCATCGCCCATGGCGGAGGTGCCGATGACGGTGGTGCCTTCCGAGGCGATGTCGCGGGTGCGCAGGCCCTTGTCCAGCGCGTTGGCGATGGCCTTGTCCAGCATGTCCGCTTCCGCCACCTTCTCGAAGGAGTAGCGCAGGGCCATGGCGAAGGAGGCGATCATGGCGATCGGGTTGGCAGCGCCCGTGCCGGCAATGTCCGGAGCCGAGCCATGCACCGGCTCATACAGCGCCTTGCGCTTGCCGGTGGCGGCATCGGGAGCGCCGAGCGAGGCGGACGGCAGCATGCCGAGCGAGCCGGTCAGCATGGCGGCGACGTCGGACAGCATGTCGCCGAACAGGTTGTCGGTGACGATGACGTCGAACTGCTTCGGCCAGCGGACGAGCTGCATGCCGCCGGCGTCTGCCAGCATGTGCTCCAGCTGAACGTCCTCATAGCCGTTCTTGTGGGTGGCGGTGACCACTTCGTTCCAGAGCACGCCCGACTTCATGACGTTGCGTTTTTCCATCGAAGTGACCTTGCCCTTCCGGGTGCGGGCCAGCTCGAAGGCCGCCTTGGCGATGCGCTCGATCTCGTAGGTGTCATAGACCTGCGTGTCAATGGCGCGCTTCTGGCCGTTGCCGAGGTCGGTGATGGTCTTCGGCTCGCCGAAATAGACGCCGCCCGTCAGCTCGCGCAGGATCAGGATATCGAGACCCTCGATCACTTCCCGCTTCAGCGAGGAAGCGCCGGCCAGCGCCGGATAGCAGATGGCCGGGCGCAGGTTGGCGAAAAGCTGCATGTCCTTGCGCAGGCGCAGCAGGCCCGCTTCCGGGCGCACCTCGTAAGGCACCTTGTCCCACTTCGGGCCGCCGACGGCGCCGAAGATCACGGCATCGGCGGCCATGGCCTTGGCCATGTCGCCTTCGGAAATGGACTGGCCATGCGCATCATAGGCGCAGCCGCCGACGAGACCTTCCTCGGTCTCGAACGTGTCCGTGCCGCGTGCGTTGAACCAGGCGATGATCTTCTTCACCTCGGGCATGATTTCCGGGCCGATGCCGTCGCCGGGCAGAAGAAGAAGCTTGTGAGTTGCCATGGGTGTCCATCCCGTTTTTGAAATTGCTCTGGCCCTTGGGTTAGCGGCTTGAGGCTGCCTTTTCAAGGCGAAGGCGCGCGGCAAGAGTTCAAGCAAGGCTGGGCATTTGATCAAGTGAGGGAGGCGCGTACATCAGTGGGCGGTCAGTCCCGCAGGATCCATGTTGCCGCCGCACAGAAGGATGCCGGTGCGCTCACCGCGCTGGGGCACATAGGCACCGCACAGCAGCGCTGCGAAAGCTGCCGCACCGCCAGGTTCTGCCACCAGCTGCAGCCCCTGCCAGAGCCGCTGCTGTGCGGCCATCACCTCTTCGTCGCTGACGGTGACGATCCGCTCGACGCAGCGTACGGAAATGGCATAGGTGAGGTCGGACGTCCGCCGCGCACCGAGGCTGTCGACGGCTATGCCGGAGACCGGCACATCAACCGGCTGTCCGGCTTCCAGTGCGCATTTCATGGTCTGGCAGCCTTCGGTCTCAACGCCGATGATGCGGGTTTTTCCGGCAAACCACGTGGCTATGCCGGAAATCAGGCCGCCACCGCCCACGGCGATGAGCAATGTATCCAGTCCCCGGGTCTGGCTTTCCCACTCCAGCGCCAGGGTCCCCTGTCCGACGATTGTTTCGGCTGCGGCATAGGCATGAATGTCCATTGCGCCGGTCTGGGCCTGATAGGCGCTGCAAGCGTCACGCGCTTCGGCATAGGTTTCCCCGCCAATTTCAAGCTCGGCTCCGTAGCTGCGGATCTTGGCTGTCTTGAACGGGGTTGCCAGTTCAGGCACAAAAATCCTGGCCTGGATGCCAAGACTGCGGGCGGCATAGGCGACGGCCACCCCATGATTGCCGCCCGAGGCGGCGGCGACGCCAGCGGCCGGAATATCCTTGCTCAACAGCATGTTGAAGGCTCCGCGCGCCTTGAAGGAGCCGCTGTGCTGCAGGGATTCCAGCTTCAGGGAAACTCCCGACGGAAGATTGAGATCTCCGGATCTGAGCTGCAGAGCTGGCGTGACGCGGATATGGGGCGTAATTCGGTCATAGGCAGCCTCGATGGCTGCAGCAGTCACGAGCATGAGGGGCCCCGATATTCTATTATCTCTCGCCACCATAAAAAACTCTTTGGCTGCCTGCCAGAAGAGAATGAAAGCATGATCCCTAAGGATGATGCAGGAAGCTTTTCCGAAGCTTTCTGAGAGGGTGGCATGAACGGTCAGCACATGAAACCCTGCTTCGCACATTGCCTGCCCCGGTTCCGGTGGCGTTCCGGAGCCGGGGCAGGCGATGTCAGATGCGCGGCAGGATCAGGCGGCGAGCGCTTTTTCCACCAGCCGCACGAAATAGGAGCTTCCGGACGGGATCAGCCCGTCATTGAAGTTGTAGCGCGGGTGATGCAAGCTGGCGCTGTCGCCGTTTCCGGCGAAAATATAGGCGCCCGGGCGCTCCAGCAGCATGTAGGAGAAGTCCTCGCCGCCCATCATCGGTTCGGTCTCGCGCTGCACCCGCTCAGGTCCGGCGATTTCCTCGGCGACGCTGACGGCAAAGTCCGTCTGGTCATCGTGGTTGGCGGTGACCGGATAGCCGCGGCGGAATTCGATCTCGGCCGTGGCGCCATAGGCGGTGCACAGGGCGCTGACGATCTCGTTCAGGCGCCTCTCCGCCAGATCGCGCGTGGCATCGGTCAGGCTGCGGATGGTGCCCCGCAGGGTTGCCGTTTCGGGAATGACGTTGAAGGCCGTACCTGCCTCGAAGATCGTGACGGAGACGACCACCGAATCGAGCGGATTGACCGCGCGGCTGGCGATGGTCTGCAAGGCGCTGACGATCTGCGTGCCGGTAATGATCGGATCGACCGTCTCATGCGGCTTGGCCGCATGGCCGCCGCGCCCGGTGATGGTGATGCGGAACTCATCGGTTGCGGCCATGATCGGCCCCTTGCGGATGGCGAATTCGCCCACCGGCAGGCCGGGCAGATTGTGCAGGCTGTAAACTTCATCGATGGCCCAGCGGGTCATCAGCCCGTCGTCGATCATGGCCTTGGCGCCTGCGCCGCCCTCTTCGGCCGGCTGGAAGATGACCACCGCCGTGCCGTTGAAATTGCGGGTTTCGGCGAGGTATTTCGCTGCGCCCAGCAGCATGGAAGTGTGGCCGTCATGGCCGCAGGCATGCATCTTGCCCGGCGTCTTCGATGCATAGGGCAGGCCGGTCATCTCTTCGATGGGCAGGGCGTCCATGTCGGCGCGCAGGCCAATCACCCTGCCAGCGCCGCCGTTCTTGCCCCGGATCACGCCGACAACGCCGGTCCTGCCAATGCCGGTTACCACCTCGTCCAGCCCGAAGCTGCGCAGCAGGTCAGCAACCTTGGCGGCTGTGCGGACTGTCTCGTACATGATTTCCGGGTTTTCATGGAAATCACGGCGCCAGCTGGCGATTTCATCGGCAAGATCGGCAATACGGTTGACGACCGGCATGGAAGGCTCCTCGGGGGACTTGATGCTGCCGGTTCGGGCCGGCAAAGCAGGTTTTCTTGCCAGAATGGTCTGGCGGAAAGGGATCTCTATAGGAGGGGTTGCCTGCAAAAAGCGCAAGCTGCTTTATGCGGCGTTGCAGCAGAGGCTGTTCGCAGGCGCCTTTGGATCAGGCTCCCTAGGCTGGCCGGAAGCGGTAGACGCTGGTTTTCTTCACTTCCGAATCCTCAAGGCTGCGGCTCACCGGTACCGTATAGGTGGCCAGATGCTCCAGCCTGTCTTTCGGCAGATAGGAGCGGCCCGGATCGCCGACGAGAATCAGGGTGCGGGCCTCGTCCAGCTGGTCGAGCCAGGCAATCAGCTTGCGCGACATGGGCAGCTCGTAGAACACGTCGCCGCAGATCATCAGGTCCGTCTGCGGCGGCGGAGTGCCGGTGATGTCGCCCAGCTCCGTGAACAGACGGACGCCGTTGAGCGCCGCATTGAGGCGGATGGCCTCGATGGCAAAGCGGTCGATTTCCACGGCCGTCACCGAAGCGGCCCCTGCCATCATCGCGGCGATGCCGACAATGCCGGAGCCGGCGGCAAAATCCGTCACCGTCTTGCCTTGCACCAGATCCGGATTGTCGAGGAGATAGCGCGCCAGCGCCTGCCCGCCTGCCCAGGCAAAGGCCCAGAACGGTGGCGGCAGGCCGATTTCACCCAGTTCATCCTCGGTTTTCTGCCACAGGTCCATGGCTTCGCTGGCGAGGTGGAGCCGGATTTCGCTGGCATGCGGGACGGCGAGCACTTCCGTGTTCGTCTCGATGAAGTGCTTCGGGTCTGCAATGCCGGTCAATCCGGTCTCCTGAACTGCGGGAAAAGGGAATCAGACGTTCGGATCGAGCCCGCCCATCTCGCACACCAGTTTCCATTCCTCTTCCGTCACCGGCTGCACCGACAGGCGCATGGAGGTGACGAGGGCCATCTGGGCAAGGCGCGGTTCGGCCTTGACGGCGGCCAGCGTGACGGGTTTCGGCATGTCGCAGACGGCGCGGAAATGCACGCAGTCCCAGCGCGGATCATCCGTCGTGCTGTCCTGCGCGATGCCGCTGCACACTTCCGCCACGCCAACAATCTCCTTGCCGATGTTGGAATGGTAGAAGAACGCCCGGTCGCCCAGCGACATGGCACGCATGTTGTTGCGGGCCAGATAATTGCGCACGCCCGTCCATTCCTCGCCCGCAGCGCCCTTGGCTTTCTGCATTTCCCAGGACCACACGTCCGGCTCGGACTTGATCAGCCAGTATTTCACGGTCACTGCGCCTCCGGGTTCTTCATCACCCAGTTCCACGGGCGGATCTCGACGGAGGCAAAAAGTCCGGCGCGGGCATAGGGGTCTTCCTGCGAAACGGCGAGGGCCTCGTCCCGGTTCTCCGCTTCGATGATGACGAGGCTGCCGGTCATGTTGCCGGCGTCATCGAGAAAGGGACCAGCCGCCTTCAGGCGGCTGCCCATGGCCTTGAGAAATTCCACATGCGCCGGGCGGTTGTCGAGGCGCGTCTGCAGTGCGCCGGGCTTGTCGGTGCAGATCAGGGCATAAAGCATGGAAGAACCTCCTGTTTGGGCCGCAGGTTAGAACATTTGACGGTGGAATGAAGCGGCAAAATCGCCGGGGTTCACGCAAATCTTGCGGCAGCCTGCGTCAGGCTCCGGCCTCGCGCCGCAGCGGGCGGCTCATCAGCCGGTTCAGCGCCTCGTCAATGGTCAGCCGGGCGGCGATCACATCGGCCACCACCTTGCAGACCGGCAGATCGACCCCGTGCCGCTCGCCCAGTTCCACGGCGATTTCAGCGGAAAACACGCCTTCTGCCAGCTTTTCGCCCGCGTTCAGCAGGTCTTCCGCCGTACGGCCCTCGCCCAGCTTTTGGCCAAAGCTGAAGTTGCGGGACTGGGTGGAAGAGCAGCTGAGCACCAGGTCGCCAAGGCCGGAAAGGCCCGTCAGCGTCTCCGGCCTTGCGCCCATGGCAAGGCCCAGACGTGTCAGTTCGGCAAAGCCGCGTGCGGTGAGAGCGGCCTGCGCCGAGGCGCCGAGCTTGCGCCCCGCCACCGCGCCGCAGGCGATGGCCAGAACGTTCTTCAGCGCCCCGCCCACCTGCGTGCCGATGATGTCACTTGAGGCATAGGGCCGGAAGCTGGCGGAGGCGAGCGCCAGCGCCAGCGCATCAGCCATTGCGCCGTCACGGGCGGCAACCGTTACGGCCGTCGGCAGGCCGCGCGCCACATCGGCGGCAAAGCTCGGGCCGGACAGCACGGCCGGATGGGCCTGCGGCAGCACTTCGGCCAGCGTGCCGGTGAGAAGGTTACCGGTGCCCTTTTCGATGCCCTTGGAGCAGAGCACCACCGGCGTGCCGGGGCGCAGAAGCCCTGCCAGCGGCGTCAGCACGGCCCGTGTGGTCTGGGCCGGTGTCACCAGCAGGATGGCATCGGCCTTCGCCGCTTCGGTGATGTCGCCGGTGGCCGTCAGAGGCTCGTCGAAGGTGACGCCCGGCAGATAGGCGCTGTTGGTCTGGCGGGCGCGGATTTCTGAAACAAGGGCGGGATCGCGGGCCCACAGCAGGACGGACCGGCCCGCACGCGCGGCAGAAAGCGCCAGCGCCGTACCCCAGGCACCGCCGCCCAGAACGGCAATGGTCTCGATCCCGGCCATGGTCTATCTCCCTTGCAGGCGCTGCCGCAGCAGGCCGATCTGTGCGCCGAAGCCCTCGTAGAACACGGCAGGGTCCACCTCGGTGAACAGATCCTGCCAGAACAGGCGGAAGCGGATCGGATCGCCGCCATCGCACGGCGTCATTTCGTAGTGTTCCCACTCGTCCTTGAGAATCGCCGGCACCGTGGCGTGAAAATGGCGGCGCTTGTGCAGATCACGCCCCCGGCCATTGTCGAACACGTGGTCCTGGTCAGCGAGGTGATCAAGGGCGCCGTCCAATGTCAGCCCGGTTTCCTCGAAGAATTCGCGCCTCGCGCCGATGAGGTGGCTCTCGCCCGGATCCAGCGTGCCGCCGGGCACTTGCAGGCCGATTTCCGGCTGATCCGGCTGGGTAAAAACCAGCAGCTTGCGCCCGCAGGTGAGGTAGACATAGGCCTTGTGGCGCACATGCATGGCAGTATCCATCCTTCAAAACCGCCCCTGCCTAGCAACTCCGGATGGAGAAGGGAACCGGGTTATGAACATGCGCCGCGGTCTAAGTTGTCGAGATAGTCCCATATGGCGGAAGACTGCCCCGCCTTCACGAGCGCTTCCGCTGTCCTGCCATCGAAAGCTGGAATGGGGCAGGAACGATACCAGTGCAGAGCCTCAGCTTCTCCGCCTGCCCATGTCTCGATGCGGGTGAGAATATCCTCTTTCGCAAGATCACCACTCTGGGTCTTTGCCATTTGGTGCCTCGTTCAGAGCCTTGATGTTCTTAAACCTTAGCGCCCTTTTTCCCCGCGCCCAGCAGACCGGCGGAGGTCTCGTCGAGAGGCCAGCGGGGGCGGGGGGAAAAGGACATGCCGTTGAGGGAGGCGCCCGTGCGGCGGGCTTCCACCATGTGCTCGATCCCGGCCCAGGCGATCATGGCGGCGTTGTCCGTGCACAGCCGGGCCGGAGGGGCGATGAAGCGGGCTCCGGCCGCATCGGCGGCAGATGTCAGCGCACGGCGGATCTCGCCATTGGCGGCAACGCCGCCCGCCACGACGATTACGGGTTCCGCCCCGGCAAACCGCTCGCGGAACAGGGCAAGGGCGGCGCGGGTGCGGATGGCCAGCACGTCGGCAACCGCCTTCTGAAACCCGGCGCAAAGGTCGCAGACGGTCTGCTCGTCCACCGGCTGCAGTTTTTGCGCCGTGGTGCGCAGCGCCGTCTTCAGCCCGGCAAAGGACATGTCGAGGCCGGGCCGGTCCATCAGCGGGCGGGGCAGGGCAAAGCGGCCGGCATCACCGCGCGCGGCCATACGCTCCACCGCCGGGCCGCCCGGATAGGGCAGGCCGAGCAGCTTGGCGGTCTTGTCGAAGGCCTCGCCGATGGCATCATCGATGGTGCTGCCCAGCCGCTCATAGGCACCAATGCCGGTGACCAGCAGGAACTGGGTGTGCCCGCCCGAAACAAGCAGCAGCAGATAGGGGAAGTCCAACTGGTCGGTGAGGCGCGCCGTCAGGGCATGGCCTTCCAGATGGTTGACGGCGATGAGCGGCTTTCCCGCAGCCATGGCGATGGACTTGGCCGTCATCAGCCCGACGATGACACCGCCGATGAGGCCGGGGCCCGCGGTCGCGGCCACCGCGTCGATGTCATCGAAGCTGACGCCAGCTTCCGCCATGGCTTCGGCCACGATCCGGTCCAGCACGGCGATATGGGCGCGGGCGGCGATTTCCGGCACCACGCCGCCGAACTCGGTGTGCTCGTCAATCTGAGAGCGGATGACGTTGGAGAGGACTTCGGGCGTCTGCGGCCCGCGCACCACGGAGGCGGCGGTTTCGTCGCAGCTGGTTTCGATGCCAAGAACTGTCAGCATGGGGTCCTGCCCGCCGTCGCGGCTGCCGTGGTTTCACGGGCTTTGCCGGTGTCTCAAAAGGTGCTCCGGTGCCCCAATCCGGCCCGCCCCGTATAATCCGGGATTGTGCCGCCTTGGACAATGGCGCTAGAGAACCTATTGTCATCATGAATTCAATGGTCAGCCCCTAGCACCCGGATCCTTCGTCTTGCAATCGAAACCTTTGCGCATCGGAACGCGTGGCAGTGCCCTCGCACTCGCCCAGGCCCATGAAACCCGTGACCGGCTCGCCGCCGCCCATGGCCTCAAGGAGGACGACTTCGAGATTGTCGTGATCAAGACCTCGGGCGACCAGATCCAGGACCGGCCTCTTTCGGAAGCGGGCGGCAAGGGCCTGTTCACCAAGGAAATCGAAGAGGCCCTGATCGAGCGGCGCATCGATCTGGCCGTGCATTCCTCCAAGGACATGCCCACCGTGCTGCCGCAGGGGCTGGCGTTGACGGCCTTTCTGCCGCGCGAGGACGTGCGCGATGCCTTCATCTCGCCCAAGGCCAAGCACCTCATGGATCTGCCGCAGGGCGCGGTGGTGGGCTCGTCCTCCCTGCGCCGTCAGGCGATGATCAAGCGCCTGCGCCCGGACATCGAGGTGGTGATGTACCGGGGCAACGTGCAGACGCGGCTGAAGCGGCTGGAGGAGGGACAGGTGGATGCCACGCTTCTGGCCCATGCCGGCCTGCGCCGCCTTGGCCTTGCGCATATCATCACCAGCCTGCTCGATACGGACGACTTTCTCCCCGCAGTGGGGCAGGGCGCCATCGGCATCGAAAGCCGCATCGATGACGAGGCGACGCTGAAGCTGCTCGCTCCCATTCATGACCGTGACACGGAAATCCGGCTCACTGCCGAACGCGCTTTCCTGGCGGTGCTGGATGGCTCCTGCCGCACGCCGATTGGCGGGCTGGCGGAAGTTGACGGGAACCGCCTGCGCTTCCGGGGCATTATCCTGCGCCCGGATGGAAGCGAGCACCATGCCGTCACCCGCGAGGGCGGAGTTGACGATGCCTTCGAGCTTGGCTGCGAGGCAGGTCAGATTCTGCAGTCTCTCGGTGGTCCTGCCTTCTTCCGGTACTGAGGTTCCTCATGCGCATTCTCGTCACCCGGCCCTATCCCCATTGTGCCCGAACCGCCGCGCGTCTGCGCGACATGGGGCATGAGGTGATCGAGGCGCCCGCGCTGGAGATCGTGCGCCGTGCGCCGGACGAGATCGATCTCGGTGGTGTCGATGCGCTGGCCATCACCAGTTCGCAGGCCATTGGCGCGCTGGCGGGGCACCGCCAGCTGCCGGAACTGGCGCGCCTTGCCGTCTATACGGTGGGTGCACGCACGGCGGCGGCGGCGCGGGAACTGGGCTTCACCTCGGTGCTGAGCGCCGGCGGCGATGCCAGGGATCTGTCGCGCCTGATCGAGGCCTGCCACGGCAGCGGCGATATTCTCTATTTTGGTGCGCGGGACCGCTCGGGCGATCTGGAAAAGCACTTGGCCGCCGCCGGGATCGGCTGCCGCCTGATCGAGGTCTATCAGGCCGATCCGGTCGCCAGCTGGCCGCATGAGGTCAATGAGGCACTGGTAAAGGGCGAGATCGACATTCTGCTCGCCTATTCCACCCGTTCCGCCGAGGTCTGTGCCAATCTGCTGCGCGGCCTTGCGCCTGTCATGCTGCCGCGCATGGTGGCGCTGTCGGCCAAGGCCGGGGCGCCGCTGACGGCGCTGGGGCCTGTGGAATGGGCGGAGACGCCGGACGAGGAGGCTCTGTTCCTGCGCGCCTTAAACCGCTGTTAACTGGCTGGGTGGCCTGCTCGCGCCGGTTAGACATCATGTCACGCCGGGTCAGCGGTTCCTGCCCTGCCGGTATTGTGTATAGTTGATGGCCCTGAAGCCGGTCATGCCACAGGAGGAAGAGGTCATGGTTTCCGAAAAGGACAAGCCCGGTCAGGGCGCCAAAGGCTCCGAATCTGCAACCGGCCCATCTTCGTCCGGCGCGGCAGGCGGCTCCCGCCGTCCGGTGACCATCGATCTGGTGCCGGAGAAGGTGGAGGCCAAGGGCGAGGCGAAGGCGGAAGCAGCCAAGACCGCATCTGCCAGGACCGAATCTGCCAGGACCGGGGCAAAATCCGGAACCACACCCGAAACGCCCAAGACAGATGCACCGGAAACGCCCAAGGCGCCTGCAAAGGCGGCCGGGCCCACACCGGAATTCCGGTCTTCCACGGCTGCCGCAGAGAAGCCTGCGGCTGAAGTTGCCGCCGGTTCTGCCAATGAGCCCGCAGGCACAGGCAAATCCGGGGCGGGTAAGGACACCTCTCCGGCCAAGCCAGCCGCTGTATCCGCAGCCTCTGCCGCACAGGCGGGCCCGGCTGCTGCCAGCCAGAGCGCGGCCGGTGCCGCCAAGCCGTCGGCCGCTTCCGCAGCTTCGCAGAGCCCGGCAGGCCAGGGTCCGGCAAACCAGAATCCGGCAGGTCAGAAGCCTGCTGGAGCCAGCGCTTCCGGGCAAGGCGCTGAGCCGGGCGCTGCATCCGCCTCGTCTTCTGCCACGGCTCAGGCCGGGCGGGCGCCGTCTTCATCGCAGCCACACCGGCCGGCGGCTGCCTCCATCGGTTTCGGTGGTGCGCTGGCCGCCTCGCTGCTGGTGAGTGCCGCCGTGTTCGGCGCCGGCTACGGGCTCAATCTGGCAGGCTACCTGCCACTGCGCGCCGGGCTCAGTGCAGAGGTTGCCGAACAGGCGGCGCTGGACGCCACCCGTCTCGACACGCTGGAGCGCCGCCTTGCCGAATTACAGGCTGCGGCTCCGGCTGAAGGTCAGGCACAGGGTGGTGCCCAGCCTCCCGTCCCGGAGGAACTGGCGAGCCTCGATACACGCCTGACCCAGACCATTGACGCCCTGCGCGGTGATACGTCCTCGCGCCTTGCCGAGCTGACCGGCCAGCTGGATGCCCTGCGCGGCAGGGTGGATGGCATGGCCGCCACCGCACCTGCGGAAGGGGATGGCGCTGCCCCGGCTGCAGCTGCTCCGGCAGGTAATGTGGAGCTGAGCGCACGGCTCGACAGCATGCAGCAGGCCATCGACGGCCTGTCTGCTTCTCTGGCCGCGCTGCAATCGGCTGCCACCAGCACGGAAGCGGCTATCCGCATGGTCTCCGACGCGCAGGGGCGCAATGCCGGCACGCTGACCAGCCTTTCGGCGGAGCTGACAGCCGCCACGGAAGAGAGCCGCAAATCCCTCGACGCGCTGAAGGCTGAGGCTGCTGCGCTGACCCAGCGCCTTGCTGCCATGGAAAGCACCACGGGCGATGCCACCGCCCGCGAAATGGCGGCGCGCGCCGTTGCCGTCTCGGCGCTCAAGACGGCGGTGGATGCGGGCAAGCCCTTCGAGACGGAACTGGCCGCCTTGCGCGCCAGCCTGCCTGAAGGGGCGGACATTGCCCTGCTGGAGAGCCATGCGGCACAGGGCATTGCCCCGCAGCAGAAGCTGATGGCGGAGTTTGCCCCGGTTGCCCGCGCCATCCATGCCACATTTGCCAAGCCAGCCGAAGACGGGTCGATCCTGGGCAGCCTGACCTCCAGCGCCGCGTCCATCTTCACCGTGCGCGGACCGGGCGATGCCAGCGGGCAGGGGCCTGAGGCTGCTCTGCGGCGCATGGAAAATGCCGTTGCTGCCGGGGACTTGCCTGCCGCGCTGGCCGCTTATGACGAACTGCCGGAAGCGGCCAAGGCAGCGGGCGCGGACTGGGCCGATTCGGCCCGCGCCCGTGTGGCCGTTGATGAGCTTACGGAAAAGACTTCGAAGGACGTTCTCTCCAGCCTCGCCCGCAAGGGCAGCTGACCCGACCCGCAGCCCGGAGGACTGGCATGATCCGCGTTTTCGTCTTCTTCGCCGCCCTGTTCGCCGCCGCGCTCGGGTTCGCCTGGCTCGCCGATCTGCCGGGCATGGTCTCCGTCACCTGGAATGGCTACATCTGGGAGCAGCCGCCGGCCACCGTGGCTGTGGTCGTCATTCTGGGGCTGGTGCTGTTCCTCGCAGCAGTCTGGCTCGGCCTTACTGTGCTGCGCTCGCCGAAGATTGCCAGCCGTTTCTTCCGCCGCCGCCGCCGCGACCGGGGCTATCAGGCCCTGTCCTCCGGCCTGCTGGCGCTGGGCACGGGCAACGCAAAGCTTGCCCGCAAGCATGGCCTTGAGGCCGGCAAGCTGCTGCCCGGCGAGCCGGCCGCCCAGCTGCTGATCGCGCAGGCCGCGCAGATGTCCGGGGACCGGGACGAGGCACGCCGCCGCTTTGAAAGCATGCTGGAAGATCCGCGCACCCGTGTTCTCGGTCTGCATGGCCTGTTCATCGAAGCTGAGCGTGAAGGCGCTTCTGCAGCGGCCCGCCACTATGCCGAGGAAGCGCTGCGGGCGCAGCCCGGCCTCGACTGGGCCGGACAGGCGGTCCTGGGCTATCAGGCCGTTGCTTCCGACTGGGAAGCGGCCATTGCCACCCTGGACAAGAACTACACCGCCCGCCTCATCGGCAAGCCGGCCTACCGCCGCCAGCGCGCCGTGCTTCTGACGGCAAGGGCCCTGGAGCTGGAGGACAGCGATCCTGATCAGGCCATGCAGCTCGCCCGCGAGGCCCATGGGCTGGCCGCTGATCTGGTGCCCGCCGCTGCCCTCACCGCCCGCCTTGCGACCCGCAAGGGCGATGTGCGCAAGGCGGCCAAGGTGCTGGAAGCCACCTGGCGCCTGTCACCGCATCCCGATCTGGCTGAGGCCTATGCCCATGCCCGCATTGGTGATGCTGCTGCCGACCGGCTGAAGCGGGTGAAGACGCTGGCGGCCCTGCGCCCAAACACGGCGGAGGGTGCGCTTGCCATTGCCCGTGTGGCGCTGGATGCCCGTGACTTCGCCGAGGCTCGCGCCCAGCTGAAAAAGGTGCTGCGCTCCGAGCCCACCCGTAATGCCTTCCTGCTGATGGCGGATCTGGAAGAAGCCGAAAGCGGCGACAAGGGCCGCATGCGTGAGTGGCTCGCCCGTGCCGTGCGCGCGCCGCTCGACAAGGCGTGGATTGCCGATGGCGTTGTGTCCTCCGTCTGGTCGCCGGTTTCGCCGGTCACGGGGCGCCTCGATGCCTTCGTCTGGGATACGCCGCCTGCGCCGTCCGGTGCGCTGGCGCTGGACCTGCCCGATGAGGCCCTGTTCGACCGCCCCGGCCTTGCCGCGCCGCAGGAGGCAGCCGCAGAGGCTGCCCGCCCCAGTGGCCCCTTCGACATGCCCGTGCGTGCGCCCAAGCCGGAAGCCGGGGGCGAACCGGTGATGGACCTGACACCAGAGCCTGCCGCAACACCTGCCATAACACCGGCGGAAGCGCCCGGTGAGAAGCCTGCCGTCAAGCCGGCCGGGGCTGCTGCGGCAACCGTCAACGGCGCTGCTTTCCCCCAGCCGGGCAAGCCTGCCGCCGCACCGGCTTCTGCCGCAGCCGTGGCGCCGGCTGACGTGATCAACCCGGCGGCAAGCCAGCCGGTGGATGCGCCGGCGCCGGACAATGCGGGCAGCCCCGTCCGCCCCGCCACCTATCCCTTCCCCCGCCTGCCGGATGATCCGGGCCCGGATGCCGCCGACGACGTACCTCTGCCCAAGCCGAAGTTCGTGAACTGAGGCGGGGAGCAGCGCTGCCCCACGCACCGTCCCGGCCTTGTGCCGGGACCTGTGAGGGACGCACCGCTACCGCATCTTCCGGATGCTGGTCGACCCGCGCTTTATCTGGCCGTAACCCTCTGGCGTGGAGTGAGTGCAAGGCCCCCGGCCTTTGCGGCAGCAATCCGCCTGATCGTCTGTGGTGCGCGTCCTGCAGCAGGCCGTCAAACTCCGCCCGCAGCCGCGCGGATGCTGAAGCATTCACAGGCGGGAAGGGCGGTGACAATCTTGCAAGAAAGCCTCTTGCATCCCCGCCCCGCCTCCGCTATCAAGCGCGCACCACCGCACCAAGCGGTGCCGGTCTCCGCGCCTTGCGCCGGACATCATCCGCAAGAGCTTCAACCGCTCCCACCGGATAAGCCGCTGTAGCTCAGTTGGTAGAGCACGTCATTCGTAATGATGGGGTCGTAGGTTCGAGTCCTATCAGCGGCACCACTTCTTTCCAGTTTGATCGTATTGTGAATGTGAGTTCGATCTTGTTTTGCGGTTTGCAGACAGGCGGTCACACAGCAGATTCACGGCTTCTTTGAAGCGGGTGATCTGGAGAAAGCGGCAACTTGTAAGGAGCTTTCACAAGTTCGAACGAAGTCCCGCTCTTCTTAATGTCCGGTGCTCTCGCCGAGGTAAGCGCTGCAGGCAAATGCGCGGCCGCGTTTACGGCCGGTGCCGGCAGCGCCAGTTCTTCAAACAAGTCAAAGGCAAGACGGAAGCAATGGGGTGCCGTTAAGGAAGGGATCACCGATGCGGGAGAAGGCGGAGCTGACGCTTCCTCCTGCTCCGGGCCGGGATATCTGACTGACCTTTGGGGGAAGCGTCACCCCCCTAACCTGCCAAACACCACCGCCCATTTGCGCCGCAATCTTGACCTTGCTGCCTTGACAAGGCCATGGTTAACGCCTGTGTGCCGGGTGTGATTCGGCAGGGCTTTCAGGGCTGCCGGGCGGAGGGGTGTTTGGGCGAGACGGGAACCATTGAGCTTGCGCGGCGTGCGGGGGCCATGGGGCTGGCGGTTCTGGGGCTCGCCGGGGGGCTGACCGTGTTCAGTGCCTTCACGGTGCTTGTCTGCCTTGGCGGGGCGGTCGGGCTCCACACGTCGCTGCCGCGCCGCAAACCACCCACAGGGGCGGTGCAGCCGCGCTGGAAACCGTCGATCTTCACCTCTGATCTCATCGGTTTTGCCATCGGTGTGCCGTTGTTTACTGCGGCTTTTGCCGGTGCGGGGCTGGTGCCGGGCAGCGCCGGACTGTGGTTCCTGCTGCTGCTTCTGCCCGCCGGTCTGTCGATCCCGGTCTTCATGATTTCCGTGCGGCAGGAAACCTCCTGGATCCGCTTCTTCGGCAATGGCTTCGAGGTGACGGAGCTCGGCCGTGTCATCCGGGTGCGGTATACGGATCTTGCCCGTGTCGAGCTGAAGCTGCGCAACGTGCGCGGCGCGCTGGACTGGGCGGCGGCCATGCTGGGGGCTGAGAAGGCTGTCGTGCTGCTGGGCGGCTCCGGTGAATCCACGGCGCTGACCTTCCGCCGCAAGGATGGGTCCACCTTCATCATCTCCACCGAGGCAATCCCGGATCTGGAGCGCATCTTCATCGACATGGACCGTGCCGGCATTGACCTGCCTGCAGGCCTGTCAGAGCGCGGCAAGCGGCGCATCCGGCGGGTGCGCGAAAAGCGTTATGGCAAGGTTGCCCCCAAGGAAAGCTTCATGCCGCTGCCGCCGGAGATGCCGCGCACCGTGCGCGAGGGGCTGGAGCTTCTGGCCCGTCAGCGTTCTGGACAACGTTCCGGGCAGCTGTCAGGGCAGCTCTCCGGGCAGCAGGCCGGTGCCTCCGGGGCGCAGGTGCAGACAAGCTCACGGGCGGGCCTTTGAAGAGGGCGGCGTTTTCCTTGCGCCAGCGGAGAACTGCATTCTCCGGGAACCGCCCGCCGTGGCATGGCATTGCTATGCCTGTGAAACAGTTGTCCGGCGGTTGCTTCAACGCAAGCGCTGCCGGTGCTAGGCTCCGCCGTCGAACCTGCGGCTCTGAAAGGCGCGTTGTCCGAACATGACACTTGACCAGTTTATCGTCTTCGCCCTTCTTGGCCTCGTTCTCTTCAGCTTTTTCAAGGAAATATATCCGCCGGAGGTGACCGCCCTGGCAGGCACGGCCGTGCTTCTGGCGGTCGGCATCATCGACACCAAGGAGTTTCTGTCCGTCTTCAGTTCCGGCGCGCCGATCACCATCGCCATGATGTTCATCCTCAGTGCAGCTCTGGAGCGGACCGGCGTTCTGCAGGTGATGGGCGACTGGCTCGGCGCATCGGCCAAGGGTTCCTATCTCAGGGCCGTCTTCATCATGATGGTGATGGCCATCATCGCCTCGGCCTTCATGAACAACACGCCCGTGGTCATCCTGCTGGCGCCGGTGATGATCGCGGTTTCGGCGCAGCTGGGCTCTGCCCCGTCGAAGTTTCTCATTCCGCTGTCCTATGCGGCCATTCTCGGCGGCACGCTGACGCTGGTGGGCACCTCCACCAACATCCTGATGAGCGGCATCACGACAAAGGCCGGGCTGCCGGCCATCGGCATGTTCGAGATGACGGGTATCGGCCTTGTCTTCGCCGCTGTCGGCCTTGTCTACATGCTCTTTGCCGTGCGCTATCTCCTGCCTGAGCGCCAGTCCATGGCAGGCGTCCTGGGGCAGGGCGGCTCGCGCCGCTTCATGGCGCGGCTGCTGGTGCCGGCGGGCTCGCGCTATGTGGGCAAGACACTGAGTGAACTGCCTTTCACCAACAGCCAGAGCCGGGTGGTGGACGTGCTGCGCGGCGAACAGTCACTGCGCAACAGGCTGGACGGCATCACCCTGCAGGCCGGTGACCGCATCGTGGTGAAGACCGGTACGGGCGAGATTCTGGCGCTGAAGGAAGACGGGCAGATCGAATTCCGCGATGTGTCCGACCAGGGCTTCGAGCCGGTTGCCGCCGATCAGAGCATCACGCTGGAGGCCAGTGTCGGCCCCAATTCGCGCCTGATCGGGCGGCTGCTCAATTCGCTGGACCTGCGCCGCACCTATGGCGTCTATGTGATGGCCGTGCACCGGCAGGACCGCAATATCTCCAAGGAAATCAACACGCTCCGCCTGCATTTCGCCGATACGCTGCTGCTGGAAGGGCCGGCCGAAGGCCTGCAGCGGCTGGCCCAGAGCGAAGGGCTGATCAACCTCTCTGCCCCGCAGGAAAGCCCGATCCGCCGTCAGAAGGCCCCCATCGCCATTGCGTCCATTCTGGGTGTCATGGTTCTGGCCGCGCTCAATGTGATGCCCATCGAGGGGCTGGCGCTGATCGGGGCGGTCCTCGTGATGATGACACGCTGCATCGAGCCGCAGGATGCCTTCGATTCCATCGACTGGAATATTCTCTTCCTCATCTACGGCATGCTTGGCTTCAGTATCGGAATGGAAAAGACCGGGGCTGTGCAGCTGGTGGTGGATGGGGTGATGCATGTGCTGGGCCATGCCAGTCCGATCGTCATTCTGGCCATGGTCTATGTGCTGACTTCGGCGCTGACGGAGATGGTCAGCAACAATGCGGTGGCGGTGCTGGTCGGGCCGCTGGCCATCTCCCTGGCGCAGCAGCTGGGGCTTGACCCCCGGCCCTTCATCATGGCGGTGATGTTTGCCGCCAGCGCCAGCTTCGCCACGCCCATCGGCTATCAGACGAACACCTTCGTCTATAGCGCCGGCGGCTACAAGTTCCGCGACTTCATCACCGTCGGGCTGCCACTGAACATCATCTTTGTCTTTGTGGCCATGGTGGCCATCCCCCTGTTCTTCCCGTTCTGACTTGAAGAGCAGCGGGAAGGTCAGGCCCACGCCGGCTTGCGCTTGTCGAAGAAGGCGGAGATGCCTTCATGGGCTTCGAGGTCTTCCCAGCAATCGGCAAGCTGGCGGATGGTGTCTTCGATCACAGCATCTGTGACTGGCGTTCCGAGCGAGCGGGCGAGGCGCTTGGCGCGGGCAACGGCGCCGGGCGCTGCGGAGAGATAGGGCTTCACCTCGCGCTCGATAGCGGCGTCAAGCTCTTCAGGCGCAACGGCCCGGGCGGCGAGGTCCAGCGCCACGGCCTCCTGCGCATCGAACAGCCGGGCGGACATGAACACGCGCCGCGCCTTGCCCTCACCCATGCGGGCCAGCACATAGGGGCTGATGGTGGCCGGGATCAGGCCCAGGCGGGTTTCGGTCAGGCCGAATTTCACGCCTTCCGCTGCAATGGCCACGTCGCAGACACTCATCATGCCGATGCCGCCGCCGAAGGCCTGACCCTGCACACGGCCAATCAGCGGCTTGGGCAATTCGTTCAGTGCCTTCAGCATCAGCGCCAGCTTGCGTGCCTCGGCCATGCGGGTGGCGCGGTCAGCGGTAAACTGCTCGCGCATCCAGTCGAGATCACCGCCCGCGCAAAAGCTTGCACCTTCGCCAGTGAGGATTACCACGCGCACGGTGCTGTCAGCGGCAAGCTGCGCGGCGGCGCCGGTCAGGTCGGCAATCATCTGCGCCGATAGGGCATTGTGCTTGTCCGGGCGGGCGAGCGTCAGCGTGGCAACGCCGCGGGCATCCGTTTCAAGGCGGATGGTCTCGTAAGTGCCGCTCATTTTATGCGTCCTTTCTGAGCGTGCGGGCAAAGGCGGCGGCTTCTGCCAGCTTCTCCCTGTCGAGGCCGGTCTCGAACCCCTTGTCTGCCAGCAGGGCCGCGACGGCTTCGGTGGCGACATTGCCTTTCGCGCCGGGGGCATAGGGGCAGCCGCCGAGCCCGCCCACAGCGGCGTCAAAGACACGCAGGCCCTTTTCAAGACTCACCTCGATATTGGCGAGGGCCAGCCCCTTGGTGTCATGGTAATGCCCGGCGAGTTTCTGCGCGGGCACCTTTTCCAGCACCGCATCCAGCATCCGGGCGATGGTCTCCGGCGTGCCTGCGCCAATGGTGTCGCCGAGGGAAATCTCGTAGCAGCCCATGGCCAGCAGCTTGGCAGCAACATCGGCCACGTTTTCCGGCGGGGTCGGGCCGTCATAGGGGCAATCGGTGACGCAGGAGATATAGCCGCGCACCGGGATCCCATCTTCCAGCGCCTTGTCCACCAGCGGGCGGAAGCGTTCCAGGCTTTCGGCGATGGAGCAGTTGATGTTCTTGCGCGAAAAGCCCTCCGAGGCCGAGCCGAACACGGCCACCTCATCCGCACCGGCGGCGCGGGCGGCCTCATAGCCCTTCACATTGGGGGTGAGGGCCGTATAGGCGGTCTGATGCCGCCGGTGGATGCCCGCCAGCACATCGGCGGCATCGGCCATCTGCGGGACCCATTTGGGGCTGACGAAGCTTGTGACCTCGATCTTGGCAAAGCCGCAGGCGCTCAGCATGTCCACAAGGCGGATCTTGTCTGCCGTGGCGATCAGCGTCTTCTCGTTCTGCAACCCGTCGCGGGGGGCCATTTCGAACAGGGTGACGAAGCCGGTCATGACGCTTCTCCGGAATGTTCGTTGCTCGCCCGCTGGCGCAGTTCCCGGCGGATCACCTTGCCGGTGGTGGTCATGGGCAGGGCGTCCACAAACTCCACCTCGCGGGGGTATTCGTGGGCGGCAAGGCGTGTCTTGACGAATCGGGCAATGTCACCGGCGAGGCTGTCCGAAGGCTCCACCCCGGCCTTCAGCACCACATAGGCCTTGACGATTTCCGTGCGCTGGGGGTCCGGCTTGCCGACAACGCCTGCCATGGCAACGTCGGGATGGCGCAGCAGGCAATCCTCGATCTCGCCCGGTCCAATGCGGTAGCCGGAGGAGGTGATCACGTCATCATCGCGGCCCACGAACCGCAGCCACCCGTCTGCATCACGCACGCCCGTGTCGCCGGTCAGCATCCAGCCGTTGAGGAACTTGGCGCGGGTGGCAGCCTCGTTGTTCCAGTAGCCAAGGAACATCACCGGGTCCGGCCCGCGCACGGCGATCAGCCCTTGCTCCCCATCGGCGGCAAGTTCGCCTTTCTCCGTCACCACGTCCACCTCATGGCCGGGCACGGCACGGCCCATGATGCCGGGGCGCGCCTCCATGATGGCGGCGCAGCTCGACACGATCATGTTGCACTCGGTCTGGCCGTAGAACTCGTTGATGGTCAGGCCAAAGACCTTGCGGCCCCAGGCGATCAGCTCGGCCCCCAGCGTCTCCCCGCCCGAGGCGACGGAGCGCAGGGCCAGTTTGTAGCGCGTCTGCGGGCTTTCCACCTGCCGCATCATCTTCAGCGCGGTGGGCGGCAGGAAGGCGTTGCGGATGTTCTGTTTTTCCATCAGCTCGAAGGCCGCTTCCCCGGTGAACTTGCGGAAGCGGCAGGCAACCACGGGGATGCCGTGATAGAGCGCGGGCATCAGCACATCGAGAAGCCCGCCGATCCAGGCCCAGTCCGCCGGGGTCCAGAACCGGTCGCCGGGGCGGGGCAGGAAATCGTGGCTCATTTCCACGCCGGGCAGATGGCCCAGCAGCACCCGGTGCCCATGCAGCGCGCCCTTGGGCTGGCCGGTGGTGCCGGAGGTGTAGATGATGATGGCCGGATCTTCTGCGGCGGTGTCCACCGGAGTGAAGGTGGTCTCGTGGCCGGTCAGGGACCGTGCCAGATCCTCCGCGCCGTGATGGGCGCCGCCGGTGCAGAATACGGTGGTGAGGGCGGGCAGCTTGTCCCGCAGGCGCTCCAGTTTGGCTGCGCCGCCTGCATCGGTGACGAGGATCTTCACCCCCGCATTGCACAGCCGGTATTCCAGCGCCTCTTCGCCGAAGAGGGTGAAGAGCGGAATGGTGACCGCCCCGCATTTCAGCGCGGCGATATGGGCGGCGGCGGTTTCGACGCTCTGCGGCAGCAGCACGCCCACCCGGTCGCCGCGCTCAAGACCCCGGGCGCGGAAGAGGTTGGCCATGCGGTTGGACAGGGCTTTCAGCTCGCCATAGCTGACGCGGGTGGCGGTGCCGTCTTCGGCCACATAGGTGATGGCCTCGCGGTCTGGTTCTGCATCCGCCCAGCGGTCGCAGATGGCGGTGCCGATGTTGAAGCGCTCGGGGATCTGCCAGCGGAAGGCCGCCCGCATGGCGTCATAGCTGTCAGCTTCAGGCAGCATCGGCGCTCTCCTGTGCAAGGGCCAGCAGCAGCGTGCCGTCGGTCACCTGTTCGCCTTCGCTGACGAAGACATCGCCAATCACCCCGTCACGCGGGGCGGTGAGCGTGTGCTCCATCTTCATGGCTTCCAGGATCAGCAGCGGCTCGCCGCGTGTCACGGCCTGCCCCATGGCGGCAGTCAGCACCTTCACCAGTCCCGGCATCGGGGCAATCAGCCGGTCACCGGCTGCATCGCCCTCATCCTCGCCGGACAGCATGTCGGCGCGGGTGAATTCGAAGGCCTCACCGCCGTGGAAGACGGAGATGGCCGCGCCCATATCGGCAATGCGCGCCTTGTCCCGGTGGCCGCCCATGTCGAAACGGATGGTGCCGTCCTCCACATGGGTGATTTCGACCTCCAGAACGCTGTCCGCCACATGGGCGGCAAAGCGGCTGCGGCCAAGGCTGTGCACCTCGACTTCAAGCCGCGTGCCCTTGTGGTCGAGCACGGCAAACTGGCGTGCTGCGCTCCAGGCCCGCCAGCCGCTCAGCCGCTCCCACGGGTCCTGTCCGGCGGCAGGGCGCGTCAGGCCAAGGCTGGTGAGGGCGGCAAGCGCCAGAACCACGGGCGGCGTGCCGGGCCGTGCGGTCAGCGCCTCCTGATCGCGGCTGATAAGGCCGGTGTCCACGTCTCCGGCGGCAAAGCCCTCGTGGCGGCAGAGCGCTGCAAGGAAGGCGGCATTGGTGACCGAGCCCGCCACTTCCGTTGCCTCAAGCGCTGCCAGCAGCCGGGCCAGTGCCGTCTTGCGGTCCGGGCCGTGGACAATGATCTTGGCGATCATCGGATCATACCATGGGGTGATCGTGTCGCCCTGCCGCACGCCGGAATCAACGCGGGCCATGTCTTCCGGCAGGCGCAGGTGGGTCAGCGTGCCGGTGGCCGGCAGGAAGCCGCGTTCCGCATCCTCCGCATAAAGCCGCGCCTCGAAGGCCCAGCCCTGGATGGCCAGCTGGTCCTGCGTCAGGGGCAGGGGCTCGCCATTGGCCACCTTCAGCTGCCATTCCACCAGATCCTGCCCGGTGATGTATTCCGTCACCGGATGCTCCACCTGCAGGCGGGTGTTCATCTCCATGAAGTAGAACCGGTCCTGCGACAGGCCCTCCGATACATCGGCGATGAACTCGATTGTGCCGGCCCCGCAATAGCCGATGGCCTGTGCGGCCTTGACGGCGGCAGCGCCCATGGCGGCGCGCATCGCCTCCGGCATGCCGGGGGCAGGGGCTTCCTCGATCACCTTCTGGTGGCGGCGCTGCAATGAGCAGTCGCGCTCGAACAGATGCACCACATTGCCGTGATTGTCGCCGAAGACCTGAATTTCGATGTGGCGGGGCTTGATCAGATATTTCTCGATCAGCACGCGCGGATCGCCGAAGCTCGCCGCGCCCTCGCGCTGCGCACCCTCCAGCGCGGCGCGGAAGTCTTCGCGCCGGTCCACCCGGCGCATGCCCTTGCCGCCACCGCCCGCGCGGGCCTTGATCAGCACCGGATAGCCGATTTCATCGGCGCGCTCCTGAAGGAAACCGGCATCCTGATTGTCGCCGTGATAGCCCGGCACCACTGGCACCCCGGCCTTTTCCATCAGTGCCTTGGCGGCATCCTTCAGCCCCATGGCGCGGATGGCGCTGGCGCTGGGGCCGATGAAGGCAATGCCTGCCGCCTCCAGCGCCTCGACGAAATCCGGGTTCTCCGACAGGAAGCCATAGCCCGGATGCACTGCTTCTGCGCCCGACTGGCGGCAGATCTCGATGATACGCTCCGCCTTGAGATAGCTTTCGGCCACCGGTGCCGGACCCAGCCGCCAGGCCTCGTCCGCCATGGCCACATGCTGCGCGCCCGCATCCGCATCCGAATAGACCGCGACAGTGCGGACACCAAGCCTGCGCGCCGTCTTGATCACCCGGCAGGCAATTTCGCCACGGTTGGCGATGAGGATTTTTCTGAACATGATTTCCTCCCTCACATCCGGAACAGGCCGAAGCGGGTGTCTTCGATCGGGGCGTTGAGGGCGGCGGAGAGGGAGAGGGCGAGGATCTCGCGGGTCTTGCGCGGATCGATGATGCCGTCGTCCCACAGCCGGGCCGAGGCATAGAGCGGGTGGCCCTGCGCCTCGAACTGGTCGATGACCGGCTGCTTGAAGGCCTTTTCCTCGTCCGCTGACCAGCTTCCGCCCTTGCGCTCGATGCCCTCGCGCCGGACGGTGGCCAAAACGCCGGCGGCCTGCTCACCGCCCATCACCGAAATGCGGGAGTTGGGCCAGGTCCACAGGAAACGGGGCGAATAGGCGCGCCCGCACATGCCGTAGTTGCCCGCCCCGAAGGAGCCGCCGACCAGCATGGTGATCTTCGGCACGGAGGTGGTGGCCACAGCCGTCACCAGCTTGGCGCCATCCTTGGCGATGCCGCCGCTTTCATATTTCCGGCCAACCATGAAGCCGGTGATGTTCTGCAGGAACACGAGCGGGATCTTGCGCTGGGAGCAAAGCTCGACGAAATGCGCGCCCTTGACCGCGCTTTCGGAGAAGAGCACGCCGTTGTTGGCGATGATGCCCACGGGCATGCCGTAGATATGGGCGAAGCCGCAGACCAGCGTGGTGCCGTAGCGGGCCTTGAACTCGTCAAAGCGCGAGCCGTCGGTGATGCGGGCCATCACCTCGCGGATGTCATAGGGCGTCTTCAGATCCGCCGGAACCACGCCGAAGATTTCCTCCGGATCATAAAGCGGGTCTTCCGGGCTCTGCAGGTCGAGATGCACCTGCTTGGTGCGGTTGAGATTGGCCACAGCCCGGCGGGCCAGGGCCAGCGCATGGGCGTCGTCCCGGGCGAGGTGATCAGCCACACCGGAGAGGCGCGTGTGCACATCGCCGCCGCCAAGATCCTCCGCGCTCACCTCCTCGCCCGTGGCCGCCTTCACCAGCGGGGGGCCTGCGAGGAAGATGGTGCCCTGATTGCGCACGATGATGGTTTCATCGCTCATGGCCGGAACATAAGCCCCGCCTGCGGTGCACGAGCCCATCACCACGGCGATCTGGGCGATGCCGCGTGCGGACATGTTGGCCTGATTGAAGAAGATGCGGCCGAAATGGTCGCGGTCAGGGAACACCTCGTCCTGGTTCGGCAGGTTTGCCCCGCCCGAGTCCACCAGATAGACGCAAGGCAGATTGTTTTCGGCGGCAATCTCCTGCGCCCTCAGGTGTTTCTTCACCGTCATGGGGTAGTAGGTGCCGCCCTTCACTGTCGCGTCATTGGCGACGATCATCACCTCCCGGCCCTCGACACGGCCAATGCCTGCAATCAGGCCAGCGGAGGGGGAGGCGTTGTCATAGAGCCCATGGGCGGCGAAGAGGCCGACTTCCAGAAAGGGCGAGCCGGGATCGAGCAGGCGCGAGACGCGCTCGCGCGGCAGGATCTTGCCACGGGAGGCATGACGGGCGCGGGCTTCAGCTCCGCCGCCTTCAAAGGCCGCTTCCGCTGCCCGGCGCACCTCTTCAAGGGCCGCTTCATGCGCCTTGCGGTTCTTCTCGAAAACCTCGCCGCGTGTGGCTGCGTTCGATTTCAGGATGCCCATTGTCTCCCGGCTCCTCTCCCTCCGGTGACGCTTGCAGTCACCATGTCCAGATAGATGGTTTCGATATCGGCCTTGGAGAGCCTGCCGCCCTCCCGGTACCAGGTGCCAAGGCCGGTCAGCATGGCGATGATGGCGCGGGTGGCGACCTGCGGCTCGCTGACGGCAAAGCTGCCCGCCTGCGCACCGCGCTTCAGAATGTCCGTCAGGATTGCCTCATAGCGCTGGCGCAGATGCTCGACGGCCTGAAAATTCTCCGGCTCAAGATTGCGCAGCTCCATGTAGGAGACAAACACCGCATCGGTGCGCGCCAGATGATAGCGGATGTGAAAGCGGGTGAAACGCTCCAGCGCCGCATCCGGGCCTTCACCGGGTTCTGCTGCGGCGCAGTTTTCGTCCCAGGCTTCAAGCAGCGCCTGCATGTGGCTGACCATCAGGTCGCGCAGAATGTCCTGCTTGGTGGGGAAGTGGTTGTAGAGCGCACCGGGCTGGACGCCGACAGCGGTGGCGATCTGGCGCATGGAAACGGCAGCGTAGCCCTCACGCGCAAACAGCCGCAGCGCAGCTTCGCGCACGCGCTCTGCCGTTTCCTCTCCTCTGGCGCCCACCGTGCGTGCCATGCGTGTCTCCTCCAGGTTAATAAAATAAATGAACGATCATTCATTTGCAAGGGTGTCTTGGCTTGCAAAGGGGGCACATGGGCAAGGCGTCAGACAGTGACTTTCCGAAAGTTTTCCGCAGGTATTCCGTTTTTTCTGCTTTGGCGCAGCGCATTGAAGTTCAAGACGGAATCAGGTCACGCAACCGTATGCCTGATCAGCGGTTGCTGGCGGCTGCCCTGTTTTGGCTCGCTCGGCCTTGTCCGTTTTGCCAGTAGCCGCTAGCCAATGGCCATTTTTACCAGCCATGCGTGCAGACTTGCCGCAATGACGGAGATGAACCTTGAAGAAGATACTGACTGCACTTGTTGTAGGCCTGACCCTTGCCGGCTGCGCATCTTCCGGCAATCAGAGTCTCAGGAACGAAACGGAGGCGAGCGTCTCCGCCAAGCTGACCGAAGGCAAGACGACGCGGAGCGAGGTGCAGCAGATGTTCGGCTCGCCCTACCAGACGAGCTTCACCTCCGAGGGTGAGGAGATCTGGACCTACCAGCTCGACAACCTGCAGGCTGATGCGGTGAACTTCATCCCCGTGGTTGGCGCACTCGGCACGTCCCACTCGGGCAAGCGCAAGCAGCTTGTCGTTCTGTTCAACAGCAAGAACATCGTCCGCCGCTATTCGATGACCGATTCCGACGTCTCGGTGAAGACGGGCGTCTTCCGCTAAGACAGTGCCGAATTAGGGACTGGGTCCTTTGCTGCAAAGGGCTCGGTCCTTCGAGTTTCGTCACGCCATGACGGAAGCGGGCATGTGAAACATAAAGGGCGCCCCCATCCGGCGCGCCCTTCTTTTCATTCCACCAGCTGTTCAGCCATCACGCCGATGGTCTGGACATAGACCTCGGCCTTGTTCCATTCCCGCAGAACTTCGTGGTTCGGGGTGCCGGGAGCCCAGCTTTCACCGGCGCGCCAGCCCTTCTGCTTCAGGTAGTTGGCGGTGGAGGCCAGCACGTCCGGGATGGAGCGGATCAGGTCGCGCTTGCCGTCCCGGTCATAGTCGACGGCGTAGTTGAGATAGGAACTGGCGAGGAACTGGGTCTGGCCGAGTTCTCCCGCCCAGGCGCCGCGCATGTCCTCGCGCACCTTGTCGCCGTTTTCGATGATCTTCAGGGCCGAGACCAGCTCGCGGGTGAAGAATTCCGAACGGCGGCAGTCATAGGATAGGGTCGCCAGCGAGCGCACCACATCCATCTTGCCCGAGTTGGCACCATAGCCCGTTTCGAGGCCCCAGATGGCGATGATGATCTGCGGCGGCACGCCGAAATCCTGCTGGATGCGCTCGAACAGCCCGGCATATTGAGCATGCAGCTGCCGGCCCCGGTTGATCAGCGCCTTGTTGACGCGGCGCTGGTAGAATTCCTCGAAGCTGAGCTTGAAGGACCGCTGCCCCCGGTCGAGCTTGATCACCTGCGGATCATAGGTCACGCCCTCAAGGGCATTTGCCACCGTGTAGGCCTTCAGCCCATGACGGGCCGGGGCCTCCTGCTTGAAGGCTGCAATCCAGGCATTGAAACCGGAGGCATCATTGCCGCAGGCGGCCGCCCGGGCGGGCGTCGCCGTCAGGGCGGGGGCGAAGGATGCAGTCAGGGAAAGGGCAAGAGCGCAAAGCAGCTTGCGCATGGCGGGCACTCCCGGATGACCCGGCGGCACAGAAGCCGGGCATGTGTGATGGGTAAAACCGAAGGGTGGATGATTCGTGATGGCTCCTGCCCTTCGAGTTAGCTGGCTTGCCTTCGTTTCCCCCGGTTCGTCAAGGGAAAGCGGGCGTTAAATGCCGTTTCAGCCGGCGGTCCCACGCGGTTGTGACCGAACGTGAACCTCCAGCGGCTTCAGGCGGCAGAATGTGATAGCGCAAGCCAATCGGCCGGAATGTGATGCAGACCACGGTTTTGGTCCCGCAACAGGCGCATGCCATTGCCATGGGGGCGGGCTGCAGGGCCGTGAAGGCGCTGGAGCGGCTTTGGATCAAGGAACAGACCCATGCGAGGCATCTCCTTCTGGTTCTTCATTTCCGCCATGTTCTATGGCGTGGGCAGCATCATCTTCGGCATTCAGATGTCCGCAGGCGAGGGGGCAGCCTTTGCCACTGGCAATGTGCAGCTGACCCTGCTCGGCTTTCTGACGATGACGCTCTTCGGGCTCTACTACAACGCCGTGCCGCAGGCGGCCCATTCCCGGCTGGCGCGGCTGCATTTTGTCGCAGCAACCATCGGCATGTGGCTGATGATCCCCGGCGTTGCGATTGCCATCGAGGATGGCAATCTCTTGCTGGCGATGACAGGCTCGGCCGTCATGGCCCTCTCCATGGTGCCATTTGTCATGATTCTGCGCCGGCTGCGCCGGATTGCGGCTCATGCGGCCGGTTAAGGCGCTGCGCCGTCAGCCTCAAGCAAGGCAGAAATCTTAACTCAAGGCCGGGGTACGGCTGTCCCCGGCCTTCCGCATCGGCGCTCCGGAGCAGAGAGTCAGGCAGGCAGAATGTCTCCCCCGCTGCCAATGATTTGACCTTGCAGCCTATTTGGGCTTTTCATCGCAGCGCAGGCTGTGTAGCCATGAAGGCCGTTGACCGTGGAGCGTGACAGATGTCCCTGGATGCCGAAGCCATAACCGACCGCCGGAGGCTCCGCCGCAAGCTCGTGTTCTGGCGCGTTGCAGCCTTTCTCATCCTGGCCGTTGGTCTCATCTCAGGTCTCATTGCCCTTGGCGGCGGTTTCAATGCCGAGCGCAGCAAGCCGCATATTGCGCGTATTCCCATCGAAGGCGTGATCATGGAGGACCGCGACCAGCTCAAGCTGATCCGTGAAATCGGCGAGAACGAGAGAGTCGCCGGTGTGATCATCTCCATCAATTCGCCCGGCGGCAGCACCACGGGCGGCGAGGCGCTTTATCAGGCGCTCCATGAGCTGTCCAAGAAGAAGCCGGCGGTCGCGGAAATCCGCACGGTCGGCGCCTCGGCTGGATACATGGTGGCTCTGGCCAGTGATCACATCGTCGCGCGGCACAATTCCATTACCGGTTCCATCGGCGTGCTGTTCCAGTTCGGCAATGCAGAGAAACTGCTGGATATGGTCGGGGTGAAGATGGATGCGGTGAAAAGCGCGCCGATGAAGGCCGAGCCCGATTTCTATTCCGATCCCTCGCCCGAAACCCGTGACATGCTGGCGCTTCTGGTAGGCGACAGCTACGACTGGTTCGTCAAGCTGGTGGCTGAGCGGCGCAAGCTGAGCCCGGAAGAGGCCCGCGCCGTTGCCGACGGCAGCATCGTCACAGGCTTCCGGGCGCAGGAGCGCAAGCTGGTGGATGCGATCGGCGGCGAAGATGCGGCCATTGCCTGGCTGGAGAAGGAAAAGGGTGTTGCAAAGGATCTTCCGGTCGTCACCTGGAAGGTGCCCGATGAGCGCAGCCGCCTGCCGTTTGCGGCACGGATGTCGCAAGGTATCGGTGAAGGGGCCGCCAAGGCGCTGATTGAGGGCGTTTCAGAGGCTAAGGGATTGATTTCTCCAAGCCTTACGCTTGACGGGCTCGTGTCTGTTTGGCACGCTCCCGGGGGTGTGCCGGGTGGTCAGGAACAAGGGAGCGGGGAATGATCAAGTCCGAGCTTGTGCAGCGCATCGCGGAACAGAACCCGCATCTCTATCAGCGCGACGTCGAGAACATCGTCAACGCGATCCTTGACGAGATCACCGAGGCGCTGATGCGCGGTGACCGTGTGGAATTGCGCGGCTTTGGCGCCTTTTCCGTCAAGAACCGCCCGGCCCGTGTCGGCCGAAATCCGCGCACGGGGCAGAAGGTTGAGGTGGATGAGAAATACGTTCCCTTCTTCAAAACCGGCAAGGAAATGCGTGAGCGCCTGAATGATGGCGTGGATCACGGCGAAGACAGCGGCGACGAAGACTGACCGCTGCGCAGCAAAGGCAGTTCCAGCAACGGCGGAGACCGGTTGTGTGTCCGCACTTGCGTGAAGACAAAGACCCGAGAGTATTGCATCCAGAGCCGTTTGCGCCGGACATGCACTAGAAAAAGGCAGGGCCCGTGACCCGGTTTCTCAAGAACCTGATCCTTGTTGCCATCGCCCTTGTGGTGGTGCCGCTGTCTGTGGCCAACCGGCACGGGGTCGATCTTTCGCTGAACCCCTTTGATCCGCAGGATCCGCGCCTGACGCTGACCGGCGTGCCGCTGTTCTGGGTGATTTTTGCCGCCATTCTGGTGGGCATCGTCATCGGCGGGCTTGGGGCCTGGGCAAAGCAGGGCCGCTGGCGCCGCGAGGCGCGCGTCAAGCGCTCCGAGGCCGACAAGTGGCACAAGGAAGCCGACAAGCTGCGGGCCGAGGCCGGGCAGTCCTCTCCGTCCCGCGCCCTTCCCGGTCCGGGCAGCCGCGCTGCCTGAGACCGGCGCAAAAATCAGGATTTCGGTGCGGAATAGCCCGGCAGCGTCCAGCCCCTGAGAATGGCGCCGCCCCGGATGATGAAGGCTGCGAGCGCACCGATGATGGCCGCGGGCCAGAGCGAGAAGCCGGCCAGCGTCAGCACCACGAAGACGGCCGCGCCGGTAAAGGCGGCGGTGACATAGATCTCCGGCTTGGCAATGGCGGTCGGGTCGCCGGCGACAACGTCACGCAGGATGCCGCCGAACGTGGCGGTGGAGGCCCCCAGCAGGATGGCGACGAGCGGCATGTGATCGACCGCCATGGATTTGGCTGCCCCCATCACGCAATAGGCGGCAAGGCCGATGGCATCGGCCCAGCGCAGCGGCTTGCCCCAGCTTTCGACGATATGCGCGCCGAACCACATCAGCACGCTGACGCCAAAGCAGACCAGCAGGTAGCCTTCCGATTTGGTCCAGAACACAGGCACGCCGAGGATCAGGTCACGCAAGGTGCCGCCACCGACACCGGTCATGGTGGCGAAGAACAGGAAGGCGATGAAGTCCATGCCCTTGCGCGAGGCGACGATGGCGCCGGTCACGGCAAAGACGGCAACGCCCACATAATCGAGCACCATCAGCACGTTGAGCAGCGTTTCGGGGGCCTTGTCGAACATCATCAGCCGGTCACCTTCTTCTTGCGGGTGCGAAAAGCCGCCTGCAATCGAAGCTTCTCTAGTCCAGATCGGTGCTTGCGTGCAATCGCGGTGCTACAGCTCGCTCATGGCTTCGGCGGCCTTTACGGCGGCGGAGGCGCGGTTTTCGACGCCGAGCTTCACGTAGATCTGCTCCAGATGCTTGTTCACCGTGCGCGGTGAAAGGCCGAGGATCTCGCCGATGTCCTTGTTGGCCTTGCCACGGGCGATCCACAGCAGCACCTCCGCCTCGCGGGCGGTGAGGCCGAAGCGGGTGCGCAGGCCATCCGTCTGGCCTGCCTCACCGCCGCCCGTCAGGCGGAAGAGATATTCATCCGGGCCGACGGCGCCCAGATAGGTGAAATCAAGCTTCTGCCCCGGCGCCCCCATGAAGGAGGTGGAGCGGCTGCCGCCCATCTGGCCTGCCATCTGACTGAGGCTGCCAAGCCAGGCGCCCAGATGCTGGCTGATAAGGGGGAGCACATCGCTGCCCGCACGGCCGACGAAATGGCTCAGCGCGGTGCGGGCCTGCGGGGTGGCCCATTTCACGCTGCCATTTGAGGTGACGGCCATCAGGTGCCGTCCGGCGGCGTCGAGTGCGATGCGGGCGCTCTGCACCTGCCGGGCATTGGCCAGATGCACGCGGATGCGGGCCTGCAACTCATCGAGATTGATCGGCTTGGTGAGAAAATCGACGCCGCCGCTTTCCAGCGCATGCACCACATGCTCGGTCTCGCTGAGGCCGGTCATGAAGATCACCGGCACATGCGCCAGCTCCGGCATGGCCTTCAGCTGCCGGCAGGTTTCGAAGCCGTCCGGTTGCGGCATCACCGCGTCCATCAGCACCATGTCGGGTGTGATGCGCCCGGCAATGGTGAGCGCTGCCGTGCCGGAGGTGGCGACCAGAACAGTCACGCCCGAGGCCTCCAGCGCCTTCGTCAGGAAGCCGAGGGTTTCGGGGGAATCATCCACCACAAGAACAATGTCGCGCTGGGCAGTGGCTTCAGTCATACGGCCTCACGCAGCTTGTTTCAGTCATGGGGCTGGACCTCTTCCAGAATTGTTCTGTAGCCGGCAAAATCGAACTGCTCCAGCCGCTCGCGCAGGGCGGCGACGAGGGGCGCGTTGCCCGCCTCCCGGCCCAGCTCGCTCAGCTTTGCCTCGATGCCATGCACATAGCCGATATCGCCAAGATCCATCAGGTCGCGCAAGTGGCTGGGGCCGGGATTGGCATAAAGTCCGGGGGCTGTCTCCCGCTGCGGGTCTGCCTGCGGCAGGATGATGGGCAGGGAAGGGGCAGCCTTCGGCTCCGGTGCAGGTGCGGCCGGTGCGCCATAACGCCAGACGAGGCCGGGCAGGCGGCCGAGGCGGTCGAGAAGCTGGGCCATGTCCACAGGCTTGGCCAGCGTATCGTCATGGGCAGGCTCGCCGGTGGGGCGCAGCGCCGTGTCGCCTATATTGGCCGAAAGCATGACGATGCGGCCCTTGTAGCCGCGATGGCGCAGGGCGGCTGCCACTTCCCAGCCGTTGAGGCCGGGCATGGAAATGTCGGCCAGCACCAGATCCGGCGCGAGCTCCAGCGTGAGGTCTATGCCTTCCTGCCCGTTTTCCGCCGTCAGCACGATGAAGCCGAGTGGCGCCAGCATTTCGCGCATGAGGGCACGGTGGTCGCCATTGTCGTCGATGACGAGGATGGAACGGCGCGGCCCCTCATAGCCGCGTACCAGCCGGTCGGCAGCAAGGGCCGGAGCCGGGCCATTGAGGGCTGCCAGCATCAGCCGCACAGTGAAGGTGCTGCCCTTGCCAGTCTCGCTCGTGACGTCAATGGAGCCGCCCAGCGTCTGCGCCAGAAGCTTGGTGATGGTCAGCCCGAGGCCAAGACCCGGCGTGCGGTGTACCGTTTCACTGCTGCCGCGGCCAAAGGGCTCGAAGATGCGATCCAGATCTTCCGGCGCAATGCCGCGGCCTGTATCCGTGATGCGGAAGGTGGCGACCTGCGAGCGGTAGGCAACGTCCAGCCTGATCTGGCCCTTGTCCGTGAACTTGATGGCGTTGGACAGAAGGTTGACGAGGATCTGGCGCAGGCGCTTTTCGTCGGTGCGGACCAGCGCGGGCAGGTTCGGCGCGCGGGAGAACTCGAAGCCGAGCCCGGCGGCTTGCGCCTGCAGCCGCACCATGGCGACGATCTGGTCCAGAAACTCGTGGATGTTGACCGTGTCCGTGCTGACCTGCAGGCGGCCGGCCTCGATGCGGGAGATGTCCAGCAGCCCGTCGATCAGACCGGAGAGATGCTCCGCACTGCGGCGGATGACCTGAATGCTGGCCTTGCGTTCGCGCGGGATGGCCTCGTCCCGCTCCAGCACCTGCGCATAGCCGAGCACCGCATTGAGCGGGGTGCGCAATTCGTGGCTGAGGCCGATGACATAGCGGCTCTTGGCGTGGTTGGCCGCTTCCGCTGCTTCCTTTGCCCGTTGCAGGGCGGCGTCCGTCTTGCGGTGCGCCTCGATTTCCTGCAGCAGCAGGGTGTTCTGGCGGGCGGATTCTTCTTCCGCCACCCGGCGTGTGTCATGGGCGAGCACCAGAAACCAGACGCCGATGCCGGCGGCAATGGCGAAGACGACGAAGATCAGCGCGATGATCTGCCCCGGCGCCAGGTTTTCCTGCGGGCTGTGCACCATGGACTGATTGTAGATGATGGTGAGGATGAGGCCGATGCCGGCGATGACCAGCACCGATGTGGTGAGATAGCGGCCAAGGCGGGTGCTGAGCTTTTCCATCACCCAGGCGGGCAGGGCGGCGGCTGCGACTGTCTTCGTCTGATAGGCGAGCCGCGCCTTCGGCTTGCAGCTGTCGCCGCAACGGGCATCCAGCGTGCAGCAGAGCGAGCAGATCGGCACTTGATAGGCCGGGCAATAGGCCATGTCCTCCGGCTCGAACGGGTTCTCGCAGACCGAGCAGGTGATGGCGGTGCGGGACTGCCAGTGGCGGCGCGGCTTGCGGGCCAGATAATATTTGCCCTTCGTGCCCCAGGCGATGAGCGGGGCGAAGACGAAAGGCAGGACAAAGGCGATGAAGGTGGCGAGCGCCGCCGCCGTGACGCCGAAAATGCCGTAGTGAGCCAGCAGCGCAATCAGCGCCGCCCCGCCCATGGCGCCGGTGCCTACGGGGTTGATGTCATAGAGATGGGCGCGCTTGAACTCGATGCCCGGCGGGGCAAGGCCCAGCGGCTTGTTGATGAAGAGATCGGCGGAAATCGCCGACAGCCAGGCCATGGCGATGATGGAGAAGACGCCCAGCGTCTCCTCCAGCAGGGCGTAGATGCCCAGTTCCATCAGCAGGAGCGCAATGCCGACGTTGAACACCAGCCAGACCACCCGGCCCGGATGGCTGTGGGTGAGGCGGGAGAAGAAATTCGACCAGGCCAGCGACCCGGCATAGGCATTCATCACGTTGATCTTGAGCTGCGCCACCACCACGAAGGCGGCCATCAGCAGAATGGCGGCCTGTTCGGACGGCAGCATGTAGCCGAAGGCGACCGCATACATGCGTGATGGCTGATCGGCTTCGCTTGCCGGAATGCCGGAGGAGAGCACCAGAACGGCAAGGAAAGAGCCAGCCAGCAGCTTCGGCAGGCCGATGACCACCCAGCCGGGACCGGCCAGAAACAGGGCAAAGCGGCGCAGCGGAGACAGGTTTTCCTTCGCCGGCAGGAAGCGCAGGAAGTCCACTTGCTCGCCGATCTGCGCCATCAGCGCCAGCACAACGGCAGCGGCGGCCCCGAATTGCAAGAGGTCAACCGGATTGGAATAGGCCTCCCGCAGGGCGCCGGAGGCCGGATCAATGCCTGCAAAGCCGAGCCAGACGCCCACCGCCTGCCAGTCCGTCAGCGCAATGAAAATGAAAGGCAGGATGTTGAGAACGATCCAGAAGGGCTGGGTCAGAAGCTGGAAGCGGCTGATCAGGGTGATGCCATGGGTGACCAGCGGGATCACCGCCACGGCGCTGAGGATGTAGCCGATCCACAGCGGGATGCCGAAGGCATATTCGAGGGCGCTCGACATGATCGAGGCCTCGATGGCGAAGAGAATGAAGGTGAAGCTGGCGTAGATCAGCGATGTCAGGGTGGAGCCGATGTAACCGAAACCGGCGCCGCGCGTCAGCAGGTCGATATCCACCCCGTGGCGCGTGGCATAGCGGGCGATGGGCAGGCCGACGAAAAGCAGCACGGCACAGCCCGCCAGAATGGCGGCAAAGGCATTGGCGGTGCCGTAGGACAGGGTGATGGTCCCGCCAATTGCCTCCAGCGCCAGAAAGGAAATCGCGCCGCCGGCCGTGTGCGAGATGGCGCGGCTGGAAAAGCGCCGGGCGCTCTTGGCGGTGAAGCGCAGCGCATAATCTTCCAGGGTCTGGTTGTTGACCCATTGATTGTAATGCCGGCGCACCGGCAGGATGCGCTGACGCGCTGTCATTCAGGCGCCCCCTATTTAGGCGTCTGCCCATTCATTGGGCAGTTTTCCAGCCGCGCATCTTCGGAAACGCTCCGGATGCCGCTCCTGTCTTTCAAATTCCTCCATCCCTAGCAGGGATCATGCCGGTTTGGCCGGGTGCAATTGCCTGTGTTGCAGGCAGGCTGCAGGGGCTGCGCAGGGGGCTACGTCAATCGACGTATGTTGCGCTGCCGCATGAGGCCGCACGATCCCCTTCAGACGGCAGCCAGCGGCGGCCGCGGGCGGCAAGCCGGATGAGCGGAGACAATCCGGACGGCGCACCGCTTCCAGATGGGGTGATCCCGGCAACGGACCGGGACGGGCAAAAATCAAGGGGAACAGCAGATGATGACCAGGATGACTTCCCGCGTGGCAGGGTTCGTGGTGGCGGGCCTGATGACTTCGACCATGATCGGCGGCGCGCTGGCCGAGGAGACGATCAAGATCGGCATCCTGCATTCGCTGTCGGGCACGATGGCGATTTCCGAAACGACGCTGAAGGACACCATGCTGTTCCTCATCGAGGAGCAGAACAAGAAGGGCGGCGTGCTGGGCAAGAAGCTGGAAGCCGTCGTCGTTGACCCTGCATCCGACTGGCCGCTCTTTGCCGAAAAGGCCCGTGAACTGATCTCGGTCAACAAGGTTTCGGCCGTCTTCGGCTGCTGGACCTCCGTGTCGCGCAAGTCCGTGCTGCCGGTGTTCGAGGAGCTGAACTCGATCCTGTTCTACCCCGTCCAGTACGAGGGTGAGGAAAGCCAGCGCAACGTGTTCTACACCGGCGCTGCCCCCAACCAGCAGGCCATTCCGGCGGTGGACTACCTCATGAACGAGGAAGGCGTGGAGCGCTGGGTGCTGGCGGGCACCGACTATGTCTATCCGCGCACGACGAACAAGATCCTTGAAGCCTATCTGAAGTCAAAGGGCGTCAAGGAAGAGGACATCATGATCAACTACACGCCGTTCGGTCATTCCGACTGGCAGACGATCGTGTCCGACATCAAGGCCTTCGGTTCCACCGGCAAGAAGACCGCAGTGGTCTCCACCATCAACGGCGATGCCAACGTGCCCTTCTACAAGGAACTCGGCAACGCCGGCATCAAGGCCGAAGACATTCCGGTCGTCGCCTTCTCCGTGGGCGAGGAAGAACTCGCCGGTCTCGACACCACCCCGCTGGTCGGCCATCTCGCTGCCTGGAACTATTTCCAGTCCGTCGACACTCCGGCCAATGCCGAGTTCATCGAAAGCTGGCGCGCCTTCATCGGCAACGACAAGCGCGTGACCAACGATCCGATGGAAGCCCATTACATCGGCTTCAACATGTGGGTGAAGGCCGTCGAGAAGGCCGGCACCACCGACACGGATGCCGTCATCGATGCGCTGATCGGCGTCTCCGTGCCGAACCTCTCCGGCGGCTATTCGGCCATGATGCCGAACCACCACATCACCAAACCGGTGCTCATCGGCGAAATCCAGGCAGACGGCCAGTTCGAGACCGTTTGGGAAACCCCCGGTCTCGTGGTCGGTGACGAGTGGTCCGATTATCTGGAGGGCTCCATGGACCTGATCGCCGACTGGCGCGCCCCGCTCTCCTGCGGAAACTTCAACGTGAAGACCGGCAAGTGCGGCGGCTCCGGCAGCTGATGTGAGAAGCAGGGCGGGAATCTCCCGCCTTGCTCAGTGCCGTGTGGTTCGCGACCAGTCCCGCTTCCCAAGGAACAAGGCTGCCGTATCCGATGAATGCAGCTTCGCACCAGAGTCTCCTCTCCCCTCCCCCTCAAGGGGAGGGGGACTGAGAGGCTGCTGTGCGCAAAGAATCATAAGCGCAGCAGCTTGCCTCCAAGGGCAGGGGGGGACCTGCCGGACGGCGTAGCCGCCCGGTTTATCAAGAGAATTTCCAGCCAGGTGACGCCCATGTCTCTGAAACGCCTCATGATCTGTCTGCTGATGCTGGTGATGTCCGTTGCCGTGCAGCAGCATGCTCTTGCGCAGGACACGGATGCTCTGCGCCCCTTGGTGAACAAGCTGGGCGAGGGCGGGTTCAAGGAAACCGAGGCGCAGGTGGGGGCGCTGGCGGCAACCGGTGATCCTGCCGTGGCCCCGGCGCTGGAGGCTTTGTCGTCCGGCGATCTCTACGTGCGCAAGAGCGACGCCATGGCCGTCATCGGCGTCAAGGCGGGCTCCGGCCTTGCCTTGACCGATCCGCTGACCGGTGAGGCGCTGGGTACGGTCACGACGGGCGAAGTGACCAAGATCAAGGTCAACAACGGGTTGCGCCGGGCCATCCGTGCGGCCGTCGGCAGCCTGACGCTGGGCTCGTCCGATGCTGCCGTGCGTCTGGCTGCGGCCAATTCCATGTTCCGCTCCCGAGATGTGGAAACGCTGCCCCAGCTGGAGGACGCGATTGCGGCGGAAACCGATGCCAGGGTGAAGACTGCGATGGAGCGCGCCCGGGCGGCCACCCTGCTGGCTGGTGAGGCGCCGGAAGCGGACAAGCTGGCGGCGGTGGATCTGATCGCCTCGGCGGGCGGGCGCGATGCCCTGTCCGTGCTGACGTCGATCGCCAGCGATGCCAGGGCGCCTCAGGCCCTGCGCGATGCGGCGCAGACCGGCATCACCCGTATCGAAAAAAACCTGGCGCTCTGGGATGGCGCGCAGAACATCTGGTACGGCCTGTCGCTGGGCTCGGTGCTGCTGCTGGCCGCCATCGGCCTTGCCATCACCTTCGGCGTGATGGGCGTCATCAACATGGCCCATGGCGAGATGGTGATGATCGGCGCCTATGTCACCTTCATGGTGCAGGAGGTGATCCGCACCAGTTTCCCCGGCCTGTTCGGCGCGTCGCTTTTCATTGCGCTGCCGCTGGCTTTTCTGGTGACGGGGCTGACCGGCATGGCCATCGAGCGCGGCATCATCCGTTTCCTCTACGGGCGGCCACTGGAAACGCTGCTGGCCACCTGGGGCCTGTCGCTGATGCTGCAGCAGGCGGTGCGTTCCATCTTCGGTCCGACCAACCGGGAAGTGGGCAATCCGGACTGGATGTCCGGCGCCTTCCAGCTGGGTGAGATGACCATCACCTATAACCGGCTCTGGATCGTCGTCTTCGCCATGCTGGTCTTTGCCGGGCTGATGCTGGTGCTGAAGAAGACGCCCTTCGGCCTCTATACCCGCGCTGTCACGCAGAACCGCCGCATGGCCGCCTCGATGGGCATCCGCACGCCCTGGATCGACGCGCTGACCTTCGGTCTTGGCTCCGGCATTGCCGGGATCGCCGGTGTTGCCCTGTCGCAGATCGACAATGTGTCACCCAACCTCGGGCAGGGCTACATCATCGACAGCTTCATGGTCGTCGTCTTCGGCGGAGTGGGCAACCTGTGGGGCACGCTGGTGGGCGCGCTGACGCTTGGTGTCGTCAACAAGTTCCTGGAGCCCTATGCCGGGGCCGTGCTCGGCAAGATCCTCGTGCTCGTCTTCATCATCCTCTTCATCCAGAAGCGTCCACGGGGGCTGTTCGCTCTCAAGGGCCGGGCAGTTGACGCATGATCATCCATTTCCTTCTCCGCGCCTTCGACCGGCAGGCCACGCTTTTCCTCCTCATTGCAGGCGGCATCATCCTGGCGGTGCCCGCGCTCAACCTGCTGCTGCCGCCGGATCATCTGCTGCATGTGCCCACCTATGCGGTGAGCCTGATGGGCAAGTATCTGACCTATGCGCTGCTGGCGCTGTCGGTGGATCTCGTCTGGGGCTATTGCGGCATTCTCTCGCTGGGGCATGGGGCCTTCTTCGCCCTCGGCGGCTATGCCATGGGCATGTATCTGATGCGCCAGATCGGTCCGCGCGGCGTCTATGGCGATCCGGTACTGCCGGACTTCATGGTGTTCCTCAACTGGAAGGAACTGCCCTGGTACTGGTACGGCTTCGACAGCTTTCCCTTTGCCATGCTGATGGTGCTCCTGGTGCCGGGTGTGCTCGCCTTCGTCTTCGGCTGGTTCGCCTTCCGCTCGCGGGTGTCGGGGGTCTATCTGTCGATCATCACGCAGGCGCTGACCTATGCGCTGCTGCTCGCCTTCTTCCGCAATGACATGGGCTTTGGCGGCAACAACGGCCTGACCGATTTCAAGGATATCCTCGGCTTCTCCGTGCAGGCCGATGCCACCCGCGCCGGGCTGTTCCTGGCCTCCGGTGTTGCGCTGCTTGTCTCTTTCCTGCTCGCCCGCTCCATCACCCGCTCCAAGCTCGGCAAGGTGCTGGTGGCGGTGCGCGATGCGGAAAGCCGCACCCGCTTTCTCGGCTACAAGGTGGAGCGCTACAAGCTGTTCGTCTGGACTGTTTCGGCCATGATGGCGGGGCTGGCCGGGGCGCTCTACGTGCCGCAGGTGGGCATCATCAATCCGGGCGAGTTTGCACCGGCCAATTCAATCGAGGTGGTGATCTGGGTGGCGGTCGGCGGGCGCGGCACGCTCTATGGGCCGATTATCGGCGCGGTGCTGGTCAACTACGGCAAGACCTGGTTCACCGCCGTTCTGCCGGAAATCTGGCTCTTTGCGCTGGGTGCGCTGTTCGTGGTGGTGACGCTGTTCCTGCCCAAGGGCATCACCGGCCTTGCCGCGCAGATCCGGGAGAAGGTCCGGACGAAGACCGCGGGCCGCAGCAAGCCGCAGGACACGTCTTCATTGGGCCCCCAATCCGGTCCCCAATCTTCTGGCGCCAAAGCGCCGCAACCGGCGGAGTGAAACCATGACCCGTCAAGCGAGCCTTCTCTATCTGGATGGCGTCAGCGTCTCCTTCGATGGCTTCCGCGCCCTCAATTCCCTGTCCTTCGTCATCGCTCCGGGCGAGATGCGTGCCATCATCGGCCCCAACGGTGCGGGCAAGACCACGATGATGGACGTGATCACCGGCAAGACCCGGCCCGATACGGGAGAGGTGTTCTTTGGCGGCGAGACTGACCTCACCCAGCTGGACGAGGCCGATATCGCCGAGCTTGGCATTGGCCGGAAATTCCAGAAGCCGACGGTCTTCGAGAGCCATACGGTTCAGGACAATCTGGAACTGGCGCTGAAAGCCCCGCGCGGGCCGTTCTCGACGCTGTTTCATGTGCTGTCGCGCAAGGAAAAGGCGCGGATCGAGGATCTGCTGGAGCTGATCCGGCTCGGCGCACGGCGCAACGAGCTGGCGGCCAATCTCAGCCATGGCCAGAAGCAGTGGCTGGAAATCGGCATGCTGCTGGCGCAGGAGCCGCAGCTTCTCCTGGTCGATGAGCCCGCCGCCGGCATGACCGATGCCGAAACGGCGGAAACGGCGGAGCTGCTGAAGGACATCAACAAGACCCGTTCCGTGGTGGTGGTGGAGCACGACATGAGCTTCATCCGTGCGCTGGGCGTCAAGGTGACGGTGCTGCACGAAGGCTCCGTTCTGGCCGAAGGCTCGATCGACCACGTGTCCTCGAATGAGCGGGTGGTGGAAGTTTATCTGGGACGGTGAGGGATTTTGTAGCGCTTGCGGCTTTCTCGAATCGCCGCAGCGCAAGACAGCTGACGAATCTTCGACCTCTCCATCGTCATTCTCGGCCTTTTGTCGATGATCTATAAAAATCAATAGTTTACAGATGGCCGGGACAAGCCTGGCCATGACGAAAGAGAAGAAAGCCTACGTTTTCGTTACCCTCTGCCCTCTCTCCATGAGGGAAGAGGAACTTGAGCCCGATAAGGGGCCGGCGCCTCGTGCCGGGTGAAATGGAGCAGACCATGCTGAGCGTTGAAAAGATCGATCTTCACTACGGCGCGGCTCAGGCGCTCAAGGGCGTGTCCATTGAGGCGGAGGCGGGCAAGGTGACGTGCCTGATGGGCCGCAACGGTGTGGGCAAGACCTCGACCTTGCGTGCCATCGCGGGCCAGCAGCCGGTCAGCGGTGGGCGCATCCTGTGGCAGGGACAGGATATCTCGCGCCTTGCGCCCCATGCCCGGGCCCGGCTTGGCATTGCCGTCGTGCCCCAAGGCCGTGAGATTTTTCCGCTCCTGAGCGTGAAGGAAAATCTGGAGACCGGCTATGCCCCGCTCGCCCGCCGTGACCGGACCATCCCGGAGACCATCTTCGAGCTGTTCCCGGTGCTGAAGGACATGCTCTCGCGCCGGGGCGGTGATCTGTCCGGCGGGCAGCAGCAGCAGCTTGCCATCGCCCGCGCCCTCGTCATGCGGCCGAAGCTTCTGGTGCTGGACGAGCCGACGGAAGGCATCCAGCCGTCGATCATCAAGGACATTGGCCGGGCCATCGAGTGGCTGCGCGATCAGGGCACCATGGCGATCATTCTGGTGGAGCAATATTTCGAGTTCGCCAGGGACCTCGCCGACCGTTTTGCCGTGATGGACCGTGGCGAGGTGGTGATGGCGGGGCTCCGGACGGAGCTGAATGAGACGGAAGTCCGCCGCCATCTGACAGTCTGAGCCCGGGCGCCGGGAACGCCTTGCGGGCGCTCGAATGCGTAAGGGGCCGCATAAGAATTACGCAGTTCTGCGTTTCAAGGTCACGCTGTTGACACGCTTTGTCCTAAACTCGGTTCGATTCGGTATTCGGGGAGATTGGGATGAAGCGGCTTGTGATCGGGGCGGGCATTGTGGCTGTGCTCGTGGCCTCTGCTGTGGTCATCGTGCCCATGGTGCTGCCGAAGGACGCCATCAAGGCGCGCGTCGTGCAGGAAGTGGAAGCAGCCACCGGCTGGCGGCTGCGGATCGACGGGCCCGTCGCCATCTCTCTTCTCCCCCAGTTTCAGCTCAGCGCCACGGATGTGGGCTTGTCGGGCGAGGCCGGGGCGCGGGGTGTCGAGTTTGCACGCGCCGGCGCCATTTCTTTTGAGCTTGCCTGGGGTGCCCTTTTCGGCGGGGCCATTCAGGTGACGGGGATCGGCCTCGACAAGCCGGAGTTCGATCTGCTCATTGACGCGGAAGGCCGCACCTCCTGGGCGCCGCGCAAGCCGATGAAGCGGATTGAGGGCGTTTTCACCCAGTTCGATGGCAAAGGCAGTCCGCAACCCGCATCTGCCGGATCACCGGCGCCGGCGCTCCCGGACGAGACACCGCAGGAAGCGCGTGATCTGACCGCCCTGACCCGGATCGGCTTTGATGATGTCCAGATTCGCGGTGGCCGCATCACCTTTGCGGATGCGCGCAGCGGTTTCCGGCAGGAACTGAGCGATATCAACGGCCGCTTTACCGTGCCCGCGCTGGACCGCACGGCCGATCTTGACGCCAGTGCCGTGTGGAATGGCCAGTCTGTCGTGCTGGATGTGGAGGTGACGAGCCTTCTGAAGCTTGCCGCCGGAGAGACGGCAGCCATTGATCTGATGGTCAAGGCGGGCGGGGTGACCGTCAATGTGGAAGGCGGGCTTGGCCTGTCGCCGCTGGCTGTGGATCTGGCCGTTGATGGCAAGGCCGCTTCTCTGGCTGCCATCATGGCGCTTGCCGGAACTGACGGTGCGCAGGACAGCGGTGAAGTGTCCCTCGCGGGCCGTGTTGCCGGTGATACGCGCCAGATTGTCCTGCAGGATGGAACGGCGGCCCTTGGCGCGCTCAAGCTGGCGCTCTCTCTCAATGCGGACCTCACTGGCAAGGCGCCGCGGCTTGAAGGCCGTATCCAGTCGTCGGGCGGCAGCCTGCAGGATGCGCTGAGGCTGGCAAACCTGCCTTTCCCGGCCACGGGTGAGTTCGGTACGGATCTGCGCTTTGCGGCCGCAGGAGCAGATGCGCCCTCGCTGCTGAGCTCGCTGGAGCTCTCCGGCCTTGTCTCGGTCTCGGGCGGCACAGTGACAGGCCTTGACCTGGCAGCGGCCACCGGCGGCGATGAAAGCGCCAACCAGATCAGTGGCATCAATGCCAAGATAAGTTTCGACGGGCTGGACAAGCCTGTCACCGTCTCCGGCGGGCTGAGCTGGCGCGGCGAAGCCTTCGCCCTGAAGGGAACCGCCACTCCGGCCATTCTGCTGGCCGGTCTTCCGGCACCCGTCGATATCCGCCTTGAAGGTGCCAAGGGGGCCGCCGGGTTTGAAGGCTCTGCCTCCTTGTCCGGCGGGGTGGATGGCTCGGTCTTCGTGGAGACGAAGAGCCTGCGCAATCTGCTGTCCTGGCTGGGCCGCCCGCTTGCGCCTGGCGCCGGTCTTGGCCCGTTCCGGGTGGCGGGTGTGTTTGCCGCCGGGGACAATGCGGTCTCCTTCCGCAACACAGCCTTCACGCTGGATGGCATCAGCGGCAGCGGCGAGGGCCGGCTGGCCTTTGGCCGGGTGCCGAAGCTGACGGCTTCGCTCGTGCTCGAAAGCCTGCCGCTGGATCCCTATCTGGGCACGGGCCCTGCGCAGGCGCCTTCCGGTGCAAAGCCCGCCGCAGGTGCTGCGGCCCCCTCCGGCGGCGCCAGAGCTGCGAAGGGCTGGAGCAATGCCCCGGTCGATTTCGGCGGCCTTGCGGCTTTTGATGCGGACCTGACCCTCACGGCCAAGTCGATCAACTGGGACAGGATCAAGCTTGGCAACAGCGCGCTCAAGGTAGCGGTTGCCGATGGGGTTCTGACCGCAGATCTGCAGCAGGTCTCGCTGTATGGCGGCGAGGGCAAGGGCACGCTGACGGTGGAAGGCGGCAACCGCCAGCCGCAGATCCGCTCGGCCTTCACCCTGGCCAAAGTCGGAGCCCGGGATCTCTTGCGCGATGCCACGGGCATTTCCTGGCTCGATGGCGTGGGCTCGCTCTCCTATGACGTCAATACGCGTGGCAGCAGTGAAGCGGAGCTGATCGGCAATCTCGGCGGCGAAGCGAAGCTTGAGGTCCTCAACGGCGCCATTCTCGGGGTCAACCTGCCGGATATGGTGCGCAATGTTGCGGCCCGCACACTGCTGGGCTGGCAGCAGTCCAGCGAGGCGCGGACGGATTTCACCACCTTGAGTGCATCCTTCCAGATCAGCAACGGTGTTGCCCTCAACCAGGATCTGGCGCTGGCCGGTCCGCTCATCCGCATGACGGGCAGCGGCACCACCGACATGCCGGGCCGGACGCTGGACTGGCGGGTGGAGCCGCAGATCGTGCCCAGCCTGCAGGGCATTGCGCCGACGCCGCGGGCCAAGGGCGAATCCAAGACGATGGCGGCCCTCGGCGTGCCGGTCGTCATCCGGGGCTCCTGGGACCGGCCGCAGATCTATCCCGATATACAGGGCATTCTGGAAAACCCGCAGGCAGCTTATGAACAGCTGCAGCAGGTGGGCGGCGAACTGGTGCAGCTTCTCAAGGTCAAGCCGGATGAGGCGCTCGGGACCGTGGCCAATGACCTGATCAGCCAGACCACCGGCGGCAAGGTGCAGATCGATGTGCAGAAGGTTCTGAGCGGCGATGTCAGCGACCAGAGCGTGCTGAAGGCGCTGGAGCAGGGCTTTGGCCTGCCGTCCGGCTTCCTCGGTTCTTCAGGCCCTGGCGTGCCGGAGGGGCGGGAGATTCTGCCCGAGGAGCCGGGTTCGGAATCCCAGCCCCAGCCTTGAGGTGAAACAGGCGTCAGCTTGCAGCGTCAGGCAGGCCAAGGGCCTTGCGCATGCAGGCAAGGCTGTCATCCAGCTTGCCGGAATTGTCGATGCGGATGACGCCAGGCACGTCGGGCATATCAATGTCGGCCCGGCTGAGGCGGCGGCTGATTTCTTCCCGGCTTTCGCGTCCGCGCGCTGCCAGCCGTCCGGCCAGCACATCAATGGGGGCGGTCACCAGCAGGATGATCAGGGAGGCATATTTCTGCCGGGCCTGATTGAGGATCTGGCGTGAGCCATTGGCGATCACCGTGCGGCCGGCGCGGATGCCGTCATCAATGCTCTCCGGCAGGATGTAGCCAAGGCCATGCGCCTCCCAGGCAAGCGCCACGCGGCCCTCGCGGCAAAGCACGTCAAATTCGGCCCGGCCGATGGCGTCATGGTCCTCCGTCGCCCCGTCCGTTGTCCGGGTGATGAGGCGGCGGGCGAAGAAATAGGCCGGATCGCCCGCAAGGCTGTCACGCAGGGCATTCATCAGCGTGTCCTTGCCCGCCCCGCTGGGGCCAACCACCAGCACCAGCCTGCCCGGCCCGAGCAGTGCCGTACCGCCACTTGTCTGGCGTTCCTCTATCCCGCCGTTCATTGCACTCTCCGTGACAGATGCCGCCAGCGTTTGATGCGTCCGTTCACGCGACGCGCCGTCCCTCGCGCCAGACACCGCGTACGACCGGGACATTGCCCACCAGCCGCACCTGGACCAGATCGGCCCTGAGGCCCGTCTCCAGACGGCCACGGTCGGCAAGGCCTGCCATCTTCGCCGGGGTGGCGGTCACCATTGCCATGGCCTGCGGCAGCGAAATGCCCTCGACGTCACCGGCGAGATGGAACGCGGCCTGCAGCATGGACACCGGCACATAGTCGGAGGAGATGATGTCGAGGCATCCGTCTTCTGCCAGTGCCTTGGCGGAAATGTTGCCGGAGTGGGAGCCGCCGCGCACCACATTCGGCCCGCCCATCAGCACGCCCATGCCGGCCGCATGCGAGGCGCGGGCTGCTTCCAGCGTGGTCGGGAATTCGGCAATGCCGGTGCCGAGGCTGATCGCCTCGTCCACATGGGCCACGGTTGCATCGTCATGGCTGGCCAGAAGGATGCCGCGCTCACGGGCCGAATCTGCCAGCAGCTTGCGGTGCTGCGGGGCGTTCTTGTCCGCAACAGCCTGCCGCATGGCGATATAGGCTTCCATCTGCTCGTCGGTGAAGTTCTTCTTGGTCTGGTAATAGACGCGGTACATCTCGATGGAGACGAATTGCCGCTGGCCGGGGGTGTGGTCCATCAGCGACATCAGGCGCACATGGGCATCGCTCTTGAAATGCTCGTAGGCGCTCATCACGTCCGGGGCGGAAACCTCACAACGCAGATGGATGAAATGCTCGGCGCGCAGCCGCTTTTCGGCCTGTGCGCTTTCGATGGCGCCGGCGAGCGCGCGCATGTCGTCCACATTCAGTTCCGCTTCCGCATCCATGCCGACGCGCAGCGCGTCAAACACGGTGGTGATGCCGGCGCAGGCGATCTGCGCATCATGGGCCTGCACGGCGGAAACCGGGTTCCAGCGCACCTTAGGGCGCGGGGAATAGTGGATTTCCAGATGGTCGGTATGCAGTTCGACCAGTCCCGGAATCAGGAAATCCCCCTCGCAATCATGGCCATGGGCCGGGATGCCGCCTTCATCGATGGCGCTGATCGTGCCGCCCTTCACCTCCAGGCTGCCGGTGATGACATTCTCCGGCAGGACGAGGCGGGCGTTGGTGAAGCTGTGCGTCATGTGGGTCATTGGCTCTGGCTTTCGGCAGAAACGGGGATCAGGCGCAGGGCAGGGTCCTGCGGGCCGGTGGATCCCGTGAGGGGCAGGATGTCGACGGCGCGGAACGGTGCGCCGCGTTCCGGCTCGGCAAAAAGGCCGAGGCTGGCAATCTGATGCGGGCGGTCTGTCACCGTAGCAAAATGATCCATAGCGGCCGCTTCAAGGGCAGACATGGTGCTGTCCTCCTCAAGCTTCACCGAAAGGGTCATGTGGAAGCGGAATTCCTCGAAGACATAAGGATAGCCCCAGGCCCGCAGGAGGTCCTGCTGACGGGGCGAGAGGTTCGCAGCCAGACGGCGGGCCATGTCGGCTTCGCTCAAAGGCGCGCGGAAGGGCTCGAAAGCCTCGACGCAGGCAGCGGCAAAACCGTTCAGATCCACGCTCTCCGGCTGCGGGGTCAGCGCCAGAAAGCGGCCCAGCCGGGTGACCGACAGACCGGGAATGGTGAAGGGGGCCGCATGGCTGCAAAAGCTGCGGAAGGCATCGCGCAGCGCCGGTTCATCACGTCCGCCTGCGAGGGAAAACGGCGCCTTCAATGTGCCGTGAAAGCCATAGCGGCGCGGGTCCGTGGTCAGGGTGGCGAGGTCTTCGGCTGTGAGGCCCGGTATATGCGGCTGGGGCAGGGCCGTGCCGTCCACCGCGTCGCGTCCAAGCCACGTGGCACCGAGCCGGGTCAGGGAACTGTCTGCGGGAGCGGTGTAATAAATAGCGTAGCGCATCGGAAGGGGAGCCGTCTTGTCTCAAGAATCGTAAGGCTGGATATAAGAAGCAATGGCCAGAACTAAGGCTGGCGCATGTAGGCTATGTGACAGAGACGCCGCTGTCCTCAGCTCCGGTTTGGCGCGCGTAGGCGGCCAGCCGCTCCTCCAATGTGCCGGAGTGAAGCTCGAACAGGTGGTTGTCTTCGTCGCAGAAGTACACCGACCGGCCCTCAACGGCAATGCGGGGCCGGGGCGGCCTTACCTCAAGGCCAAGGCTGCGGATACGCTCCATAGCAGGCTCGATCTCCGCGTCATCCACCTTGAAGGCGATGTGATTAGAGCTGCGCTCAGGCAGGCTTTCGCCCTGCATGACAGCGATCCAAATATCTCCAGATACAAAGAATTTCTCCGCAGACAACGAAAATCCGGCCCCGCGGCTGCAGTAAAGCTCGCGGAGGCCAAGGACCTCCGTGAGAGTTCTGGTCATTCGCGTGATCTCACAGCAGATGAAAGTCATGTGGGAAAGGCCGTGAATCGGCATGAATCATATCCCTGTTTGCGGCTGCAGTCTCTACGAGTAGATTTTTGAGAAGTAGCGCCGATGGTTGTATTGGATTAACTTGCTTTTCGCAGCGGCATAGGTAATTACTGCAATGCCCTGCCGTGCAGGTGAGGGGGTGAGCGTTTGTTAAATTTGTCTACTTGTATATATTGAGGTGAGTGGCAAAGCAACGCCGTGGCAAGGGGGCGCTGAATGACCGGGTTTGGACCGCTGGACCGGGGAACCGGGATTGCCGTCTGGCGCCAGATAGCCGAGTGGATCCGCACCGAAGCAGCCACCGGCCGGTTTGTGCCCGGAATGCAGCTGCCGCCGGAAATGGAGCTTGCGGCCCGCTTCGGCGTGAACCGGCACACGGTCCGGCGGGCCATCTCCGTGCTGACACATGAGGGCCTGCTGCGGGCGGACCAGGGGCGGGGAACATTTTTTGCCGACCGTTCTGTCGGTTATCCGATCTCGCGGCAGACGCGGCTCTCTGAAATTCTGGCCGGACAAGGCCAGGCGCCGGGCGGGCGCCTGACGGGAGCCGGGGTCGAGGGGGCGAGTGAGTTCCTTGCCGGCAAGCTCGAGCTGCCGGCGGGAACGCCGCTGCAGCGGATAGAGACCTTGCGGGTGTCTGGAGAGACACCGGTTCTGGCTGGAACAAGCTGGTGTGAACTGATCCGCTTTCCGGGTCTTGCGGCGGATTTCGCCGAGACGGGTTCCTTCACCCAGTGCTTCACGCGTGCCGGCCTTGGCGGCTATTACCGCCGGGAGACACGGATCTATGCCGAACGGGCGACGCAGGCCGATGCCCGGTTGCTGGATATCGAGCTGGGGTCGCCGGTGATGGTCATGGAAATAGTCAACGAGGACCCGGATGGCCGTCCGGTGCAATATGCCCGCAGCCGCGTTGCGGCAGACCGGATGGAACTGGTGGTGCGCAGCTGATCAGCTCTTCCTGCGGGTCCAGCAGGGCTTTGCCTTGCTGGCTTCCTTCCAGCCGCTGCGGGCTTCCGGCCAGGCTGTCCGGGCCTGTGCCTCATGCCATCCCAGGACGAAGCCGGACGCGGCGGCCAGAGAGGTGGCACGAACCGTCTTGCCCGCCGCTTTACCTGCCGTCTTCACGGGGCCAGGCGTCAGTGTGGCCAGCCTTTCCGCCATGGCCACGTCATTGAGGTAGCCAAAGACGTCCTGCAGATTCTTGAGGTGCTTCAGAAACGTCTTGCGGCTTTCGCCGGGGAACAGGCAGGCGAAGAACTCCAGCCCGTAACGGAACTTCTTCAGGGCTTTGCGCATGTCATGGCGCTCGGTCCGCGACAGGGTGTCGAGCCGCCGGCCATAGCTCTGCACCTTGCGCCAGCGTTTGCCAATGGCCTCGCTGGCAAAGGCGGTGACGGCTTCGGCGAGCCGGTCCGCCTGACGAGCATCCTCTTCCTTGCGCCAGCCCGCTGTCTCGCAGTAGCTGGCAAGATCCAGCAGGAAACCGTTGAAGGCTGCGCTTGCAAGTTCCGTTTTCAGGCCCTGCCTTGCGGCCTGCCGGTCCTTGCCAAGCTGCTCCAGCAGCAGCGGAATATTGATGCCTTCCGGCGCGTGAGATGCAAGAGGGGCGATGATTTCATCGCTCAGCACATCGAGATCCCGCAGCGCTCCGGCGGCGGCGGCATAGCGGCTGGCCTGCTGGTCCAGCGCGCCGGTGCGGCGCGGGTCGAGCATCGGGCGGAACAGCTTGAACGCGGTGCGCAGCCGCCGGAAACCAATGCGCAGCTGATGCGGGCCTTCATTGTCCGCACTGGTCAGGCAGACCATGCGGGCGGCCGAAATCTGATCAATGCAGGAGCGCAGGATGTGCTGATAGGCGTCTTCCACGCGCATCGTCGCGTCGAGGTCGATGGTGCCGGCGTTGCATGGGGCTTCGTCCTGCCCGAGAAACAGCCGGTAGCCGCGCTCGGCTTTGCTCATCGGCGAAAAGCGGAAGGCATTTGCGCCTGTCAGTGCCAGTGCGGCTTCATAAAGCGGCGCGATGCTGCCGGATTTCAGCTCCAGCTCCAGTTCGCACAGGGGCAGGCGCTTGTCTCCCGCAACAATCTCGCCCACGTCCAGCGCGGCTTCGATGAGGGTGCCATCCTCCCGGGTGAGGTCGCGCTGGGTGCGCTGCATCACCGTCTCGAAACAGGGAACGAGTCCGGCACCGCCGGTGCAGTCCGCGATCTGGCGGCGGATATCCTCATCGGGCACCTGATCCAGCTGGAAGTGCGGGCCGCTGACATCTGTCTCGATCTCGATGGGAGAAGACAGGCCGCCGGAAAGCGGCTTGCCGAGCTTGACCGTCTGGATCCAGCGCCGCCCGGACTTGCGCACCCGTGCGGCGATCCTGGCCTTGTGCAGTCTGAGATCTGCCGTGTCGAAATAGATCGACGTGAGTTGCTTCGTTGAGGCTTTGCCGGAGAAAAATCCTGTGACGGCCCCGGAGATCTTGAGGCTCTCCGCTGCGCCAGGCTCAAGCTCCAGCTTGAGTTCGACTTCCTTGTCCGGCGTGCTCATGGCAGAACTACTAGCCTGCCGCCGGTGCGGTGTCGAATGATTTTGGGAGACCTGCGCGGTCAGCCGCGCCCGAACAGGCGGCCAAGGCGGGCGCTCACCTTCATCAGGAAGGAAACGGTCCAGGGCATAGGGCGGCGGTTGAAGGCGATCTTGCGCACATAGACCGGCACATGCCAGACCGCGCGGGTGCCTGCGGGAAACAGCATGCTGACGCCGGGGCGGCCTTCATAGGTGTTGCCGGCCTCGTCGGTGATATGCACCTCACCTTCAAGGAAGAGCACCGTTTCGTCCCAGAAGAAGTGCCAGTGGAACGTGCCGGCGGTGCACTCCCAATGGTCGGTCGAAGACCAGCCGTTGGTGCCGGCCGACAGGCTGGTGAGCCGGGCCTGCGGCGTGCCCTCGATGATCCATTCCGGGCGGATCGGCGCGCTGCGCATGGCGGCAGTGTTGAGGGTCGCATAACGGAAGGCCGGGGTTGAACTGCCGGAGCGGCTCTCCTGCGCTGCACAGTCTCTGTCCTGCGGCTTGCCGATGCCGCCAATCTCGATCAGTGCCATGATGCCCTGCCTTCTCCTGTCCGGTGGCGCCTCATTGCCAGCGGGCGCTTGCGGGTCCTGAATCTATGCCGCAGGGCTCATTACCGCGTGGTTTAACCGCAGTGTTGCAAGATCCCCAAGTTGCAAATGCGGTTAACCGCTTGTCACCGGATTGATCAGTTTTCGCGCGAATAGCGTGCCGCTTCGGCGGGCCAGCTCCCGATGTCATGCGGGCGGCCTTCCTGATCGGCAAAGGCCACCATGTCACGGGCGAGGATCGCGTCAAACAGAAGAACCGAGGTGACGGCCATCCGCCGGCCCCGGTCCAGGATCAGCAGCTCGAAGCCTTCCTGCAGGCGGGCGCGCAGATAGGGCACGAGATCGCTTGTCTTCCAGGCGAGCGGGCGGGCCGGATCGACGAACATCACGTAGATGCGCTCGATCGGATCGCGGTGGAAATAGGCGCCAGCATCCAGCGGATGGGGGATGCGGTTGCGGTCCGGGCTGTTCGTCAGCCGGGCCGAGAGATAGGCGCATTGATAGGCAAGGCAGGCAGAGGGCCGCTCTGGCTGGCCGAAGATGGCACAGCCATGGTCCTTGATGCTGGCGCAGGGCCGGTACATCGGCTTGTCCAGCGGGCCAATCTCGGGGAGCTCGCAGCAATAGGTGCAGGTGCGGCACCAGGATATGCGGGCGCCAGTGTCCTTCTTGCGTTTTGCCTGCCCCACGCAGCGTCTCCCTCTCGCTTCAGGCTGTAAATCGAGCGGCAGATTAAAGACTTGTCCCCGAAGCTCAAGACCGGCGATTCAAATGAAGGGGAGGGGCGCAAGGCAACGCGCTGAGGGGGGCGCTGAAGCGGATGCGCTGAACTGATGCAGCGTGCCTGCAAATGGCGCTGGAAAGTATGGTGCCCCTGGCCCGAATCGAACGGGCACTCCCTCACGGGAAACGGATTTTGAATCCGCCGCGTCTACCAGTTCCGCCACAGGGGCAGCGTCCTTGGAGCCGCGACTATAGCCAGACTGGCTTTGCCGTCAATCCACTGCCCGGTGCTTTCCCCGCTCCAATTGGCAATTGTCTGCTGCACTGCGAAAATATCCGGCTGCTGCCACCGTTCTCCCGATGACAAAAGTTCCGGCGGCGGCTATGCAGAATGCCATTATGCTGAGAAAACTTTACGACTGGACCTTGTCCCTCGCCTCTGGCCCGCGCGCACCGCACGCGCTGGGGGCGGTTTCATTCATTGAAAGCTCGTTCTTTCCGATTCCGCCGGATCTGCTGTTGATCCCCATGGTGGTCGCGAACCGGCGCAAGGCCTGGTTCTACGCGGCCATCGCAACGGTCATGTCCGTGCTGGGCGGCATTTTCGGTTATCTGATCGGCGCATTCCTGTTCCATCAGGTCGCAGAGCCGATCCTGACCTTCTATGGCTACATGGACAAGTTCGACCGCTTCAGCGAGATCTTCAATGCCTGGGGCTGGTGGTTTGTGTTCATCGCCGGGCTGACGCCGTTTCCCTACAAGGTGATCACCATCGCCGCAGGCGTCACGGGCCTCTCCATGCCGGTCTTTGTCATCGCCAGCATCGTGTCACGCGGGCTGCGCTTCTTTGCGGTCGCCGGGCTGCTGTATCTGTTCGGTGAGCCGATCCGCAACTTCATCGAAAAGCGCCTTGGCCTCGTCTTCACGGTATTTGTGATTCTGCTTGTTGGCGGCTTCGCTGCTATCAAGCTGCTGTGATATCGCGTGAGGATCTGAAATGACGTCGCTTCAGCGGGCCAAGGCGGCCACTCTGCTTCTGCTTCTGGGGGGCACGGCTTCCATTGCGGCCGCCTGGGGCTTCCAGCTCATTGGCGGGTATCTGCCTTGCAAGCTGTGTCTTGAGCAGCGCGTGCCCTATTATGTGGGGCTGCCGCTGGGTGTGCTGGCGCTGCTTGCTCTCCTGACCCGCCGCACAGGCATTGCCACGGTGCTGCTGCTTCTCGTGGCGGCGGTTTTTGCCTATGGGGCCGGACTTGGCGCCTATCAGGCCGGGGCCGAATGGGGCTTCTGGATGGGGCCATCCGACTGCGGCGGCGGCGGTGCCACGCCCAAATCTGCGGCCAACATGCTGCAGGCGCTGCAGAACACCCGTGTCGTCTCCTGCACGGAAGCCAGCTGGCGCATGTTAGGCCTGTCCTTTGCGGGCTGGAACATGGTGGCCTCCGCCGCAGTGGCCGTTCTGGCGCTGTTTGCAGGCCACCAGGCCCGCAAGGGCTGAGAGGAGACACGGCCATGGGTGAGCGGGAACGGCGGGCAAAAGCCAGGGAAGATGAAGCCAGGCGCGCTCTGTCGCGCGTTGAGGCCGAGAGCGAAACCATCCTGGGCTCCGCCACCAGCCGCATGGCCAGCCATGCCCAGCGTCATTTCGGCGCCGCCGACAAGAACCAGAACGACCGGATCGAGGTCTGGGGCACGCGCATCGGCCGCATGGCCGGCCTGCTGTTTGCGGTTGGGCTGGTCATCTATCTGGTCAGCGCCTATCTGATGTGAACTGCAAGTTCACAAGGGGCGATTTGATGAGTGAGCGGACAGGGGCGCCAGACCCGCAGATTGCAGCCATCGCGGCCATGGTGGCCCCGGGGCTGGATGCTTTCGAGATCATTGCCCGCCAGGCCTATGCGCAGCTTCCCGAAGAATTTCAGGCGCTTTGCGAGGGCGTGCTGATCACGGTCGCCGATTTCGCCGATGAGGAGATGCTGAAAAGCGTCGGCCTTGAGGACCCGTTTGAACTGATGGGCCTGTTTCAGGGCATTGGCCTCGCACAGGGCGGCGACTTCTTGCACACCGGGCAGCATCCGAACCGGGTCTGGCTGTTCCGCCGCCCCATTCTCGACTATTGGGCCGGGCACGAGGAACAGCTGGGTGATGTGGTGACCCATGTTCTGGTGCATGAGATCGGCCATCACTTCGGCCTGTCGGATGAGGACATGGAAGCAATCGAGGCCGCAGCGGGTTGACCCGCGCGGCCTCGTTGTTGACTGTCTGCGGAGGGCGTTGCTCCCGGCAGCAGTGTCTTACTTCTCTTCGGCCTTGGCGCGCTCGATCGACTCGATGATCAGCTGACGCGCCCTTTCCGGGCCTTCGATACCGGTGATCTTCACCCACTTGCCGGGCTCCAGATCCTTGTAGTGCTCGAAGAAGTGCTTCACCTGCTCCATGGTGATCACCGGCAGATCGTCGACCGACTTCACGTTCTCGTAGCGGCGGGTCAGCTTGGTGCTGGGAACGGCGATGATCTTCTCGTCCTGGCCGCTCTCGTCTTCCATCAGCAGCACGCCGATGGGACGGCAGCTCATGATGGCGCCGGGCAGGATCGGGCGCTGGTTGATCACCATCACGTCGATGGGGTCGCCATCGCCGCACAGGGTGTGGGGCACGAAGCCATAGTTCCCCGGATAGCGCATCGGGGTGTAGAGGAAGCGGTCCACGTACATGGCACCTGCTGCCTTGTCCATCTCGTACTTGATCGGCTCGCCGCCGACCGGAACTTCGATGATGACGTTGATGTCTTCCGGCGGGTTCTTGCCGATCGGCACCGCATCAATACGCATGAGCTTGCTCCTTGAGTTGCTGCGCAGGTCTATTGCAGGGACCGCGCCGCGAAGCAAGGGGCAAGTGTGGTAAAGCGTTGAAATCGGGGCTTTCCGGTGCCGCTGGGTGACAGATCCGGCAGGCGCGGTTCACCGCTCCGCCTCGTGCCAGCAATAGATGGACAGCTCCAGCCGCCTGCTGCCTGTCTGGTGCCAGGAGCGGCCGGCCGGTACGCCGCCAAGGGCGGCATAGAAGCCGCAGGCCGGTTCATTGTCCGTCAGCACGCGCACCGCAAGGCCCTTGAGGCCGCGCCGCTCAAGGCAGGTTCTGACGCTGGCAAACAATCTGCGGCCAAAGCCGAGGCCCTGATATTCCGGTTTGAGATAAAGCTCGTACACCTCCCCGGCGCAGCCGGTGCCCCGCATGCGGCAGGGGCCATAGCTGGCATAGCCTGCCACCTCGCCTGCCACTTCCAGCACTTCGATCTCGACACCCTTGTCGATGGCGTCATGCCACCAGCCGCCGCTGCGGCGGGCTACAAAACGCTCCAGGTCCAGCCCGTCGAGCATGCCCCGGTAGGCAAGGCGCCACGCCTGCGCATGCACGGCCGCAAGGCTGGCCGCGTCATCATGTCGTGCGGGGCGCAGTTCCACGAGGCTCGTCGTCATGGGCAGATGATAGCCGGGCGGGAGGCAAACAGGAAGCAGGCAATGAAGAGGGAGGTGCGCCGTCTTCCGCAACGGCAAATGAAAAGGGCCAGCACGAGTGCTGGCCCTTCAGGTGCCCGTTCGAATGTACTTCAGCACTCAACCTGATCAGCTCCGTTCCGGGGGGCTGGGGGGCTAATGCGTACCGGAACCAGAACCGTTCAGGCCGAACGGGTATGATCATAAGATGGTGGGCCAACGTGGCGTGTGAAGGGCTCAATTGAGGCAAAAGCAAGGTATCTTTTCAGCATTCCTGCGGCCTCAAAACCCTGCCACACGCAGGCTTGCCAGTGAGGTCCGCAAGGGGCATCATGACAAGTCAATGACATATCCTCGCCGGCAGGCATCAGCAGGTCTGATTCCGCAGCAAGGTTGACGGGAGGTGGCATGAGCGAAAGCGAAGGAGATGCAGCCGGACAGCCGCAAGGCTTTCCCTCTGAGATGCCCGTCCGGCCGGACAGTCCGCCCGGTGCCAGTTCCCAGAACAATGCTCTCCAGCACGGTGCTGCCCAGTCCACCGTCCCGCAGATCCCGGCGAAACCCGTCGTTGCCTTTGACCGGAGAGAGCTCGACCAGATCCTGCGCATCTATGGCCGCATGGTCGCCGATGGAGAGTGGCGGGACTATGCCATCGACCTGATGAAGGACCGGGCCGTGTTCTCCGTCTTCCGCCGCAGCAGCGAAATGCCGCTTTACCGGATCGAGAAGGACCCGAAGCTTGCCCGCCGCCAGGGCGCCTACAGCGTGGTGGCCACGGGCGGCATGGTGCTCAAGCGCGGGCACGAGCTGGCATCTGTTCTCAAGGTCTTCGAAAAGAAGCGCCATCTGCGGCTGGTGGATGCCTGAGCGCAGGCAGATTGCCCGTGACGGATACGAAGCCCCCGGACCGTCTGATCCGGGGGCTTTTCTTCCAGCTTTTCCTTTAAGCCTCAGAAGCGCAGGCTCAACTCGGCGTTGACTGAATGGGACTGGGCGTTACGGCGCAGTTCGCCGCCGTAGGACAGCTTGCCGGTCAGCTTCTGGCTGGCATTGGTGGCGGCAACGCCAAGGTTGAGCCGTCCGATATCGCGGCCAAGATCCGGGGCCGCGCTGTTGACGGAGCTTCCGAGCAGCTGAACCTTGCGGCCCGCGGCAACCGGACCCAGGGCGCGGGCATAAGAGAGATCCATCATCGGCGTCACGCTGTAGCTGCCGAAGGCGACCGGCATGGCCGACAGGCGCAGGCCAACACCGGTTTCCGAACCGGTGGCGGTGGAGCTGCGCAGGCTGGCGTTGAACACGTCGGCGCCCGTTTCGCTGCCGGACCCGAGCCACTGGTGGCGCACACGGCCATGGACATAGGGCCGGGCCAGCAGGCCTTCGGTCTCGAAGGTCATGCCGATACGGGCGGAGGCGGAGAGGCCGAGATCCTTGGTCTTGGTCTGGCCGTTGACGGCCACGCTGGTGCCCGAGCCGGTGATGTTCTTGCGGTCGAGCGTATTTTCGAAGCGCGAGAAGCTGGATGCGGCTTCGAGGAAATAGCGGTCGTAGGTGTAGCCGCCATAGATCAGGGCATGCAGGCCGTTGATCCGGGCGCGGTCACCGGCGCTGCGCATCGAGGAGGTGCTGAAGCCGCCGGCGGCGCCAAGGCGCAGATTCTCGGTTGCGATGAATTCACCGCCCACCAGCAGGCCTGCGCTGCGGCTGGTGGAGGAGGCGGAGGTGGAGGTACCGTCCATCAGGCTGATGCCGGCCAGCGACTGCGCCCAGAAGCGGCGGCTTGCTTCGCTGGGCGCTGCCCCATTGGTGGAGATGGCGACGGCTGGACCGGCGGGATCCAGCAGCGAGCTGGCGCGCTGCTCGGTGATGCCCATCACCGTATTGACCGCCTGCGTCTGTACCTGTGCGGTCTGGGAGAAGGCGGCAACCTTTTTCACATCATTGGTGCTGGTCAGCCTGTCGAGGCTCAGCAGGCCCCAGCCATACTGGCTGTCGATGCCGGCAGCACCAATGTCTGTGGCAGTCATCAGGACGAGGCGTGCCAGTTCCTGCGGCGTGGCGTTGGGATACATCTGCTGGGCGATCGCCAGCGCACCCGTGACATGCGGTGTGGCCATCGAGGTGCCCGACATACGCACGTAATCACCGGTGTTGGCGGTCGAGTAAATGCCGCCTGTTGTCTCGTCGTCATCGCCGCCCGGTGCGGCTATGCACCACATCATGGTCACGCCACAGTGGTTGGAATAGGAGGGGGTGATGCCGTTCTGGCCGACGGCGGTTACCGAGATCCAGCTGGCCTTCAGTTCCGGATAGAGATAGGGCAGTGCCGATTCAATGCCTGCATCCGCCGCGCCGTCGTTGCCTGTCGCCCAGACCATCACCGCGCCGCGGCTGGCTGCATCCCGCACAGCGGCCAGCAGCACCGCGTTGTCGGCTTCGAAGGTTGTCCGGTCCATCGCCAGATCGCCGGTCGGGGTGTAGACATAGCTGCCCCAGGAATTGTTGAAAATGCGGATGCCATTGTCCAGGGCATAGTCAAGCACACGGGCGACATATTCGTTTTCGATGTCACCGGCGCTGTCCATGATGGCAAGGTTGGCGAGCCTCACACCCGGCGCAACGCCCATCATGCCGGTGCCATTGGCCGATGCGCCGATAATGCCGGCCACATGGGTGCCGTGGCCATTGGCGTCGGTGAAGGTCGCCATCTCCTCGGCGCCGTTATAGTTCAGGGCGCTGAGGTTGGCGATGAGATCCGGATGGCTGGCCAGGATGCCGCTGTCGAGGACACCGATTGTGACACCGGCTCCGGTGTAGCCACGGGAATGAGCGATCGGGGCGCCGGTCATCAGCAGACCCCACTGGGCATCATATTCGTTGACAGGCAGCAGCGGGGCTGCATGCGATGCAGCTATGGACAGCGAGAAAGTGGTAACCGCCGTGGCGCCGAGAAGCGCGGAGCGCAGAAAATGGGTGTGTTTACGCATGTCAGCCCTGGAAAAAAACAGAAACAGGCTTTCCATATCGTCCAGAACTGATTTGTGTTCAATCAATGGCCGGTGATGGCGATTTCCGGGGGCTTCAGAAAATGGAAAGGGCGCGGAGGTAATCCGCGCCCTCGAACTTTTCTGCTGTGTGCCGCAGTTATTCGCGGTTGCCGAAGAGCTGCAGCAGCATGAGGAAGAGGTTGATGAAGTCGAGGTAGAGGCGCAGGGCACCCATGATCGACTTCTTCGCGGCCACTTCGCCGGAGTCGCCTTCGTAGTACATTTCCTTGATCTGCTGGGTGTCATAGGCGGTGAGGCCTGCGAACATCAGCACGCCGATCACCGAGACAGCGAACTGCAGGGCGGAAGACGCCAGGAAGATGTTGACCACCGAGGCGATGATGATGCCGATCAGGCCCATCAGCAGGAACGAGCCCCAGCCCGACAGGTCCTTCTTGGTGGTGTAGCCATAGAGGCTCAGCGCACCGAAGGAAGCTGCGGTGATGAAGAACACGCGTGCGATCGATCCGCCCGTGTAGACGAGGAAGATCGAGGACAGGGACGCACCCATGAGGGCGGCATAGACCCAGAAGCTGACCTGCGCGGTCGAGGCACTCATGGACTGGATGCGCATGGAGAGGAAGAACACCATCCCCAGCGGGGCCAGCATGATCAGCCACTTGAGCGGCGAGGCATAGAGCGCATAGCCAAGCTGCGAGAGCATCGTGCCATTGCCGAGAACAGCAGCGGCGGCTGCCGGATCAGTGGTCGTCGCAAACTGGGCAAGGCCCAGGGCGATGAAGCCCGTGATGGCAAGACCGATGGTCATGTAGTTGTAGACGCCCAGCATGTAAGAGCGCAGGCCCTGGTCAATGCCGGCATCGGCGTAGCGGCCGGCGACCGCGTACGGTGCTTCATTTTTCCGGTCGAACGTCGACATGTATTGTTTCCCCTTCATGGTTATGCGGGAGGGACACTCCCGAACCGCCTCGACGGAGCAAGTCCGTTTGCAGAGGAATATGGGCGGGGTTCCGCCATCGCACAAGGGCAAATGGTCCAAAAAACGCTTCCGGGAAGATTACAAAATCTCCATCTGAGGTCCCCGGCGCCGGTGAAAAGGTGCCGGAAGACCGTCTTCGGGTCACAGATTGCGCAGCACCGGCGCAGGTTTCTTGCCCAGCACGCGCCATGTGCCGATGAGGCCGAAGCCGACGGTCAGCACCAGCGCGGCAAGGGCCGCAGCGACTGCGGTGCCCGGGAGCAGCGTGAAGGACCCGTTCATCACCTGCGTGATCACGAACCAGGCGGCAATGGACCCGGCCAGCACTGCAAAGACCGCCGTACCGAGGCCGAGCATCGCATATTCCATCGCATAGGCGCCGGTCAGCCTGGCGCGGGTGGCACCAAGCGTCTTCAGGATCACCGCGTCATAGATGCGGCTGCGGTTTCCGGCCGCCAGCGCTCCGGCCAGCACCAGAATGCTGGAAATGAGCGTGATGGCGGAGGCCGCACGTATGGCGACGGCAAGCTGGGCGACAAGATCATTCACCTGCGCCAGCGCATCCTTGACGCGGATGGCCGTGACTGTCGGGAAGGCGGAGGAGACGGTTTTCAAAAGGCCAAGCTCGCGCTCTGCCGGCACATCCCGATCCCAGGTCACGGTCATCAGGAAGGCGTGCGGGGCACCGGCGAAGGTGTTGGAGGAGAAGACCATCACGAAATTGATGGCGAGCGACTCCCATTCCACCTTGCGGGTGTTGGCGATCTTCGCGGTGATCTCCCGGCCCAGCACGTTGACGGTGATCCGGTCACCGACCGCAAGGCCAAGTTCGGTGGCCAGTTCGTCATCGAAGGAGACCAGCGGCTCGCCGCTGTAGCCCTCCGGCCACCACTCACCTTTCATCAGGGTGGAGTTGGCCGGCAGGCTGTCCTGATAGGTGATGCCCCTGTCGCCGCGCAGCACCCAGGCGGCACTGGCCGGCGGGGTGATCTGGTTGACCGGCACATCCTTGAGGCTGACGAGGCGGCCGCGCAGCATGGGCACGCTCTGGATCTTCGCGTCCCCGGCTTCCTGCTGCAGCAAGATGGCGAAGGCATCGCGCTCGGTGCTCTGGATGTCGATGAAGAAGAAGCTTGGGGCCTTTTCGGCAATCGTCGCCGTCAGCTCCCGGCGCAGGTTGCCGTCGATGAGGGCCAGCGACACCAGCAGGGTGAGGCCAAGGCCGAGCGACAGCACCACAGAAGAGGTGAGCGCGCCCGGCCGGTGGATGTTGGAAATGGCGAGTCTGAGGCCGGTGGAGCGCACCTGCGGCGCCTTGCGGGCGGCAAGCATCATCAGCCGTGCCACCCCGCCCAGCAGCAGGAAGGAAGCGGTGGAGGCCATCACATAGATCGAGGCAATGCGCCGGTCTTCAGCCAGGAAGATGGCGATGCCTGCCAGCGACACGGCGGCAACCAGCGTTGCGGCCAGATAGCGCTTGCGCGGCCAGACCTTGACGCCCGTCACCTGATCGCGGAAGAGGGCAGTGGGCGGCACGTCATGGGCGCGGCCCAGCGGCCAGATGGCGAAGGCAAGCGCCGTCAGCAGGCCGTAGAGAAGCCCGAGGCCAAGTTCCGGGGGATAGATGGACACCGCCAGCTTGACCGGCAGCAGGCCGGAGATGGCGCCCGCCGCGGCGAAGGGTATGGCCGCTCCGGCGGCAAGACCGACGGCGATGCCGACGGCGGCGATGATCATCATCTGGATCAGATAGATGCGGAAGACGAGATCACTGCTGGCGCCGAGGCACTTGAAACTGGCGATCACCTCGCGCTTGCTTTCAAGGAAGGCCCGTACCGCGTTGGCAACACCGACCCCGCCGACGACCAGCGCGGTGAGACCCACCAGCGTCAGAAACTGGGTGAAGCGCTCGATGTTGCGCTCCAGCCCCGGCGAGGCACTGGCGCGGGACTGGATGCGCCAGCCCGCTTGCGGGAATTTTTCACGGGCCTGCTCGATAAGGCGGATGATGCTGTCATCCGTGATATTGGACGGCAGCTTGACCATGTAAGACCAGGTGACGAGGCTGCCGGGCTGAACGAGGCCAGTTTCGGGCAGGGCGGCTTCGTTCAGCATCAGGCGCGGGCCGAATTCCAGCCCGCCGGAGAGCTTGTCCGGTTCGGTGTCGATCACGCCGGTGACGGTGACCGTGGCGCGGCCGACGGAGAGCTTGTCACCGGTTTCGAGACCGAGGCGGGCGAGCAGAGAGGCATCGGCGACGGCACCAAAATTGCCATCGGGCTGGCGGCCCATGGCCTCGGCAGGATTGGCGCCGCCTTGAAGCGTGAGAGTGCCGTAAAGCGGATAGGCGCCATCGACGGATTTCAGCTCGACAAGCGCTTGATCGCTGCCGTCGGTCTTGCGGGCCATGGCGCGCAGGGCCGCAGTGCGGGTGACTTCGCCAAGGCTCTGCACATAGGCATATTCGGCGGCATCGGCCTCGCGGTGGACGAGGCGGAAGGACATGTCGCCGCCGAGGATCGCCTGCCCCTCGTTGGAAATGCCTTCCGTCAGGGCCCGCGATACCGAGGCAACGCCCGCGATGGCGGCAACGCCAAGGGCAATGCAGGCGATGAAGATGTAAAAGCCCTTCAAGCCGCCGCGCAGTTCGCGCAGGGCAAAGCGGAAGGCGAGGGCGAGCGAACTGTTGCCGCCTGACGGGGCCGGGGCAAAGGCCGTCATGCGCTGGCCTCCGCCGGGGAGGCGTGATGCTCCTCCTCCACCTGGCCGGAGCGCATGCGCACCACCCGGTCGCAGCGTTCGGCCAGCGCCGGGTCATGGGTCACCAGCACCAGCGTGGTGCGGCGGCGGGCAATGGCCGAGAACATCAGCTCGACGATCTGCTCGCCGGTTGCAGCGTCGAGGTTGCCGGTCGGCTCGTCGGCGATGAGGATTTCCGGCTCTACCACCAGCGCCCGTGCGACGGCCACGCGCTGCTGCTCGCCGCCGGACATCTGTGCCGGATAGTGGGAGAGGCGGTGGCCGAGGCCCACGGCTTCAAGTTCCGCGCGGGCCTTGTCGAAGGCCTTGGGGTCGCCGGCAAGCTCCAGCGGCACGGCAACATTTTCCAGCGCCGTCATGTTGGGCACCAGATGGAAGGACTGGAAGATGATGCCGACATTGCGGCCGCGGAAGCGGGCAAGCTGGTCTTCGTTCAGCGGCGTCAGCTCGGAGCCTGCAACGATGACCGAGCCCTTGTCGGCCCGCTCCAGCCCGGCCATCACCATCAGCAGGGTGGACTTGCCAGAGCCCGATGGGCCAACCAGACCAGTCGAACTGCCGGCCTCGATTTCCAGATCGACACCCTTGAGAATGTGAACCCGGCCTGCGCCGTCTCCGAGGCTGAGGTGAACTCCCTTGAGCGCAATGGCTGGTCCAGTCGTCATGTGTGACCCTATATAGGTTGGGTGCCTGGATGAGATCTGCGCGGTGCCGCTGCCGTTTCACTGCGGTGCCAGCCCATCGGGCAACGAAAAGTATGGTCCCGCAACCTGCGGGTTTCGGGTGCATATGGGGCCCTGTCACGGAGTGATCCAGACCGCCATGTTCAAGTTTGTGTATCTGTTTGTCGCAATTGCGGTGTCTGCAAGCCTTTCTTCTGGCCATGCGCTTGCCAATGACGCAGCTGTGAAGATTGTTGTCCTCGGGGACAGCCTGTCGGCGGGCTATCAGCTCGCCCCTGATGAGGCCTTTCCGGTGCAACTGGAAAAGGCGCTGAAGGAAAGGGGTGAGAACGTCACCGTGATCAACGCGGGTGTCTCCGGTGATACCTCCTCCGGCGGCCTGTCGCGGCTCGACTGGTCGGTGCCGCCGGATGCGGATGCGGTGATCGTGGAACTGGGCGCCAACGACGCCCTGCGCGGCATTGATCCGGCTGCCACCCGCAAGAATATCGAAGCCATCGTCTCCCGCCTGCGGGAGCGGGGTGCCGAAGTACTGGTGGCCGGCATGATGGCGCCGCGCAATCTGGGCGAGGATTATGCCGCTGCCTTCGACCCGATCTTCGCGGACGTGGCAAAGGCCCACGATGCGCTGCTCTATCCTTTCTTCCTCGAAGGTGTGGCGATGAGGCCGGAACTCAATCTGGCTGACGGCATGCACCCCACGGGGGAAGGGGTTTCGGTCATCGTTGCCAATGTGCTACCTCTCGTGCAGGATCTCGTTGCCCGCGCCCGGCAGAAATAACCTTCTGCCCCGCCGGGTCCCGCCTTTCGCGGTTCGCCGCGCCTGTCAAATTGTCTTGAACAAAGACCTTTCGAAACACGAAGGATGTTCCGATGGATCAACGCCGTCTTGGCCGCACGGATATCATGGTCAGCTCGATCTGCCTTGGCACTATGACCTTTGGCGAGCAGAACACGGAAGCTGAAGGCCATGCCCAGCTCGACTATGCGCTGGACCATGGCGTCAACTTCTTCGACACCGCCGAGATGTATCCGATCCCGCCCAGCGGCGAGACGCAGGGGCGGACCGAGCGCATCATCGGCACCTGGCTGAAGGCGCGCGGCAACCGGGACAAGATTGTTCTGGCCACCAAGGTGGCGGGCCGTTCGGACAGCACCTATTACCGCAAGTCTGGTGAAGAGGTGCGCCTCACCCGCCCGCAGATCCGTGAGGCGATCGAGCGCAGCCTGAACAACCTGCAGACCGATTACGTCGATCTCTATCAGGTGCACTGGCCGGACCGGACGGTCCCCGGCTTCGGCTCCAACCCCACCCGCTGGAACGATCCAGTGCCGGCTGCGGACGAGACGCCGATTGCCGAAACGCTGGCGGCGCTGACTGAACTCGTCAAGGAAGGCAAGGTTCGGCACATCGGCCTGTCGAACGAAAGCGCCTGGGGCACGATGACCTATCTGAAGCTGGCCGAGACCGAAGGCCTTGCCCGGCCGGTGTCGATCCAGAACGCCTACAACATGCTGAACCGCACCTTCGACACGGGGCTGGCCGAAGTCTCCTTACGCGAGGATGTCGGCCTGCTCGGCTATTCGCCGCTGGCGCAAGGCACACTGACGGGCAAGTATCTGGATGGCGCGCTGCCTGCCGGATCGCGCAAGCAGCTCTACAACCGGCTGCAGCGCTATGAGAAGCCGGGCGCCGAAGAAGCCATCCGCGCCTATGTGGAGCTGGCCCGGTCGGCCGGCATGGATCCGGCGCAGCTGGCCATCGCCTTCCCGCTGACCCGCAGCTTCATGACCTCGGTGATCATCGGTGCCACCTCCATGGCGCAGCTGCAGGTGGCCATCGGTGCGGCGGATCTGAAGCTTTCGCCGGAGCTGATCGACAAGATCGACCTGCTGCACCAGATGCATGGCAACACCTCGCCCTGATCTGTGTGATGGCCTGTGACATGGCTGCCGCAAGGGCAGGGAGAGCCTGCGAATCAACAGCTTGTGCGGCGCGTTTTGCGCCGCGCTTCATTTCGGGAGCGCAAAGCCCCGTCTTTTCAAGGCCTTTGCGAATTTCCTTGCGCAGTGCGGCAAGATGTCCCCTGATGGAGGGACCAGCGACAGCGGAGGGTTGCCCGATGCCGCGATTGTTTACAGGTCTCGAAATTCCGGCCCAAACCGGCCTGCACCTGTCCATGCTCCGCGGAGGCCTGCGGGGCGCCCGCTGGATTGATCCCGAAAACTACCACATCACCCTGCGCTTCATCGGCGATATCGATGACCGCACGGCTGACGAGGTGGCCGATGCCCTGTCGCGCATCCGGCGGGACCCGATCGAAATCCGGCTCAATGGCCTTGGCTCCTTCGGCAATGGTAAGCCGCATTCCATCTGGGCGCGGGTGGAGCCGTCCGCCCAGCTGGCCGAGCTTCAGGCTGAGCAGGAGCGTATCCTGCAGCGGCTGGGGCTGCCGCCGGAGCGGCGCAAGTACATGCCGCATGTCACGATTGCCCGCTGCAAGACGGCCAGCAACGCCGATGTTGCCCGCTGGCTGACGGAGCGCGGCAGTTTTCAGGCACCAACTTTCCTTGCCGGGCGCTTTGTCCTGTTCTCCTCCCGTGCCAGCATCGGCGGCGGACCCTATCTTGTCGAGGAAGCCTTTCCGCTGGCCGCGTAAAGGGTGGGGCAATTGGCCTGCCTTGAAACGGGCCAGTTGGCGCGGCAGGCTGGGACCGGTTTCAGGCAGGGGCAGAAAGCATGATTGACGGCGGTTTGCTGGTGCTGCAGGTGGTCAAGGCGGTGACCGGTTTCATTTTGGGGCTGCTGGGGGCGGCGGGCTTTCTGGCCTTCGGCTTTTTCCGGGATGTGTTTGCGCAGCAGGACCCGGTGATGGCCGGTGCGGTCACCGGCACGGCGCTCGTCTCTGCGGCCTTTCTGGGGGCGCTTGCCTTCGCGCCCTCTTTCATCGCCATCGCTCTTGCCGAAGTGCTGCGGCTGCGCAGCATCGTCTATCATGTGGGGCTGGCGGGGCTGATCGCGGCCGGGCTCTGGATCATGAGGGACGGCAGCCTCGCCGCCAATGGCCGCAGCGGGTGGCTGCCGGGCACCACGGTGGCGCTGGCCTCCGGCTTTACCGGCGGCATCATCTACTGGGTGATTGCCGGGCGCACATCCGGCTGCTGGAGAAGCACGGCCGACAGGCCGGGCTGAGACTGCTTTGAAGTTCCGTCCGGATCAGAGCGGCCTGTTGCCGGCGAGAACGTCTTTCGCAGCCTCGGTATGTTCCGGCCGCATATGGGCACGCACCATCGCGATGGCGCCCATCAGCACGGTGGCATCGTCGCCAAAGCCGATACCGAGGATGAAATCCGGCACCAGGTCCAGCGGCAGGACGAAATAGGCCAGCGCCGCCAGCAGCGTGGCGCGCACCTTGCGCGGGGTTGCCGGATCAAGCGCACAGAAATAGGCGGCCACCACATCTTCCATGAAGGGCACCTGCCGGGCCGCCTTGCGCAGCGTCTCCAGCAGCTTTTCGCGGACACGGCGTGACTTCTGCTCGTCCGTGCCCAGCTCCGGCCCAAGGATTTCCGGATCAAAGCCGGGTGCTTCGGTATGATGCGTCATGGCCATCCTCTCCGCAGCCGGTGCTTCTTGTGCTTGCCGGCTACGGACAGAATATGGTGGCGCCGCGCTGCAGCCTCAAGGGATGGCAGCCGGACGCCCGTCAGAGCGCCCGGGTTTCCAGCAAGCGCCGGGCGATCACCTGGGCCTGGATTTCCGCCGCACCCTCGAAGATGTTGAGGATGCGGGCGTCGCAGAGCACGCGGGAAATCTGATACTCCAGCGCAAAGCCATTGCCGCCGTGGATCTGCAGGGCATTGTCCGCCGCTGCCCAGGCCACGCGCGCGCCCAGCAGCTTGGCCATGCCCGCTTCCAGATCGCAGCGGCGGCCGGAGTCCTTCTCGGCGGCGGAGAAATAGGTCAGCTGGCGGGCCAGCATCAGTTCGGCCGCCATCAGCGCCAGCTTGTCGGAAACGCGCGGAAAGCTGATCAGAGGCTTGCCGAACTGGATGCGCTCCTGCGCATAGCGAAGCCCGAGGTCGAGTGCGGCCTGCGCAACCCCCAGCGCGCGGGCGGCGGTCTGGATGCGGGCACCCTCGAACGTCTGCATCAGCTGCTTGAAGCCCTGACCGGTCTCGCCGCCAAGCAGATTTTCCGCCTTCACCTCGAAGCCGTCAAAGGCGATCTCGTATTCCTTCATGCCCCGGTAGCCGAGCACCTCGATCTCGCCGCCGGACATGCCGGGCGCAGGGAAGGGGTCCTCATCCGTGCCGCGCGGCTTCTCGGCGATGAACATGGACAGGCCCTTGTAGCCCGGCTCATCCGGATTGGTGCGGGCCAGAAGCGTCATGATGTCGGCGCGCACCGGGTGAGTGATCCAGGTCTTGTTGCCGGAAACCTTCCACACGTCCCCTTCCTTCACGGCACGGGTGCGCAGCGAGGCAAGGTCGGAGCCGGTGTTGGGTTCGGTGAAAACGGCGGTGGGCAGGATCTCGCCCGAGGCGATCTTTGGCAGCCAGTGCGCCTTCTGCTCTTCGGTGCCGCCGCACAGGATCAGCTCTGCGGCAATTTCCGAGCGGGTGCCGAGCGAGCCGACGCCGATATAGGCGCGGGAGAGCTCCTCCGAGACGACAACCATGCTCTGCTTGCCAAGGCCCATCCCGCCGTATTCCTCCGGAATGGTCAGGCCAAAGACGCCGAGTTCCGCCATCTGATTGATGACGTCGAGCGGGATATAGTCGTTGTCGAGGTGCCACTGATGTGCATGGGGGCTCACCTTGTCATCAGCAAAGCGGCGCATTTCGCTGCGGATTTGCTCCAGCGTTTCATCAAGGCCGCTGTCGCCGAAAATCGAATGGCCTTCCTGATGACGGACGAGCTCTGCAAGTTCTGCCCGCAGCTCCGGACTGGAGCCCTGCGCAATCAGCCCGGCAGAACAGGACCGCAGGGCGGCGGTGTCCGCCTCGCCTAGGCCGAGGCTGGCAAGGCGGATGAACTCGCCCTGGTTCATGGGGATGCCGCCGAGGACCTGCGCCAGATATTCGCTGAAGCCGAGGCGGAGGATCAGTTCCTCAAGGCGTCCGAGGCGCCCTTCCGTCCGCAGGCGCTGGCCATAGGCATCCATTTGCCGCAGGGCTTCCACATAGGTCGCAAGCCAGGCGAGCCCGTGGGTGGCATGCTGGTGCCGGTCCATGGCTTCCGCAGACAGGCCCTTGCCGTCCGCCACCTTCGCCCGCACGGCGCGGGTGGCGGCATCCAGCAGGGTGTCCAGCGCGGCTACGGCCTCTCCCGTTTGCGCAAACAGATGTTCCACTGCACTGTCCTCACCGGCTGCCCCACTGGCTGTCTTTTGTCCCAGAGCCATGCCCATCCGTCCGTCCCTTTGCATTTGTTGTTTGTTGCGTCGCATTCTGGAAAGCATGTTGCGCTGCACCTGCGGCTTTGTCGAGGCCACAGCTCTACGCCTTTCGGCCAAGCAGACAGTGCCGCAAAGGCAGCATGGGCTTGACGCCTGCACGCCAAACGGGCCACATCGGGGATATGAAACTGATAAAGTCTCTGCCCGCCAGCTTCCGCGTCCTGTGGGATGCGGTCAGCCATTTCAATACGGATGATGGCTGGGCCATGGCCAGCCATGTGGCGCTGTCGACGCTGCTGGCGCTGTTCCCGTTCCTGATCTTCATCGCCGCCCTCACCGGTTTTCTGGGGCTCTCGGGCGTGGCCGATCAGGTCTCGGCGCTGATTTTTGATGCCTGGCCGGAGAGTGTGGCGGCCCCTGTCGCTGATGAGATCAACAAGGTGCTGACGGTCCGCCGTGGTGACCTCCTGACCTTTGGCGCCGTGGCGGCCCTGTGGTTTGCCTCCAACGGGGTCAGCGCGGTGCGGCTGGCACTCAACCGGGCCTACCGGGTGCGGGAGACACGGTCCTTCATCTGGTTGCGGCTGCAGGCGATCCTGATCGTGATCCTGGGTTCGGTGGCGTTGATTGCCTTCACCTTTCTCGTGGTGCTGGCACCTCTGGTCCTGTCGGCGGCCCTCAAGTGGTTTCCGGGGCTGGCGGAAGTCTTCCAGGAACTGCACCTGACCCGCTATGTCATCGCCGGTTTCCTCGGCTTTGCCGGCCTTTATGCCATTCACTGGCTGCTCCCGGCCGGGCGCCGCAGCATGATGGATGCGCTGCCGGGGGTGGTGCTGACGCTGGTGCTCTGGGTGGCGTCCGGCACGGTCTTCGGCTGGTATCTGGCGGGCTACGCGGATTACGTCTCCACCTATGCCGGTCTGGCCGGCGTCATGTCGGCGCTGGTCTTTCTCTACATTCTTGCCGTGCTGCTGCTGATCGGCGGTGAGCTGAATGCCGCCATCCTGCGCCAGAGGACGCTGGCGCAGCGCAGGGCGGCGCGCCGGGTCACGCCGGACGGGGCTTCCGGCGGATGAACAGGATCGCCGCCATGATCAGCACCATGCCTGCGATCTGGACAAGGGTGAGCGTTTCGCCAAACAGGAAATAGCTTTCCAGCGTGGTGGCGGCGGGCACCAGATAGAACAGGGAGCCGACTTCCGCAGCCGATCCGGTCCGGATCATGTACATCAGCAAAAGGATGGCGCCGATGGACAGCACCAGCACAAGCCAGGCCATGGCGAAAATGAGCTGGGGCGACCAGGTGATCTCCCAGGTTTCGGTGAAGGTCAGCGGCACCGTGAAGAGCAATGCGCCGGCATATTGCCAGGTGGTGCCGGTCACGTGGTCTGCGCCCTGCACGAAGCGCTTCTGGTAGACCGTGCCCAGGCTGATGGCGATGACGGACACCAGCATGACGGAGACGGTAACGGAGGTGATGCCGGAGGCCGCTTCGCCAAGCTTGGGCAGCAGCACCAGGAGAAGGCCGGCAGAGCCACCGGCAAAGCCCAGCCAGTGGCGCCAGGTGATCTGTTCTTTCAATAGCCAGCCGGCCGCCAATGCCGTCACAACCGGCTGCAAGCCGACCATCAGCGCCGCTGCACCTGCGGGCAGACCCTGCCGGATGGCCCAGAACACACCGCCCAGATAGATGCCGTGCACAAGAGTGCCGGTGACCATGCAGTGAATCGCGGTTTTCACCGGCAGGTACCGGCCGGAGCCCAGCAAAACACCAAGGCTAATCAGCAACGGAACGGCGAAAGCATATCTCAAAGCCAAAAAAGCGAAGGGTTCAATGTACGGTGCTCCGAGTTTGGAGCCGATAAATCCGGTTGACCAAAGTGAAATGAATGCAATTGGGGCGAGTTTTTGTGCTTGTGTAGACATATGTCTGCCGGGTTGCGGTGTGTGATACCGATAAGAGCATGCGTGGTGAAAATTTAATCGGCAAAGGCGCCTGTTCCTAGAGGTGTATTCAGCCCGCATTAACGGCTCTTGCTGTTAAGAATATTGAGCCAGCGTGTAGTGGCTGTCACCTGATGGGGAGCGTCTGAATGATCCGGAACACACACACCATTCCAGAACAGGCCCTTTCTGCACAAACCGGTGGCGGAGGCCGGTCTGCGAACGGGCTTACAGTACGTGCGCGGATCTTGTCCATCAGTCTGATTACGGCCGTGGGCCTGCTGGTGGTGGGGGCTGCCTTCTGGTGGAGCCAGTCCAAGGTGGAAGACGCTTTCCGGGCGTCCGAAGCGAACACCAACCTGGCACGCGCGGCCTATGATTTTGCCGGTATCGCCAAACAGATGCAGATCGAGGAAAAGCTCTATCTCTCTGCTCCGTCCACTGCCGTCTTTGACAGGTTCAAGGCCGAGGCCGCCAAGGCAGACGCCGGCATTTCTTCGATTTCTGCGATGCCTTCCGCTCAGCCGCTCGCCAACGAAATGGCGGATGTGAAGGATACGCTCTCGGCCATTGGCGGTGCTTTCGCGGAGCTGCATGCCATTCAGGAAAAGATCGGCCTTGACGGCAGTTCAGGCCTCCGGGCGGATCTGACGGCTTTCGCTGACAAGGCGAAGAACCGGATCAATGACGAGCTCAAGTTCGGTGGTGCTTCCGACTTCGAGAAGCTCGTCCGTACGGTCATGGAAGTGCAGCTTGCCGAGCGCAAGTTTACCCTTTCGGGCGGTGGTTCGCGTGAGGAGTTCGACACGGCCTTTGCAATGTTCACCAAGATGCTGGGCCGGGCTTATATTCCCAATGAGGTGAAGGCCGAGATCGAGACCAGCATGACGGCTTACAAGTCCGCCTTCGATGTCTATGCGGATGCGTGATCCACCCCCATTGAACGGGTCCACCTTGAAGTATGGTTTTGACCCTGAAGGAGGACCACAATGGCAAACAAGCGACACAAGCCCGACGAGATCGTCACGAAGCTTCGGCAGGTTGAGGTTTTGCGCGGCCAAGGCATGGCGATGGCGGATGCCGTTCGCCAGATCGGCGTTTCCGAGCTGACGTTCTACCGGTGGCGTAAGCAATATGGCGGCATGAGCCGTGACCAGCTTCGGCAGTTGAAGGATCTCCAGAAGGAGAACGAACGGCTTCGCAAGGCGGTGGCGGATCTGACG
>NZ_LIPT01000005.1 GCF_001418225.1 Pannonibacter indicus | reverse complement strand
AACGTCAGCTCGGAAACGCCGATCTGGCGAACGGCATCCGCCATCGCCATGCCTTGGCCGCGCAAAACCTCAACCTGCCGAAGCTTCGTGACGATCTCGTCGGGCTTGTGTCGCTTGTTTGCCATTGTGGTCCTCCTTCAGGGTCAAAACCATACTTCAAGGTGGACCCGTTCAATGGGGGTGGATCACGGCGCTGGAGACAGGCAGCAAACTCTCGGCCATCAACCGCTCGAACGCCATCATTGAATTCGAGCCGGATGGCACGATCGTCGAGGCTAACGAGAACTTCCTGAAAACGGTCGGCTACCGCCTGGATGAGATCAAGGGGCGCCATCACAGCATGTTCATGCCTCCGGAAGAGGCCAAGAGTGCAGACTACCGGGCATTCTGGGAAAGTCTGAGCCAGGGAAAGTTCCGGGCCGGCGATTTCCATCGCCTTGGCAAGGGGGGCGTGGATATCTACATCGCCGCAAGTTACAATCCGGTCTTCGATGAGGCTGGGCATGTCGTGAAGGTCGTCAAGTTTGCCGTGGATCGGACTGAAGCTGTCCGCAGGCGGATGGAGCGCGAAGAAATCCAGCGGCAGATCGTGGCAGAACTGGCGAATATTGCCGGTGAGGTGGATATTGCCAATAGCCAGATCCGCGAGGTTTCGGCTGCGTCATCGAACACGTCCAGCAATGTTCAGACTGTTGCCGCGGCATCTGAGGAACTGGTGGCTTCGATTGCCGAAATCAGCCGTCAGGTGAACCAGGCGAGCGAAATTTCTGCGCAGGCGGCAGAAGAGGCGGCCCAGTCCCGCCAGATCATGGAAGGGCTGAATGCCAACTCGCAGAAAATCGGCGAGGTTCTGGAACTGATTGAAGCGATTGCCGGTCAGACCAACCTTCTGGCGCTCAACGCCACCATTGAGGCTGCGCGTGCCGGTGAGGCAGGCAAGGGCTTTGCGGTGGTGGCTTCGGAAGTGAAGAACCTCGCGTCCCAAACCAGCAAGGCGACGGAGGACATTGCGGCGCAGATTGCCTCGGTGCAAAGCTCTGCAGACCGTGCCGGCAACGCAATTGGCTCCATTCTGGCGACGATCGAGAGTATCCGGAATATCTCGTCTACGATTGCCGCTGCTGTGGAGCAGCAGACATCGGTGACACGGGATATTTCGCACAACATGCAGGCGGCCTCGACAGGCGTGCAGTCGATCACATCCAGTATGGATGATATCAGAAACTCCTCGCAACGCATTGCGCAGGCGACGTCTGAAGTACGGGAAATGTCGCGCAGGATTGCCTGAGGCTCAGAGATTTGAAACCGGCCCCTGACCTGGGCCGGTTTTTTCTTGCAATGGAATAGGAAAATAATCCTTGACACCCGCACGCTGTTTGGGTAGGGTTTTGTCATGATCCGAAAAGTGCAGCTGCGGCGCGCATCTGGGTTCAGTGGCAGTTTAGGCTGACGTGGACCGGTGAGGGATAGAATTCGGATGAAGATTTTGGCGGGCGCCAGCGAGGGCTGGGTGGCCCGCTTTTTGTTTGAGCTGGAAAGAGCCCGGGCAGGCTGCGGCCTGCACCGGCTTATGAGACTGGTGCAGGCGGTTTGCCTGTGAGCGCTGCACGCGCGTTTTGAACACTCCGGAGACGGCGGGATGACTGGGGATGCAACGGCGGACGGGCCGGGCAGGGATGGGACACGTGTGCTTGCAGCGCGCAAGGCTACGCGCAGCTGCAAGGCGGCAGCTTCTCCACCCGAGGCAGGTGGAGAAGGGCTGAAAGCCGAGGCAGTGGCCAAGGCGCCGGTGCGGCGCAAGCGGACGGCGAAGGGCGCGGCAGAGGCTGTGGCGCTTTCGCTGGATGCGGCGGCTTTTGCGGCAGCGGGGCCTGAGGCGCGGGGCGTGATGGTGGTCCGGCTCTACCGGGCCTTCGAGGCGCAGGTGGCGCAGCTGGAAGAGCGGCTGGCGGGACTGGCCAAGGGCGAGCTGAAGCTGACCGAGATGGATCAGGGCGCCAAGACACTGGCGAGCCTGGCCCGGACGCTCGACACGCTGCTGGAATTGCACAGGGACCAGAGCGGGGAGGCGGATGAAACAGGCGATCCCGAACAGATGCGCGAGGAACTTGCGCGCCGCCTTGGCAGCCTGCCGGACGGCGGGGCGGATCGGCACGGTGCTGGACAGCCTGACCCCGGCGGAGATGGCGTTTCTGCTGCATGACTGGCCGACCTTCGCCCATGAGCACCAGCTGCCGCCCGAAGGGGACTGGGGCATCTGGCTGATGATGGGCGGACGCGGGGCGGGCAAGACGCGGGCGGGGGCCGAATGGGTGCGGGCGATGGCGCTGGGCCACCGCTGGTGCGCGCCGTACGGACCTGCCGGCCGGATCGCCCTGGTGGGGGAAACCTATGGCGATGTGCGGGAGGTGATGATCGAGGGGGTCTCGGGCCTGCTCGCCATTCACCCCAAGACAGAGCGGCCGCAGTGGAATGCCAGCCGCAGGCGGCTGGAGTGGCCGAACGGCTCCATTGCACAGGCCTTTTCCTCGGAAGACCCGGAGGCCCTGCGCGGGCCGCAATTTGACATCGCCTGGGCCGATGAACTGGCCAAGTGGCGCCACGGCGAGGAGACTTTCGACATGCTGCAATTCGGACTGAGACTGGGGCTGCGGCCCCGGCAGCTGGTGACGACGACACCGCGTGCGGTGCCGCTGCTGAAGCGCATCATGGAGATGCCGGCAACGGTGCTGAGCCGGGCGGGGACGCGGGACAATGCGCTGTTTCTGGCGCCGGGATTTCTGGAGCAGGTGGTGGCCCGTTATGCGGGCACGCGTCTGGGGCGGCAGGAGCTGGACGGCGAGCTGATCGAGGACCGGCCCGGTGCGCTGTGGCGGCGGGACCTGCTGGAGGCCTGCCGGGTGAGCCGGGCGCCGGAGAGTTTCGCCCGCATCGTCATTGCCATTGATCCGCCTGCGAGTGCGACCAAGCGGTCGGACGCCTGCGGGCTGGTGGCAGCAGGCATCACAGATGCCGGGCAGGCCTATGTGCTGGGGGATCATAGCATGGCACAGGCGCACCCTTCCGACTGGGCGGCGAAGGCGGTGGCCTTGTGGCATCACCATCAGGCGGACTGCCTTGTGGCGGAGGTGAACCAGGGCGGTGACATGGTGCGGGAGGTGATCCATGCGGCGGACCCCACTGTACCGGTAAAGTCTGTCCGCGCGAGCCGGGGCAAGTTTGCACGGGCCGAGCCGGTGGCGCTTTTCTACGAGCAGGGGCGGGTGCACCACGTTGGCACCATGCCGGAGCTGGAAGACGAGATGGCCGACTTCGGGCCTTCGGGTCTTTCCAGCGGGCATTCGCCGGACCGGATGGATGCGCTGGTTTGGGCGCTGACGGAGCTGCTAATGGGCGGGCGGGCAGAGCCGCGCCTGCGCCAGCTTTAACCCTCCGCACGAATTCTCCTGCACTGAATCACAGTCTCAAGACGCTGACTCATCACGTGAAGACGGCGCAAAAAGGAGTCTGAAATCATGAACTTGCGATGGCTTCTGGACTCTTTTCGCAAGGCGCCTGCGGTTGAAGAGAAAGCTTCAAGAACGGCGCCGGTGATCGCCTGGCAGACGGCGGGGAGGCCCGTCTGGAGCCCGCGTGACTATGGCGCCCTGTCCCGCGAAGGTTATTGCCGGAACCCGGTGGTCTACCGGGTGATCCGCATGGTGAGCGAGGCAGCGGCGAGCGTGCCGCTGCTGCTGTTCGAGGGGGAAGAGGAGCTGGTGCGCCATCCGCTGCTCGCGCTGCTGGGGCAGCCCAATCCGGGACAGAGCGGACCGGATTTCCTCGAGCAGGTCTATGGTCATCTGCTGACGGCGGGCAATGCCTATGTGGAGCAGGTGCCGCTGGACGGCAGCCCCCGCGAGCTGCATGCGCTGCGCCCGGACCGGGTGAAGGTGGTGCCGGGAGCTGACGGCTGGCCGGCGGCCTTCGACTACAGCAGCGGCGCAAGGACGGTGCGGTTGTCTGGCGAAAGCGGGGGGGCGGGAGAGCCGGCGCAGGTGCGGCAGTTGAAGCTGTTTCATCCGCTTTCCGATCACTATGGCTTTGCGCCCATCGAGGCGGCGCAGGTGAGCCTCGACATCCACAATGCGGCGTCGGGCTGGAACAAGGCGCTGCTGGACAATGCGGCGCGGCCCTCCGGCGCGCTGGTCTATGGGGCGGGGGAGGGAGTGAACCTCTCGGCGGACCAGTTTGAGCGGCTGAAGGCGGAGCTGGAGGCGGGCTATCAGGGTGCGCGCAATGCGGGGCGCCCGCTGTTGCTGGAAGGCGGGCTGGACTGGCGGCCCATGGGACTGACGCCAAAGGACATGGACTTCATCGAGGCCAAGCGCGAGGCGGCGCGGGAGATCGCGCTGGCCTTCGGCGTGCCGCCGATGCTGATCGGCATTCCGGGCGACAATACCTTCGCCAACTATCAGGAAGCCAACCGGGCCTTCTGGCGGCAGAGCGTGCTGCCGATGGTGCGCAGAACCGCACTGAGCCTTTCAGCCTGGCTGGGGCCTGCCTTCGGCGAGGGGTTGAAGCTGGAGCCGGATATGGATGCCATTGATGCCTTGTCCACCGAGCGCGAAGCGCTGTGGCGGCGGGTGGGGGAAGCGGACTTTCTGAGCCGGGACGAGAAGCGGCAGGCGGTCGGATACGGCACGGAAGGCGGCGAGGCCGGGGCATGAGCGGGGTGACGCAGGCCGTCATCGAACGGGGCGACCTGGCGCATCTGGCGCTGTTCCTTTGGGCGGCTTCCGCCTCGGCGCTGGCCGTTGCACTGCTGAAGGAACTGGCGGCCTGCAACCGGCGTTTCGGCGACTTCGTTGATGAGATCGACCGCTTGAATCAGATCTTCAACGACCGTGATGCGGGTTGAAGGGATGCAGGCAGAGCGTTGGAATGACTCATGGAACGGGCTTCATTCTGACCCTGGGTGAAATTGGCCGGTACGGTATTCCGGACTCAGGATGTGAAGCATCTGACGTGCGTCAGAAAAGCCTCGTCCGGAATCAAACCGGACAAAAGAGGGAAGAACCTCATGACATTGCTGGGATTTTTGCGAGGGCGGGCACCGGATGCCCGCCGCGAGGGCTCAAGCTTGCCCAAACACACGGGTAACCGCTGCCACCACCGCTTTGTTTTTGCGGCCTTTGTCTGCCGTCTGGCGCAGCTGGCCGGAGCTGGTGAGCGGACCGGTGACGGGAGGGCCTCATGAAGGCTCGCCTCAAGCGCCTGGCGGCTGCTTCTGCCGGTGAGCCCGCCTTGCGGATCGCGGGCTATGCCAGCCTGTTCAACCTGAGTGATGGCGGCGGCGACGTGGTGGCCAAGGGGGCGTTCCGGACGGCGCTGGGCCGCCGGGGCGCCTCCGGCGTCCGCATGCTCTGGCAGCATGACCCGTCGCGCCCCATCGGCATCTGGGACCGGATCGAGGAGGACCAGCTGGGCCTTTATGTGGCCGGGCGGCTGCTGACCGGGCTGGAGCTTGGGCGGGAGGCGGCGCTGCTGATCACGGCGGGGGCTCTGGATGGCCTCTCCATCGGGTTCCGGGCGATCAAGGCTCAGAAAATGGCAGGCGGCGCGCTGCGGCGGCTGGCTGAGATCGATCTCTGGGAAGTGTCGCTGGTGACCTTTCCGCTGCTGGATGCGGCGCGGCTGAAGCCCGTGCCGTCTCTGTCCTCTTCTGCAACTGGAGACGCATGATGGATTGCGAGATGAACGGCATGACAGTGGATCACGGCCTTGAGACCAAGAGCCTGCCGCCCTATGAGACCAAGGCGGGCGCTGCTCCGTCCGTTTCCGGCGAGCATCCGCTGAACGAGATGTATGCGGCCTTCGCGGCCTACCGTGAGGCCAACGAGGAGCGGCTTTCGGATATCGAGCGGCGCGGTTCGGCCGATGTGCTGACGCTGGAGAGGCTGGACCGGCTGGATACGGCGCTGGATGCCACCCGCCGCCGCCTTGACGAGCTGTCGCTGAAGAGCCGCCGCCCTGAGCTGAGCCACAAGAGCTTTGAAGGCAGCACACAGGTGCTGGAGCACAAGGCCGCCTTCGAGGGCTACATGCGCTCCGGCCGCGAGGAGGGGCTCCGGCCGCTGGAGGTGAAGGCCATGTCCATCGGCTCGGATCCTGATGGCGGCTATCTGGTGCCGGAAGAGACGGAAGCGGGCATCCTGAGCCGCCTTGCGGCTGTCTCGCCGATCCGTGCCATTGCGGGCAACCGGCAGGTGTCGTCGAGTGTGTTCAAGAAGCCATTCGCCATCTCCGGCCCGCAGACCGGCTGGGTGGGCGAGACCGCAGCACGGCCGCAGACGGCCGCTCCGGCGCTGGCTGAGCTGACCTTCCCGGCGATGGAGCTCTATGCCATGCCGGCGGCCACTGCCTCGCTGCTGGAGGATGCGGCGGTGAATGTGGATGAGTGGCTTGCCGAGGAGGTGGAAACCGCCTTTGCCGAGCAGGAGGGCGCGGCCTTCGTCAATGGCGACGGGGTGAACAAGCCGGTTGGCTTCCTGTCGGTGCCGCGCCTTGCGGACAGTGCCTGGGCCTGGGGCTCGCTTGGGACGCTCAACACCGGTGTCAATGCCGCTTTTGCCGCCACCAGCCCGGCGGACAAGCTGATCGACCTCGTCTATGCGCTGAAGAGCGGCTACCGGCAGAACGGGCGCTTCGTCATGAACCGGCGCACGCAGGCGGCGGTGCGCAAGATGAAGGATGCTGACGGCAACTACCTGTGGCAGCCGCCGGTAAGTTCCGATGCGCCGGCGACCCTGCTGAACTTCCCGGTCAGCGAGGCGAAGGCGATGCCGGATATTGCCACGGGAGCTGCGGCAATTGCCTTCGGTGATTTCCGCCGCGGCTATCTGGTGGTGGACCGCACGGGCGTGCGCATCCTGCGTGATCCCTACTCGGCCAAGCCCTATGTGCTCTTCTACACGACCAAGCGCGTCGGTGGTGGCGTGCAGGACTTCGCGGCCATCAAGCTGCTGGTGTTCTCCGCCTGAGGACAGGCTGAGCCGATGAGATGAGGATGGGCCGTCCCGGCAGACCGGGGCGGCCTTTTTTCTGCCCGTCTTTTTCTGGCCGCGCGGGTGGCGTGATTTTCCGAGGACAAGATGACCCATATGGTGACGAGCCCGCCAGCGGTGGAGCCGGTGAGCGTGGCTGAACTGCGGGCGCAGGTGCGCCTTGTTCACACGCAGGAAGATGCCCTGCTGGAGCATTACATCAAGGCGGCGCGCCAGCATGTGGAGGGCCTGACGCGGCGGGCGCTGATCACACAGACGCTTCAGGTGGTGCTGGATGCCTGGCCTGCAGGGCGGGTGGTGCGCCTGCCGGTGGGGCCGGTGCAGGACGTGCTGGCGGTGAGCCTGATGGACGGGGACGGGGTGCTGCAGCCGCTGCCGTCCGGTGCCTGGCGGTTCTACCGCGGTTCCGAGCCGGGAAGCCTCAGGGCGGCGCCGGGAATGGGGCCGGTTGAGCCGGTGAACGGGATCCAGATCGAGTTCATTGCCGGATACGGGGCTGATGGTTCGTCGGTGCCGGAGCCTTTGCGGCAGGCAATCCTGCTGCTGGCGGCGCATTGGTACGAGAACCGGGAGGCCTCCGTCGAATTCGGCAACGGCACCATGCCGCAGGCGCTGGACCGGCTGCTTTCCACCTATCGTCTGGTGCTGCTGTGAGCGGGGCAGGGGATCTGCGCCGTCTGGTGCGGCTGTGGAAGCCGGAGCGGACGGCGGATGCCGGGGGCGCGGCGCAGACAAGCTTTGAGGACATGGGCGCCGATCATGCGGCGGTGCGGCTGCGCAGCCAGGCAGAGCGGGCGAGTGATGCCCGGGCCGATGGCGTGGCAACGCATGAAATCCGCCTGCGGCACCGCGAAGACATTGCAGGCGGGTGGCGCATCGCTGACGGGGCGAAGAGCTACCGCGTGCTGGCGGCGGCGGACCCGGACGGGCGGCGGCGCTGGACCCAGTGCCTGTGCGAGGAGGAAGAGGCATGACCGGCGAAATGGCGCTGCGCGACGCGCTGATTGCCAGGCTTTCAACTGACGCAGACCTGACGCTGCTTCTCGGCGCGGGGCACGTGCATGACGGGGCGCCGCGCAGTGCGGCGCATCCCTATCTGACGCTGGAGAGCATCACGTCCCGGCCTTTGGCCGGTGAGCCGGACGAGGGCATGGAGCATCAGGTGGTGCTGGCGCTCTACTCCCGCGCGGACAGCCGCGATGAGGCGGTGAAGGGCGTGATGGCTGCGGCTGCGGCGCTCTTCGGTTCCAGCCTCAGTCTGAACGGCTGGCATCTGGCTGACCTGCGGGCCGTCGAGACTGCCAGCGAACGGCTGAGGGACGGGCGGAGCTGGCGGGCGGCATTGCGCCTGCGCGCCGTGACCGGCCCGGAAGACTGACTGCAACACATCAAACGGCAAGGAGCGCGCAATGGCGGCGCAGCGTGGACGTGACCTTTTGCTGAAGCTCGGCACGGGCAGCGGCAATTCCTTTGTGACACTGGCGGGGCTTCGGGCCCGCAGGATCGCGCTCAATGCGGCGGCGGTGGACATCACCAATGCGGACAGCGCCGGGCGCTGGCGGGAATTGCTGGCCGGGGCTGGCACCCGCAGCGCCAGCATCTCGGGCTCTGGCCTTTTCCGTGATGCCAGTGCGGACGAGACGGCGCGGGCGCTGTTCTTCAGTGGCGAGATACGGGCCTTTCAGGTGGTGATCCCGGATTTCGGCACGCTTCAGGGGCCGTTCCAGATTTCGGCGCTGGAATATGCCGGACAGCACGACGGAGAGGTGACCTATGAAATCGCTCTCGAGTCGGCGGGCGAACTGGCCTTTACGGCCCTTTGAGGGGAACGGCGGTGATGACGAACCGGCTGAGAGGCGAAATCAGCGCCATGCTGGACGGGCGGGAATGGACGCTGGTGCTGACGCTGGGCGCGCTGGCGGAACTGGAGGCGGCCTTTGCCTGCGAGGATCTGCAGGGGCTGGTGGAGCGCTTTGCCAGCGGGCGGCTGGCGGCGCGGGACATCATCCGCGTCCTTGGTGCGGGGCTGCGCGGGGCGGGCAACAGCGTTTCCGACGAGCAGGTGGCGATGATGCGGGCGCCCGGCGGCGTTGCCGGTTTCGCGGCGATTGCGGCAGATCTGCTGCGGATCACCTTTGGCAGTGACGATGAGATGGCGGAGGCAGCAGGGGCCCCCACGCACCCTTGAGGGGCGGCGCGGGGCAGAAGGCTGCGGCGGGCGGGGCCGGGGCGTTTCCATGGGAGGCGGTGCTTCATGCCGCCATGGGGCGCCTCGGCTGGAGTCCGGCCGGAACCTGGGCCGCGACGCCGCGTGAACTGGCCTTCGCGCTGGGCCTCCGGCGGGGAGCGGGCGCTCTCAACCGCCGTGGGCTGGAGGCGCTGATACAGCGTTTTCCGGATGAAGGAGGAACTGGATGGCAGACGACAGCCTGATTGGTGCGGGGAGCGCGGACCTCGACCGCATGGCCCAGTAGATGCAGGACATGCAGAGGACAGCGGGCGACTTCTCCCGCGTGCTGAATGCCGGACTTCGAACGGCGGTGGTTAGCGGAAAGTCACTCGACAGCGTGATGAAGTCGATGGTTCTGAGCCTGTCGTCGCGGACGCTTTCCAGCGCGCTGGCACCGCTGACAAACCTGGCGGGAAGTGCAGTGAGCAGCCTGCTGGGTTCGGCAGCCTCAAGCGTTGCAAGTGGTGTGTCCGGGCTGTTCAGCTCCGGTGTATCGTTGTTCGCAGATGGGGGCGTGGTGTCCTCACCGACCTTTTTCGGTCATGGCAGCGGGCTTGGCCTGATGGGAGAGGCAGGGGCAGAGGCCATTTTGCCCTTGCAGCGCGGCGTGGACGGGCGGCTGGGGGTGGCTGGACCTGGCGGCAATGGCGGGGGAACGGTGGTCGTCAACGTGACCACGCCGGATGCGCCCAGTTTCCGCAGGTCGGAAGCGCAAGTGTCGGCAATGGTGGCCCGCGCCGTCGGACGGGGACGGCGCGGGCTCTAACACCGGCTTGAAGAGGAGGGGCTCAATGGCCGGTGTTCCCGGGAAACATTGGCCGGTCAGGTGAGATACCGGACCGGCCGATGCTTGCATCTGTAAACTTCAGGCAGCCAGCATGGCTGCAATCTGGTCCTTCAGGTGAAGGCGTTTCTTCTTGAGGTCTTCCGTAGCTTCATCAGAGGCAGGAGCAATGCCGCTCTCGATCCTGTGAAGCTCCCTGTTCACTTCATGATAATCGTCGGCCAGTTTCGCAAAGTGGGCGTTGGACAGCTTCAACGCGTGAAGCGCCCCGGCCGCCTCCGGAAATTCCTCATGAAGTTCGTGGGCAACGTGGCTCATTCAGGTCCTCCTTATGTGTGCTGACCATGGCCGGGCGACCCGGAACCGTCTTTGAGCAAGATCAAAAAACCGCAAGAACACGGGGGAGCATGCCGTGGCTGGATTTCTGGATGAGAGTTTTCCATTGCCGGTGACCTTTGGTGCCAGAGGCGGGCCGGAACGCCGGACCGAGGTGGTACAGCTGGCGAGCGGTCAGGAAGCGCGAAACGCCAGATGGGCGGACAGCCGCAGGCGCTATGATGCGGGCTCCGGCGTGCGGTCTTTGATGGACCTGCGGGCGGTCGCCGGGCTTTTCGAGCGGGCAAGGGGGCGGCTCTACGGGTTCCGGTTCCGAGATCCCTTTGACAACAGTTCTGCCTTGGCCGGGGGGGCGCCCGGGGCAGGAGATTGTCTGCTGGGACAGGGGGATGGATCGCGGACCCGGTTTGCGCTGGTGAAGACCTACGGGACAGGCAATCTTTCCTATACGCGCAGTATCACGCTGCCGGTTGCCGGAAGCCTGCAGGTCAGCGTGGAAGGTGTGGCGCTGGCTCCGGCGGCGTTCAGTTTTGATGCCGGGACGGGCGAGGTGGTGCTGACCGCCGCGCCTGCAAACGGGGCGAGGGTGCGGGCGGGGTTCCTGTTCGATGTGCCGGTGCGGTTTGACACCGATACGCTGGATTTCAGCCTGACCCACTTTGAGGCAGGCGAGGCGCCGGCCATTCCGCTGGTGGAAATCCGGCTCTAGGAATTTTGCCGCGAGCTGCGGAAAGCGCCGGTACTGCGAAGCAGGAAAATCATCCATGAAAACAATCGACGAGGCACTGGCCGCCCATCTGGCGGGCCGGATCACGACGCTTTGCGCCTGCTGGCTGGTGACGCGCAGTGATGGGGTGACGCTTGGCTTCACCGACCACGACCGGGCGCTGACCGTGCAGGGCGTGATGTGCCACCCGGCCAACGGGCTGGAGCGCAGCGCGGTGACGGAAGGGCCGGGATTGGCCGTTGGTGGCGGCGAGGTGAGCGGCAGCCTGACGAGCGAGGGCCTGAGCGACGCCGAACTGGAGGCGGGGCTGTGGGATGGGGCCGAGGTGCGGGCCTATCTCGTCAACTGGGCTGATCCCTCGCAGGTGCTCCTGGAGCGGCGGGCGACGATCGGCGAGGTGACACGGGCGGGGCTTGTGTTCCGGGCCGAACTGCGCGGCCTTTCGCAGGCGCTGGAGGCGCGGCGGGGGCGGGTGTTCTCCGGCCAGTGTGACGCGGATCTGGGGGATACGCGCTGCGGCGTGGATCTGGCCTCGGCCACCTTTCGGGGAACAGGAACGGTGCTCCTTTCGCATGACGCACGGCGGCTGCGGGTGTCAGGACTTCATTCCTACGCCGTCGGCTGGTTCGACGGCGGGCGGCTGGTGGTGACGAATGGTGCGCTGGCGGGCTTTGCCTGCGAGGTGGCCCGGCACGGCCGGACGGATGAGGGCGCGGAGCTGGTGCTGTGGCTGGCGGCGCCGCAGGTGCTGGCGCCGGGGACCGGCATCACGGTGACGGCGGGCTGTGACAAGCGTTTTGCCACCTGTCAGGCGAAATTCGCCAATGCGCTGAACTTTCAGGGCTTTCCGCATATGCCGGGGACGGATTTCGTCCTGTCCTACCCGAACCGCAATTCAGGCCAGAACAATGGAGGGGCGATTGTCTCCTGACGGGATTTCACGGGCGGTGTTGCTGGCCGAAGCGCGCAGTTGGATCGGCACACCCTACCGGCATCAGGCCTCGCTGAAGGGCGTGGGGTGCGACTGTCTTGGACTTGTCCGGGGGCTGTGGCGCCAGTTTGTGGGGCCGGAGCCTGTGCCTGTGCCGGCCTATTCGCCGCAGTGGGCGGAAGCGGGCAGTGCGGGCGAGAGCTTGCTGAAGGCGGCCGGGACCTGGCTTGTGCCGGCGTCAGGGACTGGCGCGCCGGGCGATGTGGTGCTGTTCCGCTGGCGCAACGGAGCGCCAGTGAAACACGCGGGTCTCCTGAGTGAAACGGGCGGCCTGATCCACGCCTATGAGCGGGCAGGCGTGATCGAAAGCCCGCTGGTGCCTGCGTGGTCGCGGCGCATTTCGCATGTGTTTTCCTTTCCCGGAGTTCTGCCATGGCAACCCTGATCCTTGCAGCGGCCGGTCAGGCCCTTGGCAACATGGCTGGAATTGGAGCCATCGGTGGCATTCTGGGGCGCGCGGCGGGCGCTGTGGCCGGGAGTCTGATCGACAATTCCCTGTTCGGCAGCAGCCGGACGGTGGAGTCCGGCCGGCTGGCCGACCTTTCAGTCCAGTCCTCTGTTGAGGGGGCCTCCCTGCCATTGATCTATGGCCGGGTGCGGCTGGCGGGGCAGGTGATCTGGGCGACACGTTTCGAGGAGGAAGTTAGCGAGGAGACCTCCGGCGGAAAGGCGGGCGGCGGATCACGCACGACGGTCCGCAGCTACAGCTATTACGGCAATTTGGCCGTGGCCCTGTGCGAAGGGCCGGTGGCGCGGATCGGGCGCGTGTGGGCCGATGGCAAGCTGCTGGATCTCACCGGCATCAATCACCGCATCTATACGGGCACGCGGACGCAAGGGCCGGATCCCTTGATCACAGCCGTGCAGGGTGTGGCCCCGGCCTATCGCGGAACGGCCTATGTGGTGTTCGAGCGGCTGCCGCTGGAGAGCTTCGGCAACCGTCTGCCGCAGCTTTCCTTCGAGGTGGTGCGGGTGGTGGAGCGGCTGGAGCCGATGGTGAAGGCTGTGACGCTGATCCCCGGTGCGGGCGAGTTTGTCTATGCTCCCACCAAGGTCACGGACGAGCCCTCCACCGGCACGACGGTGGTGGTTAACCGGCATACATCCATCGCCGCCAGCGACTGGCACGCGGCACTGGATGAGTTGCAGGTCCTGTGTCCGGCGCTGGAGAGCGTGGCACTCGTGGTGGCCTGGTTCGGCGATGACCTTAGAGCCGGACAGTGCTCCATCCGGCCGAAGGTGGAGACAGCGAGCCGCAACACCTCCGGTATGACCTGGCAGGTGGGCCCGGTGACACGAGCGGGTGCGCAGCTTGTTTCGCAGATTGACGGGCGGCCAGCCTTTGGCGGAACGCCTTGTGATGCCAGCGTGATTGCAGCCATCCGCGATCTGAAGGCCCGGGGGCTGAGGGTGGTGCTCTATCCCTTCATCCTCATGGATATCCCGGCTGGCAACAGCCTGCCTGCGCCTGAGGGCGGCGCGTCGCAGCCGGTCTATCCCTGGCGCGGACGGATCGTGCCCTCGGGGAGTGTTGCGGCAGATGTTGCGGCCTTCATGGGAAGCGCGATGCCCGCCCATTTCAGTGTGAGCGGCGAGGCGATCGGGTTCAGCGGCAATGCGGAGGACTGGGGCTACCGGCGTTTCATCCTGCATCTGGCGCATCTGGCGGAAGCGGCGGGCGGTGTTGATGCCTTTCTGACCGGCTCGGAAATGCGCGGGCTGACCAGGGCAAGCGCTGGCGGCGGCATCTATCCCTTCGTGACGGCACTGAGAGCGCTGACCGCAGAGGTGCGCGGCGTGCTGAGGGCCGGGACGAAGATTTCCTATGCGGCGGACTGGTCCGAATATGGCGCGCATCAGCCACATGAGGGCGAAGTCCGGTTTCCGCTGGATTCGCTGTGGGCTGACCCTGCGGTGGATTTCGTCGGCATCGACAATTACCTGCCGCTGACGGACCTGAAGGGTGCAGACGATGAGGCACCCTACGATCTTGAAGCCTTGCGGGCCGGAGTGGCGGGCGGGGAGTATTTCGACTGGTATTACCGCTCGGCTGCGGAGCGGCGGGCCGGACAGCGCACGCCGATCACCGATGGGGCCTATGGCAAGCCGTTCGTCTACCGGGCCAAGGATATCCGGGGCTGGTGGGAAAACCCGCATGTGGAGCGGGTGGGCGGGGTGGAGCTTGGTGCGGTGACGGCCTGGGTGCCCATGTCCAAGCCCATCTGGTTCACCGAGTTGGGCATTCCGGCGATTGACCGGGGGGCGAACCAGCCGAATGTGTTCGTCGATCCGAAATCGTCGGAATCCACCCCGCCGCATTTTTCCAGTGGAACGCGTGACGACGCCATGCAGCGGATGGGGCTGGAGGCGGTGCTGAGCTACTGGGGCGGCAGTCATCCGGAGCTGGCGCGCGGGGACAATCCAGTCTCACCCGTCTATGGCGGGCGGATGGTGGATGAGGCCAATCTGCATCTTTGGACCTATGATGCGCGGCCCTTTCCGGCCTTTCCGGTCTATGGCGACGTCTGGTCGGACGGGGGCAACTGGGAGGTCGGGCACTGGCTTAACGGGCGGCTTGGCTCGGTGAGTATTGCCGGATTGATACGGCAGATGCTGGAGGATTTCGGCATCGATGGTCAGGCTTGCGACGTGCTGGGGCCTGCGGCGGTTATCGAGGGGATGACGCTGGCGGGGCCGGTTTCCTTGCGAGATGCCATCGAACCGCTGCTGGAGGCCTTTGGCGGGCAGGCGCTGGATCTGGGGGACCGGCTGCGCTTTGCCATTGCCGGGACGGGCAGGGTGCATGCACTGGATGGGCACCTGCTGGCAGAAGAGGCGGAAGACCAGCCGCTGCTGAGCCGGGTGCGGGCGCAGAATGCCGAGCTGGCGAGCGAGATCCGGCTTTCAGGCGAGGACCCGCAGCAGGATTTCCGCCGGCAGGTGGTGGCCAGCCGCCGCCTGGAAGGAGGAAGCCGGACGGTGAGTTCGCAGGATCTGGCCGTGACCGCCAATCCGGTGGTGCTGATGCAGGCGGCGGATGCGCGCTTGCAGCGGGTCTGGGCGGAGCGCGAACGGGTGGAGTTTTCCCTGCCGCCCACAGAGGCCAGATTTCAGGTGGGCGATCTGGTGGAGATTGCGGAAACGCCGGATCAGGTGTTCTCGCCTGCGCTGCGTCTGCGGATCGAGCGGATCGAGACTGCGCAGACGCGGAAGATCGAGGCGGTGCGCAGCGCGCCGGTTCTGGCGGTGTCCCGCACGCCGCAGAGCCGGGCGGCTGTCTGGCAGGATACGGAAGCGGGGCCGCCGCATGTGGTGATGATGGACCTGCCGCTGCTGCAGGACGCGGATGGTGCCTTCTCTCCCGTGGTTGCGGCTTTTGCGCGGCCCTGGCCGGGGGAACTGGCGGTGCTGCGCAGCCGGACGGGCGACAGTTTCGAGGAAGTGGCGCGGCTGGAGCGGCCGGCCACGACGGGCACGCTGAGGGCGGATCTGCCGCCGGGGCCGGTGTGGCGGTGGGATGAGGCCTCCGTCTGCGAGGTGGAGATCCATGGCGGGTTGATGCAGAGCCGCAGTGCGGAAGCTGTGCTTTCCGGTGCCAATGCGCTGGCTGTTCTGAGCCGGACGGGTGGATATGAGCTGCTGCAATTCCGCAATGCGCAGCTGATGGGTACGCGGCGGTACCGCCTGACCGGGCTGCTGCGCGGGCAGAAGGGCAGCGAGGCAGAGGCGGCGGCTGGAGCTGAAGCCGGTGCGGTCATCGTTCTGCTGGATGGCACCCAAGGGGTGCTGCCGCTGGAGGCGGATCTGCTGGGGCGTTCGCTGACCTATCGAATCCTGCCCGCCGGTGCGGCTTTGGACACGGCAGCCCGGAGGGATGTGGACTTTGCGGCGAGCGGCCGGGCGGCCTTGCCGCTGGCGCCGGTGCATCTGAGGGCATCACGGGAGAGCGGAGGCATCCGCCTGTCGTGGATCCGGCGGACCCGAAAGGGCGGCGACAGCTGGGACCTTGCCGAGGTGCCGCTGGGCGAGACGGCGGAAGTCTACCGTGTGGACATTCTGTCCGCCCCGGGCGGAAGCGTTCTGCGGTCGCTGACCAGCACGGCCACCAGTCTGGTTTATCCAGCAGCGGATGAAGTTGCCGATTTCGGCGGGCCGGTGGCGAGCCTTGCGGTGCGGGTCTGCCAGATTTCGCCCGAAGCAGGGCCGGGCGCATTCCTGAAAGAGGTGTTGAATGTCTGAGACAGCAAGGCTGGGCCTGCCGCTGATTGCGGCAGCGCAGGCGCAGAAACACGTAACCCACAACGAGGCGCTGGCGCGGCTGGATGCGCTGGCGCATCTGCGGCTGATCGAGGAGCGGCAGGCGCCGCCTGCCTCTGCCGGAGAGGGCGATACCTTTCTGGTCGCCTCGGGTGCCTGGGGGGATTTCACCGGACACGAGGGCAAGGCGGCGCATTACAGTGGCGGTGCGTGGGTGTTTTATCCGGGCTTTGAGGGGCTGCGGGCGTTTCTTGCGTCCGAGGGCAGGCTGCTGGTTTTTTCCGGCGGGGGCTGGCGGGACTATGCCGCACTGCTCGGCCCGCAGATGGTGCTGGCACGCAGCGGCGGCGGAGCGACGGCGGGTCTCTCCGTGCTGGAGGCGACGCTCTCAGGGATGAGCGGCGCTCATGTGGAGGCGCCGGACCTGATCCCGGACCGGGCGGTGGTCTTTGCCGTCTCCTGCCGGACACTCACAACAGTCACAGGTGCAGCGTCCTACGACTGCGGACTTTCTTCCGAAAGATCGAAGTTTGGCGGAGCTCTGGGCATCAGCGCCGGAGCGCAGAATGCGGGGGTGATTGGCCCTACCGCCTTCTATGCGCCCACCAGCGTGCGCCTGTCGGCCAATGGCGGGAACTTCACCGGCGGTGCCGTCCGCGTGGCCGTGCAGTGCCTGATCGCGGGAGTGCCTGCAGCGTGAAGGCGCAAGGCCACGAGTTCAAGTGTTGTCGAGGGAGTGATGATCATGAATGTCAGTCCTGAAGGGCTTGCCTTTATTGCCCGGCACGAGGGCTTTTCCTCGCGTGCCTACATGGATCCGGCTGGGGTGCCGACGATCGGCTACGGCTTCACCCTGGCCTCCCGGCTGTTCCGTGACTGGTGGGCGAAGCGGGGCCGCAAGGACCTCAAGGCCGGAGACATGATCGACCGCGCTGATGCCAATACCGTGCTGAAGACGCTGGCGGATCATGAATATGGCGCTGCGGTGCTGCGCCGCTTCGGCAAGCTGCCGCAGAACCAGTTCGATGCGGTTGTTTCGGCTGTCTACAATCTCGGGGAACAGTGCCTCTCCTGGCGCTGGGCGGCGGCGCTGGCGGCCGGAAACGTGGCCGAGGCCGCGCGGCTGCTGGCCATGACCGGCATCCGGGCCGGAGGGCGGATACTTCCGGGACTGGTCCGGCGCAGGTCCGAAGAAGCCCAGCTTCTTCAGGGCGGCGATTATGGCTTCAACGGGCATGACTCCTTGCCAGAGCCGGACCCTGAGGTGATGCGGGGCCAGCAGATGCTGGCACGGCTTGGCTTCAAGCCCGGCCCTGCCGACGGGATCGAAGGGCCGCTTACGCGGGCGTCCGTGCTGGCGTTCCAGATCGAGCACCCGCCGCTGAAGCTCGACGGCAGGCTGGGCCCGGCAACCCTCTCCGAACTGGAGCGTGCCGTCGGAAAGCAGAGAGGTGTGGCCGGAACACTCATCTGCGGTGCGACTGGCGCGGGCGTTTCCGTTTCGAATGGCGACGCCTGGGCGGAAGTCCTTGGCTGGGGGCTGGCGCTGGCTGGCCTTGCCTTCGTGACCTATCTGGTGTGGGCAAACCGGGGCCGTATCCGGCTGCTTGCCCGCCAGCTCATTTCCTGAAACCTGATGCGGAAGGACTGGCACATGAATGGTTGGAAGACACTTGCCTTCAATGGTGCGGTTGGTATCGCCAGTCTGGGTGGCGGAGTGCTGGACCAGCTGGAGGTGATCGACTGGAGCAAAATTTTACCGGGCGGCTGGGGGCCGTTTGCCGTCATGGCGATCGGCCTCATCAACATCCTCCTGCGGCATGTGACGACGGAGCCTGCGGCCTGGCGCAAGTAAGCGGGGCCTGAAAGGATGCCCGGGGCTGACGGCAGACTGTCAGCCCCGTTCATTTGCCATTCAGGCAGAGGCAGTTACAAAAGGGATACTTCCGGCCCGAACCGAAGCAGGAACAGTCCCGTGACCAGATCTTTTGCCGCCGCCCTTCTCTTTCTTCTTGCCGGACTTGTTCCGGCCGCCGCCAATTGCCTGTCGCAGGGCGAGGCACAGCAGGCCGTGGCAAGCGGGCAGGCGCAGCCGCTGGGTGCTGTCGCAGGCTCCGTGGGCGGCGAAATCGTCAAAGCGCAGCTGTGTATCGAGGGCGGGCGCTATGTCTACCGTCTCTCCGTGCTGGCCAACGGACAGGTGACGACAGTCGTTGTCGACGCCAGCCGGTAGGCACAGGGCGAAGACTCGCCTAAATGTGACGATAGACAGATCCATCCGGGAAGACAGATGCGCCTCCTCATTGTTGAAGATGACAGGGACCTGAACCGCCAGCTTGCCGAGGCGCTGACCGAAGCGGGCTATGTCGTGGACCGTGCCTATGATGGCGAGGAGGGGCACTATCTCGGTGATACGGAGCCCTATGACGCAGTGGTGCTGGATCTGGGTCTTCCAGTCCTCGATGGTCTCTCGGTACTGGAGAAATGGCGCCGCAACAAACGCACCATGCCTGTGCTGATTCTGACCGCCCGTGACCGCTGGTCTGACAAGGTGGCTGGCATTGATGCGGGCGCAGATGATTACGTGGCCAAGCCATTCCATATGGAAGAGGTTCTGGCGCGGGTGCGGGCGCTGGTGCGCCGCGCCGCCGGCCTTGCCTCCAATGAAATCGAATGCGGTGACCTGCGCGCCGATTTGCGCACCAGCCGGGTAACGGTGGGCGGCAATCCGGTGAAACTGACGTCGCTGGAATACCGCCTTCTGGCCTACCTGCTGCACCACAAGGGCAAGGTGATCTCCCGAACTGAGCTGGTGGAGCATCTCTACGATCAGGATTTTGACCGGGATTCCAATACGATCGAAGTTTTTGTCGGACGCCTGCGCAAGAAGCTGGGCGGTGACTATATCGAAACCATCCGTGGGCTTGGCTACCGGATGGGAGAACCAGTGTGAGCGGGCCGGATCAGGCTTCGCGGAGTGAGGCGGCAAGGCCGCCGCGGCGCAGGTCCCTGGCAGCACGGCTGGTGCTCGCTGCCTCGCTCTGGTCGACGGCAGCGCTTGTGATCGCGGGCGGCATTCTGGTTGGCCTTTACCGCGAGGCGGTGGAACGCGGCTTTGACAGCCAGCTCGAAGTCTACCAGAAGAGCATCATCGGCGCGATGGCTCCTGCCGCTGCCGGAGAGCCGCTGAACCGGCCGGACAATCTGGGAGAACCGCGCTTCTCCCTGCCGCTTTCGGGCTGGTACTGGACGGTGACGGATCTGGGAGGAGGCGAGCGGGTGTTCGCCTCGCCTTCGCTGCTCGGAGATCCGTTGAACCTTCCCGCGCTGGGCGAGGGGGAGCGCAGCGGCAGCGCTGCCATGACGGGCCCCGGCAACGACGAATTGCGGGTGACGCAGCGGATCATCTCTTTCGACGGCAAAAGCTATCTCATTGCTGTGGCCGGGCGCACTGCGGGGCTGCGGCAGGATGTGAGAGCCTTTGCCGGGCAGGTGGCGCTGACGCTGTTCGTATTTAGCCTCGGGCTGGTGGCTGCGGTGTTTCTTCAGGTCCGCTATGGACTTATGCCGCTGAAGCGCCTGCAGGCATCGCTGGCGGCGGTCCGTCAGGGCGACGCCGAACGGGTGGAGGAGGATCTGCCCTCGGAACTCGCGCCGCTTGCCGTGGAGCTGAATGCGCTGATTGCCTCGAACCGGGAAGTGGTGGAGCGCGCCCGCACGCATGTGGGCAATCTGGCCCATGCCCTGAAGACGCCGCTGAGCGTGATTTCCAATGAAGCCAGAGCACAGGGCGGGCCATTTGCGGAAAAGATGGCCGAACAGGCCGGCATCATGCGTACGCAGGTTGACCATCATCTTGAGCGGGCGCGGATGGCTGCCCAGCGGCGGGTGATTGGCGTCGCAACTCCGGCTGAACCGGTTCTGACGAAGCTGGCCCGCGTGATGGAACGCATCCATGATGCCAAGGGGCTGGATATCTCCGCCGATTGCGCCGAGGGGATGCGCTTCCGGGGCGAGCAGCAGGACCTTGAGGAAATGGCCGGGAACCTGTTGGACAATGCCTGTAAGTGGGCAAGGTACGAGGTGCGGCTGACATCGCGGCTGACAGACACCGGAGCCCCGGGCCGTCAATTTATCGAAATCATCGTCGAGGATGACGGGCCCGGCCTGACGGAGGAGCAGCGCAAGGAAGCCGTGAAACGCGGCAAGCGGCTGGACGAAAGCGTGCCCGGCACGGGGCTCGGGCTGTCGATCGTTGCAGATCTTGCCGGGCTTTACGGCGGCAGTTTCGAGCTGTCGTCTTCGGAACTTGGCGGACTGAAAGCACGCCTGCTGCTGCCTGCGGTCTGATGCCAGGTCTTTCGGTGCTGACGCACCACACCGTGACACAGCCCATGCGCAGCACGGGTTTGTAGGAGGGACCCTGTAAGGTTGGGTAATGCAGCTTTACTGGACGTCCGCCACCTTGTGACCTACATCACTAAGAGTGCGCTGCAACATCCCTAATGTTTCATCAAGATGGCGTGATTCGGCCATAAATTTGGGAAATTTTAAGGATAACGGGCGCAATATGGGAACCTTGTTACCATTCTTGCGTTGTCGCGTTTGAGAACGCGCGAACCGGTCCTTGGCGGCCGGTTGATGGAGTGCGAGATGCGGTTGAGCAAAATTGGGTTGATTGTGCTCTTGTCCGCAGGCCTGTCGGCTTGCGGCTCGCTCGGCAGTGACAGCAGCACCGGCGGTGCGGATCTGTGGGGATCGGCATTCGGGCGCTCCGAGAAATCGATTGCTGAGGCAGAAGCCAATGCAGCTATCAACAAGCTGCTGGAAGGCACCCCGGGCCTCGTGCTTGAATCGAGTGACCGGCGCGTGGCAGCAGAAGCGCAGAAGCAGGCGCTGGCTACGCCGGGCGCTGGTGGTGCCGTGCGCTGGGATAACCCCCGCACCGGACGTCAGGGTGAAGTGCGTCCCGGCCCCAAATATCAGGTCAACAACACCGAGTGCCGGGAGTTTACCCATCAGGTGACGTCCAAGGACAATCCTGTGCCTGTGGTGGCCCGCGCAACGGCCTGCACCGACGAAAAGGGGCTGTGGCGTCCGATCGGTTGAGCCGCATCGAATCTTTGTATATCCCGTTCCGACTTGCGGCCCGCCGGTTCCCGGCGGGTTTTCTGTTTTTGTAAGCAACGCCGTGATCTGGAGGACGTGCAGGATTTTAACGTTCAGATCAACCAATCGGAAAGGAACACTTAAGCCCTGAAGTGCTAGGCTTCCCGCCAGTCATATCCGGTTGATCAAAGTTCTGCGTATCATGACCGATCAGGATCTTCTGAAAAGGAAGATACAGTCCTATCTCGGAGAGCTCTCTCCGGGCGCTGTCTCCATGCTGGCCAGAAGCCTGGAGAGGACACATGCACTTGGACAGAACGAGCCACATGCAGAGCTTATTCTGGCTGCCGCGCTGGCTCTGTTGTCTGGGCAGACCTCCGGCGAAGAGCCTGAGAATGCAATTCCAACCCGGCGGCATGCCGGCCGCGACGGGCGCCAGAAGCTGGAGCGGAGCTTTTTCGCGCCGCTCGATGCCTTTGCCATAAATGAACAGCTTCCCCACAAGCAGGAAGGCCGGATTTACCGGCCTTATCTGAGTGAATTCTGGAGCTGGATGGAGCGTGATGTCCTGGCGGACGAGATTTCCCGGGCGGTCGAGTTTCTGGAAAAGCGTCCGGATGATGACGAGCGGGTTCACCGTGTGGCTGCGGTTTTGCGCAAGAAGGCGGGAGAGGCGTTGACGGGCATTCTGGAGGCCTGTGCCGCATCTGAACGCGAGCAGCGCCGGCTGAAGATGATGCTGGGCGGTGAACGTGCGCTGCAGGATCTTGCCGATGTGGCCAAGGTGTTCAAGGCGGAGCCCTGGCTGAGAGCGTTCCTCCGGCGCATTCCAGACACGCTGAGCGAGCGGGCGTTGAAACAGGATGGGGATATCCTTGATCTGGTTTCCGCCTATGCGGCGCGTCATCCCGAAGATGTGCCGGTGATCGCGGCAGCTATGCTGGACCGGACGGAGGCACCCTGGTCGCTGGGCCCCTTTGCGGAGAGGCTGGCGAAGGTGCGCGGCGCCAGGTGGCTGACGAAGACCCGGTTTGCGCCCTTTGTCTCGATTGTGATCTCGGAGGTGGAGCGGCTGCATCTGCTGGCCCATGAGCACCGCAAGAACAACCCCGACCCCGTTGGTTTTGCTGCCGCGCTATCCGCCTATGTCTGTGTGGTCAAAGGGGTGGAACTGGACATGGATCTGACGGGCGCCGACCAGTGGCGCAGCCGGATCGCCGAAACCCGCCGGAGCATTTCGGGTGCTGTTGCTGATGAGCTTTCCGGGGCTGCGGGCGCTGTCCGCCGCGCCTTGCTGGTGCCCAAGGCCGGAGAGCCTGGTGAGAATCGGCCGGATGAGGCGGCCCTTGATGCGGCCGTTCGCGCGCTCCGTGTGCTGGACCTGAGCCGCAGCGCTGCCGAGGTCCTGGCCGTGAACGAAGCTGGAAAGCGGGCACGCCAGTCGGTCGAGCAGACGCTGGAGATTATCTCGCGCTCCCTGATTTCCGATCTGGGAAAGGCGAAAGGAGCCCAGAAAGAGGCTGTTGCTTCTGCCACCGAGGCAGCCATTCTGCTGAGTGAAATCTGTTTCGGGCAGGAATATGCCGCTCATCTGAGGCGAAGCCGGCAAAGCGCGATGGCCGCAGCAGCCTGAGGGCGCCGGTCTTTCCGTGTTTCCAGATCCGTGTTTTCACCGCGACCCAAGGTCACACACTCTTTTGTTGCCAGACGGGGTGTGTCTCGATCTATATGACCGCATGACACTGTGGATCTTTTTTGCCGTTCTGACCGCCCTGGCTGCGCTGACCATTCTCGTGCCCCTGCGGCGCGGGCCCGCCACGTTTTCCAAATACGGCGAAGCGTCTGCGGGCGAAGCTGTCTATAAGGCGCAGCTCGACGAGCTGGAGAAGGATCTTGCCCGGGGCGTCATTGACGAGACCGCGGCCAAGGCGGCGCGCACCGAAATTGCCCGGCGTCTTCTGGCTCTGCGCAAGGGCGCAACGGAAGAGGCCGGCGGGCCGCTGGCTGGGTCCGGCAGCGGCGGGGCCCGGCACACGGCAGTCTTGATGCTGGCGCTGGTTGCGGTGCCTCTGGCCACTGTCGCTGTTTACCTGGCCATCGGTTCTCCAGCTTACCCGGACCAGCCGCTGCAGGCGCGGCTTGATGTGCCGGCTGAGACGTTGCCGGTGAGCCAATTGATTGCCCGCGTCGAGCAGCACCTCGCCCAGAACCCGGCCGATGGACGCGGCTGGGAAGTTCTTGCACCCGTCTATCTGTCGATGGGGCGCCCTGAAGAATCTGCAAGAGCCTACAGCAACGCCATCCGCCTGAACGGCAGCCGAGAGGATCTGGAATCGGGATTGGGTGAAGCGCTGACCGTTGCCGCCCGCGGTGTGGTGACAGCGGATGCCAAGATGGCTTTCGAGCGGGCGGCCGCTCTATCGCCTGATGCTGTGAAGCCCCGGTTTTTTCTGGCCTTGGCATTGGGGCAGGACGGCAAACGGGACGAAGCCATCAGGGCATGGAAGCAACTGCTGGCAAGTGCTGATGGCAATGAGCCCTGGGTGCCTGTCGCCCGGCAGGAGCTGGCAGTTGTCGAGGGGCGCGTCCCGTCTGCTGCATTGCCAGACCCGGCGGCAGAAGACATAGAGGCCGCCAGCGAAATGGCTGCAGAAGATCGTCTGTCCATGATCCAGAGCATGGTGGACGGCCTTCAGCAGAGGTTAGATGCGGGTGGTGGCTCGATTGATGAATGGGAACGGCTCGTGCGCTCCCAAATCGTTCTCGGGGCGCGTGGCGCAGCGAGGGACAGCCTCCGCAAGGCACGCGAGGCGATGGCGCAGGATCAGGACGCACTGGCCCGCCTGAAAGGCCTGGAAAAGGAACTCGGGCTCGGATCCTGAGGACCTGAAATAGCTGGAACCGTGAGGGAGCGGAGCGGGGAATGACCAGAAAACAGCGCCGCCTTACGCTGATCGGAGGAGCCGGAGCCGTGCTTGCCGCTGCTGCCGGCCTGATCCTTTATGCGCTGAGCGACCAGATTGTCTTCTTCCAGACACCGACCGATGTGGTCACGAAGCAGATTGCGCCGGGCCAGCGAATCCGTCTGGGCGGGCTTGTTGAAAACGGCTCGGTCGAGCGGCGTGCCAACGCGGAAGTTCTGTTCCGTGTGACTGACACTGCGAACACCGTGCAGGTGACCTATAAGGGCATATTGCCCGACCTGTTCCGCGAAGGGCAGGGCGTCGTGACAGAGGGCATGATCGGACCCGACGGGGTGTTCAAGGCTGACAACGTGCTGGCCAAGCACGATGAGAATTATGTACCGAAAGAAGTCGCCGATGCCCTGAAGGAACAGGGCGTCTGGAAGGGCGGTGAGGATCACCAAAGCAATTGATGCCGTCCGTGCCGGGGAGCCGGACTGGCGTGAGGGAGAACGGGACGCATGATCGTTGAGGCCGGCCATTTCGCCCTTGTACTGGCGCTTGTCATGTCGCTGGTGCAGTCGGTGGTGCCCGTGTGGGGCGCCAAGACCGGCGATCTGCGCCTGATGTCCGTTGCGGCGCCTGCCGCCAATCTGATCTTTGTGCTGGTCGCGATTTCCTTTGCATCGCTGACCTGGGCCTATCTGAGTTCCGATTTTTCCGTCCTGAATGTCTGGGAGAACTCCCATTCGGCCAAGCCGCTGATCTTCAAGATCTCCGGCGTCTGGGGCAATCACGAAGGCTCCATGCTGTTGTGGGTGCTTATTCTGGTGCTCTTTGGGGCCTTGGTGGGCCTGTTCAGCAGCAACGTGCCCGCGCCGCTGCGTGCAACCGTTCTTGCCGTCCAGTCGTGGGTGGCATCGGCCTTCCTTCTGTTCATTCTCGTCACGTCGAACCCGTTTCAGCGGATTGCCGAGGCGCCTTTCGAGGGCAATGACCTCAACCCGATTCTGCAGGACATTGGCCTCGCGATCCATCCGCCGTTGCTCTATCTGGGTTATGTCGGCTTCTCGATCACTTTCGCCTTTGCGGTCGCTGCGCTGATTCTCGGGCGGATTGATGCGGCCTGGGCGCGCTGGGTGCGGCCCTGGACGCTGCTGGCGTGGCTTTTCCTGACGCTCGGCATCTCCATGGGCTCCTACTGGGCCTATTATGAGCTCGGCTGGGGCGGCTGGTGGTTCTGGGACCCGGTGGAGAATGCCTCCTTCATGCCCTGGCTGGCTGGCACAGCACTGCTGCATTCGGCCATCGTCATGGAAAAGCGTGAGGCACTGAAGGTCTGGACGGTTCTGCTCGCCATCTTCACCTTTTCCCTGTCGCTGCTTGGAACATTCCTCGTCCGCTCGGGCGTTCTGACCAGCGTGCATGCCTTTGCAGTCGATCCGGCACGCGGTGTGTTCATTCTGGGGATTCTTTGCGTCTTCATTGGCGGCTCGCTGGCGCTCTACGCCTGGCGTGCGCCGATGCTGAAGCAGGGGGGGATCTTCTCGCCGATCAGCCGTGAAGGTTCGCTGGTCCTGAACAATCTGTTCCTGACGGCGGCCTGCGCGGCGGTGTTTGTGGGCACGCTCTATCCGCTGGCGCTCGAGACGCTGACTGGGGGGAAAATTTCCGTAGGGGCACCGTTCTTCAACCTGACTTTCGGCCCATTGATGATTCCGCTGCTGATTGCGGTTCCTTTTGGTCCTCTGCTGGCCTGGAAGCGCGGCGATCTGCTGGCAGCCTGTGAAAGGCTCTATGCAGTGTTTGGCCTGACACTTTTGGCTACGCTCTTTGTCTTCTGGCTTTGGGGCATGGACCGTGTTCTGGCGCCGCTGGGTGTTGGCCTCGCAGTCTGGGTGATGGCGGGCTCGATTGCGGAAGTCATCTCCCGCAGCAGGCTTCTCGAAGTCGGCCTTGCGCGTGGTCTGCCGCGCCTGTTTGGTCTGCCGCGTTCGGCCTGGGGAACGGTGCTGGGGCACTTTGGCCTTGGCATGACCGTTCTGGGCATCGTGGTGGCTTCTGCTTTCCAGATAGAGGTGGTGCGCAACGCCAAGCCGGGCGACACGTTTGACGTATCCGGCTATCAGTTCACGTTTGACGGTGTCGCGCCCCAGCAGGGGCCGAACTTCACGGCGCAGGTGGGGCATTTTACCGTGCGCTCGGGCGGAAGCGAAGTCGCAAAGCTGGATCCCTCGAAGCGGGTCTATACGGCGCGGGGCATGCCGACGACCGAGGCGGCGATTGCCACTTTCGGTTTCTCGCAGCTCTACATCTCTCTGGGCGAAAGCCACGCGGACGGCAGTGTGGACCTGCGCGCCTATCACAAGCCGCTGATCACCCTGATCTGGCTTGGCACGCTGGTGATGTCGCTGGGTGGAGCCGTATCCCTGACTGACCGGCGCCTGCGGGTCGGTGCGCCCAAGCCGGCCAAGGCGAAGGCAGGCAAGCCGCAAACCGTGGCAGCGGAGTAGGCCGGATGAGACGTTTTCTTGCAAGCCTGCTCATGGTCTTTTCGCTGTGCGGAACTGCCCTCGCCATTGGACCGGACGAAATCCTGCCAGATCCTGCGCTGGAAGCGCGCGCGCGGGAGCTCTCTGCACAGCTGCGCTGCATGGTTTGCCAGAACCAGTCGATCGATGACAGCGATGCGCCGCTCGCCAAGGATCTGCGTGTGCTTGTGCGTGAACGCCTTGTCGCGGGCGACAGCAATGAGGCTGTCATCGACTATCTCGTCTCCCGCTATGGTGAATTTGTGCTGCTGAAGCCGCGGATCGGCTGGAACACGATCTTTTTGTGGGCCTCTGCGCCCCTGGCTCTCTTCGCTGGCGGTATCGCGGTTCTGGTGGCGTCCCGGCGTCAGAAGCGAAGGGCAGCCATAGCCGAAGCAGAGCCTCTGACAGCTGCCGAAGAGGCAGAGCTGGCGGCGATCCTCAAGGAGGAACCAGAGGCAGACGTATCCGGGCAGGGCAGGTAATACCACGCCTCCCGATGCGGGCTCCTCACGCCGCCGCAGCTGCCATGACAGACAGGCGGACCTTGATGAAGCGCATGGTGCGCTGTGCTTCTGCTTCCGAGAGGATCCGGTATTCTCCTGCCCAATGATCCACCTGAGTGGAGGGGCAGCGCATGTGGCGGCAGCGGGCCTTGCAAAGCGCGCCAAAGGCGGTGTCGCTTACTCCGACTGATTTGCACAGGACGGCGATGGCCTCAACATCTGGGCGCACCATGATATTGCGGACAAACCTTTCGTCGATCTGGGCGGACTGGCCGAGCAGGAAAGCGAGCTCGTAGAGTTCGTTGGACAGACTGTACTCGATGACAGCCTGGTCCAGCTGCTTGTGACCGTCGCGCAGATCCTTCAGGGTTGCCTTTGAATTCAGGCGCGATTTGCGCCGCTCCAGCTTTCCCTCGTCAACAAGAGCGCTCGCCTCCTTGAACAGGTTGCGGGCCATCCGCTCGTTGTTTTCAAAGATGTAGCGCAGCTTGGCCTGACGGTCGGCGGGCAGCATGGACAAAAGCCTGTCGAAGTTCGGCTTTGACAGATCATGCCGTTCGGTCAGAGCCTCGCGCAGCTCCCGGTCACTCTCGGCGAGTTTCACCAGAAGCCGCCCACCCCAATCCGAAAGCTTTGCGCCCGTATTGGCCGCAACCGAGTGCTGGACAGGCTTTTCGCCCCGTTCCAGCAAGACATCGGTGATCCGTGGCTTGAGGCTTTCGCGCTGCGCAATGGCGAGCAGATGCTCCTGTCCCTTGGTCCGGGCCAATGTGAACAGGTCGTCGTCTGTCAGCACCTCAGAGTGCTGCAGAACTGGAGCTGCCACATCTGCCTTGTCATTTGCCAGCTTGAGGATGAGCGGCCTGGGGGTTTCCGCAACGTGGGCTACCTTGCCGGAGAATTCCCTGCGGTCTTCGATCTCAACGAGATCCAGGAGATTTGTGAGGATGTCATTGAAAAGCGATAGCTCGTCATTCGAATATCGGTCTGCGCCTTCAAAGAAAAGACTGGCGATATGCCCCATCAGTTCGCGGCGTTTCTCGCTACAGCTCTCCTTAGCCAGATCTACAAGCGACCTCAGCATTCTTTCCTCTGTCCGGTGTTCTGCATTCAGATTGGATATTGCAGAAAACAGATTTACGAAGAGATAAGTTGAATGCTGAAAGTTTGATGTTTCCTATTGTATTTTGCTAATTGTTACTTGTAACAGTGTCTGATTTTTCATGCGTGAAAATACATTACGAAGGTTTAATCCGCCGGTCAGGCGCCTGTAATGCGGCGCTCTCCATATTCATTTGCAACAAGGCGCGGTGCCCCGCCTGCGCCGGAAAGACAGTCAGACGATGAGGAGTGATTTCATGTACGAGCAGCAGAATTCTGAGCAGTCCGGCAAGCCGTCCGCCGGGTTCTTCGCCCGCCGCAAGGCAAGCCTGCTGGCTGGTGCCATGGCTCTTGGCCTTGCCGGAGCTCTGACCGTTCAGGGTCTCGTTCCTTCCAATTATGCTTTTGCCGCCCCCGTCGAGGTGAGCCAGCCCGCACCGCTGAATTTCTCCCACGTCGTATCCGCCGTGCAGCCGGCCGTGGTCAGCGTCAAGGTGAAGCAGGCCGCCCAGCCGCGCATGATGAATTTCCGTGGCGGCGAAGACTTCTTTGGCCTGCCAGGGATGGATGAGCTGCCGGACGGTCATCCGCTCAAGCGCTTCTTCGAGCGCCGTGGCCAGGGAGGACAGGGCGGGGGGCAGCAGAATTCCCGTCCTTATGAAATGTCCCAGGGCTCCGGCTTCTTTATCTCGGATGACGGCTATGTGGTGACCAACAACCACGTGGTCGACAAGGGCACGGAGTTCACCGTGACCGACAACGAAGGTCATGACTACAAGGCCAAGCTGATCGGGACGGACCCGCGCACGGACCTTGCTGTCTTGAAGGTGGAATCGGACAAGAAATTCACCTACGTGGCTTTCGCAGAGGACGCCCCTTCCGTCGGTGAGTGGGTCGTGGCCATTGGCAACCCCTTCGGCCTTGGCGGAACCGTGACTGCCGGTATTGTCTCGGCGCGTGGCCGTGACATTGGCGCCGGCCCCTATGACGACTTCATCCAGATCGATGCCCCGGTCAACCGCGGCAACTCGGGTGGCCCGGCCTTCAACATGAAGGGTGAGGTGATCGGCATCAACGCCGCCATCTACTCGCCGTCCGGCGGCAACGTTGGCATTGCCTTCGCCATCCCTGCTTCGACGGCGCGTGATGTTGTTGCCTCGCTGCAGAAGGATGGCGCGGTAACGCGCGGCTGGCTGGGTGTCCAGATCCAGCCGGTAACGGATGACATTGCAGCCAGCCTCGGCCTCGCCGATGCTCAGGGAGCAATCGTCTCCGATCCGCAGAACGGCAGCCCTGCCGCCAAGGCCGGGATCGAGGCCGGCGACACGATCCTCAAGGTCGATGGCGTGGATGTGAAGGGTCCGCGGGAGCTGTCCCGCATGATTGCGGCCTATGCGCCGGGAACGAAGGTGAACCTGACGGTCTGGCGCAATGGCAAGGAAAAGAATGTCTCCGTCACGCTCGGCAAACTGACCGACAGCCAGCAGATGGCGTCCGCCGGTGATGAGGGTGCGGGCAAGACCGAGCTTGAAGATCTCGGAATTGATCTGGCATCCGCTTCCCAGGCCGGACTTGATGTCGAGGGCGTGGTGGTCCTGAACGTGGACCCGGCTGGGCCTGCCGCAGACAAGGGCCTTGCCCGTGGTGATGTGATTGCCGAAGTTGCCGGTCAGAAGGTCTCAACCCCGGCGGACGTTCAGGCGGCGCTGGCCAAGGCCGAAAAGGATGGCCGCAAGGCCGTGCTGATGCGGGTCTTCCGCGATGACAGCGCCCGTTTCGTCGCCTTGCCGCTCAACGTCGGTTAAGCCGCATGGATTGGGGTGGGGCAACCGGCGGCCTCCGGTGATCCCCCGCCTCATGCCTGGCCTTTCGGGTCTCCGCGGCCCCCGATCCCACCCCGCAGAGGTCAGGCCAAGTGTCCGCAGCACCCGCAAGAGGGTTGCTGCGGACACTTCTTTCCGGTTCTTTCCGGGCAAAAGCTCAGGTAAAAGATTGGCATGTTGAAAATTCTCATCATCGAAGACGACAAGCAAGCCGCCGCCTATGTTGCCAAAGGGCTGCGCGAGGTCGGCCACTCTGCAGATCTTGCCGCCGATGGCGAGGAGGGGCTGCAGATGGCGCAGGACAGCCGCTATGACGTGCTGATCGTCGACCGCATGCTGCCGCGCCTGGATGGTCTTGCGATCATTCAGTCCCTGCGCAAGAGCGGCGACCACACGCCCGTGCTGATCCTCTCGGCGCTCGGCCAGGTCGATGACCGGGTGACGGGCCTCAGGGCAGGGGGCGATGACTATCTGCCCAAGCCCTTCGCCTTCACCGAATTGCTGGCCCGTGTCGAGGCGCTGGGGCGCCGGCCCAAGGCCGGTGGTGACAGCGAGACGACCTACCGGGTTGCGGATCTTGAGCTGGACCGCCTTGCCCACCGCTGCACCCGCAGCGGCAAGGACATTCCGCTGCAGCCGCGCGAGTTCCGCCTGCTTGAGTATCTGATGCAGCACGCCGGTCAGGTGGTGACGCGTACCATGCTGCTGGAGAATGTCTGGGAATATCACTTCGACCCCCAGACCAATGTGATTGACGTGCATGTGTCCCGGCTGCGGTCCAAGATCGACAAGGATTTTGACGTGCCGCTGCTTCACACTGTCCGTGGTGCGGGATACACGATCCGTGACAGCGCTGGCTAGGCTCATCCGCACGACGGCTTTCAAGCTGTCGCTGCTCTATCTGGCTGTGTTCACCGCGCTGTCCGGGTTTCTGCTTTTCTCCATTTCCAGCAACACCAACACGCTGATCACCGGTCAGGTGGTGCAGACCGTTGATGCGGAAATCGAAGGCCTTGCCGACCAGTTCGCACGCGGCGGCGTCCGGGCGCTGGTTACTGCCATTGACGCCCGGGCGCGCCGTCCTGACGCCAGCATCTATCTTCTCATCGATTTTGCAGGCAATGCGCTTGCCGGGAACATCTCCCGTCTTCCTACGACCGTGCTGGAGGAGGCGGACGGCGGCGTGCGCCGGGTGACCTATTTCCGCCGCGAGGCTGATGGCGAGGTCAACCGGGAAAGCGAGCGGCAGGCCGTTGTCCGGACCTTCGAAATCCCCGGCGGCTTCCGTCTGCTGGTCGGGCGTGATCTTGGGGAGCAGCAGCGCTTCAAGGAAGTGCTGGCCGGGGCCATGCGGGTATGGCTTCTGGTGGTTCTGGCCATGGCGGGCGTGTCCTGGCTCTTCGTCTCGCGCTATGTGCTGCGCCGCATCGACGCGATGGCTGCGACCAGCAACCAGATCATGGAAGGCAATTTGTCCCGCCGCCTGCCCGTCGCCGGAAACGGCGATGAATTCGACCGTCTGGCCCTCAGCCTCAACGGCATGCTGGAGCGGATCGAGCAGTTGATGCAGGGCCTGCGCGATGTGACCGATAACATTGCCCATGATCTCAAGACGCCGCTCACCCGCATGCGCACCCGTATCGAGGCAGCGCTGCGCGATGGCGGAACCGGGGCGGACTACCGGCAGGCCATGGAAGAAACGCTTGAGGACTGCGATGGCCTTCTGCGGATCTTCGATGCCTTGCTGCGGATTGCCCGTGTTGAAGCCATGTCGCCGGAAGCCGGGCATGAACAGGTCGATCTGAAGCAGGTCGCGCTAGAAGTGGCGGATCTTTATCAGCCCGTCGTCGAGGATGACGGCGGAAGCCTCACCGTCGTGGGGGAGGGTGAATTCCGGGCTCTGGCCAACCGCGAGCTTGTCGCCCAGGCGCTTGTCAACCTCATTGAGAATGCTCTGAAATACGGCCATCCCGAGGATGGACAGCCGCTCGCGATCACCTTAAAGCTCGAACAGGGGCATGACCGGATCGCCATAAGTGTCGCTGACAACGGGCGGGGCATTGAAGAAAAGGATCGCGGGCGTGTTCTGGACCGCTTTGTCCGGCTGGAGGAGAGCCGGACCGAGCCGGGATACGGGCTGGGCCTGAGCCTTGTGAAGGCGATTGCCCGGCTGCATGGCGGATCCCTTGCACTGGGGGATGCCGGGCCGGGGCTGGTTGCGAGGATTGATCTTCCGGCAGCTCAAGTGGACATGCCGGGAGGCGCAAGACGTGACGACAGAAGCAGAGAAGCGGGAAGCCGGAGCTGAAAAGGGGCCGCTGCGCCATCGCATCAAGGTCGTTCCGCGGCCACAGTCTCCCGAAAGGGCTGATAGCGTTCTCTCCGATCTGCTGATCCGGGCGGCGGAGGATGCAAGCACCTCGGATCTTGCGGCATGGCTCGGCCAGGACCCTCAGCTTCGCGCGTTTCTCGCCGGTGTCTTTGCCAATGCCCCTTATCTGCGGGAACTTGCCATGGTGCGCCCGCAGCGTTTGCAGCGGGTGCTTGGGGAGGATCTGGAAGGCCTGATCTCCGGCACGATCCATGCTGCCCGGGAGGCGCGGCCTGCTGATGAGGCCGGGCTGATGCGCGAGCTGCGCCAGCTCAAGCAGGATCTGGCCCTTGCCGTTGCCCTTGCCGACATTGGCGGGGCGATTGACCTTGATGATGTGACGCGCGCGCTGGCCGAACTGGCCGATGCCAGCCTCACCGCCGCCATCCGCCTGTGCCTGCGGGAGCTGGCCGCGCGCGGCAAGTTCTCGCCGCAGGACTTGGACGAGCCGGAAAAGGGCTCCGGCCTCATCGTTCTTGCCATGGGCAAGCACGGTGCTTTCGAGCTGAACTACTCCAGCGATATCGACCTCATCGTCTTCTATGATCCGGAGATCGCTCCGCTGTCCGCCAATGCCGAGGCTCCGGTGGAGTTCGTGCGCCTGACCAAGCGGCTGGTGAAGATCATGCAGGAGCGCACGGCGGACGGCTATGTCTTCCGCACCGATCTGCGGCTCCGGCCGGATCCCGGCGCAACGCCAGTGGCCATCTCTGTGCCCGCCGCTCTCGCCTATTACGAAGCGCTGGGGCAGAACTGGGAGCGTGCGGCACTGATCAAGGCGCGGCCTTGCGCCGGTGACATTCCGGCAGGCGAAGCCTTCCTGCACGAGATCGTGCCCTTCATCTGGCGCAAGTATCTGGACTTTGCCGCCATTGCGGACGTGCATTCCATCAAGCGCCAGATCCACATGCACAAGGGGCACGGCAAGATCGCCGTTGCCGGGCACAATGTGAAGCTGGGCCGGGGCGGCATCCGCGAGGTTGAATTCTTCGTCCAGACCCAGCAGCTGATCGCAGGCGGGCGCAATCCCGAACTGCGCGGGCGCCGCACGCTCGACATGCTCGACCGGCTTGTCACCTTCAACTGGATCAAGCCGGACACCCGCGACGACCTGAAAGAGGCCTACCGCTTCCTGCGCAAGGTCGAGCATCGCATCCAGATGCTCAATGACGAGCAGACCCACCTGCTGCCGCAGCTGGGCGAAGGCTTGCAGCGCGTGGCTTTCCTCGCCGGTTTCGAGGACCTGCCGTCTTTCGAGGCCGAACTGCTGAAGCAGTTGCAGACCGTGCAGAAGCATTATGCCGGTCTGTTCGAGGATGAGCCGGAGCTGGCGTCGGATCTGGGCAATCTTGTCTTCACCGGCGACGACGATGACCCGGACACGCTGGAAACCCTCTCCCGTCTTGGCTACCGCCAGCCTTCGGATGCGGCGAAGATCATCAAGGCCTGGCATTTCGGCCGCTATCCGGCCATGCGCTCGACCAAGGCGCGCGAGCGGCTGACCGAGCTGCACCCGGCGCTGATTTCGGCACTGGCCCGCACCGACAATGCGGACGCGGCATTGCGCGCCTTCGACGCGTTTCTGGCCCGTCTGCCGGCAGGTGTGCAGCTTTTCTCCCTGCTGCGCTCCAATCCCCAGCTTCTGCATCTGATGGCAACGGTCATGGGTTCCGCCCCGCGTCTGGCCGAAACGGTGGCGCGCCGGGTGCATGTGCTGGACGCCGTGCTGGACCCGGCTTTCTTCGGTGCCATGCCGAGCCGCGAAGAGTTCCGCGCTGGTCTTGATCAGACACTTGCTCTTGCCCGCTACTATGAAGAGGCGCTCGACAGGGCGCGCATCTTCGCGCAGGAGCAGCAGTTCCTGATCGGCCTGCGGCTGCTGTCGGACACCCTGTCAGCCGATCAGGTCGGCCATGCTCTGACCCGGCTTGCCGAAGTGGTGCTGGACCGCATTCTGGCGCGGGTGGTGGAACATGTGGCTGCGTCCCATGGGTATGTGCCGGGCGGGGAGTTCGCGCTTCTGTCCATGGGCAAGCTAGGCGGCGAGGAGATGACAGCCAGCTCCGATCTGGATCTCATCCTGCTCTATGATGTGCCGGAAGATGCCTCCGGCTCTGATGGTGCGAGGCCGCTGCCGGTCAGCCAGTACTACATCCGCCTGACCCAGCGGCTTGTGACGGCCCTGTCCGCACCGACGGCGGAAGGCAGCCTGTATGAGGTGGATTTCCGCCTGCGGCCCTCCGGCAATGCCGGTCCGCTGGCCACCAGCATCGCCGCTTTTGAAACCTATCAGCGCAATGAGGCCTGGACCTGGGAGCATATGGCCCTGACCCGGGCACGTGTGCTAACCAGCTCGTCGGAAGCCTTCTCCGCCAAGGTCTCCGCCTTCCTGCAGGAAATCCTCTGCAGGCCGCGTGAGGCGCAGAAGATTGCCGCTGACGTGGCATCCATGCGCGGGCGTATCGAGAAGGAGAAGGGCACCAAGGATATCTGGGACCTCAAGCAGGTGGCAGGCGGACTCGTCGATATCGAGTTCGTTGCCCAGTATCTGCAGCTGGTGCATGGCCACGCCCATCCTGAAGTTCTGGCTCAGAACACGGAGATTGCCCTTGGCCGGGCGCTGGAACTCGGGCTCCTCAATGCAGATGACGCGGGCGGACTCTTGCAGGCGTTGCGGCTCTATCACCGCCTGACCCAGATCCTGCGCATGACGCTGACGGGCAAATTCCAGCCGGTCGAGGCGCCGGGCGGCGTGCTCGCGCTGCTGCTCAACGCAGCGGCAGCACCCGATCTCGCCCGTCTTGAGGTGGAACTGGCCGAGACACAGGCCAACGTCCGCAGAATCTTCGAAAGGTTGGTCGGCCCGGTCAATCCGGACTGACATGCTCTCTTTCTTGAACGAAGAAGAAAAAAATCCCGGGATGTGCTTCGGTGCATCCCGGGATTTCTTTGGTTCAGGAAGCTGTTCCTGCTTCACGCCGCCACGGCGTCCTGCGTCAAAGGCAGAGTGAAGGAGACGGTGGTGCCCTGGCCGGGAACGGAGTCGATCATCATGGCGCCGCCCTGCATTTCGATCAGGGACCGGGCGATGGCGAGGCCGAGGCCCGAGCCCTTGTGCGTCTTGGTGAACTGGTTCTCCACTTGGACGAAAGGCTTGGCGAGGCGTTCCACATCCGACTTGCGGATGCCGATGCCTGTGTCCGTGACTTCGATCCGGGCAAATCCGTCCGCAGTCGTGGCCTTGAGGCGCACCTCGCCGTGGTCCGGCGTGAATTTGATGCCGTTGGACAGGAGGTTCAGCAGCACCTGCTTGAAGGCGCGGCGGTCGGCGGTGATGTCTAGCCCGTCCTCGACTTCACAGGTGACCTCGATGTTCTTCTCCTGTGCCGGGGCGCGGATGATGCGCACGGCTTCCTCGATCACCGACTGGGCATCGAAGGGCGTTATGCTCATGTCCATGCGGCCAGCCTCGATCTTCGACATGTCGAGGATGTCGTTGATCACGTTGAGCAGGTAGGTGCCGCTTTCGTAGATGTCGCGGCAGTATTCTGCATAGCGCTCCGAGCCGATGGGGCCGAACATGGCCTTGTCCATGATGTCGGAGAAACCGATGATGGCGTTCAGCGGCGTGCGCAGTTCATGTGAGATATTGGCAAGGAACTCGGACTTGGCACGGTTGGCGTTCTCCGCGTTGGTCTTTTCCTGGGCGTATTTGTCGGCCAGTTCCACCAGCTGCTGCGCCTGCATTTCCAGCGTCTGGCGCGACTTGCGCAGGTCCGAAACGGTGGCCATCAGGCGGCGCTCACTCTCCATCAGCCGCTCTTCCTGCCGCTTCAGCGGGGTAATGTCCGTACCCACAGACACGAAACCGCCGTCCTTGGTGCGCCGCTCGGAGATCTGCAGCCAGCGGCCGTCATCCAGCTGCGCTTCATATGCGGTATTGCTGCCCGGTATCAGCGTGGAGGGCAGGGAGGGCACGGTCTTGATGTGCGAGTTGCGCGCCGCTGCCATGACGGTTGTGTAGGGCGTACCGGGGCGCACCACCGTATCGGGCAGATTATGCAGCGACTGGTAGTTCGAGTTGCAGATCACCAGCTCGTTGTCCGAGTTCCACAGCACGAAGGCTTCGGAGATCGTCTCGATGGCGTCGCGCAGGCGCAGGTCGGCGGTGCGGCCCTGCTCGGCAAGCTGATGCTGCTCGGTCACGTCGATGCAGATGCCGATCAGATGCGGCTCATGGCGGCCCGGCTCGGTCTGGACTTCACCGCGGGCCCGCAGCCACACCCAAGAGCCATTGGCATGGCGCATGCGGAACATGCGGTCCACAGTCGTCTCGCCATCCGCCAGCAGGCTTTCGGCCAGAGCGTAAAGGTTGATGTCTTCCGGGTGCGTCAGGTCGGAAATCTCGGCAAAGCCAAGGATATCGTCCTTCGGCTCGCGGCCCAGCAAGTGGTAGAGCGAGGCAGACCAGAAGATCCGTCCGCGCGACAGGTCCCAGTCGAACAGGCCGCAACGGCCATGGGTGAGGGCCGTATCGATGCGGCTGCGGGTGGCGGCGTAGATTTCGTCTGCCTGCTCGGCGCGGGTGGCCTGCGCGAAGAAGCCGTAGATCATCACCAGCAGAACCGTCGATGTGCCGACGAAGAGGGTGACGTTGGTCGAAACATCCGAGCGCCATCCGGCGAAAAGCTGATGTTCCGGCTGCATCACGGCAACCATGCCCAGCCGGCCGGCCAGATGATGCACGGTGGCCAAGGCGGCCTCGTCGCTGCCCTTGTTGATCGTGAGCACACCGGCGCGGGCGCCGAACACCGTCAGCGGCTGCGAAGGGCCGAACAGGTCAGCAATCATCGTGCCTTCCAGCTCCGGACGCATCGGGGAGGAGGCAACGATCTGGCCTTCCGGATCGGTCAGCAGGATCTGGCGGCCTTCGCTGGTGGCACCTGCCGGCAGGGCGTCGGCCAGCACGCGCTGCAGCGCGGTCCGGTAGCCCACTTCCGGCATGGCGCTTTCCTCACTGACGAGCCGCGACGACAGGACCGAGGCGATCAGCGCGATCTTGTCGCGCGCCTGCTGCTCGGTCTCCTGATAGGCGAATGTCAGCTCCAGCACGCGGTAGAGCGCAAGGCTGGCGATAAAGACGAGGCAAAGCGCCGGGATCAGGCGGCGGAACAGGGGTTCGGTCCGCAGCAGCCGCTGATAGGTCGGCTGAGCCAGAAGCCGGATGTGCCCGGTCAGAGAATTCGTGGCCTTGTTAGAGCCTGTAATTTGGGCAAGGCGTCGCATGGACGCGCTGCCGGCAAAAGCCCGCGCCATCGGCAAGGTCCCGATTGTGATGAATTTCGTTGATCCGGTAATTGGTTACGTCCGAATCAACTGCATTTGAATCCAGCTTTAACAGTTTGTCCAGATGCAAAATGAAAAAAATGGTTAACGCCAGAGGCTTGGCAAAACCTCTGGCGTTAACATTTCCCGGTGTGGTTTTTCTGCCGCTCAGGCGAGGCAGCGTTCCACGATGTCGCGGCAATCACGAGACAGATCCGGCTGCGCCGCGATGGACTTCAGCGCCGCTTCAGCAAGAGCCGCCCGGTCCGGCTCATAGGCCTTCCACGAGCGGAACACCGTCAAGAGCCTTGCGGCCACTTGCGGGTTCTTCGGGTCCAGCCGCTTGATTGCCTCGGCGGCAAAGATGAATCCGGCCCCGTCCGCTCTTGCAAATTGCGACTGGTTCCCGGTGGCAAAGGCGCCGATCAGCGCGCGCACCCGGTTGGGGTTGAACCAGTCGAAGGCGGGATGGTGGGTGAGGCTGTCGGTGGTGGTCAGCGCGGAAGGATGCGGCCGCGTGGCTTGCACGGTGAACCATTTGTCCATTGCCAGCGCATGGCCTCCGTGCCGGGCCTCGAAACTGAGCAGCGCCTCTTCGGCAACCGGCAGCCCTTCGTGAACGGCGGCCGTCAGGGCCGCCAGACGGTCGGTCATGTTGCCAGCGCTCCGCACGGCACGGGCCACAAGTTCCGGCGTCTCCGGCAGCCCGGAAGCCGCGGCATAGCTCAGGCACAGGCCTTTCAGGGCGCGCTGCCCGGCGCTGGCTGCATCCGGGCGGAAGGGGCCGCCGTCATCCAGTCTGACCACCATGTCCGCAAGAAGTGCCCCGTGCTGACGGCCGATGGCCTGACGCAAGGTCTTGCGTGCGGCAAGGATTGCGTCGGTGTCCACGTTGCTGCCGATGTCGCGGGCAAGGTCTGCCTCGCCCGGCAGGGTCAGGATCTGCGCCCGGAAGGCATGGTCCAGGTCCTCGTTGCCCAGAACGTCTCCCAGCGCATTCACCAGAGCCATGTCGCAGGCGAGCGTTCCGCCCCGGCGGGCCTCTTCGTAAAGCCGCATCAGTTCGCGCGTTGCCAGATCCTGCCCGGCCTGCCAGCGGTTGAAGGGATCGCTGTCCTTGCGCAGCATCATCAGCAGATCGGCCGGTGTCAGTCCCGACTCCAGCTTCACCGGCGCTGAGAAGCCGCGCAGCAGCGAGGGCAGGGGCTTTTCGAAGATACCTTCAAAAGTGAAGCTCTGCCGCCGTTCCGTCAGAACCAGCACGCCTTCCGGGCCGCCATCCCGACGCTCAAGCGGCAGATCCCTGCCATCGGGGCCGATGAGGCCGAAGCTGACCGGAATTTCGAAGGCATAGCACCCGGCATCCTGCGCCGCCTTGGAGAGTTCCTGCGTGAAGGTCAGGGTCAGGCGCCCGGCTGCCGCATCATGATGAACGTCTGCCTGCAGGCGCGGCGTGCCGGGATGATCGTACCAGCGGGCAAATTGCGTCAGATCCCGGCCTGAAGCCCCGGCGAAGCAGGCGATGAACTCCTCGATGGTTGCCGCCGTCCCGTCATGCCGTTCCACATAAAGGTCAAATCCCTTGCGGAACGCCTCAGCCCCCAGCAGGGTCTTGAGCATGCGGATGATCTCTGCACCCTTTTCATAGACCGTGGCCGTGTAGAAGTTATTGATTTCCTTGTAGGCGCGCGGCCGCACGGGGTGGGCGAGGGGGCCGGCATCCTCGGGAAACTGATGCGAGCGCAGCAGCCGCACATCGGCGATGCGCTTCACCGGGCGCGAGCGCATGTCCGAGCTGAATTCCTGATCCCGGAACACGGTCAGCCCTTCCTTGAGGCACAGCTGGAACCAGTCGCGGCAGGTGATGCGGTTGCCGGTCCAGTTGTGGAAATATTCGTGCGCGATCACGGCTTCCACGTGGGCATAGTCCTGGTCGGTCGCCGTTTCCTCATCGGCCAGAACGTATTTGTCGTTGAAGATATTGAGGCCCTTGTTCTCCATCGCGCCCATGTTGAAATCGGACACAGCAACGATGTTGAAGACATCAAGGTCATATTCGAGGCCAAAGACCTCCTCGTCCCAGATCATGGAACGGCGCAGGCTGTCCATGGCCCAGCCGCACATGTGCTCCTTGCCGGGCTCAACATAGATGCCCAGTTCCACTACGCGGCCCGATCGGGTGGTGAAGCTCTCCGTGAGCCGGGCGAGCTTGCCCGCAACCAGCGCAAACAGATAGGCGGGCTTGGGGTGCGGGTCATGCCACACCGCATAGTGACGGCCGGTGCCTTCGATCCGCCCGTGCTCCACCGGGTTGCCGTTGCCCAGCAGCACCGGTGCCTCGGCCTCATTGGCTTCGATCCGGGTGGTGTAGATGCTCAGCACATCCGGCCGGTCGAGGAAATAGGTGATGCGGCGGAAGCCTTCGGCCTCGCACTGGGTACAGTAGGTGCCCGACGACCGGTAGAGCCCCATCAGCGTGCTGTTGGCCTCCGGGTTGAGGCAGGTCACGAATGTGAGGGTGAAGGGCGCCTGCGGCGTCTGCTTCAGTTCAAAACGGCTGGGTGAAGCCTCGTAGCTGTCCTTGTCCAGAGGCTCGCCATTCAGATGCACCTCCAGTAGAGCGAGCCCGTCACCGTCCAGAACGAGGGCGCTGCGATTCTGGCTGGTAGGCTCGATCTCCAGTGTGGCTGTTATGCGCGTGTCATGCGGCGCCAGATGCACATCCAGCGAAATGCGGGGAATCCCGAACTCGGGCGCCCGGTAGTCTTCGAGGCGTATGATGGCGTTTTCCTGCGATGACATGGGGCACTCCTGAAGGCTGGCTGGATGCCTGTTCAAACAGACCCGGCGGCTGCTTGCAACCCCGTGGAAAAGCGAAGTCCCTGCTGGCAGCTAGTTTGCATCCGTCAGGCCGCAGATTGTGGTGATTGCACCCGTGCGCCCAAGGCGCTACGCAGGGTCCGGCAATCGTTGATGAGGAGATTCCATCGTGGGCGCACCGCTCGAAGGTCTCAAGGTACTGGAACTTGCGCGCATTCTGGCAGGCCCCTGGGCTGGGCAGACGCTGGCAGACCTCGGCGCGGATGTGATCAAGGTGGAAAGTCCCGCCGGCGACGACACCCGCACGTGGGGGCCTCCCTTCCTGACCGGCGCGGATGGCGAGCCGTCCGATGCGGCCTATTACCATGCCTGCAACCGCGGCAAACGCTCCATCACAGCGGATTTTACCACGGCGGAAGGGCAGGCGCTGGTGCGCCGCCTTGCGCAGGATGCGGACATTCTCATCGAGAATTTCAAGGTCGGCGGCCTCGTGAAATACGGGCTGGACTATGACAGCCTGAAAGCGGTCAACCCGCGGCTGATCTATTGCTCCATCACTGGCTTCGGTCAGGATGGGCCCTATGCCCACCGGGCCGGCTATGACTTCATGATCCAGGGCACTGGCGGGCTCATGGATCTCACGGGAGACCGGGACGGCGAACCGCAGAAGGTTGGCGTTGCCATTGCCGACATCTTCACCGGCGTTTACGGCGTCATCGGCATTCTGGCAGCGCTCCGCCGCCGCGACATGACCGGTGAGGGCGAGCATGTGGACATGGCGCTTCTGGACACGCAGGTGGCGGTGCTGGCCAATCAGGCGGAGAATTACTTCATCTCCGGCAAGGCGCCGCGCCGCCTGGGCAATGCCCATCCCAACATCGTGCCCTATCAGGTGTTCCCATCCAGCGACGGGCACCTGATCATCGCCTGCGGCAATGATGGCCAGTTCCAGCGTCTGTGCGGCATCCTCGGCTGCCCGCAGTTTGCCACAGATCCGGCTTATGCCACCAACGCAGGCCGCGTTGCCGGGCGCGATGTGCTGGTGCCGCAGCTGGCGGATCTCACGGCCCGGTTCACGCGGGATGATCTTCTGGCAGCGCTTGAGACGGCAGGCGTTCCCGCCGGTCCGATCAACACGGTCGCTGATGTCTTTGACGACCCTCAGGTTCTGCACCGCCAGCTCAAGGTGGACCTTCCGGCAACCCATGTTGCCGCCGGCTCCGTGCCTTCGGTGCGCACGCCCATCCGCTTCCGCAACGCGGAGCTGTCCCTTAAAACGGCCGCTCCGGGCCTTGGCGAGCATACAGCCTCTGTCCTTGCCGAAATCGGCTGGGAGAAGGGCGAATAGGACCTTCACATTTGCATTGCCCGGCAAAGCGGGACAAGGATGTAAGGGCAGCTGAGAGCGGGGCAGGTGCCGCAGCTATTTGGAGGACGATGCGGAATTGAACATCTTCCGGATTTTCGGCGGCAGGCGGCGCAACTTTGCCCTGACCCGCATCGTGAGCTTCAGCTTCGGGCTTTTGATAGCCTCAGGCATGGCGCTGGTGCTCTTTATGTCCGTGAAGGCCAATTTCGAGAACACGTTCTCCTTGCTCAACGACAAGGCAATCCTGACCATCCAGAGCATGGAGCGGCAGGTTCGTGGCCATCTGGATCAGGTCGAGGATGCCGCCGTCGCGCTCAAACGGCTCTTTGACGAGGGCAGGATGAAGCCGGAGGCAAGCGAGCAGACGCTGGCTGACCTCAGCGCCGCTGCGGCTGCCAACGGCCGCCTCTCCGTGATCGTGATCCGGGATCTGCGCGGCAACAGTTTCGGTATTTTCAAGGCGGATAATGGTAAGCTCTGGCCGTTCAAGGAAGCAGCCGACGTGCCTGGGCGCACGCCGGACAGTCTGCCGCGGCTGGAGCCCTCGTCCCGCCCGGTCTGGGGCCCGCTGGTCACGCATCCCACCGGTGTTTACGCCAATGTGACGGTTCCTCTGCTCCGTGATGGCCAGACTGTCGCCTATTTGACGGCGGCAACGTCGCTTGCCAGCATCGGCGAAGCCGTGAGGGCTTTGGATGAAGGGCCGGACACGACAACGTTCGTGCTCACCTCCGGCGGCGACGTCCTGGTGCATTCCGACCAGCATCTGCTGATCACCGGCACAGCCCCGGCCACTGCGCCTCCCGCCAGTCTTGAAGATTTCGGCGATCCGGTTCTCTCAGGTATCGCCACGGGGCGGCGTTACGCGACCTTCCAGCGTGCCGCGGATCTGGGTATCGAAGTGATTGGCATCAACGCAGCTGCTCAGGAGTTCATTCTGATGCGGGTGCCGGTTTCCGGCTACAGTCCGGAACCCTGGATCATCGGGCAGTATTTCCGCGCCACTTCCGTCTCGCGTGAGATCCAGCGCGTTTCCGGTTCCGCGCTTGTGGGAGTGGCGGCCATCGTCATCGGCGTCCTGATCGCGGTCTGGCTTGGCCGCCGCGTCGCCCGGCCCTTGCGGCTTCTGGCGGCCCAGTCCGAACATGTGGGCCGTCTCGCTCTGGATGAGGTCACCCCGCTGCCGCGCAGCCGCGTCAAGGAAGTCGATCAGGTGGCGCTGGCCTTCAATGCCATGGTCATCGGCCTCAAGGCCATGAACACCTATGTGCCCCGTTCCCTGTTCCGCAAGCTGATGCGGATCGGTCTTGACCAGGCCGCTCTTGCCCGTGAAGCGGAACTGAGCATCCTCTTCACCGACATCATGGGCTTCACGTCCCTGTCCGAGAGCCTGACAGCCTCGGAAACGGCAGCGATGCTGAATGAGCATTTTGCCATTCTGGTTGCGGCCGTGGAGGAGGAGGGCGGCACGGTCGACAAGTTCATCGGTGATGGCATGATGGCCTTCTGGGGTGCCCCGGATGCGCGGGAGGATCACGCTCTGGCTGCCGCCCGCACCGCCCAGAAGATCGGTCAGGCAATCATTGTCCAGAACCGGCAGCGGCGCGAACAGGGGCTTACGCCCGTCCGTGTGCGCGTCGGTCTGCATTCCGGGCCGGTCGTGGTTGGCAATGTCGGGGCGCTGGACCGGTGGAACTACACGATCGTGGGCGATGCCGTGAATGTCTGCGAGCGGCTGCAGTCTCTGGGGCGTGAGTTTGCCGGTGAGGAGGATGTCATCATCCTTGTCAGTGGCGAGACGGTCTGTCAGCTCCCGCAGGATGCGTGTGTGCAGAGGGTCGGACAGCAGCAGCTGCGCGGGCGCAGCGGCGACATCGAGGTGTGGAGGCTCGATGTGCATGGCAAGGCCCTGTCTGCCATGCCCGCCAAAGACGCCTCCGCTGCGGAATAAGGTCCCGTCAGCACTGCATTTCTCCGGATCATCAACGCCTGTCTCTTGCCGCCGGGTATTCTGTGCGGATAGGCTGAACATGTGATGGCTGTCACGGAAGCGGCATGACTTCCCTATACCGTTATGCCCACAGGAATTACGGGGGAGAGCATGCCAGGCGGCAGGCGGCCTTCGTGTGGAGCAACTGTCTCTTGGGGGAGGGACACCAGAGTGAATGTACTCTCGATCAACGGCCTGACCGTTGATTTCCATACGGACGAAGGCGTCTCGCGCGCCGTCGACGGAATTTCTTTCGCCATTCCCCAGAACAAGACAGTTGCCCTGGTGGGCGAGTCCGGTTCCGGCAAGACTGTCGTATCCCAGACGATCATGGGCCTGCTGCCCGCATCGGCCCACGTTTCGTCCGGTGAAGTGGTGTTGAGCGATCCCACCGGCAAGACCCCGCCGGTGAATATTGCAGCGCTCGACCGCAAGGGCCCGCAGATGCGGCACTTGCGCGGCAACCGGGTGGCCATCATCTTCCAGGAGCCGATGACCTCGCTTTCGCCGCTGCACACCATCGGCGATCAGATCGGCGAGGCGGCACGGCTGCACCGAAATTGCGGGGCGGGCGAGGCGCGGGAGCTGACGCGCGAGATGCTGCGTCTCGTGTATTTCCCGGACCCCGCCCGCGCGCTCGACAACTACCCCTTCGAGCTGTCCGGCGGCCTGCGCCAGCGCGCCATGATTGCCATGGCCCTGATCTGCCGCCCGGCGCTGCTGATCGCCGATGAGCCGACGACGGCCCTCGATGTGACGATCCAGGCCGAAATCCTCAAGCTCATCAAGGAAGTGCAGTCCGAGCTGCAGATGTCCGTACTGATGATCACCCATGACTTCGGCGTCGTCGCCAACATGGCGGACGAGGTGGTGGTGATCTATCATGGGCGCATCATGGAAAAGGGCACGGCCAGCCAGCTGTTTTCCGCGCCGGGCCACCCCTATCTCAAGGCGCTGCTTCATGCCGTACCGCGCTTTCATATGGACAAGGCCGAGCGGCTGGAGCCGATCCGCCCGATCAAGGTGGACACATCCGGTATCCGCAGAACCGCATGTGCGGCCTCTGACCTGCCGGCCGGCAAGCCCCTGATCGAGATCAAGGGTGTTTCCAAGGATTTTACCATCCGCAAGGGCAGCCTGTTTTCGGGCAAGCCGCGCACGGTGAAGGCGCTCGACGATATCAACCTGACGGTCCGCAAGGGCGAGTGCCTGGGCATCGTCGGCGAGTCCGGCTCTGGCAAGACCACCCTCGCCAAGGCGATCCTGCGGGCCATTCCGGTGTCCGGCGGCTCGATCATCTATCACGGCGGCAAGACACCGGCCAATGTGGCGGAACTCTGCGGCGCCGAACTGCTCGACTACCGCCGCCGGGCTCAGTTCATCTTCCAGGATCCGTTCTCCTCGCTCAACCCGCGCATGACGGTGAACGAGATCCTCAGCGAGCCGCTGCAGATCCACAAGATCGGCACGCCGAAGGAACAGGCCGAGCGGGTGCGCGAGCTGATCCAGCTTATCGGCCTCGATCCGCGCCATCTGCGCCGCTATCCCCATTCCTTCTCCGGTGGCCAGCGCCAGCGCATCGGCATCGCCCGCGCCCTGGCACTCGGACCGGAGTTCATCCTCTGCGACGAGCCAACCTCTGCGCTTGATGTGTCCGTGCAGGCGCAGGTTCTGAACCTGCTGCAGGATCTCAAGGCCGATCTCGGCCTCACCTATCTCTTCGTCAGCCACAATCTCGCGGTCGTTGACTACATCGCCGACCGCATCGCCGTCATGTGCCGCGGGCGGCTGGTGGAGCTGGGCCGGACGAGGGACGTCATATCCAATCCGCAGCATCCCTATACGCGCGCCCTTCTGGCTGCCGTGCCGGAGCCGGATCTGAATTGTCCGCTGGATTTTGCCGCTCTCGGTGCCCAGCGGGCATCCGATCCCTCGGAATGGCCGGAGCCCTACCGGCTTGGCGCTGGCATGGCGCCCACGCTGGTGGAAGTGGCGCCGGAACATCTGGTCTGCGCCCCGGGCCTTGCCGCTGGCGGCGCCCTGGAGGAGACCGCAGCATGAAAGGGCATTTTCTTGCCGCAGGCAGGCTGTTTGCCACGGCCTGCCTTGTCGCCGCCGCGCTTCTGTCTCCGGCATCCGCGCTGGTGCTGAAGGAAACGGAAGGCCTTGAAAAGCTCGGCTTCATCAATCCGCCGCCGGTCAGCGAGCGCGTGCCGCAAGAGCCGCTGATCGTGGATCTGGAGGCCAAGGGCCGCAAGACCGGCGTGCCGGGCGGCGATATCAACACTCTCATCGGCCGGGCCCGTGATGTGCGCCTGATCAATGTCTGGGGCTATGCACGGCTTGTCGGCTACAATGCGGATCTGGAGCTTGTTCCCGATATTCTCAAGGATGTCGAGGTGGTGGACGGGCGCATCTTCACGCTGCATCTGCGCAAGGGGCACAAGTGGTCCAACGGCCAGCCCTTCACCTCCGAGGATTTCCGCTACTTCTTCGAGGATGTGATCACCAATCCGGAGCTGACGCCGGCAGGCCTGCCGCCCTTCCTGCTGGCGGGCGGCAAGGGGCCAGTGTTCGAGGTTCTGGACGAGACAACCGTCCGTTACAGCTGGGACAGCCCCAATCCGCTGTTCCTGCCGGAATTGGCACTGTCCCGCCCGCCGTTCATCTACCGCCCGGCCCATTACCTGAAGCAGTATCATGCCCGCTATGGCGATCCGGCCATCATCGAACGGGCGGCGCAGGCCCAGAAAGTACGCTCCTGGGGGGCGCTGCATAACAAGCTGGATGACATGTACAATGCCGGCAATCCGGATCTGCCCACGCTGCAGCCCTGGGTCCGGATCACGGCAGAGAGCGACCAGCGGTTCGTTCTGGTGCGCAATCCCTATTACCACCGGGTGGACAGCACCGGCCAGCAACTGCCCTATGTGGACCGGGTGATCATGACAGTGGCCGACGGCAAGCTGATCCCGGCCAAGACCCAGGCTGGTGAAGTCAATCTTCAGGCCCGTAATCTCTCCTTTGCCGATATCACCGTACTGAAGAAGGGCGAAAAAAACCAAGGCTACAAGACGCTTCTCTGGCCGATTTCCAAGGGTGCGGAGATTGCCATTCTGCCGAACCTGACGGTGAAAGACCCGGTGTGGCGCACGCTTCTTCGCGACACCCGCTTCCGCCATGCCCTGTCTCTGGGCATCGACCGGGAAATGATCAACCGGGTGCTCTATTTCGGCCTTGCCGTGCCGGGCAATGACACGGTCATCGACATCAGCCCGCTCTACAGGGACGAATACCGCACCCGCTGGTCGGACTTTGATCCGGACAAGGCCAATGCCCTGCTGGACGAGATGGGCCTGACCAAGCGGCGCGGCGATGGCATCCGCCTGCTGCCCGATGGCCGCCCGCTGGAAATCATCGTGGAGACCTCCGGCGAGAGTCAGACTGAATCCGATGCGCTGGAGCTGGTGGGCGAAACCTGGCGCGATATCGGCGTGAAGCTGTTCGTCAAGCCAAGTCAGCGCGACACGATGCGCGACAGGGCCATTTCCGGCGATCTCGTCATGGCGGTCTGGTCCGGCCTCGACAATGGCATCCCGACATCGGAAATGCCGCCCACCGAGCTTGTGCCCTCCCGTGTCGACTGGCTGTCCTGGCCGTCCTGGGGGGATTTCTACGAAACCGGCGGCAAGAGCGGTGAAAAGCCTGACTGGGAGCCTGCCGTCAAGCTGATGCAGCTTTACGACGCCTGGCTCACCTCCATCTCGCCGGAACAGCGCGAACAGATCTGGCACCAGATTCTCCAGATCCACGCAGACGAGACCATCCGCATCGGCCTCGTCTCGCAGGTGCGCCAGCCGGTGGTGGTGAAGGGTGTCGAAAACGTGCCGGAGGAAGCCATCTACGGCTGGGACCCCGGTTCCCAGTTCGGGCTTCACCGCATGGACGAATTCTGGCTGTCCGGTCAGCGTTGAGGGGGCGTGAGAGAGAATGACTGTCCTGTTGTTTGAGCAGGTGTGCGCCATCCGCGCCGGGCAGAGAGAGGGGCTCTGATGTTTGTCTATATCCTGCGCCGGATCCTGACGATGATCCCGACGCTCTTTGTCATCAGCCTGCTGATCTTCTTCATCATCGAGCTGCCGGCGGGGGATTACATCTCCAACCAGATCGCCATGCTGCGCTCCACCGGCGAGGCGTCCTCCATTGCAAAGCTGGAATTCCTGCGCGCCGAATTTGCCATGGACCGGCCATTCTTCGAGCGCTATCTCATCTGGATCGGTGCCTGGTCCGGTCCCCACGGCTTTGACGGCTTGCTCCAGGGCAACTGGGGCTGGTCCTTCGAGTTTGAAAAGCCGGTGTCCGAAGTGGTGGGGCCGGCCCTGCCGCTGACCCTGATCCTGAATGCCGCCACCATCCTCTTCGTCTATGTCGTTTCCTTCCCCATCGGCATCTACTCGGCAACACGGCAATATTCCTGGGGGGATTACGGCTTCACCCTGCTGGGTTATCTTGGCCTTGCGACCCCGAATTTCCTGCTGGGCCTGATCCTGCTCTATTTCTTCAATCAATGGTTCGGCCTGTCGATCGGCGGCCTGATGGACCCGCAGTACATCGGCCAGCCGTGGAGCATGGACAAGGCCATGTCCGTCATGGCGCATCTGATCGTGCCGACCATCGTCATCGGCACCTCCGGCACGGCCGCGATGATCCGCCGCCTCAGGGCCAACCTGCTGGACGAACTGCACAAGCAATATGTCACTACAGCCCGTGCCAAGGGCCTCAGCGAGGGCAAGGCACTGGTGAAATATCCGCTGCGCATGGCGCTCAACCCCTTCATCTCCGACATCGGCAACCTGATTCCCTCGCTCGTCTCCGGCTCGGTCATCGTCTCTGTGGTGCTCAATCTGCCCACCGTCGGGCCGGTGCTTCTGTCGGCGCTGCAGTCGCAGGACCAGTTCCTGGCCGGCTTCATCCTGCTCTTCGTTGCCATGCTGACCCTGCTGGGCATGCTGGTGTCCGATCTTCTTCTGGCGGTTCTTGATCCGCGCATCCGTCTGGGCGGGAGGGCCGGGGCATGAGTGCAACCGATCGTGACGAGGGGCATTTCGTTGACGATGCGCCCTTCAATCCGCGCGAAACCAAGGCCCTGACGCCGGAGCAGGAACGCTATTTCCAGGCCTCCCAGTGGCAGATCATGTGGTGGAAGTTCCGCCGCCGCAAACTCGCCCTGTGGTCCGGCGTCATTTTGCTGCTGTTCTATCTCTGCGTGCCCTTCGCCGAGGTGATTGCTCCCTACAAGCCGTCGGAGCGAGATTCCCAGCATCTCTATGCGCCGCCGCAGATCGTGCGTTTCTTCCATGAGGGCAGCCTGACCACGCCCTTCGTCTATGACCTGAAGGCCGAGGTCGACATGGAGAACCTGCGCTGGGTCTATACGGAGGACCGCAGCACACCGAAACATCTGCGCTTCTTCTGCCGTGGCAGCACCTATGAGTTCTGGGGGCTGTTCGACGCCAGCTTCCGTCTGGTCTGTGCCCCCACTGATGGAACTTTCTATCTTCTGGGAACCGACCGCCTCGGCCGCGACCAGTTCTCCGGTCTCGTCTATGGCGCAAGGCTGTCGCTGACGGTTGGCCTCGCCGGCGTTGCCATCTCTATAGTGCTCGGGCTCTTCTTCGGCGGCATGGCCGGCTATTTCGGCGGGCTCATCGACAGCGCCATCCAGCGCCTCATCGAGATCATGCGCTCCCTGCCGGAACTTCCGCTGTGGATGGCGCTCTCCGCTGCCCTGCCGGTGACGTGGAACCCGGTCTGGATCTATTTCGGCATCACCATCATTCTGGGCCTGCTCGACTGGCCGGGCCTTGCCCGTGCGGTGCGCTCCAAGCTCCTGTCCCTGCGCGAGGAGGAATATGCACAGGCGGCCTTGTTGATGGGGGCAAAGCCGTCCCGCGTCATCCGCAAGCATCTGCTGCCGGGCTTCACCAGCCACATCATCGCCTCGGCAACCCTGTCCATTCCGGGCATGATCCTGGGGGAAACGGCGCTATCCTTCCTCAATCTGGGCCTGCGCCGCCCGGCCGTCTCCTGGGGCGTGCTGCTCAACGAGGCGCAGAACATCTCGGTGGTGACGGTCTATCCCTGGCTGATGGCGCCGATCATCCCGATCATCATTGTCGTCCTCGCGTTCAATTTCCTGGGAGATGGTTTGCGCGACGCCGCCGACCCCTATAAGTGAAGCCATGCGAGAATGAGCGCTTCCGGCGCTTCAGGAGAATACAGGGCGTGATGCACCTGCATGCCGGCGCCCTGGCACAGGAGTTTTGACATGTCGAAGAATGCCACCACCGCCGAAGGCTGGGACGAGGAATACGAGGCCGGCCGCTGGGCCTTCCTGCGTGATCTTCCAGAAAGCGGGCGCTACGGCATCATCGGCATGTGGCTGCTGCTGAACAAGGCCTTTGACCGGGTGCTGGATATCGGTTGCGGCGAAGGCCTTCTCTATGAGCGCCTCGCTCCGCTCGGGCTCAAGCACTACACCGGCGTGGATCTGGCCCCGCGTGCGCTGGAAATCGCCAATGTGGACCCGTCCATCGCCTCGCTGCAGGCGGCCGACATGCACAGCTTCACACCGGGCGAGGGCGAACACTACAGCGCCGTTGTCTTCAACGAGGTGCTGCATTTCGCCGATGATCCGGCAGCCGTCGTTTCCCGCTACGTGCCCTTCCTGGCGGAGGACGGGGTGATTGCCCTGTCGATGTATTCCCCGAAGCGGCCCGAGTCCGGTGCGAACAAGCTCATCGCCCGCCTCTGGGAAGCGACGGATGATGCCAGCCGCTGGCAGGTGCTGGATGACTACCGGCTGGTCTCGGACAAGAAGGGCGTCACCTGGCGTCTGCGCCTGATCAAGCCGGTGCGCTGAGCCCGGATTCTTCCGCCTCCCGACGCCGCAGGACGGCGTCGAGATCCGGGGCGGAAGCCACCAGCAGTTTCGTATAGGGATGGGATGGCTCGGTCAGCACGGCTGCGGTCTTCCCTTCCTCGACAGCTACCCCCCCGTTCATCACCACCACCCGGTCGGTGATTGCGCGCACCACCGTCAGGTCGTGCGAGATGAAGAGATAACTCAGGCCCAGCCGGTCCTGCAGGCTGGCAAAAAGATCGAGCACCTGCGCCCGTATCGACACATCCAGCGCCGATACGGGCTCATCTGCGATGATCAGCTTTGGCTCCGTCACCAGAGCCCGGGCGATGCCGATGCGCTGGCGCTGCCCGCCGGAAAACTCATGCGGGTATTTCTTCCCGTCCTCGGGCGTGAGTCCAACGGACACCAGCGCATCCGCCACCCGCCGCCGCTTCTGTGCGGGCTTCAGCTCCGGATAAAGATGCAGCGGCTCGGCAATCGCCTGTTCCATCGTCTGGCGAGGATCGAAGCTGCCGTAGGGGTCCTGAAACACCACCTGCACCTTGCGCCGCAGCGCCCGCATGGCCTCACCGCGCACCTCGTGCGGCGCCTCGCCGTCAATCAGGATCGTGCCGCCGGACGGTTTCTGCAGGCCGAGAATGGTCCGCGCCAATGTGGACTTGCCGCAGCCGGATTCGCCCACCAGCCCGACGCTTTCCCCTTCCGCAACTTCCAGGCTGACACCATCGACCGCCCTGAGCCGTCCTCCGCGTCCGGTCAGGCGGGAGAGAAATCCTGCGCCGGGGACGGGATAATCAACCGTCAGCCGGTCCACCTTCAAGAGCGGCGTGGCCGCTGTCTGCTTGCGGCCGGCGGCAGCCGGGCTGGCCGCAATGCGCTTCGGCATATGGCTGGAGGCCGCCAGCAGGCGGCGGGAGTAGGGGGCATTGAAACCGCGCAACAGCTGGCGGGTGGGGCCTTCTTCCACCAGTTCCCCGTCCTTCATGATGGCGATACGGGCGGCCATGTCGGCCACCGCGGCCAGGTCATGGCTGATCAGCAGCAGCGCGATCTTCTCGCGGCCGACGATCTCCTTCAGCAGATCGAGGATCTGCGCCTGAACGGTTACATCGAGGGCCGTTGTCGGCTCATCGGCAATCAGCAGCTTCGGGCGGCAGGCAATGGCCATGGCGATGACCACGCGCTGGCGCTGCCCGCCTGACAGTTCATGCGGAAACCGGTCCGGCGAGACGCGGGCGCGCGTGAGGCCCACCCGGTCCAGCAGCAGGGAGGCTTCCCGCGCTGCCTCCGCGCGGCTCGCCTTGCCATGCACGGTAAGACTCTCCGCCACCTGCGCACCGATGGTCTTCACCGGGTTCAGTGCCGTCATCGGCTCCTGAAACACCATGGAGACGAGATTGCCGCGCAAGGCGCACATGGCGGCTTCGCTCTTGGCCGTCAGTTCATCTCCATCCAGCCGGATGGAGCCGGAGAGCCTTGCCCGGTGCGGCAGCAGGCGCAGAATCGAGAGCGCCGTCAGCGACTTGCCCGATCCGCTTTCCCCCACCAGCCCCAGCACTTCGCCCGCATGGATTTCGAGGCTGAGATCGCGGATGATCTGCCGGGAACCGATGTCCAGCGACAGGTTGTTGATGGTCAGCAGCGGCGCGCTCATGGGCGCCCCCGCAGTTTCGGGTCGGTCAGGTCGCGCAGGCCATCCCCCAGCAGGTTGAGCCCCATCACCGTCAGCACGATGGCAAGGCCGGGGTAAAGCGCCAGTTGCGGCGCAAAGGCCATCATCGTCTGCGCCTCGTTCAGCATCCGCCCCCAGCTCGTCAGCGGCGGCTGGGCGCCGAGGCCGATGTAGGAGAGCGAGGCTTCGGCAAGGATGCCGAGCGAGAACTGGATGGTCGCCTGCACGATCAGCAGGTTGGCGATGTTCGGCAGCACATGTTCCACCGTCACCCGCACCTCGCCCTTTCCCGCCACCCGCGCCGCCATCAGATATTCGCGCGAGGAGAGGGCCAGCGCCGCGCCGCGTGCCACGCGGGCAAAGACGGGGATGTTGAACAGGCCGATGGCAAGAACCGCATTGAAGGCGCCGGGACCGGCCAGCGCCGTGATCAGTACGGCGGACAGCAAGGCGGGGAACGCGAACACCAGATCGTTGAAGCGCATGATTGCTTCGTCCATCAGCCCCCGCCGGTTCGCGGCCCACAGCCCCAGCGGAATGCCGGTCGCCATGCCGATGCCCACCGCCACCAGCGCCACGGCAATCGAGGTGCGTGCGCCCACCATGAGCATGGAGAGCACATCCCTGCCATAGTGGTCAGTTCCCAGCCAATAGGTAAGGCTGGGGCCCTGCAGCTTGGCGGATACCTTGAAGGTGGCAATGTCATGCGGCGTCCACACCAATGACAGCAGGGCCGCGCCGAGGAACAGCAGCGTCAGCGCAAAGCCAAGTGCGAAGGAAAAATGCCGTCTGCTCACGCCGCCCTCCGCCGCAGCCGCGGATCCGCCAGCGCATAGGCTGCATCCACGAGGAAGGTCACGAAGATGACGAAGCCGACCATCAGCACCACGACGCTTTTGACGACGATCAGATCGCGCTGGGTGATGGCCTGGAAGATCAGCCGCCCGAGCCCCGGCAGATAGAAGACGTTTTCGATGATGATCGTGCCCGTCACCAGAAACGACAGTTGCAGGCCAAGGATCGTCAGGACGGGGATCATCGCATTGCGCAGCGCATGGCCCCACAGCGCCGCACGTTCCGTCAGCCCCTTGGCACGGGCGGTGCGGATGTAGTCCTCATGCAGCGTATCGACCAGCGCCGAGCGCATGATGCGGGCAAGGATGGCTGCCTGCGGCAGGGCGAGCGCCACAGCCGGCATGATCAGCGCGGCCAGCGCAGCGCCGATGCCCTTGTCCCAGCCCGGAAAACCGCCGGAGGGCAGCAGCCGCAGGCTGACGGCAAAGACATAGACCATCAGCATGGCGAACCAGAAATTCGGCACCGCCACGCCCACCTGCGTCAGCGCCATGATGCCAGTGTCTGCCGCCCGGCCCCTGCGGCTCGCCGCCAACACCCCGGCGGGGATGGCAATCACGATGGTCAGCAGCAGCGCGATGAGGGCCAGCGGCAAGGTGACGGGCAGCCGCGCGGCCACCAGATCGCGCACGGGCACCGAGTAGGTGTAGCTGACGCCCAGATCCCCTTGCAGAAGGCCTGCAATCCAGAGCAGAAACCGTTCCGCCGCCGGGCGGCCGAGCCCCATCTGGTTGCGCAGCGCCTCCAGCGTGTCGGGCCGCGCCTCCACGCCAAGCATCAGCTGGGCCGGGTCGCCGGGGATGACTTCCAGGATCAGGAACACCGCCAGCGCCGCCGCCAGCAGCGTCAGGCACAGGCTCACGAACCGGCGCAGCAGGAAGCCGGTCATGCGGCCATCCTGCGGGGCGCGGGGACGCAAGACTCCTTTTGCGCGCTGGCTCCCATGCGCCTTAGTCTTCCCAATAGACGCCGGTCAGGTCATTGGCCTGCACGGGCGCATTCTCCCAAAGGCCCTTCAGCTTCACGTCCCACACGCCGGTCTTGGGCAGCTGGAACAGAAAGCCGTTGACGGCATCCTTCGCCAGCATTTCCTGCGCCTGCCGCAGCAGCGCATTGCGCTCCGCCTCATCGCTGGTGACGCTGACCTTTGCCATCAGCTCGTTGAAGGCGGGGTTCTTGTAATTGAAGTAATAGTCATCGCGCCCATAGATATCGATATCATTGGCTTCGGTATGGGCGACGATGCTGAGGTCATAGTCCTTGCCCTTGAACACCTGCTCCAGCCACTGCGCCCATTCCAGAGGAATGATTTCCAGCTCAATCCCGGCTTCCTTGAACTGGGCGGCCAGAATTTCCCCGCTGCGGCGGGCATAGGCCGGGGGCGGCAGTTTCAGTGTTGCCTTGAAGCCATCCGCATAGCCGGCCTCCGCCAGCAGGGCCTTGGCTTTCTCCACGTCGAAGGGATAGGTGCCGGTCAGGTCTTCATAGGCCGGAGCATGCGGGGCAAAATGCGAGCCGATGGGCGTGCCATAGCCGAACTGCGCCCCTTCAATCAGCGCCTGCCGGTCGATCAGATGCGCGATGGCCTGCCGCACCCGCAGGTCATCAAACGGTTTGCGGGAATTGTTGGTGGCCAGCACCGTCTCGCCCTCGGTGGTGCCCACCACCACGGCAAAGCGTGGATCGGCTTCGAATTGCGGCAGGTTTTCCGGCGCCGGATAGATCGGGAAGCCGTCCACATCGCCCGACATCAGCGCCGAGAAAGAGGCGGCATTGTCGCCAATGAACTTGAACACCGCCTTGTCCAGCTTCACCGGTGTGCCCCAGTAGTCCGCATTCTTCTGCAGTTCCACCCGGTCACCCTGCACCCACTGGCCGAAGCGGAAAGGCCCGGTGCCGACGGGAGCCGTCTTGTTGGTTTCCGCGCTTTCCGGCGCCACGATCACAGCGTCACCGGTGCCCAGCAGGGTGATGAAATCGCCCACCGGCTGTTTCAGGGTAATGATCACTTCGGAGGCGCTGCTCGCCTCGACGCTGTCTATCGCCTCGAACCGGGCTTTCTGGGCGTTGACACTGCCGTCTGCCTTGGCCCGCTCCAGCGAAAATTTCACGTCCCCGGCGTCAAAGCTGGTGCCATCGTGGAAGGTCACGCCTTCGCGCAGCTTGAATGTGTAGGTCTTGCCATCATCCGAAATGGTCCAGCTTTCGGCCAGCGCGGGCTTCACCGTGCCGTCGGCTGCAACCTGCGTCAGGCCCTCGAAGAGGTTGATGAACACCACCTCGTCGATGGCGGCTGCCGCGCCTGCGGTGGGGTCAAGATGGGGCGGCTCAAGCCGTACGCCGAGCGTCACGTCTTTGCGCGCCGCCTCGGCGGGAACTGCAGCGAGGATCGCAAACGTCGAGAGACTGCAAAGCGCCATCCGGCGCAGGCCAAGGGCTGAAATCCGCGTCATTTCCCACTCCCCAACGGTTGAACTCCGCTTTGTGTTCAGGAGTTTAACCGCACACACGGGGAAGGGAAGTGAAAACTCGGTAAAGCCCTGGTGCCTTGCCCGTCAGGCTCTCCGATCAGGCCTCGGGCAGCGGGATGAAGTCTTCCTCATCGCCCGGCACGATGTCGAAGCGGCCCTTGCGCCAGTCTTCCTTGGCCTGTTCGATCCGCTCCTTCGACGAGGAGACAAAGTTCCACCAGATGTAGCGCCGCCCGTCCATCGGCTCGCCGCCCAGTAGCATGAAGCGGGCAGGTCCCTTCGCCGTGGCGCGGATTTCCAGCCGGTCGCCGGGCTTGAAGACGAGCAGCTGCGCCGGGCCAAAGGTCTGGCCGGACACTTCGACATCGCCTTGCAGCATGTAGATTGCGCGCTCCTCATAGCCTGCATCCAGCGGAATGCGGGCGCCTGCCTCCAGATGCACATCGGCGAAGAAGAGATCGGTTGCAGTCTTCACCGGCGACTGCGCCCCGTAAAGCCCGCCCGCAACAATGCGAACGGTTGCTCCCTGATCACTCAGCGCGGGCAAAGCCGCATCGGAATGGTGGGCAAAGAAGGGCTCGCTCTCCTCCAGGTGCTTGGGCAGCGCCACCCAGCTCTGGGTGCCGAACAGGGGCCGTGGCGCCGCCTTGCGCTCGTCCCGCTCCCGTTCCGAATGCACGATGCCGCGCCCGGAGGACATCCAGTTCAGCTCGCCCGGCTTGATCAGCTGGTCCGAGCCGAGGCTGTCGCGGTGGTAAAGCTCGCCTTCCAGCAGATAGGTGACGGTGGCAAGGCCGATATGCGGATGCGGCCGCACATCCACGCCGCCGCCGGCGATCAGCTCCGCCGGGCCGATCTGGTCGAAGAAGATGAAAGGCCCGACCATGCGCCGCCGGGTGGAGGGCAGGGCGCGCCGCACCTCGAAACCGCCAAGATCCGACGTGCGCGGCATGATCACCGTTTCGATCTGGTCGCAGCTTGCCGCATCGCCGGGAACCGGATCAGGTGCATTCAGCCAGGTCATCGTCTTTCTCCTTGTGCGAACCCTTGCCATATTTGAACTTTAAGGTGGCCTTCCTCGTCCGGCCTGTCCATTGAACAGTCCGTTTCCTCTCCCGTTCCCTTCCACTTCACCAGAGACAGAACATGCAGCGCGTGATGATTGTTGGCGGCCCCGGTTCGGGCAAAAGCATCCTGGCACGGCAACTGGGCGAGCGCACGGGCCTGCCCGTCTTCCACATGGACCAGATCCATTGGCTGCCGGGCTGGGTCGAGCGCAGCAAGGAAGACAAGGACCGTTTGACCAGCGAAGTCCACCGGCAGGAGCGCTGGATCTTCGAGGGCGGCCATTCGCGCACCTATCCTGAACGGATCACCCGGGCGGATACCTTCATCTGGCTGGATGTGCCGGTCTGGCTGCGCATGGCCCGGGTGCTGCGCCGCAGCTGGCGCTACCGCGGGCAGAGCCGTCCGGACCTGACGGAAGGCTGCCCGGAGCAGTTCAGCAAGGAAACATTCAAGTTCCTGCATTTCATCTGGACGACCCGGCACTCCGCCCGCGCAAAGCTGCTGGAGGTCTGGCAATCCCCGCCGCCGCATCTGACAGTGCACCGCCTGAAAAATCTTGCGGAGGTCAGGGCCTTCCTCGAAACGGTGGAGCGGTCATAAGCTTCCCGTGCCTCACCCGAACATAGCCCTGTCCTCCGCCACACAGGCGCGCAGGAAGTCCTGAACGGCGGCGATGTGGCGCAGCGGGCGGGAGCTTTCGTGCGTCACCATCCAGTAAGCGCGCTTCACCTGCACATCTGGCAGAACGGGCCTGAGGTTTGCATCATTGCGGGCAATGAAGGCGTGGAGAATGCCGATGCCAGCCCCGGCCCGCACAGCCTCCGTCTGACCAAGCGCCGAGGCGATTTCGAAGCGCGATGTCCAGTTGCGGGTGAAGTCCGCAGCATAATTGAGGGCAGGGGAATAGATGAGGTCTTCCACCGAGCCGACGAGATCGTGTTCAGAAAGATCCGCCAGCGTCTGCGGCGCGCCGCGCCGGGCGAGGTACTCTGTCGAGGCATAAAGGCCGAGGGCATAGTCGACAAGTTTCGCCGCCACCAGCCGCCCATGCTCAGGCCGCTCGATGGTCACCGCAATATCCGCCTCGCGCCGGGAGAGCGAAAAGGAGCGCGGCATGGGGACAAGCTGGATGGTCAGCCCCGGATGCGCCCGTGTCAGCCGGGCGAGGCGCGGAGCGAGATAGGTGACGCCAAAGCCATCAGGCGCGCCGATGCGTACCGTGCCGCTGATGCCCGGATGCGTGCCGGACAGGCTGGAACTGGCCGCCAGAAGCTCCGCCTCCATCCGCTCGGCTGCGGGCAGCAGCCGTTCGCCCGCTTCCGTCAGGCTGCACCCGGCCGTGCCGCGCTCCACCAGCCGTGTGTTCAGGCAGTCTTCCAGCGCGGTCAGCCGCCGGGCAACAGTGGCATGGTTCACCCCCAGCCGCTTTGCGGCGCCCAGCATCTGGCCCGAGCGGGCGACAGCCAGAAAGATCCTCAGGTCATCCCAGTTCATGCAGTGCCCCTGGATGTGCAAAAATGCACAGCGGTTGCGGGAAATGCGTTGTTGTTTTTGCAAAATAACACAGGCAAGACAAGGGCATCAAAAGAGATGCCATGCGAGGCATCTCCAGCCCGGAGGACAGCAGATGCGCAAGATCGGACATTTCATCGGCGGCAAGCATGTGGAGGGCACGTCTGGCCGCTTTGCCGATGTCTTCAACCCGGCAACCGGTGAAGTTCAGGCGCAAGTGGCGCTGGCCACCAAGGCCGAGCTGCGCGCGGCCGTCGAAAATGCCGCTGCCGCCCAGCCCGCCTGGGCCGCGCAGAACCCGCAGAAGCGCGCCCGCGTGCTGATGAAGTTCGTCGATCTTCTGCACCGCGACATGGACAAGCTGGCCGAGGCCCTGTCCCGCGAGCATGGCAAGACCATTCCGGACGCCAAGGGCGACGTGATCCGCGGTCTCGAAGTGGCCGAATTCTGCATCGGCGCGCCGCACCTGATGAAGGGTGAGTTCACCGAAGGCGCTGGCCCCGGCATCGACATGTATTCCATGCGCCAGCCCCTCGGCGTTGTCGCAGGCATCACCCCGTTCAACTTTCCGGCCATGATCCCGATGTGGAAGTTCTGCCCGGCCATCGCTGCTGGCAATGCCTTCATTCTGAAGCCTTCCGAGCGCGATCCTTCCGTGCCGCTGATGCTGGCCGAACTGATGATCGAGGCTGGCCTGCCTGCCGGTATCCTCAACGTGGTCAACGGTGACAAGGACAGCGTGGACGCCATTCTGGACGACGATATCATCCAGGCCGTCGGCTTCGTCGGCTCCACCGCAATCGCCCATTACGTCTATTCGCGCGGCTGCGCGGCCGGCAAGCGCGTGCAGTGCTTCGGCGGCGCCAAGAACCACATGATCATCATGCCGGATGCTGACATGGATCAGGCGGTGGATGCTCTGGTCGGCGCCGGCTATGGCGCGGCAGGCGAGCGCTGCATGGCCATTTCCGTGGCCGTTCCGGTGGGCGAAGACACGGCAGACCGCCTTATCGCCAAGCTTGCCCCCCGCGTCGAGAGCCTCAAGATCGGGCCTTACACCGGCGGCAACGACATCGACTTCGGTCCGCTGGTCACGAAGGATGCCTATACCCGCGTCAAGGGGCTCGTCGACAAGGGCGTTGCGGAAGGCGCCAGGCTTGTCGTTGATGGCCGAGGCTTCAAGCTTCAGGGCTATGAGAACGGCTATTTCATCGGCGGCTGCCTGTTCGACAACGTCACCAAGGACATGGAGATCTACAAGACCGAGATCTTCGGCCCGGTTCTTTCCGTCGTCCGTGCCAAGACCTATGAGGAAGCCATCGACCTGCCCATGAGCCATGAATACGGCAACGGTGCTGCCATCTTCACCCGTGATGGTGATGCCGCCCGTGACTTTGCCTCGCGCATCAACATCGGCATGGTCGGCATCAACGTGCCGATCCCGGTTCCGCTCGCCTACCACACCTTCGGCGGCTGGAAGAAGTCCGGCTTCGGCGACCTGAACCAGCACGGCCCAGATGCCTTCAGGTTCTATACCCGCACCAAGACGGTCACCTCCCGCTGGCCGTCGGGCATCAAGGACGGTGCCGAATTCGTCATCCCGACGATGCGCTGATCCGGTTCAGATTGAATTGGAAAGGGCGGTCCCTGTGGCCGCCCTTTTTGTCTTTGCCCCATCACTGCCCCTCCACCTCCGCCATGCCACGGCCCAGACCGTGGCATCCATGCCGTGCCCTCTCTCTGCGGGGTGCCCGGAAACTTGCGCACCCCGGCGCAGGCAGGAACGGCATGGCATGGATGCCATGATCAAGTCATGGCAGGACGGAGCGAGGGGAACGGGGCAGGCCATCGGAAGTTTCCTGCCCAAATGCGACAAAACGCGTTTTTTTCCCAAGTTGCCTCCCTCTGTGGCCAGTCTATAACCGGACCAAGGTAAAGCTGGCTGCCGTGACCCGCATGGCGGCTGGCCCTGTTGGGGGACAGACAAGGCTGCTTCGTGCGGCCGGTCAGGAAACGCATGAGTGAGCAGACAAGCGCCCACACCGCAGCGGACGGCTGCGCGGCGCATGGCGTGGAGGCCGTCAAGGCCGCAGCACAACCCGTTCCGGCCGGAACGGAACTTCTTCGCGCCATCACGGCACCGGAGCGCCGGACCATCGCCCGGGCCGGGATGCTGGCCGGGCTTGCTGATTGTCTCTGGATTGTCCAGGCCGCCGCCATTGCCACGGCAGTGGTGCAGATTGCCTTTCCCGTTGCCCTGAAGCTGCCCGGCTGGCCCACGCCGCTGTCTTCCCTTGAAACGGCGCAGGTGATGGCCGGCATTGTCATCCTGCTGGCTGTCCTGCGTTACGCGCTCTCCCTTGCTGCTAGCCGCCTTGCCTTTGACGCCTCCGAGCGGGTGAAAGCCACCCTGCGCCGCCGCCTGCTCACTGGCCTCGCCAAGGCGGGGCCTGCCGCACAACTGCCGGTCAGCGGCGCGGTAGCGGCCGCCGTCACCGATCAGGTGGAGGCCGTAGGCCCCTATATCCGCCGCTTCCTGCCGGTCCGCATCCGGCTGGTTCTGGCGCCGCTCGCGATTCTGCTCATCAGCTTCTGGGTCAACTGGTTCGTGGCCGTGATCCTGCTGGTGGCAAGTCCCATGATCCCGCTTTTCATGGCGCTCATCGGCATGCGGGCACGATCGGCCTCTGACGAACAGCAGGGCGAACTGACCCAGCTCGGCGGTTTTCTGATGGACCGGCTGGCCGGGCTCGAAACCCTCAAGCTTCTGGGCGCGGCAGAGCGCACGGGCCGGCAGGTGGCAGAGGCCGGGCAGTCCTTCCGCGTGGCAACCATGAAGGTGCTGCGCATTGCCTTCCTCTCCTCCACCGTTCTGGAGCTGTTCAGCGCGCTGGGCGTTGCCTTTGTCGCCGTCTATGTTGGTTTTTCCCTGCTCGGGCAGCTCAACTTCGGCACATGGGGTGCACCGGTTGACCTGTGGTCCGGCCTGTTCGTGCTGCTGCTGGCACCGGAGTTCTTCTCGCCCCTGCGTGCCTTTGCCGCGGCCTATCACGACAAGGCGGGCGCGCAGGCCGCAGCCGGGCATCTGGCGCTCCTGCCAATGGCGGAGGAAGATGCAGCCGCCACTGCGGCTCAGCCAGCCGTGACGCCGCCTGCCGGGCCGGTGGCCGTCACGTTCCGCTCTGCCGCGCTTGGTCACGAGAACCGGGCAGTACTCGCCGGACTTGATCTTGATCTGCGTCCGGGTGAACTGCTGCATCTGCGCGGGCCGAGCGGCTCGGGCAAGTCCACACTGATGGACGCGCTCATCGGTCTCAATCCGCCGCTGTCGGGCGAAATCCTGATCAGCGGCACGCCGCTTTCCGCGCTGGACCAGCGGCTCTGGCGCAGCCGCATTGCCTGGCTGTCGCAGGATCCGCGCCTGTTCTTCGGTTCCGTGCGGGCCAATCTGCGCCGCGCCGCGCCAGACGCCACAGATGCCGGCATCTGGGCTGCGCTGGAACTGGCAGGGGCTAAAACTCTTGTCGAGCAGATGCCGCGCGGCCTGTCCACCAGCTTGGGCGAGGATGGCTTCGGCCTGTCGGTTGGCGAAGCGCGCCGCATTGCCCTTGCCCGCGCCATGCTGCGGCCTGATCCGCTGCTGGTGCTGGCAGACGAGCCCACCGCCGGGCTCGATGAGGACACAGCGGCCGTCGTCATCGCGGGCCTTAAAGTCCTGTGCCGGGGCCGCAGCGCGCTCATCGCCAGCCACGATCCGGCGCTGCTCGCACTGCCGGGCCGGGTGTTCGATCTTGAGCCCCAGAGCCTGCCGGAGGTGGCCGAATGAGATCCCTTCTCCAGCTGCTGCGCCTGCAATTTGCCGCTGGCCGTGCCAGTTTCCTGCTGGGGCTCGCGGCTGCCCTCGTCCCTGCGCTGGCGGGTTTCCTGCTGCTTGGTGTCTCCGGCTGGTTCATCACCGCCTGTGCACTCGCCGGTGTGGCGGGCACGATGGTCAACTATTTCGTTCCCAGTGCCCTGATCCGTGCCTTTGCCATTGCCCGCACCGCCGGGCGCTATGGTGAGCGGGTGCTGACCCATGACGCCACCTTCCGTTTTCTGGCGGATCTGCGCGCCCGTGTCTTTACCGGCTTTGCCCACCGCCGCGCCGCCAGCGCCCAACAGAGCCGCAGCGGCCTGAAGCTCTCGCGCCTGACGCTGGATATCGAGCAGCTCGACCGGGTCTATCTGCGCCTTGCCGTGCCTGCCGCAGCCCTTGCCGCCGTGCTGGCGGTGGCAGCGCTCATGGCCGCCAGCCTTGTGCCCGCCGCGCTGCTGCTGGTGCTGCTTGGCCCGCTGGTGCTGCTGGGCGCTGCCCGCCGGGTGATGGCACCAGGCATGGCAGGGGAGGCGCGAAGGGTGGAAGCGGCCGAAGAGGCGATACGCCTGCGCACCGTTGATCTCGTGGCTGGCCGCCGCGATCTTGCCGTCTATGGCGGGCTGGAGCAGCCGGTGGAGGCAGTTCTTTCCGCAGACCGGCGCCGCGCCAAGGCTGCCCGCCGCATCGAGCATGTCACCTCCCGTGCGGAACTTGCCGTCATGGCCTCGGGGCAAGCGATTGCCGCCATTGCGCTGGCCGTGATGGCACGTGAAGTGGAAGGCGGGCTGGCGGGCGCTGCCATTGCCGCAGGTGTCATTCTGGCCTCGCTGGCCTTGGCTGAAACGCTGGCCGGCTTGCTGCCCGGCCTTGCCGCCTTCACCCGCAGCCGCCGCGCGGCGGACCGGCTGGTGCCGCTTGCCGCCGGTGCGGATGTCCGTCCGGCGGAACCTGCTGCGGCCTCTTATGCCGGAACCGCCCCCGCTGGCGCCGTGCTGGCACTTTCATCGGTCAGCTTCACCTATCCCGGCGCCATCCGCCCCGTGCTGGAGGATTTCAGCCTCACGGTTGCGCCGGGCGAATGGCTTTGCCTTGCCGGACCCAGCGGCTGCGGCAAGTCCACGGTTCTGGCCCTCGCCAGCCGCCTGATACCGCCAGACAGCGGCCAGATCTGGCTGGAGGGTCAGCCCCTCGAAGCTCTGGAGGAGGCTGCCCTGCGGCGCTCTGCCGCCGTGGTCACGCAAAAGCCCGTCCTCTTCGCCGGTACGGTGGCCGAAAACCTGCGTCTTGCCGCCCCGGAGGCTACCCCGGACGAGATGTGGCAGGCGCTGGAGCAGGTGGGTCTTCAGGATGTCATCGCTGCCCGGCCGGAGGGGTTGCTGAGCCCCCTGGGGCAGGGCAGCACCGGCCTTTCCGGCGGCGAGGCCCGGCGCTTCACGCTGGCCCGGGCGCTCTTGCAGCATCCCCGCCTCTGGCTGCTGGACGAGGTGACGGAAGGGCTCGATCCGCAAAGCGCTGCCCGCGTGCTCGATACGATTGAAAGCCTGCGCGGCGACTCTGCCGTCCTGATGATCTCGCATCAGAGACGTGAAATGGACCGCGCCACTCGCGTTCTGCACTTCCGCCAGTCTTGATCTCGATCAGGCGCATCAATTGTCTGAAATCGGGGCTTTTACGTATCAAGAGGGGGCGAAGCCTTTGAAATTAAGGTGTCATCAGTCTGAAATTCCCTACGGGCTGGACCTTGGTGCACCTGCGCGAAACCGCCGCGGCAACTGCTGGTAACAAAACGTCCATCAGCGGTATATTATTGTTTGTCTAATCCGAAACTATGTCGCCGGCAGAACGTGAGATGGGGCTCTCACGCCAGTCCGGGACGGGAGACAAGCCATGGATATCGGGGTCGTAGAACTCTCGCGCCTGCAGTTTGCCATGACTGCGCTTTACCACTTCCTCTTTGTGCCACTCACCCTCGGGCTCTCCATCATTCTGGCGGTCATGGAAACCGTCTATGTGATGACGGGCCGCGAGATCTGGAAGCGCATGGTCAAATTCTGGGGCACGCTGTTCGGCATCAACTTCGTGCTGGGCGTATCTACGGGGCTCACCATGGAGTTCCAGTTCGGCATGAACTGGAGCTACTATAGCCAGTATGTGGGCGATGTCTTTGGCGCGCCGCTGGCCATCGAAGGACTGATGGCCTTCTTCCTGGAGGCAACCTTCGTCGGGCTGTTCTTCTTTGGCTGGGACAGGATGACCCCGCGCGGCCATATGACCGCCACCTGGGCCATGGCGCTGGGCACCAATTTCTCCGCCCTGTGGATTCTCATCGCCAATGGCTGGATGCAGCACCCGGTGGGTGCGGTGTTCAACATCGACACCATGCGTATGGAAGTCGCAAGCTTCTATGATGTGATCTTCAATCCGGTGGCGCAGGCCAAGTTCGTGCACACGGTCTCCGCCGGTTATGTCACGGCGGCCCTCTTCGTGCTGGGCGTGTCGGCCTGGTACATGCTGAAAGGCCGCCATCTGGAGCTTGCCCGCCGCTCCATCGCCGTGGCCGCCGCCTTCGGCTTTGCCTCTGCCCTGTCTGTCGTCGTGCTGGGCGATGAAAGCGGTTACGAGGCCAACACGAACCAGAAGATGAAGCTGGCCGTGATGGAAGCCATGTGGGAAACAGAGCCCGCTCCTGCTTCCTTCAACATCATCGCCATTCCGGACATGGCAAAGCGCGAGAACAGCTTCGCCATCCACGTGCCTTACGTGATGGGCCTCATCGCCACCCGCTCGCTGGATCAGGAAATGCCCGGCATCAAGGATCTGGTGGAACAGTCGAAGGACCGCATCCGCTCCGGCGCCATTGCCCTTGAGACCTTGCGCGAGATCCGCGCCGGAGACGACACGCCGGAAAAGCGTGAGCTGTTCCAGCAGCATGTGCAGGATCTTGGCTACGGCTATCTGCTTGCGCCCTACACGGACACGCTGACGCAGGCTTCGGAGGCACAGATCGACGCTGCCGCCTGGAACACCGTGCCCAATGTCTGGCCGATGTTCTATGCCTTCCGCATCATGGTCGCCTGCGGCTTCTTCTTCATCCTGCTGACGGCGGTGTTCTTCTACATCACCTCGGCCGGCAAGCTGGAAAAGGTCCGCCAGAACCACCGCTGGCTGCTGCATGTGGCTGTCTGGGCCATTCCGCTGCCCTGGCTTGCCTGCGAGATGGGCTGGTTTGTCGCCGAATATGGCCGCCAGCCGTGGATCATCGAAGGCATGCTGACAACGGCTGCCGGTGTGTCCAGCCTGTCGGTCACGGAGGTTCTGCTGACGCTGGCCGGTTTCGTGGCGCTTTACACCGTGCTTCTCGTGATCGAGGTGAAGCTGCTGCTGAAGGCCATCCGCAAGGGGCCCGAAGAGCCCTCCCTTCCCGAGACGGGCATGAGTGCGCCACGTCCCATCCAGATTGCTGCGGAGTAAGACCATGGTCCTTTATGAACTCATCGACTATTCCGTCCTCAAACTCGTCTGGTGGGGCCTGCTCGGCATCCTGCTGATCGGCTTTGCGGTCACGGACGGCTTCGACATGGGCGTCGGCACCCTTCTGCCGGTCGTGGGCCGCACCGACATCGAGCGGCGCGTCGCCATCAATTCCATCGCCCCCACATGGGAAGGCAATCAGGTGTGGTTCGTGCTGGGCGGAGGGGCCATTTTCGCCGCCTGGCCGCCGCTCTATGCGGTCAGCTTCTCCGGTTTCTATCTGGCCATGTTCGTGACGCTGGCTGCACTCATCCTGCGGCCCGTCGCCTTCAAATACCGCTCCAAGAGCCCGGATCCGGTCTGGCGCAGCCGCTGGGACTGGGCGCTGTTCACCGGCAGTGCCGTGCCTGCGCTGGTCTTTGGCGTGGCCGTCGGCAACGCGCTGCAGGGCGTACCCTTCAGCTTCGACAATGACCTGAGGATGACCTATTCCGGGTCCTTCTTCGGCCTGTTCTCGCCCTTCGCGCTGCTCTGCGGCCTTCTCTCGCTCTCCATGCTGGTCATGCATGGTGGCGCATGGCTCGGCCTCAAAGCGGATGGCGTGGTGGCCCGGCGGGCGCGTTTCTACGGCACGATGGCCGCGCTTGCCGTCATCGTGCTCTTTGCCCTTGGCGGCCTTGCCATCTCCTCCGGCTTTGTCGAAGGCTACCGCATCACCAGCACCATTGATCCGCAGATGCAGGCCAACCCGCTGGCCAAGGTGGTGGAACGGGCGCCCGGCGCCTGGATGGAGAATTACAGCCTCTATCCCTGGATGATCCTTGCCCCCGTGCTCGGCTTTGCCGGGGCGCTGGGTGCGATCATCGGCCTCAACACCCGCTTCGAGGCGCTGACCTTCATTTCCTCTAAGCTCTCCGTCTTCGGCATCATCGCCACGGTGGGCGCGTCCATGTTCCCCTTCATCCTGCCCAGCTCCCTGCAGCCGCAGGCCGGGCTGACGGTCTGGGACTCGTCCTCCAGTCACGCAACCCTGTTCAACATGCTCGTTGCGGCCATCATCTTCCTGCCGCTGGTCCTCATGTACACCGCCTATGTCTACCGGGTGCTGTGGGGCAAGGTGAGCGAGGAAAGCGTCGCCAACGATCACGCCTCTTACTGAAGGAACCCGCCCATGTGGTATTTCGCTTGGATTCTCGGCATGCCGCTGGCCTGCTGTCTCGCCATCCTCAACGCCATGTGGCTTGAAATGCGCGAGGACACCGAAAAGCAGAAGAAGGCAAGCTGAGAAAATAGGCGCGGCCTCATCCGCGCCGCCCATTTCTCCACTTTCGTCATGCGGTTGCCTCTCCACCCGCAAGGCCCCATCAAACACAAAACCCCGGCGCGGGCATCGCGCCGGGGTTTGTTGTTTCCGTCAGCCGGAAAGCCGGATCAGGCAGCCTTGGTGGCTGCGTCCGCCTTCAGGGCTTCGAGGATATTCTGCGGTGAGGAGACGCCATAGGGGTCGGTGGCGCAGTTGTCGGAAAAGCCTTCTTCCTCGAACCACTTCTCGACGCGGCCATTGTCCACAACGGCCGCATAGCGCCAGGAGCGCATGCCGAAGCCGACGTTGTCCTTGGCAACCAGCATGCCCATCTTGCGGGTGAACTCGCCCGAGCCATCCGGAATGACCTGAACGTTCTTGATCTCCTGAGCCTTGGCCCAGGCGTTCATCACGAAGGCATCATTGACCGAGATGCAGTAGATGGCATCAATGCCGAGCGCCTGAAATTCGCCGAACAGCTTCTCGAAGTCCGGCAGCTGATAGGTGGAGCAGGTCGGCGTGAAGGCGCCGGGCAGGGAGAACAGCACCACGCGCTTGCCGGCAAAATAGTCGGCCGTGGTCTTGTCTTCCCAACGGAACGGGTTCGGGCCGCCAATGCTTTCGTCACGCACGCGGGTGCGGAAGGTCACATCGGGAACGTTTCTGCCGAGCATAGGTCAACTCCTTGAAGTCATGAGTGTTTCCAGCGGCGCAGGAAGGTGCGCCGGGAAAAGCGGGGCTTGCCGCCCCTTGAATTTGGGTGCCTGAACAGCCGGGAGGGGCCATCCGGAAAAACCGCTACCCCAAATGCTGCAATGCCGCAACCCCATGCGGCAGTGCAGTGGGGGAGGTCGCTGCCAAATGACGCGGCAAGGCTGCCATGACGGCGCCCATTCTGGAATTCCTGCGGGAATGGGCGTATATGCGGCGCCATGACGATCAAGAAACCCAACGCGGCCGGGGCAAATGCCTCTGATGCCTCCAGCGCAATCTACACACCGGGCGCGCCGGTCTTCTCCGTCGCCCCCATGATGGACTGGACTGATACCCACTGCAGGAGCTTCCACCGGCAGTTTTCGGCGCGGGCGCTGCTCTATACGGAGATGGTGACGACCGGGGCGGTGATCCATGGCGACCGGGAGAAGCTCTTGGGCTTCTCGGGTGCGGAGCATCCGGTGGCCTGTCAGCTGGGCGGGTCGGAGCCGCAGGATCTGGCGGCGGCGGCGCGGATCGTCGAGGACTTCGGCTATGACGAGGTAAACCTCAATGTCGGCTGCCCGTCCGGCCGGGTGCAGTCCGGCTCTTTCGGCGCATGTCTGATGCAGGAGCCGCAGCTGGTGGCCGATTGCGTGGCGGCGATGAAGGCGGTGGTGAATATTCCTGTTACGGTGAAATGCCGCATCGGCGTTGATGATCAGGACCCGGAAGAGGCGCTGGATGCCTTGGCAGACCGTGTGCTGGCAGCGGGTGTGGATGCGCTGTGGGTGCATGCGCGCAAGGCCTGGCTTAAGGGCCTCAGCCCCAAGGAAAACCGTGATATTCCGCCGCTGGATTATGGCCGCGTGCGGCGGCTCAAGGCGCGGCTGCCGCAGCTGTTCATCGGCATCAACGGCGGTATTCCTTCGCTTGATGCCAGTGAAGCCCTGCTGGCGGAGGCTGATGGCCTTCCCGGTCTTGACGGGGTGATGCTGGGCCGCGCCGCCTATCATGATCCGGCGCTGATGGGCGCGGTGGACCGGCGGATCTATGGGCTGGAGATGGGCGACGTCAGTCCGCGCCAGGCCATCGAGGCCTATATTCCCTATATCGAGGACTGCCTGTCACGGGGCATCCGCCTGTCGCACATCACGCGCCACATGCTGGGGGCCTTTACCGCTGTTCCGGGCGCGCGCCTCTTCCGCCGCATCCTCACGGTGGAGGGCGTCAAGGCGGGTGCGGGCCTCGAAGTACTCACTTCGGCCCTTGCTGCCCTTGACGAGGCACAGGAAAGGGCGGCAGATCGGATTGCGGACAGCGCCGCCTGAGTGACCGGGCAGGCTGGCCTGCCCCTGAAACTTCGATCCGCCCGCCAGCGTCCTTTCAAGAGGCCCCCATGGATATGTCATTTCTCACCGGCGAGACGCTGGGTCTCGTTGCCGCGCTCGTTGCCTCCGGCATCATCGCCGGGCTCATGGCCGGGCTTTTCGGCATTGGCGGCGGGGCGGTGCTGGTGCCGGTGTTCTATCAGTTCCTGGCCATCGTTGGCGTGGACGAAGCCGTCCGCATGCATGTGGCTGTGGCGACTTCGCTCGGCATCATCGTGCCGACGTCCCTGCGCTCGTTCTTTGCCCACAAGGCCCGCGGCGCGGTGGATCTGGAGCTGCTGAAAAGCTGGCTCATTCCGCTGCCGCTCGGTGTTGTCGCGGCCTCGCTGGTGGCCGCACATGTGTCGGGGCAGGGGCTCAAGGGCATCTTTGCGGTGATTGCGGTGGCCGTCAGTCTGCGCATGTTCTTCAACCGGGACAGCTGGCGCCTTGGCAGTGACATTCCGGGCTTTCCCATCCGCCCGCTCTGCGGCGCGCTCATCGGCTTCTTTTCGACGCTCATGGGCATCGGCGGCGGGGTGATGAACAACACCTTCATGACTCTCTACGGCCGCCCCATCCATCAGGCGGTGGCGACCTCGGCAGGCACCGGCGTGCTGATCTCCATCCCCGGCGTCATCGGCATGGTCTGGGCCGGCTGGGGCGAGCCTCTGCTGCCGCAGTTCTCGCTGGGCTATGTCAACCTGCTGGGCGTTGCCGTCATCATGCCGCTGACAACCCTTGCCGCCCCCTATGGGGTGAAGCTGGCCCACCGCATGCCCAAGCGCGCGCTCGAGCTTGCCTTCGGCACCTTCCTGATGCTGGTCGCCATCCGCTTCGGCATCAGCCTGTTGTAACAACGCAGGGCTGCCCTCCCCACAACGCCGTCCCGGCCTCTGTGCCGCGACCGGTCAGGAACGCACTGCCAAGCGGCTCCCTCAGGCCGTCACCCCGGCCTTTGAGCCGGGGCCTACCCGCTTGCAGAGAGCTGCCGTCAGCTCACGCCGCGGGGCAGCGGGATCTTTTGCAAGCCTTGACGCTCCCCTCCAAACTCGCCGCTCTGCAAGCGAGTGGACCCCGGGTATGAGGCACGGCTGAGTTTCTACGGCAGGAGCGGCAATGAATTATCCGCCCGCTGCCCTCACGGCTTCAGCACCAGCCGTTCACCCTCCACCTGCCAGCCGGACAGGCGGGAGAGGGCGGTCATGCCGAGAAGGCTGGTTTCGAGGCTGCCGGGGCGGGCAACGAAGCCGCGCACGTTGGACAGGGAGATGCCGCCGATGCTGACCTGTGCGAGGCTGACCGGTGCCACCATGGTGCGGCCATTGGCGGTGGACACGGGCACGGAATAGGACAGGCTCGCGGGGTTGATACCTGAGGCCTCTGCATCCTGTTCCGTCAGCACCACGGCGGAGGCGCCTGTATCGACAAGAAACCGCACCTTGTTGTCATTTACCAGTGCTTCCAGCTGAAAATGGCCGGAGGCATCGCGCATCACGGCAACGGTGCCATCGGTCTGCGGCACGGTCATGCCCGGCGCCAGCGCTCCCAGAATGCGGTAGCCACCGGCCACCAGTTCTGTCCGGTAGGTGTAGCCGCCCACGAGCACAAGGCCGATCAGGCCCCAGACCACGACAGCCCGCAGCACTTCGCCCGCGCGCGGCGCGCCAAAGACAAGACTTGCCATCACCACGCAGCCGATGGCCGACAGGGCCACGATGCGCGGGGTTTCCGAGGCGCCGGAAAATGTCTCTTCCAGCATGGGAAATTCAAAGAGATACGTCAGGCCGGCCGCGATCATGACGAGCACGAGGACGGCCAGTGTAAATCCATAGATCTGCCGCATGGGTGCTCCTGATCAAGTGGCCGGGACGGGAGCAGGGCTGGAAATTGCACCAAGGGAGGCACCCATCCGCGCCCGCCGTGCGTCAAGCTCCGCCATCACCTTGCGGCGGTGCTCCGGGGCAAATCCCGCCCAGCCGGCGATCTCGTCCAGCGTCCGGGCGCAGCCGTGGCACAGTCCGCTCACCGGCTCCATGATGCAGATCTTCACACAAGGGCTCTCAATGCCCGCCATCGGTCCATCCTGTCTCCTGCAACTCCCTTGGCCTAGCGGCCTCCCATCACAATCTCAACCGGCGTTGTCACCAAAGTCACAGGCAATGTCACGGCGATGTTGACCGTGCCTGTCACAAAGCTTCCAAGCGTGCGGCCGGTGCTGGCCAGGGCGCCGCCATCCCCATTGGGAACGTCCAGTTTGTTCTGACCCAGAACGGAGGATAATTGTGGCGCGATGGCGGCGAGGGCGGCAAATTTGGAGTGATTGGCCGCGTCCGGTCCCTGCAGATCGGTGAGATCAACGACAACCGCACCGAGCTTTGCCAGCGCTGCGTCATCGTCATAGCCGCCCACACGTGCCTTGCCGCCTGCAATCAGCCGGGAGACGCCTAGCGCCCTGTCATCGCGCGACAAAAGCAGGATCAGGGGGCTTTTCAGTTTGCCGATGCGCTGCATCTGGTCCTTGAACACATCAAGATCGATGTCGGGTGCGGCTAGAACCACCTGATTGATGCGGCTCCGCTGGGCCGGTGTCATCTGACGCAGGGTTTCCATCAGCAGCCATGTGCCCATGGAATGGGCCAGAACGTTGACTTCCGTTGCACCGCTGGCGGCAAGGTCCTCAAGGGTTGCCTGCAACTCATCGCGCGCCACGGTGGCGCTGTTGAGGTCATAGACATATTCGCGCACATCCCCGCGCGAGGCCCAGGTGAACAGCACCGGCACGCCGGGGAAGGCGGAATCATGCACCACCTGTGTGAAGCGGTAGAGCCCTTCGGCAAACAGCGTGTTGTAGCCGTGGATGAACAGCATCACGGAGCGGTCTTTCGGCGGGCGGGCGGCCAGTTCGCTCTTCAGCGCCTGCCGGAAGGCCGTTGCATCCTCAAGATAGCCGGTGGACCGGGGCACCATTTCCTTTGCCGGGTCGCCGGGAAGAGCGGCAGGCCATTCGATCGCACCGGAGACATGCGTGGGCGGCACGGAGATGACGGCCTGCGCAAAATCGCGTCCGCCGCTCCGCTCCCCGTCAAACAGGGTGTTGGGCGTGTCCGTGCGGCTGCGCGTGGTGGCGATCAGGATCTTGTGGTCCTTTGCGCCGGGGGCAGGTTTGTCCGTGGGCACCAGCGCCCCGGAAACCGGGCGGCTTGCGCAGGAGCAGAGCAGAAGCCCCACAAAAGACATGCTGAAACTGCGGCGTGACAGAAGCACGGATTTTGTCATCAGAAGGCTGTGTCCCTTCAAGTCCAGGCCAGAAGCCCGCCAAGAAAAACTGTCAATGTGACCTGCTGAATGGCTCCTAACACGTCTCCTGTGATCCCGCCAATTGCTTTGAGTGCCAGTTTTGCTGTGAACATGGCACTATAAACTGCAAGGCCGAGGCCAAAGATAAGCCCGAATGCCGGTTGCACACTGAACAGGCAAAGAAAAACCGGCAGCGTAAACAGTCCGCCCTCAAGGGCAGCTTCCGGTCCCGGCACGCCGAAGCGGGCGCCCAGCCCGTCCGGCCGGGCGGAGGGTTGAGCGGTCCACTGCCAGAGCATCAGCGTGCGGCTCAGCATCTCCGCCGCCGCCAGCACCAGCATGGCCGCAGGCGCACCATTGCGCTCCAGCAGGGCGGCGGTCAGTGTGATGCGCAGGGTCAGGAACAGGATCAGCGCCATGGCACCGAAGGCGCCGGTGCGGCTGTCCTTCATGATCTCCAGCCGCCGCTCCGGCGTGGCCCCGCCGAAGAAACCATCCGCCACATCCGCCAGCCCATCCTCATGCAGTGCGCCGGTCACGGCGGCTGCCGTCATCACGGCGAGCGTGGCAATGGCAAGGGCGGGCAGGGCGGTGAGGGAAAGCAGCCCCAGAACCAGCGCCGGGATGAGACCGGTCATGGCCCCTGCCAGCGGCATGGCCCTTGCGATTTTCCGGAAGTCTGGAACGGCGGCCGGGTCATCCAGCTTGTTGATGGCAGGCAGCGGCAGGCGTGAAAAGAAGCGGATGCAGGCCGCCGTATCGGCGGCGAGTTGCCGCAGCCACCCGCGGCTCTCTGGCGTGCTTTCGGGCTTCTGCGGCTGGCCTTGCGGTGTCATGCGCCCTCGCTGTCTGCCATGGCGGTTGTCTTTTGCCGGAGGAGCCTTATAGAACGGCAAACCTTTGGCGCCAATCGCTGCCCGCAAGTCCGGAGAACACCTCTCGTGTCCATGTCCCCGTCCGCTCTTCCTTTCGATGATATCCGCAACCTTGTGGCCGAAATGCCGGGGCCGGACGAGGCTGCCGTGGCAACCGTGCGGGCCCGTGACAGCGAGTTGACCAAGCCTGCCGGTTCACTCGGCCAGCTGGAAAGCATTGTCGAGTGGCTGGCCGCCTGGTCCGGCAAGCCGGTGCCGAAGATCACCCGTCCGCTGGTCGCCATCTTCGCGACCAATCACGGCGTCGCTGACAAGGGCGTTTCGGCCTATCCGCAAAGCGTCACGCGCCAGATGCTGGAGAATTTCGCCGCAGGCGGCGCGGCGATCAACCAGATCTGCGCGGCCTATGACCTGGGCCTGAAGATCTTTGATCTGGCCATCGACATGCCGACACCATCCATCACGGATGAAGACGCGCTGGACGAGCCGAACTGCGCTGCCACCATGGCCTATGGCATGGAAGCGATTGCGGGGGGCACGGACCTCCTGTGCCTTGGCGAGATGGGCATTGCCAACACGACTGTGGCCGCTGCCGTCTTCAACGGCCTTTTCGGCGGTACGGCGGCAGACTGGGTTGGACCGGGCACCGGCGTGGATGCGGCCGGGCTGGAGCGCAAGCGCGTGGCCGTGGAAATGGCCGTATCGCGCCTGGGTGCAGCCGCCAAGGACCCGCTGGAAGTCTTGCGCAAGGTGGGCGGGCGCGAGATTGCCGCCATGGCAGGTGCCATTCTGGCGGCCCGCCTGCAGCGCACGCCGGTGATTGTGGACGGCTTCGTCTCTACGGCGGCGGCTGCGGTGCTGTACAAGATGGACCCGTCCACGCTCGATCACTGCCTCTTCGGCCATGTATCGGCAGAACCGGCGCACCGCCGGGCGCTGGCGGCCATGGGCAAGACGGCGCTGCTGGATCTCGGCATGCGGCTGGGGGAAGGCACGGGCGCGGCCTTGGCCGCAGGCATCGTCAAGGCGGCTGCGCAGGTTCATGCGGACATGGCAACCTTTGCCAGCGCCGGCGTTTCGCAGAAGGACTGAGCGCCCGTTCCGGTCAGGACGCCCGGCGGCGCATGTTCGGCCGCCGGACCGGCAAGGTGTAGATATCATCGAACAGCTGCGGCATGGCGGGCAGCACGCGGGAAGAGGGCAGTGTCACGCGCACTTCCGTTCCCTCGCGCAGGCGGGACTTCAGCTCGAATGTGCCGCCATGCTGGTTGACCAGCGCCTGGACGATGGACAGGCCCAGACCGGTGCCGGGCTCGGCGCTCTTGATTGCCATCGAGCCTTGCCCGAAGGCCTGAAGCACGATCGGGATTTCCTCTTCCGGAATGCCAGGGCCATTGTCCTTGATGGAGACATACTGGCCGCCGTCGCTTGTCGAGCCGATGCGGATCAGCACCTCGCCATTGGAGGGCGTGAACTTCACCGCATTGGACAGGAGATTGAGGATCACCTGGCGCAGCGCGCGCTCGTCAGCCCAAAGGCGGGCAAGGCCTTCCTCGTGGCTCTCGCGGATCGCAATCCCCTTGGCCCTTGCGCGCACCTGCATCATGCTCTGGCAGTCTTCCACCACATCCTGCAGGCAAACGGCTTCCTCATTCAGCTCATACTTGCCCGCTTCGATGCGCGACAGGTCAAGGATCTCGTTGATGAGGTTCAGCAGGTGCTGGCCGGAGCCGTGAATGTCGGAGGCATAGCCCCGGTAGATCTTGTTGTTCATCGGCCCCATCACCTCATCCTTCATGATTTCGGAGAAACCGAGGATGGCGTTGAGGGGGGTGCGCAGCTCATGGCTCATGGTGGCCAGGAAGCGCGACTTGGCAAGGTTCGCCTCTTCGGCGCGGCGGCGGGATTCATCAGAAACGGCGTTGGCCTGTTCCAGCTCGGCGATCAGATGGTCTTTCTCGGCGCGGAAGGCGAGCATGGCACGCGAGGAATTCAGCAGCTGGTTACCCAGCACCAGGAAGAAGCCCTGCGCGCCGACGGCCATGGCGGCCATGGCATAATGCAGCGGCGCGTGGCGCTGCAGCAGCGCCAGCGACATGGCCAGCGTCACCGGAAGGGTGCTGGCCAGCAGCGCATGGGGCAGGGTGGAAGACTGCATGGTCGCCATGGCAATGACGATCAACATGATCGAAAACTGGAAGATCTCAATGCCTTCTGCCGTGCCACTGGATGCGGGCAGCAGGAAGAAAGCGCCCCAGCACAGGCCGTACAGGAAATCGCCAACCGTAAAACGCCGCCGCCAGGGGCTCGTCTGGCGCTCCTCCTGCGTCATGCGCTCGAACCGCCGGCAGGTGGACACGGTCAGAATCCAGATGCTCACCGTGAACATGAGCCAGCAGGCCACCAGAACCGGGGAAATCCACAGGAGAGACACGGCGGCCACGATGACGAGGAACATGGGCCCGGCGAAGGCGGCGCTGACACGCGCCCTGGCAAACAGCAGCAGCAACTCGGTGTTGAAATCAGGCGGAACACCTTCCTTCGCCGACAGGCGGTCGCGGACCTGACTGACCGTGCGGGCAACCTCACGGCGGCGCTGGGCACGCTCGCGGTTGATCGCCGTCTTGTGGTCGCCCCTGCCGGGGGAAGTCTGGGTCATTGCGGTTCTGGCCTGAGGCGGCCATCCTCCTCGCGTGGTTTCCTGATGCTTGACACAACTGTGCCTCTTTCTGTGTTTTGGATCAGCAACCCTTAAGAAGCGGCTCAAGGACTTGGTTAAAAAAGGCAAAACAGCGGCAGACAGTGATCCGGAAAGGGCAGGCGGCGTCGTGGCTTCGCCGGGGCTTGCTCCGCTGGCCCAGCGGGTGTCGCTTTGCCGGGTATGTCTTGAAACGCCCCGCGGCCGGCCACTTCCGCACGAGCCGCGCCCGGTTGCCCGCCTGTCGGAGACAGCAAGGCTCTGCATCGCGGGGCAGGCGCCTGGAACCCGGGTGCATGCGTCCGGCGCACCTTTCACGGACCCGTCCGGGGACCGCCTGCGCAACTGGCTTGGTATCGGTAATGATGTTTTCTACGATGTCTCACGTGTTGCGATCGTGCCGATGGGCCTGTGCTTTCCGGGCCTCGATGCCAAGGGCAGTGATCTGCCGCCACGCCCGGAGTGCCGCGCCACCTGGCATGACAGCCTCTTTGCGGCCATGCTCCAGCTGAAGCTGGTGCTCGTCATCGGCCGCTATGCTCAGACCTATCACCTGCCGCATCTCAAGGGGGCCGGATTGACGGAGATTGTCGGCAACTGGCGCGCCATCCTGGCGGAAAGCGAAGCGCGCGCAGGGCCTGCCTATCTGCCGCTGCCTCATCCTTCCTGGCGCAACAACACCTGGCTGCGCCGAAATCCCTGGTTCGAGGAGGAACTGGTTCCTGAGTTGCGCCGCCGGGTGGCACAACTGCTGCAGCCTTGAGGTGGCCGTACTGAGTTGAGGAAAATTGTTCTTCACACTGTCACAAAATCAGCGGCAGGACCCGTTCAGTCTTCGATTTACCGCTTGCCAAAGAAACAAAAATCCATTCTCTCATGAGATGTGGCAGGACAGTGTCCGGCCGCCGTTGTACCGCATCTGGAACCTGAGCATGATTGACCGCATCGACCGGCGTATTCTGTCCATCCTGCAGGAGGATTGCACCGTTCCCGTCGCCGAGATCGGCCGCCGGGTCGGCCTGTCCACTACGCCCTGCTGGCGCCGCATCCAGAAGCTGGAGGAGGATGGCGTGATCACGGGCCGTGTTGCCCTGCTGGATCCGGAGAAGGTCAATGTCAAGGTGACGGCCTTTGTCGCCATCACCACCAACCAGCACACGGAAGACTGGCTGCGCAAGTTTGCCGATGTGATCAAGGAACTGCCGGAAGTGGTGGAGTTCTACCGCATGGCAGGGCAGGTGGACTATCTGCTGCGCGTGACCGTGCCGGATATCGCCGCCTATGATGCCTTCTACAAGAAGCTGATCTCGAAGATCGACATCACCGATGTGTCGACCACCTTCGCCATGGAGCAGATCAAGTGCACGACGGAACTGCCGCTGAGCTACATCCCCGTTGAGAAGACCCGCGCGGAAAGTCAGGACTGACGGTCCGCGCCGCAGACCTGACTGAATGGGCAGGGAGAGGCGGAGCTGGCCTGCGGCCCTTTCGCCTCAATATTCCTTTTCGTAGAAGATACCGGCCTTTGACGAACCGTCAGCACCCACTTCACCGCGGGCCTTGAGGTTGCGGCTGAGGTCGATGTCCACCTTCACCCGGCTGGAATTGGCGGAAGTTCCCTGTTCCACACCCAGATAGATGTTCTCGTTGATGTAGCGCCCGGCGGAGAGCGAGGGCCCATCGGCGCCGCCAAGGTTCACGTCCACCGCATCCAGCCCGAGAGACTTGCGCAGCTGTGACAGCGGTCCGGTGTCACTGCCACCGGTCAGCGAACTCACAGCAGTTGCAAGCTGGGCGATCTGGGTGGGCGACAGGTTGGTCACCGAGCGGTCGAACAGCAGCTGCGCCAGAATCTCGTCCTGCGGCAATTCCGGGCTGGAGGTCAGGCCGATGACCGGGTCCGCTGCACTGCCGGTCACCGTCACGTTGATCGAGGTCGAGTTGGCTGACGTTGCCGCCAGGAAGTCCAGGTTTGGCGTCAGCGAGCCTGTGAAGCCGATGGAGCCGCGCGAGAAGGTCAGCCGCCGCGTCAGGATGTCGAGCAGGCCACGGCGCAGGGTGAAGCCGCCAAGGGCCTGCGGATTGGCCGTCGTGCCGGCGAGCCGCAGCGTGCCACCCAGTTCCGCATCCACACCGCGTCCGCGCACGAACACGCGGGAGGGTGCGGACAGCGTGATATCGAGCCCGATCGGGGCAGAGGCGGAACTCTGCTGTCCGCCGCTGCTGCCGCCTTCGGCCTGCAGCTCTGCAATCTGTTCCCGAACCGGCTTGGGCGCATTCACATGCCGCACGGCGAGGGGCGACAGGGCACCCGGCAGGCTTTGCGGAATGTTGATGTTGGCGGTGCTGATGTTGACGGTGCCGCTCAGCCGTCCGCCCGTACCGGTCCCTGCCAGAGGGCCGGAGAGCCTGAGGTCAGCGTTCAGGTCCGCCGTCACCACACGCCCGTCGCTGTAGCGCGCATTCACAGCCTGAATGGCCAGCTCCGCCGGAAGCCCCTCACCCAGTCCGACCGTGCCATTGGCGGAGACCCGGCCGCCTGCCGAAAGTGCGGCGTTGAGGCCCGAGATAGTGATCTGCTCGCGCGTGACGCCGATGGAGCCGGCGAAATCGCGCAAGGTGAGGCCGGTGGCCAGCTCCGTCATTTCCAGGCCCTGCGGCTGCATCTGAAGGTTGATCGCCGGATTGGTCAGCGGCCCGCTGATCCGGCCGCTGACGGCCAGCGTGCCTGCGCCCCGGTATCCCATTTCCGTCAGGCGCACGCGGGCAAGGCCCAGCGGCACCGAACCGTTGACGCTGATATCGAGCGAGCCAGATCCTGCCAGATTGACCGGGCCTTCCGCCGTCAGCGCCAGTCCATCAGCTCCGGTGATGCGGGTGGTCTGGGTGATGCGGTTGCCGGAATAGGCGCCGGTGCTGTCCAGCCCAAGCGAGGTGATGCCGTTCTGCGTCAGCAGGGATGCAGTCAATCCCCGCCCGGAGAGGTTCCACGACGCTTGCGGTGCGGCGGCCGCGCCCGTGACCGTGGCCGTGCCGCTTAACGTGCCGCCGAGGCCGTAACCGGGCGCAAAGGCATTACCGAGCGCCAGCGGCACATCGGCCAGCGCCGCCTTGATGTCGAGCCTGTCGCCCGCCGTGCCGGAAATGTCCAGCCGCCCGCTGCCGAGCGCCAGCTGCAGCGGCTCGATCCGGGCCACGGCGCCCTCATAGGTCAGCCGGGCCGGGCGGGCGAGAGTGGTCTTCAAGCCGCTGTAGCTGCCCTGCAGCCGTTCCAGCGCCAGATCGAATCCGGCCGCGGTGGCCGTCAGGCTGCCGGTGGCCGACACGCCATCGGCGCCCTGCAGACGGGTGTCGAGTGTGAAACCCGTGCGCGTGCCATCGCTTTCTGCCGATAGGGTGAGGCTCTCGGCAGCGGTTGCACCGGCCATGATCTGGCGGGCCTCCAGCTTGCCGCGCGCCTGCGGCACACTGAGGAGATCAAAAACTTCGCCATGGATGGCAAGCGTGCCGACGCGGTTGTCCTGATAGGCCACGTTGCGCCCGCTGGCCGTCAGGCTGACTTGCGGGCCGCTCTGATTGGCGGAAATGCGCGCCGTTGCATCCAGCGTGCCCGAGACCGGCGTCAGCAGCAGCGGCGACAGGTCCTCAAGCGCCGCGCCCTTGAAGACAAGCTCGCCCGTCAGGGTTTCGAGGGCACGGGTGAGGCTTGCAACGCTCATGGCGCCATTGAGTTCGTTGCGTCCCGCGACGAAAGAGATGTTCCTGACTTCGGCTGCGCCTTGCGAGGAGCTGACATCGGCACGGGCTGTCAGCGGCGCGCCGTTGAGGCTGCCGCTCAGGCGCAAGGCACCTGCCGGGGCTGCTGCATCGGCCTTGCCGTCCAGCTCCAGCACCAGATCGGTCAGAGGCGTGCCTGCAAGCGTCAGCTGCGCGGATTTGGCGCTGAGGCTTACGTCCGGACCGGACAGGGGGCCATTCGCCCTCACGGACGCCTCCAGCGCACCTGTCAGCCGCGGGTCGATCTCCTCCACCCGCGTCAGCACCGCCTTCACCTCACCGTCGACAGTTGGGGTGGTTCCGCCTGTGCCGAGTTTCCCGGTTCCATCCAGTTTCAGAGCAGAGGTGCCAAGCGCAAACCGCTGGAAGGCAATCTCCCCGCTGCTGTTGATGCCGGCATCCAGCTGTCCTTCCAGCGCACCGGCCAGCAGCCTGTCCACCTGTTCGAGACCGGTGGCGACATTCGTTCCGGCTATCGAGGCGCGGATGGAGCCCGCCTGCTGGGAGGGATTGCCCTCCACCACCATGTTCATCGCCAGTGCGCCGGAGGTTTCAAGGCCGGTCATGCCCGAAAAGCGGGAAAGGTCAGCAAGGGTCAGTTCTGCGGCAAGCCGGGCGTTCGAGTGGGCGATCACGCCTTCCTGCAGGCGCATCTGCACGCCCGGAGCGCTCAGGATGCCGCGGCCAATGGACACCTGCTGCTGGTTGCCGAGAAGCTGGCCGACGATTTCCAGGCTGGAGTCGCCTGCCAGACTGGAGAGACTGGCGTCTGCCGGTTGCAGCCCGCCCAGAGTGAGCCGGGCAGAGAAGGGCAGGCGGAAGTCATTCTTGAGTTCGGCGCCGATACCGGTTGCGGACAGTTGCAGGCGCTCCAGCGCCCCTTGCGGCGCCGACAGGCGGTCCCCCTGCAGATTGAGGTTCCAATCCGCCTTGGCGAGGGAGCCCGAAATGTTTCCTGTCAGCGACAGCGCCTGCATGATGTAGCGCTGGCCGTCAGCTTCCAGAGCCAGAAGCGCATCCCCGCCTGCGGCAATCCGTGCATCCGCCTTTGCCGAAAGGGCCCCGGACACGGGGTCGAGGCTGCCGCTGGCATTGGCCTGCAGGGTGCGGGTGGTTACGGCAAGCGAAGCCGACAGGGGCTTGTAGTCCTGCGACATCATCAGGCTGAGATCAGCCTGCGTGTCGCCTGCCGCCAGCGCCGAGGCCGCCGGTGGCACCAGCGGCTCCAGCTGGCCTGTCAAAGCCAGCTTCAGCTCTCTCCCGGCATCGGTACGGGCCAGCTGTGCGGCCCCGGTGACGGTGCGCCGGCCATCCAGAGCAACGGCCAGATTGGCGGCCCAGTTGTCCAATGGGCCGGAGCCATCGAGGTTGAGGTCAACCGCAGGAAGACCCTCGATCCCGGCAAGCCGGGCGACAAGCCCGCCGCGCGGCTCGCTTGCCCTCAGGGACAGGGTGAGGGCGCCGGACTGGGAAACATAGGCAAGCTGGCCCGAAATCACGCCTCGGATGCCGTCGGTCCGCTCGATGTGGAGGGAAGCATTGACCGAATCAGCCGGTCCCGAGGCCGATGCCTGCCCCCTGACGGAAAAGCGCATCGGGGCGCCTGCAACATCTTCGCCAAGGTCGGCGTCGGCGATGTTGAGACGCCCAAGCGTGATCCGGCGCAAGGGCGGCATGAAGCCGTCCTGCTGGTCATTGCTGGCCGTCTCCGGCAGCGCAGGGCGGCGCGGCAGCGCCACGCGCTGTGCGCTCACACTGTCGATGTTCAGCGAAAGCCCGAACAGGGCCAGCGGGCTCCAGACGATGCTGAGATTTTCAATTTCACCATAAGTGCCAACAGGATCCGTCAGTTCCAGCCTGTCGAGCCCGATGTTGCCATTCCAGCCGATGGTCAGGCCTGACAGCCGTGCACCGCCGTCTGCGGTATCCAGAAAACGGTTGGCCAGCCGCTCGGCCGCAGCCTCGCCAAGGGGCGTCGGCAGCAGTGCCAGCGCAAGGCCGGTCAGAGCCGTCGTCGTCAGGGCGGCAATGCCAAGACCCTTCAGGATGCGTCGTGTTGCGGTCATGGGCCTTTAGAATGCCTGGCTCAGTCCAAGATAGATGCCGAACTTCGGATCATCTTTTTCCGGCGAAAGTGGGACCGCCACGTCCAGCCGCAACGGGCCGATCGGCGTGAAATAGCGGATGCCGCCGCCCACGCCGATCTTGAAGGGGCGGGAAAGGTCCGGAGCGATGGCATTGTAGGTGTTGCCCGCATCGACAAAGCCCACGACGCCAAAACTCTCCGTGATGCGAACACGCACCTCGCCGGAGAGTTCCACCATGCTTCGTCCGCCGGTGACTTCGCCATTCCGGCGCGGGCCTGTGTTGCGGTAGGCATAGCCGCGGATCGAGCCGCCGCCGCCTGCAAAGAACCTGCGGCTTGCCGGCACATCATCGACGCCCGGCGCCACGATGCTGCCTGCCGCCACACGTCCGGCAAGGATGAAGCGTTTGGCATCATCCAGCGCGGCATAGGTGGAGAAGGAGCCTTTCATGAACATCATGCCGTTGCCATTGCGGATGTCATAGGCTGGTTCTGCAAAGGCGACCGCCAGCAGCCCGCGCGACGGATTGAACACATCGTCGCGGGTGTCATAGGTCAGTTCCGCCGGGATGCCGGCGAGAAGATAGGTGCGGTTGCCGAAGGCATCCGTCTCGTCAATGAAGCTCACCTGCGCACCCACCCGGCCAGACAGCTGGTCCGAGAAAGTGTGCTTCAGATAGGCATCGCCCGAGACCGACCGGCTGGTATAGGCATCCGGCGTTTCCTGCTTGGCACTGAGGCTTGTGGAGAAGCTCGTCAGCGGCCCGAAGACGCCGGGCTTCTCAAAGGCGATTCGTGCCGCATATTCCATGTCCTTGGCCGCCTGGTTGCCAAGCCGGCCGGCGGATCCTTCGACGCTCAGAAGCTCGCCCTTGCCGAAAAGGTTGCGCCGCCGCCAATAGGCCTCGACGCCGCCGCCTTCGGAACTGGACCAGGTGGCACCGGCGCCCAGCACATGGCGCTTGCGCTCGGCCACCTGAATGGTAATGGGCATTCTGCCATCGGCTCCGGCAACCTCGCCCTCCACCATGCTGACCGAAGCGAAGATGCCGAGATCATTCAGCCGCTTCTGCGCCTTGGCCAGGATCTCCGGATCGTAGCGTTCCCCCTCGGGGATATTGGCCATTTCCGCAATAAACGCCGCATCGGTGACGTTTGTCCCCTCCACGGTCACCGTGCCGAAAGTGGCCGCTGGGCCAGCCTCTGCCGTCAGTTCCACGTCCAGCCGTCCGGTGGCATGGTCGGCGGTGATGTCGCGGTTCGCGATCCGGGCCTTGGGATAGCCATTCTGCTGCAGGGCATTGACGATCTGCCGTTCGGCGGCAACGATCTTGGCGGAGTTGGCCGTTTCTCCAGGCACAAGACCCCAGTTCTGGGGGCTATCGGGAACACCCGGTGCACCGGTGGAAACCTGAAGGTTGCCGAAGGTGAACAGCGGTCCTGCCGTGACGTTGACCGACACCTGCACGGGCCGCGGACCTGGAATTTCTCCCCGCTCCAGCACGCTCTGCAGGGGCTGCCCGCCTAGCTGGATGTTGACGGTCCCGCCGTAGAAGCCTTGCAGATAGAGCTGAGCCACCAGCCTGTCGAAATCATTGAGGGCGCGTGCGATCAAACCATCGCTGCCGGAGGGCGGGGAGCTCATCTCGGCGATCAGAACGGAAGCTGCTTCCAACTGGTCCTTCAGGACGTCCGATCCGCCGGAGAGGTTCAGCTCTGCCTCATAAGGCAGGGCATCGGGCGCCACCGTTTCGCTGCTGCCCCACAGGCGCACGCCAAACAGTTCGAAAGCGGCCACAGGAGTGGCCAGCGGCGAGGCGGACAGAACAAGGGCCACCGCAAGGCATGCCGCAGGCAGCCGGAGAGCACGCGGCAGCATCACCTGCCGGGCGGCCGGCACAGCGGCGGTGCTGCGGAGCCGGAAATCCGGCACGAGCCTGTCTTCTGACGGAAGACGCATCAACTTGCTACCGTCCCAAACCTCATGCCGGTCCGTTTCCCGGCGTGTCCCATATCCTCGCGCGAAGCGCAGCGTCATGCCCCTGTATGGCACGGCCGGACGCCGTTGGCGAGCCTCTTGCTAACCATACGGGAGCCCGGAGATACCCCAATCCCTGGGGTCAGTCTGACGCAGAAGTGTCAATAGTTTCCAAAGATTGAGACCAGCCTGGCAATCCTTCCGCAGGGCAGGGAAAACACCGGAAACCTCAGAACAGCTCCGGCTCCGGCGCCACGCCAAGCTGGCGGCGGGCGGCGGTGAGGGTGTTGGCCATCAGCATGGCGATGGTCATCGGGCCGACGCCTCCCGGCACCGGCGTGATGGCGCCTGCCACTTCGGCAGCTTCTGCGAAGGCAACGTCACCCACGAGTTTTGTTGCCCCTTCGCCCTTGGCCGGATCGGGCACGCGGTTGATGCCCACGTCGATCACGGTTGCGCCAGGCTTGATCCAGCTGCCGCGCACCATTTCCGGGCGGCCGACGGCGGCCAAGACGATATCGGCGCCGCGCACCACTTCGGGAAGGTCCTTCGTGCGGCTGTGGGCGATGGTCACGGTGCAGCTTTCGGCGAGCAGCAGCGCGGCCATCGGTTTGCCGACGATGTTGGAGCGGCCGATGACAACCGCATTGAGGCCGGCGAGCGGTGTCTGGAGTGTGCGCTTCAGCAGCACGAGGCTGCCAGCCGGGGTGCAGGGCACAAGTGCCGTATCGCGGGCACCGGTCGCCAGCAGACCCACGTTGACTGGATGGAAACCGTCAACGTCCTTCTCCGGGCGGATCAGCCGCAGCACCTTGGTCTCATCGATATGGCCGGGCAGTGGCAGCTGCACGAGAATGCCGTGAATGGCATCGTCTTCGTTGAGCTGTTTCACCAGCGCCAGCAGGCTGGCCTCGGACGTGTCTGCGGCCAAGGTGTGCTTGACCGAGTGAAAGCCGCAGGCTTCCGCCGCCCGGTCCTTGTTGCGCACATAGACCTGGCTGGCCGGATCCTCCCCCACGAGCACCACCGCCAGCCCCGGCCGCTTGCCGGTTTCTGCCAGAAGCCGTGCGGCACGGGCCGTAATTTCGCTGCGCACGGAGGCGGCAACCGCCTTGCCGTCAATGAGGTTTGCCTTGCTCATGGGTCATGTCTTTCACAAGCGGCGCGGCAGGCGCACCGGCTGGCTGAATTTGCGCGCACCATAGGCAGCAAGGCCCGCGCTGAAAAGAGGTTTCAGGCCGGTTTCCGTGTCTTTCCGCCGCCGCTTTTGAACGGCTTCAGAACGTGCGGGCGAAAGCGGCAAGACAGGAGATGGCGCAGACGATGTGATAGAGCGAACTCGCCGGTGCAGGCTCGTCCACGAAACTGCCGTCCGCGCGCCACTTGTCACGCCACAACCCGCGCAAGGGAACGTCGAGATAGGTCTCCAGTGCCTTGCCAGCCCGCAGAATGGATGCCAGCGCTTCTTCCCGCTTCGCTCCATTCGGTGTTTCGGCCAGTGTCTCGGCCAGTGCAATGCCCGCCTTCAGCCACTCCGTCTGGCCCCAGAGGCGGGCCATTGTGTCGCGTGGGCTCAGGTCTGCATTAAGGGACATGAAGGCTGCACCACGAACAGGATCTACCCCGCATGTCTCGGCAATCTCCACAAGCCTGACTGCAACTGGCAGGGCTTCCGCCGTCCGGCCGCGCCGCCTTGCCCATGTCAGCAGCAGCCAGGCCCATTCAAACTGATGACCGGGCTCCACCGCCTGCTTCGCCGGGTCGTCGGGCAGCGACCAGTCGAGCGTGAAAAACTCGTGCAGGGCACCGGTCGCCGGATCTATGAAGCGGGTGAGGGCAAGAGTTGCGATCTGGTCCGCCAGATCCCGCCAGCGCATGCCGCCGCCCGCGTCTTCCATTGCAAGGCATGCCTCCAGCATGTGCATGTGCGGGTTGGAGCAGAGCGGCGCGCGCGGTGGATTGGCCTCGTGAAAACCGCCTGCCGGGTGGGCGTATTCTCTCAAGAGCTGCAGAAGGGTTCTGTCGGCGCGTGCCAGCAGATCCGCCGTGCACGCCGGAAAGGCAATGGCTGCAGTGGCGAGCCCAAAAAGTGCAAAGGCCTGATTGTAGAGATCAAACGCCGTGTCGCGCGTCTTTGCGTCGATGCTTACGGCGTTGATCACAAGATCGCGCTCGTCAAGATAGGTATCGCGAAAGTACGCCATACCCTTCGCCGCCATGTTGAGCGCTTCAGGGTCCTTGAACCCCAGCCTTGTGCCCTCGATCAGGCTGTAGATCTGCCGCGGGGCAACACGTGCGCGCACCATGCCGCCCGCGGGTGCCAGGGCTTCATTAATGGACAGGGTCTCGGCAAAGCGGCCCGTCTGCGCATCAAACCCGGCCTTCAGCCAAAGCGGCAGCGCAGCGCCACAGAGCCAGGTTCTCAGGCGCAGATCGAGATCTTTGATGGCGGCGAGTGCCGGAGACTTAGAGGCGGATGATATCACAGCACAATCCAGTTCTCTGCGGCGCGGCAGCATACGGCGGTTCCCAGTAGTTCTACTAGCACAGCCTCTGCCGCATAGGCAGGCCGCAGCGGAACCTTGGTGTCAGACAAGCGGACATAGTTATTGTCTGATTTGCGGAGGCTTGAAAAGGATGTATCCATCCGCAACCGGTCTGGCGTATCTGGAGAACGCGTATCCCTCCCGCGCCTCAGAACAGACCCTCTACCTGACCGTCCGCATTCAGGTGAATGTCGAGTGCCGCCGGATGGCGGGGCAGGCCGGGCATGGTCATGATGTCGCCGCAGATGGCAACGATGAACCCGGCTCCTGCCGACAGCCGCACTTCGCGCACCGGCAGGGTGTGCCCTTCCGGTGCGCCCAGCAGGGCAGGGTTGGCGGAGAAGGAATATTGGGTCTTGGCCATGCAGACCGGCAGATGGCCGTATCCGCTCTCCTGCCAGCGCTCCAACTGGCGGCGGGCGGCGGCGTCAAAGGAAACCGGGCCGGCCCGGTAGATCTTCCGGGCCACGGTTTCGATCTTGTCCGTCAGGGGCATTTCATCCGGATAAAGCGGTTCAAAGCGGGCGCTGCCACCTTCCGCCAGTTCCACCACCTTGTTGGCGAGAGCTTCCGCGCCCTTCGAGCCTTCGGCCCAGTGGGTCGCCAGAATGGCCTCGACGCCGAGATTGCGGCAATAGGCGGTAATGGCGGCAATCTCCGCATCCGTGTCCGAAGTAAAGTGGTTGAGGGCCACGACAACCGGAACGCCGAACTGGCGCAGGTTCTCGATGTGGCGGCCGAGATTGCACAGGCCGGCCTCGACAGCGGCTACATTCTCATGGCTAAGATCGGCCTTGGCGATGCCGCCGTTCATCTTGAGGGCACGGACTGTTGCAACGAGAACCACGGCAGCCGGCTCAAGTCCCGCCTTGCGGCATTTGATGTCGAAGAATTTTTCAGCGCCAAGATCCGCGCCGAAGCCTGCTTCCGTCACCACATAGTCAGCCAGCCGCAGGGCCGTCTGCGTCGCTACCACGGAATTGCAGCCATGGGCGATGTTCGCAAAGGGGCCGCCGTGGACAAAGGCGGGCGTGTGCTCCAGTGTCTGCACCAGATTGGGCTGGAAGGCCTGACGCAGCAGCACGGTCATGGCGCCGTCGGCGCCCAGATCGCGCGCCGTCACCGGACTGCGGTCCGTGCGGGTACCAGCCACGATATCGCCAAGACGGCGCTGCAGGTCGTCAAGATCCGTCGCAAGACAGAGGATTGCCATCACTTCCGAGGCAACGGTGATGTCGAAACCTGCTTCCCGCGTTATGCCATTGGCCCGTCCGCCCAGACCGGTGACGATGGCGCGCAGGGCCCGGTCGTTCATGTCCATCACACGGCGGAAGGCAATGCGCTGCGGGTCCAGTCCCAGCGCGTTGCCCCAGTGCAGGTGGTTGTCGATCAGCGCCGCCAGCAGGTTGTGGGCCGAGGTGATGGCGTGGAAATCGCCGGTGAAATGCAGGTTGATGTCCTCCATCGGCACGACCTGCGCCTTGCCGCCGCCGGCCGCTCCCCCCTTGACGCCAAAGCAGGGGCCGAGCGAAGGCTCGCGCAGGCAGATCGCCGTCTTCTTGCCGATACGGGACAGGCCGTCGCCGAGGCCGACGGTTGTCGTCGTCTTGCCTTCGCCGGCCGGTGTCGGGTTGATGGCGGTGACGAGGATGAGCCGGCCCTTCGGGCGGCTCTGCACATTGGCGATAAATTCGCCGGAAATCTTGGCCTTGGTCTTGCCAAAGGGCTCAAGTGCCTCTTCCGGAATGGCGAGCTTCGCGGCAATATCTCTCATCGGCAGCAAGTGTGCTGCCCGCGCGATCTCAATGTCGCTCGACATGTATGCTCCCCTGGAATCAGTCTGGTGCTTTCTCACCTTGGTAGCCTGCCGGGGGCTTGCGGGGGAGAGAATTCTTGTTTTTCAGGTCAGGAGCTGGCCTGGGTGTCAATGACAGTAAACCGGCTTCTGCCGCTTGGATCCTGGGTCAAAAGCCCGTGCCCGCCAGCCTGATCCATGATCTTGGCAGCGAGCGCTTCCAGCGGCACGGCTGCCCCGAACAGATAGCCCTGTCCCTTGGAGCATCCAGCCTTCTGCAGCATCGCCTGCTGCTCCAGAGTCTCTACGCCTTCCACGGTCACCGCAATGTTCAAGTCGCGCGCCAGACTGACCACGGCTTCGATGATCGACTTGCTCTGCGGGTCCGAAGACAGGGACCGCACGAAGCTGCGGTCGACTTTCAGTTCGTCCCAGTCGAACTGGCGCAGATAGGAGAGGGACGAATAACCGGTGCCGAAATCGTCCAGGGCTATCGTCACGCCAAGCTGCTTCAGTCTGTCGAGCGTCGAGATGCAGCGTGCCGTGTCACTCATCAGAATGGATTCGGTCACTTCCAGCCGCAGCCGCCCTGGTGCAAGGCCGGTGTCGAGCAGGATCTGGCGCACGGTCTCGAGCAGGTCATCGCGCAGGATCTGGGCCACGGAGAGATTGACCGACACAGGCAGCGTGCCCAGAACGCGGGCGGCATCCGAACAGGCCTGCTGCATAATGGAGCGGCCCAAGTCGACAACCTTGCCAGAGCTTTCGGCTATCGGCACGAATTCATCCGGCCCGATGCGCCCCAGCTGAGGGTGGGTCCAGCGGGCCAGCGCCTCCACGCCGATGATGCGTCCGGTGCCAAGTTCCACCTGCGGCTGGTAAAAGGGGAGAATATCGCCGGCCATGATCGCCGGATGCAGATCGGCTTCGATTTGCCGCCGCCGGGACAGGTTGGCCCGCATGCCGACATCGAACAGTTGCACGATTCCCTTGGCCCGGCCCTTGGCAAGGCTGAGGGCAAGATCGGCGTTGTCGGGAAGCTGTGTCCGGTCCTGAAGCCCGGGGCTATCGACAGCAAGACCGATCGTGGCATCCACCATCACGGTGCCATGTTTCATGTGATAAGGCTCCCGCAGGGCCTTCAGCAGGAACTCAGCCTTCTGGCGGGCATCCTGAAGCCCGTTCTCCGTGCGCAGCAGGACGAGGAACTCATCGCCGCCGAAACGGGCTGCAATGGCATTTTCCCAGAGCGATACGATGCTGGTAAGCCGCTGGCCGACGCCGCTCAGCAGGGCATCACCTGCGGCGTGGCCGAGCGTGTCATTGACGGTCTTGAAGCCGTCAAGGTCAATGGCGAGCACAGCGAGCGGGCGGCTGCTTTTGCGCTCCAGTTCAGCTCGGAAAAAGTCCTGAAAGGCCAAGCGGTTCGGCAGGGAGGTAAGCTGATCGTGGCGGGCAACGAAGGCATGATCGGCTGCCGAACGCTCCGCCTGCGCCCGGGCGGCCACCAGCGTTCTGTTCTGCAGGAAAAGACTGGCCAGAAGCACGCCGCCGACTGCAAGAAGCGCATAGGTCAGCCAGTTGCCGGCCGTCACGGAAGCCTGCAGCCGTTCCCGGATCTTGTCTGCCTCGACGAGGCTCAGGCTATAGGCTTCCCCGCCAATACGGTCGACGGCGGCCTTGACCGGAACCATACGGTCGATGATCTCAAGTTGCGCTGCGGGATCTTCGATCCGGCCGAACAGTGGTTCAAGGGCTTCCAGGTCGGCAGCCAGCTGTTCGAACCGCGCGACCCGCTCGGCGGACAGCTCCAGGAAGGTCCGGAACTGTCCGGAGTTCCAGATTTTCATGCGGCCGATCATGATCTGATAGTAGAGCTGCGCTTCGCTTGCGGCGGACTTGTCCCCCGTCGCTGCATAGCGCGCGACCAACTCGCGCAGGGTCGACACCTCCAGACGGCCGTTGAAGCCGGTCCAGGCAATGTCGTAGCGCTTGGCCTGAATGACGGCACTCTGGTTGGCTGCTGTGATATAGGGCTGGATTAAGGCAGCAGCGGCCAGACAAATGAAGAGTAGAACAGTTATTCGCCGGAACCATATCGTCATGGCAACAGTCACCAGTAAGAGGGAGGGCTTGTTACCTGATGGTGATCTGGCGGATCTGCCAGACAGCGCGCGAATAATAGCTTTCCGTCTTGAGGTCAGGCCTGTCACTGAAAGGGAAGATCAGAAAAAGAGGGCCTTTGTCTGCCACGGGCATATGCTTGCCGTTCTGCCGTGTTGCCAGAAGGCCTTGCGCCTGAACAACGTCGTCAAACGGCATCTGGACGAAGTAGCTGTTGAGGGCCATCACCTCGACCGTGCCATCTTTCACGCCTGCATGGGCCATGAGCCTTGCAAAGGGAACACCTTCAAACGTTACCGGACCATCATGCCAGGGCGTAACCGTTGTCATGGTCTCCAGCCCCAAGGCCTCAATCTCATCCATTGTCATGGCGATGGGGCCAGAGGGGAGTTTTCCGTCAATCGTCAGTATAGTGGGGGCGCCGGAAGCTGTTGATGCCGCTGGAAAAAATGAGATTATAAAAAGAACGCCGGCAAAAATGACAGTAAGGAGACGCATCGGAACTCTCCGCAATATGAATAAAATTAGAGTAGCCTTTTCCCATCCAAGACTGGGTAAAGGAAACCGGTAAAATTTTAGGCAATTATCCTTTTATGACCTAACGTCAAAGGGTGCGTTCCCAAAGGGGAAGCGCGTTCCCGGGGCTGCAGTGCTGATAATAGGTCAATTCGCTAAGGAAATGGTAAAATTTGGCGTACTTGGATAAAATATACTCGCAACACGAGAAATGCGCCGCGTCAGCCTGGGGGCTGACGCGGCTGTCACGATCTCAGCTCTTTCAGGTGGATTCAGACCGGCACAGCAGCCTGCCGGAGCTGCATGCGCGCGCTGCGTGAACTCCGGTTGCCGCCTTGATAGGTGTTGCGCTCTTCTGTCGGGGTGACGAGGAAGCGTTCCCGGTAGCATTTGGTGAAATGCGAGGTGGATGCAAAGCCGCAGGCAATGGCCACATCCAGCACGGCACGTGAGGTGCGCCGCAGAAGATCACGGGCCGTCTCGAGGCGCAGTTTCAGATAGTATTGCCCCGGCGTACAGTTGAAGTGGCGCCGGAACAGCCGCTCCAGCTGGCGGGGTGACAGGTTCACCGTCATCGCCAGTTGCTGGCAGGAGAGGGGATCCTCGATATGCATGTCCATGATGCGGATGGCTTCCAGGATCTTGGCATTGGAGATACCCGTGCGGGCCTCGATGTCATGGCGCTGCGCGCTCTCGCCCGAGCGCATGTTCTGATACAGGGCCACTTCCGCCACTTCATGTGCCAGTGCCGCGCCATGGCGGATGGCGATCAGCCGCAGCATCATGTCGAGCGATGCCATGCCGCCGGCGCAGGTGATGCAGTTGCGGTCGATGGCGAAGATGTCCGATGACACATCCACGCCTGGAAACTCCTCACGGAACGAGCGCAGGTTCTCCCAGTGCAGTGTGCAGCGCCGGCCTTCCAGAAGGCCATAGCGGGCCAGCAGGTAGGCGCCGGTGCAGATGGCGCCAAAGGTGCGTCCGCGTGAATTCAGTTTCCGCAGCCGTATGCCCAGTTCCTTGTCCAGCGGCAGCCGCTCCACATCGATGCCGCTGCAAAGCAGGGTGATATCGGTATCCTCAAGTTCGCGGATGCTGTGGTTCACGCTGATCTCACAGCCATTCGAGGCGGTCACCGGGGCGCCATCCAGGGAATAAGTGCGCCAGCGGTAAAACTCCCGCCCCAGCACCCGGTTGGCAAGGCGGAGCGGTTCAACGACGGAGGTGAAGGCAATCATCGAAAACCGGTCAAAGAGGACGAGGGCAATGGTCTGCCCTTCGGGATCTGACCTGTGCGGCTGCGGACCGGAATTGGACATGGAACGCGGCACCCTTGCTCTGGAAGATTATGTATTTTCCTGTATGGAGCGGCATGATTGGTTCAGCTGTCAATGAAAATTGCAGAAATCCGCTGCTGCAGAAACCATTCCTGCATCGAAGGGGGGCGATTAGATTTTTTTTTATGCGGAAGGCGTTTTCCTGGGCGGTTGTTGCTTCATATCAAGGCGAAGAAAGTGGTAGGTGATACGCCACAATAGCCCGTGTCTTGCCGGTGATGAGGCGACTCTCTCATGCCGTGCTGGCGGGCCGTTCCGATGGACTGGCCGCAGGCAGGAGTGTCGCGGCGTAACATGACTGGACCGCCATGAACGTTCTTGCCAAACCCGCCGACCTGGAAACTGTCGCAGGCCCGAGTGCCTTCGTGCAGGAAGTGACGGAGGTCAAGCATTACACCGACCGCCTCTTCAAGTTCCGCACCACGCGGCCTGCCGCATTCCGTTTCCGCTCCGGTGAATTCGTGATGATCGGCCTGCTGATCGACGGCAAGCCGCTGTACCGCGCCTATTCCATCGCCAGCCCGTCCTGGGATGAGGAACTGGAGTTTTTCTCCATCAAGGTGCCGGATGGCCCGCTGACCCAGCATCTGCAGAAAATCCAGCCGGGCGACGCGCTGCTTCTGAAGAAGAAGCCGACCGGAACGCTCGTCAATGATGCTCTGACGCCAGGCAAGCGCGTCTACATGTTCTCCACTGGCACCGGCATTGCCCCCTTTGCCAGCCTGATCCGTGATCCGGAAACCTATGAGAAGTTCGATCAGGTCATCCTGACCCACACCTGCCGTGAAGTTGCGGAACTGCGCTACGGCGAGGAATTGGTCGAGGCAACCAAGAACGATCCGCTGATCGGTGAACTCGCCAGCGAAAAGCTGGTGCATTACACCTCCGTCACCCGCGAGGACTTCCCGCGCCAGGGCCGCATCACCGATCTGATCGAGAGCGGCAAGCTCTTCACCGATCTCGGTGTTCCGCCGCTGGACCCGGCCATCGACCGCGGCATGATCTGCGGCTCCATGGAAATGCTCCGCGACACCAAGGCCCTGCTCGAAAAGGCCGGCCTCAACGAAGGCGCCAACAACAAGCCCGGCGAATTCGTCGTGGAACGGGCGTTTGTGGGCTGAGTCTCAAGCCCGTGCGGATGCTGAGCATTTCAAGCCAGCATCGAAGCCTTGGTATGATACTCCGGTCTGAAAGTTCGTCCGGCCCGGTCAGGGCCGGACGAAGAAGGCGGGTACGCGATAGTTTGGCAGTTTCTGCAAGCTGAGACCCGCAGACGCGCCTCCCGCTGCTCTCAGGAAGTCATCCACTGCATTGGTTGCTCCCGCGACAGCATTATAGTCATCAACGACGACCAGCCCGCCCGGCACGACACGCTCAAACAGATGTTCCAGCGCAAAGCGCGTCGGTTCGCCCACATCCATGTCGAGATGCAGCAGGGATATGCGAAGCTGCGGATTGCGGGCCAGGTAGTCCGGCAGGGTCTGGAACACGTTGCCCTCCACCAAATCCACATTGCCGATCCGCTTTGCCTCCAGAATGGCGGCCATTTCGGCCTTTGACAGCCCCTTGCCAGCCTCCGTCTCGAATTTCTCGATGAATTTGTGATCCGATGGATCAGACAGACCCTCCGCCGGAAAGTCTCCGAAGGCGTCGAAGCCGATGATGCGGCGTGAAGCCTCGGTTTCGAGCAAGGCGCGGAACTGGGCGAAGCGGATCAGGGACAGGCCCTTGAAGACGCCGAGTTCCAGCACATCTCCTGGAAGCCCTGTAATCCTCCGGTAGAGCTCGTAATGAGCCAGCATCTTGTTGAGGCGGCTTGGATCGGAGAACCAGTAGAAGCCGTTCTCGTAGTCCCAGACCTTGCCGGGCGACAGGCCCTGAACGCTGTCCGTGCCCTTTGTCATCTGCCTTCTCCCTTGGCATGTGCGGGTGACCGGTACGGCCGGGTGAAACTGACGCCAGAATCGTCAGATGCCCAAAGAGATTACGCCGGGCTCGCCGGTTTTCTCTATGTTTTTCCCTGTATGTCCGGGTGGAGCCCGCCTAAGCTATCTTATGCCGTAGTGGAAGAGGCTGAAGTGATTCCACCGCTTCGGCAGCGGGCGAGACCGGAAAGGTGCGGCAATGGCGGTTTGGGACAGGTTTTCTATCGTGCCCGCGGCCTTTGCCATGCGCGAGCAGCCGCAAGAGATTGACCCGCGCTCTGTGCCGGAAGGTATCAGCCATGCGGACGACTGGATCATCTTTCGCGGCGGCGGTGAGATTCGTGTTTATGACCGGATCTGCGACCATAATGGCGGGCGCCTGATCTTCAACAACGGCCGTGTCTCCTGCCCCATGCACGGCTGGGAACTGGATGCTGCGACCGGGCGCTACAAAAATGTGGAATGCACCAAGGCGCCTCTGGTGGTGGCTGTGGATGATCCTGTGCCGGCAGCACCGGTGCGTTTTGCCCTGAAGTCCATGTCGCGCTCGCTGGCAGGATATTCAAAGCCGCTGCCGGTTGAGATTGAGTTTCTCAACCATGCCTGCCTCATCATCCGTACAGAGGGCTTGAGCTTTGCGACGGATCCCTGGCTGCTGGGGCCTGCTTTCTGCAATGGCTGGTGGCTGGCATTACCATCGCCTGCCGATGCATTTGAGAAGATCAACGCCTGTGATTTTCTGTATATCTCTCACAATCACCCGGACCATCTTCACCGGGAAACTCTGGAACGCGTGCGCAAGGACATGCCTGTCCTGACACCGGCCTTCGGCAGCGGGTCGACCGTCCGCTATCTGGAGGATCTGGGTTTTGTCAGCATTCTGGCTGCCCCTTTTGATGCCGCCTTGCGCGACGATGCGGCGGAAATCTCCCTTTCGGTTCTGAAAAGCGGAGACTTCCGTGATGACAGCGGCTTACTGGTGGAAATTGGCGGTTTCAGTGCCCTGCTGGCGGTGGATGCCAACTTCATCGACTTTTACCGCTTCCCTGAGGGGCTGACCGTCTTTGCCTCATCCTTTGCCAGCGGGGCGAGCGGCTTTCCCCTCTGCTTCGACAATTATGATGAGCGCGAACGCCAGCAGATCATCATCCGCAATCGCAACACGGTCAGATATCTGGCGTCTCAGATCCTTGAGAAGACGGCTCCGGCTGCCTTTCTCCCTTACGCGGGGTTCTTCTCGGAAGCCGCGCCGCGGGACAGCTACATCAAGGAGCATAACCGGAAAAACGCGGTGTCTGACTATAGCAACATCTGTAAGGCTCTGGGCGTCCGGCTGCTGGATGTGACCGTGGATACGCGTTTTCTGTTCGAGGGACGGGATTTCAGGACAAGCCTGCCCCGAAGTGGGACCGTTCTGGATCAGGCACCAATGGAGGCCTATCTTGCCGCACCACCTCCGGGCGGGGCTGCGCTCGATCCGGCTGAAGTTGCCACTTATTTCCTCGGCTCAGGCTATGCCAAGCCCCTGAATCTTCTTGTCCGCCTGACGGATGATGCGTTTGAGGAAGGGGAAGAGGCCTTTTTTTGCCGTTTCGACGAAAAAGGCCCGGGAAGCGTTACGCCGCTCAACCGCGCTGACTATGAAGCATATCTTCTCAGCCTGGACCGGTTTCTGTCGCTGCGTATCCGCCGTAACGAGTTCATCCGGGTCATCCGGCTTGGGCTGCCCTGGGAAGATCTGTCGATCGGTTTCCAGTGCCGGGTGAAGCGCCAGCCAAATATCTACCACTCAGACTTCTGGTATCATTTTTCGAATGTCTATGTGAACGACAGGGTCAAGCGCGCTTCGCTCGCGTGCGACGCCTGTATCAACATTCAACATGAATTCGTGGTATGAGACCTATGCAAAAGGACACGAGACGCAGCGAGTGGAACGCCGCCTATGACCGTGGCGGCAACTTTCTTTTCTATCCCAATGAGGAAGTGATCCGCTTCTTCGCCCGTCATGTGGCCAAGCGTACCGGTCTGGACACGGTGCAGTACAGGGAGGGCTTTGGCCCCGCTTCCCGCATTCTGGACTTCGGCTGCGGCCTCGGCCGTCATGTCCGCCTTGCGCTGGACCTCGGGCTGGATGGCCGGGGCATTGATCTGTCTGACAAGGCCATTGCGGCTGGCCGTAGCTGGCTTTCGGCTGTCGGCTGCGGGGATGCAGAAGGGCGTCTGATCTGCGGCGACGGGCGCAGTTTGCCCTTCGAGGATGGCTTTTTTGATGCGGCTGTCTCCCATGCTGTTCTTGATTCCATGCCCTTCGAGCATGCCAGAGTGGCGATAGGGGAAATTGCAAGGGTATTGAAGCCCGGCGCCCTGTTCTATCTTGATCTGATCAGCCCGGAAGACAGTGAGTTGCAGGATCAGGGATTTACCGGAGAGTTGACCGTCTCCAAAGACCATGAGCTTGGCACGGTCCAGAGCTATTTCGATCCAGACAAAATTTCGCGGCTGCTTGAGGGGCAGTTCCAATTGAAGGAGCTGGTGCTGGTCCGCCGGACGGTGTTGACCGTCTCGGCGCACGCTTCCCGGTATCACGCGGTGGCGCAACGCATTACGTCTTGAAAAAGCAGAAGCTGGTCAGGAGCATCAGCTATCACGCGCTGTAGAAGTGCTTCTGCAGCGGGGCATCCCAGAAGCCGGGACCATTCAGGATCTCGACAAAACGGGCCGCCGAGTTGCCCTGCCCGAAGCTGCGGTCGGAGGCGAAGCGCTGGCCCCATCTGTTGGTCAGGAAATCCGCGATGGCCTCGCGGTCGAAGGCTGAGGCTTCCGTGATGGTTGGCGCCACGGATCTGTTGAGCTGCCGGGTGCCGAGATTGAGGCTGGGAATGCCTAGGAACGGGGCTTCACGCACACCGGCACTGGAGTTGCCGATGATGGCAGCCGCATTCTTCATCAGCTCAGAGAAGTAGGCAAAACGCATGTTGGGCAGGTGCCGGAAGCGCCCGGGATCCAGCCGCTCGATCTCGGCAAAGATATCCTCTGAGCCGGGATCGTTGTTCGGGGAGATGACAATAAAGTTCCGTCCGCTTGCCGACAAAGCAGAGAACAGGCTTTGCGCCTGTGCAGCGATCGTGTCCCGCTCCGATGTTACCGGATGAAACACTGCAATCCCGTAATCCTTGAAGGGAATTGCGTAATGCTTGCAGACTTCATCGAGCGTGACGCCGGATGGTCCGCCATGGAAGTCCAGCTCCGGAGAACCGATGTTGAAGACCGTACCTGGCTCTTCCCCCAATGTCAGGACCCGTGCTCTTGCGGCTTCAGAGCTGACAAAGTGGTAGGTACAGAGCTTGGTGTTGCAATGGCGGTAGACCTCATCGATCGTGCCTGACACCTCACCGCCTTCAATATGGGCACAGCGGATGTAATTGGTCGCGCAGACCAGCGCACCGGCAAGGGCTTCGATCCGGTCGCCATGCACGATGGTCAGATCCGGCCTGTTCTCATGAACCCAGTCCGAAAGACCGAGGATCGTCTTGGACAGGATGATGTCCTGCGGGTCGCCCAGCCGCTGGTTGATGAACTCATGCTTCACCACACCCGGCAGCCGCTGCACCTCGTTGCGGGTGAGGCCGTATTTTTCCAGCATATGCATGCCGGTGACGAAAAAAGTCACCTCGTGGCCGGCATCTCTTGCTGCGATGGCAAGCGGTTCCAGCTTGCCGAAATCGGCCCGGGTACCGGTCAGAAACAGGAGCCGCCGGGCGGTCATTGGCGGGTCTCCGGAGCAGGAGCCAGATCGCTCCAGCGCAGTTGCTGATTGCGCCTGACCGCAAGCGTCAGCTTCCGCCCGATGATTTCGTCAAACCGCGAGACGGGGATCTCGCCGTTGCCCGGCCGCCGCGCCCAGATATCGGCTTCGGTGATCACATGGCCTTCCGGCAGATCCCGGTCCGCCACAACGGATCCGCGGGCGAAGCGGTAGACATCTTCCTCCGGCGCCGTGCGCTTCTTTTCGTTGTGAAGCGCCATGTGGATCTCCCGCGAGCGCTCGATCAGAAACCGCAGTTCAGAAGGGTCCATGGAACAGGAAATATCCGGCCCCTTGCGGTAGCGTGTGTCGGTGAAATGCCGCTCCAGAATACAGGCGCCGAGTGCCACGGAGGCCAGCGCCATCTCCGGGCCGATGCTGTGATCGGAGAAGCCGACAACCGCATTGGGAAATGCCGCCTTCAGATCCGTCACCCCCCTGAGGGAAACGATCTCCGGTGGGGAGGGATAGAGGTTCGTGCATTCCAGCAGGGCATAGCCAATGCCGGCCTTGTCAAGGATCTCGACCGAAGGGCGGATGCTCTCCAGTGTCTGCATACCTGTGCTCATGATCACCGGCTTGCCGAAACCGGCAATGTGCCGGATCAGCGGCAGGTGATCGCATTCACCGCTGCCGATCTTGAAGCCGGGCACATCGATGGAGTTGAGGAAATCGGCGGCCGCGCGGGAAAAGGGCGTGGAGATGTAGATGAGGCCGAGGCTTTCGGTATAGGCCTTCAGCTCTTTCTCCGCCTCCAGCGGCAGGGCGCAGCGCCGCATCACCTCGAAGATCGAGACATCGGCATTGGGCGGGAAGATCTCCCTGGCCTCATCCGTCATCTCGTCCTCGACGATATGCGTCTGGTGCTTGATCATCTCGCAGCCGCTCTGGGCTGCAGCGCGCACCATGGCCTTTGCAACATCAAGGTTGCCGCCATGATTGATGCCGATTTCTGCAATCACCAGCGGGGGATGCGCGGGACCAATGTCTCTGTGAGCGATTTTCACGTCAGTTCCCCCTTCGCCATCAGATCTGCGCAGCGCTGAAAGTCTTCAGCCGTATCAATGTCCTGAGCCTCGTTCGCGCTAACCGGCAGCACGCGGATCGATGCAGCAGAAAAGTTGCCATCTGCGATGAACTGCGCCGCATCAAAAACATAGAGAACGCCGTTGGGCCTGATCAGGGCTGGCAAGTCCTGCCGGTTCGCAAAACAGAAATCTGGAGAAACCAGCGGCACGAACCGGTCTCCCTCCGCAAAACCCCACTTCAGCACGGCGGAATCTGCCGGAGATACGCTCATGACCATGCTGGCGTCGCCTTGCCGGAACAGACCGATGCCCTTGCGCACGGTCTCGGCCTTGCGCAGCGGCGACGTGGGCTGCAACAGAACGGCAAGGCCTGAAGTGACGCCTGCGCTGGGCAAGAGGTCGCGCAGCACCTCCGCCATCGTCGTGCTGTCCGTTGCCAGTTCCAGCGGGCGCCGGATGCATTCCACCTGCGGGGGCAGGTCATGAGTGAAGATCTCACCGATATCGGTGCTGATGATCACACGGCCGATTCCAGCGGCGAGCGCAGCATCGACACTATGCCGGTACAGCGGCTTGCCCGCCAGCGGCCGGATGTTCTTGCCCGGCAATCCCTTTGACCCGGCCCTTGCAGGAATGATGGCGGTGACTTGCGTGGGCGCTGCCATGATGCCTCACAGCTGCAGGCGCTTCATGCGCTCTTCGGGAGAGAACGACGATTTCCAGCTTTCCAGCCGCTCGACAAGCCCCGGAATCAGCTCAACGACAGGCTGGCCGGGCTTGAGTTTCGTGTAGGTTGTCCTGGGGAACCAGGGTGTCTGCTCCTGCCCGAGCATGTAATGACTGATGTCGTCGCCGAAGGTCCAGCAGGGCATGCCGTAGCAGCCGGCAATGTCTGAAACGCTTGTGTTTGCCGTTATGACAAGATCACAGCACGAGGCAAGTGCAGCCGCATCCTCAATGTTGTTCATCTGGTCAATGTCGGCAAAGTGAATCAGGTTTGCGCCGCGCCCTTCCTGAAGGTAAGTAACCTCCCGGTCGATGCAGGAATATTGCAGATTGACGAAGACGATACCTTTCGTCTCGACAACCGGTGCAAAATCCATCACCGAAAGGTAATTTTTCGCACGGGCAGGAGCCAGCTTGCTGGAGCGCCATGAGACACCGACAACCGGTTTCTTGTCGGCGTCAGGAATCCGGCGGTAAAGTTCACGGGCGCGCCGGGTGTTGATCTTGAACACGGGATGCCGTGTTTTCTTGAAAGACTCCAGATCATTGCGGATATAGCGCGGAAGATCTGCCGAGGAGATCTGGAAGTCATAATCATCGGTGGTGGCCATCAGGGTGATGGATTCAAACGTCGGTGTGCGTGTCAGGGCATCCGGGAAACTATGCTCGAAAGGTGCGACCAGTTTCTTCGGCACCTCGATGATCACCTTGTCTGCCATCTCCATGATGTCGGCAATCAGCGTGCCGGAGCGGAGGCAGTCGCCAACCCCCTGATCATTCCAGATCATGATCGTCTTGCCAGTCAGATCAGACCCATCCCATTGGGGCTTCCGGAATTTGCGGTTGAGGCAGGACGTGATTTCCGCCTTGAAGCGGGCACCATAGTGCTTCCAGCCCTCTGCAATGTTGCCCGCTCCCAGATAGGCTAGGGCGAGATTCCACTCCGCAACCGGAAGGTCGCCATTCGCCAGTTCGATACCCTTCCGCAGGACCTTTATCGCGTCCGTGGACCGGCTCATGCTTTGCAGAATGACACCTAGGGTGACATGCCTTGCAACATCCTGCGGGTTCGCTGCCATGGCAGCTTCTGCAAAGGGCAGGGCATCCGATGCTTCGCCAATCCGGAACAGCAGGCGTGCCATTTCATGCTGGAGATCATCATTCCCGGGGAAGAGTTGAAGAGCAAGCCTCAGTTCCTCGCCTGACTTGTCATACTGCTCTGCTTCAAGTCTTGAGCGGGCCCGCTGGACCCATATGTCGGAATTGCTGGGATCGATCTGGATGGCCTTGTCGAAGAACTCAACGGCCTGATGGAACTTCTTCTGATCCCGCAACAGAACGCCATAGTTGCGGTAGGCATCTCCGTAGCCTGGATGATCCGCGACAATCTGCTTGAAGATTTCCTCTGCCTCAGTCTCCCGGCCCAGTTTGGTCATGGCCACGGCACGCAGGCTTTGCGCTTCGGCAAGCCTGGGATCCAGTGCCACGGCCCGTTCGGCTGCGGCCAGCACATCGGCATGGTTATCTTCATCAAGGTCAGAGAGCGCGCGTGCCAGATTGGCATGATAGGGGGCGCGGTCCGGTGCGAGGGAAATTGCCTTGCGGATGAACTCCACTGCCCGTTTGGGGAAGCCCAGCTGCCGGTAGCAGACCCCCAGAAGGTGGTTGGCATCCGGAGAGGAAGGGTTCTTCTTAAGGACGGTTTTGTAAAGCCGCTGCGCTTTCTCGACTTCACCGGCCTGCTGCAGGGCCACGGCCTTGCGCATTATGTCGAGTGTCGTGGTGGCAGCATTTGCCGGCTTGAAGCTCATTCGCCCATCCGCTGACTTCGGAGAATCACTGCGCAAAGTCTAGCAAGAAAAGCTCGGAAATGGGTGAGCTGTCCGTATTTGCCTGTTCTGCCGCTGATTTGCCCTAGGAGAGAGTGCAGTGGCCAATGCTTGACGCAAACAGGCAGGCCCAAGGGGGAGGGGGCTGCCTGTCGATTTTCAGGAGAAGTCTTCAGGCCGCCTTGCTGGCCGCAGCTGCAATCTTCTGCAGGTTCTCGAAGAAGTGGCGCACATCATCCCCGAGCTGCGCCGAGCAGCTCTTGAGCCCATCGGCCGCCACCTGGAAATCTGCGGCGGCGGTGCCTGTCTGGGCAATGGCACCGGCCACACGGTCAACGTTGCCGGCCAGAGACTGGGAGCCGGAGGCTGCGCTCTGGATGTTCGACGAAATCTCGCGCGTTGCCGCACCCTGCTGCTCCACCGCTGCGGCGATGGTGGCCGTCATGTTGTCGACTTCCCTCACCGTCTCGGAAATCGCATTGATCGACTTCACGGCGTTCTGGGTGGCCAACTGGATGGCGGAGATCTGGGACGAAATCTCTTCCGTCGCCTTGGAAGTCTGGTTCGCCAGTTCCTTCACTTCGGCTGCCACGACGGCAAATCCGCGTCCGGCTTCGCCAGCACGGGCGGCCTCGATCGTGGCATTGAGGGCGAGGAGATTGGTCTGCTCTGCAATGGCCTGAATGAGGCTGATGACGTCCCCGATTTTCTGGGCCGAATCGGACAGGCGCCCGACTTCGGCAGATGTCCGGTTCGTCTCGCCATTCGCCCGGCGCGCCACATCAGAGGCGCCGGTGACCTGTCGTGAAATCTCGGCGATGGAGCTGGACAGCTCCTCCGTCGCTGCGGCGATCGTTTGGATATTGTTGGTCGTCTGAACGGAGGAACGTGCAGCTTCAGAGGCCTCTGCGTTCGCAGAAACGGACATGTCAGACAGGGACATGGCCTGACGGGTCATCTTCTCGGCGCTGTTGCTCACCTCCGTCATGGTGGCGTCCACCTTGACCTTGAAAGTGTCGATGGCGTGGTTGATCTGCCGCTCCTGTTCCTGTTGCAGCTCCATCAGAACATCCTGATAGGTCGAAATGGCAAGATCCAGGTCGAACAGCACTGCCTTGTTGAGCGCCTGCACGGCGGTCAGTGCCCTGTGCTGAGAGAAACGGTGCTTCTTCAGGACGATGTTGACCAGCTCATTCAGGATATACTGATAGCCTGCGATATACCACTTCGGCTCCAGTCCGATGCGGACATGGGCACGGCCAATGCGGTCTATGCTCTCGAAATAATCCTTGTCAAACCGGCCGGAGAACAGCTTGGCCCAGTGACCGCCTTGGGCCTTCTTGAGCATGTCCTCGCGATTTCCGACAAGAGCCGCCATCTTCGGCTGTGACTTGAGATGGGAATAGAAGCCGTCAAGCACGGCCGGCAGTGCCTTCTGGACGAAAGGCCAGAGTTTCGTAAGGGTCGACTTCGTCTCAGCGTCAATCCTTGCAAAGCTCAGACGGCCCCTCATTTCCTCGTCACTGTACAACATGATGCATCCTCGGTTGAGATGCTGTCACGGTAGAGCGAGTCTCTTGAAGGAACCGTTAACTCAAATGGAAAGGGCAAGTTTGACTTATGATGAAATCTGGCTTGGATTAAATAAACTAGTTGAAAAGCTATGTAAGTAAAAGTGACGATAAGTCACAAGGAAAGCCCGTCACCTTTTGAGAGAGTAAATTTCAACCATTCAGGTATTCTGGTGTGAAAAAAACTGTCCCAACTCCTTGGTTGCGGATCTGGGTAAAGAAGGAGAAAATGGTGGGCGATGCAGGGATTGAACCTGCGACCTTTCCGGTGTGAACGGAACGCTCTCCCGCTGAGCTAATCGCCCGCCGCTGTGCAGCGTGGGACGGCTTCTATGACATTCTACGGGGCAGCGCAAGAGGGGATGGACCAAGAATTTCGGCGTTATGAACAGCCCGGTTACAGGGGGCTGGCGGCTGCTCCCAGCGTTTCCAGCGCAGGCAACAGATCCCGGAAAGAGGAGATGACCCGGTCGGGGCAAAGATCTGCAACCGGCACGCTGGCATAGCCGAAATCGACGGCAATGACAGGGATCTGCGTGGCCCGGGCTGCAGCAATATCGGTCGCCGTATCGCCGATCATGATTGCCTTGCAGGGCTCTCCGCCTGCCCGCCGTATGGCGCCGAGCACCGGCAGGGCGTCCGGTTTGGGCCGCGGATATGTGTTGCCGCCAACGATGGAGCCGAAGAGGCGGGTCAGCGACAGCTCGTCGAGGAGCTTGCGAGCCAGATACTCCGGCTTGTTGGTGCAGATTGCCAGCCTCCAGCCTCTGCCGGCGAGCTTCTCCAATGTTTCGGGGACACCTTCGTAGGGCCGGCTGAACGCGGCGATATTGGCCTCATAGTAGTCCAGAAAAACAGCCCGCATGGCGTCCAGCGGCGCTTCAGCTGGGTCGGCGCCGTGAAACATGAGACCGAGGCGGATCAGGGCAGCGGCGCCATTGCCGGCCTGTGGCCGGGCCAGTTCCAGCGGAACAGGTCCGTATCCTGCGTCCGCGAGCGCTGCATTGAGGGCAGCTGCCAGATCTTCCGCCGTATCGGCCAGTGTTCCATCCAGGTCAAATACGAGCGTGGCCAAGCAGGGCCTCCCTGTCACATGCCGCAGCTGATTCTCTGCCCATTCTGCAACTTGCAGCGGGCAGGTGGTGCTGTCAAAGCTTGTAAGCTGTCCTGAAACCGCCCCAGTGGATACCGCACACCGTGATGGGGGCGTCGACTTCCTGCAACCATACGACGTTACCATTTCCCATATCACGGGCGTAAGACTGTACAAGTACGGGTCTCGTGTTCCGTGCGGCGCTCAGGCCCGCCCTGTCGTCAAAAATGCGCTTGTTCCGGCAGTTTGCCGCATTCCAGACCGGATCATCCGGCCGCTGCGGATGTGAATAGGCTTTGTTATGCACCGGCAGATAGCCATTACGGTCAATCGCCACGCAAAATATCATCGCTGCATCTTGCGCCAGGATGGCGTCCTGGATCTGCGGCAGGATCTGTTCCAGCTGTGCCAGCGCACGGTTGCTGTACTGAACGGGATTGGTGCCTTGTATGATTTTGTAATCGGTATCGAACAAGGCGTCCCGCGTGAGGCGGCCGGTCTCGATGAGCTTGTGCATTGCCTCGCTGATTCTGGCAGCTCCCTCCTGGGCCCGGCGGACGGAAGTGGCATTCTTTGTCTGAATGCCATGGATGAGCTTGTCGAGGGCCGCGCCCGTCATGTCGTCCATACGGGAGAACTGGCAATGCAGGCCATTGTCACTTCTGTTGACGATCCGCAGATCAATCTGGCCAACGCCGTCAAGCAAAAGGCGTGCACTGGCGGGGGCTGTAATCTGCGCATCGCTGCCCGGCTTAAGCAGGACGCCGGCATGGGAAATGTCGCGCGCTTCGACGGCGGCGGTGTGCCCTGCCACGGCAAGTGTTCCGTTGATCCGGCAAGGCAGACGGTCTTCGACCCGGCGGTCGCCGGCCGGGCTCTGGCGCAGCATCATCGTGAAGCGTGGCCCGAGCGCCGAAACCGAAGCGGCCATTTTACCCACGGCGCCGTAGACGCTGGCTCCGCTTTCTTCGGCGCGAGAGACAGAATTGTTGATGGTGCTGATGCGCTTGCCCACTTCGTCGATGAAGGCAGCGGTCTGGTTGGCCCTCTGGCTGATATCAGAGGTGGTTGCCACCTGTTCGCGGATCGCATTCTCAACTTCTGCGAAACTTGGGCGCAGTTCGGCGACGGCATCAATGATGCGGCTGACCGACGTGGTGCTCAGATCCGCCGAAGCCTGAAGCCGTTCGATCTTGCTGACGATTTCTTCCGTGGCCTTTTGTGTTTCCACCGAAAGCGCCTTCACTTCGCTGGCAACAACCGCAAACCCCCGTCCGGCGTCCCCGGCGCGGGCCGCTTCAATGGTGGCATTCAGCGCCAGAAGGTTGGTCTGCTTGGCGATGCCTGAAATCAGCCGGACAACATTGGCAATATCCAGGATCGCCGCCGTCAGTTCCAGAACCCCGGAATTGGCCTCGGTCGCAGCGCCGGTGGCGTCCTGTGCCAGCTGGCCTGAACGTTCGACCAGCGCTCCAATCTGCCCGCTGGAGCCAGCCAGTTCCTCGATAGAGGCCGCAAGCTCGGACATCGTGCCTGTGGCCTGCTCCGCCTCCGACTGCAGGTTGAGGGCGTCCATCCGAATCTCTTTCAGCGTATCTTGCTGCGAAGAAAGAAGATTTCGAAGATCATCCGTCTCTGCGGACACCTGTGCAGTCGCTCTGCGCAGGTCCGTTTCTATCATGTCGATCGCGTTCCCGATCCGGCGCGCCGCGTCTTCCCGCTCTTCTTGCGTATCTTTCAGTGCGTCGACTTGCGTCTTCTGCGCAAATGCATCCGAAGCCTCAGGCTTGGGAGGCTTTGAAAAGAGCGAGGAACTGAAGTTCGGGCGCATTTTATTTTCCTAGACATGCCGGATATCGAACGTTCTCAACGTCAGCTGAACGGCAGGTTAATTTTCAATGCTGCCTTGCAACTATTCTCAGCGGGGCAGGCCGCGCACGTGAGACTTCGCCTTTGCCCTGAACTTGCCGGCATGCTAATCAGCCCCAACACATGCGGCTTCGGCATGGGGTGCTGCAAGGCATGCCTCCTCCTGCCGCCGCCCATGGGTCTTTCAACGATTGCCGGAAGGGACAGGATGAGCGACGATTTCAAGCGCCAGGCCGCCGAGCGGGCTATGGAAGAAATCCGTGACGGCATGAAGGTCGGCATTGGCACCGGTTCGACCGCTGAGCATTTCGTCCGTGCTCTTGGCCGGGCTGTCCGTGCCGGGCTCAAGGTAACTGGCGTGCCGACATCGGAGCGCACCGCTGCCCTGGCCCGCGAGGAGGGTATCCCGCTCTCCACGCTTGAAGACATGCCCGTGCTCGACGTGACCGTTGACGGCGCAGATGAGATCGATCCGGACATGGCGCTCATCAAGGGCGGTGGCGGTGCTTTGCTGCGTGAGAAAATCGTGGCGGCTGCCTCCGGCAAGATGGTCGTGATCGCCGACAGCGGCAAGCTGGTGCAGCGTCTTGGCAAGTTCCCGCTTCCGGTCGAAGTCGTGCCCTTTGGCCTTGGCGCCACCCGCATTGCTGTGCGCGCCGTTCTTGATAGTCATGGACTGACTGGCGAAGTCTCGCTGCGCGGCGGTGAGGACCATCCTTTTGTCACAGATGGCGGTCACTACATCCTGGATGCCTCGCTTGGAGCCATTCCGGATGCTGCAAAATTGGCCGCTGAGCTGAACCTGATACCCGGTGTCGTCGAGACGGGCCTGTTCATCGGGCTGGCGGCCAAGGCCTATGTGGCCGGACCGCAGGGTGTGGACGTCATAATGAAAGATTGAAGCGCTGGCCGCGGCATCTGCCGCAGCCGGGCACAGACAATGCACGCTGGAGTTTGCAAATGAATCTGAAAGCCCTCTTTTCCGCAGGGGTTGTGGTTGCCGGTCTTGCCTTTGCGCCGTCTGCCATGGCGCAGGATCTGACCGAAAGCCATCTTGCAGCCGCACGCCGCGCAGTGATTGCTACAGACGCTCTCTCTGCGTTTGACTCCATCATTCCGGAACTGGCTGAACGGACCACAGGCATTTTCATTCAGGCCGACCCGTCCCTGACCGGTGTGCTTGATGAAGTGGTAACCGAAGTCGCGCTCAAGATGACCGAAGAGCGTCCCGAACTGAACAGGATGGTCTTTGAAGTCTGGGCCCGCCGCCTGAGCGAAGAAGAGCTGACCGAGATTGCAAACTTCTACGAGAGCCCCACGGGTAAGAAGCTGACCCAGCTGTCGCCGGAAATCAGTGCGCTGTCGATTGGCGCCGCGCGCCAGTGGCAGGACAAGCTGTCTCAGGAAATGGTCATGCAGGTGCGCGGCGAGCTGGAGAAGCGTGGCCTGATCAAGCCGTAAGCGGCTCCGGCTTACCAGCGGCCCCGGAGACGGGGCCGTTTGTTTTTGGATGTGACCTGAAGGATCTCACAGGATGAGCGAGTTCAACTACGATCTGTTCGTCATTGGCGGCGGCTCCGGCGGTGTGCGGGCTGCACGGATCGCTGCCACCCACGGTGCGCGCGTCGCGATCGCCGAGGAATACAGGTTCGGCGGAACGTGCGTCATCCGGGGCTGCGTGCCGAAGAAGCTGTTCGTTTACGCCTCCAAGTTCTCCGAAGAGTTCGAGGACGCCGCCGGCTTTGGCTGGACGGTCGGCGAGCGCAGTTTCTCCTGGCAGACCCTGATCGAAGCCAAGGACAAGGAAATCACGCGGCTGGAAGGCATCTACCGGCGCAACCTTGACCGGACCGGCGTCGAGCTGTTTGACAGCCGCGCCGTCATCGAGGGCCCCAACAGCGTCCGCCTGCTGTCAACCGGCCAGACAGTGACGGCCCGTTACATCCTGATCGCAACGGGCGGCACGCCGAATGTCGATCCCTCGCTGCCCGGCTGCGAGCATGTGATCACCTCCAACGAGGCCTTCCATCTGGCCGAAATGCCGAGGCAGGTGATTGTCGCCGGAGGCGGCTACATCGCCGTGGAATTCGCCGGCATCTTCAACGGCCTCGGCGCCGAGACGACGCTCATCTACCGCGGCGAGGAAATCCTGCGCGGCTTTGACAATGATCTGCGCAAGGCCGTGCATGAAGAGATGGAGAAGAAGGGCATCAAGATCATCTGCGGCGACACGTTCTCCGCAATCGAAAAGGATGCAGATGGCAAGCTGACGGGCCACACCAAGGGCGGCAAGGCGCTGCCCGCCGATCAGATCCTCTTTGCCATCGGCCGCCGCCCGAACATTGCGGGCCTCGGCCTCGAGAAGGCTGGTGTTGAAGTGGGTGAGGACGGTGCCATCCGGGTGGATGAAACGTCCCGCACCTCCGTTCCTTCCATCTATGCCGTGGGCGACGTCACCAACCGGGCCAATCTCACCCCGGTGGCCATCCGCGAAGGCCATGCCTTTGCCGACACCATCTTTGGCGGCAAGCCCTGGACGGTCGATCACAGCCTCATCGCAACGGCCGTCTTCTCCCAGCCGGAGCTGGGAACGGTTGGCCTCACTCAGGAAGAGGCGCTCAAGCGGACGCCGAACCTCGACATCTACAAGACCAGCTTCCGTCCCATGAAGCACACCCTTTCGGGCCGGGACGAGAAGATGGTGATGAAGCTGATCGTCGATGCGGACACGGACAAGGTCCTGGGCGTCCATGTTCTGGGACCCGACGCTGGCGAACTGGCGCAGGTGCTTGGAATTACGCTGCAGATGGGCGCAACCAAGGCCGACTTTGACCGGACGGTCGCCGTTCATCCCACCGCCGCCGAGGAGCTTGTGACCATGCGCGAGCCCGCGGAACGCCTGCGCGGTTGAAATCCGCAGACAGGTCGTGAAACAGGTCAGGGCCACCCGCTCCGGATGCGCATGTTGCATCGGGAACGGGTGGCCCCTTCCTTGAGTCTTCGAGGCGTGATGCGTCAGCATCGAAAGCCTTGGTATCAGTGTCCGCAGCCTTTCGGAACCTGCTTGATCACGGTGCCGCCGTCACTGATGGCGAGCGGGGACCTTGCCGGAACGGCTGCCGGTATTGTGCCTGTGACAGCTTCCTTCTCCGGCATTGGGCCCTCTCCACGCGGCAGGCTTGCGGCAAAGACAAGTGTGCCGTCCCGTGCGGACTTGGCAGCGTAAAGCGCAGCATCTGCAGCAGCAAGCAGGGCTTCATCCGTGCTGCCGTCAATGGGGGCGATGGCAATGCCGAGGCTGACGCCGAGTTCTGCATGGATGCCATTGGGCATCGGAATCTCTTCGTCCAGCGCGGCCATGATCCGGCGTCCAAGATCGGCCAGCCGGTCGATATCCGCAAACTCGATCACCACGATCACGAACTCGTCACCGCCCATGCGTCCGGCAACGCCCGCGCTGCCAACTTCCGCTTCAATCCTGCGGGCCACGGTCGCGAGAACTTCATCACCCGCTGCATGGCCATAGGTGTCGTTGATCTGCTTGAACCGGTCCAGATCGCAGCCGATCAGTGCGAAGGGTTTGTCAGGCAGGCCCGAAATGGCATTTACAAGAATGGAGCTGATCTGCCGGCGGTTGGCGAGCCCGGTGAGCTGATCGTGGTCGGCCAGATAGGCAAACTCCTGTTCCCGCTGTTCCAGTGAACGGGTGAGTGTTCCCACCTTGCGCGATACGGCGAAGGCAGAACCGGCCAGCATGGCCCAAAGCAGCAGGATGGTCGGCAGGATCATGCGCCAGACATGCTCGCCCGGCGTTTCGCTGGTCCATTGGAAATGGCCAATGATCTCGCCATCCGGTGATGTGATGGGCCAGCTAGTGCTGCCCGCCGGCGGCGTTTCCCCCGGCATAAACTTCATGTCGCGGAAGGCCAGTCGCGAATTGATGTCGGCGGTGAAGCGCTCGTCGATCAGGCGGGCCGACATGAGGATGACCGGCGGTCCGGGAGGGGGCGTCACGGCTCCGTCATCCGGCACAATCGGCATGGCGCTGATAAATGTCGGGGTCTTGTCGAGCAGCACATAGGCGAATGTGGCCATGTCATCGATGGCGGGCGGCCCGCTGCGGCCCGGTCCGGCCTCCGATGTGCTGCGCAGGCCCTCGTATTTGCGCACGGACATCCGTGAAACCGCCAGCAGCACCGAAGAGGCGGGCAGGCTCTTGCGGCCGATGCGGGAAACTTCCCTGTGGGATTCAGCAAGCAAGGCGCCTTGCGGATCAACGAGGAAAGTCCGCTCATGCCCAAAATCGTACCAGAGGGAGTCAAGCAGTTCATAGCGGACAAAGGCCGGGTTGAACTTGACCGGGATATTGGCCACCGCCCGGTCCCAGCGGGCAAGGGTCATCTGGTCCCTCGCCATCAGCCGCTGGCGGTCATGAAGGGCGCTTTCGATCAGCCGCATTTCGTTCTGCACGGCCTGCTTGTCTGCAGCACGTGAGGCGATGTGACCAACATAAAGCAGGGATGCTGTTGCCAGTACCATCAGCAGCGAAGCGAGGAAATAGACCTGATGCGTCAGGCTCCAGCGTCCTGCCGGGTTCTTGCCAATGCCTGCCAAAGGTGACACGCTGCCAATCCTTTCTGGATCTGGTGGACCGCGCTATGGGGAAGGGCCTGCATAAGCTTCGCCAGACCACAACATACCTGTCAAAATCTGATAGGGTATAATTGGAAACAGGTCCTTAAGTTCATCAACGATATTTGGTTGCTGTGCATTTCCCATTCGTGCCTGCGTTTTTCTTCTTGTTAATCATCCGTATTTTTACGATGGAGCGGCATGGGTGGCCGTCTTGCCGTACCGGCAGGCTGGGCGGGGCGGCCCGGCCTGCATTGCGGCACCTGAGCCACGGTCATCCGGATTGCTGGCGGGATACTGTCCTGGACTGTAGTCTTGAGCCGTCAAGCCGTGTATAAGGCCGCACGTTTCTTGTCCTTCGGGGGGAGACGTTTGCAGCACGTGATGTGAGGAAGTTCCGGCGCCCGTTCTTGTGAGCGCAACGGGCCATTGGCAGATGCAGGATCTGCCGCCCGTTTGCCCAAGGCAGGGCAAAGCAGCCGGACCGTATTGGAGACTGTGTGATGGCGGAGAAGTGGACACCGGACAGCTGGAGATCCAAGCCGATCTTGCAGGTGCCGGATTATCCCGACAAAGAGGCCCTGGCGGACGTGGAAAAGCGTCTGTCGACCTATCCGCCGCTGGTTTTTGCAGGTGAGGCGCGTCTTCTGAAGCGCCAGCTTGCGGATGTTGCGGCAGGGCGGGCATTCCTTCTGCAGGGTGGTGACTGTGCGGAGAGCTTCGCAGAGCATCATCCGGATCACATCCGTGACTTTTTCCGCGTCTTCCTGCAGATGGCCGTCGTCCTCACCTATGCGGCGTCCCAGCCGGTGGTGAAGGTGGGCCGCATTGCCGGCCAGTTCGCCAAGCCGCGCTCCTCGGACATCGAAAAGCAAGGTGACGTGGAGCTGCCGAGCTACCGCGGTGACATCATCAACGACATCGCCTTCACTCCGGAAAGCCGCATCCCGGATCCGAACCGCCTGTCCATGGCCTACCGCCAGTCGGCCGCGACGCTGAACCTGCTGCGCGCCTTCGCGCAGGGCGGCTTTGCCAACCTTGATCAGGTGCACCGCTGGATGTTGGGCTTCGTCAAGGACAGCCCGCAGTCGCACCGCTATCAGGAGCTGGCGGACCGCATTTCAGAATCGCTCGCCTTCATGCGTGCCTGCGGCGTGTCTCCGGACAGCGTGCCGCAGCTGCGTTCGACCGATTTCTTCACCAGTCATGAAGCGCTTCTGCTCGGCTACGAGCAGGCCTTCACCCGCGTCGATTCCACCTCGGGCGACTGGTACGCCACCTCCGGCCACATGCTGTGGATCGGCGACCGCACCCGCCAGCCGGATCATGCCCATGTGGAGTTCTTCCGCGGCATCAAGAACCCGATCGGCCTGAAGTGCGGTCCGTCTCTTTCGCCGGATGGGCTGCTGAAGCTGATCGACATACTGAACCCGGAGAACGAAGCCGGCCGCCTGACGCTGATCTGCCGTTTCGGCGCGGACAAGGTGTTCGACCATCTGCCGCAGCTGATCCGCGCCGTGGAGCGGGAAGGTCGCACGGTTGTGTGGTCCTGCGATCCGATGCATGGCAACACCATCACCGCCGCCGGCTACAAGACCCGTCCGTTCGAGCGCATCCTGAAGGAAGTGGAAGCCTTCTTCGCAGTGCACCGCGCCGAGGGCACCCATGCAGGCGGTATCCATATCGAGATGACGGGCCGCAACGTCACCGAATGCACCGGCGGCGCCCATGCGCTGACCGCCGAGCAGCTGGGTGACCGCTATCATACCCATTGCGACCCGCGCCTCAATGCCGATCAGGCGATCGAGCTTGCCTTCCTTGTGGCTGAAAACCTCAAGAAGGAACGCGAGGCCCGCACGGACAAGATCGCGGCCAGCGCCTGAGCGCAGCTGCTTTGACACGCATCAGGAGGGGCAGGCCGCAGGTCTGCCCCTTTTGCATTTGCGCTCAAGCTGAGGACGGAATTGTGATGCCGAAGACTGTTCCCCCTCGTTGAAATTGCCATGGGCAGGCGCGCCTCTAACCTTGATTTAACGTAACGGCATGTAGAGCTGCCCTCCAGAATGGAGGAGACCATGCGGATGCAGGTGGAATTGTCGGGGGTGTCGATCCTTGTGGTCGATGACAATGCGCATATGCGCGCAATCCTTCGTTCGATTCTCGCAGGCTTCGGTGCGAGACGCATTTTCGAAGCAGCCGATGGCGCCGACGGTCTGGAAATCGTCATCGACCGTGCGCCCGATCTCGTTCTGCTCGACTGGATGATGGCGCCTGTCTCCGGCGAGGAGTTCCTCAAGCTTCTGCGGGGGGAGAAAGATTATATTCTGGCGACGACACCCGTCATCGCCGTTTCAGGCCATGCGCGCCGCAGCGTCATTCTGGATGCCATGCGCCAGGGTGTTCACGGCTTCATCGCCAAGCCGGTGGCGCCTGCCGTGCTCTATCAGCGGATCGAGGATGCCCTGCTGCGGCAGGAGCGTGATGGCCGCTCCAAAGGTATGCGCCGGCCGGGCTGGCGTAAGGCCGGGCCGGCAGGGCCCGCCGGTGCGGTTCTGGCCACTTCCGTGCATCCGCCGGGAAACCTTGCCCTGCTCTGATCATCCATCATGTATCATGATCGCCCGATTGCAAGGCCCGCAAGTGCGCGCTAAATCAGGTGTCATGAGCACCAGCACCCACCCCGAGGCCCTTTCGGGCCACCTCCGTCTTGCCATTGCCCAGCTGAACCCCTCCGTCGGCGGTATTGCCGGCAATGCGGATCTGGCCCGCCAGGCCCGTGCCGGTGCGGCAAGGGCAGGGGCGCATCTGGTGCTGCTGTCCGAAATGTTCCTCTCCGGCTATCCGGCGGAGGATCTGGTGCTGAAGCCCGCCTTCGTGCGCGCCTGCCGCACGGCGCTGGAAGCGCTTGCCGCAGAGACCGCGGACGGCGGCCCCGGCATGGTCATCGGACTGCCCTGGGCCGAAGGCGGCAAGCTTTACAATGCGGTGGCGCTGCTCGATGGCGGCAAGGTGCAGGCGCTGCGCTTCAAGTACGACCTTCCGAACTATGGCGTCTTCGACGAGAAGCGCGTCTTCGATCAGGGGCCGCTGCCGGGACCGGTGGATTTCCGCGGGCTGAGGCTGGGACTGCCGATCTGCGAGGACACCTGGACCGATGAAGTGGTCGAGTGCCTGACGGAAACCGGCGCGCAGATGCTGCTGGTGCCGAACGGCTCGCCTTACTGGGCGAGCAAGGCGGACGAGCGGCTGCAGATCATGGTGGCCCGTGTGGTGGAAAGCGGCCTGCCACTTGTCTACTGCAACCAGACCGGCGGGCAGGACGAGCTTGTCTTCGACGGTGCCTCCTTTGCACTCAACGCGGACCGCTCGCTTGCCTTCCAGATGCCCCAGTTCACCACGGCGCTGGCCATCAGCGACTGGCGCGAAGGGGCCGATGGCATCTGGCGGGCGGAGCCGGGTGAATTTGCGAAGCTGCCGGATGCGGATGAAGCCAACTGGCTCGCTTGCGTCATGGGCCTGCGCGACTATGTGGAGAAGAACCGCTTCCCCGGCGTTGTGCTCGGCCTTTCGGGCGGCATCGATTCTGCCATCTGTGCCGCCATGGCGGTGGATGCGCTGGGGCCGGAGCGGGTGCACGGGGTGATGATGCCCTACCGTTTTACCTCATCAGACAGCCTCAGGGACGCTGAAGCCAGCGCAAAGGCACTTGGCATCCGCTACGACATCGTGCCCATTGAGGCGCCGATGACAGGCTTTACCGAAGTTCTTGCGCCGCTCTTTGCGGGCCGCGCGGCCGATATCACGGAAGAAAACCTGCAGTCACGCAGCCGCGGCGTCATTCTCATGGCCATCTCCAACAAGTTTGGCGCCATGGTGCTGACCACGGGCAACAAGTCGGAAATGTCTGTCGGTTACGCCACGCTCTATGGCGACATGAACGGCGGCTATAACCCGATCAAAGACCTCTACAAGACCGAGGTCTACCGGCTTGCCGCCTGGCGCAATGCCCATCTGCCACAGGGGGTGAAGGGCGTGGCTGGGGAAATGATCCCTGCCCATGTCATCACCAAGGCTCCCACGGCGGAACTGCGCGAGAACCAGACCGATCAGGACAGTCTGCCGCCCTACGAGGTGCTGGATGCCATCCTGCAGGGACTGGTCGAAAATGAACTGTCCATCGGCGAGATTGAGGCGCTGGGCTATGAGCGCGCGACCATCGAGCGGGTGGAACACCTTCTCTACATCGCCGAATACAAGCGCCGTCAGGCCCCTCCGGGCGTCAAGATCAGCCGCCGCAACTTTGGCCGCGACCGGCGCTATCCCATCACCAACCGCTTCCGCGACCGCTGACCCGCCACGCGCAAGCCTCTGATTCATCTGGAAGAAAGGGCTGGCCCCGTCGAGAGCGGGAGCCGGTTTCATGCCATGAGCAAACCGCAGACCTTTGGTGCCTTTCTTGCCGGCAATGCCCGCTGGCTTGGGGCAGCCTTCCTGATGACCGCCTTTTCCGGTTTCGGGCAGACCTTCTTCATCGCCCTGTCCGCAGGTGATGTGCGGGCGGAGCTGGACCTCAGCAACGGCGCCTTCGGCTCGCTCTACATGGCCGCAACGCTTGGAAGCGCGCTGACGCTGCCCACCCTTGGCCGGGTGCTGGACCGCTTTTCCGTGGCGCAGGTGGCAGCCGGCGTCATGGTCATGCTCGGGCTGTTCTGCTCCCTGATGGCCTCCGCCACCTCCATCTGGATGGTGGGGCTGGCGCTCTATGGCCTGCGTCTTTTCGGGCAGGGCATGATGAGCAACACCGCCATGACGGCGGCCGGGCGCTGGTTTGATGCGCAGCGCGGCCGCGCCGTGGCGGTGATCGGCCTTGGCTTCCCGGTATCGGAAGCCATCATGCCGGTTTCCTTCGTTGCCATCATGACCAGTTTCGGCTGGCGGCAGGGCTGGTGGGTGGCGGTGGCTGTGATACTGGCGCTGGTGCTGCCCATCGTGCTGCTGCTCCTGCGCAGGGAGCGGGTGCCGGTGAACACGGCCACGGACGTCAAGGTGGTGGAGCGGCGGCACTGGACGCGGGCCGAAGTGCTGCGTGATCCGATGTTCTATGTCGTTTCCGCCGGAGTTCTCGCCCCGCCTTTCATCGTCACGGCAGTGCTGTTCCATCAGGCCTATCTGGTGGACCTGCGCGGTTGGACGAGGGAGCTCTTCGCAGCAGCTTTCATCGTCATGTCTGCTTCGGCGGTGCTGTCGTCGCTGGTGCTGGGCCAGTTGATCGACCGCTTCACGGCGCGGCGCATCCTGCCTTTCATGCTGCTGCCACTCGCCTGCGGCACGGCAATTCTGGCGCTGGTGCATGCTCCTTATGCGCCTTTCATCTTCATGGCGCTGATCGGCCTCTCCAACGGTTTTGTCGCCACCTTCAACGGTGCGCTCTGGCCGGAGCTTTACGGCACCCGCCATCTGGGCGCCGTGCGCTCGGTCGTCTTTGCCTTCATGGTCTTTGCCTCGGCGCTCGGACCGGGGCTTGCGGGCTGGCTGATCGATTTCGGCGTGCCTTATGACGGCCAGATCCTCGGCTTCTCGCTCTATTGCCTGGTGATGACGGCTGCCCTCGCCAGTGCCTCACGTGTGCTGCTGAAGCGGGATGATCTTGCCAGCACGGCGGACTGAGGGTAGGGGAGACGCATGACCGTAAAGCTCCGCTTCGCGCCCTCTCCGACGGGCCTCATCCACCTCGGCAACAGCCGTACCGCGCTTCTCAACTGGCTCTTTGCCCTGAAGAATGGCGGCCAGTTTGTGCTGCGTTTCGACGACACGGATCTGGAGCGCTCGCGCCGGGAATATGCCGATGCCATCGAGGCGGATCTCGCCTGGTTCGGCGTCAAACCCGCCATGATGGTGCGCCAGTCGGACCGGATCGCGCTCTATGATGCGGCGGCGGAGAAGCTGAAGGCGGCTAGCCTGCTCTATCCCTGTTACGAAACGGCGGATGAGCTGGAGCGCCGCCGCTCCCGCGCCCGTGCGATGGGCCGCCCGCCGGTCTATGACCGCGCGGCCCTGAAGCTGACGGCGGAGGACAAGGCAAAGCTGGAGGCCGAAGGCCGCCAGCCGCACTGGCGCTTCCTGCTGCCCAACCATGACGGCGACCCGCTGGCCCCGCGCCGCACGGATGTCACGTGGGACGACCTGTGCCGTGGCAGCCAGTCGATCGACCTTGCTTCCCTGTCCGATCCGGTACTCGCCCGTGCCGACGGCAGCTATCTCTACACGTTTACGTCTGTGGTGGATGACGCGGACATGGGCATCACCCATGTCATCCGGGGTGAGGATCACGTTGCCAACACGGCGGTACAGATTGCCATCTTTGAAGCGCTGGGGGCGCCGCTGCCGCGCTTCGCCCACCATAACCTGCTGACCACGATGGACGGCGAAGGGCTGTCCAAGCGCAAGGGCGCGCTGTCCATCAGCTCCCTGCGCGAAGCTGGCATCGAGCCCATGGCCGTTGCCTCGCTGGCTGTCCTCACCGGCACCAGCCACGCCGTCGAGCCGGTGCGGGACATGGACACGCTGGCGGGCATGCTGGATCTTGCCGGGATCTCCCGCTCATCCGCCAAGTTCGACCCGCAGGAACTGGACAGCCTCAACGCCCGGCTGGTCCATGCCATGACCTACGAAGAAGCCGCACCGCGCCTTGCAGCGCTTGGCATCGGCGGCGGCGAAGCCTTCTGGCTGGCGGTGCGGGAAAATTGCGCCCGCTTCGGCGATGCCGCCGGTTGGTGGGCCATCATTTCCGGCGATCTGCCAGCCGATGCTGAGCAGGTGGCAGAAGAGGACCGGGCCTATCTGGCCGAGGCCCTCGCGCTCTTGCCCGAAGGCCCGCTGGATGGCTCAAGTTGGGGCGTCTGGACCGGCTTGCTCAAGGAGAAGACGGGGCGCAAGGGCAAGACCCTGTTCATGCCGCTGCGCCTGGCGCTGACCGGCCATGATCACGGCCCCGACATGAAGGCGCTGCTGCCGCTTATCGGTCGGGAAAGAACTGCGGCCCGACTTTCCTGACAGGCCCGCGCGGCTCACCTCTCGCATCCTCCGCAGGCGCTTCCTGTGAGGCGGCCTGGTGATCAGGCTGCGTGCCGTTCAGCGCTTGCTCAGCCCCTGCGGGGCTTTCTTCCGGGCCTTGCTCCTCCGTCTTCCGTCCCAGCACGGGCAGGGACGGGCGCATGCCCTCTGTTTTGGGCTGGACGTCAGTCGCGGGGAGGGACGCGGTGACAAGGCTGGAGGCATCAAACCCTTCGCGCAGGTTCTGCGCCGTGTCCGGGTCTGCATCCAGCGGCATCTCATCGGCACTTACAGGGGGCATGGACATGCGGATGGCATCCGTCTGCGGGTTGGCAGCGCCTTGTCCAGCGACAACACGTCCTCCGGCCAAGGTCAAAATGCCGCCTGCGGCTCCGGAGACCGGTGTCAGCGGAGGTGCCTCCTGCTGGGCGGAAGGGGCGGCCTGACAGCTGCAGCCGTTGACATATTCCTTGCGGTGGCGGAAGGCGTTGGGCAGTTCCGTATAGGGCACGCCCGCCAGCGAAATCATGTCCTCCGGATCGCCGCCCGGATTGCGGTAGACGAAAAGCCCCGTTTCGGCTGCCGGGCACATCGCATTGCAGGCCGCGGCATCCTGGCCGAACTGGCCCGGCCGGGCGCTGAAGCTGATGGGGAAGAAATAGCCATCGCAGGTGCGCACACACAAGGTGCGGTAGGTGGCATTGCGCGGAAAATTATAGGCCGGATAGGCAAGGCCGTCGCGGGTGCGCTCCAGTTCCTGGGGAACCGTGCCGGCGGCGGCACGCCGCTCCGGCTGCACCGGCAGCATGACGGTTTTGCGCCCGGGCTGAAGCGGTGCCATGGGCGCAGCCGGCGCGTCTGGCTGGCCCCAAGTGCGGGTGAGGAGTCCTCTCGGCTGCTGCGGTGCCAGTTTCGGCTGGGCCGCAGCCTCCCGCAGGGCCCGCGTGTTGCCTTCGCCCGGGCACATGTTGCGCACCATATCCTTGCGGATGCGCAGGATTTCCGCCCGGTTCGCCGCTGTGCCGCCGCGGCCCGCATTTGCTTTGCCGGCCTTGACGCGCTGGCGCTCGATCTTGGCGAGGTTGGCCTCCATGCGCTGGATCTTGTCAAGGAGAGAGGGGCACCGTGCATTGGCGCCCGCCAGTCCGCATTGGTAATAGGCCGCATCGCGCCGCGCCGCCATGATCGAGCGGGCCTGTGCCTCCGCAGCTTCGTCCCATTTTGAAGCAGAGGAGGAGGCGCCAGCTGTTTCAAGACGGGAAAGCTGCCGGGCTAGGGTTTCACAGGTGGAACTGCGTGCATGCGCAGCAGAAGCCCCCAAGGCAAGTGCCATGAGGCCAGAAAGGGCCAGAAGCCTGAACTTTACGCGCTTCATGGTGACAGCCATCCCCAACCCGGCCTTCCGGCAGCCCGGTCACTTGTGCAGGCCAGGCCTGCTTCCCAACTTTCCCCGACGCAACTATCGGGGCTGAACTGCCCCTTTGCAAGCAACGGGCCAGCCGGAGTTAACACGTCTGGCTGCCCCATGCCCGGCGTGAACCAGACACCGTTCCGCCGCACTGCAGCAAGCTAAAAGAAGTCCGGCAGACAAGGCTCTTCACACCTGTTCTGGCGTGAGCCGGTCCGCCGTATGCCGGGCTGTAGTGCCACAGATGTCACGGCCGAATATTGCCTTCTTCACTCCTCTTTTCTGACAAAGATCTGAATCCATTGCCGGGGGCGGCTGTTCTTGTTGATAAAAAAACGGGGGCTGCCATGATTTGCCTGCAATTGTTTGCGAATCGAACCGTGCCGCGCTGAACTCTCACGTTGAAGTGATGAGATGTGAGCGATGAGCGGAGGCAGGCGCATTGCGTCCTGTCCCCGCATCTCTCCGGCGCGGCGGGCCACAAGCGCCCGGCAGCAACGCGGGCCTAAGGGCCCCGCCAGAACGAAAGTGGACGCCATGAGCGAAGACAGCAAGGCGCCGGAAGGCAAGATTCCCGCCGTTTCCGTGTCGGAAGTGGCCAGCGGCTGCTATGCCCTGATGCGGGACGGCTTTCCAACAATCGGCGCCGTGCGCGGTGATGAGGCCATTCTCGTGGTTGATGCCCCGCCCAGCGTCGAGGCCGCGCAGGGCATCACCGAGGCGCTGGAGCGGATCAGCGGCAAGCCGGTGCGCTATCTCGTGCTCACCCATTACCACGCCGGGCGCACCGCCGGAGCGCATGCGCTGGAGCCTGGCGAAATCCTCGCTTCGGACCTCACGCGACGCCTGATTGAAGAGCGGGGCGAAGCCAACCTCGAATGCGAGCGCCGCCGCGCAACTGATGGCGCGCCTGCGGTCAGCAATGCCCTTGTCTGGCCGGAGCTGACCTTTGCCTCGTCCCTGTCGCTGCGGCTCGGCTCGCGCGAGATCCGGCTCATGCATCTGGGGCGCGGGCATACGATGGGGGACATCGTGGTCTGGGTGCCGGATTCGGGCACCATCTTTGCCGGCGACCTGCTCAACCCCGGCGGGGTGCCCTATGCCGCCGATGGCCACCTTGGCGACTGGGTGAAGACGCTGGAGCGGCTGCGTGCCTTCAAGGGCAACGCACTGGTTGCAGGCTCCGGCGCGCCCTTGCGCGGATCGCAGATGGTGAATGACGCCATCACCCGCACCAAGGAGTTCATCGAAACCCTGCGCGCCTCGGCGGCGGCCTGTGTGGATCAGGGGCTGGACCTCAAGGCCACCAACGATGCCGTGCGTGACGCGATGGACCCGCGCTACGGCAAGCTTCCGGGCTATGACCGGATCATGCCGCTCAACATCGCCCGCGCCTATGACGAAGCCAAGGGCATCGACGTGCCGCAGATCTGGACGGTGGAACGCGAACAGATCGCCATCAGCCGCCTCAGCCGTGCTGCGGCGAGTGAGGACGCGGCGTAGGGGGAGGTATCAGCCTCTTGAGATGGCCTTGCCGCAGAAGCCGGGTTCCCGGGAGATCCGGTTTCATTTTCTTCCGTTCTTTATGGAAAGAACTGTCGGCCCCCCCTACATGAACGAGACCTATGGGACGAGCCAGGGAAACGGGTTATGCGCAGCGGCACCGGTAGCATCATTGCAACACTCGCAGGTGGTCTTCTGGCTTTTCTGCTTGCGGCGGGTTCGGCCCTCGCGGCGGAGCAGCCGGATCTCATCTTCAAGAAGTCCACCGTGTGGAAATTCCTCACGCCCGACCACAAGCTTGCGACCTATGCCATCGACGATCCGGTGGTGGAGGGCGTCGCCTGTCATTTCACCGTCCCGGAAAAGGGCGGCATTGACGGCTGGCTCGGCATTGCCGAGGAGGTGTCGGACATTTCGCTTGCCTGCCGTCAGGTGGGGCCGGTCAGCTTCAAGGCGCGCTTCGAGCAGGGCGAGGAGATGTTCCGCCAGCGCAGGTCGTTCCTGTTCAAGAAAATGCGGATCGTGCGCGGCTGCGACACCAAGCGCAATGTGCTGGTCTATCTCGTCTATTCCGACAAGCTGGTGGAAGGCAGCCCGAAGAACTCCACCTCCACCGTTCCCATCATGCCATGGGGCAGCGGCGAAGCGCCGCGCTGTGCTGATTTTCTGGATAAATGACAGGTAGAAGCCCGCACTGGCTTACAGCGCGGGCTCTTCCTCGTCCTCGGTCTGCGGGGCTTCCTGAGGCTTGGCATCGGGCGAGCAGAAATGGGTGTAGAGTACACCCATGACATCGCGGGCTGCATCACTTGCCAGCCGGTAATAGATCGTCGTGCCTTCCCGGCGGGTGCGCACGAGCCCTTGCGCGCGCAGCAGGCTGAGTTGCTGGGAGACGGTGGGCATACGCATGCCGGTCTGTTCGGCCAGATCGCCGACCTTGCACTCCCGGTCGGCCATCATGCACAGCAGCATCAGCCTCGGTGTCGAGGCGATGGTCTTGAGAAATTGAACGGCCGCTTCGGCCTTTTCTTCCAGAGCCTTGGTTTCCATGGGCGCAAGATGGCACCAAGACCCGATTGTTTCAAGCCACGCCGTCACACTGTCTTCAGGCTTTCTGCAAGGCGCTGCAACCTGCCGGTGCGATCAGCCCCGGATCATGGCCGGCAGAAGGATGTGGCCGGCGCCGCAGCTGACACCTGCGGTCATGCACATGCTCTTCTGGGCCGAGACGCCGAAGGGCATCGGCTTGCTGGAGGCAAGGGCTGCAAGGCCGGCGAAGGGGGCGGCGATGATGGCGAGAACGAAGCAGACCGAGACAAGACGTGCAAACATGACAGGCCCCATTTTCATCTTGCCCGGCCGTTGCGGCGGGCTGTGTTCAACTCATGGCGCTACTGTGGCAGGGGCGCGCTGAACCGGGTCTGAGGGGCAAATTCAGCTGGCGTTCAGCTTCGTGAACAGGTGTTTGGATCCTGAGGGAACCGGGCGCCTGGGCCTGCGCGGCGCGGCAGATGAATGCTTGACCGGAAACGGGAAACCGGTCACAACAGAGCCATGAATACGGCCAGCCGGACCCTCATTCCGATCACCATTATTTGCAGCTAGCACCTCTGCTGGCTGTGGCCGTTCCCTCCTTGCGCCAATTCCAAAGAGACGGACGCCCCCGGCCAGCAGGCCAGGAGACGACGTGTCATGACGAATGCCAGCCCGGACACCCCGGTTCTGCGCCTGACCAATACGCTCACCCGGACGAAGGATGTCTTCCATCCGATCGATCCGCAGAACGTGCGCATGTATGTGTGCGGGCCGACGGTCTATGACTTTGCCCATATCGGCAATGCCCGGCCCGTCATTGTCTTTGACGTGCTATACCGCCTGCTGCGTCATCTCTACGGGGCCGGTCACGTCACCTATGTGCGCAACATCACGGACGTGGATGACAAGATCAACGCCCGCGCCCTGCGTGATTTTCCCGGCCTGCCGCTGAACGATGCCATCGCACGGGTGACCTCCACCACCGCGGACCAGTTCCACGCGGACGTGAAGGCGCTCGGTTGCCTTGAGCCCAGCCATGAGCCGCGCGCCACGCAGCATATCGCGGGCATGGTGTCGATGATCGAAACGCTGATTGCCCGCGGCCATGCCTATGTGGCGCAGACACAAGATGGCGGCGAGGTGCTGTTCGACACGGGCTCCATGGAGGCCTATGGCCAGCTGTCCAAGCGCAATCTGGAGGACCAGAGGGCAGGCGCGCGCATTGCCGTTGACGCCCACAAGAAGAACCCGGGCGACTTCGTGCTGTGGAAGCTGTCTTCCCCGGAAGAGCCGGGCTGGGACAGCCCCTGGGGCCGTGGCCGCCCCGGCTGGCACATCGAATGCTCGGTCATGAGCGCCCATCACCTGGGCGAGGTGTTCGACATTCACGGCGGCGGGCTGGATCTCATCTTCCCGCACCACGAAAACGAAATCGCCCAGTCCTGCTGCGCCCATGGCACCAGCGTGATGGCAAACTTCTGGCTGCACAACGGCTTTGTGCAGGTGGAGGGGCGCAAGATGTCCAAGTCCGAGGGCAACTTCGTCACCATCCATGACCTGCTGCACACGGAAAAATTCGGTGGCCGCAAATGGCCGGGCGAAGTGCTGCGCCTTGCCATGCTGATGACGCATTACCGCGAGCCGATTGATTTTTCGGTGAAGCGGCTGGAGGAGGCTGAGCGGCTGCTGGCGAAGTGGCCCGAGGTTCAGGAAACTGCTGCCGCTCCCGCTCCGGAAGTGCTGGCTGCCTTGACGGATGACCTCAATACGGTTGCTGCTGTGCAGGCCCTGCACGGCCTTGCGCAGAACGCCGCCAAGGACAGTGCCCTGCTTCCGGTCTACTGTGCCAGTGCCCGTCTTCTCGGGCTCGCGCCTGTTGCCGCCGTACTGGAGGATGTGGATACGGGACGCATCGAAGCCCTCGTTGGCGCTCGTCTCGCCAGTCTTGAAGCCAAAAACTGGGCTGAAGCCGACCGCATCCGCGACGAGCTCTCCGCCATGGGCATTCAGCTCAAGGACGGCAAGGACGCGGCCACCGGAAAGCGTGTGACAACGTGGGAGGTGAAGCGCTGAGGCCGCTGCAGGCCGCACCGCCCCTCTCCCCCCTTGAGATCACGGGTGAAGGGGGCTCTGCGGTTGCAAGGAAACTAGCGCCTGTATTGCGAAAGCAATCGCAAGGCGTCAGAGAGGGAGAGCCAATCATGACCAGTGAACGGTCTGGCGGGTGTCAGTGCGGGGCGGTGCGGTTCCGGGTGCGGGGGCAGCTGGGGCATGCGTCGGTGTGCCATTGCCGCATGTGCCAGAAGGCTTTCGGCGGCTTCTATACGCCGCTGGTGTCGGTGCGCGAGGCGGACAGCATGGAGTGGACGCGCGGGCAGCGGGCCATCTTCCGCAGCTCCAATCTGGTTTCCCGTGGCTTTTGTTCGGCCTGCGGCACGCCGCTGACCTATGAGGCGCCGGACGGCATGGCCATCTCCATCGCTGCCTTTGATGACCCGTCCGGGATCGTGCCAATCGTTGCCTATGGGGTGGAGGGCAAGCTGCCTTATGCCGATGCGGTGCCGGATCTGCCGGAACGCAAGACGGAGGAGGATGTTGCAGCGGCGGCGTTTCTGGCTGCCATCGTCAGCTTCCAGCATCCCGATCATGATACAGACGTCTGGCCGCCGGAGGCGGCCTGAGGAAGGAATGTTCCAATGACGGAATTGCGCGGCCTCTATCCCGAAATCGAGCCCTATGCCTCCGGCATGCTCGATGTGGGCGATGGGCACACCATTTACTGGGAACGCTCCGGCACACCGGGCAAAAAGCCTGCGGTGTTCCTGCATGGCGGGCCGGGCGGCGGCATTTCGCCGGCGCACAGGCGGCTGTTCCATCCCGGTCACTATGACGTGCTGCTGTTCGACCAGCGAGGCTGCGGCCGCTCCACGCCCCACGCGGAACTGGAAGCCAACACCACCTGGCATCTGGTGGAGGACATCGAGCGCCTGCGCAAACTGGCGGGCGTGGACCAGTGGCTGGTCTTCGGCGGCTCCTGGGGCTCGACGCTGGCTCTGGCCTATGCGCAGACCTATCCGGAGCGCGTGAGCGAACTGGTGCTGCGCGGCATCTATACGCTGACGAAGGCGGAACTGGACTGGTACTACCAGTTCGGCGTCTCCGAAATATTCCCGGAGAAGTTCGAGCGCTTTCAGGCGCCGGTGCCGGAGGGCGAGCGTCATGCGATGATTGCGGCCTACCAGCGCCTGCTGACCCATCCGGACAAGGGGGTGCGGGTGGAGGCGGCCAAGGCCTGGAGCCTGTGGGAAGGTGAGACCATCACCCTGCTGCCGAGCCTCGACAACAGCCAGCATTTCGGCGAGGACGAATTCGCCCACGCCTTCGCTCGCATCGAGAACCACTTCTTCATGCATGGCGGCTGGCTGGAAGAGGGGCAATTGCTGCGTGACGCGGGCAAGCTGAAGGACATTCCGGGTGTGATCGTCCATGGCCGCTACGACATGCCTTGCCCGGCGCGCTATGCCTATGGCCTGCACAAGGCCTGGCCGCGGGCGGATTTCCACCTCATCGAAGGCGCGGGGCATGCCTTCAACGAGCCGGGCATCCTCGACCGGCTGATCCGCGCCACCGACATGTTCGCAGGCCTTCCCGAGGCCTGAAGCCAAAAAAACAGCCAGAAACCGGTATCCAGACAATGACCCGCGAGAAACTCTACCTGTTCGACACCACGCTCCGCGACGGAGCGCAGACCAGCGGCATCGACTTTTCCATCACGGAAAAGATCGCCATCGCCGAGTTGCTGGAGCGGCTGGGTGTTGATTACATCGAGGGCGGCTATCCGGGTGCAAACCCTACGGATACCGAGTTCTTCTCAGAAAAGCGGACGAAGACCGCCCGCTTCACCGCCTTCGGCATGACCAAGCGGGCAGGGCGCTCCGCCTCCAACGATCCGGGCCTGCAATTGCTGCTGGAGGCCAAGGCCGACGCGAACTGCTTTGTGGCCAAGTCCTGGGACTACCACGTGGAAGTGGCGCTCGGCTGCACCAACGAGGAAAACCTCGAAAGCATCCGCGATACGGTGCAGGCGGCTGTTGCCGCTGGCCGCGAAGCCATGATCGACTGCGAGCATTTCTTCGATGGCTACAAGGCCAATCCGGAGTATGCGCTGGCCTGCGCCCGCACGGCCTATGAAGCGGGGGCGCGCTGGGTGGTGCTGTGCGACACCAACGGTGGCACCCTGCCGGGCGAGGTGAAGGAGATCATTACCCGGGTGAAGCAGGTGGTGCCGGGCAGTCATCTGGGCATCCACGCCCACAACGACACAGGCCAGGCGGTCGCCAATTCGCTGGCGGCGGTGGAGGCTGGCGTGCGCCAGATCCAGGGCACGCTCAACGGCATTGGCGAGCGTTGCGGCAATGCCAATCTGATCAGCCTGATCCCGACCCTGATGCTGAAGGCGCCTTACAAGGATACGGTGGAACTCTCCGTCCGGCCGGACCGGCTGAAGGACATCACGGCCATCTCGCACACTTTCGACGAGATGCTGAACCGCTCCCCGGACCGGCATGCGCCCTATGTGGGCGAAAGCGCCTTTGCCACCAAGGCCGGCATCCATGCCTCGGCCCTGCTGAAGGACCCCAAGACCTACGAGCATGTGGAGCCGGAAAGCGTCGGCAACAAGCGCAAGGTGCTGGTGTCCGATCAGGCGGGCAAGAGCAATCTGCTGGGCGAGTTGTCCCGGCTTGGCATCGATGTGGACAAGGCTGATCCGAAGCTGGATGCACTGCTGAGGGAAGTGAAGGAGCGCGAGGCCAAGGGTTACGCCTATGAGGCGGCGGATGCCTCCTTCGAGCTGCTGGCCCGGCGCATTCTGGGCAAGGTGCCGCGCTTCTTCGAGGTGAAGTCCTTCCGCGTCATGGTGGAGCGGCGTTTCAACGCGGTGGGCGAGCAGGTCACCATGTCCGAGGCGGTGGTGAAGGTGGATATCGACGGGGAAACCCGCATGTCCGTCTGCGAGGGCAACGGCCCGGTCAACGCGCTGGACGGTGCGCTGCGCAAGGATCTGGGCAAGTATCAGTCGGCCATCGAGGGGCTGGAGCTGGTGGACTACAAGGTGCGTATCCTCGACGGCGGTACGGGTGCCATCACGCGCGTGCTCATCGAAAGCCACGACAAGACGACACACCAGCGCTGGTTCACCATCGGCGTGTCGTCCAACATCGTGGATGCCTCGTTCCAGGCGCTGACGGATTCCATCACCTATGCGCTGTTGAAGTCGGCGGGATAGGACCCAGTATGACAAGGCTTTCGATGCTGAAGCATCACGCCTTGAAAAATGCTCAATTGCCGCAAGGGTGTAACCACTGCTCGATGAGTCAAGCCCATCAAGCATTGATATAAGATCAACTCCTGCCGTCTGAGGCAGGGGTGACTGAACGCGAAGGCTCAGGAGGCAACGAGCTGGTTGCGTCCGGAGTTCTTTGCGGAATACAGCCGGGCGTCGGAGGTCCGGATGGCTTCCGACAAGTCATGGCCGGGGATGACTGACAGGCCAATGCTGGCGGCAATGCGGAAGGTCTGTTCGCCGGACGAAATGTCGAGGCTCTGCAGCCGGCGGCGGAAGGCTTCGACGCGGGTCATGACCTCTGCTTCGCTCTTTCCGCATAATACGGCACAGAACTCGTCACCGCCCAGCCGCACCGCCTGACCTTCCTCGCCTGCAAGCCGCAGAAGCTCGTCCGACAGGGCAATCAGCGCCCGGTCTCCGGCTTCGTGGCCGTAGGTGTCGTTGACATGTTTGAACTTGTCCACGTCAACCAGCGCCAGCCAGCGGACTTCGCCGCGCTCCTGGGCTTCTGAAACAAGGCGGATGCCTTCACTGAACAGGAAGCGGCGGTTGTAAAGCCCGGTCAGAGCGTCCCGGAAACTGCGGTCGCTGAGATCGGCAAACCGGTCGATCACGTCGAGGTTCTGGGAAACCCGCAGCAGCAGTTCTTCCGGCGGGCAGCTCTTGTGCAGGAAGTCGCTGGCGCCGTATTTCAGAAAGCGTATGCGGTTTTCCATGTCTTCGGATCCGGAAATACCGATGACGGCGAGGGATTCCCGGCTGCGCTTGCGCCGGATTGCCTTCAGGAATGAGAATCCGTCTTCCTCCGGCATGAAGTAATCCACGATGACCAGCCGGATTTCCGGATAATCCTGCAGATACTGCATGCCCTCCTTGGCGGAACTGGCCACAAACATCTTGTAGCGGTGCCGGGCAATCGTCTCGCTCATATAGGTCCGCTCGACCACCGCGTCATCGATGACCAGCACACCAATGGACGAATTCCGGCCCAGCCGCTGCACCAGATCGCCGAGGTAGTCGAGACTGGAAGGGCTATCCTTGATGATGTAGTCGAGCACTCCCTTGTCACGCATCGCCTTGCGCAGGTGGGGCTCGAAGCGGCTGGTGAAAACGACCGTGGGAACCCGGTGCGAGATACACAGGTCCACAATCTGACCGTCCGGAGCATCTGGCAGGGTCAGGTCGACAAGGGCCAGCTCAAAGGCTTCGCCGCCGCCTGTGAGATGGGCTTCCGCCTGGGCAAGGGTCCTTGCCACTGTGATCCGGCGCTCTCCGATCTCAGCGAGTTTCTTGAGTGCAGCCTTCTCAAAGAAGGCGGCATCCTCGACGAGAAGGATCTTCTGCATATCTGTCCGCCGGCATTGATAAAAGTTTCGAGAATAGTGAATGCCAATCACAAACAAACAGTTATCCTGAGGCGTCAATTTTTCTCAAATGACCAATTTGACGCGGTGCCGGCGGCGGGGAAAGAGTCAAAATATCAATAGTTTGCCCGGGCGCTCGAATTATAGGTGCGCGCTCCGGCAAAGACTTCCTTGAGTTGTTATAGGTATTTATACGGATGACTTGTCAGAAGTTCTCAAATCCTGCTTCAGCATCAACAAGTTGGGCGTTTTGTGAGGACTGGAAGGCTTCCAGCAGCATCGGAATGATACTGGCAGTGTCAGAAGCAACGAGATAGGGCACATCCTGCTCGCGCCGGATGAAAGCCTCGTTACGCATGTGGTCGAGGAGTTCAAGGAGCGGAGACCAGAAACTGTTGATATTGGCCAGAAGTACCGGTTTGCGGTGCTGTCCCAGCTGAGCCCAGGTCATCATCTCGACAACCTCTTCCAGCGTGCCGATGCCTCCAGGGAGCGCGACGAAGGCATCCGATTTCTGGAACATCAGCTTCTTGCGTTCATGCATGTCGCGGGTGACGATGAGATCGTTCACCTCATGCAGCATAACTTCACGCTGTTCCAGAAACTCAGGGATAATGCCAGTCACGGGCGCGCCGTGGTCAAGCGCCGATTTTGCGACTGCGCCCATAAGGCCGACGGAGCCGCCGCCATAGACAAGCGACAGCCCTGCCTCGCCGATCAACCGGCCGAGGCTTCGGGCAGCGTCCAGATAGGTTGCGTCATGGCCGAAGCTTGATCCGCAATAGACACAAATGCTTTTGAGATTCGTCATGGCAAAATGTTTGGCATTGGCAGACAGCCATGGTCAAGCATTGCCTGCGGCAACAAAGCTTGCGTGCCTTGTGCAAAATGCCGTTTATGCGGCGAATCTGCTAGATCTTGTGGTGTTCTTCGTGAAACGCTGGGGAACTGTTCAGAAATTGAGTGTCCGGTGCAGCCGGGCATGTGGCAGGGGGCGAGCTGTGCGGCTGTTGAAGAGAGCCGCCGCACCTCCAATCAGGGTTTGGGGTCTGAGATGACACGTAAAGGGGTTACCGTCAGTCTGGTCATTGCCGTGGTCGTGGGGATCATTGCGCTGCTGACAGGCTATCTGAGCCAGAAGGATGCGGGAGCGCCCCAGGAAATGGCAAGTGCCCCTCAAGCCGCAAGTCAGACAGCCGCCCCTGCAACTCAGGCCGAGGCCCCGGCGGCAGCGGCTCTTGATACCGCGTCCCGGCCGGCCGCAGTCCAGTCCCCGGCCCCGGCGGCTGAACCTGCCGCAACTCCCGAACCGGAAGCCCCCAGCTTTGACGTCGCTGGAATTGAAGCCGATGGCGCAGCCGTGATTGCGGGCCGTGCGGCACCGGGCTCGACGGTGTCCCTGCTGGCCAACGGCGAGGTGATCGGCACCGCCACAGCCAATGAGGCAGGGGAATGGTCGATGGTCCTCGACAAGCCGCTGGCACCCGGCGACTACGACATGCTGCTGCGCATGGAAACGGCTGACGGGAAGATCATCGAGTCGGCGCAGCGCCTGACCGTTTCTCTTCCGGGCAGCGGTCGGGAACGTCCTCTGATCGTCCTCAACACCCCGGATGCACCCTCCAGCGTGCTGCAGCGGCCCGCCGCTGTCGAGGTGGCGAGCGCTCAGGCCACTCCGAAGCCGGAGGAGACCGCGCCAGCAGCTGAGGCGGCATCTGAAGCGGCACCCGCGGCAGCGCCCGAAGGAGAGCTGGCAGCAGAAGCTGCTCCCGCTGAACCGGCGCCTGCGGCCGCTGAAACCGCCGCGCCGGAGCCCGGCACCACCGAACTGGCGGTAGCATCTGCACCGGAACCTTCATCTGCACCTGAAGCTGCCCCGCAAGCCACTGCAGAAGCAGCCCCGGACGCAGCCTCAGATGCAACCCCAGACACCGCTCCTGAAGCTGCCGCCGAGGCCGCTCCGGAACAGGCGGACGTGCCGGCTCCCGCTCCCGAGCCTGCACCGGTTGCTGCCGCGCCTGCGCCCGCAGAAGCGCCTGCAGCAGAGGTCAAGCCCGTCATCGCGCCGGTCACCGTGGAAGCGGTCGAGTCCGAGGATGGCAAGCTCTATGTGGCTGGCACCAGCACGGCGGATGCGCTGCTGCGCATCTATGTGGCCGATGCTCTGGTTGGTGAAACGAAGGCCAACGGGGATGGCCGCTGGCTGCTGGAAACCACGGCCGAGATTCCGGTCGGTGACGTCGAGGTTCGTGCCGACCATGTGGACCCGGTCACCGGCGCGGTTCTGGCCCGTGCTGCCGTATCGTTCCGCAAGGCCGAGCTGCAGGAGATCATTCTCAGCAAGGTCGAGGAAGCCGGTTCTCAAGGCGCGTCCGATGCAGCTGCTGCCCCGCAGGTGCCGAATGTCATCATCCGCAAGGGCGACAATCTCTGGAATATCTCCCGCCGCCTTTATGGCACGGGCTTCCGCTACACCACCATCTATCAGGCCAACAAGGACCAGATCCGCAATCCCGACCTGATCTATCCGGGACAGGTGTTCCTGACCCCGGGCGCTGCTCCGGATGCAACCCAGGGCGATGCAGTGTCCAAGTGACCTGACTGCGTGAACGGGACTTTATGCGGGGCGCCGGACAACCGGCGCCCCGTTGCATTTGCGGGCTCATATTGTGGCAAGCGTGTGCTGACTCTTCATCTCAACACGCTGACTCAAAGGTATCAGTAACTTGCACCGGCAACATGAATCACAAGGGCAATTGGCCGGAAAACCGGAATCAACATGCCAAGTGCTTGAATCAGTTTGAGAAGAAGCCGAATCTATCTCTCAGCTCTCAAGGCCAAGTGCCTGAGCCGACTCTACAATCCGGTCGATCAGCGCCGCCGCTTCACCCATATGGAGCGCAGGGTCCTTGAGCGCGCTCCAGTCCGCAGGAACCGGGGTCATGGCGGCCAGCACATCGAAGAGATGGGTGCCGCTCGCAAGGACAGTAGCACAGGCTTTCTTTACCAAATCTTGCGCCTGCGGACGGGGCATGGTGGCGGCGAGCGCAAAGCTGGCGGCCTCTGCCAGAAGCAGGCCGTTGCCCGCCTCGATGTTGGCACGCATGCGGGCTGTGTCGATGACGAGGCTCTCCAGCAGGCTGGTGGCTGTGGTTAGCGCCTTGCCGGTGGCGGCAGCGATCTGCGGCAGGCTCAGCCACTCGATCAGCCAGGCCGCGCCGCTGCGCTCATACTCTGCAATAGCCGCCTGCTGCAGGGTGCCGAGCTGACCGCCAGTGTAACGGGCGAGGGCGATCAGCACTTCTGCGCCCACCGGGTTGGCCTTGTTGGGCATGGTGGACGAGCCGCCGCCGCTGCCGGGGCGCAGTTCGCCGATTTCGTTCTGGGAGAGGAGGGCAATGTCCTGCCCGGTCTTGCCGAGGCTGCCGGTGACGAGAGCACACCAGCCGGCAAATTCCATCAGCCCGTCGCGGCTCACATGCCAGGGCACGGGCGAAATTGTGAGACCCAGCCGTTCTGCGAGCTTTGCCTCCACCGCCAGCCCATGCGGGGCCAGCGCGGCAAGGTTGCCCGACGCCCCGCCCAGCGACAGGCGCAACAGGCGCGGGCGCAATTGAGCAAGACGTTCCAGATGCGCCAGCAGCGGCGCCAGCCACACGGCAGCCTTCAGGCCGAAGCTTGTGGGGGTCGCCTGCTGCATGCGGGTGTGCGCCGCCATGGGCGTTGCGCGGTGCGCCTCAGCCATGCGCAGGAGCAGGCGGGCGAGATCGCGCAGTCGGGCCTCGAAGATGTCTGCCAGCTGCGACAGCCGCAGCACCAGACCGGTGTCGGCGATGTCCTGACTGGTCGCGCCCCAATGGACGAAGGGGGCATGGTCTGCAGATACTGCCTTGCGCAGGGCCGCGACCAGCGCCGGCACGGGCACGCCATCCTGCGCAGTGGCCGCCGACAGTGCAGCCGGGTCCAGCGTCAGGTGTCTTGCGGCCGCGCTGATCGCCTTCGCAGCTTCGTGCGGAATGAGGCCGCAGTCCCCTTGCGCCAGTGCGAGAGCGGCTTCTACCTCCAGCATGGCCGCAAGGGCAGCAGCATCACTGAACAGAGCCGCCGTTTCACCATCCTGCAGCAGGCCGGAGAGGAGAGGGGAATCGAAGGGGCTGACGGTCATGGCTGTCCCTGATGCGGCCGGAAATGGCGCTGGTATGTATTGGTACTGGAACGGCAAGGGCCCGCCAAGCGCGGGCCGGATGCCGTGTGCTGGAGCATCGCAGAAAGGACTGGAGCCAGGCCGTCTTTGGCCCGGCTCCATGCCCGGTTCCTGATCAGGGTTTGATGGGCTATCTGGATCTCCCCCCGGTCAGGTCCGTCTCTTGCCTGCGAGCGGTCAGATGTCGAAGAACACCGTCTCGTTCTCGCCCTGGATGTGGATGTCGAAGGTGTAGATCACTTCGCCGTTCCGCTCTTCGCGCTGGGCGATCAGCGTCTTGCGGCGCACCGGGTGTTCCACCAGATTGATCACCGGGTCCTTGGCATTGGCCTCTTCCTCATCGGAGAAATAGAGCCGGGTATTGAGGCCGATATTGATGCCGCGTGCGACGATCCACAGGCTGATGTGCGGGGCCTGCGGGCGCCCATCCCGCCACCGGACAGAGCCGGGCTTGATGGTCTCGATGACGAAAACACCGGTTTCGAAATCCGAGCAGCTGCGGCCCCAGCCCCGGAAGTCCGGATCAAGCTGGCCTGGCCCCTTGTCTTCCGGGTGATTGTAGCGGCCATCGCTGTTGGCCTGCCAGCTTTCGATCAGCACATCCTTAAGCGGCGTGCCGGAGCCGTCGAAAACGCGGCCCTCAATGCGGATGCGCTCACCGCGCGTGTTTGGCCCGGCGACCACATGGCTGAAGTTCTTCTCGAAGATGTCGAACCCGGCTGCCTGTGGAGCAAGGCCAATGTGGACATAGGGGCCCGCCGTCTGGCTGGCGGTTTCCTGAAGATAGGGAAGCGGCAGAACCATGGCTCAGTTTCCTTCCAGACGGTTTTCGAAAAGCGTGGAGCGGCGGCCGCGCAGCACGATGTCGAAGCGGTAGGCCCGGTAGTCGAGCGGGGCGGAGGCCTTCATGTCCAGCGGGGCGATCAGCCGCTCGATGGCACCGGCGTCCGGGATGGTCTTGACGATCGGGCAGATGCCGATGAGCGGGTCGCCCTCGAAATACATCTGGGTGATCAGGCGCTGTGTGAAGGAATGGCCGAACACCGAGAAGTGGATATGCGCCGGGCGCCAGCTGTTGATGTAGTTGCGCCAGGGATAGGGGCCCGGCTTGATGGTGCGGAAGAAGTAGTAGCCGTTCTCGTCCGTCAGGGTGCGGCCGCAGCCGCCGAAGTTCGGGTCGATCGGGGCGAGATAGGTGTCCTTCTTGTGGCGGTAGCGGCCGCCCGCATTCGCCTGCCAGGCTTCCACCAGAACTTCCGGCAGTCCGCGGCCGTTCTCGTCCAGCACGCGGCCATGGACCACGATCCGCTCGCCGATGGGCTCTCCGGTCTTGGCGTAGTTGAGGATCATGTCATTGTCGAGCGGGCCGAGGTCGTTGTGGTTGAAGACCGGGCCGGTGATCTCGCCCATGCCCTGTTCCAGCGACAGCAGCGCCTTCTGCGGCGAGCGCAGGACGGAGCTCTTGTAGCCCGGCGCATAGGCGGGCGGATGTATGGACAGCTCACGCTGGTAATAGTCGCCCAGTCCCGGGCTCGGAAAGTTGCTTGGGGTCTCGCTCATGACTGGCCTCCCTGATCCAGATCAGCAGGTTTGCGCATTTCGTCCACTTCGCCCAACCGCCCGTTGGCGGTGAGGGTTTCACGGGCAATCTTGAAGGCGGTGTTGGCCGCGGGCACCCCGGCGTAGATCGCCACATGCAGCAGCGCCTCGCGGATGTCGCGTGCGCTGGCGCCGGTGTTGGCGCTGGCCCGCACATGCATGGCCAGTTCCTCATGGTGGCCGAGCCCGGCCAGCAGGGCAATGGTGACGAGGCTGCGCTCGCGCTTCGTCAGGCTGTCATCGGCCCAGACCGTGCCCCAGGCGCTTTCCACGATCAGCGTCTGGAAGTCCTCGTCGAAGGGCGTCTGATTGGCAATGGCCCGGTCCACATGGGCATCGCCCAGAACGGAGCGGCGGGTCTTCATGCCATTGGCATGGCGCGAGCCGGGGGAACGGTCAGACAAGGGAATGCTCCTCAAGGAAAGTATCAATGGCCGCGCAGAAGGCCTCCGGCGCCTCAACGCAAGGAATGTGGCCCACACCCTCGATGAGGGTAAAACGGGCACCTTCGATAAGCTCAGTGGTGCCGCGCACCAGATCGGGCGGGGTCGAGCCATCCTCGCTGCCCGCAATCACCAGCACCGGCAGCTTCAGTTTGGCTGTGGAGGCGGTGAGATCGGCGCCAGCCAGCGCATGGCAGATACCGGTGTAGCCTTCGCGCGTGGTGCGGGTCAGCATGGCGCGCCAGCCGGTCAGTTCATCCGGACGGCTCTGACGGAAGGCGGCAGAGAACCAGCGCTCCAGAATGGGTTCCGAGAGGGATGCAATTCCGCCCGCTTCAATCGCGGCGATGCGCTGGGCCCACATTTCAGGCGAGCCCACCTTGGCCGCCGTGTTGCTGAGCACGGCAGCCCGCACCAGACCTGGACGCAGCGCCGCCAGCCCCTGTGCCACCAGCCCGCCCACGGACAGGCCCACGGCAATGGCAGAGGTGATGCCGAGCGCCGCCAGAAGCTGGTCGAGGTCGGCTACGAGATCCTCAATGGAATAGGGGCCATCGGGGCACTCGGACAGGCCATGGCCGCGCATGTCATAGCGCAGGATGCGGAACCTGCCAGAATAATGCGCCGCCACCCGGTCCCATGAGCGGAAGTCCGTGCCAAGCGAATTGGCAAAGACCATAACGGGCAGGTGCTGTTCGCCGCTGTCGCTCACATGCAGGCACACACCGTTTGCGCGGATCATCTGCAACGCACTCTCTCCCTCTTGCCGCGTTTCCCTTGCGGGCAATGTTCATTCCGGACTGTCTCGCAGGCCCCAATTCCTCTCCCCTTGAGGGGGAGATGCCCCCGGCAGGGGGCAGAGAGGGGGGGGGAACAGCCTCTCGGAATTACTCAAAAGGCCCCGAGATGCTGATGCGCCGCTGCCCCCTCCGTCTGCTGACGCAGACATCTCCCCTCAAGCTGGGAGAGGGGGCTGCGGCCCTATGTGAGTGCTCCGTCCGTTTCAAACACCGTCCTGTGCTGTAACACGTCTTCTCCTGAGGCCGACTATTTCATTCAACCATCAGTTATGTAAAATGACAATTTATCCAGTCAGCATAACCGGAGGGAATGGATGATCATTGATGGCCGGGTGAAATACCGCCACATCCAGTGCTTTCTGGAGGTGGCCCGCAGGCGCAGTCTGGTGAAGGCCGCCGATGCGCTGGCCATCACCCAGCCGGCAGTCTCCAAGACGCTGAAGGAGCTGGAGGAGATTCTCGGCGTGCGCCTGTTCGAACGCTCGCGCAAGGGCGTGGAACTGACCCAGTTCGGTGATGTACTGCTGCATTATGCAGGGGCGAGTCTCGCCGCGCTGAAGCAGGGGCTCGACAGCGTGGCGCAGGCGCGCATGTCGGGGGATTCGTTCCTGAATGTCGGCGTGCTGCCAAGTGTCGCAGCACGCATCTTCCCGGAGGCGGTGCAGCGCTTCGAGGCAGAGGCCATCGGCACGGTGCTGACGATGGAGACGGGCCCCAACCGGTTCCTGCTGGGCCGCCTCAGGGTGGGGGAACTGGATCTCGTCGTCGGGCGGCTTGCAGATCCTGAACAGATGCAAGGCCTCTCCTTCACGCATCTTTATTCCGAAAGCGTGTCGCTGGTGGTGCGCCGGGGGCATCCGCTGCTGGATGAGCCTTCGGCGGATCTGGCCCGGATCGCGGATTTCACGGTGCTTTACCCAACGCGCGAGGCCATCATCCGGCCCTATGTGGAGCGGTTGTTGATTGCCAACGGCGTCACCCATCTCCCGAAGCGGGTGGAGACCATCTCCGACACCTTCGGGCGCATTTATACGCTGGACAGCGATGCGGTGTGGATCATCTCCAGCGGCGTTGTTGCCCGCGACATCGCCAATGGCGATCTGGTGGAACTTCCGGTAAAGACGGCGGAAACGCTGGGGCCGGTGGGGCTGACCACCCGCGCCGACACCCCGCCGACACCGGCGCTGATCCTGATGCAGGCCTGCCTGCGCTTTGCCGCCGAAAAGGCGCGCTGACCGATTGATACATGCCCCTGTGTGCCGGGCACGGCCTGTGTCCATGCCCGCTGCGCGGCACAGCGTGCAAATTGATGCTGCCGAAGGGATTTCTCTCATGGCTTCAAAAAGCGGGAGTAAAGGTCCAGCTTCTGGCAATCTGCGCAAAACTGTTTCTTATGCGCAAGGGCAACGCCCTATAGTCTCGCGCACATGTTTCCCGGCGCAGCAGCGCAGCGGGAAGAGGGAGTGGAAGAAGGCAATCGCATGTCAGACCGGCTCAGCAATCTCCGGCGCCTTGAGGCGGAGAGCATTCACATCATCCGCGAGGTGGCGGCAGAGTTCCGCAATCCGGTGATGCTCTATTCCATCGGCAAGGACTCCTCCGTGATGCTCCATCTGGCGATGAAGGCCTTCTATCCCTCGAAGCCGCCTTTTCCCTTCCTGCATGTGGATACGGGCTGGAAGTTCCGCGAGATGATCACTTTCCGCGACGAGACGGTGAAGCGGCTCGGGCTGGAACTGATCGTTCACACCAACCCGGACGGGCTGGCGCAGAACATCAATCCCTTCGACCACGGCTCGCAGGTCCACACCCACATCATGAAGACCGAGGCGCTGAAGCAGGCGCTGACGAAATACGGCTTCGATGCGGCCTTTGGCGGTGCACGGCGCGACGAGGAAAAATCCCGCGCCAAGGAGCGCGTCTTTTCCTTCCGCACGGCGGCCCACACCTGGGACCCGAAGAACCAGCGGCCGGAACTGTGGAACCTCTACAACGCCCGTGTGGCGAAGGGCGAATCCATCCGCGCCTTCCCGCTGTCCAACTGGACCGAGCTGGACATCTGGCAATACATCCTGGCCGAAAACATCCCCATGGTGCCGCTCTATTACGCCGCCCGCCGCCCGGTAGTGGAGCGGGACGGCATGCTCATCATGGTCGATGATGACCGGATGAAGCTGCGGGCCGGGGAAACGGTGGAAGAGAAATCCGTCCGCTTCCGCACGCTCGGCTGCTACCCGCTGACCGGTGCCATTGAATCGGAGGCTGACACGCTGCCGGCCATCCTGCGCGAGATGCTGATTGCGCGCACATCCGAACGCTCCGGCCGCTTGATCGACCACGACGACAGCGCCTCCATGGAAAAGAAGAAGCGCGAGGGGTATTTCTGATCATGGACTTCTCCGAAAAGCTCACGTCCGAAGAGGCCGTGCTCGACTATATCCGTTCGCAGGAAAACAAGGACCAGCTGCGCTTCCTCACCTGCGGCAGCGTCGACGACGGCAAGTCCACCCTGATCGGGCGCCTGCTCTATGACACCAAGCTGATCTTCGAGGACCAGCTGGCAGCACTGGAAAAGGACAGCCGCAAGCACGGCACCGTGGGCGAGGACATGGACCTGGCCCTGCTGGTGGATGGTCTTGAGGCCGAGCGCGAGCAGGGCATCACCATCGACGTGGCCTACCGCTTCTTCGCCACCGGCAAGCGCAAGTTCATCGTTGCCGACACGCCGGGCCACGAGCAATACACCCGCAACATGGCGACCGGCGCTTCCACCGCTGATCTTGCCGTGCTGCTGGTCGATGCCCGCCACGGGCTGATGACCCAGACCCGCCGCCACGCCTTCATTGCTTCGCTGCTGGGCATCCGCCACGCGGTGCTGGCGGTGAACAAGATCGACCTGGTGGATTTCTCGCAGGAGCGTTTCAACGAAATCCGGGAGGCCTTCGAGGAGCTGGCCCGTGGCTTCGGCTTCGAGACGCTCCAGGCGATCCCCATCTCCGCCCGCTATGGCGACAATGTCACCACCCGCAGCGCCCGCATGCCCTGGTATGATGGTCCGGTGCTGCTGGAGCATCTGGAAAGCGTCGATGTGAACGGGGCTGAGGAGGCCCGTACCTTCCGTTTCCCCGTGCAGTGGGTGAACCGCCCGAACCTCGACTTCCGCGGCTATTCCGGCACCATCGCCAGCGGCCGCGTGTCCGTGGGAGAGGAACTGATCGTTGCAGCTTCCGGCAAGACATCCCAGGTCACCCGCATTCTGGGTGCGGGCGGCGATGTGGACAGCGCAAGGGCCGGTGAAGCGGTGACCATCGTGCTCAAGGACGAGATCGATATTTCACGCGGCGACGTGCTGGCGCCGGTGCAGGCACGGCCTGATGTGGCGGACCAGTTCTCCGCCCATGTGATCTGGATGGCGGAAGACGCCCTGCTGCCCGGCCGCTCCTATCTCATGAAGATCGGCGCACGCACGCTGGCGGCCTCCGTCACCGACATCCGCCACAAGATCAACGTCAACACCTTCGAGCAGACGGCAGCCAAGACGCTGGCGCTGAACGAGATCGGCCTGTGCAATCTGGCGCTTTCCGGAGCCGTGGCGTTCGACGCCTACAAGGACAACCGCACGACCGGTGCCTTCATCCTGATCGACCGCATGACCAATGCGACGGTGGGAGCGGGCATGGTGGCCCATGCGCTGCGCCGGGCGAGCAATATCCACTGGCAGGCGCTGGACGTGGACAAGGCGGCGCGCAGCGAGAGCCTGCGGCAGAAGCCGGTGGTGCTGTGGTTCACCGGGCTGTCCGGTTCCGGCAAATCCACCATCGCCTCCATCGTGGAGAAGAAGCTGCATCTGGAAGGCCGGCACACCTATGTGCTCGACGGCGACAACGTGCGCCATGGGCTGAACCGCGATCTGGGCTTCACCGATGGCGACCGGGTGGAAAACATCCGCCGCGTCGGCGAGGTGGCCAAGCTCTTCACCGATGCAGGCCTGATCACGCTGGTGTCCTTCATCTCGCCCTTCAAGGCCGAGCGCCAGATGGCCCGCGAGCTGCTGCAGCCTGGCGAGTTCATCGAGATCTTCGTGGACACGCCGCTGGAGGATTGCAAGGCGCGTGATCCGAAGGGTCTCTACAAGAAGGCGATGGCGGGCGAGATCCCGAACTTCACCGGCATCAGCAGCCCCTATGAAGCTCCGGAAAACCCGGAACTGCACCTCAAGACCGCCGGGCGTGAGGCTGAGGCTCTGGCGGAGGAGGTGCTCAATTACCTGCGCTGCGAAGGCATCATTCCCGCCATCGGCTATTTCGCAGCCGGTGAGGGGATTTGAGACCAACTCGCGATGAGCTTGTCTCATCGAGAGTTGGCCAAGCCCGTGCGGCGCCTGAGCAATTTCGAGGCGTGATGCGTCAGCATCCCGGAGCCTTGGTATGAGCCTGAAGGCGGGCACATGTGGGGCCGCCGGTTGCGGGGAACGCAAACCGTTTTCGTCATGCCATGGCATCCATGCCGTGACGCTTCTGCCCGGCGGGGCCTCAACATTGCTGTCTTTCCGTGCTGACTGCCCATTATGAGAGGTCGCGGCACGGATGGAATGATCAAGTCATGCCATGACGAAATGACTGTCGTTCAACGAAAAACAGGGCGCGGATCATCTCCGCGCCCTTGATGTTTCAGGCTTGCCGTCATGGGCGCGATCAGTTCGCGCCGGACAGGCAGGACTTCAGCGAAGCAGCCATGTTGCGGGTCACCTCGAAATAGAGGTCCTTGCCATTGGCCACACCCGCGCCCAGCGGGTCGAGCACGCCGCTGCGCACATCCGTGCCTTCGATCAGCACGCTGACCAGCTTCGGCTCGAACTGCGGCTCGGAAAAGACGCAGACGGCACCCAGGTCCTTCAGCTTGGTGCGCAGCGCGGCGACACGCTCGGCGCCCGGCTGCACTTCCGGGCTGAGGGTGACGGAGCCGGCCGCCCGCACGCCGAAGCGGTGTTCGAAATACTGGTAGGCATCGTGGAAGACGATGAAGGGCTTGTCCTTCACCGGCTCCAGCTCGGCGGCGAGCTCGGTTTCCAGCGCCGTCAGCTTTTCCTTCAGCGCAGCGGCATTGGCGGCATAAGTAGCTGCGTTCTCCGGATCGGCTTCGGACAGGTGGTGGGCAATGTCGTCCGCCATGGCCTTGGCGTTTTCCGGGTCCAGCCAGACGTGGGCGTCAAACTCGCCATGCTCGTGACCATGGCCATGGCCGTGGTCATGTGAATGCGAATGGCCATGACTGTGATCATGCCCCGCATGGCTGTGCCCTGCTTCGCCCTCTTCATGACCATGGTCATGCGGCTCGAAATTGGCATCCTCGCGCACCGGCAGCTTGTTGACGCCCGGCGCTTCGGACAGTTCGATGGCCTGGGCCTTTTCGCCCAGCGTTTCGAGCGGCTTTGAGAGGAATGGCTCCAGCTCCGGCCCGACCCAGAACACCACATCCGCATCCGCGATCAGCTTGGCGGTTGAAGGCTTCAGCGCGAAGGTATGCGGCGAGGCGGCGCCATCGACGATGACGGAGGGCTCACCGACGCCGTCCATGACGGCGGCAACGAGGCTCTGCACCGGCTTGATCGAGGCAATGACCTTGGGCGCGGCGAGCACAGGGGAAATGTTGAGCAGCATCAGGGCCGTGCCGCCCAGTGCTGCGCGGGTGAGGCGGCTCTTGGAGCCGGTGCGGAAAGTCTGGGACATGGGAAGTCTCCTTCAGTCCTCGGGGGGAAAGGCCCGGCGCAGGAGGCGCGTCAGGCGGAACCTGTGATGTTATGTTGTTACATTGTTTGCGTGATCGTATAACGTATGAGATAAGTCCCGGCAACCCCGATCCTCACACTGGAAAGCAACTGGCTTGTCTCCCAGCGGTTCCCATCTCATCCAACTGTCCAATGCCGGCGTGCAGCGCGACGGCCGCTGGCTGGTGCGCGGCGTCGATCTGACCGTGGCCCCGCGTGAAATTGTCACGCTCATCGGCCCCAATGGATCCGGCAAGTCCACGACAGCGAAAATGTCCCTTGGCATCATCGCGCCAACGGAGGGCTCCGCCATCCGGAAGAACGGGCTGCGCGTTGGCTATGTGCCGCAGAAGGTTGCCATCGACTGGACGCTGCCGCTGACGGTCGGCCGCTTCATGCGACTCACCTCGCCGCTGTCGGAGGCTGAAGCCCTTGAGGCCCTGTCCGCTACCGGCATTGCCCATCTGATCAAGGCGGAGATGCGCAACCTCTCAGGCGGCGAGATGCAGCGGGCACTGCTGGCCCGCGCCTTTGCCCGCAAGCCTGACCTTCTTGTGCTGGACGAGCCGGTGCAGGGGGTGGACTACAATGGCGAGATCCTGCTCTACGACCTGATCAAGGACCTGCGCGACCGGACCGGCTGTGGAATCCTGATGATTTCCCACGACTTGCATGTGGTTATGGCCGCCACCGATCAGGTCATCTGCCTCAACGGTCATGTCTGCTGCCGTGGCACACCGGTCAACGTCGCCCGCTCCAGCGCCTACCGCGAACTCTTCGGCATCCGTGCCGCAGGGGCGCTGGCGGTCTATGAGCACAGTCACGATCACGAGCATCTGCCCGATGGCCGGGTCCGCCATGCGGATGGTTCGGTCACTGACAGCTGCCATCCGGGAGATGGGCATCACGATCACGCGCATGATCATCACCATCACGGGGACCATCATCACCACGGACATGATCACGCCCATGAAGCGGGTGTGGAGCCTTGCAACTGCGTGAAGGAGGACGGGCGCCATGCTGGATGATTTCTTCACACGTGCCATTCTGGCCGGCATCGGCGTTGCGCTTGTGACCGGTCCGCTCGGTTGTTTCATCGTCTGGCGGCGGCTGGCCTATTTCGGCGACACCCTGTCCCACGCCTCGCTGCTGGGTGTGGCGCTGGCGTTCCTGCTGAATGTCAACATCACGCTGGCGGTCTTTCTCATCTGCACGCTGGTGTCGCTGCTGCTGCTCACCCTGCAGCGGCGCGGCGGCCTCTCCTCTGATGCGCTGCTGGGGCTTCTCGCCCATTCCTCGCTGGCGCTGGGCCTTGTGTGCCTGGCCTTCATGACCTGGATCCGCATGGATCTGATGGGCTTCCTCTTCGGCGATATCCTCGCCGTATCGCGTCTGGACATCGGTATCATCTATGCAGGTGGCGCAGCCGTGCTGGTCGTGCTGGCGATGATCTGGCGGCCGCTCTTCGCCGCAACTGTCAACACCGATCTGGCTGAAGCAGAAGGCATGCAGCCGCAGCGGGCCAACCTCATCTTCATGGTGCTGATGGCGACCGTGATCGCCATTGCCATGAAGATTGTCGGCGTGCTGCTGATCACCGCTCTGCTGATCATTCCTGCTGCGGCCGCCCGGCGGCTGTCCGGCGGGCCCGAGCAGATGGCGGTGGTCGCGGCGCTGGTCGGGGCCTGTGCCGTCGTCATGGGGCTATTTGCCTCACTGCATTTTGACACGCCCTCAGGACCTTCCATCGTGGTGGCGGCTATGCTGCTTTTCGGTGTAAGCCTGTTTCCAGCGTGGGCCATGCTGGGCCGCAAGCGGCGCGCAGACAGTGTGGGCCAGGGCTGACCGGCGGCGGAGAGAAGGAAACGACGATGAGTGACCACCACGACCATCATCATCACCACCATTACCACGACCGCTCGGGCCTGACACGCAACCAGAACCTCGTGTTTGGCGCTTTGGAAGAGGCGCAAGGACCACTGACGGCCTATACCATCCTCGACAAGCTGCGGGTGGAGGGCTTCCGGGCGCCGCTGCAGGTCTACCGGGCGCTGGAAAAGCTTGTTGAAATGGGCATGGTGCACCGGCTGGAAAGCCTCAATGCGTTCGTGGCCTGCCGCCATCCCTCCTGCGAGGACCACGCCAGCACGGCTTTCGCCATCTGCGAAACCTGCGGATCGGTGAGCGAATTTGCCGATGAAGAGATCTCCAAGCGGCTCAGCGGCTGGGCCAACGCCGAGGGCTTTGCCCTGCACAAGACGGTGATCGAGCTGCGCGGCCTCTGCTGCACCTGCCGCGAAGCTGCCGCCGCGCAGTGACAGTTTCGCATGCCAAGGATTTCGATGCTGACGCATCAGGCCCTGAAATTGCTCATGCGCCGCATGGACTTGACCAGCATCCGGTAAATCAAGCTCGTTGAGTGCTGGTATTACTCGCTGAAGAGCCCAGGCACGTCCGGCCAGTCTGCACCGGGATGGTGCGCGGCGATGGTGAGAAAGTCTTCGAGAAACGCCTGGCACCCTTCGTCGTGAACGAGATGGTGAGTGAGAATACCCAGCGGTTCGCTGTCCGTGTTGCGGCGGCGCAGAAACTGCAGGTCCAGCCGCTTCCTCGCACTCTTCCAGCCGATGAAGCGCCGGTCCTTCTTCCACTTGATGATGTCCACATGCGCCTGCACCACATGCGGCCCGTGGTAGTGCCAGGTGAAGGTGGACAGGCCTGTCAGCCCGGCCTCCGGCAGAAGGCGGATGATGCCGGGGGCAATCCGGTTCCAGGGCGGCACCATGGCAGGCACAAAGCGCGGCCCGAACAGCTGGCCAAGCCTCTCGCATCCGGCCTTCAACTCCGCCAGCGCTTCCGTTTCATCCCGCCGCGTGCCGAATTCGGCGGCCTTTTCGCCAAGGTCCTTGAGCTGGTGGTTGAGATGCTGCCAGCCATGCTGCAGCACCACCGCATGGGGATCCTCCGCCAGCCGCTGCGCCAGCGCTTGCGTCGCGTTTCGGGGAATGACGGCAAGGGCCACCTGCACCTTGTGGGCACGGGCAAGTCCAAGGATGGCCTCCAGCGCAGGCGTGGGCTCAATGGCATCATCATCGCGCCACCAGAAACGCACCTTCCGGTCCCGCTCCGCAAACCAGTCGAGATGCGCCCTGAGGCTGTCCCTGAACGCGGCAAGCTCAATCGTCATGTGCGGAACTCTTCCAGATCCTTGAGGAGAATGTCGGCGCTGGCCTCCGCGCCGCCAAGGCGCACGGAGGTGGCGGTTGGGGGCAGGGACAAGGCTTCATCCACCGCCCGGGCAAGTGTGGCGGCAGAAAGGTCCTTCTCGGCCAGCATGACAGCCCGGCGGTGGCCGGCCAGCGCTTCGGCGCGCTGCGTCTGCTCGGTTTCCTTCACCTGCGCAAAGGGCACAAGCACGCTGGGCACACCCGCTCGCAGGATATCCAGCACCGTGTTGTAACCCACCTGACTGACGGATAGCCTTGCCCGGGTGAGCAGGTTCGGAAAATCGCGTCTTGCCCGCTCCACAATCATGCCGTCCGGCGCGCGTGCCACATAGGAGACGAAGGCCTCCGCCTCCACGTCGTGGCCCACCAGCAGACGCCAGCGTGCGTCATTGGCGCGGGCAGACAGGGCGCGGGCACCAAGAGCGGCCTCGATCAGCGCAGCAGAGACGGCGCCGCCGCCGCAGGAGAGAATCACTTCGTCCCGCCCGTCCTCACCGGGTGCCTCGGGGCGCCCGTCCGTGCTGACATAGCCGGTGTAGCGCACCAGATGGGCAATGCGGTCCGCGAAGGGAAAGCTGTCGCCAAGCTCGACGAAATCCGGATCGGAATGAACAAGCACCCGGTCATAGGAGGCCAGCGCCTGATCCGCCATCCACTCTTCCTTCCAAAGCTGCTGCTTGCGCACCAGAATGTCGCGGATGGAACTGGCGGTCAGCGGGCGCTGCGGCAAGGCACGGGCATGAGCCAGAAGCGGTGCCAGCTCGAATTCGAACTGGCGGCGGCCGAAGGGATAAGTTTCGGTCAGGAGGATATCGACGGGCCGCGCCGTGAAGGCCGCCATAGTGGCCTCTGCTCGGCGGGCCATCCAGGCTTCGTCAATGTCGGTGCCTTCCGGTGTCACCAGCCGGTTGAACACTGCATCGGGACTGCGCACCGGCGGCAGGGCGATGACGTTGAGGCCTGAGACATCCAGCGTCGGCGGCAGAATGTTGCCGGCCGCCAGCGTCACGTCCACGCCGCGTGTGGCCAGCGCCTGCCCGATGGCGGCCGCCCGCACCGCGTGGCCAGTGCCGAGGAGGTGCTGAACATGGATGAAGGCGTGCAGGGGGCGTGTGGATGTGCTGGTCATCAAGGTCTTGTCCTCACACCCAGATAGTGCTTTTGCGCCGCATGGAGAAGGGCGTCGAGCCGGGCAGCGCCTGCAGTGAGATCATGCCGGGATAGAATATGGGCGCGGGCAGCCCCTCCCATGGCGCTGCGCAAGCCCCGGTTCAGGATCAGGCGGCGCAGGCTGGCAGCAAGGGCGGCCGAATCCCCTTCAGGAGACAGCAGCCCGGTGCGGCCATCCTCGACGATATCCGGTACGCCGAAGGTGGCGCCGCCTGCCACCGGCAGGCCGCTTGCCTGCGCCTCCAGAAAGACGAAGCCGAAGGCCTCGCGGATGGCGGGCCAGACAAACACATCATGGCTGAGATACTGCTGCGGCAGCGCTTCGGGCGGCAGGGCCCCGGCGAAGTGGCAACGGGTGGCGGGAAACAGCGGCGTCAGAACCTCGCGGGAAGGTCCGCCGCCAACGAGGGTCAGTTCCCAGTCAAGATCCATCAGCAGCACCAGCGCCTCGGCCAGCACCCGGTAGGAGGCTTCCTTGTCGCCGGGGCGCATCATCCCCACGGCCAGCAGCCGCACGGGGCCTTCTTCGGAGAGGGCAGGGCGGGCTTTCAGGAAGGGCGTTGCATCGAGAAACGGCGGGAAGAGATGCAGCACATCCGGGGGCAGTGCCGGCTCAAGGCAGCCCGCATCGGCCCGGTGGATCGCACCCACCGCGTCAGCCCGCTGAAGGGCCGCATCGGCAGCGGCAAACCCATATGCCCAAGGGCCGGTCTGGCGCTTGGGCGCCCGGCTTGCCTCCAGCACCACATAGGGAATGGCGAAATGGTCCGCCACCGCAGGCCCAATCCAGTCCGGCGCCTTGTGATAGAGATGATAGGTCACCCACACCTCCGGCCGCCAGCCTTCGGCTTCCCAGTCACCGATGATCCGCTCTGCTTCGCCCTGTGCCGCCGCATGGGCCTCCGGCAGGTCCTCTGGCACGGCCCGCCATGTCTTCAGCCGGCTGGCCACGCGGGTGTCATGGCCGCCCGTCTCCAGCGCCCGCAGGATAAGCTGCGCAAAGGTCCGGTCGCCGGAGGGCACCGGATCATCGGCAGGCTTCATTGGCGCATAGAAGGCGGCGCGCATCCCGTCAGACCAGCGCCTTGAACTTCACCGCCAGCCGGTCAAGCCCCGGCGCTGTGGCAAATTCGGCCCGCACCTTGCGCGAGGCAGCAAGGCCGAATTCATCACGCATGGCGGGGGTGGTGATCAGCCGGACCATCGCATCTGCCAATGCTGCGGGATCTGCCGGGGGCACCAGAATGCCGGTCTCGCCGTTGTCGATCAGCTCCGGAATGGCGGAAACGGCGGTGGACAGGCAGCACAGACCCATGGACTGGGCCTCCATCAGCACGTTGGGCAGGCCGTCCCGGTCGCCGCTTTTCGTCACCTTGGAGGGCAGCACGAAGAGGTCGGCTTCAAGAGAGGCGGCAATCACCTCTTCACGCGGGCGCGCGCCCATCCAGGTGACGCGGGCGGAAAGGCCGAGCTTGTCCGCCTGCGCCTTGAGTGTGTCCGACAGCTCGCCGCCGCCGATATGGGTGAAATGCCAGTTGAGCCCTGCCGGCAGGCGGGCGAGGGCGGTGAGAAGATCGTCATAGCCCTTCTTCGCCACGGCCCGGCCAACGGACAGAAGCCGCACCGGCTCACCGCTGCCGTCACGGGTGGAGGGGCGGCCCGAGGGTTCGGGAAAGCCGGTGAAATCCAGCCCGTGATAAACCAGCTCCACCTTGGCAGGGTTGGCCGAAAGACTGCGCAGATAATTCACATTGACGGAGGTGCAGGTCACGCCCCAGGCAGCGTCATCAAGCTTTGTACGCAGCTCCCATTCCGGGCTCGTCCAGATGTCCTTGGCATGGGCCGAGAAGGACCAGCCGCGCCCGGACAGATGCGCCGCATAGCGCGCCACCGAACAGGGCGTGTGCAGATAGTGGGTGTGGATCCACGTCACATCTTCGGGCAGTTCATGGGCAAAGACGCAGGCCTGGCCCCAGCGCCGGTGCCGTCCCGCATTGCTCTCATGCTTCAGATCCGCCTCGAACAGGGCACGCGCTGCGGCATAGGTGGGCTGCTGCTCCGCCCAGCGGCGGGCACGGGCAACACGCTTCGGATCATCCTTCAGATACTCCGGCAGGTACAGCACTTCGGCGCTGATCTGCCGGTGCAGCTCGTGAATGAAGGGGTCGTAGGGCTTGCGCAGCGCAACGATCAGCTGGCCGATGCCCCGGCGCTCCAGTCCGAGGATTTCCTGCGCGATGAAGGTTTCCGACAGGCGCGGATAGCCTTTCACGACAACAGCGATGCGGGACATGGGAGAGGCCTCTGGTCTTGATCTGAAAGGGCGGCTCAGACGGCGGAGCGGCGCGGCTGCTGGAAGCGGGGGCGGGTGGACAGGATTTCCTCGACGCGTGTCTCGATCACCTCGATACCGCCGAGAAGGTTGTCTACGCCTGCCAGGGACGGGCGGGCCTGGCCGGGCAGGGCGGCAAGCGCATTCAGCATGGGCTCGACCTCCGGATAACGTTCGATCGGCAGCACCGTCAGCAGCCCCTTCTCCTCGGCCTGTCCAGCCCGGATGGCCTGCTCCCGGCGCGGGATGATGCGCGGCACCAGCAGCGTCGGCTTGTCGAAGGACAGGATCTCGCAGAAGGTGTTGTAGCCGCCCATGCCGACGATGGCCGTTGCCGCTTGAAGGTAAGGCTCGATCTGCGGTGTGAAGCGCATGATATGCACGTCGCGCAGATGTTCGGCGCGCGCCATGAAATCCGTTACGGCGGCTCCCGGCATGAAGGGGCCAAGCACGATCAGGGCGGGAAATAGCGGCCGGCCGTGCGATTCATACGCCCGCATCACCCAGTCCACCATTTCCACCCCATCGCCGCCGCCTCCGGGCGTGACCAGAATGAAGGGTTCATCGCCAAAGGGCAGGGGTTCGGAAAGTTTTGCGCCCTTGGGCATGTCGCGGCGCAGGAAGCCGGTGTAGAGCATCTTGTCGAACACCGACTGCGGCAGGTCGATCCCGGCAAGCGGGTCGCACATGCCTTCCGGGCCATAGACCCATAGCTCGTCATACAGGTCTTCCAGTGCGGGATGCACGTTCTTGCGCTCCCACTCCTGCTGCAGGATCTGCGGGTCATCCATCACGTCGCGCAGCCCCAGAACCAGCCGGGTGCCGGTTTCCTTCAGCATTTCCAGCGTGCCAAGCACCTCGCCGCGCAGGCCCAGCGGCTCCTTGTCGACGATGAAGATGTCCGGGGCAAAGACCTGCGCCGTATGCTCAATGATGGAGGAGCGGATCTCCAGCGTGTGGTCGATGTTGAGATGCAGCGACAGGGATGTGTACTCCCCGTTGCGCAGCTTGATCACGCCGGGAATCCGGACAAAATCCACCCGCGAGCGGAATTCGAAGCTGCCGATGATGGGCGAGCCGGAGAGAATCAGGACCGACAGCGTGTCGAACTTGCCGACCAGTGACTGCGCGATGGCACGGCACCGGCGCAGATGGCCAAGGCCAAAGGAGTCATGGCTGTAGATCAGGATTCGTGGCGATTCGGACTTCATGTGCCCCCGCGTGCATGCCCCGTCTTGTGTCTCTGTCGCGGCTTTCCGTGAGCGTCAGCCGCTCCGGCCTGAAGCCAATCCCTGTCCGTCCTGCGCTTTTTGCTCTCTTGAATTCCGGCAGTTTTGGGGCGGATCAGAAAAACTTTCTGCTTCTATGGCATATCCGGCGTTGCGAGTTAACTGGCAACGTCATACCAGTACAAGGATGGCCGCAGTTTCGCCAGACTGGACTTCACCTATGGAAAAAAGCCTTTTTCGCTTCATCTGGAAGTTCAGTGCGCGGCAGCAGCTCTTCATTCTTTTTCTCACAGTCGTGTCTTATCCGATCAGCTACATCCTGCTGGAGCTGCCAAAACAGATCGTCAACGATGCGGTGCAGGGTGACGGTTTTCCGAGGGAGTTTCAGGGATTTGAGTTTGACCAGATCTCCTATCTCTTCCTGCTCTGCATCACGTTTCTGGCCCTCGTTGTCGTCAGCAACGGGCTGAAGCTCTGGATCAACGTCTACAAGGGGCGGCTGGGCGAGCGCATGTTGCGCCGCCTGCGCTTCGAGCTCTTTCAACGCGTGCTCAGGTTCCGCCTGCCGCATTTCCGGAAGGTGAGCTCCGGCGAAATCATCCCGATGATCACCGCCGAGGTGGAGGATGTGGGCGGTTTCGTCGGCGATGCCATAGCGCTGCCCGCCTATCAGGGCGGCCTTCTGATGGTACAGGTCGGCTTCATATTCATGCAGGACCCGCTGCTGGGGCTTGCTGCCGTCAGCTCCTATCCGCTGCAGGCCTATATCATTCCCAAGCTGCAGAAGAAGGTTGTCCTGCTCTCCCGCCAGAGGGTCAAGAACGTTCGCGTCATTTCCGACAAGCTGGGCGAGGCGATCACTGGCGTTCATGAGATTCACGCCAATGATACTTCGGCGCTGCATTCTGCCGATATTTCTGACCGGCTCTATGAAAATTTCAAGATCCGCTACGAGATCTACAACCGGAAGTATTTCATCAAGTTCGTGAATAATTTCATGAACCAGCTGACGCCGTTCTTCTTCTACCTGATCGGCGGTTATCTGGTCATCCAGGGCAATCTCAGCATCGGTGCGCTGCTGGCGGTGATTGCCGCCTACAAGGATCTGGCCGGCCCCTGGAAGGAACTGCTGGCCTATTACCAGCTCGTCGCCGACGTGCAGGTGAAATACCAGACCGTTGTGGAAAACTTCGACGCCGCAGACATCTATCCGGTCGAACGGCTGGTGGCCGATGAGCGCACCAGCCTCACGGGTGCGCTCGAGATGCACAATGTCAGTTTCTCCGGCGGCGCGGCAGGTCAGGAAGTGTTCGGCATTTCCCTCAAGGTTCCGGAAGGCACCCATTGCGCCATCGCCGGCGGCGATGGCTCCGGCCGTTCGGAAGTGCTGCAACTTGCCGCGGGGCTGGTCAGTCCCACTTCGGGCCGGGTGGAGATTGGCGGTCACGATCTGGAGAAGCTGGGTGAGGCAACTCTCGGCCGGGAAATCGCCTATGTGGGCGGCGCTGTGCACATCTGGACCGGCACCATCCGCGACAATCTGTATTACGGGCTGAAGCACCGGCCACAGAACGAGGTGCAGCGTACAGGCAAGGATCTTGACAGCTTCCTGCGGGCCATGCGCGAGGCGCGGGAGACCAGCAATCCGCTGCATGATATTCATGCCTCCTGGGAAGATCTGCGGGCTGCGGGCGTTGCCTCGCGGGAGGATCTGGATGTACTGGCGCTGGCGCTGCTGTCTGCGGCCGGGATGGAGGGGGACATCTACCGCCTCGGCCTCCAGTCCCGCTTTGATCCGGCGCGCGATCCGGGCTTTGTCGAGCGCCTTCTGGCCGTGCGCGCCCGCATTGGCGAGCGTATTGCCGAAGATGGCCGCATCGCCGCGCTGGTCGAACTTTGGGACGTCAACGCCTTCAACCTGAATGCCTCGCTGGCCGAGAACCTGTTCTTTGCCGTGCCCTCTGATCCCAATGTGATGATGGACCAGATGCCGTCCATGCCGGAGGTCAGGCAGTTCCTGTCTGACACCGGGCTCGAGACCAAGCTGCAGTTGCTGGGCCTGCGCATTGCAGAGACGATGGTGGAGCTTTTTGCCAATGTCAGCGGCGATTCAGGGCTGCTCAGCACCTATTCGTTCATCACGCAGGATGATCTGCCCGAGTTTGACCAGATCGTGCGGGCCTTCCGTTCCGAAGCCCTGAAGAACACGATCACGCCGGCCGACCGGGCGCGCCTTGTGACGCTGGCCTTCCGCCTCATTCCCGCCCGCCACCGCCTGGGTGTTCTGGATGAGGACTTGCGGGCGAAAGTTGTCGAGGCCCGGCGCGACTTCCGGCGCAAGGTGGTGGACGGCAGCCGCAATTTCATCGCGGTTGACCCGGCCGTCTATCTGCCGCCGCTCAGCATCGAGGACAATCTGCTCTTCGGCCGCGCCCGTCTCGACAGGCGCGATGCGCGCCAGCGGATCGACGCGCTGGTGCGGCAGGTTGTGGAGGAGGAGGGGCTGCGCGAGCCGATCATCTTCACCGGCTTTGACTACCATGTGGGCGTCAGCGGCTCGCGCCTGTCCGCCGGCCAGCGCCGCAAGCTTGCACTCGTCAGAGGCCTGCTGAAAAATGCTCCAGTCACCATTCTCGACGATATCGCCGCCGGTCCCGGTGAGGATGACAAACAGTTGCGCCGCATATTGCGGGAGATCCTTGCGGGCCGTACGGTACTGTTCGGAACGGCGCATGCTGACATAGCCTCGGAATTCGATCAGGCCGTGATAATGGATCAGGGCCGGACCGTCCGGCAGGACAACAGGGAAGAACAAGCCTGAAACAAGCTCTGGCTGCAAGTAATGGTGTAATGGAGGTTGGCCGTGTCTCTCGATCTGGAAGTCGACGCCCTGCGCAAGGTGCCCCTGTTCCGGGGCATCGATGAAACCAAGTTGCGGCTTCTGGCATTTATCAGTGACCGGATCGGCTTTCAGCCGGGAGAGCATCTGTGCGAGCAGGGCGAGGAGGGCGATACGGCCTTCATCATTCTGAAGGGCGAGGCGGATGTGCGGGTGCGCAGCAACGGCCAGGACCAGACCGTGGCCATCGCCCGCCAGCATTCCATTGTCGGCGAGATCGCCATTCTCTGCGATGTGCCGCGAACCGCAACGCTGGTTGCCAGAACCGATATGGATGTGCTGTCTGTCAGCAAGGACGATTTCCTGAAACTTTTGAAAGAATTTCCTGATATGTCATTGGAAGTGATGAGAACTCTGGCCCAGCGTCTTGAGCGCACCACCCGCGATCTGGCCGCTGCCAGATCTGGTGAAGCGGCAGCATAGGGAGAGGCCGCGTGGCGGAAGATTTCTGGCTCCGGTGCTGGGGCGTGCGTGGTTCGACCCCCACTCCTGGGGCCGGCACCTTGAAGTATGGCGGCGAGACGGCCTGCTTCGAACTGAGGGCCGGAGACGCGCTCGTGCTGGTTGACTGCGGCTCTGGCGCCCGCAAGCTGGGCGCCGGCCTGTGCACGCAGGGAAGCCGGTCCTTTGACCTGCTCTTCACCCATACGCATCTCGACCACATCTGCGGCCTGCCCTTCTTCAAGCCCGCCTATGATCCGGCTTTCACCATCAATGCCTGGGCCGGTCATTTTCAGGACGATACGGACCTTACCGATATCATCTGCCGTATCATGTCGCCCCCGATCTTCCCCGTGGCCGCCAATACGCTGAAGGCAGTGACCTTCCGCAGCTTCCGCGCCGGGGAAAACCTGCCGCGGCAGGATGGCCTGTCGATCCGCACCATCCGCCTCAATCATCCGGGCGGGGCCTGCGGCTACCGCTTCGATTTTCAGGGCAAATCCATCTGCATCATCACCGACCACGAGCATGGCGATCCTGAGATCGACGCCAATGTGGAGCGCTTTGTCGCTGGTGCGGATGTGATGATCTACGACGCCATGTTCACGGATGAGGAGTATCCCACCTATCGCGGCTGGGGCCATTCCACCTGGCAGAAGGCAGTTGAGCTGTCGCAGAAGGCCGGGGTGAAGACGCCCGTCCTCTTCCACCATGACCCGCGCCGCATGGATGACGGGATGGACGAGATTGCCGCTGCCGCAAGTGCCGCCTATCCCGGCTGCCTGACCGCCATGGAAGGCATGATCCTGCGGCCATAAGGGGCGCAGGCGGTGAATTTCTCAAGCCCGTGCGGCGCTTGAGCCGTTTCAAGGCGTGATGCGTGAGCAGCGGAAGCCTTGATCTTACCGGGGCGGATGCCCCTGTTTTCCGCGTTCCCACTTCCGTACGGACGTTTGCTGCGCCATCCCCTCTTTCGCCGAAGGCTGTCCGGCTTGACCGCCTGCGACTTTCGGCGCAGAGTCTCCTCTATATGACGCAACCGTCAATGAATGCGTAAAAGCCAATATAAATCATTGGCTTGATTCAAAATAAACAGGAGGAACTCATGCAGCTCTCATCCGCCATTGCGGCTGTTGTCACCGGTGGTGCGTCGGGCCTGGGCGCGGCGACGGCCCGGCTTCTCGCCGCCAGCGGCGTGAAGGTGGCCCTGTTCGACCGCAATGCGGAGCAGGGCGAAGCGGTTGCGAAGGAAATTGGCGGGCTGTTCGTCTGCGTCGACGTGACGAGTGAGGAGAGCGTCAAGGCCGGTTTTGCCGCCGCCCGCAACGCCCATGGCGTGGAGCGCATCCTCGTCAACTGCGCGGGCATTGCCCCTGCCGCCAAAACCACCTCGCGCGGTGAACCGCATTCGCTGGAGCTGTTCGAGAAGGTGATCGCGGTCAATCTTACCGGCACCTTCCGCTGCATCGCCCATGCAGCCACCGCCATGTCGGCGCAGGACCCGCTGACCGCAGACGGCGAGCGCGGCGTCATCGTTTCCACCGCCTCTGTCGCGGCCTTTGATGGGCAGGTGGGGCAGGTGGCCTATGCCGCTTCCAAGGCCGGGATTGCCGGCATGACCCTGCCGATCGCCCGTGACCTGTCGAAGTCCGGCATCCGCGTTATGACCATTGCCCCCGGCATCTTTGAAACGCCCATGCTTCTGGGACTGCCGGCGGACGTGCAGAAGTCGCTGGGCGAGCAGGTGCCGTTCCCCTCGCGCCTCGGCAAGGCCGCCGAATATGCCCATCTGGTGAAGGCCATATGCGAGAACGAAATGCTCAACGGCGAAACCATCCGTCTCGATGGAGCCATCCGTATGGCCCCGCGCTGATGCCGGCTTTGGCCTGATACAGCAAATCATTGATGCCCAAAGGGCAATTTGCAAGACGCCGCATCAGGTCTTGATGCGGCGTTTTGTTTGGCGGCGTATCACTGCCGGGCAGAAGCGCGCATTCTTGCGCTTTTCCATAGACCTCTTCCGCAGCCATGAAGAAATCTGCTCACGCGGCCGCAATTTTAGTTGCAAGAAAGAGGTCTCATGGCACCCCGATTGCCCGATTTACCCGCACGCCCCCTCTCCCTGAAGGGGGATGTTGTATCCATGCCGAAGGCGCTGTTCTGGGTAGTGCCCATCGTGCTGGCGCCCGGCATTTCCCTTCTCGCATGGGAAGGGCCGGATCTTTGGCGTGACATCCGCATCAGCTTCAATCCGGTTGAAGCGGAAGGGGATGTGCGCAACGGCCAGTGCACCACCCGGCGCGGCGTCTTCACCGGCTGCAAGGCGCAGGTTGCCTATAGTTTCGAGGGCAAGGCCTATCAGAGCGATGTGCGCATCATGTTCCTCGGCATTCACATGGGGGACTATGAGGCGGGCGTCTTCATCTCCCGTGACAACCCGGAACTGGCAACGCTGACGCTCGGCCTCGACAAGCTCTTGAACCGCATCCTGACGCTTGGCGGCTTCTGCCTGCTGCTGTTCGGTATCTGCCTTTACAATGTCTTCCAGTATATCCGCGCCCTTGGGGTGCAGAAGCGCCTGCACAATCCGGCCGTCTTGAAGGAAATCCCGGTCGAAGTGACCGGATTTGAGACCAGGAAGGACAGCCTCTTCATCTCCTATACGGACAATCTGGCCGAGGACAAGACGGGCAGGTGACCCATATGCGGCTGGAAAACGGCCAGCTGCCGATGATTGCCGGCCAGTAGAATGGCCATGCGGTGTCTCTTGCCGTGCGCCATGGCAATTCGGCCCTGCCGGTGCTGCTGGATGATCAGCTTGCCCGTATCGTGATGACGGAGGAAGAGCGCCAGACCGCTCTGCGGCCACTGGACGGCCTCGACGTGCCGTCCGATGAAGGGGCTGCCACGCAGGCGATGGCGGGTCCTCCCGCTCCGTCGGCCAGTCAGGTGGTGATGCGCGGTGTGAAGGCTTTCGTGGGTATCATCCTGCTGATGATCGTGGGTGCGGTTGGCTTCTGGGTCTGGTACGTGACCAGTTCGTCCACCGCGTTCCAGCAGCCGGGCATGGAGATCAACAACATGATGCCCGAGCCGCTCAACCGCTGGGGCTGTGACCAGCTGAAGGCCCGCTTCGGCCACGACCGCGCCCCCTACGGCTGCACCGCTGCCGATCACCAGAGCTGGAAGTAACCGCGCTCTGTTGAGGGAAAAGAATGGTTCGGAGCCGAGCGGCTCCGGGCCATTTTCGTTCTTTTATCCCTCACAGCCTCTGCAGCAATGCCGGTGTCGGCCAGCCGTCGGCGGGGATGCCGAGGCGCTGCTGTTCGGTCTGGACGGCGCGGCGGGTGCCGGAGCCGAGGATGCCGTCGATCTTGCCCACGTCATGGCCGCGGGCCTGCAGCTTGGTCTGAAGCGCGCGCATGCCGGCATCATCCAGCCCCGGCTCCGGCGAGGTCTTGGCCAGAACAGGCGCACCGGCGAGGCGCGTTGCGAAATAGGCGGCGCTCGTCGTGTATATGAAGGACTGATTCCATTTCAGGTAAATGCCGAAATTGGGGAAGGCGAGGAAGGCCGGCCCCTTGCGCCCTTGCGGCAGAATGAGGGAGGCGGGCTGGCCACCGGCGGGCAGCGTGCCGTTGCGGGCCCGGACGCCAAGGCCCGCCCATTCGGAGACGGGCTTGGTCTTGTCGAGGCTGCTGTCTGCCCAAGGCAGGTTGTCCGGCGTCTCCACTTCAATGAGCCAGGGCTGGCCGCGCTGCCAGCCGAGAGACTGGATGAAATGCGCCGCTGTCAGGATGGCATCGGGCGCAGAGTTCTTCAGGTTCACGTGGTTGTCGCCATCGCCATCGACGCCGTAGCGGATGATGTCTTCGGGCAGCATCTGCACCTGGCCGATTTCGCCTGCCCAGGCGCCGGTGGTGGTGGCGGGATCCAGGTCGCCATGGGCCACCATATGCAGGGCGGCAATCAGTTGCGGCCGGAAGAGGTGCGGACGGCGGCAGTCATGCGCCAGTGTGGCGAGAGCGTTGAAGGTGTTGAAGTCGCCCTGCACGGCGCCGAAATCCGTCTCCAGCCCCCAGAAGGCGGTGATGACAGCGGCAGGAACGCCGTAGTCAGCCTCGGCGCGGGCAAAGACCTGCGCATATTTCTTCATATTGTTGGCGCCGTGCTGCAGGCGCGCGGAACTGACCGACCGGGCGGAAAACTCGGTGAAGGTCTGCTTGAAGACAGCCTGTCCCCGGTCGCGCGAGAGCACTTTCTTGTCGATCTGGGCATTGGCCAGAGCGCGCGCCGCGATGCCTTGCGGCACACCGCTGGCGACGGCTTCCTGCTCCACACCTGCGAGAAAGGCTTTGAAATCGCCACCGCATTTCTGCTGCGCCGCGAAGGCGGGCGTGGCGGTAAGGCCGGTCAGAAGGGCAAGTGTAGCGGCGCGGATGAGACTGCTGCGGGAAAGGGCTTTCATCAGGCGACTCCGTCTCTCCAAGGTTGCGAGAGGGTGGCCCGTCAGGGGGAAGCCGTCAACCGCCTGCAAAAGGGAGGCGGCAGGATGGCTCCTGCCGCCGGTCCGTCAGACAGGGCTTTCGCTCAGGCGAGCGAGAGCTTGACGTCAATGTTGTTGCGTGTGGCGTTGGAATAGGGGCAAACCTGATGGGCTTCCTCGATCAGCTTCTGTGCCTGTTCCTGCGGCAGGCCCGGCAGGGAAACGGCGAGGGAAACCTCAAGGCCGAAGCCGCCTTCCGAACGCGGGCCGATGCCCACCGTTGCGGTGACCGTGGTGTCGGCGGGAACCTTTACGCCTGTCTGGCCGCCCACGAACTTCATGGCGCCAAGAAAACAGGCCGAGTAGCCGGCGGCAAACAGCTTTTCCGGGTTGGCTGCATCACCACCCGCGCCGCCCAGTTCCTTCGGGGTGGAGAGGCTGACCTTGAAGGTGCCGTCGAGAGTCTCGGCGGAGCCGTCACGGCCACCGGTTGCGCGGGCTGCGGTGGTGTACAGAACGTTCACGGGCATTTCGGTCTCCTGTGTTTAAGTCGTGTGCGATTTAATCGCAAGAGATAGATAGGCTGATTGTGCCTGATTGTCAAGCGTTGCGATTTGATCGTGTGCGAACTAAATTCCTCTCCTGAAGGAGTAACCCATGACCCCATCCACCTGTTCCCCTGAAAGTGACGCCTCCGGCCCGCTGACGCTTGGGGATCTCCTGTGCTTTTCCGTCTATTCGGCCAATCACGCCTTCAACCGTGCCTACAAGCCGCTGCTGGAGGGGCTGGGCCTCACCTATCCGCAGTTTCTGGTGATGATGGTGCTGTGGGAGGAAGATGACCAGACGGTTGGCGGCCTCGGCCAGCGGCTGGGGCTGGAATCCAACACGCTGACGCCGCTGGTGAAGCGTCTGGAGGCCATGGAGCTTGTCGCCCGCCGCCGTGATGCGGCAGACGAGCGGCAGGTACGCGTCAAGCTGACGGACAAGGGCGCGGAGATGCGCAAGGCCGGGCAGGCGATCCCGGAATGCCTTGGCGGGGCCACCGGGCTGGATCTTGCGGAAATCCGCGACCTGAAGCGCAGGCTCGGAGAGCTTCAGCAGGCGCTGGAAAAGGCCACGGCAAGCCTCACGGCCTGAATGCCAGCCCTACTGGCAGTTGCCGCCGGATCTTGCTGTAAATGTCGAGGGCTGGGTGCCGGGCGCAAATTTGCGGTAACTGGCGCTGGAGCCGCAGGGCCCGCCCGAGGACTGAAACTCCTCCAGCGGCACGGATGGTGCAGGCTGCTGGGGCATAGCCTGCTGCGGCGGCAGTGGTGGCATTTGCGATCCCTGTGCCGGCGCAACGTAAGAGGGAGCACCGTAAGCGGGCTGGCCATAGGCAGGCAGGCCGTAAGCCGGAGCGCTGTATCCCGGAGCACTGTATCTCTGTGTCAGGCAGGTCCGGTAGGCGCTGTCGTAAAGCGCCTGCCAGACGCGCGGGTCCTGCGCCATGGTGCCGAGCACGCCAAGGGCTGCACCCGCATGGGCGCCGCGCTCTGCGCCGGAAGGACCAGCCCAGGCGCCACCCGCCACCGTGCCATTCATAGCGCCTTCCAGAATGCTGATGCCCATGTCCCGCCCGCCACCGGCATGGGCATTGGCAAAGTCCCGCGCCGAGGCATGGCACGCCATGTCCATCCCCTGAGCGGCTTCAGGCAGCAGGGCTCCCGCCGCCGTAAGGCCGGCGGCGAGACAGAAGACAGGAAACAAGGCACGGGCAGCCGGCATCGGGGAACTCCTTGGCCTCATCCTAGCACGATCCAGACCCTGGCGCCCACCATGGCCGGATTTTCACCCGGCCACCTGATGCGTCATTGCCCCCGTCACGTCCTTCAGGGCGGCCACCGTGCGGGTGAAGGAGGCCTTGCGGGCAGCGGGGTCGTGGATGTTGCCGTTGAACATGATTTCATCCGGCTGGTAGCGCTCGATCAGGCTGGCAAGCTGGCTGCGGATGGTCTGCGGCCCGCCGGTGACGCTGCATGAAAGAGCCATCTCCACCATGGCCAGCATTTGCGGATCGAGCACGGCGCGGATGTCCTCAACGGGGCGGGGCAGGGGGCCGGGCCGCCCGCTGCGCAGGTTGGCGAAGGCCTGCTGCATGGAAGAGCGCAGATAGGCGCCTTCCGAGTCATCCTCCCCGGCAAAGGCATTCACCGCCAGCATGAAATGCGGGCGCTCAAGATGACGGGACGGCTGGAAGCGGCTGCGGTAGATGGTGACCGCCTGATCCAGCGCCTGCGGCGCGAAATGCGAGGCAAAGGCATAGGGCAGCCCGAAATGGGCTGCCAGCTGCGCACCATAGAGGCTTGAGCCGAGGATCCAGACCGGAACTTCAGTGCCCTCTCCGGGGATGGCCCGCACCTGCGCACCGGGCTGGGCCGGGGAGAGGTAGCCGATCAGCTCTTCAACATCGGCCGGAAAGTCGTCCGAAGCCTGCAGCGTGCGGCGCAGGGCGCGGGCGGTGCCCATGTCGGTGCCGGGTGCACGGCCAAGACCCAGGTCGATGCGGCCGGGAAAGAAGGTCGCCAGCGTGCCGAACTGCTCGGCCACCACCAGTGGGGCATGGTTCGGCAGCATGATGCCGCCCGCACCGACGCGGATGCGCTTCGTCGCATTGGCCACCTGTCCGATGACGATCGCCGTGGCCGCGCTGGCGATGCCGGGCATGTTGTGGTGCTCGGCCAGCCAGTAGCGGGTGAAGCCGAGGTCTTCCGCATGGCGGGCAAGATCCAGCGTGCTGGCCAGCGCATCACGCGCGTCCGAGCCTTCGGGAATGGGGGAAAGATCCAGCATGCTGTAGGGCAGCATATGCGCCTCCGTGCTGTTTGCGGTGCAAAGGGTGGACAGGCGGAGATGGCCTGTTCTGTTCCCCCTTGAATTACGGACTGAGTAGTCCATATTCAAGGCCATGACGAAAAAGACTGCCGAACCACGCCTCTCTGCTGCCGGTGCAACTGCCGGTCCGGGCCGCCCGCGTTCCTATGACGAGGGTGAGGTTCTGCGCGCGGCGCTGGAGCTGTTCCGCCGTCAGGGCTTCGAGGCGACTTCGCTGGATGACCTGACACAGGCGATGGGCATCAGCCGTTCGTCACTTTATGCCGCCTTTGGCTCCAAGCAGGATGTGCTGCTCGCTGCGCTGCGCCGCTATTCGGCAACGGCGCTTGAGGCGCTGAAATCCATCGGCGATGCGCCGCATGCACACAGGGCAGAGGCGGTGGCCGCCATGCTGCGGGCGCTGGCGGACCCATCCGGCGGCAAGCATGGCTGCCTCCTGGTCAACTGCATCACCGAACTTGCGCCCCAGAACGAGGAGGTGGCCGCGCTTGGCCGCCATCATCTGGAGCGGATCGAGGCGATCATTGCCGAGGCACTGGATGAAAACGGGCCGGAGCCCCTGCGGGCCCGGGCAAGGGCGCTGGCAGCACTCGCCATCGGCACGCTGACCCTGCGCAAGTCCGGCCTGGACGAGGCCTATATTACCTCGGCGCTGGACGAAGGGCTCGCCCGGCTTCTGGCGCCCCCGCAAGCCGTCCCCGCCTAGCCCCCCCTCACGCATAACCGGATCTCAAATTCCGCCAAATTATGGACTGATTGATCCAGAAAGGGCGGAAAGCAACTCTGAAGAAGGAAGACATCATGACGGAAGCAAAGCTTTTCTCTCCCGTTCAGGCCGGCCGCATGAAGCTGTCGAACCGCATTGCCATGGCGCCGCTGACCCGCAACCGCGCACGCGCCGAAGATGACACGCCCTATGACATCCACGTGGAGTATTACGCCCAGCGTGCCAGCGCCGGCCTGATCATCACCGAAGCCTCGCAGATCAGCCCGCAGGGCAAGGGCTATGCCTGGACACCGGGCATCTATTCCGAGGCGCAGGTGGAAGGCTGGAAGAAGGTGACGGATGCTGTTCACGCCAAGGGTGGCAAGATCGTGATCCAGCTCTGGCACGTCGGCCGTATTTCGCACAATGTGCTGCAGCCGGGCGGCGCGGCGCCGGTCGCCCCCTCCGCCATCGCTGCCCAGTCCAAGGTCTATGACGGTACCGGTTTTGTCGATACGCCGCAGCCGCGCGCGCTGGAGACGTCCGAGATCGCCGGCATCGTCGCCGACTATGTGAAGGCTTCCCGCAATGCGATTGCCGCCGGGTTCGACGGGGTCGAGATCCACGCAGCCAACGGCTATCTCATCGACCAGTTCCTGCGCACCGGCTCCAACACCCGCACGGATGCCTATGGCGGCAGCCTGGAAAACCGCACCCGTTTCCTTAAGGAAGTCATGGACGCGGTGGTGGATGCCATCGGCGCGGACCGGGTGGGTGTGCGCCTCAGCCCCTTCTCCAATGCCAATGGCATTCATGATGACAACCCGGTCGAGACCTTCTCCCGCGCCGTGGACATTCTCAACGGCTACGGCCTTGCCTATCTGCACATGGTGGAAGGCCAGACCGGCGGCACGCGCGAGCTGAAGCCCGGCGAGGACATCGGCGCCCTGCGCGCCCGCTTCAACGGCATCTATATCGCCAACAACGGCTATGACCGGGCCAGCGCCATCGAGGCGGTGGAAAGCGGCCGCGCGGACATGGTTGCCTTTGGCCGGCCCTTCATTGCCAACCCGGATCTGGTTGAACGGCTGCGCCGGGACGCTCCACTCAACGAGCTGGACCGCGACACTCTCTATGGCGGTGGCACCAAGGGCTACACTGACTACCCGTTCCTTGCAGATAGTGCGGCTGCCTGAGGGCTGACGGCCTTCACTCGCCGGAGAACGGCATGAAGCTGCGCTCCGGTACGGTTCTTTGATAAGGAACCGTACCGGAGCGTACTCTTTTTGGGTTTTCCGCCCTTTCGCTCTCCCGAAAAACCTGCCAAACCCTACATCTGAAGCACGCAGCAAGCGTGAGGCGGACAAAGAGGCCGCCAATAGGACAATCCCAGGGAGTTCCAGATGCCCGCCTATCGTTCCAGAACCTCCACCCATGGCCGCAACATGGCCGGTGCGCGCGGCCTGTGGCGCGCCACGGGCATGAAGGACGGCGATTTCGGCAAGCCGATCATCGCCATTGCCAACTCCTTCACCCAGTTCGTTCCGGGCCATGTGCACCTGAAGGACCTTGGCCAGCTTGTCGCCCGTGAAGTCGAGAAGGCTGGCGGTGTAGCCAAGGAATTCAATACCATCGCGGTGGATGACGGCATCGCCATGGGCCATGACGGCATGCTCTATTCGCTCCCCTCGCGCGAGATCATCGCCGATGCGGTCGAGTACATGGTCAATGCCCATTGCGCCGATGCGCTGGTCTGCATTTCCAACTGCGACAAGATCACGCCGGGCATGCTGATGGCGGCCATGCGCCTGAATATCCCGGTGGTCTTCGTCTCTGGCGGCCCGATGGAAGCGGGCAAGGCGGTGCTGGCTGACGGCACCACCAAGGCGCTGGATCTGGTGGATGCCATGGTGGCAGCAGCCGATGACCGCGTGTCCGAAGAGGACGTGAAGGTGATCGAGCGCTCCGCATGCCCCACCTGTGGCTCCTGCTCGGGCATGTTCACCGCTAATTCGATGAACTGCCTCACCGAAGCGCTGGGCCTTGCCCTGCCGGGCAATGGCTCGACGCTGGCCACCCACGCCGACCGCAAGCGCCTGTTCGTGGAAGCCGGCCACCTGATCGTCGATCTCGCCCGCCGCTACTACGAGCAGGACGACGAAAGCGTGCTGCCGCGTAGCATCGCCTCGTTCAAGGCCTTCGAGAACGCCATGACGCTGGACATCGCCATGGGCGGGTCCACCAACACGGTTCTGCATCTTCTCGCCGCCGCCTATGAGGGCGAGGTGAATTTCACCATGGCCGATATCGACCGGCTGTCGCGCCGCGTGCCGGTGCTCTGCAAGGTCGCGCCTTCCGTGCCGGATGTGCACATGGAAGACGTGCACCGCGCTGGCGGCATCATGGGCATTCTGGGCGAGCTGGACCGCGCCGGTCTCATCGACACCTCGCTGCCGGTCGTTCATGCTCCCAGCCTGAAGGACGCGCTGGACCGCTGGGACGTTGTGCGCACCAAGAGCGAAGCCGTTCACACCTTCTACTCGGCAGCCCCTGGCGGCGTGCCGACGCAGGAAGCCTTCTCCCAGTCGCGCCGCTATAGCGAAGGCGTCGATACCGACCGCAAGAACGGCGTCATCCGCTCGGCGGAGCATGCTTTCTCCAAGGACGGCGGCCTCGCCGTGCTCTTCGGCAACATCGCGCTGGATGGCTGCATCGTAAAAACGGCGGGCGTGGACGAGAGCATCCTGAAGTTCTCTGGCCCGGCCTATATCTGCGAAAGCCAGGATCAGGCGGTGAGCGACATTCTCACCGGTAAGGTCAAGGCAGGCGATGTGGTGGTCATCCGCTATGAAGGCCCGAAGGGCGGCCCCGGCATGCAGGAAATGCTCTATCCGACAAGCTACCTGAAGTCCAAGGGCCTCGGCAAGGCCTGTGCGCTTGTCACCGATGGCCGCTTCTCCGGCGGCACCTCGGGCCTGTCCATCGGCCACGCTTCCCCGGAAGCGGCTGAAGGTGGCGCCATCGGTCTGGTGGAGCATGGCGACCCCATCGTCATCGACATCCCGAACCGCATCATCCGTGTGGATGTGAGCGACGAGGTGCTGGCCGAACGCCGCGCGAAGATGGAAGCCAAAGGCGCTGACGCCTGGAAGCCGGAAAAGCCGCGTACCCGCAAGGTTTCGGCAGCTCTCAAGGCCTATGCCGCCCTCACGACCTCCGCCGCCCGCGGCGCCGTGCGTGACGTGGACCAGCTGACACGCAAGTAACCTTTTCGGAAGGTGCAAAATCAAAGAGCCGCCGGTTCTGCCGGCGGCTTTTTCTTTTGGCCAGTTCAAGGCGCCGGCCTTCAGTTCCGGCGGCTGTGCGCCTCGCGCCCCCGCGCCTTGCGGCCGTAAAGCCAATCGCCAAAAACGCCGAGGCTCACCGTCACAAGCATGCCGAACAGAAGGCTCCAGCCGAAAATGTAAGAAATAACGATGCCGCCGAAGAAGCCGGCGATCATGCTCATCAATTCAATAATCACGTTGCGTTGCATGCGGGCTTCCGCCGGCTCCTGCAGGACTGGTAAACACCTATGTCTCTGATACGCAACTTTGGTATGTCATAGGCTGCACTCTTGTCACGTAAAAATCTTTGAGAGAGAAGGAAATATCGTTTTTTGAATTGTATTACTAAGGGTGATCAATGTTTGAATTGCCTAATGCGAAATGATGTTCACCTCATGAGAAGTTTGTTTCTTGAATTTGAAATTTTATCTGAAAAATATCGCGCCCAGGTTGATCGCAAGGTGTAGCAACGGGCGTGATACGGATGCCGATCCGATTCAGTGCTGACCGGATCTGACTCCCTTGTCCCGTTGCATGATAGTTCCCGCGCTGGATCCGTCAGCCAGAGGAACTGGCGCGCAGGACCATGCCGAACAGATCCCGCGGATCATCCGGGTCCGCCAGAAGATCGAGCATTTCGCAATAAGGCAGATCCTTCAAAAGCCCGCGCAGATAACGCAGGGCAGAGAAATCCTCCACCGCAAAGCCGACGGAATCGAACAGCGTCGTTTCCAGCGCCGACCGGCGGCCCGGCGCGTCTCCGGCAATCACCTGCCACAGTTCCGTGACCGGATGATCTGCCGCAAGCTGCTGGATCTCGCCCTCGATGCGGGTCTGGGGCGTGTATTCGACAAAGATGGACGAGCGCAGCAGGATATCCCGGTGGAGTTCCGTCTTGCCGGGGCAGTCGCCGCCCACCGCGTTGATGTGCTGGCCGCTGGCCACCATGTTGTCAGTGAGGATGGTCGCCCGCTGCTTGTCCGCCGTCACCGTGGTGATGATGGCAACACCTTCAACTGCTTCTTCGGCGCTGGAGCAGACGGTGATGTCGAAGCCGAAACCTTCAAGATTGCGGGCGCAGCGGCGGCTGGCCGCCGGGTCGATATCATAGAGCCGCAAGCGGTCCAAACCCAGAAGCTTGCGGAAGGCGAGAGCCTGAAACTCCGACTGTGCGCCATTGCCGATGATCGCCATGGACCGGGCATCCGCCGGGGCCAGATATTTTGCCGCCAGTGCCGACATGGCGGCGGTGCGCAGGGCGGTGAGGATCGTCATCTCCGACAGAAGCACCGGATAGCCTGTCTCCACCTCTGCCAGCACGCCAAAGGCCGTCACCGTCTGGCGGCCGGTGCGGGTGTTCTTCGGATGTCCGTTCACATATTTGAAGCCATAGGCAACGCCGTCCGACGCAGGCATCAGCTCGATGACGCCTTCCCTCGAATGGGAGGCGACGCGCGGCGTCTTGTCGAACAGCGTCCAGCGGCGGAAATCCTCCTCGATCACAGCCGCAAGCCCCTCGATGAAGGCCTCGACGCCAACTGCATTCAGAATGCGCATCATGTTACCGACGCTGACGAAGGGTACCAGTGCGAGAGGCGAGGGGGCATCCTGTGCCGGATGGCTGGCGGTGGTGGTCATTTTCTGGCTCCCGTTCAGTAGCTGCGGGTCGGGCGGTCCATGACGCGCCGTCCAAAGAGGCTCGCGGTCAGGTCCACCATCAGCCGGGCGGTGCGGCCCCGGTCATCGAGAAAGGGGTTCAGTTCCACCAGGTCCAGCGAGGTGACGAGGCCGCTGTCATGCAGCATCTCCATCACCAGATGCGCTTCGCGGAAGGTGACTCCCCCCGGCACGGTGGTGCCGACCGCCGGAGCGATGTCCGGGTCGATGAAATCCACATCAAGGCTCACATGCAGGAAGCCGTTGGCGCGGGCGCAGCGCTCCAGAAACGGCTCCAGCAGGCGGGCGATGCCGTTCTCGTCAATGGCGCGCATGTCATGGGCGGTGATGCCGAGTTCCCGGATCAGCGCCCGCTCCGGCGGATCGACCGAGCGCAGACCCAGCAGGCAGAGGTTGCCCGGCGATATAGGCGTGTCCAGCTTCTCACCCAGCAGCACGTCAAAGCCCGGCAGGCCGCAGGCAAAGGCAACAGGCGTGCCGTGCAGATTGCCGCTGACCGTGCTTTCGAAGGTGTTGATGTCGGAATGGGCGTCGAGCCACAGCACGAATTGCGGCCGCCCGGCACCGGCCGCATGGGCTGCGTGCCCGGCGAGGGTGCCAAGAGCCAGCGCATGGTCGCCGCCCATGTAGATGGGCATCTGCGGCCCCGCCGCCAGAGACCGGGCCTTGCGGTAAAGCGCCCGCGTCCAGCCGGCAACGGCGCGCAGGTTCTTCAGCTTCGGGTCCGTGTCCGGAACGTCGAGCGCCTGATCCGGCGCAACGTCGCCGTGGTCCTCTACAACAAGGCCAAGCGCTTCCAGTTCCTGCTGAAGACCGGCGGTGCGATAGGCGGCCGGTCCCATCAGACAGCCCCTGCGCCCTGCGCCTGCTTCCACCGGTGCTCCCACAAGCGCAATCTGCGTCATCCCTCGGCCTCCTTCACTGCGGATCTGCATCTCTTCCAGAGTGCAGCCATCAGATGGCAGCCTGAAGACAAAAAATTGCGCACTCTGGGCAGCAGACTATCCAGAGTGATAAGCTGAACTTCCCAAACTGGAAGGATGCCGCATGCTGGACGATACGGATCTTGCGCTGATTGCTGCGCTCAGGGCTGATGGACGCCGCTCGATCTCGGATCTGGCGCTGGACCTGAAGCTTTCCCGCGCCACCGTGCGGGCACGCCTGTCGCGGCTGGTGGAAAGCGGCGAGATCCAGGGCTTCACCGCCGTTCTGCGCAATGAGGGGCAGGACCTGCCGATCCGCGCCATGATGATGCTGGCCATCGAGGGCAAGCGGGCCGATACGGTGATCCGCCGCCTCAGCGGCATGCCGGAAGCCCGCTCGATCCACACCACCAATGGCCGCTGGGATCTGGTGATCGAGCTCGCCACCCCGGATCTCGCCTCCTTCGACGCCGCCCTCCACCGCATCCGCCTCATAGAAGGCGTCTCCGCCACCGAAACCAGCCTGATGCTGTCAGCGGTGAAGACCTGGCGGCGGTGAGGACCGCCGGAATGCAAGAGGGCCCGGCAGGGTGGTGCCTGCCGGGCTTGTTTCCTGTTGCTGTAGCGCCTTACGCCCGGCGCGTCTTCACCAGGCGGGTCACCACGTTCTCGATGATGCGGTGGCCGGCGTCCTGATCGAGGGACATGATGCTTTCCGGGTGGAACTGGACGGCGGCGATCGGCTCGCTGGTGTGCTCGATGGCCATGATCACCCCGTCTTCCGTCTCCGCCGTGATGCGGAAATCAGCGGGCAGCTTGTCCTTCTTCGCAAACAGCGAGTGGTAGCGGCCGACCGTGACCGGCGAACTCAAGCCCTCGAACAGAACCGAATTGCCGGTGAGGCTGATGGGCGAGGGCTTGCCGTGCATCGGCACGTCCAGCTGGCCAAGTTCTCCGCCCAGCCCTTCGGCCAGAGCCTGAAGGCCGAGGCAGACGCCGAATAGCGGCAGTCCGCGCGCGCGCGCGCGGCCGATGGTGGCGGCGCAGTCGAAGTCCTTCGGGCTGCCGGGACCGGGGGAGAGCACCACCAGATCCGGGTTCACGTCATGGAACACGTGGTCTGCAACAGGCGTGCGGTAGGTGACCACATCGGCCCCTGTCTGGCGGAAGTAGTTGGCCAGCGTATGGACGAAACTGTCCTCATGGTCTACCAGCAGGATCTTGAGGCCCGCACCTGGCTTCTTCTCGCGCACGGTTTCCGTGGCCTTCACGGCCAGCCCCGCCTCGCGCACGGCGGCGCGCATGGCTTCGGCCTTCAGCTCGGTCTCGGCCTCTTCCTCTTCCGGAATGCTGTCATAGAGCAGCGTGGCACCGGCGCGGATCTGCGCGACACCATCCTTGATGCGCACGGTGCGCAGGGTGAGGCCGGTGTTCATGTCGCCGTTGAACAGCACGGCGCCGATGGCCCCGCCATACCAGGCGCGGGAGCTTTTTTCGTTGTTCTCGATGAATTCCATCGCCCAGCGCTTCGGCGCACCGGTGACGGTGACGGCCCAGGCATGGGAAAGGAAGGCGTCGAGCGCGTCCATGTCCTCGCGCAGGATGCCTTCGATATGGTCCACCGTGTGGATCAGGCGGGAATACATCTCGATCTGGCGCCGGCCGATGACCTTGACCGAGCCGGGCACGCAGACGCGGCTCTTGTCGTTGCGGTCCACGTCCGAGCACATGGTCAGCTCCGCCTCATCCTTGGCGGAATTCAGCAGCTTGCGGATCTGCGCCTCATCCTCGATGGCATTCTTGCCGCGCCGGATGGTGCCGGAGATGGGGCAGGTTTCCACCCGCCGCCCGCCGGTGACGCGCACATACATCTCCGGCGAGGCGCCGACGAGATATTCCGCATTGCCGAGGTTGATGAAGAAGGAATAGGGCGAGGGGTTGATCTGCTGCAGGCGGCGGGAGACGGCCGAGGGCGGGTTGGCGCAGGGCTCGAAGAAGGTCTGACCCGGCACGGTCTCGAACAGGTCGCCCCGGCGGAAGTATTCCTTGGCCCGGTCCACGATCTTCGCATACTCCCCCGGCTCATGGTCGCCCCGGCCCGGATCTTCATTGGCCGGCTGATAGGGCCGCTTCTCTCCATCACGCGGCAGGCCATGGGTGCGCTTGCCATCGACCTCGAAGTCATATTCCAGCACATAGGCGCGGCGGCCATGGTGGTCGACGATGAGGATTTCGTCGGGCAGGAACAGCACCAGATCGCGCTGGTCCGCCGGGCGCTTCAGCTTCAGCTCGATCGGCTCGAACTGGAAGGCAAGGTCGTAGCCGAAGGCACCGTAAAGGCCGAGCTGATCGTCATCACAGGCAAACAGTTCCTTGATGGCACGCACGATGGAGAAGGTGGAGGCCTGACGTGAGCGGTCTTCCTCGCGGAAGGGGGCGGCGGGCTTGCGCACCGTCAGGGTCATGCGGCCTTCGGTGGCGGTAAAGTCTTCCACGTCCGGATGGGCGGCGAGCACCCCGGAAATGGCGGGCAGCAGGATAAGGCCACGGGCATTGAGGGCGCGGATTTCCACGTTGCGCCCTGCCGATTCCAGCACCAGCGGCGGATTGACCAGCGCCATGTCCCAGCGGGTGTAGCGGCCCGGATATTCATAGGAGGAGGAGAGGACCGCGCCGCGCTCTGCATCCAGCCTGTCGATCCAGCGGGAGGTTCCTTCCGCATAGTCTGCCGGGCGTGCGCCGCGCGTGACGGCAATGCCGCCCTTGGTCTTGAAAGTCTGCTCAGCCGGTACCGGCATTCGTCCATCCTCCAGTTCAGGTCCAGGCCTTCCTCCGGCCAGACCCCAGACAGACCAAAGGCCGCCTGCGGGTCTTGCCGCGGCGGCCTTTGGGTCAACTTCGATCACGTCAGAACATGAGAAATCGCAAGGCCGCCAATCAAGCGTCCTGCCACCACCAGCCCATGCGGATCATCTGCGTGTTCATGCCTGTTTGCCTAGCGCAGCCACAGGCGGCAGGCAACCGGGGAAATGGCGTAAAGACCACCCCAGCGCCACTTGCCTGACCCCTGTTGCAAAATAGACCAGTCGCTTCAAGCTTGAATTATTTGTGTCCTTACGGGACGGCTCTTTTCATCTTTCACAGCCCGAAAATCGCTCCCGTCCGGCAGTTGCGCACCTTGTCGGCGGTGGTGCCGTTCCAGTGGAAGTCGAAGTGATCGGCTTGCAGGGGAACGGGGATGAGGTCCGGCCAGAAGATGGCGGCACATTCTCCGCCTTCGCAGCGGACGCTGCGGTAGATGACGCCGTTGGAACCTGAGGCTCTGAGTTCCCGGCCCAGCGCCTGCGAGGGGGCATAGTCATCCGGGTGGTGATAGCGGATGTCCGGTCTTGCATCATGCAGCTCAAGATCGAGGCGGCAGGTGAGCATGCGGAACTGGGAGGTCCAGCCCGGCGCTTCCTGCGTGGCCCGCATGGTGCGGCCGTGATGATGGGCGACTTCCCGGATTGCCACTTCCTCGGCATTGCCCGCGCTGTAGACGCCATAGGTGCCATCGGTGAAGCGGCCCGGCCGGTCTGTGCTGACATGGACGAAAGGCGCCATCACATAGCTGGCGCCGGGGCCGCTCACCCGCCGGTGCGGCGGCACCAGATCCAGTTGCCCGAGATGCTCCCAGATACGCGGATTGGTTTTCGATTCGGCCGAGGCAAGCGCTTCCCAGTCCTGCGGGTCGGCAATGTCCTCGAACAGATCAACCGGCGGATGGATGGAACGGATGAGGCGGAAGGCGCTCTGCCACTCCACCCGTGTCAGGGGCAGGGCGCTCATCAGAAGCCGCCGCGCTCTGCATCGAGATAGGCGCGCACGCGGGCCAGCGAGAATATGTCGCCCTGCACCATCACCTCGGCCGGCGAACGCCCGCCGAACACCGGATTGGGTTTGCGCACCCAGGCATAACCGCGCTCCGCCTCGGTGAAGAGATAACGCAGGCCCTTGTGGATGCCCATCAGCAGGGAGAGGCGGGTGGCAAGGTCACGGTCGATACGCCCCGGCTCACCCGCCTTCCAGCGCGCATGGGTGCGGGCCGGGAGGCCGCCGAGGATCTCCCGCGCCTGCGCATCGGACAACTGCCAGCGTTCGAACAGCCGGATCACCGCCCGCGCCATCGCTGCCGCTTCTTCGGCGGTGATCTGCGGCACGTCCGGCACAGCCCGGGTGCGGGGGATTTCCTGCAGCATGATCAGCTCCTTTTGGCAAAAAATAAGATATTTAATGCCAAATGGCAAGGTGCCATGCTGAAACGGCTCCCGGATCCGCATATCGGCCTGCTCACTCCGCCCCTGAAGTTTCCTTTTGCACGCCAATATTTTAAGCTTGAAATAATTTTCAGCTGGTGGCAGGCTCATGCTCAACAAGACAAACGGAAGGGACTGCGGCAATGAAGATCCTGTGCCTGGGGGGCGGGCCTGCGGGGCTCTATTTTGCGATCTCGATGAAGCTGCGTGATGCGGCCCATGACATCACGGTGCTGGAGCGCAACAAGGCGAACGACACGTTCGGCTGGGGTGTGGTGTTGTCGGATGATGCACTGGGCAACATGGCCCGCAATGACCCCAAGAGCACGGAAGAGATCCGCGCCAACTTCTCCTACTGGGATGACATCGCCGTCGTGCACAACGGTGTGCGCACCGTCTCTGGCGGCCACGGCTTTGCCGGCATCGGCCGCAAGAAGCTGCTGATTATCCTGCAGGAGCGGGCGCGGGAGCTGGGTATCAAGCTCGAATTCCAGCAGGAGTTCAAGACCGCTGAAGATTACCGCAAGGATTATGACCTCGTGGTCGCCAGCGACGGCATCAACTCGCTGGTGCGGCGCGAATATGCCGATGTGTTCAAGCCCGATGTGGATCTGCGCCTGTGCAAGTTCATCTGGCTCGGCACGCACCAGAAGTTCGATGACGCCTTCACCTTCATCTTCGAGAAGACCGAGCACGGCTGGATGTGGGTGCATGCCTATCAGTTCGATGCCGACACGGCGACGGTGATCGTGGAATGCACGCAGGAGACCTGGGACCGCTTCGGGTTCGAGCACATGTCCAAGGAAGAGACCATCGAGACCTGCGAAAAGGTGTTCGCCGCACATCTCGGTGGCCACAAGCTCATGTCCAATGCGGCGCATCTGCGCGGCTCTGCCGTCTGGATGAACTTCCCGCGGGTGATCTGCGAGAAGTGGTATAACGGCAATGTGGTGCTGATGGGCGATGCAGCGGCGACTGGGCATTTCTCCATCGGCTCCGGCACGCGTCTGGCCTTTGACAGTGCCATTGCGCTGGCCACCTATCTCCACAGCGAAGACAATATGGAAGCGGCCTTCGAGCGCTATCAGGAAGAGCGCCGCATCGAGGTGCTGCGCCTGCAGTCTGCCGCCCGCAACTCGCTGGAATGGTTCGAGCAGGTGGAGCGCTATCTGGACCTTGATCCGGTGCAGTTCAACTATTCGCTGCTCACCCGCTCCCAGCGCATTTCCCACGAGAACCTGCGCCTGCGTGATCCGGAGTGGCTGCGCTCCGCTGAAGACTGGTTCCAGAAGCAGGCCGGCGGCCAGCCTGGCCGCACGCCGATGTTCGCTCCCTTCACGCTGCGCGGCATGCGGCTGGAGAACCGCATCGTCGTTTCGCCCATGGCCCAGTACAAGGCGGTGGACGGGGTGCCGGGCGACTGGCATCTGATCCATTATGCCGAGCGGGCCAAGGGCGGGGCAGGGCTTGTCTTCACCGAAATGACCTGCGTGTCGGCGGAAGGGCGCATCACTCCCGGCTGCCCCGGCCTCTATGCGCCGGAGCATGAGGCTGGCTGGAAGCGGCTGACGGATTTCGTCCATACGGAAACGGCAGCCAAGATCTGCTGCCAGATCGGCCATTCGGGCCGCAAGGGCTCGACGCAGGTTGGCTGGGAAGGGATGGACGCGCCGCTGCCGGACGGCAACTGGCCGCTGCTGTCCGCTTCCGCCATTGCCTGGTCCAAGGGCAATGCGGTGCCGAAGGCGATGGACCGGGCCGACATGGATCTGGTGCTCGGCCAGTTCGTCGAGGCGGCGAAGATGGCAGAGCGCGCCGGGTTCGACATGATCGAGCTGCATGCCGCCCACGGCTATCTCCTGTCCTCCTTCATCTCGCCGGTGTCGAACGTTCGGACCGATGAATATGGCGGCAGCCTTGAAAACCGCCTGCGCTATCCGCTGGAAGTCTTCCGCGCCATGCGTGGCGTCTGGCCGGAGCATAAGCCCATGTCCGTGCGCATCTCGGCCAATGACTGGGTGGGTGAGGCTGGTGTGACGCCGGACGAGGCGGTGGAAATCGCCCGGGCCTTCTCTGAAGCCGGTGCCGACATCATCGACGTCTCCGCCGGTCAGACGACGACGGACGCGCGCCCCATCTATGGCCGCATGTTCCAGACCCCGTTCTCCGACCGCATCCGCAACGAGGCAGGGCTGGCGACCATGGCGGTGGGCAATATCACAGAGGCCGATCAGGTGAACTCGATTCTGATGGCAGGCCGTGCCGATCTTGTCTGCCTTGCCCGTCCGCATCTGTCCGATCCCTACTGGACGCTGCATGCGGCGGTGGAGCAGGGCGACCGCAAGGCCAGCTGGCCGCTGCCGTATCTCGCCGGGCGTGACCAGGCCCTTCGCCTTGCCGAGCAGGCAAAAGCGAAGAAGGACGGCGCCAAGGCAGCAGGAGAGGTGATCCGGGCATGACGGTAGCAGGACGGCGTGTTCTCATCACGGGCGGTGGTACGGGCGCAGGGGCAGATCTGGCCCGCGGCTTCCATGCTGCCGGAGCGCAGGTCATCATCACCGGCCGGCGGGCAGAGCCGCTGCGGGCGGTGGCGGCTTCGCTGCCGGGCGTGCGGGCGCTGACGGCGGACGTGACAGATGAAGCTTCCGTGAAGGTGCTGTTCGAGGCTGCAGGCCCGGTGGATGTGGTGATTGCCAATGCGGGCGCTGCCGAAAGCGCCCCGTTTGGGCGCACGTCGCTGGATCAGTGGAATGCCATGCTGGCGGTGAACCTGACCGGCGTGTTCCTCACCTTCCGCGAGGGGCTCGCCCGGATGGACGGCTGGGGGCGGCTCATCGCCATTGCGTCCACCGCCGGGCTGAAAGGCTATCCCTATGTCGCGCCCTATGTGGCGGCCAAGCACGGGGTTGTCGGCCTTGTAAAGGCGCTGGCGCTGGAGGTGGCCCGCCGTCCGGTGACGGTCAACGCCATTTGCCCCGGCTTCCTCGACACGGAGATGACGGAACGCTCCGTGCAGAACATCATGGCCAAGACCGGCAAGAGCCGGGACGATGCCATGGCCGCCCTTGCGGACACCAATCCGCAGAAGCGCCTCATCACCCCGCAGGAGGTGACGGCCATGGCCCTTTATCTGTGCGCTGCCGGATCTGACGGGGTGAACGGGCAGGCAATGGCCATTTCGGGAGGCGAGGTATGAGCGCAGAGAAGGGAACCGCCTTGCAGGAAACGGAAGCAGCCTCCGTGCCGCTCTCCAAGCGCCGGCTGAAGACCTGGATCCGTATTCTCGGTGTCACCCGCATGGCGGAAGCGCATCTGCGTGAATTTCTGCGGGTGGAGCATGACACGACACTGCCGCGCTTCGATGTGATGGCCGCGCTCTACCGCCGCCGCGTGCCGCTGAGCATGAGCGAACTGTCGCGCCTGCTGCTCGTCTCCAACGGCAATGCCACCACGGTGGTGGACCGGCTGGAAAAGGACGGCCTCGTCCGCCGTGTGCCCTTCGAGGCGGACCGGCGCACGGTGCATGTGTCGCTGACGGACGAGGGGCTGGCGCAGTTCGAAAAGCTGGCCGCCGATCACGAGCGGGAGGTGGATCAGCTCTTCGCCAGGCTGACGGACGCGGACCTGGACGCGCTCAAGGACATATTGAAGAAACTCGGGAAGGACGCGCAATGACCGCTCTGGCTGATCTGAAGCCCCGGCACTTTCTCTGGCAGGTGAAGGACCGCATCGCCCGCGTCAGCCTCAACCGTCCCGACCGCAAGAACCCGCTGACCTTCGACAGCTATGCCGAGCTGCGCGACACCTTCCGCGCCCTCGTCTATGCCGAGGACGTGGATGTGGTGGTCTTCACCTCCAATGGGGGCAACTTCTGCTCCGGCGGGGATGTGCATGATATCATCGGCCCGCTGGTCGGGCTCGACATGAAGGGCCTGCTCGCCTTCACCCGCATGACCGGTGATCTGGTGAAGGCCATGATAGGCTGCGGCAAGCCCATCATCGCGGCGGTGGATGGTGTGTGCGTTGGGGCCGGGGCGATCATTGCCATGGCCAGCGACCTGCGGCTGGCAACGCTGGAGGCCAAGACAGCTTTCCTCTTCACCCGCGTTGGCCTTGCGGGCTGCGACATGGGCGCCTGCGCCATGCTGCCGCGCATCATCGGACAGGGCCGGGCGGCGGAACTGCTCTACACCGGCCGCACCATGAGCGCAGCCGAGGGCGAGCGCTGGGGCTTCTTCAATGCCTTGCACGAGGCGGACAAGCTGGAAGAGGAAGCCATGGCGCTGGCAGCAAGGCTTGCCTCCGGGCCTGTGTTTGCCCATGGCATCACCAAGACCCAGCTGAACCAGGAATGGAACATGGGGCTGGAACAGGCCATCGAGGCGGAAGCGCAGGCACAGGCGATCTGCATGCAGACGCAGGATTTCGCCCGCGCCTACCATGCCTTCGTCGCCAAGCAGAAGCCGGTTTTCGAGGGCAACTGAGATGGCCGACCGCTCTTTCCTCTCCTGGCCCTTTTTTGAGACCCGCCACCGCGAGCTGGCCGAGGCGCTGGATGCCTGGTGCGCCGCCCATCTGCATGTGGACCATGCCGACACGGACGAGGCCTGCCGCACGCTGGTGCGCGATCTGGGGCAGGCCGGCTGGCTGCGCCACTCAGGGGCAGGCGAGGGCGAGACGCTGGATGTGCGCAGCCTCTGCCTCATCCGCGAAACGCTGGCCCGGCATGATGGCCTGGCCGATTTTGCCTTTGCGATGCAGGGGCTGGGCATGGGGGCAGTGTCCCTGTTCGGCACGGCGGAGCAGCGCAAGTGGCTGGAGCGTACCCGTGCCGGCACTGTGATCAGCGCCTTTGCCCTGACGGAGCCGGGCTCCGGTTCGGATGTGGCCAACAGCACCGCAGCGGCAGAGGCCGTTCCGGGCGGCTTCATCCTGACCGGCGAGAAGACCTACATCTCCAACGGCGGCATTGCCGATCTCTACGTCGTGTTTGCCCGCACCGGCGAAGCGCCGGGGGCCAAGGGGCTTTCCGCCTTCCTGCTGCCTGCGGACACGCCGGGGCTGGAGATCGTCGAGCGCATCGCGGTGATGGCCCCCCATCCGCTGGCGCATCTGCGTTTCAACAGCATCCGCCTGCCGGAGACGGCACTGATCGGCAAGCGCGGGGACGGCTTCAAGATCGCCATGTCGGTGCTGGACGTGTTCCGCTCCACTGTCGGTGCAGCGGCGCTGGGCTTTGCCCGCCGTGCACTGGAAGAGGCTTTGGCGCGCGTGCGCCAGCGCCAGCTTTTCGGCGCGCCTCTGTCCGAACTGCAGATGGTGCAAGGGCATATCGCCGATATGGCTCTGGATGTGGATGCCTCGGCGCTGCTGGTCTACCGCGCTGCCTGGACCAAGGACATGGGCGCAGCCCGCGTCAGCCGCGAGGCGGCGATGGCCAAGCTGCATGCGACGGAAGCGGCCCAGCGCGTCATCGACACGGCCCTGCAGCTGCATGGCGGCGACGGCGTGCGCAAGGGCTTTGCCGTGGAAAGCCTTTACCGCGAGATCCGCGCCCTGCGCATCTATGAGGGCGCCAGCGACGTGCAGAAGATCGTCATCGCCCGCGCCGCGCTGGGCGAGGCGCGCTGAGCGAACCGGAATTGGAATGCAATCGGCGGGGCGGATGGCCCCGCAGGAAGACGGGAAGGCCACATGACACAGACAACGGCAGATGCCTCCACCGGCGAAAGTCCGCACGCGTTCTTGAACCCGCGCAACTGGAAGCCCGCCAAGGGCTATTCCAACGGCGTCGCCGCGAGCGGCCGCATTCTTTTCCTTGGCGGGCTCATCGGCTGGAACGGCCAGCAGGAATTCGAGGCGAAGGACTTCACCGGACAGGTGGAACAGACGCTGAAGAACATCGTCGAGGTGCTGCGCGAGGGCGGGGCCGGGCCGGAGCATCTGGTGCGGATGACCTGGTACGTCACCGACAAGCAGCTTTATCTCGCCAGCCTGCGCGATGTGGGCGCCGTCTACCGCAAGGTGCTCGGCAAGCACTTTCCGGCCATGGCGCTGGTGCAGGTGGCCGGCCTCGTGGAAGACGAGGCGCTGGTGGAGATCGAGGCAACCGCCGTGGTGCCGGAGTGATCCGCATGCGCGGATCGTGAAATTCGGGAAGACGACGCTCAGGAACAAGACAAGGCGGCTCAAGGGAAAACCCGCTTCCGCAAAAAGGAAGAGCCGCAGGTCCGCGACAGCGGGCAACCATCCAGGGGATTGATGATGACAGCTGTGCTGAAACTGGGCCCGAGTGCCCATGTGGATACATTCACCCGGGACAACCTGCCGCCCGTGGAACTGTGGCCGGAGCTGAAGCTTGAGGGCTTCGACTACCCGGACTACCTCAACGCGGGCGTCGAGCTGACCGACCGCATGGTGGAAAAGGGCTTCGGCGACCATGTGGCGCTGATCGGCAATGGCCGCCAGCGCACCTACAAGGAACTGGCCGACTGGACGAGCCGCATCGCCCATGCGCTGGTCGAGGATTATGGCGTGAAGCCGGGCAACCGGGTGCTGATCCGCTCGGCCAACAATCCGGCCATGGTGGCCTGCTGGCTGGCGGCGACCAAGGCCGGTGCCGTGGTGGTCAACACCATGCCGATGCTGCGGGCGGGGGAACTGGCCAAGATTGTCGACAAGGCTGAGATCACGGTGGCCCTGTGCGACACGCGGCTGATGGACGAGATGGCCGCCTGCGCCAAGGATTCTGCCTACCTCAAGACCGTGATCGGCTTTGACGGCACCGCCAATCATGATGCGGAGCTGGACCGGGCCGCGCTGGGCAAGCCGGTGCGCTTTGAAGCCGTGAAGACGGGCCGCGATGACGTGGCGCTGCTGGGTTTCACCTCGGGAACCACGGGTGATCCCAAGGCGACCATGCACTTCCACCGGGACATCCTGATCATCGCGGACGGCTATGCCCGCGAGGTTCTGGGCGTGACGCCGGACGACGTGTTCGTCGGCTCCCCGCCGCTCGCCTTCACCTTCGGCCTTGGCGGCCTTGCCGTGTTCCCGCTGCGCTTTGGGGCGGCTGCTGCGCTGCTGGAGACCGCCTCGCCGCCGAACCTCATCGAGATCATCCAGAAATACCGCGCCACGGTCTGCTTCACGGCACCCACCGCCTACCGGGTGATGCTGAAGGCGATGGACGAGGGCGCGGACCTCTCCAGCCTGCGTGCCGCCGTCTCGGCGGGCGAAACGCTGCCGGCACCAGTCTATGAGGAGTGGATGGCCAAGACCGGCAAGCCGATGCTGGACGGCATCGGCGCCACGGAAATGCTGCATATCTTCATTTCCAACCGCTTCGGCGACAGCCACCCGGCCTGCACCGGCCGCCCCGTCACCGGCTACGAGGCGCGGATCGTTGATGATCTGGGCTGTGAGATGCCGCGTGGCGAGGTGGGGCGTCTGGCTGTGCGCGGTCCGACCGGGTGCCGCTATCTCTCCGACAGCCGCCAGGCCGGCTACGTGCACGAGGGCTGGAATATCACCGGGGATGCCTTCTGGCAGGACGAGCAGGGCTACTTCCACTTTGCCGCCCGCAACGACGACATGATCATTTCCGCCGGTTACAACATCGCAGGTCCCGATGTGGAAGCGGCGCTTCTGTCCCATCCCGACGTGCTGGAATGCGCCGTCATCGGCGCACCGGACGAGGAGCGCGGGCAGATCGTTGAAGCCCATGTGGTGCTGAGCGCCGGCGTCGAGCCGGATGCAGCCACCGTCAAGCGCCTGCAGGACCACGTGAAGGCAACCATCGCGCCCTACAAATACCCCCGCCGGATCCTCTTCACCGATGCCCTGCCCAAGACGCAGACCGGCAAGATCCAGCGGTTCCGGCTGAAGGAGGCGAGCTGAAGGGAAGGGGCTGAGGCCAGCCCCTTATCCCGCCGCCAGACGTCTGAGGGCGCGGGTCAGGTGCTCGATGAAGGCCTGTGCGGCAGGGGTGGGCATGCGGTCGCGGGATTTCAGCAGCATGATCTCGCGGGTGATGACCGGCTCTTCCAGGGGCAGGGCGCGAATGCCGGGCCCGCGCACGGCGGCGCGCGCATAGGCGGGCAGGACGGCAACGCCAAGCCCTGCCTCCACCAGCGCCAGAGCGGTGGTGATCTGCGTTACCTCGAAGCTGATCCGGGGCTCGATCCGCACACTTTCATAGCCCACTTCCACCAGCAGGCGGATGCCGGAGTCCCGCGTCAGCGTCACCAGCGGCGCCTCGGCAAGGCCGGACCAGACCGCACTGTCCCTTGCGGCAAAAGCACTGTCCTCCCGGCAGAACAGCATCAGGCTGTCCCGCACCAGCGGCTGGCGCTCGATGTCATCGCCTGCCGGGGGAAACGTTCCGACGGCGCAGTCGGCCCTGCCGCTGCGCACGGCCTCCAGGATCTGCTCGGTGCCCACATCGGACAATTGCACGGCAATGCCGGGAGAGGATGCCTGAAAGCTGGCGATCACCTGCGGCAGCACGAAGCTGGCGAGAAGCGGTGGGGCCGCCACGCGCAGCTTGCCGCGCCGCCGGTCTGCCAGCATGTGCAGGCCCTCAACCGCATGTTCCAGATCTTCCAGCACCTTGGCGGACGAATGGCGGAACTCTTCGCCTGCGGCCGTCAGCTCCACCCGCCGGGTCGTGCGGTCGAACAGGCGCACGCCAAGATCGGCCTCCAGATCCTTGACGGACTGAGACAATGCCGGCTGGGCGGTGTTGAGGCGCTTGGCGGCGAGAGAGAAGCTGCCAGCCTCCGCCACGGCGAGAAAGCTCTGGATCTGCTTCAGGGTGATTTTCATGGAGGCACTCCGCCACCGGTCTGATTGATATGAAATCCAGTATAAATTTATCAGATAAATCTGTCTTGATGATAATTCAGCTTTCGCCGATCCTGCCTTCAACACGCTTTGCCCTTTGGCCTCACGGTCTGTGGGCGAGGGCGAAAGAGCCAAGGAACAGAAGGCCCCATCATGCAAGACTATCCGGACCTCCAGCTCTATATCGGCGGCGCATGGCGCAAGACCGGCGAGACCTTGCGCGTGATCAACCCGGCAACCGGACAAGAGACCGGCAGGCTGCCCGTTGCGGCCACGGCAGATCTGGATGACGCGCTGGAGGCGGCAGCAAAAGGCTTTGCCGTGTGGCGGCGCACCGCGCCGATGGAGCGGGCGCGGATCATCCGCACGGCGGCCGCTCTGCTGCGCGAGCGGATCGGGACAATCGCTGCCGATATCACCCGCGAACATGGCAAGCCGTTGCAGCAGGCGAAGCTGGAAGTGATCCGCGGCGCGGAGTTCTTCGAGTGGGATGCCGGCGAGGCCGAACGGCTCTATGGCCGGGTTATCCCAAGTGAGCCGGGCATCCGCTATATCGTCCACCACCAGCCCATCGGCACGGTGGCGGCCTTCTCGCCCTGGAATTTTCCGCTCAGCCAGCCTGCACGCAAAGTGGCAGGTGCGCTCGCTTCCGGCTGCTCCATCATCCTGAAGGCGGCAGAGGAAACGCCCGCCGGTGCCTGGCACATCGCCCGCGCCTTCCACGATGCGGGCCTGCCTGCGGGTGTGCTGAATCTTGTATTCGGCGTTCCGGCGCAGATTTCCGAGTATCTCATTCCCAAGCCGCAGGTGCGCCTTGTCGCCTTCACCGGCTCCACGGTGGTGGGCAAGCATCTGACGGGCATCGCCGCCCGCCACGCCAAGCCGGTGCTGATGGAACTGGGCGGCCATGCGCCGGTGATCGTCTGCGAGGATGCGGATGCGCAGAAGGCGGGCACCGTTTCCGCCATCCGCAAGGCCCGCAATGCCGGTCAGGTCTGCACCTCGCCCACCCGTTTCTTTGCGCATGAAAGTGTATTTGGCGCCTATCGCGACGCCTTCGTTGCCCGCGCCAGGGCGGTGAAGATGGGCAATGGCCTTGCTCCGGAGACGGAAATGGGCCCAACCGCCAATCACCGCCGGGTAGAGGCGATGGAAATGCTGGTGGCCGATGCGCTGGCCAAGGGGGCGAAGCTTCTGTGCGGCGGAGAGCGGCCCAAGGGGCCAGGTTACTTCTATCCGGTCACGGTCCTTTCGGAAGTGCCCGATGATGCCCGTGTCATGCAGGAAGAGCCTTTCGGCCCGCTGGCGGTGATCAATCCCGTCCGCTCGCTGGATGAGGCGATTGCCCGGGCAAACAGCGTGCCCTACGGCCTTGCCGCCTATGCCTTCACCCACTCCGCCGCCAACGTGGACCGCATCACCGATGAGGTGGAGGCGGGCAATGTGTCCATCAACACGCTGGAAGCCTCGGTGGCTGCGACGCCCTTCGGCGGGGTCAAGGAAAGCGGCTTTGGCCGTGAGGGCGGGGCGGAAGGCATCCTGCATTACACGGTGGTGAAGACCGTTTCCCACCGCATGGAGATCTGACGGCCAAAGCAGCCGTCCTTCGCAACTTTGCCCCTCGGCGGGCATCTGCCCGAAAGGCAATGAGGATGAAATACACACGCAAGGACGCCAAGGCGCATGCTTTTGCCACCATGCGCGGCATCTGGGCAGCGGCCCTGATGCCGTTCCGGGAAGATCTGTCCATCGATGAGGACGGCTTCCGCGCCAACATGAACCACTGGATCGATGACCTTGGCATCGATGGCTTCTTCATCGCCGGAAAGCAGGGCGAGTTCTTCTCCATGTCCGTGGACGAGCGCAAGCGCTGCTTTGATCTGGCGGTCGAGGCGGCAGGCGGGCGGGCGCAGACGATCATGTCCTGCTCGGACCAGAACATGGACGTGGTGATTGATCTTGCCCGCCATGCGCAGGCCTGCGGCGCGGACTATATCGTCGTCCACGCGCCCATCCTGCATTTCTTCAAGGCGCAGGACGAGACGCTGCTGCGCTATTACGAAACCATCGCCTCGAAGGTGGATATCGGCATCGCGCTCTGGTCCCACCCGGACAGCGGCTATCTGATGAGCCCGGAACTGTGCAACCGGCTGGCGGATATCGAGACGGTGGTGGCGATCAAATATTCCGTGCCGCGCGAGATGTACAAAAAACTGAACGCGCTCGCCGGAGACCGCATTCTCGTCTCCACCGCCTCGGAGGAGGAGTGGCTCGACAACATTCTGGAGCTGAACTGGCAGCTCTATCTGTGCTCGTCGCCGCCCTACCTGCTGCAGACAGCCGCCGACAGGCGGATGCGCGCCTACACGGATCTTGCCTTTGCAGGCAAGGCGGAAGAGGCGCGGGCGCTGCGCGATTCCCTTGAGCCGGTCCGCCGGGCGCTCAAGGACACGCGTCCTGCCGAAAAGCCCCATGCCCACCAGAAATACTGGCAGGACCTGCTGGGCCAGACCGGCGGACGGGTGCGCCCGCCCATGCTGGAACTGACCGAAGACGAGAAGGCCCGCACACGGGCAGCATTTGACGCCTGCGGGCTCAGGCTGGATGATGGCGCCGCAAGTCCTCCTGATCCCGCGTCCCGCTACCCCAAAATGACAAGAGCGGTCTGAAGACCCTGAGGAGAAAGGCAATGGCCAGATTGAAAGCCTTCAATTTCCAGAAGTGGATCGACGAGCACAAGCACCTGCTGAAGCCGCCGGTCGGCAACCAGATGGTGTTCAAGGACGCGGACCTGATGGTCACTGTCGTCGGCGGGCCGAACAAGCGCACCGACTATCACGATGATCCGGTTGAGGAATTCTTCTATCAGCTGAAGGGCGACATGCTGCTGAAGCTCTATGACGGGGAAGAGTTCTACGACGTGCCGATCCGGGAAGGGGATGTGTTCCTGCTGCCGCCGCATGTGCGCCACTCGCCCCAGCGCCCGCAGGAAGGCTCCATCGGCCTCGTCATCGAACCGGCCCGCCCGGAAGGGGCGCTGGATGCGGTGGAGTGGTACTGTTTCGAGTGCAAGGCGCTGGTGCACCGGGCCGAGGTGGATCTGGAGTCGATCGTTGACGACCTGCCGCCGATCTACAAGGCCTTCTATGCGGATGAGGCCAAGCGCACCTGCCCGAAATGCGGCACCATCCACCCCGGCAAGGAGCCGCCTGCAGGTTGGGTCAATCTGTAAATGTTTTAGGCTTGAAATATTTCTGGACCCTGTGCAAGCTGGGTCCCGGAAAAAAGATCAAGACTGGAGCTGACCAAAGATGGCAGCATCCGGCTGGCTGCCGCAAGGCGACAACAGAGGGTGAAGACATGAAGAAGAGACTGTTTCTGGCCGCAGCGGGCATCGCTGCGCTGATGAGCGGCACTGCCCTGGCGCAGGATCCGTTGAAGATCGGCATGATCACGACCCTGTCCGGCCCCGGCGGCTATCTCGGTCAGGACATCCGCGACGGCATGCTACTGGCCATCGAAATGGAAGGCGGCAAGCTGGGAGGCGTTCCGGTCGAGCTGGTTGTCGAGGATGATGGCCTGAAGCCGGGTAACGGCCGCCAGATCGCCGAAAAGTTCATGAACGACGACGGCATGAAGCTGCTCACCGGCATTGTCTTCTCCAACGTCGCCGGCGCCACCGTGCCCGATATCGTCAACAATGACGCGATTTATATTTCCCCGAACGCCGGCCCGTCCAACCTTGCCGGTGCTGAGTGCCACGAGAACTATTTCGTCGTGTCCTGGCAGAATGATGCCCTGCACGAGGCAGCCGGTGCCGCAGCCAAGAAGCTCGGTTTCAACAAGGCTTTCGTGCTGGCGCCGAACTATCAGGCGGGCAAGGACGCCATCAACGGCTTCAAGCGCACCTTCGGCGGTGAGATCGTTGGCGAGGTCTACACCCAGCTCGACCAGACCGATTTCGCCTCGGAAATGGCCCAGATCCGCGCGGCCGATCCGGAAGTGGTGTTCCAGTTCCATCCGGGCGGCCTCGGCATCGCCTTCCTGAAGCAGTATGCGCAGGCTGGCCTGAACGGCCAGATCCCGATGGTTCTGTCCGAGCCTTCCACCGACGCGGTGGTGCTGAACGCGGTGGGCGACGCTGCCATTGGCATCTTTGCGACGGCCCACTGGAACCGTGACTTCACCAACGACGCAAACCTTGAGTTCGTTGAGGCCTGGGATAAGAAATATAACCGTCCCATCACCTATTACGCCTCTCAGGGGTATGACACGGCCAAGCTGATTTCCTCCGCTTTGGCCAAGACCGGCGGCCTGGACGATATCGGCAAGTTCCGCGAAGCTGTCCGCGCTGCGGACTTCAAGAGCGTGCGCGGCGAGTTCAAGTTCGGCCCGAACCAGCATCCGGTGCATGACTGGTATCTGCTGGACATCGTTGCCGGTCCGGATGGCAAGCCAGTGGCCGTCACCAAGGACAAGCTCCTTGAAGACTATGGCGACGCCTACGCTGATCAGTGCAAGATGTAAGCTGACAGGTTGGGCGCGGCGGGGGGCTCCGCCGCGCCGGATCTGTTTCACGGCGCAAGCGCGCATCCGGTTCCTGGCCTGACCCTCAGGCCTGCCGGGTGCAGCCAGCCGGACGTCCGCCATGGGCGCCGGAGTGCACCTCTGTGCCTTGCCAGTCATAGTTCTGACAATCACCGGACGGGCGGATGATCCTAGTACTCGAGCAATTGTTGAACGGCCTTCAGTACGGCGTCATGCTGTTTCTGCTGGCGGCCGGGCTGACGCTGATTTTTGGCATCATGGGGGTGATCAACCTCGCCCATGGGTCGCTCTACATGGTGGGCGCCTATGCGGGCACCTGGGTCGCGGGGGAGACGGGCAGCTTCTGGCTCGGCATTCCCGCAGCCCTTGGCGCCGCTGCCCTCACCGGCCTTGCCATCGAGGCGCTGGTGATCCGCAAGCTCTACAGCCGCGATCATCTGGACCAGGTGCTGGCGACCTTCGCGCTCATTCTGATGTTCAACCAGATCATCGTCATGCTGTTCGGCCGCTCGCCGGTCTTCACGCTGCTTCCCTCCGGCTTCGATGGATCGGTGGAACTGCTGCCGGGGCTTTACTATCCACCGTACCGGCTGCTGATCATCGGCACGGGGCTTCTGGTGGCGGTGGGGCTCTATTTCCTCATCAACCGCACCCGCATCGGCATGCTGGTCCGGGCTGGCTCGACAAACCGCGAGATGGTGCGGGCGCTCGGCGTTGATATCCGCCTGCTCTACACGGTGGTCTTCGGCCTCGGTGCGCTGCTGGCGGGGCTCGCCGGCTATATGGCCGGGCCGATCCTGGCCGTTCAGGTGGGCATGGGCGAGCAGATCCTGCTGGCGACCTTTGTTGTGGTCGTCATCGGCGGGGTCGGATCGATCCGGGGCGCATTCGTGGCGGGCATCAGTCTTGGTGTTATCGACACCTGCCTGCGCGCCTTCCTGCCGGGCCTTCTGCGCAATTTCATGGCCGGGCCGGAAGCCGATGCGCTCGGCACCGGCATCTCGTCGATGGGGATCTACCTGCTGATGGCCCTTGTCCTTCTTGTCCGGCCCAAGGGCCTGTTTGCAGCGGGGTCGTGATGCGCAAGCCTATCCTTGCCCTTCTGCTCATCGTCTTTCTTGCTGCCATTCCCACGCTCACGGCCGAATTCGGCCAGGCCTCGCTGCTGGCGCTGGCAACACGCATTCTCATCTATGGCATGGCCGCTGCCAGCCTCAACTTCGTGCTCGGCTATGGTGGCATGGTCAGTTTCGGACACGCCGCCTTCTTCGGCATCGGCGCCTATGTGGTGGGCATTCTCGCCACCCACCATTCCAGCGGCGAGCCGCTGTTCGGCTTCATTCCCGGCACAGACCAGATGCTGATCACCCTGCCTCTGGCGGTTCTGGTGGCCGGGCTCTTCGCGGCGGTCATCGGCTCGCTGTCGCTGCGTACCGGCGGCGTGCAGTTCATCATGATCACGCTCGCCTTTGCGCAGATGCTGTTCTTCCTGTTCGTTTCGCTGAAGGCCTATGGCGGCGAGGACGGCATCATCATCCGCCGCAGCAACGAGCTGCCGGGGCTCAACATGCGCGACAGGGCCACCTTCTATTACGTGGTGCTGGCCATAACCGTCCTGTTCTTCTTCGGCCTGCGCCGCCTGACGCAGTCGAGCTTCGGTGCGGTGATCTCCGGCATCCGCCAGAACGAGCGGCGCATGGCTGCCCTCGGTATTCCGGCCTACCGTTACAAGCTCTACGCCTTCGTGCTGTCGGGCATGGGTGCGGGGCTTGCCGGGGCGCTGATGGCCAATTTCCTGCGCTTTGCCTCGCCGGACATGATGCACTGGACCAAATCGGGCGAGCTGATGATCATGGTCATCCTCGGCGGCACCGGCACCCTGTTCGGCCCCTTCCTCGGTGCAGGCGCCTTCCTGGTGCTGGAAACATTCCTCGCGCAATGGTCCGAGCATTGGCCTCTGGCGCTCGGCCTGATCCTTCTGCTGCTGGTGCTGGGCACGCGCGGCGGCCTGCAGGCCCTCATCGCCCGCGTGTCACGTCTTGTCCGGGGAGGCGGCCAATGAGCGTCATCCTGTCCATCGATGGGCTGGTGAAAACCTTCGGCGGCCTGATTGCCACCGATCACGTCAGCCTTGATGTGCGCGAGGGCGAGATCCACGCCCTCATCGGCCCGAACGGGGCGGGCAAGTCCACCCTGATCAACCAGCTCTGCGGCGAACTTGTCTCCGATGAGGGCTCCATCAGGCTGGCGGGGCAGGAAATTTCTGGTCTCAAGGTGCCGGAGCGCGTGGCTCTCGGCCTTGGCCGCACCTTCCAGATCACCAGCCTGCTCGACGAGATGACCGTGCTCGAGAACATCGGCATGGCGGTCCAGGTGCGCGAGGGCCACAATTTCCGCATCTTCGATCTCGTCCGCGGCCGCCGTTCCGTCTGGGCCGAAGCGGAGGAGCGGGTGGCATCCAGCGGCCTTGCCGGGCGGGGCAGGGTGCGCGTGTCGGACCTCTCCCATGGCGAGAAGAAGCAGCTGGAACTGCTGGTGGCCCTTGCCATGAAGCCGCGCCTCTTGCTCTTGGACGAACCTATGGCTGGTCTCGGCCATGTGGAAAGTCAGGCCATGATCGGCATGCTGAACGAGACCCGCAAGAGCGCTGCGATGCTGCTGGTTGAGCATGACATGGAGGCGGTCTTTGCGCTTGCCGACCGTATCTCTGTGCTCGTCTATGGCCGCATCATCGCCAGCGGCACGGTGGACGGGATCCGCAACAATCCGGCCGTGCGTGAGGCCTATCTCGGAGCGGAGGACGAACTGTGCTGAGCGTCTCCAACCTTCAGGCCGCCTATGGCAAGAGCCAGGTTCTGTTCGACATCAACCTTGAGATCCGCGAGGGCGAGGTGGTGACGCTCATGGGCCGCAACGGCATGGGCAAGACCACCACCGTCCGCTGCATCATGGGGCTTCTGGCCCCGCGCGGCGGCGCCATCCAGTTCGAGGGCGTGGCCACCGCAGGCCTTGCACCGGAGCGCATTGCCCGGCTGGGGGCAGGCCTGGTGCCGGAAGGGCGCCAGATCTTCCCCACGCTGAATGTGCGCGAGAACCTTGTCGCCACCGCCTCCAACCGGCTGAAGCGCAAGGACCCGTGGACGCTGGAGCGGGTCTATGACCTGTTTCCCCGCCTCAGGGAACGGGCGCATCAGATGGCAGCCACCCTGTCCGGTGGCGAGCAGCAGATGCTGGCCGTGGGCCGCGCGCTGATGACCAATCCGCGCCTTCTGATCCTTGACGAGGCGACCGAAGGGCTTGCTCCGGTCATCCGCACGGAAATCTGGCACTGCATCGAGCACCTGAAGCGCGAGGGGCAGTCGATCCTGCTGATCGACAAGAACCTGTCGGTTCTCAAGCGCCTTGCCGACCGGCACTATGTGGTCGAGAAAGGCCGTACGGTCTGGAGCGGGACGGGAGAGGACATGGACCGGGACGCAGAACAGGTGCAGGCCTATGCAGGGCTCTGAGCTCGCCGTTGCCCTCATCGGCTGGGGCGCCATCGCCCGCCGGGTGGCGGCGGTTCTGGCTGAGCGCAAGGCGCCAGTCCGCATTGTTGCGGTTGCGACCCGTGATGCCGCTGCAGATCTTGCGGGGCTGCCGGACGGATGCCGCCACATCAGTTCCCCGGAAGAACTGGCGGACAGGGCAGGGCAGAGGCCGGGCCTCGTGCTGGAAGCCGCAGGGCGGGAGAGTGTCGCCCCGTTTGGCCGCGCTGCCCTTGCTGCCGGAATGGACTTTGCCGTGTCCTCGACATCGGCCTTCGTGGAGGGGGCTCTGCTGGACGAACTGCTGGCGCTGGCCGCAGGCACCGGTGCCCAGGTCCTCGTGCCCCCCGGCGCACTCGGCGGCATTGATGCGCTGGCCGCAGCTTCCCGGCTGGGACTGGATCATGTGCGCCACGAGATCATCAAGCCCCCGGCCGCCTGGCAGGGCACGTCCGCCGTGGCGGTCTGTGATCTCAATAACCTCACCTCGGCCCACACCTTCTTCACCGGCACCGCCCGGCAAGCGGCTGCCGCCTACCCGCAAAATGCCAATGTTGCCGTCATCTCCGCCATGGCCGGGCTCGGCCTCGACCGGACGGAAGTGGCGCTGGTGGCAGACCCGGCGGCTGCCGGCAATGCTCACCGCCTCACGGCCAGCGGTGCCTTCGGCAGCATGGAGCTGATGCTGACCAACAAGCCGCTCGCCTCCAATCCGAAATCCTCCGAAATGACCGCCCTGTCGCTGGTGCGCCTGATCGAGAACCGCGCGGGCGCGCTGGTGCTCTGACGCGAGCGGTGCCGCAGCTTCTGCTTGAAGGAGTTGAGCCATGTCCGACGTTCCTGCTACTGCCACGACTTTGATTGCCGAAGGCGCCTGGCCGCGCGACCGGCTGGACGCGGATTACACCGCGAAAAACTGCGTCACACCCGAGCGGTTTGCGCAGATCATCGCGGAGTACGGCAACCGCTCCCGCCCGGCCAAGGCCATGGCTGGGGCAAGGCTCGATCTGGTCTATGACGGGCAGAGCGGGGAAAAGCTCGATCTTTACGGCACCCGTGCGGGTGAACTGCGGCCTCTGCTGATCTTCATCCATGGCGGCTACTGGCGGGCACTGTCGAAGGACCAGTCGGCCTTCATGGCACCGTTGCTGGCCGGCCTTGGCATTGCCACCGCCGTGCCGGATTACACACTCGCTCCCGCCGTTTCGCTCACCGAAATCACCCGCCAGATGCGCGCGGCCCTTGCCTGGCTCTGGCATCAGGCGGAAAGCCTCGGCATCGACCGCAACCGCATTGTGGTCACCGGCAGCTCCGCCGGCGGGCATCTGGCCGGAACCCTGATGATGAACGGCTGGCAGCAGGATTTTGATCTGCCGGGGCAGGTGCTGAAAGGCGCGCTGCCGCTCAGCGGCCTGTTCGAGCTGGCGCCCATTGCCGGAAGCCATGTGCAGGACTGGATGAGCCTGACGCCGCAGGAGGTTGAAGCCCTCAGCCCCTTGCGCGCACCGGCAGGCGCGCCTGCCTCGGTGATTGCGGTGGCAGAGCACGAGGTTTCCGGTTTCCACCGCCAGACCCGCGCCTATGCCACGGCGCTCGGTGCTCCGGAACTGGTGGTGCAGGGCCGCAATCATTTCGACATCGTCTTTGATCTGTGCGATCCGGCGAGCGGCCTTTCCGCCGCAATGATGCGCCTGTTGCGGTAGCCTCTACTTCTTTTGGCCAATTTGCACCGCAGCATCTCACGAAGCCGCCACAAATCCGCTACAGTTTGCAATTGCAGGTGATGCGGGCAGGTGATTTGCGGCACGGCGCAGGGTGGGGGCATCCGGCGTCAGGCGAGGAGAATGACGGTGCGGCTGAGTCAGGTTCTGGCGGGTGGGTTTCTGAAAAGCGGATTTCTGGCAGGGACGGGGCGTGCGGCCTGCGGCGCCGTTGCGGCTGCGATGCTCGGCGGCTTTGCCGGCATGGGCGAAGCCCGCGCGCTCGGCAGCTGTCTGGAGCGGCTGAAGAGTGATGCAGTGGCAGCCGGTGTGCGCCCCGAGATCGCCTCCCGCATGCTCGACGGAGCCAAGACGGACGAGCGCGTCCTGCGCTTCTCCACCAGCCAGCCGGAATATGAAACGCCGATCTGGGACTATATGGCGACCCTGGTGGATGAAGAGCGCATCCGTGACGGCAAGGCCCTGCTGCAGCAGCATAAGACAGTGCTGGCTGCCGTTGAAAAGGCCTATGGCGTCGAGGCGCATGTGGTCGTCGCCGTCTGGGGCATCGAGAGCGACTTCGGCAAGTCCATGGGCGATTTCTACACGCCTCACGCCTTGGCGAACCTTGCCTGTGCCGGCAGCCGCCGCTCCAAATATTTCCGCGACGAGCTGATCAAGACGCTGCAGATTGCCAGCCGGGGCGATGTGCCGCCGGAGAAGTTCATCGGCTCCTGGGCCGGGGCCTTCGGCCAGACCCAGTTCATGCCCACCACCTATATCCGCCTTGCCGTGGATTTTGACGGCGATGGCCGCAAGGATCTGGTTGGCACGACCGCCGATGCGCTGGCGTCCACTGCCAATTTCCTCAAGGATGCGGGCTGGCAGCAGGGACGGCCCTGGGGCTATGAGGTGCGCCTGCCGAAGGACTACAAGGGACCCGTTGGCCGCCAGGAAAAGGCGAGCCTCGACAACTGGGCCCGGCGCGGCATCCGCCGCCTCGATGGCAAGCCCCTGTCCGGCAGCACAGAGGCGGGGCTGATCCGGCCCGCAGGTGCCAATGGCCCGGCCTTCCTCGTCACCCGTAATTTCGATGCGCTGTTCTCCTACAACGCCTCGCAATCCTATGGCCTTGCGATTGCGCTTTTGTCGCAGCTGATCTCGGGCGGAGAGCCCTTCATGGCAGCCTGGCCAACGGATGATCCGGGTCTCTCACGGGCCAAGCGATTGGAATTGCAGAAGCTTCTTGCGCGCGGCGGGTTCTATGACGGCGAAGTTGACGGCCGCGTTGGCCCGGCAACCCGTGAGAGTATCAAGAAGGCGGAACAAAACTTTGGCTTGCCTGTGACGGGCAGACCGGGTTACCGCATCTATCAGGCGCTTGGCGGCCAGTAGGTTGCCGTAGATTGCTTGTGCGGGGGCAGGAATGACCGGACATATTCTGACAGTCGCCCAGCAGAAGGGTGGATCGGGCAAGACCACCCTGACCGCGCATGTGGCATCCGGGTTCCTGAACGGCATCGTCACGGGACTGCCCAAGGGGCTGAGGGTCGCCATTCTGGATGTGGACCCGCAGGGCTCGCTCGGCACCTGGTATGAAGCGCGTGAGCGCAAGCTGGGTGAGGAGACGACCGGCATCACCCTGCGCACCGCCAGCGGCTGGGGCGCGCGGCGTGAGGCCAAGGCGCTCGCCCGCGACCATGATTTCGTCATCATCGACACGCCGCCGAAGACGGATGTGGACGCAAGGCCGGCCATTGATGCGGCCGAACTGGTGCTTGTGCCGGTGCAGCCGACCCCGGTGGACCTTTGGGCCACGGGCCAGACCTTTCAGATGGCAAAGCGCGAGGATACACCGGCCTTCCTGATCCTCAACCGGGTGCCGCCGCGTGCGGCCCTGACGGTGGATGTGGAAGAGGCGATCCGGGCGCAGGGGCTGGAGCGGCTGGCGCCGATGCTCGGCAACCGCACCGGTTTTGCTGCTTCCATGGGCGAGGGGCTGACCGTGTTCGAGACCGATCCGCGCGGCAAGGCGGCCGCGGAAGCTGCCAGCCTGATGCAGGCCATCGCTGCGCTGCTTGGTCCGAAGGCCGACTAACGGACGGACCCGTTCAGCCGCGCTCTTCGAGTGTCTCACATCAGCCATGCCATCGCCCAAAATGTGATCTGCATCGCTTGACGTGGAGGGCGTCCTGCCGCGATGCTCCCGATGGATTTTTTGAGGTCATTTTGCCCCGCCTGGGGCGTCTGAGGTTTTGCTGTGCCGGCAGGTTTTGGCCGGCAGGCAATGTTGCGGCGGTTCGAACGGCCTGAAACCGTCAGAAACCGCCCGGGAGGCACTATCATGCGGATTTTGAAGCGGATGTTCACGCCGGAGGGATGGACCGCGGCTCCGGTTCCGGCCTTCGTTCGGCACGGCTTCGCAGCCCTTCTGGCGGCATCGGTGATTCTGCCGCTGGCCGGAGTGGCCCCGTCGGCAGCCCAGCAGAAGCGTATCGTGCAGGTGCCCAATGCCGATTACTTCGGCGGCGACTACCGCACGGTCAAGGATGTGGACATCGCCACCTGCGAAAGTGCCTGCCTTGATGACCGCCAGTGCAAGGTCTTCACCTACAACACCTCAGCCCGCTGGTGCTTCCTGAAGAATGTGCAGGGCGAGCTTCAGGCCTTCAACGGTGCCATTGCCGGCCGTGTGGTCGAGGTCCGGGCCTCTTCCAAGGCCACCATTGCCGAGCGGCGGGCCGAGCTGAGCTTCGTTTCCAACTACTACATGGAAGAAGCCCAGCGTTATGCCTCGCAGGTGACGCGGACCAGCACACCGGCCAGCACCCCTGCCGAGACCCAGTTGCAGCAGGCCGAACAGGACCTGTTGATGAGTTCCTATACCCAGGCGCAGGCGGCCTTCAGCTCGCTTCTGGCCGTGGATACGGCCAACAGTGCCGCATGGACCGGTCTGTCTCTGGCGCAGGTCAACCAGCAGCCGGACGACTGGGAGCAGCGCATGGCCCTGCGCCGCAACAGCATTTCGGCGGCGGTAAATGGTTACCTCAACGCCGCTGACAGCGCCCAGCAGGGTGCTGCGCTTGACGCGCTGTCAAAAGCCTTTGCCCTGTCGCAGGAGTGGAAGCCGGCGATCCGCAGCCTGCGCAAGGCGCGCGATCTCAATCCGTCCGATCCGTCCCTGACTCAGCGCTATGAAAAGATGGTCGCGGACCACGGCTTCCGCATTCTCGATCACCGGGTGGACGCGGATGCGGCCGAACCGCGTATCTGCGTCATTTTCTCCGATGAGCTGGAAAAGAACAGGGATTTCTCTGATTTCGTGAAAGTGCAGGGCGGCAACGGTACGGCGGTCACCTCCGAAGGCTCGCAGCTTTGCGTCACCGGTGTGCGCCATGGCCAGCGCTATGACATGCAACTGCGCGCCGGTGTGCCCGCCAATGATGGCGAAAAGCTGGAGAAGACCGCCAATCTGACGCTTTACATCCGCGACCGCGCGCCGTCCGTCCACTTCCTCGGCCGGGCCTATGTGCTGCCGAAGGGCAAGGACGCGACGATCCCGGTTGTTTCCGTCAACAGCAAGGAAGTGGCGCTGGAAATCTTCCGCGTCGGCGACCGCGGCCTTGTGGACGTGGTGCGCGACGAGCGTTTCATGCGCCAGCTGTCTTACTATGACAGCAACCAGCTTGAAGACGAGCTGGGCGAAAAGGTCTGGTCCGGCGTCGTTGAGACGGCAAGCCCGCTGAACGAGGACGTGACGACGGCGATCCCGCTGGAGGACATGGGCCTTGAGCTGAAGCCGGGCGTGTATGCCATGTCGGCCAAGTCGAAGCTCGACAAGACCGACGAGTGGAGCAGCAAGGCCACCCAGTGGTTCATCGTCTCCGAAATCGGCCTCAGCTCCTACTCGGGCACGGAAGGGGTGATTGCCTCCCTGCGCTCGCTCTCCGATGCCAAGCCGATGGCAGGCGTGAAAGTCCGCCTCGTTGCCGTCAACAATGAGGTGCTGGGCGAGACCCTCTCCGATGCCAACGGCCTTGCCAGTTTTGCGGCCGGCCTGTCGCGAGGCCGTGGCGGCCGGGCTCCGGCGCTGGTCGTTGCTGAAACAGAGCAGGGCGACTACTCCTTCCTTGACCTGCGCAAGCCGGCCTTCGATCTGTCCGACCGTGGCGTCGAGGGCCGTCCGGCTCCCGGGCCGCTGGATGTGTTCAGCTGGACCGACAAGGGCATCTACCGCTCGGGTGAGACGGTGCACGCCCAGGCGCTGCTGCGCACGGCCAAGGCCGACGCCCAGACGGATCTGCCGCTGACCTTCATCTTCATCCGTCCCGATGGCGTCGAATATTCCCGTACCGTGATCAATGATGGCGGTCTGGGCGGCTATCTTCAGGACCTGTCCCTGCCGGCCGGCGTGCAGCAGGGCTCCTGGACGCTGCGTGTCCATCTGGACCCCAAAGGCAACGCGCTGGCCGAAAAGACCTTCCTCGTGGAGGACTATCAGCCGGAACGCGTTGATTACACGCTGAAGGCATCGGCCGATGCGCTGAGCCTTGCCCGTCCGGTGGACGTGACGGTGGAGGGGCGGTTCCTCTATGGCGCCCCGGCGGCCAATCAGACGCTTGAGGGCGAGATCATCGCTGCCCCGGTGCGCAACCTTTCGGGCTTCCCCGGCTATGTCTTCGGCCTTGCGGACGAGGGTATCTATCCGGAACGCGCCAGCCTGCCCGAGGGCCTTGCGACCGACGAAAATGGTGTGGTGACGTTCCCGCTCTCCCTGCCGCAGCTGCAACCCACGTCGGGGCTTTACACCTCGACGCTGATCACCCGTCTGGTGGAAGCCGGCGGACGCTATGTGGAGCGCAGCCTTGATCTGCCGGTTCTGCCCGGCGGTCCGCGTATCGGCGTGAAGCCGCTGTTCTCCGGCGGTGTCGATGAAGGCGGCCCGGCGGATTACGAGATCGTGCTCGTCAATGAAAACGGCAAGCAGATTGCAGGCAAGGGCATCACCTGGACCCTGTCGCGCATCGACCGCCGCTATCAGTGGTACCGCAGCGACGGCCAGTGGAACTTCGAACCGGTGACCTCCAGCGAACGGGTGTCCTCCGGCAAGATCGACATTCCCTCCGATGGTCCGGCACGGCTCTCCCTGCCTGTGAACTGGGGTGAGTACAAGCTGGAAGTCTCGCTCGGCGGCAGTCAGCCGGCGGAAACCAGCGACACCTTCTCGGCCGGCTGGTACTCGGCAGGCGGCTCTTCCGATACGCCTGACCGCCTGGAAGTGGGCCTCGACAAGTCCGCCTACCGCCCCGGCGAAACGGCCATCCTGCGCCTGAAGCCGAAGACGGAAGGCGTGGCCGTGATCAATGTCTTTGGCGAGGGCCTGCTGGAAACCAAAACCGTCGAAGTGGATGGTTCGGAAACCGAAGTCAGCCTGACGGTGACGGATGACTGGGGGGCAGGGGCCTATGTGACTGCCACCCTGCTGCGCCCGATGGACATCGATGCCAAGCGCATGCCCGCCCGCAGCATCGGCCTTGCCTGGGGCAAGGTGGAGCCGGGCGAGCGCAAGCTGGCGGTGGAAATCACCGCGCCGGACACCATGCGCCCGCGTCAGGAACTGACCGCAACCCTGAAGCTTGCCAACCTGCCTGCTGGCGACAAGGCCTATGTGACGCTGGCTGCCGTGGATGTGGGCATCCTCAACCTCACGGGCTACAAGGCACCGGAGCCCAGCTCCTGGTACTTCGGCCAGCGCCGCCTCGGCATCGAGATCCGTGACCTTTACGGCCAGCTGATTGACCGCACGGCCGGCACACGCGGCACGGTACGCTCCGGTGGTGACGGCGGCTCCGGCCTCAAGGCCCCGCCGCCCGACGAGGAGCCGGTGGCGCTGTTCTCCGGCATCGTTGAAGTCAGCGATGACGGCACGGCGGCTGTGACCTTCAACGTGCCGGACTTCAACGGAACCCTGAAGCTGATGGCCGTTGCCTGGTCCGCCAGTGGCGTGGGCGAAGCCAGCCGTGACGTGCAGGTGCGCGATCCGGTCGTGATGAGCACCAGCCTGCCGGCCTTCATGGCGCCGGGCGATACGTCGCGCATCCTGATCGAGATCGGCAATGTGGATGGTCCTGCCGGCTCCTACGAGCTGGTGACCAGCATCGACGGGCCGGTGGAGCTGGAAGACGGCCAGGCCACCCGTGTGGTGGAGCTCGCCAAGGGCGGCAAGCTGGAACTGCGCCTGCCGGTGAAGGCCGTGGAGGCAGTGGGTGATGCCGCCATTGATCTGGCCATGTCCGGACCGGAAGGCACCACGGCATCCAAGTCCCTGAAGCTTGGCGTGCGCGATACCCAGCCCTATTCCACCCAGACGGAGACGATCGAACTTGGGGCCGGCGAGGAACTGGTGTTGGACAGCTCCACCCTCGAGGGGTTCCATGCAGACACCGCGTCTGTCAGCCTTGCCATTGGCGGTAAGGCAAATATTGACGTGACCGGGCTGCTCGACGCGCTGGACCGCTATCCCTATGGCTGCACCGAACAGACGACAAGCCGCGCCCTGCCGCTGCTGTATCTGAACGAAGTGGCAGAGGATGCGGGGCTTGGCACGGATCCCGAACTGCGTGAACGGGTCGTCAATGCCATCGCCCGGGTGCTGGCGAACCAGAACTCTTCCGGTTCCTTCGGCATGTGGAACAGCTATGGCGAAAGCGACACCTGGCTCGACGCCTATGTAACGGACTTCCTCGTGCGTGCCCGTGAAAAGGGCTATGACGTGCCGGACGTGGCCTATGCGGCGGCGCTGGACAGCCTGCAGAACCGCGTTTCCTACGCCAATGACTTCTCGTCGGGCGGGGAGGGCATTGCCTATGCGCTCTATGTCCTGTCCCGGACGGGCCGCGCCTCCATCGGTGACCTGCGCTACTACATGGATGTGAAGTTCGAGGATTTCTCGACCCCGCTGGCCAAGGCACAGGTCTCCGCCGCTCTCGCCCTCTACGGCGAACAGCAGCGTTCGGCCCGTGGCTTCGAAAAGGCTGCCGATGGCCTGCCGCTGGAGCGGACCGGCATCTTCCGCGAGGACTACGGCTCGCCGGTGCGTGATGCTGCGGGCATTCTGACCTATATGTCGGAAGCCGGGCAGAGCAAGGCCAGCAGCACGGTGGCTGACTTCATCGCCGCCAAGCAGGATGTCAGCGCCTATAACTCCACACAGGAAATGGCCTGGATGCTGATGGCCGCCCGTCAGGCAAATGAAGATGCCCGCAAGTCCACCTTCTCCGTGGACGGGCAGGAACAGACGGGCCGTCTGGGCTGGCGTTTCACCGGCGAGGACGTCTCGGACGAAGCGGTGACCTTTGCCAACACCAGCGGCAGGCCGCAGCGCGTCATGCTGACCGTGACCGGCCAGACGACCGAGCCGCTGCCGGAAGGCGGCGAGGGCTTTGCCATCTCCCGCAAGATCTATGATCTGGACGGGGCTGAGGTTGATCCTGCCGCTGTGCCCTACAACAGCCGCCTGGTGGTGGTGATCGAGGTGGAGCCTCTGACGGAAAACAACGGCCGGCTGATCGTGGTGGACCGTCTGCCCGGCGGCCTTGTCATCGACAACCCGCGCCTCGTCCGCTCCGGCGATCTGGGGGCACTGTCCTGGCTGAACACCATCGACATGCCCGACCATGTGGAGTTCCGTCAGGACCGCTTCGTGGTGTCCGTGGACCAGCGCCGCTTCGGCGATCCGGTGCTGACCTTCGCCTATCTGGCGCGGGCGGTGACGCCGGGCTCCTATGCCCATCCGCCTGCAACGGTGGAGGACATGTATGTCACCAGCCGTTACGGCGTGACGGCCACAGGCCGGTTCGAGATCCTCGGGCCGGTACGCTGAGCGGGGGAGGGGAGGCCTCTCTTCCCTGCTGAAACGGCACTGTTCACTTTGGACGCACGGAGAAGGATTGGGCCTTCCTTTTGCCGCAGCACCCCTCTCCCCCCTTGAGGGGGAGATGTCAGCGCAAGCTGACAGAGGGGGGTAGCTGCGCCTCAATACGGCAGGCCCCCTCTTGCAACCGGACAGGCTGCATACCCCCCTCTGCCCCCTGCCGGGGGCATCTCCCCCTCAAGGGGGGAGAGGAGCTGGAGCCTGACTGGCAGTCTGTTGTAAACACTGCCTGCTGAAACGGGATGAGCCAGTCATGACCGATGGCGAAGACAAGCTGGTTCAATCATCTGAACTGTCCGGGCGGGAGGCCTCCTGCCCGGACAGCAAACCGCCGCGCATGCGCATCAGGCGCCGCCGCTTTTGGCTAATGGGCTGTGTTGCCGGGCTGGTTCTTGCCGCTGCCGGGGCTGGGGCCTTGCAGGTTGCGCTCGATGTGGCGGCGGTGCCGTCCGCCCGCAAATATGATGATCTGTCCGTTTCCCGGACTGTGCTCGACCGCAATGGCGATCTGCTGCGCGCCTTCACCGCCTCTGACGAGCGCTGGCGCCTGCCGGTGGACGTCACCGCCGTCGATCCTCTCTATATAAGGATGCTCATCGCCTTCGAGGACAGGCGCTTCCGGGACCATGGCGGCGTGGATCCTCTGGCGCTGGCCCGCTCTCTTGGCCAGATGCTGATGGCGGGGCGCATCATCTCCGGTGGTTCCACCCTCACCATGCAGACCGCGCGTCTTGCCCGCGAGGCGGACACGCGCAGCCTTTCCGGCAAATATCAGCAGATGGTGGCCGCACTGGCCATGGAGCGGGATCTGTCCAAGGACGAGATTCTCCGGCTCTATCTTCTGCGTGCGCCCTTCGGCGGTAATCTGGAAGGCGTGCGGGCGGCAAGCCTCGTCTGGTTCGGCAAGGAGCCGGGCCGTCTGACGCCGGCAGAGGCTGCTCTGCTCGTCGCCCTGCCGCAGGCGCCGGAAGCTCGCAGGCCTGACCGCTCGCCGGATGCTGCCCGTGTGGCGCGGGACCGGGTGCTGGACAGGGCCGTAGAGGCCGGTGTTCTGGATGAAGAAGAAGCAGCCGCCGCCAAGGGCGAATCTGTTCCTTCCGTTCGCCGCGCCATGCCGATGATCGCCCCGCACCTGACCCGCCAGGTGGTGAGCGCCAATCCTCAGGCCCTGGAGCAGCGCCTGACCCTTGACCGCAATCTGCAGCAGTCGCTCGAAGCCCTGCTGGCCTCGAAAGTGCGGGGCGGCAATTCCCGCCTTTCCGCTGCGGCCCTTGTGGCCGACCACACCACGGGCGAGATTCTGGCCTGGGTCGGCTCGCCCGGCCTTGAGGAAGAAAGCCGTCAGGGGCACGTGGACATGGTCACCGCCGTGCGTTCCCCCGGCTCGGCGCTGAAGCCCTTCATCTATGGGCTGGCCTTCGAGGAGGGCATCGCCCACCCGGAAAGCTACATCGAGGACCGGCCCGTTCGCATTGGCGGCTACACGCCGACAAACTTCGACATGTCCTTTCAGGGCACTGTGACCGTACGCGAAGCCTTGCAGCTTTCGCTCAACATTCCCGCTGTCCGGCTGCTGGATGCTGTGGGGCCTGCCCAGCTGACGGCTCGCATGCGCCGCGCGGGCGTCGAGCCGGTTCTGCCCTCAGGCATTGCGCCGGGGCTGGCCATCGGCCTTGGCGGCGTTGGCCTCAGCCTCAAGGACCTCGCAACGCTTTATGCGGACCTTGCCAACGGCGGCAAGGCGATGCCGCTGCGCTTTGACATGAAGGCAAGCGCCCGGCCGTCTTCCCTGCCGCTGTTGGAGCCTGCGGCGGCCTGGTATGTCGGCGATGTCCTTCTCGGCGTGCCGCGCCCCGATTCGAGCGGTGAGGGCGAAATCGCCTTCAAGACCGGCACGGCCTATGGCTACCGGGATGCGGTGGCGGCCGGATTCGACGGCCGCCACGTGGTCGCCGTCTGGACCGGGCGGCCGGATGGCACGCCGGTGCCGGGCATGACCGGCATCAATTCTGCCGCACCGATTCTGTTTGAGGCGTTCCAGCGGCTCGGGGCCAAGCGCATTCCCCTGCCGCAGCCGCCTGCCGGTGTGCTGCAGAGCGCCAATGCCGGATTGCCTCTGCCGCTGAAGGAAGCACGTGTCCGTTCGCTCGACAGCGGAGGACCAGTAGCAACGCATTCTGCTGGAACACAGCCCGCCCAGAAGAGTGCAGCACTGCGAATCGCCTATCCGCCCGATGGTGCAGAGGTCGAACTTGGCCTTGCATCGGACCGGAATGCGGCGCTGGTGGTGAAACTTCAGGGCGGCCGCGGGCCTTATGCCTGGTTTGCCAACGGGCGTCCCGTCGGAACCGGCCAGTTCATGACCAGCCTGGCCTGGGCGCCCGACGGTCCGGGCGATTCTGTCATCACAGTCGTGGATGCGGATGGCCGCAGCGACCGGATCAGTGTCCGCCTGCACTGAACCCGGCTGATCTTCAGCGCTTGCCTTGCAGCCACGGACGGCGGAAACCGCCCGCTGTTGCCGCTGTGCCGCGCCGAATCCGCTCTGCGAGACAATCTTTCAACAGGGACGCAGCTGCAGATTAACCAGGGAAGAAACGGATTCGTAAGGGTTTTTCCGCCCAGATCCGGCCTCACTGGTTACGAGAACCTTAAGATCGCCCCCAAAGTCGTGACTTTCGTGCAACACCGCATTTTGAAAGCGGCCCCGAGCCGGGGGGAGAGGGTGTTTCGAGGTTGAACGAAAAACGCGGATGGGTATGGTCACTGTGCGAGCGGCCTCCGGGTCGCACTGGATTGCCGTCCAAGGATCATACCTCCGGCCGGTGGCAATATCAGAACAATTCGCGGGGATCGGTGGAATTCGATTGTAGCCCAAGAGGGCGGCGGCGATGAACACCATTGATTGACTGATTTGGAGGTCAGAAAATGAACCTTAAGAGCATTCTGCTCGGCGCGGCTGCTGCCGCTGCTGCTGCCACCACCGCACAGGCCGCTGATCTGCCGGTCGCTCCGGAGCCGGTTGACTACGTTCGCGTTTGCGACGCTTTCGGCACGGGCTTCTTCTACATCCCGGGCACCGAGACCTGCCTCCGCGTTGGCGGCCGCGTCCGCGCTGACTTCTACTTCAACGACTTCGGCGACAGCAACGCTTCCGGTTCCAACGCTTGGGACGAGCGCACCGATGCCGGCACCTCGACCCGTGCTCGTGGCTACATCCGTCTGGATGCACGCACCAACACCGAGTACGGCCTGGTTCGCGCCTACATCGACACCTACTTCACTGCCAACTCTGGCGTTGGTGACACTTCCTCGACGGGCACCACGCTCGACAAGGCGTTCATCCAGTTCGGCAGCTTCACCTTCGGCCGTACCACGTCCTTCTTCGACTACTTCACCGGTGGCGCCTTCAACGGCCCGATCGGTCACGTCTGGTCTGATAAGGGCTCGACCTGGGTTGCTGCTTACACCGCTGCTTTCGGCAACGGCATCAGCGCCACTCTCTCGGTTGAAGATGGCACCTACCGCCAGATCGGTACCACTGGTCACCGCGCTCCGGACCTCGTCGCAAACCTGCGCGTCGACCAGGGTTGGGGTTCGGCTCAGATCATGGGTGCTCTGCACGAAGCACGCCTTGCTCAGACCGCTTCCAAGACCAAGGTTGGCTACGCAATCGGCGCTGGCGTGACCTTCAAGCTGCCGATGATCGCAGCCAAGGACTCCATCTCCTTCCAGGCTCAGTATGCTGACGGCGCTACCTCCTACGTTGGTGCTCCGAGCATCACCGGCCTGCAGGACGCATACTTCTTCGGCGGCACGACCAAGACCACCAAGGCTTGGTCCGTCAGCGGCGGTCTGACCCACTACTGGACCTCGCAGTGGTCGACGAACATCGACGCTTCCTACGCGAAGATCGATCTGCCGTTCGGCTTCAACGATGCGACCCAGTGGGGCGTTTCGGGTAACCTGGTTTGGGAGCCGGTCTCCGGTCTCATCTTCGGTGGCGAGCTCGAGTACCGCAACCGTTCGATCAAGAACGCTGCTGACAAGGACTCCATCGCTGGCATGTTCCGCGTTCAGCGCACGTTCTAATCAGATCCTCTGGATTTGATGGAAACCCCGCAGCGAAAGCTGCGGGGTTTTTCTTTGTTCAAGATGCTGTGCGATTACAGCGGTCGTTTTGTCGTGGTCTCGTCCAGTCTCTGCCTGTGGCTGTGGCATGACTAAGACCAACTCTCGATGAGCTTAACTCATCGAGAGTTGGTCAAGCCCGTGCGGCACCTGAGCACTTTCAAGGCGTGATGCGTCAGCATCTCAGCGCCTTGGTATAAGCTCTGCCGGTCTTTGGTGGAGGCGGGCTTCAAGCGGAAGACTTCCTGCCGGGAGCGGCCCGATCAACCGTCCACCCTTGCCCGCAGAAAGTCCTCTATCGCCCTCTGGCTGAGGCTGTCCCACAGGAGCGGCGCGTGGCCTTCGTCCGGGATGGTCAGGCTTGAGAGGTCCGGATGTGTGGCGGCCATCTCCTGCAGGGTCTCCTGCGTCAGCAAACGGGAATTGGCGCCGCGCAGCACGAGTACCGGCCTGTCCAGCAACGGGGCGAACAGGGGCCAGAGTTCGGGCCAGGGCGTATCAGCGGTGATGGCTTCCATCGGCTTGTCCAGCGCGGGGTCGTGGTCAAAGATGACGCCTTCTTGGGTTGCCCTTCCGGCCTGTCTGGCGAATTTCAGCCAGCCGGCATCGTCGATCTTCAGAAAATCACGGGCGAGGGCGCTCTTCAGTGTGGCTGCCACGTCCTCGAAGCTGGCATAGACCCGGCGCGCGGCAAAGCTGTCACGGATCTCGAGGAGCGCGCCGAGCTCGATTCGCGGCCCCACATCGTTCAGGATCGCCGCGCAGAAGATCTCACGCGGGATTTGCGCTGCCATCATCATGGCATGCAGCCCGCCGCGGGAGGTGCCCAGCACCGCAAAGCGGGGCAGGGCGGCCTGAGCCAGAAACAGCGCAATGTCAGAGGCTTCTACGGGCAGGCTGTAGTTGGTCCAGTTCTGATCCCATCCGCTTCGCCCGCGCCCGCGATAGTCGAGCGCATAGACCTTGCGGCCATTGGCGGCGAGAGCCTGCCCCACATCCGCAAAATCCCGGGTGTTGCGGCTGAGGCCCGGAAGGCAGATCAGCGGCACGGCACCGGGCACCTCAACGGGCGGATGCCAGACGCATCCGGCAAGCCTGAGCCCGTCGGCGGCCGTCCAGTGAAAGTCTTCTGCCGTAATGCTCATGATCTCTCCCCGGCTGCCCGGCTCTTGCTGCCGGTTTGCAGCCACCATTTCCGGATGCCGCAGGAGCAGCCATGCTACCTTGCTGCAACAGGTGTGCAAGGCCTGTCCGCAAGCGCAATCTGATGCCGTCTAAGCCATTGCCGCAGGGCCGCTTGCACATTATTGTGCCGGACCATTCCCGCCTGAAATCTGCGGGAAAACAAAGTCGAACAAGGAATTCTGAAAATGTTCAAGGGATCGATACCAGCGCTGATCACTCCGTTCCGGAATGGCGCGGTCGATGAGAAACGCTTTCAGGATTTTGTGGACTGGCAGATCAAAGAGGGCAGCTCCGGCCTCGTTCCGGTGGGCACCACGGGCGAAAGCCCGACGCTGACTCACGACGAGCACAAGCGCGTGATCGAACTCTGCATCGAGGTGACGGCTGGCCGCGTGCCGGTGATTGCCGGTGCCGGTTCCAACAACACCACTGAGGCGATCGATTTCGCCCGCCATGCGGAAAAGGCTGGCGCAGATGCGCTGCTGGTGGTGACGCCTTACTACAACAAGCCGAACCAGGCGGGCCTCAAGGCGCATTTCCGGGCGATTGATGATGCTGTGGGCATCCCCATCATCATGTATAATATTCCGGGCCGCTCGGTCATCGACATGACGCCGGAGACCATGGCAGAGCTGTTCAGCACCTGCCGCAACATCAAGGGTGTCAAGGACGCGACCGCGAACATGGCGCGCGTCACCATGCAGCGCAAGGCCTGCGGCCCGGACTTCCTCCAGCTCTCGGGCGAGGATATCACGGCGCTCGGCTTCAACGCCCACGGCGGGCAGGGCTGCATTTCGGTGACGGCCAACGTGGCACCGAAGCTCTGCGCCGAGTTCCAGGCGGCAACGCTGCGCGGTGACTATGCCGCCGCGCTCGCCATTCAGGACCGGCTGGGCCCGCTCCACAACGCGCTCTTCATCGAGCCGAACCCGACCGGCGTGAAATATGCCCTGTCGCTCCTCGGCAAGATCGGGAACGAAGTCCGTCTGCCGCTGGTGCCGGTTTCGCCGGAAACGCAGGCCCAGATCCGCGATGCCATGGTGCACGCGGGCCTGATCAACTGAAATAGCGTGACCGGAAGGGCCTGGACCGCCCCTTCGGTCTGATTTATGGCAAAACCTCTCTAGTCATCCCGGACGCAGCGAAGCGGAGATCCGGGACCGGTGAGCCAAGGCGCACCGGTTATGGCTCTGGAGAAAACAACTTGCCCTCCGGCTCACCGGTCCCGGCTTGCGCTGCGCTTGGCCGGATGACGAAAGAGGGGTAGGTTGTGTTGACAAACTGACCGGAAGGGCCGGGATGTGGCCCTTCCGCGTCCATGCAGGGAAGATGTGACCATGGCGCCCAAGTCTGGCGGCCCCGCCCGGACGGTTGTTTCGGACAACAGGAAGGCGCGGTTCAACTACGAGATCGAGGACGTTCTGGAAGTCGGCATTGAGCTGCGCGGCACGGAAGTTAAAGCCCTGCGCGGCGGCAAGGCCAACATTCAGGAATCCTACGCGGCGGAGAAAGACGGTCAGATCTGGCTCTATAATTCCTATCTGCCGGAATACCTTCAGGCCAACCGCTTCAACCACGAGCCGCGCCGCCCGCGCCGCCTGCTGCTGCACAAGCGCCAGATCGCCAAGCTGGCAGCAGCCGTGGCCAAGGAAGGCAAGACGCTGGTGCCGCTGAAGATCTATTTCAACGAGCAGGGCCGCGCCAAGCTGGAGCTCGCCCTTGCCCGCGGCAAGAAACTGCATGACAAGCGCGAAACCGAGAAGGCCCGCGACTGGGCCCGCGAAAAGGGCCGTCTGCTGAAGTCCGGCGGCTGACTTGCCAGACGTGTTGAAACCTTCCGGAAAACCCTGTGCCCAAGTCTGTTGACAGCTTGTGAAAGAGCTGTTGGCAGGCTGTGTATATATTGTGGGTAAAGCTCATATGCGGCACGTTCAAGAGCATGGGCAAGACGCCGCCACCTGTGACGGACCACACCGTATTCGTCATCCCATGACTTGATCATGGGATCCATGCCGTTCCGTTTCAGCTTGCACCTTGTGCCATTCCAGTGCGATGCGGAAGGTCTTTATCCGTTGACGGCAATGGAATGAATGCCATGATCAAGTCATGGCATGACGGAGTGTGTGGTTATGATGCTGGGGAGCTCTAATGCATCAGGGAGAAGCCTTGCAGCTTCTCCCTGTGCCGTTTCACACCAAGGCTTTCGATGCTGACGCATCACGCCTTGAAACTGCTCATGCTATCAAAGCTTGCCCGTGCCGAACTTGTTGGTGCGGGGGAAGCCGGTGGGGGGCAGGCGGCCTGCCTGGCCCCGGTCGCCGCGCCAGTCGGCGAGATCGTCCATGGAGCGGTTGAAGCTGCGGCCCGAGCTGTCAACCCAGACAAGACCGGCTTCGCCTGAGAAGACCACCGCATCGGCGACGCTGCCATCCCGGTAGCGCTGCAGGCGCACGCCGCGTCCGCGGCCCATTTCCGGCACCTGCGCCAGCGGGAAGACCAGCAGCTTGCGGTTCTGGCCGATGATGGCGACCTGATCGCCTTCCACCGGAATGCAGAGCACGGCCTCATTCGGCGCGGTGACGTTCAGCACCTGCTTGCCCTTGCGGGTGTTGGCGATGACATCGGCCTCCGGCACGATGAAGCCGCGTGCCTCGTCGCTGATCACCATCAGTTTGCGGCCCGGCTTGTGGATGAAGGCGCAGACGATGTCCTGGCCCTCGTCCATGTCCACCATCAGGCGCACCGGCTCGCCATGCCCGCGCCCGCCCGGCAGGGTGGCGGCGGAAAGGGTGAAGAACTTGCCGGCTGTGGTCAGCAGCAGAATCTTGTCCGTTGTCTCGCCATGGAACGAAAACTTCAGCTTGTCGCCCTGCTTGAAGGCGACCGTCGAAAGATCCTGCTGATGGCCCTTGAGCGCACGGATCCAGCCCTTCTCCGAGATGATGACCGTGACAGGCTCCTTCTCGATCATCGCCTGCTGGATGTCGCCGATGTCATGGTCCGGCGCTTCGGCCACATCGGTGCGGCGCTTGCCGAGTTCGGTCTCCGGGCCATAGGCCTTGGCGATTTCCGCCGTTTCCTTGGCCAGATGCGCCCACTGCTTGGCGTCAGAGACCAGCAGTGCATTGATAGCGTCACGCTCGGCGCTGAGCTTCTCGTGCTCCTTGCGGATTTCCATTTCCTCAAGCTTGCGCAGCGAACGCAGGCGCATGTTGAGAATGGCTTCGGCCTGCACGTCGGAGAGGCTGAAAGCGCGCATCAGCTCCACCTTCGGCTCATCCTCCTCACGGATGATGCGGATTACCTCGTCGAGGTTGAGATAGGCGATCAGATAGCCTTCCAGCACCTCAAGCCGGTGCAGGATCTGCGCCAGACGGTGCTGCGAGCGGCGCACCAGCACTTCCTTGCGGTGGTCCAGCCACTCGCGCAGAACCTGCTTCAGGCCCATCACCATGGGCACCTTGCCCATGGACAAGACGTTGAGGTTCAGCGGGAAGCGGGTTTCAAGCTCACTGAGCTTGAACAGGGATTCCATCAGAAGGGCAGGGTCGACGTTGCGCGAGCGCGGCACCAGAACAACGCGCACGTCTTCGGCGGATTCGTCACGCACATCGTCCAGCAGCGGCAGCTTGCGGGCGGTCAGCAGCTCGGCGATCTTCTCGATCAGGCGCGACTTCTGCACCTGATAGGGGATCTCGGTGACGACGACGACCCACTGGCCGCGCCCCAGATCCTCCACGGCCCAGCGGGCGCGGACGCGGAAGCTGCCCCGGCCGGTCTCATAGGCCTCCAGCAGCCCCTTGGGATCATCCACGAGAATACCGCCGGTGGGGAAGTCCGGGCCCTTGAGATAGGCCAGCAGATCCCGCGTCTCGGCTTCCGGGTGCTTGATCAGGTGCTGGGCGGCAAGGCACAGCTCATGGGCATTGTGCGGCGGGATGGACGTCGCCATGCCCACGGCAATACCGGAAGAGCCGTTGGCGAGCAGATTCGGGAAGCCGCCTGGCAGAACCAGCGGTTCGCGCTCTTCGCCGTCATAGGTCTCGCGGAAATCGACTGCGTCCTCGTCGAGCCCGTCGAGCAGACGCTTGGCCGTGTCGGTCAGGCGCGCTTCGGTGTAACGCATCGCCGCCGCATTATCGCCGTCGATGTTGCCGAAGTTGCCCTGGCCCTCGATCAGCGGATAGCGCTGCGCGAAGTCCTGAGCGAGGCGCACAAGGGCGTCATAGACCGCCTGATCGCCATGCGGGTGATACTTACCGATCACGTCGCCGACCACGCGGGCGCATTTCTTGAAGCCGGCACCGGGGTCCAGCTTCAGGAGGCGCATGGCGTAGAGCAGGCGCCGGTGAACCGGCTTCAGGCCGTCGCGCACATCGGGCAGCGCCCGGTGCATGATGGTGGAGAGGGCATAGGCAAGGTACCGTTCTTCCAGCGCTTCGCGCAGGTTGACGCCTTCAATGCCGCTTGGTGGAATCAGCTCGTTTCCCATGAGGCGAGCCATAGCCCGGATTGGCCCATTCACACAATTCTGCGGGGGTGGAAATGGCAGAATTCTGCAGGTTTTTCCCCGGTCTTGAGCGGTCTATCCGCCAAACCCCATCAGCCCTGCCTGCTCGTAGGCCTTGGCGAAGGCCGCCGTCATGCCGGTCCGGGTGGTGGAGAGGTCAAGGCCGGCGGGGCCGGTGACGTGCCGGTCGAGGAAGAAGGCAGTGAGCGTGAAGCCGCCGGAGAGGTCGGCGAAGTTGATTTCCGTGCCCGGCTGGCGCTCGCCCTCGACCAGAAAGGCAGGCAGGGGCAGCAGTTTGTCCCGGTAGGGGGCTCCGGCATCGCGGCTGACGGCACGCGCGCTTTTCGGCGACACATAGGCCAGATCCCATGCCTGGCCGGTAGCTGCGCAGCGGCTGAGGTCAAGGCCGTAGCCGAGTTCTGTCAGCAGCGCCAGTTCATAGCGCACAATCAGGGGGCCCGCGATCAGCGGCTCATGCAGGTGGTCCAGCACCACGGTGAGGGCCTGAAACAGCCCCTCATGTGCGGCGCGCTCCGGCAGCAGGCGGGTGAGGGCGGCCAGATGCTGCACGCCATAAAGAGCGCATGCTTCCTGCATCAGGAAACCGGCGCGTAATGACAGGCCCTCAACGGAGAAAAGGCCGAGCTGGCCGGGCAGCCGGGCGCGCCAGGTAAGGCGCAGCGTGTTGCCGGGCTGCAACAGCGGCGTCATGCGGGAGGAGCGGGCGGAGCGGACAAGGCCGAGATACCGGCCCTGATGGCGGGTCATCACCTCGGCGACAGCCGCGCTTTCCCCTTGCGGGCGGCAGGAAAGGAGAACGCCGTCATCTGTCCATTCCATCGGCGTGCCACACGGTTTCCCTGTTCTGTGTCCCGCGCCGGATCAGCGCGGGAATTCCAGCCCCATTTCGCGGTAGCGCTCCGGATCATCGGCCCAGTTCTCGCGCACCTTGACGAAGAGGAACAGATGCACGGGCCGTTCCACGATTTCCGTCAGTTCGGTGCGGGCGGCCTGCGAGATGATCTTGATGGTCTGGCCCTTCTTGCCCAGCACGATGGCCTTCTGGCTGTCACGCTCCACATAGATCGTCTGCTCGATGCGCACGGAGCCATCCTTGCGCTCTTCCCACAGTTCGGTCTCGACGGTGGAGACGTAGGGGATTTCCTCGTGCAGGCGCTCGAACAGCTTCTCGCGGGTGATTTCCGCCGCCAGCATGCGCATGGGGGCATCGGAAACCTGATCCTCCGGATAAAGCCAGGGTCCGGGGCGCACTTCTCCGGCGAAATAGGTGAGAATGTCCGAAACGCCATCGCCGGTCAGGGCCGAGACCATGAAGGTGCGCTCGAAAGCAACGGTTTCGTTCGCGGTGGAAGCGACTTTCAGCAGCTTCTCACGGTTGGCCACGTCTGTCTTGTTGAGGATCAGCACTTTCTTGCCGGGCATGTCAGCAAGCCGGCCAAGAATGGCTTCCACTTCTTCCGTCAGGCCCTTGCGGGCGTCGATCAGCAGGGCGGTCACATCCGCGTCGCGTGCGCCGCCCCAGGCGGTGTCGACCATCGCCCGGTCCAGCCGGCGCTTGGGTTTGAAGATGCCGGGGGTGTCCACGAAGATGATCTGCGACGCGCCATGCATGGCGATGCCGCGCACGATGGCGCGTGTCGTCTGGACCTTGTGCGTGACGATGGAAACCTTGGTGCCGACGAGCTGGTTGATCAGCGTCGATTTGCCGGCGTTCGGCGCGCCGATGAGGGCAACGAAGCCCGCACGGGTGCCGTCTGCGGTATGAAGGGCGTCCATGTCGGTCCCGGCGGTGCCGGGCAGGTCCTGATCGGTCAAATCTGTCGTCTTTCAAGGTGTCAACCGGTGTGGCGGACAGCGGTCCGGCCCCGGCGGGTCAATCATAGCGGGTTTGTTGGATGAGGCGAAGCATCCCGTGCATGGGCCCCGGGCGTCAGTCGCTCCAGACGCCTTCCCGCCGCAGCATGGTTTCGGCGGCAGCCTGTTCGGCCACGCGCTTGGAGTTGCCGCGCCCTTCGGCGCTGGGGAATTTTTCCACCTGCACGGCAACGATGAATTCCGGCGCATGGTCTGGGCCGGTGCGGTCCACCACCTTGTAGACCGGGGCCGGCAGGCTCTTGGCCTGCACCCACTCCTGCAGGGTGGTCTTGGCATCGCGCAAGGGGCCGGAGAAGGTCAGCATGCGTGGCTCCCACAGGCGGCGCACGAAATCTTCCGCCGTCTCGAAGCCTGCGTCCAGATAGATGGCGGCAATTACAGCCTCGCAGATATCGGCCAGCAGCGCCGTTTTCTGGCGCCCGCCGGTTTGCGCCTCGCTCTGGCTGATGCGCATGTCATCGCCCAGCTTCAGCTCGATGGCGATCTCGGCGCAGGTCTCGCGCTTGACCATGTGGTTCAGACGCCGCGCCATTTCGCCTTCATCGGCACGCGGATAGTGCCGGTGCAGCATGCTGGCAACAGCAAGCCCGAGCACCCGGTCGCCGAGGAACTCAAGCCGCTGGTAGCTGCCGCCGGACGTATCGGCCCCGGACAGGGCGCTGGCATGGGTCAGCGCCTGCTGCAGCAGGCTGCGGTCGGTAAACTTGTGGCCGATGCGCGCCTCGACGGCGGCAAGCATGTCTGTCTTGCGGGAAATGGTCATGCCGTCTCCTGCCTCAGATCGACTGGAACAGCCGGTCCCAGCGTATGGACCAGGGCCAGTACCAGAACTGCCAGGCAGGGTGACCGCCATCCACCGAAAAGAAGATCACTTCGGCGCGGCCGACAAAGTTGTCGAGCGGCACATAACCGACACCGCCCAGTTCCACCGGCACGCGGCTGTCGGTGGAATTGTCACGGTTGTCGCCCATCATGAAGTAATGGCCGGCCGGCACCTTGAACGGGCGGGTGTTGTCGGACTGTCCGCGCGGGGTCAGGTCCAGCGTGTCGTAGCTGACGCCATTGGGCAGGGTTTCACGGTAGCGGGCGACACGGCGTTCGTTACCGAAGCTGTCCTTGTCGATGAAGTCCTCGATGCGCTCACGCGGGACGGCCTCGCCGTTGATATGCAGCACTCCATCGATCATCTGGATCTCATCGCCCGGCAGGCCGATGACCCGCTTGATGTAGTCGGTGGAATTATCGTGCGGCGTCTTGAACACGGCCACGTCCCCACGCTGCGGATCCGAGCTCAGCAAGCGGCCGGAGAAGGGCGGCATGCCGAAGGGGAAGGAGTAGCGCGAATAGCCGTAGCTGTATTTCGACACAAACAGGTAATCGCCGATCAGCAGCGTGTTCATCATGGACCCTGAGGGGATGTTGAACGGCTGAAACAGGAACGTGCGCACGACCAGCGCGATCAGCAGGGCTTGAACGATCACCTTGACCGTTTCGCCAAGGCTGCCTTCCTTGGCTTTTTTCTTGTCCGTCACGCTCATGTCGTCCTTCATTCGTGCCGTGAGGCGCCATCGGCCTCAGTCTGTTGCTGCGACTTTTAGCCGTTCATGCCGGGGCTGGCAACGCAAGGCTTGGCGCAAGGTCTGCGGCAAGGCATGCAAACGTGGCTTTATGGCCGTTTGAGAAAGCCTCAGGCCTGCTCGCGCACGGGCAGGGCAGGGGGCTCCGGCCAGTCCTGCGGCCAGGCGGAAATCACCACGAAGGCCTGCGCCAGCGGGTAGTCATCGGTAATGGTCAGGTCAATGCGGGCCTTGAAGCCTTCGGGCGTCAGCCGGGCAAGCCGCCCGGCGGCGCTGCCTGTGAGTTCCAGTGTCGGACGGCCGCTGGGCAGGTTCACCACCCCCATCTCCCGCCAGGCAACGCCCATACGGATGCCGGTGCCAAGTGCCTTGGAACAGGCCTCCTTTGCGGCAAAGCGTTTGGCATAGGAGGCTGCCCGCTCGGCGCGCCGGTCGGAGCGCTGGCGCTCCCTTTCGGTGAAGACGCGGTTGGTGAAGCGCTCGCCGAACCGTTCCAGTGTCTGCTCGATGCGGCGTATGTCGATCAGATCGCTGCCGATGCCAAGAATCATGGCTGCCTTTCCCGGGCCCGTCAGAACGCGCAAGACATGCAATTAGGATGCCGGACAGGCATCTTCAAGCTATTCGGCCTTGCGGCTTGCGTCCCGCCGCTTTTCAAGGCGCAGGCGCTTGGCTTCCTGATAGGTGCGCACGCTCTGAAAAACAATGACATAGCACAGTGCACCGCAGACCAGGCCAAGGGGAATGCCGCCGATCAGCATGGGCTTGATCACCGGCCAGAGCGTATCTAAAGACTGCTCCATCAGGTTGAAGCCATAGCGGGTGGCGCCTTCGCGGCGGGCAATCTCATGCTGGCTCGACCCGAGGATCAGGTGACCCAGTTTGTAGGTCGCGGCCCAGATGAAGGGAAAAGTCAGCGGATTGCCGACAGCGGTGCCAAGAGCCGAAGCAATTATGTTGCCCCGGATCGCGAAGGCGCAGGCGGCCGCCAGCAGGAAATGAAAGCCCATAAAGGGGGTAAAGGAGGCGAAGGCGCCTGCCGCGAAACCTCTGGCGACGGCATCGGGACTGGCGGTCAGGCGCAGGACACGCTTGCCATAATAGCGGAACGACCGGGACCAGCTCGCCCGCGGCCACACGGCGACGCGCATCTTTTGAAGCCGGGTTGGCGGTGTTCTGCGCTGAAACAGCATGCGGTCCTGTCTCCCTTTCCCGTTTTGCCCGCTCAGGCGAGGTTGCGGCTTCCCGGCTTCACGGCTGGCAGCGCCGCCAGTTCCGGCGGCAGCTTGTCCGGCTCATAGGCCGGCACCTTGTACTGTGTCAGCGATACAAGTGGCACGGTTGTGTCCGCCTCTCCGGCAGAGCGGTCAATCAGGCAGGCCACGGCCAGAACGTCTGCGCCGATGGCCCGCAGGGCCTCCACCGTCTCGCGGCTGGACAGGCCCGTGGTGACGATATCTTCAACGATGACGACGCGCGCGCCCTTTTCCATCTCGAAGCGGCGCAGGCGGAACTCGCCTCCCTCACGCTCCACCCACATGGCCGGAACGCCGAGGTGGCGGGCCGTTTCATAACCGGGGATCAGGCCACCAAGGGCAGGAGAGACGACGGCATCGATCTTGCCAAGGCCGGCTGCCTCGATCTTCCGCGCTAGCGCCTTGCACAGGCGTTCGGTCTTCTCCGGATACATGAAGACGCGGGCCTTCTGCAGGAAGACCGGGCTGCGCAGCCCGGAGGAAAGAATGAAATGCCCTTCCAGAATGGCCCCCGCCTCGCGGAAAACGGCCAGGACTTCGTCCTGCGTCATCGTCCAAAGTCTCCGTCTTGTGCCGGGTCAGCCGTTGACACGTGTCACGCTCGACACGTTCGGCTTGGCCCGCAGCTGGTTGATGATACGATTCAGGTGTTTCAGATCCCATACCTCGAGATCGATGATCATCTGATGGAAATCGGCCACCTTGCGGACCATCTTCAGATTGTCGATGTTGCCGCCATTGTCGCCGATCACCTGGGCGATGGCGGCGAGTGAGCCGGGCTCATTCAGCGCTGACACGTTGATGCGCGCCGGGAAGCGCTCCGGGTTGTCCACGTCGATGTCCCAGCGCACGTCGATCCAGCGGTCGCTCTGGTCGTCGAATTCCTTCAGTGCCGGCGACTGGATCGGATAGATCGTCAGCCCTTCCGAAGGCGTCAGGATGCCGACGATCCGGTCTCCGGGCACGGCGCCGCCATTGGGGGCAAAGCTCACCGGAATGTCACCGGTCAGGCCGCGGATCGGCAGCGCCATGCCATCGGTACCCTGCGCGGCATCGGGAATGCGGAACTTCAGGCCCTGGCCTTTCTCAAGATCGAACCAGCCTTCACCAGGCTCCGGCTTCAGATGAGCCGTGCGCTCGTCCTGATAGTCCGGGTGGACTGCCTTGACCACCTGTTGCGCGCTCAACTCGCCGCGCCCGACGCTGGCCAGCAGATCGGCAACGGTTTCCTGATTGAGCAGGCCGAGCACGCCGTCCAGCAGGCCTTCCGAATAAGGCTTGCCCGCACGGTTGAAGGCGCGCTGCAGCACGTGCTCGCCAAGGGCGCCGTACTGCTTGCGGATGGATTCGCGCGTGGCCCGGCGGATCGCGGCCTTGGCCTTGCCGGTCACGGCAATTGATTCCCAGGCGGGCGGCGGCGTCTGTGCCTGCGAACGGATGACTTCCACCTCGTCGCCGTTCCGCAGTTCGGTCACCAGCGGCATGATCTTGCCGTTGATCTTGCAGCCGACGCAGGTGTTGCCGATGCCCGTATGCACCGCATAGGCAAAGTCGATGGGTGTCGCCCCGCGCGGCAGGGCGATCAGGCGGCCCTTGGGGGTGAAGCAGAACACCTGATCGTGGAACAGTTCCAGCTTTGTGTTTTCAAGGAATTCTTCCGGCGTGTCGCCCTGCGACAAGAGGTCGATGGTGCGCCGCAGCCATTCATAGGCGCGGCTTTCATCCGTGTGCCGGGCAATGTTGCGCCCGCCCGTCTGCCCGTCCTTGTAGAGGGCGTGCGCGGCAATACCGTATTCGGCCACCCGGTCCATCGCCTCGGTGCGGATCTGCAGTTCCACGCGCTGGCGGCTGGGGCCGACGATCGTGGTGTGGATCGAGCGGTAGTCGTTCTGCTTCGGCGTCGAGATGTAATCCTTGAACCGCCCCGGGACGGTCGGCCAGGTGGTGTGGATGATGCCCAGAACCCGGTAGCAGGCCTCGGTGGTGCCGACGATGACGCGGAAGCCGTAAATGTCGGAAAGCTGCTCGAAGCCCAGCGACTTCTGCTGCATCTTGCGGAAGATGGAGTAGGGGCGCTTCTCACGGCCCTTGACCCGGGCAGCGATGCCGCGCTCGGCGATCTGGGCGGTCAGCAGGCTTTCGATCTCGCCGATCAGCCCGCCGTTGCGCTCGCGCAGGCCCGTGAGCCGCTCGGCAATCGTGGCATAGGCTTCCGGATTGAGCACCTGGAAGGACAGGTCCTCCAGCTCCTCGCGCATGTCCTGCATGCCCATGCGCCCGGCGAGCGGGGCATAGATCTCCATCGTCTCTTCGGCGATGCGGCCGCGCTTGTGCTCCGGCATGTGATGGAGCGTGCGCATATTGTGAAGCCGGTCCGCCAGCTTCACCAGCAGTACACGCACATCATCGGCGATGGCGAGCAGCAGCTTGCGGAAATTCTCCGCCTGCTTGGTCTTCTGGGAGACGAGGTCGAGGCGCTTGATCTTGGTCAGGCCTTCGACAAGCTTGCCGATTTCCTCGCCGAAGACCGTGTCGATCTCCGCGCGGGTGGCATCCGTGTCCTCGATGGTGTCATGCAGCAGCGCGACGGCAACGGTCGCGTCATCCAGCCTGAGATCGGTCAGGATAGCAGCCACTTCGAGCGGATGGGAAAAATAAGGATCGCCGGAAGCGCGGGTCTGGGACCCGTGCTTCTTCATGGCATAGACATAGGCCTTGTTCAAAAGGCCTTCATCGGCATTCGGATTATAGCGGGTAACCCGTTCGACAAGCTCGTATTGGCGCATCATGGCCGCAGCAGACACCCTTGGACACAGATTGCAGCACCAGGGCTTGCCAACTCAGATGACCCGCCTCATGCCGGAAATCAGATGTCGTCCGAACGCTCCGGCGGCACAAGGCCTTCCAGACCGCGCAGCAGATCTTCTTCCGACATGCGGTCGAACTCAACGTTCGAATCGTCTACCGCATTGACCTGGGTGCCGCCAGAATTGCTGGACGGAACGAGCGGTACGGCTTCCGCCTCCGGCTCATCCACTTCCACATATTTCTGCAGAGAATGAATGAGGTCTTCCTTAAGATCTTCCGGGCTCACAGTCTCATCTGCGATTTCTCGCAGGGCGACGACCGGATTCTTGTCGTTGTCGCGATCGATGGTCAGCGGCGAACCGCTTGAGATCATCCGGGCGCGATGTGCTGCCAGCAGCACCAGCTCGAACCGGTTATTAACCTTGTCGATGCAATCCTCGACGGTCACGCGCGCCATAGGACTTCTCCATATGTTCTGAAATTCAAGTGGTGAGCATATATTCGCAACTGCACCTTAGCGCAACCCTCGCTGTTTCGTGATCGATCTTGAGGTGCCAGATCGGCGAAAAAATGGCTTGAGAACCTTTCACACGTCCAAATGGTGGCCATATTTACGATTGCGTATGGCTGCGCCAATGTAGTACCCCAACTGTTGCGTCCATGAAAAGACGTCCAAATAATGGCGTTCAGTTAAAAGTTTAGCTTTTGCTGACTTGGAGGCAACGCAAGCGAGCGAGTGATTGTTTATACAAGTCAAACAATTGCGCCCTGACAGGTTGAGTGCTGCACCTGATCCACCCCCATTGAACGGGTCCACCTTGAAGTATGGTTTTGACCCTGAAGGAGGACCACAATGGCAAACAAGCGACACAAGCCCGACGAGATCGTCACGAAGCTTCGGCAGGTTGAGGTTTTGCGCGGCCAAGGCATGGCGATGGCGGATGCCGTTCGCCAGATCGGCGTTTCCGAGCTGACGTTCTACCGGTGGCGTAAGCAATATGGCGGCATGAGCCGTGACCAGCTTCGGCAGTTGAAGGATCTCCAGAAGGAGAACGAACGGCTTCGCAAGGCGGTGGCGGATCTGACGCTGGACAAGCTGATCCTGACGGAGGCTGCGCGGGGAAACTTCTGAGCCCCTC